>CAVXDH010000001.1:0-471515 GCA_963760545.1 uncultured Solirubrobacterales bacterium
TGGCCAGTTATGAGAACGCGCAGCTGATCGTGATCGGCGCGGCGCGCGAGGGGATCGCCGGTCATCTGCACGTCGATCTGATGGAGCGCATGGTGCACGGCGCACCGTGCGCGGTGCTGGTGGCGCCCGCCGGCTACGTCGCCGGCGAGGGGCTGCGCCGTGTCGGCGTGGGCTATACCGACTCCGCCGAGGCCAAGGCGGCGTTGCGCTTGGGCGATCAGCTCGCCCAGGTCTTCGATGGCGATCTGAGCGTGATCGCCGCGTCCGGGCTGAGCCTGTTCGTCAGGAGCTATGCCGCGCAGGCGGCGATGGTGTCAGAGCTCGAAGCCGAAACCTATGCGGCGACGAAGGCGAGCCTGCAGAGCGCAGTGGCAGCGCTCGCCAGTGGCGTACCCGTCCACACGCAGACCGTCGAAGGCAACGCCGCTGATGTGCTGGTGGAGCGCTCCCGTGAGCTGGATCTCCTTGTGCTCGGCTCCCGCGCGTATGGGCCGGTGCGTCACGCGCTGCTCGGCAGCGTCTCGGCAGCGGTGATGAGGGAGGCTCACTGTCCGGTGCTGGTGATGCCACGCGGCAGCGAGCCGGCCGCAGACGAGCCAGCCAGCCTTGAAGACGTGTCGGCGAGCATCGCCGCCGACTGAAAGCAGCGCTTGAGCCTATGAGCACAGCGCGCCACTACGAGCAGGATGCTGGCGCGGAGCGCGACGGAGCGGCCGGTTTGTCAGTCGTGCAAGCCCTGGGCAATCCGGCGATGTATCCAGGGCACCCGGCGGTGCAGGTGCACGAGACCCATGCCTCTTGGGTGTTCGTTGCCGGCGAGCGTGCCTACAAGATCAAGAAGCCTGTGCGGCTCGCGTTCCTCGACTACGGCACGCTCTCGCGCAGGCGCGCGGCGTGCCGTGAGGAGGTGGCCGTCAACCGTGAGCTTGCTCCCGGCATCTATCTCGGGGTGCGCGCGATACTCCACGGCCCGGGAGCGTTTCGCTTCGCGCCGGAGGAGGCCCCCGATGCCGTGGAGTACGCGGTCCTGATGCGCCGCTTCGAGGAGGCGCACTCGCTGCTGGGCGCGATCCGCGCGGGTTCTCTTACCCGCTCGCATATACAGCAGGTCGCTGAGTGCCTGGCTGATTTTCACCAGCGCTCACCCGCGCTTGCCGCGGACGGGCCAGAGCAGCTGCTGGACAGTTGGAGGGTGAACATGCACGAGATTGAACGTCTGCCTTTCCCTGGCTCCTGGCGGGTGGAGACGCTGCGCGGGTTCGGCGAGACGTTCGTGGATGCTCATGCCTGTGAGCTTGAGCGGCGCGCGGAGCGGGGACTGGTGCGCGATGGGCACGGGGACCTGCGCTGCGAGCATGTACTGCTCGGCCCGCAGGTCCGTGTAGTTGATCGGATCGAGTTTGACCCGGCGCTGCGCCAGATGGACGTTGCGCGCGATCTGGCGTTCTTGGCGATGGACCTGGAGGCTCACGGCCGGCGGTGGGCCGCGCGGGAACTGGTGCGCGCCTACCGTCACGCGGGTGGTGATCCGGGCAGCGAGCGGCTGCGCTGCTTCTACAGCGCCTATTGGGCGCTCGTGCGCGCCAAGGTGGCGTTGATCGCAGCCGGCACACATCACGGCGGGCTCCGTCGTCGGGAGCGGGCGCGGGCCGAGCGTCTGTGGGGGTTGGCGGAGCGGTTGTGCTGGCGGGCTCGCGGCTCGGTCGTAATAGTGGTCTGTGGGCCGGCGGCGAGCGGCAAGTCGACGCTGGCCGCTCACCTCGCTCGCCGCTCACGGCTGCCGGTCGTCTCCTCGGATGTGCTGCGCAAGCGTCTCGCGGGGGTGGATGTCAGCGAGCGCGCAAGACCTGAGCACTACACCAAGGACTTCACCCGCGCTGTCTACCAGTCGTTGGCCCGCGAGGCGCTCGCGCGCCTGGAGGGCCGTGGTGGGGTGATCGTCGATGCCACCTGCCACACGCGCCGCGAGCGTGCGGCGCTCTTTGATCTGCTTCGCCGCGACGACGTGACCTTCCTCGCCGTGCAGTGCCAGGTTAGGTTGCAGACGGCGCTCGCGCGAGCCGCCAGCCGGATGAAGAGTCCAAGCCGGGTCTCAGACGCAACACCAGAGGTTGTCGCTGCGCAGTTTCATCGCTTCCAGACGCTGGATGAGCTACCCGAGGAGTGCGTGCTCGCACTGGATTGCGAACAAGGCGTGCAGGCGCAGACGGCGGCGCTGACACGCGCCGTCGACCGGCAGATCCAGTCTTCGCGCGAGCGGCCAGGGTGCTTACCGGACTGTCTTTGAGTCCGTGCTTTCCCACCAGGGGTAAGGGCGTTTCCCCGCTCAACACGGCTGCTGCCAGCACATACGGTGGGGGTATGTCTGGACGCTTGCAGTTGGCTCCCAGTGTCTCTGTGGATGTATCGCCGCTGCATGTCGCCGGGCCGATCCGGGTCGTCGTGGCCGAGGATCACGCCTTGATGCGCCGCAGCTTGCGACGGCTGCTCGAGAGCGAGAAGAACATCGAGGTGATCGCCGAAGCCGACGACCTGACGGGCGCTGTTGCCCATGTTCACGGCCACCGGCCGCACGTGCTGGTGCTCGACCTGTCCATGTCCGGTGTGTCGAGCCTGCAGACGATCGGCCAACTGCGGGAGCGTGTCCCGGACACGCAGATCGTGGTCGTCACGATGGAGGAGAACCCTGTTTTCGCGCAGCGTGCGCTTGCAGCCGGCGCGCTCGGGTTCGTCTCCAAGGATCATGCCGACACCGACCTGCCCGACGCGGTGCGTGCCGCTGCCGGCGATGAGGAATATCTGAGCCCGAGCGTCGCAGCTCGCCTTGCTGCGCTTCACCGCTCGCTGACCAACGATAGTTTGACGGTGCGCGAGGTCGAGGTGCTAAGGCTGATCGCGCTCGGCTACACGACCGTCGAGATCGCACGCAAACTGCACCTCTCGCCGCGCACGATCGAGACACACCGCGAGCACATCCACCGCAAGCTCGGGGTCCGAACCCGCGCGGAGCTGGTGCGCTATGCGCTACGACGCAGCCTGCTGAGCACCTGAGATTTCCGCGGAAGCTGAGGGGCGCAGCGGCAAGCACGCGGCCAGGAGCGTGCCGTTGGCATCCGAGCGGATGCTGAGCGTCCCGCCCGCCAGGGCGACCCGCTCGTTCATGCCGAGCAGCCCGAAGCCGCTGCTCTGAGCGCTGGTGTCGAATCCTTGACCGTCGTCCCGCACTTCGATCGACAGCTCACCGTCGCTCTGTCTGACCAGTACGCGGACGGTGTTGGCGCGGGCGTGCTTGGTGATGTTCGTGAGCGCCTCCTGCAGCAGCCGGTAGACGGTGGTCTGCATCTCCTTGTCCATGTCCTGCTGGTCTGTGGAGCGAGCGGGTAGGTCAAGCTCTGAGTCGATCGTGGCTCCGCTCTGCTCGCGGTGGCGGTCCAGCAGCGCCTCGATCGCGGCGTGCAGGCCGAGGTCATCCAGCGCGGCGGGGCGTAGCTCGGTGATGATCGCCCGCAGGTTTTCGATCTCGCGTTCGATGTGCTCGGCCGCCTCCTCCAGCGCGCCGCGCGCCGGGTTGAGGTCCTCCTGGGCGAGCACCGAGGCGAGCAGCAGCCGCAGCCCGCCGAGGCTCTGCAGCGTCTCGTCGTGCAGCTCCCTGGCCCAGCGGCGTCGCTCGGCGTCGGCGGCAGCCAGCGAGCTGCGCAGCCGGTCGGCCTGCACGCTCTGCGCGAGCGCCACGGCGGTCGCGGCGCTGACCGCGAACGTGCGCAGCATCTGCTCGTCGTCCTCGCTGAACACGCCGCGGTCGGCTCCGTGGTCAAACGCGGCGAGCAGACCGACCGCGTGGCCGCGGTAGACCATCGGCACGAGCAGCGCGGTCTGAGCGTCGGGGACCCCGAACTCTCGCGGAGCGATCCGCAGACGGGCGGCGACATCGGTGATCCGTTCCGGGCGCCCGCGTTCGAGTACCTGCCCGGAGGTCGAATCGTCGATCGGCAGGCGCACACCTTGGGGGTCCTGCGCGTGCCCGGCGCTGGCCTGCACGACCAGCTCATCCCCCTCGCGCAACATGATCACAAGGCTGCCAGCACCGACGAGCGCACGGCCGCGCTTGACGATCAGCTCGAGCACGTGCTCAAGCGCTATCTCCCCACCGATCGCAACGGCCACATCGCGCGTGGCCTCAAGGCCGCGGAAGGCTTTCTCGAGCTCGTGGCGACGTAGCTCGCTGACCTCGTAGAGTCTCGCGTTCTCGATGGCGACGGCCGCCCACCGTGCGAGCATCACGACGGCCTGTTCGTCGGCCTGCGTGAACTCGCCGTCCTGCTTGTCGGTGAGATACAGGTTGCCCCACGCCTGGCCACGGACGAGGACGGGCACCCCGAGGAAGCTGCGCATCGGCGGGTGCCCTGTCGGGAACCCGTAGCTGCTCGGATGCTGGCCGACATCGGCCAAGCGCAGCGGCTCGGGGTGTTCGATCAGCGTGCCGAGCACCCCCCGGCCACGAGGCAGATCGCCAATCGCGCGGTGGGCCTCCGCGTCGATTCCCACGGTCAGGAACTGCTCAAGCTCAGAGCGATCGTCGTTGAGGACCCCGATCGCGGCGTAGCGCGCTCCGGTGATCTCCCTTGCGGCCTCAAGGACACGATCGAGCACAGCCTGCTGGTCGAGCTCGGTGACAAGCGCCTGCCCGACATCGAGCAGCTGTCGATGCCATCGCTCATCGGAGTCCTCAGTCATCTTGGGGCAAAGATTACCCGTAGTCCGCCCCACCGGATTGCGGGATTCCGCTGATAGAGCAGGCCGTCGGCGACCTACGCTCAGCGGCGGGCGTCGATCAGACCGAAGGGCGCCCCCCGAGCGCGTTATGCCCCAGCCCCCCAGCCCTTCTAAGAGACCCAACCCAACGCCGGAGAAGCCACATTGCGCGCACTGCGGCGATGTGATCGGCGCCTATGAGCCGATGATCCTCGTCGTGGACGGCAGGCCACGCAAGACCTCCGCATCAGCCGAGCAAGAGATGGATCTGCCCTCGGGCGAGTGCTACCACGCTGCCTGCCACTCGCGGTAGAGATCCTCGCGCCTCGACGGGCATCCGAGGAAAACACGCACCCGCTCCGCGCGGCTCCTGCGGATGGCACAGCACGCGCCTGGTGAGAGCCTCATCTCAAGACCACACCAAGCCATGCGCAAGGAGGAAAGCTAATGCCGCTGCCAGCCCATTTCAGTGAAATTGCCGTCGTTGACGTAATGAACCCAGGGATCATCGACTGTCCGCCGCAGACGCCGCTGACGGAGGTCGTCTCGTTGATGGCCGAGAACACCGTCCACTGCGTGGTCGTCGACGGGCTTGCGCGTCGGCCACATCGCAGCGAGCGGCTCGTGTGGGGCCTCATCTCCGACATCGACCTGATGCGCGCCGCGGCCACCGGCAGGATGGATGAGGAAGCGGGCGAGATCGCCGCGACCGAGATCGTCACGATCGAGCCCGGCGAGGAGGTCCAGCGCGCAGCACAGTTGATGGGCGAGCACGAGTGCTCGCATCTGATCGTGACCGACCCGGATTCGGGCCGCCCGCTGGGCGTCCTCTCGAGCCTGGACGTGGCCCGCGCGTTGGTGTGGGGAGTGCGACCGTCCAACCATGTGCCGGCTCCGTAGTTTCCACCTGCGACGAACACGGATTTCCTCGACTGCCAAAGCCCACACGCGACCATAAGGTGATGAGCATGAACACTACGATCCCCAATACCGAGCCCCAGCGAGTGCTGATCGCCGGCGGCGGCGTGGCAGCGCTTGAGACGGCCTTGGCGCTGCACGACCTCGCGCCGGAGCTGACCGACGTGACAGTGATCGCACCCAACCCCGACTTCCACTACCGCCCGATGACCGTGCGCGAGCCCTTCGCGCAGGGAAACGCCCGCCGCTACCCGCTTACGCCGATCGTCAGCGATGCCGGCGCGCGCCTGATCTGCGACGAGCTGGCGTGGGTGGACCCCGATAACCGGGTCGCCCACACCAAGGGTGATGAGCAGCTGGAGTACGACGCGCTGGTGCTGGCGCTCGGGGCGAAGGCTACTCCGCGCTACCGGCACGCGGTCACGATCGACGCTGCCCGCATGGATGAGATCCTGCACGGCATCATCCAGGATGTCGAGGGCGGCTACATCAAGAGCCTCGCGTTCGTGGCGCCTGGCCGGATGGCGTGGCCGCTGCCGCTGTATGAGCTTGCGCTGATGACCGCCGGCCGCGCCTATGACATGAACATGGATGTGGCGATCACGCTCGTCACCCCCGAGGACAGCCCGCTTGCGATCTTCGGGCAGAACGTGAGCGGCGCTGTCACAGAGCGGCTTGTGCGGTCGAACGTCCAGACGATCCACTCGGCCTACGCTGAAGTTCCCAAGGAGGGCGAGGTGGTCATCAACCCCGGCGACCGGCGGCTGCATGTGGATCGTGTGATCGCTCTGCCCGAGCTCTACGGCCCCAGCGTGCGCGGCATTCCCTTGAGCGAACACGGCTTTTTGCGCGTGGACCGCTATGGGCACGTGCTGGATGTCGAGGGCGTCTACGCGGCCGGGGACTGCACCGAGTTCCCGGTCAAGCACGGTGGCGTTGGCTCCCAGCAGGCCGACGTGGTGGCGCAGTCGATCGCAGCAAACGCTGGGGCGCCTGTCACACCCGAGCCGTTTCACCCTGTGATCCACGGGATGCTGCTCACCGGCGATAAGCCGCTGTATTTGACGGCGAAGATCACGGGCGGGCATGGGTTCAGCTCGGAGCTGACCGATACGCCGAGCTGGTCGCCGCCGAGCAAGATCGCCACCAAGTACCTGGCGCCCTATCTCGACGCCCTGGACCGCGAGACGACACCGACATGACACGCACGAGCAGCGATAGTGGCGGGATGGCCCGACCCTGCATGGTGCTCGGCTATGACCGCAGCGAGAGCTCACGTCACGCCGCGCGCTGGGCAGCAGGCGAGCTGGCCGCGGGCGGCAAGCTCGTGATCGTGTATGCGTGCCGGTCACAGCACATGCCGCCAACCCCGCTCAGCAACGCGGGCGAGCGCCACGAGCAGGGCCGCGCGATCCTCGATGAGCTGATGCTCGAGGGCGATGACGCCCTGTTCGACATCGACCTCGAGACCCACGTCGCAGACCAGGACCCCGCCGCGGCGCTGATCGAGGCTGCCCAGCGCCATGATGCTCGCGCGATCGTGCTCGGCTCAAAGCCGCACTCGCGGCTGCACGAGGCGCTCGGCACCGTCACGACCGAGCTGCTGCAGACCTCGCCGGTGCCGGTCATCACGGTGCCGGCGACCGCGCCAGCCCCCGGCCCTCCGCTCACGCAGTCCGCCGCCGCAGTGTGAGCGCACCGAGCGTCAGTGCGATCAGCGTCGCACCGACGATCACGGCGACATCGAGCGCGACCCTGCCGCCGAGCGCGCCTGGGTGGGTGGCCCGTGCCAGCGCGTCGTAGGCATAGGTGAGCGGCAGCGCGCTTGAGAACCCGTAGAGGACGCCGGCCATCTCGTGCCGGTCTACGAACAGCCCGCATAGCAGTAGCTGGGGGAAGATGATCGCGGGCATGAACTGGACGGCCTGGAACTCGGTGCGCGCGAACGCGCTGACGAACAGGCCGAGGGCCATGCCGAGCACAGCGTTGCCGATGGCGAGCAACCCGATCAGCCATGCGCCGTGCGGGGCGTGCAGGCCGAGCAGCAGAAACCCGACGAGGCACACGACGAGCGCCTGCAGCGCGGCGAGCAGACCGAAGGCGATGCCGTAGCCGGCGAGCAGGTCGGTCTTGGCGAGTGGGAGGCTCATCAGCCGCTCAAGCGTGCCGCTGGTGCGCTCGCGCAGCATGGCGATCGAGGTGACGAGGAACATGATGATGAACGGAAACAGGCCACACATCGGCGCCCCGATCGCCTGGAAGGTGCTGGGTTGCCCGTCGAAGACGTAGCGCATCAGCACGAGCAGCCCGACAGGCACGACGAGCAGCAGCGCGATCGTGCGCCGGTCGCGGCGTATCTGCCAGAGCACACGCCTGGCCGTGGCGAGTGTGATGTGGGCGCTCACCTGGACGCCTGCTTGATGATCGTCAGGAAAGCCCGGCCGAGGTCCTGCTCGCCGGTGCGCTCGCGCAACTGCTCGGGCGTGCTCTGCTCAAGCAGCGTCCCCTCGCGCATCAGCAGCAACTCATCGCACTCGCTGGCCTCATCCATTACGTGACTTGAGATCAGCAGAGTGCTGCCGGCCTGGGCGAGCTGGCGAAAGGTGCTCCACAGTTCGGCGCGCAGTACGGGGTCAAGGCCGACGGTCGGCTCGTCGAGCACCAGCAACTCGGGGTCGCCCAACAGAGCAGTGGCAAGCGACACCCGCGAGCGCTCCCCGCCAGAGAGCGAGGCGACGACCTGGTGCTCACGACCGGCTAGGCCGACCGTCTGGACGACCTCGCCGATCCGCTGCTCGCCGACATCGAGGATCGCGGCGAAGTAGCGCAGGTTCTCGCCGATGCTGAGATCGGTGTAGACGGACGGGGCCTGTGTCAGATACCCCACGCGCCGGCGCAGCTTTGGGGAGCCGGCGTGTTCGCCGAGCACGTCCACCTGGCCAGCCTGGATGATCTGCACGCCGACAATCGCGCGCATCAGCGTGGACTTGCCGCACCCGCTTGGGCCGAGCAGACCCGTCACCGACCCGCTGGCGACCTGCAGGTTGAGACCTTGGAGCACGGGGCGTCCGCCGCGCACGACATGCAGATCCTCGATCTTGATGGCCGTGTCGGGCATCTGGCCGCACAAGCTATCCGCTGGGTTCTGCCTGCGCTTAGAATCGGGCGGGTGCAGGTTTGGGAGCTAGATCGTCTGCGTGTCGCGGCGCACCGTCCACAGATCCTTCGCTCCGACGAGGACGCGAATCGTGTGATCGCGCTGCTGCTGCCCCAGGGTGAGGCTCTGCAGGAGCACCAAGTCCATGAGCACGCGCTTGTGTTCGTCCTACGCGGCGAGCTGCTGGTGAGCGCGGGCGCGAGCGAGCGAACGCTGTCCGCGCCGAGCCTGATCCATTTCGACCCTGGCGAGCGCCACGAGGTACGCGCGATCAGCGAGTGCCAACTCGTTCTGTGCTTGGCGCCGTGGCCCGGCCCCGGACATCCGAGCCACACCGCCGCGGCATAGGGGTCTGCGTCAGTTGAGCCATGTTTGGTTCATCGTGCGTTGGTTGCACGTGCTGGCGATGGCGTTCTTTGTGGGCGGCCAGATGATGCTCGCGGCCGTGGTGGTGCCGGTTGGACGGCGCTCAGGCGATCGTGAGAGCTTGCGCCTGATCGCGCGGAGGTTCGGCTATGGCACGCTCGTCGCGCTGCTCGTCCTGGTGGCGACCGGCACCGCGATGGCGTTCCATCTTGACCTGTGGGGCGACTCGACATTTCACGTCAAGCTCGCGCTCGTCCTTGCTGTCGGGGTACTGCTGGTGTGGCACATCCGCCGGCCAAACTGGCATGTCCTTGAGGCTGTCATCTTTCTTTTGTCGCTGGCAATCGTGTGGCTTGGTCTGTATCTCTCAAATGGTTACTCCTGAGTGGGCGATGATACGCCCCAGGCGGTAGGCTGCTCGCGGGTGACTGCCGTGGTCGACTTCCGTGGTTTGCCAGCGCCGATCGTTCAAGCGGGGATGGGCACTGTGGCTCGTCATCAGCTCGCTGCGGCAGTATCGGAGGCCGGCGGTCTGGGGACGATCGGGGGCGCCCGCGCACCGATCGCTGAGGAGCTCGCTGCGGCCCGAAGGCTCACCGGCCGACCAATCGCGGTCAATCTCGTGCTGCCGCTTCTTCGGCCAGGCGATGTGCAGGCCGCGGCGGAGGCCGACGCGATCGTCACCTTTTGGGGGGAGCCACGGAGGCTTGCTGGGGGCACGTGGGTCCACCAGTGCGGCTCAGTCGACGAGGCAAGAGTCGCGGAGGCGGCGGGAGCAGACGCGGTGATAGCCCAGGGCGTCGAGGCCGGCGGGCACGTTCGCGGTACGACGCCGGTGCTCGAATTGGTCGAGCGGATTCGGGCCGCGGTCAAGGTCCCGGTTCTGGCGGCCGGAGGGATCGTTGACCAATCAGGTGTGGGCCAGGCACTCGATGCCGGCGCGATCGCTGCCGTCTTGGGCACGCGCTTTCTTCTCAGCGAGGAGAGCCGAGCGCATCCTGAGTACAAGCGCCGCTGCCTGGAGGCCGACAGCACGGTGCTGACCGAGCTGTTCGGGCTCGGGTGGGCCGACGCGCCGCATCGGGTGATCCCGAACGCTGCGACCCGCCGCTGGCTCGGCCACGACCCGCAGGGACCGGGCTGGATCAGGCTCGTCAACCGGCTTACCGCGCCAGTCGTGCTGCGTATCCCGGAAGGGCTCCAGGATCGCGGGCTTGCGATCCAGCGACCATCACTACCGTTCCTTGGCCCACCGATGGCGCTGGACGATGGACCCCGCAGTCTCCTTGATTCGGGACCGCTGTACGCGGGCGCGAACGTGACCCGAATATCCGACATCCGCCCAGCCGCGCAAATAGTCAACGACCTCACCCCGTAGCCAAACCAACCGCCGCCGACTTGCCATTCGCGGGAGTCCAGTTAGGCCGTCCCGACGGCCCGATGCGACTGACGAAGCGCACCGAGCGGACTGTGCTTGAACGCCCTTAGATTTAGGTAGCGCAATGCTGGCGGTAGGCGTTTAGGACGCGGCGGTGGGTGAGCCATCCGATCAGCCGGTCGTCTTCGGGGGCGAGGACCGGCAATGCCTCGTCGTCGGTGGCGCCGAGTGCGAGGATGGCTTGCTCTAGGGAGTCGTCCGCGTGCAGGGTGGGCGCCTCACGCATGAGTGTCGAGGCGGTGCTCCGCTGGCCGTTTGTGTCTCGCGCGATCGTGCGCTCCAGGTCGCCTGCCGCGACGATGCCGAGCAGCCTGCCGTCCGGGTCGGTGACGGGCAGGGCGTTTGTTCGCTCAGAGCCGAATCGCGCGACTATCTCGCCTAGCCGCTGTTGTGGCCGCAGCGGGGGTGGAGGGTTGTCCATCGCCTCGCCGACTGTGATGTGCGTCATCGGGTTGGCTGTGTGCGAGGCGTCCAGGTTTATGCCGCGGCGGCGGAGCTTGAGCGTGTAGATGGTGTCGCGTGTGATCGCGTTTGAGAGGGCGGTGGCGACGACGATGGCGAACATCAGTGGCAGGATCACGTGGTAGTCGCCGGTCAGCTCGAAGATGATGATGACCGCCGTGATCGGGGCGCGCGAGGCGGAGGCGAACACTGCGCCCATCCCGACTAGCCCGTAGGCCCCGGCGGCGGGGGCGAGGTGCGGTGTGAGGTGGTGGAAGATGGCGCCGTAGGCGGAGCCGAGCATGGCGCCCATGAACAGCGATGGGGCGAACACGCCGCCTGAGCCGCCGATCCACATTGTCAGGCTCGTGGCAAGCACCTTCGCCGCAAGCAGGCCGAGCAACGCGAGGAGCAGGTAGTGGCCGGCGACCGCGTTCTGCAAGACCGGGTAGCCGACGCCGTACATCTGCGGGACGGCGAGCAGCAGCAGCCCGAGCAGCACACCGCCGACCGCGGGCCGCAGCCAGTCCGGGCGATGCCCCCACAGCCGGTCTGAGATGTCCTCGCCTGTGTACAGGACGCGCACGAAACCGAGCCCGACGCCTGCGGCGAGCACGCCGAGGCCCGCATAAAGGACAAGCTCAAGCGGGGAGTTGAAGTTGAACGTGGGCAGCGACAGAAATGGGTGTGAGCCGAAAGCTGCTCGTCCGATCGCGTCTGCGGCGACCGAGCTGAGGACGACGAGCCCGAACGATTGGGTCTCGAAGTTGCGCAAGATCAGCTCCAACGCGAAGAACACTCCTGCGATCGGAGCGTTGAACGTCGCTGAGATGCCACCGGCAGCCCCGCACGCGACCAGCAGCCGCAGCTCTGACTCCGGGACGCGCATGATCTGGCCGGCCAGCGACCCGAGCGCAGAGCCGATCTGCACGATCGGCCCCTCCCGCCCAACCGAGCCTCCCGAGCCTATGCAGACCGCCGAGGCAAGCGACTTGACGATCGGCACCTGTGGGCGCATCCGCCCGCCGAGCTTGTTGACGGCGAGCATCACCTCTGGCACGCCGTGACCGCGTGCCTCCGGTGCGAAGCGCGAGACGAGCGGCCCGTAGATCAGGCCACCGATGACGGGCACGATCAGCACGAACCACATGCCGAGACCCGGTATCAACGGGTTGGCGGCGTGCCCGGCGGCGCTGTAGTCACGATGGCCGGTCAACAGGTAGGTGACGCCGAGGATCATGTACCTGAACGCGACTGCTCCCACACCGGCGCCCACGCCCACAAGCAGCGCCAACACAGTCAGTCCCGTCGAGCCATTGAGGACCGAACGCCGCAAGCGCACTCGCCAACGCAATCCACCCGTTCCTGCCTCTCGCGCGGCGGGCATCCCCGGTGTCATTCGGCCTCGAGGCCGGCTAGCATCACGTCGATCGCGCGGCGGATGTTGCGCCAGCGAAACCCGCTGGGGTCAAGCGCGCCGTGCAGCATCAGCCCGTCGGTCAGCGCGAGCAGGATCGACGCGAGTGCGTTCGTTGGGATCGACACCAGCTCGCCGCTCTGCACCGCTTCCTCAATCCACGAGCGCACAAGTTCCCGTCTGCGCTGGGTCGCCTCGGCAAGCCGGCCCCGCACCGTATCGTCGGTCAACAGCTCAGCCCAAAGATCGGCGCGAACCTGCACACGCGCCGGATCGTCACCACGCGCAAGCATCACCTGCGCAAAGCGTCGCACCCGCTCGATCCCCGAGGAGCTGTTGTGCGTTATCTGCGCAAGCTCACCATCGAGCGCAGCCGCGTCGTCCTCGAGCAGCGCGAGCAACAGGTCCTGCTTCTGCCTGAAGTACCCATAGAACGCGCCCTTGCTCGCACCGGCCGCAGCGCAAACGTCATCGACAGTGAGGTCTCGAAAGCCACGCATTGCTGCGCACCGCCACGCCGCGTCAACCAGCAGCTGGCGACGCTCAACGCGGGTCTCGGGACGGATCTTGGGCATCGGCTCTCCTAAGTAAAACCGACTCGTCGGTTTTTATGTAAGTTTAGTGCATCACGGTCGGTCGCCGAGCTCCAATGAAACGCTCGCAGTGCGGCTCCCGGCCAGGCGGACCCGACGACCTATGGTTATGCCGACAAGCCTGGTTGGCGTTACGTTGATCCCACCAATGAGGAGCTCCCTTGCTTCAGTTGCCGCGGTTCCGTTACTGTGAGCCGTCTCGTCGCCGCGTAAGCAAGAGCGCCACGATTATCGCCCCGGCGGCGAGAAGCACCCGGCCAGCAATCGAGCTGAGCGCTGCCCAGGCTGTGCCGGCCGCCAAGCCAGCAGCGATGAAGCCGGCCGCCCAAAGCGCCGAGCCGAGCGTGGTCATCGTGATGAACGCCGGCAGGGGCACGCGCTGCGCTCCCGCTGGCAGTGAGACGAACGTGCGCGCCAGCGGCAGCAGCCGCGCGATCAGTACCCCCCGCGCTCCGTGTCGCTTGAGCAGGCCCTCAGAGCGAGTCAACAGCCTGCTGGCGACGGGCACGCGCTCCGGTAGGCGTGAGGCGCCCAGCCCGTAGGCGATCATGGAGCCGACGAGGTTGCCGGCCGTCGCAGCGAGGATCGCGCCGGTGAAGGTCATCCATCCCTCGCGCACGGAGAAGCCCGAGAACAGCAACGTGATCTCGCTTGGGATTGGGATGCACGCACTCTCGGGCACCATCAAGGCGAACACGCCGAGCGTTCCGTAGCGGGTGATCAGGCTGGTCATGGCCGATCGTTTTTGTGGGGTGGTCGGGGCGGGTGTCCGCCAGGCCCTCCCCGCGCGTGTGGTCCCGGCGCTCGCCGGTCGGGTCCGCGCTCACGCGGCCCGGCTGGTGGCTTGCGTGCGCCCGGCTCTTTCGTGGCGCGCGGTGCTGCTAGCGGCAGCGGCGGGCCTGGTGGTGGCCTTCGGTATCCCAGCGTGGCCTGGACGCTCGACGGGCGCCAATGTCTCCCGCCGCGCGGTGTAGGCACTCTATCGGCGTTCAGCGCGTCGGCTATCGCTTGCAGGCTGAGTCCCTGCTCGCGCAGCGCGGAGATTCGTCCGCTCAGCTCGGGCGCGTGGGAAGCCAGTCCTGGCCGGCCGCGCGGCGGACGATTTGGACCCGGCTCGTGCTCCCATCGCGCGGTCTCTCTCAACGCCGCGACGGTTAGCTGGCCGGGAGCTGAGCCAGTATCCAGACCCACGTCTAGCGCGACTAGCCGAGCGCCGACGCGCTCCAGCCAGTCGAGCAGCGCGATCAGCTCGCGCAGCGACCCGGCGATCGCGGCCAGTCGCACCACCAGCAGCGCAGAGAACTCCCCGGCCGAGATCCGTTCGAGCGCTCTCTCCAATGAGTCATCGCGCACCACCTCGCGGCCGTGTAGGTGTTTTGCTTCGTCTCGGCCCCGAATGTAAGCCACAGTGTTTCGCGGCATGTACCATACGCTAACACTTTGCGTATGCGCGTGGACCGGGCGTAGCCTAAGCCGCTCTACTCGGTCAGCCGCCCAGAGTGATGCCCATCAGCTCAGAGGGCGTCGAGGGGAACGCCCGATCTTCAATCTGCGGGTCAGGCCGTCGAGGGCGAAGGCGCGCAGATCATCGGCCGAGGCGCCTAAGACGGAGGTGTCGGCACCTGCGCGATCGGCTTGCGGGCGCGGATGATCGCCGATGCTGCCTGCGGGTGTACGCGGTGGGTCTCGCGTATCTCAACGTCGACCATGCCCGCGTTGGCGAGCGCCTGGGTGAACTCGGCGTGGGTGAGCGCTCCGGCGATGCAGCCGGTGTATGCCTGCATGTCGGTGCGGGTCGCGTCGTCCATGTCCTCGTCGGCGATCACATCGGAGACCGCGAAGCGCCCACCCGGCCGCAGAACCCTGGCGACCTCGCGCAGCACCTTCGGCTTGTCGCCGGAGAGGTTGATGACGCAGTTTGAGATCACCACGTCCACGCTCGCGTCAGGGAGCGGTATCTCCTCGATGTAGCCCTTGTGGAACTCAACGTTCTCTACGCCGGCCTTCTGTGCGTTCTCGCGGGCGAGGGCAAGCATCTCCTCAGTCATGTCGAGACCGTGTGCTTCGCCGGTCGGGCCGACCCGCTTGGCTGAGAGCAGAACGTCGATGCCGCCGCCGGAGCCGAGGTCGAGGACCGTCTCGCCCTCGTGCAGTTCGGCGACGGCGGTGGGGTTGCCGCAGCCGAGGGACGCGAGCTTGGCGGTGTCGGGTAGCTGCTCGTGGTCGCCGAGCGCGTAGAGCGCGGCGCCGAAGACCTCGCTGCCGCCATCGAAGGTCTCACTCGGTGCGCAGCAACCGGCGCCGGGGTCGATGCTTGTGACCTGGACGGCAGCGGCGGCGTAGCGCTCGCGCACCTGCTCGCGCATGTCGCCCGCTTGCGTCGCGGTGGTGGTGGTGCCGGCGGCGCAGCCGCAGCCCTCGCCGTGGGTGGGGTCGCAGCAGTCGGTCTCGGTGCTCGGCTCACAGCAATCGGCCTGCTGCTCGGGGGCGCAGCAGGCCTCGGCGGTCGTCTCGGCAGCGGTCAGCTCAGCCATGCGGATAGCTCCTTTAGTGCGTCGGGGATGACGTAGTAGTAGGCCCATAGGCCCTGTCGCTCGGAGTCCACGATCCCGGCGTCGCGTAGCTTCTTGAGATGGTGGGAGAGCGTTGGCTGGGCGATGTCGAACAGCGGCACGAGCTCGCAGACGCAGACCTTTCCGGCGTGCCTGCGCAGAACGTCCACGAGCTGTAGGCGGATCGGGTCGCCGAGCGCCTTGGCGACTTCGGCCATGCGCAGCGCGTGGTCGCGCTGTACGTCGGGGTAGACGACAGGCTCGCAACAGCGCTCACCTGCTGGGCGCTTCTGCTTTGGGGACAGCTCCAAATCGACTGGCATCAATCTACTTATATCAATAACACTTATGTCTGTCGATGCAATACGATTCGCTGCATGACCACCGAGGACGCGACCAGCAAGGAGCAGCGAGACGAGCAGCCGATTCGCTACGTGCTGTTCGTCTGCAATCACAACGCCGGGCGTTCGCAGATGGCGCAGGCGTTCTTCGAGCGCTACGGCCCCGAGGACGTTCGCGCCGAGTCAGCGGGCAACCAGCCAGCAGCAGAGATATGGCCCACGGTGATTGAGGCGATGCACGAGGTCGGGATTGACCTGGCCGGACGCAAGCCGAAGAAACTCACGGTCGAGATGCAATTGCACGCCGATTGGGCGATCACGATGGGCTGCGGGGACTCCTGCCCATACGTGCCGGCTACCGTCGAAGATTGGGATATCCCCGACCCGGCTGGCAGGCCGATAGCTGAGGTCCGAGCGATCCGCGACGGCATCCAGGCCCGCGTGCGCGAGTTGATCGCCACGCGACTCGGGGAGATACGCACCGACCAGACCGCACACGATCAGCGTCTCGGGATGCTCGTAACGATGCTCGATGGCGAGTTCGGCAGCATCAAGCCCCCCGGCGAAATACGCGCCTGCGCGGAGGCTGTGCTCGACAGCTTCAGCGGCGCGCGGGTGCGCTCCCACGTCCTTGCGCTCGCCTACCGGCAAGCCCGCGACTGCCTGCGCCCTGAGACGTGTGAGCTGATCGCCACGAGAGGAACGACATGAGCACCGACTCTGTTGCGGTCATCACCGACATCCACGGCAACCTCCCGGCGCTGCAAGCTGCGCTCGCGCGGATCGAGGAGCTTGGCATCGAGAGCTCGTTCTGTGGCGGCGACCTCGTTGGCTACGGCCCGCACCCCAACGAGGTCTGCGCCCTGATCGCCGAGCACGACATCCCCACGATCTACGGCAACTATGACTACGCCATCGCACGCGATCTCGAGGATTGCGGCTGCGCGTATGTCACGCAGCATGACCGCGAGCTTGGACAGCGCTCGGTGGACTGGACACTCGCGCACACAACCCAGCAGTCCAAGGACTTCATGCGTGACCTGCCGTTCGACCTGCACTTTCCGGTCGGCAGCGTCGATGTTCACCTAGTCCACGGCTCGCCGCGGAAGGTGAACGAGTATCTGTTCGAGGACAAGCCCGCGCGGCTGTATGAACGGCTCGCGGCAGCCGAGAGCGATCCGGTGCTCGTGTTCGGGCACACGCATATGCCTTGGGTCCACGAGTACGGCGGGGTGCTGTTCGTCAACTGCGGCTCGGTCGGCAAGCCCAAGGACGGCGACCCACGCGGAGCCTTCGCCGTCCTTGAGCCGCACGCCGGCAGCGTGGCCGTGAGCATCGAGCGCATCGAGTACGACGCTGATGCCGTGGCGGCCGAGGTCCGTAAGGCCGGGCTTCCCGGCGAGTTCGCCGACAAGCTCCTGGTCGCAGCATGACGGACACGCCGCCGCTCGCCCGCCGTCTGTTCGCCGAGCTGCTTGGCTCGGCTTTCCTCGCCGCGCTCGTGATCGGCTCGGGCATCGCAGCGCAGACGCTCTCCCCGAACGATGTGGGCCTGGAGCTGTTCGAGAACGCCGCTGCCACCGCAGCGGGCCTATTCACGATCATCCTCATGTTCGGCCCCGTGTCCGGCGGACACTTCAACCCTGTCGTCTCGCTCGCCGACGCGACCTTTGGCGGCATCCGCTGGCGCGACGCAGCCGCCTACGTTCCCGCCCAGGTGGGAGGCTGCGTACTCGGCGCCGTCGTGGCGAACGGCATGTTCTCGTTGGCCGCCATCAGCATCTCCGCTCATCACCGCGCCTCGCCCGCACACCTGTTCTCTGAGGTGATCGCCACCGCCGGCCTGTTGCTCGTGATCTTCTCGCTCGCGCGCACCAAACGCGCGCACATCGCTCCGGCCGCCGTCGGCGCGTACATCGGCGCCGCGTACTTCTTCACCAGCTCCGCGAGCTTCGCCAACCCGGCGATCAGCGTTGGGCGCATGTTCTCCAACACATTCGCCGGGATCGCGCCCGCGTCCGTCCCCGGCTACATCGTGGCGCAGCTCGTCGGCTGTGGCTGCGCGATCCTCGTGGTCAGGGTGCTCTACCCCGACCTGACGCCAGAGGATGCGGCCGAGGCAGTCATGCCGCACTACGAGGGGCAGCCGAGCGTCGATGGCGCGCTCAGCCAGCGAGTGTGAGCCAGCTGATAACCCGATCGACGCTGTGCCTCAGACCAAGCGGTAGCCAACTCCCCACTCGTTGATGATCCAGTGTTCGCCTGCGACGCGCAGCTTGCAGCGTAGGCGACTGGCGTGGCTGTCGAGTGTCCGTGTCGTGCAGGACGAGTGGTATCCCCATATGGCTTTCAGTAGCTCGTGCTTGTGGAACACGCGGTTTGGCTTTCGGGCTAGGTACAGCAGCAACTCGTATTCCAGGCGACGCAGCTCTAGCCGCTTGCCGTGGAGGCTCACTGCGTGGTTGGCCGGGTCGATCGTCAGGGCACCTATGCGTAGCGGCTTGTCTTCGGGCCTGCTCTCGGCGCGGCGCAGCAGCGCCCGCAGACGCGCTCGCAGCTCCAGGTAGCCGGCACTGCGCCCCAGGAAGTCATCGGCGCCCGCCTCGAACGCTCGCAGCAGGTCGGCCTGCGTGGTCCGAGCACTGAGGACGATCACCGGCAGCCTGTCGGGCCACGGCGAGGGCGTCTGTCCATTGTCACGCTCGGGCGGGTCTGCGCGGATGCTCTCCAGCAGGTCGATCGTGCCTCTTGGCCCGTCAAGTTCGCCGAGCACCAGCAGCCGCGGCAGGCGCGCTCCAGCCATCCAACGGGCGTGACCTGCAGTGCGAGCAAGCTCTGTTGGATGGCCGTCTGCGGCGAGCTGTTCGACTAGCACCCGCCCCAGGTCTGCGTCGGCCTCGACGACGAGGATCGGCTCGCGGCTGCCCTCTGTTGTCAGCGGCGTGTCGGGCACGTCGGTGTTGGTGGGGCTCGCGGCGATGGCTTGCGTGCTCATTCGCAGTCCTGTTGTTCGAGGCGTTCCAGGCGCTTTTCGAGGCGGCGTTTACGGATGCGGATGACCATAAGCACGGCCCGCAGACCGACGAGCACACCCACTGCTAGGGCGTCGATGATGTGGTTCACGGTGAGCAGCGAGCCGATCATGCGGTGATCGCCTCCCTTGGCTCCTGGCATCCTGCCTGGCGGGATCGGGCGCGGTACGTCGAGGGTGAGACCCGGTAGCGGCGCCGGAAGGCGCGAGCGAAGTGGCCGGACTGGCGGTAGCCGACCCTTCGCGCCACGTCGGACACGGGGATCGAAGCTCCCTGCAGAAGCCGCGCAGCGGCGTCAAGGCGCCTGCGGGTGAGGTCGTCGTGGAAGGTGCTTTTGCCGAACTCGGCGTAGGCGCGCTGTACCTGGCGAGGGGAAGCGGCGACAGTCCTGGCGACTTCCTCCAAGGTCAAGGGCCGGTGGTAGCTGCGCATGACCGTCAGCCGCGCGAGCCGGTACATGCGGCGCCGTTCGCTGGTTGTCAGTGGCCGGGGCTTGACGGGCGGTCGTCTTTTTGCGGCGGGCGGTACGCCGCCGAGGCCGAAGTGCAGTTTGAGCAGTTGGCGCACCCGCTCGCCCTTGATGTCGAACTGCGCGCCGATCTGCGCGAGGGTCAGCCCCTCGACCGCGCGCAGACGGAACATCTCCAGCTCACGCTCGGTCTGGACGTGACTGCCGCGGGCGGCGAACGGTGCCAGGCCGCGGCGGTGAAGCTCGCGGATCAGCTCGTACAGCTCGACGCCGCTTCTGAACTCGGGCTGGCGGAGCAGCTCGCCGAGGTCGTGCTCGGCGAGCTGCTCTACCGTGTGGATGCCGGCCTTGGCCAGGCTCGGGAGGAAAGCCTGGCTCAAGGCCAGCTCGTTGACGCGCATGTGGGGGAATGAGCTCGCGCGTCAGACGGTCATCAGTTCGTCAAGGCGCAGCGCGACCTCCGAGGCGATCGAGCGGCCTGCGCGACGTTCGATCAGCCCGGCCGCGTCCAGACGATCGAGCGCGTCGGTGATCGCCAGTCGCTGTTTGCGCTTGCGCGCGCCGTGGGCGTCGAAGATCTGCTCCTCCGTCCGCGGCCCTTCGCCGTCTGCGGCGCGCACGAGCAGTCCTTCGAGTACGGCTTTCTCGTGGTGGCGCTCGTCGGCGTCGTTTGGATTCTCAGCGCCGCCTTCGGTGATCTCGCAGTAGCGCACGGCGGCGTGCGCTGCGACGGCGAGGTCGTTCCAGCGCTGGATGAGTTTGCAGGCGCGCAGTCGCCGCAGACTTTCGCGGACATCGCCTGGGACCTTCAGTGCGCGGGCGATCTCGTCTTCGGCCCACGGTCGCTGGCGCTCGGAGTCCAGCATGAGGTTGAGTACGGCTCGGTCGAGGAGCGCGTGCTCCTTCAACCCCTCTGGGGTACGGTGTGCGTGCATGGGGAGTTACTGCTCCTTGTGCCACGGCGTCGGGGGCAGTTACTGCTGTCCGCCGGCGCCAAATGTGTAGTTGTGGACGACAGTACATAGTCTGTGTCAGCTTGCGAGCCCGTGACGCAAAGCTGACACAGAGCGAGTTGAAGATGTAACTCTCGGGTTGGCGGGCGGGTGCTACTCGCCGGCCCACTCGGGCGGGGTGGCGCCGGGCTTCCATGCCTTGGTGACGCCGCCGCCTTGCTGGCGCAGCACCTGGGAGTAGTCGGCGAGCTGGTTCTGGAAGGCAAGCTCGTCGCGCGGGTCCTGCCCGGTGTCGTCGAGTTCGGCTCGCCACACGGCGAGCGCGCACAGGGTCTCGGTGGTTGATTCGTCGGTCCACCATTTGTCTTTGAGCGTGCCGAGCTGGACGGGGTAGCGGCCGTGCAGCGCGACGATCGCGCCCCACATCTGCCGGCGCCACTCGCTGTCGCCACCGTAGGGCTCAAGCCAGGGCGCGCGCTCGCCGTTCTCGCCGCCTACGAGCACGGCGGTTGAGCGCAGGGGTCGGACCCTGCCGTCCTTGGCTGCCTGGGCGACGCCGCCTTGCACCATCTGCGCGGCGAGCGTGGAGGGTGGCGTGTCGGCGCCGGCGGCGAGCTCGCGGAGCTGCTGGTCTACGGGGTCGGGGAGGACGATCTGGCGTCGTTGGCTCATCGTGTTCGCTCCTGTGCTGGTGGGTTGACGATCCGGTTGATCGCGCGGACGATCCCCGGTATGCGGCTGGTGCGGCTGGGTGCGATCGAGCGGTGAAAGTGGGTGCCGTAGTCGCGGTCAGGTAGCTCGGGGTGCGCGAGCGATGGCGTCTGTGCGTGGCTGCGGCGCATGTTCTGCGCGAGGCGCTGGATGCGGTCGGTGTCGTGCCCTTCGACGCCGAGGTCCTCGCGGGAGACGAACCACTCGGTGCCCTGGCGGGCACGGGACGCCTCGACGTAGGCGGGCTCCTTGCTGGTCTGCCAGCCGCCGGTCACGACGAGGGTCCTTGTGACTGTCGCGCCCTGGGCGCGGTGGATGTGCTGGGCGTAGCCGAGGCGTAGGCGGCCGAGGTCATCGCCGGCCAATGTTCGCTTGCGGCCGGTCACGTCGAACTCGACCAGCACGTCGCCGGCCTGGGTGATGTCGAGGACTTCGCCGCGGCTGCCGTTCTCGATCCGCTCGACGCCGGGCTCGTGGTGCTGGTCGATGAGCGCCACGCGGTCGCCCTGGCGGATGCCGTAGTGGACGCCGGGCACCGGGACTTCGAGGTCGCCGAGTTCGCCGCGCTCTGAGCGGAAGTGCTGGGCGCGGGCGTTGAGCCGGTTGATCTCCTGGTTTGAGGCGTCTGAGATGAGGGCGACCTCGCTCGGGTCGTGGGTCTCGGTCAGCGCCGCCCAGCTCTGCGCGGCCTGCTCGACAGCCTCATCGCGGGTGTCCTCCATGTGCAGCTGCCCGCGGCGTAGGTAGTGGGCCATCGCTCGATCGGAGCGTCCGGCCCGCAGGTCTGCCCACGCGCGCTGTTCGTCGGGGTCGAGGGTCCGGCGGATGTTCGAGAGCTCAGCGCTTGGGGCAATGTCGCCGAGGCGCGCGAACATGCCGCCAGCGCCGATCGAGGGGAGCTGCGCGGCGTCACCGATCGCCACGAGCTTTGATCCTGCTTGCTCCACGACTTCGGTGAGCCGCTCAAGCCGGTCGGTGTCGGCCATGCCCGCCTCATCGAAGTAGATCGTGGTGTCCTGGCCGACGGCGAGCTGGCCGCGCTCGACACGGGAGACGAGCGCGTCGAGCGTGAGGGTGTGCCCGGCGAGCGCGGGGCTGTCTTGGCCGAGGCGCTGCGCGGTGGACCCGGACACCGCGATGCCGAGCGTCTGGTGGCCGCCGTACTGCTCGGCGCGGGCGGCGGCGTCGATGACGACGCCCTTGCCGGTGCCGGCGGGGCCGACGAGGATCGCGGCGCGCTCGGAGCCGGTGATGACCTGAAGGGCGTGGGCCTGCTCGCCTGAGAGGCGTCCGCCGATCCGCTCGGCGATCTGATCGCCGGCAAGCGTGCGGGCCTGCTCGCCGACGTCTCGGCCGCCGCCGGCCGCGAGCGCGGTGAAGCGGCGCTCGATCGCCTGCTCGCGCGCACGCACGGCGAGCGTGGTCATCAGACCGCCCTCCAGGGGGAGCACGCGGCGTTCGGCGATCATCGCCCGCGAGAGGTCGAGGGCCTCGCGGGGTGAGAGTTCGCCGACGGACTGCTCAAGCAGGACTGCCCGGAACTCGCCGGGCTCGAAGGTCGCGGTGCGCTCGGTGAGGCGCTGCTCGACGCGATCCTCAAGCGGCGCCTGCACCGCCGGCGCCGCCTCCGCGATGGAGCGCTGTCCGGGCTGCTGGGCGGTGAAGTCGAAGCGTGCCGCAGTGTCGTTCCATGCCTGCTGCAGGTCGGTGCGGGTGACGAGCACCTTGGCCTTGCGGTTCTCCAGCTTGAGTGCTCGTAGCTCGCCGCGCTCGGGTGCGCGGCCCCACTGTGCGCGGAAGCGCTCGGCGGCTCTGGCGACCTCGCGGCTGCGGGCGCTGAAGGAGTCCAGCAGGCCGCGCGGCACACCGGCTATCTCGAAGTAGCGGCCATGTTTGCCGGTGCCCCGCTCGATCGCATACCCGCGCTGCTGGAGTTGGTGCGCGAGCGCCGAGCGGTAGTAGCCGCCAAGCTCGCGGGCCGAGCGAAAGACGGGACGCGATGCGACCGCGACGATGCGACCGTCCTCACGAATGGCGCTGGTGATGACCACATGGCTGTGGAGCTGTGGGTCGGGTACATCACCCTCGAGGACGCCGCGGGCGGTGGTGTGGCGGTACTCGGCGGCCACCACGTCGCGGGCCGGCTCCTCGACCACCTGCCCGCCATAGCGGCGGCGCACGGTCGGCACCGTCTCGGTCAGGTGGCCGATCGTCTCGCTGACAGCGGCGGCGTGCGCAGCTTCGATCTCGCGGCGCTGGGTCTCCCCCGCGAGCGCCCACACGGCGGACACCGACTTCGGCGCGGAGAACGTCAGGTCGATCCCGCCAGCGCGGCTGCCGTCGGCACCGGCACGGCGAAGCCACCGGCCAGTTCGGGGATGCTTGCCTTCCATCAGCGCGATGAAGTCCCGCCCGTCGACCGTGGCGCCCTCGATCCCGAGTTTGGCGAGCGCGTCGGGGGTGGCGAGCCACCGGCCGGGGGCCTGGGTGGGCTCCCCCTCGGGGGAGAGGTAGTAGTCGCCGCGCTCGGGCTCGATGGTCTTTGACTCCAGGTAGCGGGCGTAGCCGCCGCCCTTGGCGGCGCCGATGCTGGCTGCGGTCATCACAAGGGGTACTGACCCCCAGGCCCTCAGACCGGCCAACGAATTACATGGCACGGGCACAGCGCCGGCACGGCTGTGCATCTAGTCTGTCCTTCCTGCCAGCTTGTGGAGACCGGGTGTTGGTTCCGGTCGGAAGGGCCGGTCGATCGGCCGTCGCTGGCAGGAAGGTTTCTTGCCGTTGATGCTGTCCGGTTGGTCGGGTTGGGTCCCGGGCTGGTGTCGGACTGACTCGTAGTCTGTCTGTCGGCCGTTGCTCTGGCCTGACCGAACGTCCGTTGTGTCGTCCGCCACCACCCGGGACCTTTGGCGTGACCTAATAGGAGCGTGGCAACCGCCCCCAGGAAGGCCTGTCCGCCCGAGGTCCACTTCACCGAACCCATCGATCGAAGGGACGTGCTGGATGATTGTGATCGGAGCGGATGTCCACAAGAGCACCCACGCCCTCGCGGCCGTCGACGCGAACACCGGGCAGCTCCTCGGCGAGAAGGAAATCCCCGCGAAGGAACAGGGCCATCTCGACGCGCTGCGCTGGGCACACGAGCTCAGCACCGAGATCGTGTGGGCGATCGAGGACTGCCGCGACCTCTCCCACCACCTCGAGAACGCGCTCATCAGCGCCGGCGAGCGCGTGATCCGCGTTGCGCCGAAGCTGATGGGGGCCTCACGCCGCGGCGAACGCGAACCAGGGAAGTCCGATCAGATCGACGCCAGGGCGATCGCCCGAGCCGTTCTGCGTGAGGGCATCGAGCGCTTCCCGGCCGCGTTCCTCGACGAGGACGCCGTGGAGATCCGGCTGCTGTGCGATCACCGCGAAGTGCTCGTCAACGAGCGCACACGTCTGATCAACCGGCTGCGGATCAACCTCGTGATCCTCGACCCCGAGCTGGAGGCGACGATCCCGCCTCGCAAGCTCGACTACCCCGGCCAGCTGCAACGCGTGACCCGTCGCCTCAGAGCGATGCCACAGACCGCGCGGGTCCGCATTGCCCGCGAACAAACCAAACGGATCGGAGCGCTCACCCGCGACGCAGAGCAGCTCAAGCGCGACTTGCGCGACCTCGTCCATGTGCACCGCCCCGAGATGCTCGCCGAGACCGGCTGCGGTCCCCTCACCGCCGCGATCCTGATCGGACAAACCGCCGGAGCTCAGCGCTTCAAGAGCGACGCGCACTTCGCAAGGCTCGCGGGCGTCGCACCGATCCCCGTCTCATCCGGCCGCACCGATCGCCACCGCCTGGATCGTGGCGGCAATCGCCAGCTCAACCGCGCGCTGCACGTCATCGCCATCACCCGCGGGCGCCTGGACCCCGAGACACGCTCTTATCTACAACGCAAGGAAGCCGAGGGCAAGAGCCGCATCGAGGCCATGCGCTGCCTCAAGCGCCACCTCGCCCGCAGGTACTACCGGCTGCTCAGCGAAGAATCGAGATCAACGAGCCTCCTGCCCCAGTCATCGCCTGCTGCTGCTCTGTAATAGCGAGCAAATAGATCAATAGCTCTGACCGGGTCCCCTGACCGCGGCGATCTGATTGGACAAACTGCGGGCCGCTAGACCTGTGGTTGGAGCATGGGGAGTAGTGTGAGGTTGACTAGGCGCTGCACGGAGTTTGGGTCCTCGAGTGTGATGGTCCCCTCGCGGGTGAGTAGTAGTGAGATCGCGAGGCGTGCGATCACCTCAGCGACACCGTCTATGTCTGATGTCGTGGCGCGTCCGGCGTTGACTTCGGCCTGGAGTCGATTGGCGATGAGTGATCGGTAGAGCTCGAGTACGGGTCCGCCGTCGAGGGTGAGCGGTGGTAGCAGGACCTCGGGTTCGCTGCGCAGGAGCCGGTCGAATAGTGGGTGGTCGCGGACGTAGCGACCGGCGAACTCGAATCCGGCGACGAGTCGGTCCTCGAGTGTTTCTGCTCGTTCCCATAGGAGGTCGAGCTCTTGCATTCCGCGGTGGACCTCGCGTGCGATGACGATCTCGACGAGGCGTTGCTTGCTCGCGAACCGGCGGAACACGGTCATCCGTGAGACGCCGGCGCGGCGGGCGACGTCTTCCATCGAGGTGCGCCGGATGCCGTGCTCGGCGAACTCGTCGAGCGCCGCCGCCGCGACTCGGTCGAACAGCGTGTCCTCTCCCACGACGGGAGCCACCTCGAGGAGTTCGGCTATTGGCACCATTGGATACTATGTTACTCTATTTTACACAGAGTAACTAGGGAGGGATGTGGCTCATGGATCAAGCGCTTATCGACGTGCCGCGACTGCGACGCCCCGCGGTCGTCAATGCTGCCCAGTACTGGCTGGCCCCGGAGCAGTTCGCGCGCCACTGCCAGCGGCTCGGCGACCGTTTCCTCGTGCCGATGCCGGCGACCGGGCCGTGGCTATGCCTGACCGATCCCGAGGACATCAAGCGCATCTTCACAGCCGACACCGGCGTGCTGCGCCTCGGAGCGGCGCTGGCGAAGGCATCCGCGCACCATCTCTTCCTCGGCCCGACAGGACTCACGAACATCGACGGCCCGGAGCACATGCGCAGGCGGCGCACGCAGCTCCCCCCGTTCCACGGCGACGCGTTGAGCGGCTACCACGAGACGATGCAGCGCAAGACCGAAGAGGTCCTGGCACGCTGGCCCTACGGGCACCCCACTCCCTCCCAGCCGCACATGGAAACGATCAGCCTCGAGGTGATCATGGCCACGGTGTTCGGGGTCACCGACCCCGCGCGCGTTGGACGGTTGCGCTCGGCGACACTCGCGCTGCTCCGCGAGGGCCACTCGCGGCGGTTCTTCCTCCAAACGATAATCGCGACAAGCCGTGAGAACGGGTGGGACAGACCGTTCCCACGGGTCCGGCGTGCGATCGACGCGGTCGACACGATCGTGCTCGAAGAGGTCGCCCAGCGCCGCAGCACCGATCAACTCGACGGCCAGGACGTGCTCGGCATGTTCCTGCGCACACCCGATAGCCAAGGCTGCCTGATGACCGACGACGAGATCTGCGACGCGATGCGCACCCTGCTGCTCGGTGGCCACGACACCACCGCCTCCACCCTGACCTGGATCCTCGAGCGCGTCAGCCGCTACCCCGACGCGCTCACACGCCTGCAAACCGCGGCGCTCGACGGAGACGACGAATATCTCGACGCCGTGATCAAGGAGGCGATGCGCTTGCGCCCAGCCTTCCCGCTCACCGCACGACTCGCAACCGAGCCGTTCGAGCTACCCGGGCTAACGATCCCCAGCGGCACGATGGTCGTCCCCTACATAACGCTCGTGCACCGCCGCCCCGAGCTCTACCCCGACCCGCTCACCTTCCGCCCCGAGCGGTTCCTCGACACCCGCGCCGGCACCTACACATGGATCCCCTTCGGCGGCGGACCCAGACGATGCATCGGCGCCGCCTTCTCCCTCACCGAGGCCCGAATCGTACTCAGGACCATCCTCCGCCACGCCCACCTGCAACCCTCGCGCCGACGTTCGGAGCGAGTCGCGCACCGCAACGTATTCATCGTGCCCGCACGCGGCGGACGCATCACACTCCAACCCCACACACCCCACCCCAACCACCAGCCGAACGCTCTCCCACGCGACCACGCCGGAGTCGCCTGACCTTCAACCGCGAGCCGCTTCAGCAGCTTGCACTCCCGATCGTCTTCGGAGAGCGCTTCCTCGCAATTTCCGAGCTTCGCTTGACATAGGAGCAACGGGCTTGGTGGTGTGCCGTCGGCCGCGTGAGCTCGCGAGCGTCAGCGAGCGGCGAGCGGGCAGCCCGCAGGGCTGCAAGGCCGGCGTGTCACGCCGCCGGGGTCGGTGGAGAGCCGACCTCGGGAGGCTCGGTTACAGCCGGCGCAGCCGGCGTCCGGTATCTCGCCGTTGGGGTATTGGGGCCGCGCCGTCGGCGGTCGCCGGCGCGGCGAACTGGTGTGCTGCGGGCTGCGAGTAGTGCGCGTGCAGCGCGGCCGAGCCCTTGAGCGTCTTTGCGATCTTGCAGATCACTGTCTGCGGTCTGATCTTCCCCACTGCTCGAGAGCCGACCGGCGGGCGGCTCGCCCGCGGGAAGTTTGGACGCCAGTCTTGCGGTTGGGTGAAGCTCTCGACAACCCGACCCGCGCACGTAGGAGCCTGGTCGGCTGGTGTCCTGTGGACGGCGGTCCGCTCGCGCCCGCGACCGTGGACCAGGTCGTCCTGTTCGCCGAGCATCTCGCGAGCGAGGCTCTCATCACGAGCCTCGACGCCAAGCTCGCAGGCAAAACGATCGCCGGGCACTTCGGAGATCGACTCGCGCGAGTTGCTGAGATGCAGCGCCGCCTGAGACTGGACGATCCAGATGATCCGCCGGGCGAGATCATCTTCCCCGGTCCGACCGACCCGGTCTGGGGTCGCTGACGGGGCAGCTCGACTTGGGGCGAGCGATGTCCCTCAGACTGATACGGGCGGGACGTCCATTAGCTGCGCGGCGTTGAGGAGTCGTCTGGACCGGCTGCGACGATGTTTTGTTCGACACGTGGAGATGATTTGGCGCGGAAAACGAAGGTCAGTCCAGATAGCGAGCTGACAGCTCAGAAGGCGGTCAATCTCATCGAGGAGATCGCGCTGGGCATGGGTTTCCTATGGCACCCCCCTGGCGTCTTCGATCACGGCATCGACGGTCGCATCGAGCTCCGGGACACGCGAGCCAAGCAACCGCTGAACCGCTACCTCGGCGTGCAGAGCAAGGCAAGGGCCAAATTCACGGCAGAGACCACCGACGGCTTCGAGTTCTTGTGCGAGGAGGCCGACATCGACTACTGGATCCGCGCTGAGGAGCCGGTCCTGCTCGTCTGTTCGCATCCGGCCACCCGAGAGGCGTGGTTCGTGTGCGTGACCGACTGGTTCGCTGACGCCGAGCGCCGCGCCAACCGCCGCGTCGTATTCGACAAGGCTCGCGATCGCTTCAGCGTGGAGCGAGCTGTGGAGTTGCTCAGGCTGGGCACCCGCAGCGAACCCGTGGTCCACCGGCGTTTGCCCGCGCCACCAGAACGACTGTTGACGAATCTGATGCCGATCCTCGAGCACGGGTCGCGGCTGTGGAGCGCGCCGACCGATGCTTTTGACCACCGGCACGTCCGAGCACGCTACGACGAGGCCGGTGGACCGCGAGCAAGCGACTATCTGCTTCGAGACGGCCGCCTTTACTCGCTGCGTGATCCGCGGACATGCGCGCTCCGCCACGCCTGCGATGCACCCAACGCCAAGAGCGAACCGTCCACAAACTGGTCGGAGTCACAGGACCCGCGGCTGCAGCGATATTGGGTTGAGCTCCTTCGGCGCAATCTCCTGCATCAGCTCAAGCACCAGTTCGGCTGGCACCGCGATCGCAGCCTGTTCTACGTTCGGGCGCCCGAGCCCCTCGCTGAGCAATCACTCGAGGGTCCGAATGGCAAGCGACTCGGCGTGAAGGTCGAGCACTACATCGACAAACGTGACGGAGAGCGACGCGTCGCCTACGTTCGCCACCAGGCATTTCGACCGGGCTTCGAGTACGTCGACGGCCGGTGGCACCTTGAGATCGTGCCGGACTACCTGTTCACGTTCGACGGCGAGCGCGAGACTCGATTCGCAGACGAGAAACTGGCCGGCATCAAGAAGCGAGAGAAGAACCTCGCCGTGTTGGGACACCTGAGGATGTGGGAGCACATCCTCACACGCCCTCCATCGCTCTTGAGCGATGAGCCGCCGCTGCTGCTTTTCGGCCCTCTGCTGACGGTTGAAGTGCCAGTCGGTCTTGACGACGCGCTGTGGCGAGGAAAGGGTGGCGATCGGACCCTCCCAGGCCAGGAGGAACTTGCGGCTTGAGGGCAGATCTACTCGCTGAGCCCTCCCTTGAGTTCGCTGGCGGTGCGCGGCACCTCGACCCACGATTTGGAGTAGTCGAGTACGGCCCGGCTGATCTCACTGCTCCAGGAGCGCCGCGCAGCATCAACGTCGGCCTGATCGGCTCGCAGGCTGACATCGACGCGACACGCCTCTGGATGGAAAGCTGCCGGCTGCCGATCGATGGCAAGAATCAAACGCGGCCAGGATTGTGGCCGGCGTGGCCGGGCTTCACCTCAGAGGTCGGGTACTGCTCCGAGCTCACATTGGAGGATCGCCTTCAGCGACCGATCAAAGGGCGAGCACTCGCCAAACTCGAGGCGCTTGATCCGCGACAGCGGATTGACGCAGCGGTCGAGCTGTTCCGTGACGAGTTGCAGACGCTCGTCCAAGAGGGCCGACCACACGTCGTCATCTGCTGCATCCCCGACTGCCTCATCGACCTTGACGCTCCTCCTCGCGTTATGGGGGTGGACGCCCCGGACGTGATCGACACAGAGACTGCGGAGACGACACGACCGCATGCGTTCCATGATCTGTTGAAGGCGCGTGCGATGTCGCTTCGTGTGCCCCTCCAGCTGATTCGAGCGAGCACGTACGATCCGACTCGCGCCGGGCGTCAAAAGCGAAAGACATGGAAGACCAAGCAACGACAGGACCCGGCGTCGATCGCATGGAACTTCTTCACCGCGCTCTACTACAAGGCGGGTGGAACGCCGTGGCGGATGGTGCGTGCCTCGACCGATATCGACACTTGCTACATCGGAGTGACGTTCTTCCGGACGGCTGACGGCGGCGACACTGCGACAAGCGTCGCGCAGGTCTATAACCAGCGCGGCGACGGAGTCGTCGTCCGGGGCGGCCCGGCGTACCGCTCGAATGAGGATCGGCAGCTGCACCTCTCTCGCGAGGATGCCGAGGCGGTCGCGCGCGATGCGATGGTCGCCTACCGCAGCGAGCACCGCCACCTTCCGGCACGCATCATCGTCCAGAAGACCTCGCCGTTCGATGCCTCCGAGACCGAGGGCATGCTCCGATCAGCAGACGAGCTTGGCTTGGACTCGTGCGAGCTGGTGTGGATCACGAACCCGACGACTCGCCTGTATCGCGATGGCTACCATCCGCCGCGACGCGGCACATACCTGGAGCTCGCCGCCGACCACGGCGTCCTCTACACGCGGGGTAGCGTTGAGTGGTACGAAACCTACGCCGGCATGTACGTGCCCCGTCCAATTGCTTTGCGCTCGGCGCATATCGAACGGAGCATGCGAGACATCGCCAGCGAGGTATTGGCCCTCTCAAAGATGAACTGGAACTCGACGCGGTTCGACGGCCGCCTGCCGGTCACGTTGCGGACGGCTCGCCAAGTTGCCGACATCATCAAGCACCTCGCCCCCGGCGATCCTGTCGAGCCAGGCTACGGTTATTACATGTGATCCTCGGTTGTGCCGCGACACAACCGCATGAGCAGACGAGACAGCCAGACAGTCTTCTCTCTACCCACTCGGTTGGTGTGTGGCGCCGGGTTACCGGTTGTAGTCGGTGCGGGCGTCGTTGCCGGCCCTTCCGTGCTGCTAGGGCGCTACGCGCTCCCCGTAGCGGCGGCTTCGCTCTTGGAATGCCTCGCGGCCGCCCTCCATGATCTTGATGACCGCATCGATGACCTCGGGGCGGTCGATGTTCCCGGTCGTCTCGACTTGTGCGCTGCGGCTTGTCGGGGCGTCGAGCACGACGACTTGCTCGGCGTCACCGCCGACGACGATGTTGGGGTTGTGGGTGGTGACGATGATCTGGCGGTGCTCCTTCAGGCGCGCGAGGATCGAGGAGAGTGTCTGTCCGACCATCCGGTTGTCGAGGTTGTCCTCGGGCTGGTCGATGATCAGCGGCACCTCGTCGGAGAGGGCGATCAGTGGCAGCATCGCGCTGCTGCGCCCGCCGGGAGAGAGCTCGTGTACGGGCCGATTGTCTGAGAGGATCGTGACAAGATCCTCCAGAGGCTGCTCCTGCAGCTCGAGCAGATCGAGCAGCTCTTTGGCGACAACGGTGACGCCGGCGTCGGGGTCCTCCTCGAAGACGGTGAAGGCATTGAGGAGTCTGGTGGCCTGCTCGGTGTCGAGCAGCTCCTCCCCCACGAGACTGTTGGTGTCCGCGGTGCTGATCGCCCAGGCAAGGGCTGTCGGCGTGAGCTGAGCGAGCCTTGCCGCAACGCCTCTGGAGTGGAACTGCCCTCCGCGTTCCTGGTTGAGGAAGCGGTCGTCGAGGTAACGCTCGTAGACGCTGCGGTCCGCGCTCTTTTCGACGTCGATCGTGATCTTGGGGCCCTGCTGGTCGATCGCGTCCAGACGGCTGGCGAGCTCATCGGCGATCTGCACGCGCGCCTCGCCCACCGCTTCGATGACGGTGTCGAGGCCTTTCAGAGTCTGGCCGCGTTCTCTGAGGAGGGTCTGCAGCGAGCCGAACTCCGTCTCGTAGCGTTCGCGCAGCGCGCTGGAGACCTCGAGCTGGGCGCGGGCCTGCTCGCGTTGGTCTCGCCGCACGGCGCTGTCGGGCGTGGCGTTGGTTTGCTCGCGGATCTCGCTCTCGTGGGAGTCGGCCTCCTCCTGCGCGCTGCCAACGCGTTCGGCGATGAGCTCGCGGCGTCGTTTCACCTCGGCCGCGATCTGCGTGGCGTGTGAGGTGATCGACTGCTCGAGATCGGCCAGATCGAGATCGGAGGCGACGTTCTTCTCCCACCATTCCTTGATCTGCTGGTCAGCCTCGTCCAGGCCGCCGGTGGCCAACAGGTCGGCCTCGGACCCGTCGATGCGCTCCGTGGTCGTTTCGATCTCGGCGAGGCGAACATCGACGGCCTGCAGCACGGTGATCTGTGCCCGTGCGTGGTCGAGGTCACCGAACAGGTTCCTGATCTCGGTGGTGTTCAGGCGCTCGTAGGCGCCCGAGTGCTCTGCCCAGCGGCGTAGGGCGCCGTGGTTCTCGCTGAGAATGCCGGTCAGGCTGTTGAGGGTGGCCTGTATCTGTGCGCGGTTGGCGACGAGCTCGGCGCGCAGCGTGCGTTCCTGCTCCAGCAGGGTGGGTAGCTGCTCGGCGAGTCGGTCGACGACGAGCCGTTGAAGCCGCGGCTGGCGTCCGAGGGTCTCAAGCTCGCTCCAGCTGAAGATGCGTACCGGGTAGGCGGCGGCTACCTGCTCATGCGCGACCCGGCAGTCGTTGCCGTCGAGGGTGAACACGCGTGTGGTGACCGGCTGGGACGGGTCATAGGTCGCGGTCAGAACGTGCCGTTCGCTGTGGTGTTCGTAGATCAGCTCGATCTCGCTGTTGTTGAGGTTCGCGTCTTGGGTGGCGATCGCGAGGCTCGCGTAGCTGCGGTCATCGCCGCCGCTGGCGCCTGGGTCCTCTAGTAGCGGCCGCTGTCCGAGCACGTAGCGGAGTGCCTCGACGATGGTGCTCTTTCCGCATCCGCGTGGGCCGATGAGGCAGTTGAGGTTCTCGTTGAAGGCGATCGTCGCGTCGCGGAACAGGCCGCTGCCACGCAGGCGCATCCCGATCAGCCTGGGCGATGGGCTGGCTGGTAGATCCTCGGCGAAGCGGACTCGCGTGGAGTGGAACAGCATGGCGTCGCGTACGCATGTGATGTCGCGGCGGGAGAGCTTGACGTGCGTGACGGCGTTGGGGTCGCTCATCGCCTCGATCGAGTGGTGATCTGATTTCGCGATACAGGCGAAGGTGTGGGTGCTGCCGTCGGCGCCGGTGACGGTCCAGTAGTGCCTGCGGTCGTCGTGGCCGCGGACCTCGACGGCGTTGGGGGCGAGCTCGATCAGGTACTCGGCGTACTCGTTGGAGACCGCTCGCTTCTCCTCCGCCCCGTCGGGGTCGATCGCGAACATGCCGAGGCTGTCGCTGCGGGCGCTGCGTACGAAGCACCGGTGCCCGCGTGGGAGCTGGTCGATGTGCGCGAGCATGAACAGGCCGCCGGCGCCGTCCACGAGCTCGCGGATGTCGGTCAGGGAGGCGAACTTTGCTTGCTCTGTGCCGGTGCGCTGGTGTACGCCGGGCAGGTGGTTCTGGCCGGCGAAGAGTCTCTCGATGACGTCGGCGCTGGCGTCGGGTGGGTAGATCACGAGGATGTGGATCGCCTCGCTGTGTCCAGGCGGGACGAGGCAGGAGATCTCCATCCCGGGGAACACGGTGATGTCGTCGCGGGCGGCGGCGAGGGCTGCCAGCTCGAACGCGTAGTTGGACTTCATGTGGTCAGTTACGCAGACGAGTTGCAGGCCCGCGTTGGCGAGTGCATCGAGGTAGCGTTCTTGACCGTCGCGGCCGGTGTATTGGTCGCGGCTGTTGGTGGTTGGGTCGGCCTCCTTGCCCCAATCGTGACTGTCGATCGAGTGGACGTGGAAGGCGGCTCGAACGAACCTGGCGGTACGGTCGAGTTGCTCCTCGAGGGCGTAGTTGAGATCGGCGTAGTCGGCCACGGCGATCAAACTACCTGCCGCGAGCTGCCGGCGGCCGGCAGCCGGTGTGTTCCGAAAGCAGCCCCGGTTTGTGATGGTGGACTTTGATTGTCTGCTGTTGACTAAGCTTGATGCGGTCGATGGCTCGGGGCCGCGGCTCTACTCGTCTGCCCACTCGGTTGATGTGGCGCCGGGCCGCGTGTCCATCGTCGTCTCAGACCTGGCGCTAACGTGGCCGCCGTGGAGCAGCCAGAACCAGCCGCGACAAAGGCTGGCGCCGACGAGCAGAGCACGTCGGCGCAGGACGGTGAGGCGTGCTCTCAGCCGTCGGCGAGCAGCTCGGCGCAAGCCGACGAGCCGGAGAGTCGCGGGCCGAGCCTCTGGCTGAACTGGCAGGCGTTTCAGGCCGGCCTTCCGCCTCGCACGAGCTCGCGTACAGACGCGTCGCAGATCCTGCCGCTTTGGCAGGAGTTTGGATTGCACTCCGACTCACCACTCGTAGATGAGCTGGTTGTTGGCCCGTATCGGCTGTTGCATGCCCTCCCGTTGGAGCGGCCGGCGCTCGGCAGGGCGCAGCTCGCGTTTGTCTTGCGCTCGCGCGATCACTTGTTGGACCCTAGCTACGATCCGATCGACCTTGAGGAGCAGGACGTCCAGGCATACGCAGGTGGGGATCTGGGCGATCAGATGGCTTCCCTGCTGGCGCTGGCTCTGGCACGTCGGTTGCGCTCGGCTGGCGTCATGCGCCACGGCCATGAGGGAGAACCGGAGGGCAAGCCGTTCTTCGGCGACTACGAGCCGCCCAGCCTCATCGCGCCCCGTCATCGCTCGGCGCTCCCAGGCGTAGCCGACGCCTCGAACATAAGCGACGCCGCATCGTTCCTCGAAGCGTTCAGTCGACTGTCGGGGTCAGACGCCGTCGCTGTGATGCGCGCCGCGCATCAGTATGCGGACGCTCTCTGGCTGTGCGATGCCGACCCCCGGACTAGCTGGATCAAGCTCTTTGGCGCACTAGAGGCCGCCGCCGACCACTGGGACTACGAGACGCAGCAGAGCGTTGAAGCGCAGCTGAAACGGCGCCATCCAGGGATGTACGAGCAGCTCTCGCGAAAGGCGCCGGAAGCGATACCGATCGTCGCGAAGTCGTTGTCCCGCGTGTTGGGTGCCGAAAGCAAGATGATCGACTTCGTACTCGCTCACGCGCCCAGGCCACCGGCAAGACGACCGGAGATCGGCCGGCTCGATTTTGACGACTTGGAGCCCGTGCTCCGCGTCCTATACGACCATCGCTCGCGCGACTTGCACGGGGGCGTGCCGTTCCCGCAGCCCCTTTGTAGCACGCCCGTGTCCGACAACGGCGGCATCCCGATCGAGGTCTTCCCAGCTCTCGGCGCCTCGAGTGGCGGAGCCAGCTGGCCCGCCAAGCAGCTGCCGATGTTCTTGCACACGTTCGTCTACATCGTCGGCGAGACACTTCGCAACTGGTGGCTGGCGCTGCCAGGGGCTAAGCCTGGATCCACCGCGTGGATTGATGGTTGGGTGGTGGTCGACGTTTTTTGGAGGTGCGGCGCGGTCTGATCGTGCGTCTGTGGACGCGGTGACAGCGGAGGAGGCTTCAAGGGGGTGTGTCGGCGTGTTTTCTGGCAGGGCGAAATCGCCGGTGTCGGCGCGAGGTGCATGATGGTCGGCGAGTTCGGCGGACGGCGGTCAGGTCGCTGCGGGTAGTGCGCGGATGCGAGCGAGCGCGCGTGCGAAGTCGTCCTGCCAGGGCCAGCGAGCGGGTAGGTGAAGCGTCCATTGGCGACCAGTGCGGGTCAGTCTGCCGGGGATGCGAAGCAGTCGCCGGCGGAGGGTGCGAGCGGCACGGAGGGTTTCGCCGGGTAGTCCGATCAGTGATGTCCAGCGCGCCATGTTGTGCGCGATCGCGGCGATCACTGTCCAGGCGCTGTTCGCGGCAAACTGGCCGGAGGGGAAGTGCGCCAAGGCTTGGTCCTTCAGGTCGCGGATCGTGAGCTCGACGACGGCGTGCTGGCGGTGCTCAGCCTCCACGACCTCCAGGGCGTCGGTGCGGTTGGTGATGAACGGGAAATACCGCCAGTCAGGCCACAGCTCTGCTTGCGGGCCGATGAGCCGGGTGCGACGGACGATCAGCCGTCGTCCGTGACTGGTCGTCTCGGCGATCTGCGCTTCACCGTCTTGGGAGTAGTCCTCCAAGGTCTGCCACGCCTTCTCGGGGATCTGCTTGATGGTCTCAGGGACCCAGAACTGCAGGCGCACACTGATCGAATAGGACCACCCGGCGCCCTGGAGCCTAGCGATCAGCTTGCCGTTCCAGAACCCCGAGTCGGCCCGCAGGAGCTTCTCGCCACTCGCGCCTGCCCGCGCCACGCGAGCGATCAACTCCTCAGCGAAGCGCACGACACCGCGCTGCGTGTTCGCCTGCCCCTTGCGCAGCCGAACATGCAGGACCTCCCCCGTCCCGGCCCGAGAGGCGAGCAGCGGATGGTAGCCACGCTGTTTGGTGTACCCGAAACCGACACCCTCCTTCTTATAACCGTAGGCCTGGCCGATAAAACTGTCCACGTCAACGATCAGCCGTTCGGCGCCCGGACTGGCGCCCGCCCGCCACGCACGCATCAGCGCCTGATCGAGTACCCGGTCGAGCTGGCGCACATGCCCAAAAGTGAACGCCCGCAAAAACGTCCCGAGTGTCGAGGGCGCCGGCAGCCAGCCACCCAACAATCGGCGGGTGCGACCCGCTCGCAACACATCACAATCATCGATCGAGTCAGCGCCGAGCAGCATCGCGAACACGAGCGCCATCACCTTGCGGCCAGGATTCGCAGCGCCCGGAATATCACGCCGAAGCCTTACGAACCGACCAACCAACCCCTCAATCCCAAGCCGGCCGGCCAACGTCGCGACCAGCGCGATACCCGCATCTGAGACCACGCGCTCGTCATCGAAAACTACCCGCACACCGTCCAATCCGACCCGCTCGTCATCCTGCACCATACGAGTGACCTCCTGACCCCGGGCCGCGACAGCCGCAATCTGTCGCTACCAAGCCCGATTCAGGAGGTCATTCAACGCCCCAACCCGGACAACACCGGTGGATCAAGGCTAAGGAGGACAACGGCGGCAACACCGTTAGCTAGCTCGTCGCTCATTTCGCGCCGATCGTTGTGACAAGCTGGCAACTGACGATGCTCAGCTTCAACCCTCAGCGAGCTTGGCCGAGCGAAGACGGTGCGGAACAAGTGTTCGGTGCGGACCCTTGTGCGGCATTGGGACGCGCGAAACGGCCTCAGCGAGATTTGGCACATCTCGAGCGTGGCACATCTTTGGCACAAGTCATTTCGTCCGATGTGTCCGATGCGTCCGCGATCCCGCACAAAACGGACGATCTGGACGCTAGCGGACCCATATTTCACGGACGAATGAGGTTGAGGGCCTTGTGGACCGATTGGTCCGTGGTGGTTCGAGTCCACTCGAGCGCATGGAGGAAGCCCTGCAAATGCAGGGCTTCCTGTAGTCGTTCAGTTGTGTGGGTTTCCATAACCAGGAGCGTGGCTGGGGACGGCGAACTTTTGTGGTGTGGAGCGTGCCGAGGCTGAGGCGGTTTATGACTCTGGCCGTGAGGCGTGCGTGGAGTTCTTGATGAGGCTGATGGCGGCGCAGGAGCGGTTGGAGGAGCGTGTGCGGGTGCTGGAGGCCAAGAGCGGGGCGAGCTCGCGGAACAGTTCGGTGGCGCCGTCAGCGGACACCGCGATGTCAAGGCAAGAGCGTCGCGCGTTGGCCAGAGCGAAGACGAAGGAGCTGATCAAGAAGGACGGGGAGCGACGCAAGGCGGGCGGCCAGCCCGGTCACCGGGGTTCGGGACGCGAGCTGTTGGGCGAGGATCAGATGAGCGAGATCGTCGATTACTACCCGAGCGAGTGCTCGGGCTGTGGGCACAAGTTCACCGAGGTGGAGAAGGTCCCGCGGTGGGGCGCCGGGCGTCACCAGGTCGCCGAGTTGCCCCCGATCACTGTCGAGTACGTCGAGCATCGCACGCACCGGTTGCGCTGCCCGGGCTGCAGAACGCTGACCCGTGGCACCCTGGGCGTCCTCGGCGACTCCGCGTTCGGGCCGATCCTTCAGGCGGCGCTAGTGACGCTGACCGCCCGTAACCGGATCTCCCGCCGTGATCTGAGCGAGCTCGCTTCAGAGCTCTTCGGGGTCAAGATTTCTACCGGCGCGATCGATGAGATCTGCCGGCGCGCTAGCGGACTGCTCGCCGAGCCGCATCAGCAGCTTGTGGCTGGGGTGCTGGCGTCTGGGGCGATCAACGTCGACGAGACAGGCTGGTTCCTAGCAGGAGAGAACCGCTCGATGTGGACTGCCGCGACCGGGCAAGCAGCGATCTTCCGGATCGTCGCCGATCGCCACCGCGACCGGCTGATCGAGCTGCTCGGCCCCGCGTTCGCCGGGATCGTGACCTCCGATCGCTGGTGGGCCTACGATCACCTGGACCCCGAGCACAGGCAGGCATGCTGGTCACACCTGCAACGCGACTTCCGGTTCCATAGCGAAGGACTGGCCCTGCAGAAGACCTTCGGGGAGGCTGGCCTTGACTTGACCGGCCGAATGTTCAAGGCCTGGCACGCGTTCACCGAGCACCAAGACCGTGAGCGTCTGATCCTGGAGATGAAACCCATCCAGGACGAGTTCCTCTCGCTGCTCGAGCACGCCGGCCAGAAAACAAAGCGCCACCGGTTGCACCGGCGCTTCGCGAACAACCTCCTGAAGATCTGGCCCGCGCTCTGGACGTTTGTGACCGTCGACGGCGTCACCCCGACGAACAACGCCGCCGAGAGAGCGCTCCGCGGACCAGTCATCCACCGCAAGCTCAGCCACGGAAACCAATCCGAAGAAGGCGAGCGCTTCACCGAGCGATCCCTCTCCGCCTCGGTCACCTGCCGACTACAACACCGCTCCCTCTACACCTACCTCACTCAACTCTTTACCGCCCACCAACACGGCGGCGCGCTACCCGCCCTGCTCTGAACCCAAAGCCCCAAAACCAGACAACTGAACGACTACGGCTTCCTTGTTTTTGGAGGGCTATCGCGGTGCGTTCTGTCCGTGTGCGCACTATTCTCACGTGAGAACAATGCACACGTTTCCGCATACCCTTGTCGGCGTGGAGCGCTCGCTATGAGCGTGCAGGCGGATCGTGGGCGCTGGGTGGTGCGCTGGCGCGACGAGCACGGCCAGCAGCGCGGTAAGCGCTTCGACAACGAGGACGCCGCGCGCGAGTTCGACGAGGCGCTGGGCGAGCTTGCACCGCAGGAACGTCGCGCAAGCCGCGGCCGGCGCTCCGGCGGCGTGTACGCCTACCCCACCGCGAGGGGCACCCGTTGGTACTTCAAGGCGCGCGGGAGTGGCGGCGTGCAGGTCACGAGGCGTGGCTTCACGAGCGAGCGCGCGGCGCGGGATGCGAAGCGGCGACTGGTCGAGCAGGTGGAGCGCGGCGAGGTGCGCCACACGCGCTTGTCCTTTGGTGAGCATTGGCAGCGGTGGCTGGCGCGACGCAAGCCCTACCTGGAGCCCGCGACGTGGCGGGGCTATGAGATCGACGGGCGCAAGCGACTGCTACCGGCATTCGCATCGATCCCGCTCGGGCGGCTCGGCGTCGAGCACGTGCGGGCTTGGATGGAAGAGCAGGCTGAAGCGGTGGACGCCGGCGAGCGGAGCCCGAAGACCGTCAACAACTCGCTGGGGACGCTCGTGGTGTGCTTGAACGCCGCAGTGGAGGATGGTCTGATTGCCAGCAACCTGGCGATGCGGGTCGAGCGGCTGCCGCTCGGGCACATCGAGCGCGAGTACTTGCGCCTGCACGAGATCCCGCTCTATTTGGACTCCTGCTCGGAGCTGTACCGCCCGCTTGCGGAGCTGCTGATCGGCAGTGGGCTGCGCATCTCCGAGGCGCTGGCGCTACTCGTCGGTGATGTCGAGCTTGAGCAGACGGGCGGGTTGATCGTGGTCTACCGCTCGCGCAAGCGCGGGGGGACGGTGGGATCGACCAAGTCCGACCGCTTTCGTTCTGTGGAGATCGGGCCTGCTCTCTCCCGCCTGCTGCGCGATCACCTTGCGCGCCGAGCGGAGATGGCTTCGGGCGCCGATGGCAAGGCGCACGTGTTCGTGATGCCGGTACGTGAGCGCAAGCGCGACCGTGGTCGCTGGGAGGGCGGCGGAGATGGCCAGCCGATGGACCGCACGACCGTCTCGCGTGATTGGCATAAGCACGCGCTACAGGACGCGGCGCTGCGCGACATGCCGCTCCATGCTCTGCGCCATACCGCAGCGGCGGCGTGGCTGGCGGCAGGCAATTCTTTGATGTACGTGCAGCGCCAGCTCGGCCACGCGGACATCCGCACCACCGAGCACTACTACGGCCACCTCGAGCGTCATGTCCTGGCCGCCGGGGCCATCGCGACGGAGGAAGCGATCGCTCGGGCCGTGAAGCGGCATGAGAGAAGGCGCTGCTGGCCGCTCGCAGGCGCTTTACGGCGATGCGAGCCTCTGAGCTGACGTTGCGCGGCGGTGCCACTTGGGGACCGTGTGGGGACCGTCGGGCGTCCCGGTGCCCACGCGGCGCGTGCGTCATCGATCCAGTCCTGGATGTCCTCGGGGACGAAGCGCAGCGGCCCCTCTTCCCCACCGATCCTGATCGACGGGATGCGACCTGTCTTGGCGGCGTCGTAGAGCCAGGAGCGCGAGACGCCGAGCTGCGCGGCGAGTTCGGTGGGCTTCAAGAGGCCAGACGGCAAGTATTGCGAGTTTGCGCTCACCTACCTATTGACCTCCAACCCGGCAGACCGGCCAAAAACTTTTTCCACGAGCATCCAAACGGATGCTCCACGGATGCCCGTGCATCTAGCCTGTGCTCACGTTGTTGTTGCATTGGCGTCTCTTGCCGCTTGCGCTCTTTGACCGGTGGACCGGTCGCTACGGCCCGCTGGGAAGACGTAGGTATGCGATCCTGCGCTGGGCTTAGAGCGCCGGTTCGCCCTCGGCAAGTGGGCCGTAGCGACGTTTTGAGGCGAGCACGACGGCAGGCAGGAGCCTGCATCAGTAGGCGGTTACGGCGAGCGCCGGCACGCCAATCACTCACGGCGCCGAACATGACCTACGGGATCAGCGAAATCTGAGTTTTCTCACTCCATGAACAGGCAATCGCGCCGCAGATCCAGCGTCGGCCGATTCGACTGGCAAACTGCCGGGGTGCCCTCCATCGAAGAGTTCCTGACCAGGGTCGAGCAGCGTCGCTCGGCGACGAGTGCGTCCCTCGACCCAAAGGCCCGTACTGCCTGGGGTCAGTTCTTTACGCCGCGCGCATCGGCCATGTTGGTGGCCTCGATGGCACCGCTGCCCGCGGCTAAAGGCTGGCGACTGATCGACCCTGGTGCCGGGGTCGGTTCGCTCACGGCAGCCCTCGTCGCCCGCTGGCTCGTGGAGACGGACCTTCCAGCCATGTCGGTCCTCGCCTACGAGATTGATCCCAATCTCATGGAGCCACTAGAAGCGACCCTGGCGGAAGCTCGAATGCTTGCCGCGGGCGTTGGTCGCAGGTTGGACACGACCGTTTCCGAAGCCAACTTCGTACTCAGCCCTCCGGCAGCCGGGGCAGGCAACATCCTGCTAATGAACCCGCCCTACAAGAAGCTCAGTGCCGGCAGCGATGAGCGTGCCGCACTGGTCGGCGGCGAGTGCCCCGTCCGAGTCACCAACCTTTACGCGGCCTTCCTGGTTCGCGCCGTGCGCGCCCTCGCTCCTGGCGACGGGCTGGTGGCCATCACGCCGCGGTCGTTCGCCAACGGACCCTACTTCCGAGACCTGCGCTCCGAGCTGCTGATGCGGGGCAGCTTCCGTCGCATCCATGTCTTCGAGGCCCGCGATCGCGTCTTTGCCGATGCCGACGTACTTCAGGAGAACATCATCTTCTCAATGCAACTCGGCGTTTCCCCGACCGACATCTCGATCACCACTAGCCGCGATGCCATCGGCAACCTTAGTGTCGTGACTCGTCACCCCGATCAGGTCGTTCATCCAAGCGATCCTCAGCGCTTCATCCGCCTGCCACTTGACGACGACGCTCTGTCGATCGCCGAACACATGGCGACGATGCCCTGCACATTGTCGGAGCTCGGCTGCAGCGTCAGCACCGGACGAGTCGTTGACTTCCGCTCCAAGGGGCACCTGCGCGAGACACCGGGTGCGGGCACCGTTCCGTTGATCTACCCACAGAACCTTTGTGCCGGACAAGTCGAGTGGCCCGTCGTCACCCGCAAGCCCCAAGCGCTGCTCCTCACTGCTGAAACTGCCAGCCTGGTTCTCCCCAACGAGCACTACGTTGTGGTAAAGCGCTTCAGCGCGAAGGAGGAGCCTCGGCGCGTGGTTGCCGCCATCGCCAGTCCCAAGGCATTCGGTCAAGCCGAGGTCGTCGCCTATGAGAACCACCTCAACGTCTTCCACGTCGCCAATCGAGGTTTCGACCCCCAGTCCGCGGCCGGGCTTGCTGCATACCTGAATTCGCGCTTTGTCGACGACTACGTGCGCCAGTTCAACGGCCACACGCAGATCAACGCCACGGATCTTCGTGAGCTGCGATACCCGACAGCCGCACAACTCCGCACACTCGGGTTGGCGGCAGCTGAACTCAGCGATCCTGTCGATCCCAACGAGCTTGACGACTTGCTGAACTCCGTGGTCATAGAGCCCGTCGAGGAGAGACTCGCGGCCGCAGCATGAGCAGCACACGCGACGACCTAATCCAGCAAGCGCGTGACGCACTCTCGATGCTTGGCTTCGATAGCGCACGCAGCAACGAACGTTCAGCATTGACGTTGCTCGGCCTCCTTGGCCTGCGCCCAGGCGACTCCTGGGCTGACGCGACCCACGACTTGCACGGCGTCACACCGCTCATGGATTGGATGGACAAACACTTCGACAAGCACTACGCGCCCAACTCGCGTGAGACCGTGCGCCGCCAGACCCTCCACCAATTCGTCGACGCCGCGCTGGTAGTGCTCAATCCGGACGATCCAACACGACCAGTCAACAGCGGCAAGAACGTGTACCAGATTGACGATGGTGCCTTCGCTCTCCTACGGCAATTCGGCACGTCGCAGTGGGAGAAGAACCTCCCAGGCTATCTTGAGCGTCGCCCGGGACAGCAGGCAGCCTATGCCGCCGTTCGCGAGCAGGCCATGATCCCCGTCACGCTGCCCGATGGAGCGGAGATCAAGCTAACGCCGGGGGGTCAGAACGTCCTGATCCGTGACATTCTCGAGCAATTCTGTCCGCGCTGGACGCCTGGGGGACGTGTGCTCTACGTCGGCGACGCCGGCAAGAACGATCCGATTTACGACATCGAAGGCTTTGCTCGAGACGGACTTGTCCTCGACAAGCACGGCAAGCTCCCGGATCTTGTGGTTTCTCTCCCCAATCGCGACTGGCTCGTCCTCATTGAGGCCGCTAGCTCACATGGCCCGGTTGACGGCAAGCGCCATGCGGAGCTAAAGGCGCTCTTTGCCGCGAGCCTCTCCGGCTTGGTCTACGTCTCATGTTTCACCTCACGAGTCGAGCTGCGCAAGTACCTCGCCGACATTGCTTGGGAGACCGAGGTCTGGTGCGCTGACAATCCTACCCACCTCATTCACTTCAACGGCGAGCGCTTCCTCGGGCCATATGACGACCCAGACCACAAGTAACCACCACAGCTCAAACGCGGCCCGTCGACGGACAACCCTATGGCAAGGGGCGCCATCGTGGATGCCCTCTACCTCGCAGACCGCGAGGAGACCGTATGGGCCTACCGAGTTTCGCGGAACGCCTACGCCGTCTCAGCGACGATCCCGAGCAGGGATTCGTCTTCGTCTTCCTCGCCAACCAAGCTCGCCAACTCCTCGCCGGTGATCCGATCCTCTCGACAAGCATGTCCGTCCTCGATGCGCACACCCTCTGCGGCGAGAACCTCCAGCACATCCCTCGTATCGTCCGGGTTAGCCCACCGAAACGAGGTGCTCACACTCCCGTCTGCCGAAAGAACACGGTAACCGTTTGATCGGTCGGGATCCCCCGCAATGAAGTTCCCGACTGCCTGTGCCGCAGTGCCACCAATCTCCGCAAGGTCCCCATAGCTCGTCCACTTGCCAACCGGGATATTCGCAATGGCATCCTCCACACGTCCCCAATTGAACCCGCTCACTGACGCGTCTGGGATGTCCGATAGAGGAGCAACCCATATCTCTGTTATCTGATCAGCGAGCCTTTCTGCCCGACCCAATATATCGTCTTCCCCCCACGTCTCGCTGTCGAGTAGCGCCCGATTGAGCTCAAGGTGACTCTCGCCATAGATCTCCTTCTTACGCTCAAACGGATTATTGCTCAGTGTGCCGTTAAACGCAGTCAGTGTCAGATTACCGAGGGTGTGCAACAGTTGAGAATGAACAGTATCGGGATCCTGGCCAAGCCTGAGAAGCTGCTGGCGCCACTCCGACGATAGCTTTTGCGGCATGATGTGCTCGACCTGCAACACCGACTCGTCAAAGCCGATCTTCTCTGGATGGTCGAACGATGCCTCAAGTCGCTCCAGAATCATCTTTCGCTGGTGTGGACGACCAATGTGGAAAAACGGTTGAGTCCGGACCGCCTTTCGAACCCACTCGTCGTCAGGCCAGTAGAGTCGCTCACGCGAAAGCTCGCGGTGGAGCGCATCAGCAAATCCCTCCCCACTCGGCAGACGCTCAGTTAGTTGCATGAAGAGGCGACTGAGTGAGTTCGTGGGAACTCGGCCAATCTGCCGGCGTACCACGAATGACTCGATCAGCGCTACTACCCGGCGCAGCTCTGCGGTGTCGATGTCACCCCGTTCCCGCAGATCGTAGGCAACCATCAGGACGGGGTGACTTGTTTGAGCGCCCCACCTAGCGAGTCGGCCGAGACCAGCTGACAGCTCAGGATCGGACTCCGACGCGGGATCGATCAATCGCTTGTAGTGAGTAGCGCGTACCGAGAGATCGCGAACCTGCGTCTCAACCTCATTCTCATCGTGCGAGATCGGATCAAGGCGCCGCTGGTGTGCACCATAGACATCCTGAAGCGTGACCTCGATTCCCCGACGCTGGAGGTCGACGCGCGCAAGCCCAGCTAGATTTCCTACGCCCAGGGCAGCCTCCATCGGGCGCCAGACCTCCTCGTAGACACGCTCCGCTCGCGTGGGCAGAAGCATAAAGATGTAGTTGCGAAGAAGATCGGCTTGATTCAGGTCGACACCGGTCCCATTTAGCGACTGAAAGATGCGATGAGCATTGTCACCCGACTGGGTCGTGATTTCCACGATGGCCATCCGTGCAGAAATGACGCGCTCAAAAGCTCCGGCATCAATGAGACTTCCATCACGGCGAGGCTCGCTTAGCCGCTCTCCATAGAAGCGATACGCGTCGCTGACGAGGTCGCGTGCGCCACTGTCCGCTTTACGATTGACCCGTTCTCGAAAGGCAGCTCGATCGCCCTCCGTTGGCTCAAGGCGATAGAACCCGGCCCCCTCTTGATACTCATTGATTAGATAAAGCTTGTTGAGGCGATCCACGGCCTGCTCACTATCGGTACAAAAATCGCGCAACGCGCACATAACCAACATCAGCGTTGTCAGCCGCTGTTGGCCATCAATCACCAAGAACGTTTGGACGCCAGCTGCGCGTGGGTCGACCGGCGAGAGAACGAAGCTTCCGAGGAAGTGCCCTGCCGCAGGTGCTCCAATCTCGTCAGCGCGCATGTAGTCATATTGCTCGATGAGATCGTTCCACAGTTGTCTGTGCTGAGGTGGCCCCCAAGCATACTGGCGTTGCCAAATCGGCACACGAAACTGCTTCTCCCCTGAACGAGCGCTTGGAGCGTAGCGTTCTGTACCTGCACCTACCGGAACATACTGATTACTGATCCAAGATGCGGACTTCTTGTATATGCAAGGATCTTAGCCTGTATGTTGGTGGGCCTACACCAAATCTCATTTGGGATAGCTCGCCGTCCGCTCATGCGCGGCGGTCACGCGATCGAGGACGCGCTCGCGATCGCGGCTGCGCGCTACTGACCAGCGCCGGCGAGCCACTCTCGGGCGGTGCGTAGACCCGCCGCACCTGCTCTTACAGCTCTGCAGGCAAAGCTCGCTCGGCCTCGGCAAGGAACGCCACACTGGAGAGCGCAGGAGCCTCGCTCGCCTCAAAGAAGTGCTCGATCTCCTCCCGTTCCGTGAGAACACTTTGAGAACATCCGCCCTTCCAGACCCGCCCAACGCATCCCGAAAACCCCGCAAACTGGACGATCTGGACGCCCCCGAACCCATCTACACCCCCCTGATCCAGTTGAGGGCCTTGTGGACCGAATGGTCCGTGGTGGTTCGAGTCCACTCGAGCGCATGGAAATACCTGCAAATTCCAGATTTTTGGGGGATTGTGCGGTGTTTGTGATGACGTAGGTGGCAACACCGTGGCAACGTACTGTTCGGAAAATGTTCGGACAGAAAGGCCTCAGGAGCACGCGCGTCGATATAGCTAGAAGCGGCCGCCGCTACGCGAGCGAGTTTTCGAGGACAGGTATCTGCTCGTAGGTGCGAGTCGCTCGATGCGTATTACGACCCTAAGCGCTATTGCGAGCGGCCGTCAGCCAGCACTCGCCGACAGAGCAACGCTCGTGGGTCACCGTCGGGAGCGCCGAGTCGCTGATCTTGCGAGCGGCGGACCACCGAGGTCCAGGACGGTCCTGCTGCCGGCTTGACGCGGCGATGGTCAAGCCGGGTTCTCGCGCCGTTCCCGCAGGTCGCAGTGGTATCAGGCCGCGGCGAGCCCGGCGCACAGTGCAGCGCGTGCGAAGGTCAGCAGTGCAACGCGTCCGTGGGTGAATAGGTCCTAGCGGGGTTGGTGTTGACGAGCGTTCAAGGTTTGTTCAGTCTCCGCCGGGGGCGGGTGCGCGAACGAGAACCGCTCCGGATTCCGGATTCTCCATCCAGCTGAGCTCGCCCCAGCCAAGCGCGTCGCCGATGAGATAGGCGAGCGCGAGCGTGTTATGCACCATTCCGCGGTCGGGGACGTGGTTGACGAACTTCATGCGAGTAAAGACTGGGAAGGGGAAGTCGCCGGAAACCGGCACGGAAGCCACGACCGTGAAAGCCCAGCTGCCATGGTCGGGGTATGCGCGGCCGTACCCAGTAGCGTGCCTGGCGGTCCAGCTTGTCCAGTGGAACTTCAGCTCGCCACCGTCCGCTGAGTCCGCAATCGAGTCCGCGGGCCGCACGGCGAAGTGGTTGATCGTCTTGGACCCGTGCTCGGTAAAGGTAGTGAACAGCTTGGGCAGTGTCGCCGCGACGGACGGCTGTGCCGTAGATGCCGCGCCAACCATCATTGTGCAGGCGACGGCGGCGATCATCTGCCATCGACTGACCATTCTTGCCCTCTTCACGTGTCTACCCCCTCAAGCCAGCATTGGCGGCGGCGCTTGTCCCGGACGCATGATGGGCACGATATCTGCCGTCGCCGAGGCGATCAAGGGACCGCCGGTCCGGCTCGTTGCCCGATTTAAGAGTGGCCATTGCTGGCTGCTGCTTGGCATGGAAAGGAGCGAGGCGTCCGGGCGTCGGTTCGACTGATGCTTCTCGTCCGACTCAGGCGTCTCGCTCGCTACGCGGGGGCGCCTGCTTTTCGCGCATCCCGATAGCGACGGCATGACGTTGGTCGCTGTCGGCGAGCACGTCCCCAAGTCATCCTGGATCATCAGTCCTCACATGTCATCCAGCCCGGAAAGGAGCAGTGCATGGCCTCGCTAGTTCTGAAGATGTCCGTCTCGCTCGACGGTTACGTCGCATCGGCCGACGGGAGCAGCGACTGGGTCGCCGCGGGACGCTCTCCCGACGGCGCCGAGTGGGTCCTCGACACCGTGGGCAACGCCGGGACGCACCTCATCGGTGCGGCGACCTATGCGATGTGGGCTGATTTCTGGCCGGGAGCCGCAGGGCCGTTCGCCCAGCCGATGAACGAGATCCCCAAGGTCGTGTTCTCCGAGTCGCTCGCCTCCGCCGAGTGGGGCCCCGCGATAATCGCCCGCGGCGACCTGGCCACTGCCGTCACGCGCCTCAAGCAGGAGCGCCCGGACGGGTACCTGCTCGCCCAGGGCGGTGTGCGGTTCGCGCGGTCGCTGGTCGAGACTGGCTTGATCGACGAGTACCGTCTCGTCGTCCACCCGGTCATCCTGGGCGCGGGCGAGCGGCTCTTCACCATGCCGCTGACTATCGAGCCCGTGAGCACCACCGCCTTCAGCCGCGGAGCCGTCGCCCACGTCTTCGCGGCGCAACCGTGATCGCTGCTCGAGCGGCTACTCGCGTGCGATGATTCATCCCACTGACGGAGGTCTGAGAAGCCATGAGTACAGTCACCTGCCATATCGCGATGTCGCTCGATGGTTTCGTCGCCGGGCCCAACCAGAGCCCCAGCAATCCGATCGGAGAGGGCGGGCTGCGCCTGCACCAGTGGGCGTTTGCGACCGACAGCTGGCGAAAGCAGCACGGATTGGACGGGGGCGAGCGGAACGCGGACTCGGAGGTCGTTGACGAAGTCCTCAAGGGTGTCGGTGCCTACATCATGGGCCGAAAGATGTTTGGTGGCGGTGACGGGCCATGGGATGAGACGTGGACGGGCTGGTGGGGCGATGACCCTCCTTATCATGCGCCCGTCTTCGTGCTCACACACCACCCCCGCGAGCCGCTTTCGATGGAGGGCGGCACTATCTTCAACTTCGTAGACGATGGGATCGAGTCCGCCCTCGAGCAAGCGCACGCGGCGGCCGGCGACAGGGTCGTCTCGGTCGCTGGCGGCGCGAGCACCGTGCAGCAATGCCTCGCCGCCGGGATGCTGGATGAGCTCTATCTCCACATCGTCCCGATCATCCTTGGAGCGGGGGAGCGGCTGCTCGAGAACGTCGGCGATCCTACCCTCGAGCCCATCAACGTGATCGCCTCACCGGCAGTGACCCACGTCAGATATCACGTCGCCCGCTAGGCAGCCGATAGCCACACACCCGGCCGCAAGAGGGTGCGAGCGCTGCCCGCACTCGGCGAGCGTTCTCGATACCTTGAGCGTATGGATACTTCGGATATCGCAATGGACCACGAGGTCGTCGTGATCGGTGCCGGCTTCTCGGGCATCGGGGCGGCGATCAAGCTCGACCAGGCCGGCTTCCGCGACTTCGTCGTGCTCGAGGCCGGGGACGGTGTCGGGGGCGCCTGGCATTGGAATACCTACCCGGGGATAGCGGTCGACATCCCGTCCTTCAGCTACCAGTTCTCCTTCGAGAAGCGCAGCGACTGGTCGCGCGTGTACGCGCCGGGAACGGAGCTCAAGGCCTACGCGGAGCATTGCGTGGACAAGTACGGGGTGCGCGATCGCATCCAGCTGAACACCAAGGTGGTAGGGGCGAGGTTCGACGAGGACGCCCACGCGTGGCGCATCCAGACCGCGAACGACGAGCAGATCACCGCGCGATACGTGGTCGGCGCGACAGGCGTGTTCAGCCAGCCCAAACCGCCCGAGATCGAGGGCCTCGACTCCTTCGCCGGCACGACCATGCACACGGCGCGTTGGGATCACTCGGTCGACCTGCGCGGCAAGCGCGTCGGGGTGATCGGCACGGGTGCCTCGGCGATCCAGCTCATTCCCGCGATCGCCCCTGAAGTCGAGCAGGTCACCGTCTTCCAACGTACTCCCATTTGGTGCCTACCCAAGCTCGACGCGCCGATGAGCCCACGCGTGCGCCGGGCGCTGCGCTCGGTTCCCGGCGCCGAGCTCGCCACACGCTGGGCCAGTCAGGCCTTCGTGGAGCTCACCTTCGTGCTCGCCGCCCACTTCGCCGGCCAGTTCCCGAGCCTCACCGCCCGCGGCGAAGCCACCGCTCGCAAAATGCTCCGCGAGGTCAAGGATCCCGTCGTGCGCGAGAAGCTCACGCCTAAGTACTCCCTCGGGTGTAAGCGCCCGAGCTTCTCCAATGAGTACATCCCCGTCTTCAACCGGGAGAACGTGCTGCTCGAAACCACCTCCATTGAGGCGATCACCGAGACGGGCGTTCGTATGAGCGACGGGGTCGAGCATCCTCTCGACGTGCTCGTCCTTGCAACCGGGTTCAAGGTGTTCGACTCGGGGAACCTGCCGGCATTCGAGATGCTGGGAGCGGGTGGTGTTGACCTCGAGGAGTGGTGGGATGCCAACCGGTTGCAGGCCTATGAGGGCGTAAGCGTCCCCGGCTTTCCGAACTCGTTCTCGATCCTCGGTCCCTACGGGTTCAACGGCCAGTCCTACTTCGGTCTGATCGAGACCCAGATGCGCCACATCGTGCGCTGCCTGAAGCGGGCGCGCAGCGAAGGCGCCACGCGCGTGGAGATCACACCCGAGGCCAACCGTCGCTACTTCGAGTCGATGCTCGGGCGCCGCCACAACCAGGTCTTCTTTCGGGGCGCCTGCTCGAACGCGAACAGCTACTACTTCGACAAGCACGGCGACGCGCCGTTCCGGGCAAGCCTCTCGCTCGAGGCGGCCTGGCGCAGCGCCCGCTTCGACCTCGACGACTACGCGTTCGCACGATGACACGTTTAACGCGTGCAGAGTCCCAGGCGCGAACCCGAGCGCTGATCGTCGACGCGGCCACCCGCCTGTTTCTGCGCGATGGCTTCCAGGTCACCTCCCTCGAGCAGATCGGCGAGGACGCGGGGTTCACCCGCGGCGCGGTCTACTCCAACTTCCCCAGCAAGACCGCGATGGGGATCGCCGTGATCGATGAGCTGTACGAGCGTATGGCGCGCGATCTCAGACATTCACTCGAGGAGACCGACAGCCTCGATGAGTGGTTTGACGTGCTCGCTGAGTGGGCGCAGGACACCATCGGCGAACCGCGGTGGACGCGCTTTGAGATAGAGCTCGCGGCATTCAGTGCTCACGACGACACCTACAAGGCCGCCACCGCCGCTCGCCACGCGCGCCTTCGCGCGGGCTGGGCCGAAGTGATCGCTGCGCGGCTCGGCGAGGACTTCCCGATCGACCCCGAGGCGCTGAGCACCATCATCCTCGCGCTCGGACTCGGCACCGGGGTGCAGCGTGCCGTCGAGCCCGACCTTCCCGGGTCGGGCTGGGTAGAGCTCTTGCGAGTGCTCGCCGGATCGATCGTCGCGGGTGCCAGATGAAGGCCGTGAACTGTAAAGAAGGCCAGTTGACGGTCATCGATCTGCCGACGCCGACTCCTGAGGAGGGGCAGGTATTGATCGATGTCCTTCGCTGTGGCATCTGCGGATCAGACCTCCATGCTCGCCATCACTGCAACGAGATGGCAGAAGTGGCTCTGGAGACCGGCTATGCGGACTTCATGCGCTCCGATCAGGACGTCGTGATGGGGCACGAGTTCTGCGGTGAGATCGTCGAACACGGCCCCTCCTGCCGGCGGTCGGCGCCGACGGGGACGACAGTGGTCTCGTTGCCTCTGCTGCGTGTCGGGAAGAACGTCCACGCCACCGGTCTGTCGGTGGCGGCTCCCGGCGCCTATGCGGAGCAGATGCTCGTGCAGGAGTCTCTTACCGTTCCCGTGCCCAATGGCCTCGCGCCCGGAGTCGCCGTGCTGACCGAGCCGATGGCTGTCGGCTGGCACGCTGTGCGCCGAGGTGAGGTGAAGAAGCGCACCGTCGCGGTCGTCATCGGTTGCGGGCCGATCGGCCTGTCGGTGATCTGCATGCTCAAGGCACACGGTGTGCGCACCGTCATCGCGAGCGACTTCTCCGCGGGGCGTCGCGCGTTGGCGAGGGCATGTGGCGCTGACGTCGTCGTCGACCCAGCACACGAATCGCCCCACGCCTCAGCCGAGAAGCACGGGCACCTCACCGCGGTTCCCGCCGCCCTCGACCTCGCCGTTGACGGTATGGGCAAGATGCAGCGGCTGCCGATTCCCTGGCATCACACCTGGCGCGCGGCCGAAGCGCTCGGCCTGGCCAAGCCCAAGAGCCCCGTGATCTTTGAATGCGTGGGCGTGCCTGGGGTGCTCGACCAGGTGATCGCGAGTGCGCCTCTGTTCTCCCGCGTGGTCGTCGTCGGCGTGTGTATGGGTACGGACAAGATCAGGCCGGCAATGGCGATCAACAAGGAAATCGAGCTGCGCTTCGTCCTCGGTTACACCCCCCTCGAGTTCCGCGACACGCTTCACATGCTCGCCGAGGGAAAGGTGAACCCCGGTCCTCTCCTCACCGGCGCCGTGGGACTCGACGGCGTCGAGGAGGCCTTCGAGGCGCTCGGAGATCCCGAGACCCACGCGAAGATCCTGGTCGACCCAAAGAGCACCGCCGTCGCGCCTTAGCAGCAAAAATCGAGCGCATCAATCGAGCGCTCCGACACTCGTGCAACGGACGACGTCCGGGCGCGCCGGCCGAAGATCGGCACGCGCTCGCTTGCGCCGGGCGATGCGGAAGCACTCGCCTCGCCGCGCCTCAAACCTGGTCTTCGTCGTGGGTGTCGCGTAAACCTCGGGTCTGTCCGGGGTGGTTAAGACACTTCTGGGTATGCCCCAGAACTTTCTTGAGTGTGATCGTGAGCAGGTGTTCTTGTTGCCGCCGGACCCGCGGGATTGGCTGCCGGAGGGTCATTTGGCGTGGTTTGTGTTGGCGTCGGTCGAGGAGATGGATCTTTCGGCGTTCTATGGGTCTTACCGTCAGGATGGCTGGGGTCGCGCGGCGTTTGAGCCTCAGATGATGGTGGCCCTGTTGCTCTACGCCTACGCGCGGGGTGAACGGTCCTCGAGGGGGATTGAGCGTCGGTGTGTGGAGGATGTTGCCTACCGGGTGATCGCGGCTCAGCAGACGCCGGACCACGCGACGATCGCGCGGTTTCGCGTGCGCCACGAGGAAGCCTTGGCCGAGTTGTTCAGCGAGGTGCTGGGACTCTGTCGGGAGGCGGGGCTCGTGAAGGTCGGGGTGATCGCGATCGACGGTACGAAGGTTCATGCGAACGCGTCGCATCACTCAAACTTCGACTACGAGCAGCTCGCCCGCGAGATCCTGAAGGAGGCCGGCGACATGGATGCCGCCGAGGACGAGCTCTACGGGCAGGAGCGCGGCGATGAGCTGCCTGAGCATTTGCGAACTCGTGAGGGGCGACGTGCTGCGCTGCGCGAAGCCAAGGAGAAGCTCGCGCGCGAGCGTGCAGACAGGCAAGACGCGAAGGTGAAGCAATCGCGGGGTGTGGAGCTCGTGCTTGATCCCGAGGTGATCGTCGCACGCGTTCAGGGCCGTAAGGGGTGGGTGCGCGAGGCACGCCACCAGCTTGAGGAGCACCGGCGGCTAGCGGCTCAGCCGATTCCACGCTCGCGAGCCGAGAGACTGCTGCAAGCAGAGCAGCGCCTTCAGGAGAACCTGCGGGTCGAGCGCGAAGCTAACGACGCTTATGAGCACCATCGCGCGACTGCGGTGACGAAGGACGGCCGACGGTTCGGGGCGCGCCCAAACCCATATGTTGCACCAGAGGTGCCGCCAGGGAAGATAAACGTCACCGATCTCGATTCACGCAATGTGAAGACGCCGCGCAGCTACACCCAGGGTTACAACGTTCAGGCCGCCGTGAACGAGCATCAGATCGTCCTGGCTGCCGAGGTTACGCTCACTTCACCAGACTTCGGTCAGCTCGAGCCGATGGTCAACGCCACCCGCCGCGAGCTAGCGCAGATCGGTGTTAGCGAGACGCCCGGGGTCGCGGTCGCGGACACCGGTTACTGGCATGAAGAGCAGATGGACCAGGTCGTGAATATGGGCACCCAGGTCTTGATCCCGCCCGATGCCGGCAAGCGCGACACACCCCGCCGCGGCTGGGATGGCGGGCGCTACGCCTTCATGCGCACCGTACTGGCTGGTGACTACGGCGGCGGCCTTTACCGAAAACGCAAGGCGATGGTCGAGCCCGTGTTCGCTCAAACCAAGCACAACCGGCGCATCAACCAGTTCCAGCGGCGAGGCAGATCCGCCGCACGCTCGGAATGGCGGCTGATCACCGCGACTCACAACCTAATGAAGCTCCACAAACACCACCTGGCCGCCCAGACGGCCTAAAACGGCACCAGGCTGCACCGACACTCGATCAGGCCCGCAAACCCCGATCTCTACCAGCAGCACCGTCACCGCCGCTGGTGTCAACCCATCGCCTCAATAACTTTGAGCGACACCCACCGTCCATGCCAGGTGTCTCGCGAGCCTCGGCCCGGACGCTTCCTTACACCCAAAGCGACAGCGAGAGACGCGCTGCATCGGGGGACGCCCAGACTCGGCACCGCGTGAGTTACGGGGTCCGGGTTGGAGTCCTCGCGTTCCAATGGGAGAACCCAGGGAGATACCAGACGCCGGAAGGACGACCGTCCGCGCGCGACCAATCGTTGATCTTGTTGTCGAAGGCCTCGATATCGCTCTCCACGCCTGTCTACTCGACACCGGGGCCACCGCGATCCGCCTTTTGACCGCGAACCCGGCAAACCGGCCACGCACTTTGCTGCGGGTGGACATCTGTCCGAGTTGAGCACAGCGATCTACAGATGCTGAGTGCGCCGCTGCGCCGTTCAGAATCTGGGCGCATGGAGCAGCCGAGACGAAATATTGAGCTGAAGGCGCACGACCCCGATCCTGTGCGCTCACTGGAGGTATGCCGCGCCCTTGGGGCGGAGGACCGCGGCGAGATTTGGCAGCGCGACACCCATTTTCAGGTCGCCAACGGTGGGCTCAAGCTCCGCGAGGAGCGACCCGGCCGTCCACACCTGATCCAGTTCCAGCGCGCCAACGAACCCCAACAGCGCGAGAGTCGATATCGGATTGTCGAGGTCGACGACGGCGCCGTTCTCAGCGCAGCGCTTGCTGACGCGATCGGCATACGCGTCGTGGTCACCAAGCACCGTCGCTTGTGTCTGTGGCGCGATGTGCGTATCCATCTCGACCGGGTGGAGGAGCTCGGAGAGTTCATCGAGTTTGAGGCGGTCGCGCCACCTGACTCAGACCTCGCGCACGAGCACGATCTCATCGTGGAGTTGCGCGCAGCGTTTGGGATCACCGACGAGCGTCTTCTCGCCGTGGGCTATGCCGAGCAGTTGCTGGCGCTGCCTGCGCCATGAACCAGAGCGGTCTTACGCGACTTCCACTTTCACGGGGCAGTTGACGGAGTTCGCGATAAAGCAAGCCTCGTGCGCACGCTCGTGAAGACCCTTGATCACCTCAGTGGGCGTGTCGGTGTCAAACATTGCGCGTGGACGGAGTGTGATAGTCACGAACTTGTGAGTGTCCATCGTTCCTTCGGGCCTGTCCTCGTATGAGATGACTCGTAGACGGTCGTGACGAGCGAAATCCAGGAACCACAACATGTGACACGCCGATAGCGAGGCAACGAACAACTCCTCCGGGTCGGCCTTCTCGGGATCGCCACCCCACTCAGACGCGCACGACCCGGCGAGTGTCTGATCTGCCAGGCAGATTTCGTGTGCGCGTAGATCCCGCTTGTCTCCCTTCCACGTGACAGTCGCATGATGTGTCGTCGTCTCGCCAGTCCTGTCAGCGTCTGACGGCAGACGCCAAGGCGGATCAAGACGGTTCTTGCCAGCGCGATAGATAAACACCCGGTGTCCATCGGGGTCGAGAAGAATCGCCTCTCGCCACAGGTAGGGCTGATCGACCGGATCGCACACGAAACTAAACCCTGCACCCTTCAGTCGCTCCACCGCGCAGTCCACATCGTCAACCTCGAAGTGAATACTCGCGTTGGACCCTGATGCTTGATCTGTCGCTGGGTGCAGCGACAGCGTCGTGTCGCCCTGAGGAGCGAGCAAGCGCGCATAGTGTGGGTAGTCGGCGACGATCTGCGTGAGTCCCAAGCGCGTATAGAAGCGTGCCGATGACTCGACATCTCCCACCGCGAGCGTGACGTGATTCAGACGCATCGCTTACGCCCTCGACTCCGTGCCATTCCACTCAACCGGCATGGTCGTCCCGGCCTTGAATGGTCGTCTGAGCCCCAGCGTCTGGTCAAGAATCGCGCCCGCCTGCTCATCGCCGCCTCACTTTCCTCGAGGACTGTGCCAACGTCGCCGTCATCCGCCCTCGCTCGACGCCGCCAGCGGCTCGGTCGCCCCGACCTCTACTCCTAACCGATCCAACGCAGCATGCACGTCTCGAATGCTGGCACGCCGACCGGCCGAATCCACGCGTCTCGGTTGGTTTCCGGCCCTCCGCCGCAAACCCCGCAAAACCAGCGTTTTTGAGGCGTTCAGCCCAGAATCCACAACGGGGGACCGAGGAATCGAACCTCGAGCAAGGGTTTTGGAGACCCAGTGATATGGGGTCGTTTGGCCTTTAGGCATGCGATTTTCGTGTTTTTGGTTGCACTTTTGGTTGCACTTCTTGTCGACTGATCGGGTTGTAGCTCGGGTTGGATTGCTCTCCACTCGGTGGTCCTCAGTCATGAAGAGATATCGCCCCGAGTAACAAGTGCGCGGCACCATTCGTCGAACTCTGTCGCTGGAAAGGACCATAGGATTCATCCTGACATGAACGACGGATCCCGCCAAAAGCCAAATGCGCCGAAAGCCGAGCACTCCCGACAGCCGGCACCCATGTCCCGTGAGGAAGCGATCGCCGAGTGCGAAGGCCTCGACGCTCAACAGTCGAACAAGTTCACCGAGCACGTGCCCGTTGAGCTGCAGCCCGGCATATGGCGAGCTGGCAGCCGACAGCGCGCTGACTGGCAGCGCTTTAGCGACAGCGACAGGCTGGATCGGCCTGTAAAGAAGGGAGATCGGTTCGTTGTTCCCTGTGATGTGGAGATTCAGATTTCCACGCACTGGTTCGCCCCGTTCACCGGCGGGCACATCGCAACGCTGCCGGCTGGCACCATCTTGATCGCGAACTACGATCAGCGCCCCGGATATCCAGGATTCTCATGTGTACCCGAGGACTACCACGAGCTAGAGACGACACTTGTGCCATTCGAGGATCGAAAGGACCCGAAGTACAGCGGCTACTCGCTCTCGTTCGTTCTCGACGACATCGGAACCAAGATTGAAGAGCGGTAGTGAACCACCGCGGTAAAGCTGGCAGGTGATTAGGCGCTGAGTACCGCGCCAAAGCGCTCGTCGAAAGCGTCGCGCGGCTCGACCGCGATCGCCTGGGCAAACCGGCTGGCGGTGACCGTGAAGCGGTCGAGGAATCCGACGCTGCCGAGCAACACCAGGCCATCGCTATGCCAGCCCTCGATGAATCCGACCTGTGCCTGCCATTCGCGATAATCGCCTGTCTCGGCGTCATTCGAGTGCAAACGCAAGTTGACGGTCTTGTAGCGGGCCGTGACGACCCTGCCTCCGACAGCATGTGAGGTCTCCCCCTCGTTCTCGTCAAGGTCGATCCCAAGTTGCTCGGTAAGCAGATCGCTCGCGAGAATCGCGTCGGCTCCGGTGTCGACCAAGCCGACCAGCTGACCCGTGGTCTGCTCCCCGTATGCAACCGATACCGGCACGAACGGTCGAAGCACCGGCCCGCCGAGCCGAGTGGACTGTGCGTCCTCCCGGTAGGCGTAGAGCCAGGGAAGTGGTTGCTCGTCAGCCAAGGCCGACGTAGAGAGGCTCATCCGCGTAGGGAACCCGCCCATGCACAACGACATGGTTGCGGCCCTTCGCCTGCTCAAGCACCACGCGGGGATCCTCGTCGGCCAACACGATCTCCCCAGTGCGCCAGTCGATAGCCACGTACTGGCCCTCGTAGCCCGTGAAATCGGTGTGAATCGCCTCCATTGATCGAAGTCTAGCGTCGCCAATCGTCATATCGACACCGCCGAGGGCATGGGGTGTACGTCTTGCGTGTCCAGATACGCGCTCAAACGATCGGCGCTCTCGCGCTCGGCTCCTGGCATCAGGTGTCCGTAGCGGTCGTAGGTGGTCGTGATGGAGGAATGGCCAAGATACGTCTGCAGAGCCTTTGCGTTCTCACCGGCGGCGATCATCAGGCTCGCGTAGGTGTGGCGACAGTCATGCAGGGAGACGGAGCCGATGCCTTGCGGCTCCCAATAGCGGCGTGCGCGCTGATAGATCGCGCTTGCGTTGAATGGACCGTCCGGGCCTCGCTTGCGACCGCCGAGGCTCCAGCGGCTGAATACGAGCGGCTGTTGTGGGTCTCGGCGCATCCGATGCTGCATGAGGTGGTCGCGCAACGGGCCGGGGATCGGGACCTTGCGGACACCGGCAGCGCTCTTTGGCGTGCCGGTGATGTGCGCTTGGGGATCATGGGAGAGCTGAACGTGGATTACGCCCGAAGCAATATCCACGTCCGACCAGCGCAGCGCCATCAACTCGCCGTATCGAAGCCCGGCGTAGAACGCCGACGCCCATAGTGGACGGTCGTTAGCTGGCAGCGCGGCAAGACGTCGCTCAATCTCCTCGCCTGGCACAAACCTGTCGCGCCGTCCGCGATTCAGAGGCAGCTCCACCCCATTCGTCGGGTCCATCCTGGCCAGTTCACGACGAAGCGCCCAGCGATAGATCGCCTGCAGCGGCATGAACGCGTTGCGCACGCTGTTCGCGGCCAGACCCTGCGCTTGAAGCTTGCCAACCAGCTGCTCGAGCTGGCCGGTGCGGATGTCGTTGAGCTCGACACTTCCGAGCTGCGGGAGCAGATGCCGCTCCAGGGCACGACGGTAGCGAGCGATCGTCGAAGGCTTGTAGCGCTGACGGCTGCGGGTGCGGATCGTGCCGTCCGTGACGCCGTCGAGAAACATGCGCGAAGCCTCGCGCAGTGTCGGACTGTGACCCGCTACGATCTCGCGCCGGTCGAGCGCCGTCTGCGTATCCCGGCGCCACATCTTTGCCGCCGCGAGTTCGCGGGCGCCAAAGACCTTCCCGATGCGCTTACGCTCCCTCTTGGACCAAACCTGGGCGAGCAGCTTGCCGTCGCTGCGGCGCGTAATGCCTCGGGGTAGCTTCTGTTCGGACGACATGCTGACAACTGTACCCATGAATTAGGACGATCCTGCGTAATCTGCCTCGCGCTCCAACCACCGCTCGATCTCGGCAACAGGCACGAGCGACGTCGGCCCCGGCGCACCATCTTTAGCTCGTGCGCGATCTCCTGGTCGAAGAAGTTGACAGACACACCCAAGGCCTTCGCCGCCTCTTGCTTGCTCAGCGCGAGGACTGGAACGTTCCGGTCCTGTCGTTTCGCTGGTCGATCGAGACTTCGCATATACCAACTGACCGCGAAAATGGGAAACCGGCCAAAAACTTTGGATTCGAGTGGACGTCTATCCGATCCCGGCCTAGCTTTTGCTGGCCCGCCCTGCTGCCGTCACTCCCTGGTCGAGACTGGCGGTGAAACGTTGCGGCGCTGCTAGCGGAGAAGCTGCAGGAATCTCACGAGCGCGTGGAACTTTGCCGTGGGCAGGTTCTTGAAGGACGGCATCGGCGCAGACGGGTCGCGGATCGCCCGCTCGATCTGCTCTTCGTCCAGTCGCGCGCCGATATGAGTCAGGTTCTGGCCCGGCCCTCGATTCCCATCCTCGCCGATGCGATGACATGCGAGGCAGCCCGACTGAGCCATTACGGTCGCACCGGCCTTGTATTCTTGGAGCAGCCGACCGCCAACGTGCTTGATAGCCGGCGGGATAAACGGAGCAGCCGTCATTTCGGTCATGAACGCAAGCACGACAACGGGGGTTTTGTTTGGACAGGTGCCCTCGTAGAGCCGAATGTCACAGGCGATGAGTTCCAGCAGCGGACGTGTCGCCACTCGCCACCGTCCGTCCTGCCGGAGAAGTTCGAGCGTGAATTTCCCGGCGCGTTGCCCTTCGATAAACGTGAACACCACACGAGCGTTGTCGCCATGCCAGGTGACATGGGTGGCTTTGGTTGCTGCCAGCAGACTCCTCGATTTCGCCGCTCCGAGTACCTCGCCCTGAGCAAATGCTCGGCTGACGCGCTTTTGGCAGTTTTTGCCGCCCAGCTGGCCTCTCGCCAAACTCGCCGCCGCCGACTGCGTGAAGTCCGAACACAAGGCGCCAGCGTCTTTGTCGAAGTAGTCCACCAGGGGTGCACGCGCCGCCGCGACAATCGCCTTTTCCGTCATCGATGCCGGAGACGAGAACGCTCCTGACGCAGCTATCGCCGCGGTGCCAAGAACAGCAACCGCACACAGGCCGGCGATTCGCCTCCCGCTTCTAAGCCATCCCCCTACACGCATTCAGACCCGAGCATGCCAGACGCTGCCAATCCAACGCTCACGATAACCCCCGCTCATCAGGGCAGATATTTTACGGATTGCTCAACGAGCATCCCGCTCACGCAGACCCGGGCTTGACCCACTCGACCGGCATCGTTGTCCCGGCCTTGAAGGGGCGTCCGAGTCCTGGCGTCTGGTCGAGGAGGCACGCGAGTTGCTGTAGCGCGTTGTGGAACGCGAGCTCCTCGCGGGGGTCTTCGGCTGAGCTGTCGATGTTCGCGCGCCAAGTCGCGAGCGCGGCGAGGGTCTCTACGCGTTCGGGGTGCTCGTACCAGTCGTGTTCGAGTTTCGCGAGCGCTCGCGGATAGCGCTCGTGTAGCGCGACGATCGCACCCCATGTGTTCTGATGCCAGACGGGATCGTGGTCGGGTGCGATCCACGGCGCGCCAGCACTGGTCGCCCGTGGCGGGGATGTCGGGCGGGTGCGTAGACGCGCTCGCCTGCTTGTCGCTGTCCCGCTGTCCTCAAGGACCGTGCGCAAGAGCCGGGTTGGACACGATCGCAAGCGTCTCCTCCAGGCTCTCCAGATCCTCCGAACTCACGAGACCGGCCCGAGGCCGACATGAGACCCAACCAGCGCTCCGCCATCTGGTTGCACTTTTGGTTGCACTTTTCGCACGGCTCAATGCGTTTCAGCGCGTCTCAGTGCGTTTTCGCCCTCCGCCCAAAACCCAGCAAAACCAGCGTTTTTGAGGCGTTCAGCCAAGGAATCCACAACGGGGGACCGAGGAATCGAACCTCGAGCAAGGGTTTTGGAGACCCCCATGTTACCGTTACACCAGTCCCCCAGAAACGCCTGATTTGCAGGTGATTCTGCTTCACGCTGAGCGCCCACGAGACTTTACACGCCTGTCTGCCAGAGCGAAATGCGCTATCCGCACCGTGGGCTCGCCTTCTAGGATAGCCTTGGATGGGGATGCTGAGATGCCTTGCGATAGCTTTGACGGCGCTCGCGCTGGGCGCTGCACCGGCCGTGGGTGCGACAGAGACACGGCGGGATGCGACATCCACCCGCGCCTATCTGCTCGCCGCCTATACCGCGCTGCACGCGGTGGTACGCAAGTGGTCCTTCGTTGAAGCGGACATACACCGGCTCGACCAGAGCGTTCAGTCGGAATGCGCCGGCGTGGCCGCCGGCTCCCCACAGAGCCAAGAAGAGCAGGAGCTGAGCTACGAGGTCGCCGGAGCGCTTTGGGTGACCTCCTATCGCGCGGACGCAACCGTCATCCAGCGGTTCCTCAAAACCGTCGATCCGCTTACATGGAGCAATCCCGCGGTTACCCGCTCCGCGCATGCCTATGCGCGGAGCCTGCACGCGATGGCGGTACTTCCTGTGCCCAACATCTGCGCGGACGTCCGTTCGTGGATTGCCGATGGCTTTAAGGCCGTTCCCGCGGATACGCGGCAGTTCGATCGGACCGTGGAAGCGATCGAAATCAAGGAACTTCCGCGAAAGCTCCTGTCTCCGTATCTGCAACCCGCGGACAATGCTCTCTTCGCGCGCGTAGAACATGCCGCTCGCCAGTTTGAAGAACTGGAATTCGTGCGTGGCCAGGGCTACTGGGACACTCTGCTCGAAGTGCTCGCGTTGAACCAGTAGCGCCGCCGCCGCGGCGGCGCCGCGCAACCGTTGCACTCCGCGCGCGTATTCGACCCTGCGATCCATGACTCAAGCAAGTTGGGTCTCCGGTCGAAAAGGTGTCCAGATACCACATGGATACCCTTGTAACATTTCGCACATTCTTTCGGAGCGTCGCTCGAGACGACGATGGGCTGACGCTCATCGAAGTAGTGATCACAACTCTGTTCGTCGCACTGATCGCCGTCGGCACGCTGACCGGCTTCCAGGACATCGACCGCTCCTCGGTCGACGAGCGCTTCCATGCCGAGGCCGCCCTGCTCGCCGCCCAGTCTCAGGAGCAGCTGCGAAGCGATCCCGCGAGCACTCTCGACGATCTCGAGGGAACCGAAAACCACAGCCACGTCTATACCGCCTCGATCAACAACAACACCTACACCATCACCCAGGAAGCAAACTACGTCAACGAATCCAGACCTGGATCGGACTGCCTGGCTACGGCCGCCAGCGAATCGAGCTCCAAGAACGACGGCGACTACCTGCGGGTCACATCCAGGGTGACCTGGCCTCAGATCTCCCAGACAGGGCGTGTGCGCGAACCCGTAACCGAGTCGAGCATCATCACGCCGCCCGACGGATCGGCCCTCGAGGTGGACGCGACCACCGGGGAAAGCCCCGAAGAGGCGCTTTCGGGCGTCACCCCAGTGGCCGAATATACAGGCACCAAAGCCACCAAACCCACCACCCTCGAAGGGACGACAGGTACGGCCGGTTGCGTGGTGTTCGGCGGCATCCCCAGCACCTCCGCCAAAGTCGAAATCAAGGAACTTCCCGGCTACGTCACGACCAGCGGCGCGCTCAAAGTCCCGGTCAAAGAAGTGACGATTGCGCCCAACATCACGACGCACGATCCGGTTGTGCTCAACCGAGGTGGCGCGATCACCGCGAAATTCACGTACAACAAAGCCAGTGTAAGTGGTAGCACGTTCGTCGCCGCTTACGAAGAAGTCACCAACGCCGCCACCGAATTCACGGTTGGAGCCTCGAGGTTCGAATACGAAGCCGGGGGTGAACATAAGTACAAGACGGTAACCACCGAACCATACTATTCGGAATCCGCCACCACTCCGATGGGCACAGGCTACGCTACCGGTGACCTCTTTCCATTCCCATATCTTTCAACCACCAAAAGGGAATGGCTGGTGTTCGCTGGCGATTGCAAGGAAAACAACGCGAATACCATTGACAGCGCCGTCGAAGACGGCAAAGCTATCGTGCTACCGGGCAAAACGACCGAAGTCAAGGTTCCGATGACATACCTGCTGCTCAACGTATACACAGGCACTAGCTCCAGTCAGGGAGCGCTCGCGACCACAGCCTATAAAGTAAAGATCACCAATACGGCATGTGCTAAAGCCTCGATTCCCGTCAACGCCTCGGCCGCCAACCTCGAACACGCCCAGGAAACCACGACGCAGGGGCATCTAGAACATCCCTCCCAGCCGTTTGGCAAGGAGAAGGTGTGTCTCTACAACCCGACCGAAAAACATAGCTATACGTTCGAACCAAACCTGAGCTCGACCACCGAACATAGCGACACAATCTATCTCAAACAAAAGGAAGAAACCTACACTTCCCCTGGAAGCGGCGACTCGGTGACAGTCGCGAAAGCCTCCTCCTGCTGATGAAACCGCTCGCCGCACCCAAACGCTTCCTGCGCGACGAGCGGGGCTTCACCCTGATCGAAACGCTCGTCGCGACATTCAGTGCCGTTGTGGTCGTGGGGGCTCTTTACGCGATCATGATCGTAGCGCTCGACCAGACTTCGCAAGTTACCGATGTCGTCCAGGCCAATCAGGTCGGACGTACCACCATGACAAAGGTCGTCGATGAACTGGATTCGGCCTGCATCTCCTCTGGCTTCTCCCCAATTCAGTCGGGTAGTCTCGAAAACAGTAAAGAAAGCAAGCTGGTGTTTGTCAACGCCTATGGTAAGGAAGCCGAAATCCCGACATCGGCCGTCAAGAAGCATGAAATCATATGGGAAAAGAGCACTGGCCTGTTGATCGACAAGACGTTTGCCGGCACCGGCCTTGAAAAAAACGAATATAAATTCTCTTCGACAGCGACAACCGTTCGTCTCGGCGAAGATATTGCACAACGCAAAATATTGGAAAAAGGATCAGAAAAGACCCTTCCTATCTTCCAATATTACAAGAGCGCAGAAGCATCCGCCGCCCTTAGCGCCGAAGGATCACTCAGCACTCTGGAAGAAAAAACCCCGCTCTCAGGCGGCAATAGCGAAAAAGGACTTACTGCCACAGAAGCCGGAGAGGCTGAATCAGTGGAAATAAATTTTAGCCAGGTTCCGATCGACAAAAACGTCAAGGAAACCCGTACTGCCGATTTGAAAACCCAAGTGATATTCTCATTCAGCGTGCCAAACGCCGAAAATCCGATTAAGGCAAAACCATGCGAATAGCCTCCAAAATCAGTGGACTTCGCTCCCGTCTCGCCCCCGAAGAGGGCTTCACGATGATCATCGCACTTGGAGTCATGTTCGTCACCAGTCTGCTGCTGGTCGGCGCCTACACCGCCGTGACCGGCGATGTCAAGCTTTCGCGCAACGAAATCATTCAAAAGCAAGCCTACTATGCGGCGCAGGCCGGCGTGCAGGAGTATGAGTACCAGCTCCAGAGCAACCCCGATTACTGGGAGACATGCAAAACACCTGAAAATACCGTCCCCCAAGAAATCATAAAGACAAAAGAAAACAACTACAATGGTCACTATCTGATCAAACTCCTGACTGCGAGTACGGCGCCCGAAGGCACCAAAGAATGCAGCACGTCCAACCCATTTGGCACGATGATCCAATCGAGCGGCGCCCAGGCAAGCACATTCCGAATCGAATCGATCGGCTACGCCGGCACGGACAAGCACACGATTATCGCCACATTTCATGTCATCGGGTTCCTCGACTACGCCTACTTTACCCAGTACGAAGTCGAAGACCCCACCCTGAATGGCGACTCCTCAGAATGTGAAGCCTACTACGCCCAGCGCGTGAAATCCGGCGTGAAATGCCAAACGATCATCTTTGGCAAGGAAGACAGCGTCAACGGACCGGTACACACCGATGACGCTGCCAATGTCACGTGTAGTAAAGAACTCAGTTTTGGACGCGAAGGTCATAACGACGCTATCGAGATCAATGGTGGTACATACCCAGAATGCTCCTCCTCCTCAGAACCCACATACAATAACTCGACCAAAAAGCCCACCGTTGGCAAAGAACTCGTCGCTCCCCAAAGCGACACGAGTTTGCTTGCATACGTGGAAGAAGAAGACAAGTTCACCGGCGTGACACACCTTGTTCTCAACGGCAAAACGAAAGAAATCACCGCGAAATACTGGGTGGAAGAAAAAGGCGCCGAGAAAGAAGTCAAAAAGACGATCAAATGGCCTAAAAACGGCCTCCTCTACGTCCAAGCCGGTAAAGGCTGCGCCTACATCTACAAACCGACAGAAGCCGATGAAAGCGGTGAGGAAAAAGAAGAGATCAACTGCGGCACCGTCTACGTGAGCGGCTCCTACAGCGAATCTCTCACGATCGGAGCCCAGAACAATCTGATCATCAACGGCAGCATCTACCCGACCAGCGTGGAAGGCAAACTGGGAAGCGCACCGTCCGGCACAACAGCGCTTGGTTTGATCGCCACCGAATACGTCCGCGTCTACCATCCGGTCAAGGAAGAAAGCCGCAAATGCGAAAATGAAAGCGGCTCCTTGGAAAACCCGTGGATTTACGCCGCGATCCTTTCGACAAGCCATTCCTTCATCGTGGACAACTACAACTGCGGCAAACACCTAGGCGAACTCAACGTGTATGGCGCGATCGCACAGAAGTTCCGCGGCCCAGTCGGATTGGTCTCAGGTCAGGGCTACGACAAGGAATACATCTACGACGAACGCCTTGCCACCGACGAGCCGCCCTATTTCTTGAGCCCGCTGAACGCCGGCTGGGAGATCGAGCGCGAGACCGCTCCCACCGCCGAATAGACACCAGGCACTGCCCATAGAGCATCCCACCGCTCCGTCGTGTAGTTTCAACATGTGGCGATTTCACAAGACAGTTCCGCGTCCCAATCTCCGGACGCGCTCGCCGCGGTCGTGCTCCACACGCTCGTGGCCGAAGGACGCGCTGGCATGACACGCGAGCAGATAGCCCTTGCCTGCGAGCGTGATCCAGCCAGCCGGCGCGAACTGGACGAAACCGTAGCGGCATTGCAACTGCTATTCGAAGACGGTCTCGCCACGCGCACCGAAGGGACCGTGCGTGCCGAAGAGACCATGCACGACGGTGAGGTCTTCAAGCCCACGCGCGCCGCGATCCGCGCTGCCGAGCTGAGCTTTTGAATGGGAACTTCGAGGTCCCGCCGGCTGCGAATACGCGCCCACAGAGGGCTGACTGTACGAATGGAGGTTGCTGGCAATGGGCGCTGCTGGCAATAGGGGCCGCTGGCGGCTACTCCACGCCCGCAAACAGCGCCGCAGGAGATAGCTGCAGCGCGCGTGCGAGCTTCAACACGGTGCGTAGATTCGGTCCGCGCCCGCCGCGCTCATACACGCTGATCGCGGCGCGGTCGACCTCAGCCTCATAAGCAAGTGCCTCTTGGGACATCCCCGCATCCTTGCGAGCCGCGCGCAGGTTCGCTCCAAGGCGCGACGCGGGATCCGCGTGCGTGCCGGGCTCCATCGCCGGTCCGGACGCGCGCGCGTCAGGCGAGCCGATGCCCTCCAGCAACGCGACGGGGCCCACACCGAGCGCGGCAGCTACGCGCACGAGCGTTGATAGGTCGGGCGAGCGCTCGGCGCGCTCCAGAAAGCTGATAGCCGCGCGGTCCAGACCCGTTGCCTCCGACAGCGCGACCTGGGAGAGTCCGACGTGCAAGCGCGCGACACGCATGTTCTGCCCAAACGCCGCCACCTGCTCGTCGATCTCGGGGTCCTTGGTGTGCCTCACGAGCGCATCATCGACGCTCGCCTACAGAAACACCACTGTAAAAACACAAGCGTGCCACAACCGCTCCCGCGCGACACGGAACACCACTTTGTGGGGCGCAACCTCGTGGTTTGCGACAACCAACGGCCAGTTCACGTCGTAGAACCCGGCAAATCGGCGACAGCACAGCACCGATCGAGTCTGACCATCGCGCGGGTCACCGCGTACCTCGATGGTACCTTCCTGTGGTGATCCCAGATGCTCGATAGCGCGCTTGATGATGCCGTCACGCACGAACGGCTCGCCAAGACCGAGCGCCTGCGCGCACAGGGCATCGAGCCGTTCCCACACATCCCCTCCGCCGAGCGCACGCCGATTGTCAAGCTGTATGCGGCCCACGATCCGGCGGAGCTGAAGGCCGGCGAGCACCCCCGTTTCACCTACCGGCTCGCGGGGCGTCTCATCTCAAGGCGTGGACACGGCAAGACGACGTTCCTCGACCTGCGCGACTCCAGTGGGCAGATCCAGCTGCACGTACACCACGACACGCTGGGCGAGCAGGCCTACGAGCGCATCCTCGACCTCGACATCGGCGACATCGTGGAAGCGCGGGGCGGCGTGTATGTGACCCAGCGCGGACAGCTGGCGCTTAGCGTGCACGAGTGCGCATTGCTGACCAAGGCGCTGCGCCCACCGCCGGACAAGCGCCACGGACTCGGGGACACCGGTACGCGCTATCGCTACCGCGAGCTGGACCTGCTCGCCAACGAGAGCACACGCGAGCTGTTTCGCACGCGCGCCCACACGATCGAGGCCCTGCGCGCGTTCATGAGCGAGCGGGGCTTCGTCGAGGTCGAAACGCCCGTGCTGCAAGCGCTCGCGGGCGGAGCCTCGGCGCGACCGTTTCTGACCCATCACAACGCGCTCGACCAGGAGATGTCGCTGCGCATCTCCGTCGAGCTGTACCTCAACCGCTGCCTGATCGGTGGCCTTGAGAACGTGTATGACCTCGGCAAGTGCTTTCGCAACGAGGGCATCTCCTACCGCCACAGCCCCGAGTTCACGATGCTCGAGTGGCTGATGAGCTACTCGGATCACACCGACGTGGCACGGTTCACCGAAGATCTCGTCGCCTATGTGGCAGGGCGTGTGCTCGGCACGACGGTGATCGAGCGAGGCGGCGAGACGATCGACCTCGCAAAGCCGTGGCGGAAGACCACCATGCAGACGGAGATACTGCGCGTCTGCGGCGTGGACTTCCTGGCAAGCGACCGTGACCAGTTGGCGGCGCTGCTGGACGACCGTGTGCACCCTGACGCGAGCTGGGCGCAGGTGGTGCAAGCGGTCTATTCGAAGCTCGTGGAGCCCACGCTCAACCAGCCCACGCTCGTGTACGACTTTCCGCTCGAGTCCTTCCCGATCACAAAGGCCCACTCCGAGGACCAGCGCTTGGCTGAGCATTTCGACGCGGTGATCGGCGGCATCGAGCTCGTCAGCGGCGACTCCGAGGTCAATGATCCGGTCGAGCAGTATCAACGCTTCGTCGAGCAACGCAAAGAGCGCCAACTCGATGATGACGACGCCCCCCACCCGCACGACGAGGAGTACGTGCGTGCGCTCGAGTACGGCCTTGCGCCATCCGCCAGCGGCGGCATGGGTGTGGACCGCCTGCTGATGATTCTCACAGGGCACGACACGCTACGGGAAGTCGCTCCATTCCCGGTGATGCGCGAACTGCGTGACACCCCGGGCACGCCCCCCCTCCCCATACCCCAAGACGCCCCCGGCCCATCCGCGGATTCGGATTAGGCCAGGGCGCACGAGAAGCTATGATTGCCGGGGACCTGAACGATGAGCGATAGCGAGCACAGCTTCGAGGGGATGCACTTCGATCCGGCCCCCGCGCTCTCAGGGGAGGTGCCAGGATCGCGCTCGCGCGAGATGCTGGCAGAGCAGGAGCAACTAGAGTCAAGCGCACGCTCCTACCCGCGCAGTGTCCCGATCGCGATCGAGGCGGGCCGAGGCGCCACGATGCGCGATGTCGACGGCAACACGTTCATCGACTTCTTTGGCGGCGCCGGCGTGCTCAACGTCGGCCACAACCACCCCGACGTGGTCAAGGCCGCGGCCGAGCAGCAGGACAAGCTCGTGCACGCGCTCGACTTCCCCACTACACCCAAGCTGCGCCTGATGCGCAAGCTGAAGGGCTTGCTTCCCGGGCGCCTGCGCGATAGCGCGCGCTTTCACTTCGGTGGGCCCACCGGCTCGGATGCGATCGAGGCTTCCTTGAAGCTGACCCGAGCCCACACCGGCCGCGAGACCGTGATCGCCTTCCAGGGCTCCTACCACGGCATGACAGCCGAAGCGCTGTCAGTCACCAGCGACGTCGGATTCGGCGGCCCGACCTCCACCCCGGTGCACTTCATGCCCTACCCCTACTGCTATCGCTGCCCGCTGGGACTGAAGCCAGACTCGTGCGAGCTGGCATGCGCGCGCTTGCTGGACACGTCCCTTGAAGACCCCCACAGCGGCATTCCCACGCCGGCCGCCGTGCTCGTCGAGCCGATCCAGGGCGAGGGTGGCACGATCGTCCCGCCAGACGGCTATCTCACCGAGCTGCGACGCATCACCCATAAGCACGACGTACCGCTGATCTGCGATGAGATCCAGACCGGGTTCGCGCGCACCGGCACGATGTTCGCCGTCGAACACGACGGCATCACGCCCGACGTAATGACCCTCTCAAAGGCTCTCGGCGGGATCGGCTACCCGATCTCCTGCATCGCGTACGACTCAAAGCTCGACACCTGGAAGCAGGGCGCCCACATCGGCACGTTTCGTGGCCATCAGATCGCGATGGCCGCCGGCCTCGCGGCAATCGAGTTCATGCAGGAAGTCGATCTGTCCGCCCACGCCGCACGCCTGGGCGAGCTCACGCTGGAATTGCTGCGCGACGCTCAGGACACGCTGCCATCCGTCGGCGACGTGCGCGGGCGCGGGCTGATGATCGGCATCGAGCTGGTCCGCGATCGCGACTCAAAGCAACCGTGGCCTGAGATGGCTGCCCAGATCCGCACCGAGTGCTTTCACCGCGGTGTGATCATCGAGGTGGGCGGCCACTACGGCAACGTCGCGCGCTTCCTGCCGCCACTGGTGATCTCGCGCAAACTGCTGCTCACCGGTGTCGAGATCTTCGTCGAGTCGGTGCGTGCGGCGGAAAACGCGCTCGCGCGGCCCTCAGCGCTGATCTCGGGCTGAGAGCCAAATAGTGCGGGCGGAGGGACTTGAACCCCCAAGGGCCGAAGCCCACTGGCTCCTAAGGCCAGCGTGTCTACCAATTCCACCACGCCCGCGGGTTGCGCTGATGCCGCGTGAGATTGTATGGTCATAGCTGAGATGTCTTCAACTTCGGGGAGCAAGACGCCGGCGGGCGTGATCGTGACGCATCCCAACCGCGGCAAGTCGGTCGTACAGGCGACCCGCGCGACCGTGGTGATGCTGCTGCTCGTCTCCACTGCGCTGGTCCTGATCGTCACGATCGGAGGGTGGGGAACGCTTGAGGGCGGCATCCCAATCCTGTTGGGGTGGGCGATCGTGTACCTGCTCATGGCCTACTACGCGGCGCGCTGGAGTCGCGGAGTGCTGCCGATGGCGGCCGCGCTTGCCTTGTTGCTGTTGATATTTGCGTTGGTGTCCGCTCCGGCCTGGTTCGAACGCAACAAAGCCGGCTACGCCGCGCCGAACCTGAACGCGGGACTGCTGGGCGTAGTCACGCTTGTGATCATTCCGGTGCAGATGCTGCTGATCGCGTTTGCGATGCGTGGCTTCTCACAGGGTTGGAACGTCGAGCTCGAGAAGCTCGATCCAAGCGCCGACCCGGACGCGCTCGCCAGACCAGCGTAATATTGAGAGTCGTTGCGGCGGTGGCGGAACGGTAGACGCGATGCTCTCAAAAGGCATTGTCCGAAAGGGCGTGTGGGTTCGATTCCCACCCGCCGCATCGATCAGGACACAATCTCAAATAGCGGCCCGGCAAGCGCCGGCACCGCGGCAAGCACCCCGGGCGGCAGGCGCTCGCGCTCTGGCAGTTCGAGCACGGTAAGCCCAGCACGTTCGCAGACAAGCGTCCCCGCCGCGATGTCCCACGGCTTGGTTGTGCGCTCGAAGTAAGCGTCGTAGCGCCCTGCCGCCGTCCACGCGAGATCGAGCGCGGCACTGCCGAGGCGACGAATGTCGCGCACACGCGGCACCACCCGCGCCAGTACCTCAGCCTGAGCGGCACGAACTTCGGCGTCGTAGGCAAAGCCGGTGGCCACCATCGCGCTCGCGAGCTCAGCGCTCGCGAGACGCGCACGCTCGGGCGCCGCGATCGGAACCCCGTTCAGCAGTGGAGCTCCATCGCGAGCGACAGCGAACAGCTCGTCACGACAGGGATCGAAAATGGCGCCCACAAGCGAACCGTGAGCATCGGTGACGGCGACGCTGACACACCACTGGGGAATGCCAAACAGGAAGTTGATCGTTCCGTCGAGCGGATCGACTACCCACGTGAGGCCGCTGGAGCCGTCCTCTCCCCCGCCCTCCTCACCGAGAAAGCCGTCTGCTGGCCGAGCTAGAGCAAGCGTGTCTCGGATCAAGCGCTCGGACGCCAGATCGGCCTCGCTGACCAGGTCGGTGGGTGTGCTCTTGCTGGCAAGTGCCGGCTCGCGACCGGCCTGAAAGCGCTCGAGCAGCAGCGCACCGGCGCGCTTGGCGACATCGACGGCGAGGCTCAGCAGCTCACCCTGTGCGGGCGGGTCGCCGGCCACGTGCGCCTCCAGGTCGCCAACCATGGAGGATTGGGTTGACGGCAGTCCCGGCTCGGGCGTCGCCTTCACGAGAATGGGTCGGGGCGGTGCTGCGCCCAGGGACGCTCCGCCTCGATCTGCCCTGCGAGCGAGAGGATGCTTGCCTCATCGCCGGGCCGTCCGACGACCTGCACACCACGTGGCAACCCGTCGGCGCCGAAGCCCGCCGGCACCGAGGCGGCGGGCTGGCCGGTGACATTCCATGGCGCGTTGTAGGGCACCAGCGCGGTGACCGCGTTCAAGGTCCACAGTCCTCCACGCCCGTCGTACTGGCCGATCCGCGGCGGCGGCTGTGCGGTGGTCGGCGTGATCAGCACGTCGTGGTCCTCCAGCACACGGTTCAGCTTGGCGGCAAGCGCATGCTCGTGCGCACGCGAGCGCTCCAGCAGCGCCGGCGGCACCAAAGACCCGAGTCCCGCCATCGAGCGCGTACGGCGCGATAGGCGCTCGTAATGGGCCTGTGCGTGGGCTTCGTCGTGGATTCCGCGTAGATAGCGAACAAGCACCGCGGGCATCGTGTCGAGACCGTAGTCGGGATCCTGTTGTTTGACCTCGTGCCCGAGCGAGCGCAACAGCTCGACGGTCTCATCCAAAGCGCGGCGCGCATCGCCGTCCAGGCGCGCAACCACGAGCGGTGGGATCTTCGTCGAGAAGGCGATTCGCAGCTTGCCGGGCGCGGTGCGCGCGGACTCCAGGAACGGCCGCGCGGGCGGCTCGGGACGGTCGCGATCGGCGGCCGCCGAGCCGGAGGCGACGTCGTGGAACAAAGCGGTGTCGATCACCGAGCGGCTGAGCACGCCGTTGACCGACAGCCCGTGCCATGCCTCAGGTTTTGGTGCCATCGATACTCGCCCACGCTGTGGCTTCAATCCGAACAGCCCGCACCATGCGGAGGGGATGCGGATCGATCCCGCTCCGTCGCTCCCGACGGCGGCGCCCACAAGCCCCGCGGCGACCGCCGCGCCGCTACCGCCACTGGAGCCTCCGGGGGCTCGCTGCAGGTCCCACGGATTGCGCGTGGCCCCAAATGTTGGCGTCTCGGTGAACGGCCAGATGCACAGCTCGGGCACGTTGGTCTTGCCGATCACAATCGCGCCGCCCTCGCGCAGGCGCCGCACTACCTCGGCGTCGATGGGCGCGGGCACGCCGCTGTGGGCGTTGGTGCCAAGCGCCGTGAGCTCACCGGCTACGTCGATGTCGTCCTTGATCGCGATCGGCACACCCAGCAGCGGCCGCTGGGCGGGTGGGGTTCCGGCTCTCCTCCGTGCGTCGGCCTGATCGGCTTCGAGCAGCGCGCGCTCGGCGAACACGACCCTGAACGCGTTCAGTTGCCCGTCGAAGCGCTCGATCCGCTTCAGATACAGCTCCACCAGTTCGCGCGAGGAGATCTCACCCGCGGCGATCATCTCCGCCTGTCCGGCGATGCCCGCGAATGCTAGATCGGTGGCGTCCATTCCCGGCATCCTAGACGGTCGCGGAGCAAGCGAGACAAGACGCAGGGAGCGCAGCGTGCTACGCAGGTAAGCGACCGAGGACGCAGTATCGCGCCGCTCCGCGAGCGTCTAGACGGGTGTGACCGGGTTGCGCTTGACGGGCCATTCGCGCTGCTTGCTCGCGGCATGAGCGAAGCGTCGAATCAACTCGTCGCGCAGCCGCTCGGGCTCAACCACCGCGTCGATCACGAGCTCGGAGGCAAGGTGCATGATGTCGATGTCCTCGGCGTACTCGCGCCTAAGCTCCTCGGTCTTGGTCGCGCGCTCGACCCCGTCGGAGATCGCCTGCAGCTGGTTGTAGTAGACCGCGTTGATCGCTGCTTGCGGCCCCATCACCGCGATCGATGCGCTTGGTAGTGCAATGCAGCAGTCGGGGTCAAACGCGGGACCAGCCATCGCGTAGAGCCCGGCGCCGTAGGCCTTGCGCACGATCACAGAGATCTTTGGCACGGTGGCCTCCGACACAGCACTGATCATCTTGGCGCCATGGCGGATGATCCCCTGACGCTCGACCTGTGTGCCGATCATGAAACCGGGCACGTCGGCGAGGAACAACAAAGGAATGTTGAACGCATTGCAGGTCCAGATGAAGCGCGCGGCCTTGTCGGCCGAGTCGGAGAACAGCACACCGCCCTTGTGCTTGGGCTGGTTGGCGACGATCCCGATTGCACGCCCATCCAAGCGCGCGTAAGCGACGATCAGCTCCTTGGCCCAGCGCGCGTGGATCTGCAAGAGCGATTCCTCGTCGAGGATCGCCTCGATCAACGAGAGCATGTCGAATGGCTTGTTCTCGTCGGCTGGGATCAGGCCGGCGATGGACGCTGCCCTGGAAGCGCCGTTGGCCGTCCCCTCCTCGACCACACGTACCGCGTCCCGTCCCGGCGCGGCGACTAGCGGCGAGGACTGTGTGCACGAATGGTCGGGCGGATGCGTGGGTGGGTGGGTTTCCCAGTTATCCGGGAAGTAGGACAGGTAGCGTCGCGCGAACGCGATGCCCTCCTCGTCTGAGGAGACCAGCTGGTGCGCGCAGCCGGACACGCCGGTGTGCATGCGCGCACCGCCCATCTCCTCCAAGGTGACGTCCTCGCCGATCACCATCTGCGCCATGCGCGGGGAACCCAGGTACATCGAGGCGTTGCCATCGCGCATGATCACGATGTCGCAGAACGCGGGGATGTAAGCGCCGCCGGCGGCGCTCGGCCCGAACAGCACACACACCTGCGGCACCACACCGGACATGCGCACCTGGTTGAAGAAGATGCGCCCGGCGCCACGCCGCCCGGGAAACATCTGCACCTGCTCGGTGATACGAGCGCCGGCGGAGTCGACCAGGTAGACCATCGGGATGCGCAGGCTCATTGCGCGTTCCTGGATGCGCAGGATCTTCTCGACCGTCTTTGGCCCCCACGAGCCGGCCTTGACGGTTGGGTCGTTGGCCATCAGCGCGACCGGGCGAGCCTCGATCGTGCCGACTCCCGTCACGACGCCGTCGGCTCCGAGACCGTCCTTCTCCCAATTGGCCAGCAGGGCCTCCTCCGAGAACGACCCATCGTCGAGCAGGAGACCCACGCGCTCGCGTACCGCGAGCTTGCCCTGCTCGCGCGCCTTGTCGCGGTGACGCTCCGGCCCACCCGCGAGGGCCTGCTCGGTCGCTTTGCGCAGATCGGACACGCCGGGAGCCTATTACGCGCACTCCAACCGAGCGCGCCTCGGAAGACTCCGCGCGATCCGAATGCCTCTCGCAATCCCGAAGATATGGACGATCCAAAGAACTTGCACGATCTGGGAAGGTTTTGCGCGATCCGGAGTCCACTCGTGCAAGAGCCATCCACGAGAAGGAGGCATTTGATGTCCAGCCCAGTCACAGGCTCTCCACTTCAACCAACTATTCAGGACCGCAGTCGCATTCAGGACCGCGGTCGGCGGCGATCGCGCGGGCGCATAAGGATCCTTGCGCCGTTGCTCTTTGCGATCCTGCTCGCCCTCGTGCTATCGCCGAGCGCCGTCTTGGCGTTCGATCACCCGTTTATCGGACAGTTTTCAACGATCTCCTCGGTCGGCAGCACCGTGCCGGCCAATGGAGACGTGAACCCCTACGGAATAGTGACGGTGCCCAGAAGCGTTGGCTCGCTGGTGCAGGGAGACATACTCATCAGCAACTTCAACAATGAAGAAAATCTCCAGGGCACGGGCACCACGATCGTGCAGATGACCCCGAGCGGCGGCCTGTCGCTGTTTGCCCAGATCGATCCTGCCAAGCTCCCTGGTGCGTGCCCCGGCGGCGTGGGCTTGACGACGGCATTGGCGGTGTTGCCACACGGCTATGTGGTCGTCGGGAGCCTTCCCACCACGAACGGAGAAGCGGCGACCGCGCAGGCGGGGTGCCTGATCGTGCTGGATAAGAACGGCATGGTGGTCGAGACCATCTCGGGACCGCCGATCAACGGCCCCTGGGACATGACATCCGTCGATGAAGGCTCGGGTGCGACGCTGTTTGTCACCAATGTCCTCAACGGCACGGTGGCATCGGGAGAAACGCCGACCGACGGCGGCACGGTCGTGCGGATTCGTCTGCGTATCGGCGACAGGCATCGTCCACCGTCGGTCACCGCGATGGACGTCATCGCGAACGGCTTCCCCGAGCGCACCGACCCTGCCGCGCTGATTGTCGGGCCGACGGGAGTCGCGTTGGGCAATGAAGGCACGTTGTATGTAGCTGACACGCAGGGCAATCGAATCGCCGCCGTGCCGTATGCCGAGAACCGGCAGACGCCACTTGAAGGCGGTGGCACAACGATCGCGCTGGGCGGCTACCTCAACAATCCGCTCGGCCTCACGCTCGCGCCCAACGGTGACATCCTGACCGTCAATGCCGATGATGGGAACATCGTCGAGACGACACCGGTAGGTGCCGAGTTCCAGCCGCTTGACACCGGCGCCGGCGAAGGGGGCCTGTTCGGCCTCGCGCTCGCGCCCCAACATCAGGGCGTGTATTTCGTAAACGACGCAACCAACGCGCTCGATCTGCTGCACTGAGCATCGGAGACCTCGACGGTGGGGTCGCGAGCATGGCCCCACCGTCGATGGTTCAGCGCCGCGCAAACGCACTGCGTCGGAGTAGGCTCTGCAAGACATGTCCGCCGACGACGATTTCGATCTCTCAGCAGCCGGACTGCGTGCCGACGGTTCCGACCTGCGGATTTCGGTGGAGGTATTGGCGAGCAAGCTGGAGAGCGCGCTGCCCTCGCAAACGCGCGTGGAGCGCCGTGGCGGCGGACTATTGGGGCGCGGCGAGAAGCGCGTGCGCCAGTTGCGCGTGAATCTCGGCGACACCTCGTATGAGCTGACGGTCGCCGAGCGCATCGAAGGCTTTCGCAAGCGCGAGGTCGGGGGCATCGCGATCAAGCGCGAGGCACTCGACCCCGGCGAGTGGGTGGGCGCGCTGGCGGCCGACCTGCGCGAGGAGGCGCAGCGCAGCGCCGAGGCCCGCACGGCGCTGGAAAGGCTCGTTGGATGAGCAGCGCCGACCCGAGTCAAGTCGCGGAGACATATCTGAAACCGAGCGAGCTTCAGGAGGCGCCGAGGTGAGCGCGAACGAACCGCCGCTCGACGTCGAGGAGGACGACGAGCCGGCAGACCCGGGCGAGAGCCCTGCCGAGCAGGCCGAATCGCTGGCACGAGTCGAGCGCGGCGGCATCCCGCTGGGAGCGGAGCGGCGCTTGCGCCAGCTGGGTGAGCAGGGCGGCGCGTTCACATCCGATTTGTCGGTCGCCGACTTCGCGCTATGCCACCAGCTTGGCTTGAAACCGGTGTCGCAGGTGATGGGCAGCTCGATCTATCAGGTCGGCTACCAGAACACGCCGTGGCCGTCGAGCATGGGCGGTGGGTACATGTTCGAGATGCAGGCGCTCTCACAGGGATGGAACGAGGTGCGCGAGCGTGCGCTGCACCGCCTCGCGCTGGAGGCGGGGCACGTGGGCGCGGACGCGGTGATTGGCGTGGACTTGCAAACCGGCGCTCACGACTGGGCCGAAAACTCGATCGAGTACGTGGTGATTGGTACCGCGGTACGCCACAGCAAGGGGACGGCGAGCGGGGGCAATGGCCCGGTGCTGACGGAGCTGTCGGTGGCCGACTACGCGAAGCTGCTGAGCGCAGGCGTGGAGCCGCTGGGGATCGTGGCGTGGAGCTCGGTGTTTTTCGTGGGCGCGTCTTATGAAACACAATCTATGGGCGGCCTCAGCGGCAGGATGCTCTACTCCCAAAATCAGGAGCTGCCCGAATTCACGCAAGGCATCTACAGCGCGCGAGAGATCGCGGTGGGACGAGTGACCGAGCAGGCGGCCAGGCTCGGTGCGAGCGGCGTGATCGGGGTGCGCATCGCGCACGGCATCCGGCAGGTGTCGCTTGGCGGCGGCGCCTACGCGCGCAGCGGGCTGATGGTGACCTTCCACGTGATCGGCACGGCGATCCGCGAGGACCGCGCGACGACCCCATCCGCACCCAAGACGACGATCGACCTGACGACATAGCCCTTGAGCAACTTCGAACTGAGGAGAGGAGCACGACGATGAGCCCACCAACAGGAGCGCAAACATGAGCGAGACCGAGGAGACCGAGAGCGCCTACGACCCCACGTCGCTCGAGGGGGTGCCCGAGGCTGGCAGGGCGCGCCTTCAGCAGAACCGCGCGGGCCTGTTCACCTCTGACCTCAGCGTGAACGAGTTCCTGCTGATCAAGCAGGCCGGCTTTGACCCGGTGGGCCTGGTGGTGGGCAGCTCGATCTACCACATCGGGATCCAGCTGGCGGGCTGGAAGAAGAGCCAGGAGATGACGGTGTTGAGCGAAGCGATGTACGGAGCGCGTCAGCTGGCGATGACACGGATGGAGGAGGAGGCCGACCAGCTCGGGGCCGACGGCGTGGTGGGGGTACGTCTGGATATCGGCCGCTATGAGTGGGGTCAGGACATGGCCGAGTTCATCGCGATCGGCACGGCGGTGAAGCACCGCGATGGCGTGCTGCACCGTGCGCCCAACGGCCGCCCGTTCACGAGCGACCTCTCCGGCCAGGATTTCTGGACGCTGCTGCGTACCGGTCACAGGCCGGTGGGCATGGTGATGGGCAGCTGCGTGTATCACGTGGCTCACAGAGGCATGCTGAAGTCGATGGCACAGACAGGTCGCAATGTGGAGTTGTCGAACTTCACCCAGGCGCTTTACGACGCGCGCGAGCTGGCGATGGAGCGCATGCAGTCAGAGGCGCAGACATTGAGCGCGGAGGGCATCGTGGGCGTGGACCTGCAGGAGAAGAGCCACGGGTGGGGTAGCCACACGATCGAGTTCTTCGCGGTGGGCACCGCGATCGTGCCGAGCGAGGGTCACGACGGCGCGATCGAAGCGCCGACGCCGGTGCTGGATTTGAGCTGAGCCGTTGCCTGAGACCAACAGGCCACCGATCTGGACGACACACCGAACGGACCACACACCGAAATGAGGGACCCGAGCCGATGAGCATCGTCACCACAGAAGACCACGGCGCGGCACGCCACATCGTGCTGAACCGCCCGGAGAAGCGCAACGCGATGAGCCAGGAGCTGCTGCGCGCGCTTGCCGGCGCACTGCGAGAGGCAACCGCCGACGAGTCGGTGCATTGTGTGGTGCTGCGCGGCGAGGGTCCGGTGTTCTCTGCCGGCGTGGACCTCGGCGAGTTGATGGCCTCAGCGAGTAAGCCGGGCAACCTGCGCCCGTTCAGGAACACGTTTCTGGAATGCCCGAACCTCGCCGAAGCGATGCCCAAGCCTGTCATCTGCCAGATCCACAAGACGTGCGTGGGCGGGGCTCTGGAGGTCGCGCTCGGCTGCGACCTGCGCATCGCTTCGGACGACGCGCAACTTGGCCTGCCGGAGGTGAAGTTCGGGATCATCCCCGACGTGGGCGGCTCATCGCGCCTGCCGGCCGTGGTGGGGCTTGGCAGGGCCAAGGAGCTGATCATGACCGGGCGCACGATCGACGCGGCCGAGGCCGAGCGCATCGGATTGCTCAACCGCGTGGTTGCGCCCGATCAGCTGGAGCAGGCCACTCAGGCGCTGGTGGACGAGCTGCTGGCCAACTCGCACATTGCCGTGGGACGCGCCAAGTACGCGATCGACGCCTCCGCGCGCCCCGCGCTCGCGCACACGCTGGAGATGGAGGTCGCTGTGCAGGAGTACTGCGTGGCAGCGATGCGTGAGAGCGCACAGCAGCAGGAGGTAAGCGTGGGTTGAAGCAGCTGAAGCGGAGGCCGAGCCCACTCGCTCATTGGTCCTTCATAAAGTGTAGTCCACTATTGTTTACTCGACTACACTTTACGCATGGACACAAGACGCTTCGTGGGGCGTGAGCACGAGCTCGCCACACTTGAACGCCACCTGGAGCACGTCCGCCATAGCGGCTCGGGGCGAATGCTATCCCTACGAGGCCGTCGCCAGGTCGGCAAGTCACGGCTCGTCGAGGAGTTCATCCGCCGTAGCGGCGCAAGAGCGGTCTTTTACACTGCCTCGCGCCAGAACGCCGCCGAGGAGCTGCGTAGCTTCAGCGAGCAGCTTGCCGCATCCGCGGTCGACTCGGCTGGCGTAGCAGCCGCCGGCCCCCTCGGGTCCTGGGAGGCCGCGCTGGCCGTCGCGACAGCTGATGCCTCGACGGAGAGCCCCGTCGTTGTCGTGATCGACGAGCTGCCATTCCTGATCGACAGCGAACAGGCGATCGAGGGCATCTTGCAGAAGCAGTGGGATCGGACGATTGAGGCCAGGCCCGTATTGCTGGTCCTCGTGGGCTCGGACATCTCGATGATGCGCGCGCTGGGCGAGTACGGACGGCCGTTGTACGGGCGCATGAGCGAGATGACGATCGGGCCGCTCTCGCCAGCCGCCATCGCGCAGATGTTGCGACTGGCGCCGCAGAGAGCATTGGACGCTTACTTTGTGATCGGAGGCTTCCCACGACTCGCCGAGATCTGGCGATCGGGCGAGGATCTGTGGCACTTCCTCCGGCGAGAGCTAGGAAATCCCGAGTCGCCGCTGATCGTGCTGGGCGAGCGGTCGTTGCGCGCGGAGTTCCCGGACGAACTGAAGGCGCGCGCGGCGCTCGAGGCGATCGGAGCGGGCGAGCGTGTGTTCACAGCAATTATGCGGCGCGCCGGGCTCTCGAACAAGACGCTCGAGACGACACTCAGGGCATTGATCGACAAGCGCGTGATCGAGAAGGCCTTGCCCTACTCGGCAGTTGCTCATCCGAAGCTCTCGCGCTACGCAGTAGCGGACCCCTACCTCCGCTTCTGGCTCCGCTTCATTCGCACAGGCTTCCCAGCGATCGAGCGGGGGCGCGGCGACCTCGTGTACCGGCAGATCCGCAAGTCTTGGCTGTCCTATGCTGGCCATGCGATCGAGCCGCTGGTGCGCAGTGCCGTCCAGCAAACGCTTCCCGATTCCCGCTTCGGCTCCGCCGAGTGGGTTGGCGCATACTGGAACCGCGACAACAGCGTCGAGGTCGATCTGGTCGGAGGCCGCCAACCTGGCGGAGGCCAGCAGATCGACTTCGTCGGCTCCGTCAAGTGGCGCGAGCGCGGCCATTTCGGACGCGACGACCTGAGCGAGCTGATCCAGCACCGGGCATTGATCCCGGGAGCCGACGCCGACACGCTTCTCGTGGGTGTCTCGCGCAACGGCTTCGCTGTGGAGGGCTTGGACGTCAAGTTGACACCCGAGGACATCGTCGGCGCGTTCGAGGCGTGAGCGCCTGTCGCGTGCCCTAACGCCAGTCCACAGGCCCCGCCAAGAGCGTGTGCGAGCCAAGCGGACGGCCCAGCACCTCCTGGACACGGCGAGCGCAAGCAAGCAGCGCATCGAGATCGATACCGGTCGAGATCCCCATCTCGTGCAACATCGAGACGAGATCCTCGCTGGCGATGTTGCCTGTCGCGCCCGCTGGCACCGGGCAGCCGCCCAGCTCGCCGAAGCTCGACTCGAAGCTCGTGACGCCCGCCGCCAGTGCCGCCAGCACGTTGGCGAGGCCCTGGCCACGGGTGTTGTGGAAATGGGCGGTCAGCTGCACACCCCCCTTTTCGGGATCGCCGCCGCGTGAGGCATCGAGCGCCGTGAACGCCTGCTCGAAGAAGGCTTCCACCTGCACCGGATTGGCCATGCCAGTGGTGTCGCCGAAGCCGATCTCCTGTGCGCCGGCGTCGCGCAGGCGCTCGGCGATCCCCAACACCCGCTCGGGCGCCACGCGGCCCTCGTAGGGACAACCGAAGGAGGTGGAGATGACCGCCTCGCAGCGAAGGTCGCGCGGGCGCGCGCGCGCCAGCACATTTTCGAGCGAGGTCAACGACTCCTCGACCGAGCGATTGACGTTGTGGCGGTTGTGGGTCTCAGACGCCGAGAGGAAAACGTTGATCTCCTCGAACGCCGGGCGCACAGGATGCGCCGACGACGAACTGCCCGACTGCTCAGCCAGCTTCTCACGCAACGCCAAGGCCCTTTCCAGACCTCGCTCGTTGGGGATCAGCACGCTGACAGACACCTCCTGCGGCACATCGATCCGCGCCAGCACTTCCTCGGCGTCGGCCAGCTGTGGGATCACGTCGGAGCGTACGAAGCTTGTGACCTCCAGGCGACGCAGACCCGTACGCGCGAGCATGTCGATCAGCTCGACCTTGCGCTCGGTGGGGATGATCTCCGGCTCGTTCTGAAAGCCGTCGCGGGGACCGACCTCCCTGATCTGGACGGATGAAGGCAGGCTGCTCATGTTTTTTGAGGGATGGGACCCCCCTCCGGGGGGTCTGGCGTGGCGTGCCCGTACCGTGAGACGGCCTGCGACATCACCACATGGAAAGGCCGCCGCTGACGTTCAGCGTCTGGCCCGTCACATACGAGGCGTCGTCGGAGCCCAGGAACGCGATCGCCGCCGCGACCTCCTCTGGCTCGCCGGAGCGGCCCATCACCGTCTGGTTGACCATGCCCTGCTTAAGTCTCTCCCCCAGCTCGCCGAGCAGCTGCGGAGCAGCGTTGAGCAGCGGCGTCTCGATCGGCCCGGGGGCGACGGCATTGCTGCGCACGCGGTAGCGCGCCGACTCGCGCGCGATCGCCTTGGTGAAGCCGATCACACCCGCCTTTGCGGCCGAATAGACCGCCGAGCCCTGAGAGCCGACGCGGCCCGCCTCGCTTGCCACGTTGACGATCGAGCCCGTCCGACGCTCCTGCATGGAGGGAAGCACCGCGTGCGTGACAGCCAGCACTCCGCGCAGGTTCACCCCCAAGACGAAGTCCCACAGGCCCTCGTCGCTGTTGACGAAGTAGGAGAAAAGGTCCGTGCCGGCGTTGTTGACGAGCACGTCCACCGGGCCGAGCTGCTCCGCGACCGCGGCCACCGCGGCGCGCACCGAGGTCACGTCGGTGACGTCGAGCTTGCAGCCGACGCCATCGAGCTCGCCTGCGATCTCGCGGGCGCCGTCCTCGTTGACGTCGCCGATCGCCACGCGGGCGCCTTCGGCGGCGAGCAATCGTGCCGTGGCGGCGCCGATTCCCGATGCTCCGCCGGTGACGAGCGCCGTCTTGCCTTCGAATCGCATTGCCCAAGCCTATACTCCTCGGCCGTGGAGACCTCCCCCACCCGTGCCAGCGAGGGTAGCGACCCGGTCGCGATCGTCGGAGCTTCGGGAGCGCTCGGCTTCGGCTTGGCTGTGCGGCTGGCAGGCGCAGGCGTGCCGATCGTAATCGGCTCCCGCGAGGAGCGCCGCGCGATCGAGACCGCCGACCGCGCGCGCGCCGCGGTGCCGAATGGCGAATTCACCGGAGCTGAGAACGCGCAGGCCGTAGAAGCCGTGGAGACGATCATCCTCAGCGTGCCCTTCCGCAGCCAGTCCGAGACGCTCAAAAACGTCAAGGGATCGTTGCGCGACGGTCAGTTGTTGATCGACGCGACCGTGCCACTAGCGGCGGCCGTCAGCGGGCGCGCGACACGGATGCTTGGCGTGTGGCAGGGCTCGGCAGCTCAGGCCGCGCTGGAGATGGTGCCGGACGGCGTGCGGGTCGTCTCAGCGCTTCACACCGTCTCTGCCGCTTCGCTGACTGACCTCGATCACGACCTCGACCAGGACGTGCTCATCTGCGGCGACATGCGTGAGGACAAGCGCCGCGCAGCAAGGCTGCTGCAGCTCATCGACGGCTTGCGCTGCGTGGACTGCGGACGGCTGGAGATGGCGCGCATCGCCGAGTCGCTGACTGCGCTGATGATCTCGATCAACGCCAAGCACAAATGTCACGCGGGCGTCCGCATCACCGGCCTGCCCGACGACTCGTGGGATTGAGCTGTGCCTCCCGCCGCTGAGGGCGAGCTGTCCGCCACCGGTGCCACGGCGAATGCTCCCGGGGGTGGGCCGGTGGTCGTGCTCGCCGGTGGCACGGGTGGCGCGAAGCTCGCGCGCGGGATGCTCGACGTCGTCGGCCCTGACGAGCTGGTGGTGATCGCCAACACGGGCGATGACATCGACATATACGGCGCCCACGTCTCCCCCGACCCCGACCTCGTGTCGTTCTGGCTGGCCGACCTGATCGACGAGCGCGGCTGGGGTTTGCGCGAGGACACGTTCGCGGTAATGGACGCCCTGCGGGCGCTTGGCACGGACGTGTGGTTCAACCTCGGTGACCGCGACCTCGCGTGGTGCTTGGAGCGCCGCCGCCTGCAGGATGAAGGACTACGTCCCACCGAGGCGCTCGCCAGGCTGAATGCGGCGATCGGAGTGCGCGCGGGGGTGCTGCCGATGTGCGACGAGCGACTCCACACACGCATCCGCACCGACGCCGGCTGGCGCGACTTCCAACAGTTCATGATCCGCGACCGAGCGGCTGGGCAGGTGCACGAGGTGGCCTTCGCCACACCCCCGCGGGAGCGTCTCGCCCCGGCGGGCTCGCCTACGGCAACGGACCCCGCGCCACCGGCGGATGACCCTGCGGCCAAGCCCACGCCAGAGGTGCTCGCGGCGCTGGACGATGCGCGGGCTGTGATCGTGGGACCCAGCAACCCCGTAATTTCGATCTGGCCGATCCTGAGCGTGCTCGGCGACGCGCTTGGGAAACTCACAGCGCCGGTTGTGTGCGTCAGTCCCGTGGTGGGCGGCGAGATCGTGAAGGGGCCTACAGCGGCGTTCCTACAGGCGTACGGGCAGCCGGTGAGCGCCGCTGGCGTGGTCGCCTTCTACGAGACCGTCGCGCCCGGCCTGCTCGACGGCATCGTCGCCGACGAGCCGGTTGCGGGGATCGAGACGCTGGAGATCGACACCAACATGCCCGACGCGACGAGCAGGGCGCGGGTGGCCGAGCGCACGCTTGTCCTCACCGAATGCCTTCGCGGCCAGTAGGCCAGTACTCGACACTCACGGCCGGTAGACCCACGCGTAGCAACGCCTGCGCGTTCGCGATACCTGTGGACGGGTAGGCTGAGCCCAGATGCGCACCGCCGCGATCCTCCCCGTGAAGCGCTTCCCACTCGCCAAGCAGCGACTGGGAGAAAGCATCGCCGACTCGCTGCGCGCGGACCTCGCACGGGCGATGGTTGGCGACGTGCTCAGCACTTTGCGCGACTGCGCCGCGATCGACACCACGATCGTGGTCACCCGCGAGCGGCTGGTCGCCGCGGCTGCTACCTACGTCGGGGCGACCGTGGTCGAGGACTCGCTCGAGCAGGGCCAGAGCGCGGCAGCCTCACTCGGCGTGGAGAGAGCACTCCGGGATGGCTTCGAGCGGGTGCTGTGCGTCCCCGGTGACTGTCCCACGCTCGATCCTGGCGAGCTGGCGGAGCTGCTTGCCGGCGAGACGCGCGAGGTCGTGATCGTGCCCGACCGCCACGGCAGCGGCACCAACGGCCTGCTGCTGGCGCCACCAGACGCGCTCACCCCCAGCTTCGGCCCCGACAGCCGCGCGCGCCACGAGCAGCTTGCGCGCCAGGCCGGCGTGAGCTGGCGGATCTCACAACCGGCCTCGTTGTTGCTCGATATCGACACCGGTGAGGATCTCGCCGTATTGCGCGAGCGTCTCGCCGGTGAGCGTACGAGGGCGCCGCGCACGCGTGCGATATTGGCTCGCGCCGGAGCGAGCGGCGTTGCAGCGCCGCCGGGGACTGCTCCGACTCGAACGACCAGGGCAGCCTGAGCGAGTGAGCGGTCTCTCTGCCCGTAGCCTGGGCGGCCTTCCCGAGATCGCAAGCGGCGCCGACCTGGGCGAGCTGATCGCGGCGGCGATCGACGCCGAGCGGCCCACGAGCCCGCTGTGCGACGGGCAGATCGTGGCGATCGCCCACAAGGCCGTGTCGAAGGCAGAGGGCGCGGTGGTGCGGTTGAGCGGTGTGCGGCCAAGCGCCCGTGCTGTGGAGCTGGCCGCCGCTGCGTCCGCCGGCGCCGCCGGGAGCGCTGCTCCAGCGAAGGACCCGCGCGCCGTGCAGGTCGTGCTCGACCAGTCCGAGGAGATCGTGCGCGCCGCGAATGGGGTGCTGATCTGCCGCACCCACCACGGATTCGTGTGCGCCAACGCGGGGGTGGATGCCTCCAACTCGGTCGATGAGGACACATTGATCGTGCTTCCCCGCGACCCCGACGCCTCGGCCCGCGCAATCCGCAAACGCCTACGCGAGCTGACGGGCACGCAAGTGGGCGTGCTGATCAGCGACAGCTTCGGTCGCGCCTGGCGCCATGGTCAGTGTGACGTGGCGATCGGTTGCGCAGGGGTCTTCCCCCTTGAGGACTGGCGCGGGCGCAGCGACAGCGCTGGCATGGAGCTGCGCGCCACGTGGCTGGCGGTCGCCGACGCGATCGCCGCGCTCTCCGACCTCGCGCGCGCCAAGGACTCGCGCGAGCCAGTCGTGATCGTAGAGGGCCTTCAGCGATTTGTCAGCGAGGAGGACGGGCCCGGCGCCGCGGCGCTGCTGCGGCCGCTGGAGGAAGACCTGTTTCGCTGAGAGATTGCGTGGCGGGCGTTGACCAGCGCCACACGCGACAGCGTCGAGGCGAACATGCGCGCAGGCCCGATGTTGCGCGAGCCGAACGCCTCGAACTTCCTGGCCACGCGCTCGTCGCGTATGGCCGTCGAGAAGAGCATGCGCTCCACCGGGTTGAACCTCTTGCCCCCCGCGTAGCGATGGATGAAGAACCTGTGACCGCGCAGCCCGCGAGCGTGAAGGCGGCTATAGCGCTCGAGACCCTGCTCCAGCGACTCAGCGCCGGCAAGCGCCGGAGCGACGCTGTCGGCAAGCCATTCCGAGGATTGAAGCGCCCAGCCGCAACCTACGCCCCACAGCGGGTCCGTGGCCAACGCGGCGTCTCCCACAAGCGCCAGCCCGGGGGCCGTCGGGGCGTGGATCACGTTGGGCATGTCCAGCTTGCCGACAACCGAGCCGACCATGCGCGAGTCGAGGATCGGAGGCGCGTCGGGCAGCTCTGAGATGATCTTGATCAGCGCCTGAGCCGGATCCTGCTTGAACTCGGGTGCGCGATCCTTGAGGGGCATCGCCGCGTAGAAGGTCAAGTCTTCGTCGGTTGGAAACGCCGCCGCCCAGTTTGGGTCCAGAAACCACGCGGAGCCATTGGGCGCGCCGACTGGAGAGGGTCCCTCGAAGTAGGCGCCGTAGGCGATCCGACCGTGGGCGATCGTGCGCTTGCGAGCACCGGCCAGCTGCGCCACACGCGAGTCGCGCCCATCGGCGCCCACCACCAGGCGTACGCTGAGCCGGCGCTCCTGACCGTGTGGATCGCGTACTTCCACGCCGCAGATGCGCCCGTTTTGCCCAACGCCAGATTCGCGCGTCAGCGCTTGCGCGCCGTAGCCGAGGATTAGCTCGACGCCGGGCGTGTCGGCCGCCATGGCGCGGATCATCGGGTCGAGCAACTCGCGGCGCAGGTTGATCCCGCTGGGCACGAGCGCGTTTGGCGGCGGCTCCAACCAGCCCCAGCGAGTCCATAGGCGTGCACGAGTTCGCAGCGCGCCGGCCTCTTCCATCGGCCCCAGCAGGCCGAGGCGCTCGAGTGTCGGTATCGCCGAGGACTGGATGAAATGGCTGCACACGCGCTTGAAGGCGCTGGGGTCGGGGCGCTTCTCCACGAGCGCGACGCGCGCGCCGGCGCGTCCGAGCATGATCGCGGCGGCGCAACCGGCGAGGCTGGCGCCGACAATCGCCACGTCGTAGCGATCAACCTCTGAGCGAGTCCCGTCTGCATCCACTCGATCGGACATATATCCCAACTCCTTGGACAGGAACCATCGCACCAGCTGACACGCACTCTACTCTTCGCGCTGTGCGAGGTCGAGTTCCCGTCAAGCGAACGCTGCTCATCATTCTGGGCGTGCTCGCGCTTGCGGTTGTGGTGCTCAACTGGACTTACGGGCGCTTGCCCTCAGAGCCGAAGTCGACCGGCTCGTTCATGCAGGTGGGAAAGCTGCGGATCCACTACGTCGAACACCCGGGCGCGGGCACCCCGGTGGTGCTGATCCACGGTCTGCCGGGGACAGCGGCGGACTGGGAAGACGTGACGCCGCTGTTGGCCGGACATCGCACGATCGCGATCGACCGCCCCGGCTTTGGCTACTCGACCGGAGGCTATGTGCCGTTCGACCGTCAGCTGGAAGTGATCCATGAACTGCTGGGGAAGCTCCACGTGGTGCGCCCGATCCTCGTGGGTCACTCCTACGGTGGGACTATCTCGTTGGGATTCGCCGAGCGCTATCCGAGCGATGTGCGCGGACTGGTGCTCGTGGATGCGGCCGCGGCGGGACAGAAAATCGAAGCCTTCACAGCCGCGCAGGCGCACCTCGTGAAATTCCTGCAGCTGCCGGTCATTCGCCAAGTCGCCAACGCGACGTTCGGCCAGCTGCTGATAACCGTGTCGGTCAACCAGGAGGATGCCGAAGCGTTTCACCCGCTGCCGGTGGTGGCCGCGCATCGCCGGCGTGTGCTGGAGATCAACATGACGCACGGCAACCTGGAAGCGTGGTCAGGGGAGATCCTTGCCTCCACCGGCGTGATCGCTCAGATCGACAAGGGTCTGAGCAGCATCGAGACTCCGGCTGTGGTGATCCAAGGCGAGCAGGACGAGCTGGTCAATCAGAGTCATGGCCGCAAGCTCGCGGCGACGCTACCCCATGCGCGACTGGTGATGGTCTATGGCGGGCACATGCAGCCCTACGATCACCCGGCGGTGATCGCCACCGCGGTGCGCGGCTTGAGTGGATAGTCCCGTCTGATCCCGTAGAGCGTGGTGCGCTCCGCCGCTGGTCGTCCCGCCTCATGGGCGGCGGCGACGAGCTGGTCGGGGTCGAGCTTGGTGCCGTGGTAGCTGCCGGCGAGCCGTGAGATCGACTCCTCCATGAGCGTGCCGCCGAGGTCGTTGACGCCCCAGCGCAGCGACTCGGTGGCGGCGTCGAGGCCCATCTTCACCCACGAGGCCTGCAGGCTTGCGATCGTGCGCCCGAGCGCGAGGCGGAAGACGGCGGTGTGCTTGAGGTTCTCCTCGCGCGATATCTCCTCCACCCCGTGCGTGCGCCCGAGCAGCGTTTGGAACGGGATGAACGAGAGCGGCACGAACTCGGTGATACCACCGGTGCGCTGTTGCAGCTCGCGCACGACGCGCATGTGCTCGGCAAGCTCCCACGGCTCCTCGATGTGGCCGAACATGACCGTCGAGGTCGAGCGCAGGCCAGCCGCGTGGGAGGCTTCGATGATCTCAACCCAGCGCGCGACGGGCAGCTTGTTGGGCGAGATGCGCTCGCGCACCCCGTCGTGGAGCACCTCCGCGGCGGTGCCGGGGGTCGAGTCCAGGCCTGCGTCGCGCAACTGCGCGAACACCTCGGATGGGGGCAACCTGGAGATGTCGCACATGTGGGCGATCTCCATCGGCGAGTAGGCGTGCAGGTGCAGCTCGTTGCCGGCCTCGCGCGAGGTGGACTTGGCGAGGCGCAACCAGCCGAGGTAGTCCTCGAGCTCCCAGTCGGGATGGATGCCCGACTGGATGCAAAGCTCGGAGGCGCCGTAGTCGATCGCCTCGTGCACGCGGCGCACGAACTCGGCCTCGTCGTGCTGGTAGGCATCCGGCGAGCGCTTGCCCTGGCCGAAGCCGCAGAAGGCGCAGCCGACGGTGCAGACGTTGGAGATGTTGATGTTGCGGTTGACCACGAACGTGACCGTGTCCCCCACGAGCTCGGCGCGTAGCTCGTCCGCCGCGACGCGCATCTGCTCGATCGCCTCCGGGCGAGTCTCGGCGAACATGGCGGTCAGCTCCTCGGCGCTCAACGGCAGGCCGTCGCGACCCTTCTCGATCGCGCCGCCCACGAGCTCGGAGCGAATCGGAGCGGGCGGATCGGTGCGTCCGGAGCCGCGCCGCGGGATGAAGCTCCAGTACTTGAGCTTGATCGTGTCGAGCACCCCTTGGGAGACCCATTCGGGGTCGATGTATTGCGGATACACGCACAGTCGCTCGGTGAGCGCGAACCCATCGGCCTGCAGGCGCTTGCGCACCTGGTGGGGCGAGGGGAACGGGTGCTCAGGGGAGATGTGGTCGCCGTTGGCGGAGAGCCCGCCGAGGTCGGTGGCTCCAACGGCCACGAGCTCGCTCCACCAGTCGGCAAGGTTCGGCGGGATCTGAATGCCCACGCCAGGCATCAGCCTGCGCGTCTCTGCGATCAACAGCTTCATGTCCTCGATCGACACGGCACCGGCGCCTTCGGTCGCCCACTTCGGCAGCGGCAGCGAAGGGCGGGCGTGAGTCTCCATCTCGTCCACCCCGGTGCGCCAATACTCGCGCGCTGCCGCGTCGGCGATCTCGGCGGGCTCCTGCCCGTAGTAGCTCTGGTGGGGCACGAAGTTCTGCAGGATCACCTCCTGGATGTGGCCATGCTCGGTGTGGACCTCCGCCAGAGCTTCCAGTGAGGCAATGCGCTCCTCGGCGGTCTCCCCGATCCCTACGAGGATGCCGCTGGTGAACGGGATGCGCAGCTCGCCGGCGGTGCGGATCGTCTCCAGGCGTCGGGCGGGATGCTTGGTGGGCGAGCCCGCGTGGACCGTCTGCATCAGACGCTCGGAAGCTGACTCGAGCATCAGCCCCTGCGAAGCGGTGACCTCGCGCAGGCGACCCAGGTCATCCCGCGAGAGCACCCCAAGATTCGTGTGCGGCAAGAGCCCGCGCTCGAGCGCCCGCTCGCAGGTCCACACCACATACGCGGTGAAATCCTCGTGCCCATAGTCGCTCAAGCGCTCACGCACCTGTGGGTTGACCTCGGGATGCTCGCCGGTGAGCACCAGCAGCTCCTTCACCTGCCGCTTGGCCGCCCCGTCGAGGATCCCCAAGACCTCCTCGGGCGCGTACAGGTGCGCCTTGTGCGTGGCAAAGGCGCAGTACTTGCAGTAGCACTGGCACGTGCGCGACAGCGAGAGCGTCAGGTTGCGCGAAAAGGTGACGCGACGGCGCATTGCCCTGAGTCTATGACGCCCCGTGGAGTGTCGTCCGGTAGCACCCCTACATTGCGCGCATGTCCCAAGACACTCTGCGTCGCGCCGTGGCCGAGATGATCGGCGCGTTCACTCTCACCTTCATCGGCGCCGGGGCTGCGGCCGCCGCCGGTGGCATCCACGACACCGCGCTGATCGGCGTCGCGATCGCCAATGGGCTCGCGATCGGCGTGATGGTGTGCGCACTCGGATACATCTCCGGCGGACACTTCAACCCCGCGATCACGTTCGGCTTCCTAATCACCCGTCGTATCAAGCCGGCGCTCGCGGGCGTGTATTGGGTCGCGCAGTTCGGCGGCGCCGCGCTGGCGGCGCTGTTCGTCAAGGAGCTGCTGCCGCGAGAAATAACCGAAGCGGTCAACCTCGGCGTACCGGCGCTCGGCCACGGCGTCGACGCAAGCTCGGGCTTTCTGCTGGAGGCCGTGCTCACGTTCTTCCTCGTACTCGTGGTATTTGGCTCGGCCGTGGACGAACGCGGGCCGTTCGGCGCGGTCGCCGGCCTCGCGATCGGCCTCACGATCTCGATCGACGTACTGTTCGGTGGACCCTTCACGGGTGCCGCGATGAACCCGTCGCGCGCGTTCGGCCCGCAACTTGTGGGCGACCACTGGTCCAACGGCTGGGTTTGGTACGCGGGACCGGTGCTGGGGGCCGCGGTGGCGGCATTGCTTTACCAGTACCTGTTCATAGGCAAAGCCGGCGAGGCCGCGCAGCCCGTGCCCGCGAGCGACTAGTCCCGCAGGCCGAGAACAGCTCGACCGGTGCTTGTGCGCCCGCATCGCCAACGATGACTCCGGCGAGCGTGTACCTGGCCCGCCACGGCCAGACCGCCTACAACCTGGAGCGCCGCTTCCAAGGTCATCTGCCGGTCCCGTTGGACGACACGGGACGTGAGCAGGCAGCCAACCTTGCCGAGCGTGCCAGCGCGGGGGCCTCTGGATCGGCGGGCGCGGGGCCGGTTGGGGGGCCGGGCGGGATCCCCTTCCGCGTGCTGTGGTGCAGCCCGCTGTTGCGCGCGCGCGAAACAGCCGACATCGTTGGCGCACGCCTGGGCCTTGAGCCACGCGAGGACCCGCGCCTGAAGGAGACCGACGCCGGCGACTGGACCGACCGTCTCTTCACCGACGTGCAAGCCGAAGACCCCAATGGCTTCGCGGGCTTCATCGAGGGACGTCCCGACTTCGCGTTCCCCGGGGGCGAGTCGTTCGCGGCGCAGGGCGAACGTGTGGCGGCAGCGCTCGCGGACGTGGAAGCGGGAGAGCTTCCCGCGCTCGTCGTGTGCCACGGCGTGGTGATCCGCATCGCGCTCTACCAGCGCGCAGGCCACAAGGTGGCGTTGGCAGAGCGAGTTCCGAACGCCGCCCTGGTCCCGCTCGATCCGGCCGAGGCCGAAAGCGCCGACGTCGGCGGCGGCGAGGCGTTGCCGCCCAGCTAGAAACAACAGTCGCAGGATGCGGCCCCGGAGCCGTCCACGGTGGCTTGAAATCTATCCCGGGGAGCCAAGCAGTTTGGCGACCGTCTCTGCCCCTTCGCGCGCCATCCGCGAGCGTGGCACTACAAGATCGAAGCCAACTCTCTCGGCCAGAGCGCGTACGTCGGCCTCGACATGCGAGTAGAAACCGAGCGTAGCGATTCCATTGAGTGACCCGGCGGCGGACAGTGATTCAACCAGCCCCGCACGCGCCACAGCCTCGTCGGTGAGGTCCACCACGAGCACATCAGAACCGACCAGATGCTCCCGGACCGTCTTTGCATCCGCGATGAGCGCAACCTTGTGACCGTCTGTGCTCAACGCCGCCTGCACTCGCGAGCCGAACAGCAGATCTGGGATGAACGCTAGAACCTGCGCCATCGAATCGGCGGCTTGCGCCCGCTGCTCCCGAACCTGACTACTGTGCCCGCACGCGCGCGAACTCCTCGCGCACCGACTGCGGGCGACCCCACATCTGGGTGACCTCGACGCGTCCCGCGCGCTGCTCGCGCAAGGCCATTTCGCCCTCGATGCCGGCTTCGTCGAGCAAACGCAGCGTCCCGTGAACCGTGGGCGCGGACGCGGCGTGGCCGAAGCGGTGGGCGACAAGCAGGCGCCAGTGCCAGTCGTGGTGCGAGTAGGGCCGCGCGTTGCACGTGACGAGATAGACCGACGCGTCGATGTAGCGCGACTCGTCCACGAGGCGCAGGTCGAGCTCGATGTCGGTCCAGTCGTCGGGAAGCGACTCGACTATCTGCTGGAAGGTGTCTGCGAGGCCCATTGAGGTGAAGCCTAGCGTGGATATCCTCGGAGTTGTGGCGGCGACAGACACAGCGGCGCTCGCGGCCGAGTATGCGACGCTGACCGAGCATTGCGGGCTCGCGGACCGCTCCGAGCGCGGCAAGCTGGCCCTGACGGGCCCCGGCGCTGTCGAGTTCCTGAACGGCCAGGTGACGAACGAGCTCGTCGGCTTGAAACCCGGCGAGGGCCGCTATGCGGCGTTCTTGACGCACAAGGGCAAGATGCTTGGTGACCTGCGGATTCTCATCGTGGGCAAGGACGCTGAGGAGGAGCCCGGCGAACCGCTAAACGACGAACTGCTGCTCGACACCGAGCGCCCTGCGCTGCAGGCGCTGTTCGACATGATCCGCCGCTTTAAGGTCGGCTACCAAGTGGAGCTGCACAAGCGCACGGTGGAGCGCTCGCTGCTGTCGCTTATCGGACCGGAGGCTGAGCAGGTCGCGACCAAGGCGTTCGCGCTCGGTCCACTGGCGCTGCCTGAGACCGAGCACAGCCACGTCCTTGCGCGACTGGATCGCACACCCGTGCGCCTGATCCGAACGGACACTGGCATCGACACGCTGTTCGACTGCACGGAGATCGAGGCTGTGGGCGCCGCCCTGCAGGCGGCCGGCGCTGTGGAGGTGAGTGAGGCGGCAGCGGAGATCGTGCGCGTCGAACGTGGCCGCCCGCGCTATGGAATCGACCTGGACGAGACCACTATCCCCCAGGAGGCGGGGCTCAACGAGCGCGCGGTGAGCTTCACGAAGGGCTGCTATGTCGGCCAGGAGACGGTGGCGCGCCTGTACTACAAGGGCAAGCCCAACCGTCATTTGCGCGGCCTGCGACTGTCCGAGCCGAGCAAGCCCGGCGCGGTGCTGCTGCTGGGCGAGCGATCCGTGGGCAGCCTTGGCAGCTCCGTGGTATCCCCCACGCTCGGGCCGATCGGGCTGGCGGTCGTGCGTCGCGAGGCCGAGCCCGGCGAGACGGTGGACGTAGGAGAGCAGGGCGCAAGTGCAGTCGTGATCGAGCTGCCATTCGCATAGCGTCGGCCCCACAACCCATCGCAGACCCACTCATGCGTACTTCCAGGATCGACCCTAGATAGGATTGCGGGCCCATCCCCGACATGCGAGGTTTAGAAGCACCGTGGCAATCGATCTTCAACAAGTTTCAAGCGTGGGCACAGAGCCCGGCGAGCTGCCGAGCACGATGGCCGCCTGGGTGATCCGCGAGGAGCGCCAGGGAGAACCGAAGGACGCCTTCCAGCTTGAGGAGATCGAGGTTCCCGAGCCCGGTGCCTTCGAGGTGATCGTGCGCGTGATGGCCGCGGGCGTGAACTACAACAACGTGTGGGCCGCACTGGGCAAGCCGGTGTCGGTGATGAAGTACGGCGATCACCCGCAGTACGGTCACCACATCGGCGGCTCCGATGCCTCCGGGATCGTGTGGAAGGTAGGCGCGGGCGTAACGCGCTGGAAGCCGGGCGATGAGGTCGTGATGCACTGCAACCAGGCTTCTTACGAGGACCCAGAGGTGCACGGGCTGGACCCGATGGCGGCGCCTTCGCAGAAGATCTGGGGCTATGAGACCACCTGGGGCTCGTTCGCCCAATTCACAAAGGTCCAGGCCCAGCAGCTGCTGCCCAAGCCACAGGCCCTGAGCTGGTCGGAGTCGGCCTCTTACGGGCTCGTGTACTTCACCGCCTACCGCATGTTGATCACACGCTGCAAAATGCAGGCCGGTCAGAAGGTTTTGATCTGGGGCGCTGCGGGCGGCTTGGGCGTGTTTGCCACGCAACTGTGCGCGGCGGCCGGCGCGCACTGTGTGGGCGTGGTGTCCTCCGCTGAGAAGGGCGAGCTGGTGAAGCGCCTCGGTGCCGTGGACTACATCGACCGGGCCGAGTTCGCGGGAATGATGCGCAAGGGCGGCGAGACTCCCGAGGAGGACAAGGCGCGCTTCCTCGTCTCGCGCGAGTTCTCAAAGCGCGTCAAGCAGATCCTCGGCGACGCTCCGGACATCGTGTTCGAGCACGTCGGGCAGGCGACGTTCCCCACGTCGGTGTTCACGGTGAAGCCGTTCGGGAAGGTCGTCATCTGCGCCGGCACGACCGGCTTCAACCTGGATTTCGACGTGCGCTACCTGTGGATGAAGCAGAAGGAGATCCTCGGATCGCACTTCGCCAACGCGTATGAGTGCATGAAGGCCAACGAGCTGATCGAGTCAGGCCAGATCCGACCCGTGCTATGGCGCACACTCGGCTTCGAGGGCGTCGCGGAAGCACACCAGTTGATGCTCGAAAACAAGCACCTGGGCAAGATCTCGATCCTCGTCGGCGCCGAGTCGGACAGCGAGGGCAAGACCGCCGATGGACCAGGCGCGATACATGCGGAGGTGGGTGGCTGATGGATGGCACGGTAATCGTCCCCTGGTATGCGACGGGCTTTCGCGCGGATGGGTTTGAGGAGGTGTTGGGTGAGGTCGCCGCAACGGCACTCCGCTACGGCGCCAGCTCCTATGCGGTGTATCGCTCGAAAGACGACCGCTACCGCTTCCAGCAGTTCGCCCATTTCGCCAAGCACATCGACTGGGAACGCTATTGGGACGGCCCGGAGATGACCGACTTCAGGATGCGCTATTCCAGCTGGTACCAGATCCCGGTGCTCTACGGCTGGTGGGATCGCACATCCGCGGGCAGCATCGAGGGCGAACCGGTGGTTGTTGATGCGCCAAACAGCCATACCGACGGACCACCAAACGGCCATTCCGGCGATGCGCCAGGTGGCGAGCCGAGCGGCGCCCCCACCCCCCAATACGTCTGAGTCGCATCCTGGCGTGAATCCGACGAGCCCCAACCCAGTGGGTCGGCTCGTGCTGATGATGCGGCGCACCCCGCTGTGGGCGCGTTGGGTGCTGACGATCCTCGCGTTCGTCGTGCTGATCCTCGTAGGACGCGGTTTCGTGCACGACAGCGAAGGCGCGTCGGGCCCGACGAACGCCGAACGCAAGGCTGAAGTGGAAGCCAATCGCGAGGGCGACATCGTGGTCGAAGAGGACCAGGCCCCTCACATCGCGCCACTGCCCTCCGGCGTTTCACGTCAAGCCGCCCTGGAAGACGCGATCGCCGCGGACGCGCGCCACCGGGTTCAGGGCGGAGAACTCAGCGGCCCGTTTCAGAGCGTGCGCTGCGCGACGTCCGGTTCCCCGAGAGCCGGTCGTCAGGCGTTTCGCTGCACCGTGCGCTCAGCCAACATCGCGTATCGGTTCGTGGCGGTGCTCGACGCACCCACCCGCCGGCTCACGTGGTGCAAGATCGACCCACCCGCCAACGGAGCAACTGCGCTCCCCCTGAGCGCACGCTGCCGGGCCTGACACCCAAAGCAGATCAGCACTGCTCCAGGGGGGCCATTGTCAACCCTGCTCCCTTCAACAGCTCCCAGTAGTGCTCCGCGGGCTCCTGGTGGCCACTGAAGACGATCGCCTTACCGGAGTTGTGGATGATGTTGGCGATCTCGTGGCCGCGCTCGAGCGTGACGCCCGGAATGAAGCGCGCGAGGGTGCGGGCAACATGGTCGAAGGTGTTGTGGTCGTCATTGCGCACGATCACCCTCCAGGAATCTCCGAACCCACTCCCGGGTTGGCCTGTGCGCGGCAGCTCAATTGTCTGGCCCATAGGCCCCCAGGATAAAGCTCGCTCGCGCTTACGCAAGCTCGGGAGCACGTTTGCAAGCGCGAGAACCAGGCGGGCTGGCCTCCACGACACCGCGCGAAAGCGTCGCGACCATACAATTGCCGGTGTGAGCAGCGAGCACTCCCCACGCCTACCGGAGCGCGACCGCCCGTGGATGATGCGGACCTACGCGGGACACTCGACCGCGAAGGCATCCAACGAGCTGTATCGAGGCAACCTCGCGAAGGGACAAACGGGCCTGTCGGTGGCCTTCGACCTACCCACGCAGACGGGCTATGACCCCGACGACGAGCTGGCGCGGGGAGAGGTTGGCAAGGTCGGCGTGCCGGTCGTCCACCGCGGCGACATGGCGGCGCTGATGGACGGGATCCCGCTCGGAGAGATGAATACGTCGATGACGATCAACGCGACCGCCGCCTGGCTGCTTGCGCTGTACATCGTTGCCGCCGAGGATCAGGACCCACCTACCCCGCAGAGCAAGCTCCAGGGCACCACCCAGAACGACATCATCAAGGAGTTCCTGGCACGCGGCACCTACGCCTTCCCCCCCGCCCCCTCGATGCGCTTGATCGCGGACATGATCGCCTACACGGTTGAGAACGTGCCGAAGTGGAACCCGATCAACATCTGCTCCTACCACCTGCAGGAGGCCGGCGCGACACCGGTGCAAGAGATCGCCTACGCGATGAGCAACGCGATCGCCGTGCTCGACGCCGCACGCGAGCGCCTTGGCGACCGTGCGGATGAGCTGATGGCTGATGTGTTCGGGCGCATCTCCTTCTTCGTGAACGCCGGCGTGCGCTTCGTCGAGGAGCATGCGAAGCTGCGTGCGATGAGCATTCTCTGGGAGGAGCTGGGGCGCGAGCGCTACGGCGTCAGCGATGAGCGCCGTCTGCGCTTTCGCTATGGCGTACAGGTGAACTCGCTCGGGCTGACCGAGGCTCAGCCGGAGAACAACGTGCAGCGCATCGTGCTGGAGACGCTCGCGGTGACACTTGGTCGCGACGCGCGGGCCCGCGCGATCCAGCTGCCGGCGTGGAACGAGGCGCTTGGCCTGCCACGTCCGTGGGACCAGCAGTGGTCGCTGCGCATCCAGCAGGTGCTTGCGTATGAAACCGACATCCTCGAGTACCCGGACATCTTCGAGGGCTCGAAGGTTATGGAGGGGCTCGTCGCCGAGCTGCTGGAGGGCGCACGCGAGGAGATGGCGATCGTCGCCGAGCACGGCGGCGCCGTCGAAGCCGTGCCGTACATGAAGGCGGCGCTCGTTGACTCCCATCGCGCACGCATCCAGCGAATCGAGTCGGGCGAGCAGGTGGTGGTTGGCCAGAACAGGTTCACCGAGACAGAGGTCTCTCCCCTCACCGACGACGCCGAGGGCGGAATCCTCGTCGTGGATCCGGCGGTCGAGGCTGAGCAGATCGGGGCGGTGCGCAGATGGCGTGCAGAGCGCGACCAGCAGGCTGTCGACGCGGCGCTTGCCGAGCTTGCGCGCGTCGCCGCCAGCGAGCAGAGCCACGAGAACCTGATGCTCCCGACGATCGCTGCCGCGCGAGCGGGAGCCACCACAGGTGAGTGGGCGCACACGCTGCGTGAGGTGTTCGGAAGCTACCGCGCGCCCACCGGCGTCGGAGAGGCAAGCGCGGCGCCGGCGGACAATGAGCTTTCACAGCTACGCGAGGAAGTCGCCAGCCTGGCCGAGAAGCTCGGACGTCGCCCGAAGATCCTCGTTGGCAAGCCTGGTCTCGACGGCCACTCAAACGGCGCCGAGCAGATCGCGGTGCGTGCGCGCGACGCTGGCATGGACGTGGTCTATGAAGGTATCCGTCTGACCCCCGCGCAGATCGCGGCCTCGGCACTGCAAGAGGGTGTGCACGTGATCGGGCTGTCGATCCTCTCAGGCTCGCACAGAGAGCTGATCCCGGCAGTGATCGGTGCTTTGCACGACGCCGAAGTGGACGTGCCGGTCGTGGTCGGCGGGATCATCCCCGAGCAGGATGTGGCCCAGCTCAAGCAGGCCGGCGTGGCCGCCGTCTACACGCCGAAGGACTTCGACATCTCGCGCATCATGCACGACATTGTTGGGATCGTGGGCGCCGAGTGCAACGGACACGGCCCCTCCGCCAACGACTCCACGTGAGCGCACAGGGAGCCGCGCTCGGCAAGCGACTGCGCGAACACGACCTGAGCGCGGCGCCGGCAGCACTGAACCTGCTGGAGAGCGGCACTGATGCCGACCGCGAGCAGGCGGCGAAGCTGCTGCACGAGGTCTCCCCCGCCGTGCTCGGCGGCGAGGCGCCAGGACATGTTGTCGGCGTCACCGGCCCCCCCGGCGCCGGCAAGTCAACGTTGCTGTCGGCGCTGCTGCACGCATGGCGCGGTACGGCCGAGGGAACCGGCGGTCGGGACCGGACCGTGGCGATGCTTGCCGTGGACCCCAGCTCGAAGCGCTCGGGCGGCTCGTTGCTCGGCGACCGCGCGCGCATCGAGTTCGACCCCGCGGACAGGGGCGTGCTGATCCGCTCCACCGCCGCGGGGGAGCGGCTTGGCGGCCTCGCACCCGCGACGCGCGTGGCGGCACAGGCGTTGGCAGCCGCGTTCGATGTGGTCGTGATCGAGACGGTGGGCGTGGGACAAGCCGAGACAGAGGTCGCGGACGTCGCGGACACGGTCGTGGTGGTCGTGCAGCCCGGTAGCGGTGACGTACTGCAGTTCCTCAAGTCGGGAATCATGGAGACTCCAGATGTGCTCGTCGTCACGAAGGCCGATCTTGGCCAGATCGCGCTTGCCAGTAGACGCGACCTGAGTGCCGCGCTGCGCTCGCTCGGCGGCAAGCACGCCGGCTCCACACGGGTGTTGTCCGTCTCCTCGCTGCCCCCGGCCCAGGGGATCGAGGAGCTGATCGGAGCGCTCGATGAGCATCGCGCGAACCTCGACGTGGCCACCCGACGCTTGCAAGCCCGCCGCGCGGGTGCGTTGCTCGATTTCGCTGGCGAGCACGGCGAGCGGGGCGTGCGCGCCGTGGGCGGGCGACGCGCGGCCGGACGCCTGCTCGAACAGCAGGACCCGGGGCTCGATGGAGCGGCGCTCGTGAGTGTCCTGGAGCACGCGGGGGCTGATAGTTGAACCCGATAGCACGAGATCTGCTGACGATGTTCGGGGTGTTCGTGTTGGCCGCGGCGCTGGCGGGCGTGCTCGGCGCCGTCAATCTCGGCACAGCGCTGGCGTTTGGCCAGATCGCATTTGCGATCGCCACTGTCTACATAATGCTTAGACGCTGAGCGTTATCGACGCCGTATCGTTGTATCCAATTTTCTGCAATTCACCATAGAGACTACAATCTGTAGTTACCATGGTAGTAGATCAAAAGTTCATACATCCCCATCCGGCTCTTTATCCTTCTCCGCGATCTAGGCTCTGACGTCAAATGATCATTTTGCTCGGTTTCGCGTTCCTCGCCGGCGCCGGCACGGCGCTGTCGCCGTGCGTGCTACCGGTGCTACCGGCGCTGCTGGCATCGGGCGGCGTAGGCGGACGACGACGCCCGCTTGGCGTGGTGATCGGCCTGGCCGTGACATTCACGGTTGTGATCGTCGGCGTAGCCAACGTGGTGGACGGCGTCGGACTCGGCTCGGACCCGCTACGCGACATCGCCGTTGCCGTGCTGCTCGCCTCGGGCCTCGCGCTGATCGTGCCGGGCCTCGCCGACCGCCTGGAGGCTCGCATGTCGCGGATCGCGGCACTCGGAGCGGGTGGGGCTCGAGACAGGGGCGACGGCTTTCGCTCCGGCCTGCTCGTGGGCGGTGCGCTCGGCTTCGTGTACACGCCGTGCGCGGGGCCGATCCTCGCCGCGGTGATCTCGGTGAGCGCGGCGAGCGGGCGGACCGTGGCGGTCGCGATCGCCTACTCGCTGGGCAGCGCGGTGGTGTTGTTCGCACTGGCGCTCGGAGGGCGCAAGCTGTTCGATCGCGTGCGAGCGGCGGGACGCGGACCGGCGCTACAGCGCACGCTTGGGATCGTGATGATCGTGACGGCAGTGGCGATCGTGGTGGGAGTGGACGTGGACTTCGACCAGTATGTGGCCGAACACATCCCCAACGTGAACTTGACGGCGGGACTTGAAAAATCCAAGGCGGTGGAAAGCCGCTTGCCACAGGTGACCGGGCACACCGCGAAGTTCGTGTCGGGATCGAAAACAGCGAGCGCGCCGCGTGACGCGAGCCAGGCGACACTGCTCGCGGATGCCGCCAAGCTTCAGAACCTAGGGCCGGCGCCTGAATTCGCCGACACCGAGGACTGGTTCAACACGCCCGACGATCAGCCGCTGAAGCTCTCGGGTCTGCGCGGGAGAGTGGTGTTGATCGACTTCTGGACGTACACGTGCATCAATTGCATCCGCACACTGCCCTACCTGAAGTCATGGGACGCCGCCTATCGCAAGGACGGGTTGACGATCGTCGGCGTGGAGACGCCTGAGTTCGCTTTCGAGCACGAGGCGTCGAACGTGAAGAACGCGATCGAGCAGTTCGGGTTGCGCTATCCGGTAGTGCAGGACAACGAAATGGGAACCTGGAACGCGTACGGGAACGAGTACTGGCCGGCCGACTACCTGATCGACTCCAAAGGCGACGTGCGTTATGCGGCGGCGGGCGAGGGCGATTACTCGCAGACCGAAACGGCGATCAGGGGGCTGCTGGCCGAAGGCGGTGCGAATGTCGGCGGGATGGCCCACCCGACCGATGTGGTGACGCCGAGTGAAGTCGCGACACCTGAGACATATCTGGGCACCAACCGCGCACAGGGCTGGCGCAACGGCCCCAAGTCGGGCTTGCACGACTACGGCGCGAGCGTGCCGAGCAGCCTGGCGCTCAACGAATTCGACTACAGCGGCACTTGGAATATCGCGGGCCAGCCCGCCACGGCGGTATCGGGGGCCGGGATCGACATGGAGTTCGAGGCCAAGAATGTGTATCTGGTGCTCAGCTCCGCAGGCGAAAAGCCGCGCCAGATCGAAGTGTTGCTCGACGGCAAGCCGATACCAGACAAGTTTGCCGGCGCGGACGTGCGGGGCGGCGTGCTGACGGTGCGAAACGAGCGCTTGTATTCGCTGGTGTCGCTGCCGGGAGACCAACAGCACCGCCTTTCGCTGCGCCTGACCCCGGGTGTGTCCGGCTACGCGTTCACCTTCGGGTAGCGGACCGGCCCGCGGGTGGGCATACAATGAGTCCTATGGAGGGAGGCCCCGCACCTGAGACCACGGCTAGAGCGTGGCTGCGGTGCTACCGCTGCTGGTCGCAGAACCTCGAGGTGCAGGTGCACTACGAGGGGATCCACAAGATCGACCCCGATACGGGCGAGCGCGCGGAAGTGGTGGACGAGCTGCAGGAGGCGGTGGTGCAGTGTCTGGACTGCATGCACGACCAGCCCCATCTCGGCTTCTCAGGCGGTCGCGTGGAGCCGATCGAGGATCGTTGGGAGCGGATGATCGCTGGTACGCCGTGGGTGGCCTCGTGCACCGTGACGGTGGATGCGGACGATGTCGAGATCTGCTCGGGCCCGGAGGCCGGCGACGCGCTTTCCTATGCCGCATTTGGCGAGCATGGCGTGCGAGAGTTCTTTACGCACGTGCGCTTTCACAAGCACGAGGAGGATCAGATAGTGGTGCATCTGCTGGTGGAGCTGTATGCGCGCTCGCTGGAGGAGGCGACCGACGTGCTCGAATCGGCGGCGAGAGGCGGTTTGGCGATCACCTCGCTTGCCGAGGAGTCGCGTCCGCCGGCCTCCGCGGGCGAACCCCATGGACATGATTAGCGCTCGCTGAGCGGCCGTCGTCTGAGCGGTGGGGGTACTCGCGACCAAGCTGTTGTTGGCGCCCGCGTTTGTCGTGGCGGCATCACTCGTGGCGAGGCGCTTTGGCGCGCTGATCGGCGGACTGGTGGGTGGTCTGCCAGTGGTGGCGGGTCCGATCCTGCTCGTGTTCGCGCTCGATCACGGGCCCGCGTTTGCCGCTGGGGCAGCCGCGGGAACGCTGCTGGGGCTCCTGTCGCTGCTTGCGTTCGTCTTGGTGTACGCGCATCTCGCGAGCCATGTGCGCTGGTGGGGAAGTCTTTTTTTGGGATGGGGGGCGTTCTTTGCGATGACAGCGGCGCTGAGCGCCATAACCTTGGACGCCGACGTGGCGCTCGCGGTGGTGCTGGTGGCAATCGCGCTAACCATGCTGGTGCTGCCTCAGCCGCGGGGGGAGCGTGCTGGCTCGGTGCAGCTCCCGTCCTGGGATCTGCCGTTGCGTGCTCTCAGCGCTCTGGCGCTCGTGTTGGTGTTGACGGCGGTGGCCGGTCAGCTGGGGGCGAAATTGAGCGGTCTGCTGGCGCCGTTCCCGGTGATCACGAGCGTGCTCGCGGTGTTCACGCACGCCCAGCACGGTGAGCGCGAGCTGCATCTGATCATGCGGGGACTGGTGACGGGCTTTGTCGCCTACGCGCTGTTTTGCTTCGTGCTGGCGGTGTCACTGGAAGCCTTCGGGACCGCCGAGAGCTTCCTGCTCGCCACGCTCGCCGCACTGGCAACTCAGGCGGTGGCGGTGACCGTGACCTGGCGCCGGCGCGAGCCGGCGATTGAGTCGCTCTAAGCCTTGATCCACTGTGAGAGCCCGAGTCAGCGCGGGTCGGGGATTGCAGTGTGGTCTTTCGCTCAATGAAGCTCCCTCATGTGTTGCGCCACCTCATCCGCGGGTTGTAGTCGATGTGCTCGGCGAGTTCGCTAGCGGTGGCCAGCAATGCATCGCGACATCCCTCGACTAGCGCGGCTGCCGAGGTGATGTGAGCGTTCGCCGCGACGCCTATCGCAACGCTCACATCATCACCTCTTTGGACGGGAGCCGCGATAGCAACCATGCCTCGGACTAGCTCCTCGTTATTGACGGCATAACCGTGCTCGCGCACTAGTTCCAGCTCGGTTTGAAACTCTGCCTTTCTGACGATCGCATTCGGCCCGCACGAGGGGAGCTTCGTTTCCTGCGTCCACTCTTGTCCATCGGACTCAGGTAGGCCGGCGACGAGCGCCTTGCCCATGGCGGTGCAACTGGCGGGTACCCGCGAGCCCAGCCGGCGATTCCCGTCGGCTGCGTATTGGCCCTTGGTGTGACTGTATACACGGCCGGCATACAGGATGCTGTCCCGGTCGAGTATCGCAAGGCTCACTGTGTGCCGGACCTCATTGCGCAGCGCTCGTAGGAATGGGAACGACACGCTCGGCAGGCCAGTCGCGTTGAGCATCGCCGCGCCAAAGTAACTGGCTACTCTGGTGAGCCGGTACTTACGTGTGGGTCCCTGCTCGAGGAATCCGAGCGCCAGAAGCGTTTTCACGTATCTGTGTGTTGTCGACGGGCTGAGCTTGAACTCGTCGGCGATCTCGGAAATCCCCATCCACTGCCGTGCAGGCGAGAACGCTTGCAGGATCATGAGCCCTATCTCAAGGGATTGCGACATCCGCTGGTCTCCATAAGCGATGAGACGCGTCTGCCACCCATCGTCAGAGTCTTCTTTCTTACTCACGCAGACTGCCTCTCCCGACTGCTCGCATCCGTGGTGGGTTGATCGCATCGTCGGGGAACCCGGCCGAACCTGAGGGCTGGCCCTGTGTCTGATACCAGGCGATGGTGACCTCGACATACAGGTCTCTCTCAAACAGGCTGGCTTCAGACATGGGGAAGTCCTCGTCGTCCGTCATTAGGAACAACTACCGTTTGTGCTTGCGTCGTAGCAACTCGGCCAAGAAGCGAAAGAGTGTGGCGCACCGGCGAGTCGACCCCTGCGCCTACCAACCCCGGAGCTCGACTCACCGTGGAACGCACGTGCCTTTGCCCGACAGGACCGAATGGGCGTTCGGGGACGGCAGGGACTGCGACGTCTCGTCTGCCGTGGGTGCTGCATCGGGCGTGATCTGACTGGCTTGCGTTCCTGTGCGCCACGCGCCGGATGTTGAAGGCCCCCAGGACGGTACGCAAGCAGACCGTTACGGCGGTAATGGAAACATTACGGGCGTAACGATCTGGTTACGGACGGAGCCGCCCAAATCTCGCATATGCGGATCAGGCGACTATCGGCGCCGGATGCGGCCCTTCTTGGAATCCTCTGGACCAGAGTAGCCGCTCTCAACTCATCGGCGACGGAGGACGACTCGACCTCCAGCGTGCGGGACGAGAATAGCGCTGCGCCAGCGAGGATGCTCGATCTGTCTGCTCGCTGGGAGTATCCGGTTGCCGAGCAGCACCTCGCGAAGAATGGTCTGGACCTCCAGCAGGGCGAAGTGCCTGCCAAGGCAATGCTTGTGCCCACCGCCCCAGGGCATCCACGTTCTCGCGCTGGGGGCTTCGTCGATGAACCGTTCAGGTCGAAACTGCTCAGGATGCCTGTAGAACTCGGGATTGTGGTGCATCAAGTAGGTGCAAGCCGCCAAATGCACCGACGGAGGATAGATCCACGAGCCGATCTGGGTGGGCCGGATCACTTCCCGCGGAATGGCGAACAGGAATACGGGCTTGTGGCGCAATGTCTCGTGGACGGTCGCGGTTAGATATTCGCCTCCGGCATGGCTGTCAATGTCGTCTATAAGTCGCTCTTGCGCCGTGGGGTTGTGCGCCAGAAGTTGGAACGCCCATGTCAGCTCTCCAGTGGTCGTCTCATGCCCCGCAAGGATCATTGACATCAAATTGTCTCGGATTTCCACATCGGGCATAGGTGAGCCTTCAGGGTTCTCGGCGTTGAGCAGCATGTCAAGGAGATCCTGTGGCGAGCTACGGTTTTCCGCACGGCGCTGCGAGAGTAGCCGGTAGATCGTGGTATCCGACTTTGTGCGCTGCGAAAGAAAAGTGCGCCATGTTCGACGCCAGCCTGGACCATAGCGGAAGTTGGGCTCTTGGAGAACGAAACTCTTTGAGACCGAGAGCGAATCCATCAACTGCCGGTGAAGCAGTCTGAGCGTATCATCGTCCTCGCTGCTGAAAATCACACGCAGGATGACCCGGAGGGTGAGAGCGCGAATCCGGGGGTGAAGCCGGATCGGCTTGTGGGCTGGCCATGTAGCAACTTCCCGCTCGACCATATCTCCAAGAGTGGCAGTCTGTTCGGCCACCATGCGCCGGTGGAACGCCGGAGTGATCGCCTTGCGGCCTTGGTGGTGCTCGTCTTCCTCCAGCAGCATAAACGAACGCTCGCCGATGAGAGGCGTAAGGATTTTTGAGCCGGCCCCGGGATGCAATTCGGTGTCTGGGGCTGTCAGGACTTCGCGTATCTCTTGAGGCTCAGCGAGAAATACCAGCGGCGGCATGGTGACGGGGTAAACGGTGAATCTACTGCCAATGTGCTTGCGACAGTACGCCATGTAGGAGTATGGCCACCAGCGACAGCCAAGGGTCTGCATCATCGCCGGGAACGGCCCACTAGGGGGCAAATCGCCACCTACTCGTGTGACGAATGACGGTAGGCACTGAGAAAACATTTTTTGGCTCCTTAGCTTGGTTATGTTGCACGTTGGGCATAGGCGATCCGCCATAGCCTCAAGATGGGAATCAGGACACGCGTCAGCGAACCGCCAGCGTCAGCAAAGATTTGGCTGGTTGCGCGCATCTCAGGACTGCGGGCGCTGTCCTTGGAGAGGTACAGCGCGATCATGCTCACTGCTATAAGCGTGTGCGTCTCGGCGTTGGGGAGTGTTTGTGCTTCACCGAGACAGCGCTGAATGAGTACGCGGATACGGCTCGTTGCCTGCTCACTATCTGCGTAGTGGGACATGTAGATGTGGTCTCCGTTGGCCACGTCCTCGATCTGATCGGCGTAGCTGTCGAGCATCGTTGTCACCGCAGATGTCCAAGGGAAGTACGTGTGATGGGTACGCTCGACCTCGGTTTGGTCACAGGTAGGTTCGGCAGCTAGCGCCAGCAGAGCAAAGATGGTCAGACTGGCGCTCGCGGCACCACTCAACTCGAACCAGCTGACCTCCTGATCGCCAGGGAACTCAGTCGCGCTCCAAGTTCGGAGTGCCTGATCGCGAAGGTGGGGGTCCAGATTGTGGTTGAGCGCAAGCACCTGCGCATGACGCGCCTCTTCTGTGAGGAGGTGTCGAACACGCGAATAAGATGGCAGATCCGCGCAACAGTTCCGGCAAGTGGACACAAGCGCGCGGAGATACCCGCCGTCGTCGCACCACGGGTGGTATTGGTAATAGTCGGAAATGGGGCGCTCGGGGTCGAGTGCATCTATAAGCGCGAGGTGCAACTGGCGACCGTTGTGCTCCCCGACATCCGCAGCGCGCTCGTTGACGTTGTCGAGAAAATCCCAGATGAGCTCGTAGGTGACCAGGAATATGAGAAGCCGACGGTTACGCGCGCGTGGAAGAGCGGAAAGTAGCGCCGCGCCGTCGGTCTGTCCGCGCTTGTGATCCAACGCCCGGAGCGCATCCTCTCGAAGCGGCGCGTCGGGTATTACCTGTGCCACACGACGCCAGCCACGGACCTCACGCGCGACAAGCGGTAGCGCCCAGGTGAGCTCCCGCGCTGCGCAAGACACGAGCGTCCGTATCTGGCGGATCGTCAGCGGCGCAGGGTTATACGTGCGGGCTGGAGAGCTAACCGGCGGGGTACTAGGACGACGCGCTGGTGGTACTCGCCGGCACACGGACCACATAGAAGCCCGGCAGTGCCAGCATCGTCACCGCGATCACGGTGACAAGACCAAAGGCTGAAATGGCCGCGACGCCTTCGACATCAAACACGATGGGAAAGCCTGTGACAGCGGCCAGAAAGTGACTGCCGAGCAGTTGGGCATACAATCCAAAGACCGCGCCGATTGCACAACCAACCGAGAGCAGCGCGGCGGTCTCGCACATGAGCCAGCGGCGTAGCACCCGTTCCTGGTAGCCCTGAATCTTGTAGGAGTCGATCCGTTGACGGCGCTGCCAGATCATGGCTCCCATCGCTCCAACGATGGCCAGGATCGCGCTTATCAAAACAATCAGTCGAATCTGTGTCAACCGAGTCAGACCTTGCACTGCAGCGGCATCGTCACGTCCCTCTCGTTCTGCTGCCGTTTCGACGCTCAACCCGGGGTCTGCGGCCAATAGGCTCCGGAGCCTTTCGCGTACCGCTATCACCGGCGTGCCTGCGGTCGTCTGGATCTCGTATCCGCTTGGCTGTGTGCTAATCCAACCGCGTTGATAGTCCGTCGCATTGAGCATGAGCGCGCCAGGCGGCCATCCAAGATTCGTGGACAGAGCGGCGACCCGCAGGCGAACCGGACGGGGAGACGGGAGCGTAAAGGCCTGCCCGACCCGAAGATGATTTTCGCTGGCGGCCGCTTCGGATAGCAGAGCCCACCCACCTTCCCTCAAACGCTTTGACGCGAGAATGGGATTGCCTGCAACAACCTGGCTTGCCGCGACCGGCTCTTCAATGTCGCTTGCTGACGCAAGAACCCAAAGCCTACGCGGACCCCAATCCAGGAATCCACCGCGATACAGGCTCACACGCGCCACCCCAGGAACCCGGGCGATAGCCGTGGTGTCAGTCTGAGCAAAGGGTGTCGTGGTCAGCAGACTCGATCGGCCGCTTCGCACCACCCATATATCGGCGCGGGACTCTAGGTAGTGAGCCGATGCGAACAGGCCGTTGCGAAGGTTGGTCTGCGTGCCTTGAAACTCCACGATCCCAAACACGGCGATTGCGGCAGTCATCGCTATAGCGAGCGACCGCACCCGTGTGCGGGATTCAAGAAGCTCCGTGGCTGCTAGCGCCGAGCCCATACCGTCGATGAGCTTTGACAGACCGTCGAACATCCTTATCAGCCCGTCGAACATGAGCGGCAGCAAGGAAATGAGCGCGACGAGTAGCGTGATATTTCCAATCAGCGCATATTTTGGGTAAGCGACCAACGTGACGGTGGTGATCGCAAAACAGGCCAGGCCGACACCCATTCGCAAAGCTATGTGAAGCGTCTGATGCTCGTTTGGGTCAAGCACCGGTTCAAGCGGACGGGCGATAATCGACCGAACAGGCCAAAGCACACCGGTGACCGCAGCCAACATTCCCGCTCCGACCGCTACCGCTACGCTCTGCCACAACACAACGCGATTGTTGCCAACAGGAAAAGCAAACGCCAGATACGTCGGTTGGCTGTGGAAGACAACGATCGAAAGTATGTCGCCCAAGGCGAGCCCGAGCACACAGGCGAGCACACCGATCACCAAAGCGTCGACTAGCAGTATCTGTACCGTCATGGCCCGTGTCGCACCATGCGGGCGCACATCTTCAATCAACTTCTGTCGCGACGGGACCGTAATCAGCATCGCGTTAAGCGCGAACATAAACCCGACGAGCGCCGAAATCACCGAGAACAACTGCTCGCTCTTGCTCTCGGAGGAAACCGCGACTGAAAACAACCGCGATTCAAATTGCCCGGACTCGAAGTTCAGATTGTTCTTAGCCGCCAGCGCTGCGAGCGCCGCACGCGCTTCGCGTTCACGAGCGGGATCGTAGTGAATGAAGATCCGGCTGAGTTGTCCAGGGGCGCCGGTGAGATGCTGAGCGTAGCGGATCGAGGTCAGAGCAACAGGACTATTGGCTAGCCCGCTAATGTCTTTTTCGCCGAGGGTCGCACCGACGAGCGTTTCCACACGCTTCGCACCAATCTGCACCTTGACTGGTTCGAGCGCGCCAACACCGATTTCTTGTGCGATCGCTGAGGGGAGAGCGATTACCGGCAGGCCGGCGAGTTGACGTGCAGAGAAACGGCGCAACAGCTTGCCGCTTGCGCGCACCGAGTGCGGGTCAACCCCGATCAGGTCGACAGACTGTTCATGCTGAGGTCCAATGACAGTGACTTGCCGCTCAAGCACAGGCAACGCCACCTGAACGCCGGGTTGCTGCCTGGCCTGCCGCAGCACGCTTTCGGGAAAGCCTTCAGGACCGCGTGCCTTGAGCTGTACCTGCGCCTTGCCGACAAGCTGCTCGTTGAGTCGGGTGACAGAGTGCGTGAGAGTGGTGCCCGATACCTGAGCGGCAAACAGCAACGCGACCCCAACGGCGATCCCCACTATCGCAAAGCCCTCCTGTACGAGCACGGTTCGCGCTTCTAGCCTCGATTCGTCACGAAGCGGTGGGTGGCGTCCAGCAGGTGAGTTTTGAGGTGAGCGGGCGGCTGGATTGCTGTGGGGTGGTGGCGTGGGCACGGCGGGGCTTCGTTTCGGGGGCGCTCGACTGTCCTTGCCGCTGTTTTTGCTCAGGGTTGATCTTCGGCGGGCGCCGGGGAGCTGCTGGCTCGGGTGTGGGTGTGGCGGTGGCTGGGTTCAGCCGTAGGCGGGGAGTGCCTGCAGGCGCTTGAACGCGCGTTGGATCGCTGTGGCCCAGGGCCAGTCGGCGGGAAGGTGCAGGGTGTTCCTGCGGGCGTGGCGGGTGAGTTGCCCGGCGACGTGCAGGATGCGGTAGCGCAGCCGCTTGGGTTCGCTGATCTTGTGCTCGCCATCGAGCGCGAGCTGCTGTGTCCAGACCATGATGTCGTGCGCGAGCAGCGCGAGCTCGAACCACGCGGCGTTCGCTTTGAAAGAGTGGAACGGGAGGCGTGAGGCGCCAGCCGCCTTCAGCGTCTTGACGCGGTCCTCGACTTCGGCGTGCTGGCGGTGCAGGGCCTCCAGGGCCGCGATGTCCGGGTCCTGCTGGTCGGTGATGAAGCACTGGAAACGGTGTCCGTCATCGTCAGTGAAGCTCAGTTGCGCTCCGGGGTGAGGACGCTCGCGCCGGCAGATCAGCCGGGTGCCCGTCGGCCAGGAGGCCAGGTTGACGTGGCCTGTCAACTCGGCTACCCACGCTCCTTCGCGTGGCTCGCCGTCCTGGCCTGCCGCGGGCGCCCATGCGGTCTCTGCGAGCGTGAGGATCGCCCCTTTGACCCGCTCGTCGATCGCGTACCCAAAGGAAAAATCGATGCTGCACTCGCGGCACCCTGAAGCAAGGTCGTGGCTGGCCCCGGCAGAGTCCGAGCGTGCGAGGATCTCCCCATCAAGCGCGCTCTGCGGGAGCTGCTCGAGCGCGAGCTCCAGCACGCTCAAATGATCCGCCGCGTTGTTGGCGCCCGCGTTCCCCGGCCGCAGGATCCCGGCGAGTACCTCCCGCCCACAGCTGGCGAGCAGCGGGTTGAACCCGAACCCACCCTTGTAATGGCCGGCGGCGTGTTCCTTCTCGGAGTGGATCGTGATCGGTGTCGCATCGAAGTCGAGGATCACACGCCCGGGCGCCGCCCCATGCCGCCAGGCCCGCCCGCGAGCGACGGCACGCGCCTGGCGGACCCGGTCAAGCTCCGCCTCCCCGATCGAGAGAAGCACCCGCCGCGCCGTAGAAACCGATGCAACGTCCCCAAACAGCGCCGGCTGACCGGCCAGCACCGCGAGGTCTGAGACGCACCGTCCGCCGTCGGCTGCCATCACCGCCAGATCGCAGAGAACCCGGCCGGGATCGTGACCGCAGCGCCGCTCCCGGGTGCCCGCCAACGCCCCGCTGAGCCCGTCCGCCAACCCCAGGCGCTGCGCGACCAACGCCAACAGCGCGCTGCCCGCCCGCGAGGACAAACCCGTGGCGTCCGCGACGACATCTACCGTATTGATCGTTGAACGTCCCATCACCTTCAAGGTGACCTCCTGAGCGGGTGGATTGCTGAGCGTGGAAGCCGCAATCCTGCCCGCCAGGGCAGACGTTCACATCACATCGAAGCCCAGCCCACAGACCCTTGATGACGAATCGAGGCTAGGCGGGCAGCGTAGATGTAGCGGATGCCGGAGAGTTTCATCGCTGGCTTCCGTTCACGCCCGTGGCGGCAAAGCCTCGACGGATACCGAAGCGTGATCTGGCTGGTAGGTTCGCAACTGACCGTCGCGCAGTTCGAGAAGCCGGTCGGCGAATGCGGCAGCCTCCGAGTCGTGCGTAACGAGCAGCAGCGCCATGTTCCGCGTGTGGCAGAGTTCTCGCAGCAGGCCTAGCACTTCGCGCGTGCGCTCAGTGTCCAGGCTCGCGGTTGGCTCGTCGGCGAGCATCAGCTTTGGCTTCAATGACAGCGCGATCGCGATCAGGACTCGTTGGCGCTCCCCCATCGACAGTTGGCCGGTGCGGTGCTGTAGGCGATCGCCGAGACCGAGCTGAGTCAGGAGCGGTGCTGCCTTGCTCTCCGCTTCGCCGACGCCCTCCATTATCAGCTTGATCGAGGCGTTTCGGATCACCTTCGTGCCCGCCATAAGCGTCTCCGGCGGCATAACGATCCCGATGTCCTTGCGTCGGTAGTCGGCGGCTTGGCTGGCGCTCATCGCGACCACATCCCGGCCGTCTACATGAATGCTGCCGCTGTCAGGGTGCTTTAGGCCAGCGATCAAGTCGATGAGCGTCGTCTTGCCTGACCCCGATGGCCCATACAAGGCGACGGACTCGCCGGCGGCGACATCCATCGACACGCCGTCCACGGCGTGGATCGGGTTACCCTCACCTACCTGGAAGTGCTTGACTAGATCCCGTATCTCAAGCACTACGGGCTGCCTGCGGTCCGTGAGCCCCTGGCATCGCCCTTGTCGGGGAAGGGAAGCACCGTTCCTTGCTGGCGTCGGCCTCTCCACTCGCTCAACGTGCCCTTACGGGTTAGCCTCCAAGCCCGGTCGGCGAACAATGCCGATTCCTTGTCGGTGACGCTCATCAGCGCCATGCATCGAGGTTCTGACTCGTCGATCAGCGACCGCAGGAGATCAGAAACCGCCTGGGTCTGGCGAGGCCCGAGCACGTCCAGAAGGTCATCGATCACGATCAGCCGCGGTTGCGCGGCAAATGCTCGCGCAAAGGCGACCAAAGCTCGCTGCCAATGAGATAGGTCACCTGCGCGCATCCCAGAGCAGTCTTGAGCGCCAACCCGCTCGAGTGCTTGCGCAGCGATCCGGTCGGCGCGTTTGCGGCTTCCCTCCGAAAGTGGTCCCCCAACGAACCATGCAACCCTGCAGCTGTCCTCAGGGCAGTTACTGGCCAGCCAGATGATGTCGCGGCCCCTGAGTTTCGCGAGCGAGCGTTCGGAGAGCCCGGTGAGCTTCTGTCCGCGGAGGGAGACGGTCCCCTCGTCAGGGCGCTGCATCCCTGCCGCGATCCTCAGCAGCGTCGTCTTGCCGCCCAGCCGCCGTCCGATGACCGCACCAATCTCACCCGGTTCAAGCTCCAGCGACACGTCGGTAAGTACCGGCATCCACTTGTTGGCACGTGGAAAGCCCTTCGACGCCCCCTCAACCACAAACTCAGGCACACGGAACCTTCCCAGCGGCCAAGTCCTCAAGGAGCGTTTCAAGCTCTTCGCGGAGGTCTTCTATGTTCTCCAGAGCCGCTTCCCAGAGCTTGGCTTCATGTTTGCTCTGGATGGCCCGAATCCGCTTGTCGAAGGTTTCCTCCTGAGCAACCCCACGCTCCTGCTGGCGCAGTCGCTTACGCTGCTCATCCTGCACCCGGGCGGTGACGTCGTTGCAGGCAGCTTTGTGCGCTGCCTCTTCATCCTTGAGGATGCCTACGGCGATCTCCAGGTCCACAGCATCTATGAACTCCAGCTTGCCAAGAATGGAGGCCCGTATCCCGGGCGCTGGTCCAGGACCGAGCAACCACTCGCGGAACTCCCGCTTGCCTTGCGGCGTGGCCTCGTAAACCCCGTCTACCAGCTGCAAGTCGCCCTTGGTGACCAGTTCCTTCAGGCTGTTATATCCGGCGGACTTCGCGAAGCCCTGCGAGGCAAACCTCTCGTTGAACTGAAACAGGATGCTCTGCCTCGTCTCCGGTTCGCGGATCACGAAACCGAGCACAAGCTTCTGCGCACTGGACTCGTTTGGTCTCGCCATAGCCAAAAATGTAGCCCACCACAAGGACCCGTGCTGTGCGTACTGGCAGAACGATCCCATTCTGACGACAGTGTACAGGGCGGTGTTATTCCGACTATACGGCAGTCGCAGGCACCGCCGCACAGTGGTCCGCGGCGCTCCCTGGATGACGTTAGGCGCCATCGGCCTGCGGGAAGGGGACTACATTCCCCTCTCTGCGATGGCCTGTCCACTCGCTCAGCGTGCCTTTGCGGGTCAGCCTCCAGGTGCGATCGGCGAACAGGGCCGAATCCAAGTCGGAGACACTCAACAGCGCGAAGCACTTGGGATCGGTCGTCGCTATCAGCGACCGCAGGAGATCGGAGGCCGCCTGGGTGTGGCGAGGGCCAAGCACGTCCAGGAGATCATCGATCACGACCAAGCCAGGGTTTCCGGCGAACGCACGCGCCAGCCCAACCAACACGCGCTGCCAGTTCGACAGCGTGCCCATCTTCCGGCCCGCAAGCTCTCGGGCACCGACACGCTCCAAGGATTGCGCCGCTACACGGTCGACGTGTTTGTGCCCATGTATGGCGAATGGCAAGCCGACGAACCGTGAGACCTCGCGCTCACGTTCCTTTTCTGCGTCCTCCCGATCGAGCCAGACGATCATCTCGCCCCTCAATCGGGCCATGCGTTTGTCGGAGAGCCCGGTGAGCTTCTGTCCACGGAGGGAGACTGTCCCCTCGTCAGGGCGCTGCATCCCTGCGGCGATCCTCAGCAACGTCGTCTTGCCGCCCAGCCGCCGTCCGATGACCGCACCAATCTCACCCGGTTCAAGCTCCAGCGACACGTCGGTAAGTACCGGCATCCAATCGCCGCCGCTCAAAAAGCCCTTTGACACCCCCTCAACCACAAACTCACGCACGATCGACTCCCCGTCTTGAGCGATCTACACGGTAAGGGATCGATCGTGTTTTCGGAAGTGGCAGCACATGCCGGCTCCAGCCCGGTCCTTGGCTTTACATCAGCTGGTTGGGACGTTGACCCCTGGCCCGTCGGCGATTGCGCCGTCGCGAAGATGGACGGAGCGGTCTACGAAGTTGATCGCGTCGCGGTCGTGGGTGACGAGCAGGCCGGGGATGCTGCGTTCGTGGCAGATGTCCCGTAGCAAGGCGAGTGTCTCGCGGCTGCGGGCCGAGTCGAGGTTTCCGGTTGGCTCGTCGGCGAGCAGCAGGTGCGGTTCAGCGGCGAGGGCGCGTGCGATTGCGACTCGCTGGCGTTGGCCCATCGAGAGTTGATCGGGCAGGTAGCTCAGCCGGTCGCCAAGGCCGAGACGCTCGAGCCAGACGGCTGCGATCTTGCGATAGCAAACGTCCGACACTCCAAACCACGGGGCGATTCAGCCCTTCTCGATCATCGAAAGCTCGCGCTTGGCCGTGTCGATGGGGATGGCAAATGCGATCCCGATATTACCGCTGTTGCTTCCACCGGTCTCGATCTGGGAGTTGATGCCGATCACTTCGCCCTGTTCGTTGAGTAGTGGTCCGCCGGAGTTGCCGGGGTTGATCGGAGCGTCCGTTTGTAGAACATCCGCGATCGTGGCACCGTTGGGCGCGGTGATTCGGCGTCCAAGCGCAGAGATAACGCCTGTGGTGAGCGTCTGTGCCAAACCGAATGGGTTGCCTATCGCGAGCACAGGATCACCGACCTGCGCCGTAGCGGAATCGCCGAGCGCGAGCGGATGCAGCGTGAGCCCACTTGTGGGTATGTGCAGCACAGCAAGATCGTCGGATGGATCCTTGGCGAGCACCTTCGCATCGAGCGTCTTGCCGTCGACCGCGACGAGTATTTTCGCGGCGTTCTCAACGACATGCCAGTTGGTAAAGATCGTGCCTTTCCCATCGATCTCAAAGCCCGATCCCGTAGCCGTGCCCAGCTGACCGCCTTCCCCGCGGAGGATTTCGCCCGCCGACTGTGGCGCGCTCACATTGTTCGCGCTTACGAACACCACACCAGAAGCCGCCCGCTCATAGATCTGATGAGCCGTGAGCCCACGTGCCTGTCGAGACGCGCCGGCAGACACGATCGGCGTCTCCTGCAAGGTGACCGTCGTCGAAGAGCCAAATCCCCCGCTCGCCGCGAGCACCACGACGGCCACGGCAACCACCATGACGCCGCCGAGGATCCCCGAGGCAAACGAAACCAACGACAAGCGCCCGAACAGTCCCCGCCGCCAGCGCGACATCCCGCTCACCACCCTGATACCTCGGCTACGTCACGGGCTTCTTCGCCCCAGCAACGGTTTGCTGCACGAGCTGGACCTTCATCGGCGAGCACCTGTGACAGGACCAGCGATGGTGGCTCCGTCTTTAGTCTGTCTGTTTCCGGTGTACTCATGAGCCAGTGCTTTACTGCATGATGACAACGTCTTCTCAATGCCGCTATACCAATGTGCGTGCCGCGTACAGGCATTGTATTCGGGTCTGTCAAAACTAGACGGAGACGACCGTCAAAGCCTTCTACGAGTCCTCGACGCCTTCCTCACCCGCACACGACTCCACGCACTCACCAACCAAAACAACTAAAGCCAACAGGCCGAGCCACCGCCACCCCCGTCGCCTCAGAATCCCCGGATGGTCACGAACGATGTGCGCAACGAGCGCAAACTCACCTAGCGAGCACTCGCCGAGCTCGTCGGCATCCACGTATCCCAAATCCGCCACTACGAGTCCGGCGACTCCACACCCACCCTCGACGTACTACGCAAGCTCGCGATCGCGCTATCCGTCAGCGCAGATACGCTCGTCTTCGATCACGATGAGCGAGGCCCCGACGACGACCTACGCATCCAATTCGAGACACCACCCGCCTCACCACCGACGAGAAGCACATCCTCAAGACCATCACCGAGAACATCATCCTCAGCCACGAGGCCAAACGCCTTGCCGCATAGAAGCCGGGCGCTCAGCAACCCCGCCAATGGCACCGCCAAGCTCGTTAACTTCTACGCGACTTCCGACGCGACGCCAAGAACCGAGAAATCTCGGATTCATTGGGCAGGACTTTCTCTTGGGCGCCGGACCCTGGCACGCGATGCCTGACATAGATGTCCGCGACAAGAAGAGCAATCACAACTGATACGGCCGCGATTGACAGTGCGTCGCGCCACGTCAAGCCAAGGCCAGCACCTATCACAGTAACGCCGGGCAGCCACGCGAGTCCAGTGTGCAGCGGGTCCGCGTCCTGATTCGCCACTTATACATGCCGTCTCTCAGCGTGTGGGTACAAGATGTGCGCCCGCCTCCGTAGCGCACGTAAACACACCGGACACCGGGCCGAACGCCCACGACCCCAAACACACACCAATTTCTGCCTCTTCCCGAGGATCCTCGCCGATAGGTTCGCCATGCCGGTGGCCTTTTTCGGAGCGGCGTACCCAGTGCCCGCCGCAGTAGCCGCCGTCGCCACAGCCGTCGCCGCTCGCGTCGTGTGTGTTCCCGCCGTGTTCAGGCTGCTCGTGTTCTGAGCCTTCGATGCTCGTTTCGCCTAGTGGCTGGTAGAGCACGGCGGGTTCTATGTGCGCTTCGGCGTGGCCTTCCTTGCCGCCGTGGTCGGACACATATTCCCAGCCCCCTTCTTCTTGAAACGTATCGAGGTCATAGTTCACTAAAATTAGTTACCATCCACTGATTGCGCATTTAGTTGTTTTCGCCGATCGACCACAAACCCTAGCCATCCTATAAATATCGCTACAAGCCCGCTCCACTCCCATTGAACCCCTGCGATAAAATAGCACGACAGCGCCATCAGTAGACTCAATACCGTCCAACGCGCCACAAGATTTATATGTGACAATTCAATGTCACTCATTTGTTTAACCTCTGGAAAAGCGTACCGATCAATCACCCTAGCGAAGGGGTACCCTACCAAAATACCCACGATAATGGACAGTCCGGATCGCAACCCCAACAAAGAGTGCGCTCCAACGACAGCACCAACCAGGGTCGCCAAAACAACGGACATCCGGAGGCTAGCGATAATATCGCGCCGTCGCCAGCCGCCCGATGAGTATTTGTTGTTAGACATTCCTCGACCCATTGCATCAAAACAATTCTACGAAACCTGCACCTATGGCGCAGCCAGCATATGCTCCCGCGGTGGTCGCGAGACCCGCACTAGAGAATGCGGCAAATACCGCGCCGCCGACCGCACCGACGACGCAACCCTCCATGTCGTGTTCATATCGTATCTCTCCACGTCCTCTAACAGCATGAGCTCCCCGAGAGGCTACACGACATTTGCCGCCGTAGCCCATACGCCCACGGTCGGCGAAACAGACGTTGCGGGTACAGGGCCCTTCCACCCCCACTTTGCATAGCTGCAAGCTTCCAACGATGACACTATTGTCTTCACCTTCCTCGGTGCTCAACGGTTGGACTAGCTGTGCTTCTTCTGCGTGTTCAGCGCCGTCGTCGTTGTGGTAGCTGGCGTTTTCGTATTCGCCTTCTTCTTCTTTAACCTGTCGGTTGCTCAAACCATCGATCATCATTCTCGGAATCCTCGATACCGTGGGCGCGACCTATAGCCGACTAGTTCTATTCAGCTTTCTTAGCACGCTTATACCTATAGGCTAGAACCGAATCAGTAACAAGAAACACCGCACTGGCTACGATTGGAAGCCAAAAATACCATTGCCGTACGTCAAATACCAGAAATAGACCAATCGCAATAGTCGACAGGCGAATGCCGGCCAAGAGCCATCTACGCGCGTATCCCAACGACGAGCCTGAGCGCGGGAACATCACTCGGCGCGGAATAGACAGCACAACACTAAAGCGATCTGCACGCGATTGCCGCACCAGCACCACCTCCATTGATCGCTCTTGCTATCGCAGCTGGAACGTCCTCGGGAAATCCCGCAATGGCAATACCTACGCCGACCATCTCACAAGCATTCTGTAGCCCAGTATTTGGAGATCCTTTGCAGCCCGACCGGCTGCGACATCCTCCACTGGTTGGTTCAGAGACGTTTTTGTTTGGTTGCCGTCGACCATGCCCGCAGCCATGCGAGGGCCCGTAGCAGCCCTGAACATCACGGACACACGGCCCTTGTACGCCTACCTCGCATCGAACGGTCGACGAGCTCGTCGTAGCCGCATTTTCGTCGTTGGCTTCTTCTCCACCTAGTGGCTGGACTAGCTGTACGTCTTCGACGTGCGCTTCCCCGTGGCCGGTCCCCGGATGGTCGGCGACGTTTTCGTATTCTTCTGCTTCTTCTTCTTCCCACCATTCTTCTTCTTGGCCGCCGGCTATTTCGCCTTGCATTGCTGCGTATGCTGCTGCTTCTGCTGCTGCCTTGGCTGCGAGGCGTTCTGCTTCTTCTCGTGCGGCTTGTTCGCGGGCGATTTGTGCTTGTGCTTCGCGTTCGCCCCATTCTGCGTTTGCTTCTTCGACCCATTTGGCTACTGTGACTGACCATTCTCCGGTGAGGTCGTTGTTGTCGATGGGGTCGCCGTAGGTGTAGGCGTATTGGTTTGCTGATCCTCCGGGTTGGGGGTCTGTTTGGAGGAAGCGGCCTAGTTGCGGGATGTAGGAGCGGGCACCCATTGTCGTTACTCCTGATGGTAGCGAAGTCGGGATCTCGTGTGCGCCGAGCCATGAGTACTTGGGTGGCGCTTCGGTAGCGGGCACGCCGTACTCGCTTGCTTCCGCGATCGTAGACGCTAGCGTGGTGGTTGTTTCTGACTTTTTGGCAGTGGCGATGATGTCACCGTGCAGGTTGGCTACTTGTAGGGTTGGTTCTTCACTGTTGTGTTGTGTAGCGACGAGCATGCCGTTGATCCCCGGAATGTTGCGCGTGTAGTTGGTTGATAGTTCCCCGGTCCATGCTGGCATGCTGGCGGATGATGAGGTGTAGTGTTGTATTTCGGTGGAGATGATTTTGCCGGTTGAGACTATTTCTTGTGGTCTGTTTGCTGGATCTAGCTGGTAGCCGACTGTTTGGCTTGATTGGGTTTGGGTTTGGGCCATGCCGTTGGCGTAGAAGGTGCTGGTGAGTGTTGATCCTCCAGCGTCGGTGGCGGGTAGGGAGGTGATGTCTCCGAATGGGTCGTATTCGGTGCCGGTGTCTGTTAGGCGGTTCGCTGGATCGTAGGTGTGTGTTTGTGTTTCTCCGCCTTCGGTTGTGCATCCTCCGCCTGTCGCGGGTCCGCTTGTGGTTTGGCTGGTCCTGTTTGTTTCTTCATCGTAAGTGTAGAGGCGGGTGATACAGTTTTTTCCGCCGGTGTTGCTTGTTGCTTCTGTGAGGCGTCCCGCTTCGTCGAACGTGTAGGTGTGTGTTGTGGTTGTTCCTTCGAGTTCGCTTTGTTGGGTGGCCCATTGACCGTGTATTGATGGGACGATCTTGTCGCTATACCATGTTTCTGGACATGTTTTCGCGCAGTGCGCGGTCTTTACATATTGGACGCCTGTTGTCTCTCCCGCAGGGTTTCTGGTGTAGGTGGCTGTCATCGCGTTAGGGTATGTTTCGCTTGCGATGTTTCCTTCAGGATCGTAGGTGGCTGTGAATCTTCCGGCGGCGGAGTCTGTTAGTTCCTTGATCTCGCCTGTGGCTGGTTCGTATTCATAGGTTTGTGTTCCCTTACCGTCATTGGTTTTTAGGAGCCTGTAGTCCTTTTCTTTTTCGTATTCATAGGTGGTGGTGTTGCCGCTAGCGTCAGTGTAGTTTGTGAGCTCTCCGATCGTGTTGTATTCGCTTTTGAGTGACTCGCTGCTTGTTGATTGTTCTGTGAGGGCGCCCTGGGTGGAGCTGTATTTGTATGTGACCCTTGGTAGGGACGTGTTGACCGTGGATGTCGTTTGGCTTGTTAGCAGTCGTCCTGCTTCATCGTAGGTGCTTTCGGTGGTCCGGGTGTTTGCTCCTACTGTGCTCACGGTTTTTGTTGGCTCGTTGTACATGTTGTAGGCGTATGTCGTGACGGGCAGGTTCGGTAGTCCGCTAGTTCCTGGTTGTTCAACGGGCTGTGTTTGACACGCTAGGTTCGCCCATTCTGGGTGTTCCCCGCAGTTCGGGTATTTCGCGTTCGCTGCCTTCGTGTAGTAGATCGTTTGGGTGACGTGGGCGGCGGTGTGTGTTGGCGACGGGACGATCCACTTCTCTACGCGGCTGTTGCCAGTGTTTTCCCACCAGACACCGCTGTCCAGCACGTAGATTGTGCTTGTGCCACTGAACGCGATACCGTGCGGCGCGTAATTGAACTGGCCACCACCGTTACCGCGGCTACCGAACCCGTAGAGATATTCCCCTGTGGATGTGAAGACTTGGATACGGTTGTTACCGTATTCCGCTACCCATACGTTGCCTTCGGGACCAACACCAACACCGTAGGGTATTGATAGGTCTCCCGGTCCGGAACCCGCTGTTCCCCACGTGCGGACTAGTTTTCCTTCATTGTTGAACTCGCCGATCTTATCATCCCAAGAGTAAGTGACCCAGAGATTGCCGCTTGGATCCATTGTCAAATAAAATGGGCCTTCATGTTCTTCTGTCTGGGAAAGGTTTCTAATCCACGCTAGTTCAGAATTGAACTCTTGCACGCGGTGGTTCCCGCGATCAGCGACGAACACGTCGCCTTTGGAATCTACCGCTATTCCTTCGGGAAAGAAGAACTCGCCATTACCAGAACCCTGTAAACCAGCACGACACGAACTAGTACACGTCTCCAATTTAGCTTCACCGTTAGCGACACCCCAACCAAACATCTTTAGGAACACGCCTTCACTGTTGAACTCCTCAACACGATCATCGCTAGTGTCACTCGCCCAAAGATCGCCTTTACTATCGATAGTCAAACCCAACGTGGAAAGAAACTGGCCTGTGCCTTCACCATAAGAACCAGCCGTACGAACAAATTCACCTTTACTGTTAAACTCCTCCAACCGACTGTTCGCAGTATCAGACACCCACACGTTCCCAGACCCATCAACAGCCAACCCACCCTCAGGTTCACGCAACTCACCATTACCAGAACCAAACGACCCAAAGGCCGAAGAGAACACTGGGTGTTTCGATGGGTCTGAGCCCGGGGTGCCTGTTTCTGTAACGTTGCCCGTTGCTTCTTCATATGCGGTCGTGCGTGTGAGGTTCAGGCCGTTGGAGTCTGTTGTGATCGACGTGGGCTTGCGTAGTTTCCATCCCAGGTCGCTTTGCCCGGAATAAGAGGTTGACGTCGTTCGTATGTCTTGTTCACCTTCTGTTTCCGTCTCTGCTCCCTGCTTTGTTTTCGTGACTAGATTGTATGGTCCGCCTTCACTGGGCGCACCTTGATTGTATTCATAGGATGTATGGCTACGTGCGAGTACTTCTTTACCGTTAGCGAGCTTGACCGTCTCGGTCGGTCCGAGCGTGCTTAAGAGCTCGTTGCCTTCCGTATTATATTCACTCTCAGTATCCAAGCGTCCTGCGGCTTCAGCGGGTTTGGTTTCTTTGATAGCAACCGCGCGATTATCGGCTGTTAGGGAGCGAATGACGTCATTCTCCGCGTTGTATTCTTCGGTGCTTATCCCGCCGTCGGGGTTTGCGACGTTGACGTTTCGTTCGGTGCTGTCGCGATAGTAGATCGTTGAGTGTTCGTAGTTGCTCGCGGGCCATCCTTGTGGTTTGTCTGCGGGGAACACGGCAGTCGCTTCGTTAGGTAGATCTTTTGTTTGTCCCCATTCTTCTACTTCTTTGCTCCCCATTTTGTAGGGCGCGCCGCTACCGGACACCGGTACATTGTACTCGACGGTGCTCCCGGATTGCACAGGACGCGCTTCACCTTCAGATGTCGCAGGCGTAGTCCACTTCTCTATGCGGCTATTGCCGGTGTTTTCCCACCAGACACCGCTGTCCAGAACGTATATTGTGCTTGTGCCACTGAACGCGATACCGTGCGGCGCATAATTGAACTGGCCACTACCATTGCCGTGCGTACCGAAACCGTAAATGTATTCGCCGGCAGGCGTAAAGACTTGGACACGGTTGTTACCGTATTCTGCTACCCACACATTGCCTTCGGGACCAACACCAACACCATAAGGTATTGATAGATCTCCCGGTCCGGAACCGACTGTTCCCCACGTGCGGACTAGTTTTCCTTCATTGTTGAACTCGCCGATCTTATCATCCCAAGAGTAAGTGACCCAGAGATTGCCGCTTGGATCCATTGTCAAATAAAATGGGCCTTCGTGTTCTTCTGTCTGGGAAAGGTTTCTAACCCACGCTAGTTCAGAATTGAACTCTTGCACGCGGTGGTTCCCGCGATCAGCGACGAACACGTCGCCTTTGGAATCTACCGCTATTCCTTCGGGAAAGAAGAACTCGCCATTACCAGAACCCTGTAAACCAGCACGACACGAACTAGTACACGTCTCCAATTTAGCTTCACCGTTAGCGACACCCCAACCAAACATCTTTAGGAACACGCCTTCACTGTTGAACTCCTCAACACGATCATCGCTAGTGTCACTCGCCCAAAGATCGCCTTTACTATCGATAGTCAAACCCAACGTGGAAAGAAACTGGCCTGTGCCTTCACCATAAGAACCAGCCGTACGAACAAATTCACCTTTACTGTTAAACTCCTCCAACCGACTGTTCGCAGTATCAGACACCCACACGTTCCCAGACCCATCAACAGCCAACCCACCCTCAGGTTCACGCAACTCACCATTACCAGAACCAAACGACCCGAACGACGAAGAATATATTGGTGTTTTAGTGGGAGCGAGAGCTGTCACCGACACTGACCCACCACCGTTTGTGGCGGTCACAACCGCGGCCAACCGGTGTCCTTCGTCTTTACTGGTCGGAGTGTAATTCGGGTCGGTGGCGCCGGGGATAGCCACGCATTCGCTGCCCCCGGGAGTGCAATCCTCCCACTGATACCCATACACGATCGGATTGCCTGACCATTTCCCTTCCGTTACAGCCATTCGCACACCAAGCATCGAGGACCCGGTAACTTCCGGCATCACGGTGTTCGCGACGTTCCCTCCGCTCCACACCGCAGCTGAGGAAGGTGCTCGCGCTACCTTCAACACTGAGCCGGTCGATCCACTCCCGCTGGTCGTCCCGTAGACTATCCCCCATGTCTCCTGGCCGGGTGGCGTTAGGGCGGTAATATGACCTTCGCTGTCATACCCGTAATAAGTCTTTAGCGAGGGTTTGATTTCCGGGTTCCAAAAAGCACGCAAACGCTTCTGCCCATCATAAAGATAATGAGCTACTTCGGCCGTCTTCATTGTTTTGCTCGACGGTTCATACGCAACATAATCAATGTATTCCAGGTCACCTTCCACGTTCCCCAGTTCTTCACCAGCAGCCGTCGTACTAGTCCCGTAATGGAAGATCAGCGCCCTGCAACCTGCTTTCAATTCAGATGCGCATGATTCGACTCCAGCCGGAACGGGAGCCAACGCCTCGCTAGGACGCGTCACCATATTTTTCGAACCTAACGGCACTTCCACCGTTTCATACGAGTAAGTCACAGTATTGGCAGGAGCAGCCCCCTGCGTGATATGCGGCGTCCATATTTCACCGCTCCCACCGGACGGCACCTTGAAGCACCATTTTGTCCCCACCGATACACCTTCATAACTGAATTCTGATTTTCCTGTTTCACACGGCGAAGTACCCAATTTTAGGTTCGAATCTCCTTGTGGGGATGTATAACCGCCTGAACCATTAGGAGCAAAGATCGTCTGCCCCCCAGAGCCACTGGTGAGTACCATCGCACCACTAGGCTGTTTTACAAGACTCTCCTGACCACCGAGACCTACCGTCCATTGAGATCCTAGCGAACCACTCGCCCCAGCCGTCAGTCGCTGCGAATTATAATTACGAGTGACCGTCAGACCACCCGGCATCGACACATCAGTCGCCGAGAATGTGAATTCACCAGATTGAGGATCGAACGATCCTGGCCCAAGAGCCACAGGACTAGCCGGATGAACAATCATCGAGAAACTTTCACTCGCCGAGTTACCAGCATTATCAGTCGCTGTAATGGTCACGACGTGCTTGCCTGTAGCATAAGCGTGCCCAAAAATCGTCCATGTGCCACTAGACGCGGTACATGGGCCAAGAGAGCACGATGCGCTTAAAGTACTCACTTCCTGCCCATCGATCGACAGCGACAACGACTTCATCCCGGAGCTTAAAATGCTCCCCGAACCATCCGTCGCTTCCGCTTTCAGCTGATATTCACCCGAACCTATCTGACCGCCCGGTCCTAGACCAGAGAGGACAATACTATGCGGTGGTTCAGAATCAACGTCGATGCTCGAACCCCCCGCTTCCACAAAATTTTTGTTCGCTGCATCATAAGCATATCCTACAAGCGATTCTTCTCCGTTTTTCATTTTGCTTGAATACGTGAAACTCTTGTTGGCCACCGGATCGCATTGGACACCTTCGCATTCACCGTCTTCATAGAACCGGAATGTTTCACCCCAACTACTACCGCCTATCGAAAGAAGGCTGATACCGAGACCGGGATCTTTGGCATTTATTTCAAATGCGCTTTTCGTATGTGGTCCCAACCAAACCACGCCACCACCATACAAAACGTTAGTCAATCCCCCGTCGATGGTGGGACTAGTCTTGTTGAAACTTAGTTCAGGACCATTTTCCTGTTCGAGATGTACAAGGGCATGCAACGCTGTAAGCGAAGCCCCTTCTCCGCTACCCGTCGCGCGGAGCGCCAACCGAGCAACGTTTTCAGGCGATCCTTTTTCGTCTTCTAACGGACATCCCGCCAATTTTTCTTTCCAACAAGCACCTTCAACACCAATACTCGAGCTGCTCAAATTTGCTGAAAACCGCTGTTCGCTTTCTACCACTTTGGATTTATTTTCAAGGTCGACGGATGCTTCAGCGTTATGCCCTTCAACCGCGGTAGACACTTCAACCGAGAAGCTAGTAATCCGCGCTTCGCTGCCTTCATTGATCGGGTAATACAACATGCCCGCTTCTTTCAGCACATACGCACCCGAACCAGAGATCGTCACCGCACTTTTACCTAACAAGCCCGAAACCGTAAATTTGCTCCCGCTGAACGCTTCATGCCAATCAGTATTAGCACCAGCAAGCAATTCGTCCGTCACATAAGGATCAACCTTCAAAGGATACTCATAAGCACCCGCTGGGTGCGGAACATCGACCGTCACGATATCCCCCGACACGCTCATCGTCACACCGCTAACCACAGTTCCGTTAGCATCAACCGCGCTCGGAGGCAAAATCGTAGAGATAGTCTCCCCCGCCTCGCTCACAAATACCGGACCCTGAACCCCACCAGGCTGCTGAAGCACAGCACCTTCAGGCAAACCAATCTCGAAACGCAACGCTTCAGGACTACGCACCGACCGCAACAACGTATCCAACTCCACCCCACCACCAGCACCAGGCTTCGCCACCTCATCCACATCCGACCCAGCAGACACACCACCCCAAAACACCGCATACCCATCACTAACACCAGGCGCCCCACTCACAGAACTCTCAGATCCCAAAGACAAGGGCGTGATCGAAACCCCACTCACAGGCAAAACGACACCTTCAGAAAGATCACTCGGGATACGAACCACACCAGACACGCTCTTAGGCACAAACACACCACCAACTTCTTCAAGACTCATATCCACACCAGACCACTGCCCAGGAGCCGTCTGAGTCGCGATTTCACCCGAAGATTCAACAACCCCCGAACCACCATCCAAAGAAGACACACGCGCCGCGTTACGCCCAATAAATTCCACGGAATCACCTTCAGGCAAACCCGACAAACCCGCATCCGCACTCCCACCAATACCAGGAAACACACTATTAGCAAGCGCTAGCGCCTGCGCCACAGACAAACCCTCATAAGCCGTTTCCGACCCCACCCGTTCACCCACAACAGGCGGACTCGCCAATTCCGCACCACGCGAAAGCCTTTCCTGTTCCCCACCAGTCAACACATTCAACCCAGACCCACCCAAACCCCCACCAAACCCAACAGCAATACGAGCCACCCGACGATGCTTAACACGACGAGACCCATGACCACCACGCCTCGACTTCCTATGAACACCACGACTTCTTAAACGGGGATGACTAACACGCCGAGAGCGGCTCCGAACACCCGACCTTGCGGAGCGCGGCGACCCCACGGCAACCGCCAAGCCGGCATAGGCGCCAGCGCCCACAGCACACACAACCAAACACACAACCAGCAACCTCACACGGCTCATGCTGCCCCCGTTCTCACTCAAACCGACATCACACCGGTCGCACTCGACAACCAGCCCGTCCAAACGATCGCATTTTCTGTCTATAGCCCGTAAGCAGAAGCACTCTGACAATCAGTCTTCTAAATCGCCCGTCCTCGGCGTGTGACTATAAACCAACGGGTCTTGGAGATAGTAGTGGTGTTTCTCACTTCATGGATGAATTCCATAGATTAGGAAAAGAAACCAGGCCGTTGTTGGCCAAACCTCACACAGTTCCAACATCGGTAACACTTATTCCGGATACACGACGTTATTAGGTATTGGTTGCAGGCACCGTTGCAGCCGCGCGACACGCGCCGCAGCAACCTTGAGTCGCGGAATGGGCTACCCGAAGCCCGCCCGGCGCCGCGCCGGGCGGGCAACCCGAGACGAAGACCGACTTTTCGGGACTTCGCTAGCCATCCGAAAGGTATGCTTTGGGCAACGACCGTGGGGCGTGAGTGTCTAGGACTCCGCGTCTGACGGAGGCACACACTCCAATGGGCATTCGAGGCGAGACAGAAACGCAACGGGCCGGGGTGCCGACTGATTGGCGAACCTGTCTGGCAATCGTGACGAGGAGGGCTCAATGCGACGTAAGTTAGGGTCGACCGCGCCCCGAGGACTGCGAATCCTCGCCTGCGGCGCAGTCTTGGTGACCACGACGACAAGTGCATCCGCGGCGGCGTCAAACGGCCCAGCGATGCCGTCGGCGAACGCCGCGAGGACGATCACCCTCTCCGAGACCGCCCACCTGGAACCCAGTAAGCAAGAAGTACCAGACTCGGAAATCTCAGAGAGCGGGCGAGCGACCGGCACCTACGACGCGCCGGTACTCGCGGGCCTGACGATCCACGCCCACTCGGTCACGTCGGTCGTGACGATCTTCCTCAAAGGCGGCACGATCACAGCAACCGCTAACGCCAACTTCGAGGTCACGGGGGTGGTCGGCAACTTCCACGGGACGTTGACGGTCAGCCACGCCACCGGAACCTACCGGCACGCATCCGGGCACCTCTCGTTCAGGGGAGCCATCAACCGAGACACCCTGAAGATGTGGGCCGTGACCTCCGGCTCGGCGAAATACTAGGCCCACAGCTGGCGAACCCGCAGGCACAGCCCTGGATGTTCACGCATCCCAGGTGCCGTCTTAAGCGGACAACCGCTGCTCGAGCGCCAGCAGTTGCTCGTGTAGCTCCTTGGGCAGACGATCGAACTTGCCGAGATGCTCGTGGAAGTGAGGCAATTGGGCCTTCCACTGTGCGACATCCACGTGCAGCAGCTCCGCGACGTCCTGCTCTGAGATGTCGAGGCCCGTGGTGTCGAGACCGTCAGATCCGACGGGCGGCATGATCCCGATCGGTGTCTCCACGGCGGCGCCATGACCGGCGCAACGCGCGAACACCCAGGCGAGCACGCGTGAGTTCTCGCCGTACCCGGGCCACAGGAAGCGCCCGTTCTCGTCCTTGCGGAACCAGTTGACGTAGAAGATCTTCGGCAGCTTGGCCGGGTCGGCCTGCTTTCCGATCTTCAGCCAATGGGCGAAGTAGTCGGCCATGTTGTAACCGCAGAAGGGGAGCATCGCGAACGGGTCGAAGCGCAGCTCGCCGACGGTGCCGGCGGCGGCGGCGGTCTTCTCAGAGCCCATCGTCGCGCCGAGGAACACGCCGTGCTCCCAGTCGAGCGCCTCGGTGACCAGCGGCACGACGGTGGAGCGCCGTCCGCCGAACAGCATCGCCGAGATCGGCACGCCGGCCGGGTCCTCCCACTCGGGGGCGATCGCCGGGTCCTGATCGGCGGGGACCGTGAAACGTGCGTTCGGGTGCGCGGCCGGCGTATCGGAGGACGGCGTCCAATCTTTGCCGCGCCAGTCGACCAGGTGCGCCGGCGGCTCGTTGGTTAGGCCCTCCCACCACACGTCGCCGTCGTCGGTGAGCGCGCAGTTGGTGAAGATCGTGTTGGACTCGACGGTGCGGATCGCGTTGGGGTTGGTGTCCTCGCCGGTACCGGGAGCAACGCCGAAGAAGCCGGCCTCAGGATTGATCGCATACAGACGACCGTCCTCGCCGAACTTCATCCAGGCGATGTCGTCGCCGACGGTTTGCACGTCCCATCCGGGGAGTGTGGGGATCAGCATCGCGAGGTTGGTCTTGCCGCATGCCGACGGGAAGGCGGCGGCGATGAACTTGACCTCCTTCTCCGGAGAGGTGAGCTTGAGGATCAGCATGTGCTCGGCCATCCAGCCCTCGTCGCGGGCCATCACCGAGGCGATGCGCAGGGCGAGGCACTTCTTGCCGAGCAGCGCATTGCCGCCGTAGCCGGAGCCGTAGGAGGTGATCTCGCGGGTCGCGGGGAAGTGGACGATGTACTTGTTCTCGGCGTTGCACGGCCAGGGAACGTCGGAAACGCCGTCGTCGAGCGGCATGCCGACCGAGTGCAGGCAGGGCACGAACTCCCCATCCTCACCCAGAGCATCGAGCGCGCCCGCGCCCATGCGGGTCATGATCCGCATGGAGACGGCCACGTAGGGCGAGTCTGAGAGCTGCACGCCGATCTGGCTCTTGTCGGATCCGAGCGGGCCCATCGAGAAGGGGATCACATACATCGTGCGGCCGTGCATCGAACCGGCGAGGAGCTCTTTGAGGGCTTCCTTCATCTCCTCGGGCTCACGCCAGTTGTTGGTCGGACCGGCTTCGGACTCCTCGGGGGAGCAGATGAAGGTGCGATCCTCCACGCGAGCGACGTCGCCAGGATCGGAGAAGCCGAGATAGGAGTTGGGGCGCTTGGCGTCGGAGAGCCGCTGGAAGGTGCCGGCGTCGACAAGCAACTGGCACAGGCGGTCGTACTCCTCAGCGGAGCCGTCACACCAGTGGATGGCGTCGGGCTCGGTGAGCGCGGCGATCTCCTCGACCCACGTCAGCAGACGCTCGTTGTTGGTGTTGGGGGCGGTGGCGGCGGTGGTCTCCATGACGTGCGAGTGGCTCCTTGCAGTGTCGCGGTGGGCGAGCGCCTGGCGGCGCTGCCGCGCAGAATGGCGCTAGGGAACGGAAAAACGCCCTCGGGGGCGCTCCCAACAGCGTATCGCACGGCCTGAGCGTGTGGCTCCGGAGTTTGCCGAGAACCCTCCGCGCTTTCCACAGGCCGCCCAAGTCCGCGCCTCTACTCGACGTTGCCCTCCGCGCCGGGACCACCGGGATTCCGACGTGGAACAAGCACCAGCCGCTTGAACTCGGCGACGAGCACGCCGTCCTGGTTGTAGACGCGCGTGTGCACCTTCACAGTGCCGCGGTCCGGCTTCGATTGGGACTCACGCTTCTCCAGTACCTCGGACTCGCAAAACAGCGTGTCGCCATGGAAGACGGGTGCGGGATGCTTGAGTTCCTCGGTGGCGAGGTTGGCGATCGCCTTGCCGGAGACGTCTGAGACGGACATGCCAAGCGCGAGCGAGTAGACCAGCGGACCTACGACGACGTTGCGTTTTTGTTGCGATTTGGCGGCGTAGACGTCGTTCAGGTGCAGGGGATGGTGATTCATCGTGATCAGACAGAAAAGATGGTCGTCTGACTCGGTGACCGTCTTGGCGGGCCAGTGCTTGTAGGTGGCGCCGACCTCGAACTCCTCCAGATAGCGGCCGTAAGGATGGGCGCCGCTTGCCTCGCGTGCGGCCTGCTCGGTCTCGAGGGTGTGGGTATCGCTCATGAGTGGCCTGGGTCTCCTGTGGTGCGTGGATGGGCGGGAACCGGAGGAGGAACTCTAGTGAGGAGCAACCCGATAGCGTTCAGAGACGCACTTCAACACGGCGCCCGCAGCGCGCCGTCGACCAGGAGAAGACCCTTGCGCAACCCCAGAGCCTTCGACAAGCCCCTCGCGATCGGCGCGCCCGAGCCGGCGCGCGAGATTCCCTTCAAGCCGTCGCGGATGATCCATTTCCTCGACCTCTCGAACGAGAAAATGGTTGAAAAGGTGCCCGCGATCGCACCGACGGTGGACATTCTGCTCGGCAACCTGGAGGACGCCGTGTCGGTGGACCGCAAGGAGGCGGCGCGCGCCGGGCTGATCAAGGTGGGCCGCGAGATGGACATGGGCGATACGGCCCTGTGGACACGCGTCAACTCGCTCGAGTCGCCGTGGGTGCTTGACGATCTGACCGAAATCGTGGGCGCGATCGGAGACAAGATCGAGGTGATCATGGTTCCTAAGGTCGAGGGTCCATGGGACATCCACTACGTGGACCGGCTGCTCGCCCAACTGGAGGCGAAGGCCGGCATCGAGAAGCCAATCCTCGTGCACGCGATCCTGGAGACCGCCCTCGGCGTGGCCAACCTCGAGGAGATCGCGGCGGCCAGCCCACGCATCCAGGGGATGAGCTTCGGCCCGGCCGATCTGGCTGCTTCCCGGCGCATGAAGACCACACGCGTGGGTGGCGGCCACCCCGGCTACCGCACGATCGCCGATCCCGACGCCGAGGACCCGACGCTGCCACGCCCGAGCTACCAGCAGGACCCGTGGCACTACTCGATCGCGCGCATGGTCGACGCGTGCACGGCTGTGGGCGCGCTCCCCTTCTACGGTCCCTACGGCGACATCAAGGACGAGCTCGGCTGCGAGACGCAGTTCCGCGCGGCCTTCCTGCTCGGCTGCGTGGGCGCATGGTCGCTGCACCCGGTGCAGATCGGGATCGCCAAGAAGGTGTTCTCACCCGACCCCGAGGAGGTCATCTTCGCCAAGAAGGTGATCGAGGCCATCCCCGACGGTCGCGGCGTGCACATGATCGACGGCAAGATGCAGGACGACGCCACCTGGAAGCAGTGCCAGGTGATGGTGAAACTCGCCGAGATGCTGGCCCGCAAGGATCCTGAGCTCGCTGAGGCTTACGGATTCGTGCCCGCTGGGGCGTAGCCGCAAATGTTCTAAAATCCGCACATCATGCGCCTTTCTGCCGAAAGTGCGAAAATCAGCACATGGAGCAGAATCGTGCTAATGTTAGGATATGCGTACACCAGAGACGCCTGACGAGCAACCGTTTCGCGTCTACACAGCAGCCTCCCTGGGTCACGCGATCCGTCACTACCGCCTGCAAGCCGGCCTTACTCAGGCAGAGCTGGCGGAGCAAGTGGGGATCGATCGGGTCTACCTGTCACGACTCGAGAACGGTGACGGGACTGAGCAGTTGCGTCGCCTCATCGTCATCCTGCGCCGACTGGGCGTACGAGCGACGCTGCAACATGCCGACTGGTAATGAGCGACCGTCTGGCCATCTGGCTGTATGGCACGAAGGTCGCCACCGTTGAGCAGGAGCGAAGGCGCATGCGCCTTCAATACACGCCGAAGGCCATTCAAGCTTTTCCCGCCGGCACTCCGCTGCTATCCCTGCAACTCGGTATCACGGGGGAGCGGTATCCCAATGGGGTAGTTCGCTCATTTCTGGACGGCCTCTTGCCCGAGGAGGACTCGAGACGCCTGATCGCGCAAGACCTGGGGGTGAGAGCAGACGACACATTCGCTCTGAGCCGAGCACTCGGGCGCGACTGCGCGGGAGCACTTGTGATTCAACCGGACGACGATGGCCCTCCACCGCCGGCGACCACTCTGACTGCCGAGCCGCTGGGCGAAGATGAGATCCAGCGACTAGTCGAGAACCTTCGCAGCGCGCCGCTCGGCATCGACCAGCGGGTCCGCATTTCACTCGCCGGCGTCCAGGAGAAGCTGCTGCTCACCCGCCTGTCCGACGGGAGGTGGGGCCGGCCTGTTGATGGAACGCCATCGACGCACATCCTCAAGCCGGAGATACGCGGCTACCCGCAAACGGTCGAGAACGAGGCGTTTTGCATGCGGGTCGCAAAGAACCTCGGCATGAACGTCGCGGATGTCGAGACGATCACAGTGGGAGAACGGAGACTGATCGTCGTATCGCGCTATGACCGCATCGTCACGCCGACCGGGGAGGTCGAGCGTGTCCACCAGGAGGACTTCTGTCAAGCGACGGGGATGCCGCCCGCACAGAAGTACGAGGAGGATGGCGGTCCTTCGTTGCGCAAGCTCGCGAGCATCCTCAGCGAAGCCGACCCCGACTCGCTTGGATCCCTACTCAGAGCGGTGACGCTCAATGTGATCATCGGCAACGGCGACGCTCACGCAAAGAACTTCTCGCTGCTGCACGATCACAACGGAGCGCTCCGTCTGGCACCGTTGTATGACCTCCTCTCCACGCTCATGTACGGCGACGATCGGCTCGCGATGTACATAGACAATGCGCACCACACGAACCGTGTGACGTTCGAGCGGCTGGCCGGCGAGGCGGCGGCATGGGGGCTTTCGCGGGCCAGGGTGGAGGAGATTGTGCGCGACCTTCTCGCCCGTATCCCAGGTGCCGTCAAACGGGCCGGCGACGAAACCCCGGGTACGCCGAGGGCAGTCTTGGAGATCGTCAGTGCCCAGCTCGACAAACTGAACGCTAAGTAGGGAGCAGCGTCAGGTAATGGTGAAACTCGCCGAGATGCTGGCCCGCAAGGATCCTGAGCTCGCTGAGGCTTACGGGTTCGTGCCCGCGGGGGCGTAGCCGCTCCCTGGGCCTGCCTCGGTATTCCCGTATATCCGTCTAGATCGGCACTGGAGACCGGTTGGTCCACTGGTAGACTCGCCCGGCCTGAAATGCACGTCGGTCTCGACCAATGGCCACCAACAGATAGGGGACAGCATGTTTCGCAGCGCACTCCGAAGCCGTCCCGTGCCGAGAACTGTGGCGCTCCGACTCGTAGCCGGACTCCTCGGTATGTCCTTCGCGGCCGCGCTCCCCTCGGTGGCGCAGGCCACCAACCTGTTCGCGCTCGGCTCCCAGGGCCAGACGAACGCGATCGTCACCGAAGCGAACGGAACCGGCTATGTAGCTTGGGATCAGCCTGCCGCCAACCCGGCCACTGAACCGGAAGTCGTGCTGTTCTGCAAGATCCCACGCGGCGGCACCTGCACAGCTCCGATCACCCTTTCACTGCCATCCGGCACCTACGAAGAAATCATCCAGCCGTTCCCCGTGCTCGGATCTCACGCCGGGGTGGTCTACGTGGTCGGGCCTCGCTACACCAAAGACGGTCAGACGCTGATCTGGACCTCGACCGACGGCGGCGAAAAATTCTCCGCCGCGAAGGCAATCAATTCAGCCTCGCCCGATAAGACGGGCGTCGGCGATGTGCTGCTGGACCCGAACACTCCTGCGAGCGCCGGCCCGACCGAAGACTACTTCGGGATGGCCTTCAACAACCCAGGACTTGGCTTCGGCTTCACAGCCAACGAGATAACCTCGGGAACGACCTCCTTCACCTTTGCAAACCCTGGCGCAGGCGGTGTGGCGAGCTCGACGCTGGGCTATGTCACCGGCACAATCGAAGACACCTTCACCAAAAAGCAGATCCATCCCGAAATCGAGGCCTACTACAACCTCTCGTCTCCGGCCCCCGAAGTCTTCTTCTACCGATACTACGCCAAGGAAGGCAACGTCGACGGTGAAGAAACTGGATGGGAAGGGCCTTTCAAGGTCAGCGACGGGTACGTGCCGCGCTTGGCCGGCGGTCCCAAGGGCCTGTTCATGCTCTCCACCGATATCGCCCCCGGGGAATCGACCGAAGCTCAGCCCTCGGCGATCGACGTGCGCAAGTTCAACGAAACGACCCACACGTTCGAAGCGCCGGTCATGATCGCGAAGATCCCCACGAGCACTGGCACGCTGTTCAACTCGGGCGACATCTACGAGAACCCGGAAACGGGCTTCCTCTACGTGGCTCAGCCGGTCATCAACGGCGCAGGAGAATATGTGATGCGTCTGTGGGAATCGACCAACGGAGGAGAAACCTTCACAGGCGAGCGTGATATCGCGACGATCGGCTTCGGCTATTCGGAAATTCCCCGCCTTGCGGTGGCCGCCGACGGCCAGGGCTGGCTCACGTTCAACGACGCCGGAGGCCTGGAGGTAGCCAACCTCAACGCGCTGCCCGCGCACGTTGTCCCTCCGCCGCCACCCCCTCCGCCGCCACCACCGCCCGCCGTGTCATCGCTCACGGTCCCCAACCAGACCGATGAGGTCAACGGCAAAGGCGACCTGTCGATCAGCGTGGATTGCGCCGGAGCGAAGTGCACGGGCAAGCTCACGTTGCTGGCGAAGTTCAAGAAGACGACCGGGAAAGGCAAAAAAAAGAAAACAAAAATCGTGGTCGTGACGATTGGCACGGGTTCGTTCAACTCGCTTGATCTCGGCGTCGACACGATCTCGCTGAAACTCAACAGCAAGGGCAAGAGCCTGCTCGCGGTCGACGACTACAAGCTGAGCAGCACCGCCAGCGCCACCTATCTCTCCGGCTCGGCGTTCAAGACCGCGACGGGAACCGTGAAGCTCAAGGGTCACAAACCGTCGAAAAAAGGCGTGGTCAAAGCGATCAAAGTTTAGAAAAGAGGCGACAGCACCGGCACTCGGTGGGGACTGCTACCGATTTGCTACCGTTATGGGATGAGCAAGCAGATCGCTGTTCGGCTTCCAGACGAGCTTGTCGAGTTCGTTGACGAGATCGTCAGCTCTGGTGTCGGGCGCAGCAGGGCAACAGTCGTAACTCGTGCTCTCGAACGCGAGCGCCGACGCGTGGTTGCTGCACGCGATGCCGAGATCCTCGCCCGCACCGGTCCAGATCTGGAGCTTGACCGACTTGCCGAGTACGCGGCCGGCCTGCCCTCTCAGCTTGCGTGATGCGGCCGATTCACGTTGCGCACCTCGACAAGGCGCGCCCGGTACTGGTCCTCACGCGTGAGCTCGTGCGTCCGCACCTTGCGACCGTGACCGTCGCACCGATCACCACGACGATCCGCGGACTCTCGACCGAGGTGGAAGTCAACACAGCCAACGGCCTCTCCGGACCCTCGGCTGTCAGCTGCGACAACGTCACCACGATCCCCACGAGCGCCCTCGGAGCGCAGATCGGCGTGCTCCTCGACAACCAAGAGCCTGCTCTCAGTGACGCAATCCGAGCCGCCTTCGACCTTGATTGAACGCTCCCGCGTTCGCGGCCACTACAGCCGACCTCTCACCTCTCTACCTCACCGACCTCTCACCCGCCGACCTGGTCCGGTCGAGCTGACCGCCATCACCGAGGCGGTGTTGTGACGGGCGAAGTATGTGCCGACGGCGACACAGCGACCCGGGCTGGTGCACGCGACGGAATCCAGCCCGGCGAACTGCCCTTTCGGCTCCGCGCCTGGGGGCAGCGCCAGCTTGCCCGCCGGCCCCCATACGCCATTCGTCTCGGCGATGACCATCCCCTCGTATCCGCTGCTCTTTGCGTAGTACTGGCCGACGGCGACACAGTCGCCGAGACTGGTGCACGTCAGCGAATGCAGGCCCAGCGCCAAATTTTCACCGGGGCCGCCGCCGGATGTCTTCGCGCCCAGCGGCGGCTTCAGCTCGCTGGCCTGACCCCAGATTCCGCCCGTCTCGGATACGACCATCGCCTGAACGCTGCCGGTCGTGTCTGCGTAGAAGCCCACGGCGACGCAACTCCCCAGACCGGTGCACGCAACCGACGCGAGACTGGCGAACTGCGCGCAGCTCACCGTGCCGCACTCGCCGAAGTTTTCAGTCGTCTCCAGCGCACCGGCCGGCAGCGTCAGCTCGCTGGCCTGGCTCCACACTCCGCTCGCCTCGGTCGCGACCATCGGCTGCTCGCTGCCGATGGCGTCTGCGTAAGAGCCCACGGCAACACAACTCCCCGGACCGGTGCACGCAACCGAATCGAGCCCAGCGTCCTGGTCGCCTGGGCTCGTATTTTCGTTGGATGGCAGCGTCAGCTTGCTCGCCGGACCCCACACGCCGCGCGCCTCGACAACGACCATCGCCTGCTGGCCGCTGCCGTTGTCGTCGTAAGCGCCGACGGCGACGCAGTTCCCCCGACTGGTGCACGCCACCGAGTCAAGACCCACGCCGTTGGCAGTCGTAGCGTTCGCGTTGGAGGGCGGCGCGATTTCGCTCGCCCGGCCCCACACTCCTTTCGTCTCGCTGGCGACGATCGGCTGCAATAGACCGCCACTGCGGGTGAAGGAGCCGACGGCGACACAACTTCCCGGGCCTGTGCACACCACCGAAGCGAGACTTGCCGACTGGTCGCCTGCCGGCAGGTTCGTGCCGGCGGGCAGCATCAGTTTGCTCGCCCGGCCCCAGACCCCGCGCTTCTCGGTGACGACCATCGCCTGGCTGTCGTAGACGCCCCTGGGGCTGTGGCGAGTGTCGTTGTAGCTACCGACCGCGACGCAGTTCCCCTGACTGGTGCACGCCACCGAATCGAGCTTGTGGGCCTGGTCCATCGTTTCAGCAGCCGCTCCGGGGGGCAGCTCGAGCCTGCTCGCGGCAGGCCAGACCGGCACCCTTTTCGCAGCCGAAGTCGGGGGCACGGCCACCGTGCCGAAGGCAACAACCGAGCCCACGACAACCACCGGTCGCAGCCACCGACAGACACGCTTGGGCACCCGCGGATCGTACCCGACCACGAGGATCTCCTCAAAGAAAGAACAAAATCCACACACGGCCCATAAGACCCGCTATTGTTAACCATATGGCTAACAATGCCCTCCTGGATCGCGCATTCGTCGCCTGCTCGCACCCGATCCGCCGTGGCATCCTCGAGCGCCTTGCCGGCGGCGAGATGACCGTGGGCGAGGCAACGGGCGACTTCGGCGTGTCCAAGCCCGCGATCAGCAAGCACCTGAAGCTGCTGGAGGAGGCGGGCGCGATCACACGCGTGATCGACGGGCGCACGCACCGTCTACGGCTGCGCGAGCAGCCGCTGGACGAGGCGTACACGTGGATGACGAATCAGCGCGAGCTATGGGAGCGCAAGCTCGACACCGTCGATCAGTACCTGCGCGAGCAGAGAGAGCGCCAGCGGCCCCAGCAGGGAGCGCCACAGCAAGAGAACAACCCAGCGAAGGAGTCGAAATGACCGAGATAACCAAGCCGAACGAGACCAGCCTGCGCCTGCAGCGCACATACGACGCCCCCGCCGAGGATGTGTTCGACGCGTGGACCAACCCCGAGGTGCTGCGACGCTGGTGGAGGGCAAACCCCGCCTGGATCACGCCCGTCGCCGAGGTCGATCTGCGTGTCGGCGGGCGTTACCGCATCTCGATGGAAGACCCCGAGAGCGGCAAAAAATACACGGCAGGAGGCGAGTACAGCGAGGTGAGCCGCCCCACTCGACTTGTCTACAGCTGGCAGTGGGAACAGGAAGACGGCGAGCTCGGCCATTCCAGCACCGTGGCGGTCGACTTCCGTGGCGAGGGGGAGCGAACGACCGTGGTGCTCGAACACACCGGCTTTGAGTCCGTGGAGTCGCGCGACTCGCACGGACACGGGTGGGAAGGCGTGCTGGAGGCATTCCAGACGCATCTGAACGAGCGCGCCGCCCAGACGTCCTGACAGACGCTCTCAATGCCATTCGGGGGGGCAAGAGGCACTCCCAATGGCAACGAAGACAGAACTCACATACAAACCGACAGAAGGAGCAAGAAGATGGCGAATTATCTGCTGGCATACACCGGCGGCGGCATGGCGGCAACAGAGGCTGAGCGCGAACAGGCGATGGCCGCCTGGGGACAGTGGTTTGGCAAGCTCGGCTCGGCGGTCGTCCAGCCCGGCAACCCCGTCGGCGCGTCCACATCCGTGAGCGCCTCCGGCAGCAATGGTGCGGCGGGGTCCGGCCTCACCGGCTACTCAGTCATCGCCGCCGACAGTCTCGACGCGGCGGCGAGCCTTGTTACCGACTGCCCAATCATCGCCGCGGGCGGCAAGGTGGACGTGTACGAGACGATCGAGGTCATGTAACAACCCACCTTGACTTGGACGGCCGCCTCCGGGCGGCCGTCCACTCGGGCTCGCACGAACCTCGACATCGCGACCTCCGAGAACCCCGGTTGCGTGAGTTTCGACCGGGATCGAGCGTAGCCTTGCATCCCGATGAGTGGACCTTTGCAACGAGGAGCGCGAGCTGGGCTGAGCTACGCACAGGCTGTCTTTGCTGTGCTCGGATTCGTATCGCTGGTGGTATGGCTCATTGACATCGTGACATCCAAGCACCACCATCCCCTGACCTACTGGCTGGTGGTCAGCCTTAGCCTGCTGCTCATCGCGTCGTTGATCTGGGGCGCACGGAGAGATTCGCCGGGCAGCGACGGGATCCACATCCACATGGAAGGGGGCGATATCATCAATCAGGTAGCTCCTGGCCAAATACCATCCGGAGCGCCCGTGGCCCCCGCATCCGATCGCACGAGCACACAGGACAAGAAACCAGGGAAGCGACGAAGCCGATGAGTACCCCAACACAGACTCTCCCGTTTTATGTCAAGGACGAGGTTGTTCTGGTCGAAGATCTTCTTCCCTGGATCTACCGTCGCCGATTCGAGCGGTGTGTAATCGTGGGTCCGCCGTCAGCGCTCCTCTCGGGTTGCTATATCGAGAAGTCGCGCTGGTTGGGGCTCGAAGACGATTCGTTCATCGTCGTCGACGATCCCACCGATAGCTCGCACTTGCCCAAGGGCACTGTGTGTTTCGTAGAGTGCACGTTCAAAGACTGCGAGTTCCAAAACTTCAGCGTGGTTGGAGGACAGGAGCAGATAGATGCTCTGCGCAAGCTGTTCCCATTGAGCACTCCGGCTCAAGCTGCTGGCGCTAGCCAGTAGGCAAGGGCCCGCAGCGCTCAAAAGCACGCGGGCGGCCGTCCCGATAGGGTTCCGACGCCCCGTCCCCAAGCAAGCAAGGACGCGATGAGATTCTTCGAGTTTGAGGCGCGCGAGGTAGTCAAGCGCGCCGGTATCCCGGTAACCGACTACGGCTTCACCACCGACCCGGCCGAGGCGCGGCAGATCGCCGAGCGCATCGGCGGTCCCACAGTCATCAAGTCCCAGGTGTTGACCGGCGGGCGTATGAAGGCCGGCGGCGTGAAGTTCGCCGAGGAGCCCGAGCAAGCCGAGGAGTACGCCCGCGAAATCCTCGCGCTAGAGATCAACGGCCACATGCCACGCGGAGTGCTGGTCGACCCGAAGGCCGAGGTCGCCCAGGAGTACTACGCGGGCGTCGTGTGGGATGGCATCCGCAAGCAGCCCGTGATGATCTTCTCCCCCGTCGGTGGCATCGACATCGAGCAGGTCGCCGAGGAGCAGCCCGACAAGGTGGGGCGCCGGCACTTCTCGAACATCCTGCCGCTGAGCGACTTCCAGGCCAAGGAGGTGATCGCCTCCACCGGCGTGACCGGCTCGGCACTGAACAAGCTTGTCCCGATCGTGACCCGTCTGGCCAAGCTGTTCGTTGACAACGACATGACACTCGCCGAGATCAACCCGCTCGGGCAGCTCTCCGACGGGTCGTTTGTCGCGCTCGACGCGCACATGGACATCGAGAACGAGGCGCGCGGACGCCACAAGAAGCTGCTCAAGGACCTCGGCGTTGGCGACGAGGAGACGCGCCAGGCGCGCGAGGCCACGCCCTTCGAGCTGGCAGGCGAGGAAGTCGACGCCACCGACCACCGCGGCGTCGCCGGCAATGTCACCGAGTTCGACGGCAACCTCGGCCTTGTGATTGGCGCGGGTGGCGGTTCGCTCACACTGTTCGACGCGGTGCGCGCCCACGGCGGCAAGCCGGCTAACTACTGCGAGATCGGTGGTAACCCCTCCGTCGCCAAGGCCTGCGGGCTGGCCAAGCTCGTGCTACAGAAGCCGGGCGTGGACAAGATCGCGGTGATGATGTCGATCGTCTCCAACACGCGCGTGGACATCGTCGCCCGCGGCGTCATCAAGGCTTGCCTTGAGCTGAACATGGACCCGGCCGAGAAGATCGCGATCTTCCGCATCCCCGGCGCGTGGGAGGAGGAGGGCTTCAAGATCCTCGAGAAGTACGGCGTCGACTACGCCGACCGCGGCGTCTCGCTCAACGAGGCGGCACGCAGAGCCGTCGAGAAGATCCAAGGAGTTGCCGCATGAGCATCCTCATCGACTCCGATACGACGTTCATCGTCCAGGGCATCACCGGCCGCGAGGCGGTCAACTTGACGAGAGAGTGTCTCGACTACGGCACGGGCGCAAAGGTCGTCGGCGGCGTCACGCCGGGGCGCCTCGGCCGCGACGTCCACGGCGTGCCCGTGTTCGACACCGTCGCCCAGGCCGTAGCTCATCATGGCGAGCCGATCTACGGCTCGGTCGTGACAGTCCCCCCAGCCTTCACCAAGGACGCCGTGTTCGAGGCCATTGAGAACGGGATCAAGCTGATCGTGATCGTCACCGAGCGCATCCCGCGTCGCGACGTGGCCGAGATGGTCGAGCTGGCCACGCTGCGGGGCGCGCGCATCATCGGCCCCAACTGCCTCGGCATCATCGTGCCCGACGTGATCAAGATGGGCGGCATCGGCGGCCCCGCGCGCAACGCCGGGCAGGCCTACACACCCGGCCCGATCGGCGTGATCTCACGCTCCGGCGGCATGACCACCGAGATGTCATCCACGCTGAGCGTCGCGGGACTCGGACAGTCAACGGCCGTGTCGATCGGCGGCGACGCGATCATCGGCTCGAGCTACGCCGAGCTGATGCCGCTGTTCGAGGCCGACGAGCAGACGCAGGGCATCGTCATCTACACCGAGCCCGGCGGACGCATGGAGGCCGAGCTCGCGCGCTGGGTTACTGAGCACAAATCGCGCCTGCCGATCGTCGCGTTCATGGCGGGACGCTTCATGGACGAGATGCCCGGGATGAGCTTCGGCCACGCCGGCACGATCGTGGAAGGCAAGGAGGACACCGCCGGCGAGAAGATCGCGCGTCTTGCTCAGGCGGGGATCACCGTCGCCGAGCGGATCGAGGACATCCCAAGGATGATCGAGGCAAAGATCGCCGAACGTACCGGCGCGACAGAGGGGAGCCCGGCATGAGGGCCGATGGGATCTTCATCGCGGTTGAGGTGTCCGACGCGGCAGCCGCCGACGTGGCGCTCGCCGCGAAGCTGACCGAAGCTTGCCCGGTGGACATATTCGCCCAGACCGGCGAGGGCACGCTGGAGCTCGTGAAGAGCAATCTCGACGAGTGCGTGCTGTGTGGCCTGTGCCTCACCGCGGCGGGGGGGTGGGACCCTATCCCGCTCGAGATCGTCAAGCTCTACGACGGCAACACGACGCTCGCTCGAGCCTGACGCACCTCCTCAGACGCATTCTCCCCGTGGTCCACCAGCGCCAGCGAGCGAATCACGGTGTCCCCGCTCACGGCGAACTTCTTAGGAGAGCCTTACGCGGTCCGGCGAAACTGTCGACCGAACGCTATGTTAGAAACGCTAACCGCGTGCTAACGGTTCCTAAATATTCCTGGAGGTGAGCTTCCCGTCCATGGACGCTAGCCCGAACGTGACATGGCAGGACGGCTCTCTATCTCGCGAGCAGCGCTGGCAGGCTCTGGATGCCCGTGGCGCAACGATTTGGATCACCGGCCTCCCCTCCTCAGGTAAGTCCACGATGGGAGCGGCCGTCGAGGAGCGCCTTGTGGAGCAGGGACGCAGCGCCTACCTGCTCGACGGCGACAACCTGCGCTGCGGGATCTGCGGCGATCTCGGCTTCAGCCGCGAGGACCGCGAAGCGAACGTCGGCAGGGTCGGCGAGCTGGCTCGCCTGTTCGCCGACTCGGGAGCGATCGCCGTGGTTGCGCTCGTCTCTCCCTACGAGCACACACGTAGCGAGGTTCGAGAACGCCACCAGCGAGACGATCTACCGTTCTATGAAGTGTTCATCGACACACCGGTCGCGCTGTGCGCCGAGCGCGATCCCAAGGGCCTCTACGCTCGTGCACGCGCCGGCAACCTGGATGGGTTCACCGGCGTGGACGACCCCTATCAGCCGCCGCAGAGCCCCGATCTGCGCCTCACCCCGAAGCTGGCTCTACCGGCTGCCGTGGACGCGGTGCTCGATCTGCTGCGCCCACGCCTCGCGGGTCAGCAGCTCACCACTGCAGGAGCATCAGGCCGACCGTAACGCCCGGCCCTACTGTGACCATCAACCCACGCTCGCCCTGCTGGGGCTCGCGGCGGTCGAGCGCCCGCTTCATCACGTAGAAGATCGACGGCGTTCCCATGTTGCCGTGCTCGGCGAGCACGTCGTAGCTGTCCTGAGCGTCCTCGTGCGAGAGCCCGAGGGCTTCCTGCAGGCTCTCGATGATGCGCCGACCACCGGGGTGCAGCAGCCAGTGGTCGATCGCCTCACGCTCCAGGCCATGCTCGCCCAGGAACTCCTCGACCAGCTCGCGCAGCCCTTCGCCCGCCACCTCGGGCAGCTCACGGATCAGATGCAGATAGCTGTCCTCGGGGGTCAGTTGCATCCGTACGGCGCCGAGTGTGCCTCCGATCTGGTGCACCTTCGAGGCGATCACCGCGGGACCGGCGATGGGCTGACTTGACAAGTCGTCGAGCTCGATCACCGCGGCCGCGCAGCCGTCCCCGAAGATCGAGGAGCCGACTGTCTTGCTGCGCTCGTCGTCCAGACGTGCGCCCATCAGGATGCCGGTCATGCTCTCCGCCGCGACCACGAGTGCCTTTGTTTGGGCCCCACCCGTCCGGCCCACCAGGGCCTGAGAGGCGAGCCGCACAAGCGGCACGGCGCTCGCACAGCCGACGCCCACGACGTGGTACTTGTCGGTGGCGGGATCCATTTCGTAGTGGTCCACGAGCCGGTGGGCGATCGTGGGGCCTCCGAGCGAGTAGAGCGTCGCGCTGAGCACCACCCCGATTTCGGCGGGATCGACCTCGAGCTCGTCGATCGCCTGCACCGCATAGCCGAGGAGGTGCTCCTCGATTGCCGGCGTGCGGCCCTGGACGGTGGTGGCCAGGAACTCGTCGGTCAAGGTCAGATTGCGGCGATGCACGCCACAGCGGCTGAAGATGCGCTGTGCGAACTCGTCGTCTGAGAGGCCGAGCAGGCCGAGCACGTCCTCCTGGGTAAAGGAGGTCTCGGGATCGGCCAGCGCAAGGCGGCTGATGTGCGGGAGCCCAACACCGCGATCCTCCCAGGCAAGGGGCTGCGCTCTCAGGCTTGGGAGGTCGGCTGCTATAGCCTTCAAGATGGGCTCCCTGAAGTCGTGTGGGTCATAGGAACGGCGAATGGGCGGGCCGCGGTACCAGGATATGTGAGCAACCCGTCGGCAACCGCAAAAGAGCGGCATCCCACCGGGCTTTCTTCATAGACTCTTCATCCTACCGACATACTTCTTCACAAACCCTTCGACAGGCGTCCATGATTAGCTTGGAAGGGACGACAAAAGCCATGAGCCTGGAGGGAAGCAGATGAAGGTGATCGGAGCCGGAATGCCGCGCACGGGCACGCTGACACAGAAGGTGGCGCTCGAGACGCTCGGCTTCGAGCCGTGCTACCACTGGGTCAACGTCATCGCGGACCTCGACCAGGTGGACGTGTGGAACCGTGCGCTCGACGGCGCCGGACCTTGGGATGAGGTGTTCGGCGACTCCCAGGCGACGGTGGACTGGCCCGGCGGCTATTTCTGGCGCGAGCTGATGGACTTCTACCCGGAAGCCAAGGTGCTGCTCAGCGTGCGCGACCCCGAGAAGTGGGAGCCAAGCTTCCGCGAGACGATCTGGAACATGTGTTACGGAGAGTCGCTGATCCGGCTGCTCTCAAGCGCCCGTGGCCAGGTCGATCCGCGCTGGGCTCGCTATCTGGAGCTGGTCGAGCGCATGTTCTGGATCGAGCAGGCGCCATTCGCCGCCGGGCACGAGCTGCCCGAGCAGCTGATCGCCGGCTTCGAGCGCCACAACGAGCTTGTCAAGGCGACCGTGCCGCCGGAGCGACTGCTCGTGTGGAACGTGACCGAAGGCTGGGAGCCGCTGTGCGAGTTCCTCGAGGTGCCCGTGCCCGCCGAGCCACTGCCTCACGTCAACGACCGTGAGACGTTTCTCGGGCGCGTCATCGACGGTGCCCTCGGTGCGCTGCAGGGCTGGCGCGCCGAGGAGACGGGCTCGCAGACTGCCGCGACGGCCTAGTTGGTAGCGGCCGTCCGGCATGAGCAGAACCCGACTCCTCCTCGCCATGCTCACAGTCGCGGTCGTGATCGCCGCGATGGTCGCGCTGGCCACGGGCGCCCTGTCGGGCAGCGGTAAATCCGCACCCCGCGTCGCCGCGTCGCCGGCGTGTCTGCCGAGCACCCTGAGCCACAGTGCCAAGCTGCCGGGCCTGCCCGTCGACGTGACTCCGGCGCCGAAAACCGACATGGCCAACCCGCACACGCAGATCAGCTTCGTGGGGGCGGCGCTGGCACAGATCCAAGATGTCTCCGTCGTCGGAGAAGACAGCGGCCGTCACACTGGCCAGCTCCACGCCTACTCGCAAGGCGACGGCGCGAGCTTCGTGCCCAACACGCCCTTCGACGCCGGTGAGCGGGTGACGGTGAGCGCCACCATCGGCACAGGGCAATCCGGGGCAACCGGGACCAACTCGGCGACGGAGGCGAACGGCAAGCGGATCTCCTTTGGCTTTCGCGTCGACACCCCATATCCGACCGCGAATGTCGCGCCGTTCCCCAACCCGCAAGCCGCACCCGCCGACTACCAGAGCTTTGACACGCTGCCCGGCGTCCAAGCGCCGGTCCTGACCGTGACCGTGGCCGACCGCGATCCCGCCGCGGGCGACATCCTCACGACCAACGGGCCCGGGCCGGGCCAGTACGGACCGCTGATTTACACGCCCCAGGGCCGACTTGTGTGGTTTGACCGTCTGCCGGACGGCGAAACCGCCGAGGATTTGAACGTGCAGAGCTATGAAGGCCGGCGCGACCTCACCTTCTGGCACGGCAAGGTGCTCTCGCTGGGCTTTGGCCAGGGCGAAGATGTCGTCCTTGACTCCCACTACCAGACCGTCGCCAAAGTCCCAGGGGGCAACGGCCTGCAGGCCGACCTGCACGACTTCCAGATCGTCCCCCACGACATCTCCTACACAACCGCGTTCAACCCGGTTCGCTGCGACCTCTCGTCGGTGGGAGGTGCGCGCAACGGCGTGATCCTCGACACCGCCGTGCAGGAGATCGACATGAAGACCGGGCTCGTGCGCTGGGAATGGCACAGCCTCGACCACGTCAGCGCCTCGGAGTCCGAGGTCGAAGCGCCGAAGACAGCCACGCCATGGGACTGGTTTCACATCAACTCGATCGACGTGGAGAGTGGAGACGCCAATCAATCCGGGAACCTCTTCATCTCGGCACGCAGCACCTGGGCCGGCTATCAGCTGCAGGCCGGCAGCGGCAACATCCTCTGGCGCCTGGGCGGCCTGAAGAGCTCGTTCAAGATGGGATCGGGCACCGAAACGGCCTGGCAGCACGATGGGCGCATCCTCCCCGACGGGGAAGTGACCTTCTTCGACGACGGCTCGAACCCACCGATCCACCAGCAGTCGCGTGGGCTGCGAATCGCGCTTGACTTCAAGACCCACGAAGCGCATCTCATCTCGGCCTATACGCACCCCGATCCGCCGCTGCTCGCTCCGAGCCAGGGCAACATGCAGACATTGCCCGACGGCAACGCCGTGGTCGGCTACGGCGGCGTGCCCGCGATCAGCGAGTTCGGCCCGGGAGGCGCGCTGCTGTTTGACGCCCACCTGCCCTATGACATGGCCTTCTACCGGGCATTCCGATTTCCCTGGAGCGGGCGCCCGCTGAGCCCTCCGGCACTCACAGCCAACCTCAACAGCACCGGCGAAGAGACGATCGTGCACATGAGCTGGAACGGCGCCGGCGAAGTCGCCTCCTGGCGCGTGCTTGCCGGAGAACATTCCGACTCGCTGAAATCGCGAACGACGACCCCGTCGAGCGGTTTTGAAAGCTCGACGATCCTGACCAAGAAGTACGCCTACGTGTCGGTGCAGGCGCTCGACGGCGCCGGGCACGTACTAGGCGCTTCCCAGCCCGCCGCGGTCATCGCCTACGCCGCCGCGCTTCCCTCCACCGGGAAGCAGGAGTGAGGACGATGCCCGGAGCGTCTCTCAGTAGGCCGGTTTGGTCGAGTGCTTGTGCGGAGCAGCGTTCGTCGTACTGGTGGTGGCACCAGTCGTCTGAGTCTGGGAATTGCTCGTTTTACCGCCGCACCCTGCCACCGCCAAGGTCGCCGCGAGGACGGCCAGTAGCGTTAGCATGGCGGCCAGTGACGCTCGTTTCATCGGCTGGCCTCCTATCGTCGCTCACGGACTTCGGCGCCCACCCTACCAGGCGTCCTCGGAGCCGATCGCCGAGATGAGCGCCGTGACCCCAACCCATCCCCAGGCGACGGAGCCACCGTCCTCCAAGCGCAGGCTGGGCTCGCGCGAGGCGTGGCTACTGGGCGTGTGCTGCGTGGCGCAGTTCATGGTGATCCTCGACCTGTCGATCGTCAACGTCGCGCTGCCCTCGATCCAGTCGGGCCTCGGCTTCTCCTCGCCCGAACTGCAGTGGATCGTCGACGCCTACGCGATCACTTTCGCCGGCTTCTTGATGCTCGGCGGCCGCGCGGCCGACCACTTCGGCCAGCGCCGCATGTTCGTGGTGGCACTGCTCGTGTTCGCCCTTGCCTCGCTGGGCGGGGGCCTCGCGGCGGACCGCGCCACCCTGGTGGTCGCTCGCGCCGTGCAGGGCTTCGGCGGCGCGCTGATGGCGGCGTGCTCGCTGGCGGTCATCACCTCCTCGTTTGCGCCCGGCCCGAAGCTCAATCGTGCGATCGGCGCGTGGGCGGCGATGAACGGCCTCGGCGGCGCCGCGGGGATGCTGTTCGGGGGGCTCATCACGCAGGAGATCAACTGGCGCTGGGTGCTGCTGATCAACCCCCCGATCGGGATCGTGGCGGCGGTCGTGGCCTACGCCGTCGTGAGCGAGCGCCGCCGCGCGCCGAGACGCACCTTCGACCTCGCCGGCGCGCTGACGCTCACGGTCGGGCAGATGGTGCTGGTGTTCGGCGTCGTGGAAGCGGGCCTCGCCGGCTGGGACACGCTGGCCGCGCTCGGCCCGATCATCGCCGGGATCGCCCTGCTGGCGGTGTTTGTGGTGATCGAGACGCGCGCGACCGATCCGCTGATCCCCTTCAAGGAGCTGACCAAGCCGCTGCGGATCGCCAACAACATCGTGCTGCTGTTCAGCGCGTCACTGTTTCCGATGTGGTTCGTGAGCTCGCTGTACCTGCAGCAGGTATTGGGCCTCTCGCCGCTGCACACCGGCCTGATCTTCCTGCCGATGACGTTGATGATCATGCTGGTCGCCTCGCGCACCGGCAGGCTCGTGAGCCACTTTGGGGTGCGCCCCGTGCTCGGGGCCGGCCTGCTGATGCTCACAGGGGGGATGCTGCTGCTCTCGCGGATCGGCTCCAGCGGCAGCCCGATCGTGTACATCATGATCCCGGGACTGCTGACGGCGGCGGGGATCGCGATGTCGATCGTGCCCTCCACGATCGCCGCCACCCAGAGCGCCAAGGAGGGGCAGGCGGGGCTCGCCTCTGGCCTTGTCAACACCTCCCGCCAGATCGGCGGCGGGCTTGGGCTCGCGATCTTGGTCACGCTTGCGACCCAGCGCTCCAGTCACCTGATCGGCACCGGAGCACAGGTGCCCCAGGCGCTCACCGACGGCTTCCGTCTGGCCTATCTGATCTGCGCTGGCCTGGCCGCATCTGCCGCGCTGGTCACGTTCACGGCGCTGCCCAAACTCGCCGGCGCTCCGCCGGCGGCGGTTCGGCGCTTGGCGGTCGCGGTGGCCGTGGTCATCGCTGGCTTCCTCGCGCTCGACCTCGCGTTCGCCGGCTCCCATGGCGCTCCGGTTGGCGCCTACACGACCCGCGGCGCCTACAGCTTCGTCACCGAGCCCTCGCTTCACCCGCCGAAGCTCCACCAGAACGGCCCGATTCTCACCGGCAAGCTCGCGGGCGGCTACATCTTCACCGCCAACTTCTACAACCTCAACTATCCCCCGCTCGTCGGCCAGAGCGGTCCGCTGATCCTCGACGACAAACTGCAGCCGGTGTGGTTCCAGCCGGTGTCTGAAAAGGTGGTCGCCTCCAACCTGAGCCTGCAAACCTACGAAGGCAAGCCGGCGCTCGCTTGGTGGCAGGGCGTCGTGACGAACACCGGCTCAACCGAGAGTGGCGAAGACGTGGTGGTCAACCAGCACTACCAGCCAGTCGCCAGGCTAAAAGGCGCCGACGGTTGGGTGCTGACCCTCCACGCGCTGACGATCTCAGGCGAAGACGCATGGGTGACCGCGAACAAGAACATCGCCAAGAACCTCTCAAACTACGGCGGCGCCTACAACGGGGCGCTGATCGACTCGGCGGTGCAGGAGTACAACATCAAGACTGGCAAGCTGCTTCGCAGCTGGGATGCGCTCGACCACATCCCCCTCGGCGACTCCTACGCAAGCGTGCCTACCAACGGCTTCCCCTGGGACGCCTACCACGTGAACGCGATCGACCTGTCTCGCAAGGGCACGTTCCTGGTGTCGATGCGCGACACCTGGGCCGCGTATCTGGTGAACATCGACACCGGCAAGATCGAATGGACCCTCGGCGGCAAGAAATCGAGCTTCAAGTTCGGCCCGGGCGCCGAATTCCAGTGGCAGCACGATGTCGCGTTCGGGGTGGGCGGGCATTCCGATTCTACGGTGACGATGTTCGACGACCACTGCTGCCAGCTGACCGGCGGAGGCACCTCTGTGCCGGCGACCGGCGCCTCGCGCGGGCTCGTGCTCAATCTCGACCATCAGCTCTCCACCGCGACGCTCGTGGCGCAGTTCACCGGCGGCAACCAGTTCGAAACCGAATACATGGGCGACACCCAGCCACTGACCAACGGCAATATGTTCGTCGGGTGGGGATCGGAACCGTACTTCACGGAGTACAGCCGCTCGGGTCAGCGGTTGCTGGAAGCGAACTTCCCCGGCCATGACCTCAGCTACCGCGAGACGCTGGAGCCGTGGGTCGGTCTACCACTCACCGCGCCCGCGGGAGCTGCTCGCGGGCAGGGCGGCGAGACCACGGTATACGCAAGCTGGAACGGCGCCACCCAGCTCGTGTCCTGGCGGGTGCTCGCGGGGCCTGCCGGCGGTAGGCTCACCACGGTAAGGACGACCGCCAAGACCGGGTTTGAGACGACGATCCCAGTATCCGGCGGCTATGAGAGCTTCAAGTTGCAAGCACTGGATGGCGACGGTCGTGTGATCGGGACTTCGCGAACGTTCTCACCAGTGGTTCGATGACGATACGCAGGGGGATCTCGATGATGAGCGTGAATGCTCCGATGACGATGCGCGGCGGCGTGCTGCTTGCGGCCGTGACTGTCTGCGTAGGGCTATGCGCGTGCGGCGACGGCGGATCCTCGAGCGCGGCCGCGCACGGATTCACGCCGAAGGCCGACCTCGCCGAGGCCAAGTCCAATTCGATAGCCGTGTCGCCGCTACCTGGCACCGAGGACGCCTCTCCCTACACGCAGATCAGCTTCCTGGGGGAACCGGGTACCACGGTCACCGATGTGAGCGTAGTGGGATCGCACAGTGGCGAACACTCGGGCAGACTCGAGCGCTACTCAACGGGAACGGGCGAGAGCTTCGTGCCCAACAAGCCATTCCTGGCCGGTGAGCGGGTGGCTGTGCACGCACTTGTTGGCGTCGGCTCGGAAACACTCGATCAGCCGGCGACGACCGTCTTTACCGTTGCCCACCAGGCGTCGGTGAGCCAGGCGGAGTTCCCCAACAACCCGGGCAACCCGCACGCGATCCAGCACTACGCCTCCGCGCCCTCACTGACCCCCTCGACCGTAACGTTGACGAGCCATGCCCGTCCCGGCGCGACGCCCGGCGACCTGTTTCTCGCGCCCTATCAGGGCGAGGGAACCGCCGGGCCGATGATCACAGAACAGGACGGAGCGCTGGTCTGGTTTCACCCGCTGGCGGCGGGCGAGTCGGCCACCAATTTCCAAGTGCAGCAGTGGGAAGGCAAGCCGGTACTCACCTGGTGGCAGGGACGGATTCTCGGGGTCGGGTTCGGCCAGGGCGAAAACGTGCTCTACAACAGCTCCTATCAGCGCCTGGGGAGCATCAGGGCAGGCAACGGCTACAAGGCCGACCTGCATGTGATCCGGCTGACACCGCAGGGCACCGCGTGGATCGACGCGTTCGATCCGATCCACATGAGCCTCGCCTCCGTGCACGGTCCGTCCAACGCCGTGCTGACAGACTCGGTGATCCAGGAGATCGACGTGAAGACTGGCCTTGTGATGTGGGAGTGGCACGCACTTGGCCATATTCCCTTGCACGAATCCAAGAACCCAATCCCGCACAACGGCAACCCGTGGGACTACATCCATGTCAACTCCGTGGACCCCGGAACCTCAGACGACGTGCTGATCTCGGCACGCAACTCGTGGGCGCTGTATGACGTGAGCATCGAGACCGGCGCGTTCAACTGGCAGATCGGCGGTGAGCATTCGAGCTTCAGGCAGGGCGCGGGCGCGAAGACCTACTGGCAGCACGACGCCGAATGGCAGCCCGGAGGGATCATCTCGGTGTTCGACAACGGCTCGACCCCGCCGGAGGAGAAGCAGTCGCGCGGCGTGCTGCTGAAGCCCGATTTCGCGACTAAAACCGTGTCCCTGGCAAAGGCGTATGTGAACCCGACCAAGACGCTGCTGGCCCCGGCGCAGGGCAACATGCTGAGCCTGCCCGAAGGCAACTGGCTGATGGGCTACGGGAACCTGCCGAACTTCACCGAGTACAACGCAGCAGGTGAAGTGCTGCTCGACGGCACGCTCGGGCCAAACGTGCAGGACTTCCGCACTTACCTATCGCCGTGGAGCGGGCATCCGAGTAGCCCTCCAGCGATTACGGCGAAGCGCAACGGCTCGAGCGTCACGGTTCTGACGAGCTGGAACGGCGCGACCGAAGTGGCCTCCTGGCAGGTGCTGGCGGGCGCTTCCCCCAGCTCGCTGACGGCGCTCGCGACTGTCCCGCGCAGCGGCTTTCAGACACAGGCGACCCTCACGAGCAGCGCGGCGTACGTGGAGACCCGCGCGCTCGACGCGAATGGCAACGTGCTGGGCAGCTCGATGCCCTACCACTTGCCCTGACCGCTGACTGCCGGCAACGCCTGCCGACCCCGCTCAGCGCTATGGTATGGGCACCGTGAGCGAAAACTTCTCACTGATCGTGATGTGCCTCTGCATGCTCGCCTCGCTGGCGTTTTTGGCCCAGCAGATTTTGGCGTATCACTAAGCGTGCTTGCGAGCGCTCTTTAGCCGTTCGCGTTCCTGCTGCTTGTCTACGACGGTTGCGATCAGCTTCAGGAACTGGGTGGGTCCGGTAGCCTTGGCCTTGCCGTAGGTGAACGCCTCGATCCAGTCGGGCACCTTGCCCTCGGCGGCCATCACGTTGAAGAACTCGCGACGCATTTCGACGTTGATGCGCGCGTCGTCGGCGGGACCCTTGGTGACCTGTGCCTCGGGCATCTGTAGGCGGAAGTGCTGCACATCGCCGCGGCCGTGCAGCTCCACCCCGACGACGAGCTTCATCGGCGCGAGCGCGGGCACTTCCTCCACGAAGCGCCGCGCGGCGGTCTCGATCAGGGTCTTCGCGTCGCCGCTCATCAGATCTTGTGGCGCTGCAGCAGCTTCTTGCCGATCACCATGCGCTGGATCTCCGAGGTGCCCTCGCCGATCAACAGTAGCGGCGCGTCGCGGTAGAGACGCTCGATCTCGTACTCCTTGGAGTAGCCGTAGCCGCCGTGAATGCGGAAGCACTCCTCCACGCAGAAGCGGCCGGCCTCGGAGGCGAACAGCTTGGCCATGCCGGCCTCCAGGTCCGAGCGCACGCCGGCGTCCTTCAGGCGCGCGGCGCGCAGCGTGAGCAGGCGGGCAGCATCGACCTGGGTGGCCATGTCGGCGAGCTTGAACTGGATCGCCTGGTGCTCGGCGATCGGCTTGCCGAAGGTCTTGCGCTCCTGGGAGTAGCGCAACGCCAGCTCAAGGGCGCGCTGGGCGATGCCGACGCCACGTGCGGCGACGTTGACGCGACCCACCTCCAGGGCGTCCATCATCTGCACGAAGCCCTTGTTGAGCCCAGCCTGCTCGCCGCCGAGCACGTTCTCCGCGGGGCACTTGTAGCCGTCGAACACGAGCTCGGTGGACTCGACGCCCTTGTAGCCGAGCTTTTTGATCTTCGGGGGCACGTTCAGGCCCGCGTAGGCGCCGGTGTTCTCAGAGACGCCGCTCTCCTTCTCGGCGATGAAGCAGGTGAAGCCCTTGTGGCGCGGCTGGGCGTCGGGGTCGGTCTTGACGAGCACGAACACGAGCGAGCTCATCAACCCGTTGGTGACCCACATCTTCTGCCCGTTAATCTCGTAGTCGCCCTCAGGGGTCTTCTTGGCGGAGGTCTTGATCGCCTGCACGTCAGAGCCGAGCTCGGGCTCGGACAGCGAGAAGGCGGCGCGAATCTCACCAGTGGCCATGCGCGGCAGGTAGTTCTGCTTTTGCTCCTCGCTTCCGAACTTCATCAGCAGGTAGGAGCCAATGAAGTGGGTGTTGATGACGCCCGAGATCGAGATCCAGCCGCGCGAGAGCTCCTCGACGATCATCGAGTAGGTCGTGAGGTCGAGACCCATGCCGCCGTACTCCTCGGGGATCGTGACCCCGAACAGGCCCAGCTCCTTCATCTGCTCGACGATCGGCTCGGGATACTGATCCTCCTGGTCGTAGTGCTCGGCGTTGGGGAGGATCTGCTCGTCGGCGAACTGATGCACCATCTCGGTGATCGCCTTCTGCTCGTCGGTCTTCTCGGTGAAGGGGGCGGGGGCTACGGCCATTGTCGAGAACGCTCCAGGGTCGGGAATCTGCGTTTGTGTCGCTTTCGAGCAGGATACCTGGGCGGGGCTTCACGGCAGACCGCGACACTGCGTCGTGGCACACTGCGACGCTGTGAACTTCGCCCACGATCTCCTGCAAGCCCAGCCGCCGGGGCGCCTCGCGCTCGTGGAGCTGGCCCGCGATGGCGCCCGGCGCGAGTGGAGCTTTGGCGAGGTCGAGCAGCGAAGCACGGCGATGGCGGGGGCATTCGCGCGCCTGGGTGTGCGGCGCGGAGACGTTGTGATGACGCTGATCGGCAACCGGCCGGAGTGGGTGCTCGCGATGATGGCGTGCTTTCGCGTGGGCGCGGTAGTGCTGCCGTGTACCGAGCAGCTGCGCGCTAAGGATCTGTGCTTGCGCCTGGAGGTGGCGTGCCCGAGGCTGATCGTGGCGGATGAGCGCAACCATGCGGAGATCGAGCAGGCACGACCGGACTGCGAGGTGCTGTACGTGCCTGAGCAGTCGCTGCTCGCCGGCGAAGGGGCCCCTCATGTCGAGCTGGAGGACGGCGACCCGGCGTTGATCACGTTCACGAGCGGCACCGCGGGTGAGCCGAAGGCGGTTGTGCACGGGCAGCGCTACCTGTACGGGCAGCGGGTGCAGGCCGAGCAATGGCTGGGCGCGCGCGCGGGCGAGCTGGTGTGGTGTACCGCGGCGAGCGGCTGGAGCAAGTCGGCGCGCAACGTGTTCATGGCGCCGTGGCTGATGGGCGCGCCAGCTCTGTTGCACGACGCGCGCTTCGACCCGAACGAGCGGCTCGAGCTGGTGGAGCGGGAGCGGGTGAGCGTGCTGTGCATGGCGCCCACCGAGTACCGCGTGATCGCCAAGCGCGCGAAGCTGCGGGCGCTACCGAGCTTGAAGGGCATGGTGGCGGCAGGCGAGGCGCTGAACCCGGAGGTGCTGAAGGTGTGGCGCGACGCCACGGGGCTCGACATCCGCGACGGCTACGGGCAGACCGAGACCGGACAGATGACGGGCATGGGGATCGATGTGCGAGCACGCGCGGGCTCGATGGGCAGGGCACTCGAGGGCACTCGCCTGAGCGTGGTGGACGGCGAGCTCGTGGCGGACCCCGAGAGCGTGCCGACGTTCTTCCTCGGGTACCTCGGCGAGGGGATTCGGCGAGATCCGGGCGGGAGTTGGAGTGTCGAGGACCGCCGCGAACAGGGGCCGTGGCACACGGGCGATCGCGTGAGCGAAGACGAGGATGGCTACCTGCACTTCGAGGGGCGCTCCGACGACGTCATCATCTCCGCCGGCTACCGGATCGGCCCGTTCGAGGTGGAGTCGGCGCTCGTGGCGCATCCCGCGGTCGCGGAGGCCGCCGCCGTGGCCGCGCCAGACGAGGAGCGTGGTGCGGTCGTGCGCGCGGTGGTGGTACTGCGCGACGGTCAAACGCCCTCCCCTGAGCTGGCAAGGGAGCTGCAGGAGCATGTCAAGCGCGAGACGGCTCCCTACAAGTACCCGCGGATCGTGGAGTTCGTGGAGGAGCTGCCGAAGACCGCCAGCGGCAAGGTCAAGCGCGCGGAGTTGCGAGGCTGACGATCGCGTCGATCTCGACCTGGGCGCCCTTGGGCAACGCGGCCACACCGACCGCCACGCGCGCCGGCGGGGAGTCCGAAAAGAACGTCTCGTAGACCTCCCCCACTTCCGCAAAGGCAGAGAGGTCGGTCATGTAGACCGTGAGGCGCACCGCGTCGGCCAGCGAGGCACCGGCAGCCTCGCACACCACCGTCAGGTTCTCAAGGCAGCGCCGTGCCTGCTCGGCTGCGCTTGTCCCGACGATCTCTCCGCTCGAGGGGTCGAGTGGGATCTGCCCCGAGCAGAACAGCAGCGAGTCCGCGCGTACCGCGTGGCTATAGGGGCCGATCGCGGCGGGAGCGCCAGGCGCGTTGATCGTCTCGCGGTCGAGAGCCATAACAGGTGCGAGCCTACCGCCAGATGCACCCTGGCGCTTCGGTGCCGAACGATGAGCAAGTCGTCTGGAGCGCTCGGCGCACGCTTCCCGGGAGTCCGCTAGATTCCGATTGGTGCGACGAGCCGCCGGGACACTTGCCAGCACATTCCTGGCCGCACTAACTTGCGTGGCGCTGTGCGCAGCCGGCGCACAGGCCCAGATCGCTTGGGCTCCATGCGGCAACTCAAACCAAGTCGCGTGCGGTCATCTGACGGTGCCGCTCAATCCTGGCAATCCAAGCGACGGGACGATCACGCTTGCGATGCGCCGTCATCTCGCCCCCATCGGCGAGTCCAAAGACGCGGTGATCGCGCTCGCCGGCGGGCCCGGACAGGCGGCGATCCCGTTCATGGAAGATTTCACCGAACTGCTCGGTCCGATCGTCTCCACGCGCGACTTGCTCGTGTTCGACCAGCGTGGCACGGGTCTCTCCCATCCGCTGTCGTGCGCGGCGTTCGAACACCTCACCGGCGATTCTCCACCCAACGCGATCGGTATCTGCGCCGGGCAGCTCGGCCCGACCCGCGGGCTGTACACCACGGCCGAGACGGTCGCCGACATCGAGGCGATCCGCCAGGCGGGTGGTTATGAAAAGCTCGTGCTGTACGGCACCTCCTACGGCACTAAGGTCGCCGAGCGCTATGCGCAGAAGTACCCAAGCCACGTGGAAGCACTGGTGCTGGACTCGGTTGTGCCGCCCTCGGGTCCCGAACCGCTCGACAAGACGACTTTCGCGGCGGTGGGACGCGTGCTGCACCAACTGTGCTCGGGGAGGGCTTGCGCCCGCATCACACCCGAACCCGTCAGCGATCTAGCGCGTTTGGTGAAGCGCATCGGCGGCGGACGCCTTCGTGGGCGTGTGGTCAGCCAATACGGCAAGCCCTACACGACCTACATCTCATCGAACGATCTGATCGGGATCCTGGTGGAGGGCGACCTGGACCCGATCCTGCGCGCAGAATTCCCGGCCGCGGTGCACGCCGCGGTGCGAGGTGACACGGCGTCACTCGCACGTCTCGCGGCTCGTGCGGAAGACTCGGAAAGCGAACCCGAATCGCTCGCGGAGGGCTTTGACGCGCCGCTGTACTACTCCTCGGTGTGCGACGAGGAGGCGTTCCCCTGGAACCCAGCCGCTGGCCCCCTCACACGTCTGCGTGAAGCGCGCGCGGCAATTGCCACTCAACCCGCCGGGGCGTTCTCCCCGTTTACGCCCGCCAACGCGCTGGCACTCAGCGACATGCCTGCCTGCTCGCAGTGGCCGCTCACCGAAGGCGCCCCCGAAGTGGACACCGCGCCCCTTCCGAACGTGCCGACGCTGATCTTGAGCGGCGCGGACGATCTGCGCACACCAACCGCCAACGCGCGAGAAGTGGCGGCGCAGATCTCCGACTCGCATCTGCTAGTGGTGCCGAACACAGGCCATTCGGTGCTCGGCACCGAGCCAACCAAATGCGCGAGCAACGCGCTCCAGGCGATGTTCACCGGCAAACCGATCGCGCAATGCGCCATGCGGACCCCGCCCCCCTCCTACCTTCCCACCCCGCTGCCGCCCACCAAGCTCGCGGAATTGCCGCCCATCAAGGGCAGTCACGGCCTGCCCGGGCGCACGCTCGCGGCGGTTGTGCAAACCGCTGCGGACTTCGATCGACAGATCGCGCTCGCGGTCGCCGAAGCCGGCGAAAGCTTGCTCACTTCGCTGTCGGTACGCACCGGCGGGCTGCTCGCCGGTTGGGGCGGGATCGTCAAAGGCGCAGCGGTGCTGCACGACTATTCCTATGTTCCGGGTGTGACGGTGTCCGGAACCGATGTCGAGGGTCGCACTACGCTGCTAATTGGGGGGTCAGCAGCCGCGCACGGGACCCTGCGGATCGCCGCGGGCGGGGCGCTCAGTGGCGCGCTTGCGGGTAAGAGCGTGCACCTCGCGTCGTTCCCGGCGAGCGTGGCCGAAGCCGGGGCCTCCACTCTGGTGCTTTCAGGCAACCCGGGCGACGCGCTCAACTTCGCACGGCATCTTGCAGCCCTGCGACCTCGCGGCGAATAGCTCGTTACCACGCGGCACATGCCGCGCCGAAACCGGTCCGCGACGCGCGACACGAAGCTCTTCACGTGGCATTCAGGCAACGCGGCTAACGTGAGGGTCGATGGGGCGACGCATACTGGCTTTGACACTCGGCGCGCCGCTGCTGGCAGTCGTCCTCGCAAGCGCAGCCCCGGCATCGGCCGGCGCGCTCACGTTCGCCTCCTGCGCGGGCAGCCCCGACCTCTCCTGCGCGACGCTCGACGTGCCGCTCGACCGCAGCGACTCCGTGGCGGGCACCGTGGCGCTGAGCGTCGAGCGTTTGCAGGCAAGCACCACGCCAAGTCGCACGGCGGTCGTGGGACTCGCCGGTGGCCCGGGGCAGGCAGCCGACCCACTGGCGGCGGCGATGGCCCAGGAGGTCGCGCCCGCGCTGGCGACGCGCGACTTCGTCGTGTTCGACCAGCGCGGCACCGGCATGTCGGGGCCGCTTGCGTGCTCGGCGCTTGAAGGCAACGAAGCGTTGGGAATGATCGGGCAGGCGTTCGAACGTTGTGCGCTGCAGATCGGGGCCGCGCGAGGCTCCTATACGACCCAGGAATCGGTGGCCGACATCGAGGCGCTGCGCCAAGCGATGGGCTACGAAAAGCTCGTGCTGTATGGAACCTCCTATGGCACGAAGGTGGCGCTCGAGTACGCCGAACGCTATCCGCAGAACGTCGAAGCGCTCGTACTGGACTCGGTCGTGCCCACCGAACGAGACGACCCGTTCACGCTCGTGACGTTCAAGGCGATGCGGCCGGTGTTTGAAGAGCTGTGCTCGCAAAACGCGTGCGCGGGTATCACCAGCAACCCACTTGGGGACCTCGCGCGGCTGGTTGCGAAGATGCAAAAGCACGCATTGAGCGGCACTGTGTATGACGGCTCGGGGCACAGCCATCGGGCCACGATGTCCAGCGTGGCCCTGCTCAACCTGATCGGTGCGGGCGATCTGAACCCCGCCCTGCGAGCGCTGCTGCCAGCCTCGGTGCAGTCTGCGTTGCGCGGCGATCCAGCACCGTTGCTGCGCTTGAACCTGCTGTCGGAGGGCTTGATCCCGAATCTGCCGGGCGTGCCGCTGGCGAGCTCGGACGGCATCGACGAAGCGCTGTTCGCCGATACGACCTGCGAAGAGGAGCCGTTTCCGTGGCAGCGCTCGGCCTCCGCGAGCACACGACTCGCCGAAGCGTTGGGCGCACTGCGGGCCCTGCCGGCGTCTGACTTCTATCCCTTTAGCGCGAGCATCGACTGGGCCGACAGCGTTGTGCCCGCCTGCGCGCCGTGGCCCAACGTGGCGCCCGCGCCACCCGCGATCGCCCCACTGCCGGACGTACCGACGCTGATCCTCTCGGGCGCGCAGGATCTGAGGACGCCGACCGCCGGCGCCGAAGCGGTGGCCGCACGTATCCCGGGCTCGCAGCTTGTGGTGGTGCCCTACACGGGACATTCGGTGCTTGGCACCGAATTCAGCGGCTGCGCGCAGAGCGCGCTCAAGGCGTTTTTCTCGGGCGCGGCGGTGCAGCAGTGCGAGGCAACCCAGAACCCCTTCACCCCCACGCCCGTGTCCCCGACGAAGCTGTCATCCGTCAAACCTGTGGGCGGACTCGCCGGAACACCAGGACGCACCCTCGCGGTCGTGCTCGAAACGATCATTGATCTCGAACGACAGGTGATCGGAGCGACGCTGCAAGCAGAGCAGGAATTGCCGAGCGGATCGAGCTTTGGCGGCTTGCGTGGTGGCTATGCACGAATTACCTCCTCGGCGCTTCAGCTACACCGCCTGTCGTTCGTGGGCGGCGTGCAGATCACCGGCAGCTTCCCGGTCGTGGACGGCCGCCTGCAGGCCGCCGAACTTCGCATCGAAGGTCCGCGAGCGGCGCGCGGCACGGTGCGGATCGGCGCTAGCGCCCACGTCAGCGGGACACTGGGCGGACGGCGCTTCGATGTGGACCTCGCCAAGGTGAAGCTTGCAAGCGCGGGCACGCCGGACACGAGCTGGCCGGCTTTGAACGCGCACTTTCGCCAGCCCGCGCTCGCGCATATACGCTGAACGACGTGGCCAACGCGCTCGCTTACGAGAGTTCTCCGTATCTGCGCCAGCACGCGCACAACCCGGTCGACTGGCTGCCGTGGGGACCGGCAGCACGCCACAGCGCACGCGAGCGCGACGTGCCGCTACTGGTGTCGATCGGCTACTCCTCATGCCACTGGTGTCATGTGATGGAGCGCGAGTGCTTCGAGGACGAGCGGATCGCGCAGCTGATGAACGAGCGTTTTGTGTGCGTGAAGGTCGATCGCGAGGAGCGCCCTGACGTGGACGCTCTGTACATGGAGGCTGTGCAGGGCATGACCGGCCACGGCGGCTGGCCGCTGAACGTGTTCTTGACCCCCGAGGGCCTGCCGTTTTACGGCGGCACCTACTTTCCGCCCCAGGAGCGTCCGGGAATGCCATCATTCGCGCAGGTGCTGCTCGCCGTATCCGAAGCGTGGGCAGAGCGCCGCGACGAGATAAGGGCAAGCGGCGAGCGCTTGCGCGAGCAGCTGGCTAGCAGAGCAAGGCTGACAGCAGCCGAGGGGGCCTTCGAGGAGAGCGCGCTTGAAACCGCTGTTGATGGATTGAGAGGTTCGTTCGACGCGGTGCACGGCGGCTTTGGCGGTGCACCGAAGTTCCCGCAGGCGTCGGTGCTCGAGTTTCTGATGGCACGCGGGGAGCGCAAGATGTCGCTGTACACCCTGCACGCGATGGCGGGGGGAGGTATCCACGATCAGGTGGGTGGCGGCTTTCATCGCTACGCGGTCGACTCGACCTGGACGGTGCCGCACTTCGAGAAGATGCTCTACGACAACGCCCTGCTGGCACGTGCGTATCTACACGGCTTCAGGCTCTCGGGAGACCGGCATCTGCTCGACGTATGCCACGACACGCTGGAATGGGCGCTGCGCGAGATGCGGGGCCCCGAGGGTGGTTTCTATAGCGCGCTGGACGCCGACTCCGATGGTGTGGAGGGACGCTTCTACGTATGGACCGTCGCGCAGCTGGAGCAAGCGCTCGGCGAGGATGCCCAGGCCGCAATCCGCTGGTTCGGGGCAAGCGAGCGGGGCAACTTCATGGATCCGCACCATCCCGAGCCGGGGTTGAACGTGCTCGAGGACCATGGTCCGCGACCCGACGCGCCGACCCGTGAGCGCATTTGCGAGCGACTGCTGGAGGCGCGTAAGAAGCGCACGAGACCTGGGCTCGACGACAAGCGCATCACGAGCTGGAACGCGCTGATGATCACCGCGCTGGCGGAGGTGGGCACTCAGCTGAGCGGCACGACAATCACCGATCCCCGGGGGCAGCAACCACACCTCGGCATTCCCGTTGATCGCACGGGCGAGGAATTCCTCGACGCAGCCGTGGAGTGCGCCGAGTTCGTGCTGCAGGAGCTACGCGACGAGCAGGGGCAACTGTTGCGCTCCTATAACGACGGCGAGGCGAAGATCGGTGCCTACCTGGAGGACTACGCGTTCCTGCTGGAGGCGTTGATCGCCCTGTTCGAAGCGAATTGCGAGGAGCGCTGGCTCGTCGAGGCAACGGCGCTCGCCGACGAGCTGATCGAGCGTTTCTCGGACGCCGAGCAGGGCGGCTTCTTCTCGACGGCAACCGGCGGCGAACAGTTGATCGCCAGGCGCAAGGAGCTCGAGGACTCGCCGATCCCCGCGGGCGCCTCGAGCGCCGCGCTGGGCCTGCTGCGCCTCGCACAGCTCACGGGCGAGGAGCGCTACGCACGGCACAGCGCTGGTGCGATCGCGCTGTTGCAGACGATCGCCCCGAGACACCCGAGCGCCTTCGGGCACATGCTGCAGGCGATGCACTGGACGCTGGCGCCACCGCGCCCGATCGCCTGCGAGATTTCGCCTCCGACTCACCAAAGGACCTCGAACTCGGACAAGCTGCCCCCATCCTGACGGGGATCTAGAGAAGCCCATTGTCCTCGCCACTAGCCACCTGGCTAACGCATGACGGCAGAAGGACTACGCGGCTTCCAATGAGACAGCTAGGCTCGGGTCGAGTTCGCGGTTACGCAGGCTTTCGGCGATCGTATCCGCGATCTTCTGCGGAACATTGACGAGCTCAGGGCTCGGATCGAGCTTTGCGGCAAGCTCTCCCACGAACTCATCCAGGAACGAGTACGAAGCGTTTCGTACTTCGCCGAAGTCGATAACGACCGTTTCCCCCGCATCCAGTTCCGCTAGCAACGCGTCGCGTATCGCCTCGCCGCGAACTCGCGTCAACAAGACGAGGCCGTGGTCAGCCAAACGAAACTCCATCACGGTCCTCCTTCTGGGCTCAAAAGATGCGGGCGTCAAGCGTACCCCAAATTTCGGCAGAATGAAAGTAGATCTTGAGCTTTAGAGCGCATTTTCGAGCTAACCGTTCCTAACTCCTGCCAACCAATCCAATGCTTGAAAGTTGCTTCTTGCGATGATTTTGGACATCGCAGCCACTGCTTCGGCCCACTATTGGCCGACGAGCTCAACGCCAACCCAGGTGCCATGCGTGGATTCGTCGATTGCCCAAGCCCGACGACGCTCTTGGAGACCGCCTCGCGCAAGGACACGAAAGCGGCTTCGACCGGACCAAACACGTAGTTCCCCGGATTGGATCCGCTCGTTCTTGATCCCGTCGATCACGTATTGATAGCCGAACCCACGCTGAGGATCGCCGGTTCCAGATTCTCCCCCCTTTGTCGCCAGGCGGATGGCAGTTTCGTCATCGAGATCTGGATAGACCTGGCGCATATGGGCCGCGATACCAATGCCCAGATCTCCGATAGCGATGATGCAGCGCTTGTTGCTGTACCGCTGGGCCGCCAGGTAGGAGCCCCCAGCCAACGATGCTCCATGTGTCGTCGCGTTGTCGCAGATCTCGCCGATGGTCCACGTAAAAGCATCCGCCAGGGGCGCGAGGGGACCTTCGAAGTGCGCCAGATAGAGATCTTCAAGTGTCCGTTCGAGTTCTGTGACGTCGGTTGGGGTGCGCAGACGGGTCACGGGGATCAGGACCTTGCTGCTACCGGGCCCATCGATGGTCTTGAGGTCCGAAGCACAGCTTGACGGGAGATCCGTAGCCAGGTGCATCCATTCCAAGTAGCTGCGCGCAACGGCATCCTTGGGAGAAACGATCTCCACTTTGAATCCCCCAGCACTGCTCAGGTCGATGAGAGCGCGCATGCGAATCAGCGACGTTGGATCTACAAACTTGGTCTCGCTGAGATCGAGCACAATGTCGGCCTGGCAATCGTCTCGCAGAGCAATGGTTTCCCCCCAACGACGATTTACGCCTCCGTCCGCGGGCAGATATACCAATAATTGTGACACTTCACATAAACTACATGCGAATCAGGCGACTGCTTGTCATAGGCAAGCAGCCACAGAGCGGCGGCAGGGCAACGCCTGTCCTATAGGATCGACAAATACCGGTCAAGCTCCCACTGCGTGACCTGGACCCTGTAGTCCTCCCACTCCTGGCGCTTGATCTCGATGTAGCGGTTGAACGCGTGCTCGCCGAGCGTGCGCAACACGAGCTCTGACTCGGCGCTGATCTCGATCGCTTCGCCGAGCGATTCCGGCAGCTGCTCGATGCCAAGACGCCGCCGCTCCTCGGCGGTAAGGTGATAGAGGTTCTTCTCCATCGGGTCGGGCAACTCATAGCCCTTCTCGATTCCCTCCAGACCCGCCTGCAAGAGCACGGCGAACGTGAGGTATGGATTACAGGCGGGGTCCGGGCAGCGCAGCTCCATGCGCGTGGCCTGCTCCTTGCCGGGATGATACAGCGGCACGCGCACGAGCGCCGAGCGGTTGCGCCGCGACCATGCTGCGTACACGGGCGCCTCGTATCCCGGCACGAGCCGCTTGTAGGAGTTGACCCACTGCGCAAAGATCGAGCAAATCTCTCGTGAGTGCTTGAGCTGACCGGCGATGAACGCCTTGCCGACATCGGAGAGGAAGTACTGATCGTCGGGGTCGTAGAACGCGTTCTTGCCGCCCGCGAACAGCGACTGATGGGTGTGCATCCCCGACCCGTTCTCGCCGAACAAGGGCTTGGGCATGAACGTGGCGTGCCATCCGTACTTGACGGCGTACTCCTTGACGGTGATGCGGTAGGTCATGCAGTCGTCGGCCATCTTCAGCGCGGGCGCGTAGCGCATGTCGATCTCGTGCTGGGATGGACCGACCTCGTGGTGGGTGTACTCGACGTGGATGCCGAGCTGTTCGAGCGCGAGCACCGTCTCGCGGCGCACGTCGGTGCCGGCGTCGAGCGTGGTGAGGTCGAAGTAGCCCCCTTCGTCGAGGACCTCGGTGGACTTGCTGTCTTTGAACAGGAAGTACTCGAGCTCGGGGCCGACGTTGAAGGTGTCGAAGCCCATCCCCTGTGCGCGCTCCAGTGCTCGGCGCAGCACGTGCCGGGGATCGCCCTCGTACGGTGTGCGCTCAGGGGTGACGATGTCGCAGAACATCCTCCCCACGCCCTGCTCTTCGGGGCGCCACGGCAGCACCGCGAACGTGCTCGGGTCTGGTAGCGCGATCATGTCGGACTCCTCGATCGCGTTGAAGCCGGTGATCGAGGAGCCGTCGAAGCCCATGCCCGCCTCGAACGCATCCTCGAGTTCTTGTGAGTTGATCGAGAACGACTTGAGCCGGCCGAGGATGTCGGTGAACCAGAAGCGGATGAAGCGGATATCGCGCTCCTCGACAAGCGCCTTGACGTCGGCGGCGGTCTTTGGCAGGTCGGCCATCTTGGGCGCAGCGTATTCGATGGGCCAACGGCCCGCTATAGACGGTTGGCCAAAGGGTCGCGATCAGCCGTGAGCACTCAATGTCGCTACCACTACGAGCAGAACGCCGAGCGCTACGGCCCACGCAGCGATCATGTCGGGGCGGGGACCCACACGCTGAGCTGGACGTGGACGTGGACGCTTGCGCTGTGCCTCGCTCGCCGGCGGAGCCGCGGTCTCAACGAGCATCAGTCGTTGCCCGGGTCGGATTTCGCGGACTCCGCGATGTAGTGCCGGAGTCACCCCCGTGGGTCCTCCGGCGCGACTGCCGCTGTCGCGATAGGCGCTGATTTCGCGTGCTCGACGACGCTCGATCCGCTCACGCACATCCTCAACATCGGCCCACCACTCGCGGGCCTCGGCTCGTGGCATCGGGCGATGCTAACAGTGGTCGCGGCGGATCCTGCGCAGTGCTCACAAAGGGCTCTACGACCACCTTGGCGTAAGTTGTTGCGCTTCGGGAGCCGCGCGCGGCGAGCTCTCAGCGCCCGGCGACAGCAGCCACGAAGTCCGCCACCGATTCGGCTTCCCTACCTTGGTAGAGGTTCGCCGGCATGTTCCCGAGGCCGAGCGCACGGCCTTCGACGATCGTGCTCAACACGAACGCCCGGCGAGCCGTTTCGGTCGTGATCTCCTTGCCAACCCGGATGTCGAGGTTGGGGCCGGTCCGTCCGACGGAGTTGGGGGCCGAGAGCGTGTGGCAGAACGCGCACGAGTCGGAGAACAGCACGCGACCGTGCTGCTCCTCGGCTGTCAAACGGATTCCTCCGGGCCCGGTGGCGGCCTTGTTGTTGCCGTTGTGGATGAGCACGAGCACGGGCACGACCAGCCCGAACGCGAACGCGAGCACCACCGCAAGATAGATCATCCGCGCGCGAGACTTTGACTCTGTGTGTGGCATCGGGTCGGCACGATACATGAGGTTCCGGCTTTGCGGTCTCATGAGAGATGTCTTCGCAAGCCTTTAGCTAATGCCTAAGAGCAGCGCTACGCTGGTGATAGCTCGATATCCGCATGAACTGAAGCGAACGTGCCCACATGAACATTCTGCGTCGTCTGCCCTTGTCTCGCCTGCTGCTTCTGTGCGGCGTGATGGTGGCTATCGGGATCGGCGCAACCGCGCTTGCGACGGCGCTTGGCGCAGGCCCCACACCGCCCCCAAAGCCACTCGCCGGCGCTATCCACGGCGCGCTGACGGCGCCGAAGGTAAGTGGGGTGAGCGCACGCATCCAGTTCACCGACCATCTGCTTGAAGGCGCGAACCTGGCGAGCTCGAGCGGGGAAAGCGGCAATCTGACCTCCAACCCCTTGGTCGCGGGGGCCTCGGGGCGTCTGTGGATCGGCTCGGACGGCCGCGCAAGGCTGGAACTGCAGTCCGAGGAGGGCGATACGCAGATCCTCGTTGATGGCCGCAGCGTGTCGCTATATGACGCGGCGACCAACACGCTCTACCGCTACACGCCACCGGCTGGGACAGAGGGCGCCGGCTCCGGGGATGGCTCGGAACCCAGCGGCTCCGGCACCGCTAACCATCCTGCGCCCGGCTCTGCGTGTCCGCCAACGTGCGCAAGTCCCTCCGGTCACGAAGTCCCCACGGTCCCCGAAATCGAAGAAGGCATCGCCCGCGCCTCCAAGCACGCCGACATCTCCGGCGCGACGCCGAGCGACGTGGCCGGGCAGGCCGCCTACACGGTGCGCGTCTCACCACGCGAAAACGGTGGGCTGATCGGCGGCGCCGAGCTCTCTTGGGATGCGACCAACGGGGTGCCGCTGCGCGCCGCGATCTACTCCACTACCAGCCCCTCACCGGTGGTCGAACTGGCCGCCACCGAAGTCTCCTATGGGCCCGTCGAAAGCTCCGCGCTTGATTTCACTCCGCCGGCGAGCGCGAAGGTCGAAGATGTCACACTCCCGACCAAGCACGACTCAGGCACCCCCGGCTCATCCTCAGATGGCGAAAAGCCGCATGTGAGCACCAGCAGCGGCAAGGGCCTTGGCGCGATCGTGCTGGCCGAAAGCCCACTCAAGGCGGGTTCCAAGGAAGCGATCCCGTCTGAGCTCGAAGGACTGCCGAAGGTCGACATAAACGGCACCAGCGCAAGCGAGCTGCCCACACCGCTCGGCACGCTCTTGACGTTCGAGCGCGCAGGCATGCGCTATCTGCTCGTCGGCTCGGTCACACCAGCATCGATAGAGGCGTTCGCGCGAGGTCTGTAGCGTGACCGACGTCGAGGCCCAGCCGGTCAAGGCCCGGGGTTTGGTAAAGCGCTACAAGGATGTTCTCGCGGTCGATCACATCGATCTGAACGTAGGGAGCGGTGACGTGTATGGCTTTCTCGGTCCCAACGGAGCGGGCAAGACGACCACGCTGCGCATGGCGCTCGGGCTGATCACGCCCACCGAAGGCGTCGTCGAGCTGTTTGGGCGCGACCCATTGCGTCATGGCGCAGCGGCACTCGAGGGCGTTGCGGGATTCGTGGAGGCGCCGCGCTTCTACCCGTATATGACCGGCCGCAAGAACCTCGAACTGCTGGCAGCGCTTGACGGGGACCATGCCTCCGAGCGCATCGATGAGGTGCTGGAGGTCGTCGAGCTGGCTCCGCGCGCCAAGCACAAGGTGGGCGGCTACTCGCACGGCATGCGCCAGCGCCTGGGGATCGCCGCGGCGCTGCTGCGCAAACCCCGCCTGCTGATCCTCGACGAGCCCGCCACGGGCCTCGATCCTGCCGGGATGCGCGACATGCGCCTGCTGATCCGCCGCCTCGCCGAGGAGGGCATCACGGTGCTGCTCTCAAGCCATCAACTGCCCGAGGTGCAGGAACTGTGCGACCGCGTCGCGATCGTCGATCGCGGCAAAGTCGTCTACGAGGGCGCCCTGGCCGACCTGCGCCGCCAGGGCGGAGCGGGCTACCGGCTGCGCACCACCGACGATACGCGCGCGCTGGACGTGACGCGCACCCAGCCGGGTGTCGAACACGCAACCGCTGGCGAGCACGGGATCAGTCTGCAGGCGCAGGAGCGCGACGTCGGCGCCCTGTCGCTGGCGCTCGCGGGCGCGGGAATCGGGATCCTCGCGCTCACACCCGAACTGGCGACGCTCGAGGATCTGTTCTTCCGACTGACCGAGACCAACGACGCGCCCAACGGGCGGGTGCCCGCAGGACATGGAACTGGCGGGGCGGCCGAACAAGCGGACGGCGCCGTCCCGCGGTCCAACACCGGCACGTCGACGGTGGCGCCGTGAGCAGCGTCGCGACATCTCCAGCCGGGCCCGTCCTCCCGCGGGCGGACCGTGCACGCCGACCCTCGACGCTGAGCGTCTACCGCTGGGAGCTGCGCAAGCTCGTCTCCCAGAAGCGCACGTATATGGGCCTGGGGCTGGCGATCGCGCTGCCGCTGATCTTCGTGATCGTCCAGGATCTGCGCCAGCATCACGGCCGTGCCGGTGGCAGCATCTTCGCCTCTCAGATCACCCAATCCGGCCTGGCCACGCCCGTGCTCATGCTGCTGTTCCTCTCGGAGTTCATGCTCCCTGTGATCGCCTCGCTCGTGGCGGGCGACATCGTCGCCACAGAGGACGGCAACGGCACGCTGAAGACGATCCTCACACGCTCGGTGGACCGTGGCCAGGTGTTCGCGGCGAAGGTCCTCACCGCACTCAGCTACGCGGCGCTCGCGGTATTCCTGTCCGCCGCCGTCGCGACGCTGGCCGGTGTCGCGTCGTGGGGCTTCAACGAGATCACGACCTTCTCGGGCAGCGTCGTCTCTGCGCCGGAAGGGTTGCTGCTCGTGTTCGCGGCCAATGCCTGCTATCTGATCCCGCTGCTGAGCGTCGCCAGCATCGCCGTGTTGCTGTCGACCGCGACCCGCAACAGCACTGCCGCTGTCGTCGGCGCGGTGGGACTGGTGATCCTGCTTTTCATCGTGGCGGGGATCCCAGGGCTTGAAGGCGTGAAGCCCTACCTGCTCACCGAACAGTTCGAGAACTGGCAAGGCCTGCTGCGCACCCCAACCGACTGGGCGCCGGTCACGCACTCGCTGTGGGTCTGCGCCCTGTATGCGGGACCTTCACTGTTTGCGGCGTATCTGGTCTTCCTGCGCAGAGACGTCGCTGGAGGCTAAAGACGCCGACCATTGGCTGTACCCGCGCCGCCCATCTGCCCTCAGACTCAGCTCACCTCGGCCGGCAGCTCCACCTCGCCCACCTCGACCGCGCCCATCAGCCGCCGGGACTCCTTCGGATCGATCAGCCCCGCGCCCAGCCGTCCGGTGGACTCCGCGCCACAGGCAACTCCGAAGCGCAGACACTGGTCGGGCGCGCGTCCCTCGTAGCGAGCGGCGACGTAGCCGGCGAGGAACGCATCTCCAGAGCCACGTCGAGCGACCGGCTCACGCTGCTCGATGCGGGCGCGTCGCAAAAACGATTTGCCTTCGATCTGCACGTCGGCGACGCAACCGTCGGCCATCGTCATGATCGCCTCACTGGGCCCGAGCGCGACGATCTCGCGCACGGCAAGCAGTCGTTCCTCCTCGGAGGCGAACTCGTGGCCGACGAGCTCCTCGGCCTCGAGAATGTTCGGGGAGACGACGTCCGGCTCCGCGCGTACGGCGTGTAGCAGCGGATCGCCGTCGGTGTCGAGCACGGTGGTGACGCCGGCCTTGTGGAGCTCGCGGATCAGCTCGGCGTAGATCTCCGGGGAGACACCGCGCGGCAGCGATCCGGCAAGTACGACGATCGCGGCGCCGCGCGCGAGGTAGAGCAGCTTGTCGCGGAACAGCTCGACCTCCTGCTCGGACACGGCGGGGCCGCGTTCGTTGACCTCCGTCTGCTCGCCGTTGGTGGGGTCGAGCACCGAGGTGTTGGTGCGCGACTCCTCGCGAATGCGCACGAAGTCGTTGAGGATCGCCTCCTCGGTCAGCTGCTCGACGATATGGGTGCCCGTTGCTCCTCCCGCGAGGCCGGTGGCAATCACCGGCTGGCCGAGCGCCTTTAGAGCACGTGCGATGTTGACGCCCTTGCCGCCGGCCATCGTGCGCTGCTCGACGGTGCGGTGGCGCCGTCCGAGGCGGAAATTGGGCACCGAGAGCGACTTGTCGATTGCCGCGTTGAGCGTGACCGTGATGATCATCTGCGCGTTATCTCCACCTTGTTGCGTAAGCGAAGCCGGACTGCGCCGCTTGCGCTCCCAAGAGGCTAGCGGACAGATCGCGACGTGGCAGAAATTCTGGATAAATTCGCCGGCGCTCGACTCTGGCGCGAGCCTACCCCGAGATAGCCCAAGCCAGCTCGCGCAAGCGCTCCGCCTCGGCGCGAGCCGCGTCCGCCGGATCGCCGTCGCCGCCAAGATGGGCGTTTGCGATCGAGCGCGACGCGCTGATCAGCCCGCCGGCGCGACCAGGCGCGAACGCGGGCGCCAGATCCTCGACGTGCCCACCTTGCGCGCCCACGCCCGGCAGCAAGAACACCGCCTTGGGCATCAGCTCGCGCGCGCGCGCAAGATGCTTTGGCACAGTGGCCCCGACCACGGCTCCCACGTCGCTGAGACCGCTCTCCCCCACGCGCTCGCTTCCAAGCGTGCTCGCCAGTGTCGCGATCCGCTCCCACACCGGTCCGCCGTCCGCAAGCTCGAGGTCCTCGATGTCGGCTGCGCCGGGGTTGGAGGTGCGCACGAGCACGAGCACCGCCGACCCCAACTCACGGGCGACGACGATAAACGGCGCCAGCGCGTCTGAGCCCATCAACGGGTTGACGGTGGCCATGTCGACGTGCAGTCCTTCGACCGAGCCGAAGGGGGTCTGGATGCCTGCGTACAGCGCCTGGGCGTACGCTCGGGCACTCACGTCGATATCGCCGCGCTTGGCGTCGGCGATCACGAGCAGCCCGACCCGCCGCGCGTGCGCGCAGACAGCGCCAAGCGCCTCGCGACCCGCTGCGCCCAGCACCTCAAAGCGCGCGAGCTGGGGCTTAACCGCCACGCAAGCGGGCCCCGCCGCGTCGATCAGCGCCTCACAGTGCGCTCGCACCGCGGCTGCCGCCCGCGCCGGCGGCGGGGCGTCCGCGCCCATGGCTTGCCCGTGCCGCGTCGCTGCAGGCCATAGCGCGCTCGGATCGGGGTCGATCCCGAGCACGATCTGCGACTCGCGCTCGGCGACCCGTGCGGCCAAGCGGTCCCCGAACAGGACCGCGGGAGCCGGTCCCCCAACGCTGGGGACGCCTTGCGAGGCGTGAGCGGTCTGACGGGCAGATGATGCCACCGCCGGGAAGGATACGCTGGCGCCATGCCGCTCTCCCGTTTCGCCTGGTTTGCAACCGTGCTCGTCGCGCTGATCACCGCGATTTTGCTGCTGCTGTCCGGCTACACCGGTTACGCTGCGCTGAGCATCGCGGTCGGCGCCTCGGCGGCGATCAACCTGCTGTGAGCCACTGCTCGAGCGCGCGCACCGCACGTCCGCGGTGGCTGATCTCATCCTTGCGCTCATCGCTGAGCTCAGCCATCGTCACAGCGTCGGACTCATCGTCGGGCAGGAACGCGGGGTCATAGCCAAAGCCGCGCTCACCCCGCGGGCGCTCGGCCAGCCGACCCATACAGCGGCCCTCGAATACTCGCTCGACTCCCGCGCCAGGATCGACGTAGGCGAGCGCGCACACATAGGCGAGCGCGCTGTCGACGGGCGCCTCGGCCAGCAGCTTGGCCAGGTTTTCCTCATCGGATGCATGCTCTCCCGCATAGCGCGCGGAGCGTACGCCAGGCGCGCCACCGAGCGCGGCGGCTTCGATGCCCGAGTCATCGGCGATGCTCGCCCTGCCGGTCGCCTCGGCGGCGGCGCGGGCCTTGCCGAGCGCGTTGGCCTCGAACGTGTCGCCATCCTCGGGCGGCAGGCTCACCTCATCCGGTAGGGCGTCCACCTGGAAAGCTGGCAGCAACCGCGCGAACTCGCGACGCTTGTGCTCGTTGCGAGTGGCCAATAGCAGTCGTGGCACGCCTGGACCTCGCTCGGCGCCGGTGCGATCGCTTTGGCGGGGAGCCACGGTCCACTTCTGCGCTAGTCGGTCTCGCCACTTGACTGTGTGGCGTTCAGCGCCTGCTCCTGGGCGCCGCGCAGCTGCTCGATCCCATCGGCGGCCAACGCCAACAGCTCGTCGAGCGAGGCTCGCGAGAGCGGCGTGCGCTCCGCGGTGGCCTGCACCTCGACAAGGCCGCCGTCGCCGGTCATCACGACGTTGGCGTCAACCTCGGCGTTCGAGTCCTCGCCATAGTCGAGGTCGAGCATCGCGGCGCCCCCCACGATCCCGCAAGAGACGGCCGCGATCGTGCCAGTCAGCGGAGTACGCTCGATGCGCTCCTTGCTTTGCAACCGCTGGCACGCCAGCGCGAGCGCCACGTAGGCGCCTGTGATCGAGGCGCAACGGGTGCCGCCGTCGGCCTGCAGCACGTCGCAGTCCAGATAAATGGTGCGTTCGCCGAGCAGATTCAGGTCGATCACGGCGCGCAGCGAGCGCCCGATCAGGCGCTGGATCTCAACCGAGCGCCCGTCGAGGCGGCCCTTGGAGATGTCGCGCGCCTTGCGATCGCCCGTGGATGCGGGCAGCATCCCGTACTCGGCCGTCAGCCAGCCGCGACCCTTGCCGGTCATCCAACGCGGTACGCCCTCCTGCGCGGAGGCGGTGCAGATCACGCGCGTCTCCCCCATCGAGATCAGCGCCGAGCCGGTTGCGGTGCGTACGAAGCCGGGCTCGATCTCCACGGGCCGTAGCTGAGCGGTAGTGCGGCGATAGCTGCGTTTACGCACGATCGGCTCGGCGTCGAACACGTCGATCGGACAGTCGCGGGGATCGTTTGAGGCGGGGCCCGTCACGTTACCCATCATTCCAGAGCGCTACGGTCAGCGCTCGTGCGCGCGCTCGTGGTGTCCAACATGCTCGCCGACGACGCTCATCCCGAGCGCGGCCGTTTCGTGCGCGACCAGGTCGATGCACTGCGAATGCTCGACGATCTGAGCATCGAGCTGTATGAGTTCTCACCCGGCCCGCGCGCGCTGGCGCATGCGGCGCGAAATTTGCGCAAACGCTACGCGGGTGAGCGCTTCGACGTCGTGCACGCGCACTTCGGCCTGACGGCCTGGCCTGCGCTCGCGGTGAAAGCACGCGGACGCGCGCTGACGCTGCACGGCACCGACGTGCGCCACCCGCGCACGCGCATCGCCACGCGCGTGGTGCTGCCCAGCGTGGGCCTGCTCGCCGCCGTTTCCCAGGAGCTACTCGAACAGATCCCCGGCGCACGCAATCGCACGCGCGCGCGGGTGCTGTCATGCGGTGTGGATATGCGGCGCTTCGGGCCGATCCCGCGCGCGGAGGCGCGCGCACAGCTGGGTCTCGACCCGCAGGGTCCCTACCTACTGTTCCCGGCGGACCCGGCGCGTCCTGAGAAGCGCCACGATCGCGGCGCGGCGCTTGCGCAGGCACTAGGAGTCCAGCTGCTAACGCTTGGCGGCGTCGATCCTGGGCGCGTCCCGCTGTATGTGAACGCGTCAAACGCGGTGCTCGTGCCCTCCGAGCGTGAGGGTTTTGGACTGGCGGTGCTGGAGGCGCTGGCATGCGATGTGCCGGTGCTTGCTACACCGGTGGGCATCCACCCGCAAGCGCTCGATGGGTTGGGGGGAGCGCTGTGCGCGCCGTTCGAGCTGGAGCGCTGGCGTGCCGTGGCGGCTGTGCACGTGGCCGCCGAGGACCCGCGGGTGGCCGGCCGCGAGCACGCCGAGCGGTTCTCCGCCGCGCGCCTAGCCGAGCGTGTGGCAAGCGCATGGCGCTCACTCGTCGCGGATGCCGGATAGCATGGAGACCGTGGCAGGAGCGGATGAAGCTGAGCAGGCGCCGGCGGGGACTGAGTCGGCGCCCGAGCAGACGCAGACGGAGACAGAGCAGCCGCTCGATAAACCAGGCTTCGGAGAGCGTGGGCGCATGCGCCGTAGGGCGCGCTTCCTGCGCAAGGCGCGCGAGCTTGCCTACCGCGACCTTGGCGGACTCGTGTTCGACCTGCACCGCTTCGGCCAGCGCAACGACCCGCTGGTGCTCGCCAAGCTGGCGATGCTGCGCGAGATCGACAAGGAGCTGCGTGGACTTGAGCAGGCGCTGCACGAGCGCCGTCCGGTGAGCGTGCTGCGCGAAGTGGGAATCGCGGCGTGCCCGCGGTGCGCGGCGATCCACGGCAGCGACGACCGTTTTTGCCCGGGCTGTGGGCTGGCGTTCGACGCGAACGCCGACCGCCCGATCTCGACCGCGCCGATGGCCCCGCCGAGCCAGGCACCCGCGGTAAACGCGCAACCCGTGACCGCCGAGCCCGCACCCGCGGCAAACACGCAACCCGTGACCGCTGGGCCGGCACCCGCAGCTTCGCGCACAGTCCCGGCACCGGCTCCAATGGCGGCGCCCGCTCCGGCGCCGCCAACAGCCCCGGCGGCAACCCCGGCCACAGCGCCAAGAGCGGCTGCGTTCCCCGCGAAGGCGCGCGATGACGAGGACGAACAGACTCAGATCCTGCGACCCCCGCTGCGGGACGAGTGAGCATGGCCACACCGGCGCCCGCGAGCGCGCCCAACGGGCAGGCGCCGGGAGCCGCGCCCGTGCTGCAAGAAGTGTGCCCCCTGTGCGTCGCACCGCTGAGGCCTGAGCAGGACTGGTGCCTGCGCTGCGGGACCGGTGCGCGCACGCGGCTGGCGGCGCCACCCAAATGGAAGGGACTCGTGGTCGCGTTCGTGCTCGTGGTGGTGCTGTCGCTCGGCGTGCTGGCAGCGGCGCTCGTCGAGCTCACCGGGTGAGGAATTCATGAGCACCACCGGGGCGTCGGGGAGCGCTCCGCGCGCCGACGTGGATGTGGTCGTCGTGGGCGCGGGTGCCGCGGGCCTGTATGCGGCACTGTGCGCGGCGCGTGAGGGCGGGCGCGTGGCGCTGCTCTCGGCGCTGCCGCTGGCGCAGACAGCCAGCTATTGGGCCCAGGGCGGACTCGCGGCAGTGCTGGCGGCCGACGACAGCGTCGAGCTGCATCTCAGCGACACCGAGCGGGCGGGCCGTGGCGCGGTGCGCCGCTCGGCCGCGCAGGTGCTCGTGGAGGAAGCCCCGGACTGTGTGCGCGACCTGGAAGCGCTCGGCTTTCACTTCGACGCCGATCGCCGCGGGCGGCTGGCGCTGGGCCTGGAGGGAGGACACTCGGTCAGACGGATCGTGCACGCGGGCGGAAGCGCAACCGGGCGGCGCTTGCTGCGGGAGCTGTCCGCGCTCGTGGTCGCGCACCCGCGCGTGCGCGTGATCGAGGATGGCGCGCGCGTGTGCGGCCTGCTGATGGATGCGGACCCCACCCGTCCCCGCTGCCACGGAGTGGTGTGCTGCGCGAACGGAGGTCCCCCCGATTCGCGCTCGCCCGGCCGCGTCGTGAGAGCGCGCGCGGTTGTGCTGAGCACCGGCGGCGCGGCGGCGCTGTGGTCGCGCACGACCAACCCGCCCGGCTCGATCGGGCAGGGTCTGCTGCTGGCACAAGCCGCGGGGGCGCCCCTGGCGGATCTCGAGTTCGTGCAGTTTCACCCGACGGCCGTGATCGGCGTGCAGGGCAAGGAGGGCTTTCTCATCACCGAGGCGATTCGCGGCGAGGGCGCGACGCTGCTCGACTCCCAGGGCGAGCGGTTCGTGGACGAGCTGGCGCCGCGCGACGAGGTGTCTCGCGCGATCCAGACCCGCTTGCGCGAGAGCGGCGAGCGCTCGGTGAGCCTCGATATGCGCGCGATCGATCCTGGGCTGTTCCCGAACGTGGTGGGCGCGCTGCGCGAGGCGGGCCTCGATCCGATGCGCGAGCTGGTGCCGGTGGCGCCGGCGGCGCACTACACGATCGGCGGGATCCTCACCGACCTGCACGCGCGCTCGCAGATCGCGGGCCTTTATGCGGTCGGCGAGACCGCGTGCACGGGCCTGCACGGAGCCAACCGACTGGCGTCTAACTCGTTGAGCGAGTGCTTCGTGTTCGGCCGGCGCGCGGCGCTGGCCGCGCTCGAAGAGCCGGAGCCGGCAGTCACCCCTAGTGAGGAGCGCACCCAACCGGGGGGGATCCCCCGCGTCGAGCAGGCCACGCGCGAGGCGCTGTGGCGGCACGCGGGAATCGAACGCTCGGCCGAGGGCCTGCGCTGCCTACTCGAGGACCCTCACCCGCTGGCTCGCCTGATCGCGCGTGCGGCGCTGGAGCGCGAGGAGAGCCGTGGCACGCACACGCGCACCGACCATCCCGAGCGCGATCCAAGCCTGGACGGCCGGCACGTGGTCGTCGCGGACGCCGACGAGCGGCTCGAATGGGAGAACTGGTCTTAGGCAAAAGCTAACCGAGACTTAATGAATTACTTCTGTGGGCCTTAGAAACCGCTTGGATACTCAATAAGTCCGGTCTTTTCGTTCGCAACCGGTGTTGTAGCAAGCGGAACTATGTACCAGTTCAGCCGAGCCATTTACAGAGATCTGGCTCCGTACATCACGGAGGCGCGATCCGACGCTGGCGCAGCCGCCAACCACAAGCACGTGCTCGACGCGTGCGAGTCGGCGGTTGAGCGTCTGGCCACCGACCGTCACTACTTCGCCAAGCCCGCGCGCACGCTGTTTTGCGATATCAGGACGTATTTCCCGATGGGCGCACAGGAGCGCGTGCTGCAAACGGTCAACCGCTACATGGGACTCGCGCAGCGATACTTGATCGAGCATCCGATCGAGGCGCACGCGGCCGTCACCGACGAGCCACCCTGCTGTCGCGCGACCACCCGCAAGGGCTCGACCTGCCAGCGCGTACCGCTGCCGCACAACGGTTATTGCCCCTCGCACCAGCACCTGGCCGACACCGAGAACAACGAGCGCCTCGCGGCTGCGTGAGTAGCCTTCCCGGGCGATGCTGCTCGGGGTCGACGTTGGCGGAACCTTCACCGACGCCGTGCTCGTCGAAGAGGACGGCACGGTATGGAGCGCGAAGGCACCGAGCACGCCGACCGACTTGGGATCGGAGGGATCTCCCATCGGCCAACAGCAGCTCGGCGTGATGGCGGCCGTCGAGGCCGTCCTGGAGCGCGCCCGCGCGAAGCCCGAGCAGCTCGCGAGCTTTGCGCATGGCATGACCATTGCGACCAACGCGCTGCTTGAATCGGAAGCCCACCCACCCGCGCGCACCGCCCTGGTGGCAACCGACGGGTTCACCGACATCGTCGAGCTGGCACGCCAGGCGCGCCCCAGCCTGTATGACCTTTGTGCAGCTCCGCCGAAGCCGCTGGTGCCGGTGGAGCTGCGCTTTGGCGCGTCCGAGCGGATGGGACCGGACGGACCGCTGCGCGAGCTCGACCCGGCGGCGACCGACGCGCTGCTCGCGCGGCTGGCGGCGGGCAAACCGGAAGCGGTGGCGGTGGTGCTGCTGCACTCCTATGCGCACCCTGAGCACGAGCAGAGGCTCGGCGAGCTGATCGCGCGGCGCCTGCCCGGCGTGCACCTGTCGCTGTCGCACGAGCTGGTGGGCACCTTCAGGGAGTACGAGCGGGCCTGCACCACCGAGGTGGACGCGGCGCTGTCGCCGCTGCTTGCGTCATATCTGCGAGCGCTCGGCACACAGGCGGCTGAGCGCGGCCTGCCGCCGGTACGGGTGATGCAGTCCTCGGGCGGTCTCACCAGCGCGCACAGGGCCGCGAAGCACGCCGCGCTGACGGTGCTGTCGGGTCCCGCGGGCGGCGTCGGCGGGGCGCTGCTGCTGAGCGAGGCGGCGGGTGCGCACGACGTGCTGTGCTTTGACATGGGCGGCACCTCGTGCGATGTGTGCACGATCGACGGCGGACGCGTGGCGGAGACAGCCCAGCGGATGGTCGCCGGGCGACCGCTGGCGCTGGCGGCGCTCGATATCCACACCGTGGGCGCCGGCGGCGGGTCGATCGCATGGCGCGACGCCGGCGGGGCGCTGCGCGTGGGCCCGGAGTCCGCGGGCGCCGTGCCCGGACCAGCGTGCTACGGGCTCGGCGGAGCGCGCGCGACCGTGACCGACGCCAACCTGCTGCTCGGCAGGCTGCTCGACGACGTGCCACTGGCGGGCACCATCGAGCTGGACCGCACAGCGGCCGAGCGCGCTGTGGCGGCGCTCGCGGGCGAGCTGGAGCTCGAGCCGCTGGCCTGTGCGCAGGGAATCGTGAGGGTCGCCGAGACCGAGATGCTGCGTGCGCTGGCGGTCATGACGGTGCAGCGCGGCATCGACCCGCGGCGTTTCGCGCTGATGCCGTTTGGCGGCGCCGGACCCCTGCACGCCGCGTCGATGGCCACCGAGCTGGGGATCGAGCGGGTGCTGTGCCCGCGTGCGTGCGGGGTTCTCTCGGCACTGGGACTGGCGGCGGCAGCCCCGCGGTACGACGCTTCGAGCACGGTGATGCTCAGCGGCGAGACATTCACGAGCGGAGGAGTCGAGCACGAGCTGGAGGGGCTGATCGAGCGGGCCAGCGAGGAGCTGGACGGCCCTGTCGAGCACGTCGGCGTGCGCTACGAGCTGCGATACCGGGGCCAGTCGTTTGAGCTGACGGTGGACGAGCAGATCGATGCCGGGAATGGTTTGGGGGATGGGCCGGCGGGGCCGGCCAGCGGCGTGCCCACGAGTAACGCTCCCGCTGCCAGCCAACGCGCTCTGCGCGATCCTGTGAGCCTGTGTGAGGCATTTGAAAGGGAGCACGAGCGGCGCTACGGCTACCGCGACGCGCGGGCCGAGGTGGAGCTCGTGAACGTGCGCGTGTCGGCTTTCGGACCAAGGCCGGCATTGCGATTGACGAGCGCCGCGAGGACACCGCCCACATCCGCCGTCACGCGCGTCGTGTTCGATGGCAAGTGGGTGCAAACGCGACTGTGGCGCGGCGAGCTGCCCGCTGGAATGCGCGTGCGGGGACCGGCGCTGTGTGCGATGCCGGAGTCCACCCTGCTCGTGCCGCCCGGCTGGGACGGCACGGTCGACGAGCACGGAACCGTCGTAGTGGAGCGAAGCGCGTGAGCACGCTCGACCCGATCGAACTGCAGGTGATCGCTGGCGCATTGCGCACCGCCTGCGAGGAGATGGGCGCCACGCTTGTGCGCTCGGCGCACTCGGCCAACATCAAGGAGCGACGCGACGCGTCGACCGCCCTGTTTGATGCCGACGGGGAGATGACGATGCAAGCCGAGCACATCCCTGTGCATCTCGGCTCGATGCCGGCCGCGGTGCGGGCCGTGCTCGACCGCGAGCACCGCCCCGGCGTGTCGTGGGTGCTGAACGATCCGTTCGAAGGCGGTACGCACCTGCCGGACATAACTGTGATCACGCCTGTGTTCGCTCTCTCACCCGCCACCACTCTCCATCTCCCCCAGAGGGACATGGAGCTTTCCAGGCATGAGGTGTTGATTGGATTCGCCGCCAGCCGCGCGCACCACGCCGACGTGGGCGGGCGCGTGCCGGGGTCGATGCCGGCCGATAGCCGCACGCTGGCGGAGGAGGGCGTGGTGATCCACCCGCGTGAGCTGACCGATGCGGCGATCGACGAGCTGGCCGAGCGGATGCGCCAGCCGCAGGAGCGCCGCGCCGACCTCAGAGCGCAGCTGGCCGCCAATCGCGTGGGCGCGCTGCGCCTCGCCGAACTGGCGGAGCGCGTCGGCGTGCGGCGCCTGCGCGAGGCCACCGACGCGGTGCTCGACTACGCGGAGCGGCGTACGCGCGCGTGCATCGCGGCACTGCCCGATGGCGTGCGCGAAGCCCAGGACGTGCTGGAGGCGCGCGAGGGCGATCTGGCGCTGCGCCTGAAGGCCACCGTGGAGGGCGAGCGGCTGGTGCTCGACTTCAGCGGCTCGGCGGACCGCCACGAGGGCAACCTCAACTGCCCGCTCGCGGTGACACTGTCGGCGTGCTGGTTTGCGGTGCGGGTGCTGACCGACCCCGACATTCCGCCGTCCGCGGGCGCGTACCGACCGGTCGAGGTGATCGTGCCGGAGGGCTCGCTGCTGAACGCCAAGCCGCCTGGCGATTCCAAGCTGCCCTCCCCGGCGGTGGCGGCCGGCAACGTGGAGACCTCCTCACGCGTGGCCGACCTCGTGCTAGGCGCGTTTGGGAGGGCGCTCGGCCAGGGCACGATGAACAACCTCACACTGGGTAACGACGATTTCACTTACTACGAGACGCTCGGCGGCGGCCAGGGCGCGTGCGAGGATGCCGACGGGCCGAGCGCGGTGCACGTGGCGATGAGCAACACGCTCAACACGCCAATCGAGGCGCTCGAGCGCGAGCTGCCGCTGCTCGTGACGGAGTACTCGCTACGCCGCGGCTCGGGCGGCGCGGGCACGCATATGGGCGGCGACGGCGTGGTGCGCGAGCTACGGGCGCTGAGCGAGATGACGTTCTCGCTGATCGCCGAGCGCCGCCGCCATGCTCCGCCGGGTGCGCATGGCGGTGAGCCGGGAGAGCGCGGGCGCGACACGCTCATAGCCGCAAACACCCCGGAGGGCGCAAGCGGGCAGTCGCGGGTATTGCCGGCGAAGACGACAGGTACGCTGCGCAGAGATGAGCGACTTCGCATCGAAACCCCCGGAGGAGGTGGGTATGGTCCTCCTCTCAAACCACATGATCCCTCCGATACGCCACCCTAAACGGCCCGCAGGCCATACCCCGGAGCGAGCGCATGGCTGAGCGCATCGGCTTTCTCGGCCTCGGCATCATGGGCTCGCGGATGGCCGCCAACGTAGCCAAAGCCGGGTATGAGCTGACGGTGTGGACGCACACCGAGGGCAAGGCGCAGCGCTGGGCCGGCGAGCACAAAGCCACGGCCGTGCGCACGCCCGCCGAGGTCGCGAGCGCAAGCGACGTCGTGGTGAGCATGGTGGTCGACGGCGCGCAGGTGGAGAGCGTGCTGCTCGGGCCAGGTGGAGTGGTAGAGGGCGTCGGCGAGCAAACGAGCGCCGGCGACGGAGCCGGCGGGGGCACTGGCGTGGACGTGCTGTGCGTGGACATGTCCACGATCGCCCCAACCGACACGCGCCGGATCGGCGCGGCATTGGCAGAGCGCCGTGTGCGGTTGCTCGACGCGCCCGTGACAGGCTCCTCACCGCGTGCGGAAGCGGGCACGTTGACGATCATGGCGGGCGGCAAGCCCAAGGATTTCGAGCGCGCGAAGCCGCTGCTGGAGAGCATGGGCGAGCTGATCGTGCACGTCGGCGAGCTGGGCCAGGGCGAGATGCTGAAGCTCATCAACAACGCGCTCGGGGCCGCCAACGCGGCGGCTGTGGCCGAGGCTCTGCTGCTCGCCGACTCGACCGGTGTGGATCTCGACGCGCTCGTGGCGGTCACCCAGACCGGCTCGGGCGCCTCAGCGCAGATGCAGATGAAGTCGGAGGCGATGCGCGAGCACGACTACACGACGCTGTTCAAGACCGAGCACCTGCTCAAGGACGTGCGGCTGTGCCTGGAGGAAGCGCAATCGGCGGGCGTGCCGTTCCCGGCAGCCGCCCACGCGCGCGACCTGCTCGCGGCGACGATGGGACGCGGCCACGGTGCCGATGACTATGCGTCTCTGATCGAGGCCGCCGAGGGTCTTGCCGGCCGGCGGCTGTAGATCTCCTCGATCGTCAATCCGCAGGAATCGCCCTGTTCAGCCTGCTCCAAGGCACCCTACGTTTGGTGCCAACAGGCCATAACCGCCAGAAAAACCCTCGATTTGCAGGGGATTTGGGATTTTCGCTCGGATTTCGTATCTTTAACGGGAGCGATGCCCCGTGCTTCGGTCTGTTAGGGACGGCACGGACGGGGTAGCGCGGTTTCCAGCGATCTCTCGTAGTCAGGTCTTTCAAGATGCCAATTGCTCTCAAGGAATGGGCGGTCACCGTCCGCGCCCTCGCCGAAGGCGAGCAGCTAATCACCCTGCGCAAGGGCGGTATTCGCGAGCCCGAAAAGCACTTCAAGCTCGATCACGACCGCTTTTTCCTGTATCCCACTTTCGACCATCAGCGCAACAACCTCGTGCGCGAGTCCCACCAGCCCGAGCTACGCAGGGCCTTGGAGGAAGGCGTGTGGAACGACGGCGAGCCGTCGGTGAACGCGTTCAGCGTCGAAGGCGGCATCCAGCAGCCCGAGCGCGTGCGCATCAGGGCATGGGCCGAAGTGGCGGGCCACTTCACGATCTCCGACCCCCGCTGCGTGGACGCGCTGTCGCCGTTTTACGTGTGGAGCACCGACTACGCGGAGAAGCGCCTCGAGTGGAAGCGACGCCATCCCCTGCACGTGCTGTTGCTGCGCACCTACAGGATCCCTCGTCCGGTGACCGTGAAGGTCAAGGACGAGTACGGAGTGTGCAGCTCGTGGCTCGAGCTCCAGCGCGAACTGCCTTTCGAGGGCACACCCGTACTCTCCGACGGCGAGTTCGAACGCGCCGCCGAAGAGATCGAGTCGATCACGCGCGAAGCAGGGCAGCCGCTCGGGCAGCCCGTTCTCGTATAAGCACTCGTTTTAGGCCAATAGCTCGCGAGCGCGATCGGCCTGCGAGACGGGCACGAGCACGTCGCGGGCACCGGCAGCGATGAAGTCGGGAACGTCGAAGCCACCGTTTCGCTTGAGCATGCTGGGGATGTGCTCTTGGCGCAGTAGCCCCTGGATCAGTTCGCCCTCGGCTAGGTTGCGTGCGTAGGCGACCTTTACGAGGTGCACGCGCTCGCGGTCAGACCGCGATTTGTCCGATCTCCACCTCACGAACTGTGCCTTTCTCGATCAGGTAGGAGCGGATCTCTGGTCGGTCGGAATCGGCCAACCCGACGATGATCCACTCGACGCCGGGCCAGTGAGCCGCGAAGTTGATGTCGGTTTGCGACGGGTAGGGCGCGGTGTGGGTGTGGGAGTGATAGATTGCGCCGATCTCCCAGCCAGCCTCGTCGAACTCGTCGATCGCGCGGGCCACGTCTTTGCCGTCGATCTCGAAGCGCTTGGGACTCGCGTGCACGTTGCGCGCGGCGCGCACGCGTGTCGCTTGCGCCTGCCGGCCTTCTGAGGCGGGAATCACAGCCACGATCCCGCAGCACTCGTTCGGCGCCTCCGCGCGAGCGTGGGCGACGATCTGCTCGAGCAGCTCAGGCGCGATGTCCATCAAGGCTCACCATCACGTGCGACATGTCCACGCCCCTCTACCACCAAACGGTGGAGTCGAGGTTCTCGATCTCCTCGACCGGCAGCGTGTAGATACCGCTTGATAGATACTTCCAGCCGTCGTCGGCCACGATGAAGACAACGTTGCCCTCGTCGAGCTCGCCGGCGATGCGCACCGCCACGCGCGCGATCGCGCCGCTGGATACGCCCGCGAACACGCTCTCCTCGTCGAGCAGCTTGCGCGTCCACAGGATCGCGTCGGTGTTGGTGACGAAGATCTTGCGATCCAGTAGGGAGAGGTCGATGATCGGTGGGATGAAGCCGTCATCGAGCGAGCGCAGGCCCTGTACGGGCTCGCCCTGCATCGGCTCGGCGGCAACGATCTTGCAAGCGTCGCCGAAAGTCTCCTTCAAGCGCCGGCCGTTTCCCATCAGCGTGCCGCCGGTGCCGAGGCCAGCGACGAATGCGGACACCTCGTCGAGCTCCTCGAGGATCTCCAACGCCGTGCCGTTGTAGTGGGCGTTTGGGTTGGCCATGTTGCCGTACTGGTAGGGCATGTAATAGGAGGAGTCGCGCTCGGCCATGTCGAGTGCCTTCTCGACCGCCCCGTTGGAGCCCTTGGAGCCCTCGGAGTAGACGATCTCAGCCCCATACATCGCAAGCAGCTGGGTGCGCTCGGGGGTGACGTTCTCGGGCATCACCACCTTCAGTCGATAGCCCTTGCGCGAGCAGATCATCGCCAGTGAGATGCCCGTGTTGCCCGACGTCGGCTCGAGGATCGTCTGACCTGGTTGGATGGCGCCCTTCTCCTCGGCGTCCTCGATCAGCGCGCGCGCCACACGATCCTTGACCGACCCGGTGGGGTTGCGCGACTCGAGCTTGGCCCAGATGCGCACGCCCGGCTTGGGCGACAGGCGCGGCAACTCCACGAGCGGCGTGTTGCCGATCGACTGGACGATGTCGCCGTAGCGACCCCCGCACGGCTTGTTCTGCACCCTGCCCATAGCCATTACTTCACGGAATATAGCGCCAGATGCCGGGGGTGCCTAATTGGCATACTGGCCGCGCAACCAATATGCTGATGCGAGGATGCGCGGGGACTTCGACTACGACTGGCTTGTGATCGGCTCCGGCTTCGGTGGCAGCGTCTCGGCGCTGCGCCTCTCGGAGAAGGGCTATCGGGTGGGCGTGCTGGAGTGCGGACGGCGCTTTGCCGACCACGAGTTCCCAGAGTCCACCGCTGATTACAAGCGCTACTTCTGGCGCCCGAAGATCGGCTGGAAGGGCATCTTCCGCCTCACCACCTTCAAAGACGTGTCGGTCGTGAGCGGGTGTGGCGTGGGTGGCGGCAGCCTCGGCTACGCCAACACCCTGTATGTGCCACCAACGCCGTTCTTCGAGGACGCCCAGTGGGCGGGGATCGCCGACTGGGAGGCGGATCTGGCGCCTCACTACGAGGAAGCGCAGCGAATGCTGGGCGTGACGATGAACCCATATGACGACCCCGCCGACCAGTTGCTGCGCGAGTTGGGTGAGGAGCTGAATGTCTCCGACACCTACAAAAAGACACCCGTGGGGGTGTTCTTTGGAGCGGAGGGAGAGGCGGGCAAGCGCGTACCCGATCCCTTCTTCGATGGCGAGGGACCTGACCGCACCGGCTGCCGGCTGTGCGGTCGCTGCATGGTGGGCTGCCCGCACGGTTCAAAGAACACGCTCGTGAAGAACTACCTGTATCTGGCCGAGAAGCGCGGCGCGAAGGTGAGCCCGGAACGCACCGTGATCGACATCCGCCCGCTCGGCGCGGGCGATGGCAGCGACGGGTACGAGGTCGAAAGCATCCGCTCGGGTGCGTGGGTACGCCGCGAACGCAAGGTGCAGCGCGCCCGTGGCGTGGTCGTCTCAGCCGGCCCGCTGGGCACGAACACGCTCTTGCAGCGCTGCCGCCTCGGCGGATCGCTGCCACGCATCTCCAGCCGCCTCGGCGAGCTGGTGCGCACCAACAGCGAGGCGATCCTGGCGGTCACCGTTCCTGAGGACTACCCGGAGGACCTGATCAAACGGGTGGCGATCACATCGAGCATCTATCCCGACGCGCACACGCACATCGAGACCGTCACCTACGGCAACGACGGCGATTCGATGAGCCGCCTGAACACGCTGCTGACGGGCGACGGCACGCGTGCGACGCGTCCGTTGAAGTTGCTCGGCCAGATCGTTCGTCATCCCAAGCGCTTCGTGCAGGTGGTGCGCCCCAAGAACTGGTCGCGGCGCACGATCATCATCCTTGTGATGCAAACGCTCGACAACGCGATCGCGCTGCGCCCCAAACAGGGACCCTTCAAAACGCTGTGGCTATCCACCGAACAGGACCCTGAGCGGCCCATCCCGACATTCATCCCGGTCGCCAACAAGGCAGCCGAATGGTTCGCCGAGCGCACCGGCGGGATCGCGCAGAGCTCGTTCACCGAGGCGGCGCTGAACATCCCCACCACCGCCCACATCCTCGGGGGCGCGGTGATCGGCGCGGATGCTTCAAGCGGCGTCGTGGACGCCCACCAGCACGTGTTCGGCTACGAGAACCTGCTCGTGTGCGACGGCTCGGCGGTCCCCGCGAACGTGGGCGTCAACCCCAGCCTCACGATCACGGCGCTTGCCGAGCACGCGATGAGCCACGTGCCGGCGGCACCCACGCAGACGCAGAGTGGAGCGTTCCAGCACACAGACGCAGATGCTCCCCTGCGGCCAACGGCAGCAGCACATTGAGCACGCCGTAGCCGTCGGCGCGCAGGTGGGCGATCGCGCGCCAGCGCCCGCCGCGCCCCTGGCGTTGCAGGAGCGCGGTCTGACCACCGTGCATCAGCAGCGCCCACACGCGCACCTGACGCCGGTTCACCCGCAAAGGGTCGAACGGCAACGTGAAGCCGCGCAGGAACGGCTTGGGGCGCGCGAAGGCGGTGTTGCCGCCCGGCCCCGGTGAGTACAGCCCGGCCGGCCGCGGGTAGAGGCCGATGCTGCCATCAGGCGAGGCCAGTGGCGTGCCGCCATAGGGGTCGATCAGGAACTGCCAATCGACGAGGCTCACGCCGGCCACCCACAAGCGGTGCAGCGCGCGCGAGACCCACGCGGCCTGCAGGGAGTCGGGCACGCCGGTCGGGCTCGCCGGGAAGCTGTCCCAGTTGAGCTCGGTGACCCACAGCGGGTGGGGGCCCGCAGGCAGCACCGTGTGAAGATGCTCTGCGCGCGCGAGCAGGTCGGTGACCTTGGCGACGTCAGAGACCGCCACGTCGAGTTTTGAGACCGCCGGCACGTCAGGGTTGAAAACAGACAGCGGATGGAACGCCAGCACGTCCAGGTGCGGCTTCTGCGGGCAATTTGCGCCCGCGGCGCCGAGGCAGAGCAGCCCTTCCAGGAACGTCACGGGCGCCATCGCCCCTACGCCCGCGGGTTCCCCCTCGGGGGCGATACCGGCCGCAATAACCGTGTCGCTCGGCTGCACCGACTTCACCCCGGCGTAGAACCCGTTGAGCATCTGGCGGTAGAGCGACGGCGAGAAGGCGCTCCAGTGACGCCCCACCGCTACCCACTGTGGCTCCAGATAGCGAGCGAGGTTGGGCTCGTTCCACGCCTGTAGGAACCGCACACGCGGGAGCGCGGCGCCGGGGTGAAGCGGATCGGGGAACGCCCCGTCGTAGCGCAGGGCCAGGGCTGCGGCGAATTCTTCAAGCGCCTGCGGGCTGGGTGCCCAACTACCGAGATAGGCGTAGGGCCAGCGGTGGGGCGCTTCTGCGAAAGCGGGAGCATGGGAGACGACCAGCAGCGGCTGCAGCCCGGCGGCCACAGCGCTGCGCACGGCCGCGTCAAGCTGGGTAAAGCTGTAGGCGGGGCTTGTCGGATCTCGTGCCTGAAAGCCGTCAGGCGGGTTGGCTTCCACGACGTTGCGCCAGTCCACGGGGATGCGCGCCACGCTGCCCCCGAGCGCGTGGGTCCTGCTCATCGTCTGTGCGCGCACTTCGGCGTTTTCGCTGAGCATCAAATCTCCGTCGGAGACCCCGCGCGCGAGGCCCCCGTCTGGAAACGGGCCGTACAACAGCGCATGGTTCTGCGCCCGAACGACCGCGAGATCGGTATTGGCCGGCTGCGCCCCCGCCGGCGGCTCGGCGCCATATGGCCGCGGCGGCCCGTCGGCGCCTGTCCGTGAGGGCAGGGGCAGAACTGCCGGGGGCTGCAGCCAGAGGATCGCCGAGAGCAATACCGACGCGCCGCGTAGGGCGTGCTTCAACGACGTCCTACGTCCGGCACGCATACATTCAATCTCCAGGGGCTGGTATCCACGGGTCCAGGGCCGAGGCACCCGCTGGCTCTCGCCTGCCGGGACTTTTGCCCTACCGGTGCAGCGTGAGCGATTGGCGTCCGAGCGCAAGCTTGGCGCCCGAGCCGGCGGTGAGCGTCGTGATCAGCACCACTTTGGCGCTGCGCGCGTGCTTGAGCAGACGTCGCCCGACAGAGGTGAGACGCATCGTGACTGTCACCGTGCCGGCCGCTTTGGCGGTGGCCGTGCCCCGCGCGAGCAGCAACGCCTTGGCCTCTTTGCGCGGCCGTTTGCTTGTGCCCTTCAGGGTATGTTTGCTTGTCGCCGCGAACGCCGGCAGGACGCCAGTGTGCTGGTAGAGGTCCTCGACGATCGTCCCGGGCTGGTCGATCGTTACGTGTGTCGACCATCCGGAGCGAAGCAGTTTGACGATCGAAGTCCGCGTGAATTTCGAGAACGCGCCGGCTAGCGCGAGTGGCGGCGGAGGAGGCGGCGGAGGCGGCGGAGGAGGAGGACAGCCGCCTACCGGGCGGTCGTACTCGCTGGAGTAGGTGAAGCTGGCGCCACCCGCGAGCGGCGAGGTCAGCGACTCGACGGCGTAGACGGTCTCGCCACTGGCGAGCGGCGTGAGGAAGTCGCCCCCGAAGCTCGACCCGGTTAGCACTTGTATCTGGGCCAGGGTGTGTTGTGAATAATATATATGTTCAGTAGCGACTATCACGTTGTAGTAGCCGCCTTCGACCGTGTACCCGGCCGTACGCTGGCCGGAGAAGTTCGTCGAGCCGGCACATACTGTCGATTCGAGCGAGGGCAGCCCATCGTAGGCGACCGACGTGGTGAAGCCTTCGGATTCGAATGTGACCACGTCGCCCACCTGTGGCACCTTCGAGAGCGATGCATACCCTTCGTGTTTGTTTTGTTCCACGACTAGACCGTTGTGGGTGAGTGACACGGTCACATCGGCTTTCGAATTGACGCTGGCGCTGACACCCTCGATCGAGCCTTCGGGCTGCGTGTCCGCTCCCTCGACGACCGACAGCGAGTATTCGGGCGCTTTGTCGTGGGCGCCCGCGACGGCGGGCGCGGCCATCATGGCCGTACCGGCGAACGTCGAAAGCGCGACGCACAGCGCGCCCATGAGGTTGCGCAGGCTGAGGAGACGACAGGTTCCCACTGGCATGGGAACATAGTCGTTCGCCCGGTCGGAATATTTAGCGCTGGGCGGAAACTTGGACGTTCAGCGCCCGCCGGCCATCGCCGGCAGGATCACAACCGTGTCGCTCTCGGCGACCGCGGTGTCCAGTCCCTCGAGCACGCGCACATCCTCGTCGTTGAGGTACACGTTCACGTAGCGATTGAGCTCACCGTCAGCCGAGAACAGCTGGTCGGCTGTCGCCGGATGCGAGTCGGCCAGGTCGCGCAGGATCTCCCCGACGTTCTCGCCGGAGGCCGAGACCTCGCGCTCGCCGCCCACGGAGGGGCGCAGTACGGGTGGGATCTTGATCTTGGCCATCGGGGAATGATTACCAGGTATCGACGTTGAGTGAGTTAGCGGTTCGCTGGCCAAGCCAGGCAAGGACGCAGTGAGTGAAGTGTGCTGTGCACATAAGCGAACGAGGACGCAGCATGGCGCCGGCCAGCGGGCCGCTAACCAGCTGCGGCGCAGAATGCCTCATAGTCGGGAAACACGCCCATCTCCTCGTCAGAGATCTCATCCGGCGGGCGCGAGCAGATCGGACAGTCTGGATCGCGGTGGACCTTCACCTCGGTCAAGGTGGCGGCCAAAGCGTCGTACAGCAGCAGCCGCCCGATCGCGGGGTCGCCGATGCCGAGGATCAGCTTGACGACCTCCGTGGCTTGCAAGAGGCCCATCGTGCCCGGGAGCACGCCTAGCACGCCGTTGGCGCCGCAGGAGGGCGCGAGCTCGGCCGGCGGCGGCTCGCGGAACAGGCAGCGGTAGCAGGGGCCCTCGTATGGCTTGAAGACCGACAGCTGCCCGTCGAAGCCGAGGATCGAGGCGGAGACGACCGGGATCCGCAGGCGCACGGTGGCGTCGTTTAGCAGGTAGCGCGTGGGGAAGTTGTCGACGCCGTCGACGATCACGTCGTAGCCCTCGATGATCTCCATGATGTTGGAGGCGTCCAGGCGTACCGGGTACTTGACGACCTTCACGTCGGGGTTCAGGCCGTGGATCGACTCCTCGGCGGAGTCCACCTTGGGGATGCCGATGCGCTGGGTGGAGTGGATCACCTGGCGCTGAAGATTGGAGAGGTCCACGACGTCGTCGTCGACGATCCCGAGCGTGCCGACGCCTGCCGCGGCCAGGTACAGCGCCGTGGGCGAGCCGAGGCCGCCGGCGCCGAGCAGCAGCACCTTGGCGTCGAGCAGCTTCTGCTGGCCGTCTGAGCCGATCTCGGGGATCAGCAGGTGGCGCGAGTAGCGGTCGCGCTGCTCGGGAGTGAGCGTGCGTGGCACGTCGACCTCGTAGCCGCGGTCCTTCCACAGCGCGATGCCGCCGGTCATCGACTCAACGTGTTCGTAGCCGAGGTCATCGCGCAGCGTGCGTGCGCCGTAGGCGGAGCGGTTGCCCGAGGCGCAGTAAAGGATCACGTGCGCGGAGCGGTCGGGCACGATCCCCTCGATGCGCGTCTCCAGATAGGAGCGTGGCACGTGCTTGGCGCCTGGCAGGATTCCCGAGGCAAGCTCCTCGGTCTCGCGCACGTCGATGATCGCGACGCCCTCCTGCAGCAGCTCGTTGACCTCGGAGGGATCGACCTCGTCGATTTCGCTCTTGACTTGGCGCAGCAGGTCCGCACTGGACGGGCTCATCTCAAATCTCCTGAATTGCGGTCGGAATTCATGGGACTTCAAAAAGTATAGCTAGGTGCGGCAGAGATTTGAATAGCTCTTGAATTCGACCGGCGGTGTGCGCGACAACCTCCGACCGCCGCCTAGTGCGGGTCCAGCGCAACTGTGCCGGTCGCATACCCTGCGTGCCGTGCGTCTCAAATTCCGCCTCGTGCCGCCGGCCTTCGTGCTCGTGCTGACAATCACGCTTGTGGTGGCGATCGTGTTTGGCGGCGAGCGGGGCGGCTCCTCGGGCAAACCCTCCTCCCCCCTCGGCGGCTTCGACGGCGCCGTGTTCCCACCCGGCGTGCGAGCGCACGACTTCACGCTCACAAACCAGCACGGGCGGCAGGTCTCGTTGAGCTCCTATCACGGGCGGGCGGTGATGCTCGCGTTCATGTTCTCGGGCTGCCACACGTGCGTGCTCGTCGCCAACCAGGTGCGCGGCGCGCTTGACGAACTCGAAGGCAGCCCGCATCCGATAACGCTGTTCGTGAGCACCGATCCGCATGCGGATAACCGTGCGAGCGTGGGCCGCTTCTTGAGCGAAACCTCGCTGAGTGGGAGGGTCGAATATCTGAGCGGGACCGCACGGGAGCTGCAACCGGTATGGAAGGCTTACGCGGTCTCCCCCGCGAGCGCCGGCAGGACCGCCGCCGAAGCGGGGATCACGGTACTGCTGATCGACCGTGAGGGCATCGTGCGGGTTGGCTTCGAAGTCGAACAGATCACCCCCGAAGGCCTCGCCCACGACATCCGCCTGCTCGAGGACGCCTGATACCCTAGCTAGCAGGTAGGTATTTAGACGATGATGTTCTCCACAAAGGCCGAGTACGGCGTGCGCGTGATGGTAGAGCTGGCCCGACGGGCCGGCGAGAGCGTCGACGGCGCCGAGTCGGTCGTGCCGCTTGCGGAGATCGCCGAGCACGACGGCATGCCACTTGCCTATCTGGAGCATCTCGTGGCGCGCTTGCGCAAGGCGGGGCTGATCGACAGTCGCAGGGGCTCGCGCGGCGGCTATCTGCTGGCGCGCCCCGCGCAGGACATCACGATGGCCGAGGTGGTCGAGGCGCTCGAGGGCTCGATCGCCCCGATCGAGTGCATCTCGCAAGCCTCCGACGGGCGGGTGGTGTGCTCGCGCGAGTCCGATCCCAACCATGTGTGCCCCACCAAGCTGCTGTGGACGCGCGTTCGCTTCTCGATCGTGCGCACGCTTCGGGAGACGACCCTCGCGGACCTCCTGATGGGCAACGAAGCACAGGCGCTGCTGGCCACCACTAACGGCACGGAAGGCGCTGCATCCGCGCCCCTCCCCACTTCCTCGATACCCGCCTCCACTCCGCTGCCCTCCATTCCTGCCTGACACTCACCTCCATTCCTGCCTGACACTCAGTTTCCGTCCCCGTCCCCGCTTAGAGCAAAGGAACCATGGCCGACCTCGAAATAATCAACCTGCACGTGCGTACCGAGGATCGCGAGATCCTCAGGGGCGTCAATCTGAGCATCGAGAAGGGCGAGATCCACGCCCTGATGGGGCCCAACGGCTCGGGCAAGTCGACGCTCGCCAACACACTGCTCGGCCATCCCTCCTATGAGGTGACCGAGGGCAGGATCGTGTTCAAGGGCGAGGACATCACCGAGGCTGAGTCGCACGAGCGAGCCAAGGCGGGACTGTTTCTCGCCTTCCAGTACCCGGTGTCGATCCCGGGCGTGTCGGTCGCCAATTTCCTGCGCATGGCGATCAACGCCAAGCAGGACGAGCCGATCAGGGTCAAGGAGTTCGGTACGAAGCTCCAGCACGCGATCGAGCTGCTCGACGTCGATAGGGCGTTCACATCGCGCCACCTCAACGACGGCTTCTCCGGGGGCGAGAAGAAGCGCGCGGAGATCCTGCAGATGGCAATGCTCTCCCCCGACGTCGCGATTCTCGACGAGACCGATTCGGGGCTCGATATCGACGCGCTGAGGACGGTCGCGGAGGGCGTGCAGAAGCTGCATGACGAACAGGGCTTGGGCGCGCTGATCATCACCCACTACCAGCGCATCCTGCACTATGTGAAGCCCCAGTTCGTGCACATCCTGATGGACGGGCGCATCGTGCTGGAGGGCGGTGTGGAGCTTGTCGAGCGCTTGGAGCGCGAGGGCTACGACCAGATCCGCCAGGAATTCGGCGACGCGGGAGAGCTGGCGGCATGAGCGTAGCCAACGGCTCCCCCCCGGCAGTCGTGGGCGGCTCCGACGAAACTGCCGGCGCCGCTGCGGGCGTTGCGGTCAAGCCCGGGCGCCACCGCGAGGCGTCGCTCTACCACGCGCTGGCCGGCGCCGGCGCCGGCACTGGGCGCACGCTCGCCGAGCTGCGCGAGACGGCGCGCGAGACCTACGAGCACAGTGAGCTGCCTGTATGGCGCCGCTCGGGCTTCTGGACCACTAGCTTTTCCGAGCTAGACCTAGACGCGGTAGGCCCCCGCAAGCACGCGTCTGACACCGGCACACCAGCGTTCGTGAGCAACGCGATCCCCGACCGCCCCCGCGCCGGGCGGATCGTGCAGCTGGACAGCTCTGTCGTGCATGTTGAGTTGGACCCGGAGCTTGCCGAGCGCGGGGTGATCCTGTGCTCGCTGGAGCAGGCCGCGAGCGAGCATGCGGGACTGTTCGAAGAGTGGTACTCCAAGCGCCTGACGATCGACCGCCACAAGCTGGAGGCTGCCAACGCCGCATTTTGGACGGACGGAGCGTTTCTGTATGTGCCAGACGGCCTGCACGTGGAGGACCCGTTCGAGATCGTGTACGCGATCGGCGGGCCGGGGGTGGCGCAGTACGGTCGCACGCTCGTCGTCGGCGCCAAGGGGAGCAACTTCAAGGTGCACGAGCACGACTTGGCCGCGAACTTCGAGGAGGGACAGGAGGAGGGACACCCTGAAGGGCACACCCTGGAGGGCGCACCCCATGGGGCACAGGCAGGCAAGCAGTCGCTGCACGCGGGTGCGTTCGAGCTGTACCTCCAGGACAACGCCCGTTGCCGCCTCGCCCAAGTGCAGGATTGGAGCCCGGCGCACCCCGGCGAGGTGTTCGACGCCTCCACCCGCTTCGTGGGAGTCGGCCGCGACGCCTACTGCCATTGGCTGCCGGCCCTGTTGGGCGGCCATCTGGTGCGCCACCACTTGGAGCTGGCTGTGAGCGAGCCGGGCGGCGACATGGCGTTTCGCGGCCTGTTCTTCACCGAGGCCCACGAGCACCTGGACACCTTCGCGGTCGACCTGCACGAGACCGGCCCAAGCGGCGGCGATGTGCACTGGCGCGGCGCCGCCACCGGTCAGAGCCGGGCGAGCTTCGAGGGCCTGATCCAGATCGACCCTGGGGCACAGAAGACGCACACCTACCTGCAGATTCACACGCTGATGCTCTCGCCCAAGGCGCGTCTGGACGCGATCCCCTCGGTGCTGGTGTCCGCCGACGACGTGTCGGCGTCGCACGGCGGCACCGTGGGCGAACTGGACGAGTCCTCGATCTTCTACATGGCCAGTCGCGGCCTTGACCGCCCCTCGGCCGTGCGCCTGCTCGTCGAGGGCTTCTTCGAGCCGGTGCTGGGTCAGCTCGAGGACGAGCCGTTGGAAGAGCTGGTGCGCACCAAGGTCGCGAGCAAGCTGGCGCGCGCGGAGGACGACATCGAGGCCTATGCGACCGCTAGATAGAGAGCGGCCCAGCGCGGAGATGTGATGTCCGTTTTTGCTCGCTCTACGATAATAGCTACATGCTGTAGTCACTATGGTAGTTGACACAAAAAGTATATATACCCTCACGCCCACAGTCCCCATCGACGGTGCTGCCACGGGCCTGCTCCGCGACGTGCGAAACGACTTCCCGATCTTCGCCCGCGAGTTCGACAGAAGGCCGCTGATCTACCTCGACTCGGGCGCCACCTCGCAGAAGCCGACGGCGGTGATCGAGGCTATGAGCGCCTACTATCGCGAGCGCAACGCCAATGTCCATCGGGGGGTCTACGCGCTGGCGCAAGAGGCCGACGCCGCCTACGACGGCGCGCGCACGAAGGTCGCGGGCTTCGTCGGCTGGGAGTCGAAGACGACGATCTTCACCAAGAACGTGACCGAGGCGATCAACCTCGTGGCCTATGCATGGGGTCGTGCCAACGTGGGTCCCGGCGACGCGGTGCTCACGACCCAGATGGAGCATCACGCGAACATCGTGCCGTGGCAGCAGCTGTGCAAGGAGCGCGGTGCTCAGCTGCGCTATCTGGAGGTGGACGAGCGCGGCGAGCTGTCGCTCGAGCAGCTCGAGCGCGAGTTGGCAAAGGGCGACGTGAAGCTGGTGGCGTTCACGCACGTGTCGAATGTGCTCGGCACGATCGTGCCGGTCGCGGAGCTGACCGCCCGCATCCGTGCGGCGGGGGCGACCTCACTGGTGGACGGCGCCCAGGCGGTGCCGCACATGCCGGTGGACCTCGCCTCGCTCGGCGCGGACTTCTACGCATGGACGGGCCACAAGGCGCTCGGGCCGACCGGCATTGGGGTGCTGCACGGTCGCACGGAGATCCTGGAGGAGATGGATCCGTTTCTAACGGGCGGCGACATGATCGCCTCGGTGGACTTCGACGGCGCAACTTGGAACGAGCTGCCCTACAAGTTCGAGGCGGGCACACCTCCGATCGCCGAGGCGGTGGGGCTGGGAGCGGCTGTCGACTACCTGTCGGCGCTCGGGATGGAGCAAGTCCGCGCACACGAGTGCGAGCTGACCGGCTATCTGCTCGATCGTCTGCAAGAGGTGCCGGGCCTGCGCTTCGTGGGTCCGCCAGAGGCCGAGAATCGCGGCGGGCTCGTGTCGTTCACGATCGAGGGCATGCACGCGCACGACATCGCCGAGCTGGCAAACCGCGGCGGCGTGTGCATTCGCGCGGGGCACCACTGCGCGCAGCCGCTGATGCGCTGTCTCGGTGTTGGAGCGACGGCGCGCGCAAGCGTGGGCGTGTACAACGAGCCAAGTGACGTGGACGCCCTGATCGACGCGCTGCAGGCCGGCTTGAAGGTCTTTGGTCTGTGATGGACGACCTCTACCGCGATTACATCCTCGACCACTACAAGCGTCCCCGCAACTTCGGCGAGCTGGACCCGCACGACATGGAGGCGCTCGAGCACAACCCTCTATGCGGCGACGAGCTCGGCGTGCACATCCGCGTGAAGGACGGGAAGATCGAGGATCTGCGCTTCCACGGTCATGGCTGCGCGATCTCCCAGGCTTCGGCGTCGATCGCCTCCGAGGAGCTCCTCGGAATGGAGCTCGACGAGGTAGGCAAGCTCGACGCCGACTGGGCGATCGACCTACTGGGCATTCCGGTGTCAGCGACGCGACGCAAGTGCGCGCTGCTCGGACTGAAGGTGGTCAAGGGTGCGGTTACCGGCGATAACAGCTGGCCCGTCGGATCGACATGACCGGCTCGATACAATTCCTAGTCCAGAGCACAGGATTTACAAAGGGAGCCCTATGGCGACGCTAGACCAGACGAAGATCGCAAAGCCCAGCCCGATCGTCGAGGACGAGCAGGGGCAGCTGCTGGCGCGCAAAGGCATCTCGCGTGAGGTGGTGCGCGAGCTCTCCAAGGTCAAGGGCGAGCCCGACTGGATGGCCGAGAAGCGTGTGAAGTCGCTTGAAATCTACGAACGCAAGCCGGTGCCGACGTGGGGCCCGGATCTGAGCGGCCTGAACCTGGACGAGCTGGTGCTCTACTCCCCCCCGACCGCCGGACGCTTCAAAAGCTGGGACGACGTGCCGGATGAGATGAAGCAGACCTATGAGGACCTCGGCATCCCCCAGGCCGAGCGCGAGCACCTCGCGGGCGTCGTCGGCGTATGGCGGCAAGAGCCCGTGTATGAGGGTTTGAAGGAAGAGTACGCAAAGCTCGGGATCCTGTTCTGCTCGATGGACACCGCGATCACCGAGTACCCGGATTTGGTGCAGAAGTACTTCATGAACAAGTGCGTGCCGCCGCAGGACAACAAGTTCTCGGCGCTGCACGGCGCGGTGTGGTCGGGTGGCTCGTTCCTGTACGTGCCCAAGGGCGTCAAGGTGGACCTGCCCTTGCAGGCCTATTTCCGCATGGAGGGCGCCGGTGAGGGCACCTTCGAGCACACGCTGATCATCGCCGACGAGGGCTCGGATGTGAACTACATCGAGGGTTGCACCGCGCAGACCTACAGCGTCAACTCGATGCACTCAGCGGTGGTCGAGATCTTCGTGCACGAGGGCGCCAAGGCACGCTACACGACCGTGCAGAACTGGTCCAAGGATGTGTACAACCTCAACACCAAGCGTGCGATCGTGGACGCCGAGGGCACGGTCGAGTGGGTTGGTGGCTCGATGGGCGCCAAGTACGTGATGCTCTACCCCGGCTCGTTTTTGATGGGCGAGGGCGCGCGCGCCGACCATCTCAACGTGGGCGTGGCCGGCAAGGGCGTGCACAAGGACACGGGCGCGAAGGTCGTGCACCTCGCGCCCAACACCACCTCGAACATCCTCGCCAAGTCGATCTCCAAGGACGGCGGGATCATGGGCTACCGGGGCCTGGTGAAGATGGGCAACAACAGCGCCGGCTCTAAGTCGCGCGTGCAGTGCGACGGGCTGATGATGGACGGCGAATCGCGCTCGGACACCTGGCCGGACATTCAGATCCAGAACCCAAACGTGGCCGTGGCGCACGAGGCGACGGTCGGGCGCATAAGCGACGACCAGCTGTTCTACATGGGCTCGCGCGGCTTTACCGAGGACGAGGCCGCCGCGATGATCGTCAACGGCTTCATCGAGCCGGTCACGAAGGAGCTGCCGATGGAGTACGCGGTCGAGCTCAACCGGCTGATCCAGTTGGAGATGGTCGGCTCCATAGGCTGAGGGCCACTCGATGGCTCGCGGTGCAATGGCGCCGGGATTTGTCGGATAGGAGCTGCGTGCCTTGCGGTCCCCAATAAACACTATTGCCGCGCCGCTGTTCCCCACATCGCTTCCGTGGGTAAACACCAACGGCGCTCAGGCGAGCATCCTCAAGCGTGGGCAGCCGATGCTGGTCGAGTTCTGGGACTTTTGCAGGCCGAACTCCATCAGGACGCTGCCGTATGTGAAGGAGTGGCACGCGCGCTATGAGGCCGACGGGTTGCGTACCGTAGGTGTGCATTGCGGCGGCTTTGAGCCATCGCGTGACGAGCGGGCCGTGCGCGCTGCTGTGACGCGCCTGGGGATAGAGCATCCGGTCCTAATCGACAACGATTTTGAGCTGTGGCAGGAGTACGAGAACCGCGGCTGGCCGGCGCGCTATCTGTTCGACGGGCGAGCACGCCTGTTTGAGTACCACTACGGCGAGGGTGGTTACCTGGAAACCGAGCTCGCGATCCAGGAGCTGTTGGGCGTGCAGCGCGAGCCGCTTGCCCCGCTGCACCCGGAGGACGCGCCGGACGCGCAACTACTACCGCAGACCGCTGAGCAGCTGGGCGCCTGCTCTGGCCCCTATGAGGCCGGCGGTGTGTGGGCCGTGCTGGCGCCCCCTGGGGTACACCCAGAGGGCGAGCGACAGCCTGGCTCGAGCACGGTAACCGTCAGCACGACCAGCTGCGAGGGCACGCCTCTCGAAGAGCGCACTCTGGCGGTCGAACACCCCGGCGCCTACCTGCTGGTCGAGCACGAGCGCCACACCGTTGGCGTACTCACGCTGGAGCTCGGCGCGGGCGTCGAGTGCCTGGCAACGTGCTTCACTCCCGGCATAGCCTAGGAAGAACCCCTTTCCGTTCAGGCGCGAATCTCTGCCGCTGAACGATCGTTGAGCAGTCGCCGCAACGCCGGTGGACCATCATCCTCGTCGATGAGCACGGCGCCCCCCGGCCAATACGGGCTCTCGCCGGGTGTGTCACTTACGAAATACGAGTCGTAGGTCCAGCAGCCGGCGTTGATCAGCCGCGCGCCGCCCGGACCGCGCCACTCCGCCGCCACGTCCCCGGGCAGCGGTCCGGCGCGATGGGTGTGGCCGAAGATCACGTGCGCATCGCCGAGCCCGAGCCGTGCGGCCACCTCGCCCATCGCGCGCAGGCCGGCGCGACGCAGCTCGGAGGTTGAGATGTCGGCTTGAAATGAACCGATCCCCGCCCTGTTGAGAGCCGCGACCGCGAACGGGAAGGCACCGGCGAGCGCGCGGGCACGCAAATCGAAGCCGTTTCCATTGCGTCCCTTGCCCGCAAGCGCGCGCCAAGCGCGCACGGTGGATTGGCCATTGAGCGTGGAACCTGTCGGGGCCTGGCGCGCGATGGCGTCGATCCATGCGAACACGGGCGCGGTGACAGCCTCATAGTCGCCGATCGCGGCGAGCTCATCCGTGGGCCGGTTCTGCACGCGCGCCGTCATGCCAATGCCGAGGCACTCCATCGTGGGGATCGACAGGTGGCAGTCGAGATAGTGGCCGTGCGTTGCGTACACGTCCTGACGCAGCCACAGGCCGGGATAGGCGGCGCTCAGGCGCGCCGGCGTGGCCCACGACGCAAGCGTGGCAAGCATCGGCGAGGACTCCTCGGCTGTAAAGCGCTGCTCCAAGCCAAGCGGCGTGAACTCGGCGGCTTCGTCGCGGCGACGCGACCAGGACTCGATCAGCGCGTGGTCGTGGTTGCCGGCAACCACGACGATCTCACGTCCCGCAAAGGCTCTCCCCAGCTCTTCGAAGAACGGCCGAGCGGCCGCGAGCGCATCGCGGCGCGGGCCGTGACGCAACTCCAGCACGTCGCCCAGCAGCACCAGCCGCTCGACGTTCTTGAGCGCCTCGATCAGCACCTGCCGCGTTCCCGGACGGCGCAGGACGTCGGCGCCTGAGGCGGCGCCGAGATGCAGATCTGAGACTAGGAGGGTTCGAGTCAAGACGCCGCGGCGAGCGCCTCGCGGATTGGCTTGGGGAGCATGAAACGCACGTCCTCGCGCACGACGTGGAACTCGGAGATGTCGCTGACTCCACGCGCTCGGAAGAAGTCGAGCAGGTTCTGGACGAGATCGTCGGGAGCGCTGGCGCCCGAACTGACGCCGACCACGCGCTTGCCTGTGAGCCACTCCTCGCGCACCTCGCCGGCGTGGTCGATCAGATAGGCCTCGGTGCCGCAGTCGCGGGCAACCTCGACAAGACGCACCGAGTTGGAGGAGTTGCGCGAGCCGATCACGAGCATCAGCTCGCACTCGCTCGCCATCTGCTTGACGGCGGCCTGGCGGTTGGTGGTGGCGTAGCAGATGTCATCGGTACGCGGACCTTTGATCGAGGGAAAGCGCTCATGCAAGCGCGCTACGATCGTGCTTGTTTCGTCGACCGACAGCGTCGTCTGCGTCACGTAGGCAACGCGCTCGGGGTTCTCGACGACGAGCTCGTCGACATCCTGCTCGTTCTCGACCAGCACGATGTGCTCCGGAGCCTCCCCCATCGTTCCCTGTACCTCCTCGTGACCGGCGTGACCGACGAGCACGATCGTGTAGCCGTCCTGGGCGAAATGCACGGCCTCGCGGTGGACCTTGGTGACGAGCGGACAGGTCGCGTCGATCGTCTCCAGTCCCCGTTCCTGGGCATCGCTGCGCACCTTTGGCGATACCCCATGGGCGGAGAACACCGTGAGCGCACCCTCGGGGATCTCGCTGACGTCCTCCACGAACACGGCGCCGCGCGCTGAGAGCAGCTCGACGACGTGCTTGTTGTGGACGATCTGCTTGCGCACATACACCGGCGGTCCGTGCAGGTCGAGCGCGCGTTCGACCGTTTGCACGGCGCGATCCACGCCCGCGCAATATCCGCGCGGCGCCGCAAGCAGTAGCTTCTCGACGGTATTGACCACTACGCCCATTGTAGGTGTCCCAGCTACGCTTGACGGTGATGGCCCAACGACACCTCGACAGACTCACGGCCGTGGATGCGTCTTTCCTGCACCAGGAGGGACCGACCTCTCACATGCACGTCGGTGGGCTAACGCTGCTGGAGGGGGCGCCGCCGACGATGGAGGAATTTCTGGAGCAGATCCGCAAGCGCCTGCACCTGGTCCCCCGCTACCGCCACAAGCTCGCCTATACGGCCCTGGACAGCGGGCGCCCGGTTTGGGTGGACGATCCGAGCTTCAACCTAGAGTTTCACGTGCGCCACACAGCACTGCCGGCCCCCGGTAGTTGGGAACAGCTGCGCAACTTGACAGCCCGCATCTTCTCGCAGGCGCTGGACCGCTCTAAGCCGTTGTGGGAGATGTGGCTGATCGAGGGCTTGGACCCCGAAATGGACGGACCAGGTGCGCCGCATCCTCCCCACGGCCGCTTTGCGCTGATCTCGAAGACCCATCATTCGCTGATCGACGGCATCGCCGGCGTGGATCTCGCGACGGTGCTGTTCGATGTCTCCAAGGAGCCTGCGCCGCTGCGCCATTCGGGCAGAGCGTGGAAACCGCATCCCGAGCCCGACACGACCGAGCTCGTCGCGGCCGGATTGCGGGGCGCGGTACGAGCGGGGGCTGAGATGATGGGGGCAGCCGTCGGCGCGCTGACCCACCCAGAGCAAACGCTTGCGCGTGCACGTGAGGCAGCGGAGGGCATCGGCGAGATTGTCTGGGCCGGACTGAACCCTGCGCCGGCGACACCGCTGAACGTCGAGATCGGGCCGCACCGGCGTTTTGTGGGCATCGCGGCGCAACTGGACGACTTCAAGCTCGTAAAGAACGTGCTCGGCGGCACCGTCAACGATGTGGTATTGACGGTCGTGGCAGGCGCGCTTCGCTCGTTTTTGATCGCACGCGGAGCGCGCACGGAGGGCATGGAGTTGCGCGCACTGGTGCCGGTGTCCGTGCGGACTGTCGGTGAGCGCCACGAGGGCGGCAACCGGATCGTCGTGATGCGCGGACCGCTACCGGTTTACATCGCCGACCCGCTGCAACGGCTGAACTTCGTGAGGCACGCGATGGATGGGCTGAAGGAGTCCAAGCAGGCACTCGGCGCCGAGGTGATCGCCGGCGCGCAGAACTTCGCCCCGCCAACGATCCTCGCGCAGGCGTCGCGGCTGAACTTCTCCACACGACTGTTCAACCTAATCGTGACGAACGTGCCGGGCCCGCAGTTTCCCCTGTATGTCCTGGGACGGCGCATGGAGCGCGTGTTTCCGGTGGCGTTCCTGCCCGAAAATCACGCTCTTGCAGTAGCGATCATGTCTTACGCGGGCGAGATGAACTTCGGCCTGCTCGGCGACTTCGACGCACTACCGGACATCGAGTCGATCGGCGAGAGCATCGCCACGGAGCTAGCGACATTGGTGGCGCTCGCACGCGAGCAGACCCCGGATAAGGGTAGGGCTGCTACTGGCGTCGCTGGGCAAGCGAGACAAGGACGCAGGACCCGCAGTGTGCTACGCACATAAGGGTCCGAGGACGCAACCGATCGACGACCAAGATGCGCTCACCGATCGGCCAGCGCCGCTCAGCGGCGTCAGTAGCCCAAGGCGAACTTTGCGTCCTCGGACATCTTCTCGGGCGACCACGGGGGCGTGAAGACCATCTCCGATTCGACGCTTTCCACGCCTTCCAGCTCGCCGACGAACTCTTCGATCTGCTCGGTGACCTGAGGCCCGATCGGGCAGCCGGGTGTTGTGAGCGTAAAGGTGACGTTGACGTCTCCCCCGCTGACCTCCACCCCGTAGATCAAGCCGAGCTCGACGAAGTCGAGGCCGAGCTCGGGATCGATCACGTTGGACAGGGCCTCCATGACGTCATCGACGGTGATTGTCGTTTCCTCCATGAGCCTAGTCTAGTTGTATGAGCCCAGGCGGTCCCACTGATACAGCTGAATACACTCTCCGGCCAACTCAATCGCGCGCTCGCGCGATAGTCGCGGCAGCACCGTGTCGAGCGCCTGTTCCTCGGCAAGGCCCGCTTGGAAGGCCTCCTCGCCCCTGAAGCCCGCGGCGATCTTCAGCGCCTCGCGGCGGTTCTCGCCAAGGCTTGGGAAGACGCCCACGAGAAACGCGGTGTTGGGAACCGGCTGGCCGACCTCAAGCGACGCGTGCCAGGCGGCGAGCAGGTGCAGGTCGTCCTGGTCGAGATCGGCGATCGCGCGGGCGTAGTGGAAGGAGAGCTCCTGATCGGGCAGGTCGTCGACCCATGCGCGCACCACCTCGCCGACAAGCTGCCGGCGGGCCTCGCGGCCGACGGAGTCTGCGATCACTCGGATTGCGTCGTGAGGCTCGATGAAACAGAGCGGCATGGCAGCTCCCTGGTCGAACGAGATCGGGGACGTGACATGCAGGACTTTAGGCGCCGGGGTGGACGACAAAACCGCCCGCGCCGCGATCAGACTTCGAGGGCCGCTTCGGCGCGCTCGACCACGTGGGCATCGCGCGTGTCAGCGGGGAAGCCGAGCGTCACGCGCTCCTGCGAAGACCAGTTGGCGAGGGCAAGGTCGAGCGCTTCGATTGGGGTGGATAGCACTTCGGCCAGCGCGGAGGCACGCCTCTCGATGTGGAGTGGATCGCCGATGCCGAAGACGCGCTTGGCCGCCGGCGGTGTGGGGTCGCTCGTGAACAGCGATCCACGTGTACCCAGATGCAGGGAGTCGGCGCGCAACTCATACAGCCCTAGCCGTCCAAGCGTGATCAGCAGGTCATAGCGTCCCATGCGCCCGAAACCGGGCAGCGCGAGCCGCTCGAACACGCGCTCGAAGCGCCGTTGCGGTGTCCACCCGGGCTCGCCCGTAAAGGCCCGCTCCTGGGAGCCCATGTGCTCGGCGAAACGGCGATAGGCGATCAGCGTCTCGCCGTCACGTGCTGGGTCGTGGGAGCTGCGCGGCCCGAGCGGGACCTCCTCCAGATCGGGGATTGTGCCCGATGCCCAGCTCGACAGCAGCGCCTGGCGGATGCCGACGAACGACTGCTCTCCCTGCAGCGGCGAGAGATAGGCCGCCAGAAAGCAGATCCAGGTGGCCTGCTCGACGTCGTCGCAGTCGCGCGCCTCGGTATACAGGCTGGGCGGCGCAGCGGTGAGCGTGAGCAACCTCCCGCTGGCGAAGCCGATCTCGCGCACGAGCCGCTTCGCGTCCTCGGAGGAGTGCAACCCGGGGACAAGATCGCAACGGTAGCCGTCGTCCTCGGAGCGCACCTCGCGATGGACTCGCACTTCCTGCGTGCGACGAGTGGACGTCCGCACACCCGACCCACCCGCGCCTCCACCGGCACGCGTCGTGGCTCCCGCGCCTGCCTTCCCGTTCGCGCGGGCACCGGTGCTCGTCTGGCGTTTGGGCTTGGCGGCATGGCTGGGTTTCTGCCCGGGTACCGTCTCACGGCAGATCGGGCAGCGCTGGATGAAGCGGTTGTGGCGGCAGAACGTTTGTGTCATGCCCCTTACGCTAGCGAGGCGGGAGCAGCATTCCGTCCCCGATCCTTAGCTCCCGTCGCCGGCGGGGACGTCGCGAGCGATCGCGGCCTCGACCTCCCATCCCTTCGCTGTGAGTGTCCAGGCGTTGGGGGCTCCGTGAATGCGACTTGCGGGCGTGTTCTCAATCAGTCCAAGACCGTGAAGGCGTGCGAGTAGCTTGGAGATCTGTCCCTGGTCTGTGATGCCCGCCGCGTTAGCTACCTGGCGATTTGATCCGCCGGGTTGTGCGGCGACCGCCAGCAGCACTCGCACCGTGCGATATGTGAGGCGCATTTGAAGCTCGCGCAGGGGGTTGCCGTTCACGCTCCGCATCGCCATGCGCCGTTTCGGTACGGGTCGCTCGAGCTCGCGGCGCGCTGCGGCCGGTCCGAGATACGGCAGGGCGATCATGCTCATCAGCGGACCGGTGAGCTCGAGTAGCGAGCTCGGCTTCTCCTCGTCCTCAGAGAGCCGTGCGTGCAGAATCGCCAGTGCCCCACCGACGGTGCCCTCCGCCGTCAGCGGCGGAGGAGGCAGCCCCCCATCGGCTGACCGTCCGCGTGTGCTCGTGAGTGCGTCTCCTTCGTCTACGAGGGCGATGATCTGGGCGAGCACACCACGACGGCGCTCCAGTGCCCTGGCTCCCCCGCCCAGCGATCCGATGATCAACAACCGTCCCGCGCCACGCTCGACATCCAGAAACTCCAGTAGCGCGACAAGAGCACAGCGGATCCGAACCACCCAGCTCGCCACGGGATCATAAGCATCCAGCACACAGTGCGAGGCGCGTGCGATGGCGTCCTCCAAGGCCGCGAGGAAGCACTCCTCGCGATCGGCGAACAGCTCATAGAACGTGCGCCGCGAAACCCCCGCACGTTCCACCACATGAGCAACGGTCACATTCGAGGCCCCATGCTCGCACGACGCCTCAACCATCGCGGTGAGTATCCGAGCACGCTGGATCTCAACCACGCGCTCCGACCCAAGCCCATCGCGCGTCGACCTCAGCACATCGACCGGTCGCATCCCAGCGCTTCCATCCGGATCAGTGTTGGGCGCCGTTCCCTCTGATGGCGCCTTTGTCTTGGTGGACATCTCTCATTTCTTCTTCTTGTGCCTGGCCGCGTTCTTGCTCTTCTCCTTGACTGTCTTTTTCTTGGGGCAGCCGGTGGTAGTGATTGGTGTTGACTGTTTGAGGCTCACGCCGTTGGCGCCGACGAAGATCGTGGGCATTGTGAGCTTGCTGGTGCAGAGGTTTCCGTTCGCCGCCAGTGCGCTGTCGGGTCCTTGGGGTAGTTTGAGTTCGAATACGCCGATCGGGACATCAGGGATCGTTCTGAACGTGCTGCTCGTGATCCCCTGTGGGCTGATGAACGTTTCGCCGTGCAGGTAGACGGTCACACCCTCGCCTGTGAGGGCGACGATCAGTTCGGGGAACTTCTGTCCGCCATGGCTCACGAAATACGCGGGGCCTTCCAAATGCACCGGTAGCACCGGCGTGGTTGCTGTCGCTGAACCGATCCTCGAGTCCGCCGGGCACGACGCGGGGTTTGCCGCAAAGGTCGCCGCCGGACACGCCTTCTGCAACGTCGTTAGCCTTGAGGGTAGTTGCTTCGGCAGGTCTACCTTGACCTTCCCTATGTTCGCCTGCGTCCCAAACGCGGCTTTGGGATAGGTCAGCTTGACGCTCAAGCTCGCCCCGTTCGCACGCGAAGTTTTCCCGCTAGTTGAGACGCTGAAGATCGGTTTGAACTTCAAGATCGCACAATTGGTGACCTGGAACGGCACATGCAGCGTCGAGACGGTGCCTTGGCTGCTGGTCAGGCTTCCTCCGATTTCCTGTGGGGCACAGTTGGTCGGGTTGAACGTGAAATCCGACCTGTTGACGGACACGTTCACGTGCTTGATCTGCAAGGGGATCCCGTCGATGATCTGCGGGATCGCATACGGACCAGTCGCATCGCTTGTGATCGTCAGTGCTGCATTTTCGGGGTTGACTTCGATCTTCGCCCTGACGATCACCTGCCCCAGATCGAACGGGCCGGCCTTCGCGGGATTCACGATCGACAATCCATACGGAGCGCCCTTATACGGGCCGGTGATATAGACCTTGCCGCCCTTGACCGTATACGGGTTACCTCCCAACCCGACGCTCACGGTCGTTTCCCCGATCAAGCTTTCAGGACCACACGTCCCCGCGTTGCCTTCGGCTTCCCCGCACAACTTGACCGAAGAGAGGGTACCCAGGAGTCCTGGAGGCATCTTTAGTTGGACACCGTCGAGGCTCTGATTGCCGTCTTCGCGACTCATCGTCATCGTGAACGGCGTGAACGCACCAGCCTGAATATTCAAGCTGCCTGTCGTCAACGACGGATCGAACGGCAACGGATTCGAGCACGGCGTGTGGTTGGGACCGCTCGTGATCAGGAATTCCGAGGACGAGCCGACCGGAGGATTTCCAGACCACGGCGCTATCGACGCCGTCGTCGTATAAGACCCGCACAATGCTGGCGTGCCAAGCGGCGCCCTGGAGCCTCCGAAGAAATGCAAGCTCAATTCTTCAAAGGGCAGCTGCGGTGTGTTATCGAAGGTCGAGACGAGCTGGCCCGTGACAGGATCTGGCGTGACCTGACCCGCGAGCTTCACGAGCACGCCGGATACGGGATCCTTCGCAACGATATACAGGGCGACCAAGCTCCCGAACGGGTTCGCGTTCTGTGTCGCCAGATACGCCGCGCCGGTCAACGGGTTCGGCAACAATGGCGTCTTGATTTCGACGGTCCCGACCTTCGCCGATTCGGGACACGTCTGTTCAGCTGGGCTTTCCAGACCGATTTCGCCCTCGCCGCACGCCGAGAGACCATCCGCGCCGGCAGGATTCAGTCCAACACCTGCAGGCAGGGTGACCGTCGTGTCCTTCACCGTCGACTCCGCCAGACCCGTCGGGTTGAGGCTCGCTTCCTGGTCGACGTGCACGCCGACGGTCAAGCCCGTAGGCGTGCTCGCCTCCTGTCCGTCCGGTGCGACATTGATCGACGGTTCGAAGTTCAGGCGGTTGCAGCCGTCCTGGCCGACGGGTTCGCCTTCGCTGTTCTGGAGCGTAAACGGCTTGGACGATGCGAACCGACCGGGATTCTCCCACGAGTCCGCTTCCACATTGGTCTGCCACGGACCCGTGCACGACGTCGGGAGATCCAGCAACGGCTGCGGCTTTCCCTGCACCGGACACGACGCTTCATGGCCTGTCGAGAAGTATTCGAGGCCATCAAGACACTGAGTACCACGCGCGCTGTCATGCCGCGCGTCCCCCGGAACACCCCAGAACGTGACCTGGCTGTCGACAAAGCCCAACGGCTCGGGAATATCGGGAACGGTTACCACGACACCGTAATCCCCGCCCGTGCGCACCGATGTGTCCAGGATCACCTGACCGGCAAACGTGGCAAAGCCAAACCTTGCCGGCTCGCCCACGGACGGTTCAAGGCTGATCAACGGAGTCATGACCGCGGTCGGAAGACGAACTATTTCTGGTCCCGAGGGCACCGGGGTGGTCGTCGACGTCGATACGCCGATGATCGTGTCGAGGGGACATCCGACTCCTCCGGTCGTCGTGAACGTGTACATACTGCACTTCGGCAACGGCGTCGGATTGCCGACTAGTCCCGTTGGAAGATTGAAACGCAGATCCTTCGTCAACCCAAGCGGCTGTACTTCATTCGTGAGACCGAGAAATTCCGCGTATGGCCCTTCCACCCCGAACGGTTCGCTCTTCGTATTGAGCGTGATCGTCGAGGTCAACTGGAACGGGTGCGAGCCCGCCTGCGTGTCCAGGACGCCGCCTTCTTCTTCTGGCGTCAATTCATAGTTTTCCACCCCATAGGGGGGTGCGAGACTGCTCAGTGCGAGATGTCGCCGCCACAACACCGACGGAGCGCCACCGCCTGAGACCTGCACTTCGCTCAGGCCGTCACCGGCGCCCGGAGCGAGCTGAACAGGCACATCGATCATCAGTCGTTCATATGAGAACAAAGGCACGGGACCCGTGAACCTGCACGTCACCGCATGCGCAGCGAGCGAGCAGGTCGTAAAGAGCTTCAATATTTTACCGACGGTCAGAGTGCCGCCGCCCAACACGTAGGTCGCGGTCGGCGTCACGCCCGCAGGGAGCTCGTCCACGATCGTCACGGGGTTGGCTTCGTCATCGACCAGCGCATTGCCGAGGTTGCTCACTTCGAGCACGATCTGGCCTTCACCGCCGGCTTTGCTCGGAGGCGAGGAGATCGTGCTCACGTGCCACCACGGCTCCGCCGCAACAGCCAGACCTGTACCGCACAACAACGCCAGAACCGTCGCGACACCGATGATCAGAGCGCCCTTTCGGATAATAAACCCCATCACGATCACCTATCGCCCTTCCGCGTCGCATTGGCCTTACGAGACTGCTTCAGCCCATATCTTTTCCTTGCCTGCCGTTCACAGGACTCTCGCTTTTGCTTGCCCTTCTGCTTGCGGCACGCCCTCAATGCTCGCGCAAGCTTCTGAGCCCGCGTCAACGACTTTGTGCCTACAGCGGGCTTTGACGGCAAGTTGGACACGTTGCCTGTGCCCGAGAACGTCGCGCTCGGAGCGGGACCGAAGACTTCCGGTTGCGGCGAGGGAGCGGCCTTGCACGAATCCCCACTCGTGCACGGAGGCGCGGACACCGGTTCGGGGCGACACGGCAACGCCGCCGAACAGGCATGCGCATCGTAAATATCATACGACGTGTCGTAATCTTCGCTCACAAGTTTGCTGTCGTCGAAGAAGAACGCGTCGTCACCGTTTTCGCTCGCGCCGAAGAACGCCGCTTCCTCCGCCGACTGACCCGAGGAAACCAGATCCACGCAACCGCCGGATCGTTCGCTGAACGTACTACTCGCGCTCGTGCAGCTACCCACACCGGGTGGCTCATACTCGTATACATCCTCGAGACCGTTCGTGTCCTGCGGCACAAGCGCATCCGAACTGTCGAAGAACACTCGCCCATCGTCAAACAAGCTACGCGGCGACTGTTGCGTAGCATTCTTTGGTGTGGGAATGTTCGCGGCCAGCCAACGTCGACTCCACATTTGCCCCCTGTCGCCCAGCGGTGGTCCCTGCGACGATCCCGGTTCGTCATACATGCCAACGGGCCTCGCGCCACTCGGATCGCACGACACGCACGTAATACGACCCGTGTCAGCGTCATACAAGAAGACCTCCTCATCCGCCTGGCCACTAAGCGCGTCGAGATTGTCATAGCCCGTCAGCGATCTATCGGACATGAATGTCAGATAACGGCCGTTCGGCGACACCCGCGAAACCAAACTCGTGTCGTCCGAAGGCCGCGCCCAGTCTGCTTCGTCCTGGCTCGACAATGTCGCCACATACTCCGTCTTCCAGCCACTACCTTCATCATCGGCCACGTAGAGATTGTCTTCGCCACTCACGCCGCCGTCCGCGAGAATACCCGTGGCCACGAAGTACAGACTCGACCCGTCTTCGCTGGCGCCAATCACCGCTTCCCTCACACCCGCGTTATATTCACCGGAGCCATGGTTCGCCGTCAGATCGGTCTGCGTATCAGTCGCCGTATCGAACACATACAGTTCTCCCCTTTCACGGAAGAACACCTTCGACCCATCACCGCTGATCATCTGAAAGATCGGATCCGAGCCACCGATCCTTACCGTCTTCTTTTCGATCATGTCACGCACATACAACCCGTCGTATCCATCGCTCTCTTCGCTATACGGACTTCCGTCGTTCCATGCGATCCAGCGCCCATTATCTGATATGTCACGCCCGGGAATCCCTGACCCACCATCCGCCCCCACACCATGCGTAAGCGGAATTTCGGGTATAGGTAGTTCATGTGTCGGTTCACCATTAGGCAGTATGTTCACCAGCTGCAACCGCCCTCCGCTCCACTCGTAAAAATTCTTCAGCTGCGGACAGAAGTCGAGACCAACGCCACCATAAGCACATTTCGGGTCCGCACTGAGCACCGTGAAAGCTTCTGGCGTCAACGCAAACACCGATGAAAGCACGATGTGACTCAGATCGGGAGTCGCAATGCTAAATTCCATCCTGAACTCATCTGTAGGTTCAGGTCCGCCATTCGAGCCGACATAGCCGCCAAACTTGGTGCCCGGCGGTACGTTTGCGGGCGTTACAAGTGGAAGAAATGTCCCATGCGCATCGTCGCGGAGATACAGTGTTCTTTCCGTTGCTTCCGGAGACAACGTCGGGGTGCCAAATTCCGACGGTTCCAGAACTGTCGAAGACAGATTCTGCGAAAAGGCTCTATATATAGACTTGTTGCTCTCAAGATCGAACATACGGAAGCCGTCCGTGGTCTGCTGCCTGGGCACGCTGATGTCTTCAGAGACCCAACCGCCACCTGGGGAACGCCTGGCGATGTCGTCCGATTCTTCACCGACATTACCCGCAGGGTTTTCTCCCACGTTCGGGCCGACGGCCTGATAAGCGACCGCACTCCCGTCGCTCGCCGCTTCTTGCAGGCTTTGCGGTTCGATCAGCGCACCTTTTTTATTTGCGGGCGAGACCAGTTCCCATGCACGCCCGTCAGGCAGCGTCAGCTCGTCGCTCGCCAGCTGCGTCGTGAACGTGTGATCCGCACTCTGCACCGTTCCGACTTCACTGGTCGTCACGAGCCGGTAATGGTAGGTCGTGTCCGGTTCGAGTTCCTGCGCGTGATAGGACATGGGCAGAAAACCCATTCCTTCACCAGCACTACCCGAGAACACATGTCCATAGGATGTCGTCGTCCCGTATTCCCAGCGGTAGGTCGTGCTCGCCCCAAGCGGGTTGACCTGAGCGTTCAACGTAACGCTCGTCCCGGCCGCATTCACAACCCACGGTCCTTCGATATCAGCCGGAGGGATCGTCGTAACGCCCTGGGGCGCACCGGTCGTGGTATTACCCAACGAGTCCTCGGCTACGAGCCTGTAATGATAGGTGGCGCCCGGAACCAGCCCGGTCAGCTGCGCCTCCACCGACTGGTCTTCAAAAGAGCCCGAGCCGATCGACACGCTCGCGGTACTCGTAGCGGCTGCAAAACCGGTGCTCTGATACTGAGCGTCATCGACGTATTCAAAATGATAGGTCGTTCCGTTGCCCTCGGGATTTAGCAGAGCTTCGAGCGTCGCCGTACCCCGCAAGCCAGGCGTGGCCGACTCCGTCTCCACCACCGGACCAGGTGGCGGCACCGGCAGCACCCAAATACTGCTCTGTATAAACACCGATTCTTCGTCAAGAAGCGCCGACGCGTACAGCGCTTTCGCCGCTTCCGAGAACGCCAGGCCCTCGTTGGCGCCAACCACAGTCTTCGAAGCAAAGCTCGCGAGCTCGTGCCCGGCAGAGTCGTACTCCAACACGTGAAAGCCACCAGTTGAATCGCCGACAAACACATCCCCCGAAGGATCCACCGCGAGCGCGGTGACCGGTTCGCTGCCCGCATCGAGCTGGAAAGCCTTTTCGGCGCCTCCCGGTTCGAACTCGTGCACACCGGACACACCTTCGTCCTTCACAAACACATTCCCGCTCGAGTCCACCGCTAGCGCCGTCGGACGCGCGGTCCCCGACAATGAAGCCAACGAGATGTTCTCCTTCCACACACCCGAGGGTTCAAACACCTCGACACGACCCATGTCGCCCACGTACACATCGCCACCAGGACCAACGGCGATAAAACTGCCAATGGAGAACCAGCCCGAGAATTCGCCGTCAGCGGTTCCTGTACTCGCTGACCCTTCCTTGCACGCTTCGCTCGCCACGCAAACGTCCCCGCCGGTCCTTTCGTTCACATCCCCACCGAACATCAACAGGAACTTGCCGCTCGAATCGTACTTCTCCACACGCGCATTGCTCTGATCGAGCACATACACATCCCCATACGAAGGATTCGTCAAAGGTTCGTTGTCATCGACAGCCACACCCCACGGCGAATCGAACCCCCCGGCAACTCCGCTGCTCTTTCCGATTTCACATGCCGTCGTACACGTCTGAAGCTCTTCACCGCCTTCGACACCCCAACCCCACGCCAGCGAGAAGCTCCCTGATCCATCGAACTTATCCACCCGCTTGTTCGCCTCATCGCCGACATACACGTCACCTATCCCATCGATTGCGACACCCACGGGCAGCTGAAGCTGTCCCGATGCACTGCCCAGACTGCCGAACTGAGAGGCAGCCGCAGCCGAGCCCGGAGCGCCAACAAGCACGAGGCTCAACCCACACATAGATACAAGGACAGCCAACACCAGCCGGCGAGCACCCATCACACCCATCCCCTCATCGAGAGATCACCAAAACGACCACCCGAGGAACCCGAGCAGCACAGGATCACCGTGGGCACACAACCCGCGGCCGCAGAAGAACAAGAAGCAGGACGCGCGCCTACAGCGCGCGAGCACCCATGAGGGTGTGAGAAACCAAGCCGGGACTTATACCCGGCGAGCCGCGCAGCGGAGCCGCGGCGAGTGGGCCTAGCGCCTAGGCGCCGGCAATCCCAGAGAGAGAGAGAGAGAGAGAGACGCGTCAGCGACGCTGACGCGTCCTATAACGCCGGCACCGTGAGCACACGGACTCTCAAGCACGTTATTCCCCAAAGAAACCACGCTAAATACAACTCCCTCTCAGAAACGACCCGGTCCCTCTCCCAAGGGCCCTGCTCTACCGGATAAACGTCGACCACAGGGGCCAACCCAAAAACCCGACCTTATGTTTGGTAGACACTCCCTACCGGAGCGACCACATGGATACCTTATACCATTGCCTGCGCAAAAGTCAACCCCCCTATCTTGAGAGGCGGCTCAGAAGGTGCTTCCAAGCCTCACATGACTCCCCGGCTATACGTCAAGCCCCAATGCCAGCACCAGCGCCGCGTTCAGGCGCCGAAGGGTGATGGGGTCAAGCGCGCCGCGACGTCGCAGGAGACGAGCCTTGGCTACGTTTATGACCCAGTCGCAGTTGGCGACGCTCGGTTCCTCGACGCCATGAGCAGATGTCAGCTCGACCTCCGCGACATGGCCGCGTACCTTGCTCGTGATTGCAACGCAATTCAGACGACTCAACACCGGTATCGCCACCTCACGCGTGACTACGACAACTGGGCGAATAGCCGGGCCAAGGTCGGCGTCCCAGACCCCGCCGCGTTCGATCACGGCAACGCGTCGCCCACCAGAGCAGCGGCGGCGTCAAGCATCTGAATCTCATCCTTGGTGAGCGCAACGGCGTAGGCGTCGCGATAGGAGGCGGCGACTCGTGCTTCGCGCGACGCGCTGGCAAGCAGCCGGATACCCGCCCGGACAGCCTCCGCGCGGGTCCGGAACGAGCCCTCGGCCACGGCCGAATCCAGCGTCTTCAATTCGCCTTCGTTCAAACGCACCGCAATCTGCGACATGCAAAAAGCATACCATGCTGGTATTCATCGCAACTAACTCCAGAGCACTCAACCCTGCGCGCCCGCGGGCGGGCTGTCGCGAACGATTGCGGCCTCGACGTCCCATCCCTTGGCTGTGAGTGTCCAGGCGTTGGCTGCCCCGCGCACAGAACCGGCGCCTGTGTTCTCGATCAACCCGAGGCTGTGCAGACGCGCGAGCAGCTTTGAGATCTGCCCCTGGTCTGTGATCTCCGCTGCATCGGCGATCTGACGGTTTGACCCTCCAGGCAGCGCCGCGACCGCGCAGAGGGCACGCACCGTGCGATAAGTGAGCCGCATACGCAACTCGCGCAACGGATTGCCGTTGACGCTCGGAGCTGACGCGCACCGCTTCGGCACGGGACGCTCAAGCTCCTGGCGCGCAGAGGCCGCCCCAAGATACGGCAACACGATCATGCTCATCAACGGACCGGTCAACTCCAACAGCGAACCAGCAGGCGACTCCAGAGATGACGTAACACCGCGGTCGCGAGTGAGCGCAATGATGGAAGGTACGCAGGCGAGCAACCGCGCGTGCAGGATCGACAGCACGCCACCGACGATCCCCTCTGCCGTCAGCTGTGGAGGCTCAGTGCCCGTCTTTGACTGCTCGTGTCCTTCGTTGACCGCAGCGATCGCGAGTGCGAGCACCCCCCGGCGCCGTTCCAACGCCCGTGCCCCCGCTCCGGGAGAACCAACGAGCAGCAAGCCCATCGCAGGCTCACTCTCCAGAAACTCCAAAAACGCCGCCAACGCCGCCCTGATCCGCCCCACCCAGCGTTCGTCTGTGCGATATGCGGGCAACACACGCGCACCCGCGCAACGCAGAGCCTCCTCGAATGCTGCGAGCAAACACTCTTCGCGATCGTCGAACAGCTCGTAGAACGTGCGCCGCGAGACCCCCGCACGCTCCACCACGTGCGCAACCGTCACATTGCCCGCACCACGCTCACACGCCACCTCGCTCATCGCGGCCAGGATCCGCGCGCGCTGGATCTCGGTCATGCGTTCGAGACCGAGCCCGCTTGCACCCGAACGGGGGCTGCGTGCCGGTGTCAGTCCGTCGGGCGCAATCCCTCCTGATGGCGCCTTTTGTGTGATGTGCATGTCATTTCTTCCGCTTGGTCTTTGCTTTCCTTGCGTTTGTCTTCTTGTGCCTCGGGCAACCCGTGACCGCGATCGGTGTTGTCTGGTCGATGGTGTCTCCGTTTTGCGCAACGAAGCTGGTGGGCATCTTCAACGTGCTGGCGCAGAGATTCCCGTTGGCAGCGAGCGCGCTGTTGGGGCCTTGGGGGAGCGTAAGTTCGAACGCTGTGACAGGCTGGTCCGGGACCGCGCGGAATGTGCTGCTGGTAATGCCCTCCTTGCTGATGAATGTTTCGCCGTGCAGGTCGATCGTGATGCCGTAGCCTTGGAGCACGACGATAAGTTCGGGGAACTTTGCTCCGCCGTGGCTTACGAAATACGCGGGTCCCATGAGGGGGACGGGCAGTATCGGAGTGATCGCTGTTGCCACTCCGACGTGCGATGCTTGCGAGCAGAGCGCGGGGTTCGCTTCGAACGTTTTATCCGGACAAGCTTTCTGCAGAGTCGTGAGGCGTGAGGGTAGTTGCTTTGGCAGATCGACCTTGACCTTCGCGATGTTCGCCTGGGATCCGAGTGGTCCCTTGGGATAGGAGAGCTTGACGACGAGGCCAGCGCCCTTGGTACGGCTCGTCCTGCCTGGCGTTGAGACTTTGAAGAGTGGTTTGAATGCAAGGCTCGAGCAGTCAGCTGCCTGGAATGGCGTGCCGACGTTCACGGGGTAGGCGTCGGCGGGATTGGTGAAGTCCGCTCCGGCACCGGTGATCGTGTCCGTGATCGTCTTCGGGGCGCAGCTGGTTGGGTTGAGGATGAAGTTGGGACGGTCGATGTAGACACGAATGTCTTTGACGTGCACCACGATCCCGTCGATAATGTGCGGGATCGGGTCGGAGCCGTTCGAGTCGATTTCGACCTGAGCGGTTAGCGGGTTGATGCGCAAGGCGAAGCGGATCACGACCGTCCCCAGGTCGAAGGGACCAACCTTTGCGCTGGTGACCGACACTATCGACAGGGCCGAGCCGTGATACGGACCTGCCAAATAGACTTTCCCAGGCGTTTGCGCGAGCACGCTCCCGACGCCCGCACCGACGATCGTATGGCCGATTTCACTGGCGGCAGGACAGGATGGGTTACTGATCTCCTCTTGTCCCGTTGCTTGGCGCGCCGCTTCGATCTGTGCTTCTGAGCAGAACGGTATCCCGGACAGGTTGCCCGTCAATCCCGTGGGTAGGATCGTCGTGAATTTCGTGAGCTCCTGTTCGCCGTCTTCGCGGATGATCCGCAGATAGAACGGACTGTAGGCGCCACCGTCGTTGTTCTGGGTGCCGGAGATGACCTGTGGTTTGAACGGCGGGACGCCACCGGAGGGGCACGGTCCTTCGCGCACACCTTGGGAGACTTCGAAGGGCGGGCTGCTCACCATCGCCGGTTCGCCTGGCGCCGACCACGGTGTCAGCGCTCCCTGCGCGGCGTAGGATCCGCACAGGGGAGGGCTCACCAACGGCGCCGTGGCCCCCGGACGAAACTTGAGCGTGAACTTGCTGAACGGTTGCTGGGGCGTATCATCGAACGTGGTCGTGAGCTGACCGGTGACGGGGTTCAGTTCGACCCGTCCAGCGACTTTGATGATGATCCCGCGATCGGGGACCTTCGCCACGACATACAGTGCGAGCAGCGAATCGAACGGATTATCAAACGGTGTAGCGACGTACACAGCACCCAGGACTTTCTCCGCTAGCAGCGGGGTTTCTATTTCGATCGAACCGATCTTCGATTCTGACGGACAGCCTTGCCCGGACAGCGAGGAAGACGTTTCCGATTCGTACTGTGCCGGTGTGCACGCACCCAGGCCCGATCCCGCGGAGGGGTTGATCGTGATGCCCTGGGGCAGCATGACCGTCGTGTCTTTTAGATCCGCGGTCGCGAGCGTCGATGGCTCTTCCCAGGTTTGCGGGACCACGAGCGCCACTTCGAGCCCGGTCGGCGATTCCGCGGAGCGCGTGCTCGGCAGCGCTTCCAACGACGGGCTGAACGGGACTCGTTCGCATTCCCCGATCGGCCCGACTTTGGTATCGGCAGCTTCGCTCCAGTTTTCCGATTCCTCCCACGAATCCGCGCTCATCGTCGCGGTGGAATAGCCGCAGCTCGTGGGATTGGAAAGGAAAGGCTTGATCGGGACATTCGCCGACACGGGACCACCCAGCCAGCTTGTACATTCTCTTTTTTCCCGACCAAACACTTCGATACAAACCTGCTGGCGTTCAAGGTCGTGTTCGTGGGAGGCGGGAACGCCCCAGATCGTCACGACGATGTCATGAATATCGCCCACAGAGGGCGTATCGGACGAGGTGACCGTCAAACCGGTGTCGTCGGGGCGAACCCTGACCGTCAGGATGTCAGGGTCGGTAGCGATGAGGAATCCCAGCTCCGCCGTCACGCCAAAGCTCGTGACCTGCATGTTATAGATCGGGACCGTGATCCTTTCGTTCCCGAAATCCAGGCTGATCGTGCCAACGGCACTGGCCGGCGGACAGTCGGGGATCCTGTCCACTATCGACGCTCCAGCGAGTAGCTGAGCGTCCGTGCACGTGGGAACAGCGGTGTTCGCGGCGTCAAAGCCGGCGGGCAGGTTGACTACGGTGTTGCGCAGATCGCCATAAGTTTCACCATACGTTTCAGCCTTAGCATTGTGGGCAAGGTCGAATTCCGTGACCCAGTCAGAGTGGGCGCCGGCCCGACCGCTCGCGGAGCTGAAGTGAAAAGAGCCCGGAAGGACTTCGAAAGGATACAGTTCAGGGTTGGCGGACGCCGACCCGGACGCCGCCAACAAGAACAGGACGGCAAGGCCGCTCGCCACTACCGCGAGCCACACGCTTCGACTGTCGTTGCGGCGCTTCACTTGACACCTCCGTGCTTGTGGCTGGCTCGACTGTGGCGGGCGACGACCTTGTGCTTCTTCTGCTTATGGGCTCTGCGCCGCTTCTGTTTGCTTGGCTTGTGCTTCTTAGCCGGCACGACCGGTTTGCTGCTGCCCACGGGCTGCCCGCCGCCGGCGGGTCCGTGGAAAGCGAGGCTCGACGGAGTCTGGTCGTTCGGGGGACTGGCGGGCGTCGAGCAGGCGTCGCCTTCGCATTCCACCGGCCGGGACGGCAACGGCGGTTCGCCACCATCGATACGAGCGTCGTAGATGTCGATCGCGCTATCGTTGTCGTTGGGCCCCAACTGTGAACGCGTCGTGAAGAAAACATCGCGACCGTCGTGTGCACTGCCTAGCAGCAGGACCAGACCACCGGGACCGCCGGAGGAGATCAGCCCGATACAGCCCTGCAGGTGCGCGCACCCATCGACACCGTCGCGGCGCCACTCATACACGTCACTCGAGGTTGTCGTGAAACTGTCAACGGTACCTGCTTCTGCGCCTTTCAAGGACGGGGGGATCAGGATTTCTTCGTTGATGTCCTTGGGCAGCAGAGCAGAGGTGGTGGAGAAGAAGGCGTAATCGCCGTCCGCAGAGAGAACACTCGTAGCCGGCGACTCGTTCCTGGTCAGGATGCGAGCCGTGAAGTCGGCCTGCGTCACCGCGGGTCCCTTCGGTTCGGGATCATAGGGGGATGCGCAGGAGACGCACTCGATGACGTTTTCGACACTGTCATAGAGATAGACCTGCGTGGCTGCGCCGGCCGACAGAGCGCCCACCCCGGACGCTTCGAAGTAGATGTAGTGCCCGTCAGGGCTTACATTGGGGAAACCAAATCCTTCCACCGGAGCGATGAAGCTGGGACCCGTCCCCGAGGCGAGATCCTCGCGATACAGGCCACCGCCGGGCGGCGCGTCGCGTTCGAGCTGCCCAGTCGAAAGGAAATACATGGTGCTGAAGTCCTGAGAGACGAAGTCTCCAGAGATCTCATCGGTCGAGGGCAGCACGGTCTTAGTCGTGGCGGTTTCGGTGTCATAGAGCAGGATTTCGCCGCTTTCGCCCTTGAGCAGAACCTCGCTGCCCTGAGAGTTCGCCGCGAGGAACACGTACGGCCCGAGGTCGAGCGTTTCCGTGCCGTCCACGCGCACGAACACGTGCTTGGGCTTTGAGCAGTCTGAGCCGGGGACCGCTTCGAAGAAAACACGCGAGCCATCGGCAGAGACAGCGTGCTTGCTGCTTGTGCTGCCCTCATGGTCGGATGATTCGGCCGTGCCCAGGACCATCTTGGCACCACACGTGCCGATCGTCGCACCGGGTGCCGAGCCCGTCACGTTCGCCTGGCGCAATTGACTGCTCGAGCTCGAATATTCGTAGAGGTCAAGGCCATTGGCGGTCTTGGTGGAATGGCCCGCGAGGGTGCGATCTTCGCCGCCGAGGATGAGCTTGGAGAAATCTTCGGAGGCCGCCAGCCAACCAACGCCTTCCACCGGACCGAGCTGCTTGCGCGGCACCGAGACCGCGGAGGCGTAGGGGCCACCCGGACTACCGAGCTTGAATTCCACCCCCGCGGACTCGCTGTTGCCGGTGTTCCACGCCGAGGAGAAAGCGAAACTTGTCAGATTCGGGCTGAACAGTTCAGACGTATACTGGTTGGGACCGGCTTCCGGTTGCGTCGTAGCCGCCGTCATCGCCCAACCACCCTGGCCGCGACTGAAGAGATACGGGCCCGTACTACCAGACTTCGCGCGGCCCCAAAAGGTAAACGGCGCATAAAGCAAGAGATGTTCGCCGTCTTCACCGATCGCGGCACCCTGACCCGAGAGTTCACCACCGTAGTTAAACGGCTCAACCGCGCCTTCCTTGTCGTGCGGTGTCACCTGCTCATACGCGCGACAATCCGGGAGATTGACGGACGGACCAGAACGAAACGATTCGTTAGGACACTGCGCCTGTGGACTCGAGACCGGCACAGACGGCACGGTAAGGGTGCGCCCTTCACCATAGGCGACGGGGTTACCAGGTGTCGAATTGCTTACCGCGAGACGGTAGCGATAGGTTTCGCCGGCCTGCAAGCCGGGCAGGTCGATACCCACCACCCTACCGCCACCAGATTCGGTTTCGGGGCCGCTCTGAGCCGCGGCCCATTCGTGTTCTTCGAAACTCTTCTGCGTGAGATATTCAAAGTGATAATGGACGGTATAGCCAAAACCCTGGCTGACCGTCGCGACGGACACGCTGCCAGAGGGAGTCAGACCAGACGCATTCGCTTCAAGCAACGGCTGCTCGGAACTACCGAGACCGTTGTAGAATTCGACCGTATAAGGGCCACCACTAGGACCTTCGATCACGCTAACGTTACCCGCGAAGCTCGGGATCTCGTCCAGAACGTGTTCAACATCAAGATATGTCGCGTCGAACGGGATAGTCACGGTCCGACCACCCCACGTCAACGTGAAGCTCCCGCCCTTCGGCGCGCCATCGATCGTCACGCTTTGAACCTCATTCAAACCAGAATCATTCGCTTCCAGATAGCCAAGCAGACGGATCTCTTCACCGCGGATCGTGTGCACCGCAAACGTCCGCGCACTCGGCGCACCAGAAGTCCGAAAAGCTGGCATTTCCGTCGAGGTGGAGACCGCGGGCGACCCGGCCTTCGGTTCGTTTTCAGCACGAAGACGCACGTAGTACTCCGTGGACGGACTCAAACCCGTCACTTCGCCTTCGACATCCAGCCCTGCTTCGGTGTAGACAGACTGACTCTGAGGAATAGTGCCTCCAGGACCAACCGTCCACGGACCCGATTGGGACGTCGCGTATTCAACGCGCCAATGGGTTTCAACACCGTTAGGGCGGACGATGCCACGCACATATGCCGCGTCGCCAGACGCAGACCTGACTTCGAAAGCACCGACTTCGGCGTGATCGGTACCGGTGGTGAACGAGAACGGAACCGTGTCTGTTTCGCCAGCTTCGTTGATGGCGACAGCCCGCACGTAATAGGTTGTTTCGGGACTGAGACTTTCGATATTAGCTTCCACGAGCTTGCTTTCTTCCGCCGCCGGCAGGAGCCCCACCGACGAAGAGACCACAATACCCGCCCCACTTTCAAGCGCACTCTTGGACGTTGAATATTCCACCATATACGCAGTGTCAGCACCATTCGCATACACTTCGGTCGCCAAACCGGCAGGACCGGACGTTGGCGGGATAAAAGAAGTGGCAGAACTGCAAAAAGCTTCGCCTCGCCGTGGCACGCCATATTCACACAGCGGCCTACTACCTTCACCAACTTCAAACCGTGTCGGATTATGCCTCGAAAAGATCGCGGGCTGGTCGATCGCAGAAGTCGTGAATTCGACCGTCGCTTCGTAGTGTACAATCCCGGCCACGTCTTCTTTTTGGCCCGAAGCTAGCAAGCGTGCGTAGTAGTGAGTCTCGGGAGTAAGTTGCCGAATTTCTGTCCCGAACCGTTCTTCTTGTGTGTTACCAGCAGACGCAACCGTCCAAGGGCCCGTTGGGGAGGAGTTGGAGTATTCGAGCTTCCATTCTCCTCCTCCAATTGAGATTCCAGTGGCGACCGAGAAGCTCGCACGGGTAGCATCGTCTTCGTTCAATTTGATTTCGGCGCCACCCTGCGCCGATGCGGTAGACGCGGCCATGGCAAACGCACCGGTAACGATCACAGCGACAATGGCAACCATGCGCACAGCACGGCTCCGAACACCCGTCGCACGATCACGAAGCGACCCGGCTTGACGCTTATGACAGCCCTTCTCGCACAGGAAGGCACCGAGAGGGGTGAGAATGGCGCTCGCGGCCGGCCACCCCTTGAACGAGGGTTGCGTATGTGTCATATCAGTGCCTTTCTCATCGGGACGAGGCATTACTGCGCCGTCGCTGCCCAGGTGCCAATAGCGAAGCCATTCTGGTTGGCAATCGCCTGCAGGCCAAAACCGGTGGCGTCCGCCGCAGTGCTGGTCGCGAAGGTGCCACAACTCTTGTTTTCCCCCGGCGGCGACGCGGCTGGACAGATTTTGGGATTGGGGGAACCCAGTTCTGCTTCTGAGATGAGTTCGTGTTCTTCATTGGCAAAGACACAGAGATAGCCGGGTTCGGCCCCCGGTTCCTTGACGTCGCCCGTGCAGTGTTCGGGAGTCACGGCGCCCGCGTGAACGTAGATCGGGGTGGGTGCGCTTTGGAGCGGAATATCGAAGCTGGCGCTCGTCAACATGAGCCCCACCGACGCACTCTCCACACCGAGGGTCCAGTCACCCTTCTCGGTACTCCCGGAAGGCAGCGTTTCAGTGAACCCGGTCGTGCCGTTCTTGCCGTTTTCCCCGGGCTTGCCCGGTTCCCCCTGCTTGCCCTGCACGCCTTCCTTGCCCTGCGAGCCTGCGGAACCCTGAGCGCCCGTGGCACCGGCAGTCCCGGCAGGGCCGGCCGGCCCCGCCGGACCGGCCTTACCGGCATTCCCCACCAGACTCTTGAGCACCTTCGGGCTGATCTGCTTCGTCGAGGTGATCAAATATTTACTCGCGGCGTACGCCCCACCGCTCATCGCGAACACCAGCGCAAACGTGACCACCACGTTCGCGTACGTCACATGCCTACGCACACTCGAGAACATTCAGATCCCTCCTATCGGGCTCGACACAACGCATGAAGCCGCCACAGGCATAGGAACCCGCGACGGCAGGAGAAAAAGCTTTAGAGCGGCCCAGAGTGCACGAGCACCCTTCCGGACACGAGAAACCATGCCGAGCTCCACGCTCGACAAGCCAGCGGCTCTCGCCGCGGCGATACGACCTAGCGCAAGAGCGCCAGCCCGGCCAGAGAGAGAGAGAGAGAGAGAGACGCGTCAGCGACGCTGACGCGTCCTATTACGCTCGTGTCACAAGCACACGGACTCTCAAGCACGTTATTCCCCAAAGAAACCACGCTAAATGCAACTCCCTCTCAAAAACGACCCGGTCCCTCTCCCAAGGGCCCTGCTTTACCGGATAAATGTCGACCACAGGGGCCAACCCAAAAACCCGACCTTATGTTTGGTAGACACTCCCTACCGGAGCGACCACATGGACACCTTATACCATTGCCTGCGCAAAAGTCAACCCCCTGTTTCCGGGAGCTATGACGGCGCGCAGGATCAGCGCACACTGCCCATCAAGTCGCGCAGCAAGTACGAATCGTCGATCAGCGCTGCAGAGCCTGCCGAGCGAAGTCGACAAGCTGACCGGCACGACGAAGCGCCCCCGCGCGATCCTGACCGGAGACGTTGAGAAAGCTGTAGTGCGCCTTGTCCTTGAGACCCACAAGTCGCTCGAAGTTATTTGCCGCGGCGCTACCGCCGGGAGCGATCCGGCGTAGGAAGTCAGCCGCTTCCCGATGGTCGGGGCCTCGCGAGCTTTCATTGAGCGCTCCGCAGCAGGCAGCGTCGGCAGCTGCGATACCAGCGAGTACCGCGAGTCCGGCCGTGACATTGTGGGCCTCGAACGAGTCCTCAGTGGCGACGAGTTGCGCAACCTCCAGATACTTCTCTGCGTCTCCGAGTCGCTTGCGTGCGTCGGCTGCGTCACATGGGCGCGAACGCGTGTCCTTTGTAGCTCTGCGGCTCACCGAGCCCGCCCCAAGAGCTCACGCGACGGAACTCCGGCAAGATCGATCGCGTCACGTCGAAGCTCTTCCAATACCGGTGGGCTTTCCTCGAGCAGCTGCTCGATGTCCTGCTCGGCAAAGTCGATAATGCCGGCGCGGTTGCCGGTCGAGGCGAAGACAAGGTCGCTGAGACTCGCAAGTTGCTCGCTCCACGTAGCCTCTTCACCGTCGATGACCGCCGGTCGGACGAGGAAGACGTCCACATCGCTGTCCAGGGCTCCATCTCCACGCGCCGCAGACCCGAATAGCGATGCGTGCACAGGTTGGATCTCCCAGGCCGAGAGAGCATCGCGCAGGCGGCTGAGAAACTGAGCGCGCAGCCCGGCCAACGCCTCGACAACAGGGGCCGCAATGTGCCGACGGTTGAGCGTGTACAGCGATGCCGGCGGCGCGTCCAGTCGCGTCACGAGGCCCTGGCGGTCCAACCGATCAAGGGCCTTCGCGACCCCTGCCACCGAGCCGCGCCGTGCCAGACGAGCGACCTGCCGACCGGTCAGCGGGTGCGTCGTACCGGCGAGCACGACGAGAACATCCCCCTCAACTGTGGGAGCCACTGCGCTATAGGGGCGACAGAGGTCCATCGCTTGCGTACTATACCATACGAGTGTCTTGCTAGGGAGTCATTTGTCTTGTTTACAAGACGTTGATTCTCCGCTAATCAGCGCTTGTATTGGCGATCGCAACCGAAAACCCCAGGAACGAACAGCAATCCAAATAAAAGGACCCGCCGCGCGACGCTAGGCGACGGGAGCGGCCGCATGCGCCGGTACCGACAGCGCATATCCCCGCGCCTGTGCGCGCTCGATCCCGGCGCGACGCTCGGCGTCGAGCGCGTACAGGTAGTCGTCGAAGTCCACCTGGATCGTGTGGCGCTTGGAGGCGATGTAGCGTTTGCGCATCGCCGCTTGGTCCCGCGCGATATCGGCACGAACCTCGGCCGGGGATGGCAGCGCGTAGCGTCCGCGCAGGTGGTCGCCCACCCAGGCGCCCTGAGCCTCGGCCAGCGGCATGATCGCGCCGAGCGGTTGCAACAGGCCGACGAAATACAGGCCGGCGATGTCCGGGTGAAACACGCGCCTGAACAGCTCGATGTGGTTATCCGGCGCCGCGAGGAAATCCTTCTCGAAGAACGGAAAGGTGATCTTGTAGCCGGTGCAGTACACGACCACGTCGGCGTGCACCTCGCTGCCGTCGACAAAGCGCACACGGTTGCCGTCGAGCGAGGCGATGTTCGGCTTCGGCGCGATCGTGCCATGCGCGATGCGGTCGAGGATGCGACCTGACACGGTCGGGTGGGCCTCGCCGAACTTGTGGTCGGGCTTGGGCAACCCGTAGCGCTCGGGCGGGCCGGTCAGCGTCTTGATCGTCTGGTGGATCATGCGCTGGCGGATCGCGAACGGGATGCGCGGGTTGTTGGGCAGCTGATCCACCGGCTTGCCAAACACGTACTTGGGGATGATCCAGGCGCCTTTGCGCGCCGCCAGATAGGTATTGGCCGCCACATAGGAGGACTCCACCGCGATGTCCATCGCCGAATTGCCGATTCCGAGGACGACGACGTCCTTGCCCGCGAAGATCGAGTTGTCCACGTAGGAGTGCGCGTGTAGCTGCGTACCCTCGAACTCCTCAGAGCCGGGAAAGGCGGGTTCGGGCCAGCGCGGGTCCCAGTGGTGACCGTTGGCCACCAGCAGCGCGTCGTACTCGCGCGTCTCCCCCGTCTCGAGCTCGATCTCCCACACACCGTCCTCGCGCTTGCGCGCGTGCTCCACGCCGGTTTCGAAGGTGATGTGCTCGCGCAACCCGAAGTGATCCACGTAGCCATCGAAGTACTCCTTGATGTGCGTGTGGTGCGGGAAGTCGGGATAGCTATTCGGCATCGGATAGTCCGTGTAGGACATCCGCTCGCGCGAGACGTTGATGAACAGGTCGCGGTAGGCGGCCGACATGCCGTTGCGATTGCCAAACACCCAGTTGCCGCCAACCTGGTCTGACTTCTCAAAGCAGTCAAACGGGATCCCGCGTTCCAGCAGCGCCTTGACGACCGCGATCCCCGAGGAGCCCGCGCCGATCACGCACGCACGCGGCAACCCACTCGCGGCGGTACTCCCATTGGCGGACACCACATGCCCGTTATCTGTTGGTTCGCTCACCGCTGAGAAGCCTAGCGGTGACGAGCGCGTGTTGGCCGCGCGGCCAACACGTGGAGCTTCGCTACGCGGCCGGAACGCCCGGGCCGACGTGCTGCGGCGGGCCCTCGGGGCCTTCGTCGGCGTCGGCGTGGCCGAGCACCCCCTCGTCGTGGGACAGCTCAGCCAATCCGTTGCGCCGAGCGGCCAGGTAGCGATCCACCATGCGCGCGCACTGACGCCCCTCGTTGATCGCCCACACGATCAACGACTGCCCGCGGCGCGCGTCACCGGCGGCAAACACGCCCTCGACCGACGTCGTGTAAGGCTTGACCGCCTTCACGTTGCCGCGCGGGTCCTTCTCCACGCCGAGCTGCTCGAGCAGCGACTGCTCTGGGTGCAGGAAGCCCATCGCGAGCAGCACGAGCTGGGCGGGCAGCTCGCGCTCGCTGCCGGGCACCGGCGCAAACGGCGGTGCGAACTCGGCGCCGGCGATGTGCAGCGCCGCCACGTTGCCGTGCTCGTCGCCTGAGAAGTTGGTGGTGGTGACCGAGTAGTCCTGCTCGCCGACAGCCGCCGTGCGCGCCTCCTCCATCGCGTAGGACAACCTGTACTTCAGCGGCCACTCCGGCCACGGGGTGCGCGCGTCGGGGCGACGCTCGGGCGGCTCGGGCAACAGCTCCAACTGCACGATCGACAGGGCTCCCTCGCGCAGCGAGTTGCCGACGCAGTCGGCGCCGGTGTCGCCACCGCCGATCACGACCACGTGCTTGCCGGCCGCTGTAATCGGCTCAGCGGCGGGCGGCTGAGGAACCGTCGGCTCGGGGCCATACTCGCTTGCGACGAAGCGGTTGCGCTGGTAGAGGTAGTCCATCGCGAAGTGGATCCCCCCCAACTCGCGGCCGGGCACCGACAGATCGCGCGGCACGCGCGAGCCGGTTGCAAGCACGACCGCGTCGAAGCGCTCGCGCAGCTCTCCCACGCTCACGTCGGTGCCAACGTCCACGCCGCAGCGCAGCTCCACGCCCTCGGCGAGCAGTTGCTCCACGCGCCGCTGCACGACCGTCTTCTCGATCTTGAAGTCGGGCACCCCGAAGCGCACCAGCCCACCGGCAGCCTCGTCGCGCTCGAACAGGGTCACGCTGTGACCGATACGGCGCAACTGCTGGGCGGCGGCCATGCCGGCAGGACCGGAGCCGACGACGGCCACCGACTGGCCGGTCTCATGCCTTGGGGGCTCGGGTCCCACCCAGCCCTCCTTGAAGGCACGATCGATGATCGCCTGCTCGATCTGCTTGATCGTGACCGAGTCGCCCTCGCGGATCTCCAGCACGCAGGCCGCCTCGCACGGCGCGGGGCACAGCCGTCCGGTGAAGTCGGGGAAGTTGTTGGTGGCGTGCAGTTGGGCGATCGCCTCCCGCCAGCGATCGCGGTAGACAAGATCGTTCCAGTCGGGGATCAGGTTGCCCAGCGGGCAACCGTTGTGGCAGAACGGCACACCGCAGTCCATGCAGCGCGCGCCCTGGTCGCGCAGCTCCTCCACGGGACGCTCCACGAGGAACTCGCGATAGTCGTGGGCTCGCTCGCGCGGGTCGCGATGGACGATCCCGTGGCGCTCGATTTGCAAGAACCCGCCCAGCTTGCCCATCAGACCGATTCCTCCTCGGGTTCAGAGGACGCGCCTTGGGCGGCCACGGCATCAAGCGCTTGAGCGGACACATTGCCGTTACCTGAAGCGTGGACCGCCAACTGCGCGGCCTCTTCCTCGGCCAACTCACGCAGCACGCGCTTGTAGTCGTGTGGCATCACCTTCACGAAGGCACCCGCCGCCAGCAACGCGTCGAAGCGCTCGAGCGCATCGCGCGCAACGGGCGAGTCGGTGCGCTGCTCGTGCTCCTCGATCATCGCGCGCAGCTCGATCGCATCCGCGGCCGATATCTCATCGAAGCCGACCATCCCCATGTTGCAGCGCGCGGGGAACACTCCAAGCTCGTCGAGCACATAGGCGATCCCGCCGCTCATGCCGGCGGCGAAGTTGCGCCCGGTGGGGCCGAGCACGACCACGCGCCCACCGGTCATGTACTCGCAACCGTGATCGCCCACGCCCTCCACGACCGTCCATGCGCCCGAGTTGCGCACGGCGAAGCGCTCGCCCGCCAAGCCCCTGAAGAAGGCTCGCCCGGATGTCGCGCCGTAGAGCACCGTATTGCCGATGATCACGTTGTCCTGTGCGACGAAATGACCACCCACCCCCCCGATGTCGCGCGGCGGGCGTACCGAGAGCACACCGCCGGAGAGTCCCTTACCGGTGTAGTCGTTGGTGTCGCCCTCCAGCTCGAACGTCACGCCGGGCGCCAACCATCCGCCGAAGCTCTGACCGGCCGAGCCGCGCAAGCGCACCACGATCGAATCGGGCGGCAGTCCCCTCGCTCCACACGCACGGGCGATATGACTCGAGAGGATTCCGCCGACGCAGCGGTTGACGTTGCGGACCTGAAACTCGATCTCAACGCGCGGGCGCCTGGAGCCCTCGCGAGTTATCGCGCCTGTGCGCACCACCTGTCCATCGGTATCTGAAAGCTCCTCGGGAGCCAGGGCGCCGGCCTCGATGACCGCGCGCGAGCGCTCCACGAGCTCCCAGTCCAGCGCGTCCTCGAGCACCGCCGGGGGCGCCTTGACCCGACGACGCGGCGCGTCTTGCGCCAGCTCGATGTGAGCCAGGATGTGGGTGAGGTCCACTCCGCGCGCCTTCCAGTGCTCGATCGCATGCTCGGCGGCCAGCAGGTCGACACGCCCGATCGCCTCGTCCAGCGTGCGCAACCCGAGCGAAGCCAGGATCTCGCGGACTTCCTCGGCCACGAAGAAGAAGAAGTTGACGACGTGCTCGGGGCGGCCCTTGAAGCGCTTGCGCAGCTCGGGATCCTGCGTGGCGATCCCTACCGGACAGGTGTTCAGATGACAGGCGCGCATCATGATGCAGCCCGTCGCGATCAGCGGGGCCGTTGAGAAGCCCATCTCATCCGCACCCAGCATCGCCGCGATCACCACGTCGCGCCCGGTCTTCAGCTGGCCGTCGGTCTGCACGACGATGCGCGAGCGCAGGTCGTTGAGCAGGAGCGTCTGCTGAGTCTCGGCCAAACCGATCTCCCAAGGGATGCCGGCCGCTTGGATCGAGGACAGCGGCGAGGCGCCGGTGCCACCGTCGTGTCCCGATATCAGCACGCGGTCGGCATTGGCCTTCGACACGCCGGCGGCGACCGTGCCCACGCCCACCTCGGAGACGAGCTTTACTGACACTTGCGCACTCGGATTGGAGCAGCGCAAGTCGTAGATCAGCTGCTTGAGATCCTCGATCGAGTAGATGTCATGGTGGGGCGGCGGGGAGATCAGGCCCACACCGGGAGTCGTGTGGCGGATCGAGCCGATGTAGGCGTCGACCTTGTGGCCGGGCAGCTGCCCACCCTCGCCAGGCTTCGCGCCCTGGGCCATCTTGATCTGCAGCTCATCGGCGTTGACCAGATAGTGGATCGTCACGCCGAAGCGCCCGGAGGCGACCTGCTTGATCGCCGAGCGCCGCCTGTCGCCGTTTGAGTCGGGCATGAAGCGCGCCGGGTCCTCCCCACCCTCGCCCGTGTTGGAGCGCCCGCCGAGGCGGTTCATCGCGATCGCGAGCGTCTCATGGGCCTCGCGGGAGATCGATCCGAGGCTCATCGCCCCAGTGCAGAAGCGCCGCACGATCTCCTTCGCCGACTCCACCTCCTCTAGCGGGATCGGCTGGCGAGCCCCGGTGTCGAACCTGAGCAGCCCACGCAGGGTGGCCTTGCGGGCAGCGTCGTCGTTGACCGCCACCGCATACTCGCGGTACTTCTGAAAAGCGGGGCTCTCGCGCACCTCGGAGCCGGCTTGCGCGTCGCCGCCAAGCGCCGCGGCAACATCGCCATTAGCCGAGCGCACCGCGTGCTGCACCAGCGCGATCGTCTCAGGGTTCCACATGTGGTGCTCGCCGTCGCGCCGCCAGGCGTACACGCCGCCAACGGGAAGAAGCTCGCCGTGTTGATAGGAGCTTCCCACCCACCCGGCACGCGCGTGACGCTCCAGTGCCTCGGTCCCAAGCACCTCCAGCCCGACGCCACCGATGCGCGAGGCAGTACCGGTGAAGTGGCGCTCGACCAGCGCGCTCTCCAGGCCAACCGCCTCGAAGATCTGCGCGCCGCGATAGGACTGGATCGTCGAGATGCCCATCTTTGAGATCGTCTTCAAGAGGCCCTTGCCGATCGCCTTGACCGTGTTGTTGGCGGCCTCCACCGTCGTGAGTGGGACCGGCGCATCGCCGCCCGTCGCGGTACGCACGATGCGCCCCTGGCCGACAAGCTGGTCCAGCGTCTCGAGCATCACATACGGATTGATCGCGCTCGCGCCGTAGCCGATCAGCGTGGCGAAATGGTGGACCTCGCGTGGCTCGCCCGACTCCAGCACAATCCCTGCGCGCAGGCGTGTGCCCTCGCGCACGAGATGGTGGTGAACCGAGGAGACCGCCAGCAGCGACGGAATCGGAGCCCGCCTGGGGCCAAGCAGACGGTCGGAGAGGATGATGATGTTGACGCCCTGCTCGATCGCCTCATGCGCCTGTTCGCACACATGCTGTAGCGCCCCCTCCATACCGGCTGAGCCCTCCGCGATGGGCCAGGTGATGTCGATCGTGCGCGAGGAGAACACCTCGTGGGAGATGTGGCGCAACGTCTCCAGCTCGCGGTTGAGCAGGATCGGCTGGTCGAGCTCCAGCTTGTGGGCATGCTCGGGGGTCTCGTCGAACAGGTTGCGCTCGCTGCCGAGGCTGGTGGAGAGGCTCATCACGATTTCCTCGCGGATCGGATCGATCGGCGGGTTCGTGACCTGCGCGAACAGCTGCTTGAAGTAGGAGAACAAAGGCGGCGCCTGATCGGAGAGCACCGCCAGGGAGAGGTCGTTGCCCATCGAGCCGATCGGCTCGGCCGCTTCGCGCGCCATCGGCTCCAGCAGCACGCGCAAATCCTCCTGGGTATAGCCAAACGCGCGCTGACGATGCTTCAACGGCTGATCTGAGAGCGTGACCTGCTCGGATGGCTCCATCTCGGCAAAGCGCACCGCGTTGCGCACGTACCACTCGCCGTAGGGCTTCTGCGTGGCGATCCGGTGCTTGACCTCGCCGTCATCGACCACGCGACCCTGCTCGAGATCTACGAGAAACAGCTTGCCGGGCTGCAACCGTCCGAGGCGCACAACGTCCTCCGGCGGCACGTCCAGCAGACCGGCCTCTGAACCGAGCACGACATGACCGTCCCTGGTGATCACCCAGCGCCCGGGGCGCAGGCCGTTGCGATCGAGCGTGGCGCCCACCACACGCCCATCGGTGAACGCGACCGACGCGGGGCCGTCCCACGGCTCCATCAGACAGGAATGGAAGGCGTAGAAGCCCTTCAACTCCTCAGGCAGGTCGCCGCGATTGCGGAATGCCTCGGGGATCATCATCATCACCGCGTGGGGCAGCGAGCGACCGGCGAGCATCAGCAACTCCAGCACGTTGTCAAACGTGGCCGAGTCTGAGTTGCCCTGAGTGACAACCGGCAGAATCTTTGCCAGATCCTCGCCGAACAGAAGGCTTGAGAGCTCGGACTCACGCGCGCGCATCCAGTTGACGTTGCCCTTGACCGTGTTTATCTCGCCGTTGTGGCAGATCACGCGATAGGGATGCGCCAGCTCCCAGCTGGGGAACGTGTTGGTCGAGAAGCGCGAGTGCACCAGTCCCAACGCGCTCTTGCAGCGCTCGTCCTGCAGGTCTGGGTAGAAAGCGGCAAGCTGATAGCTGATCAGCATCCCCTTGTAGTTGAGCGTGCGCGAGGAACCGGAGGTGACATAGAAGCCGCTGCCGGCATCCTGCGAGGCCGCGACGGCTTGCTCCACCACGCGCCGGATCACATACAGCTTGCGCTCGAACGCCTCCTGGTCAAAGCCGCTTTGCTCGGCGCCGACAAATAGCTGGCGAATGACCGGGCGCGCGGCGGCGGCCGTGGCACCCGTGTGCTCTGGGCATACCGGCACGTCGCGCCAGCCGATCAGCTGCTGGTCCTCCTGCTCGACCGTCCGCTCCAGCAGCGCCTGGACTCGCTCGCGAGCGTGGCGCTCTGTCGGCAGGAAGCACATCATCACCCCGTAGCGGCCCGCCGGCGGCAGCTCGAGGCCAGCTACAGCGCGCAGCAGCTCGTCGGGCATCTGCATGAGGATCCCCGCGCCATCGCCGGTCAGCGGGTCCGCTCCAGAGGCGCCGCGATGCTCGAGATTCTCAAGCGCCGTGAGAGCGCGTACGACGACCTCATGAGTGGGCAGGTTGTCCAGCCGCGCGACCATGCCGACCCCGCACGCGTCATGCTCGTAGCGGGGGTCGTAGAGTCCAGCGGCCTGTGATGGCAATGTGTGCGAAGTCATGTGAGTGCTCCCGGTTGACGACGCGTCCCCTGGGGACTGCGACGCGTTCGCGGGCGTGGGGGGTCGGCACCTGAGGCGGAGCTGAAAGCGTAGCATCGCAAGCGCCCCAGATACATACCCCGATGCGCGTCCGAGGTGTGGAATCCGTCCTCTGCGGGCATCATCATTGACGAGACTGCAAGGCAACATCGGCACGGCAAACGGCCATGGAGAGGCAATGGAGCCGGACATGGAGCTCGCGCTAACGGCGCGAGCGGAGAACATCGCAATAGTTCGGCACGCTCTCGGGGGCCTGGGCGAAGCGTTTGCCGTGTCCGAGCGCAAGCTCTCAGACGTTCGCCTTGCCGTGACAGAGGCCTGCGCAAACGTGGTCGTTCATGCCTATCCAGACGGTCATGACGGGCCGATGGAGGTAGTGGCAAGCATGGATGGCAGCCGGCTTACGGTGCTTGTGCGCGACTGGGGACGCGGAATCAGGCCGCGGCCCGACAGTCCCGGCCTCGGCCTCGGCCTATCGCTGATCGCGGCGCTGGCCGAGCAGGTGCAGCTCGGTCACGATCACGATGAGCACACCGAGGTGCGGATGACCTTTGCGCTGAGCGAGAACGAGCCAAGCATGAACGGCGACCGCTCGTGAACGGTCAAGCGATAGACCCGCGCGAGCGAGCGACCGACAACGTGACACGCTTGCGCGTGGCAAGCGGCCCACTCATGGGTCCCGTGCTGTGGAGGGTGGTATCGATGGTGCTGACCCGGGCCGACTGGCCGGTGGACCGTCTCGACGATGCGCTGCTGGTGTGTGACGCACTGTGCGCGCATGCGCCCGCCTATGCGAACGATGGGCGGCTGACGTTCAGCGTCGAGGCCGACGAGCACGAGGCTGAGCTGCGTGTGCGAGATCTGCGCAGCGAGGGCGCCGCCGCACTTGCGCAGGACGCGATCCTGCCCGTTGTGGGCAACGTGCTCGAGCGGATCGCCGAGCGCCTTTCGGCCGAGCAGGATGAGCACGGCGAGCGCTCCCAACTGGTGCTGACGCTTAGCTCCGGCTGACTTGCTCGAGACTCGCTTCGAGCGCCTTCATCAGGTCGGGTGACTCCGGCGGCGGCTCGGCTTCGGCGTCCAGCGACAGCGGCTCGCCGGCCGCCTTGCGATCGACCAGGTCGAGCACCGCCTCGCGGAAACTGTCCTGATACCTCTCGATGTCAAACGGCTCCGCGATCGACGCCACGAGCCGGCGTGCAACATCGAGCTCGCGCTGCTCGAGCTCGACCTCGGGACCTTCCAGCTCGCGCAGGCCGATCGTCGGTTTGACCTCTTCGCTGTAGTTCATCGTGAGCATCAACAGCGCGTCCTCGCGCGGGCGAATTGCCACGAGCCGTTCTTTGGAGCGCATCACCATGCGCCCAATCGCGACCTTGTCGGTGTCACTCATCGCTCGCAGCAGCAGACGATAGGAATGCGCGCCACCGGGCCCCGGAACGAGATGGTAGGGATGGTCGAAGTAGATCGGGTCGATTTCTTCCAGATCCACGAAATCCTCGACCTGGATTGTGCGCGTGAACAGCGGTTCCAGCGCCGCCAACTCACGCGCCTCGACCGGCACGTAACGGTCTGGCGCTATCTCATAGCCCCTGACGATCTCCCCGAGAGGGATCTCTTCCCCGTCGATCGAGCACACGTGCTTCTGGTGGATGCGCCCGCTGTCAAGCGTGTGGATCTGATGGAAGTGGACCGTCTTGCGCGTGACCGCGCTGTACAGCTTCACCGGCATGCTGACCAGTCCGAAGCTGAGCGTCCCCATCCACATCGCCCTTGGCATTTGGGTATATCTTGACACCAGCACGGAACATTGTCAAACCACCATGTCAACTAATAGGCTTGGGACCACCTCGGCAAGAACATGCGTGCCACAAGAACGTGCGCGCCTACCGGGATGAGTCCCCTACCGGGATGGGTCCTGAACGCCGGCGCGCAGGCGCGTAAGCGCCTGGCGGATCAAGCGCGAGACCTGCATTTGAGAGACGCCGATCCGCTCGCCAATCTCAGCCTGAGTGAGATCGTCGCGAAAGCGAAGCCTCAACACGGTGCGCTCGCGCTCGGTGATGCGCGTCATCAGCGAGTCGAGCGTCGCCCGATCCTCCGCCCGGTCGAATGCGTAGTCGTGCCTGCCAAGGGTCTCGGCGATGCTCTGGGTTTCCTCGTCTCGACTCGAGCGCGGGGCATCGAGCGAACTCGCCCGATATGAGCCCATTGCCTCCAACGCCTCCAGCACCTGTTCCTCGGATACCTCCACCGCCCGGGCGATCTCCCCAACAGAGGGGGATCGACGGTGGCCGAGCGACAGCCTCGTGACCGTCTGGTCGACTCGCAGCGCGAGCTCCTGCAGATCACGCGGAACGCGCACCGACCAGGTGCGATCGCGGAAATGACGCTTGAGCTCACCGAGGATCGTTGGCACCGCATAGCTCGAGAACATCACCTCGCGTGAGCAATCGAAGCGATCGACAGCCTTCAGCAGGCCAATCGAAGCGACCTGGATGAGGTCCTCTACCGGCTCGTCTGTGTGCTGATAGCGACGTGCCAATCGGCGTGCAAGCGGCAGATAGCGCTCGATCAACAGCTCGCGTGCGTGGAGGTCGCCGTCGGTATGCGCGTGAGCAAACAACTCTAGATCGGACAAACCGGACGGCGCCTGTGTGACTATCGCCACTGCCGATCTGCCGGTCGCCGTCGCCATCAGCTCCTCCTTTGCCTCGTTGCCCACACCTGATTGCGAAGACAAGCGATTCAAACGTTGAGACTACCCTCTATTTCACCAGATTCCAATGTGGCGGACCGCGCACTCATCGTGCGGGTTTCCCCCCACGAGCACAGACCGCCGCGCCCGGGGCATGTGAGGCAGATTCCGCGATGCGGTGCATCTGTGACGGCGAACCCTCTGGCACGTGCGCGTGCGATGCGCCCCAGCAACTGCTCGCGCAAGCGATCTCGTTGACCTGAGACAAACCGAGCCGAGACCCACTCCCCCGGACGTTCCAAGAACCAGTGGGCCACCTGAACCTCATGCGCGCCGCTTTCGATCGCGGCAAGCGCATACAACAGCCGCTGAAAGCCATAATCGCGCAACACGAGCCGCTCCAGGTCCTCTCCATCGCTAAGACGATCGCTCTTGTAGTCGACGATCGTGATCGTGCCGTCGGGTCGCTCGACGATCAGATCCAGCACGCCCGTCACAAGCGGCTCCTCGGCTCCCAGGGAGAAGCTGAACGGATGCTCGCCGCGGGCATGGCTCATCGAGCGAAGCTCCAGCGCCGGCACGGACTCAAGCGCCCCGCCGATCAACGCCGCGATCTCCTCGCGCTCGGCGGGGCTCACGCTCGCTCCGATCCGTCTGGCGATCAGAGCCACGTCTCGCTCGGAAGGCATGCGTGGGCGCACAAAATCGACTGACTCGAGCAGCATGTGAACGATCGTCCCGCGCACGCGCGCCTCGATCCCGGCCTCCTCGCGACCAGACCGCCCGGTACGGGCCGCCGCTTGATTCTCCGGAAGTCTCAGGACCCTTTCCAGGTAGTAGCGATAGCCGCACCGCTCGAGCTCGGTCAGCGAGGTGTAGCTCACGGTCGCGTCAAGGTCGGACATCGGCTGGGTCTCCGGCCCCGTCGAGCGCGGAACCAGCATCCCCCAGTCCTCCCCCGCCCGCGAGCCGCCCTTGCCTGTCACCCTCGCCGGGGCGGCGACTGCCTCGACCCGAGCCGATCCCGGCTCTCGTGGCGCCGCCAAAGAGGCCGCCTGCCCGCCGACCTTCTCCAGAGGCTTGCGGGCCTGATCAGGGCAAGCGTCCTTGCCGGCCGGCGCGACGCTGAAGACGCAGCCCACCAACAGCCCGCCGCCGGCGTCGATCGTGAGCTCGCCCATGGGGCGCTGCTCGGATGCGGCCAGCTTCGGCGCGTCGCCCACGAGCGCGGGCGCCAGCCACGCGATCGGCGCCACTCCCGGCTTCGGTTCAGGCCAGCGCTCGAACGCAACCGCGCCGCTGAGCAGCAGACGATCCTCGGCGCGGGTGCAGGCCACATACAGGACGCGATCCTCCTCCTCTTCCTGGGCGGCCCTGCGGGCCTCGCGCAGCTCCTCGTAGTCAAGCGCGGGCCTGGGCTCCGGATCCGCGAGCGAGAGCAACCGCAACCCGACACGCCCACCAGCACCGTCCACCAGCAGCTCGGGTACCCGCAGATTCGGCTCACGACCCAAATCGGCAACGCACACGACCGGGAACTCCAGGCCCTTTGCCGCATGGATGCTCATCAAACGCACCGCGTCGAGCTCGCCGTTCCCGGCTGGCGCATCGGCCTCGCGTCCTATTTCGGCGTGCGCGACATGGTCAAGGAAGCCGCGCAGATCGCGTCCCTCGCCCGCCTCGAAGCGCCGCGCCATGCTCACGAGCTTGTGGACGTTGGCGAGCCGTCGCTCGCCCCAGTCGAGCGATAGCACGTGCGAGTCATAGCCAGTTGCCGCCACAACCCGCCGCAACAGCTCGGCGATCGGGTGCATGGCCATCGTGGCGCGCTCGGCGGCGAATAGCTCGCAAAAGGAGCCCAGCCGCTCCCGATCGGCCTCCGGGAGCGCATCGCGCAGGTCGATCGCGTCTGTAGCCGGCTCACGTCCCGCGAGTCCGCCGTTGAGCTCCCCCCGCTCGGCCCTCCGCTCGGCGAACGCACGCTCGATCGAGTGCCACACGCCGCCCCTTTGCGCGCGTGCGCCACTTGCGATTAGCGCCAATCCGTCGCTTGAGATGCCAACCAGCGGCGAGGCGAGTGCGGAGTAGAGCGCCAGCTCGTCAAGCGGGTTGGCAAGCGCCTTCAGCCACGCAAGCAAATCGCCGACCTGCTGGTGGCCCCAGAAGCCTCCCACCCCCGCGAGCGTCGGCAGGTCGTGCGCGCGCAACGCCGCCTCGTAAACCGGTAGGTCTCCGAGCGAGCGCAGTAGCACCACGATCTCCCCCGCTCGCGCCTGCCCACTTGCAATCAACTCTGCCACCCGGGCGGCGAGCAGGCACGCTTCGGCTCGACGCCATGGGGTCGAGCCGGGTAGATCGTCAAGCCCCCCATAGCCAAACGCCATAGCGCCGGGCGGCGTGCTCTCCCACCCGCGCTTGTCGGTCAACAACAACTCGACGATCGGCTCCGCGTGCCCACCGACTGGCAACTCGATCACAGCGTCGCCCTCTTGTGGACGGCGCTGTGACCCGGGATCCCCCTCGGCTCGAGTGGCAGTCAACGCCGTGAAGCGCTTGCCCATGCGCTCAGCGAAGATTCGCTCCACGGCCGTGAGTATCGCCGGGCGGCTGCGGAAGTTGCGCGTCAGCGCGAGACTCGCGCCCCGCTCTGAGAGGCGCGCGTGACGCTCGCGGAATAGACCGACGTCGGCGTGGCGGAAGCTGTAGATCGACTGCAGCTGATCGCCGACGGTGAACAGATTGTCGCGGTCCAGCGCGGCGAGGATCTCGAGCTGGCGCGGATTGGAGTCCTGAAACTCGTCCACCATCAGCAGCTGAAAGCGCTCGGCCCATGCCGCACGAACGTCCGGACGGTGCTTGAGCAGCTCGCGCGCGTCCAGCTCGAGGTCGTCGAAGTCGAGCGCCGCGCGTGCGTGCTTGCGCTGTGCGTAGGCAGCGTCAAAGCGCTCGAGCAACTCTCCGATCAGCGAGCACGACCGCACCGCTTGCTCGTCGCGCCGAACCCCCGCCTCTACTTGTGTGACCGCCTCGGGGAGCTCGTCTACAGCACGAGCAAGGTGCACGGCCGGCAAACGCGGCTTGTCCTGGCCCTGGCTACGTAGCTGCGAGTGGGCGCCTAGCACCATCCTGCGTAGCGGATCGGCGCCGTAGGCCGCCACGAGATCGACCGCCTCGGCGCGTTCGCCGTCCAGGAAACCGGCGAGCGCGTCGCTGAACGCGAGCGTTCGCAGCCTGGCCGCGAAGTTCTCCTCCAGGATCTCAAAGCCAGGCTCGACCCCGGCCTGCAGTGGGTGTACGCGCAGCAATCGTGCGCAGAAACCGTGGAATGTGCACACGTGCGCCGCCTCCGCCTGGCATGCCGCGTCGCGCTCGCCATGTTCGATCAGGCTCGCCCTGACTCGCTCTCGAAGCTCCCCCGCGGCGCGCTCGGTGAACGTGATCGCAAGGATCCGTCCCGGCGCCACGCCATCCTCGCGCACTGCCCGCACGAACCGCTCGACGAGCACCGAGGTCTTGCCGCTGCCGGCACCGGCAGCCAGCAGCAGCGAGCCGTCGCGACTTGCGACAGCCTGCTCCTGCTCGTCGGTCAGCTCTCTCAACGCTCGCACCGGCAGATCGTGGGATATGCGCATCCGCCACCAAAGGCACAGGTATCCGGCCGCGGCGCAAGCGCACCCGACCTCGCCTCCACGGCGGCCGCTCGCGCGGCGGCCACACACTCATCCAGCAACACACGCAGCGAGTCGCTGTCGACCCTGTCGGTGCGCACGCAGTCGAGCTCGATGGCGCTGTCGCCGTCGAGCACCCCGCGCGGCCTGATGTCTCTGCCTGCCAGCGGCTGGTAGAAACCGCCGACGGGCACGCATCCCAGCAGGCTCTGCACCGCGCGCATGTAGAGCGCCACTTGCCATGCGCCATCGCCGAGCCACCTGGCGCTGGGCGGGGCCGAGCGGCCCTTGTAGTCGTATACGACAGCCTCACCCCCTGACCCGACGTCGACGCGATCGATGCGTCCGCGCAGCAGCAGCCCGTCTCCCAGGTCAAACGGCGGCAGCTGCTGTACGCCTTGCGCTCCGCCACCGTCGACGTGCTCACTGCTCATTTCGCCCCCGAATCCAAACTCCAACTCGAGGTGGGTAGGCTCGAGCGGGCTGTCTTGCTCGGCCGCGCACTCCAGGTAGCGCTCCAGCTCGACCGCCAGTGCCCGGCGCGCGCCGGGTACGCGCTCGGGGGCGGGCGACAGCGGATAGTTGGGCTCCTGCTCGGCCAGCGCCTCACGCAGCAGCCGCTTGGCAAGACCCACGCTTGCGGGCGTCAGACGCGCCGAGCCCGTACGCTCGCGCAGGTGCTCCAGCGTCTGCTTGAGCACCGCATGCGCGAGAGCGCCACGCGCGATCGGCTCGGAATCAGGATCGATGTCCTCGCCGCGCAGCAAGCGCTCGACGAACCACTTGACCGGACAGCCCGCCCAGCTCTCAAGCGAGGATGCCGACCACAGCGCGCGTTCGCGCAGCTCGCCGAGCACGCGCTCCTCTCGCGGGGGTGCGATCGGGCAGGGCCGCGTGCGAGCTGCGGCGCCGATCGTGGCGTCCCCGCGAGCTCTCCCCGTCATGGCAGCGGTCATGGCAAGCTCGCGCGCGCCAACCGCGCCAGCCGGCACGCCCGGACCGGGCCAACCGGCGGCACCAGCGGCACGGCGCAGCGTCTGCTCGCCCAGCGTCTCCTCGAACAGATCGCACACATCGTCCACAAACAGCGAGCGGGCAAGCGGTGTGCCGTCAACGCCTGCCGTGTGCCAGCTGAGCGTCAGGCGCTCCTCCGGGCGCGAGACCAGCGCATACAGCAAGTAGCGCTCGGCAGCGAGCGCGTCGGGCTCGCCGCGCAGCACGAGCCCCGAGGCATGCGCGAGGCGACGACGCTGCTCCTCGCCGAGCAACGGATGGGGCCTCGCCGGCGCTGGGAACACGCCCTCCTGAAGTCCACACAGATAGACCATCCGCACGCGTCGAGCCCGCAGCGAGAGCGGATCCACGACGGCTACCCGACCGGACCCGCCTTCCCCAACGCCAGGCCGCTCTCCGCCTGAGACCTCGAGCTTCTGGAGCACGTCGATCAGCTCCTCGGGAGTCGGCGCAAGCCAGGGCGCCGAGCGTGCCAGTTCGCGTAGCTGCTCGAGCGCCCGACGACCTGTCGCCAACGCGCGCGCGTCCTCGAGCTGATCCGCGTCGAGCACCGCGGCGGCAGCGCGCCGGGGGGCGTAGAACAGCCGCTGTAGCTCCACCACAAGCGCGTCGGCCAGCGCCCGTGTGCCATCGGCGGCAGCTTCCCGTAGATGGTCGATCCGATCGAGAGGCCAGTGCTCGGCCTCCCACAACGCGCGGGCGCGCTCTGAGCCAGAGACGCCCTGGCGGCGAGCGCTCGCCTCCAGACGATCGGCCAGCTCCGGGCGCTCGAGCACGCCCGGAGCACGCAGCCACGCAAGCAGGTCGCCCAGCTCTCCCTCATACGGCACACCGCTGCCGACTTGCACCGGTGCGGCGACGCTGTCTGCCGTTGGGCTCGAATCCAACGCGCGTGGCGGTGTCTGACCGCGACTCACCGAGCAACGCAATAGACCGAGCACCCCACGTCCCACTGCCGTGTGCGCGAACGGCACACGCTCGCGCATGGCATACGGGATGCCGAAGTCACCCAGCACTTCGCCGAGCAGTCCCGCGATCGCGTCGGGCGCGCGATGCACGATCGCTATCTGCTCGGCCTGGACGCCCTCGTCGAGCAACGCCCGCACCTGGCCCGCGACGAGCTCCAACTCCGCGCGCGGACTGCCGCCCTCCAGTAGTCGCACCGCCTCGCCCGGCTCAACCCGTGTCGCTTCGTCGGCCCCAAGCAGCGAACGCTCCAGGTGATGCAGCGCCTCGCGCGAAGCGGGGGCATAGTAATCGGCGCGTGGCGCGAGCGCCGTGGGAGGGTCGGCCAGCGGGGCGAGCCGCTGAAAGGCGGCTGCGCGCCCGGCAAACACGACACGTCCGGGCTCGTAGGCAAGCGACAGGGTCACGTGCGCGCCGACGATGCCGCCGAGCGTTTCGATCGCGTCTAGCTGCAGCTCAGTCAGGTCGTCAAACCCATACAGCAGCACGGGCGTAGAGCCCCACAGCGCGGGCTTGCGGCGCAGCGCATCGAGTGCCCTCGTCGCACGCAGCTCGTGATCGGCGCGTTTCATCTTCGCAAGCGCCTCCTGGTAGCGCTCGTACACCTCACACAAACGCTCGAGCGTGGCGCGATCGCCGCCAGGATGAGCCTCGATCGACCGATCCTCGCCAGGCTGTTCGCTGTGGGTGCTTGCTTCCGCCTTCAACCTGCCCAGCGCGCCGCGCAGCCGAGCGGGTGCGACCCGCTGGATCTCGAGCTCCGCGACGAGCCGTGCGAGCGCGCTCGCGGTGCCCGGGCGGGCATCGGCCAGGCGCGCCAGCATCCGCTCGCGTGCGAGCGAGCCGATCCGCGCTTCGCCCAGCTTCGCGCGCGCGACCACGACGGCGAGCAGGCCATCGAAGCGCTCCACGCGCACGCCAAGGGTCAGCCCGCTCTCGGCCAGCTCGCGCCGGTAGCGCGCCTGGTCGATCTCCGTGGGCACGATCAGCAGCGGCTCCTCGCCATGCGCGACATGCCTCCTGACCGCATCGAGCACTACGTGCGCCTTGCCGGCGTTGGCGGGTCCGGTTATGAGCGAGATCGGCACGAGGCCATCCTCGCGCACACCCCCGACGACCTCAGGCCGCGCTTGCGGCTACGGCCTCCTGGCCCTCCTCGGCCGTCTCGCTCTCTGACTCCGGCGGCTTGGCGCCCTCCTGTGCCCACGGCTCGTTGAACTCCACGCGCCACTTGCCCTCCTCGTCCTGGCTGAGGGCTAGGTGCGCGCGAAAGCCACGGCCGCTGCGCGCCTTGAAACCAGTTACCGCCTTGGACGTGTGCCCACTGCGGATTAGCTCCTTCGCGATCGCGATCGACAGCTGCTTGCCCGACTTGCCCTTCCAGATCACAAACCCGCACCCTGGATCGTCGCGCGCCCAGCACGAGTAGCCCTTGCGATTCTCTTTGATGTCGTGCCCGCAGATCGGGCACGGGCCGAGGTTGGCGCGCGGGATGCGCACGTCCTTCAGTTTCTCGTCGAGCTCTTTGACGGTCATCTCGGCAAACCCGGCGATGTCGCCCATGAACTTCTCGCGCGAGTCCTCACCGCGCTCGATCTTGCCGAGGCGGTGCTCCCACTGGCCTGTCATGTCGGGGGATGTGAGGGCGTGCTCACCAAGCAGCCTGACCACGTTGAGCCCCTTGTCGGTGGCGACGAGCGCGCGCCCTTCGCGTTCGATGTAGCCAACCTGGATCAAGCGCTCGATGATCGCGGCGCGCGTCGCGGGCGTACCTATCCCAGAGTCCTTCATCGCCTCGCGCAGCTCGTCGTCGTCGACGAGCTTGCCGGCCGTCTCCATCGCGCCAAGCAGCGAAGCGTCGCTGTAGCGGCGCGGCGGCTTGGTTTCCTTGCGCTCGCTTGCGATCTCGGTCGTCTGCGCGTATTCGCCCTCGTTCAGCTTCGGTAGCTGCTGATCGACGCCCTCGTCTTCCTCGGCGGCGGTCTTCGACTCGGAGGGCATCTGCCCGTACACCCCGCGCCAGCCCGGCACCAGCAACAGCTTGCCGCGCGTGCGAAACACACAGCCGCCGGCGCCCTCGCCCACGGGCAGCACGGTGGTCTCGATGCGTGTGTTCTCGAACACCGCCTCAGGATGAAACACCGCGAGAAAGCGCCGCACGACCATGTCGTACACACGTTTGTCGTCGTCGCCCATGCGGTCCACCGCGTGCTGAGCCTTGGTGGGGATGATCGCGTGGTGGTCGGTGACCTTCTCGTCGTTGACAACGCGCGCCAGCGGCAGTACATCCAGGCCGCTCACGTAAGCGGCGGCCTGCGCATATTCCTTCTGGGCGCCGACCAGCTCGGCCGTCGGCTTGATCTCCTCGACCATGTCGGTCGTCAGATAACGCGAGTTGGTGCGTGGGTAGGTGAGCGCCTTGTGCTCCTCATACAGCCGCTGCGCCGCCGCCAGCGTGCGTCGCGCCGAGAAGCCATAGCGCGTATTGGCGTCGCGCTGAAGGCTCGTGAGGTCATACAGCATCGGCGCGCGCTCGCGCTGTTCCTTCTTCTCGAGCTTTGTGATCGTGCCCTGCTTGCCCTCGCATGCCTCGACGATCGCGAGCGCCTCCTGCTCTGTGGCGATGCGAGGCTTGGCCCCCATATGGAAGCGACCTTCGTACACGCGCGCGCCGGCACCGTCGCCCTTGGCATCCTCGCTCTCGCCCGTCCTCGCGGAGGCGGGCAAATCTCCATCGAGAGTCCCCGCGTCAAACGTGGCGTCCACCAGCCAGTAGGGCTCGGGCACGAACGCTTTGATCTCTTCCTCGCGGCGCGCGACGATCGCGAGCGTGGGCGTTTGCACGCGCCCGAGTGACACGGCTCCGTCAAACGAGGATTTCAGTCGTATCGAAGCCGCGCGGGTGGCGTTCATACCGACGATCCAGTCGGCCTCCGAGCGCGAGCGCGCCGCCTGCTCGAGCAGCGCCAGGTCCTCGGCGGGGCGCAGCGACTCAAACGCGTTCTTCATCGCGGCGGTCGTCATCGAGTTCAGCCACAGTCGCTGCACCGGCTTGGTGGCTTTTGCCTTCTCGTAGAGATAGGCGAAGATCAGCTCGCCCTCGCGCCCGGCATCGCACGCGTTGACAACCAACGACACGTCTTCGCGCCCGAGCTGCGCCGTGACCACCGACATCTGCTTGCGCGAGCGCTCGTCGCGAACCACGAGCTTGAACTTCTTCGGCACGATCGGCAGGTCGGGCATCCGCCAGCGCTTGTACTTGGCATCGTATTCGTCGGGCTCGGCGAGCTGCACGAGATGCCCCACCGCCCACGTGATCACATGGTCGGGTCCCTCGAGCCACCCTTCCTGCTTGGCGAATGGCCCGGTCAGCACGCGCGCGAGGTCGCGCCCCACCGACGGCTTCTCCGCGATCACTAGCGTCTTTGACATGGCGCCCAGCCTAGCGGGTGAGTCAAACCGCTTGCCAGTCAGCCCCCAATCGGTGTGCGGGGGCTGGTGCCCCAGAATACTTGCGTGCCCAGCATCCCGATCATCGTCACGAGCACCAGGTTGAGCACCATCGACTTAGCCGTCGCTCGGCCGACGCCAACGGGTCCGCCCGAGGCGTTGTAGCCGTAATAGCAGGCGACGAGCACGACGGCCGTGGCCATCGACATCGCCTTGATCACGCTGTAGAGGTAGTCGAGTGGGTTCTGATATTGCCAGAAGATCAGCAGGTAGCCGCCCGAAGTGACGGCGCCAACCTGCTTGACGACGGCGATATATGAGGCCAGATATCCGATCCCGATTCCGGCGATGTACATGAAGGGCAGCACGATCCAGCCCGCGAACATGCGTGTGGCGCAAAGAAACACCATGGAATCGATGCCCATCACTTCGAGCGCGTCAATCTCATCGTTGATGCGCATCGCGCCCAGCTCGGCGACGATTCCAGTACCGACCTTCGCCGCCATCATGTAGCCGAACGCGTAGGGGATCGCCTCACGCAGATCGCACCAGGCCGCGAACGCGCCCGCGACGGCCGGTGCACCCTGGGCCTCGGCGAAGTAGGCGCCCTGGATCCCGCACGGACCAAGCCCGATGATGAACACCATGATCCACAGCACGGCCGTCGAGGACACGACCAACAACCCCGCCTGACGCACTCCCTCGCCGAAGAAGCGCAACACGCGCAGCGTCCATACGTCGCGCACGATCCGTCCGGTGAAGCTGGCTATCTCTCCCGTGGAGGCCAGCCAGTTGCGCGTGGCTGTCGAAAGCTCGCTCACCGGATCGTGATCAGGGTGGGGTGGGTCGCGAGCAATAGCTGCGTGAACACGTAGTTGAACGACCCGAACGCAATGAACGACGCGACGACAGCCTGGTTGACGGCGCGTCCTACTCCCTCAGCGCCTCCGGAGGCAGTCATGCCCTTGTAACAGCAGATAATCGCGATGATCGCCCCGAACACCGCCGTCTTGAGCGTCGAGCCCCATAGGTCGGTAGTCGAGGTGTTGTTGAAGAAGGTCGCCCAGAAAGGCCCGAGCGGCTGGTCGTGGACAAGCGCAGCCAGGATGCCGCCGAAGATGCCGAACAGGATGGCGTAGATGCTGAACAGGCTCGTGGCGAGCATCAGCGCAAGGAACCGCGGCACCACCAGGTTCTTGACGGGGTCGACACCCAACACCTGCAGTGCGTCTAGCTCCTCGCGGATCTTGCGCGCACCCAAATCGGCGGTGATCGCGGTGCCCGCGGCGCCCGCAAGCATCGTCGCCGTTATCAGCGGGCCAATTTCGCGCACCACGATCAGCACGAAGAACCCGCCCAGGCGATCGAGCGAGCCCAGAACCGTGAGGAAGTTCGCCGCCTGCAAGCCCGGAGCGCCATATGAGATGGCGAACGTCGAGAGCAACAGCGGCAACCAGCAGGTCCGCAGCACCAACAGGAACTGCCACACGAACTCTCCTCCGTAGGGGTACGGAGGTCTCACGACGGCCACCACCGTGCGCCCCGCCAGGATCATCATGTCCCCCACTTCCTCCAGCCCGCTCCGAGCGGGTAGCAGCACCCGCCTGAGCAGATCCGCACCCCTTTGACCTGTCGCCTCGCCGCTAGCGTCAGCGGCCACCTCCCCATGCCCCAACCCACTCATTGGTCTAGTGTACTAGTTCACTAGTACTTTGTGTATTTGGCCCCGGACGGTCTAATCTTGGATGCATGGCAACACACGACCATCGCGACGCGGGCTCGTCAGATACAACCCTCCGGCAGCTCGACCTGGAGGACCTCGCGATCGACCGCGCCGGGGAGATCCCGATCGGAGTTCAGCTCGCCTGGGCACTGCGCGCACGGATCGGCGATGGGCGCCTTGCACCTGGGCAGCGCCTGCCCGGCTTGCGCGAGCTCGCCGAGATGCTCGGGATCAACGCCAACACCGCCCGCGCCGTATACCAGCGCCTGGAGCAAGAGGGGCTGATCGACAGTCGACAGGGCACCGGAACCTTTGTGGCAAGCGCCGCCCCAGAACCTTCGGCAGTCGGTCAGATCGCGGCCGACGCCGCGCGTCAGGCACGCCGCACGGGCGTCGATCCACGCGAGGTGGCGGCCGCCCTGTATGTGACCTCCGAGCCGCCGGCCGGCGGCTCGGAGCAAACCGCTGACGTCGCGGCGCACTCGGCGCAGCGCCGCCAGGAGCTGCGCGCCCAGATCGCCGCATTGGAGCAGACGCTGTCGGAGATCCAGGCCCGCCGCCCCGGCTTGATCCCAGCGGCGCCATCCACCCAACTCAGACATGCGGGGCCCCGCCTGTTGAGTGTCGAGGAGCTGGAACGTGTACGAGCACAGCTTGTGCGGCGCTTGGCGGCAGCCGAGCCGCTGCTCGAAACGCCGGCGCAGCGTAAGCAGACCGCCGCCCGCGAACGCCGGGAAGCCACGCCCACCACGACGCGAGCCGCGGACCCCGAGCAGGTCGAGCTCAACCCCGCCACGCAGCCCAGCGCCGCCAAGAAGCCCGCCCGTCCGCGTGCGCGAACGCGCCCGTCTACAGCCTGATCCCTCCGGACTACCCGATCACCCCGGGCTGCATTCCCCCGTGCCAACCATCTGTCCCGCCCCCGCGAGCGCCTGGGCGACGGTGGCGTTTGCAACTCCATAGCCGCCCGCGGGACCACCGCTGGTGGTACTGGCGAACACGGTGGTGAGCACACGCCCTTCGTTGCTCACAACCGGCCCGCCGGAGTTTCCTGGACGCACGAGTCCGCGCAAAGGCGTGAGCAATCGCGAGACGGGCCCCTGTCCGTAGGCGTTGTCGGTGATGATCGTTTGCGTGGTGCCGATGCGTCCTGGCAGCGCTTGGAAGGGCCCATTCTCGGGATAGCCGAGAATCGCGCCGGCGCTGCCGGCAGGCGGATTGCTGGCGAGCGTCAGCGATGGGAGATCGAGCCCCGGGACACGCAGGATCGCGATATCGACGTTGGGGTTGAACGCGATCGCATAGGCGGACAGTGCCGGTTCGCGACCTTCGATCTCGACGGTCGTATTCTGCTCGCCCGCGACGACATGCGCGTTGGTGACCACCACGCCGGGGTCCGCAACCCACCCCGAGCCCTCGATCTCAAGACCACAGGCGGTGCCGAGCACTCGCACGACGCTGTGTGAGGCCGCGCGCACGCCCGGGTCGTGTGCGATCAGCGCCGACGGTGGAGCGACACTGGGAAGCGGGCCGGCAACCTGAGGCAACGGGTCGAGGCTCGCAAGTACGCCAAGAATCGGCCCGCTGGGAGGCAGTAGCCGGTTGAGCTCGCGCAGTATCTCCGAGCGCTCGATGTCGGCGCGCAGTCGAGTGGTGGGGGTGGCTTGCAAAACCACCGCCGCGAGTATCCACGCGATCGCCAGTCCGAGTGCGGCGCTAAGTAGCGCGCCAAGCAGGCCGTCGAGGAGGCCGAGGCCTGGCAGTACGAGTACACGCCGGATTCTCAGCCCGATGCCCTCGAAGCCGGTGGCGAGGATCGCGCCGGCGAACAGCGCGCCGATCAAGCCGAACGCGGGCGCATACTCGGATGAGGATCCGTGCGATAGCAGTAGAGGACCCAACCGTGTTCCGAGGAATGCACCAATGGCGAACCCTCCGAAGGAAAGCGCCGCGACGATGAAGCCTCGCCTGAAACCAAAGATCGCAAGCAGGGCGGCGAACACGACAATGATCCAGTCGAGTTGTGTCACTGCTCATGTTCTACCGTCCCAGCCTGTGAACACCTCCCACTATCGTCGGCGTCGCGCACGGCGAGCCATACCCGTGATCGCTCTGGCGGCGATCACGTTTGTGGTTGGGGCCATAGTTGGCGCCGATCACTCGGGCTCGGCCCAGCAGACCGTCGCCGAGCAGTTTGTTCGTGCGTGGACACGTAACGACTATGTGACGATGTATGAGGATGTCGACCGTGGCGCCCAGCTCGCGACTTCCGCGAACGTGTTTGCGGCCGACTACCGCGCAGCCGCGCGAACGGCGACCACCATGAGCATGGCTGTCACGGGCGGCACGCACACCGAAAGCGACGGCATGATCGTGGTGCCGGTGCACGTGCGTACGCGGTTGTTTGGAACGCTCACAGAGAGCTTCCGCGTGCCAGTCCGCAACGAATCGGGGGGATCGCACGTGGCCTGGTCGGGAGCGCTTGTGTTTCCGGGTTTGCGCCCCGGCGAGCAGCTGAGTAGGCGTACAGCGCTGCCGCCTCGCGCCGCGTTGCTTGCCCGCGATGGATCGATACTTGCCGCGGGTCCGGCAAGCAGCGCTGGAACGCGCGCATCGCCGCTGGGGACGGCCGCCGATGCGGTCGTGGGCGAAGTCGGCGCGATCCCGTCATCGAGGCTCGACGAACTGGAAGCCGAAGGCGTGCCTGCCGGCGCGATCGTTGGCACAAGCGGACTCGAGCTGGCGCTTGACAGCCGTTTGCGTGGGTCACCTGGCGGCGAGCTGCTGGCGGGCGCACGTGTGCTCGCCAGCGTCGTGGCAAAGCCCAGTCCAGCGGTGCGCACGACCATCTCCCCCTCGCTGCAACAGGCGGCTGCGACGGCGCTCGGCGGACAGCTGGGCGGAATCGTGGCGATCGACCCCGCGAACGGTCAGATCCTGGCGGTGGCCGGCATTGGCGTCGACAGCCTGCAGCCGCCCGGATCGACGTTCAAGATGGTGACAGTGACGGCCGTGCTGGAAAGCAAAGTGGCCGATGAGCACACTGTGTTTCCCTACGCGACGTCAGCCACGCTTGACGGCGTGACGCTCGAAAACGCAAACGGCGAGGATTGTGGAGGAAGCCTTGCGCTGGCGTTTGCGGTGTCGTGCAACTCGGTGTTTGCCCCTCTTGGAGTGAAGGTGGGAGCCGCGCGGCTGGTGGCTACCGCCGAACGCCTTGGCTTCAACCACGAGCCGGGCGTCGCGGGCGCGGCGGAAAGCACGCTCCCCCCCGCCACCCAGATCCAAGGGGAACTGGAGCTCGGCTCGACCGCAATCGGACAGGGCAAGGTCTTGGCCAGTCCACTTGAGATGGTGACAGTGGCGTCCACGGTCGCCGATGGCGGTCTGCGACCGAGCGCCACCTTCCAAGCCACGCCAGCTGCCCCGCGGCCGCGCGCGATGAGTGCCGCCACCGCGCGCACGGTGCGACGACTGATGATTGGTGTGGTGCGCGAAGGCACCGGCACCGCCGCGGCGATCCCGGGGGTAACGGTGGCGGGCAAGACGGGCACCGCGGAACTTGGCATACCACGCTGTGCGGGCAAGAGCGAAAAGGCCGCAGGCGAAGTGTCCGGCTCGGAATCAGGTGGGGGCACAGAATCCGGGACGGAAGAAGCCGCGGAATCCAAGCAGAGCACAGAAGACTGCAGCACGGGACCCACGGACCCCCAGAACACGGACGCGTGGTTCGCCGCGTTCGCCCCTGCGCTGCACCCGCGCATCGCGGTTGGAGTGCTGCTCGTGAAAGACGGCGCGGGCGGCGAAACGGCGGCGCCAGTCGCCCGCCAGGTGATCGAAACGGCGCTGGGTTAGCAGTCCTGGGTCCTACCCGGGACCTACACCTAGACGTCGAGCTCGGCTGAGGCGGTTTGAGTCGGGTTGGCGGGATCGACGATCTTGATCTCGATCGGACGGTTGTCGAGCGAGACGACCTTGATCTTGAAGAGCAGGACGGCGCCCTGGGTGGGCCCGCTGGAGGCGACCGTGTCAAGTGCGGGGATGCGGCCTTTCGGAGGCACCAAACCGGCTCGATAGGCAAATTCATTGGTCAGCGGGGGAACGATCGGGATATAGACGTTTTCCTGGGTGTCGCTGATCGAGATGTTGGTAGCGGCCAGATGAGACTTCGACGTTTCGTTGTAGACCTGCAGAAACACCGCGAACCACTCTTCGCCTGGCTCGAGCTTGGCCTGCGCGGGCGTGAGATCGGCCAGATAGGAGGCGTCTTCGGTGTCGTAGGGATTCAGCTGCCGCGAGAGCTGAACCTCATAGATCAGCGGACCGACGTTCAGGTAGGGCGCGTTTTGGCCGGACTCGCCGGCATACGTGCCGGTCGTGACGCGCGTGTGCGAGTCATCCGAACAGGCGCTGAGCGCCAGCGCGAGCACCACCAGCAGGCCAAGCAGAGTGAGCTTGCCCAGCGAGCGTACCCCGACGCGCGACCGCGAGCGGGCAAGCGAGCGAGGTTTGGCGGGAAGGCGAATCATGCGAGCGGGCAGTTTAGCCACCGGCGAGGGTGATGCGCTCTCCGCGGCCATCGCCCCGCTCGAGGATCGCGCGCAAGCGACGCAGGGCCTTGGTGTTCTTGCGCTTCAGCCATGTGCGTCCGCCGATCGCGTCGCGCAGCTTGTCCGACAGCACTGAGGTTTGTGTCTCGAGCGTGAATTGCACGCGTGTGGCACCGCCTGCGGCAGGATCGAGCTCGTATACACCGAGCGTACGGATGCGATTGGCCTTGCCGGTGCGACCGACCTCCACGATCCGATGGGGACGGGAGATCTCGGTAAACGTGGAGTCGGCCCAGCTGAAACGGTTGGCTGGAGCCTTCACGCGGAAGCGAGCGCCGGCACCGCGACCGACCGAGTCCTCGCGCGTAAGATGCCAGTCGACCAGGTAATGGTCGGTGAACTCGGGGTGGTTGGCGATGTCCTGCAGGTAGTCGAACACCTGCTCGCGCGGAGCGCTGATGACGATCGAGACGGTGACGGGGTCCACGGCCCGGCAGTCTAATGATCCCGCGGGAGGGATAGCGCGGGCGAGCCGGACTACGCGGCGGGCAAGTGGGCCTACGCGGCGCGGGCGGTGAGACGCACGGTGTGGCCGAGCTCGCTATGGCGCACGATCTCGCTCCCTAGCGGCACGCCGCGGCGCAACTGGCTGCACAGCTCGCACACGATGCCCGTGCAGCGCTCATACACATGGATGCGCTCCCCCACAAGCGGGGTGCGCTCACAGTCGATGCAGCGGTGACGATCGGCCGTGAGCGAGCCTACACCCCGTACCAGCAGGTGGCGCTCGAGTTGCTCGACATCTCCATGGGGCGCGGCCATGGCGCTAGTTTCGCCAACCTGGGGCGAGCTCCTGCGCGATTCGCGCGCGAATCTTCACTGATCTTTCGCACCAACCCGTTTGCGCGGCGATACCCTGGGGTAGTCTCGCAAATAGCCGGTCGAAGGTGCCCCATTCTCCTAGATCGAAGCCCGCTGTCTCCCAGGTGCGGGGCAGTCTTTCGTCGGCCCAGACACTTCATCCTACTAATCCAAGCTAGTTTGACACGCTCGTTATGATTGCCACGAGATTCCACCCTGCAGAGGATTCCCGATCCCTCGGGAATGAGAACTACGGGAGGAGCAGCATGGAGTCGCTTACATCGGGAACAATGGCCGGCACAGGGTCATGGCGCTGCCAAAGATGCGGGTATGTGCTGACGCTGACCTCGCTGGACGCACTGCGCGACTGCCCCGAGTGCGGCAACCGCGACTTTGTGCGGGCATCGCTGTTCAACGCCGCTCCCCACACAACGGCAGCCCGAGTGCAGCCTGACTCGCGTGAGAGCCGGGAGTGGATCAGCAGAGCACGGGAAGAGCTGCTGGAGCCGGGTGAGTATGTGCTGTACGAGGACGGCGAGGAGACCAAGGTGGTGGCGCTGACACGAGAGTGGACGCGCATCGGACGCAGCCTCGCGGCCGACGTGAGGTTCGACGACCCGACCGTCTCGCGACGCCACGCGCTCGTGGTGCGCCAGCCGGATGGCGTGAGAGTGCTCGACGACCGCAGCCTCAACGGTGTGTTCGTCAACGGCGAGCGCGTGGAGTGGAGAACGCTCAACGATGGCGACGAGATCCTTGTGGGTCGCTATCGCCTGATATTCGTAAGCACAACCGCCAAGCGGGCGGGCCAGTCTGACCCCGAGCGGGCCCAGACACTCAGCTGAGAGCGCCGCCACCACACGACGGGTGAGCGGGGTTCCACCTAATATCGCCGCCATGCCCCAGACGATCGCTGTGCTCTCGCAGAAGGGCGGCACTGGCAAGACCACCACGGTGCGCACCCTTGCCGACGTTCTGAGACGGGTGGACGTGAGAACGCTGGCGGTGGATCTCGACCCGCAAGGCAACCTGTCTGACTATTTCGACCTGCCACCCGAGAGCGAGCCGACGATCGCCGATGTGCTGGCAGGCAGTGCCACGGCGACTGAGGCGATCCACGACCAGGTGATTCCGGCGAGCTTGAATCTGGCTGAGTGCGAGCTGATGCTGGGCGGCAAGATCGGTCGCGAGATGACGTTGCGACGGGCGCTTGCCGGACTGGGCGAGGAGTGGGACATCGTGCTGGTGGACTGTCCGCCCTCGCTGGGTCTGCTGACCGTGAATGCGCTCGTTGCCGCCGACTATGCGCTGGTGACGGCCGAGGCCCAGTATTTCGCGCTACAGGGCGTAGAGCAGGCGATGGAGGTAATCGAGATCGCGCGCGACAGCCTCAACGACGAGCTGGAGCTATTGGGTGTGCTGCTGAACCTTGCAGATATGCGCACCGTGCATTCGCGTGAGGCGAAGATGTCGCTGCGGGAGCGTTTTGGCGAGAAGCTGTTTGACACGGTGGTGCGCGGATCGATCGCGTATGCGGAGTCGGCGGAGCGGGCCGTGTCGATCCTCGACCATCGCCCCGACCTCGGTGCCGACTACGTGGCCGTTGCCGAGGAAGTGCTCGAGCGCCTACCGGGCATGGCCAGCGCCCGCGAGCGGCTGGCGAAGCTGCGTTAGGCCAGTTGCGGGGTGGGCTGTCCCTGTTCGATCCGTCGCCGCTCGGTCGCGGCGACCATTTCGAACTCGGGGATGCACGACCCGTGAGTGAGCGAGCGTGGCGCCAGTAGGCGCAGCAGACGCCCACCGGAGAGCACCGCGGCACAGGCACTGGCCTGCGCCTTGCTGTAGCTCAGCCCGTACAGTTCGCGCACACGCTCGGGCAGAGAGGCGAGCATTGCAAGGTCGTGGAGGCGCTTGCCTAACTGGCGGCTGGCGGGCATTGGGATCTCGAAGGCCGAGGCGTAACCTATGTAGCGGGCCTCCTCGGTCAGGTGCAGATCGGGGCCGGCAAGCTGAGTCTCATACCAATCGCGAAACTCGCGATAGGTGCCGGGCGCGCCCTCGCGCGGCATCTTGAACAGCTCGCCGAAAAGCAGATAGTCCTGCCATAGTGCTTCGCGCTGATCGTCTGTGAGCGGGCGCACGAGCCGCTCGTAGAACCACACGGCCGAGTCGGCCATGACGGCAACGGTCCACAGCATCAACTCGGGATCGAACGCCGAATAGGGCGTGCCGGCCGGATAGTGGGGCCCGGCGTCGCATGGCAGCTCCCCGACGACGCGCTCGTGCATGACGTCGACGGCCGCGAGCACCCGGTCGGCGCGCGCACGGCTGCCGAAGAATACGGCCTCGAACATGCCGCCGGTGTGCGTGATCCGCCTGAACGGTGTGCGCTTGTTGTGGGTGTGCTCGCTCGTGCCGACATAGTTGAGCGGCTTGACCGCACCGACGCACAGCGCGCGCTGCCCGTACATGAGCCCGACGGCCTTCTCTTCGTGGACCATGCGCAGCAGCGAGCGGCCGCGGGGGAAGTATCCGTCGTCGTAGGCGGGGTCGCCGATCGCGCCGCGCAACATTTCCATGCTGGGAACCTCGGCAGCGGCTTGTTCGCCGGAAGGTCGATCTGAATCTGAATGCGTGGCCATGATCGAGCCTACAACTCTCCCACATATGCGCCCTGCGCCTCAAATGGGGCCCGCAAGAGCGTTGCCCAGCCCTCGATCTCCGAGCGCAGCGCCTCAACAACCGCACCTGTCTGCTCGTAGAAGCACCACATCAGCACCGTGGGTCCTGCTCCTGAGATGGTTGCCCCGAGCGCCCCCAATTCGCGTGCCCTTAGAGCCAGGGCGTAGGAGCGGGGGAACAGGTGCGAGCGGCGCTCTTGATGCAGCTGGTCGACCAATCCACGTGCCACCAGATCCCAGTCGCCGCGCGCTAGCCCGAGCGTGAGCAGCGCGCCGTGGGCCACGTTGAACACCGCCTGCTCGATCGGGACTTGTGCCGGCAGTGCGTCGCGCGCCTCGCTGGTGCGCACCGCATGCTCGGGCACGATCGCGAGCGCCTCCAGTCCTGTGGGCGGATCGAAGCGCACCGCGCCCCCGTCCGCGCAGATGACAAAGCCGCCGTGAAGCGCGGCCGCGACGTTGTCGGGATGACCCTCGATCGCGGTGGCGCAGGCGAGCGGGTCGATGTCGAGCTCGAACAGATGGTCGGCCGCGAGTAGACCCGCGACGATCGCCGACGCGCTTGACCCGAGTCCCCCTGTGAGCGGGACCTGCGAACCGATCCGAAATGTGAAGTCATCAGCGCTGTGCAGGCTCTCGAATGCCCTCACGCACAGGTTTTCGCGGCCGAGCGGCACATCCAGGTCAGTCTCCACGGCAAAGCTCCCGGTCTCTGAGACTTCCAGCTCGAGATGCAGGCCGAGAGCCGCCGCGAAGCAGTCAAAGCCGGGGCCGAGATTGGCCGAGGACGCGGGCACGCGCACGACCCGCCTGCGAATCAACCCAAGACCGCCTCTTCGACGGCACCGATGTCGGGCTGGCATAGGATCACGGCACCGCCGTTGTGTTCGATCGCGGTCTGCGGGTCCTTGATGCCGCGGCCGGTGAGCACGCACACGACCTGCTCGGCGCCGTCGGCGCCGTACTTGAGCAGGCCGGCGACCGACGCCGCCGAGGCGGGCTCGCAGAACATGCCTTCCTTGGAGGCGAGCAGGCGGTAGGCGGCGAGGATCTCGTGGTCTGAGACCGCGCGGATCGCGCCACCGGACTCACTCACGGCGAGGAGCGCGTCGTCGCCTCGCACCGGGTGGCCGATGCGGATGGCCGAGGCCACGGTTTCGGGGTGCTCGAACGCCTCGCCGCGCACCAGCGGCGAAGCGCCCTCGGCCTGGAAGCCGAACAGCCGCGGCGCCGCCCCCATCTCGCGGAAACCGCGCCAGTAGGAGGTGATGTTGCCGGCGTTGCCGACAGGGATGCAGAGCACGTCGAGCCGCCCGTCGAGGTCCTCGTGAATCTCGAACGCCGCGGTCTTCTGGCCTTCGATGCGGAATTCGTTGACGGAGTTGACGAGCACGATCGGATCCTTGGCGACCAGCTCGCGCACGAGCGCGAGCGCCTGGTCGAAGTTGCCCGCGAGCGAGATCACGCGCGCGCCGTGCATCAGGGTCTGGGCCATCTTGCCTTCGGCGATCTTTCCCTCGGGAACGATCACCGCGCAGGTGATGCCCGCGCGGGCGGCATAGGCGGCGGCGCTGCCGGCGGTGTTGCCGGTGGAGGCGCAGATCACGGCCTTCGCGCCATCGCGCACGGCCGCTGAGACCGCGCAGGTCATGCCGCGGTCCTTGAAGGACCCGGTGGGATTGGCGCCCTCGAGCTTGAGGCGCACGGTGGCGCCCACCATCTCCGAGAGCACGGGCGCGCGCAGCAGCGGCGTGGAGCCCTCCTGGAGGCTGACGATCGGGTCTCCCTCCGCAAACGGCAGGCGGTCGCGATAGCGCTCGATCAGCGGCACGTGACTCTTGCCCATAGAGGTGATTGTCTTGCTCACATGAACTCCTCTTCTATTACGCGTATGGCGCGGGGTGTTGAGCGTAGGAAGTCGAGCGCCGCGATGCGTTTCAGCGCCTCGCGCAAGCGCGACTCGGCAAGTGGGTGAATGACCATCACCAGACGCGCGTGCTCGCCCAGACCGTGCTGGGCGACGGACTTGATGGAGGCGCCCTGCTCGCCGAGCAGCTGTGCGATCGAGGCCAGCGTGCCAGGCGTGTCGGCGACCTCCATGTGGATGTAGAAGCCGCTCTGCACGTCCTGCACCAGGGGCAACGGATCGAGCGGCGCGGAGGGGGCGCCCAGTGGGAGCATCGCGCTGACGAGGTCGCCGAGCACGGCGCTCGCGGTCTGGCGCCCGCCGGCGCCGGGACCGGACATCGTGATCTCGGTGATCGCGTCGGACTCGACCGTGACCGCATTGAAGGGGCCGTTGACAGAAGCGAGCGGATGGCCGGAGTAGAGGAACGCGGGGTGCACGCGTACCGAGATACCGCCGTCGCGCCGCTCGGCGGTTCCGATCAGCTTCAAGCCGAGCCCGAGCTCACGCGCGTACTGCAGATCGTCGGTTTGGAGCTGCTCGATCCCCTCGTAGGGCACTTGGTCGATGTGCACGGGAGTGCCGAACGCGAGACGCGCGAGGATCGCCATCTTGGCTGCCGCGTCGCGCCCACTGACATCATCGCTGGGGTCCGCCTCGGCGTAGCCCTGGCGTTGGGCCTCGGCGAGCGCCTGCTCGTAACTGGAGCCGTGTGTCATCTCGCTGAGGATGAAGTTGGTGGTGCCGTTGACGATCCCGTGGATGCGTTCGACGTGCGCTCCGGCGAGCGACTCGGACAGCACGCGGATGACGGGGACGACACCCGCCACGGCGGCCTCGAAGCGCAGTTGCGCCCCTCCCGCACGCGCGGCCTCAAAAAGCTCCTCGCCGTGCTGGGAGAGCAGTTGCTTGTTGGCGGTAACGACATGCTTGCCGGCACGAAGCGCGGTGAGCACATACTCGCGCGCGGGCGCGATCCCGCCGATCAGCTCGACGATCAACTCCGAGGACTCGAGGATCTGGGAGAAGTTCCCTTTGCTGGTGGTGAGCGGCTCGCCCAGCACGGGGAGACGTCCGGTGAGAGCCTCGATGTGCGCGGCACGCTCGGTAAGCAGCGTGGCGAAGGCCGAGCCAACGGTGCCAAAGCCCAGCAGGCCGACGTTGAATTGCCCGGAGGCACCGGCAGCGCGCTCGGGGGAGGCGGCGGGTCGCTCGGGAGCTGTTGCGGGACGTTCAGAGGACATCGCGCGCCGTCAGATCCTCAAAGCGCTCGCGCCGCACGACCACGCGCGCGTTGCCCTCCCGGCAGAACACCACCGGTGGGCGCGGCACGCCGTTGTAGTTGCTGGCCATCGCAAACCCGTAGGCGCCGGTCGCGGGCGTGACGATCACGTCGCCCGGGCGCGGATCGTCGAGCGCGGCGTCGCGCACGATCACATCGCCGGACTCGCAGTGCTTGCCGGCGAGCACGCAGCGCGTGACGCCGCCGCCAGCGCCGCCCTCACTGCCCGCGCCTCCCTGGCCGTCCGCGCCGAAGCGATCGGCCACATGGGCTTCGTAGGTCGCGCCGTAGAGCATCGGACGCAGGTTGTCAGACATCCCACCGTCCACCGCGACCCAGGTGGACACGTTGCGCTTGACGCTCTCCACCGTGTAGAGCGTGACGCCCGCGTTGGCGGTGAGCGCACGCCCCGGCTCGACCAGCACGCGCGTGTCCGCGCCGATGCCGGCGTCGTGCGCGGCGGCGAGCAGCGCGCCGACCCATTCCTCGATCTCCGGCGGGCGGACATCCTCGGTATAGGCAACCCCCAGCCCACCGCCGAGATCCCACGTGGGAAAACTGCCGAGCGCGGCAAGCGCGGCCGCCTCGCGGCGGAACGGGTCCAGCTCCAGCAGCTGGGAGCCGATGTGCGCGTGCACTCCCTCAAGGCGCAGCCCGGCGACCCCCCGAACCCGCTCGATCGCAGCGGGCACGTCGACCATCGAGAACCCGAACTTCGAATTGGCCTGTCCGGTGGAGATCTTCTCGTGGGTGTCGCCGCGCACGTCGGGGGTTGCGCGGATCAGCACTCCCTGACGCGGGTCGTCTGTCATTTTCCCCATCGGGGAAGACAACGCCGCATGCGGCGTTGTCCCAGACCGTGCATGCACGGTCTGGCCGGTCGGCGCATGCGCCGACCGGGAAACATCGAGAAGCCCCGCCAGACGGTCGATCTCATCGAAGTTGTCGATCGCGATCAGCCCGATCCCATGCTCGATGGCCATCTGCAGCTCCGCCTCAGACTTGGCGTTGCCGTGCATCAGGATGCGCTCGGGCGGAAAGCCCGCGTGAAGCGCCAGATGCAGCTCGCCGCCGGAGGCCACGTCGCACCACAGTCCCTCCTGCGCGAACAAGTTGAGCACTGCGGTGCAGGGGAACGCCTTGGAGGCGAACACCACCTGGAAGTTTTCGTGGCCGGCGTCGCGACCGGCTTGCAAGAAGGCGCGCGCACGCGCGCGCAGATCCTCTTCCGCGACCACGTAGGCGGGCGTGCCGAACTCACGAGCGAGATCGATCGTGTCGCAGCCCCCCACCTCTATGTGCCCGCGCTCGTTGAGACGGCTGCCCAGCGGGAACACATGCGAAAGAGTCGTACCGGTGGCCATGCGGGGATTATGGCGGCTTACCTGGGACGGAACTCTGCGCGGCCCCTCACAACCCACGCTCGTGCTCGCGGTGTGCTACTCACGCGGACACGCGCCGTCCCGAGCTGAGGCTCGCTACGCGGTGCTGACGTGTGGGCGCAAACGCTTGCGCGAAGCGCCCCCGGGGTCGCCACCCGGCAGCGAGAAGCCGCCTTTGCCCGCCATCACACTCAGCCACACGATCCCTATTGCCATCAGCACGATGCTCTCCAGCTGCGGTGAGGTGAGGCCGTAGAGCACCTCTTTGTTGCGACGGACGAACTCGACGAGCAACCGCTCCAAGCCGCTCAGCACGAGGTATAGGCCGAGGATCGTGCCGGGGCGCACACGGTCGCGCAGGCTCCACAGCAGATAGGCGAGCAAGCACATCGCCACGGTCTCATAGATCGGCGTCGGCTGCACGGTCACGCCGGGCGGTGTTGGCACGGTCCCGTGCGGATAGCCCATCGCCCACGGCAGTTTGGAGCGGATGCCGTAGTCGCCGTCGCCCGATACCTGGCAGCCGATCCGTCCGATCCCATAGCCGAGCGCGAGCACCGTGCAGCACATGTCGATGGTGACCAGGTTGAGCGTGTCGCGCCAGCGCATCCATGCGACCACGGCGATCGCGCCTCCGATCGCGCCTCCGTACCAGATCAGGCCCGAGCCGGAGAAGATGTGGCTGAGCAGGTGGCCCTTGACTTCATTGTAGTTCTGCAGGATGAAGTAGCCGCGCGCCCCGAGCAGCCCACCGATCAGCGCGGCGAACACGATCTCATAGGCCCAGTCGACCGGCTTGCCGAGCTCGCGCAGGCGGCGCGCGACGATCGCCCCGCAGGCCAGAAAGCAGATCGCGAACGTGACCCCAAACGTCTTCACCGAGATGCCGAAGATGAGGACTTCGGGCTTCACTGAGCTTGCGCTGTCGGCGACATTGGCACTCGCGGACTCTACAATCAATCCAGATGGCCAAGCGACATTCCAGTTTCGGCAAAGACACCGGCCTGCAGCTGCGGATGCTGATGACGATGTTCCTGTTGGGGATCGTCTACCTGGTGTTCGTTGCCGCATTGTTCGCCGCGGGCGCCGCCGCCGGGTTGATCGTCGTGATCGCGGTGCTCATGCTGCTGATGCAGTTGTTCACCTCCGACAAGATCGCGCTGGCGACGCTTGGCGCCAAACAGGTCTCCCCCGAGGAACAGCCCGAGCTGCACGGGATCATCGAGCGACTGTGCGTGCAGGCTGACCTGCCCAAGCCACGCGTGTGCGTGATGGAGACAAACATGCCCAACGCGTTTGCGATGGGCCGCTCGCAGAAGTCCGCGACGGTGTGCGCCACCACCGGCATCCTGCGGATGCTTGACACCGCCGAGCTCGAAGGCGTGATCGGCCACGAGCTCACGCACGTGATCAACCGCGACGTGATGGTGATGACGCTTGCCAGTTTCTTCGCCACGCTCGCGGCGCTGGTCGCCCAATTCTCGCTGTTCTTCGGAGGCGGCTTCGGCGGCGGCTACGGTCGCAGCCGCGAACAGGAGGAGGGCGCGCTGCTCGTGCTGCTTGTCTCAGTGCTCGTGTATGCGATCTCCTTCATGTTGCTGCAGGCGCTGTCGCGCTACCGCGAGTTCGCCGCCGACCGCGGCTCGGCGGTGCTGACGGGTCGCCCCAGCGCGCTGGCCTCGGCGCTCGTGAAGATCAGCGGCACGATCGAACGGATCCCCAGCCAGGACTTGCGCCAGGCCGAAGGCATGAGCGCGTTCTTCATCGTGCCGGCGCGCACCAAGCAGTCGCTGATGAACCTCTTCTCCGACCACCCCTCGCTCGAGAAGCGCCTGGACGCGCTCAGTCGGCTGGAGTCCCAGCTGCAGAGCGCCGCGTAAGCCCTGTGGCGTAGCGCGCCAAAAGCCCAAGCAAGCCGTCGCCAACACCGACACGACGAAGATCGAGCGCATAACTCCATGGGACTACGAGACATCCTTACCGGCCGCCATGAGGTCAAGGGCCCGGCGCCCGATCGGCTGTTTGCGATCTCCACCGCGTACATCACGCTGCAGACCGAGCACAACATCGAGCCGGCGGGCGCGGCCGCGATCGTGTTTCAGGCACTGCAGACCAGCGAGTTCGAAGCCGTGATCAAGGAAATGGAAGAAGTCGTGATCGCCACCGGCGGGGAGAGCGGCACGAAGGTGCACACCGAGGACGACAGCTTCGGCTATCGCTGGATGGTGCTGCACGGCACCTCGGTGGAAGACCTCGCGGTGGGCATCAACGCGGTGTCGAGCTCGATCGAGTCAGCCGGCCACGGCGAGCGGTTGTTGTGTGCCGTGTTTGCGTTCAAGGACGCCAAGGGCCATGGGGCGGGTGGCGGTGGCGGCGGGAGCCCCGTCTATTTCATCTACAACTACAAGCGCGGATTCTGGTACCCGTTCGTGCCCGCGTCGGGAGGCGGCGCTTCGAGCTCGACCAAACCGACCGAGCGGTCCACCGAGCGCGAGCTGCAATTGAAGGCGCAGATGGCCAGCGAACTGCCGATCGAGCCGGAGCTCGAGCGCTGGTTCCCCTTGTGGGGTATCCCGATCTAGATCAGAACCGAGCCGCCATGCGCCACAAGGGTGCTACGTTTCCATCCTCCGAAACATCGAAGGAACCGAACGGTCACGCTCATTGGAGGACGGGATGGCGGGTGGGGACAGTTGGACGCGGCGCTTGACAGCGGTGGTGGTGGCGGCGGGAGCCCTGCTGGCACTGATCTTCGTGCTCGTCATCTCAGGCTGCGACGCGTCGGGGTCGGGGCCGACGATCGTCCTCTACAGCGCTCAGCACGAGCAGACGACCGACGCGATGATCGCGGCGTTCACCAAGCAGACCGGTATTCACGTGCGGGTGGAGCAGAACGACGAGGACGTGCTGACCGCCCAGCTCGAGGAGGAGGGCGAGCTGAGCCCAGCCGACGTGTTCTACACCGAGAACTCCAATTGGCTCGAACAGCTGAGCGACCAGCACATGCTGGTGAAGGTCGCACCCGCCACACTCGCCGTCGTACCCAAACAGGACAGCGCCACCAACGGCGACTGGGTCGGAGTGTCGGCGCGCATCAGCGTGCTGATCTACAACACGAGCAAGCTCAAGCCCTCCGAACTACCCAAGTCGGTGCTGGAACTGGCCGACCCCAAGTGGAAGGGCAAGATCGAGATCGCACCCGGGGAGACCGACATGTGGCCGGTGATCAGCTCGATCGTGCGCTCATACGGCCACAAGGCGGCGCTGCACTGGCTGATCGGCCTGGAGCTCAACGCCGAAGGCAACGACCAGGTTCCCGACAACGAGACGATTACAAGCGACGTCAGCAGGGGCACGATCGACATGGGTCTGATCAACCATTACTACTACTACCGGCTGATGGCCGAAATCGGCGAGAAAGCGATCAAAGCCAACATCGCCTACTTTGCCCCCCGCAATCCAGGCTATGTGGAGGACATCTCCGGAGCGGCGATCCTGAAGACCTCAAAGCACCAGACCGCCGACCAGGAGTTCTTGAAATTCCTGACCAGCACGGCGGGCCAGGAAGTGCTCGCACACAGCAGCAGCTTCGAGTACCCGATCCGCCCGGACGTGGCCGCCAACCGTGAGCTCACACCGCTCAGCCGGCTACAGCCCGTCGATTTCACCCCCGCCGAGCTTGGCACCGGGCTGAACGCCAAGGAACTGCTCGAAGAATCAGGGCTCCTATAGGCCCGGATCGATGCCAGCGGACTTCCACGAGCAGCGAGACCGGCAATGAGCGACGCGCTGGCCGCGCCGATCGTGGAGAGCAGCGCCTGGGAGCGCACGCGTGCTCGCGCCGGCCGGGGGCGCACAACCATGGCCATTGGCGCGTGCATCGCCGCGCTGTTGCTGAGTCCACTCGTCCTGCTCGCGCTCGACGCCCGCAGCGCGGGGTGGCACGAAATCCATCATGTGCTGCTTGGTGGTCGAGCACTGTACCTGCTTGGTCACACGGTCGTGCTGTCGCTGCTGGTCGCCCTCTTCGCCGCGAGCGTCGGTGTGGCGAGCGCATGGTGCACCGAGCGAACCCGACTTCCCGGACGGCGAGCTTGGACAGTGCTGCTGGTGCTGCCCGTCGCGATCCCCGACGACGTGGTGGGCTATGCGTGGCATTCGTTTGCCCCCACCATGAACCCGCTGCTGGCCGCCACGCTGGTGATGACGCTCGGCACATACCCGTTCGTCTATCTCCCCGTCGCCGCCGCGCTACGCCGCTCAGATCCAGCGATGCAGGATGTGGCGCACAGCCTGGGCGCCGGCCGAGCGCGCACCTTCATATGGGTCACGCTCCCGTTGATCCGCACCGCGGTGCTGGGCGGGTGCGTGCTGGTGATGCTCACCACGATCGCCGAGTTCGGCACGTTTGAGATCGTGCGCTATCAGACGTTCACAACCCAGATCTTTACCGAGTTCCAGTTCGACTCGCGCGCGGCTGCGGCGATGTCGGTGCCACTGGTGTGCCTCGCACTGCTGGTGTTGGCGATCGACGGAATCGTGCCACGCAGAGCGGTACCCCGGATCGCACCCCAGCGAGCCGCGATCCGGGGGCGCTTGAAATGGGCGACCGTTCCGATCCTGCTGGCACTGGCAGCACTGATTGCACTGGCGATCGGGGTGCCACTGGTCACACTCGTCTACTGGATGGCCCAGAGCCAACACTCGACGCTGCCGGCGACGGCCACCGTCGGCGAAGCAACTTGGAACACGCTCAGATACAGCGCGCTAGGCGCAACCGCGGCCGTGGCACTCGCGCTACCCGTGGCGATGATGACCTTCCGACGCGCCGGACCCGCACGACTCGCGATCCAGCGCGCCACATTCGTGGCACTCGCGCTTCCAGGCGTGGTCGTCGCGCTCAGCCTCGTATTCTTCGCGACGCGCTACGCGTTCGGGCTCTACCAGACGAGCGTGCTGCTGATCGCCGCCTACGCGATCATGCACTTCCCCTTCGCATTCGTGTGCGTAAAGACATCGGTGGCGCAGGCACCCGCGCGCTTTGCCGACGTCGGCCGCTCGCTGGGGCGCGGGCCGGTGGCTGTGTTCTTTCGCGTCACCCTCCCGCTACTCGTCCCCGGGCTGTTGGCCGGATTCTGTCTGGTGTTCGTGATCGCGGTTACCGAGCTCACCGCAACCCTGATCCTCGCGCCAATCGGGGTGCAGACGTTGGCCACCCAGTTCTGGGCATACCAGAGCGAAGTGGCCTATGGAGCGGCTGCCCCCTACGCGCTTGTGATCGTGGCGCTCGCCGCGATTCCCGCCATTGTGCTGGCGCTGTGGTTCGATCGCGGACGCAACGTCCCCCAGTTGGCTCCCTCGTGAAACCCACGCGCGCTCGGCAATCACCGAGAGAGACCTCGGCATGAGCGCGATCGAACTGCGCGGAGTCGCCAAGTGCTTCGGCGCGACGCCGGTGCTGAGCGACGTCGAGCTGACGGTGCCCGACGCCTCGATCACGGCTGTGCTGGGGGTGTCTGGCAGCGGTAAGACCACGCTACTGCGGCTGATCGCGGGCTTCGAGGAGCTCGACACCGGCACGATCGCGATCGGCGGCCGTGTGCTCGACGACGGGCGCCATAGTGTCAATCCGCAGCATCGCGGCATTGGCTATGTGCCACAGGACGGCGCACTGTTTCCTCACCTGACCGCGCTCGGCAACGTGGGCTTCGGGCTCCCACGACGCGAGCGCAGGGCCGCGGTGGATCTGTTGGAGCTGGTCGGACTGACAGGGCTCGAGCGACGCTACCCTCATCAGCTCTCCGGCGGTCAACAGCAGCGTGTGGCGCTCGCGCGAGCGCTGGCGATCCGTCCTCGCGTGATGCTGCTGGACGAGCCATTCAGCTCACTCGACGCACCGCTGCGCGCGGGGCTGCGACGCGATGTGGCAAAGATCCTCGCCGACGCGGCAACCACAACAGTGCTGGTTACCCACGACCAGCAGGAGGCACGCGCGCTGGCCGACCGGATCGCCGTGCTGGAGGACGGACGGATGCTCGCGCGCGCCGAGCAAGCCGACGCCGACGCGTGGGCCGCGCGCGTGAACGCCCGCGAGCGCAGCGGGAGCATCCCCGTCGATCCGAGCAGCTCTGGCCTGACCGATCCGAGCAGCTCAAACCTGATCGATCCGGATAAGTCGAGCCTGGCCGACCCGGCCGCACCGCTCAGTCCGGGATCAAGCCCTCGCCGGTGAACTCGCTTGCGGCCTCCTCCAGCGTGGTGTCGCTGGGCGGCAGGATCACGTCCGAGGTCTCGATCTCATCCTCACCGATCACGGCGCCGTGCGCGCGTACGAAGTCGAGCACCTCGGCGAACGTCCGCGTGAAGGCGGCTTCGTCTTGAGCGTCGACCGCCTCGTGAACGGCACCCGCGAGCGCGTCGAGCTGATCGTGGAGGCTGTCGTCGAGGCGGTACTGGTCCTCACCGGAGATGCGCACAATCATACCGACTGCTCCTGACTGGAATCGCCGGCCGGCTCGGCCCGCTCCGGCTCGGCGCCCGCGTCGCCGGCACCCAACTCTCCGGCGCCTGGGGTGGGTGGAGTACCTGATCCGATTTCGCCCTTGAGCTTCGCCAGGTCGTCGTCCACCGCGGACTTGCTCGATAGCGCTTTGAGCTGGCGGTCGATGTCGTCTTCGCCGGGCCCGAGCGCGGTGACGTCGTCGAACGTGCCGGCCGCTTCAAGCTCCTGCACGGCGTCGGCTCGAGCCTTCATGTTTTCGGTCTTGTCGACAGCGCGCTGCATCGCAAGACCCACGTCGGCCATCTGCTCGCCCACGCCAGTGGCCGCTTCAGAGATCTTCACCTGAGCTTCTGCGGCGGAGTACTGGGCCTTGATGACCTCCTTCTTGGTGCGGAAGGATTCGATCTTCGCACGCAGCTTCTGCTCGGATTCGGTCAGCTTCCCCTGCTGGCTTTCCAGTTCGGCGACCTGTGTGTCGAGCCCCTGCAGCTCGGTCTGGGCTATGTTCTTGCGTTCAAGCGCCGTGCGCGCGAGATCTTCCTGGCCGGAGGACACCGCCTGGCGAGCCTGCGTGTCGAGCTTGACCACCTGCTGTTGGAGCGTCGTCTCCTGTAGCTGCAAGCGCTTCTTGGCGGTAACGACGTCGGCGATCCCCTTCTTGACGTTTTGCAGCTGTTCGACCTGCTTCTGATAGCTGTAGTCGAGCGTCTCGGCGGGGTCTTCGGCGCGATCCAAGAGCTTGGAGACCTTGGCCTTCACGACGGTTGACATGCGCCCGGTCAAACCGGCCATCTAGATCCTCCTGTCGGCGGGGACTTGTACCAACAAGCGTAGCCGACCACGAGCGCCTAGGAGGCTCCGCCACCGGCTTTTCCGGTGGCCCCGACCGCGCGGGGCGCAGGCGCTACAGCCCGATCGGGTGGCGGACGGTAAAGCCGGCGTTTTCGGGACGCAGCGGGCGCCAGCGGGGACCTGGCAGGTTGGACGGGTCGTTGGCGGGACTCGTGTCCAACCGCAGACCGGCGACCGTCATGTAGGCATGGCCGCCATTGGCGAAGATCGTCACCCAGGTGCCCACACCGGGCGAGTCCCAGCTCATGAATTCAGTCGAGTCCATCGGCGTTTCGATTAGGTTGGCGCCATGCAGGGCATAGGAGACGGTGCCGGAGCAGTCATAGCCAGGAGATATGAACGACGCGTGACCGCCACCGTAGATGTAGGGCAGGCCGACGATCTGGTCGCCCGCCCAGATGATCTCTTGGACAGCGAGCGGAGCGGACATCGGGGCAGCCGCGAGACCGTTCACAAAGCGTGCCGTGCTGCCGGGCACAAGCAGCTCGGGCTTGGTGTCGGCCACAATCCCTGCGGTCGCGCCACCGGTGGAGGAGGTGACTTCGCCGGCCGTTTGCGGCGCCACGTATGGAACGACTTGGCCGGTGGCCGTCTTCTCGTAGACCGGCCCTTTGTAGGCGATGTTGGTGGACTTCGAGACGATGGGAGCGTGAGGCTTCTTGACCGCGGGCGTGCTTGTGGTTGGCGTGGCGCCACCCACGGAAGCCGGCGATGTGGTTACGGTCGAGGAGCCGCCGGCCGATACGCCACCGGTTGCGGCCATGGCTGACACCGGCATGCAGATCAGAACCAGCATGCTGAATAGCGTTGAGCCCGCAGCTCGAAATCGCAAAGCAACCTCTTTCGTCGGCCTGCGGGGTTAGCTGACGGGCTAGCGCTGAAAGAGCCTGCGCTTCTCACGGATCTACCGCGGGATTCGCCCCAACAATTTGGGTCCCCCGTTCTTTGGCTTCTGGCCAAAGATTCGGCGTTCGGGGCGACAAGCTATCAGAGTGCAATGACGGTTGCATAGGTTGCACGCGTTTTGGCAGGTTTTCCCCGCAAATACGGGCATTTTGGGCGGCGAATTGCAGTTGAGAGGCGCACACGGGCCACGATCCGCGTGGGCCCTCGCGCTCATCCTCGGGGGGCTTTTGCGCTCGCATCCGGGGCGCCACACTCGCTCGGTGGACACTGCGCACTCGCTCCCGGCACCGCACTCGTCGGGAGCTGCGGGTAGCGTGGAGATGATGCGTGGACCCTTCGTGCGCGTCGCGCCCGCCGCGATCGCCCTGTGCTTGGCATTCGCCGGGTGCGGCAAGTCGCTGCCGCAAACCACGGCACCCCCCGGTGCGGGCCCAGCAAACCCGCTCAGCGCACGAGGCGCGGCGAGTGTGTCTACGACCAACACTACCCGCCTGGGTGGTTCGAACCCCGTGATAGACGCCGCCGCGGTGGCCCTGGCCGCCTATCCAGGTCTTACCCCGGCAACCCGTCCGCGGGCGGTCGTGTTGGTGAGTGAAAGCGACTGGCCGGCGGCACTGGCGGCATCGGTTCTGGCGAGCTCGCCCCTGCACGCACCGCTGCTCTACAGCGAAGGACCGACGCTGCCTGCGGTCAGCGCCGACGCGCTGCGGAGACTGGAACCGACCGGCACCGCCGCACTGGGAGCGCTGGCAGCTCACAAGCCGATCGGCCTCGTTCAGATCGTTCAGGTCGGGGATGCGGCCGCGCCGCCGGGCTATCTCACAGGCGTTGTCAAAGCAGGTGAGCCGGCTGCGCTTGCGGTGGCGATCGAGCGACTGGTGAGCTCGTTGCGCAAACGCACGCCGCGCCAGGTGATCGTGACGGCCGCCAACGGGCCACCCGCGATGACGATGCCGGCGGCGGGCCTATCGGCCCAGACCGGTGCGCCGATCCTTTATGTGGACCGATTGCGTATCCCGCGAGCGACCAGCGCGGAGCTGGCACGACTTGGACATCCCTCCATCTATGTGGTGGGGCCGAGCTCCGTGGTCAGCGAACGTGTCAAGGAAGATCTCCAGGGGTTCGGCACAGTGACTCGTATCGCGGGCACGACGCCGGCGACCAACGCGATTGCGGTGGCGCGCTTCACTAACGGATCGTTCGGTTGGGGAGTCCTGGAACCGGGGCATGGGTTCGTGTTTGCGAACACTGCGCGACCACTCGACGGACCGGCAGCGGCGCCGCTTTCGGCCGGCGGCGATTACGGTCCATTGCTGCTGTTGGAAAACCCCAACCGCGTCGGCTCGGCGCTGGGCGGCTATTTGAGCGATCTACAGCCAGGCTCGCCACCGTCTGGGCCGGTGCACACCGTTTACAATCACGGCTGGCTGATCGGGGATGAAAGCGCTATCTCCGCGCTCACCCAGGCGAGGCTCGACACGGCTCTGGGAGTATCCTCTCGGCCTGCCGCGGAAACCGAAGTCTCCTCGCCCACCACGCCCTCCGACGAATCAACGCCAGCCACCGAACCATGAGCCAAGCAGAGAACCCGACCCGCCTGTTGAGAGAGAGCGCAGGCGAGGTGAGCGTCGAGGATGTGCGTGAGCTGATGGGCGCGTCGACTCCCCACTTTGCGCTGCAGCTGCGCAACCGGATTGCACGCTTGATCTCCGGACTTCCGGATGGGCACCCGGCGCGCGTCGAAGGCGAGCGCGAGATCGCGCGCCTGGAGCGCCTCGGCCTGAGCGGCGAGACGCGGGGAGAGGGCGGCAACGAGGGCGAGCGACCGCTGCCCTCGCTTAGCGTCGCGTAGCAGCGCGAGCGCGCGCGTCGAGGAAGCGAGCGCGCAACAGCCTGAACAGGAACACGAACACGGCGATGTCGACGGCGAACATGCCGAGGTTGACCACCTGCGAGGCTTTGTCGAGGAACGTGTATCCCAGCACGACCGCGGAGTGCAGCACCACGACGGGCATGAGCGCGAGCAGCAGCGTGTGAGAGCGAAAGCCACTACGGTGCTCTCGCCAGGCAACCTCGATCGTGCCGAGCGCGACGGCCACGATCGAGGCGAGCAACAGTGGGCCGCCGGCGGACACACCGTGGCGCAAGCGGATCAGGGCGATCACAAACGCGATCGCGCCCACAAGGATCAGCAGCTCGGAGAGCGGCAGCGGATGCCACGGCGCGGAGGGGCGCTCTCCGTATGTGGTGGTAACCGGCACCGGCCCACGCGCGGCCGAGCGAGTCCGCGCTCGATCTCGCCGTGAGGAGCGCTCCCGTGGCTTTGCCTGCTCGCGATCGCCGGCAAGCGACCCGCTGGGACGCGGCTTGCGGGAACGACCTCGCGGACCCCTGGTGTTGCTTGCCACGACTACAGTCTAAGCTGGGCCGCTGTGGAGCGAGCGTCCAGCACCTGGGAGCGCGTGGCGGAATTGCCCTTGCAGATCGAGGGCTATTCGCTGCAGCCCCTACAGGCGCTCGTGTCCAGCGATTTCGAGCGCAAGAGCACAGTCATCCGCTTGGCGGGCGCCGGCCATGAGGGCCTCGGCGAGGACGTGACGTATGACGCGGTCGACCACGACATCCTGCAGGCGGCTGGGCCGGTGTTGTCGCTCGCCGGCGGTTGGACGATCGGTTCGTTTGCCGAGCACATCGCGTCGCTTGACCTGTTTCCGAGTGAGCCTCAACGCGAGGTGTCGCGGCGCTATCGCGTGTGGGCGTATGAGTCGGCGGCGCTCGACCTGGCTTTGCGCCAATCGGATACGACACTGTACGAAGCGCTCGGTCGCACGCCGGAGCCGGTGCGCTTCGTGGTGTCGCTGCGCCTGGGGGAACCACCCAGCACGGACCCTTTGCGCCAACGCCTGGAGCTCAATCCCGCGCTTCGCTTCAAGCTCGACCCGACCAGCTCCTGGAGCGAGCAGCTGATCGCCGAGCTCGTGGCGACCGGCGCCGTGGAGTCCGTTGACTTCAAGGGCTATTACTCGGGGTCGATCGTCGATCAGGCGCCCGACCCGGTGCTCTACCGGCGCGTCGCGGAGGCGTTTCCCGACGCATGGATCGAGGACCCGGCGCTGACCCCGGAGACCGACGAAGCGCTTGCGGAGCACCGCGAGCGCTTCTCCTGGGATGCGCCGATCCACTCGGTGGCCGACATCCAAGCGCTGCCGTATCCAGCTCGGATGGTCAACATCAAGCCCTCGCGGCTTGGTGGGTTGCGCAACTTGCTCGACGCCTATGACTACTGTGCTGAGCGCCACATCGGCAACTACGGCGGCGGTCAGTTCGAGCTGGGCGTGGGGCGCGGCCAGAACCAGTATCTCGCGTCGCTGTTTCACGCTGACGCGCCGAACGACGTGGCGCCGAGCGGCTACAACCTGCCTGTGCCCCCGGCGGGACTGCCAGGCAGTCCGCTTACGCCGGAGCCCTCGATGCTGGGGTTCCGCTGGGGCGCAGAGGATTCCTGAGCAAACGACAGTGGGTCCCGCCGGACGAGCCGGCGAGACCCACTGCTACAGCTCCTACGTTACTGCGTGCCTACATGTAAGCGATATCAGCTATTCGCTTTTTATTACCGCGGCCGCACTGGCATTTTCAAGCGTGCCCTTGAGGATCGCGGTGTTGTTGCCCGAGACAGACGGTAGTTCAAGCTCGGAGTCGACAGCGTCGTCAACCAGCCCAGTGAACAAGCCGAACAGAATCTGCGAGCCGCATCCTTCTGCTTCAGGCGCCGCAAACGTGTTGTTTACAAGCGAATTTTTCCTAAGGACGAGCAGAGTGAGCACCCCGCCTTCTTCGACGAATTCGGGTTCGCCAAGACTACCCGTGATCGGTTCGTTCGGTAATGGCGGGCTTGTCGTGCCCGTCGTCAGTCCGAGATCCACGGGGTGGGCTTTCGAGCCGACATAGCATTCATTGCCGAGGAACGAGTTTTCCAGATGAACCCGTACCGGTAGCGTTAGGGCTCCCGGAGCTCCCGTGAGTAGGGCCCCCCTGCTGATCCCGACAGTCCCCTCGAGTTCGGTCGAGGCCGTCACGCCGGTGATGCCTTTGTTGACAATTTCGTTGAAGAATTTTTGCAGAAATTCAGGCCATCCTTTGGGCGCGACGATTTTGAGCAGCCCACCTGGCACAGTCTCGGGGGTTTTTGAGAGTGTTTCGCCACTGGACGCATTGACAAAGGTTTCTTCTCCGGTCACTTCATTGTCGATGATGCCGCCCTGCAGCGTGATGGTTTTCGTGATCGGAACTTCAGTTTTCTTGATTTTGAATTCACCGCTGTTCGTCTGCGCAAAGACGCAGAAGTTTACGCCGCTGGTTTTTGTCGGACACGCGCCGAAGTTGGCGTACCTGCCCGTCGGTTTGCCGGCCATAGCCGGCGCCGCGAACCCAAGTGCGGCGAGCGAGACCGCAGCCACTGCGAGAAGTGGGGTCATAAATCGGCCGCCCCTCCCCATATGGGGTTTGCCCATTCTAGTCATCCTAGTCCTCCTGATTGGTTGATACATCCGAGACGTCGTTCCGTCCAGCTCAATCCGAGCACGGATTGAATCCGAGCGCGAAGTGAATCGCCATGCACATCTGTTTACGTATTAGCAATCAATGGACACGGCATGTTGTTGCTATTGGAACATGATGCGTGGACGGTTCTATAGGAAAGACGGCCCCATGTCAAGCGGAAAATCCCGCCGCGCGTCAAACGCGGCAAGCTTGTCGAATCGAGGCCTCGACATGGGCCGGCCGAGGATCCGCTAGCTGGGATCGGCCGACCGCGATAGCCGTTGAGGGTCGGCTAGATGGGATTGACTCACCACATCGACGCACCGCATCGACCTATCGGGATTGTGCGCGGCCTAGAGAAGAGCTCATATGATCGTCCACTCGTCGCGACGAAGATCTACTCGGTGCCTGTCTCGACGACCTCGCTTGAGATCGACGCATCGTGCGCGGCGCTGTGGGGTCTCGATTGACAGCGGCAACCCCCGCCGCAACTTCTCTGTCTACCGGCGGTTTGGAGTGCCAAAACCGCTAACGTCGGGCCCCGTCAAGCTCCGGCAGGTGGGGTCGCGTCGGCTGGGCACAGACGGCGCCGGGCTGGGAGGCCCGACGCCTGAGAGCCCGAAAGGCATGGTTCGTGGCAAGAGCAACAACCCACAAACGATTGAATTCGAAGCTCCTCAGAATAGGGCTGCGGGCGTTGTGCGTGATCTGCATGACCCTTGCTCAGCTTCCAGCAGGGGCGACGGCAGCGACAAGCGCAAGTGGCGGAGCCGGGGGAACATCCGCTCCGTCCGGTAGCGGCTCTTCGACCCCGAAACCCACGGTGGCGCCGGCGAGACGCCCCGCCAAGGCCAAGACGAAAGCGACCACCAAGACGAAAGCAGCCAAGCCCAGGAACCCCTTCACGCTGACGAGCGCCGTCTGCACTCCGGCGATCCACTGCTCGACCAACTCCCGCCAGGTCTCCGAGGGTGGAGAGCTGTTGATCAAGGGCGCCGGTCTGCGCAGCGGCATGGTCGTGGCATTTCCGCACAGCTGGAACGCACGTATCGCCAGCAACTCCCCTACCGCCCACCTGGCGATCTCGACTGTGGGGATGGTCGTGCATGTGCCAAGCAACGCCCATTCCGGGCGCATCATGGTCTTGATAAGCCACGGGCGCCACACCAACTCCTTCGGCCCGATTCAGATCGTCAGCTATGCGCTGCACCCGCCCAAGCCGCCCACCCCGCCCACCCCGCCGGTGCCCCCGCCGGCATCGACGCCCGGCGGTAGCGCGTTTGAAGGCCAGGGTATGTGGATCTGGTATGTGAGCCAATCCGACGGCGGCAACCTCGCCTCGATCGTCGCCCAGGCGCATGCGGCCGATGTGACCACTCTGTTCGTCAAGAGCTCCGACGGATCGTCGAACTACTGGAGTCAGTTCAGCCCCGAACTGGTGGCGCAAATGCATGCCAACGGACTGAAGGTTTGCGCTTGGCAGTACGTGTATGGCAGCAACCCCGCGGGCGAGGCCGAACTTGGCGCACGCGCTGTGGCCGCTGGGGCCGACTGCCTGGTGATCGACGCCGAGTCCGAATACGAAGGGCGCTATGGCGCGGCTCAGACCTATATCTCAGACTTGCGAGCCAAGATCGGGCCCAACTATCCCCTCGGCCTTGCCTCGTTCCCCTACGTGTATGACCACACGTCCTTCCCCTACTCCGTGTTTCTTGGCCCGAACGGCGCGCAGTTCAACGCGCCGCAAATGTATTGGAAGGACATCGGCAACTCGGTGGACACGGTCTATGCGAACACCTATATCGCCAATCGAGCCTATGGCCGCCCGCTCTTCCCCCTCGGGCAGACCTACGAAAAACCCTCGACCGAAGAACTGCTGCGCTTCCGCGAGGAGGCCCCCCTCTATGGCGCCAGCGGCGTGTCGTTCTGGGACTTCCAGGAAACCCCGGCGAGCCTTTGGACAGCGCTGGCCACCCCACTCGCGCCGCTCACAACCGTGACCCCGAACCCGTCGTGGACCGAACTGGGCGAAGGCAGCAAAGGCGACCCGGTACTGTGGATGCAGGAGCATCTCGCCGCCGCGATCCCCACCCAGGAAACGACCGGCATCTTCAACGCGGCAACCGCAGCCAACCTGGAGCAGTTTCAGAGCGCGCACGGGATCGCGCCCAGCGGCCACACCGAAGCGGCCACCTGGCAGGCACTGCTGGCCCTCACGCCGGTCGCTGTGGACTGGACCGGCGCGGGGCCAACGGGCTGAACATCAATTGGAAGGCCATGCCGCATGCGGCATGGCCCTGACCCGCACATGTGCGGGTCAGCCGGTCGGCGCATGCGCCGACCGGAACAGCATCACACTCAGACGCGCTGGATCAGCGTGCCTGTGCCCAGACCCCCGCCGCAGCACATCGTGACGAAGCCGATCTCCTTGTCGGAGCGCTCGAGCTCGTGCAGCAGCGTGGTGATTAGCCGCGCACCGGTCGAGCCGAGCGGGTGGCCAAGCGCCATCGCGCCGCCGTTGACGTTGACGCGATCCATGTCGGGATTCAGCTCACGCTTCCACGCTGCCACGACCGGGGCGAATGCCTCGTTGATCTCGATCAGGTCGATGTCCTCGATCTTCATGCCGTTGCGCTGCAGGATCTTGCGCGTGGCGGGGATCGGCCCTTCGAGCATCTTCACCGGGTCACAGCCCACAGTGGTCTGATCGACGATACGAGCGCGCGCGGTCAGACCCAGGTCTTTGGCCTTCTCGGCACTCATCAGCAGCACCGCGGCGGCGCCGTCTGAGATCTGCGAGCTGTTGCCCGCCGTGATCTTGCCGTCAGGCTTGAAAGCCGGTTTGAGCTGGGAGAGCGCCTCGAGGTTGGTGTCAGGACGGATGCCCTGGTCGGTGACATAGGTGTCGCCGTTGACCGCAAACGGCACGATCTCGCGCTCGAAGCGGCCCTCCTCGGTGGCCTGGTGGGCCAGTTTGTGGGAGCGCACCGCCAGCTCGTCGAGCTCTGAGCGCGGAATCTCCCACTCGTCGGCGATCATCTCAGCGCCGAGGCCCTGTCCGACGATGTTGTGCTTGGCCATCAGCTCGGGGGTGAAGGCAAAGCCAAACTCCTGCTGGGTCTTCATGCCCGCGGCAAACGGGAAGTGGCCCATGTGCTCCACGCCGCCACCGATCATCGTGTCGTGCACGCCAGCGGCGATCAGCGCGGCTGAGAAGTTGACGGCCTGCTGAGCCGAGCCGCACTGACGATCGACGGTCGTGCCTGGGGTCTCGATCGGCAGACCGGCCTGCAGCCAGGCGTTGCGGGCGATGTTGAAGCCCTGCTCGCCGAACTGTTGCACGCAGCCGGCGACGACGTCCTCGACGACGGCGGGCTCGATGCCGGCGCGGTCGATCACCTCGGTGTAGACCTTCGCGAGCAATGCGTTGGGATGGGTGTCCTTGTAGTAGCCCTTCTCCAGGTGTCCGCGACCGATCGGTGTGCGAACCGCCTCGACGATTACGACCTCGCGGCCCTCTGCTTGCCTCATGATGGAGTCCTTTGCTCGACTGATAAGAGTGTGCAGCGATGCCCTCGGTCCTCTACTGTACCGCTCGACACCCCTAGATTGACTGGTCAGTCAACCAAACGGCCCAGAGGAGCAAAGCCTTGAACGAACGCCTAGCCATAGTCGGCAGCGGAGCCATTGCCTGCGGGCTGGCCGCTACCGCCGCACACCACGGGGGTGGGGGGGATCCGATACTCCTGCTCGCACGCTCAGACAGCTCGGCCGAGCGCGCTCGTGCCACCGTAGAGAAGACCCTCAGCCGCTTGGAAGCCGAGGTCGACCCTCAGCACGTGCAGATCGTCACAGATGTCGGCGCACTTGCGCAGTCGTCGTTCGTGGTCGAGGCGATTGTCGAGGACCACGACGTCAAGGCCGGCCTGCTGGGCGAATTGAATGGCCTGCTTGACGAGCAGGCGGTGCTTGCCTCGACGACCTCCTCCTTGTCGGTGGAGCGCCTCGCGGAGGCCTCTGGTCGCCCGCAGCGGTTCGTCGGCTTGCACGTGTTCAACCCCGTGACGCGCATGAAGCTCGTGGAGCTCGTGTTTCCGAAGACCGCCTCGCAGGAGACGCGCAACCGCGCGTCGGCGCTGTGCGAGACCTTCGAGAAGACCGCCGTCGAAGTTCCCGACGTGCCCGGGTTCGTCGTCAACAGGCTTCTGTTTCCTTACCTGTTCAATGCGGTGCGACTACTCGAAGAGACCGGCATGGACCCTCAGGACATCGATACCTGCATGAAGCTCGGTGCGGGGCACCCGATGGGGCCGTTCGCGCTGCTGGACTTGGTGGGCCTCGATGTCTCCAAGGCGATCGGCGAGATGATCAGCGAGCCGATCCCCCCGCGCGTGGACGAGTTGATCGCCGAGGGCGCGCTGGGGCGCAAGACCAAGCGGGGATTCCTCACCTATTGAACAGAGGCTGGTGAGAATTTATTTAGCCTCACCAGACCTTTAGGCAGGCTTCATAGACCGGGGCATACTTGGATGGGCGACAGTGATCGCAGATTCGCCTCCTCCCAGTGCACACGTTCCGGCCCGCTCCCCCCGCGGGCCGGACGTGTCTTTGGGTGCCATGACCAGCGGCGACTCGCGTCAAGCGCTCTCGCGTGGGCAACAAGCCGGTCGCGCGAGAGCGACAAGCCGGTCGCGCGCACGCGAGCGTCAAGCGGTCTCGCGCGGGCCATGAGAGTCATCCTCGCGAGCGTGCGCCGGCCGGCGCTGGCGAATCCGTACCGCCTCCACGCGGTTGTGATGGACCGACTCGACCCTGATCGAGAAATCCCCCGAGCTGATTGTGTCCCCGCGGCGCGGCAGGCGTCCGATCTCGGCGAACACGAATCCGCCGACCGAGTTGTAGGCGTCGCTGTCGACAGGCAGCTCGACGCCGTAGTCGAGCAGATCCGCGATCGACACATGGCCGCGCACAAACCAGTCGCCATCGGCGAGCTGGCGGACCTCGCCGGCGGCGGGATCGGTCTCGTCGGCGATCTCGCCGACGACCTCCTCGACGATGTCCTCGATAGTGACGATCCCCACAACGCGCCCATACTCGTCGACCACGACCGCCATCGACGTGCGCTCGCGCTGAAGGTCGGCAAGCAGATCGTCAAGCGGCTTGGTCTCCGGAACGATCGGAGCATCGTGCATGATCGGCTCGATCGACGCGTGTGGGCCGTCGTGCATCAGTCGCTTGGCCAGCGAAGAGGCGTGTACAAGCCCGCGCACGCGGTCGCGATCCTCGCCTTCGATCACCACCAGTCTCGTGTGGCCACTCGATATGCAGAGCTCGAGCGTCGCCTGCACGTCCTGGGAGATATCAACGGTGACGACCGCCGGGATCGGGGTCATCACCTGGCGCGCCTCCTGTTCGTGCAAATGAAACACGCCAGTGAGCATTCCCGCCTCTCCAGGGTCGAGTTGACCGCCGGCATATGACTCGGCGATCAGCCGCTTGAGCTCATCGGGCGAACCCCCCTCCCCCATGTCGCTCATCTCCACGCCCAGCAACCGCAGGATCCGACTCGATATGGCGGTGACTCCCACGATCACGGGATGGAAAAGGACGCTGAACCCCTGAAGCGGCCGGGCGATCCTGCGCGCAACCGACTCCGAGCGATCCACCGCGTAGAGCTTGGGCACCATCTCTCCGGCGATCAGCTGCATGGCGGCGACCACAACGAAGGCCACTACCACCGATATGACGACCGCGACATCGTGGCTTGGCGTACTGCCGAGCGCCCCCTTTAGAATGTCCGCGAGCGCTGGCGCGGCGAGCGCGCCGATCGCGATCGAGGTCATCGTCACGCCGATCTGCACCGCTGAGATGTACTCGTTGATGCGGTCTAGCTGCTTGAGGGCGAGCGTGGCGCCGCGCAGACCTTCGTCGCGCATGACTTCCAGGCGAGCGCGTCTGGAGCGCACCAGCGCGTACTCAGCGGCAACGAAGAACGCGTTGATCGCGATCAGCACGACCGCGAATATGAGCTTCAGCCCGTTCACGCCGTGTCGGCGCTCAAACGGGCGCGGAGAACAGTGCGCCGCGTCCCGCGGCGATTGTGAAAAGGGCGGCCCGCGTCACTCGGCGTGCTGCCGGTCGGGGCCATCCTACTTCGGGGAGGTTTTTCTTCGTCGTCGTTCATCGGTGGCCGACCGCACAACCGTAGCAGGGGCCGTGGTCGGCTTTGGGCACGGCTCGCGAGCGCTCAGCCCAGAGCATCGATGCGCGCGGCCATCTCGAAGTCGGCCTGTGTGAGCCCGCCCTCGGAGTGGGTGGAGAGCTCCAGGCGGACCTTGTTCCAGCCGTGCAGCAGGATGTCGGGGTGGTGCCCCACGGCCTCGGCGACCTCGGCCACGCGATTGACAAACGCGATCGCGCCGGCAAAGTCATCGAGCTTCCACTCGCGCACGATCACCTGAGCGTCCCGCCGCCACTCACAGGCGGCAAGCCTCATGTCGATCTCAGGATCAGAGAGGAGCGTCACACCGGTCAGGATACCCGGGGGAAACTGGCGCCACTCCGCCGACCGAAGAGCCAACTGAGTCGATAAGCACCGTGTGCCCCACACGGCTCATGGTTCAGAGCCTCCGGGCGTGAATTGGATCGGAACGGTCGTTTCCGCCTCGCTCGCATGCGAGGTCGCCAGCGACCCGGCGACAGCCACGACGGCGATCGCGGCGCATCCAGCCAGCGCGAGTGCCTGTGATCGATAACGATCCCCAAACTGGATCACGAGCGCCGCCAGCACACCGCCAATCAGCCCTCCAATGTGTCCACCCCAAGAGATGCCAGGCACGGTAAAGCTGAAAATCAGATTAAGCAGGATTAGCATGCCCACCCCGCTTTGCATGAGCGGGATCTGACGTGCGCGCATCTCCACGGCAGCGGCGCCCATCAACCCGAACACGGCGCCCGATGCGCCGACCGTGAGCGCGTGCGGTGAGACAAGCAGGGCGCCGAACGAGCCAGTCAGCAGCGACACCCCATAGATCACGCCGAACTTGAGGTGTCCGAGCGCCGGCTCAAGCATCATGCCGAGGTAATAGAGGACCCACATGTTGAATCCGATGTGGAGGAGGTTCTCGTGCAGGAATCCATTGGTCACCAGCCGCCACCACTGTCCATGGGCCACTCCCAGTGTTGGAACCCCACGGATACTGCCGAACAGAGCGCCTTCTTCGTAGAGTTTGCCCGTGGGCTGACTGCTCAACGTGAAGCTCCCCTCGCCGAGGAACACGATCACGTTGATCGCGATCAGCGCAAACGTGACACGCGGGCGCGTGGCCATGTTGCGCATAGTCATGACGCGGGTGCTCTGTTTCGAGCACTCCGGGCAGCGCATCCCCACGGGAGTGGTGGTCATGCAATCCGGACAGATCGGACGCCCACACGAGGAGCATGAGACGCCCGTCTCGCGCGAGGGATGGCGGTAGCAGGTGGCCATGAGCCGCGCAGACGCTAGCAGCGACGCCAGCGCTTGGCGGCATCGCGGGGCAGCGTCTAGATCGTGTTTGGAACGTTGACCGCCATCTTGCGCAAACCCAGGCGCATGCGGCCCTTGACTGTGCCCACTGGCGTGTCGAGCATGCTCGCTATCTCCGTCTGGGTATAGCCCCCGTAGTAGGCAAGTGTGATCACGCAGCTCTGCTCGGGCGGAAGGCCGTCGAGTGCGACCCGCAGTTCGCGGGCGCGCTCGCGCCTGCCAACCTCACCATCGGTGAGCTCGCGTGCTTCGAGCAGATCCTCGAGATGTCGGTCGCTCCCATCAACGGCTCGGAGGGCGACTCCCTGGCGCAGCACGTCGATTGCTCGGTTTCGCACGATACCGAGCACCCACGCTCTGACGCTACCTCTGCTGCGGTCGAAATGCCGACGACTGCGCCAGACCGAAAGGAACGCCTCTTGCACAACCTCCTCGGCGATCGCGCGTCTTGCGCACATCTGCGATGCAAGCGCCACAGCGGCGCGGACGTGCCGTTCGTAGAGAAGCGCAAACGCGTGCGAATCTCCATCTACCACGAGCGCCATCAACACATCGTCTGATAGCCGAGCGGATAGGCGCAGGGCGAACCCTAGTCGACTGCGCCCCAGCGACGTGTTTAACCGAGGAGCAGCGGATGCCGCCTTCGCTGGAAGTGCCGTCGCCGTAGACGTCTTGTCATCAATATGTTCCATATGTCTGACAGTCGGAATAGTTCCGAGACAGACACTGTGAAGCCTTGGCTACGGAATTGCAAGCAGAGTTGCATCGCCACTGCGCTTACACCGATTGTCTTCAGCGATCGCCGAGCAGGCGGCGCGTGTGCTCACGCAGATCGCCCACCGCACGCTCGGCGGCACTGCGAGCGCCGAGCGGATCGCGCCCTCCGGGACGCCCGCGGTGACGCGCACGCAAGAGCACAAGCGCAACGCCGGCACTGCTGCCAACGACCATGGCCGCCGCGGGACGAACCCAGTTGCGTGGATCGCGCATGGCCGAGAGCTCCCACGCCTCGAGCTCCTCGACGGCACTCTCGGTGAGGCTCGTGAGCGTGCTCTCAAGCCGCCTACCGAGATCTTCGGGTGGCTCGACCGGGGAGAGCGCCTTGTGCAGAAGACCCTCAAAGCCGGAGGCAACCTCACTCATTGGGCCCTCCCGTGCTCAACAGCTCGTCCGCGTCCACATCGGAGACCCCAACGAGCTCCTCCAGCTGTTTGATCGCACGATGGATGAGTACCTTCGTTGCTCCATCGGAGCGACCCATCGCGCGCGCGATCTCGCGGTTGTCCATTCCCAGAGCAAAGCGCATGATCAAAGCCTCGCGCCTGTCCTCCGGCAAACGCTGAACTCCATCGAGCACACGTGCGAGCTCGTCGCGACCCTCGACCAGCTCCTCGGTCGTATGCACGGCGGCCAGCTCGCTCGTATCGTCGATCGGCGTCGACGGCTTGCGAGAGCGATCGCGGTAGAGATTGGCGGCCAGGTTGTGCGCTATGCGTATAAGCCACGGACGCAACGGTCGCCCGCCAGACTCGCGCTGAGCCCGATCGAAATGGCGGTAGGCCTGGAGAAACGTCTGCTCGGTGAGATCCTCGGCGTCGTGGTGGTTGCCGACGCGGTAGTAGGCATAGCTGTAGACGTCGCGCAGATGCGCCCGGTAGAGCTCGGAGAAGTCGGCGTCGAGCCGCGCCTTGGCGGCCTGCGGTTGATCGGTCACTCATCGCACCCTACCCTCCGACAGTCTCCCTCTCGGTCCGATCTTCACGCGGCACGCGCATCGCGCCGGGACGTGCTCTCAGTTAGCTGCTTGCGCCCAGTGGCGCTCGCGCCTCCAAGCCATTCCCACTGCAAGTTCACACACGCCCAGATGCGTTCGGCCACGCCCAGAGCGATCGCCCGCGAGGGATCCGCCAGGGTGGGATAGCCGAGCGGCGCTCCACAGCGGATGCGGACCTTGCGCGAGCGAATCCGCCAGCCCCGGCGAACGTCCTCTGTACCTATGATCGCTACCGGCACGACGCGGGCGCCTGTTTGCAAAGCCAGACGACCCACGCCCCGGTGGGGCCTGCCAAGCGGCCCCGGACGCACACGCGTGCCCTCGGGGAAGATCACCACGCAGTCACCCCTTTCGAGGATCGCGCGAGCCGTGACCATCGCATCCTCGTCACCTGCCCCCCGATCGATCGGGAACGCACCGAGACTATTGAGCAGCCACGCCTGCCAACGCCGCTCGAACAGCTCGCGCTTGGCAACGTAGTAGACGGGACGGCGCGTGAGCGCGCCGATCACAAACGGGTCGAGAAAGCTGCGATGGTTGGCTGCGAGCAGCACCGGACCTGAGCTCGGTATGCGCTCGCGTCCACCGCGTTCCAGGCGGAAGTAGAGCAGGAAGAAGGGAAGCAGAACGGCGCGCACGGGCCAGTAGAGCAGTGGGTTTACGCCACGGCTCAGAGAATGCTCGCGCAGCGAACTCAGCTGAGGCGCACCTGCCTCCCGCTCGACCGGAATCGACCTCAACGTCATACAGGGGATACCCACCGGCCGGGGGCGCGTTACAGCGACCTTCCCGCTACCCTCGATACTCCGCGCCGGAGTAGCTCAGCTGGCCAGAGCACCTGTCTTGTAAACAGGGGGTCACGGGTTCGAATCCCGTCTCCGGCTTGGGGAGCTCGATACCTTCGAAGCCCAACTGCTCCCTGGTGACCCTCGGCGAGGAGCACGAGGTCGTGCCGGGAGCCGCTTCCGGCCAAGAGAGCGATCGACTCGACGGAGAGCTTCCGTCAGTGGTGAGTCTCACCACCCAACGGCTCACGCCCGTCCCAGTTGCCTTCGGATCGATATGGCCGGAAGCGCAGAAAGGCGGACTCGTGGTGGAACGGACGGGCGGCGTGAGCCTGAACAGCAGCCCGGTGAGCGGGGTGGTTGCTGCCGCTTGCATAGGCGCGCATCGCGGCAACGCTCTGCCACAGCGAGAAGGTCGCGACCAGCCCCGGCAGGCGTGCCAGCCCCGTGGAGGCCAGCAGCGCCGGGTCGCCCATCGCCAGTCCCTCGGCCGCCGCGCTGGCTCGAAGAAAGCGGACGGTCTGGGTGAGGCGCAAACGGCCGATCGTGAGAACCGCCGCGGGCTCATCTTCGTCCATCGGCTGCTCCTCCGGTAGCAGTCCGGCCAGGGGCGGCCATGCCCCAAAGATGTGGGTCGGTTGCAGCCGCACCCGCCACCCGTGGGCAAGCCGCAGGGCAAGCGGGTGGCGCGCGAGGAAGTCGTCGAGCGCGTGGTCGTCGTCCCACGCCGCGATCAGCCCGACCCGACCGAGATTCGGCCGGGGCAGCAGGTGAGCGCCCAGGGGCGCCGCGGTCGTGATTTCGGCGTAGCGCAAGCCCGGTACAGCCGGCAGACCGAGCCTGCCCGCCGAGAGGCCAAGCGCCGCACGCTTGCCGACGTCGGCGAGATGCACGGAGGCGATCACAGCAGTCGATTGGTTTGTGCGACAGACACGCTACTATTGAGTATACCAGATGGTAACTTCGACTCGCCTCCCCCCTGCCACACGCGCCGCGACCCCCCCGCGCAGATTGCCGGCGGCCGAGCGTCGGGATCTGATCGAGCGAGCCGCTGCACGCCTGTTTGCCGAGCGCGGCTACATGGCGACCACCGTCGATGACATCGTGGCCGAGGCGGGTGTGAGCAAGCCGATGCTCTATCGCCACTTCGAGTCCAAGAAGGAGCTCCACATGAAGCTGCTCGAACGCCGTCGCGACGAGCTGGCGGCAGCCCCGCTCGACAGCTTCCTGCACGACGAAGGCACACCCGAGCAACGCTTGCCGGCGATGATCGACGCATGGTTCGCCCACGTCGAGGAGCACCCCGACACCTCGAGGATCCTGCTGCAGGACGCCTTCGGCGATCCCGACATCCAAGCGCTGCAAAGTGAGCTGCGCAGCCGCCAGCGCGCCGCTGATGTGGCGCTGTTGCGCGAGTTCGCCCCACAGCTGCCAGAGCCCGAGCTCGAGCCGCTGGGTGAGATCATCCGTAGCTCCCTCACGGGTCTGGCGCTGTGGTGGCTCGAAAATCCCGAGGTCCCACGCGCAGCGCCGGTGGCCGCGGTACTGCGGGTCGCCACGGGGGTGCTACAGACGGTCCGCTGCCTACGCTAGCGTCTCCGGGCAGTGGCGACGACGGTGCGGCCGGCAGTCAAACACCGATCCTCTCGACGCTTGCGTTGGGCCGCATTCGGGGCACTCGCCCTGATCCTCGCGACAGCGGCGGTGATCTGGCGGATTGACACCGAGCGCACGCCTCCGATTGCGATCCGTCGAACCCTGGCAGCTGAGGTCCGCCTGCCGGGGAGCTCACCGGTGCTGGGATGGCCCCGCGAAGGTCAAGCGGCGGTGGAGGTGGAGGGCGTGGGCAGCTTCGGCAGTATGGGCTCTGACACCGCGGTCCCGATCGCCAGCGTGGCAAAGGTCATGACCGCCTATCTGACCCTGCGCGAGTACCCGCTGGCCGTCGGCGAGGAAGGCTTCACGATGACGGTCACTCGGACGGAGCTCGCCGAAGAGGAGCAGCGGGTGGGTCTCGGTCAATCGACCTTGGCGGTTAGAGCCGGCGAGCGGATCAGCGAGCACCAGGCGCTCGAGGCGCTGCTGCTGCCTTCGGCAAACAACATGGCGGCAATGTTGGCCGTTCACGATGCGGGCGCAATCGCGGCGTTTGTGGTGCGTATGAATGCGACGGCGAGAGCGCTGGGCATGAATTCCACCATCTATACCGACCCGAGCGGTTTCGAACAGAGCACGGTGTCCACGGCCGCCAACCAGCTGAGGCTCGCCGCGGTGGCGATGCGCGAGCCCGTATTCGCTGCGATCGTCGATCAGTCCTCGGCCACCTTGCCAGTCACCGGTCGAGTCGCGAACTACAACAGTCTTGTTGGCGAAGACGGATATGTCGGAGTCAAGACGGGCTCGGATCTGGCCGCGGGCGGCTGTCTGGTGTTTGCCAAGCACGTTTCGATCGGAGGCCGGACAGTGACTGTCCTCGGTGTTGTGCTCGGCCAGCGCGAAGGTTCGCTGATCGGCGCGGCAATCACGAACGCTCGCCGGCTCGGGGACTCGGTTGCAGAGAAGTTGCGGGTTCAGGTGGTCGTTCCGGCCGGCACGAGCGTGCTGAGCGCAAGCGCGACCGACGGCCGGCAGAGCACAGTCGTGACGACCAGGGCACTCAGACAGATCGGCTGGGCTGGGCTGACACTTCCGGTCCAGGTGAACGTTGGATACATCAAAGCGATGACCCGACTGCGAGCCGGTGAGCTGCTGGCCCATGTGACGTTGTCGGGTGAGGGCACACCTGCCATTGGCGCGGTGGCCACACGGTCGCTTGGACGGCCGTCGCTCGGCTGGCGCCTGCAGCATCTGCTCTGAGGGGCCGGCGTTTGCTTGAGCGATGCTCGATTTCATGGACGTATGGCCTGAGCTGATGGACATTTGTTTCCGACTCGCGTGAGCGGCCCAGGAGCGGATCGAGGAAGTGCTCGGAAGTTGGATTCCTCAGTGATGGCCCGATAGATCGGGCCATCAGCTGCTCGAAGCGACGCCACGGACGATGCCTCGGATCGCCGTGGCGATATCCCAAAGCGTCTTTTGGGTCGAATTGTTTGGGCTATCGCTGACTGCCGGCACACCTTCGACTATCGTCATACTCTTGTACGGAGTCCACTGGTTGGAAGGTTGGTCCGAAACCGGTGTCCGCTAAGCACGCTGTGCTCGGGCTCGTGATCGAGCAACCCGGCTACGCCTACCGGATCGCATGCGGAGTGCGCCGGCAGCTGCGATTTGCCGACCTTGCGGACTCCTACCCATACTGGGCTTTGGAAAAGCTCGAGACCGAGGGACTGGTGCGCAGGGTGGACGAGAATGGCGATCCACTGCGCAACTGCGCTCCGGGACGGCGCGCTATCTATGAAGCGACTCCCTTAGGGGTGGCCTCATTCGAGGATTGGTTGCTGTCGACCGCCGAGGAGCCACCGCTGCGCGACGAACTGCACTTCAGGATCGCCCTGTGTCGTCCACGCGACGCACCGCGCATGATCGAGCTTGTCCATGGACAGGAGCTGGTGTGCCTCGGGCGTGTGCACGATCTGAAGCGTGCCTCAGAAGAGGATGTCGGCGAGGGGTCGGAATGGGACCAAATGGTTCGGGTGGTTTCCCGTGACGCCGAGCTCGGCTTCTGGAACGCACGTATCGAATGGCTACAGGCCGTACGCGAGAGGTTGGAAAGACTCCCGGCACAGGCAGGCGGTTCAGCCCTGAAAAATTCAGCGCTGACTAGCTCGATTCGGACCGAATGATCCACCATTCCATATTGCGCTCGCCCCAAGAGAGCGACATGAGACCACCCAACACGCAGGGAAGCTGAGTCCACTCAATGACCACCATGGCCCCCATCCGCGGAGGCATTTTGCACCTCCCCACATCTCACGAAGGTCGCTACTCGCAATCTCTGGAGCGCGGCTTGGCGATCCTTCGGGCGTTTAGTCCCGAGCAACCCTGGCTGGGGATTGCTGAAATCGCGGATGCGCTTGAAATGAGTCGTCCGACGACCCATCGCTATGCCTCTACGCTTGTGGCTCTCGACTACCTGGAGCAGGGCCCGAGACGTAAGTACAGACTCGGTATACGCGCTGGCGATCCTGGTCGCTCGGCGGTCAATTCCACCGCGCTTCGCAAACTTCCCTACCACTGCCTGACCGACCTGCGCGATCGCAGCGCATGCACTGCAAGCCTTGCGGTGCTCAACGGCAACGACATCGTTTATGTCGACCGCGCGAGAAGCGCATGGCAAGGGCAGACAGAAGTGACCACGAGACTCGGATGTGGATCGCGCCTTCCCGCCTGCACAACGGCTATGGGTCGAGTGCTATTCGCATACCGAACGCCAGAGGAGCAATGCGAGGCGATTGACGCAAGCATCGAGGATGCCCAATCTCCGAAGGCGACCGACGCCAGGGAAAAGCTGCTTGAAGAGCTCGAGCGCATCCACGAGAAGGGTTTTGTCGTCACCGAGCACGTACGCGTGAAGGGACAGAGATGCGTGGCTGCCCCGCTGAGGGGCAGGTCGGGCGAGGTGATCGGCGCGGTGGACGTTGCCGCTCCGAAGCTGACCTACTCACGAGCGCAGACACTCGATCGGTTGGTACCGCTGGTTGTGGCTAGCGCCGAGGAAATGTCGGCTCACCTCGGCTATACGCCATAGCGACGTATCCTCAGCCGTCCAGCAGGCCAATCTCCGCAGCTCTTGCAACCGCGTCTGAGCGCGAGCGGACGTCGAGCTTGCGATAGACCGCGTGGGCCTGAGTCTTGACCGTATTGGTCGACACGTGCAGGCGAGCACCGATCTCACGGAAGGACAGGTGGGTTGGCAGGAAGCGCAGAATCCGCAACTCGGCCATCGTGAGCGTCGCCGGACCGGCGAGAGCTGTGGTGGAAGCAGAGTCAACTAGTCCCCATGTGTCGCTTAGCCAACCTCCGAAAACCACGGCGTCGGGCACCCGGCGCGCCAGTTGCGAGGCCTTGGCAAGCAGCGTGCGAGCCTCGCCAATGTCGGCAAGACGTAGGGCGGCTCGCGCAAGCACAATCCGCGTCTCGGCCTCATACCACGGGATGAAGTTGTCGAGCCCGGCGAGCAGGTGGGAGGCGCGGCGAGCGTCGCGCTTGCCTTCGTCGACATGGCCGACGTGAGAGCGCACGTCAGCCGATACGGCGAAGGTGAGTGCAGAGGCGGGGTATGAGGAGAGCGAATGGCGCTCGACCTGGTGAACCGCGCGAGCGATCAAGTCGATGCCTCGATCCCAATCGCCTTCTTCGACTGTGATCAACGCGAGCTGGGAAAGGCATAGCGTCTCGACGGTGGGAGCCGAGACCGAGCTGCGGTGGATACCGTTCTCCAAGTGCTGACGCGCATGCTCGCGATCGCCCGTTAGATGGTCGGCGACGCCTCGCAACAGGCAGAATATTGAGCGCCATGGACTGTCCTGGTCCTCTAGGTCATAGGCACGTGCGGCGTCCCTGCCCATCGGAGCCAGACCCTCGTGGCCGGCAACCGCTTCGATCACAGCGACTCCCGCTGGCAGCGAGGCAACCTTGGGGAGATTGGTGGAGCGCGCGAGGGCTGCCGCCCCGATGAGTCCCCAGTGCTCCGCCTGGCGCAGGTCGCCGATTGCGAGCGCACTGTGCGCGGCGGTTAGTGCGAGCGACGCATGAGCGGAAAGATCCTCGATGGAGAAGCAGCGAAGCCATCTCTGCAGTTGGTCGTTGCGCCCGCCGGTGAGGTAGCGCGGAAGGTTTTGCCACATCAGATCGCCTGCACGACGCGCGTCGCCCGCCGCGACCGCGTGCGTTACAGCGCAGTCGAGCTCGCCGTGCTCGGAGTACCAGACGCTGGCACGCAAATGCAGTGCGCAGACGCGCTCCGGATGGCTGTGGCGCAACTCACCCGTCAACGCCTCGCGCAACAGCCGGTGACAGCGAAACCATTCGTGGCCGCGATCGACAGGTACAAGCGGCAGGTTGCCGCGGGCGAGGTGATCGAGCAGCATCGCGGAGCCGGTTCGATCGAGCGTTGCGTCGCAGAGCGCTCCTGAGAGCCGCTCGAGCACCGATGTGCTGACCAAGAATTCGCGCTCCTCCGCCGACAGCTCGCGGAGGAACTCCTCGCGGAGATAGTCGGCGACGATGTGATCATTGCCGTCAAAGCTCGCAAGCTCGGCCGCCTGGTCTGGCTGGTCGCGAGCCGACAGCGCAGCCAGGTACAACCCGGCCGGCCACCCCTCGGTGCGCTCCACGAGCGCGGCCACTTCATCCGAGCCTACCGCCACATGTGCCGTGCGCAGCAGCAGAGCTGCTTCCTGGTGGGTCATCGCCATCTGCTCCACGCCCAGCTCGAGCAGCGCTCTGTGGGCGCGCAGTCTGCCGAGCGCAAGCGCCGGTCGAGTGCGCGAAACGAGCACTAGCTGAGAGCCCCATGGCAGGTGTTCGGCGACTGTGGTGAGCACGTTGAGCGCATCGGCGTCATCAATCGCCTGGACGTCGTCGAGGATCAGCACCAGAGCGACATGTCGACGTTCGAGCGCCGCCGCAAGCGCCGGCAGCGCATCCGACGGAAGGCCGGACACTGGCGAGTCGGCTGTGGACTCCGGCGATTCGAGCCGATTGAGCGTGTCAAGAAGATTTTCCTCAAGCGGCTCAGTCTCCTCGAGTGCCACCGCGATCTCGTGGATGAGCCGGACTGCATTGTTGTGCCATCGCTCGAGCGCGAGCCAAGCACTCGGGCGCCGATCGCGCTCAGCCCACTCGGCCACAAGACTCGTCTTGCCATAGCCGGCAGGCGCGACGACCACGACCAGTGGCGTGTTGCGGTTGTGGGTGAGCTTCGCGAGCAGTCTGGGTCGCCGCACAAGCCCCTCGTGGAGGAGCGGGCGCCCGCTCTTGACGGCAAGCGACATCGGTCAAAGGTATGACCTGGCCCGCCTCAACTCATCCGCGATCCGCTGCGCAGAACGCCGCAGTGACTACTTACCTGGCGTACGTAGTAATAGCGGACGGGACAAGTCCGCAACGCACTCTACTTACCGTCGACTTCCGGTAGATCTAGTCCAAGCGCGAGCATGATCTCCGGCGCGGCGGCCACTACTCGCGGCCCGCCGACCTGCGGCGCCACTGCTCGCAGCACACCCGTGACATCCTCGGGTGTGGCGCCTTCGGCGAGCGCGTTGGGCACCTGCCACGCGTAGGAGGCCGGCGGCGAATCCAGTGCGACAAGCGCCGCGAGCTTTACCAGCGCGAACGTGCGTCCGTCGAGACCGCTCGCGGCGAGGTCTACCTCACGGAGCCCGACGGCCGTCTCCAGCATGTCGAGCTCACCCGCGGAGATGCCCTCCAATGTGCGTCGTGTGTCCTGTCTGACGGCTGACATGGCGATTCCTCCCGTTTGGACCTTTTGGTTTGTGGATCGTTGACCGTCAGACGACATTCCCGCGCTGGCGCCCGCCGTAGGCAACCAGGCCGTAGATCACAAGGATGTCGACCGCGAATAGGGCCAGTGAACCGAACGGATACGCCGGAATGAAGATCAATTGGATGATCGCGTTTATCGACGCGGTCAGAATGCCGACCCAGCGCCCCCACTCGATGTGCCCAAAGATCGCGATGGCGGCGCAGAACTGGATGATCCCTGTGATCATCAGGACCCAGCCCCAGGTGTTGAGGTCGCTCAGGATATAGGTGGCTTCGCGGACGTAGAAGCGCGAGTTCGAGATCGCGGCTATCCCGTAGATGAAGTTCAGGACGCCGACGATTGCGATCATGACGCCGGCGAACGTGACCCACCCCTCCCCTTCATACCAGTCGCCACCGGTCCCCGACGCTCGCGTTGGCGAGGACGTCGTTGGTGGGTCGTAGCCACTTTGCATGTTGCTACCTCCTTCGCTGGCCGATGGGCCGGGAGCGACGCTGATGCTCCCGATAGCCACAACCTAGGAGCCTCCCACGGTAAGCGCATCCTCCGAAGCGGGTGATCTTGGCGAACTGGAGGCTTGGACTGCGAACTGGAGGCTTGGACTGCGAACTGGAGGCTTGGACGGCGAACTGGAGGCCTGGACGGCGAACTGGAGGCCTGGACGGCGAACTGGAGACTTGGACCGTTTGGAGTACGGAAGATCCGGGTATGCGCCTAGGTGCCCATAGATGAAGGTGGTTGGCTGGTGATGCATCAACGCGTGCGCTGCGCGCACTGTCATGCCTGGACTGACGCGCTGCTCGTGTGGGCGGCGGGAGATTGCTGTCCGAGTTGTAACGCCGGGATGACGCTTCAGCCCAATCGCGCGCCTGATGAGCGGCCAGAGCGTGAGCGGCCGGAGCGGCCACTGCGGCGGGGGCCGGGTCGATTTTCCCAGCCCCCACCGAGTCGGATACCGCAATCTGGCGAGCCGGCCCTCTAGAATTCGGCTTCGGGCGGAAGCATCGAGTTTCCTGGCTGTGCGCGTTTTCCTGACCGTGCGCGTTTTGGTGCTCGAGACGCTCAGTTGGAGCGTTTGGCCTGTTGCGCTAGCACCTTGCCGAACGCGGCCTCGACCTCGGTTGTCATCCGCTGCTTGAATACCGCCAACAGCGCCTCTGACGCAATCGGCCGTAGCGCATCGATCGCTTCGATCATCTCGTCCCAGCGTTCGTCAGGCTGACCGGCGCGCTCGAAGGGTTCCCATAGCTCTCTAAGGAACAGCTTGACAAATGCACGCGAAATCGACTCGCAGTCGCGGCTGACTCGCTCCACGAGGGCGAGCGCGGCGTGCATCGAGATACCCAGCGCCGTGACTTCCTCAGCGGCTTTCATCAGCGCGGGACTTGGCACTTCAAAGCGTTCGTCACCGAGCGGGATCAGCAGCTTGAGCTTGCGGATCCGCTCGACTGTCTTACCGTCGACTTCGCCGAAGCGCCTTGCCAGCTCCTCCGCCGTGACGACCTCGGGGGCCTCGGTGGCAAACGGAGTGGTCATGGCGTTGCGCAGACCGAGCAGACGCCCGGCGGCCCCGCCAGAGGAGCTGATCAGTCGCTCGATCGCGGCAAGGTTGAAGCCGTCGGCCTGCAGGTCGAGGATCAACTGTAGACGGGCCACGTGCTCGGCGTCGTAGTATCCGACGCGCGCGCGTACCTCAGGCGCGGGCAGCAGTCCGCGCGATTGGTGGTTGCGAATGTTGCGCACCGACATTCCGACCTCGGCGGCGAGCTGCTCGATCGTCAGGCCTTCCACCGTGGACCCCTGATCGTGATCGGAAGATGAGTCCCGTGGACTTCTTCGGGGTATGTCAGCCGTATCGATTCGCGATCCCGCCACCTCAATTCAGGATACCATCTTGCATGTAACCTCATTTGAGGTATCATTGATTCAGGTCAGATGAGACCGATCTCCCGTCCGCTTCGTACACGCCACTGCCACCTGGGCTCCCTGGCACCCTCCCCTTGACCACATCCCTCTTGACCCTCCGCCATTTGACGCATCGCCACCGGTCCCCCTCCCCCTCGGAGAATGCCCATGGCTGAGCGCGGCGCGCCACCACGGGTGCCCGCGGGTCGCCGTCGTGCGCTGGCGCTGGTTAGGTCTTTTACCTCACCGCTGCTGCCCGACGACTACCTGGAGCTGATCAATCCGCTCTGGTCCACGCGCGAGCTGCGTGGGCGCATCGAGCGCATCGAGCGCGAGACGCCGAGCGCGGTCACCGTACTGATCAAGCCGGGCTGGAAATGGGAGGGCCACCGGCCGGGGCAGTACTTGCGCCTCGGGATCGAGGTGGACGGCGTGCACCATTGGCGCGCTTACTCGCTGACCTCTGACCCGCAGCGTGCGGACGGCTGCATCTCGATCACGCCGAAGCTCGTAGAGGACGGCAAGGTCTCGCCGTTCTTGTTTGGGCGCGTGCGCCCGGGGACGATCGTGCGCCTTGGTGGCGTGGAAGGCACCTTCGTACTACCCGACCCCCTGCCTCCCCGCCTGCTGTTCATCAGCGCCGGCAGCGGCATCACACCGATCATGAGCATGCTGCGCAGCCTCGCACGACGCGGATTGACTGAGGAGGTCGTTCACGTACATTGCGCTCGCTCTGCCGATGGGGTGATCTTCGCGCGCGAGCTGGGCAACCTGGACGCCCGCCATCCGGGCTACAAATTGCACCTGCGGCTGACGGGCGAGCGGGGCCGCCTTACAGCGGAGCAGCTCGATGGACTGTGCGGGGATTGGGCAGAGCGCGAGGCGTTCGTGTGCGGGCCGGCGGGACTGCTCGAGGCGATGGAGCAGCGCTGGCGGGAAGCGGGCGAGCAACAGCGACTGCACGTCGAGCACTTCCAGCCGAGCAGGACAGTTGGAGAGGGGGAGCGTGGATCGGGTGGCAGGATTCGCTTTCGCAAGAGCGACTTGGAAGCTTGTAGCGATGGCGAGCAGCCGATCCTTGTGGCCGGGGAGCAGGCGGGCGCAAGCTTGCCGTTTGGATGCCGCATGGGAATTTGCCACACATGCGTGGGAAAGCTGCGCGCCGGGCAGGTACGCGACCTGCGCACAGGGCTCGTGCACGGCCAGCCCGGGGAAATGCTGCGCACCTGCATCAATGCGCCCGAGGGCGCGGTCGAGATCGACCTCTAACCCATAGAAGAACGACCATCGAAGGAGCGCCCATGTCAGCGATCTACGCAGAGAAGCCATCTATCCCCCCCAACGTCCCTTCGCCGTCTCCGGCCGGGAGCGTTCCCCCTGCCCCAGCCGAGAGCGTGCGCCCTCCCGAGAAATCAGCAGCCGATACCGCTGAGGCTGAGAGCCCGCTGGCCCGACTCACGGCCGAGCAGCTCGAGCAGCTCGGCCGTGAGTTCGACGCGATCCACGACGAGGTGTTTGCCGATCTCGGCGAAGCGGACGCGAAATACATAAGGAACACCATCAAGCTGCACCGTTGCCTCGTGCTGGGCGCACGGGCGATGCTGATCGGCTCGCACAAGAGGCCCTTCTGGCTGGGCGGGACCGCGGCCCTGTCTATGGCGAAGATCCTCGAGAACATGGAGATCGGCCACAACGTGATGCACGGGCAGTGGGATTGGATGAACGACCCGGACATCAACTCGCAGAGCTGGGATTGGGACACGGCCTCGCCGGCCGACGCGTGGCGACACTCGCATAACTACGAGCACCACACGTTCACCAACATCCGCGGCAAGGACCGCGATCTGGGCTATGAGATCATGCGCATCGACCCTCATCAGCGGTGGAACCCCGTGTACCTGTTGCAGCCCTTCTACAACCTGCTGCTGATGGGCTTCTTCGAGTGGGGCGTAGCCACGCACGACCTCAACTTCGACGCGCTCAAATCCGGCGAGAAGTCCAAGGAGCAGCTGGCCGAGGAGCTGAAGGCAATCGGCCTGAAGGCACGCAAGCAAGTCGTCAAGGACTACATCGCCTTTCCGCTGCTCTCGGCCGCGGTTGCCGGCGCGGTTCGAGTAGCCAAGAGTCCTCGAGCCGCCCCAGGCCGGCAAGGCGCGGGCACCGTGGCCGACGGTTCGGAGGTCAAGGCCGCGAGCCAAGCGGCTGCAACCCTGGGAGTCGGAGCGGCCGCTCGGCGCTCTTACAAGTCGACGGTCGCCGCCGACTTCACCGCGAACATCGTTCGCAACGTTTGGGCCTACTCGATCATCTTCTGCGGGCATTTCCCCGACCAGACCTATACGTTCAGCCAAGCAGAGGTAGCCGATGAGACTCGCGGCGGCTGGTATGTACGCCAGCTGCTCGGCTCGGCGAATATCGAAGGCGGCCGACTGTTTCACTTCATAGCGGGCAACCTGAGCTTCCAGGTCGAGCACCATTTGTACCCCGACATGCCCTCCAGCCGCTACGCGGAGATCGCACCGCGGGTACGAGACGTGTGCCACCGCTACGGGCTGCCCTACAACACCGGCCCCTTCAGCAGGCAGCTCGGCAACGTCCAGCGCACGATCCTGCGCCTGGCACTCCCAGGAGGCAAGCCGCGGCGCAAGCCTGGCCCCTATATGCCCAGCTGACGGCGCATACCAGCCGTCGGGCCTTCACCGGCACCGTCGGCTGTGTCCGGGGTGTGGCGCTGGACTCGCTCAGGAGGCGACCAAACGCGTGCGCAGATGCGCGCCGACCTTGCGCTTGACGCGCTGCAAGGCGTTGTCGACCGTCTTGGTGTCGCAGCCCAGCCGCTCGCCGACCTGCTCGTAGGAGCAGCCGTCGAGATACAGCGAGAGCACGCGGCTCTCCAGCTCCGACAGCGCGGTCGAGAGACAGTCCACGAGCGAGCGCAGCTCCTCGGAGCTGATCACTCGGTTGACCGGATCGTTGACGCTTGGACCGGCAATCGTTTGGTCGAGAGTCGGCACATCGTCGCCGGCCGCCGCCGGCGTTGAGGAGAACGACACGTACTGGTTCAGCGGCGTGTGCTTGTTGCGCGTGGCCGTCTTCACCGCGGTGATGATCTGACGAGTGATGCAGAGCTCGGCGAAGTTGCGAAAGCTCGACTCACGGTCGGTGCGGTAGTCGCGGATCGCCTTGTAGAGGCCCACCAGGCCCTCTTGGATCAGATCTTCTGAGTCGCCCCCGGCAAGGAAGTACGACGAGGCCTTCAAACGCACGAAGCCGTGATAGCGGCGCACGAGACGGTCGTAGGCGGTGCGATCTCCTTGCTTTGCGAGAGCGATCAAAAAGCCATCATCAACCTTAACTTCAGATTGAGGGTTATGGAATGTACGTGCCACGAGCAAATCCTTTCTTGGCTTATTCCAGCCAAAACGTGCTCAGTGGCGCACTCCTCCCCTGGCGCCAAAGCTATGAAGTCAACCTTAGGTTGAGCGTTATGCGCGGCAGCTTCGCATAGTTATGGAGCCTTGTCAAGCGCAACATCGCGAGACTGCAAGATTCCGTACAAGAGCGCCGCGGCCGCGGCGGCCACTCCAAGCGACTCCATCCGTCCTCGCAACGGCAGCGACACGAGCTGGTCGCATGCGCCAGCCACGCGCGGACGCAAGCCGCTGCCCTCGCTGCCGAGCACGAGCACGACCCCACCGCTGTAGTCAGGTGCGGTGTAAGGCAGGGTGTTGCCGTCGGCGCTCGCGCCGTAGGACCAACAGCCGGCGTCACGCGCCTCGCCGAGGAAATCGGCGATGTTGCGCACACGCGCGATGCGCATGTGCTCTACCGCTCCCGCCGAGGCCTTGCACGCAGCCGGAGTCACCTCGGCCGCACGACGCTCGGGGATGACCACCCCCGTGGCGCCGGCGCACTCAGCCGTGCGACAGATCGAGCCGAGGTTCTGCGGATCCTGAACTTGGTCGAGCGCCACGATCAGGGACGAGGCGACGGCCAGGAGCTCGTGCGCGCCGACATATGGATACCCGCCGACGTCGGCGCAGACGCCCTGATGCGTGGAGGAGCCGCACAGACGCTCGAGCTCATCCGCGCTGCACACCTTCGTCTCGACGCCGGCCAACCACGGCTCGTGCACGGCGCTCGCGGTCGCCCACACCTGAATGACGCCACGAGCGCGACGCCCGCGCAGTGCCTCACGCACAGGGTTGCGCCCGTAGAGGATCACCGCGACAGCGGGATCAGCTCGGGGCCGGCGGCGCTGTCGCGGATCTCCCAGCCGCGCGCGGCGATCTCGTCTCGCAGCCGATCGGCCTCCTGGAAGTCGCGCTCGCGGCGGGCCGCCTCGCGCGAGGCCAAGAGCGCGACGGCCTCAGGGTCGATTGCCTCCACGTCCCCACCGGCGGCAAGCGGCTGCAGATTCTCCAGACCGAATATGGCGAGCATCTCGCGCAGGTCCCCGTCGCCGACCGCCTCACCGCGACGGTTCGCCTCACGCACCCACTCGAACAGGCACGCGAGCGCCTTCGGCGTGTTGAAGTCATCGGCGAGCGCCGCGAAGAACGCCTCGGTGTGCGCTCGCATGTCAGACGGACTGGGCGTGCCGGGCTCCAGCCGGCGCAGAGCATCGCGAATGCGCTGGATGCGACGATTTGCGTCTTCGAGCTCGGTGGGGGAGAACGCAAGCGGCTGGCGATAATGGCCGCCAAGCAAATACATGACAATGGCGTCGCGCCCGTAGCGCTCGAGCACCTCGTGCAAGAGCGCGATGTTGCCGACCGACTTGGCCATCTTCTCGCCGGTGAACTGGATCATGCCGTTGTGCATCCAGATCGCAGCCAGCTCGTGCCCGCGCGCGGCGCGCGTCTGAGCAGCCTCGTTCTCGTGGTGGGGGAACACGAGGTCGGAGCCGCCCCCATGGATGTCAAAGCCGACGCCCAGCAACCCCTCCGCCATCGCCGAGCACTCGATGTGCCAGCCCGGACGGCCCCGCCCCCAGGGAGCCTCCCACCAGGTGTCCTCGCCCTCCTTATGCCCCTTCCACAGTGCGAAATCGAGCGGGTCCTCCTTGCGGCTTGAGGGGGGGTGACTACCGAATCCATCCTCGCCCTGGTCCATGTCGTCGATGCGTCGATGCGATAGCGAGCCATAATCGGGGTCTGAGCGCACGCGAAAGAACACGTCACTGCACAGGCCCTCCTCGCGCTCGCCCTCGTATTCCGCGACGTACGCGTGATCGGAGTCGATCAGATCCTGGATGTAGGCGATGATCGCGTCCATCGTCTCTGAGGCCAGCGGCTCGTGGTCTGGGCGGCCAAGACCGAGGGCATCGGTGTCGAAGACATAGAGCGCGGTCATCTCCGTGGCCAGCTCGGCACTGGAGCGAGCTGCCCGCCGCGAGGGATCGGAGCTCTGCGGATTGGCGCGGGCGGCGTCGTAGATCTTGTCGTTGACATCGGTGACGTTCACCACAAGCGTCGTGTCACAACCCTCATGCTCGAGAAACCGCTTGAGCACGCTGAACACCACAAACGGGCGGGCATTGCCAATGTGTATGCGGCTATACACCGTGGGCCCGCACGCATAGATGCCGACCTTGCCTAGATCGCGAGGCTCCAGGGGAACGATCTCTCCCGTGCGCGTGTCGTGTAGTCGGATCTCCTGCATGGCTCGGCAACAGTAGCGCCCGCCGGCACGTGAGAGTCTTCAAACATCAGCCGCGCACCCAGCGGGCGATGCTTCTCAGTCGGCCACGCGCAGTGAGACGACCGCGAGCGCGGCAACGCCCTCCCCACGTCCGATGAACCCGATCCCCTCGCCCGTGGTGGCCTTTACGTTGACGCGTCCCGGCGCCAGGCCAAGCGCGCCGGCCAGACGCTCGCGGATCGCCTGGCGGTGGGGGCCAAGCTTGGGGCGCTCCATCGCGACGGTGCTGTCCACGTTGATCAGCTCCAAACCCTGTATGACAACACGCGGGAGCACGGTCTCCAGCAGCCCAATCGAGTCGGCGTCGCGGTAGCGCTCGTCGCTGTCGGGGAAATGCTCGCCGATGTCGCCGAGACCAGCGGCACCTAGCAGCGCGTCAATCACCGCGTGGGTGAGCACGTCGGCGTCGGAGTGGCCGTCCAGGCCCAGCTCACTGGGGATCTCGACGCCACCGAGAATCAGTGGACGACCCGCGACCAGTCTGTGGGAGTCGTAGCCGATACCGGTGAGCGTCACAGCACGCCCGCGCTGCTTGCTTGTCCCCCGTCATGGGAGCTACCCACACGGGCGATCGGCTCCAGACGGCGCTCGCGGCGCTCGAACATGCACAGCTCGCTGACGCCGACGCCCTCCAGCAGGTCCAGCGCACGGTCGTAGTCGGCACCGACGTCCTCGGGACGATGGGCGTCACTCGACAGCGCAATCGGGGCACCGGCTTCGACGCACATCTGAAGCAGCGCGGGCGCCGGGTAGATCTCTTGCGCGTGCTTGCGCAATCCGGCGGTCGACACCTCGATAGCGACGCCCGACTCGGCGATCCCATCGATCGCGAGCTCGTAGTAGCGGCGCAGGTCGCCTTCGGGCAAGGGGCGGCTGCGACCCCAGACCTTGACCAAGTCGGGGTGGGCAAGGATGTCGAACAGACCACTGCGGGCGGCCTCGCCGAGTGCGAGGAAGTAGCCGCGCCAGATCTCCTCGGCGCTGCGGCCGGTACTCCACACGCTGTAGTCGTCCATGTCGAGCGCGTGGTCGCGCAGGAAGTGCACCGAGCCGACCACGTAGTCGAAGTCGCGCGTCTCAAGCAGATTGGCGACGCGATCCTCCGCTCCGGGGATGAAGTCGGCCTCGACGCCCAAGCGCAGGTCGGTCTCCTCGCGCACGAAGCGGCAGTAATCGTCGATGTCGTCATGGGCGAATTCGCGCCACAGCGGGTGCTGCCACACCTCGAGCGCCTGGGAGAAGCGATAGATGTGCTCGGACACGCCGAGCTCGGAGATGCTGCGCTCCTCCGCCGCGTCGCGATAACGCTTGACATTTGCCTGTGTGAAGTACTCGGCGGGGGTGGCGCCGAGCTCGTCGGGGCGTAGGTGTAGGTGGTAGTCGGTGAGCATTGCGGTGGTTGGTTGGGGTCGGGGAAACGCGGCCCACGCCAGGGTAGCTGCCACGAGCTCGATACCCCGGAGCAGCGACCTGCCCGGTCCTGCCGTGGCGAGAGGCAGGGTCCTGCCGAGGCTACCCCTGGCGCCGAGCCAACAGCAGCTCGGCGAGGTCGAGATCGAGCGCGGTGGTCACCTTAAGGTTGTCCTTTGGTGCGGGCACGACCACGACTCGCCCCCCGGCGCGCTCCACCAGCGACGCGTCATCGGTGGCTTGGGCGAGCACACCGCGTGGGACATCCAAAGCGCGCTCCAATGCACTGCGGCGAAACACCTGCGGCGTCTGCACCGCCCACAGGCCGGCGCGATCGAGCGTTTGCGTCACCATGCCATCGCCGTCTGCCTGCTTGATGGTGTCGGTGACCGGAGTAGCGGCAATCGCAGCGTCAACCCCCTTGCCTTCGACGGCCGTAAGCGTCGCCTCGATCAGCTCGACGGTGAGCAGCGGACGCGCGGCGTCGTGCACGAGCACCAGATCCGAGTCCTGCCCATCCCCAGCAGCCGCCAGCGCGAGGCGCACAGACTCCGAGCGTGTTGCACCGCCTTTGACGGTGATCGCGTTTAGCGAGGACGGCAGGCCGATCGACACTTCGCGAGTTGCGCCGTCGATCTCATATGCAGGCGGCATAGCGATCACGATCCTCCCGATCCCCGCCGCTTCGCGCAACGTGGACAGGCTCCACTTCCACAGTGGCCGCCCCGCGAGCTCGACGAGCGCCTTGGGACGCGATCCTCCAAGACGCTCGCCGAGTCCGGCGGCGACGATCAGCGCGACGGCCAAGCGCTGCTACTTGGCGGCTACGGCCATCTGGCTCGACGCGGAGTTCGCGAGCAACTCGTCCAGGTAGGACTCGGCCTCGTCCTCGTCCTTGTCGAGTGCGTACATGAGCTCTGAGGCGAGGATCTTCTTGGCGCGCGTGTACATCTGCTTCTCGCCTGTGGAGAGGCCCTTTTCGCTCTCACGCAGCGACAGGTTGCGAACGACCTCGGCGAGCTCGTAGATGTCGCCGGTCTTGATCTTGTCGCGGTTGTGCTTGAAGCGCCGGTTCCAGTTCTTTGGCATCTCGGACACCTCGGCGGTGAGGACGTCCAGCACCTTCTTGACCGTTTCCTCATCGATTACGCGGCGCAGGCCCGCCAGGGCCGCGTTCTCGGTAGGCACCTTCACTGTCATGTCGTTGTGGAGGATCTTGATGGTCAGATACTCGCGTGTGGTGCCGAGTACCTCCATGTCCTCCTTGCTCAGAACCTTGCCCGCGCCGTGGTGGGGATATACGACGTGGTCGCCGAGCTCGAACTCGATGCACTCGACCTCGCGGGTCGCCTCGAGCTCCTCGATGAACGATGTCTCGTCAACTGTTGATACTGGGATGGTGTCCTCCTTCGTCGCGCCGGCAATGGGACCGGCCTTTGTGTCACGCCGGCGATGAGACCGGCTATTGGTGCGTCAAGTCTGCAAGTAGCGATCCACGAGATTGACCTCTTGCAGCCGGCGAAGACCCTCGCGGATGTCCTTCGCCCGTATCTCCCCCACTCCCTCGATCCCCTCCAACTCCGCGTCGGTGGCGGCAAGCAGCTCGTCCAAGCCGCCGAACTCGCCCACGATCTGCGTCACGACCAGCTTCGGCAGTCGCGGAATGCGCCCGAGTGTGCGATAGCCGCGCGGAGCCACCGGATAGTCGAGCGTGTTGAGCTTGCGGTCATAGCCGAGCATCTCGGCGAGCCGACCGAAATCGAGCAGGTCCTGGTGGGCCAGGCGCCCGACCTGATCGAGCGCCGAGGCAAACGCCTCGTCTGAGTAGTCGGCCAGATAGTCCTGCACGAGCGCGGCCTTCTCGGCGGTGGTGCCGAGGATCGTCTCCTCCAGCTGCATCTCGATCAGGCGCCCCTCGCTGCCGAGCTCGACGATGTAGCGCTCGATCTCCACAGCCATGCGCGTGACCAGCTCCGAGCGCTGCAGCACGGTGAGCACGTCGTGCAGCGTCACGCCACCCTCGAACTCCAGCGCGGTGAGACGCGTTGAGACCTGGTCGAGGCGGGTGCGGTACTTGTCGAGCGTGGCCAATGCCTGGTTGGCCTTGGAGAGCACCACTGTGATGTCTTGAAGGATGTACTTCACACCGTCCACGTACAGCGAGACGACCTCGCGACGCTGGGAGACGGCGATCACGAGCGCATCGGTCTGCTTGGACACGCGTTCGGCGGTGCGGTGGCGGGTGCCCGTCTCGTGCGAGAGGATCGTAGGGTCCGGCATCAGCTGGACGTTTGCCATCGCGATCTTGGTGGCGTTGGCGTTGAGGATGATCGCCCCGTCCATCTTGGCCACCTGGTAGAGGAAGGCTGGCGTGTAGTCGATGTCGAGCTTGATCCCACCCGAGAACAGGAAGCTCAGCTCCTCGGGGTCTCCGATCACGATCAGACCACCGGTGCGGGCGTGGAGAATGCTCTCGATGCCCTCCCGCAAGGCCGTGCCCGGAGCAACCATCTCAAGGGCTCTGACCAACGCCGGCTCCGGCCGTGCGTCCGTGTCGAAGTCTTCGCCGGATCGTGAGGCCACAACTGGCCATTCTAGGGCATTTAGGCTTTTTTTATCGCCTCCCTAACACGTTCTAAGGGAACGCATCGAGCGATCCGCGCTTTTTCGCGGCAAATCGTGGGCCGGCGCCCTCAGGCAGCGGCGCGTGCAGGACGACGGGCGACGGCGGAAAGCGCCACCGCCAGCGTCTCGCGCAGGGTCGAGGCCTCGCGTGCGCCCTCGCCGCTGCCGGTGGGCGCATGCACACCTGAAAGCCCATGCCTGGCTGCCTCGGCGAGACGCCGCTCGGGGTGCCCGACCCAGCGCAACTCGCCCGTGAGACCCAGCTCGCCAAAGCACCCGCACGGCGAGGGTGGGTGGGGACTGGATAGAGCCACGCCCCTTGCCGCGGAGGCAACGGCCAGAGCGATCGCCAGATCCACCCCGGGCTCGTCAACCCTTACCCCACCGACGACGTTGACGAACACATCGTGGCCGCCCACACCGACGCCACCATGGCGTCCTAGGATCGCGAGCACGAGCGCCAGCCGGTTGCGATCGAGTCCAGACACCACACGGCGTGGCTGCTCGAGCTCGGAGGGAGCCACGAGCGCCTGCACCTCCACCAGCAGCGGGCGCGAGCCCTCCATCGCCGCCAGCACCACGCTGCCGGGGGCACGCGTGGCCTCGGCGACGAAGCGCGCGGATGCGTCAAGCACCTCCACAAGCCCACCCTGGCGCATCTCGAACAGACCGGCCTCGTTGGTCGAGCCGAAGCGGTTCTTCAGCGCGCGCAGCTCGCGATATGGGCGCTCGCGCTCACCCTCGAACTGCAGCACGCAGTCCACTAGGTGCTCGAGCACGCGCGGACCGGCCAGCGCGCCATCCTTGGTCACGTGCCCGACGAGCACCACGGCGATCGAGCGCGCCTTGGCAAGATCCATGATGCGCGCGGCCACCTCGCGCACCTGTCCCACCGAGCCTGGAGCGCCGGACAGCTCCGCGCAGCGCAATGTCTGCACCGAGTCGATCACGCACACGCTGGGCGCGTGCGAGGCGATCGCGTCGAGCACCGCGTCGAGATCCGTCTCGGCAAGCACCGGTACCTCGAGCGCGCTCGGCGAGAGCCGCTCGGCTCGCAACCGCACCTGCTCGGCGGACTCCTCGCCACTCACATACAGCGTCTTGTGCCCGGAGCCGGCGATGTTGCCAAGTGCCATGTTGGTCAGCGTCGACTTGCCGATCCCGGGCGAGCCGCCGAGCAAGACCAGCGATCCAGGCACCAATCCCCCACCGAGCACGCGATCGAGCTCGCCAATACCTGTCTGCAAACGCGCCATCGGAGCAGCCACAACCTGCGAGAGCGGCACCAGCGGGGCCCCACGCGAGCCTGCTCGTGAAGCGCCCCCGCGTGCGCGCGCGCCGCCCTTGCCATCGACGGCCCCAGCCGGCGAGCGCTCCTCGACCAGCGTGTTCCACGCCTCACAGCCTGGGCACTGACCGTGCCACTGGGCGCTGGATAGCCCGCACTGCGAGCAGATGTGAACGGTTTGAGCGCGGGCCACCGACGCAGACTACGCTCTGCTCCCGACGGCTCAAGCTCTCTCGCGAAGCGCCACCAGCCCCGCGACTTTACGCGGGAACGACCCGCTCCCCCAAAAAATCAACCCACCGTCAATCGATGCCGACGATCCGGCTGCGGCGCTCGTAGAGCACCACGTCCCGCCAGCGACCGTCGGGCATCTGCCCGATCCGCTCGTGCGTGCCGAGCAGGCGAAAGCCACAGCCCTCGTGCAGAGTGATCGAAGCGACGTTCTCGGGGAAGATGCCGGCTTGCAGCATCCAGAAGCCGGCGCGCTCGGAGGCACAGACCAGCTCTCCCAGCAACGCGCGGCCGATCCCGCGGCGGGCGTGGGCGGTGTCGACATAGATGCTGACCGCCCCAACGCCGCGATACACCGCGCGTGTGGAGGTGGGCGTGAGAGCGGCCCAGCCGATCACAGCGGTGTCGTCGCGTGCGACCAGTCGCGGCTCGGGACAGCGTGCGGCAGACCATTGCTCCCAGTTGGGCGCGGCTCGCTCGAACGTGGCGTTGCCGGTGGCGATGCCCTGCTCGAAGATGCGCGCGACCGCAGGCCAGTCCTCGGCGCTCATCGGCGCGAGCGTCACCTGCGGGCTGGTACTCAGCGGAACCTTCTCAGAGCCTACGGCTCAACCGGGTGCTCGTCGTCGTCGCCGTGTACGTCCTCGCCCGCGGGCAGCTCCGCGCCAGGCTCGGGCTCACCGCCACCGGCGCCCACACCTACGGGCGTCTTCGCCTTCTTGGGCTTGACGATCGTGAGACGCACTCCGCCGTCGTCCTCTGAGCCCTCGGGAGCCGGGTCTACGACCACGGTGGCTCCAGGCGTGAGCTGTTCGCGCAACACGAAGTCGGCAAGCGGGTCCTCGATGTAGCGCTGGATCGCGCGCCGCAACGGACGCGCACCCATCGCAGGGTCCCAGCCCTTGTCGACGAGCAGGTCCTTGGCGGGATCGGTCAGCTCGAGTTGTAGCTCGCGTTCTGCCATCGACTCGCGGATGCGCACCAGCAGCAGCTCGACGATCTGGCGGATCTCCTCCTTTTGCAGCTTGTGGAAGACGATCACGTCGTCGATGCGGTTGAGGAACTCGGGCCGGAACACCTTCTTCAGCTCGCCCATGATGCGATTCTTCATGTCGTCGTAGGTGATCCCGGTCTCGTCGTCGGACACCGCGAAGCCCAGCGGCGTGTTGCGCGCGATCTCGGCGGCGCCGATGTTGGAGGTCATGATCACGATCGCGTGGCGGAAGTCGACAGTGCGACCCTGTGCGTCGGTGAGCCTGCCGTCCTCGAGAATCTGCAGGAGGATGTTAAAGACGTCTGGGTGGGCCTTCTCGATCTCATCCAGCAGCAGCACGCTGTAGGGCTTGCGCCGCACCGCCTCTGTCAGCTGGCCGCCTTCGTCGTAGCCGATGTAGCCAGGGGGCGAGCCGACCAGCCGCGAGACGGCATGCTTCTCCATGTACTCCGACATGTCGATGCGGATCATCGCTTCGTCGTCGCCGAACAGGAACTCGGCCAAGGTACGCGCCAGCTCGGTCTTGCCCACGCCGCTGGGGCCCAGGAAGATGAATGAGCCGGTCGGGCGCTTGGGATCCTTCAGGCCCGCGCGCGAGCGGCGGATCGCCTTGGAGATGACCTCGACCGCGGGATGCTGGCCGATCACGCGCTTGTGCAGTTCCTCCTCCATGCGCATCAGCTTCTGGGTCTCGGCCTCGGTCAGCTTGAAGACGGGGATACCGGTCCACATCGAGACGATGTCGGCGATCTCCTCCTCGCCGATCGAGGGCCGCTCGACCGAGTCGCCGGCCTCCCACTCTTCCTCGAGCTCGCGCTTCTTGCCGGCCAGCTTGCGCTCCTCGTCGCGCAGCGCGGCGGCCTTCTCGAATTCCTGATTCTCGATCGCCGTCTCCTTCTCGCGGCGCGTGGACTCGATCTCCTCTTCGAACTCGCGGTTGGCAGGCGGGGAGGTCATCGACTTGATGCGCATGCGCGAGGCGGCCTCGTCGATCAGGTCGATCGCCTTGTCGGGCAGGAAGCGGTCTGAGATGTAGCGGTAGGCGAGGTCGGCCGCGGCCTGCAATGCCTCGTCGGTGATCTGCACCTTGTGGTGCTGCTCGTAGCGGTCGCGCAGGCCCTTGAGGATTTCCACGGTCTGGTCGATCGTGGGCTCCTCGACGCGGATCTGCTGAAAGCGGCGCTCCAGGGCGGAGTCGCGCTCCAGGTACTTGCGATACTCGTCGAGCGTGGTCGCCCCGATCGTCTGCAGCTCGCCGCGCGCCAGCGCGGGCTTGAGGATCGAGGCCGCGTCGATCGCGCCCTCGGCGGCACCGGCTCCGACCAGATTGTGGAGCTCGTCGATGAACAGGATGATGTCTCCGCGCTGGGTGATCTCCTTCATGACCTTCTTCAGGCGCTCCTCGAACTCGCCGCGATACTTCGAGCCGGCCACCAGAGCGGCCAGGTCGAGCGTGTAGATCTGCTTGTTCTTGAGCAGCTCGGGGACGTCGGAGTTGGTGATGCGCTGCGCGAGGCCCTCGACCACGGCGGTCTTGCCCACGCCGGGCTCGCCGATCAATACTGGGTTGTTCTTGGTGCGCCGCGAAAGGATCTGCATGATCCGCTCGATCTCGGTCTCGCGTCCCACGACAGGATCGAGCTTCCCGTCGGCGGCGAGCTTCGTGAGGTTCCTGCCGAATTGATCGAGCAGCTTTGAGGACTTCTTGCCCTCGCCTGGCCCCGAGCCCGAGCCCGCGCCGGCGCCCGAGCCCTGGCGACGGCCGCCCGGACCGGAGAGCATACGGATCACCTCGTTGCGGATCTTCTCGCTGTCGGCGTCGAAGTCGAGCAGGATGCGGGCGGCGACGCCCTCGTTCTCGCGTACCAGGCCAAGCAGGATGTGCTCCGTGCCGATGTAGTTGTGGCCCAGCGAGAGCGCCTCGCGCAGGGCAAGCTCCAGGACCTTCTTGGCGCGCGGGGTGAATGGGATCTGTCCGGAGGTGACCTCCTCGCCGGAGCCGACGATCCGGACCACCTGGGCGCGCACACGCTCGACTGTGATGTCAAGGCTCTCCAGCACACGCGCGGCAAGCCCCTCCTCCTCGCGCAGCAAGCCGAGCAGGATGTGCTCCGTGCCGATGTAGTTGTGCTTGAGCGTACGCGCCTCCTCCTGCGCGAGAACGACGACCTGCCGGGCCCGTTCTGTGAATCGCTCGAACATGGGGGTACTTCCTTCCTGTGAGGACCGCACGCCTCGCGCGTATGGTCCTGTGGCGCCTTTCAGGCAGTCTACCAATCGGGTATACGGCCCCCGTTGCCGCCCTCCGAGCGTTGGATGTCTATCCCCTAAAAGACCGCCACGCGCGCGTGAGTTGCGCTGGACCGCTGGACCGTGCCGCCTCAGCGAGTTAGGTGCGCATCGCGGGGAACAGCACGACCTCGCGAATCGAGGAGCGTCCCGTGAGCAGCATCACGAGCCGGTCGATCCCCACGCCGACACCGCCCGTCGGCGGCATACCGTGCTCGAGCGCTTCCAGGAACAGCTCGTCGTGTGGCTGGGTCTCCTCGTCGCCGGCGAGCGCGAGCCGCTGCTGGGCCTCGAAGCGCGCGCGCTGCTCGTCGGGGTCGGTGAGCTCTGAGAACGCGTTGGCGATCTCCATGCCCCCGGCGAATGCCTCCCAGCGCTCTGCGAGGCCCTCCTCCGAGCGGTGCACACGCGCGAACGGAGACAGCTCGATCGGGTAGTCGAGCACGAACGTGGGCTGGATCAGCTTCGGCTCCACGAACTTGGAGAGCAGGTCGTCGGCCAGCTGTGGCCAGCTGAGGCCGTCGGTAGTCATGCCCAGGTCGCGCTCGAGGATGGCGGCGACGAGCTCGGGGACCTCGCGCAACGCGCGCAGGTCAATGCCGGTGGCCTCGCGCACCGCGTCGGTAAAGCGCACGCGCCGCCACGGCGCTTTGAAGTCCAGCTCACCGGCGTAGCCGACCGCGTCGGCCACGCCCGCCACCATCGCCTCCAGGCGCGCTGCCTGATCGCTGTAGTCGGCATATGCCTCATACCACTCGACCATCGTGAACTCGGGGTTGTGCTTGGTCGAGAGGCCCTCGTTGCGGAAGTCCTTGCCAAGCTCATACACGCGCTCCAGGCCACCCACGATCAGCCGCTTGAGATACAGCTCGGTGGCGATCCGCAAGTACAGCTCGCGATCCAGCGCGTTGTGGTGGGTCGTGAACGGTCGCGCCAGCGCGCCGCCGTAGAGCGGTTGCAAGACCGGCGTCTCGACCTCCAGAAAGCCCTCGCCGTCCAGATACGCGCGCACGGCGGACACGATCCGGGCACGGTCGACGAACAGCGCGCGGGTCTCCTCGTTTGCGATCAAGTCGAGCTCGCGGCGGCGCTGGCGCGTCTCCACATCAATCAAGCCGGCGTGCTTGTCGGGCGGGGGTCGAAGAGCCTTGCCGAGCACCTGAAAGCCGTCCACGCGTAGCGTCAGCTCCCCATGGCGCGAGCGCAGCGGCGCACCGTCGATGCCGAGCAGGTCGCCGAGGTCGAGCGACAGCAGTTGCTTGAACGCATCGACGCCGAGCACGTCCGCGCGCGCGTGCAGCTGGATCTTGCCACTACGGTCGACAAGGTCGAGGAATGCGGCCTTGCCGGCGCCACGACGCGCGGCGATGCGCCCGGCTACGCGGTGGCGCTCCTCGGTCTCCTCACCGACCTGCAGGTGCTCGTAGGCGCCACGCACAGTCGCGATCGGCTCGACGTCGGGGAACGAGTAGGGACCAATCTCCACGCCATCCTCGCGCAATCGCTGCGCCTTCGCGCGGCGCTCGGCGATCAGCTCTGGCAGACCGTGGCTCTGGCTTTGAGGGTCGCCAGGGGCGTCCGGATCAGCCACGGCTGGGCGGGGGGCAAGCGGTGTGAGGTATTTCGTTTTTCATCGCAATACCATAGCAGCTACTATATGTAGTCACCATCGTGAATCGTAAAAAAAATGACTTATACCCTCAGCCGAAAGCCCCCTACACCGACGCCAGCTGTGCTGCCGGTCTATTTGAGCCCGATGTCGATCTTGGTGATCTTGAGCTTGCGGGCCGGTCCGCGCGGAACCTGTACGGCGACGGTGTCGTTGCGCCTGTGCCCGATCAGGGCGCGCCCTACGGGCGACTCGTTGGAGAGCTTGGCCTCCTGTGGGTTGGCCTCGGCGGAGCCGACGATCGTGTACTTGACCGACTTGCCGGTCTTTTCGTCCTTGACGTGCACGACCGAGCCGACGCCGACGACGTCGGTTGAGATCTCCTTGGAATCGATCACGCTGGCCATGCGCAGCTTCTCCTGAAGCGTGGCAATGCGACTCTCGAGCATCGCCTGCTCGTTCTTGGCGTCGTCGTACTCGGAGTTCTCGGCGATGTCGCCGAACTCGCGTGCCTCCTTGATCCGCTGGGCAACCTCACGGCGCTTGTTGGTGGAGAGCAGCTCGAGCTCCTCCTGGAGCTTCTCGAGCCCTTCGGGGGTGAGGATGACGTCCTTGGGCATTTTGGGTGGGACCTGCTCCGCGAGGTTGGCTTTGGCGGGCGATGAAAAACCCGCCTCTTCAGGCGGGGATCGCCACCCCTGCGGGCACGGCGAGCGCAGCAGTATAGCGAGCGTCCTCGAGCGTGGCGGCCCTCTGCAGGGACTCTCCCAGAGCCTTCGCATGCGCCTTCTCCAGACCCATGCGCGCGATGTACCAAGGGTAGAACTTGCGCAGGTAGCGCGTGGCGCGTGTAGCACCTAGATGCTCGACCGCGCGGTCGATCGTCCAGTACAGCTCATCCAGCACCTCGGCGCGCGTGGGCGCCGTGTTGCGCGTGCCGAGCAGCAGTTCGAACAGCCAGGGGTTGCCGAGCGAGCCGCGCGCCAGCATCACGGCGGTGGCGCCCGTTTGCTCGAAGGCGGTCAGCGTGCTCGCGGCGTCGCGCAGGCCGCCGGTGAGGATCACGGGCACCTCGAGCGTTTGCACGAGTTGTGCGGCGAGCTCGTAGTCGGGCACGCCTTTGTGGTGGACCGCGGCCGAGCGCGGGTGAAACGCGATTGCCGCGACGCCAGCCTCGGCGACGAGCCGCTGGGCGAGCTGCACACCGCTCGTGTCGCCTGGTCGCCGCCCGGAGCGCAGCTTGACCGTCACGGGCAGTCCGCTGCCCTCGCGCGCGGCGCGGGCCACAGCGACCGCGACGTCGGGGTCGTCGAGCAGCGCGGCGCCGGCGCCGGTCTTGCAGACCTTCGGCACCGGACAGCCCATGTTGAGGTCGATCGCGTCGGCGCCGGCGCGCGCGACCTCCCTGGCGGCGACGCGCATCACGTCGGGGTTTTGCCCGAACAGCTGGATCGATACAGGCCCTCCGGCGTATCCACGCACGTCCCCCTCGGCCCCCGCTTCTCCGTCCCCCTCGCGCTCACGCTGGTCGATCCGCAGCATCTCCACACAGGTCCGTTCGTTGCCGTGGAAGATCGCGTGCGAGGAGACCATCTCTGAGACCGCCATGCCGGCGCCGTGGCGCTTGGCCTGCAGGCGCACGAACCAGTTGCCGATGCCGGCCAGCGGAGCCAGCATCACGCGGTTGGGAACGCGCAACGGGCCGAGCTGCCAGGGGTCTGTGAGAGGCGGCATGCGCCCCATTGTGCCGCTATGCGGCGTTCAGCTCGTAGATCAGGCGCAGTCCCGTCAGTGTGAGCAGGTCGTCGACCTCCTCGATCTCCTCGGTGAAGGGCACGACCAGGTGCCCGAGCCCTCCGGTCGCGACCACCGCCACGCGCGCGCCCAACTCGTCGTAGATGCGCCGCAGGATCGCGTCGACCGCGCCGGCGTAGCCGAACACGACCCCGGAGCGGATCGCGTCGATCGTGTTCTTAGCGATCACGCTGCGTGGCGGGGCGAGCTCGACCTTCGGCAGCCGTGCACCGCGCTCGGTCAACGCCTCCAGCGAGATTTCCATGCCTGTCATCAGCGAGCCGCCGACGTACTCCCCGGCGGCGGAGAGCACGTCGAAGGTGGTGGCGGTGCCGAAGTCCACGCACACCGCCGGGCCGCCGAAGCGGGCGCGCAGAGCGACCGCGTTGACCAGCCGGTCGGCGCCGATCTCGCGTGGGTTGTCGTAGCGGATCGGCATGCCCGTCTTCAAGCCGGGGCCGACGACGAGCATCTCGTGGCCGAGGTAGCGTGCGGCCATCGCCGTCCATTCGGGCTCCAGGTGTGGCACGGTCGAGGACACGATCGAGGCCGACAGGTCCTCGAAGGACAGCCCGCGCAGCTCCAAGAGGTTGCGCAGCGCCGCGCCGAGCTGGTCGGCGGTTGACTCGCGCACAGTGGCAAAGCGCCAGTGCTCGACTAGCTCCTCGCCGCGGAAGGTGCCGAAATGGGTCTGGGTGTTGCCAACGTCGACGACAAGCAGCATGGCTGAGGATTATGCTTCAAGACGTGAACGTGAAGCTGTACGCACTACCGGGGTCGCATCCGTGCGCGGCCGTCGAGGTGGCGATGCGCTTGAAGTCGATCGACTACAAGCGCATCGATCTGCTGCCGCTGACCCAGCTTGCGATCGGACCGTTGCGCTACGGCGGCAACACCGTGCCGGGTGTGCGCATCGACGGCGAGCGTCTGGCGGGCTCGCGCACGATCATGCGCCGCCTTGACGCGCTCCAACCCGAGCCGCCGTTGCTGCCGCCGCTGTCGGACGCGGTCGCACGCGCGCGCGTGTTGGAGGCCGAGCGCTGGGGTGACGAGGTGCTGCAGAGCGTGCCCAGACGCATCCTCGACGCGGCATGGCTGCGAAACGCGGCGTGCATGGAGAGCTATGCGGGCGATGCCAAGCTGCCGCTGCCGCGCCCGCTGCTGCGCCCAGCGCTGCCACTGACGGCCAAGCTGATGGCGCGGCTGAACCACGCGGAGGATGAGATCGTGCGTGCGGACCTTGCGGCGCTGCGTGCCCAACTGGATCACATCGACGCGTGGATCGCCGATGGTGTGCTCGGCGGCGATCAACCCAACGCGGCAGACCTGCAGATCGGCAGCTCGATCCGCCTGCTGCTAACGGTGGCCGACGTGAGGCCACTGATCGAAGGACGCCCCTGCACTCGCCTGACGCGCTGGTTCGAGCCGCAGGTGGGCGAAGTGCCCGCGGGGACATTGCCGGCGGAGTGGCTGCCGGCCCCTGCCGTTTCCTGAAGCATGGCCAAGGTGTGGTTGCCGTCAAGTCCCTTCGGGCGGACTTGTGCCGGCACTTGCCCATTTCTCGCCTTCTTGGGCGGGTGGGATCTCGAGTGAAGCAATCTCAACCCGCGCATCGTCAGGTGAGAGCGCAAGACCGTTGGAGAGCAGATCGCGGGCGTCGCAGCTGACGAGCATCCGCTCACCCTGACGGGCGGCAGCCACATAGGCCGCGTCATAGACGGAGATCGCGTACTCCTCGGCAAGCTCTGCCGCACGCGTCAGCAGAGCTTCGGTGGAAGGAATCACTCCGCCGTCGTCGGCAATCCGCTCGATCGCTTCGAGCAACGTGGCAACTCGTGCCGGCTCACGCCAGGCGCGCACGGCTACGTTTGCAACCTCGTAGCGCGCGAGGTCGAGTGTGGCGAGCGTCGCGCCGGTCTCGCCCAAGACGGCACGTGCGGCGTCGTGATAGTCGTCTTGAGAGTCGAACGCCGCCAGGATCACGCTCGCGTCGAGCAGCAGGGTGCTCACCGCGAGGGTCTTGAGTTCTTTACGAGCTCCGCCGCTTTACCCCCATGCGGCGAGACCTCGCTAAAGAGCACACGCATCGCCGCGGCGCGATCGGCCCGGCGCCTGCGTAGCGCGGCATCGGCGAAGCTCCGCAGCACAGCGCTGCGCGTACTGCCCAAGCGCCCAGCCTCAGCGTCAACCTCAGCCAGAAGCTCGTCCGGCATCGATACCATCACCTTCGCCACAGCCGTAGTATACCAGGGCATACCGGCCTAGCTCAGCACGGTCGCCACAAAGCCTGTCGCATGCCGTAAAAACCGCGGGCAGACAGTGTGACCGGACGCCTCGTCAAGCGCCGCTGGGCTGATCGAGCGCGTCCTCGCGCAAGCCGACCCGCCCGTGCAAGCGCCGCAAAGGCCGCGGAGCCCACCATGTGAGCTCACCCAGACGCCCCATGATCGCCGGCACGAGCAGCGCCCGCACAACGGTCGCGTCGATCGCGACCGCGAGCGCGGCGCCGACGCCAAGCTGCTTGATGAAGAAGATGTGCGAGGTGGAGAACGCGCCGATCGCCACACAGAACAACAGGGCGGCGGCCGTGACGAGGCGCCCGGTGCGCTCCAGGCCGTAGGCGACCGCGTCGCGGGTGGCGAGGCCGTTGTCGTGGGCCTCCTTGATGCGCCCGAACAGGAACACGCCGTAGTCGGTGGAGAGCGCGAAGGCGATGATGAACAGCAGCACAAGGTTTGACTCCTCAAGGCCCCCGATCGGCGTGAAGCCGAACAGGCCGTCGAGGTGGCCATCCTGGAAGATCAACACGAGTAGGCCGGCCCCGACGGCGACCGTGAGCAGGTTCATCAGAAGCGCCACGAACGGCAAAATCAGTGAACCGGTCATCATGAATAGAAAGCCGGCCGTGACGGCGGCGAGGATCGCGAGCGCCAGCGGCAGATGCGCCGAGATCGCGGCCTTCTGATCGACAAACCAGGCAGTAGCACCGCCCACGAGCAGTGTGGACGAGGTCCCACCCGCCCCGATCGCGCGCAGGCGCTTGACGAGTCCCTGGTTGGCGGGAGCGCCGTCGGTTCCCTTGGGCTGCTGTTCGATCTCCCACACGCCCCCGCCGACGTAGCGCGGGGGCCCCTGGCTTGCCTGCGCGCCGGCCGTCTGTCTTGTGCGTGCTGCGATCGCGGCGACGGCCGCGCCATCGCTCGCTGGCGCGTGCACGACCATCGTGATCGTCTGCGAGGGATCGACGGCAAAATCGTGGGTGAGCGCTTCGGCCACCTCGCGCGCCTGCGAGGAGGCGGGCAGCACATGGGCGTCGGCCGGAACAAGTGAGAGCCGCAGCGCGGGCGAGGCGGCGGCAAGCAGCGCGGCGGCTGTGACCAGCGCGACCATGCCCGGGCGGCGCATCACGCCGCGCGCCAGCCGATACCAGCCACCCTGCTCGCTCGATTGTGCCGAGCGTGCGGCGCTGCGTTGCAAGCGCGCGGGCGCGAGCGCGTTGATGCGCGGGCCGAGCGCCACCAGCACGGCGGGAAGCACGACAAGCGAGACGACCCCGGCGCACAGCGCGACGGTCGCGCCACCGATGCCCATCGAGTAAAGGAAGCGGATCGGGAACACCAGCATCGAGGCGAGCGCGCCCGCGACCGTGAGCGAGCCGAACATCACGGTGCGTCCAGCCGTTTGCAGGGTGCGTAGGATCGCCGTGTGCGTGTCGGCCCCGCCGGCCAGCTCCTCTCGATAGCGCGAGAGCACGAACAGGCTGTAGTCGATCCCGAGGCCGAGACCGACGCCGGTGACGAGGTTCACAGCAAAGATCGAAAGTCCCGCGAACTGGTCGACGATGCGCAGCACCAGGAACGTGACGACGATCGCGAAGCCTCCCACCAAGAGCGGCAGCGCGGCGGCGATCAGGCCGCGGAACACCCAGAAGGACAGCAGCAGCAGGATCGGGAAGGCAAACGTCTCGGCGCGACGCAGGTCTGAGGTGGTCTGTTCGTTGACCTCGTCGAAAGCAACGTCGTTGCCGCCGAAGCGCACACCGGCCCCTGCCAGCAATGGGCGCACGTGCTCGACCGCATGGGCGGAGTCTTCCTGCTTGGCAAACGCGGCCAGCACGAGCGTCTCACGGCCGTTGCGCGAGACCAGCTCGGGCAGGTGCGCGGCCGGATAGTCGACCGCGCGCTGAAAACCGGGTTGGGTCGCCAGCAGCGCGGCCACGTGCGCGCTCTCGCGCTGAGCGGCGAGGTCAGTGCGGACGTTGCCGGTGCTCGGCACGAGCGCCACCAGACCGTAGGCGGCGGTCTGCCCGGTGGCCCGTTCGATCACTCGCAGCACCTGCTGGTTCTGCGCTTTGGGGTCCTGGAAGTCAGAGTTGGCGCTCTTGAGGATCGAGACGACCGGACCCCCAATCGCGGCGGCCAGCAGGAACACCGCGCCGCTGATCAACAGTGTGCGCCGCGAATGCCCCACCGCCAGGTTCGCGAGGCGCTCGATCACAACCGCTCCAAACCGTCGATCCAAGCCATCGCGGCAGGACATTAGTGACCGCTAACTAACTTGTCAAGGGAAGTCGGAAAGAACCGCCGGGAACTAGCCACTAACTTTTCAAGGAAGCCGGGACGGGTCGCCGGGAACCAGCCTTTACCCGCACGACCCGCCCCTACCGGGCCAAACCGTGGCCCTTATGGTTTGACGCCGATAGCAGCCGATCCTTCCGCGCGATCGACCTGTAGCCGGCCCCCCGCCCAGCGCACGCCTTCGATTGAAGTCCCACCCACCCCAAGCACGGCCAGCGCGTCCGACAGCCGCCTGCCGTCGGGCGTGGCAAGCTCGAAATCGAGCTCGAGCGCGGGGATCAGGACGAAGCGGCGGGAGAGCAGCTGCTCGTGTGGGAGCGTCATGCGCTCGTGGGCGAGCTCGATCTCGCCCAGCAGCAGGATGTCGATGTCGATCGCCCGCGGCCCGTGACGCACGGCGCCCGCGACACGTCCCAGCTCGGCCTCCAGCCGCTTGACGGCGTCCAGCAGCTCCAGCGGCTCCAGTGCGGTCTCGACCAGCAGACAAGTGTTCAAGAAGCTTGGCTGGTCAAGTACCTCGCCGACCGGATCGGTGTCGTAGACCGAGGAGGCAGCCGTCACCCGCGCGCCGACGGACGGGAGCGCGTCGACCGCCGCCTGCAGCTGGGCGCGACGGTCGCCGACGTTCGATCCAAGGCCGAGCAGGCCGCTGCGCATGGGCATCGAGACGAAAGGCTATTCGAGCCCAGAAAGACGCAACGGCCCGCGCGCCGCGCTACTCTCCGGCCTCGCGCCAAACCTCCACCGACACGTCGTCGACCGGCAGCGGGATCGGCGGCTCGGGCTTGGATGCCTTGACCCATACCCCTTCCAGCTCGAAGTCGCCAAGCAGCCTGTCGGCGATCACGCTGCACAGACGCTCGAGCGTCTTGTAGGAGCGCTGCTGGGCGACAAGCGCCACGAGCTGGCAGACCTCGGCGTAGTCGACCGTGTCCTGCACGCGGTCGGTGACGGTCGCGTCGGTTTCACCGACGTCCAAACGCAGATCGATCAACAGGCGCTGGCCGATCTCGCGCTCTGCCTCGCTCACCCCATGGTGTGTGTAGAGCGACAGGCCGCTGATCTCGATCGTGACCGTCTCAAAGCTCTCGTCGTCGTCCTCGACGGGCTCCTCGTCGCTCAGCTCGTCGTCGGGCTCGCCGTCCATTTGCCGCTCAACGTAGCAGCCGCCACGGCCAGCGCGCCGGCCACCGGGGCGACGTCGTGGACGCGGAACACGCCGGCGCCACGCTCGAGCGCCATTACGTTGGTTGCGATCGTGCCCGGCAGGCGTTCGGCTACATCCCTTGCGGCCCGTGCGCCAGACTCGCCGGCGACTCCCGCCCCGCCACCGATCCCTCCCGCCGCGCCACTGGCACCTCTCCCAATTGCCGCGATCCGCCCGAGGAAGCTCTTGCGCGAGGTGCCCACGACAACCGGGCGTCCCAAAGCCACGATCTCATCGAGGCGGCGCAGCAACGCGAGATTGTGCTCGACCGTCTTGCCGAAGCCGATGCCGGGGTCGAGCAGGATGCGATCCTCGGCGATGCCCTCCCCCACCGCGAACGCCATGCGCTGCTCCAGGAACGCCCGCACGTCGTCCACGACGTCGTCGTATGAGGACCCACCCACCCCGCGCTGCATCGTGCGGGGCTCGCCGAGCATGTGCATCAGACAGCAGTCGGCGCCGCTGTCGGCCACGACAGACGCCATCTCCGGATCGGCGCGCAGCGCGCTGATGTCGTTGACAAGACTTGCGCCGGCAGCGATAGCGGCACGTGCCACGGCCGCCTTGGAGGTGTCGATCGATATCTGTGTGTCGCCGATGCGCCGGGCCAGAGACTCCACGACCGGTATCACCCGGCGAAGCTCCTCATCCGCCTCGACAGGCTCGGCGCCGGGCCGCGTGGATTCACCGCCGATGTCGAGGATATGAGCCCCTTGCTCGACAAGCTCTACACCGTGGTTGACCGCAGCCTGCTCGTCAAGGAACAAGCCACCATCTGAGAACGAGTCGGGAGTCACATTGACGACCCCCATCAGCCTGTATTCCACACTCATACCGTCCAGTCCCTGACGGTCGTATAGGCGTTCCTGGCAAGGACGCAGGGAGCGAAGTGTGCTACGCACACGAGCGACTGAGGACGCCGCCAGGGACGGCTAGACGCCGTCAGGACGACCCCCATGATGCGATAGGACGAGCTCAGGTTACGGAAGGTCCGCTGGGATCCGCGCCAGTCATGTCAGCCGTGCCTCCGGCCAAACCCGGCCGCGGGAGCGGACGTGGCGTTTCGCGACCGCCAGCCCGATCCGCGGGCGCGGGCGGTGCGGGCAGCTCGGGCGCGGGGGGCTCCTCGGCGCCGAACACATCCTGCTCTGACTTGCCGTCGAGCAGCGCCAGGAACTCCTCCTTCTCGATCGTCTCGCGCTTGACGAGGATCTCGGACATCTTGGTGAGGTCTTCTTTGTGTTCGGTGAGGATGCTCTTGGCGCTCTGGTGGGCAGACTCGACGATGCGCCGCACCTCGTCGTCGATCTCGCGCGCGATCTCGTCGGAGTAGTCGGGCTCGGTTGAGAACTCGCGCCCGAGGAACGGCTGGCCGTGCTCGTGGCCGAACACGCGCGGCCCAAGCTTCTCGCTCATGCCGAAGCGCATCACCATCTGCTTGGCGGTGGCGGTGACCTTCTCCAGGTCGTTGGAGGCGCCGGTGGTGATCTCTTCGAACACGATCTCCTCGGCAGCACGCCCGCCGAGCGTCATCGCCATCGTGTCGTTGAGCTCCGCGCGGGTGGTCAGGAAGCGATCCTCTTGAGGCATCGAGATCGTGTAGCCGAGCGCTTGACCGCGGGAGATAACCGAAATCTTGTGGACGGGGTCGGAGTGCTCGAGGAAATGGCCGACGATCGCGTGGCCCATCTCGTGGTAGGCGGTGATCAAGCGCTCCTTCTTGCTCATCACGCGCGTCTTCTTCTCGGGACCGGCGATCACGCGCATGATCCCCTCCTCGAGCTCAACCTGTCCGATTTCGCGCTTGCCCGTGCGGGCGGAGAGCAGCGCGGCCTCGTTGATCAGGTTCGACAGGTCGGCGCCGGTGAAGCCGGGCGTCTGGCCGGCGAGCGCGTCGATGTCGATCACCTTCGCGAGCGGCTTGCCGCGCGTGTGAACCTCGAGGATCTTGGCGCGACCCTTGCGGTCGGGGCGATCCACGGCGATCTGACGGTCGAAGCGACCGGGACGCAGCAAGGCGGGGTCGAGGATGTCGGGCCGGTTGGTGGCCGCGATCATGATGATGTTGTCCTTCGCCTCGAAGCCGTCCATCTCGACCAGCAGCTGGTTGAGCGTTTGCTCGCGCTCGTCGTGACCGCCGCCGAGGCCCGCGCCGCGATGGCGGCCGACGGCGTCGATCTCGTCCATGAAGATGATGCACGGAGAGTTTTGCTTGGCCTGCTCGAACAGATCACGCACACGCGAGGCGCCGACACCGACGAACATCTCGACGAAGTCAGAGCCTGAGATCGAGAAGAACGGCACGCCCGCCTCGCCGGCGACGGCGCGTGCGAGCAGCGTCTTGCCCGTCCCCGGAGGGCCGTACAGGAGCACGCCGGTAGGTATTCGCGCGCCGAGCGCTTGGAACTTCTTGGGGTTCTCGAGGAACTCCTTGATCTCGTGCAACTCCTCAACGGCCTCGTCGACCCCGGCGACGTCACGGAAAGTGATCTTGGGGGAGTCCGCCGACAATCGCTTGGCGCGCGACTTGCCAAACGACATCACGCGCGATCCTCCCCCCTGGACCTGGTTGATCAGGAAGAACCAGAAGCCGAGGATCAGCACGAGCGGCAGCAGATAGGTGAGCAGCGTCGGCCAGATGCTGGTCTTGTCGGATTCGAAGTTGAACTTGGCGCCTGAGCCCTTCAGTTCGGACTCGAGCTGCGGGGCCTGGGTGTCGAACAGTCCGACTTCGTATTTTTCTTTGTTCTTCAGTTCGATCGACACCGAGTTGTCTTTTGTCTTGACCTCGGCCGACTTGACCTGGTGGTTGGGGATGTCGGTGGAAACGAGCGTCTGGTAGGTGTGTTCGGGGCCTTTCTGCGAGTTGGGAACGATCAACTTCGACAGGAAGAAGGCGAGCACAACCACGATCAGGATCGGGAATGCGGCGCTCTTGAAGAATCGGCTCATGGGCTTGGATCCTGGCTACCAGCCTCATCGGAGAGCCGGGCCACCAGTCCCCCAGCGTACCACGAGAGGCCGTAATTACCGGCTCTTTGGGCCTGCGCGAGCCGACGGCGAGGCCGCGTGCGTGGCGGTCGTCGTGGAGCTGGATTTTTGGGATAGCTGGTCGTGCCCATGGGTTCTATCTCTCAAGCACCGCAACAAACGGAAGGTTGCGATGGCGCTCCGCGTAGTCGAGCCCGTAGCCGATCACGAAGCGGTCGGGTATCTCAAAGCCGATGTAGCGCGTCGGCAGATCCACCTTGCGCCGGTCGGGCTTGGTCAGCAGCGCGCACACCTCCAACGACGCCGGGTTGCGGGAACCAAGATTGCGCAACAGATATTGCAGCGTAAGCCCGGAGTCGACGATGTCCTCGACGATCAACACGTCGCGGCCCTCGATCGGGATATCGAGGTCCTTGAGGATGCGCACCACCCCGGAGGAGTCGGTGGCAGAGCCGTAGGAGGCGACCGCCATGAAGTCGACCTCCACTGGAATGTCGATGAAGCGCATCAGATCTGAGAGGAAGAACACGGCACCCTTGAGCACCCCCACGAGCAGTAGCGGCCGTCCGGCGTAGTCGCGCGAGATCGACTCGCCCAGCTCGCGCACACGCCGCTGCAGGTCCTCGGCGGCCACGAGCACCTCTCCCACTTCGGAGGTTTCCCCGGGGGTCGCCAAGGCGACGCGCTCTGGTGTGGGCACCACTTCAGGGAGTGTATTGACCGCCGTGCTGCTCGCGCGGCGGGATCGCGACCATGCGCAGCTCCCCGCGCTCGATCACCGCGCCCACGAGCCCCCCCACGTGCAGCTGCGCCCGTCCTCCGCGCGCCGCGAGCGCGAGGATCTCAGCGACGCGCTCACCCGCCTGCGCCACGTTCGTGCCGGCCGTCCGCTCGGCCAGGCGGATCACCACGAGCCGCGCCAGTCCGGCGGGCAATTCGCGCAGACGCTCGATCGCGATGCTGTCATGACCCGCCAGCTCGCCGTCCACGAGCGCGTCCAGCAGCTCGGTCTCCTCGCGCAGCAGCTCGGCGGTGCGCAGCACGTTGGCTTGCGCCGCCGGGTGCACCGCGTCGAGCGCCACGAGCAGTCCGTGGCGCACGCGTGCGCGGGCGTAGCGCTCGCTGTCGTTGCTCGAGTCCTCGCGCCACGCGAGCTTCAGCTCCCGACAGTAGTCGCCGGTCGCTTGGCGTGTCAGCCCCAGCAATGGCCGCACAAGCGCCCCGTCGCGCTTTGACATGCCAAGCAGCGCGCGGCGGCCGGGCGACGCCGCCAGACGGTAGAGGATCGTCTCGACCTGGTCGGTTGCGGTGTGGCCGGTGGCAACCAGCGCATCGTGAGCCTCGGCAAGGCTCATCGCCGCCGCGTAGCGCAGCTCACGCGCCCACGCGTGCATGTTGCCGCTCGCGTCCGGCGCTCGCTCGGCGCGCACGACCTCCAGCTCGACCCCCAGGCGCTCGCACAACTCGCGACAGTGGGCCTCGTCCCCGTCTGACTCGGCGCGCAGGCCGTAGTTGACGTGAAGCGCGTGCACGCGCGTCGCGCCACACAGCGCCACGGCGACGTCCAGCAAGCACACCGAGTCGCGCCCACCGGAGAGCATCGCGACCACATGCTCATTGCCCGTGAGCAGACCGCCGGCACGCACTCGCTCGCGCAGCTCGGCGGCTGTCATGCCCTACCCCTCCGAGGAGAGCGCCTGGAACAGCTCGGTCGGCTCGGTGAACCCCTTCAGGCCGATTTCGCCGATCAGCTCGAAGCGCAGGCCGCCCACGCTGGCTGCGGCGTCCACGACCGCGCGCGTCACCAGCACCTCGCCACCGGCCGCGCGCGCCACCACACGCGCCGCGCGGTTGACCTCGCGCCCGTAGTAGTCCCCGTCGCGATACAGCGCCGCGCCGCTGTGGATGCCGATCCGCGGCGCGGGCGAGCCCTCGGGCAGCTCCGCGCCGAGCTCCACCGCCCAGGAGGTCAGCGCAACCGGGTCGGCGCCCACCACCATCACCTCGTCGCCGAGCGTCTTGATCACGCGCGCGTCGATCGGCAGTGTGCGCTCGACGATCTCCACGAATCGCTCGACCGTGTCGACCGCCTGCTCGTCGCCGTGCTCCTCGGTCAGGCGCGTGTAGCCGGCGAGGTCGGCGAACGCGATGCTCACCCGCATCTGTCCAACCGCGGCGCCATCGATGTCGAGGTCGGCCTCGATGTGGCCGATCACGTCCTGCTCTACGAAATGGGCCAGTAGACGACCGTGCAGGTAGTTGATGAACGGCAGCGCGAACGGCAGCATCTCGCGCGTGATCGACTCCATCTGCTCGACCACCTCCACGCCGGGCACGCCTTCGCGCATCAGAGGCTCGTGCACATACAGGTGAAACAGGCGCACCTCGGCGTCGGCGATCTGAGCCATCGCCTGCCCGTACACGCGCGCGATCTGCATCAGCGCCTGCAGGGGAAAGCCCGCCGCGAGGATGTTGGCGGCGTAGCGCAGCACCTCCAGGTCCTCCTCGGAGATCGACTCGACGGTCAGGACGCTCAGCCCCATCGCCGCCACGAGCCGCTCAATCGTCTGCGCGTCCATGCCGGTCGCCTCCGCGGCCTCCTCCAGCGTGAAGCGCGTGTTGGAGCTCGGCAGCAGTTCGTCCACATAGCCAAACGCCAGTCCCCCGCTCTGACTGGCGGCACGGATCTGCTCGATCTTGTGCCCGCGCTCGCGCAGGCGCGCCACGATCCGCACGTGCGAGGCCGCCGCCTGCGTCCAAACGCCTTCGTACTGGGGCACCAGCCCGTCCTTGACCCAGCGCCTGACCGTCGCGGCCGAAACCCCCGCGCGCACGGCGACTTGGGCGAGCGTCAGCTCGTGCGTCGCGGGCGTCCCAGCGGCGGCCGCCGACCCGTCCGCGTCCCCCGGTCGCTCTGTGCTGGACGCATTCATCGAGGGCAGTCTAAAGTCGCGGTCGGTGAACCACACCGAGCCGATCCACCCAGCCGACGCGCCCGCCCCCGCGGACGGCACCCCGGCCTCCGGCAAAGCCACGACGATCCACCTGCACCCAACCGCCACCCTCGCCGAGCGGGTATTGCTCCCGGGCGATCCCGGACGCGCGCTGTTGCTTGCCCAGCTGCTGCTGGAGAAGCCGCTGATGTTCAACCACCATCGCGGGTTGTGGGGCTACACGGGCACGGCCGCCGACGGGAAGCCGCTGAGCGTGCAGAGCACCGGAATGGGCGGCCCGAGCGCGGCGATCGTGTTGCACGAGCTGATCGCGTTGGGCGTGCACCGCGCGATCCGCGTGGGCACGTGCGGAGCGCTCAGCGCGGAGCTCGGCCTCGGCGAGCTTGTGCTCGCGCGCGAGGCGATCGCCGCCGACGGCACCAGCGCGGCGCTGGGAGCTGGCGAGCTGACGTGCGCCGATCCGAGCCTTACGCACTCGCTGCTCGGTGCACTCGAACGCGACGCCGACCGGCCAGCTCAGCGCACACACGAGCACACGCATGGGTCAGTAGATCAGGCCACAAACAGACAGACGCACACGCAAGCACACCGTCACGGGCGAATCGTCAGCACCGACCTCTTCTACGATCCCAACCTTCGACGCCAGCACGAGTGGAGCGCGGCGGGCGCGATCGCCATGGAGATGGAGGCCTCGAGCCTGTTTGCCGTGGGCGCCGCCGCCGGCATACAGGTGGGTTGTCTACTGATCGTCACCGACACATTTGACGAAGTCGGTACGCGTAACCGCATCGACGATCACACGCTGACTGCGGCCGTCGAGACGATGGGCCGCACGGCGGCAGCCGCGCTCGCCATGTAGTTCAGGCGCTCTTGCCGGCCTTCGAAGCAGACCCTGGCCGGCTGCTCGCCACCCGCTTGGATGTCGCCGCAGTTCGCTTGGGCGTCGCTGCTGCCCGCTTCGGCCTCGCTTTCGTGGCCTTGCTCGCTGTAGCGACCCTGGGCGTCTCCGCCGAGCTGCTTTTCGGCCCAAGCTTCCCGCTCAGCGTCTTCAGCTGATCCTCGACGGCCGACAGGCGCGAGTCGATGCCACCGTCTGAGAGCGCACGGTTAAGGCGATGCACACCGTCCTCGATGCCCTCCAGGCGCTGAGAGACCGAGCGCAAGCGGCGCGTGAGGCGTTCGATGTCGGCGGCCGTCGGCAGGTTCAGCGCGCTGAGCGCAAGCTCCTGGGCCTGGGCGGCGCGATCGCGCGCATCGAACGCACGGCCGATCGTGCCGGATATCAAAGGATTCTCGATCAGGTCAGCCAGAGCCTTGCCGAGCTTGTCCTCGGCGCCGTCAGCCAAACGCTCGCGCAACCCCGAGGCCACTCTCTTCCCGTCGGACATCCACCAAAGCGTACCGTGCCCCGAGGGCACCGGCGCGATCCCACCATCTACCCTGACCTGACGCCAATGCAGATGCGCCTGTTCACCTTCGTTCAGCTGGAACTTCCATGGGAGCTCGGACCCGCTGACGGGCGCTACCTGCTGCGCAAGCCAATCGTCGCTCCAGGCGCGCGCGAGCCCGCGCATGTGGTGGTGCTGTCGACCGTGGGCGCCGAGCGCCGCGGACTGCTCGGCCGGCGTACGCGCACACGCCCCAGCGAGCGGGAGCCCCCACCGACTCCGGTGCCGGTAACACGCGCGACGATCATCGACCCCGCCCCACTGTCGGTCGAAAGCCAGGCGCAGGCATGGCTGCGCGAGCTCGACCCCGAGCGCGAGGCCCAGGCCGCCACCGACGTGCTCAACCGCATGCTGTTCGCCCATCGCATCGCCGGAGCCGCCCCCCACATCCACGAGGTGTCTCCCGCCCAGGCGCTGGTCTTGCGCGCCGGCTTCGGCGACGGCGAGCACGTGGCCGACGGACTATGGACCAGCGCACGCGAGCTACTGCTCTCAAACAGGCGCGCCGGCCGGCGCGCGAGCGTGCTGCGCCCGCAGGAGCGCTTGGCATCACTACTGTCCGCTCGCGAGAGTCATCTGCTGTGCGAGGAGCTGGCGCTGCGCGCGCGCCTGGACCTCGACGGGGCGCGTCTCGCGCTTGCCGCATTCGAGCTCGAGCGCGCCTATGTCGCTGCGCTGGCAGAGCTGCCGCGCGAGCAGCGCAATGACCTGCGCGCGCGAATCGAGGAGCTCAAGCAGCTGCAACCTGGAGTGAAGAAGGCTGCGGACAAGGTGCTTCCCCCATCCACGCAGGAGCCCGAGGAGCAGACCGTCCGCCATGCCCTGGAGCGGTTGGAAGCGGCGCTGCGCGCACGCACTGCGCACAGCTCTACCCTGCAGTGACTATGGACCCCACGAGAACCGCGATCGGCACCTGGAGCGGCGGGCGCTTCATGCACTTCGGAGAGCCGCTTACCGACGAGCGACTGCTCGCTTTGCTGCGCCCCGGCGACGGCATCGACACGGTGATGAGCGCCGACGCCTACGGCGCCGGGGATGCCGATCGCGTGCTGGGCCAGGCGATCGCGGGCGTCGATCACGACAGCTTCTGTTTGATCGGCGCGATCGGCCACGACTTCTACGAGGGCACCCGCGAAGGCGCAAAGGGCTTCCCGCGCTTCACCGACCCGCGCCTGAGAGCGGAGCGCGACTACGGCGCCTACATACGCATGGCGGCGGAGCAGAGCCTCAAGCGGTTGGGCGCCGAGCGCTTTGACCTGCTGATGCTGCACAACCCAGATCGCGCCGGCTACACCAGCGAGTCCGTGTGGGAGGGAATGCGCGCGGCGCGCGATGCTGGATTGACAGGAATGCTGGGCGTCGCGCCCGGGCCCGCAAACGGCTTCACGCTCGACCTGATCGACTGCATCGAGCGCTTTGGAGAGCTGATCGACTGGGCGATGATCATTCTCAGCCCGATGGAGCCATGGCCAGGCGAGCTGGTGCTCGAGGCAGCCGAGGCTCACGATGTGAAGCTGATCACGCGCGTGGTCGACTACGGCGGCATGTTTCACGACGATGTGCGCCCCGGACACGAGTTCGCCGAGTACGACCACCGTAAGTTTCGCCCCGAGGGATGGGTCGATGCGGGTGTGGCGAAGCTCGACCGGATGCGCCCCTACGCGCAACGCCACGACCTCACGACGCTGCAGCTCGCCTGCCAATGGAACCTTGCCCACCCGGCGGTGCGCTGTGTGGCCCCCACGCTGATCCAGGAGGGCGGCGCGAGCGCCCGGTCGATCGAGGACAAGCGCACCGAGCTCGCCATGCTGCCCTCTGAGCTGCGACTCAGCGAGCAGGAGGTCGCCGAGCTGCGAGCGATCGGCGACAACAGCGGCTCGATGACACTGAAGGGAGCAAGCGTCGAATACGAGGGCGAGCCGCTGGCCGACCGCTGGGCCCTGGAAGGCGAGCTTGCGGAGCTCGCGGCGCGCTGGCAGATCGCGCCCGCACGAGACCTTGTGAAGGTGGGCTAGCCTCCGCGGCCTTCGCCGGCGGCGACTGAGCTCAGGCCGTCAAACGGGGGGCGTCCGGCGGCGCCAGCGTGTTCGACCCCGCCCAGTTCTCCAGAAACGACTGGCAGGCCTCCGCGTCCAGCGGACGGGCGAACAGGAAGCCCTGGCCCGTGTCGCAGCTCTCCTCCTGTAGCAGCGACAGCTCGCGAGCCTGCTCGATGCCCTCGGCGAGCGTCTCGATCGACAGCGACTTGCCGAGCTGCACGAGCGTCCTGATCAGCGTCTCGCCGTCGGCGTCCTCCCGGATTCTGGAGATGAACGAGCGGTCGATCTTCAGCGCGTCCACAGGGAAGCGCTGCAGGTAGGCAAGCGAGGAGTAGCCCGTACCGAAATCGTCGATCGCCACACGCACCCCCAGCTCCTTGATGATCGCCAGGCGGCGGGCGGTCTCCTCAGCGTTGCTCATAATCGTCGTCTCGGTGATCTCGAGCGTAAGCGCATCGGGCTCGAGACCGGACTCGCTCAACGCCTCGCCGACTTCCTCGACGAATACGTCGCGGTCGAGCTGGCGGGCCGCGACGTTGACCGCAACGCCGACCCGGTGGCCGGCCAGGTTCCACTCCGCGCCCTGACGACACGCCTCGTGCAGCACCCATTTGCCTACCTCCACGATCAGGCCTGTCTCCTCCAGCAGCGGCACGAAATCGTCGGGCTGGACGACACCGCGCGTGGGATGTCGCCAGCGAATCAACGCCTCCATGCCGGTGGGAACCATCGTGCGCAGGTCAAACGTGGGCTGGTAGACGACGAAGAACTCATCCTTGGTGTAGGCGTCGCGCAGATCCATCTCCAGCTCCATCTTTGTCTGGACGACATCCTGCATGCCCGACTCAAACACCACATAGCCGTTCTTGCCCTCCCACTTGGCGCGATACATCGCGATGTCAGCGTCGCGCAAGAGCTCTTCGGCGCTGGTGCGATCGCCCATCGCGACCCCAACGCTGGCGGTGACGACAAGGCGCGTGCTCTCGGCGCCCTTCAGTTTGAAGGGCTGGGCAAGGGCCGACAGCAGGCGCTCGGCGATCAGCTCCGGACCGGCGGCAAGCGACATGCCTTCAGCCACGACGACGAACTCATCGCCGCCAAGGCGCCCGAGCGCGTCGATGTCGCGCACGACACCCTCCAGACGCGCCGCGACCGCGCACAGCAGCCGATCGCCGACGCCGTGCCCAAGCGTGTCGTTGATGCCCTTGAAATTGTCGAGATCGATGAACAGGGCCGCCACCGGCGTCTGGTTGCGACGCGCGCGCACCAGCATCTGCTCGACGCGATCGAGAATCAGCGTGCGGTTGGGAAGACCGGTGAGCGCATCGTGGGTGGCCATGAACGCAAGCTCCTCCTGGCGGCGCGTCAGCTCCTCGTGCGAGCGCCGGCGCTCGGCCTCGAAGGACTGGCACATGCGCACCAGCGTCACGTCGAGGCTGCGCTGCAGCATCGACAGCGCCCGATCGACCACCCCTTGGGGCAGCTCCAGCTGCGTCGCCGCTTCGCACACCATGTCGGCAGCCGCGTCACGCCAGCGCAGACAACGCTTGGTGACCTCGTTGAGCGGCGCCGCCCGCTGGGCGGCCAGCTGGCCAAAGATGTTCCAGGACTCCTGACCGACCTCGCGCGCCACCTCGGGGCTCTCCCCCGCCATCCACCTGGCGACCGCGATCGTGGAGACGGTGCCGACCTTCACAAAGCTCTCTTCGACGATCGACTCGAGCACGACGCCCGATTCTTCGTTGCGCCTACGAATGCCCTCGACTACGTCGTCGGTGCGCTCGTTGAGAGTCTCGCCGAGACGTCGCAGGTTGCGTTCCAGCTCCATCCGAGCCGCGGGAGACGGCTCCTCCCCCTCGATCTTCTCGCTGTTGATCGTCTCGCTGTTGATCGTCTCGCTGTTGATCTTCTCGCTGTTGGGTCCAACCGTTGGGATCGCCATGGACGGATGTGTCGGCAGATGCTCCGACTATCTTGAATTATCGCGGCAACTTTGGGTGCATTGGCACGATCGAGGGCCGGGAGGCGGCAGGTAGTGATTGCATTTTTAGACAATTCACTATTGTAGCTACAATCTGTAGTCACTAACGTGAATCAACCAAAAACGAATACACACCTCGCCCCGCAGGCCCGTCAACGCGCGACACAGTGGAACGGTTCGGGGTTGTAACCCCATCCAGCCGTCAGCCTCCCCATCCAGCCGTCAGCCTCCCCATCCAGCCGTCAGCCACCCCATCCAGCCATCGGGCCGCCCATCAAGCCATCAGCCCGCCCCATCAAGCCGTCAGCGGCCCTGAAAACGCGGCTCGCGCTTGCCCAGGAAGGCTGCGATGCCCTCCTTGGCGTCCTCGCTGCCAAACGCGGTGGCGAAACCGCGCTTCTCCGCCTCGATCCCCTCATCGAGGTTCCCAGCACCAGAGACCTGCTTGATCTGCGCGAGCGCGATCGGGGCCTGCGCGGCTAGTTTGCGAGCCCACGCAAGCGCGGTGTCGAGCAGTTCGTGATCCTCGACCATGCGATTGACGAGCCCCAATTCGAAGGCCTCTTCGGCGAGGATCGGGTCGCCGACGAGGTTCATCTCCAGAGCCTTGTTCTCACCGACGAGTCGCGGCAGGCGCTGAGTGCCGCCGAAGCCGGGGATGATTCCGAGCTTGATCTCGGGCTGACCGAAGGTCGCCGAGCGCGCGGCGATGCGCACGTCGCAGGCCATCGCAAGCTCGCAGCCGCCGCCGAACGCGAGCCCGTTGACCGCGGCGATCGTGGCGATGCCCTCGGTGCCGAATTCGCGCAAGAGCGCGTGCGCGGCGTGGACCAGCTGCTCGCCGGAGGAGGCGTCCATCGAGGTGAACGCCTTGATGTCGGCGCCCGCACTGAACAGGAACGGATTGGAGGATGCGATCACGAGCGCGTGCACATTGCTGCTCTTGACCTTGCTCCAGACCTTGCCGAGATCCTCGATCACCTGCGGGGAGATCGAGTTCATCTGCCCGTTCGCAAGCCATGCGATCGCCACTCCATCCTCGCGCGTCTCGAGCTTCACGACCTCTACCTTCGCGTCGTCATCCACCTTCGATGACGACGCGAAGGTGGATGACGGGGCGGCCCGCTGTTCCCCCTGCGGGGACGGCGCGGCGTCGGGCTGAGGATAGGCGTAGAAGCCTTGCCCGCTCTTCTGCCCGAGCCGGCCTTGGGCAACCAGCCGACGCAGGATCGTGGGTGGTGTGAAACGCTCGCCGTGACGCTCGGTGGCGTTCTCCAGTCGCTCCAGCATCGAGTCGAGCCCTTCGACGTCGGCCTTCATGAACGGCGGCATCAGGCCGCGACGGGGATCGAGGCCGGCGCCGGCCATCATCCCGAAGTCGATGTCGCGATGAGTCGCGACGCCCTCCTGCAAGACGAGCGCGGCCTCGACGAACGTCTTCAGCGTGAGCAGCTCGACGACCTCGGCCACATCGGGGTCGACGTCGCCTTTGAGGTTGGCCTCGCCCGCCGGGCTGTAGACGCCGTCGCCACCGGTCTTCGCGCCGAGCTTGCCTTCAGAGACGAGCTTCTGCATGCCCTTGGGCACGTAGAAGCGCTCGTCACCATAGGCGTCGGCCACATGTTCGGCTACGTGTAGGACCGTATCGAGACCGAGCAGGTTGACGAGGAAGTACGGGCCCATCGGCACCACTCCGGCGGCGCCGATGCCCTCGTCCATCGCCTTGATCGAGAGTTTCTTCTCCTCCTGCTCGCGCCAGATCTCAGACATTCCCGCCATCAGGATGCGGTTGACGACGAAGCCGGGGACCTCCAGGCACGCAATCGGCTGCTTGCGGGTCGCCTGGGCGAAGGTGAGCGCCGCGGTGACCGTCTCCGGTGAGGTCTCCTCACTCTCGACGATCTCAACGAGTGGCATCACCGAGGCCGGATAGAAGTAGTGGAAGCCGACAACCTTGTCGGGGCGCAGCGTGGCCTCTCCGATCTCCCCGATCGAGAGCGCGGAGGTGTTTGAGGCGAGAATCGCGTGGCCGGGTGTGACCGCGTCAAGCTCGGCGAACACCGCCTGCTTGATCTCCATCCGCTCAGGCACGGCCTCGATCACGAAATCCACATCGCCGAAGCCGCCGTAGGAGGTGGTGCCGTCAATCCGGCCGAGGATCTCCTCGATCTGCGCGGCACCCTGCTCGGCGGTGATGCGCTCCTTCTTCACCAGCTTGCCGACCTGGCCCTCGGTCACTTTTCGAGCCTCGTCAAGGCCGGCCTGCACGAGATCCTGGTTGATGTCCTTGAGCACCACCGGGAAACCGGCGGCGGCGATCGTCTGGGCGATCTGCCCGCCCATGGTGCCCGCCCCGACGACAGCGGCCTTGAACACGAACATCAAACGGCCGCCGGCTCCTCGACGCGCCTGGGAAGCAGTGTTTCGCGGGCGATGACCAGACGCTGGATCTGCGAGGTGCCCTCGTAGAGCTGCATGATCTTGGCGTCGCGGAAGAGCTTCTCGACCGGGTACTCCTTGATGAAGCCATAGCCACCGTAGACCTGCACCGCATCGGTCGCGATCTTCATCGCGGCGTCGGCGGCGAAGCGCTTGGCGTGTGAGGAGACGAGCGTGTTGCGCTGACCGCTGTCCAGTAGGTACGCCGACTTCCAGGTGAGCAGGCGCGCGGCCTCGATTTCGGTGGCCATGTCGGCGATCATGAACTGGATCGCCTGGTGCATCGCGATCGGCACGCCGAACTGGACGCGTTCGCGTGAGTAGTCGGTGGCGAACTCGAACGCGGCGCGCGCGATGCCTGTGGCCATTGCCGCGACACCCGGGCGGGTGCGGTCGAGCGTCATCATCGCGAGCTTGAAGCCGGCGTTTTCCTCGCCGAGCAGGTTCTCGGCGGGAACCTCGACGTCATTGAAGGAGATTGTGGCGGTGTTGGACGCGCGCTGACCGAGCTTGTCCTCCTTCTTGTCGACTACGACGCCCCAGTCGCGCTCGACCACGAACGCGGAGATGCCGCGGTGCCCGGCGTCCTTGTCGGTCTTGGCGTAGACGGTGTAGTAGTCGGCGTAGCCACCGTTGGTGATGAAGCACTTGGAGCCGTTGATGACGTACTTGTCGCCTTTCTTGACGGCGGTGGTGCGCATCCCGGAGACGTCGGAGCCGGCGTCGGGCTCGGTTAGGCAGAAGGAGGCAAGCTTGGGCGCCTCGGTGAGCATGCCCAGGTACTTCTTCTTGGTCTCCTCGGAGCCGCCGAGCGCGATCGGGGCGGTCGCGAGGCCGTTGCAGCCCAGCGAGGTCTGGATGCCGGAGCAACCCCAGGAGAGCTCCTCCTCGATCAGGCAGCCGTCGAGGTAGCCGGCGCCGGGTCCGCCGTACTGCTCGTCGATGTGGGTGTTCATCAGACCAACGTCCCACGCCTTCTGGATGATGTCCGCCGGCCAGGTGCCGTCCTTGTCGTACTCCCAGGCGACCGGCCGGATCTCTTTCTCGGCGAAGTCGTGGGCCATTTCGCGAAGGTTCTTCTGCTCGTCGGTGAGCGTGAAATCGACCATGGTGCTGGGGTTCTCCTCGGACGTGACGCTTGTATAGATTGACTAGTCAGTCAATCCCGGCACAGGAAAGGGTAGCGGAGCGTCCACGCCGGCGGCAACCCCTGTGCACACCCACGCGCTCCTACCACGAACGGCGCCCCGCCCCGCACGATCGCTCCAAGTGAGCCACAATCAAGCGATGGAACCGATCACGATCGTGGTGGTGGGGGCCGTCGTGATGTTCTTTCTCGTCGGCGTGGGCTCGTTCCTGGCCGGCGGCAGCGTGTACGACAAGATCGGCGAGGGCGGACTGTCGGCGGGTCCGTCGAATGCGCCGGCACCGAACTCGCCGCAGGCTCAAGCCGAGCGCGAGCAGGAGATCCGCCAGATGCTGCAAGCGCGCAGCGACCGGCTCGTGCGGGGTGGCGGGCAGGCGCTTGACATCGACGCGGAGCTCGCACGGCTCGATCAGACCGGGGCCGGTGAGGCCGTCGGCAAACACGACGTGGCGCTTACTGAAGAGGTGCGCCAACTGGTGGTCGCGCGCAACGAACGCAGGATGCGCAGCGGCGAAGAGCCGATGGACGTCGAGGAAGAGGTGCGACGCACCCTCTCCGAACTCGATCCGGACGGCCTCTGAGCCTTCAATCCGGACGGCCCCTGAGCCTTATTTGCTGAGCTGTTCGAGCACGCCGCCAGAGCTCGATTCCCCGCTGCCCTCCAACGTACCCAGGAGCTGCTCCAAAGCCGGGAGCATCTGCGCGGAGGACTCCGGTTTGCTGGGCGCGGCGATCGTTTGTGGCTGACCGAGGTCTGAGAATTCGAGCAGGACCTTCACCTCGGCACTGCTGAGCCCGCCCAGGATCTGCTTTGTCTGGGATGTGGAGGCGACGGTCGCGTCGAGTTCGAGGCGACGCAGCAGGTGATCGCTCTTGCCGGTGTAGATGTTGACGTCAGCCACCTTGACAGACTTGGCCAGTTCGCTGATCGCGCTCGGGGTAAACAGGGATGCGCCGGGAACCGCCGAGCCAAACTCCCCGAGCGCGCCGCCGGCCTGGGAGAATTTGGAGACGTCGCCGAGGAAGCCGGCGACGTTGACCGTCGCGGTCAGATGGATCGTTTCGACCCCGTCGATCGTGGCGGTGCCGACTTCAGAGGGATCGGACAGCCACTTGCCCGGTTCGATCCCGAGCGAGGCGAATGTCGAGCGGACCTTGGTGCTCGAAGCCCGTTTGGTCGCCTGCGTGTAGCTCTGCTGGAGCGCCGTGTAGGTGCTCTGCGGCAGGGAGAACCACGTGCCGGCGAGCTCGACGTACAGCGACGAGCCGGTCGAGGTGGCGCCGATCGGCAGCGCGTGGCCGTTGGCGCTCAGCCCGAGCTGCAGCGCGAAGCGCGGTAGCTTGCCGGCGCCCGCGTTTTCGAATGGGCCGCTGAGATGCACCGCGAGCGACTTGTTGGCTGCGCTGGAGCCCACGGATCCGAGCGAGACCGACAGGTTGACGTTGCCGCTTTCGATCTGCTTGGGCGAAGAGAACGTGTCGTTGAGCAGCGCCTGGGAGTCGCCGGAGGAGCTGCCACAGGCTGAGAGCACGCAAATGCCGCAGATCGCGAGGAGCAGCGCAACTGCCGCACGGATGGTTGTGTTCTTCAAGAGTGCCCTCACTGCCCAGACCCGGCCGGCGCGCTGCAACGTTTGCTGCGGCGCCCGACGCGGATCAGCCTAGCATCAGGCCGATGCTCACAAGGCTCAGGCACCCCCATCCCCCAAAATCGGCGAGGATCGAGACGCGGCGCCTGCCCATAGCCAGATATCCGCGTGGAGCATTACGTACCCTCAACAGCCGCCGCCCGCTTACGGTGATTGCGCTCTTGGTCTCCGTGAGCGCGCTGTGGGTGATGCCGGGCGGCGCCAGCGCGAAGAGCCCCGTGACGGTGACCGCGGCGCTTCAGAAGCTACAGAAGAGCGGCGCGATCACCGAAGCCTCCTACCAGCAATACCAGGGCGCCTATAGCGCGGCCAAGAGCTCGCTGCGCAAACTGTCGGGCACGCGCGCCGAGGAACTCGGATCGGTGCTGGCCAACGTCGAAGCGATGGCAGGCGCCGGTGAGCTGATCCCCTCACGCCTGCCGGTGGTGTTCACCACGCTCGAACACAACCGCCAATGGTGGACGACCGAACCGCTGCTGGGCACCGACCAGCGCGTGTACTTCACGGGCAGCCGCATCGTGTGGGAGTACTACCCCGGCCAGGGCATCGAGATCCAGTGGCTGGCGACGTTCGGCAAGGCCAACGCGTATTTCCTTGACAAAGAAACGACCGCGCTGAAGGAAGTGCTGAACGAAGCGATCGCGCTCGCGACCCAGCGCGCGGGCGGTATCGCCTGGGAATACATGTTCCATTTCGACGGTGGCTCGCCGCCATGGACCAGCGGCCTGTCGCAGGGCACCGCGCTGCAGGTGCTCGCGCGCGCGTGGTCGAAGACCCATGAACAGGCGTATCTGACAGCGGCCCAGCAGGCGCTTGGGATCTTCAAGACCCCTCCCCCTGTCGGAGTGCGGGTCGCGACCCCCGCGGGGGCCACATATCTGGAGTACACCTATGCCCCAACCGAGCGCATCCTCAACGGCTTCATCCAGAGCCTCGTGGGCCTGTATGAATACACGAAGCTGACGGGCGACCCGGTCGGCCAGCAGCTCTTCGAAGCGGGCGACGCGGAGGCACGCGCGGAGACCCCGCACTACGACACGGGCGCTTGGTCGATGTATGACCAGCACTCCGAATCGGACCTCAGCTACCACGAACTGCTGGCGGAATTCCTCGAACACCTGTGCGAAAAGACGAGCAAGGGCGAGCCGTTGACCCCGACCACGGGTCCGATACCGGGCGATCAGATCTACTGCACCACAGGCACGAAATTCCGCGAATACGAGAAGACGCCGCCCGTGATCGCGCTGCTGACCCAGACGGTGGGCGCAAGCGAACGCGCGGGCGTGCAGATCGAACTGTCGAAGGTCTCAAGCGTGAGCATGACCGTCAAGCTCGGTGAAAAAACGGTGTGGACCAACAACGTGACCGTCGAAGGCGGCAAGCCGCGACTGTTGTGGGTGACGCCGTCGAAGGCGGGCACCTACGGGGTCGTGTTGAGGGCGAAAGACCTGGCCGGCAACGAAGAAGTGGCGACCGGCTCGATCGTCGTGAAGGCGCCATCGAAAGTCAAAGCCAAGGCCGCCCGGGTCGCTGACGGGAGCGCTCGGACCGTAAACCTCGCGGCGAGCCAGCGGATCTCACCGCCAGCGCGGCGGTTGCCTGTTTTCTAGCAGCGTCAAGTCCGCGACGGGATGCGGCGCACCGGCGATGACACACGGGCATTCCCCTCGGGGCTGGCAAGTTGCTTTTCCAGATCGGTGAACGCCGCGATTATCTCGGGAGCCTCGAACGCGCGGTTGCGACGCGCGACGCTGATCTGCTTTAGGACGCGAGCGTCAACGAGCCGCATTATCGCTTCGTTCGTCGGGCGGAAGCTTCTACCGATCAACTCGACTGCGCTGTTGACCGTCACGACGGGCGCCCCCGGGAGCACTCTCAGAAGCAGATCGACAGCAGATCGCGCACGCACTCTGCCAAGACGCTCCCGCCACTGCGTTTCTATCGCGAGTGCTCGCTGCTCGAATGAAGTAGCGTCATCGACGGCCCGCCTGGCCGCTCCAGCGAACCGAGCAATCCACAGATTCATGCCCTTGTTGGCCTCACGCGAGTTTGCCGGCCCGCGGTAGCGAGTGGCAGCGAGACCACCGATGTAGTCCTTGGCCCATGTGGCTAGAACAAGTGAAATCGGCGGGAGCACCCTGGGCGCAAGTCCCCGACGGCGCAGAATTATGTGTATGAGCGCGCGTCCAGTTCTGCCGTTGCCGTCGACGAACGGATGGATCGTCTCGAATTGGGCATGCGCGATCGCCGCTTGGGCAACCGCCGGTAGCGAGTCGCTGTTACAGAATGCGAGCAGATCCTCTACAAGCTCTCTGACGAGCTCCGGCGGAGGCGGGACGAAGGCAGCATCGCAGGGGTGATAGTCGCTGCCGCCGATCCAGTTTTGGATTTCTCGAAAGCGACCACCGTGCCGCTCCAGGAACGAACCGGCCAGCAGGCGCCGATGAAGCTCCAGCAGCAACTCCAAGGTGATGGGATCGCCCACACTGACGTTCTGGACCGCAAAGACCATCGCTTCGATGTTGCCGAGAACCTCAGTGGCGGTGACGTCAATCGAGCGTTCGCCGAGACCGTATGCCGCTTCCGCTCGGAGCAAGCGGCGGGCTCCAACCTGGAGTCCCTCGATCTTCGAGGAGGCGACCGACTCCGCACGAAGCAGAACGCGAGCAAGAACCTCGGTATCCACGAGACTCGACGCCTCCACGTTGAGGCGCACGATCGCTGTCTCGGCATCGGCGATGTCCGCGGCGACCTCGCCATCGAGTGTGATTTCACGAGAGACCAGCGAGTCAGGCACATACGCCTGGTAATCGCATGACCGCCAGTCCCTGCGAGACGGTGCTGAGAAGTCGGTGATCCAGCGACGACGAATAACCCGCGACATCGTTCCTCCTTATTGGGGCTTATCATACAACCCCAAATAAGGGCAAGCGTCTATTGCGGGTTGCGGCAGGGACCGGTCACCTGCGGCAAGCCATACAATCACCGCCCAATGCCTGCCGCCGCCCAAACCTGGATCCTGACCGCCTCGCCGGAAAACCACGAGGCCACGCGCGAGCATGGCTTCAGTGTGATCGGGATCAAGGAGCGTAACCGCCCGCGGGCCCTTCAAATCGAGCCGGGCGACCGGATCGTGCTGTATCTGACGAAGGTGATGGCGTTCGCCGGCAGCATCAAGGTGACCGGCGAGCTGTACGAGGACCGCTCGAAGCTATGGCCCGGCAAGCCCGGCAAAGCCGACGCATACCCGTGGCGCTTTGCGACCGAGCCGGAGATCGTGCTCGAGCAAGACGAGTGGGTGCCGGCGGAGAAGCTGGCCACCAAGCTGGAGCACGTCCGCAAGTGGCCGGCCGAGCACTGGAAGCTCGCGTTTCAAGGCCAGCTGCGCACGGTCTCAGAGAAGGACGCGAAGCTGCTGGTCAAGCGGATGGAAGCGGCCGCCGGCGCACGGGCCTGAAAACCATCGGCAAGTTTTATTGCCGAATGGCTAGATTAGTTGTCAAACGGTAGTAGGACCTGTTGATCGTGCGACCGGAGAACTGTGACCCGGACGACGCGGCGTGGAGTCGGCAACTAGGCGATCTTCAAACACTAGCCACTGCATGCTTTTGGCGGCGGCTAGACAGCACCGCATGACCTGAGCGAGAGCGTCGCGAACTACCGAAGGAGATCTATAGCGACAGCACCGCCTGCACCTCGTGCCCCCGCTCCGTGAGCGTCCAGGCGTTGGGCTCGCCCTTGACGGGGGGATCGCCCGCATTGTGGATCAGGCCGAGGTGCTCCAGGCGGGAGAGTATCTTTGAGATCTGGCCCTGGTCGCGAATGCCGGCGGCATCGCTGACCTCGCGGTTGGACGGATCGGAGCCGTGCCCGCTCAGCTCGCCAACGGCGAGCAGCACACGGATCGTGCGATAGGTGAGCCGCATATCCAGATTGCGCAACGGGTCGCCCGGCGCGTTACCGCTGGCACCATTTGTCGCGCGCGGTATCGGTTGTGCGAGCTCGCGACGCGCCGCGGCCGAGCCCAGATAGGGAAGCACAAGCATCGACATCAGCGGACCCAACAGCTCGATCAGCGAGGTCTCGCCGCTCTCGACCATGCGCGCGTGGATTAGCGAGAGCACGCCACCAACGACGCCCTCTGCCGTGAGCGGCGGAGGACCCTCGCCCCGCCCGATCTCATCCCGGCCCCGATCGACCACCTCCATGATTTCTGCGAGAACGCGGCGACGACGATCGAGCACGACAGGACCCGCCCCGGGCATACCGACGATCAAAAGGCAGCCCCTACCACGGTCAAATTCAAGGAACCCGAGCAGCGCGGCAAGACCAGCCCTCAACTTCTCCTGCCAACGCAACGGTGCCTCGTAGGCCGGCAGCACAACCGCAGCGATCCGCTCGAGCGCATCCTCACATGCAGCCAGCAGGCAGTCTTCACGATCCTCGAACAGCTCATAAAACGTACGGCGCGACACCCCCGAGCGTGCGGCTACATGCGCAACGGTGACATTCCCCACACCACGCTCGGCCGCGACATCCACCATCGCGGCGAGCATCCGTGCGCGCTGGATCTCGGAGAGCCGCTCGCGACCCGAGCCGCCCGCAACCGAAGCGAGCCTCTCCAGAGCAGAACTACCTAACGTAGCTTGTGATGTGCGAGGCATGCTTGTGCACCTAGTATCGGCAACGGGCCTCTCGAAACGCCGTAGCCGACGCCCACGAGAGCCCAACCGTTATTTCCTCTTGCCTTTCGTCTTCTTGACCCTGCCCTTGCTCTTGATCTTCGCTTTCTTTGCCTTCTTCTGGGGACAGCCTGTGGCTGTGATGGGGGTTGTTTGTTTGAGGCTGACGCCGTTGGCGCCGACGAAGATTGTTGGCATCGTGAGCTTCGCCGTGCAGAGGTTCCCGTTGGCCGCGAGTGCGCTATCAGTACCCTGAGGCAGCTTTAGTTCGAACACTCCGATCGGGACATCCGGGATCGTGCGAAATGTACTGCTCGTAATCCCGGATGGACTGATGAATGTTTCCCCGTGCAAGTACACGGTCACGCCCTCACCTGATAGTGCGACGATCAGTTCGGGGAACTTCTGTCCACCATGGCTCACGAAATACGCTGGTCCTTCCAAGTGGACCGGCAGCACTGGTGTCGTCGCTGTGGCTGAGCCGATCCGCGAATCCGGTGGACAGGCAGCCGGGTTCGCCGCGAACGTCGCTGCCGGACACGCCTTCTGCAATGTCGTCAATCGTGACGGTAGCTGCTTTGGCAGATCGACCTTGACCTTCCCAATGTTCGCCTGGGTCCCGAACGGTGCTTTGGGATAGGTCAGCTTGACGTTCAGACTCGCCCCGTTGGCTCGCGAGGTTTTCCCGTTGGTCGAGACCGAGAAGATCGGTTTGAACTTCAGGATCGCACAGTTGGTGACCTGGAACGGGACATGCAACGCAGTCGCCTCGCCCTGACTGCTCGTCAGCGACCCCCCGATTTCCTGCGGGCTGCAATTCGTCGGGTTGAACGTGAAGTCGGGACGGTTGATCGACACGTTCACATGCTTGATCTGCAGCGGGATCCCGTCGATGATCTGCGGGATCGCGTACGGACCAGTACTGTCGCTCGTGATCGTCAAGGCCGCGTTTTCGGGGTTCACTTCGATCTTCGCGCGAACCACTACCTGACCCAGATCGAACGGGCCGGCCTTCGCGGGGTTGACGATCGACAGTCCATACGGTGCACCCTTGTATGGGCCGGTTATATAGACCCTGCCGCCCTTGACCGTATACGGGTTGCCACCCAGCCCCACGCTCACGGTTGTTTCACCGATCAGGCTTTCCGGACCGCACGTCCCAGCGTTGCCTTCGGCTTCCCCGCACAACTTGACGCTCGAAAGCGTTCCCAGCAGGCCCGAGGGCATCTTCAACTGGATCGCGTCCAGGTTCTGGTTGCCGTCTTCACGACTCATCGTCATCGTGAACGGGGTGAACGCACCAGCCTGAATGTTCAGACTGCCGGTCGTGAGTTCTGGGTTAAACGGCAACGGGTTAGAACAGGGACTGCCGTTCGGGCCGCTCGTGATCTCGAATTCCGAGGAAGAGTCAACCGAAGCGTTGCCGGACCATGGCGCGATCGAGGCTGTGGTGGTATATCCACCGCACAATGCTGGGGTGCCCAGTGGTGCCCTCGAGCCTCCGAAGAAGTGCAGGTTGAGTTCTTCAAATGGCAGTTGCGGTGTTTCTTTGAATGTCGAGACGAGCTGGCCTGTCACTGGGTTCGGTGTGACCTGTCCGGCGAGCTTTACCAGCACTCCGGAATATGGGTCTCTCACGACTATATAGAGCGCGACGAGACTCGCAAACGGGTTCGCGTCCTGTTGGGCCAGATACGCGGCACCGACAAGTGGGTGCGGCAGCAACGGCGTGTGGATTTCGACCGTCCCGACCTTTGAGGATTCAGGACAGGACTGTTCCGTTGGGGATTCCAACCCTATTTCGCTAAGTCCACAGGACGACAGACCATCCGCTCCAGCGGGGTTCAAACCAACACCAGCGGGCAGCGTGACCGTCGTGTCCTTCACCGAAGACTCCGCAAGTCCAGCCGGGTTCAAGCTCGCTTCCTGAGGAACGTGCACGCCCACCGTCAGTCCCGTGGGTACGCTCCCTTGCTGCCCATCGGGAGCCACGGTGATCGATGGTTCGAAGTTCAACCGGTTGCATCCATCCGTCGGGGTTGGTTCACCTTCACTGTTCTGGAACGTGTATTGCTTGCTCGCGAATTGGCCGATCTGTTCCCATGAGTCCGCTTCGATCGTCGACTTGGGCGCACCAGCGCACGCCGTCGGCATGATCAGCAATGGTTGAACTTTTTCCTGTATCGGACACGACGGTTCAGGACCAAGCGTTTCCGATTGCCACGCGCTTGTGCTCTGCAGGCATTCGAAATTGCGGGCGTTATCGTGGCGTGAATCGTTAGGGACCCCCCAGAATGTGACGACATTGCCTATGAACGCGGTGCCCTCGGTGATGTTGGGGACGGTCACCACCACTCCGTAGTCTCCACCTGTGCGCACCGACGTGTCAAGGATCACCGCTCCATACGGCGTGGCAAATCCGAACTTCGCGGGCTCACCCACCGACGGTTCGAGACTATAGAGCGGCACCGTGAGTACGAACGGCACATACTTATTCACACTGGGGTTCGTGACGATTGGCGTAGCGATACCAACGACAGTGTTGTTCGGACACGTGCCTTTCCCGGAGAATATGAGTGAGAATTCCGCAAGGCTGCACTTTGGCAATGGCGTGGGATTGCCCACGAGTCCCGGAGGCAGGTTGAACCGCAGATCCTTCGTCAGCGCGACCGGTTGCACTTCAGGCCTTGTTTCTTTTGTGTGGTCAGAGTACACGAGGCGTGTCTGGCTGTTGAGCATCAGCGTCGTTGTCAACTGGAACGGGTGCGAGCCGGCCTGCGTAGCTGCCAGCCCTCCTTCTTCTTCGGGTGTGAGTTCATAAGACTGCACTCCATAGGCAGGCACCTGGCCCTGTAGCGCCAGCGCCCGACGCGAAACGACCGGAGGGGCACCGCCGCCGGACACGCTGACTTCATTTTCGCCATCGCCCGCGCCAGATCCCACGCTGACATCAATCGCGATCACGACGTGTTCATAAGGTCGCACCGGCACAGCGTAACTGCACCTAACAGACTGACCCGAAATCGAACAGAGCCTGGCCTTGCCTCTGAGTTCCAGGATTTCTTCGACCTGTGCCTCGGAGAACAGATTTATCCCGGAACCTTCGCTGATCGGTCCGCCGCCGCCTTCGGCGTGCACACCAGTGGGCGTCACGCCGGCCGGCAGCGTGTCAACAATGGTTATGAAGTGCTTGCTTTCGCCCATAAGCCCTTCCACGATGTTTTCCACAGGCGTGCCTGGGGTAGCCATGTCACCGATATTCGCTATGTCAAGCGTGACCTCCGAGGTGCTGCTCGTCGGGCTAGCAGGCGCCGATATCGTCGAGACATGCCACCACGGCTCCGCCCCCATCGCGACGCCGCCCCCGGCCAGTATTGACAGCGACATTGCCGCCAGCACACCCGACAGGACCACTCGCTTGGCCGATATAGCGAACATCACTTGCCCCTCCCGATCGTCCTGGCATGAGCGCGGGACGACCTGCGGGCCTTCCCCGATCCTTTTCGTTTACTCCGCTTCTTCTTCTGCTGCTTCTTCGCCTTCGACTTGGGCTTGTGCTTGATCTCTTGGCCGGCTGCCCCTTCGCTTACGTTGCCGATACCCGAGAACGTGGCACTCGGCGCCGCACCGAAAATCGCTGGTTGCGGCGAAGGAGCGGCCTTGCACGAATCACCCGATGTGCATGGCGGCGAGGACACCGGAGCAGTCACACACGGCACCGCGGTCGTGCAGACGTGAGCGTCATATACGTCATAAGAGCTGTCGTAATCTTCGGGCACCAGTCTGCCTGTCGTTATGAAGAACACGTCGTTTCCGGTTTCGCTCGCGTCGAGGAACGCCGATTCGCTCGCCGACTGCCCCGATGAGATCAGACTCACACACCCCGCCGTATGTTCGCTGAACGTCACACTCCCATTCGAACAGCTCCCGATACCAGTCGGCTCATACTCATACACATCGGCAAGTCCGTTGGTGTCCTGGGGCACCAACGCATCGGTGCTCTCAAAGAACAGTCGCCCACTATCGGAAAGAGAGCGCGGCTGATAGAACGCCACTTTCCAATCCACGTGCCACGCCGGAGGGAGCATGCTGGCCAACCAGTGACCACGTCCTGCATTGCTATGTTCCTCTTCTTCGTTGCCATTCCAGAGATTAGGATCGATGACCAGCGGCTCGGTCGCTCCCTGTCGATCCAGCACTCCTACCGGTCGTGTGCCGCTCGGATCGCACGATACGCACACCAGCCGCTTGGCGATGGAATCGTACAGGTATGTCTCCTCATCGGGCTGCCCACTCACAGCATCGTGATTGTCATATCCCGTCAGCGAGTTCTCCGACATGAATGCCAGGTAGCGACCGTCCGATGAAACACGAGACGTTATCGGTTCCAGTTCACGGAACGTGTTGAATGACTGCCAGTCTTTTCCGTCTTCGCTTGAAAGCGTCGCTATAAACGTTGTCGACCATCCAGCCCCGTCTTCGCGCAACACATAGAGGTTGTTTGCGCCCTCCACAGCACCGCTCGCGAGCACGCCTTTCGCGACGAAATAGACAACCGATCCATCTTCGCTAGTACCAACCAGTTTGTTCTCTACATCAGCGTTTGGTTCACCATCGAGATGCGTCGCCGTCAAGTCCACATCTGCCCCCGTGGTGGGATCGAACACGTATAGTTCGCCTTCCGTTTCAATCCCACCATTCAAGTGGAAATCAGTTTCAGATTCCAGATAGAATATCTTGGACCCATCGCTGTTCATCGTCTCAAACCTGGCGTATCCATCTTCGGGACCGAATCGAACCGTCTTTTTTTCGACCATGTCGCGCACATAATATGTGACCTGTGATCCATCTTGACCGTACCTGAAGACGACCCACCGCCCGTCGCTCGACATCGCATCCGGGCTCGCCCCAGAGGTCTCAAATGTGCTACTCCCAAAATATGCTTCCGGACTCAAACTTGGCGGAGCTTGCGGAATATTCACCAGTTGCAGTTTCCCTTCAGTCCACTCATACAAGTTCTGCGCCAGTTCACCGCCAGCCTTGACCTTGCTCACGGCTTCCGGAGTCAACGCAACCCCGCTACTCAATACAACGTGGGCGAGATCCGGGGTAGCTGCGACGAACCCCATATCTTCACTGTAAGCAGTCGGACCAAATTTGGTTTCCGGCGGAACGTTCCCAGGATTGACCAGCGGCAGATATGTGCCGTCTTCATTGTCGCGCAGATAAAGAGTTCTTTCGGTTATTCCTTCTGATTGTGGAGCCACCGCTCCCCGGGGTTCAAAAGCGACAGACGAAAGGTCGGGCGAGAAGAGATAGAAAGCTTCCGCGGCACCACCGATTTCTCCCCCGCCAACGCCATCCGGCGGGAGAGTCTGTTTCGGGGAAATATCGATCGTCCTCCACCCGCCCGGGCCGCGTCGCGACAGAGCCGCCGACGACGACACACCCGTGATGTTCTGTCCCAAATGGCCGGTAATGCCTTCCCCGAGCGGAGCACTGGCCGTGTAGTAAATCCCGCTACCGTCACTGGCAGCCTGCGCCTCCTCGATATTTTCAATCAGAGCCCCATCCTTGTCAGGCGGAGAGACCAGTTCCCACGCCCTACCATCAGACAATGAGAACACATTGTTTCCGGCAGGCTGAGTCGTGAAGGTACGATCGGGACCATCGGAGACGCCCAACAGATTGTTTGCCACTATCCGATATTGGTATGTGGTGCCCGTCTGGAGTCCCTCGAGATGATGTTCGACTAGAACGTCGCTGTTTCCTTCACCCACATTTCCAGTAATGACCTGACCATAGGATGCGCTCGGACCGTATTCCAAACTGTATCCGGTGCTAGACTCACGTGGGTTTATCTGAGTGTCGATCGTCGCGCTGCTCGACGCCACATTGGTCACATACTCGCTGTCGACCGCTGGGGGGCCGGGCGCAGTGAACGTCCGATCCGACCCGTAATTGCTGCCGGCCGCGTTCGACGCGACAAGCCGAAAATGATATTCGGTGCTTGGCAGCAGCCCGGCCAATTCTGCGCTCACTGGCTCCGGCTCTGTCCCCGACCCGATCTCTGACGAGGTCTGTTCGCAGGCAACCGTCTGACCATAGGACGTGCCGGTTCCGTATTCAAACTCGCAACCGGTGACCTGAACCCCCGCGGGGTTGACGACACCACTGAGCACCGGGCTCGTCGGTTTGGCGAGCGAAACCCCACTCGTCGTTACGTCAGGAAATACGGCCGGACTAAAGAGGTCGATCTGGTTCGTCGCCTTGTCCGCCACGTACACGTTGCCGTTCGATGAGTCGGACCCGATGCCCCTATAGTCACTCGCTGCACTGATGCCGAACGAGTCGGTCGCGGGACAACTCGCTCCCGCTCCCGGCGTTAGCGTGCATTGCGAACCTCCCTGCTCGCTCACCACGCCGGTACTCGAGAACGCGTAATCCGCGACGCCGCCTGCTTCGACTGCGTACAGATCGTCCGTGGCCCGGTCCAGAGCGAGCCCACGGTATGAGCCGGACGGAGCCACCCGACCAATCACGGCGCCGGACGGTGTGAAAGCTTCGACTTCTCCCGGGCTTGTTAGGGCATAGTAATTGCCTTCGGAGTCGCTCGCGATTCCCCCACTACCGATTCCAACTATACTCTGTGCGAGAGGGAAGTTGGCTATAAATTTGGAGTCTTGGGCAAATTCAAATATCTCGCGACTTTGGTTCAACACCGTCAGTGTGCCCGATGAGTTGACGGTTATGCCTGACAGGTTTTCAAGGCCGAACGGTCCGTTGGTAGCCGTTGACCCGTCGAGCTGTCCCTCAGACCCCCAACCAGAGATCAGTTCGCCGGAGGAAGTGAACTTCGAGATCAGCGATGTCTGGGAATCCCCTACGTACACATCTCCCGCCGAGGGGCCGGTCGAGTTGTCGACCGAGATGAACTCCGGCTCGTAGAACTGCCCTGCGCCGGAGCCGGGAGTGCCCGCTTGACAGGAGAGCGTGCACGTCTCAAACTTTGGCAACCCATCGGCTACACCCCACCCCCACGCACGGATGAACAGACCGGCGGCTGAAAACTCATCGACGCGTGCATTGCCCGGATCAGCCACATAAACATCGTGCGTAGTCGTATTGACGGCGATCCCATCACGAAAGCCAAATCCAAGCTGTCCCCCGCCCGAGCCCGGACCACCAAAACTCGAAGAGAACACATGAGTGTTCAAGGCCAGCGCCGACCCTCCCGAGAACACCAGAGCACCGGCCAGCCCGCAAAACAAAGCCACCACCGTCAACCTAAGCTTGCGAGCAAGCATTAACCCATCCCCTCCTCGAGAAACGAACACGACACCGCCCCGACCACGGGCGGCACAAGACCGTCGCGGGCGGACGACCCGCGACGCCAGAACAACAAGCTGAAAACGCGCCTACCGCGCGCGGGAAGCCAAGCCGACCACGCGAGCCGACTGGAACAACGATCCGACCTGTGGCTAGCTGAGAGCCGGCCCGGCCAGAGAGAGAGAGAGAGAGAGAGAGAGAGACGCGTCAGCGACGCTGACGCGTCCTATAACGGACCCATCTGCGGCGCATGGATTCTCATCCACGCTATGCCTAGAAAACTGCACGCGAAAATCAGGCTCCCTCATAGAAGCGACCCGGCTCCCTCTCCGATAAATCCCTAACTGGCTCCTGCAGGTCAGCCTGTGAAGGCAACCCGAACCAGACCTATTTCCTCGGCACCCCCAAGGGGGGATGCCAACACGTGAACAACTCTATACCCGAACGACAGCAAAAGTCAACCCCCCTGCCAAAACTTTTCTTGATTGCCATAAACGGAAGTATTTGCAAAGTGTCCTCCGCATCCCTCCGCAGCAGACCGGCTCAATCGCGCGCACCGTCGAGCTACTCGCCCGTTACGGTCGTCGGTTGCTCGTCCGCTTGCGATGGCCGATGCCGTACAGCGCCATACAATCGACCCCATGCCGCACAACGCCCTCCGTGCCCACGCATGACGCGTATCACCCGCGCGTGGGGGGCGCTCGCGCCCGAGCAGCGCCTCGCCGCGGTAGCCGCGATCGCGCTGCTGGTGACGATGTTCTTCCCCTGGTATGACCTGCAGTCGCTGGATCGCAAGACCGGGGCGATCAACTCCCATTCGATCAGCGCGTTCGGGGACGTGTCGTTTGTCGAGGCGGCCGTATTCCTCGTCGCGGCCGGGGTGATCGCGCTGATGTTCGCGCGCGCCGAGCGCCGCGACTTCCACGTGCCCGGCAGCGACGGCGCGGTCGTGATGGTCGCGGGCGCGTGGGCGACGCTGTTGATCTTCTACCGCGTGTTCTCGCGCCCCGCCGGCCACGGCTACCCCGTGGGGATCGAATGGGGCTTCCTGCTCGCGTTTCTCGCCGGCGGCGTGCTCACCTTCGCCGGCTGGCGCATGCGGGCTACGAGCACGCCCGAAGCGCCACTACTGCGCGGACGCGGGCGGCGACGGCCGAGCGAGCGACCCCCCGCAAGCGAGGAGCTCACCATCCTTGCTCCCTCCCCGCGAGCTATCTCGCCCACCACGTCCATAGACGCACGGCCAGTCCCCGCCACCCAGCACGACGTCGATCCCTCCGAGGAGATCACCTCGGTAGTGGAGCAAAGCGCCCAACCGCCCGTGGGCACGCCCCAATCATCCCCCCCTACACAAAGCATCCCTCCATCCTCCCCGCCCGCGACCACGCGACGGGCGATCGGATCCGCGCGCAAGCGCCCCCGCTTTCCGCCGGCGCCCTCAGACCAGCTCTCCTTCGAGGATCCGCCGCCAGAGCAGGGCGAACAGTAGGCGCCCCCTATCATTCCCCCGACGATGCCCGCTGACGGACCACTTTCCTCCGCCGACGTCAGCGAGGGCCTGCGCTCCGTCGGCTATCTGCCCAGCGAGTCCACCGCACTGGTCGCATTCCTCGCGACCAAGCTCGGCAAGCCCGTGCTCGTGGAGGGGCCGGCCGGAGTCGGCAAGACCGAGCTGGCCAAGGCGCTCGCCCGATACCTGGGCCGCGAGCTGATCCGCCTGCAGTGCTACGAGGGCCTGGACGAGGCCAAGGCACTGTACGAGTGGAACTACCGCAAGCAGCTTCTGCGCATCCAGGCCGAGGCGTCGGGCACCGGCTGGGAGGCCGTGCAGGAGGACATCTTCGGCGAGGAGTTCCTGCTCGCGCGACCGCTGATGAGCGCCATCGCCTCAGAGCAGCCAGTGGTGCTCTTGATCGACGAGATCGACAAGACCGACCAGGAGTTCGAGGCGATGCTGCTGGAGGTCCTGTCGGACTTCCAGATCTCGATCCCCGAGCTGGGGCGCGTCACCTCCACCACCCACCCGGTGGTCCTTTTGACCTCCAACAACTCGCGCGAGCTGACCGAGGCGCTCAAGCGTCGCTGCCTGTACCTGTGGCTCGACTACCCCGCGCTCGAGCACGAGCTTGCGATCGTCAAGCTGCACGCGCCAGACCTGTCAGACGCGGTCGCGCGGCGACTCGTCGAAGTGGTCGGCATGGTGCGCGAGCTCGATCTCAAGAAGCCGCCCTCGATCGCCGAGTCAATCGACTGGGCGCGCGCGCTGCTGTTGCTGGGAGCCAAGGACATCGACGCCGGTGTGTTCAACGAGACGATGTCGGTGATCGTCAAGCACCGCACCGACATGGACATCGTCGCCGAGCGCGTCGGGCTGAAGCTGGCCGAGGCCGCCGATGCCCAGCCGGCCTGAGCAACACCCAGACTCAGGCAGCACTGCCGGCGGTCCGGTGTCGCCCGCCGCGCAGCTCGCGGACACCAGCCCGCCGGAGGGTATGGCAGCACGACTGCTCGAACTCGGCGAGCAGCTGCGCGCGGAGGGCGTAGCCGTCGGCACCTCCGAGCTACTGGACGCGTTCGCCGTGCTGCGCGAGATCCCGTGGACCGCGCAGGGCGAGTTCCGCGAGGCGCTCGCCGCCACGCTTGCCAAGAGCCAGGACGACCGGCGCATCTTCGAGCTGGTATTCGACCGCTTCTTCTTCCGCGCCGTGGAGCTCGCCTCGGTGCGCGAGGGCCTTGATGAGGGCAATACCTCCCTGGCCGACCTCGACGAGCTCTCAGAAACCGAACTCGACGCGCTGCGCATGCAGATCGCCGCCGCACTGCGCGACGGCGCGGAGGGGGCGATGCGCGACCTCGCACGCATGGCGATCGCCACGTTTGGCCAGCAGGAGCAAGGCAGCGGCGTGATCGGCGTGGATGTGCAGCGCATCCGCCGCGCGCTCGGCTTGCGCGCCGAGCCCCAGCCCGAGCTCCCACCCGAGGATCCCCGCCGCGACGGCGTGCCGCGTGAGGCCCTGCGCCGCTTCGAGGCGCTGATGCGCCGCGAGCTCGAACGCCAACAGGTGCAGCGCTCCGGGCGCCTGCCACCCGCGCGCCCGCTGGGCGAGCTCGACCGCGCACTACCGAGCGGCCCACTGGCAGACCTCGCCGCTGTGCACCGCGTGGTCGCCCAGTTGCGCCGGCGCCTTGCCACGCAGGGCAAGCAAAATCGCGGACACCGCCACCACGCCCATGTGGACGTGCGCCGCACGATGCGCGCCTCCTTGCAAACGGGCGGCGTGCCCGTCGAGCTGCGCTTTCGCCCACGCCGTCCGCGGCGCCCGGAGATCTATGTGCTGTGCGACGTCTCCACGAGCGTGACCTCCGCGTCCGTGTTCTTCCTGTCGGTGCTACACGCCCTGCACGACTCGTTTCGCAAGATGCGCTCGTTCGTGTTCATCGAGCGCATCAGCGAGGTCACCGATGTGTTCGAGCACGAGCGCGACTTCCGTGCCGTCTCAGAGCGCATATCCAGCGACGCCGGCGTGGCCGACATCTCCGGCTACACCGACTACGGGCGCGTGTGGTCGGAGCTATTGGAGCTGATCGCCGACGACATGAGCCCGCGCGCCACCGTGATCGTGCTCGGCGACGCGCGCACCAACGGACGCGACCCACGCGCCGACCTGTTCGGCCAAGTCGCCGCGCGCGCCGGGCGCACGTTCTGGCTGAACCCCGAGCCGCGCCTGTACTGGAACTACGGCGACTCGGTGATCGCCGCCTACGAGCAATACTGCACCGCCTTTGAGTGCTGGACGACCGCCCAGCTGGAGGATTTCGTGAAGGCCCTCACGCGCCCGGTCGTTGGGGTGGGCTGACCCAAACAGCCGCGACCCACCTGAGAACTAGGTTTTATAGTCGTTTAGCCAATGTGCTAAATTAAGTTCTCGACCTAAATTTAGACTTTGGAGGAATGAGCAGTTGAGTCCCGCCGCTGAGTTCAAGAACCCCTACCGACCGGGAGCCGGTCATATGCCGCCCCACCTCGCGGGGCGCGAGCTCGAGCATGAAGAGTTCGAAAAGCTTCTGGAGCAGGAGGAGATCCTCGACAACCTCATCCTCACAGGTCTGAGAGGCGTGGGCAAGACGGTTCTCTTGGAGACTTTCAAGCCACGCGCTATTCAGCGCGGCTGGCTCTGGGCCGGAGCGGACCTTTCCGAGTCGGCGAGTATCAGCGAGACAGCGCTTGCTCAGCGAATCCTTGCCGACCTCTCGTTGATCACGTCCTCATTGACGGTGGAGGAGCGTCAGCAGAATCCACCAGGCTTCGCTGTCGCCAGCGAGCCACGTCAAATACCCCTCTCACACGATGTCCTAGCATCCGTTTACAACTCGACCCCCGGCTTGATCTCGGACAAGATCAAGACCACCCTCGAATTCGTCTGGAAACACCTACGCAACCAGGAGCCGCGTCGGGTCATATTTGCCTACGACGAGGCTCAGAACCTGTCCGATCACGCCGAGAAGGAACAGTTTCCGCTCTCGGTGCTCCTGGATGTCTTCCAATCGATCCAGAAGAAGGGCATACCGTTCATGCTGGTGCTGGCCGGCCTGCCAACCCTCTTTCCGAAGGTCGTCGACGCACGCACCTACGCAGAGCGCATGTTCAGGGTCGTCACACTCGACAAGCTGGATGACGAACAAAGCAGGGACGCGATCGTAAAGCCCATCGAGGTCGCCAATTGTCCGATCAAATTCCATCCGGACTCTGTCGAGACGATATGCCAGGAGTCGGCTGGTTACCCATTCTTCATCCAGTTCATCTGTCGCGAGGTGTTTGATGTCTTCATCCAACAGCTCGCCAGAGAGGAGCCCGGAGTGGTTCCGGTCGATGCGATCCAGCGCAAGCTGGATGCCGACTTCTTCGCCGGCCGTTGGGCAAGGATCACCGATCGCCAGAGAGAAATGCTTTGGGTCGTCGCGAATCTCGACCGCTCCGACGAAGAATTCACGATCCAGGAACTGGTGGAGAAGGGCACCCAGTTGCTGGCCAAGACCTTCTCGCCCAGTCACGCCAACCAGATGCTCGCAAGCCTCGCCGAACGTGGCCTGATCTACAAGAACCGTCTGGGCAGGTACTCCTTTGCGGTACCGCTCATGGGACGGTTTATCTTGCGCAACTACGACGCCCCCATCGAGCCTGGCCGCACACCGGCCTGAGCTGCCCCGCGCTAGCATCGAAACAAGCAAAAATCAGGGGAGCTGGCGGAGGCCGGCTGAGATGGCGTTCGATTGGGCCCTAAACCCCACCCAACGCCGACCCTTCGAACCTGTGGGGTAATGCCCGCGGAGGGAGCGACGTGCCAACCCAACTACAGTCCCGCGATCGTCCGACATCCGAGGCGAGCGACACGCCCTCCGCGGCGCACCCTGGAGGCACACGCACGCAGGGCGAAGGGATCAGCCTGAACGTGGTGGTCCGTGCCTTCACCAACCGCCACGGCGCGGAGCTGAGGGCGCTTGACGGCATCTCCCTGCGCGCGCCGCGCGGTAGCGTGATGGCAGTGGTGGGACCAAGCGGCTGTGGCAAGACCACACTGCTAGAGCTGATCTGTGGGCTACAGCAGCCCGACAGCGGCACGATCGAGTGCGAGCCGGCCGTGCTGATGCCCCAGCGGGACCTATTGCTGCCGTGGCTCAGCGCACTCGACAACGCCGCCCTGGCACTGCGGGTCGCGGGTTACTCGCGTGTGCGCGCGAGAGAAAGCGCAAGCACGATGTTCGCCGAGCTGGGTCTCGCCGGTTTCGAGCGAGCCCGCCCGCACGAGCTCTCGGGTGGTATGCGCCAGCGCGTCGCATTCGCGCGCACGCTGCTCTCCGGCAAGCCCCTGCTGTGCCTCGACGAGCCGTTTGGCGCACTCGACGCGATCACCCGCGCACAGATGCAGGGCTGGCTGGTGGACGCACTCGCGCGCGAGCCGCGCACAGTGGTGCTCGTCACCCACGACGTCGAGGAGGCAGTCGTGCTGGGCGACCGTGTGGTTGTGCTCTCGCCACGCCCCGGACGTGTCGTCGCCGAGCTGGAGTGCACCGTGGCCCATCCCCGAGCCCGCACCGACTCGCAGGTGCTCGCATTGCGCGAGCGCGCCCTGGACGCGCTAGGAGGAGAACATGGCGCGTGAGGGTCAGCGGACAGGCGCAGGACACGTGAGGCGCGGCCTCACGCACATTCTCCCTCCATTCGTGCTGGCGCTTGCGGTGCTCGGAGTGTGGGAGCTGTACGTGGACCTCGGCAGCGTCAACACACTTGTGCTGCCGGCCCCCCACGCGATGGCAAGCGCGCTGTGGAACAACTCCAGTCTGTTGTGGGCAAACTTCAAGATCACCGCCGAGGAGGTCCTGCTCGGGCTGATGCTCGCGCTCGCCGGCGGCCTCGCGATGGCCGTGGCGATCCATCTGTGGGCGCCGCTGCGGCGCGCGATCTATCCGCACGCCGTCGGCTCACAGGCCGTGCCGATCGCCGTGATCGCTGTTCCGTTGTGCTTCTGGTGGGGCTTTGGCATCTTCCCCAAGCTGTTCGTGATCGCGCTGATCTGCTTCTTCCCAGTGGTCGTCACAACCGTCGACGGACTCGCAGCGGTCGATCCCGACGAGCTCAAGCTGCTGCGCACGCTCGACGCCTCGCGCTGGCAGGCGTTTCGCTTCGCGGAGCTGCCCGCGGCACTGCCGGCTGCGCTCAGCGGCGCGCGGATCGCGCTCGCGGTGGGCGTGATCGGCGCGTTCATCGCCGAGACGTCGACCCCCAGCTCAGGGCCATACGCAGGACTCGGACGGGAGATCACCTCCGATTTGACCGCCCTGCAAACCTCGCGCGCATACGCCGCCACCGCCGTGCTGTTCGTGTTCGCGATCGCCTGCTTCTATGCCCTGACGCTCGCGCAGCGCAAGCTCGCTCCCTGGACGCGCAACCGATAAGCCGACAATCAATGAGGAGACTCGCCTTGAGCAGAAACCAGTTCGCCCGCCGCCCGTCGGCATCCGCCCACCGCGCGCTCGCCGTGCTTGCCGCACTGACCGTAGGGCTTGCGCTGAGCGCCTGCGGGACCAAGCAGGACACGCTCACGGCACCCGCCACCAAGCCGTTCACGGTAATGCTCGACTGGTTTCCCAACGCCGACCACGCGCCCCTATATGCGGCGATCTCCCACGGCTACTTCACCGCCGTCGGTCTCGACGTACAGCCGATCGTGCCCTCCGAAACCGCCGAACCGCTGAAGCTGCTCGCCGCCGGCAAGGTGGACATGGCGATCAGCTATGAGCCCCAGCTCCTGCTCGCCCGCGATCAGGGCCTGAGACTTGTGTCAGTCGCGGCACTCGTGCAGCGACCACTCACTTCGATTATCGCGCTGCCCTCGGCCCATGTGCAAAAGGTGGCCGATCTCGCCGGCAAGCGCGTCGGCACCGCTGGGATCGGCTACCAGGCCGCCGAGCTGCAAACCGCACTGCAGGCGGCCGGTGTGAATCCCTCAAGCGTCCAGGAAGCCAACGTCGGCTTCAACCTCGTGCCCGCAATGCTCTCCGGCAAGGTCGCGGCCACGCTGGGCGGTTACTGGAACTACGAGGCGATCCAGCTCGAACAAATGCACAAGCACCCAGTCGTGATCCCGATCGACCAGGCTGGCGTGCCCGCCTATGACGAGCTGGTATTGGTAGTGCGCGAAGAACAGGCCCACCACGACGGGCAGGACCTGCGCGCATTCCTACAGGCGCTCACCCGCGGCGAGCAGCAGGTGCGCGCCAACCCCGCGGCGGCTGCCGCGCTGATCGTCAAGGCCAACCCGGAGGCCGAACCCAAGCTCCAGCTGACCTCGATCGAAAAGACGCTGCCCGCGACACAGCCCGCCAACCACTCAAACCCCTACGGCTGGCAGGACCCCTCCCAGTGGGCCGCGTTTGGTAGCTGGATGCTCGCGCGCCAGCTGATCCACTCAAACCCGAATACTGCCGGTCTACCGCCATTCACCAACGAGTTCCTACCCGGTCAGGGCGTATGAGGCCTCCCTTGGGAAAATCCGTACCGGCCCGCGCCAACACCCGTAATTTCCCGCACGCAGGCGGCGCAGACAGTCGCTAGCGTCACGGAAATGACTCAGGACGCACAGGACACGACCACCGAGCGACGGATCCCGGGATCCCAGGAGACAATCCGCATCGTGCTGGCCGATGACCACGTGGTCGTGCGCAGCGGCCTGCGGATGTTGCTCGAAAACGAGAGCGACTTCGAAGTGGTCGCTGAGGCCAGCGATGTCGAGAGCGCCCAGCGCTATGTGCGCGGCCATCGCCCCGCGGTGCTAGTGCTCGACCTCAACATGCCCGGCGGTTCCAGCCTGGAGGCGATCCCCGCGATTCGCGCGCACAACCCCGAGACCCAGATCGTGGTGCTCACAATGCAGCAGGAGCCCGCATTCGCGCGCCACGCACTCAGCGCTGGCGCGATCGGCTATGTGCTCAAGGAGGCCGCCGACGACGAGCTGGTCGAGGCAGTACATCGCGCCGCGCGCGGTGAGAGCTACCTCAACCCACGCCTGGGCGCACGACTGGCCTCAGAGCCGGCGCCCGGCCCCCCCGACGACCTCTCCGAGCGCGAGGTCGACGTGCTGCGCCTGATCGCACTTGGTCACACCAACGCGGAGATCGCCGAGCGGCTGTATCTGTCGGTGCGCACGGTCGAGACCCACCGCGCCCACATCCAGCAGAAGCTCAACCTCTCATCACGCGCCGAGCTGGTCGCCTACGCACTCAATCGCGGGCTGATCAAGGCCTCCTGAAGCCCGCGCTGCGGTAAACCCACATTGGAGCGAGTGGTGCGCGCGGATGGATGAGATCGCCTCCATCGGGAGCATGTTTGGAGAGCAAAGCTTGAGAGAGGAGCACGGCAGGGCGCAACCAAGCCCACACACAAGCCCAAGACTGCCCCGAACGCGCCGTTACGGTCTCAGCGTCGCCCCCCGACCCGAGGGCGGCGAGAACGGCGCTCATTCACCGGGACAGACGCGTCCAGCCCTCTCCCTATCTGGACGCCACGGAGACGGTCGCGCGCGGAGTCGAAGGAGAGCTCCGCGTGCGGCCCCTCCATCATGCGGTCATGCACGCCGGCGCCGCACAGGTTCTTCGGGCTAGCCGCTATCGGCCCATTAGGCGCCCCGCCGTTCTTCAGGTAAGCCGTTACTCGGCAAGTAGCCTGTAGCGACGCGTGTCTGGATCGCGCTCGAGCAATCCGGCGGCAACCAGCGTCAAGACATAGCGGTGCACGGTGCTCGTGTTCAGGTCGAGCTCTTGGGAGATGTCCTTGATCCCCAGGTCAGCGCCCCGCGGCTGGAAGCACGAGAGCACGAGCAAACCCGATAGAAGCGAGCGCGACAACCGTCTGTTCTCCTGCAATGAGCGGTACCTGACACCAAACGCCTGTCGGACGTCAGCGCGGTGAAGGCCAGACCCGGCAACGAGCACCGACATGCTCGACCCGGCGTCGTCCCCGAGGGCCGCGCGGACCACGTGGTCCACCTGGTTGCGCGACAACGTGACCGACACAAGCGGCTCGCCCGATCCAGTCGCGGGAACCTCGTACCCGCCAAGCCGATCGGCGCGAGCGTCGTCCGCACTCGACTCCTCAGCGCGACCGTCGGGTCGCGGCTCCGGCTCGGCTGGGAACCCGTGGCTCACAAACTCATCCCGGAAGCGCTCGCCCGCGTACAGGGAACTCAACGACATTGTCATGCTCGGGACCCCCTGATGGCACCAGCAAATGTCCGTCGCTGAGCGAGCCGATCCGGTGCGCATGCACCATCGAGGGCATGTCGGGCACCGTGATCAGCACTCCCAGCCAATCGCGCTCGGCGGTGTTGCGCAGCAAGCCCATCACCTCCTCGCGCTGAAGCACATCGAGGTTGGCAGTCGGGTCGTCGACTACAAGCAAGCTCGGCTGACGGACCATCGCATGGGCAATCGACACAAGCGTGCGCTCACCATCGGTCAAATCTTCCCAGCGCCCCTTCGAGCATTCCCCGACCCCCACGTGTGCAAGCACCGAGGCCGACAGCTGCCGCGCGCGGCGCAAGGTCTTTCGTTTGAGCAATGGCAGAGCGACGTAATCGAGCATCTCAAGCTCGCTGCTCTCCGGTCCGCTCCTTCTGGCCCAACCAATCTCCTCGCGCAACAGACGCACAAGCTCAGACCTCGACATACAGCAAAGATCTTTGCCCTTGAAGTTGACGGCACCGCTGCCGGGCGCCTCCAAACCCGCCGCTACCTTCAATAGGGTCGTCTTGCCCGAGCCACGCTGTCCCCATACGGCAACGCACTCGCCCGCATATACCGACAGCGAGATGTCCCTCAAAACAGCAGTCTCATGCGGTCCACGCCAATAGCTCTTGCTGACCCGCTCCAGCGAGAGCGTCACCTGTTCGCTCAAGCCAGCCTGTCTCCCCGCGCCGCGCTCTTGCCCTGAGCGCCATTGAGCTTGTCCATTACCGCTCGTGCTTTCTGAAGCCACTCGACCCTGGCCTGCAACTGCTTGATCTCGGCATCGCGCACCAACAGCACCGCCACCTCCGGCCAGGCTTTCGGCGCGCCTCGCGAGCACGTGGCGGGCCTACGTAGCTCCTCCAGACGCGCCAAACAGTCTTGCTCCTGCACATGGGCCAACTCGATCAGGCGCGACAGATTGTGGGGTTTGGACAGGGCGATCTTCATATACAGCTCGTCGCGCACGGGCGCCAGCGATGAGCCTCCGAGCATCCACTGCTCGAAATGGTCGATCCCCTTGGGGGTCGCTTCATAGATCATCCGAGGGGCGGCACGCTCATTCGTGCCGACCGCACGCGATCCCGCGCTGCGCACGAGCGCCTCGGCGCCCAGCTGGTCCAGCGCCGAGTAAACACCCGTAGGCGCGAATCCCGAAGAGTCGAACCGCTCCTGCAGGCGGCGCGCGAGGTCATACCCGTAGCCCGGCCGCTCGATCACGAGTCCCAGTACCGCGTTCTTGGCTGACATAGCTCCCGGTGACTCTTAGCTCAAAAGATCCGAATACATTCTCACACAGTATGCAAGATCGCAGCTAAATGTGTCTTTGTACAGAACAATTTCAATGGCAGGTACCGACCCCGGCGTCGAAAGGGACTTCTCCGCAGCGATTCTCGCACTCCCCTGTCACGATCACAACGCGCACTCCCCTGTCAGGCTCACAACGCGACAGCGTGCACGGCAGCCAACCCGCACCACTGTCCGTATCGCGCGAAGAACGCGCGCACGTCGTCTTCGCCAGCCCGAGCCCACGGATCTCCACCGCTGAGCTTCCGCCCGACGTACTTGAGCAGGCCGAGGTCACCCGCCGGGATCTGGTCGTAGCGACCCTGACCATGCAGCGCGAGCATCTCGACCGTCCACGGACCGACGCCGGGGATCGCGCGCAGCCGCCGCCACGCGCGCTCGTGCTCTGGGTGGTGCAGGTCCGCGCGACCGCCGGCCACCTCGCGGGCCACCCGCACGAGCAGCCGCGCGCGGGATTCGGACAGATCAAAGGACTCCAGGCGCGCCGGGGCGGCACCCGCGAGCGTGGTCGCCGAGGGGACGTCGCGCAGTGCGCCAGAGCGTCCGTCGCCACGCCCGTTGCGCGGCGTCATCGCCGGATCCCAGCCATCCCAGCGCGGACCCATCGCCGCGACGATGCGTCGCTGGATTGCCGCGGCCCGCTCATACTCGATCAGCTGCTCGCAGATCGCCCACGCCAGTGCCTCAAACGGCTCCGGCCGGCGCCTCACCCGCAGCCACGGCCGCGTGCGAATCGAGCGCCCGATCAGTGGATCGTGAGCAAACTCACGGTGAAACTCGCTCAGGTTCTCATCGACGCCGAGCGCGAAGCGCATCCGCTCGATCCCACGGCGCGCCGCCTCGGGGCTGGGTGAGCGCGCGCCAAACAGCACCGCGTCGGGCGCCGTCTGGGCGACGCGCACGTGCACCGGCTGCTCGCCGTGATGCAGCAACCGTTCGAGCACGCCCTCACGGCAGCGAAGCACCCCATCCATGCCGCCCACGCGCGGCAAGCGAAACGCCCAGGCCGGCGTGACCTCGACCCGCAGCTCCACAGTCGCTCCCGACACCAGGCGCTCGTGCGCCTCCTCCCCACCTCTAGCCGCGCCGCTCAAGCGTGCGCGAACGCTTGGCGGCTGTGCCTCAGCGATCTCTGCCAACAGGACCAAGCAGGTGAACGTCTACGAGCAGGGTGCGTGTGGCGACCACTTCCATCAGCTCCCCCATCGACTTCGAGCGCTTGCCGCCGCGACCGAGACGCCGTCGCGAGCGAGCACTTGCAAGCGCTGCCCGCTTGTTGTGACGGCGATGCACGAGACCGAGCATCGCGGCGCCCGCGACGAACCCTCCCGCGGCCGCCACAGCCGCCTGCGCTCCCGGGACCGGGGAACGCACCGCAAGCTCCTTGAAGACAGGCTCAGGAGCAAGCACCGGATGGGCATCCACGACCTCGGTGCTACTTGTATCGATCACCGCGCCCAGTGTAGAGAGCGCGTCGGACTAGAGCTCGCGCTCGTAGACCCGGTAGCGGCGCACGATCTTGCCGCCCATGCCTTCCATCGCGCGGTTCATCGGCTTGTTGATCTCGAGGATCCAGCCCATCTCGCCGCCCTTCTGGGGCGTGCTTTCGGCCGCGTCGAAATGCATCTGGTAGAAGCGCGCGGCGACCCCGGTGTGCTGATAGGAGGGCTTGACGCCCAGCGCGAACACGCGCACCGAGTCGACCTTCTTGCGCTCGCGCAACGCGGTGATCCAGCCGAAGGGGAGCAGCCGGCCGTTCATCTTCGCCAGTACCTGGTTGAAGTCGGGCAGCGTGAGCGCGGCGCCAACGACCTCGCCGGTGTCCTTCTTTTCGGCGACCATCGCCCAGTTCTCATCCAGCACGGGCTTGAGGTCCTTGGCCATGTGGCGGACCTCCTCCTCGTTGAGCGGCACGAAACCCCAGTTGCGCTCCCACGCGGAGTTGTAGACCTCAAGGAAGCGGGTGATCTCCGCGTGGAGGTCTTTCTTGTTGAAGTTGCGGCACACGATCCCGTGGTCTGCCTCGAGTTTGTCGGCGGTATCCCAGATCGCGGGGTGCACGTTTTCGCGGCCGCTGACGTCCAGGCTCCACATGTAGAGGTCCATTGCCTTGGCCATGCCGAGGTCCTGCTCGAACAGGTGCTGGTAGTAAGGGTGGTGCCAGGGGCACAGGATGATCGGCGGACGCTCATGGCCCTCCACCAGCAGACCGCACTCGTCGTTGGTGGTGAAATCCATCGGGCCGACCATCCGGTCACACCCGCGCTCGCGCAACCACTGCTCGGCGGTCGCGAGCAGGGCACGGGCAGCGTCGGAGTCGTTCTCGCACTCAAACCACCCGAACAAGCCCCAGCGGTTGTCCTGGAACTCGTTGAGGTTGCGATCGATGTGCGCGCTGATGCGACCCACCGCCTGACCGTCGCGATACGCGAGGAAGTACTGCGCCTCGGTGTGCTCGAAGAACGGGTTCTTCTTCTGGTCCAGCCGTTTCTTCACGTCCATCAGAAGCGGCGCGACCCAGTTGGGCTCGTTACGATAGAGCCGCCACGGCAGCTTGATGAACGTGTTCAGCTCGCTCCGAGATGTGACCGGGCGAATCTCAACGCTCGTTGTCTTGTCCGCAGACTCAACAGCCATCTCCGCTCACCCTACAGGAGGCAAGCAGTCGATGCCCACATCCACAGACGTGTTCGCGAAGGTCCGCGGCTACGAGCGCGAAGAGCTCTTGAAGGCCGCCCGCGAGGCCGATCTGATGCCCTATTTCCGCACCGTGGAGTCTCCCGCGATGCCGGTCGTCGAGATGGAGGGGGCGCCGCGGATCATGCTCGCATCCAACAACTACCTCGGCTTGACCGGCGACGAGCGTGTGATGGCAGGAGCGCAGGATGCGCTCGCGCGCTACGGCACCGGGCTGACAGGCTCGCGACTGCTCAATGGCACAACGCCGTTGCACCTGGAGCTCGAGCGCGAGATCGCCGAGTGGATGGACACCGACGACGCGATCGTCTTCACGACCGGCCATCAGGCCAACGTTGGCACGCTCGGCACGCTGCTGGACCCCAGGGATACCGTCGTGGTCGACTCGGCCGATCACGCGTCGATCCTCGACGGCGTGCTGCTCTCCAAGGCCAAGATGCGTCCCTTCAGACACAACCGCATGGACAAGCTCCAGCGCGCGCTTCAGCGCGCCGAGCAGGATGGCGGCGGCGTGCTGGTTGTCGTGGACGGCGTGTTCTCGATGGAGGGCGACGTCGCGCCGCTTGTTGACGTCGTCGAGCTGTGCGAGCGCCACGGCGCGCGGTTGATGGTCGATGAGGCGCATGGGGCCGGTGTGCTTGGCGCGCGCGGCGCGGGAGTCGCGGAGCTACTTGGCGTGGAGGATCGCGTCGACCTGCGCATGGGTACCTTTTCCAAGTCGCTGGCGGCCTGCGGTGGCTTCGTGGCGGGCCCAGCGGAGGTGATCGACTACCTGCGCATCTCCAGCCGCGCGTTCCTGTTCACCGCCTCGGGGGTCCCAGCCGCACTGGGCGCGGCGCTCGCGGCGCTGCGAATCATCCGCTCGCCGGAAGGGCGGGCCTTGTTGGCCGGGGTGCTGGAGAACGCTCGCTATCTAGCCGACGGCCTGCGCACGCTCGGCTACCGCACGCTCACGAGCGAGCCGGTGCGTATTGGCCCCGAGCCCGACAGCCCGAAGCAGAGCATCGTCACGCCGATCGTGCCGGTGCTCGTGGGCGACGACTGGAAGGCCGCGCTACTGTGGCGCGCGCTGTATGACGCGGGGGTGTTCACAAACTGCGCGCTGCACCCCGCGGTGCCACCGGGGGGCGCGCTCTTGCGCACCAGCGTGATGGCCACCCACGATCACGCCACGCTCGATCGTGCGCTGGACGTCTTTGCGGCGGTCAAGCACGAGTTCGAGACCGAGCACGGTCCGCTGCCGGCGCCGCAGTAGCCCACACGAGCGCTTCGACTAGTCGAAACGAGAAAGCGCCCGCGGAGCTTGTCCAGATCTTCACAAGACGCAACATCCACAAAAAAGCCCGCTTCTAGCGAACGTTCTGGACGAACACTGTTGACCTCGCGCCCCCCGCTGGTTAGCTTCTCAGGACGCTACGCATGATCGTTTGAGGTTCGCCAGTAGGTCACCGGTAGAGGGGTGCCGGAGGCTTTCGCGACAGTCCTCGCGAGAGACAGTCTCAGACTTTCGGGCAGACGCGCTACTCGTCAACCAGCCAAACTTGTTGCACGCCGCGGGACGCCCGCGGCGGCGACGGGGAGTGAGTACACATGAATGCAACCGCGACCATTGCCCCTACCGGACCGCAGCACCTACGCGCGCTCGAACGCGCCAACAAGGTTCGCCTTGCCCGAGCCGAGCTCAAGCGGCGTGTCGCCAGCGGAGAGATCGGCGTAGCCGAAGTGATCCTGCAGTGCCCGTGGGAGGCCGACAGCATGGCCGTCGCGGATCTGCTGATGAGTCAACGGCGCTGGGGTCACACCCGCTGCCGCAAGTTCCTCTCCCAGATCCCGATGTCCGAGCAGAAGACGATCGGCTCCATGACCGAGCGCCAGCGCCACACGCTCGCCGCGATGCTTCCGGCTACGGGCCCAATGCCGGCGACCAATATGATGCGGACCCCTGACCGGTGGTCCTACTCTGACGTAGCTACGGGCAGCCGGATGACAGCTTGACCTGCCACCACCCGGCAAGCATTCCGATCAAGCCAAGGCGCGGGCGCACCTCCCATACGCCGCAATGTCCGTCGCCAAGGTCGGCGACGGGCAGGCGCACAAACTTGTAGCGACCCGGTTCGAGCTTCATGCGCTCCAGCAGCGCGCGCGAGGAGCGCTCCAGCTCATCGCGCTCGGCGACCTGCCCGCGGACCTCGCCAACTCGCAGCACGAGCCGGTCGCGCATCCGCTCGAGCTCGGCAAATGTCAGTAGGCGCGGCCCGCTGAACCTCTCTCCACCTGCGTCGCGCGGGGAGATATGCGGAAAAGTGTGCGCAACCAGCCCGGACAGCTCGCGCTCGAGCTTGGATATCTGCGTGCGCAGCGCCTCGCGAGCCAGCCGCTCGTCGGCCCCAACGTGGTTGCTGTGACGATCGCCAAATATGGGATCCGTGCTGACGCAATCGGACTCGGCACGCTGGGCGGTGAACTGCTCAAATGTGGCCATGCTTCGTTCCTCCCACGGGGACTCTCAAGATGTTAGCTGGCCGAGCGGCCGCGGTCTACACCTAGCGAACATCCAATAGCGCTTGGCGGCATGTCCACAGGGCCTCTTCCAGATGCAGAGCCGGCACCCCTGCCACCTGCACCGCAAACAGCGCAAGCCGGCGTGTTGCCGCGGTTGGCCTATGGCACTCAGCCGGCTCACCAAACAACATCGCCAGAGCGCTGTCGGCGTCAGCCACGACAAGCCTGCCGCCGCCCACGCTAGGGGCGTCCGTGCTTCGACCCAGGTGCTCCTCGGGACGAGTCAGACGGATGCCGAGCGGACCTTCTACGGTGCCGGCATCGAGCGCCCACACCGGCACGGCGGTATCGATCAGAGCGATCGTGAGGATGTCGGAGAGCAACCCCTCGGAGAGGAATCCACCTTCGAGCATCCGCTCGAGCACGGCCGCCTCGATCGGTGTTCTCGTAACGTCGGGATCCAACCCGATATGGCGAAAGAAGACGCGGTAGGCGGCCGGGATCGGCTCCTGGCGCACATTTACCGCACGTGCGCCACGCCAGCGGTTGGACAGATCGCGCAGGCGCGCCAACACCTCCGGTGTCGAACGGCCCGTGAGCGAGCGGCTCGATTTGACCTCAATGGTCGTGCACATCAATCCCAGCCCTGGAAGCTCCTGCTGAATCTCATGCTCGCACCAGCCGCGCACCGGCCCCGCGTCGGCGCCGGAGGCTGGCGGAGACCGCTCGGAGCCGGTACTTCGCGCGCGCGCGCCGCTCATGCGTGACCTGGCTTCCAACCGCGCGCTCGCGAGGCGGCCAGCAACTCCGCGACGCGGGCGTGCAACGTGGCAAGCGACTGGCTGCCGACGAGCTGCGCGCTTTGCACAACACCGCCCGGATACACGAACATGATTTGCGGACAGCCGACCATCGTGTAGAGCTCTCCAAGCCTGCCTTCGGGATCGACACCGACCGGCGCCGTCAGGTGCTTCGATCTCACCAGCCGCGCGATCGGAGCGGGTTCTTCTTTGACCGCGACCGTAGCGAAGCCGACCTGTGGAAAGGAGTGGGCGAGTGCCTGTAGATCGTCGAGCACTCCAGCGCACGAGCCGGCGTCGAAGAACAGCGTGAGCACCACCGGACCCCGTTCGTAGAGCTCGCAAGCATTGAGGATCCCCGGACCGCGCTCCGCGCATGCCGGCACCCTGCCCGCCAGTCCGTCGTTGGCATGTGTCGCCACGTCCACTTCGCCGGCGGGGCCGCCGACGGCAAGCGGCGCGGCGAACGGCGGTATGCGAGCACCGGGCGGAATGCTCGTCGCGCCCTTGTGCGAGCTGAGCGCTACGTGAACCGTGAACACGACAAGCAGCACTGCCGCAAGCGCCACGATCCACAGGCCGTAGCGCGCACCGGCGATCCCAGCACCCGACGAGCCGGCGCCCCCTGGTGCTCTCGGCAAGCCGGAGGGGCTCATGGCGCGGTCAGTCCGCGCCGCCTCGATCGTTTCGGCCAACCCGGTCGGCCAGATCCCCCTGGTCGGCGCACTGTGATCGCACGTGCGCCGCGCAGGATACGCTCGCTCAACGGCTGCTCGCCTTCGGCCAGCACGACGGCCGCCGGCAGCGCAACGAGCACCCCCAGCAACGAGACGGAGAGGTCGACGAGCGTGACGAGCCCAAAGTCACGGAGCATCGCGATATCTGAGAGCGCCAGCACTCCAAAGCCAGCGATCGCGGTGACTCCCGATGCGGCGACCGCGGCGCCGGTGTGGCGGTAGGCGCGACGCAACGCCTGGACGGTCGAGTAGCCGGCGCCGCGCTCCTGGCGGTGGCGCTCGGAGAGCAGCACGCTGAACTCGGTGGAGATCGCGATCACCAGCGTTCCGAGCGTGACCGACATCGGGTTCAGCGGGATGCGCAGCGCGAACAGCACGAGCGCCGACCAGCCGGTGGCGAGCACGATCGGGGCGAGCGGCACGAGCGCGCGGCGGCGGTCTCCTTTAAAGAGGATCAGCAGGATCGTCGCGACGGCAAGGAGCGCCAGCAGCAGCATCACCACGCGTCTCCACGGGGAGGCGATCTGCGATCCGGCTTGGGCGGCGAGCACCGATAGGCCAACGAGCTTGGCGCTGACTCCCGCTGGGGGATGCAGACTTGAGCGCATCGCTTCGATCACGTGCTGCTGTTGCTGAAGGGGCATCAGGCGGATGCCGAACGCGAGCGTCGCGACATGCTTGTTGGGCGTGATCACGTCTTCGGAGAAGTAACGCGGGATCCCGACGAGCACACCATTGACAACCTTCTGGGTGAGCTTTTTTGTGGTTGTGCCTTCTTCTCCTTCGAAGAGGTTGGGCAGCGAGAAGGACGGGCATAGCTGCGCCTTTCCACAGCCCTTCGCGGCGCTATAGCCGAGGTGCTTGAGGATCGCGCCCTCATACGAGCTCATCCATTCGATCGTGGCGGCCTTGGTGAACGTGTGCGAGCTGACCATCAGGTCGATCTCGCCGCCGACGCCTGTGACGCGCTCGAGTTCGCTGAGGTTGTGAAGGGAGGAAAGGTTCTGTGGCGCGAGCTTCGCGATTTCCGTCTGGACCTGGGTTTGGGTATCGAGTCCCCAACCGAGCGCGGCGAGCGCCAGGCCGATGCCGAGCACACGCCCGGGATTGCGGACGGCGCGCTCGAGCGCCATGTGCGAGACGAATCTGCTGGCGGGGTTGTCGGAGAGCACTTCGCGCGCGCCACTCCAGGCGGGACCCAGCGATCGCGAGAGGGCACGCGGGCCTGCGCCGAGGCGCGAGCCCTCGGCGCGCGTGAGCAGCACCAGCGCCGCCGAGCCGGCGCTCAGCGCGCATAGGAACGCGAGCGCAACGCCAACGACCAGCAGCAGCCCGAAGCCCTGCACCATCGGCACCGGTGAGAGCAGCAGCACGAGCAGCCCGCCAATGCTGGCGAGCGCGGCGGTGGCGATCGTGGGAGCGCCTCGCTCAGCGGCCGAGCGCACGGCCGCTAGCGTGTCCGTGGCGCCTTCCTCCAGGGCCTCGTGGACTCGCGACTGGAACTGGATCGCGTAGTCGACCGACAGGCCGACAAGTACCGGGAGCACCGCAATCGAGGCCATTGTCAGCGAGGCGCCCCATAGCGCGAGCGCTCCGAAGGTGAGCGCGGCGGCGAGCAGCGCGATCGCGAGCGGGAGCAACCGTGGGCGGCCCTTGAAAATGAGGCTCAGTACGAGCGCCATCACCAGCAGTACCGCGACGAGCAGCAGCTCGATGGCGTGCGAGATGGAATTGGTGACGTCGGCCACGATCACGGGCTCGCCGGTGACGAGGTAGGACTCGCCGTTTTCAAGCTGCCACTGGCTCATTCCGGTGGCGTCGCGGATGAGAGCGATCGTGTGCGAACGCTGCGCTTCTGAGAGTCCGGCCTTCAAGCGCACCGTGACGAGCGCCGCGTTGGGGCTCGGGAACAGGTAGGCGAAGCGCTGCTTTGGGGTACCGGCGGGCTTGCTGGGATCGAACACCACCGATGAGACGAATTCGTGGTTTTCGAGGCTGGGGACGCTGTGCAGGCCGTAGCGGATCGACAGCGCGCTGATTTCGGCGGCGAAGCCGGCGAGCGTCGCCTTGCTTGCTTCCTGGGCCAGCGAGCTCGCCTGCGCTGGTTCCAGGCCGCGGACGATCGCCTCGTGGTAGACGGTGGTGCTCGCCTTCTTGGCCTCCGCCTGCGCTTGGGCGCTGCGTGCCGCGAGCGTGCTGTCGATTTGCGAGGTGGCCTCGGTGAGGAATGTGCCGGGCCCGAACACCGCCTTCACTGTTTTCGCGCGGTCGAGCTGGCCGCACGGGCCGCTCGCTCCCCCCTCTTGCGTGAGCCCCGCCGCGGGCACGGTCCCTGACAGGCATCCCTCCATGCCGGCGAGCCGCACGATGTCGGGGCTGAGCACGAGCTTGCGCACGTTGCCCTTCACGAGCACCTCGATCGGCTCTTCGCCGAAGTTCTTGTAGAAGCGCTGGGTTTCCTTATAGGTGGAGCTGGAGGAGCCGACGAGCGTGCTGGTCGCAGCTGTCGGGTGCAAGCCGAGCGCCGCGACCGCGCACCCGATGCCGAGCGCGCACAGCAGCACGATCGTGAGCAACGGTCTGCGCGCCGCCCCCACCGCCAACCCTGAGAAGAACTTCCCCGCGTTCACGCTCAAAGGCTAGTCAATCGCACTTCGCCAACAAGCCGCCAGGCAGTCGCCTGGGTCACTCCATACCCAATGGACCTTGCGACTCGCCCGATAGGAACTGGCGGACGAACGGGTTTTCGGAGTCGAATAGCTCGGCGGCGGGGCCCGCTTCGACGATCCGCCCGCGCCATAGCACCGCGATGTGCTCGGCGACGCGACGAGCGCTCATGATGTCGTGGGTGATGACGACATAGGTGCCGCCGTTCTCCTCGTGGACCTCTTTGATGAGTTCGCACAAGAGCGCCGTGCGGACAGGATCGAGGCCGGAGTCGGGCTCGTCGAACAGCACTATCTCGGGGTCGAGCACGAGCGAGCGCGCGAAGCCCGCGCGCTTGCGCATGCCGCCGGAGAGCTCGTTGGGCATCTTCTCGCCGGCGTTGCCGAGGCCGACCTCGCGCATGCGTCGGTTGACGATCTCCGCGATCTCCTCATCGCCCTTCTCGGTGTGCTGGCGCAGCGGGAAGGCGATGTTGTCATACAGGTTCATCGAGCCAAACAGCGCGCCGTCCTGGAAGAGCACGCCGAACTTCTTGCGAATCTCGAACAGCTCCGCGTCGGGCAGGCTGGGAATCGAGCGGCCCTGCACGATCACGTCGCCCTCGTCGGGATACAGCAGCCCGACGATGTGCTTGATGCAGACTGACTTGCCGGTTCCCGACGGGCCGATGATCATCGATATCTGCCCTTCGGGCAGGCCCATGTTGAGGCCTCGCAGCACGTGGTTGGAGCCGAAGGACTTGTGGACGCCGACGAACTCGATCGCGTCGGGCAGGCCGGTGGGGCGATTGGCGCCTGTGTGAAACTCGAACTCGCCGCTCTCGTCGCGCTCCTCCATGATGGGGGGCCTGACCGGCTCGCTGGTTGTGGGGTCCCCGCCGGGCGACTCCTCCTCGCCGCCGGGGGCGCCCTGCTCACGCGTGGCCATGGCTATCCCCCGATTGGAGCACGCGGGTTCGCTCCCCAGAACACCTGAGTGCCAAGCATGCCGATCAGGTGCACGAGGATGATGTTGAGCACCATCGACTTGGCCGTGGCCGTGCCCACGCCCACAGGCCCACCACTGGCGTTGTAGCCGTAGTAGCACCCCACGAGCACGATCGCGGTGGCCATGAACATTGCCTTGATCAGGCTGTAGAGAAAGTCCGGTGGGTTCTGGAACTGCCAGAAGATCAGCAGGTAGCCGCCCGCGGAGACGGTGGCGACCTGTTGGACGACCGCGATGTAGGAGGCAAGGAAGGCCGCGCCGACGCCGGCCAGATACATGAACGGCAACACGATCCATGCGGCCAGGAGGCGCGTGGCGCACAGGAACGTCATCGAGTTGATGCCCATCACCTCGAGCGCGTCGATCTCGTCTGAAATGCGCATCGCGCCGAGCTCGGCGACGATCCCGGTGCCGACCTTGGCGGCCATCATGTAGCCAAAAGCGTAGGGGATGATCTCGCGCAGATCGCACCATGCCGTGAACACGCCCGAGTAGGCGGGGGCGCCCTGTGCCTCCAGGAAGTAGGCGCCCTCGATCCCGCACTCCAGGCCGAGCACGAACATCAGCGACCAGATGATCAGCGTCGAGGACACGATCAGAATCCCCGACTGGCGCAGCGCCTCCCCGAAGAAGTGGAACACGCGCATGCCGTAGACGTCGCGCATGACGTTGCCGCAGAAGCGGCCCAGCTCGCCGGTGGCGGCAAGCCATTCGCGCGGTGTGGCGAGCAGTTCGTTCATTTACTTGATGACCAGGATGTTCGGATGCGTGGCGAGCAGCATCTGGGTGAACACGTAGTCGAAGGAGAAGATCGCGAGAAACGCGACCACCACGGCCTGGTTGACGGCGCGCCCGACACCCTCGGCGCCGCCGGAGGCGGTCATGCCCTTGTAGCAGCACACGATCGCGATGATCGCCCCGAAGATGATCGTCTTCAAAGCTGAGCCCCAGAGATCGGTGGTGGAGGCGTTGGCGAACAGCGTCGCCCAGAACGGCCCGAGTGGCTGATGGTTGACGAGCTCGGCGAGGATCCCGCCGAAGATGCCGAACAGGATCGCGTACACGTTGAACAGCCCGGTGGCGAGCATCAATGCCAGGAAGCGCGGCACCACGAGGTTCTTGACGGGGTCGACGCCGAGCACCTGCAGCGCGTCGAGCTCCTCGCGGATCTTGCGCGCTCCGAGGTCGGCGGTGATCGCCGTGCCGGCCACACCGGCGAGCACGATCGCAGTGACGCTGGGCCCGATCTCGCGGACCGCGGCAAGCACGAAGAAGCCTCCGAGGCGATCGAGCGCTCCGAAGATCGTGAGGAAGTTGGCTGCCTGCAGGCCCGGTGCGGCGTAGCAGATCGCCACGGTGGAGACCAGTAGCGGAAACCAGCACAGGCGCAGGGTGAACAGGAACTGGGAGACGAACTCGCCGCCGTAGGGGTAGGGCGGACGCAGGGCAGACGCAATCGTCCTGCCCGTCAGGATCATCATGTCCCCAATTTCCTCCAGCAGGTTCCTGGCTGGTAGGAAAGCCCGCTCGGCTGCACTGCGAACCATCTCGATACCCCTCCTCGGGGGACGACTGTGCGCTCCCCACTGTACTGACCCGCGCCGCCAACTCTACGCGATCGGCAGGCCGAACGCCACCACCGCATCAGAGCGGGTGCTACAGGCCACCCGGCGCGGGTGCTGCCAGCGCTGATATTGTGGCGCTCGCTGTGAGGGTGGGAAAGATGCTTCCGGGGCTATCGCTCGCTGCGTGCGGCGTGGCCCTCGCCATGCTCGTTAGCGGATGCGGCGGTAGCGAACAGGACGTGCACGAACCTAAGGGCGTCTATAAGGTGGAAGTCGTCAGGGCGAAGTTCCCGCCCAAGCAGGCGATCGCCAGCGACGAGCGCCTCGCGCTGGTCGTGCGCAACTCGGGCACTCACACGATCCCGAACGTGGCGATCTCGCTCAACTCGCTTAACTACACGAGCGACTATCCGCGCCTAGCGGTCGACAAGCGGCCCGTTTGGATCGTCAACAGGGCGCCGGGACCCGTTCCCACCGTGCGCGTGCTGAGCGAGGAAGTCTATCCGCCGGGCGGCAGCGAAACAGCGTATGTCAACACATGGGCGCTCGGCCCGCTGGCGCCTGGCGCCAGCAAGATCTTCGTATGGCAGGTGACGCCGGTAAAGGCCGGCGAGCACACCGTGTACTACAGGGTCGCGGCGGGACTCAGCGGCAAGGCGCGCGCACAACTGGCCAACGGGAGCCCCGTCGTCGGAAAGTTCGTAGCGTCGATTGCGCCCCGTCCGCCGCACACACACGTGGACCCGGAGACCGGCGAGATCGCCGAAGGGACCTATCCGGCGTCAAAGACACCGGTGGGAGCCGCGCCGTAGGACATAGGTGCGGTTGCCTGTGGCGTATGCGCCACAGGCCGGGACGGTGCATGCACCGTCCTACGGGGCCGCGCGTGCGCGGCCCCGTCTTGGAGGAAGTCCGTGGCGCATGCGCCACGGACCGGGCCGGCACATGTGCCGGCCCGCGGGGCGCGCATGCGCGCCCCGGTCATACAGGCTCAGAAAGGCATCATGCGCCGCCGGCGACACCGCACATGTGCGGTGTCGTTCCTGATTTGGACGGATGTCCAAACACAGCGCAAGACCTTTCGCCAGGTGAGCGACACTCCTGCGCGCGTCGAGGGCTACGATGCGATTCCGTCTTACGCCTAGACCAAAACAGGAGGAGTCAAGCCCACCCATGCCCAAGAGTCGCCAGCAGAACGTTACAGCCGCCCAGTGGAGCGCCAACGGGAGCGCGCTCGGCTCGCTTGACCTGACCCTTCCCGGCAACCAGATCTTCGCCTCGAACGTGTTCAGCGTCGCGGTGCAGCGTCGCCGCCTGCCCAAGCACGTGTTCAAGGCGCTGCAGCGCACGCTCGAGCGTGGCGAGGCGCTCGACACGACGCTCGCCGACGCGGTCGCCCAGGCGATGAAGGAATGGGCGATGGAGAAGGGCGCCACCCACTACACCCACTGGTTCCAGCCGCTGACCGGCTCCACCGCTGAGAAGCACGACTCCTTCTACGGGCCCGCCGGCGACGGCACCGCGATCGCCGAGTTCTCCGGCAAGGAGCTGATCCAGGGCGAGCCCGACGCATCCTCGTTCCCCACCGGCGGCATCCGCGCCACCTTCGAGGCACGCGGGTACACCGCCTGGGACCCCACCTCCCCCGCGTTCATCCTGGAGAACCCCAACGGCGCGCTGCTGTGCATCCCGACGGCGTTCACTTCCTGGACGGGCGAGGCGCTAGACAACAAGATCCCGCTGCTGCGCTCAATGGACGCGCTGTCCGGCGCCGCGATGGGCGCGCTCGACCTGCTCGGGACCGACGACGCCACACGCGTGTTCACAACGATCGGCTGCGAGCAGGAGTACTTCCTGATCGACGAGCAGTACTACTTCGAGCGTCCTGATCTCCTGACCACGGGGCGCACACTGTTCGGCGCCAAGCCACCGAAGGGGCACGAGCTCGACGACCACTACTTCGGCTCGATCCCCGAGCGGATCCTCGCGTACATGCTCGAGTGCGAGGTGGAGCTGGCAAAGCTGGGCGTGCCGATCAAGACACGCCACAACGAGGTCGCCCCAAACCAGTTCGAGGTGGCGCCGATCTTCGAGAACTCCAACGTCGGCGCCGACCACCAGATGATCACGATGCAGATCCTGCAGAACACCGCGCGCCGCTATGGGCTGGTTTGCCTCCTACACGAGAAGCCGTTCGCGGGCGTGAACGGATCGGGCAAGCACAACAACTGGTCGATGAGCACCGATTCCGGGCTGAATCTGCTGGATCCAGGCGACACGCCCGAGGCGAACCTCAAGTTCCTGTTCTTCTGCGCGGCTGTGATTCTCGCGGTGAACAAGCATCAGGCGCTGTTGCGCGCGTCGATCGCGAACGCCGGACAGGATCACAGGCTCGGCGCCAACGAGGCGCCTCCGGCGATCATCTCGATCTTCTTGGGCGCAGATCTGGAGAAGGTGTTCACGGCGATCGAGGCGGGCAAAGTGCAGCCCTCCAAGCCGGGCTCGTTTCTTGGCCTGGGGACGCCGGTGCTGCCGCCGCTGCCGCTTCACGGCGGCGACCGCAACCGCACGAGCCCGTTCGCGTTCACCGGCAACAAGTTCGAGTTCAGGGCGCTCGGGTCCAGCCAGTCGCCGGCGCTGCCGAACACGGTGCTGAATACGATTGTGGCGGAGTCGATCGACGAGCTTGCCGACAAGCTGGCAACGGCGCTCAAAGCATCCGGCGCGACGCTCGAGAAGGCCGTCACGAAGGTCGTCAAGGAGGCGTGGTCTGCCAACAAGCAGGTCGTGTTCGACGGCGACGGTTACTCCGAGGAGTGGCACAAGGAGGCCGAGAAGCGCGGCCTCGCGAACCTGCGCACGACGCCCGACGCACTGCCGTGGCTCGTGGACAAGCAGACGCTGGCGGCGTTCAAGAAGTACAAGGTGCTCTCCAAGCGCGAGCTGGAGTCGCGCCTGGAGGTGTTCACCGAGCAGTACGCGGTCAAGATCAACATCGAGTCCGAGACCGCGGCGCAGATTGCGCGCACGATGCTCCTCCCGGCCGCGGTGCGCCACCTGAACGAGCTCAAAGCCACGGGCCTGGACGAGCTGGTCGCGGAGGTCGAGCCACTCGTCAAGGAGCTGCAGTACGCGATCGTGAAGCTGGAGGACGCCAATCTGTCGGACAACCAGCCCGACAGCTCGGCGATGAAGTGGGCCGTGTACATGCGCGACACGGTCATCCCCGCAATGGACGACGTGCGCGAGGTGGCCGATCGCCTGGAGAAGCTGGTCGCCGACGATCTGTGGCCCTTGCCCAAGTATTCGGAGATGCTGTTCATCAAGTGAGCGCTCAGGGCAGCGAGGGCCACAGGCTCTGGTCCTCGCTGCCGAGCCGCCACACGCCTACCTGCAGGCCGGCAGCGATCCCGACGCGCAGACGCGCGGCGATCGCGGGAGCGTCGAGATAGAAGACCCTGTGGGGCACGCCCGCGCGGGTGTAGGTGAAGGTCATTTCGTCTGCGGCGGTGTCGCGGGCGGGCGTGACGCCAACCGATTCGGTCAAACGCTCGATCCCCGAGTACTGGTAGGGGGTGGCCCCGCCGACGCCATCCACCCCGGCCCAGTCGAGCCCGTACATCGGCACCCCCAGCACAAAGCGGCGCGCGTGGGGCAGCGAGTCGAGATGGGCAGCCACTTCGCGCACCCACGGCAGCGGTGCGATCGGGCCGGGCGCGGAGTGTTCCCAGTGCACGCCCCATGCAAGCACGAACACTTCGTCGGCGAGCGCGGCGATCTCCGAGTCGTCGTAGAAACCGGTCGAGGCGAGCGGGTTTTCGCGAGTCACGCCGTCCACGACGACCGTCAGGCGCTTGCCGAGCGCGTGCAGTCCGTGGGCGAGCGCCGCCACGAACGTGCTCAACAGTGCGCGGTCGGCGGCACCGTCGTTCTCGAGATCCAAGCACAGCCCGTTGTAGGGCGATCGCCGGCCGATCGCGAGCAGCTGTGCCAGCAGGTGTGCACGCAGCGAGCGGTCATACAGCAGACGGTGCACCTGCGCGCCGTTCTGGCAGGTGTAGCGCGGCATCACCGTCACGCCGTGCGCGACGGCGTATTCGTCGAGGTCCGCTTCGTCGTGGCCCAGCACCCGCGAGCCCGTCGACGCGCACTGGAAGTAGGTGGGGTATGCCACCGAGACCTGCGCCACGTGGGCCTGCAGGTCGGCGAAGGAGTCAGGCGCACCCGCAAGCACAAACGCGCGCAAACCTCCCCCGCTCGCCGCCACGGCTGTGGCGGGCAGCGCGAGCATCAGCGCAGCGACAGCCAGTAGTCGTAGCCTGCTCACCGCACTCAGGGTAAGCGCTCAGCCGCCGAGCCCAGGCAGTTCCCAGATGCTCTGGTCCTCGCTGCCGAGATGCCACAGACCGACGCCCAGGCCCAGCGATTCCGCGAGCGCAACCCGCACCCCGATCGACTGCTGGTCGGTGTACCAGACAGAGTGCGTCACACCGCTCGAGTCCACGTAGGAGAAATGAGGGTCAGCCGCCGTGGGTTCCCATTCGGGCGTGGCGCCGAACTCGCCGAGCTCTGCCATCACGTTGTCGTACTCCAGCGGGGTGCCGGGGTTGGACGTTCCTCCGCCGTTGGGCCAGTCGATCCCATACATCGGCATCCCCAGCACGAATTTGCTTTTGTTGGGCAATGTCGCGGTGTAGTCCGCCACGCGCGTGAACCAACCCAGTTCGTCCAGCGCGCCCGGCGCGGAGGTGGTCCAGTGCAGGCCCCAGTCCAGCACGAACACATAGTCGGACACGGCGGAGAGCGCAGCATCGTCGTACATCGCGGCGCGACCCGACATGATGTTGTAGTACTTGGCCGTCACGACCGTGGAGAGCTTCTCTCCCTGGGCGTGCAGCCGTTCGGCGAGCGCGGTTATAAAAGCGGTGAAAGCGTTGCGCTCGCTTGGTTGCGCCCCCTCGAAGTCGATCTGATAACCGGCATAGCCGTCTTCCTGCCCGAGCGTGGCGAGTCGATTTATCAACGCTTCGCGGACGCTCGGTTCATTTAGTATTTCATCCTCGTCGGTTGGGTTTTGGCAATTGAGGCGCGGCATCACCTGTACCTCTCGGGCACGGGCCCACCCAGTCACCAGCGGGTCATCGTTGCCTGTAACAATGCCCCCGCGTCCGCAATTGAAATAGGTGGGGTAAACGACGCCGATCTGCTCATAGTGGGCCTGCAGGTCGTCAAAGCTCTGGTCGGTGGAGGCCAGCAGGAAGGCCTGCACGTTGCCATGCGTCGGCGGCGGATCGGTCGTTTCGATCTGCAGCGCGGGCGTAAGCGGGCTGATCGCACCAAGCGAGTCCACCGCCTCCACGGTGACCTGGTAGGCGGTCGAGGGCGCAAGACTCGTGAGGGTTATTTCGGTGGAGGCCGTTTGACCGACAGGCGTGTCGTTGCGGAACACGCGATAGCCGATTATCTTGCCGCTCACCGCGGTGCTCGGCGACCAGTGGACGACGGCCGAGGAGGCCGTGACTTCGCTGATCGCGAGGCCCGTCGGCGCGGGCGGCGGCGTGTGCGTGGTGAACACTTCGAGGTTGGGGGCGGGAGCGCTCAGGTAACCGGCTGAGTCGAGCGCGCGCACCGTGAACGTGTAATGGCGCTCGGAGGCGAGCTTGACCGTCGCTGTCAACCCCGACACAACGCGTTCGGCTTGGCCATCCTTGATCAGTAGGTAGCCGACGAGCGTGCCGTCGGTGGCGCTGCCTTCCGTCCAGGACAGCGTTGCCGAGGTGTCGGTTACCTTCAGGGCCGCCAACCGCGTGGGCCCATCGGGGGGTATGTGAGTGGTCGACAGGGCAAACGGAGCCGAGCGGGAGCTTTCGCGTTTGCTCGCGTCGATGGCGCTCACGGTGATCGTGTAGGTGTGCAGAGAGGACAGGTGCGAGAGGCGCATCGAGGTGTTGGGCGTCTGCCCGACCAGGCTGCCGTCGCGATACACGCGGTAGCCCACGATCCGCGCGCCACCTGGCGAACTGGGCAGCCACCACACGGTGGCGCCGGCGTCGCTGACTTCTGAGACGGTGAGCTGGCCGGGCGTGCTCGGCCCCGCGTCGTTGGCCGCGGGGACCGAGCGGGCGGCGCCGATCTCAAGCGCCTTGGCGGCGCGACCCACGCGGCCGCTGACGTCCACCGCTGCGACCGTCACGATATGCGACTTGTAGGCGCTCAGCTTCACCACGTAGCTGCGCGCGTGGGTTTGCGCGACCACCGAGCCATCGCGCTCCACTCGATATCCGGACAGCCGCGCGTCGCCAAGTGGCGCGGCGTGCCAGCCGATCTGAATCCCACCTTTGACACGTGCGAGGATCCGCAGCCCGGTTACGCGTCCGGGCGCGCGGAACACGATCATGCGCGAGAGCCGTACCGGGCAGGAGTGCGGCTGGCTGTTGTAGCGGGCATCGACGGTGAACGTCGCGCGACGTCCCAGCCGCACCGCGACGATCATGTCCTTGCGATTGGTTTGGGCAACCGTGCGCCCGGCTCGCAGCACGCGGTAGGCAAATGGAGCGGTCCCGCTTGGAGCACGCCAGCTGAGCCGCACGCGCGGACCCTTCAACCGGCGCACGCGCACGTCGCGGACGGTCTTGCCGGCACAGGGCCCCGCGACGGTGTCCGCGAGGGCGGTCTCCGTCGCGAACGGGTTCAAGTGGCGCAGATCCCCCTCGATCTCGCGGGCCAGCGTTATCGGGGCGCGCAGCAGCGATGGCCCCAAGAACATCACGGGCGCCACCGACAGCGGCAGCAGGAGCATCGCGAAGATGCGCTTGAGCGCGGCCACGTCGACCTCCATCTAGACCCCTCCCTCGCCGCCGCCGGCGAGTCCCGCTGTCGCCGGTCGCGTGCCCCAGGCGGCCGTGCGGCAGGTGGCGATCGCGTAATACGTTTGCCACAGCATGATCGCCAGGTAGAAGAACACGAACAGGATCCCGTACATCCAGATCACGCTGTAGTTCTCTTGGAAGAGCACGAAGTACAGCGAGTAGACGACCGCCAGCGCGTAGATGCCGGCGATGTAGATCAACGGCAGCGAGCCGTTGTGGGCGATCACACCCCAGAAGATCGAGTGAAGCGCCGCGACCGGCGCGATCAGGGGCAGCACGATGCTCAGGTAGGTGAAGGCGGCGGCGATCGGGTGCTTGCGCCAGATGAAGCGCGACACCATCAGCGACTCGCGCGTCCACGAGCGCTTCCAGCGCGTCTGCTGCTTGACGAACGCGCGGAAGGTGGTCGGCACGATCGTGTGCGAGACCGCGTTCTTCTCGTACAGCACGCGCCAATCGCGCAGCACGCAGTTGGTCAGCGAGCGGTCGTCGCCGAAGGTTGACTCCACGCCGAGGAACGTTTGGCCCTCCCACCACTGAAGCCGGGGCATGATCGCCTCGCGACGGTATGCCGAGAAGCAGCCCGAGCAGCAGGTGACGGCGTTGAACACCGACTCGGCGGCCTTCACGACGCGGAAGGCGACGAAATAGCGCACGGCCTGCATGCGGGTCAGCCAGGTGTCGCGGACGTTGAGCACGTTGGCATGCCCGCACACTGCCCCCACGCGCGGGTCGGCCAGCGGCTGCACGAGCTTGCGCAGCGCGTCGGGCTCGACGACCGAGTCGGAGTCCACGAACACGATCACCTCGGCCGAGGTCGCGCGAATGCCGGCCGCCATCGCGGCGCGCTTGCCGCGGTTCTCGGGAAAGTCGATCACCTGCACGCGACCGTCCGCGCCGTCGGCGACACGCCGCATCTCGGCTAGTGTCGCGTCGGTCGAGCCGTCGTTGACGGCCACCAGCTCCAGCTTCTCGGGCGGGTAGCGCAGCTCCAGCAGCGACGTCAGCGACGCCGCGATCGCGTCCTGCTCGTTGAAGCCGGGCATCACGATCGCGACGTGCGGCTCGATCCCGGCGTCGGGCTTTGAGCGGTAGAACAGGCTGAACAGAAAGCGCGAGAGGATGTAGGCGGTCACACACGTGCTGTAGATGCCGAAGAACAGGTTGGAGAACATCACCGAGACGAACTCGGCCTTGTAGGCGATCACCGCCGCGATCAGCCAGATCAAGTAGAGCGCCGCGAACGCCTTCAGGACGCGATTGACGATCGCCTCCTGGGAGGGCATGACGAGCGAGAAGAGCTTTTTGGCGGCGAGCAGGACAGCCGCGAGGAATAGGTTGATCACAGTGGAGAGGTGGTTGTCACAGCGGGGAGAGTTGGATGAGGAGGTCTGGCAGGAAGAGGCTGCTTACAGCAGGAAGCGCAGCCGTCCGACAGGCGTTCGGTAGGTGCAGTCGAGCACGGCTGGACAACGCTCGAGCCACCCGTACTCGTACTCGGGGTGCACCGTCGCGAGGATCGCGAGATCGTAGTCTTCGGGGCCGAATCCGCCAGCGTCACGGCGCGGATCTGGATCTACGCCTTGCAGGAGCTCGCCTTCGAGCTCGATCTCGGGGACCAGCGGGTCGTGGTAGTCGACGTGTGCCCCTTCGGCGCGCAGCAGCCGGATCAGCTCGCGCGCGGGCGCCTCGCGCGTGTCGGCGACGCCGGGCTTGTATGAGACTCCGACGACGAGCACGCGCGCGTCCGACAGGCGCCGGCCGAGCTCGACGAGCACCTCGTGGGCACGCGCGGCCACGTGACGGGGGCGTCCGGCGAGCTTGCGCAATGCCTCCTCGGCGACGGTCGCGGGGCGTCCGCGCTCGCGCAACGGGTGCAGCAGGTAGTGGGGATCCACGGCGATGCAGTGCCCGCCGACACCGGCGGAGGGATAGTGCGCGAGAAAGCCATAGGGCTTGGTGGCGGCGCCTTCGGTGACCTCGATCGGCTCCAGGCCGTGCACTCGGCAGGCTTCGGCCATCTCGAACGCGAGCGCGATGTTGACCGCGCGGAAGGTGTTCTCATACAACTTGACCATCTCGGCCGCCTCGGGCGAGGACACGCGGTAGAGGCTCTTGCAGGTGTGGCGCAACAGCTCCGCGGCACGTCGGAAGCAGCTCTCGCTGACCGCGCCGATCACGCGCGGGGTCAGCAGCTGCTCGTGGTCGGCCACGCCGGGATCGATGCGCTCGGGCGCAAACGCGACGAACACATCCTCGCCGACCACCAGGCCCCGCTCGGCCAGCGGCTGCACGAGCAGCTCGCGCGTGGTGCCCACATAGGTGGTCGAGGTCAAGACCAGCGTTTGCCCTGGGCGCGCGTGGGCGACGACCTCCGCGCACGCTTGACGAAGGATCTCGGGCGCTGGGCGACGACGCTCGTCGATCGGCGTGGGCACGCAGATCAGCACGAGGTCGGCGGCGTCGAGCGCGGCGATCTTGTCGGTCAGCAGAAAGCCGTCGGCGCTCAGGTGCGAGCGGAGATCCTCGCGCTCGGACGCCAGCAGCTCAGCGGCGCCACCACGAATCGCCTCCAGGCGCTCGCTTGAGATGTCGATCCCGACGATCCGGCAGCCGGCGTTGCGCAGGGCGATGGCGGTCGGCAGTCCGACGTAGCCGAGACCCACCACCGCCACCACCGCGTGCTCGGTGGCCGTGACCTCGGCGCTGGACAGGTCCGGCTGACCTTCGACAGTCTCGGCATCGGGGACGGCGACGTCCGCCATGGCGGTGGCGAGACCGGCGGCAGGCCCCCCGCCAGCCGCCACCGCGACGGTGAGAAGCTCGGAAGTCGTTGCTGTCTCGCTTTCAGATCGCATGCGATACATCTCCTGAGTCGCCCTGTATCAACCTTGTGGGCGGGGAGCATGCACTGTCCGGAGAAAACTTCCAGGGGCACTGGACGATTGATGTAGATCCGTCCCCAATCGTCCGCTCGCCTGTCGTGCGAACGGCGCGCTCGCGTCGTCTCAAGCGGGCAACAGACGTCGTGCCTTTAGGGACACAGGGGCGTATACCCTAGGGCAATGTGGGTGGTCCGATCGGACCCCTCACATGCTGAGGACAGGCGCGCCGTGCCAGCGGGTGGCGGACGGTAGCGTCTCGCCGCAGACCTCGGTGAGTTCGTCAAGGCGCGCCGCGAGCTGCTCCAGGAGCCGGTGCTCGTAAACGTCGGAGACGGCAACCGAGCGGATCCGCTCGCGCAGGACGGAGACCAGCTTGGCGGCAGCCAGCGAGCTGCCGCCGCAGGCGAAGAAGTCGGTGTCGAGACCGATCGCGACCGGACCGAGCTGATCGGCGTAGCGCCGCGCAAGCCACGCCGCGGTGCCGCTCAAAGTCGGGTCGATCGGCCCGACGGCCTCAGCGGGCGGCCATGGGAGCGCCTTGCGATCGACCTTGCCAGAGGGCGCGAGCGGCATTTCCTCCAGCACCACTACCACTGGCGCGAGCCGTCGGGCAGCAGCTCGGCGACGGCCGCGCGCACGTGCGCGGGATTGACCTCGCCGACGCTCCCACGGGATGCCCATCTTGAACACGAAAATGATCCCCGTGAACGCCGCTCGGTAGGGCACTTATGGGTGCCCGTGACCCGCACTGGACGGACCGGCAAGGCAGGTTCGATCCGTGGCTACAACTCATCGCTCGGCAAAGGTTTAGCCATGACGCGCGACTTCAGCCTCTAGTACTGTAAAGTCTACAAATGGAATCTGTGGAATTAGTTGAATTCTGTGCAGAGGCTAGAATGTTAGAGTGCCGCCATGCCAGTTAGAACAAAACACAACAAAAGAGGAAGGCGAGGTATCCATGCAATACGTGAGTCGTCCGTGGCTCGTCGTTATCGTGGTTATTATGGTGATGATTGGCGGCGCTGCATCCGCGCAGGCCAAGTGGGGACCAAAAAACAACTGTGGTATTAGATCCGAACCAAATGAACATTGTTACGGAATATCCGGTCGCCATACAAAGGTCTTGACTTCGATAGCTGCTGAGGAGAATGAAGCGGCTGTTGTCGCTGATTGGGAAAGTGGGGCATTCTATGACCAAGAGCAGTGGGTAAGTTGGCCAGATGCATCTAAACCGGAGAATGTTGGATGGGTCGAGAATGGGATTACTGAGGGCGAATATATGAACTGTTGTACCGCCTATCCCTTTGTTGCGGAGGAAACTCAAAAAGGTGAATATTACCAATATGTGACGCCTGGACCTGTCGCAAGTGGGGCTGGTGAGTACAACTATAACATGATCTTTGATGCAGAGAAAAATGGCGTCTATCACATGTATTGGAGTAGGGCGACCAATAGTGCGAACTGGTTTGAAGTCACAAATTACGGCGGTGGTCGACCCGTCTATCTCGAAGAACAAGAAGCCGGGGTGGAGGCAGCTACGGAATATGCACCCCGCGAGCTCGGGCGACAAGAGGTAGCGGCTGCGGATGGTTGGGAAGGCTGGACGCCTTGGGAAGGGGATTATTGGTATAATAGTCCAGGCGTGTGTATCGGTCCTAATCCTGAATCCGGTGCAGCAGGGAATATTGATTGGAACCCCGGCCATAACGAATGCGGTTGAGATAGGGAAGGAGCGAAAGAAATGCGAATTATGCACCTAAAACGTGTGTCATTTGTAATGATGACACTGATACTGGCAGTGATATTGGCTTTTGTCGCTAGCTTGGCATTGACTCACAGCCGCGCGAAAGGGCAGGCGTCGAGCACGACGGAAGAACGAATGACGAGTTATCATACGCCCACGGGTCCGGAAATGATGCCTGAAGCGGCTACCGATCTAGTGGTCAATCGTTGGGCGCGCGAAGATGCAGGAATGGATGGAGCTTTGGCGGTCACGACCGTTCACACCGCGTTTGCCCAAGCGATGGCGGTAGCTAATGGGGGAGCCGCAAACGAAGCAACCTACGGTGGTCCAGCGGACATCGCAGAATGGCGAACTAGCCCTGTTTACATGATTACGATGACGGCTACCTCGGGCGGAACTTTTAGCCCAAACGTATCTGTTCCACATGGTCATAGCGGGCCGTCAGGGACTGTCATGACGGTGATCGTTGATGCACATACCGGGATGAAGGAGGGGCTTAGTTTGACTTCGGCGCCCCCAGTCAAGCTGGACGAATTGGGTCCGGCGGTTCAAACGGCAGTTCCTGCGGTGTCTTCGGCTACTGTCGCTATACACAGTGAACGGTTGGGAAACGTTGGGGCTGTGATTGGCCACGTGCATTTTGACGGTCACGCTGTCGAAGGTTGGCATGTCATTGTGGGTCACAAACTGCCACATTATGTTATGGTTACCAAGACCTATGAGGATGGAGCCTTCGGCTTCAGTTTGAAGGTTGGTAACTACGAAATTGCTGTTAAGCGACCGAATGGACGACTTTGTGGCAAGCGGACAGTGCGGATTAAGCATCACACTAGGATTGAAGTAGAGCTGAGCTGTTAGTGATTTGAGTGTCCTTGGCGAGGGGTCGGGCTTCCAGCAGGCGGGAAGCTCTGCATGGTCGAGCACGTCGGGTAGCACTTCGCGCTTCTTCGGTGTGAGCACGACATGGGCCGGGTCGCGCTGCAGGTAGTCGCTCTCGATGCAGAGGCGAAAGAAGTAGCGCAGCGCCGCGACCGTTCGCACCTGACTCGATGGCGCCGGACGACGAGTGGCCTCCTGCGCAAGGAAGCGCCGCAGGTCCGGGGGGCGGATCTCTGCCGGTGCCGCGACGCCTTGGCTATGCAGGAAGTCAAGGCATGCGCGCACGTCGCACTCATACGCCTTGCAAGTCAAATCCGCGAGACGGCGCTCGATACGGAAGTAGATCATGAAGTCAGACAGGGCATTGAACATCGGGTCTCCGTTTTCGGACATGCCTGCTCATTCGCTATTTGCTTAGGTGGTTAGTCTCCGGCTTATCGACTATCGACCCACCCGGTGATCAGCGAGTACCTCGAGGTGACCGGCGGTCTCGGAGACAATTGGATTACGAGGCTTGACGTCAGCTCCCTCCGCTCGGCCGACCAATGTATGCACTAACGACGGTTCGTATTGATGTTCCGTTAGGTTTGGAGAAGCCCCGCTCCCACGACACCCTGACATAACCGTGTCAAGGTTGCGGGATCGCTGCTAGCATCCCTGCGGATGCGTGACTATCTGCAAGCCGTGCGCGACAAAGTCGTCGTCTACGACGGCGGCATGGGCGCGACGCTGGAGCAGTTCGAGCTGACCGCCGAGGACTATGGCGGCCTTGCGGGCAAGTGCCACGAGGCGCTTGTGCTCAACCGTCCGGACGTGATCGAGGGCGTGCATGCCTCGATGCTCGAGGCCGGCGCGGAAGTGCTCGAGACCGACACTTTCCAGGCATCGCGCCTGAAGCTTGAGGAGTGGGGCCTTGCCGACTACACGGTCGAGGTCAACACCAAGGCGGCGGAAATCGCGCGCAAGGCAGCGGGCGCGCATCGTTTCGTGGCCGGCTCGATCGGTCCCACGGGCCTGTTGCCGGCATCGGACGATCCCACCCTCGGGCAGATCCGCTTTGCCGAGCTCGTCGAGGTGTTCTCAGAGCAGGCGGAGGGATTGATTGATGGAGGGGTCGATCTTGTGATCATCGAGACGGCTCAGGACATCCTCGAGGTCAAGGCAGCAATTTTTGGCGTGCGTAGCGCCATCAAGAGCACCGGCACCACGGTCCCGATCCACGCCTCCGTCTCACTGCTGCCCAACGGCGGCAAGATGCTGCTCGGCACGGACATCTCAGCCGTGCTGTGCACGCTTGAAGCCTTGAAGGTGGACGTGATCGGGCTGAACTGCTCCACCGGACCGCAGGACATGCGCGACGCGATCCGCTTCCTCGGCGAATACTGCTCCGTGCCGGTGGCGTGCATCCCCAACGCGGGTCTACCCCTGCAGGGGCCCGACGGCGAGACCATCTTCCCGGAGCAACCCGAGCCGCTCGCGGAGGCGCTGGAGGAGTTCGTCGAGCGCTATGGCGTGGGCGTGGTGGGCGGCTGCTGCGGCACGACCCCCGAGCACATCAAAGCGATCGCCGAGCGCGTCGGCGGGCGAGCGGTCCAGCCACGTCCGGCACCCCGTGCTCCGCACCTGTCCTCGATGATCGCGGCGACGACGCTCGTGCAGGAGCCGCGCCCGACGATGGTCGGCGAGCGCGTGAATTCGCAGGGCTCGCGCAAGGCCAAGGAGCTGCTGTTGGCCGACGACTACGACGGGCTCGTGCAGATCGCCGAGGACCAGGTTGCCGGCGGCGCGCATGTGCTCGACCTGTGCGTGGCGCTGACCGAGCGCAGCGACGAGGACGAACAGATGCGGCTGCTGGCCAAGCGCATCTCCCTCACCCAGGAGCCACCGATCCAGATCGACTCGACCGAGCCGGAGGTGATCGAACGGGCGCTCGAGCAGATTCCGGGCCGGGCGATCGTCAACTCGGTCAACCTGGAGGCCGGCCGCGACAAGCTCGACCGCGTGGTGCCGGCGGCGCTCGCACACGGGGCGGCCTTGATCGCGCTGACGATCGACGAGGTCGGGATGGCCAAGACCGCCCAGCGCAAGGTGGAGATCGCGGAACGGATCAAGGGCTTGTGCTGCGACGAGCACGGCCTGGATCCGCAGCTGTTGATCTTCGACTGCCTGACGTTCACTCTGACGACGGGCGATGAGGAGTGGCGCCCATCCGCCGTGGAGACGATCGAGGGGATCAGGCGCATCAAGGCTGAGATCCCCGACGTGAAGACCTCGCTGGGCGTCTCCAACGTGTCTTTTGGAGTGTCGCCGGGGGCGCGCGCGGTGCTCAACTCGGTATTCCTGCACCACTGTGTGGAGGCGGGGCTCGACCTGGCGATGGTCAACCCCAACCACATCACGCCCTACTCGGAGATAACAGAGGAGGAGCGCGGGCTGGCCGACGATCTCGTGTTCAACCGCCGCGAGGACGCCCTTGAGCAGTTCATCGCGCACTTCGAGTCGAAGGGCGAGGAGGAGGCACAGACGAGCGCCAACCCGACCGAGGGCATGGAGCCAGAGGAAGCGCTTCACTTCCACATCCTGCGCCGGCGCAAGGAGGGCGTGGAGGACTGGATCGACGCCTCGGTGGAGAAGATCGGCGCGGTTCCCACGCTCAACACGGTGCTGCTCCCGGCGATGAAGGAGGTCGGCGACAAGTTCGGCGCCGGTGAACTGATCCTGCCGTTCGTGCTGCAGTCCGCCGAGGTGATGAAGAAGGCGGTGGCGCGCCTGGAGAACTACCTGGACAAGATCGAGGGCTACACGAAGGGCACCGTGGTGCTGGCCACGGTGTTCGGCGACGTGCACGACATCGGCAAGTCGCTGGTCAACACGATCCTTACCAACAACGGCTACACGGTGATCGACCTCGGCAAGCAGGTGCCGATCCAGACCATTTTGGACGCCGCTCAGGAGCACGAAGCGACCGCAATCGGATTGAGCGCGCTGCTCGTCTCGACAAGCAAGCAGATGCCCGCGTGCATCCAGGAGCTGCACTCCAAGGATATGCAATATCCGGTGCTGATCGGCGGCGCCGCGATCAACCGCGCGTTCAGCTACCGCGCGCTGTATCCAGGCGGCAAGGAATCCGACGAGCAGTACGCGCCGGGTGTGTTCTACTGCAAGGACGCGTTTGAGGGTCTGAGCGTGATGGATCAGCTGATCGACGAGGGCACGCATGAGGCCCTCCTGGAGAAGCTGCGCACCGGAGCCACCGCATTCCGCGAAAAGGGCGAGGCGCCCGTGGAGGAGCTCAACTTCGCTGATGACTCGGTGCGCTCGAACGTCACCACGCACGACCCCATCCCCACCCCTCCCTGGTGGGGTGTACGAGAGGTGCCCGTGGACATGGACGAGGTGTACTCGCATCTCGACACACACGTGCTGTTCAAGCTGCACTGGGGCGGCAAGGGCGTCAAGGGCGAGGCCTGGCGCGAGCTCGTCGAGGAGAACTTCCACCCGCGCCTGAAGCGCATGTGGGCAGAGCAGGACTACCTGCACCCGCGCGCGTTGCTCGGCTTCTTCCCCTGCTACGCGCTGGGCAACGACATCGTCGTGCTCGACCCAAGCGTGGTCCCGGATGCCACCCTCACCGAGAGCGATTCCGGTGAAGGCACCACGCTCGACCCGGCCGACCCCTCCGCCGAGCTAACACGCTTCGTGTGCCCGCGCCAGCCCAAGGGCGATCGCATTTGTCTCGCCGACTTCTTCCGGCCCGCCGTCGACGGAAAGCCGCCCGCCGAGTTGGACGTGATCGCCGTGCAGGCAGTGACCGTCGGTTCGGAGGTTACCGAGCTGATGGCCAAGCTGGAGAGCGACGGCGAGTTCGCCGAGCAGCTATTCGTACACGGCCTCGGCGTGCAGACCGCCGAGGGGCTGGCCGAGTGGCTGCACTGGAAGGTGCGCGAGATGCTGTCGATCCCAAGCACGCAGGGCCGGCGCTACTCGTGGGGCTACCCGGCAGTGCCTGAGCAGGCAGAGCACCTGAAGGTCGAGCAGCTGCTCGGCTTGGAGCAGATCGGCATGACGATCAGCGACGGGTACGCACCGATCCCCGAGCAGTCCACGCTCGCCCTGGTAGCGCACCACCCGCAGGCGATCTACTTCGGCACGCGCCAAGGGCGGCTGCTGCCAGACGGCTCACCGGATGATGTGATCAAGGGCTCCTATCGCGATCCATCGCTGCCGACCTTCACCGGCTCGGCGGCGCTCGAGGAGAGCGATCCACCGGATGATGCCGTCGAACAAGAGGACGAGCCCGCGATGGTGGGCGAGTAGGCGATCCCACACTGCCGCGGGAGATCAACCCGCCCCGTGGATTGCGACTGCCCGCTCGATCTCCTGACCCTTGGGGGTGAGCGTCCACATGTTGCGCTCGCTGGAGAAGCGCAACGGGCGCGGCTCTCAGTCGTTGAGCATCCAGGCGACAAGAGGCGCCGGCACAGCCCACACATCGCCACTGGTGTCAAGCAGACCCCTAGTAGCCAGCACACCGGCGCCGAAGGCGGCCCGAACCGTCTGCGCCTCCCTCCTCCAACCCGCGTCGACGTACTTGCTCTCGAAGCCGAGCTTGCCCATGCGAGGCCCGCAGAAGTCGACCTCCTTGCTGGCGGTCTTCTGATACATGATCTCGCTGAAGTGCGCATATGTGCCTGGCTGCTCGCGCTCCGTGTTGCGAAGCAGCTCGAGGCCCAGTTGCTGCTCGCTGAGCGCCGACGAGTCAGCCTCGCCCAGCAGACCTGGAGCACGCATCGGCGCGAGGCGAGCCATCAACGGGTCGATGAAGTAGTACTTGGACTGCGCCGAGAGCTTCGGGCCGTGGCCATCGCGCTGGTGGCAGGGCCACGCCAGGTATGCGAAGACGAGGTCCTGCAGCCGCGCCTTGGCGGTATGAGGGCTGTCCACCCCCATATCGCTGCGCAGCGACTCGACCGCCAGCGGACTGGTCAAACTCCGGCTCAACCGCCCGAGCATCGCCTGTACCTGGGCTGGAGCCGTACTTGCGCCACGAACGGCCTCCCCGGCCGTAACGTCCCATAGCGCCCGCATGAAGTCCTCCTGAACTTCCCCGTGGGTTAGCTGATCGCTGACGGCACGAGGGAAACCCCCCACGCGCAGATACAACTCCCAGATCGACATTAGTTGGCTCAACCACGGGAGCAGCTCCAAGACGGCCCCGTCAACCTCGCCAGACATGAAGTCGCGAGCACTCACCGGATCTGACTGGGGCAACTCACCTAGGCCCATTGCCCGCGCGAAGCTACGAAAACCCATCGGCAACAGCAGCCGGTCCGGTTGGCCGGCACTTCCGAGCCTGCCGGCCAACTGCTTCTGAGCATCGCTGAGGTCTCGCGCCGAGGATCCCGTCAAGACGACGCAGTCCTCTCCAAATGCTGTGTTGTCACGCAGCCACTTGACTGCCTCGGGCCACGCCGGGATGCTGGTGATCTCATCCAGGAACCAGTAGCGCGGACCCTCGACCCCGCGCGTGAGCACTTCGCGCCCCGCGCTGACGAGACGCTGCAGGTCTCCGCGGCCGAGCTCATCGCAGGCGAAGTGGATGACGCTACGAGGCTGGACGCCGTCTTGGATCAGCCGCGAGATCGCTCGCTTGAGCTCAAGGCTCTTGCCAACCCGGCGCGGGCCGCGCAGCACATAGAGCCCGTCGGGCATCACGCCTGCCAGCGGCGAGGGCTCATAGTCCAGGTCGGTGGAGGCCAGCGGACGCAGATCGCGATCGTCGCGCTCCCACTCGGTGTCGCGCCACCAGGCGTTACCAGCCGCCAGAGCACGCGTCAACTGACCTTCGTTCATAACGCCCAGCGTAGCATAAGGGCAGAAAAACTATCCTTTTTCTGTAATGCGTCACAGATAAAGTATATTTTTTTGGCGGAAGCGGGCATTACCCTGCTTGCAAGACTTGAAACCGGTTCTTAGCCGCGATCTTCCTGCCCATTCCCGAACGGCTCGACCCACGCCGCAATGCTCCGGACCGTTCGGGGCGTGGTTTGCAGCTGGCGCTGGACCGCTCCGCGGAGGTGAGCCCGTGACAACGGTCCACCCTCGCATTCAGGTCACCGACGATCCCGGGCTCGCGCGTGCGCTGCGTGCGGCCGCGCCACATCCGCCCGCCGGGCTCTCGCGCTCGCGGCAGGTACGCGAACTCGCGATCGCCGGTGCACGCTCGCCGAACACCCCCGCGCAAGGAGCGACGGCAAGAGATGCTCGGGCAACTGGCCTCCCGCTTCGAGCACCCCGAGCCGGCGCCGTGGGACTGGGAGCGTCTGCGAGACGGCAAGCTCCGTGCCTGGCCGGTCCCATAGCCAGCCCCCTGGGGCGAACTGCCGTTGCTCGTCGATACCTCGGCCTGGGCACGCGCCGAGCATCCCTCTGTCCGTGACAGATGGACGGGTTCGTGCGACGCGCGATCCTCACACCACCAAGCGTTGCCGGCCGACAGGATAAGCCTCAGTCGAGCTTGACGCCGTACTCGGCCAGCCACTGGACGTAGGAGGCCGTGAAGCTCGGCAGGAGCTTCAACAGCGAGTGCACGGCAACGTGTACATCGTCGGCATCGACGTAGGCATACTCGTGGCGCATTCTGTCGCACAGCTCCTTGAGCCGCACGAGCTCGTAGGTCTGTTTGCCGCTCAGCGCACCATCGGTCCGCAGCGCCTCAATGTCCGCGTTGGTGCTCGGTCGGCGTCCGGCGGGGCGCAGTCCGGTCAACGTCGCCGCGAAGCGCGTCAGCTCGACGGCGTTGTCCACTAGGGCGCGCAGGTTGCTCGTGACCTGCACGACCCGGTTGTGCTCCTCGGCCGAGAAGGCCTCGTACGCCGCCTGCCACGCGGACCGATCGAACTTCGCGCCGAACTGGCGCATAGCCAGCAGCAGCGCCTCGCGCTCCAGCGGCATACGCTCCAGGTGTCGCTCGATGCGTTCGCGGTCCTCCTCGGCGATGGTCACCTGCTCACGCCCACGGGCGGGCTGCTCGCTGGGCGAGGAGTGTGCGTCTTCTGAGTCCCGACCCATCTACGCTCCGATTAGTTGCGCGATGGCCCTGGCGGTGCGGGCATGGCGCTCTGTGCGCGCAATTGACGCGGCGTGCTCTACTCCCTCGCGCTCGTCGATCAGCGCGGGCCAGGAGTCGTCGCGGTCGATCACGGGGCGTCCCTCCCGCAGGATGACGGCGAGTAGCGCCGGATCATGTGCGCGCACGTGTGCCAGTGAGAGCACGTCGGTGTCGCGGCCGAGCGCTCGCGTCAAGCGTGCGGCGAGGTGGGAGAGATACATCGGCCGCTCCTCGGCAAGAGATACCAGTACGTCCACGTCGGAGCCCTCTCCCATACGCCCGTGGGTAAGCGACCCGAAGAGCACCGCCAGGCGGACATTGCGCTCAGTCCTCAGCGTCTCCGTGACAGAAGAGATGGTCTCCCAGTTCTCACGCAGGTACACACGCTCAGCGCTCGTCAGCTCAAGCTGTCGCAGGCCGGGACGGTGGCAGCGCACGGTCCCTCGCTGTACCGCTCGCCGTAGGGTTCGCTCGGGCACGCCGATATCCCGCGCCAATGCAGGGAGGTCAGATCGCATGCTGCCAGTATACGTGCGGTATGGCCGTTAGCGCCCTTACGTCCTGACTTCCAGTCGAGCTGGCTCGCTCTACCTGGATCTATATAGCCCCGTGAACTGTGATTGCCCGCTCGATCTCTGGATCACCGAGAGGATGGCTCCTGTGACACCCTCGGCCGTCAGCGGAGGAAGGTCCGGCGTATTCCTGGCCGCTGCGCCTTCACCCACAACCGCGGTGATCTACGAGAGCACGCGCCTGCGACGCTCGAGCGCAGCGGCTCCCGCACCGAGCGATCCCACGATAAGAGCCAGCCCACACCCCCGCTCGGCGTCGAGGAAGTCAAGGATCGCCGCCAGCGCACTCCTGACCCGCTCGACCCATTTGACGGTTCGCTCTATGGGGATTGGGTACGACTCTCCCCAATCAACGCCAGCTTTTGCGTACGCGACAGGCGCTTGATGCGAAGCTCCTCGCGCATCGCGGCGCCGCGGTCGGCCATCCCCCGCGCGAACGCCAATTCGACCGGCAGCCGGCTTGCAGTGTAACGGCTGGCCTTGCCGGCCGCGTGCCTTGCGACCCGCCGATCCAGGTCGTTGGTCCAACCGGTGTAGAGCGACCCATCCCGGCAACGCAACATATAGACCCAAGCGTCGCTCATCGATCTCGATTCTCGGCCAAGAGCACAGTTCCTCCCGCTCTCGGCAGACCCGTTTTGTTGCCGCGAACGAAGGTCCCGCAGATTACGGAAAATATAGCCCGTAAATCGCGGAAAACCGCATTCTGCAAACTCTGCTCCCGCGCCGCAATCCTTCGCTAAGACTGGACTTGCGAGGGCGTGCGTCTCGAAGAGCCCGGCAACGGGGGCAGCTTGACCTGAGAGACGTGCATCGTGCGCAGTCGCACGTCCTTCCAGGAGAGCCCCTCGTTGACAAGCGCGGGCGTGCCCATGATCACGGCGGTGGCGACCTCGACGGCCTGCAACACGATCCCGTAGGCAAGCGCATCGGCTGTACCCACGTGGTAGGCGCCGGCCAGCACCGCCACGCATGCGGCCTGGAACACACCGACGTTGGCGGGCGTGGCGGGGATCACCGCCGTCACGTTGACCGCGAACAGAACCGCCGCCGCCGCGCCGAAGCCGACCTTGCTGTCCAGCCCGAGTGCCATCAATAGCAGCCAGCACGATAGCCACTGAAGTCCCCACGCGGATAGCTGCAACACGGTTGCGGCGGCGGCCTGGCGCGGGTTGCGAAACACGCGCAGACCCGCGCGTACGCGTACGAGCGCGGCTCGCACATTGGTCAGCAGCCGCCCCAGGCGCCGTGAGCGCGAGACCGCCGCCGGCGGGATCAGCACCGGCGCCAGCAACAACGCGACGAGTAGGGCAAGCGGCGCGAGCCCGACCGCGAGCAGCGCGTCTGTGTGTTTGCCGGCGAATCTCACGCTCGACAGCATCACCGTGCCGAGGATCGCGAGCGCAAGCAGGTTGAGCAACGTTTGCGAGACCATCGTGCCGAGCACCACCGGCAACGTCTCTCTCGCGCGCCCGATACGGCGGGCGACGATCAGCGCACGCGAGGGCTCGCCCAGGCGGGCGGGCAGCGTGGCGGACATCAACACGCCGATGAAGGTCCCCTGCAGCGCGTCGCGGCGTCGCGCCGTGCGCCAGGTGGGAGCGGCCTTGAGGATCGCGTGCCAGGCGATGCCGCGCACGAGCATCGACGCGCACATCACCCCCACGCCGGCGGCGACAAGCCCCGGACTCGAGGCAACCAGGCTGGCAGCCACGTTTGTTACGCCGATCTTCTGCAGCGCAAGGTAGGCAAGCGCGACGCCGGCCAGCGAGGTGGCGAGCAGCGCGACGCGCGAGAGCATGCGCACCGCGCGGTGACGGACCGGCGGCGCGGGCTCCAGGCTCGCCAGACGCCGGGCGCGCACGGGTGGGCGCAGGTCGGCGGGGGCGAGACCCACGCGCACGGCAGCGCGCGCCACTCTCGTGGCGGGCTGCCCGACGGCGATCGCCTGCTCATAGACGTCGAGGACCTCCTTGGCGACGTGCGCCCAGGAGAAGCGCTCGGCGCGCTCGCGGGCGGCGAGCGCCATGCTCGCGCGCCGCGCCGGGTCGAGCGCCAGCGTGCGCAACGCCTCGGCGAGCGCCAGAGCGTCGCCGGGGGGGACGAGCAGACTGTCGAGGCCATCGCGCGCGACGTCGCGGTAGCCGGGGATGTCCGACGCGACCACGGGCGTGCAAGCGGCAAACGCCTCGGTGAGCACCATGCCAAAGCTCTCACCGCACAGCGACGGCGCGCACAGCACCTCGGCGCGCACCAGCTCGGCGTGCTTGCGCTCCTCGGAGACCTTCCCCAGCGCTCGTACACCCCGGTCGTCGAGCAGCATCGGCGCGATCTCCTCCGCGGAGGCGCCCACGAGCGTGAGCGTCGCGGGAATGTGCTCGCGCAATGCCTCAAAGGCGCGCAGCAGCACCGGCAACCCCTTGCGCTCGACGGCCTGGCCGATGAACAGGATGCGCAGGGACCCATCGTCGCTCCCTGGCTGCTCGTCCTCGCATTTCTCCCCGTACCGGTGGCCATCTCCATGCTCTATCGCCCTGTCCCCATTGGCGCCAACACCGTCATTAGCCTCGGTCTCCCCTAGCAACACGCCATTCGGCACGATCCGGTAGTGCCCGCCATAGAAGCGCCGCGCCGTCCACGCCGCCGCCCCTGAGACGGCGATGCGCGCGTGCAGGCGGTTCATGCGCCAGCGCCCACCAAACGCGATCGCGCCGATCCCGTTGGTGATCTGGTTGGTGGAGTAGGTGTGAAACGTGCCCACCAACGGCAGCTCGCCCGAGGACATCAGCGCGTCATAGCCGAGCAGCGGCACGATCGGCTCGTGGACGTGCGCCACGTCATAGCCACCGTCGCGCAGCTCACGACGCAGCGCCAGCACAGCGGCAACCGACCCCGTCAGGTTTGAGACCGCGCCATTGGCGGGCACCCCGATCGTGCGTCCAAGCGCGATGAAGTTCTCGGGCGGCTCGCACCGCTGCGGGCGCGCCCCGCGGTGCAAGCGCCGTGACAGCCCGTCATCGGGGTCGAACGGCGCGAGGATACGCGGTTCGTGCCCCTGCGCGACAAGCTCGGCGGACAGCGCCTCGATATGGCGCGTGACGCCACCCGGATAGGTCCACGAGTACGGCGAGACCAGAGCAATCCGCACGGTTGAACTGTATCGGGCAGGGGAGCAGTAGCAGGGTGCGACCGACAGTGGCGAGGAAAAAGCGGTCTAGATGCCTACTCTGGCGCCTGCTCCAGCGACTCAACCCACGCCGCCACGTTTCGAATCGTGGAAGGGGTTGTCTCGATTTGTTGAAGGACCGCGCGGCGCAGAACGGCCATTGAGAGCTGGACGTAGATGTGCTGGCTCGTATTACGTACTTCGCGTTGCTTGCTAATCGCCGCTAGAGCATCGCGTGAGATGACCCCGGCATTAGCCAATAGTTCCGGCGGGGGCGTACTCTCGTCGTCTATCACGCCGATCCGCCTCGCCAGCTTCACGCTCAGCGTGATCAGATCCATGAGCAGCATGTAGGTCTTCTCGAAGCTGGATAGAACGCCGTCAGCTCGATTGCGCTCCGCTGGATCATCGGAGCCCCAGGCCGTGGTAAGCGCTTGCTCGTCCAGATCGGGTTCGAACTGAGCGATCGAGCTCTCGAGTTGTTCAAAGCGGCGGTGCAGCGCGTCGAGCGTATCTTCATAGGCTGCCCGGAGCTGGTCAACGCTGCGGCGTGGACGATGCGGGCTCAAGACGCTGCTTCAGATCTCGCTGCAAACATCTCGATGGCCTGGCGTGCGCGCTCGGCGCGCACACGACGATCCTCTCGAGCCTGTGCTTCAAAGTCGTCGGTTCGTGCTTGCATTTTCAACCAACGCCGATCGCGATCCACCAACACCCGTCCATCGCGCAGGACCTCAACCATGAAGGACGCTCGGCAAAGTGCGTCCTCCAGCAAGATGACATCGAGCGAAACGTCGATGTGCTTGCGTAGACGCGTCGCGAGCGCAACTCCCTTACCCAGCCCGGGCTCGTGGAAACCAACCAATAGATCGACATCCGACCGCTCGTCGTCATCGCCGCGCGCGACCGACCCGAAGAGAATGGCAAGCGAGACGTTGGGCTCGGTACGCAGCGCTGCGCGAAGCCCGCTGATCGTTGACCAGTGCCGGCGCAGGTAGACGCGCTCGTCGACAGGCACACGCAGCTTGTAGGGAGTAATCCGCTCGCCGTGGATGGTCCCAAGCGCCCACGCACGGCGCAGCGTGCGCTCGTTCACATGGAGGCTATGAGCTAGTTCCTGAAGCTCGGCACTCATATGTCCACTTTATAGGGCTTGTATGTCCAGTTCAAGCGGGAGATGACCGCCATATACTCGTGCGACGACCATGACCGACCGCCATTTCGTCAAGTACACCTTCCTCAAGCTGGATCCCGCCTGGCGCCGCCTGGATGACGAGGGACGGGCGCAGGACAAGCGCGAGTTCATGGCCGCCTGCGAGGATTTCGCCGACGGGCACCTGCTGCAGTCCTTCTCGCTCGTGGGCACACGCGGGGACGCCGAGCTGCTGTTGATATCGGAGGCCGAGAACCTCGATCGCATCCACGAGTTCCACGTGGTGCTGGCTCAGAGCGGGCTGATGAAGTGGGCCGAGCAGCCCTACTCGTTCCTGGGTATGCGCAAGAGCTCTGAATACTCCGAGGACGAGCGCGTACGCCCGCGCGGGTTTCGCGGCAAATACGTGTTCGTGTACCCATTCGTGAAGTCGCGCGAGTGGTACGCGCTGCCCGCGGAGGAGCGCTGGCGGATCATGCAGGGCCACATCACGGTGGGGCGCGAATACCCGGGCGTGGACAACCACACGACCTATTCCTTCGGCCTCGATGACCAGGAGTTCGTGGTGGCGTTCGACACCGACGACGTCGGCACGTTCCTCGATCTGGTGCAGCGCCTGCGCACTACCGAGGCCTCGCGCTTCACAGTGCGCGACACCCCGAGCTTCACCTGCATCGCGTGCTCGCTGGAGCGCGCGCTGAACGCGCTCGACGGCGAGCCGATCGCACTCGATACACCGGCATTGCGGGCCGGCTGAGCAATGGCTCGCTCCCAGAAGGCAGCCGTCGAGGAGCTGCGCGCCGCCGACCCGATCATGGCCGGGCTGATCGACATGTGCGGAGTCATCTCGAGCCCTCCGCGCAAGAAAGCCGACCCGCAGGAGCACTACGGAGCGCTGCTGCACGCGGTCGTCAACCAACAGCTGTCGGTCAAGGCGGGCGCAGCGATCTACGGCAGGCTGACAGAGCGCTTCGGTGGCCATACGCCTACACCCGAGCAGCTATTGGAAGACGACCCTGAAGAGCTGCGTCTCGCCGCCGGCCTGTCGCGCTCGAAGGTGGGCTTCATGCGCTCGCTGGCCGAGCACATCCTCTCCGGAGAACTGGAGCTGGAGCGGCTGGACGAACTGTCGGACGAGGACGTCATGGCCGAGCTGGTGGCTGTCAAGGGCATCGGCGAGTGGACCGCCCACATGTTCCTGATGAGCCACCTGCACCGCCCCGACGTAATGGCCCCCGGCGACCTCGGCATCCGCCGCGCGATCGAACGCGCCTACTCCCTTGAAGAGCCAGACCGCGAGACGATCGAGCGCCTGGCAGAGCGCTGGCGTCCGCACCGCACTCTCGCGTGTCGCTACCTGTGGCGCTCCTTGAACAACGAACCGGTGGCCCGCCCCACAGGACACCCCGGCAAGGCGAGCGTCAAGACCTCAGCGAACAAGTGAGAGGGCGCAGACGCCCTCGGCCGTCAGACGGCTGAGACTTGCTCTTCCTCCGCCACCCTGAAAGATGATCCGCAGCCGCATGCGGCGACCACGTTGGGGTTCTCCACCTTGAAGCCGGCGCCCTGCAGGCTTTCCTGGTAGTCGATGATCGAGCCGCTGACAAACTCCAGGCTCTCGTTGTCAACGAGCAGCTTCAGGCCGTGGTCTTCGAAGACCAGATCACTCTCACGCTGCTCGTCGAAGGCGAGCTGGTACTGGAAGCCCGAGCACCCGCCTCCACGCACGCCCACGCGCAGTCCGGCGAGCGTCACATCGGCCTGCTGGGCATCAAGGAACTCGCGAACCTTCTCTGCGCCCTTGTCAGTGATCGAGATCATTGCTTTCCAAAGTATAGCGACGTCGTTTTGTTGGCTAAGCTGAGAGCCATGCCCACCGTCGAGGAGATCAAGCAGCGCATCGAAGCCGCCATTCCGGGAGCGAAGGCCGACGTGGAGGACTACACGGGCGGCGGCGACCACTTCCGCGCGACGGTCGTATCCCCCGCCTTTGCCGGGCGCAGCCGCATTGAGCAGCACAAGCTTGTGTATGGCGTGTTCGGCGATGAGATCGGCGGCCCGATCCATGCGCTCTCGCTGAAAACGCAAGTACCGCAGGAACCGGGCGCCATCGCCGGCGGCGAGCAGCACGCCGCGGCGGCCACATAGGACCACCAAGCCAGGAGCCAACCATGTCCGACACCGAGTCAAACCCCATCCGCGACGCGATCGCAGAGGCGATCTCAGAGCACGACACGATCCTTTTCATGAAGGGCACTCCCGACGCTCCCGCCTGTGGCTTCTCCGCGCGCACGGTCGCGATGCTGCAGTCATTGGACGCGCCGTTCGCGGCGGTCGACATCCTGCCCGACCCGCGCATCCGCCAGGAGCTCTCGGCCATCTCAGGCTGGCCCACGATCCCCCAGCTGTTCTACAAGGGCGAGCTGATCGGCGGCTGCGACATCGTCACCGAGATGTACGAGTCGGAGGAGCTGGCCGAGGCGCTTGGTCTGCTGGCCGACGGTCGCGAGGACGCACCGCCCGAGCTCGCGCCAAACGGGGTGCAACCCGCGGGGCTCACCCAAATCGAGAACAGGCTCGGATAATCGTCTTGGCTTTGCAGCCGAGCCTCGGGGCTAGCCCCGAGGCTCACTCGCCGGTGCGCTACGGTCCTGCGGCCGTATGACTTCCGTCGCCGTCGTCACCGACACCACCAGCTATCTCCCGCGCGAGCTTGCGGACACTCAAGGCATCCACCAAGTCAGCCTGTATTTCGGCTGGAACGGCCAGCAGCAGCGCGAGATAGAGCTCGACGGCTTCGACTCGTTCTACAAGCGTTTGAGCACAGACCCCGAGCTGCCCACCACCTCACAGCCCTCGATCGGCGACTTCCTGACGGTGTGGGAGCCGCTGCTCGACGCTGGCCACGACGTCGTCTCGATCCACCTCGCGGGCGGCATCTCAGGCACGTGTGAGTCCGCGCGCCAGGCTCACGGCCTACTGGCCGAGCGCGGGCTGGGCGAGCGCGTCGAAGTGATCGACGGGGAAACCGCCTGTGGTGGCCTTGGCATGCTTGTGCTGGCGGCCGCGGCCGCCGCGCGAGACGGCGCCGAGAAGGATGTGGTCGCCGCGCGCGTGCGCGAGGCGCGCAAGGTGCTTCGGATCTGGTTCTGCGTGGACACCCTGGAGTACCTGCGCCGCGGCGGGCGCGTGGGCAAGGCGCAGGCGTGGCTCGGCGGCACGCTGAAAATCAAGCCGATCCTCTCGCTGGAGTACGAGATCGTCCCAGTCGAGCGGGTGCGCACCGCCAAGCGCGCGTTCGAGCGCATGGTGCAATACGCCCAGGAGCTGCACGACAGCGGCGCCGACCGCTGGGTCGTGCAACATATTCAGGCCGACGAGCAGGCCGAGCGGCTAATCGACCGTTGCCGCGAGATCTTCGACTCAGAGCCGCTGTTCAGCTCGGAGGTCGGACCGGTGATCGGCACCTACACTGGCCCGGGCCTGCTCGGAGTGGGCGCCTTGCCAAACGCTCTGTTCTCCTAAACGACGCTCAGCCGTGGCGGCGTTTGCGGCGCCTACGGCGGCCGAGCAGCAACACGCCCACGACGGCCGCTCCGATCGCGATCTCGCGTTGATGACGCTCGACGTGCCCGCGCCAGTCGGTGATGCGCGCCACTTCGCCGTGCAGGTTGTTGAGCGACACTGCCAGCTCCGCGCGGTTTGACTCGATCGAGTCGCGGATCTCAGCTGCCGAGCGTTGGGCCATCGATCGTTCCCCTTCCAAGGTCAAGGTCTTGCGCGGTCTCGGCTGGCGCGGAGGTCATGGGCACGGGCATCGAAGATGGCACGGGCATGACGGGAGTCGCTGGAGCCCCGGTGCCTGCTCCTGTCTCTGAGGAGGACGAGCTCACGGTCTCGCGAATCTTGCGCGCCTCCTCGATTGCCATCGTCGGCGCCGGCGGCGAGCCCGATTTGACCACCCTGGCGGCAAGCAGCCCGGCGATCGCACCGAGCACCACGAGGATCACCGCCATCGCGAAGAACCCCCAGAAGTAGGTGAAATCGTTTCCAATCGGCAGCTCGTAGTAGAGCAGCCAGGCGCAGCCGATCAGCACGAAGAACAGCGCGGTGAGGAAGAACACGCCGGCCACGATCGCAACGACCGCGCCCTTGGCCAGGCGCGTGGTCTTCTCGGTGATCTCGGTCTTGGCGAGCTCGATCTCCTCGCGAATCAGCAGACTCGCTCGCTCAGACACCTCCGTAATCGCCGCGGCGATGCCCTGCTGGCGTGCGTTGCCGGTCGGGCCTCCCGGCGTGTCGCTCACTCCGGGGGCTCCTCGTCGAACACGCGCCTCCACAGCTGCGCGGCCGCCCGCTGGGTGACAATGCTGGCCAGCGCGCCCACGGCGGTGAGCAGGCCCGACCACATGATGCGCTTCACAAGCTCGTTCTCCATCCGCGAAAGTGTAGTGGTAGCGCGGACGACCCCACGATAAGCGTCCCGGACTGCAGGCGAGCGTGCATAGACTGAAAGGGTGGCCGAGGCTCCCGTCAAGGACTTTCCGCTGTTTGCGCTCGGGATCGTCGCGCTCCCAACAGAGAGCGTTCCGCTACACGTCTTCGAGGAGCGCTATCGCACGATGATCGAGGAGTGCCTGCAGGTCGAGAGCGAGTTTGGGATCGTATGGTTCTCCGAGGACGAGCTCAAGCCGGTCGGCTGCGCTTGCGAGATCGAGCGTGTGCTCGAGCGCATGGAGGACGGTCGCCTCACGATCCTGGTACGTGGCACGCGCGTATTTCGCCTGCTCCAGCGCCAGGACGACCTACCATATCCCGCCGGGATCGTCGAGTTCCTCACAGAGCACGAGGAGACACCCGACAACGAGGCGGCGCGCGAAGCGCGCGAGCTCTACGCGGAGCTCGTGGAGCAGGCCACCGACCGTACGCTGGCCGAGCAGGAGCTGGAGGCGATGGACACCTACGCCATGGCCGCCACCATCGACTTCGGCACCGAGGCCAAGCAGGAGCTACTGGAGCTGCGCTCGGAAAACGCACGCCTGCGACTGCTGACGCTGCTGTTGCGTGCGGCCATCAAGCAGGTCGAGCTGGTAGAGCGCGCCGAGCAGAGAGCCCGCTCCAACGGCAAGGTGCACCTGACCTGAAGGTTCGCGCCGCGAGCCACCGGCACGCTGGCGCGTCCTACGCACTTACCGCGACCCCACCACGCCGCGGATCGCCCGCGCCGATCAGCTTATCGCCGCTGCGCTGCACCGCCTGCACGCCGCCGAAGAACAGGTTGAGATCGTGAAAGCGCACCAGCTCGCGCGCTCGGCCGGGCTCGCTCACGGGCAAGATCCCGGGCTCGTGATAGACGATTCCCCCCTCGAAATGCGCGCGCGGCGCGCTGACCGCCGCCGGGGCTTGCAGGCCGTGATCGACAGCCCCCACGATCGTCTGTAGCAGCGCTGAGCGAATCCGGCTGGAGCCGGCGCTGCCGAGCACCAGCTCGACCTCGCCCTCGCGCATCACGATCGTCGGAGCCATCATGCTGGGCATCCGCCGCCCAGCGGGATGACTGTGGAAGCCCAGCGGACTCAGATCCTCCTCGCCCATCACGTTGTTCAGATGGATCCCCGTTCCAGGGACCACCACGCCCGACCCCTCTCCGTTCGTGCACGTCACAGAGCACGCTCTCCCATGCGAGTCGAGCACCGAGATGTGGGTTGTCGCCCCGAGTCGTGAGGACAGGAAGCACGCCCCAAATCCCTCATCTGAAAGACCCTCGACGAACTCGGGTGTGCGCTCCCCCTGGGCCGCTTCCATCGCGGCGATCACAGCGTCGAGCGTTGGCGGCGAGGGTTGGCGATCGAGCAGGCCCAGCGAATACGCGAGCAGCGTGCCGCCCGCCGAGGGCGGCGGGTTGGTGAGCACTTCGCGGTCGCGATAGCGCATGTTCAGCGGTGCCCGTTCGATCGCCCCGTAGCGCCCGAGCTCACGCCGGCTGATCGACCCGCCGCGCTGGCCGAGCCAGTCGCACACCGCGCCGGCGATATCGCCGCTGTAGAACGGCTTCGCGCCATCGCTGCCCAAACGCTCCAGCGCATCCCCAAGCTCTGGATTGCGCAACAGCTCGCCCTCGCGCAGCACCCGTCCCGCCGGTGCCCACAGCGCCGCGCACTCGGGCGTGGATTGCAGCAGGTCGCCGAGGATCTCCGCGATGTATGCCTGCCCTGTGTTGAGCCGCACGCCCTCGCGCGCCAGCCTCGCCGCCGGCGCCGCCAGCTGCGCGAGGTCGATCGTGCCCCAGCGCGCCGCCGCCTCGCACACGCCCGCTGGCGCTCCGTACACGCCGCAAGACGCCGGGCCGATGTAGAACACCTGGACCGCATCCCCAAACGACACGTCAACGGCGTCGAGCTCGGCCGCGCTCCCGTCGGTGGCGCGCTTGGGCGCCTGCACAAAGAAGTCAAGCAGCACGGGCTGCTGTCCGCCACCCGCCACCATCATGTAGCCGCCCGCTCCGAGGCCGGTCAGCAGCGGCTCGGCGGCAAACGAGGTCAGCATCGCCCCAACGGCGGCATCGACGGCGTTGCCGCCGGCGCGCAACACTTGCGCGCCCGCCTCAGCGGTCAGCGGATGCCCCGCCGCCACAACCCCCTTATTAGCTTCGCTCATACGCGAGCGATAGCACAGCGCTCAGAAATTCGGGATGAACTCAGGCACATCCATGTCAGAGACCGCCAGGCCGCCGCGGCGTGACTGCCGGTCCTCACGCGAGGGCCTTGTGTCGCGCGCGGACACCCCCGAGCGGGGCGCAGGCGAACCGGCGCGCTTTACACGCGGCTCGCCGGCGGGCTCGCGTAGCTGCGAACGTGAGCCTTTGGCGCCATAGCCCGTGGCCACCACGGTCACCCACACCTGGTCGTCGAGCTTCTCGTCGACCATCGCTCCGAAGATGATGTTAGCCTCGGGATGCGCTGCCTCGGACACGGCCTTGGCTGCCTCGTTGACCTCCCACAGCGACAGGTCGCGCCCGCCGGTGATCGATAGCAGGATCGACTGCGCGCCGTCCATCGAGGTCTCGAGCAGCGGTGAGGCCACCGCTTGCGCCGCTGCCTCAGGGGCGCGATTCTCCCCGACGCCCATCCCGATGCCCAGCAGCGCGTTGCCGGCGTCGGACATGATCGTGCGCACGTCCGCGAAATCGAGGTTGATGAGGCCGGGCAGCGTCACCAGATCGGAGATGCCCTGCACGCCCTGGCGCAGCACGTCGTCGGCTACGCGGAACGCCTCAACCATCGCGGTCTGCTTGTCGAGCACGCTGAGCAGGCGGTTGTTGGGCACCACGATCAGCGTGTCGACCTCCTCGGCCAGCGCCTCTACGCCGCGGTCGGCCTGCTCGGCTCGACGTGAACCCTCGAAGCCGAACGGCTTGGTCACGATCGCCACCGTCAGCGCGCCGACTTCACGTGCGATGCGCGCCACGATCGGCGCCGCACCGGTGCCTGTGCCACCACCCGCACCGGCGGTGATGAAGATCATGTCCGACCCCTTCAACAGCGCCTTGACGCGGTCGTAGTCGTCCATCGCGGCCTGCCTGCCGACGTTGGCGTCCGACCCCGACCCAAGACCGCGGGTCAGCTCGGCGCCGATATGCAGTGTGATATCGGCTGTGGACTGCTGCAGCGACTGCAGGTCGGTGTTGACCGCCAGGAACTCAACACCCTCGACTTCGGCCTCGACCATGCGATTGACGGCGTTTGTGCCGGCTCCGCCGACCCCGACCACGCGGATCACGGGGTTGGTCACGGGCATCGCCGCGCCAAACGGGCGCTCGCGCTGCTCGTCGCGCACATGCACGGTTTCGCGTGTGGAGACAGGCGCCCCACGCTCCTCAGACGCAGACACGCTCGCGCCGGGCAGGTCCATAACGTCCTCGGGGATCTCCGAGGAGAACACATGGCGCAGGCGCTCCTGCGGGCTCGGGACCTGGCTCGTCTCGGACTCTTGCGGCGAAGGAGTGCTCAGAGCAGGGTGGGGAGCACTCGCGCGGGCGGCCGACGCCGGTGTGGCGGCCGACGTGGCTAGCTCAGCGCCCGCCTCGCCCGTTGAGCTCCGCTCAGCGGGCGACTCCTTCTCGAGCTCTTCGGTCTTGCGAAACAGGGCCGCGAGCGGCCCTTCGCGCATCGACGCTCTCTTAGGGCTCGTCATTGGACGGATGGTGGGTCGAGATGACTTCTAGGGCTTTCCATGAGCCAGGACCTCCTGTGCCAGCTGGCGGTAGGACTGCGCAGCTACACCATCCGGCTCGTACTTGAGCACCGACATCCCCTTCACGGGAGCCTCGGCGAAGCGCACCGTCTTGCGGATGCGCGAAGCGAACACACGGTCGCCGAAGTTCTCCTCGAGGATCTCGATGGCCTCCTTGGCGTGGATCGTGCGCGAATCGACCAACGTCGGGAGGATACCCTCGATATCGACGTCTGGGTTGAGGTTCTCGCGAATCATTGCCAGGGTGTTTTGCAACTGGATGAGCCCACGCATCGACAGATACTCACACTGCACAGGCACAATAACCTTGTCGGCGGCGGTAAGCGCGTTGATCGTCAAAAGTCCGAGGCTCGGCGGCGTGTCGATGCAGATGAAGTCGTAGTCCTCCATGATCGGCTCGAACGCCTTTTGCAGCGAGCGCTCGCGGCCGATCATCGTGGACATCGCGATCTCCGCGCCGGCGAGGTCGATCGAGGCGCACGCCACGTCGATCTCGCGCTTGCGGATCACCTCGCGGATCGTGGCGCGCTGGGTGAGCACGTCATACATCGACAGCTCCAGCGTGTCGGGGTCGATGCCCTGAGACATCGTGAGGTTGCCCTGCGGGTCCATGTCGACGCACAGGACGCGATGTCCCTCCTCCGCGAACGCGGCGGCAAGGTTGAGTGTCGTCGTTGTCTTTGCCACCCCGCCCTTCTGATTGGCGAACGCGATGACCTTGGCCCGTGTGCTCACGGCAGGCTCCGATGGTCGAGTTTGGAAAGCCTTCGGGGCAAGTATTCGCACGGTAGCGAGCGATTCCTGCACGCACCCCTACGATCCCCACGTGCCCTCGCGCCACACACCACTTCACAAGCGCCTGAAGGCAAAGCAGGTTTGCGTGTGCGTGGGCGCGGGCGGGGTGGGCAAGACCACCATGTCGGCCGCGCTCGCGCTCGGGCTGGCGATGCAGGGACGCAAGGTGGTGGTCGTGAGCATCGACCCGGCTCGGCGTCTGGCGGGAGCGCTCGGCCTGGCGGAGCTGCCGGGCGAGCCGCACCGGATCGAGCCACACACACTCGACGAGCATGGCGTGCAGGCACGCGGCGAGCTGTGGGCGATGATGCTGGACTCGAAGCGCACATTTGACGAGCTGATCGCGCGCCTGGCTCCCGACGAGCGCACACGCGAGGAGGTCTTCTCCAACCGCATCTACCGGGAGCTGTCCTCGGCGGTAGCCGGATCGCAGGAGTTCACCGCTGTGGCGAAGCTGTTCGAGCTGCACCGGGACGGTCGCTGGGATGCGATCGTGCTCGATACGCCTCCCTCGCGCGAGGCGCTCGACTTCCTCGACGCGCCCGACCGGCTCAGCCATTTTCTCGACGGTCGTGCACTGAAGGTGCTGATGGCACCCGGTGGAGTCACGCGCGGACTGGTCGGGCGAGGGGCGGGCTTGATGCTGTCCGTGTTCGCGCGCGTCACCGGCGTCAACCTGGTCGGCGAGCTGTCGGGTTTCTTCGCTGCGCTCACCGGCCTCACCGACGGCTTTCGCGAGCGCGCGGGGGGCGTGGAGCAATTGCTGCGCGACCCTGCCACGGGCTTTCTGATCGTGACCTCGCCCGAGCGCGAGCCGGCGCGCGAGGCCGAGTTCCTGCACGCTCAACTGGCACAGGAGAAGATGAGCTTCGACGGCTTGATCGTCAACCGCGTGCACGATCGCGGACTGGACGGGCACACGCCGGAGCAGCTGGCGGGACTGCTCTCAGGCCAGCTCGGCGCGAAGCTCGCCGCACGGGTCGCCGACAACCTGGCCGACTTCGACGTGCTCGCGCGGCGCGACCGCGACAGCGTGGCGGCTCTATCGCGGTCGCTCAGCGAACGCGACCCGCTGATCGTGCCCTACCTAGACGGTGACGTGCAGGACCTCGGAGGCCTCGCCGTGGTCGCCAAGCATCTCTTCGCCTAGCTCCTCGCCGGAGTTCTCCTCGGCCAGCTTCTCGCCTGAGAGCAGCAGCTCGTCGGCAAGCGACGCGAGCTCGCAGGGGAGGTGACTGCAGATCACGTCGCGCAGCAGCGCACGCAGGTGGTTTGAGAGATCGCGCACCAGTGCAAGCCCGGCGGTGCGCTCCACGGCCCTGCCGGCAATCACCTCGCGCTCCAGCGCGATCGCGGCCAAGGTGCGCTCCACGAGCGCGGCGCGCGCGTCGGGGTTGGCGCACAGCGCCGCCAAGCGCCCGGCCAGCAATCCGTCGGGCACGCCCTGTGACTCAAGCGCGGAGGGCGCGGCGAGCAGCACGCGCAGCGCCAGCAGATGGTCGCTGAGCCCGTCGTACTCGGTGGCGCGCTCGCAGCCCATCTCGAAGCGACGCAGCGCCCAGGCGATCTCATTGGCGTGTGGAGCGCGGCGGGAGACAAGGTTGCAAAACGCGCGCAACTCGTCCTCCTGATCGGCGGTGACGAGCAGCATCCCGTGCGGACTGCCGCCGGCACCGAGCGCAATCGTCTCCCAAGGGGCCGAGCCGACCCGCGTGAACGCGCGCGCGCCCAGCGCGATGCGCCCGTCGCCGAACAGCCGCAACGCGCGCAACAGCTCGCGGATGATCTCCTCCCCGTGAGCGATCGCCGTGCGCGGTTCGGGGCTCTCGGCGCTGAACACCACCAGCAGGTGCTCGGCACCGTCGGTGTCGCGGCACATCGCCTGCTCGGGCGCGCCGCGCAAAGCGTCGGGACGAGCGATCAAAAGACCTCGCGCCAGCGCCAGCTCCGGTGAGGCGATCGTGAGCCCATGCAACCTCGCCACAAGCGTTATCTCCCCGGCTGCCGCAAACGCCGAGCCGTCAAGGCGCTCGAGCGCGCGCTCCAGGCGCTCAGGTCGAAGATCGAAGTCGGTTTGCTCCTCGAAGACCTGCTTCAGCAACGCCAGCAGCGCAGCATCGGCGCGCGCGTGCAGACCGTGGCCAGCCGGATTTCCACCGCAGGAGATCAGGTAGCGGTCGAGTGCGTCAAAGCCCTCGAGCAAATCGACCGCGGCGGGGTAGGCGTGCAGACGGCGCAAGGAGGGGAAGCGCTCGGCAATGAACCGATCGGTCAGCGGTTGATAGCTGTAGAGCGGCGCCGCGCCACGGCCGCGACCAGAGCGCGAGGCGAGCTCGAAGGGAACCTCTTGACCGGCAAGCACGTCGGAGTGCAGCCGTGCGCCAGCCTGCTCGGCGAACTCGGTGAGGGTCGCTTGCAACTGGAGAGAGCGCACGATCCCGCTGACTTCGCCGCCCGTCGGAACGCTCCTGCTCGGCGCAGTGCGCGTTGCGTGTTCACGGGTCGCATTTGACATCTGCCCTACTAAGTATACACTTAGTATAAGTCAGCAGATCATGACAAGGAGGTGCTTTAGTGTCCGATGCTCGATTTCTCCCAGGCGCAGATGACGCGGTCCCGACAGGCGATGGCATTGGTCGGGGGCGTTTGCGACGCACGGCCCCACTGGCAGCCCTGACCGCCCGCACTGCCGGAGAGGCGGTTGTGGTCGGGCTGCGCAGCAAGCTCACGGGCGCGGACAGCAGCAAATTCCACGCTCGCACCGCGGAGCGCTACGCCGAGCTGCTCGGCCGCTCCAAGGGTGCCCTGATGAAGGCCGGGCAGATGCTCTCGTTCGTGTCGCTTGGCCCTGTAGTTGGTGAAGAATTCCAAACTGCCTATCAAACAGCACTGACCCGGCTGCGCAATGACGCGCCGCCAATGGCACCAGAGCTGGCGCGCAAGGTGCTCGAGCACGAGCTCGGCAAGCCAACCGAGAGCACATTCGGGGAGTTTGATTGGGAGCCTCTCGCAGCGGCCTCGATCGGCCAGGTGCACGCTGCCCGGCTGCACGACGGTCGCGCTGTCGCGGTGAAGATTCAGTACCCCGGTGTGGCCGACGCGATCCATGCCGACCTCAAGAACACCGAGTTGCTCACCACCCTCCTCGGATTGATGAGCGGCCTGTCGTCCAAGAAGCTGAACCTCGATCTCAAGGGTGCCGCACAGGAGATGGGCGAACGTATCACCGAGGAGCTCGACTATCGACTTGAGGCGGCCAACCAGGCTGAGTTCGCCGAGCTCTACCGCGGGCACCCGTTCATCCATATCCCGAAAGTCCTCGGCGAGCTATGCACCGATCGGGTGCTGACCCAAGAGCTCGTGCAGGGCAAGTCCTGGAATGACGCTCTTGCATCAGAGCAGGAGCTGCGCAACAGCTGGGCGGAGGCGATCCACCGTTTCCTCTACGGCTCTTATCACTATCACTGCCTGTTCAACGCAGATCCTCATCCCGGTAACTACCTCTTTCACGACGACGGGAGCGTGAGCTTCCTCGATTTCGGCTGCGTCAAGCGACTCCAGCGCGACCAGGTCCAGTCGCTGAACCTGGTTATGCGCGAATGCCTGAGAAGCGATGTGGCCGAGACATGGCGGATCAGCGTAGAAGGCGGTTTTTTTTCGCCGTCTGACTCTCTCACACCGGAGGAAGTCTTCGAATATTGGTGGAAGCCGATCGAGATGTACTGGGGAGAGCAGCCTTTCACCGTCACCCCCGAGTACGTGGCGGCCTTGATCGAGGGCCGTTATTCACCAGCAGGTCCTATGGCAAACGCGTTTAGCCATATGTCCTCTCCACCCGCCTACACCACCATGAGTCGAATCGATATAGGAGCGATGTCGTTGATCTCCGAACTACGCGGAACCACCTATTGGAAGACCATTGCGGCCGAGTATTTCGAGAACGCTGAGCCCATTACCCCGATGGGCAAGCTTGATGGCGCCTACCGCGCGGAGCGTCAGGAGGAAAGCTGCCATGCCTGACTGGACTGCCTGGCCATTTCCCACCGAGGATCCCTATCCGGCCTACCACGCCGCACGTGCGCAGGCACCGGTCCAGTGGGACGAGCGGCTCGGCGCTCATCTCGTGCTGTCAAACGAGCACGCGGCGGCCGTATTGCGTGACCCCAGGTGGAGCTCTGATCCAAGCAACAGTCCCCAAATGCTTGCGTCGATGGGGGAAGAGGGATCGGGTCCGGGCCTTTGGAGCAAGTCGCTGTTGACAAGCGATCCACCAACCCATACACGGTTGAGGACCGCGGTGAACCGCTTCTTCACTCCACGCGCGGTACGCGGCATCCAGCAACGCGTCGCCGCTATCGTCGATAGCGCGTTTGCGCCGCTCGCCGACGGGGAGTCGGCCGAGTTGATGAGCGAGCTCGCCTACCCGATTCCCCTCGCGGTGATCGCCGAGCTTTTTGACGTCGGCCTTGAGGGCGCGGAACTTCTCAGCTCCGAAACGCCAACACTCGCGCGGATGCTTGAGCTCGACCCGACTCCCGCCGAGCGCGAGGCGATCGGTACGGCGGCGATGACGGTGATGCTGTTCCTCGTGCCGATCGTCGCACAGCGACGACTCGACCCGGGCGAGGATCTGTTGAGCGCACTGATCCATCCGCCAGACAGCGGCGTGACGCTTAAGACAGACGAAATCATCACGATGTGCTTGCTGCTGCTTGCCGCAGGCCACGAGACGACCGCGAATCTGATCGGCAACGGCACGCTCGCGCTGTTCGAGCACCCTGACCAGCTCGACTGGCTAGCGCGCCATCCCGAGCTCTCCATGCAAGCGGTTGACGAGCTGTTGCGCTATGACAGCCCCGTCCAAGTGGCCTCTCGCGTCGCTCTATCGGACATCGTACTCGGCGGAGTCCAAGTGCTTGCCGGACAGCAGGCGCTGATCGTACTCGGCGCTGCCAATCGTGACCCCGCATGCTGTCCGAACCCCGACCGCTTGGACCTCACCCGTGCTCGATCGTCGCATCTTGCGTTTGGCAACGGCCCGCACTTCTGCGTTGGTGCCGGACTCGCTCGGCTGGAGGCTCAGGAGACTTTCAACCGTCTTGCGCGATCGGCATTGAGGCCAAGGTCAGGCGGCTGGTCGCACTGCCGGGATCGCTCGCGGACCTTCCGGCGACTGCGGAGCCTGCGCGTCGGAGATAGCCGGCCGACATATGCCGAACACGCACTCGACACTATTCCCACGTCGTAGAAAAATTGGAGAGATCGGTGCACCAAGATCAGGCTCCGAAGGAGGCACCCAACATATGCGCTGGCCCGTTTGGGGCCGTATACGACTACTACATTGAAGGCCCACGCCTGGCACGACTCGTGCTTGGCTCTATGTGGGGAGTCGACCCGCGACCTTTCTATCGAAGCATCGCGGCCGTCGGAGAGATGCCAGAGGGGTCCACGATCCTTGATGTCCTTTGCGGTGGCGGAATCGCGCTACGGGGTCTGCGTACCGATCAGCGCGCCTGCTGGATCGGCGTGGATATCGAGCCCGCGATGCTACGTAGAGCAGAGAAGCGCGCCGCTCGATTCCCGGCGGTAGAGACGCGTTTCATAGAAGCCGACATGGTCGCTTTGCCGCTGGAGGATTGCATCGCCGATCTTTGTATTAGCTACGGCGGTCTTCACTGCGTGCCCTATCCCGATGCAGCGCTCGCCGAGTTGGGACGTTGTCTACGTCCAGGTGGACGCGTTCTCGGAAGCACTTTTCTGGCTGAGGGCAGTCGCCGTCAACGCCGGCTGCTGGGCAACGATGACTTCGGTCGCACCGGCACCGCCGATGATCTGAGACGATGGTTGCGGGAGTGCGGTCTGACCGAGATATCGGTCGATCGAGAGGACGGGCTAGCGGTCTTTAGCGGGAGACGACCGTGAAGGCAACTCGTTAAGCGCAACCCCCAGACTTCTACGCAACTGCGATCACTCCCAGCGCAGGAACCGGGTATTCACGCGACGGCAACGGCCGTCTCGCCGCTGAGCACCGCAGAGACGGCGTCCTCGCAACCGAGCCAGCGCTCGCCGTAGGAGCGCATGTCCTCAATCAGCGGCAACAGCGCAAGCCCCTTCTCGGTGAGCGCATACTCAACACGAGGGGGCACTTCGGCGAAGGTGTGGCGCTCGACGATGCCCTCGTCCTCCAGCGCCCGCAGGCGTAGTGAGAGCGTGCGTGGGCTGATACCCGAGAGCGAACGCTCCAGCTCGCAGAAGCGCGAGCATCCCTCGGCCAGATCGCGCACCAACAGAAGCGTCCACTTGCCACACACCACCTCAGCTGTGCGACATACCGGACATGTCTCGTCAGCGGCCATTTCAGCCTTTACTTTACCAACTGAAGTGACAGGATCGCACACGGTGACGCTCGCTGAGCCCTGCACTGGCGAAAAGCAGACTTTTATCCGACTGGAACGGGCGGACCGCCGGGTACGCCGTTTGCCGGCGCTGGCGCAGCGGGCGCGGGTGCGGGTGCGGGTGCGGGCACAACCGGTTGGCTCGGCGCGGCGGGCGCTGGCGCCGTGCCGCCCTCGCGTCGTGCTTGGGCCTGGGCGACATCTTGCATAGTGGTGCCCTTGCGACCCTCCGATTGCAGCAGCAGCTTGAAGTCGTGTGGGCTGGTGGCGACGCGCAGCGCCTCCTCGACCGTGACACGGCCCGCTGTGACGTGGCCGTAGAGCGCCTGATCGAACGTCTGCATGCCGTAGTAGGCCCCACCTGAGATCGCCTCGCCGAGCTGGCCGGTTTGGTTGGGGTCGACGATCATGTCGCGCACCCGCCCGGTCATGCGCAGGATCTCGCACACGGCCACGCGTCCCCCTTTGGCACCGGGTACAAGCCGCTGGGAGATGACGCCCTTGATCGTGCCCGCGATCATCGAGCGCGCCTGGTTGTGCTGGTGGGGTGGGAAGAAGTCGAGCAGGCGGTTGATCGACTCCGGGGCATCCACAGTGTGCACTGTGGAGAGCACAAGGTGACCGGTCTCGGCGGCTGATAGCGCGGTGCGCACCGTCTCCTCGTCGCGCATCTCCCCCACGAGAATCACGTCGGGATCCTGGCGCAGCACGCGCCGCAGGGCTCGCTCGAAGGACTTGGTGTCCATGCCGACTTCGCGCTGGTTGATAACCGAGTGCTTGTCGGTGTGCACGAACTCGATCGGGTCCTCGATCGTGACGACATGCTTGCTCATCGTCACGTTCATGTGGTCGATCATCGCGGCGAGCGTGGTCGACTTGCCCGACCCGGTGGTGCCGGTGAGCAGCACGATCCCGCGCTCCTCCTCTGCGAGTTCACGCACAACAGGCGGCAGCGAGAGCTCCTCGATCGTCGAGATCTTTGTGGGAATCGCGCGGCAGGCGAGCGAGATCAGACCGCGCTGACGAAACGCGTTGACGCGAAAGCGTGCGACCTCGGCGATTTCAAAAGAGAAGTCGACCTCGTGCTCCTCGGCAAACTCCTTCAGCTTGGTCTGGTCGTGAAGCAGCTCGTGCAGTGCGTGTTCGGTGTCCTGTGCGCTGAGTGCTGGGGCTGCCTGGTCGGGGCCGAGCACCCCCTGCACGCGATACAGCGGCGGAGAGTCGACCTTCAGATGCAGGTCGGAGCCATCGCTGGCCACAAGCTTGCGCAGCGCTGCGTGCACATCGAACATGCACGGTTCATCGGCAGGCGGCTGATACTGCTTGAGCTTGGAACCCGTGGGTACATGTATGCACTTTTTGAGTACACGACAATAGTAGCTACAATATGTAGCCTCAATCGTAGTCTCCAAAAAAAGAGGCTCACTCGCATCGCGGGCGCGCCACGCGCACGCCAAACCCCAGCCTTAGATCGACTACGCCACGTCGCGGAGCTTTTGCGCCTCCGCGAGCGACTGCAGCTTCTTCAAGGACTGGTTCTCGATCTGGCGGATGCGCTCGCGTGTGACGTTGAACGTGCGCCCAACCTCATCGAGCGTACGGGGATGCTCGCCGCCGAGCCCGTAGCGCAGCTCCAGCACACGGCGCTCGCGGTAGGAGAGGTTCTCAAGAGCCTCGCGCAGAGCCTCCTTGGTGAGGATCTCCGCGGCGCGCTCATAGGGCGACTCGGCACGCTCGTCGGCGATGAACTGGCCGAACTCAGACTCCTCCTCGTCGCCGACCGGCTTCTCCAGCGACACGGGAGCCTGGGCGGAGCGCTTGATCGAGTCGACCTCCTCGGGGTCGATGCCGGTGACCTCGGCGATCTCAGCCGCGGTGGGCTCGCGGCCGAGCTCGGTTACAAGCTTGCGCTCGGCACGGCCGATCTTGTTGAGCTTCTCAACGACGTGCACCGGAATGCGGATCGTGCGGGCCTTGTCGGCGAGTGCGCGGGCGATCGCCTGGCGTATCCACCAGGTGGCGTAGGTGGAGAACTTGAAGCCCTTGCGGTAGTCGAACTTCTCGGCGGCCCTAACCAGTCCGAGCGTGCCCTCCTGGATCAGATCGAGGAACGGCAGGCCTTGGTTGCGGTAGTTCTTGGCGATCGAGACGACCAGGCGCAGGTTGGACTCGACCATCTTCTGCTTGGCGTCGAGGTCCCCGCGCTCGATGCGCTTGGCGAGATCGACCTCCTCCTGGGCGGTGAGCAAGCGCACCTTGCCGATGTCCTTGAGAAACAATTGCAGGGAATCGGTGGTCATGTCCGGCTTGAGATCGAGCGTGGTCTTAGCCTTGCGCCGCCCGCGCTTGTCGGGTGCGCGTTCGACCTGAGAGCCCGCGGCCGTGGCGGGATCGATGTCCTCGACGAGCTCGATCTCCGATTTCTCAAGGTAGCCGTGCAGCTCCTCGACGTCGGACTCGTCCAGATCAAGATCGGAGGTCGCGGTGGAGATCTCCGCGAAGGTAAGCACTCCCACCTGCTGCCCCTTGGTCAGCAGGTTCTTGACCTCTTCCAGCTCTTGCAGTTCCACCACAGACATACTTTTTTCCGTTTCCGTCGGGAGACTCCCCGAGGTTGCGGAACCCGCCGCCGGGCCCCCCTCAGGGTGCTGCTCGAGGACTACCTTAGCCGGGCTGTGGCCGAGGCCCTCCCGACGGTACAACTCAGATGTACGGCCCTATCGTAACGCCTTCGCGCACAAAGGCGGGCGAAAAAACGTCCGTAGGTGCATGTTTGGCGCCGGTGCGCGATGATTGCGAGACGATGAGTCCCAGCGAAAGCCGCAACGGACGCGAGGCCAAGCCGACCCCTGAGGGCGGCATCCTCGCGGCGCTGCCGCGAGCCCGGCCCCAACGCGCGAGCGCGCGCAGGGCGGCCGCGCGAACCGGCGCTGGGACTGAGCGAGCCGACGCTCTGACCAGGGCAAGCGCCGCCACCAGGACGAAGCCGGCCCGCACGAGGGCCGCAGCGAAGCCCACGACCGGCAAGGAGCCGGCGGCCGCTAAGAAGCCAGCGGCCAACACGAAGCCAGCGGCCAACACGAAGCCGGCGGTCACGGAGAAGCCCGCAGCCACCAAGAAGCCGGCCAGGGCCAGCAAACCAGTCGAGCCCAAGCGACGTGTCCCCAAGCCGATCACCAAGCCGGTCGAGCCGCCGGCCCCAAAGCAGGGGTATGAGCCGGAGGAGGAGATCGAGTTGGGCGCGACCGTGCATCCGCCGAGCGGTGTGGAGCTCGTCGAGTCGGTGGCGGACATCGTGGGCGAGCTGGCCGGCTCGAGTCTCGCCGCGGGCGGGCGGCTGTTGAAGGACGCGTTCTCGCTGTTGCGCCGCCCCTGAACGCCGTCGGAGCCGCCGACGACGAACCGGGGCTACCTCGATACCAGAGCCACTCGAACTCAACAAAGTGCGGCGCGGACGTGGACAGTGCACCCAAACTGTCCGGGGACGGGCTTGTATACTGCCGCGAACGCCGAGTTCTCGCGACCCAGGTTGCGAGAAGCGGGGGACCCAATGCGAGCCACAGAGACTCGCGGGGGCGAATCGGCCCATGTAGGCCGTAGCGCGGAAGTGTCGCGCGAGCCCGTCAGCTCACCCCGTAGGCGCTGAGAACAGATGAATCGAACGCTTGCGAACAAGACGCTGCTTGCTGTCGCCACCGCGCTCCTGTGCACGGTCGCGCAGGCCCCTGCCGCGCTGGCAAGCTCCGGCGCGTCGAGCACCGCCGCCGTGAGCAACGGCGGTGCCAGTGCCCCAAGCACGGCGCCGCCAGGGACACCGGCCAAGCCAAACGCCAAGGCACAGATCGCTACCTGGTTTGGACCGGGCTTTTACGGCAAGCGGACGGCATGCGGGCAGACGATGAGCCCGGTGATCGTGGGCGTGGCCAACCGCACGCTGCCGTGCGGGACGCTTGTGCTCGTCAACTACAAGGGCCACCAGCTGACGGTGCCGGTGATCGACCGCGGGCCGTATGCGCATGGCGCCACGTGGGATCTCACCTGGGGCGCGGCGAGCGCGCTGACGATCAGCGAGACCGTGCGCGTGAAGACCAAGATCGTGGGCAGTGCACCGAACAACCCGATGTTGGGCGTGCCCGCCGAAGCGCTGCCGAGTCCCGAAGCGGCGGCCAGCGGCGGCACCGCCCCGACTGCCTGATCAGGGTCCGCGACCCCTCAGCTCGCGGACGGCGGGTCGGTGTGGACGATCGAGCGCCCGGTGGCGCGCGCCGAGTAGACGCCCAGGTCGGCGCGCGCGGCCAAAGCGGGCGCCTCGGTGCCGTCCTCGGGGCACACGGCGATCCCGATCGCTACCTCTAGCGGCACACCCCGATGGACGGCTGAGCCGCGCACGAGTCGCGCCAAGCGCTCGGCGAGCATGCGCGCGCCGGTGCCATTGGTCTCGGGCGCCACCAGCCAGTAGCGTCCGCGAGTCTCACGGGAGAGCTCGTCGGTTGCGCGCATACCGCGGCCGAGCGCGCTCTCCACCTGTGCCACGAGACCGTGCAGGTCGTGTGGTGTCTCAGAGCGTTCAAGCCGCGCGACATCCACGATCTCGACGAGCAACACCGCGAACGGGAGCCCGTCCTCTGAATGGCGCGTGAGCAGTCGTCCAACCGAGGACACCCACGCCGAGGCTCCCTCCTCGCGGCGCACGTCGCGGATCTCGATCTCGGGCTGGATCGGAATCGGCTGGACGGCCGCGAGTGGCTCCGACAAAGTCTCCGGCTCTCGCTCGTCCACCAGCTTCGTGAACGTGTAGTCGCCCGCGCGCGTGGGGATCGGCTGAACGGCGACAAGCGACGGGGGCTCGGGCCGTGGAGGCTCGGGCCGCGACGGAGCCGGCGGCGTGCGGCGCTCGACCGCGGGCGGCCTTGACGCCTCGCTGCCGGGAGCGGTGCTAGGTGTGCTTGTGCTGGTGCGCGTATCGGCAGGCGCGATCGGGGCAACGGATGCAACGGGGACAACTGGCGCCTTGGCGGCGGCGTCGGATGGCGCGGCGTCGACTGCGCTTGGGCCGAGTGGCGGATCGGCTGGGACAGAGGCAACGGCTGGCCTCTCGGCGGCCTGCGCTGGCGATTCGGCGAGTTGCGTGGTGAGTGCGGGGACGGCGGTGACCAACAGCGCAACCGTCGAGGACACGGCGGCAAGTCGCTCGGAAAGCTCCCTGACACGCTCTTCATTTGGGTCGTGCAGCTCCTCGTGAAGCGACTCCCACAGCGTGTCGCAAAGCTGTTGAGCGGCATGCGCGGCGCGCGTCAAGCGCTCGGCGTTGGCCTCGGCCGATGCTCGGTCTGCATGGTCTCTCACAGGAGATTGATATCACCGGCAAAGGACACGACGCGGCCTCATCGGCAATTCCGGGCGCCTGCTTGACATGGACGAACGCCGAATCGCGGGATCACCGGATCGGAGTGCGGAACCGGTTGAGCGGATCGAGGTCGTGGGCGAGTGCGCCTCGCGTATAGCCTTGGCGGATGAGTCGCAAGCCGAAGATCGCGACGATCTCAAAGCTCGAGGATCACACCTCCGAAGATGAGCGCAATGGCGCGATGCGCTCGCTGCAGACGGCCGAGGTGACGCTACCGGAGGCGAGACTGCGCGAGCTTTGGACGCCGGCACACATGGAGCGCTTGGCACGCACCTACTGGCGCTTTCTCACACGCGTGACGCTGGGACTGATACGAGTGGTGTATAGCGACGGCGAGCGCTCGGTGGTGCTGCTCGCGCGTCCCCTGAAGCTGCTGACGTTCGGTGCGCCCGAATACCAGCTGGACGGCGAGCATGGACAGGTGCGCTGGCGGATCGAGCGGGGCATCCTGCTGGCGCGGAGTGGGCGTGGAGCGCACGGGCATTTGCAGATCGACGTGCGTCGCCTACCGGAGCGGCACGCCGGTGAGGCAAGGCTGCACGCGGAGGTCGAAGTCGCCAACTTTCATCCCGCGATCGCGTCGGGGTTCGGGATGCACGTGTACAACGCTACGCAGGCACGCATCCATGTGCTCTTGACGCACGGCTTCCTGCGTTCGCTCGCGCGGTTGGACCTTGCCGAATCGAAGACCGGCAGCCCCGCGGCCTGACGGCGTGCACTGCCGGAGCAGCGCCCTCCTCGCACCGAGCGCCTAGCCGAAGCGCCCGTCGCCCGCGAGCGCGCGCAGCTTAGCGCGATCGTGTGTGGCCCGCACGCGGCGCACGGTGCCCGAGCGCGAGCGCGTGACCAGCGATTCGGTGGTGGCACCGCCGGCAGAGGGGTAGCGCACGCCCTGCAGCACATCGCCGTCGGTGATGCCGGTGGCAGAGAAGAACACATCGTCGCCGGCGACGAGATCGTCGCGAGTGAGCACTTGCTCGAGGTCATACCCGGCCTCGAGTGCCGCGCTGCGCTCGGTCTCGTCGCGCGGCCACAACCGCCCGAGTAGCTGCCCTCCGAGGCACTTGATGGCGGCGGCGCTGATGACGCCCTCGGGCGTGCCGCCGATTCCCCACAAGAGGTCCACCGGGGAGCGCTCGGTGACGGCCAGCAGCGAGGCGGACACGTCGCCGTGGGGAATCAGGCGCACGCGCGCGCCTGCCTCTCGGATCTCCTGCACGGCCGCCTCGTGACGCGGGCGGTCGAGCACGACGACGATCACGTCGCCGATCGCCTGGCCCTTGCGCTCGGCGATCAGCCGCACGGTCTCGGCGAGCGGGCGGTCGAGGTCGAGCAGATCGGCGATCTCGGGACGACCGGCCATCTTTTCCATGTACACGCAGGGGCCCGGGTCGAACATGGCGCCCTTGCTGGCGAGCGCGATCACGGCAAGCGCCGATGGCATGCCGTGGGCGGCGAGCGTGGTGCCCTCGAGGGGATCGACGGCGATGTCGACCTCGGGTGGCGAGCCGTCGCCGATGCGCTCGCCGTTGTAGAGCATCGGCGCCTCGTCCTTCTCCCCCTCGCCGATCACCACGGTGCCGTCCATCGCGATGGAGTGCAGCGCATAGCGCATGCCGTCCACGGCGGCCTGATCGGCGGCCTCCTTGTCGCCCCGACCGACCAGCGGAGCGGCGGCGAGCGCGGCGAACTCGGTGACGCGCACGAGCTCCAGCGCGAGGTTGCGGTCGGGACGCGTGGGTGTGTCGGGGCTCATCGAGACGAAAACCTACACGAGCAGGCTAGGATGCCGAGCATGACCGAGATCGGATTCGTCGGGTTGGGGAAGATGGGCGGCAACATGGTGCATCGCATCCGCCGCGACTCCGACCACGAAGTTGTGGCGTTCGATTTCGACAAGGGCGCCGTGGCGGGCGCCGTGAAGAACGGCGCGCGCGGGGCCGGCTCGCTGGCGGATCTCGTCAAAAAGCTCGAGGCGCCAAGGATCGTGTGGATCATGGTGCCGGCCGGCGATCCCACCCAGCAGACGGTCGACAAGCTGGCGAAGCTGCTCGAGAAGGGCGACACGATCGTCGACGGCGGCAACTCGAAGTGGACCGATGACAAGCGCCGCTCCAAGGATTTGGCAAAGCAGGGCATCCGCTACGTGGACGTGGGCGTGTCCGGTGGCGTGTGGGGGATCGACGTGGGCTACTGCATGATGGTGGGCGGCCCACAGGCGGCGGTGAAGGGCCTATCGCCGATCCTCGACGTGCTGGCGCCACCCACCTCTCAGGACAGCGTGAAGGCGATCGGCGAGCGCGGCTGGATGCACTTCGGCCCTTCCGGCGCGGGGCACTACGTGAAGATGGTGCACAACGGCGTGGAGTACGGGCTGATGCAGGCCTACGCCGAGGGCTTCGACGTGTTCGACAAGTCCGAGTATGAGCTTGACAACGCGAAGATCGCGCACCTGTGGAACCAGGGGTCGGTGGTGCGCTCGTGGCTGTGCGAACTGGCGGCACGCGCATTTGAAGCCGACGGCAACGAGCTGCAGGCGATCGAGGGCTGGACCGAGGATTCGGGCGAGGGTCGTTGGACGATCGAGGACGCCACCGCCAAAGACGTGCCGACGCCGGTGATCACCGCGTCGCTGTACGAGCGCTTGAGCTCGCGCGGCAACGGCGAGTTCGCCCACCGGGTGCTGGCGGCGCTGCGCAACCAGTTCGGTGGCCACGCGGTCAAGCAGGCCCCGAAGAAGTGAACGCCGTCGCCGTAGAGCCGGAGAATCCGCTCACGGCCGGTTTGGAGCGTTTGCCGGTCGCCCCCACGACGCTGGTGATCTTCGGCGCCACCGGTGACCTGGCCAGGCGCAAGCTGTTGCCGGCGCTGTACAACCTCGCCTGCGATGGGGCGCTACCCGAACGCTTTCACCTCGTGGGGGTGTCGCGCAGGGAGAAGGAGAGCTCCGACTACCGCGGCGAGTGCGAGCAGGCGATTCGCGCGTTCTCACGGCGCGCACCGGATGAGAATGTGCTGAAGCGGCTGCTCGAGCACGTGAAGTACGTGCCCGGCACGTTTGACGATCCCTCGGTGTACACGCGGCTCGAGAAGGTGCTCGACCGCTTCGACGAGCACGCCGGCGAGAACCTGAACAGGGCGTTCTACCTGTCGACCGCGCCGTCGTTCTTCCCCGTGATCGTGGAGGCGCTCGGCAAGCAGGGACTCGATCGCCGCGAGGGAGCCGACGTGCGCGTGATCATCGAGAAGCCGTTCGGCACCTCGCTGGCGGAGGCGCGCGAGCTCAACCAGCGCGTGCTGGGCGTGTTCGAGGAGTCTCAGGTGTTCCGCATCGACCACTACCTGGGCAAGGAGACCGTCCAGAACATGATGGCGTTCCGTTTCGCCAACGGCATGTTCGAGCCGTTGTGGAACCGCAACTACATCGATCAGGTGCAGATCACCGCGGCGGAGGACATCGGGATCGGCACGCGCGCCGGCTACTACGACAACGCGGGGGCACTGCGGGACTTGATCCAGAACCACATGCTGCAGCTGCTGTGCCACGTGGCGATGGAGCCGCCGGTGAGCTTCACCGCCGACGAGGTGCGCAACGAGAAGGTGAAGGTGCTGCAGTCGATACCCCAACCGCGGGAGCGGGACATCGCGGAGATGGCGGTGCGAGCGCAGTATGCGGCAGGGCACTCGGGGGGCGAGGACGTGCCCGGCTACCTGGAAGAGCCGGGAGTGCGAGCGGATTCGATCACCGAGACGTTCGCGGCACTGCGACTGGAAGTTGACAACTGGCGCTGGGCGGGAGTGCCGTTCTACCTGCGCACCGGCAAGCGACTGGCACGCAAAGTGACCGAGATCGCGGTGACATTGAAGCCCGTGCCCCACCTCGCTTTCGATCAGGGCGGCTCGCTGGGCGTGCTGCCAAACCAGTTGATCCTCACACTTCAGCCCAACGAGGGCGTGTCGTTGCGCCTCGGCGCGAAGATCCCGGGCGCGCGCATGGTGATCCGCCCGGTGCACATGGAGTTCCTGTACGGCACCGCGTTCCTGTCACAGTCGCCGGAGGCGTATGAGCGCTTGATCACCGACGCGATGCGGGGCGACGCGACGCTGTTCACACGCGACGACGAGGTCGAGGCGCAATGGCGCATCTGCGACCCGATCCTGAGTGCGTGGTCTGAGAGGCCGGGGCCGCTGGCGCGGTATGAGGCGGGCTCGCAGGGACCCGAGGAGGCACAGAGCATCCTGTGCGATGGCCAGGCGTGGCGCGCGATCTGATGGGACGCACTGGGCAAACCGCCCCCTTCGCGCCCCACAACACTTCACCATCGTCAAATCCGATCCGCCAAACCCGATGAGCTCCACCAGCGACGCGGTGTGGAGCGAGGAAGGGACCACCCCGGACGCGATCGAAGCAGCTCTGCGCAGGCTGGTCAACCAGCGGCACTCCGAGAACGGAGCGTTCGCACCCGCGCGCGCTCTCAACATGATCGCGTTCGTGGACAGCGCCTTCTCGGGCGAAATCGCCAACCGCCTGCGTGGCGTGGGCCGCTATCACGCGTCGCGCATGGTCGTGTTCTCCTATGAGCCCGATCGCACCCGTTTGGATGCGCGCGTAATCGTGACCGCCGACCGCGAGCCCGGAGAGGGAGAGCTGGGCCTGCTGCGCGAGAACGTGATCGTCGAGATCGGTGAGCGTCATCTCGATGATCTCGTGACGATCGCCGACCCGCTGGTGGTGACCGATCTGGCGACGCTGCTGTGGTCGCCTCATGGACACCAGGAGGCGGTCGACACATTGCTGGAGCTATCGCAGGCGGTGCTCGTGGACTCGGTGGAGGACCCGTCGTTCGGCGACGCGGTGCGGCGCGCGTGCGAGCTCGGACGGCGCGCGTATGTGGTCGATCTGGCGTGGCTGCGGAGCACCCCCTGGCGCGAGCGGCTGGCCTCGGCATTCGATCCCCCGGCGATGCGCGCGGAGCTTGCGCGAGTCGAGTCGGTCACGGTGCGCCACCATCGCGAGTCGACCGCGGCGGCGCTGTTGATGGTGGGTTGGCTGGCGTCGCGACTTGGCTGGGAGATGCAGCCGTTGCGGGCCAACGGTCGTACGCTCGCGGGCGTGGCCACAGCCAAGACGGACCGGTCCATCGGCGGGAGTGGCGCACTCCTTGAGACGGCGGACCTCGAGACGGCGGATCTCAAGACGGCGGACCTCAAGACGGCGGACCTCGAGGGTCGCGCGATCTCGATCCGGCTGGAGCAGGCGCCGGAACTGGATGTGCGTGGCCTTCAGAGCGTCGCGATCTCCACCTCCTCGGGTCGGCGTCTGGGACTGCGCCGCGGCGAGGGCGGACTGCGCGCGCGCAGCCGCGACGAGCACGGCCGCGAACGCGAATGGACGATCCTCGGCGCCTCACGCGGGGAGGGCGGGATCCTCGGCGAGGGAATTCGCCAAGCACTGCTTCGCGACCCCACCTATGGACCGGCCCTGCAAGCGGCCGAGACAATGACCCCCTGAGTGCCCGCTGCGTCCGCACAGCCCAAGGACCGGCGCAGTGCGGGAGAGCGTCTGAGACAGCGACGCGCCGAGGGTGCGCCCGACCTTCTACAGTTGACGGGCGAAGCTATGGCCACGATCGCGTCCCGCGACCCCATCGCTCCCCCACACCCCCTCCCAGCGGATCGGGAGGAGGCGCTGGCGGCGCTCGACACCGCCAGAGAGCAAACGCTCGCACTGGTCGGTCATTTGAGCGAGGACACATTGAGCAGGGTGCTCTCGCCGATCATGAGCCCGCTCGTGTGGGATCTCGCGCACATCGCTGCATATGAGGATCTGTGGCTCGCCCACCGCTATGGCGGGCTGCCGTTGCTGCGCCCCGACCTCGCGGAGCTGTATGACGCGTTTGAGACGCCACGCTCTGTGAGGGGCGAGGTCGAGCTACTCGACCCCGAGCGGGCGCGTTCGTATCTGCGCGACGTGCGCGCACGCAGCGCCGAGGCACTCGACGCGCGCGGCGTAGGCGACGGCACGATCTACGAGCTGGTGATTCGCCACGAGCTGCAGCACACGGAGACGATGCGCCAGACGATGGCGCTCGCGGGCCTGCTGCCGAGCGGCGAGCCGCGTCTGGGGACGCTTGGGGGCGAGGGTGCCCTTGCGGGCACATCCCATGCCGGGGGGCAGGCAAGTGAGTGGATCGACGTGCCGGCCGGACCGTTTGAGATGGGTGCCGGCCCCGAGGGGTTCGCCTACGACAACGAGCGCCCGCGCCACGTCATCGAGCTGCCCGCGTTTCAGATCGCGCGGCGGCCGGTGAGCAACGCGAGCTGGCTGAGCTTCAGCGAGGGTGGCGGGTATGAGCGGCGCGAGTGGTGGTCGGAGGAAGGCTGGGCGTGGAAGCTCCAGCAGGACATAACCCACGATCCATGCGTGGCTAGCGGGCATCCCGACGCGCCCGTCTGCCACGTGAGCTGGTTCGAGGCGGACGCGTTCGCCACAGCGTCGGGGGTACGACTACCGGAGGAGAGTGAGTGGGAGAAGGCGGCGAGCAGCGGCGCCCTCGACGATGTGGGGCAGGTGTGGGAGTGGACGAGCAGCTGCTTCGACGGCTACCCCGGATTCGTGGCGCATCCCTATCGCGAGTACTCGGAAGTGTTCTTCGGAGGCGACTACCGCGTGCTGCGTGGCGGCTCGTGGGCGACCAGCCCTCGCGTAGCCACCCTCACGTTTCGCAACTGGGACCATCCGATCCGCCGGCAGATCTTTGCCGGCGTGCGCCTGGCGCGGGATGTGAGCTGATGGAGCCGGTTACCGATCCCCAGAGCGCGATCACGATCGACTCATACCTGCACGAGGGCCAGGAACGCTCGCTGGCCGACGACGTGCTCGACGGCCTCACGCGGCCGTTCAAGGAGCTGCCGCCAAAGCACTTCTACGACGCCCGCGGAGCGGAGCTGTTCGACCGCATCTGCGAGCTGCCCGAGTACTACCCCACGCGCACCGAGCGCTCGATCCTGCAAGACACCGCAGCGCAGCTCGCGAGCGCGACCGCCGCGGCCGAGCTTGTCGAGCTTGGCTCGGGCACGGCGGCGAAGACGAGGGTGTTGCTCGACGCGCTATACAGCGCCGGCACGCTCGAGCTGTACATACCGGTGGACGTGACCGAGGACATGGTGCGCGACTGTGCACGCGAGCTGACGAGCGAGTATCCGGGTCTGCGCGTGCACGGGGTGATCGGTGACTTCGAACGCCATCTCGACCGTGTGCCCGAGGCGTTGGGCCCACGCCTGGTCGTGTTCCTCGGCGGCACGATCGGCAACTTCCCCCCCGGCAGCCGCCGGCGCTTCTTGCGCGAGATCTCAAAGCTGCTGGGTCCCGAGGACCATCTGCTGATGGGCACAGACCTGGTGAAGGACCCACAGGTGCTCACCCAGGCCTACGACGACGCGCAAGGAGTCACAGCCGAGTTCAACCGCAACCTGCTGTCGGTGCTCAACCGCGAGCTGCAGGCCGACTTCGATCCCGAGGATTTCGATCATGTGGCGCTGTTCAACCACGAGCACGAGTGGATCGAGATGCGCTTGCGTGCACGCCGCGAGCACACGACCACCGTGCGCGATCTCGATCTGTCGGTGCACTTCGAGCAGGGCGAGGAGATGCGCACCGAGATCAGCGCCAAGTTCACCCGCGAGCGCGTGGAGCACGACCTGGCGGCCGCCAACCTGGAGATCGTGAGCTGGCTGACCGACCCACAGGAGCTGTTCGCCCTCACGCTCTCGCGCCCGTCCCGGTAGTCTCCCCGCGCATGCGAATCCAGGGCAGCTCAGCGATCGTCGTCGGCGGCGCCTCAGGTCTCGGCGAGGCAACAGTCCGCCGCCTGCACGAGCAGGGCGCGATCGTCACGATCGCGGATGTGAATGCCGATAAGGGGGCGGCGCTCGCCTCCGAGCTGGACGTGGAGTTCGTCGCGTGCGACGTGCGCGAGGAGGGCCAGGTGCAGGCGGCCGTCGAGCAGGCCGCGGCAGCCGATGGCGGGCTGCGCATCGCCGTGTGCTGCGCCGGCATCGGCTGGGCCCAGAAGGTCGCCGGCTCCAAGGGCCCGCACCCGCTGCTGCCGTTCCAGACCACCATCCAGATCAACCTGATCGGCACCTTCAACGTGCTGCGCTTCGCTGCCACAGCGATGATCGCCGCGGAGCCGCTCCAGGACGGCGAACGAGGAGTGTGCGTCAACACCGCCTCGGTCGCGGCCTACGACGGGCAGATCGGCCAGATCGCCTACTCGGCTTCCAAGGGAGGCATCGTGGGGATGACGCTGCCCGCCGCCCGCGACCTCTCGAGCCAGGGCATCCGCGTCAACACGATCGCCCCGGGCTTGTTCGACACGCCGCTACTTGCCGCGCTACCACAAGAGGCGCGCGAGAAGCTCGGCGCGGGTGTCCCCTTCCCCAAGCGACTCGGCACTCCCGCCGAGTACGCACAGCTGGCGGCTCACATCGTCGAGAACCGGATGCTCAACGGAGAGGTCATCCGTCTCGACGGCGCGCTGCGCATGCCCCCGCGCTGAACGTCGTCGTTCAGCCTCCCTGCAACGCTTGGGCCAATCCGGGCAGCTCATTGGGGGGAGCGGCCGCCAGCCGTTCCAGCCTCTGCTCCTCCTCGGGTAGAGCGGCAAGCGCCTCTCCAATCAACCGACGCAACTCGGCGAGCTCTTGCTCACCGCCCGACTTGCCGCTGATCGCAACGGCCCGCAACGTCGAATTTATCCCGCCGAGCGTGTGCTGCAATTGCTCCTCGCGCGTCCACGGCGAAGATCTCGTAATGGCCGGCTTACAGTAGTAACACCGCCACGTCTGCTCGTCGGCGCGATACCACTCGTGAGCGCCGCAGTCAGCGCGCCCCTTGGGGACGACACTCGACAGGGCTCTGGGAAGTCGCTCGCGCAACCACGCTCTCGTTCGATACCGACCGCCACTCATGCTTGTCATGGTATCCCCCTCATAGCCGCTTGCGCCTGTCTCTCAGTCCACGAAACTTCTCCTCTCGCTGGTAGCGGCGACACTAAGCTCGCGGCAGGCTCCTGTCGCGAGCACGACGTGAAACCTCCTCATCGCTGAGGTTCTGAAATTCGCTCTCCCGTTGCCGCCGTCCCATGGACGAGGAAGAGTAGGCCGCGCTTTGGACGGTACTCGGCCTCAACGGCGCCTTGCGCATGCCCCACGCTGAGATGGGGACGCGGTTCAATCCGTCGACCGGCCCGACGCGGGCCTCGGCGTCCCCGAAAGATAGAAACGTCGCTGGGCCGGTGGGGGCCCGGCCCAGCGACGCCTCGCGTACGTTTTAGGAGAGCCGTTCGACAAGCATCGCCATGCCCATGCCGCCGGCGACGCACATCGACTCGATGCCGTACTTGCCGCCCTTGGTCTCCAGGTTGTTGAGCAGCGTGGTCATGATGCGCGCGCCGGTCATCCCGAATGGGTGGCCGAGCGCGATCGCGCCGCCGAACGGGTTGAGCTGCTCCTCGGTTATCCCCAGCTCGGCCATACACGGCACGATCTGCGCGGCGAACGCCTCGTTGATCTCGACCACGTCGATGTCCTCGATCTTCATGCCGGTGTTCTCGAGTAGCTGTTTGATCGCGGGAATCGGGCCAAGGCCCATCACCTCCGGGCGGATCGCGGCGACCGTGGAGGCGATGATGCGCGCCTTCGGCTGCAAGCCGAGTGCGGAGGCCTTCTCTTCGGACATCACGAGCACAGCGGCGGCGCCGTCGTTCAGCGGACACGCGTTGCCGGCGGTGACGGTGCCGTCTGGCTTGAATACCGGCTTCAGCGCGGCCAGCTTCTCCAGGGTCGTGCCGGGACGCGGGCCGTCGTCCTTGCTCAGCACCGTCTCGGGCACGTCGATCTCGTTGCCCTCCTTGTCGACGTCTTTGTGCGCAGGCACCGTGACGGGAATGATTTCCTTGTCAAAGTGACCGCTGGCCTGGGCCTCGACGGCGCGCGTCTGGGAGATCAGCGCCCACTCGTCTTGGGCCTCGCGACTGACTTTGCGTTCGTCGGCCACGTTCTCGGCGGTCATTCCCATCGGGATGTATACGTTGTAGAGCGAGTTCTCAGAGCCGTCCACCAGCGGGTGGAACTCGAACTGCGCGCTGCCGCGGCCGGCGCGCGAGACAGCCTCCACACCGGCGGAGATGTAGGTGTCGCCCTCACCCGCTTTGATCGCATGGAATGCCATCCGGATCGTCTGCAGCGAGGAGGCGCAGAAGCGGTTGACGGTGGTGCCGGGCACGCGGTAGTCGATGCCGGCGATCAGGCTGGCGATGCGCCCGATGTTGTAGCCCTGCTCGCCCTCTCCGTAGCCGCAGCCCATCATCACGTCGCCGATCGATGTCTGCTCGACCTGCGGATTGCGCTCCACGATCGCCTTCAGCGGGATCGAGGCGAGGTCATCGGCGCGAACGGTCTTCAGCGATCCCTTCACGGCCCGGCCGATGGGCGTGCGGATGGCGTCGACAATCACAGCTTCAGGCATGTGTGCTTCTCCTTGGTTGGTATGGCGGGGACGGACCCTCCACCCGCCCCGCACAGCGCGGGAGCAGCGCGCATCTTATGCGAGATCGAGACGGGCCTAGGATCGGGACCGGCCTACGGGACCGGCCTACAGGTCTAGCCGCGAGACGCCCAACTCGTCAAAGCCCACGTGATGGGCCAGCTCGTGGCGCACGGTCCTCGTGACCTGCTCGCGCAACAGGTCGGGATCGTGGCCGAAGTCGCGCCGCAATGTGTCCCTGAAGATCACGATCCGATCGTGGACGTCCTCACGCGCCACGGTGCCGCCCTGATACAGACCGTAGGCACCGCGCGCGCGCCCGCCATCGGAGATCACCACCGCCACGTGTGCAAGCGCGTTGCGCAGCAGATCGGGCAGATCGTCGAGTGCGTCGCGCACCAGCTCCTCGAAGTCCTCGTCGTTGAGCGGGTCGAGCCGCATGAACTCAGCTTCATCGGGGTCGACCGCGAGCCCTTCGCGTGCCACCTCCTCCGAATGCCGTATCAGCTCGTCGAACTCGGCCTCGGACTCCGGGTCGCGCCAGTTAGCGAGCCGCACCGCCGTAAACGCGAACACGGCGGAGACCGCCGCCACGAAGATCACGCCGAGCACGATCTCCTCGGCTGCCTTGACGACGGCGATCGAACTGAAGCCCTGACCGACGACCAGCGCGATCAGACCGATCGCGAAGGCCACCAGCGCGGCCACGGCAATGCGACGAGTATTGCCGAAGGCGCTTTGCGACCTCGACACACGCATCCCAGGCCTACTTGAGCGTGCGGGCGATCACGAGCCTTTGAATCTCGTTGGTGCCCTCGTAGATCTGAGTGATCTTTGCGTCTCGCATCATGCGCTCGACCGGATACTCCTTGACATAACCGTAGCCGCCCAGCACCTGTACCGCCTCGACGGTCACGTCCATCGCGGTGTCTGAGCAGAATACCTTTGCCATCGAGGAGTACTTGGCGCTCTGCGGATGACCCTGGTCGGCCATTGCGCATGCCTTGTAAAGCAGCTCCCTGGCGGCAGCGGTCCTGGTTTCCATGTCGGCCAGCTTGAACTGGATTCCCTGAAACTCGTTGATCGCTTTGCCGAACTGCTTGCGCTCGCGCGCATAGGCGACCGCGTAGTCGGTCGCTCCCTGCGCGATCCCGACCGCCTGGGCGGCCGCTCCGAGACGGGTGCGCTCGAGCGTGGCCAATGCCACGCTGAGTCCCCGACCGACCTCGCCAATCACGTTCTCCTGCGGTACTCGCACGTCCTCGAAGATCGGCTGGCCTGTCGGCGAGGCGCGGATGCCGAGCTTGTGCTCGAGCTTGCCCACGCTGAAGCCGGGACGGTCGGCCTCCACCACGAACGCGGTGATCCTTTTGCTCTCGCGATCGGTGACAGCGAAGGTGATGTAGAAGTCGGCCACGCCAAGGTTTGAAATCCAGTTCTTGGTGCCGTTGATGACCCACTCGCCTGAGCCGATGGGCTTGCCTTCGTCGGTGTCCCCGTCCCACACGGCGGTCGTCTGCATCCCCGCCGGGTCCGATCCGGCTTCTGGCTCAGACAGCGCAAACGCGGGCGACCACTCGCCGCTGGCGCACTTGGGCAGGAAACGCGTCTTTAGCTGATCGGAGCCAAATAGCTGGATCGGCAAGGTGCCGAGCTCCTGCACCATTAGGATCAGCGCACACGCAGCATCGACCTTGGCGATCTCCTCGACCCCCATGTTGAGCATCAAGGTGCCGGTGCCGGTGCCGCCATACTCGGTCGGAAACGGTAGTCCGAGAATGTCCTGCTCGGCGAGCACCTTGCGGATGTCCCAGGGGTACTCGGCCCGCTCGTCGATCTCGGCCGAGCGCGGCGCGATCTTCTCCTGGGCGATCTGCTTGATAGTGGCGCAGAAGTCCAGGTGCTCCTGCGGAATCGTGTAGGTGTCGTTGAGGGTCGTGTGCATTGTGTTGATCCTAATGGCCCCGCTAGGCTGGTGCTCCTATGGATGCCCAAACGGACTCTGCGCAGACTGACATTGACCCCGAGCAGATGGTCGAATGGATGGCCGAGGACGGCGAGCTTCAGGTGGTCGACGTGCGCGAGGCATACGAGCGCGAGGCGGGCTTCATTGCCGGCTCGCTGCACATACCGCTCGTCGAGCTCAGCTTCAGAGCAGCGGAGATCGAGCGCGAGCGGCCTGTGGTGTTCTATTGCCGTGTGGGCGCGCGCTCGGATATGGCAGCCCAGGCGTTTCGCGCCAGTGGCATGCACGCGCTGTCGATGCGCGGAGGGCTCGTGCGCTGGGCAAATGAGAACAGGCCGCTCTCTCCCGAGGGCGGCGTCGTGGCGGACCACTGACGATCAGCAAAGGAGATTCAAATGGAGGCATCGGAATACCCCAAGGTCACCGTGGGCGAGGGCTACGCCGTAGCGGAGGACCTCGACGCGCTCGGCGAGGGCTATGGCTTTCGCAAGATGCGCAAGGGTCTCGGCGTGAGCGCGTTTGGCGTCAACGCGATCACGATGCCCGCCGGCTATGAAACGGGAAGTCATTTCCACGACGTGCAGGAGGAGCTTTACTTCGTGCATCGCGGCACGATCGAGATGGTGTTTGGCGACGGCAGCGCCCATCGGTTGGAGGAGGGCGGCTCGGCGCGCGTGGACGCCGCCACGCTGCGCAAGGTTCGCAACGTCGGCGAGGGCGACGCGACATACCTGTGCGCGGGCGGCAAGGACGGCTACGTCGGGCGCGACGGAAGACTCCCCGACGGCGAGAGCCGGGTCAGTGGCCCTCCCGGCGCTGTCTAGGCTTGAAGCGGTTGCCTGAGCATCCCGCAGCTCAGTAAAGAAGTTCCTTGACATAGCGCTGGTGCAGTCGTCCCAGCGCCGTCTTTTCGGGATGGAAGTCGATCGCGTTGAACACGTACCCGGTGACGGGCGCCCACGCGATGATCAGGTACACGCCGATCGCAAGCGCCGTGGTGCGCAGCCGCCGCGAGTCCGAGAGGGCCGCGAGCGGGAGCACCCACAGCACGTACCAGGGCAGTACCCAGCTGAGCGTCACAAGCAGCGCCACCGAGGCCCAGCCGGCCACCGTGATCGAGTCTCGCCGGCGCCACGCCAACCACGAGCATGCCGCCACGCACGCGACGAGCACGCCGCTGAGTAGCACACGCAGGGTTTCGGTCTCCCCCCCTTGCCCGAGCGCTAGGCCGAGCAGATTGGGAATGCTCACCATCGTCACCAGACGGCCCTGGGTGGCCAGGTCGGGCAGGTGCGGACCGAACGCGAGGATGCTGGCGGTCCCAAGCACAAGCGCCCCCAACGCCATTCCGAGCAACAGCTGCAAAAGGTCGCGGCGACGGTGCAACAGAGCGGCAAGCACCACCGGCAGCAGGATGCCGGCCGAGGCCTTAATTGCCACAGCCGCCACGAACGCCACCCCGGCTCCAACCAGCGCGGGTGAGCCCCACCCAGCTTCGGGTCGCTCGGCGTCGCCATCCCCTGCGTGCTTGGCACGCAGCAGCAGGTAGAAGCCGAGCACCACGCAGAACATCATCAGGAAGTCGTTGTGGTCGCCGCCGAGCCCCCACACGAGCACGATCGGGTTCAACCCGACGAACACGATCGCGGCAACGGGATCGCGGCCGACCAGTCGAGCCGAGTGCCACACCAACAGCACGATGCCAAGGCTCGTGAGCATCAACAGACCCTTCAGCACCCAGAAGGTGCCCGCCACCCCCAGCGGCACCACCGCGAAGGTGATCAGTGTGAACAGCGGACCGTAGGGGCTTAGCAGCTGGTGCCAGTTGCTAAGCGTGTAGCTCGGGTCGCCGTGGGGCTCGAGCACGGGAATCGTGGTGTATGGGTTGAGATGGTGAACGACCTCCATGCGGCCGTAGTTGACGTAGTTGAAGATGTCGGTCAGGGCGAGCGGCGGTGAGAGAAACATGATCGCCTGCACGGCCACGATCGCCGCGATCGCCCAGCGCGCGGGCAGGCGCGGCACGTACTTCAAACCCACCACGTAGCTCACGTACATGAGCACGATCGGGGCGCTGAACAGGTACTTCAGCCCCTTGCTGTTGTGTGTCAGCGAAGGCCACAGACCGCCGAGCGGCCCGGCCATCCAGTGCGGGAAGTAGCCCGGTGTGGTGGTGGCCGCCAGCACGCTCGGACGGTCGGCGGCGGCTATCACGATCAGCGCACAGCACGCCACGATCGTGACCAGCGCGCCCGCGCCAATCGCGACCTCCATGCGCCGGTGCGCGCTGGCGTCGCCGGCGGTCCCCAACCACCGCCGCTTAACGTCTGCGGGGCCCCGCAGGGCCCCGGTGACACTTTGGCTGCTGCTCAGTGCGCTCAGAAGCTCAGAGCGTTGTGACGTTGACGGCCTTGGGGCCCTTGTCGCCCTGCTCCGCGTCGTAGGAGACCTTCGTGCCCTCCTGGAGCGAACGGTAGCCTTCGCCGTTGATACCGGTGTGGTGGACGAACAAGTCCTTGTCGCCATCATCGGGGGTGATGAAGCCGAACCCCTTGTCGTCGCTAAACCACTTCACTGTGCCGGTAGGCATGTGATTTTCCTCCACGATATGTGCGTGCTGCTACGCGGAGGATGCTTCTAGAGCTTCGACCTGCGAGCGCTTGCACTGCTTTTCGCCGGGTTTTCTGCCCGACCAGACCGCACGACGGTATCAGGTCACTGCGCGCAAGTGTTAGCAAGTGGTATATGCCTCCCAGCGTGCAACCCGCCCCGTCAGAGCCCTCACTGAGCTTGGCGCGCCTGCTGCCCCCAGGCGCTCCGGCCACGGTCGAGCGGATCGTCGAGGAGCTAGGGCTGAGCGAGCTTGCCGAGCGCATGGGTGCGCGCCCGTATGTGCTGCTGAACATGATCAGCAGCGTCGACGGGCGCGCGAGCATCGGTGGACGCTCGGGCGCGCTCGGTGGAGCGGCCGACAAACAGCTGTTTCATGGCCTGCGCACCGCTGTGGACGCGGTGATGGCGGGAGCGGGCACGATCCGCGCCGAGCGCTACCGGCGGTTGGTGCGCGACGAGCCGGGCCGACAGATCAGGCGCGCGCGCGGACTCGCCGAAGAACCGCTGGCGTGCATAGTGTCCGAGCGCCTTCACCTGCCCCCCGAGATTCCGCTGCTGAACGAAGACGGCGCGCGCGTGGTTGTCATAACCCCTTCCACGCAAACCGTTTCCAACGTCCACACTGAAATCGACTACATCCGAGCCGAGCACGACGGAGCGCTCGACCTGCGTGGCGCGCTGGCGGAGCTGCGCGAGCGCTTGCGTGTGCGCACGCTGTTGTGCGAGGGCGGCCCCCACTTGAACTCGCGGTTGCTTGCCGCCGGTGTGGTCGACGAGCTGTTTCTCTCGCTCTCGCCGATGCTCGCGGGCGAGGATCCCATCGGGAAGGCACTGCGAATCGTGGCGGGCGCGAGCCTGGACCCACCGATCGCGCTGGAGCTGGTGGCGGCGTTCGAGCACAGCTCGAGTCTGTTCCTGCGCTACCGAGTCACTCAGTCCCGGTCGGCTTCGACCTGACCGCGGCCGGCGGTGAGAACCGCGACGTTGAGCACCACGCTGTTGGGCACCATCGTGGGGCCGTCCTCGGTGACGAACGTCGTGTAGAGCAACCCGAGCGCGCTCACGGTCCCTTCGATCTGGCCGGCCAGCGGGCCACCCTGCAAGCGCACGCGGTCGCCCACCCGAAACGGTCGCGCGCTGAGCAGCACCGTTCCCGCGAACACGTTGCCCAGCGTCTGCTGCGCGGCGAGCCCGAGGATCACGGTCGCGGCGGCGCCGCCGAGCGCGAGCGTGCGGGCTTCCACGCCGACGATGCTGAGCGCGACGATCACCGCCACCGCAACCGTCACCAGGCGGATCACGAAACCGACGGTGCCCGCGATCGCGGGGTCCAGGCGCCTGAACAGCGCCGGGCCGAACGCACGACCGATGTCCCTCGCGAACGCCCAACCGAGGATCACCAGGAGCAGCACCGTGACGATCACCACGGGCGCTTCGAGCCATGACAGATTGCCGTGGCCGTACTTGTCCAGGTCAAGCAGCTCGCGGCGGTGTTCGTAGAGCACCACCACGCCCACGAACAGGACCCCCAAGAGCAGTGCCTCCCAGCGGGCACGCCGCACCGCGCCGGGGCTGACCTGGCGCAGCAGGCCCACTTCCTCCCAGGCCTGACTACGGGTCTCGAACATCTTCGCTGGGGTCTTCGGCGGGGTCACCAAGCGTCAATGATGGTGCACGGAGCTACTGCCCGCCCCGCTTGCAAGTCAAACCCCACCGCGGACCGCCCGCAGCCGACCACCGCGCGAGCCTCCGCGAGGCGCGCTCAGGCCATCGCGTTGACGGCCATCCCCGGCGAGCTCAGGACGTCGTGTAGATGACCATCGCGCCGCCAAACACCAGGCAGTAGATCGCGAAGGGGATCAGCGTGCGGGTCTTGAACCAGCGCACCAGGAAGGCAACGGTGAAGAACGCGGTGATAGCGGCGGCCAAGCACGCAACCAGCGCTTGACCGCGCACACCGTTGCCGAGATGGCCGAGCAGGTCGGGCAACTTGACAAGGCCCGCCGCGAGGATGATCGGGGTGGCCAGGAGGAACGCGAAACGAGCGGAGTCGCTGTGGTCGAGGCCGCGCGCGAGACCGGCGCCCATCGTCACGCCATCGCGGCTGATGCCGGCAACCAGGGCGGTCGACTGGGCCACGCCGACCACCAGCGCCTCGCGGTACTCGAGCGAGTCGAGCTCGCGTCCGCCCTCGGTGTTCAGGCCCTCGCGCGTCGCCAGTTCGCGCACCGCGGCACGGCGGCGGTAGCGCTCGGCGGCGAACAGCACGAGGCCGTTGACCATCAGGAAGACAGCGGCGACTTCCGGCTTGGCGGTGAGCGTGCGCAGCTGATGCTCGAGCGCCAGCCCGATGATCCCGGCGGGGATGCTCGCGACGATGATCAGCCACGCCAGCCGCTCGGTGGGTGTCTCCGCGCGGCGCTTTCCCAGCGTGGCGAAGAACGCCTTGACGATTTCCACCCACGTGCTCCAGTAGTAGACGAGCAGGCCGAGCGCGCTGCCGACGTGCAGCATCACGACGAACGCGAGCCAGAACGACTCCGATTCAGACTGCGCATCGACCAGTTTGTTCCAGCCGAACAGGGTCGGGAACAGCACCGTGTGGCCGAGGCTCGAGATCGGGAACAGCTCGGTGACGCCCTGCAGCACGCCGAGCACGATCGCCTGGAAGTAGCTGATCGCCGAGGCGAGAGGGACGCTGACGGAGACGAGCGACATCGCGGCGGGAGCATATGGGAGACGGACGACGCGAGGAGACGCTTGGCCATACCGGGGGCCCGTGGATCTCCGCGCCGTTGACGAGGATTGCGAGGCAATTACCAGATCGTCGCGACTCCATATGCCGCGAACGCCGAGTCGCGAGTCACAATCGGAATTCGCTCGCAGAGCGCTTGTGCCGCGAGCAGTCGATCGAACGGGTCACGGTGAGGTTTCCCGCGCAGCTGTGGAAACGGTAGTCCCTGCAAACGTGCAGCGTGCGACCAGCTGATTGCGAGTGGATCAAACCCGTCGGCGCTCGCCTGCTCAGGCCAATCCTCGTCGACCTCCAACTTGCCCAAGGAACGCTTGACGGCAATCTCAACGAGTGTGCCCGCACCGAGTAGAGGCTCTTGGGCCGCCTCGATCGTCTCACGGGCAATGGGCGACAGGCGGCGATCTTCGCCGAGCCACCACAGCAGCGCGTGGGCGTCCACGAGCAGCCGCATCAGTCAACGATGCCAAGTGCCTGCGCGACGTCCTCGGGCCACTCATCGAAATCGTCGGGCACATGCACGCGACCGCGCATCCTGCCGGGCTTGCGCCTCGGACCGGCTTGCTCGGCAGCGATAGGGACGAGGCGAACCACTGGCTTGCGTCCACGACGCAACACGACCTCCTCACCCTCCTCGGCCATGTGCACGAGCTTTGACAGCTGGGTCTTGGCTTCGCCAATGCCGTAGGTCGTTGACATACGCTCAAGGTAGCAAACTTGGTCAAGTTGGCCAACCCTGAAAACAACACATTTACACTTGAGCGCCGACCGCCGGAAAACTCACATTCACCGCAAGTCCACCATCCTCGCGCGCGTGAGCGGTGAGCTTTGCCCCGTGCGCGGTGGCGATCGCGCGCACGATCGAGAGTCCGAGACCGTGTCCCTCGCGATAGCCGGCGCGATCGGGGGCGAGCCGCTGGAAGGGTTGGAACAGGCGCTGTACCTCCTCGGGAGGCACCACTGGCCCGCTGTTGGAAACCGAGAGGACGCCGAGGCGGGCAGGCCCTCCAATCGAAGTTCCAACGCCGGCGGGTCCTGTAATCCAGGTCCGAACCTCGACCTGCCCCCCGGCCACATTGTGGCGCAGCGCGTTGTCCAGCAGATTGGCCACCAACCGCCCGATCAAGCGCGGGTCGCCCAAGCTCGGCGCTGAGCCGATCGTGGCGCTCAGGCTCAGCCCTCGACGCTCGATCTCCGCTCGACGCACATCCAGTGCCTCATTGGTCAACACTCCCAGATCGAACGGCTCGCGCCGCTCCAGGCCGCGCTCGCTGCTGGCGAGTGTCAGCAGCGCCTCGATCAGCCGCTCCTGCTCCTCACTGCTCGCAAGCACCCGCTCGCAGGCCGCGCGCAGGGACTCATAGTCGCCGTCGGGGTCGGCGAGCGCCACCTCGAGCAGCGCGCGCTCGACCGTGAGCGGCGTGCGCAGCTCGTGTGAGGCGTTGGCCACGAACTGGCGCTGGGATTGAAAGGAGGACTCAAGGCGCGAGAGCAGCCCATCGAAGGTGTCGCCCAGTTCGGTCAGCTCGTCGTCGGGGCCCTCCAGCGCGAGGCGTTCGTGCAGGTTGCTGGCCGAGATCTCACGCGCGGCGTTCGTGATCTTGTGCAGCGGGCGCAGCGCGCGTCCGGCGATCAGCCAGCCAAGGATCATCGACGCGACCGCCATGATCGCCAGCGCGATCCCCGACATGGTCAAGAGCTGGTGCAGTTCGGCGCTGTGCTGCTGGGTGGCGAGCAAGTGCAGCTGGCGCACCTGATAGCGCACCTGCTGTGGAGTGACCGACACGGGCCCCGTGGCGAGGACGCCTTCGGGCACGTGCACCGGGACGCCGGTGCTTTCGGGCACAGGCACGGCGTGGGTGCTTTCTGACACGCCCCCCGCTTGGGCGCCTTCGGACACGTGCCCCGAGGCGTGGGTGCTTTCGGACGCGTGCCCCGGCGTGTGAGCGCTTCCGGACGTGGGCACGGCGTGGACGCTTTGATACGCCCGCCTCAGGGTGCGAGCGCTTCCGGACACGGGCGCGCCGTGGGCCTGTACGTGGACCTGAAAGATCTGCGCCCCTCCCGGCGAGATCCCCGGCACACTCCCTACGATTGACCCCTGCACACCTCCCTTTGAGAAGGTCACCTCCTCACTACCCGATCCCTTCACCAGCAGATATGTGGTCGCCAGCAGCGCCGCGCCCGACACGAGAAACAGCGCGCCATACATCAGCGTGAGCCGCAGCCGCACGGTGCGCCGCGGTAGGCGCGAGCCAACCCAGCTCGCCGCCAGCCCTCGCGGGCCGCGGGGAAGGCGCGCGCCCGGTCTTGCCGACCGGGCGGTCGGCGGCGAGGCGATCGGATCGGAGGCGCTCATCGCTGTCCCTAAATACGGTAGCCGGCCTGCTGCACCGTCTCGATAAGCGGCGGCTCGCCGAGCTTGGCACGCAGGCGCCTGATCGTGACCTTGACGGTCGTGGTGAACGGGTCGGCCGCCTCGTCCCACACCCGCTGCAGGAGCTCCTCCGAGGAGACGACGCGCCCCTGCGCGGCAAGCAGGTACTCAAGCAGCGCGAACTCCTTCGGGCTGAGCGCAAGGCGCCGCCCGTCGCGCGTGACGACGCGGTGGGCGGGATCGAGCCGCAGATCACCGTGCACGAGCGTCGGCGGAAGCGGTGGGTGCGAGCGCCGACCGAGCGCGCGCACGCGAGCCACCAGCTCGGCGAACGCGAACGGCTTTGGCAGGTAGTCGTCAGCGCCGAGGCTAAGGCCGTCCACGCGATCCTCGATCGTGGTGGCGGCCGTGAGCATCAGGATGCGGGTGTCGCGCGCCTGCGCTACGAGCGAGCGGCACACCTCGTCGCCGTGCACGTCGGGCAGGTCTCGGTCGAGCACAACCACGTCGTAGTCGACGATCGCCACGTGTGCGAGCGCGTCACGCCCGTCGCGGGCGATGTCCACAGCGACTCCCTCGCGGCGCAGGCCGGTTGCCACTGTGTCGGCCAGCTCGACGTGGTCCTCGACCAGCAACACCCGCATCGCTCAAGCGTGCCCGATTTGCGGTTACAGCGCGGTGACAGCGGCGCTCACCGTGGTGTAACCGCCACTTGCGTACAACCTCGCTGCACCCGCGCGCACCAACAAAGGAGCAGAACCACATGAAGACGCCGCGACTCACCATCCCACTGGCCGTCGTGGGCGTGATCGCCACGAGCCTGGCCCTCGCCGCCTGCGGGGGGTCCTCGCCGACTTCGAACGCCGCCAACGAGGAACAGGCCCGCGAACAGAAGGCGGAAGCGAAGTTCGCCGACTTCGCCAGGTGCCTGCGCGAACATGGCGTCAACGCCGAATCCGTCTCGCACTCCGGCGGCGCTCACGGCCTGAAGGTGTCGCCCGGTTCGGGCGGGCCTCAACAGTTCGAAGCGGCGGAAAAGGCCTGCGCTCGCTACCGGCCCGCACCACAGAAGGCGAATCTCTCGCCGCAGCAGAAGGTGGAACAGGAAGAATCGGTGCGCAAGTTCGCCAAGTGCATGCGCGAACACGGGGTCAAGGTCGAAGCCTCCACCCAGGGCGGGGGCGTCCAGATCCGGATCCATGCGCATCCGGGGGCCGAAGGCGCCCCGAATCCCGAAAGCCCCGCGTTTCAGACCGCACAGAAGGACTGCTCGGGCCTGCTTCCGGGCGGCGGCCCCAAGGGCGGTCCGCCCGGCCTCGGCCGGGCCAAGGGCACCGGCGGTAGCGAATCCGAGGGTGTGCTCTCCTCACGAGCGGGCGGTTGAGTCGATGGGCTCATCCGACCCCGACGGGCCGCGGGACACCGCGACCACCGGCGCGCTGAGCGACGGGGTCCCGAGCAGTGAGCTCCCGAGCGAGGAGGCGGGCGATCGGCCTGTGGGAGACGCCAACGGTGGTAGCCGGCGCAAGCGCTTGGCGGCGGTGGCGGCAGTCCTGCTCGCGGTGATCGTGGTGGTGGTCGTCGTGCTGCTTTCCTCGGGTTCCTCGCCACGCAACACACCCGGCACGGGCGTGCCCGCGGGACAGACCACGACCGAAGTCACACGTCGCACGCTGACGGAAAGCTCGACCGTCGACGGGACGCTCGGCTACGGCACCACGCTTGAACTGTATGACCGGCTGTCGGGGACGTTCACGTGGCTGCCGGCGGTGGGCGCGACGATCGGGAGGGGCGAGACGCTGTGGCGGGTGAACAACCAGCCGGTGGTGCTGATGTACGGGTCGGTGCCGGCGTATCGAGCGCTCAAAGAGGGCGTCAGCGACGGCCCCGACGTGACAGAGCTGAACGAGAACCTGATCGACCTCGGCTACGACCCCTACGGCGCGATCTCAGGCGTGGAAGACTTCAGCGAAGCGACCGTCGCTGCCGTGCGCCGCTGGCAACACGCCGAGGGCCTCCCCGAAACGGGCAAGGTCGAACTGGGCCGCATTGTGTTCGTCCCCGGCGCGCGGCGTGTCACCGCCGTGAAGGTTGTACTGGGCCAAGACCCGCCGGGCGGCGCCGGCGAAAAAGAACCCGCCTCCGAAGACCAAGGATCGAAAGAACCGTCTTCCAAAGAACCAGCCTCGAAAGAACCGGCCTCAAAAGAACCCGACTCCAAAAACTCAGGCCCCAAAGAGCCGGCGGCGAAAGAACCCGCCTCCAAAGAACCGTCTTCCAAAAAGCCGGCTTCCAAAGAACCGGATTCCGGGGACGCAGACGAACCGGGCGGTGGCGCAGGCGCCGGCATGGTGGTGCTCGACACCACTCCCACCCAGCAGTTGGTGACGCTCAAACTCAAGGCCGAACAGCAGACACTCGCCCGCGTCGGCGAGCCGGCGCCGGTGACCCTACCCGGCAACCGGGTGGTGCAGGGGCGAATCGTCGAAGTGGGCAGCGTCGCCGAAGTCAAAGAAAGCGCCGGCGACGAAAAGGGCGGTGGCTCTGGAGCGGAATCGGAATCGGCGACGATTCCGGTGACGCTCGCGCTCGAGCACCCTGTCGCGCACCTTGACGAGGCGCCTGTGAGCGTCGAATTGGTCAAGAGCATTCGCCACGAAGTGCTCACGGTCCCTGCAACCGCGCTGACGGCGACCGCGGGCGGCGGCTATGCGATCGAGACACTGCAAGCCGGCCGTCGCGTCGCACTGACGGTGACGCCGGGGATGTTCGCCGACGGCTACGTACAAGTCGAAGGCCCTAGCGTCCACGAAGGGCTGACGGTGATCGAGTCCGAATGAGTTCGAACGGCAATACCGAAGGCCCGGCGGCGACCGAGTTCGGATGAGCGTGGACGGCGATGCCAACGCGCGCGCACCCGTTCTGGAGCTGATCGAGGTGGTCAAGGAATACCCCGGCGGCGTGCAGGCGCTGCGCGGAGTCGACCTGATGGTGGACGAGGGCGAGCTGTGCGCGATCATTGGCCCGTCGGGGTCGGGCAAGTCGACGCTGCTGCACATCATGGGCACGCTCGAAAGACCGACGAGCGGGATCATGCGGATCGCCGGCGTGAACGCGGCGGAGGTCAGCGACGGCGAGTTGGCGGCGCTGCGCGCGTGGCGGATCGGATTCGTGTTCCAGCAGTTTCACCTGCTGGAGGCTCACACGGCACTGGAGAACGTGGCAACGGGCCTGCTCTACACCGGCACCCCCGCCCGCGAGCGCCGCAGGGCCGCCCGCGCGGCGCTCGAGCGGGTCGGGTTGGGACATCGCGCGCAGCACACCTCGGCGCTGCTGTCGGGCGGCGAGCGCCAGCGCGTGGCAATCGCCCGCGCGCTTGTGAGCTCCCCGGCGATCGTGCTCGCCGACGAGCCGACCGGCAATCTCGACACCGCCAGCGGCGCCGGCGTGCTGGAGCTGCTGCACGTGCTAAACGAGCAGGGCACGACGGTCGTGGTGATCACCCACGACCGTGAGATCGCCGCCACGCTGCCTCGGCGCGTGGAGGTGCGCGACGGGCGCCTGATCCACGACGATCAGATCCCGGCGTACACATGAGCACGTCGTTGACGATCCCTCGCAGCCGCCTGCTGGGCGCCGACGTGTTGCGGGTGGCAAGCGTGGGTCTGCGCACACGCCGCCTGCGCGCCGCGCTGTCAGCGCTGGGGGTGGCGATCGGGATCGCGGCGATGGTTGCCGTGCTTGGGATCTCGGACTCCAGCAAGGCGGGCCTGAAGGCGGAGCTGAACGAACTGGGCACGAACCTGCTGACCGTCGCACCTGGCCAGACGAACTTCGGCGAAACAGCACAACTGCCCGAAGCGGCCGACCGAGCCGTACGCAACTTGCCGAGCGTGCTCTCGGCGGCCGCCATCACGACCGTGTCGAGCGCAAGCGTGCGGCGCAATCCCTACATCGAAGCGGCGGAAACCGGTGGAATCGGCGTGTACGCCGCCGACCCGGGGCTGCTGGCGACGCTCGGTGGGCGGATGCTCTCCGGCCGCTTCCTTGACTCCGCCAACGAACGCTACCCGCTGGTCGTGCTCGGCACGATCGCCGCTCAGCGCCTGGGCGTGCAGGCGCTGAGCGTGAACGGACGCCCGGTGCAGGTGTATCTCGGCGACCAGTGGTTCACGGTCGCGGGCGTGATCGCGCCACTGCCGCTGGCGCCGGAAATCGAACGCGCCGCGCTGATCGGCTATCCGATCGCGCACGCGCTGTTCGGGACGAGCCGGCACGCGAGCACGCTGTACGTGCGGGCGGACCCCGAACGCGTGCGCGAAGCGGACTCGCTGCTGGCGGCGACCGCCGACGCGCAGAACCCCGAACAGGCTACTGTCAGCCGCCCCTCGGACGCATTGCAGGCGCGCGCGGACGCGCAGAGCACGCTCACGGCGGTGTTCCTCGGCCTCGGCGCGGTGGCGCTGTTGGTGGGGGGCGTGGGGATCGCCAACGTGATGGTTATCTCAGTGCTCGAGCGCCGCCCCGAGATCGGCCTGCGCCGCGCGCTCGGAGCGCGCGCGGCGCACATCGGCGTGCAGTTCCTCGGAGAGTCGATCCTGCTGTCAGCGCTCGGCGGCTGTGCAGGGATCGCGCTTGGCGCGGCTGCGACCGCCGGCTACGCGCAGACCCAGGGCTGGATCGTGGTCGTGCCCGTGTTGTCGGTAGCCGGCGCCATAGCGATCGCGCTGTTGCTCGGCGCGCTCGCCGGCCTGTATCCGGCGGTGCGAGCTGCCCGACTTGCACCGGCGGCTGCCCTGCGAAGCGTGTGAATCGATCTGACGCGCTCGAGTAGCGCGTCACATGCCTCCGCGACGACGTGCCAGCCATCCGGCACCGAACACGAGTGCGACGATCACTATCCCCACGACGCGCAAGTCCACGAGCGTCGAGCCGCGCGCGTGGAATCCAACTGCCGCGATGAGCACCACGGCCAGGAAAGCGAGCCTGACATAGAGGAGATTCTTGTTGCGACCGCGGCGACCCATGAGAGAAAGGCTGACTCTACCTGCTAAGCGCCTGCACCTGTTGCAAATCTCTTCACACCACCTTCACACAATAGTTCCCGACTGGTCACAAAGTTGGCTATTTGCAGGGAGAACCTATTTGTGTGACCACAAGGGTCGACATGCACTGTCACTCGACCGCCTCGCAGGTGTCGAAGCTCGGCGTGCAACGCGCACTGGGACTGCCGGAGTGCGCGACGCCTCCCGAGGAGGTGTACGAGCTGGCGAAACGTCGCGGGATGGATTTCGTGACGATCACCGACCACGACACGATCGACGGCGTGCTGGAGATCGCCGATCGCGAGGACGTGTTCGTCTCCGAGGAGCTGACCGCGCATTTCCGCGGCGAGCCGCAGGCGGTGCACGTGCTGTGCTACGGAATTACGCCTGGGGATCACGAGTGGCTGCAGGCCAACAGCGGCGACCTGGAGTTGTGCGCGATGTACCTGTATGACCAGGAGATCGCGTGCGCGCTGGCACACCCCTACTACGCGGTGGGGGCGCCCTTGACGGCACGCCATCGCCGCCGGCTGGCCGAGCTGTTTGAGATCTGGGAGACCCGCAACGGCGCGCGCGCCCGCGAGCTGAACCGCCCGGCGGCAATGTATGTGGCGACGCTCGATGGCATCGGGATCGGCGGCAGCGACGATCACGCCGGGGTGGACATCGGGCGTACGTGGACCGAGGCGCCGCCGGCAAGCACGCCGGCGGAGTTCCTGGAGCACATGCGTGCGGGGCGTGTGAACGCGAAGGGCAAACAGGGAAGCGCAGCCAAGTGGGCACACGCGGCGATCGCGCTGGCTGCCCGCTCGCTGGGCGGCGAGGAGAGTGAGACGGCCGGCGCGACACTGGATCCGCGGCGCGTGATGAGCATGGTGCAGCGCCTGCTGCGCGAGGGCGACGCGCGCCAGGGCGCCACCGGCACCGACCTCACGCCGGCCGACGCACGTTGTTTGCTGCGCGCGTGGCTGGCAGCGGTCGAGCTCGATCACCTCGACGAGCGCGGCTTGATTGCGCACATGCAAGAGGAGGGCTTCAGCCACTCTGACTTGTATCGTCGCGCATGCCGCCTGCACGAGCGCAAGCTACGGGGCGCTGTGGAGCAGGCAGTGGGCGTTGCCACCGGAGGGCTCCGCGTGGATGCGGAGCCGAGCGCAGAGAGCGCCGGCACAGAGAGCGATGTGAGCGGCGAAGGCGATATCGCAGCGGCGGCGGGAGGCCTGTTTGAAAGCTGCATAGCGGCGATCCCATACGCACCAGCGACCGCGTTTCTGGCCAAAGAGCAGTCAAAGCTCGCCCGCTATGCGTCAAGCTCCGACGGTGAGCTCCCGCGGGTAGCGATCCTGGCCGACGGGATCGGCTCCACCCACGGTGTGACGCGCACGATCGAGGAGATCCGCCGCCGCGGGGTGCCGGGCTTTGAGATCGAGGTTGTGGCGACCGACCCGGATGTCGACCGCCGCCTCTCGGCAGTGGCAGAGCTCGACGTGCCCTTTTACCCGGGTCTGCGGATCGGCGTGCCGAGCCTCACCGCGGCGGCGCAGACACTCGCCGAGGGTGACTTCGATGCGCTGCACGTGTGCTCGCCCGGCCCGGTGGGGATCGCGGGTGCGCTGCTGGCGCGCGCCCTGGGACTGCCTCTGATCGGCAGCTACCACACCGAGCTGACCGCCTATGCCCAACTTCGCTCCGGCCGGCGGCACTTGACGCAGGCAATGGAGATGGCTGTTGGCGCGTTCTACAAGGCGTGCGACCTGGTGCTATCCCCCAGTCCCGCCTCCGATGCGGCACTCGCCACGATCGGGATGGCGTCGGAGAAGGTGCTGCGCTGGGACCGCGGTGTGGACACCTCGCGCTTCGATCCATCTCTGCGTAGCGAGGAACTGCGCGAGCTTTGGATGGATGGGTTGGCGTGCCCGCGGGACACGACAGCGCGGCGTCTAGGGCCGGACCTGTGTCGGCCAGGGCGCGAATGCTCCGCGGTGCACGTCCTGTATGCGGGAAGGATCACCCGCGAGAAGGGCGCAGAGCTGCTGGCCGAGACGTTTGTGGCGGCGCGCGAGCGCGATCCACGGCTACACCTCGTGCTCGCCGGTGGCGGTCCCGAGCAGGATCGCGTGCGCGAGCGCGTCGGCCCTCACGCGAGCTTCCTCGGTTGGCTGCAGGGAGCCGAGCTGGCGCGGGCATACGCGTCGGCTGACGTGTTCTTGTTTCCGAGCGCGACCGACACGTTCGGCCAGGTGATCCTGGAGGCCCAGGCCTCGGGCCTGCCGGTGCTCGCGGTCGCCGCCGGCGGGCCGCTCGAGCTGGTGCAAGACGACGTCACGGGGCTGCTGCGCAACGCCGACTCGGGTCAGCTCGCCGACGCGCTGGTAGCGCTCGCCGGCTCGCCGGCGCTGCGTGAGCGCCTGGCGCAGGCGGCGCTCGGCGCGGTGCGCGAGCGCACCTGGGAACAGGCGCTTGAGCGCCTTGCAGCCGGCTATCGGAGCGCCCTCGCCGGCCAAGCACAAACGCTCGACAGCGATCGCCTGGTCGCATGAGACGTACCCACCACTCAACAACCACAGGTTGCCCTATGAACAATCCCACCCAACAGCCAAAGGCTCTCCCGTGAGCGCACCGCACCGCACGATTGCCGTGGCACTGCACGACATCGAGCCAGCGACATTCGAGCGTTGCGCGCTGATCCGCGACTGGCTGGACGACCACGGCGTGGACCATGTGACGCTGCTGGTGATCCCGGCGCGCGATCTACATCCGCTTGCGGAGCGCTCACCGGAGATGGTGAACTGGTTGATCGAGCGCGAGCGCGGCGGCGATGCGATCGCCCAGCACGGCTTTCAGCACCTGCGCTCAGGGGCTCGGGGGAGCGGCTCCTATCGATCGTTGCGTACGCTCAATGCTGACCACGAAAGCGAGTTCCTGGGGCTCGACCCCAACGAGACGCGGCGTGCGGTGGACGCCGGCTGGCGCGTGATGAAGCTCGCCGGCATCGAGCCGCGCGGCTTTGTCGCACCAGGCTACGCCTATACACCCGCGCTGCGGCGCACACTTGGCAAGCGCTTTCACTGGTGGGCAGCGCTGCTCGGTCTGCACCGAGCGCATCCAGCCTCCGCGCCGTATGAGGCGCTCGACGCATCGGCACGCGGCGAGTCGGCGAACGGCGAGTCCGCGAACGGCGAGTCGGCGCACGCAGGACGTGTCAGGGGACGCGACTTGCTCGGACCGCCGATCGCCCTGTCGAGCACCGGGCGGTTGCGCCGCGCCATCTCCCCCGTGCTGCTGCGCGCCGGAGCACTCATATCGGGCACTACGCTGCGATTGGACCTGCACCCTTCAGACCTCGATGACCCCAACCACATGCTCGCGCTGGAGTGGGTGCTCAAGCGCTCGGCCCAAACACGCGAGGCGGTGACCTACGAGCAGTTGGCGTTCGCCGCGACGCCGTGAGGTTCAGTCCACGCTAGCCGGCTCGGCAGCCGGTGATTGCGCAGCCTGCGGGATCTCTGGGTCACTCGCCTCAGCGACACCCATCTTCTGGGCGGGACGAATGTAGAGGAGCCACACGGCCGCGCCCGCAAACAGCATCCCGCACAACAGCCAGCCCAAGACGGTCGTGCCAACCCCCACATACTTGAGACCTGACGCGGCAACCACAAAGGTGATCATCGGACGGATGTAGCGGTCGGGGGCGCTTGAGGACACCAGTGAGCCGACAAACACCGCCGGCACACTGCCGAGGATCAGCGACGCCGTGACGCCGAACTCGACGTGCCCGAACGCGAGCGCTCCGAGGGCCGCGGCCAGCGTGAGTGGCACTGCTTGGGCGAGGTCGGTGCCGACCAGCTGCTTGGCGCCGATCATCGGATATAGGAACAGGAGCATCACGATCAACAAAGAGCCCGAGCCGACCGAGGTCATACCGACGATGATCCCTCCGATCATGCCGATCGCGATCGTCGGCAGCGGCCTGGGAACGACCTCATGAACCAAGGCGGTACGGCTTGCCCCGGTTCGGCGATCGAGCACATAGCGCACCACCATCGCGGTCGCACCGACCAACAGCGCCGAGCCCAGTGCGACCTCGATGTTTTCTTGGGCGGCCTTGCTGTTGCCCATCACGTGCAGGAGGTAGGCCCCAAGGAACGCCATCGGGACCGAGCCGAGCACCATCCAGCCGACCAGGCGCAGGTTGACCGTGCCGCGCCTGAAGTGCACGCCGGCGCCGATCGGGCGCATCACGACCGCCGCCACGAGATCGCTCGAGATCGCAGCGGATGGCGTCACCCCGAACAGCAGGATCAGCATCGGCGTCATCAGGGCACCGCCGCCGGCACCAGTCATCCCGACCAGAAAGCCGATGATGGCACTACCAAGGACGATGTATGGATCGATGTGGATAGCGGTTCCCTCTGCTCGCGACGACACGGCGTCCCCGTCCAACTTCCGGCCGGAGAGCCAGAGAGGAAGGGTAGACGTACCGGCACGGTTCAGCCGCTGCGAGTGGCGCCGCGCGCCGCGCGCCTGATCGACAGCACGAGCAGCAAGAGCACTGCGAATGGCATCACCCACCACGCAGCAACGGAGATTTCGGCTGTCACCGCCGTGAGCGCCAGCGCGAGCACGACCCCCAGCGCGGTGCGCCAATCGTCGCCGACGATGAAGCCCCACACGCCGAGGAAGAGCCCCCCTATGCGGCTCATGCGCTCACTCCAGTCAACTTGGACGGCTCGACCGGCCCCTGTTGCTCACCGGCGACTAGGGGTATCGCGCGGCGCAACATCCACACGATCGCGTTCGCAGCGACAAGCACGCCCGGGACCAGCGCCAGCAGCGCGGCGTCGCCGCCCGGCCAGCTGGCGCCCGCCCCCTCAGCACCCCAGAACATCCCGAAGGAGCTGAGCATCACGCCGACCGCGAACTTCATCGTGTTCTCCGGCACCTTGGCGAGCGGGGCACGCGCTGCTGCCCCCGCGACTATCACCAACAGCACAGCGGCAGCGGCAGCCACGGCAGCCAGTGGGATGTGTTTCTGATTGGCGCCGAACGTCAGCACGATGAACGCCACCTCCAAGCCCTCCAGCAACACCCCCTTGAAGGAGATCGTGAAGGCGTAGGCGTCAAATCCCGACGGCTTGGCGCCGAGCGCCCGCACTGCTTCGGTCTCTTCGCGGAAGGTCTCGAGCTCGTCGTGCTTGGGCTTCAAGCCGGCCGAGCGCAGGATCGCCTTACGCAACCACTGCAATCCGAAGATCAACAGCAGACCCCCCACGACCACCCTCAAGACGCCGATTGGTAGCGAGGTGAGCGCGGGTCCGAGCGCCGCCACGATCACGGCCAGCGCGAGCGTCGCGGCGCCGGCGCCGCTCATCGCCGATGACCAGCTGCGTGTCGCTCCGACCGCGAGCACGATCGTCAGCGCCTCGACCGCCTCGACGGCGCAGGCCAGGAAGACGGATACGGCGAGCCCTATCTCAGCGCCGCTCATGCTCGTGATGCTTCTGGTTGAAGGTCCATAGCGGTTGCTCCTACATCTTGGTCTAGATGATTACGTGGTCCGACGGGGTCGGGCCAGTCGCGCTGTGACGACCACTGGCAAGCATCCACCGCCTGATTCCAGACCACCGACTCCGAGAAAACAGGGTCAGATCACGCTGTCCGTTAAACCGCGTCCACTCCACCGGAGCACAAGCATAGGTCCCATCGTCACAAGCCATCCCTGATAGTCGCTAAGCGAAGTCTCATCGGTCCTTACGGCTGGATTTAGCCATCGGCACGAGGCTGCCGCTGCCCGGCACACCTGGGCCCTACAAATGTCCAACGACGACGACCAACTCGACCGCTCGACCCTTGGCGCGGATGCACGCAGCAGCAGGCGCCGTCGCGAGTCCGAGCGTGCGCGAGCACAGCGCCGGCGTCGCTGGGCGACCCCAATCACGCTTGGCGTGCTCGTCGCGGTAGCGGTCGCCGCGAGCTCGGGCGGCGCAGGGTCGAAGCCGCACCGTGCTCCTGGAGCAAGCGAGTCCTCGCCGTCAATGGAACACTCGGCGAGCGCAACACCTGTGCAAGTGACGGTTGAACAAACTGGCACGCTCCCAACAGGGGAGCAAGACGCCGCCGCCGTGGCGATAGCCCCGAGCAGATTCCTGCTCATTGGCGGCATCGACCAGGGAGAAACGTCGCTGGCAAGCATCGTAAGCGCCACGAGCTCACAGGCACACACGATCGGGAGCTTGCCGGCCGCTCTGCACGACGCATCCGCGAGCTTCACAAGCGGAGCGGCGTACCTGTTCGGTGGTGGCGTCATCAGCTCGTTCCCACTGGTCACGAAGGTCAATGCCGACGGCACCACACGGCCGGCTGGGGAACTTCCCACGCCGGCCTCCGACGTCGCGAGCGCCACGATCGGAGACACCGTGTACATCGTGGGTGGCTACACGGGCACGACACCGCTGCACACGATCCTCGCGTGGCACCCGGGTGGGCAGGCACACGTGGCCGGGCTGCTACCCAAGCCCCTGCGCTACGCCGCGGTCGCGGCAGTCGGCGGAGCGCTCGTGATCGCGGGTGGCACCAGCGGTGAAAACGCAAGCCGTGACATTTACCGCTTCGATTCCTCCACGGGGACGCTCACGAAGATCGGCCTGTTGCCCCAGCCGCTCACGCATGCGACGGCGGCCGCTATGAACGGGACCGTGTTCGTCTTTGGAGGACGTGGACCCTCTCCCACGAGCCAGACGCGAACGATCCTCTCGATATCGCCAAACGGCAAGGTGAGGCCGGTCGGACTGCTCCCGGTTGGGCTCTCCGACCTCGCCGCGGTCTCACTGGCAGGACACATCGTGGTCGCGGGTGGGCGCGATGCGAGCGGCCAAGTGCACGACGAGATGCTCACCGCGACCGTGACGTCAACAATTGCTCAGAGCCGCCCGCAGGGCACGGATCTGATCGCCGGCTCCAATCCAGGGGTGCTGCCCGGCCCTGTGTTGATCGCCGACCGCGACAACAACCGGCTGCTGGAGGTGAGCCCCGCGGGCCAGATTTTGTGGCGCTTCCCAGAACCCGGCGATCTGATCCCGGGCCAATCGTTCCTGTTGCCCGATGACGCTTTCTACTCCCCCGACGGGCGTCAGATCGTCGTGACCCAGGAGGACGACTTCGCGATCAGCGTCGTCGATGTGGCTCACCCGAAGATCGCCTTTCGCTACGGGCACCCCGGTGTTCCGGGCTCAGAATCTGGCTACCTGCACAATCCTGACGATGCGATGCTCACGCCTGGGGGCGCACTGCTCGCGGCGGATATCAAGAACTGCCGCGTAATCGTGATTCGCCCGCCCGAACACCGTTTGACCCAACAGCTGGGCCAGACCGGCAACTGCAATCACGAACTTGGCGTGTCCTACGGCAGCCCAAACGGCGCGTTCCCGATGGCAGACGGCGACACTGTCGTCACCGAGATCAACGGAGACTGGATCGACGTGCTCAGCCCCCGGGGACGGCCTCTCAGCGATACTCATCCGCCGGGCTTCACCTATCCGTCTGACACCAACGAGGTGCGTCCCGGCGTGTTCCTCTCAGCCGACTACACCAGCCGTGGAGCGATCGAGACGTTTACGCCGAACGGCCGACTGCTTTGGCGCTATGAATCAACCGGCTCGCAAGCGCTCAACCACCCCTCGCTTGCACTACCGCTATCGAACGGTGACATCTTGGCCAACGACGATCGCAACGACCGCGTGATCGTGATCGACCCGCACACCAACCGGATCGTCTGGCAATACGGACACACCGGTCAGCCGGGCTCAATGCCGGGATATCTGGCAAACCCCGACGGAGTGGACCTGGCGCCACCGTACTCCCTGACTATGCGCTTCGCACACTCGATGCAGGCACCGTGACCTACCGTCAGGCCCGATGATCGATCAGGGTAGGTACGGTGAAACGTCGAAGACCGGGTTGATACGGCACAGGTGTGCTGTGCGCGAAGGCCCAGATCTGGTTACCAGCGCAGTGGCGTCCCTCATGGCACGCATTTGGCGTGGCGAAGTAGAAGCGCACACGACCTTCAGCCACTTGTGCCTCGAGGCTCCTTGTGCGCGTGAGCGATCCATCGACGCTGTTGAGGATGAGCACCGGCTGATCGTCGCGTGCGATCAGCCCGATTACGTCGTTGACATTGGCGCTCGCGAGCTCGTAATGAGCGCCGTCGCGGTGGGTGCGCAGGTACCTACTGAGCGAAGGCGTGCTGAAGTCGCTCAGCAGTGAGTCGGTGCGGGCGCGACCGACGATGTAGGAGTCCTTGCTCAGCGTGATCGCCAGCAGGCCGATGCCAAGGCACACGAGCACGAGACGAACGGCAAGCACCGTCGTACTCGACTGCCCCCCTCCGTTGGAGTAGAGCGCCGCGTTGCCAGTCGGCTCCCAGCCACTGGAGCGGCGGCCAAGACCGGCCGTCCACAGCACGCCAAACGAAAGACCGAACACTGCGCATACGGCCGGAGCAAACGCCTCCAGATAGCGCAGCTGTAGTCGTTCCATCGCACTGAACGCGATCAGCCCGGTCGCAAACCACACAAATATTCCGAGCGCAAGTCGCCCCTTCGGTTCGCGCATAGCCGGACGCAGCCGCTCACGGTCTGAAGCGAGGAGCACCGCCAATGCCACGAGCGCAAGTAGGCACGTCGCAAGCAGCGCAATGCCGATCAGGGTCCAGTACTTCTCCGGACCGGCGCTGAAGAGCCGTAGCGGGCCTGCTTCCCCTTCGGCCCTCCCGGTGGCACCCTGGCTGGACAGGCGACTGAGCCCGTCGTAGATGAGCGTCACGCGCCAGATGCTCCCGTTGGCGGACCCGATCGGAAAGGGTCGCCCGCTTAGCGGTGTCAGCGAGGCGATCGTCGTCCAGGACAGTGCCACCGCAAGGAACGTCACACCGCTGGCAAGCAACGCCTGCGCGCGCTTTCCTGGGGCGGCTGCCCACAGCCACAGCAACGCCATCGCCGGCAGCGCGATCAGCATCTCCGCGAGCTTGACGTTGAAAGCCAAGCCCATCATCGCCGCGGCCGCCACCGACCAGCGCATACGCCCGCTCTCGAGCGCCCGCCACGAAAGCCACAACGCGGCCACCTCGAGCGCCCCAAGCACCGAGTCCATCGTGTCGCTGCGCGCGGTGAGCACCGACACCGGCAAGACCACGAGCGCAAGCGCCGCCGTCAGCGCCGCCACGAACCCGAACGGTCGCCGCAGCGCGCCAAAGAGCAGGCCGCACGCCGCGATGCCGCCGAGCGCCTCGGGGAGGTGCAGTCCCACGCGCCCAAACCCGAATACTCCAGTGGTGGCGACCTGCAGCCACAGATCGACCGGCGGCTTGTCGATCGAGACGGTCCCCGAGGGCTGCAGCGCACCGAAGAAGAAGTTGTGCCAGGACCCACCCATGCTACGCACGGCCGCGTCGTAGAAGACGTTGCCCGGCACGTCCTGGATCTTCCACAGACGCAGCACACAGGCGAGAAAAAGCACCAGTCCCGTCGCAAGCCAACCCCACCGGCGCGAACAGCTCAGGGGAAGGCGGCGAGAGCGTGACGCGAACGGCCTGGCCGCATGCGCAACGCTGTACATCACGCTCGCCCAACCGGGCTGGCAAGGAGCATCCAAGCAACGATCAAGCGCCTAGTTAAATAACGGGTCAGCTTGGCGTGAGAAACCGTTTAGCGACACCCGAAGAGCAGTGCAAGCGTCAACTGACAATCCAGCGCTGCTGGCCGATCTTCGATGGGTAGGAACACACTCCGGGAGTGCCACATGTGATGCGCTCGGTTCTTAGGGGATTCTCATGAACTGGGACACAACCTGTGCCGGTGTGTGGTGTCATAGACGACGATGAGCGCGCCCAGGATCACGCGCAGGTCGTTGCTGCTCGCCTCCGCCGGGGCCATCGGCAGCGGGTTGTTGCGGCCGCGCGCGGCGCTCGCGCTACTCGATGGGCCACCATCTCCGACGCTCGCGCGACACTGGCTTGGAGCGCTCACACCAACCGTCGCGAACGTCGAGCTTGCGTCTCCCGCGGATCTTGTGGGTCTCGAGTGGCACGGGCCCGCCCAAGCGGACATCTGGCTGCGCTTCCGTGGCCGAGATGGCCACTGGAGCAGCTGGGTCTCAGCGGGAACGAACGGTCACGGACCGGACGTGCGCCTAAATACAGATCGGCAGGTGGGAGAGCCGATCTGGACTGGAGGAACAACGTCGGTGCAAGTTCGCGCCGCGACCAGAGTGAGCGACTCGCAGTTGCACCTCGTCAACGTCAAAGGCGACGGACGCGGGGGGAGCACCCCACCGCTCGCGTTGACGGCAAGCCTGCCGCTTGCCACGCCAGAGCTGCCCGCCGGAGCGGGCCAGCCGTCGATCGTCGCTCGCAAGGCTTGGGCTCAAGACGTGGCGCCGCCCAAGGTCGCCCCCGAATACGGGGCGGTCGAGATGGCGTTCGTCCACCACACCGAGAACCCCGACGGCTACGCTGCCGGCGAGGTCCCAGCGATGCTGCGGGCGATCTACGTCTTCCACCGCTATGTCAACGGATGGAACGACATCGGCTACAACTTCGTCATCGATCTGTACGGGCGGATCTTCGAGGCACGCGCCGGAGGCATCGACGAGCCGGTCGTAGGAGCGCAGGCCGGCGGCTACAACCTCGTATCCACCGGCATCGCCATGCTCGGCACATTCAGCTCGGTGCCAATCTCAAAAGCAGCTCGCGACGCCCTGGAAAAGCTGCTCGCATGGAAGCTTTCGCTGCACGGCGTTCCCGCACAGGGCCGCGTGACCGTGAAGGTGAACCCGGCCGGAGCCTCCTACAGCCGCTTCCCCGCCAACGCCCGCGTGTCATTGCCGCGCATCGCCGGTCATCGCGACGGCGACGCCACCGAATGTCCCGGCAACGTGCTCTACGGCGAGCTGCCGGCGATCCGCACCGGCGTGCAAAGACTGACGCCGAATCCAACCAGAGCAACCCTGACTCTCACCACGCCGGCAGTCGTGCCCGAAACGCAGACCACAACGGAGCCCAGCGGCACAGCAGCACCAGTCAGCGCGCCTGCCAGCCAAACCCAAGCACTCTCGGGTGTCCTTGAATTGCTCGACGGCACCCCGCTCAGCGGCGCACCGGTCCAAGTCCAGGCGCGGACTGTGAGCCACAGAGGAGAAATCGTCAGCGAGCGAACGCTTGGCCAAGCCACAACCAGCTCGGCAGGTCAATGGGAGCTTGACGCCGCGCCGCTCAGCTCGCCAGGCGGCGGGATGTGGCTGCGAGCTCTGTGTCCTGGCGGCCCTGGGTTCGGCGCCGCCGTCTCTGACCCGCTGCATCTCCCCGAAAGCGTCTCGCTCATCTCACCCACCGAGAGGCCACCCGCCCAGCCAACAGCCGCAGCGCCGGCCGCGTGAGAACGAGCACGGACCATATCGAGCGAACTCGCTCCTCGACAACGCCGAGCCGCTCATCCTCCGACAATGCCGAGCCGCTCATCCTTCGATGACGCCAAGCCGCCCATCGTCGATGGCGACGCGCAGGACGCCGGCTCGGCGTGCGCGGACCTCCGTCCACCAGCGCATAGAGCAAGGTGCCCAATGTCAGCATCCGCCGCGTCGGCGGCGCAAGTCCGCCACCGACGCGCCAAAGCACCAGTGCGACCAACACCACTCCAGCCAGGATAGGCCAGAACAGTAACGGTTCGAACAGCTCCCAGCCGCCTTCGGGGAACAGCACCGCAAACAGCAGGACCGGCGCTAGCGCCGCCGCCGCAAAGGCCAGACCGAGCGGACGGGGGCGCCACGACGCGTCATGGCGACGCGAACCACGCCCACCCGCCATACCAGCCGCTGTCCCACAGCGTGAACCCGAAACGGGCGAACAGGTCGCCACGGTAGGTCGCGGCCGCGAGATCCCCGCTGGGCAGATCCAACACCAGATACGCAAACGCCAGCGGTACGCTCACCGCAAACGCCACCATCCATGGCGAGAGACTCAGCCCCACTCCAAGACCGCGCTCGCCGACCAGGTCGACCGCAAGCGTCTCGGGTGGTTAAGTGACCAGCGTGCGTGGCGCCATCGCTTCAGCTCGTCGTCATGTGCATAACCGAGCGATGGGTGGATGTAGCGCAGCTATTTGCGGAGACCGGGCTCGCGGCTGCGCCAAGCATGCCTCAATTACACAAGTGTTCCTTAAGAAATACGCCAACCGCTCGTGAGAGCTTTCTCAGCTCGAGTATCTTCTACCTGCCCTAAAACAACGAAGCGTTGAAAGGCTTCACTCCCGCGCCTGCCGTATACCCGAGCTTGCCCAGCCCGAATACTTCCTCGATCGTGGCCAAGAGCGAGAAGTGGTTGTACGTTTCCTGCACCAGGCCCCGCCTTTCTTGATCAGCGGCGAGAGTAGCAGCAGCCCGACCTGTCCGCCCCCGGGCGACGGCGGTGTGGAGCCTGGACCCCCGATGGGCTACCGCAGGGCGATCGTGCGCGTGACCGTCCCGAGGCCGTGGCCACCCTGGGAGAGGCTGACCGTGACGGTGTAGCGGCCGGCGGACAACGAGCCCAACAGTTCGGCAAGCGGCACGTTCACGGTCTGTCCCGGCACGATCGCCTTCGTCCTAGCAGTGGCGCGGAGCGAGCGCCCCTGCCCGCTGATCAGCGCCGTGCCGCCGATCGGGACGATCGTGTTGCCGGTGTTGCTCACAGCCAGCAGCAGCGTGCCGTGCCGTACGCTGCCCTGCTCGATCAGGCCGCCCGCGCGCGCGTGGAAGGACTGCGCACCTATAGGCGGGTCCAAGCGCAGGCTCGAGACCAAGCGGTAGACGAGCTTGATCCCTTTCACGGCGTGGCCGGGCGGCGTGCCCGCGACTTCGATCGCGCCGTACCGGGAGTGGCCGGAAGGGATGCGCGTCAGCGACACGCCGACCGTGCGCGAGGAGCCGGCGCCCAGCGTGAAGGAGCTCGCGCTGAGGCGCACTTCGGACAGCGTGGCGCGGCGGTTGGGCGACACTTCGCCGCTGCTCCCCTGCAGCCACGGCCGCAGCACGACGCTCACCGCCATCGACGTGCCGGTGGTGTTCGAGATCTTGATCGAGCCGACACTGCCGCGGTTGGCGACGTGCTCGAAGATGCCGGGCGAGACCGATAGGCCGCCGCCCGCCGCGAGGCTTGCGCTGGCGAGAGTGAGCATCGTGACCGTCATGACGAGCGTCAATCGCCTGATGTTGTGAAATCTCATGATCGCTGCTTCCTCTCTCATGGTTGGGGGATCTGTGTCCTCGGCCTGTCGATCATCGCGCCGCGCGCGTCACGGTCCCGCGGCGGTGACGGTCACCAGCAGAAGCTTGTAGTAGTCGTCAATGGGCGGGTGGTGGGCGCCGCGCACCATCTGGCGCAGCCGGATCGTGGCTCCTTCCAGCGAAACAGGTTCGCCCCACTGCTCGAGCACTGGGTCCACGCTCCCGTCGAGCGAGCGGAAGCGGCCGCGACCAGCTGCGGCCTGCAGCGCGATCGCGAGGCTCGAGCGCCCTCGCACCAGGTGCCCGCGGCGGGCACCGGAGATCGCTTCGCCATCGGCGAGACTCAGTCTGACCGGCGCGTCGGTGGCGGTCACTTCCACGGGAATCGTCGCGTCATACACGCTCCGCCTCTGACCGGCGCTCACCCGCGCAAAGCGGCTCGATTCGCCCAGTGAGAGGGCGAGCGTGCTTTCCACCGTGCCGCCCACGGTGGGTTCTTCCGCATGCGCGACGTTCGCGCCGGAGAAAATCGCCATGACCACTACGGCGGCAAGCACCCAGCGATCCGGCCAGGGCGCGTTTATCGCCCGCGCCCTCCCGCGCCTCGGATGCGTGGGCGCGATCTCAATTGGGATCTTCACCCGCACGAACTCACCGTCGACAGCACCGTAGCGGAAGGCGATCGTGCGTGAACTGGTATGCCCGCCGAGGCATCCGTCGTCGGCTCGTACGCGCCGATCATCGCCCCGACTCCCCACTTTTTCTTCGGATGGGGGCGCCGCTTGGATGCCCGTGCGCGATCTCGATCGGGATATTGACCTGCGCGAATTCACCGTTGCCCGGCTTGTAGCGGAAGATGATCGTGCGCGAGCTGACGTAGCCGAGGATCGCCTGCAGCTGGCCCCTGTGCACGGTCATCGTGCCCCTGCCGGAGGCGTAGTAGATGTGCCGCCCGATCTTGTACAGCACCCGCAGGACGATCCCCGTCGGCGCGGATACGCGGTGGTTGTCCACCACGCACGTGAGCCGTCCCCTGTACACGTAACGATGCCGGGATCGCAACACCGGCACGCGACGCTTGTCGATCTTCCCCCAGCGCAGAGGCTTGGAGGTGAGCTTCATCGAAAGCTCGGGCAGCTGGCAGGCGGCGGGCTTGCCGCCCGGGGTGGAGCTGGAGAAGGATCCCAGCACGCCGCCGGCGGCGGAACTGCCGCTGGAGGAGCCCTGGTTGCCGACCGCGATCGTGACGGTGCTCGGGCCGGACTGCGGAGGGTCCTGCACGTCGATCGTCCGTTCCTCGATCGTGGTTGTCGTGCCTGCGGCGTCAGTCACGCGCACCTGCAGACTGTGCGTGCCGATCCCGCCAACGGGGACCCGCAGCGCGACGTTCGAGACGTTGTTCGGACACCCGTCGTTGCCGAGCGGCAGGTCGATCGTGGCGCTCGAAGCTGGACGTTCGGGACAGGCGCCACTGCCGAGCCGCACGAACGCGACTTCGTGGCCGTCGATCAGGGCTTCGGCGTTCGCGAGCCCGAGACCGGCGTCGCTCACGTCGTTCAGCGAGAGCTCCAGCGCTTCGCCGGGTTCGAGCGGGCTCTGTACCCCTTCGACCGAACCGGAGGGCGGGCTTTCGTCGCGCACGCCCAGCACGATCGAGGAGACCTCGACGCCCACGGTGCCGTTTGGGTCAGCGGCGCAGCGTTCGCCGCCGCCAAGCGCGCAGCTCACGCTCGCGCTCACGTACCGGCCGCTGACCGATGACGGCCCGTTGACCGACGGCGCCACCAGTTCCCCGTCGAGCGGCGCATCGCTGGATTGGTCGAGCGCGGCGGACTCCACGACCCCGCTCGACCCGCTCGAGGTCGAAACTTCATATATCTGTGGGCTGCCGCTCACGGGTGCGCCGCCGAAGCCGGTCGTTTCACGTTTGATGCGTAGCGATTCGAGCGCCACGCCCGAGGGCACGTTCAGCTGCCACAGTGCGAGCGACCTGCCCGCGGGGTCGGGGTCGGAGAACGTGGCGATCAGACCGCCCGTATGGTCTCCCCCTTCTTTGCAGCCGTCGCCATACGTCGCCGTGCGACCGTCGCCACCGGTCGTGGATTCGAACGGCCCGGTGCCCAGCGCTTCTTCCTGCGGGCCGTGGCAGGCCCACAGCTCCACGCTCGCGGCGCTCGCCGCAGCGGGTAGGCAGAAGACTGCCGCCGCGATCAAAACGATCGCGGCGGCAGTCCAGTTCCATCGTGCTTGTTGGATCGTACAGATCAAGCATCCCTGCTTTTAATGAGCGACCAACAGTTACGGTGTCGTGGTTGACAGGGTCAGCGTTATCACCTTGCTGTACGTGCCCGTGTTCAGGCGTTCGTGTTCAAGGATGTACTGCCTGAACGTCACCGTTACCGGATCGAGGTTGATCGGGTCCGCCCAGCTCAGCAGCGTGACCTTGCTTGTCAACGGTGCGAACGGAGCGCCCGTTCCGGGTCCGGGGAATACGTTGCCTGTTTCATGATCGACCGCGTCTGCTTCAAGCGGATCGTCCAGGTAGAACTCCCTGTTTGCGTCACTACTGTCGTAGTGGACGAGATGTCCCTCGTGATTGCCGGTTTCCTGGTCTTCAGCCGTAAGCTGGCTTTCCGCGGCCGTGCTGGTGGCGACCACCGAGCATTCGCCTTCGTGCGTTTGCTTTTCTGCGACGCCCGCGTAGAACTTACCCAGGTTGACATGGCAATTGCTGGTCAACTTCTGTTCGAACGGCACTTCGCCGTGGACTTCATCGCTCTCGGACGCCGTCACGACCGCGGTGGCGGCCGATTCGACCGCTGCTGACGCACCACTCGCGTTGTGCGCAATGACCACGACGCGGACCGTGTGTCCGATGTCGGCGCCCGTCAGCGTGTATTCGGTGCCCGTCGCGCCTTCGATGCTGGTGCACGATGTGCCCGAGGAGTTGCAGTCCTCCCATTGGTAGGTGTAGGAGGTCGGCGACGCCGTCCAACTGCCGGTGGTCGTTTTCAGCGTCAGGCCGCTGTACGGCGTGCCGCTGATGACCGGCAGTGCGGTGTTCACCGGCACCGAGCTGAAGGTGGCCGTGACCGCCTCGTTCGCACTCATCGGATTGAATGAGCATGATCCAGTGCCCGAGCAGGCTCCGCTCCACAATACGGAATAACCGGCTGCCGCCGTGGGCGTCAATTTGACTTCCACTTCTTCGAATTCAGCACTACATAGGGTGTGGCCCTGCCCGCATTCGATGCCCGCGGGTGTAGAGGTCACGGTGCCTTCGCCGCTGGCCGTCACCGTGAGAGTGTGCTTTAGAGTAGTCACCTTCACGTTGAAGGACGCTTTCGCCGTGTTTTCATGACCGTCCACAGCGGTGCATTCGACTTTGGTCGTGCCGTTTTTGAACGTCGAGCCCGATGCAGGCGCGCATTCCAATTTCTTGACCAGCGAGCCAGGGTCGCTCGCTTCGACGCTGTAGGTGACCACCGCTCCGGTGCCCGTGGTAGGAGTGACTATTTCCGCGGGCACTATGATGGTCGGCGGCGTCGGACTGTACTCGTCAGATCCGATGTCACACCCAGTGCCCCCCACATAGGGACGCGGATAGCCGCGCTGATCGGTCGCCGGACATTTAGCCGCATCGCCCGCATCGATCGTCGGGCTGCCCGCCTTCTCCGAGAAGAGCGTCGTGGAACCGCCATCGTTGCCCAATGCCGTCAGCAACGGTGTCTTGTTCTGCAACGCCGCTTCGCCACCACAGCTGGCATCGGAGGCAAGGCTGTGATCGTTCGTGATGTTCGTGATGGGGCTGATTCCACACTGCACGGAGCCTTTATTGAGAGCGACGATCGTGTTCGTTAGGCTCACCGTGCCTGTGCCGGCGATGCCGCTTTCTTTGTTATCCACGACCGTCACGTTCTGCAGGCTCGCCGTACCTTCATCGATAAGACCGGCTGCGAGGCCGTTGGCGAGCGTCGAGTTAGTCAGATCAGCGGTCGCGCCACTCTCAACAAAGATCTGGCTGCCGGTGTTGCCGGAGATCGTCGAGTTTTCGACACCCAGAGTCCCCAGGTCATCGATCGCGGCGTTCCCTTCGTCAGAACCACCATTGGTGACAATGAGGTGCGTAAGCGTAACTTTCACGCCCGCGTCGACGATGATCAGTTCTTTTTCTGATACCGGTGGATCTGGCAAGACGGCGCTTCCGCTGAGCGTGGCACTAGGCGTGTCTTCACCGAGTTTGCCCGCCGGCCCCGCCAGCGTTTGCGTTCCGCTCGTGTTGGTGAAGACCAATGTTTTGGTCGGGCTGTAGGCGCCGGCCGTGAGTTCGATCGTGTTCGCTTCTTTGTTCCCGTTGGCCGTGGTGACCGCAGATTCCAGTTCCGCGGCGTTGTGAACGACAAAGGTTGCGGCGTTCGCCTCGCCTGCCAGCATCAAGAACGATGCCGTCGCGGCCAACGCCAGCACAGCGGTATAGCGCCGCAAACGCCCAAGCCATGCATGACTCATCAAATTCCTCCAGTACAGGTCGTGACAGCTTATACGATCAGAAATCGCCGAGTGCGGCAGGGCCAATCTGTTGCCAAGCAAGGCACAACCGCTGCTCGCCGTAGAACGGGATCGAAATTAGCAAGCTCCCGCGGCGCAAAGCAAGGCCGTTTACGGCATGGTCACGACCGTTTACCGCATAGTCACGTTTGCCCGCGATGACATTCTATTCACGAGCGTCCTCTCGGTATGACATTCTGTTAACACATTCTGTTAACATTTAGTGGCACCCCATCCGATTTGGAGCTTTCCCCTGTGTCGGGGATGGGTCGATTGAAGTGGCTCGTGGCGGATGCGCTGTTGAGCGTCGGGGGCCTCGCCGATCGCTGTCGCCGTCAGCATCGCTCGTTCACAGGTCATTTACTTCTGGCACGGCTCGATGCCTGAGAATGCCCGAACCTGGGCGTGAAGGTCGCTGCCAAGCGCAGCGCCACGCCCGTGCCTTCCTGTTTCCCAGCCATCTACTTTCTACTTTTAAGTCGGCCATGACGAGTTCGCGTACAAACACCTCCACAACTAGCGCAGCAGCCACGGCCTCCGCCTTTAAGAGGTCGCGTTTTGCTGGGCTGCGCCGCGGGGCCGCGATCGTGTGGGGGGTGCTCACAGAGAGCCCGCTGCTGTCCGGCCTGGCGGCGACGGCGGTCCTACTGGTGGTCCTCTTCTTCGTCGGCCTGTCGATCATCGGGCCGCACGCGGGCGGACAGGAGACCACGCTCACCAACGCCACCGAACTGATCTCCCGAGGACGCGTGACACAGGCGACACTGCTGGATCAGGACTCGCAGCTGGAACTGCGCACCAACAGCGACCAATCGCTATGGGCGACGTACCCGCATTCGGACTCCTACACGGGCACGCTGATCGCTCTGCTTCAGCGCGAGCACGTGCCCACCACCGTCAACCCGCAGTCGGGCAAGGCGATCCTGCACGCGACCGTCCAGTTCCTGCTGCCGATCCTGATCCTCGTCACGCTGTTCGCTTTCTTCATGACGCTCGTGCGAGAGCAGGGCGCGGCCTTTGCGACGTTCTCGAAATGGACCGGGAGCGGGCAGAAGGCCGGTGAGGGCCGGACGACGTTCGCCGACGTGGCCGGCGCCCCCGAGGCGCTGGTCGAGCTGGGCGAGGTCTGCGACTACCTCGAGAACCCGGGACGCTACGCCCACCTCGGCGCCAAGGCGCCCAAGGGAGTGATCCTCACGGGACCCCCTGGCACGGGGAAGACGCTGCTCGCACGGGCCGTCGCCGGCGAGGCACAGGCCAACTTCTTCTCCCTCTCCGGCTCGGAGTTTGTCGAGTCGCTGGTCGGCGTGGGCGCCGCCCGCGTGCGCGACCTCTTCCGTCAGGCGCGCGAGGCGGCGCCGGCCATCATCTTCATCGACGAGCTCGACGCCATCGGCCGCCAGCGAGGCGCGGGCATGGGACAGGGCAACGACGAGCGCGAGCAGACGCTCAACCAGATCCTCGTCGAGATGGACGGGTTCGGGGCAGAGTCCGGCATCGTGATCATGGCCGCGACCAACCGGCCGGACATCCTCGACAACGCGCTGCTGCGACCAGGCCGCTTTGACCGGCAGGTCGTCGTCGACGTCCCAGACGTGCACGGACGCGCTGAGATCCTGGGACTGCACGCCAGCAGGAGTCCGATCTCGCCCCATGCCGACCTGATGCGCATCGCCCAGCAGACGCCTGGCTTCACGGGCGCGGACCTCGCGAACATCATCAATGAGGCCGCGCTGCTCACGGTGCGTGCCGGCAAGCAGCTGATCGAGCAGGAAGAGCTGGAGGAGGCTATCGACCGGGTCTTGTCCGGGCCCGCACGCAAGAGCCACGTGCTCTCACGGGATGAGGTCTGGCGAATCGCCGTGCACGAGTCCGGACATGCGATCGTCGCCCGCGCGATCGGCAACTCGGCGGCGCTGCAGAAGCTCTCGGTCGTGTCGCGCGCCCGCGGGCGCGGCGGCGCGACCGTTTACTCCAGCGAAGACAAGCTCATGCTGACGCACCTCGACCTGACGAAGAATCTGGTCACAACCATGGCCGGGGTGGCAGCCGAGGACTACGTCTTCGGCATGCTCTCCACCGGAGGGGAGAACGATCTCGACGAAGCGACGAAGACCGCCCATGCGATGGTCTCGGTCTGGGGCATGAGCGAGGCGATCGGACCCGTGACCGTGGGCGAGAAACCCGGCGAGATCTTCATCGCCCGCGACCTGGCGAAAACATCGAACGTCGCCGCGGCGACGCACGAACTGGTGGACAGCGAGACGCGGCGGCTGACCCACGACGCGGAGGACACCGCTAAGCAGATCATCGAGATGAACAGGGCGATCCTGGAGGAGCTTGCAAACACGCTGCTCGACGCCGAGACGTTGAGCGGACCGGCACTGGATGCATTCCTCGAGGCTGTGCTCCCGTGGCGAGCGCCGCTGGTGCAGGGCGTCAACGGCCACGTGCCACCGGTAGTCCTGCGCGAAGCTGTCGGCGTTGGGGATGTCGACGGTCCGTCCATGGGCGCCGACGACGCCGACTGACCGTGAACCGCCCCACCTGCTACATGACCAGCCGGGCGACCCTGGCCATCGCGGGAACGGCGGTCGCCCTCGCCGCCGGGGGGTGCGGCGGAGCGTCCGGCGCCGCAAAGCAGACGGTCTCCGCAAAGACAGCAGAGGCGCCTGCCCCGACAGCGTCTACCCCGACGGCGCCTGCCCCCAGCAACAAACTCCTCGCGACAGTCAGCACCACGGGCCAGGTAACCTTGACCGACTCGGGCGGTCACACCGTCACCCGCTTGCGCAGTGGCTGGTACTCGATATTCGTCACGGTCAACGCCGCGGGAGCAGATTTCCACCTCACCGGTCCGAGCGTAGACTCGGCTACGAAAGCGAAGATTCCGGGCGTGGCCATATGGGGACTCCATCTCCCCAAGGGCACGTACCGCTACATGAACGATCGCGACGCGCGCGCCACGACGCACGTGCTCTCTGTCTACTGATCACTTCCTCCGGAGGAAATGATCAGGCCAGCGCGGCACGATTCGCGCGCCGCTGCCGCTCATCTCCTCGCCATCTCAGGGCGTGGTGGCGAGGACCTGTTCGAAATGGCCCAAGAAGTCCTTTTCCACAGACACAGGACCTATTGGGTTGTGATCTGCGCCCGCCTGATAGCGACGTTCCGCCAGCGCTACCCCTTCAAGAGCGAGGCCCCGGGAAAGCGCCTGCTCGATTGCGTTTGGCTCGGCCGAGTGTGCTTGGTGCACGGCGGCCTCGAGCACCCGGATTGTTTCGAACCCGAGACCGGGAAAGCTGCCCACCGGTTCATTGCCGAACAGTTTCTTGTAGGTGGCGAGGAAGTGGTGTCCCGCCTGAGTTTCACGCGGGAAGCCGTATGACGGGAAGACCGCACCGTCGAGCGCACTCGCGTCGTCTTTGAGGATGAGTCCCGTATCCATGACCGACGCGCCCAGCACGCTTTGACGTAGACCCTGTGCCTTCAGGCCGGCCGCCAGCTGGTTCACCAATGGCGGCGGAAGCGCGGTGAAGACGATCGACTGTCGCGCGCCGGCAGCTTCGATGGCGTGCGCCACGCCTGAGAAATCGCTCGTTGTCATGGCGATCGAAGTGCTGCCGACTATCCGTATACCCTCGCGTTGCGCGGCGGTACGGAAGTCTTCTGTAGCGAGCTGGACATAACGGCTGCCCGGAGCGGTGACGATGAAGGCGCTTCCGTAACCGATCGTGCGCATATAGCTCGTCAGCCCGGCCATTTCTTCGTTCGTGGACATCCCGATCGGCCAATAGGTCGGGTAGCGTTCTGCAGCCGTCGGGTCCAGGTTGCACGGGGCGAACATAAGCGTTCCATACCGGGCGGCACCCGCGGCGAGGCTCAGTTGCGAATCCGTGTCACACGGCAGGATCAGGGCGACGGCGGCCTCGGAGCGCAGACGGGCCTCCACCGCGGCGGGAGATAGATCGTCCAGGTCCTGAGACACGAGCTTGATCTGAACATGCCGAGCAAGTCCGCCCGCGGCGTTGAGCTCGTCGCTCGCGATGGCGGCTCCCTGCGCAATTGAGGCGTTCTGTTCCGCGAATACGCCCGATGGCGGTTGGTCGATCGCCACAACCATAATTCCGTGCCGCAGCGAACGCGTCACAGCTGCGTCCCCGGTGTGAGAAGGGACTACGTTGACTTGCGAGTGGCTGCTGTGGCTGAGCGGCGCCGAGCTGTGCGACCCATGGCCACTGTTCCCGGTCAGGACAACCACCAGCACCACCGCGGCGACCAGCACCACCGCCGCCGATGCCAGCCGCAAGGCCTCAGAGCGACTCCGCGGGCGCAGACTCGACATTTAGCGCAACCCCCGTCGTCGGCGGGGCCGCGAGCCTGCCAGGTTTCTACTCACCGGCCGCCGGAACGGTGTCCACGGTGCTGCCCGTGGACAGGCTGGCTGGGTTTGCTGGAAGACTGTCGTCCATCCCGCATACAGCCCAGCGAAGCCTCTATACCGTTGGCTGCCTGGGTCCAGGCCGTCCCGAGCTTCGCCGGAATCTTCGGCTTACGCCTGTGCTGGTCGTTTCCGATCACGTCGACGAACTGTTGAAGGTCCTCACAGGCATCGGGTTGCATGCTTTTCCGCCGATCGGCCTTCGCCGTTGCCGCTCGCGACGAAATAAGGCCCGTGCCACATTTCAAATGCCCATAGCCACTCAAATGTCCATAACCGCTCAGCCCACCAAGGCCGTGCAACGCATCGCTCAACAGACACGCGAGCTTGTGGCGGATGCCGTTTGGAATCGCTGACGAGCTGACTTCCTGCAGAAGCTGGTGTATTGCCGCTTCTGGTGATGTGGCTGCCACGTTGACCGTGAGTGTCGCGGACGTGCTGGTAGTGGAGCCGTGAGCGTTCGTGAGAACAGCACGCAACTCGTGACCCGATTCGCTTGTGTGGGTCGGGTTGATCGTGTACGTCGCGCTCGTCGCACCCGTGATGGGCGCGAAGCTCGTACCACCGTTAGTGGAAACTTCCCACTGGATCGTGGCGGCCGCACAGTTCACGGGGACCGTACCCTCTTTGATCGTGAAGCTGGCGCTCGCGGGTTCCGTGACCGTCTGGTTCGAGGGTTGCGTACCGATCGCCGGGCTCGCCGCACAGGCCACCACCGCCGCGTTGACTGTGAGCGTCGCGGACGTGCTGGTAGTGGAGCCGTGACCGTTCGTGAGAACAGCACGCAACTGATCACCCGATTCATTCGTGTGGGTCGGGTTGATCGTGTATGTCGCGCTCGTCGCACCCGTAACCGGTGAGAAGCTCGTACCACCGTTTGTAGAAACTTCCCACTGGACCGTCGCAGCCGAACAATTCGTCGGGACCGCACCCTCTTTGATCATAAAGCTCGCCGCAGCGGGCTGCGTGACCGTCTGGTTCGAGGGCTGCGTCCCAATCGCTGGGCTAGCCGCACAGGCCACCACCGCAGCGTTGACTGTGAGCGTCGCGGCAGTACTTGTGGTTTTACCGTGAGCGTTCGTGAGGACGGCGCGTAGCTGATCACCCGTTTCGCTCGCGTGAGTCGGATTGATCGTGTACGTCGCGCTCGTCGCACCCGTGATCGGCGCGAAGCTCGTACCACCGTTGGTCGATAGTTCCCACTGGACCGTCGCGGCCGCACAGTTCACGGGGACCGTGCCCTCTTTGATCGTGAAACTCGCCGCAGCAGGTTCCGTGACCGTCTGATTCGAGGGCTGCGTCCCAATCGCCGGGCTCGCCGCACAGGCCACCACCGCCGCGTTGACTGTGAGCGTCGCGGCAGTACTTGTGGTTTTACCGTGAGCGTTTGTGAGGACGGCGCGCAACTGATCACCCGATTCACTCGCGTGCGTCGGATTGATCGTGTACGTAGCGCTCGTCGCACCCGTGATCGGTGAGAAGCTCGTACCACCGTTGGTAGAGAGTTCCCACTGGACCGTCGCGACCGCACAGTTCGCGGGGACCGTACCCTCTTTGATCGTGAAACTAGCCGAAGCAGGTTCCGTGACCGTCTGATTCGAAGGCTGCGTCTCAATCACCGGGCTAGCCGCACACGCCGCCGCATTGACCGTCAGAGTCGCGGGCGTAGAGGTAGTGGAACCGTGACCGTTCGTGAGAACAGCACGCAACTCATCACCCGATTCACTCGCGTGCGTCGGATTGATCGTGTACGTAGCGCTCGTCGCACCCGTGATCGGCGCGAAGCTCGTACCACCATTAGTAGAGACTTCCCACTGGACCGTCGCGGCCGCACAGTTCGCGGGGACCGTACCCTCTTTGATCGTGAAACTAGCCGAAGCAGGTTCCGTGACCGTCTGATTCGAAGGCTGCGTACCAATCACCGGGCTAGCCGCACACCCTGCCGCTTTGACCGTGACGTTGAAGGACGCTTTAGCGGTATTTTCGTGGCCGTCCACGGCCGTGCATTCGACACTGGTAGTGCCGGTCGGGAAGGTAGAGCCCGATGCGGGCGCGCATTCCAATTTCTTGACCAGCGAGCCGGGATCGGTCGCTTCGACGCTATACGTAACTTCCGCGCCCGACGAGCTCGTGGCGGGAGTGACTATTTCCGCGGGCACTTTGATGGTGGGCGGCGTCGGACTGTACTCGTCAGACCCGATGTCACACCCAGTACCCCCTGCGTAAGGACGTGGATAGCCGCGCTGATCGGTCGCCGGGCATTTAGCCGCATCGCCCGCATCGATCGTCGGGCTGCCCACCTTCTCCGAGTAGAGCGTCGTGGAGCCGCCATCGTTGCCCAATGCCGTTAGCAACGGTGTCTTGTTCTGCAACGCCGCTTCGCCACCACAACTGGCATCGGAGGCAAGGCTGTGATCGTTCGTTATACCACCGGTAAGACTTCCGCACTGCGGAGCGCCGTTGAGGGCAACGATCGTGTTCGTCAGGTTCAACGTGCCTGCACCGGCCCCGATGCCGCTCTCTTTGTTATGCACCACCGTCACGTTCTGCAGGTTCGCCGTGCCTTCGTCGATAAGACCGAATTCGAGGCCGTTGGAGAGCGTCGAGTCGGTGAGATTGGCGGTCGCGTTACTCTGAACGAAGATCTGGCTGCCGGTGTTGCCGGAGATCGTCGCGTTTTCGACATCCAAAGTCCCTCCTTCTTCGTCTACGATCCCGGAGTTCCCTCCGCCACCACCACTGGTTACAAGGACATGCTTGAGCGCGACCGTCACGCCCGCCTTGACGATGATCAGTTCTTTTTCAGAGACTCCTGTTACTTCTTTGACGTTGTTGCCGCTGAGCGTGACGCCAGGCGTATCTTCACCGATTTTGCCCACCGGCCCAGCCAGGGTCTGCGTGCCGGCCGTGTTGGTGAAGATCAACGTCTTGCTCGGTTGGTAGGTTTCGGCCAAGGCGCCCGCCATGAGCTCGATCGTGTTCGCTTCACCGTTTGCGTTGGCTGAGGCGACCGCCGTTTCGAGTTCCGCGGTTTTGTGAACGACAAAGGTTGCGGCGCTCGCGGCGCTCGCGGCGAACATGCCGAGACACGTCGCCACGACCGCCAGCCCCAGGGCACGAGGGCTATAGCGCAACAGGTTGATGCTCATTCTTATATTCACCGATTCACCGCGTCCTTTTCTACCAAGAGCGTTCGTCAAAAGGGAAGCCATCGTGGCTCACCGGATCCTTTTCTACCAGAGCGCCTGTCAAAAGGGAAGCCATCGCGGAGAACGTTCACGTTTTAGATACATGAGATGCGCGTAGAGAACGTTCAGCATGGAGGAATGTTCACATTTTAGACACATAAGAGGGGGGAGCCGACTTAGCCGGCTCCCCCCTTGCAGATCCATTGTTATGGATCGCCTGCGTATTCTCCTAGACGTTCGCGTCTAGAAGTTTGCCTGGAACCCTTCCGCGAGCTTTGGCAGCCAGCTCGCCGGCAGTGGCGCGTAGTGGATCTTCCCAGGGACTTCTTGCCCAGCCGAGGAGAGGATGAACGTGAAGAACGAGTAGATCGTCCGCCGCTGGTCGGCCGTGAGCCTACTGATGGCGCTCTTTCCTTCGCCGTTGTTGCTGTTCAGGCCCGTGTAGACCATGTCGAACGTGAGTCCGCAGATCGGGTACTTGCTGCCCAGATCCGTGGCGTTCTCGTGGTTGGCGGGACTGCCTGGGTTCGTTTCGTTGTTGTTGCTCCAGTTATCTTCGAGGTTCAGCCCGACAGCTTCCGCGGCTGTGGTGCCCGGAGGGGCAGGCAGCGCGGTGTACAGGCAGTTGGCCGGTCCGCCGCCAATGCTCGGCGCTTCGAATTTGGTCCCTGTCGCGTTGTTGACGCTCGCGAGTACAATCCCCGCCTGGCCCACAGCTTCGGCGAGGTCGATGTACCCGACGCCGCCCGCCGTTTCTTTGAGCTTTGCGAGCAATTCTCCGCCACCGCTCAAAGCCCCCGTGGTGATCGGGCTGCAGGTGCCTTCTTCACCGACTTTTTGCTTACCGGGCCATTCTGTGTTGGTCGTGAAGTACGCTTCCCACTTCTGGATGACGCTTGATATCACGCCGCAGGCCGAACCGGTCCGTTCGTTGTCCACGCGGATCAGGTACTGCTTCAGGATGTTCGTAGTCCCGGATGAGTCCTCGCGCACGACGCGCGTGACCGGGCCCGTGCAGTTCGACAGCGACGAGTTGGTCGCGACGAGTTCGGCGTCGTTCCAGCTCGTAATGTCACCACCGTAGAGACGCGAAACCTCCTGCGGGGTGAACTTCAGGGTCGTCGGCACCGTGCCCGTTGGGCAGCTGCCTCCGGTTCCCCCTGTGAGGTGCACCGCAACCGTCACAGCGGAGCCGCCGACCGGCAACGCCATAACGGGGGCCGTGATGTCGTTGGCGTTGGGGAACGGCGCCGTGTTGGGCGTGAACGGCGGTTCAAAGCCGGAAGGAAGGCTACATCCGCCGATGCCCGCCGCACCCGGAGTTCCATCAAGTTCCGTCAGCTGTTTCTCGCTGTAGGGAGTATCCGAGCCCGCGAACGCGTCTGTGCGACAGTTCGCGGCCTTGATGCCGTTGCCCGAGCCGGTGAGGCTCGCTGAAACGGCCTTCGCGTAGTTATAGGCGACCATATTGCTGCCGGCCGGGTCTCCTGAGTATTGTTCCGCGACGTTGCCGCAGAACTCTTCGCCGTAGACTTTGGCGTATTCTTTCAGCAAGACGTTCTGATATGTAGAGCCACGTCCGCTGATCTTGCCGTCGGAGGACTGGCAATCGATGCCTGCCGGCACCGCCGCGGAGCTCGTATCCGCAAAGACCATGCAACAGACCGCACTGAGCCCGAGCAGCAGTACAACAAGCGGGCCCAAGATGAATCGCTTCCGAGCTGCGATGTCCATATATTTCTTCCCCTTGCTGGAGTCGAGGATAACGATGATCACTGACCTAGTGGCTCCGAACTGGTACACGGTCGTCCGCCTCTCAGTGCACGACACCAGTGACGAGCAAGACGCTCGCCCTGGCCGCGAAGCTTCCCAGGCATAGGCCCAATTATTCAGTTGGAGCGGAGGCCGTTGTTGCCGCCCGGTAAAGATCCTTGTGTCTTATTAGTGAACTTCGTTACGCCGCTGTGAAACGCGTGTCGCCGCAGCGTAAACGTGAACTATGCGGCAGAGCCACTGGGACCAGGTACCGACACAGCGGCCGAGGTTGTAGTGCGCAGCCGATGAGCTGAAGGTGTCCATATTTTTCCTGAAGGCATAAAGATGGCTAACCCTCGGCACCCTAGTCAAGTGTTACCGACCGGTAAAGATATTCGGCATGCGCCGATCGTTAACTTCCTGTGAACGCTCGATGTCAGGGATCTGCCGTCCGGGTAGCATCGTCCACCATGCTCCGCCACTTCGGGCGGTTTGTCCTGCCGTCAAGCATCCTCATTCTCGTTCTGGCCGGAGCCCCTACGGCCAAGGCCGCCGACGGCGGCCCGACGATTGCCTGCACGCAGAGCGCGACCATGACAACCACGACGCCGGCGGGCGTTGAAGGCCCCCCGACCGCGTCTCCCGCCGGCCCCTCGCCCGGCAGCCCATGCTGGGTGGATGTCAATCCGTACCCCTTCGGCAGCGAAGGCATACCCGTCGAGACCTCCGCCCAGCCCGCCCAGACGTGCTCGCAAGCCTTCAAAGGAGAACCACCGGGGAGCCAATGCGCCCTCATGGTGACCTCGATGGCCTTCAGGGCTTGGAACCGCGGGCTCGCGGCAACCGACACGGGGCAAGGATCGGGGGTGGATGCGAACAATCCCTACGGAGTCTGGCTCTACAACGGCGCCTCCTGGTACCCAAGTCCCGGCTTTCCGGGCTACAACGTCTGCCCGGGCCACACGGTCGTGTGGGCGGGCAAACTCGACTACTGGCTCATTGGGGGCCCGACCGACCTGAGCTGGAGCCGTCTCTGCCGCTTCGACGGCGCAACGCTCGAATGGGAGTCCTTCGAACTGCCGGAAACAACGCTGGCAAGGGTGGTCGTCGAAAAAAACCGCAGGCCTGGAGGGATCACCTCGGCCTCCTGCTTGGCCTGGAACGACTGCTGGTTCTTCGGCACCTACGGCACCGTCGCGCACTGGAACGGGACACAGCTCGAAGATGCGTCTCCGCCCCCACCGCTGAGCTGGCTCCAGGGCGAATACACCGCGGCGGTCGCCCGCGAAGACCTCCAAGGCAACCCATTCGGCGTGGCGGTCAGCGCCACGGCCGAACGCTACGCGCCCGTATCGGAAAGCGAAATCCTGCCCGAACACGACGAAGCGCCCCCACCCGAGATGCGGGTCTCGAGCGGAGGGGCTTTCTCGCCAGTCCCGTTCACGCCGCCGACGAGCCCACAGGCTGACGATCCCTACCGGACCGACCTCGTCGCGGTCGACTTCGACGCCGCGGGCCAGGGCTGGGTGGCCAGCAACCCCGCGGGCCTGCGCGTTTGGTCTAGAGCCGAATCCCGGCCCGCCTCTCCCAGCCACCCAGCGCCGCCCTCCCCGCTCGTGCCGGTATCGATCTCCGGGGCAAGCACAACCTGCGCGGGCACACCGGAACGCCGTTTCACCTACACACCCCCCGCCTTCAAAGCCGTCGAACCTGCCAACTCCTTCCTGTGGTCCTCGATCGCGGTCATCCCGGGCGCGGGCGAAGCGCTTGCGGGCGGGAGCCTGCTCCCCCAGAAGGAAGGGCCGGCGGAAGACCCAAACGCAAAACCGGACGATGAACCGGTCATCGCCCAGGCGGCCTGCGACGGGACCACGACCGTGACGCGCTTTCGCGTCGAAGACCCAACCTACAAAGGCTCCCTGCCCAAGCCGCCGCTCGTGCCCGCCGACCGCGAAGGCTACGTGAGTGCGATCGCCGCGAACGCCGTTAACGACGCTTGGGCCGCCACCACTCCGGGCTCGCTGGTCATAGACTCCGGCGTAGTCTCGTCCTCCGAAGCTCAGCCGCCCCACCTCTACCGACTGACCGACGGAACCAAGCCGGACGCGCCGGAAGGCAACGACCTCGAAGAACGGCCGCTGGAACTCCAGATTGAAGCCCCGACCCTGATACTCGAACCGCCGCCGCCGCCCCCACCGCCGCCACCGCCGGCTGTTGTCACCCAGACACACAGTGTGAAGCTGCCGTCTGCAATCTTCGATGTCAAGGCCCGGCTGCACAAGGGGCGTCATCTCAGTCTCTACTTGAGCTTTCGAGTTCGCCGGCCGGTCACGATCGGTGCGCAGGCCCTCCGGCACGGACACGTGGTGAGCGAGGCTCGACCACGACACTTCGCGGGGCGCACGGGGCTGCTGATCCTCGAGCTCAACCGCAAGCACTGGCCAACCAAGGTGCGTCTCGTCGCGTAGTAACTGCTTCTTCACCACAAGGCCGCCCGAGGACTACAAGATGGCTGCTCTTCTGCGTGGCGCGATCTGCGAACGGTTCGTCATGCCAACGGCCAATGAACCAGACACTCGTGAGATCTCAGATGACGACGGTGCTCGCGTGAGGAGGTTCCTCCTTCCAGCGCTCGTCATCGCAGGCATCATCGCCGCTGCCGCACCGCCCGATAGCCGCGCATGGACGATCGTCGCGACAGAATCCGGACAGGTCCTCTCCACGTCGACGCAAGGCGAAGGCTCCACGCCCGCCGGCGGCGAAGCCGGCGCCTCAACTTCGACCTCAACCCCAACCGCGCCCTCCTCGCAGCCGCCAATCACAACGACATCCACCCCGAAGGTTGTCTCACAAAGTCGACAGCCGACCAGCTCGGCAGCGGGGTACCGGCCGCCCACAGGGCGCGCCAAGACCACGCCTCCTCTTGCTGGAGAATCGGGCGGCACGGCATCGCAGACCGGGTCCTCATCGCTTCCCACTCGAGCGCCGGCTCTTGCACCCAATCCAAGCGCGTTCGAACCGTTCACACCCTCGCCCGCCCTGATGCTGCCGGGCACGAGCCAGCTGCTGGACTTCTTCATCGACACCTACCGCACGCCGCCCTTCCTGCTGCCGATCTACCTCGCCGCCGCCGAGCGCTACACAGTCCCCTGGCAAGTGCTGGCCGCCATCAACGAAGTCGAGAGCGACTACGGCTACGACCTCGGCGTCTCGAGCGCCGGCGCGGAGGGGTGGATGCAGTTCCTGCCGGAAGAGTGGTCTGCCTACGGCGTGGACGCAAACGGCGCCGGCGTGCGCGATCCCTACAACCCCGCCGACGCGATCTTTGCGGCTGCACGCTACCTTCAAACCGCCGGCTCCGCCCACAATCTGCGCGGAGCAATCTACGCCTACAACCACTCCTCGGGCTACGTCGAATCGGTGCTGCTGCGCGCCCGACTACTCGGGAAGACTCCACAGTCGATCATCGGCGGCCTGGCGGCAATCGTCGACGGACGCATGCCGGTCCAGAGCGCAAGCGCCTTCACCGCGACGCCTGCGTGGACCACCACCCCGCGACGCGCAGCCGCGCGATCGGTGAGAGCCGGGCTGGAGCACTCGGCAGGCACTCCAGCAGTCCCCCCGCCACCGGCGGCGGCCGCCGCTTCCGCCACCGGCGCTTCACGAGCAACCGTCGTCGGGGCAAACATCGAAGTCGCGCCGGGCACGCCCGTGGTAGCCGTTCAGAACGCCGAGGTCATCCGCATCGGGCGTAGCACAAAGCTGGGTCGCTTCATAGAGCTGCGCGACGCCTACGGCGACGTCTACACCTACGCCAGGCTCGGCCGGGTCCTCAAGCGCTACAAGGTTGCGGCGCAACCACAACCCACCGGCTCGGCGACGGCGCCGAACGGGCAGGCGGCTCGGTCCACTGGTATGCGACTGGAGCGGCTGCGCAGGGGCGCATGGGTCGCACCCGGGATCGTGCTCGGCAACGTGACGGACCGCTCGCATGGCTCACGGGCGCGCTTGCTCTTCGAGGTCCGACCGGCGGGCGCCGGGCCAATCGACCCGCGCCCGCTGCTCGAGGCGTGGCGTCTGCTGGGCCAAACACAGGGTCACCCCCAGCAGGGCACTCAGCCGCTCTTCGGCCCGAGCGCCCGCAACGCGCTGATCGAAGAGATCCAGTTGATGAACAAGCCCCAACTGAAGGCCCGCCTGCGATCCGAGCCGGCGCTTGGCAGGACGATCTCTGCGCTGGAGGGCACTCAGGTCCGCGGCAACCACTCTCGGGGTTTGCGCGCCAAACTGGCAGCCGCCCCGCTCAGCTCGAGCGCCATGCAGTCCGGCCCGGTGCTGGGCAGCGAGCAGTGGCCAAGGCTGATCGCTCGCATATCGCGGCTGCCCCAACCGCGGGTGCCGCGGCGAGCGACCAGCGCCGCTGTGGCCGACACGTCGAGCTCGCCCGCGCCGGCCGCCGCTTCGCCGCTCGCCTCGCTGCCGCCGGGGCTAAGTGGCGCGGTGCCCGCGGGGCAGGCTGGTGTGCCCTCGGGCCAGGATGGTCCGGCGGCCGCATCGGGCACGCAGCCGAGCTCCGGCGGCGGCCCGTCGGAGCTCAACTCTCCCCTCACCAGCCTGGCCGTGCCGCCGGCGGCGCTGCTTGCCCAGATGTCCTTGCAATCCAAGCCGGAAGTCGTCCTGGAAACGGAGCCGGCGGGGCCTGACTTCATAGGCGAATCCATCATTACCCTCAAGCTCAATACGACGTTGGCCTCTGAGGCGATCGAATCGATCGTGTTCGAGATTCGGCCGGACGGGACCGCAACCTGGCAGGAAATCGAAAGCACGAAGAGCCCGACCCAGCGATATGCGTTCCTGCACCCGGAAGAAGAAATCGCACAGGACGGGCCGTATGAATTGCGCGTCCTCATCACCGAAGAGGCGACGCACACCCAATATGAATCACCAACGATCGAACGGCTGATCGTCGTGGGCGAATCGCCTGTCGTGAAGCTCGCCGTCCCCGCCTCGCCGCTGCGCAGCGTGATCAAGCTCCACGCCGAAGTCCCTCGAGGCGCCGAAATCCAACCGATCCGCTTCGAATGGGCTCCCGCGGGTACCGATGCCTGGAAGCCGATACCCGAAGTGCCCAGCGACAGCGAACCAACGAGCTGTGCCGACACGGCGACCGCGGCCTGCTTCGACACCACAACCAGCGAAGCGCCGAACGGTCGCGACGACTTCCGCGTAGTGCCGGCCGGCGGGGAAGGTCTCAGCTTCGTCTCACTGCCGGTGCGCGGCCGGCTGGTGGACAACACCCCGCCGGAAGTCGAGAAGGTCGCACTGGAACCGTCCGGCTCGCCCTTGAGCGGCGATGTCACCCTCAAGGCGACGGCCATCGATCCCCGCCTCCCAGATGGAGAACCCGGCTCGGGCGTGGCAGCTGTGATCTTCGAACGGGCCCGTGCCGGCAGCGCGGCGTGGAAGACGCTCCCTGGAGGCGAAGTGACGGTTGCATCCTCCACGAGCGCCGATACGTACACCCACCGGCTGCGCAGCGAAATCCTGGAAAATGGCCGCTACATGCTTCGCGCGCGCGCCCTCGACGTCGCCGGCAACCAGGCGAGCTCGCAGGAAACGGAAGTCGAAGTCGCCAACACGGTGTCGGCTCCCGCGGTGGCGGCGTCGATCACCGGCGTGGTGGCGCCGGCCGAAGACGTCACGATCCTCGGCGCCGTCTCCGCCGGCGCCAGCTCGCGACACGAAGCGGAAACCTGGGCCTACGGCATCACCCGCGCGCCACCCGCGGCCGCAGGTGAAGAACAGCTCCAATACACCGCCGAAGGCCACCAGCTCGTGCTGCTGCGCGATACGGAAAAGGGCGGCTGGCAGATCGCCGACGTTCCGCGCGAAGCCGGCGGCGCAAAGCCGTTCCAGTTGCTGCCGGCCAATGAACTCGACATCAACGCCGGCGGAGGGATCAAGGTAACCGGCGCGATGACGCCCTCCGGCGAAGCGTGGTTGGGCCTGGTCGAGACCCAGCGCGAGGGCGCCAAGACGATCGGCTTCTTCCACAGAAGTCCCGGCGGTCGCTTCGAATACGACAAGAGCGCCACAGAAGCCGCGGCGCCCCTGTTGGAAACGGAAAACGCGCAACTGCGACTCGGTCAGGATCCCGAAGGGCACGTGTACGGCATGCTGACGGCGAGCACATCGGAATACGCGCTCCTGAAGGAAGGCGCGTGGACGCGCGAAACCGCGCCGCGGCGGCCCCCCGGCATCCCCGGCAGCGAACCGATGGCCCTCCGAGTCGGCGACGTCGAGGGCCCGGGGGAAGCCTGGGGCGCGTTCTCGCTCGCCAATCCTCAAGGGCACGGGCTCATCCTGGGCCACCTTTACAACCGCGAATGGCACTTCCCGCCGGGCGGGCTCGGCCTCGATGCGCTCGACCTCAGTGGCGCCCTGACCGCTAAGAGCAATTACGTCGACCCGACTGCGCTGAGAGTCGAACCGGGCGGCGGCGCCGTCTGGATCGAAGCGAAGGTCTATCTCGACAACCACGAAAGCGGGCACGTGGTGGCGCGCTACGACGGCAACAGCGGCGAGGTCACCAACTCGTGGTGCACACTGCCGGTGGCCAACTCCTGCGAAGAACCGCTCGGCTCGGCGGCGGTGCCCAATGCGTTCTTCGCGACAGCGGGGGGACCCGTCGCGCTCGCGTTGCAAAACCAAACCGTCGACGTCTACGCCCGCGGTCAGTGGACGAGTGTCCTGGCGCCCGGCCACGAACCGGGAAATGGGGTCGCGTTCACCGGACCCGACGAAGGCTGGCTTGGTGGCACGAAGGCGCTCGGGCAATGGGCTCCGCGGCAGAGCTCGAGCCTGCTCACATCATGGCCGCTGCCAGACCGCGCGCCGCTGACAAGTATCGCCCTGGCGCCGGGCAGCCAGGCCACAGTCGGCGAATCGGGCGCGCTGGCGGTCGGCCTGGACGGCGCGACGCTGCGCTACGACGCGTCGACCGGCTGGCAGGTCGAGCCCGCCACCCCACGCGCCCACCACCTCAACCTGCTCGGCGTCGCCTTCAACGGTCCCTCCAGCGCCTTCGCCGTCGGCCAGTTCGGAGTCATCCTGCACTGGGATGGCACGTCCTGGTCTGAAGATCCGCAATCGATCTCGCTCACGCAGTCGCAGCTCAACGCCGTGGCGTTCGCGGCCACCGGCGAAGGCTGGGCGGTGGGAGCCAACGGGACGATCCTGCACGACGACGGACAGCACTGGAGCATCGAAGCTCCGCCGCCCGCCGACTCCGGGCAGAACATCAGCTCGGTGGCCGTGGCCGGCTCAGAAGCCTTCGCGGTCGCGGGCGGGAACCTGATCGAGCGCCGGCCCGGCGGCGGTTGGGAAGCGGTCGAAGAATCGCTGCTGCCGAGCAACCCGAAGCCCGCACCCGGCCAGCTGCGTCTGGTCGCCGGCCTGCCCGACGGCGGCGTGATCGCGGCGGGACGCTCGATCATGCTCGTCCGTGAAGCGGCCGGGCGCGGCTTCGAGTACGCCGAACAACCGCTGTCGGGCATCGCCGTCGCGCTCGCACCGTTCCGCGAAGCCTCCGGCAAGCTGCGGGCCTACGTGTCGGTCGCGCCGCCGGTCAACCTGCTGAGCGATGAAGTGGCCGGCTTCCCCCCGGCGACGGCGAGCTGCTGCGCCAGACCGAAAGCGGCTGGCAGGATCTGAGCCGCTCGCAGTACGCGGGGAACGCGATCCGTGGCGACGGGGCTGTCAAGAACGATCCTGTGCTGGCGGTCGCCACCGACCAGAGTGGAGAGCACGCCTGGGTGGCCGGCGGCTATGACGGCACCGAAGACGCTGCCCACCAGGGGACCACCGAGGTCCTGTCGGCTCGCCCCGCCGGCTGGATGACCGCGTCGATCTGGCGCTATGACACGACAGGCAACGCACAGCCCCCCGGCCTGGCCGCCGCAACCCCGAACCTTCCGGCCACGCCAGGGGTGGTCTCCTTCGCCTTCTTCACGAGCCCAGAGTGCAAGGTTCAGTGCTCGGCGGTACCCGACGCTCAGCCCGACGTGAACCTGAGCGCGGCGGCCAAGCAGATCGCGGCTTACGCAGCACAGCCGGGCGGGCCGGCGTTCGCCATGCTCGGCGGCAACGCCGTCGGGCCGCTGGATCAGGAAACGGGCGCGGAACCGGCGGCTGACTTCGCCCGCTTGCCCGAACTGCTCGCGCCGCTCGGCGGCCTACCGACGTTCGCGGCCATCGGCCGCACCGACCAGCCGTATGAAACGCCGTTCTCGGAAGCGTTCGCGGAGGCCCCCGAGCCGTTCGGCACCGGGGCGCCGGCAACTGGGATCACGCCGGTCTCCGCGGGATCGCAGACGCCGAACGGAGACGTTCATCGCTACTACGCCTTCGACGCCAACCAGAATGGCGCGACACTGCGGGTGATCGTGCTCGATGACGCCGAAGGCCAGCTCGAAGCCAGTGCGGCGACAACGGGACAGCAGCGCTGGCTTGAAGAACAGCTCGCCACCGCGAATGGGCAGAGACTCCCGGTGGTAGTGGCGGCGGCCACGCCGCTGCAAGACCTCAAGGAAGGTGAATCCGTCGCCGGGCTGCTCGCGCGCTCGGGCGTGCTGGCGGTGTTCACGACCAGCGAACGGCGACTCGACGAACGCCGCCTCATCCCCGAAAAAGACGCACTGCAGATCCCCGAGTACGAAGGCGCCTCGCTCGGCTACCAGAAGCCCCAGAACAACGGCGTGAAGTGGTATTTCGTCTCTGCCGACACGCAGACTCGCGAAGTCGAAGTCAGCGCTGTGCCCGTGATCGACTCGCTTGCGCTCAAGCCACTGGATGGGCTCAGCGTGGCCCGG
>CAVXDH010000002.1:0-2611327 GCA_963760545.1 uncultured Solirubrobacterales bacterium
TGCCGACGACGCACGGGATGCCAAGCTCGCGTGAGACGATCGCGGCGTGGCAGGTCATGCCGCCCGAGTCGGTGACGACACCGGCCGCTCGGCGCAGCAGCGGCAGCCAATCAGGGGAGGTCATGTGGGTGACGAGCACATCCCCGTCGCCGAGCTCGGCGGCGTCCGTGAGCGAAGTGAGCACGCGGGCGGCGCCGCTCGCGCTGCCCGGCGCTCCGCCCAGCCCACGCAGAAGCACCGTCTGCGGCTGCTCAGACCGCGCTTCGCCGGCGCTCGGTGCGGGCGCCTGCTCGTCGCCATCGTGGAGCGTGGTGATCGGACGGCTCTGCAGCATCCACAGCTTCCCGTCGGGGTCAAACGCCCACTCGGTGTCCTGCGGGGAGCCGTAGTGCTCCTCGATGCGCAGTCCCAGGGCGGCCACAGCCATGACCTCCCGCTCATCCAGTGTTGGTCGCAGACCCTCCTCGTGAGAAAGGGGCCGCGTGCGAGTGCCACCCTCAGCGTCATATTCGATCGTGAGCTCCTTGCAGTGAACATCGCGGCGCCACACCGACAGCGGGTCCTTCCGCACCACGTAGCGATCGGGTGAGACCGAACCGGAGACGACGGCCTCGCCGAGACCGAAGGACCCCTCGATTACGAGCTCGTTGCGCTCGCCCGTCGCAGGGTTGACGGTGAACATCACCCCTGCCCGAGTCGAGGCGATCTGGCACTGCACGACGACCGCGATGTCCATGTCCGCCTGCCCAAACCCGTTCAGGCCCCGGTAGTAGATCGTGCGTGCCCCGAACAACGACCGCCAGCAGCGGCGCACCGCGTCGATCACCGCGCCTGAGCCGCGGACGTTCAGGAACGTTTCGTTCATACCCGCAAACGAGGTCTCGGCGGTGTCCTCCGCCGTCGCTGAGGAGCGCACAGCCACAGGCCCATCGGCTTCCTCGCCGACGAGCTGCTCGTAGCGCGAGCGTATCTCGCACGCCAGCGCCTCCGGCATCGGGGCGGCGTCGACCATCTCTCGCGCGGCCACACTCGCTGCCTGCAAGGCAGCGGTGTCCTCGACATCCACACCGTCAAGCAGTTCCGCGAGCCGCTCGCGCAGCCCGCTCTCAGCGCAGAACGCCGCGTAGGCGGTGGCGCCGACGACGAAGCCCTCTGGCACGGGCAGCCCCGCGGAGGTCAGCTCGCCCAGGTTCGCGCCCTTCCCGCCCGCGAACTGCACATCCTCGCGGCCGAGCTGCGCGAACGAGCGGACCAGCTCCAGACCGGACATGGCGGGTGCTGGGGGCGAGACGCTCATTGTCGCTTCCTCCTGTGTCGTGGATCGCTCGGTCGCGGTTGCTCTGACCGCCTACAAGTCAACTCGCCGCTGGCGCGTGCGCCTACCGCACTCCTCCCTGAACGAGCTCGGTAGTTCCCACCCATGACCGCGCTCGCCGCCGGCGCGTAGTGTTGAACGCCAGATGAAAGTGATTTCCCAGCGTGAGCTGCACACCGCGCTCGCCGCGCTGAGCGACGGCGAGCCGCGGATCGTCGCCAGCGGGAACCTCGGGACCCCACGTGTCCTGCTCAATGCCCTGGAGGGCGCGGTGGAGCGCTACCGGCTGTTCATGCTCGCCGCCCAGGCCCCGCTGCCCGCCCGCGAGGGCGTCATCTTCGAGACGCCGTTCGTAGGGCCGGGAATGCGCGACACCGGCGAGCGACTGGACTACCTGCCGATGCGCCTCTCACTCGTCCCCAGGCTGTTCAGCACGCTGCGCCCGCCCGATGTGGTGCTGCTGCACACCTCCACACCACACAACGGGAAGGTCTCGCTCGGGATCGAGGTGAACATCCTGCCGGCGGCCATCGAGCATGTACGCGCCCGCGGCGGGCTCGTCATCGCCCAACTGAACCCCGACATGCCCTACACGCTCGGCGACAGCGAGCTGGACGAAGACCTCATCGACCTCGCAGTCGAGGCCCAGCAAGACCTCCCGACCACGGCCATCAGCGCCAGCAACGATCATGCGCACACGATCGCCGAGCGCGTCGCCGAGCTCGTGGGAGACGGCGCCACCCTGCAGCTCGGGATCGGCAATGTCCCCGATGCGACGCTGCGCGCGCTCGCCAGCCGACACGACCTGGCGATCTGGTCAGAGATGATCTCCGACGGGGTGATGGACCTCGAGCACACCGGGGCACTCGACCGCGAACAGCCGATCGTGTGCTCCTTTATGTTCGGCTCCCGAGAGCTCTACGAGTGGGTTCACCACAACCCCAGGCTTCGCATGATGCGCACCGAGACGACCAACGATCCCTCGCGGATCGCAGCACGAGCGCAGATGATCTCGGTCAACACCGCGCTGCAGGTCGATCTTCACGACCAGGCCGGCGCAAGCCACATCGCCGGGCGCGTGTACTCCGGCTTCGGTGGCCAGCCCGACTTCGTGGAGGGCGCCCTGCACTCGCCCGGCGGGCACGCCGTGATCGCGCTGGGCTCCTGGCACGAACGCAGCGACACCTCAACGATTGTGCCTCACCTGGAAGGCCCCGTGACCTCCTTCCAGCACTCCGCGGTCATCACCGAGCACGGCGCCGCGCACATCTTCGGGCGCAGCCAGCGCGCCCAGGCCCGCCTCATCATCGAGCACGCCGCGCACCCCGACGCCCGCGATCAGCTACGCGAGCACGCCGCGCTGCTCGGGCTCGGCACTACGCCCGAGCATCCGATGCGAAGCGTTTGTGAGCCAGTCGCCAGCCCGCGGTGAGGAACTCGACTCTCTGCTCCGACCCATCGTGGCGTACCACACGCCCATCGAAGCCCTCTCGAAAGACATCCAGCATCGCCCGGTTTTCACAGAGAACCTCGGCTACGAAATGCGTGATCCCACGCTGCTCGGCGACGATCGCCAGCTGTTCGATGAGGATCGTCCCGAGGCCGCGGCCGTGGAGATGATCGGCGACCTCGACCGCGACTTCCGCCCGCGTGCCATCCAGCTGGATATACAGGGCGTGAGCGACCATCCCTCCCATCTCGTCATGGGCAACCAGCCCGAAGCGACCCGTGCTGGTGTCCGCCGCCAAATGAGCAGCACAGCCTATGTCCACGGCGCCGCTGAAGAACCGCAGACGCCGCGCCTCCAGGCACAGTCCCGCCAGGAACGAGCGCAGCGCGGGCTCATCGGCGGCCGTGGTGGGACGTAGCGTGACCAGCGAGCCATCGCGCAGCCGGACAAGCTCGGGCTCGTCGATATCTGCGACGGCGCTGGGTGCCTGTGACAGCGAAGGAACGGTCATGGTGTTCGCAGCCTCGCGCCCGGCGCCGCCCGGTGCATCCGTTGCTGCCCCTGGCGGTGGCGGGGAGAAACTACGCGGGCGGCGAGGCCGACCGACCTCGATGCGTGCGCTGTGCTCATGCCGGGTCGCCCTGTCGGGCTGGGTGGTGCACGATCGCCTCGTGGTCGGCGGGGTAGACGATCGACTCGTGTCCTTCATCCCAGCGAACGCGGAAGTGGGGATGCTCAGAGCTGCCGAGCACCTCCCTGATCTGTCCACGCCGCGAAGGGCGCTCGCCAACGCCCTTGACCTCAAGCCAGTCGCCGGCGCGAGCGCACGATATGTCTCGATCTTCGGACATTGGCCAAGCAGATCAGATCACGCACGCACAAGCCAAGCATCGGTCCTCGCTACCCAGCCGTGACGTGGGGAACTACCCGCCTACCAGTTCCCTTGCACCGGAGGGACGGCGACCACAGGCGTTCCCGCGATATAGGGGCAGCACTCCCTACAGCGGCCAGTAGTGGCCCACGTGAGCGGCGGCGCGCGATGTCAAGAGCGGCTCCGGTGCCGCCGACTGCGCTGGCTCATCGGAGGCGAGCGCGGCAAGCGTCTCCCGCACGCACTCCGCCAGCGCCACAGGCTGGTAGCCACCCTCGAGGACGGCTCCGAGTGGCACGCCGAGTGATGTAGCCAGCCCCCGCACGTGACGGGCCATCTCCGCGAACGAGCCCGCCTCCAGACGACAGCCAGCCAACGGGTCCTCCCGGTGCGCGTCAAAGCCGGCAGAGATCAGCACGAGCTCCGGCGCGAAGCTCTCGGCGACCGGGAGCACGATGTGCTCGATCAGCGATAGCCACAGCTCCTCCTCCGAGCCGGCCGGGACAGGCAGGTTGATCGTGTAGCCCTCGCCCGCACCCGAGCCCACGTCGCTCATCGAGCCCGTGCCCGGATAGATCCCCGCCTGATGGATGCTTACGAACAGAACATCCGATCGGCGCCGGAACGCCTCAGCGGTCCCGTTGCCGTGGTGCACATCCCAATCCAGGATCAGCACCCGCCGAGCGCCCAGCTCTCGGATCGCCAGCTCCGCGGCGATCGCAACGTTGTTGAACAGGCAGAAGCCCATCGCGCGATCCGGTTCGGCATGATGGCCAGAAGGACGCACGCCGCAGAAACCGAGCGTCGCCTCGCCTGCCATCAGCGCCCTTGTCATCTCGCACGCGCCGCCGGCGGCGTGCAGCGCTGCACGATAGGAGGGCTCGCCGACGAAAGTGTCCGAGTCGATCGCGCCGCCACCGGCCAGCGACAGCTCCATGATCCTCTGCACATGCCTGGCACTGTGGATCAATTCCAGCTGCGCTACCTCGGCCGGCGGCGCGGCACGCCGCTCCCAGCCCAACCAGTTGTGCTCGGCCAGCATCCGCTCGATCGCCTCAAGCCGCTCAGGCGTGTCCGGGTGCTCAGGCATGTGCACACGCGGATCGTGTTCGAGGCACGCCGGGTCGCTGAAGTAGAGGCCCGCCGGCCGCGAGTTCGCGGAGTCTTGTTCACTCACGGGCGCGCTGTGCCCGCGGCGGATGGCATTGAGCGCGGTTCACTGAGCATCGAACCTTGACTGTATGTCCTCGCCAGGACCCCTGTCGAACGGTCGTCAGACCTTGGCCTGCTCGGCAAGCCAGTCGTCAGCATCGGGCACGTGAAACGAATGTCCCACCGACACGTCACTCTCGACATCTGGCGCCATACGCGAGCCAGCCAGTTGGCTGCCGGCAGCCTGCTGAGGGCTGGGCTACCCTCGAACACGAATGCCGCTGCCCCTACCGCCCCTAGACCACGTAGACCTGCTGCCACTCGATGACCCGCAGTGGGAGTGGGACGCCTTCGAGCGGTTCTGCCTCGCCTACGTCAACGGCCAGCCCGACGTCGCCAGCGCGCACAAGTACGGCACCCGCGGCCAGGGTCAGCTCGGCATCGACATCGCCGCCGAGCTCACCGACGGGCGCACACGTACCTACCAGTGCCGAAAGTGGCGGAAGTACACCAAAACACACGCGAAAAGCACCGTTGCGGAGACCGAGTACGACGCCGACGAGCACGTCATCCTCGTCGCCTGCGAGGTGGGCACCACCGTGCGCGACTACGTTGCCGCACTCGACGGCTGGAGGCTGCTCGACAAGGAGGATCTCTCCCAAGGCGTCCGTGCGATCGAGCCGCGCGAGCGTGCCCGGCGGCTGATCGAGGACACCTTCACCGTCCACTGGCGCCGTGCGTTCCTCGGGCCACGCGGGCCGTTGTGCTTTCACGAGACCGACGAGTATTTCCGGCCTCTGCTGGACGAGGATCATCTGTTCCGTCACACCTGGGCGCTCGTCGGCCGTGACGAGCTGCTCGCCACCATCGACCAGCAGCTAGCCAACCAGGAGATTCGCGTGCTTGTGCTCGTCGGCCGCGGCGGCATCGGCAAGACCCGCATTCTGCGCGCGCTCGCCGAAGCCCACAAGGCGAGCCGAACCGTGCTGTTCGTCGACGACCAGCTAGCGCTCACGGCCGAGTCGGTTGAGGAGCTTCCGTGGACCGCGCCGCTCGTGATCGTCGATGACGCGCACCGGCGCGAGGATCTCGCCGCGCTGATCGGCGCCGCCACCCGGCAGCCCAGCGCTCCGACGCTCGTGCTCGCCACCAGGCCACACCGTGCCGAGGAGCTTCGCTCGCGCCTATCGCTCGCCGGCCTCTCACCCGAGAAGGTCTGGATCTCAAAGCCGCTTGGCGATCTGCCAGTCAAAGACGTGCGCGCACTCGCCGCGCAGGCTCTCGGCGCCGAGCACGAGCACCTCGCGGAGCATCTCGCCGACGCCACTGCCGACTGTCCGCTCGTGACCGTCATCGGCGGTCAGCTGCTCGCGCGGCAGGCAGTCGCGCCGGAGTTGCTTGAGCGCCACGCCGAGTTCCGCATGACCGTGTTGGACCGCTTCCGCGACGAGATGCTCGGCAAGCTCGGCGACGAAGTGGACGCGCAGGCCGCACGCGACGCGCTGATCCTGATCTCCGCGCTCGGCCCGCTGTTCATCGAGAACACCGTCCTGATCGAGCGGCTAGCTGCCGACCTGCAGATCGAGGATCACCAGCTTCGCTCACTGGTCTCCCAGCTCGAGCAGGCCGGGGTCCTGACCGCCCGCGGGCGGCTGCGCCGCATCGTCCCTGACGTGCTCGCAGACCACATCCTGCACCGCGCCTGCGTAGACCATCAAGGCCGACCCACCGGACGCGCGCAGGCGCTTCTCAACCGCTACGCCGACGTTGCGATCATCGGGCTCCTGCGCAACCTCGCCGAGCTCGACTGGCGCATCGGCCAGGAGGAGCAGACCGACAGCGCACTACTCGACAAGTTCTGGCGCGACCTACATACCTTGTTTCTGCGTGGGCACGCCGAAGAACGGCTGCGGATCATCCAGCTGATCAAGCCCGTCGCCCGGCTCGCACCGGCGGCCGTGTTCGAGATCGTCACCTGCGCGCTCGCCAACCCCGCCGCGTCAGCCACCGACGACCTGTTCGCCAGCCAGCTCACCGACGCTGACGTGCGTCGCCGCCTGCCCGAGCTGCTCGCCTCGATCGCCTTGACGCCGAGCTTCCTGCCCGAGGCGCTCGACCTCCTCTGGCAGCTCGCCTGCGATGACCCGAGGCCCCTGAACTCGAACACCGACCATCCGGTACGCCAAATCCAGAGCCTCGCAGGCTATGAGCTACCGCTGCTGTTCGCACGCGGCGTGCTGCAACTGGTCGAACGCGCCCTCCAAGACGACGCCAGCGCATCCGCATACTCACCGCTCGAGCTGCTCGCGCCGCTGCTCGCCCGCGAAGGCGAGACCACACACGCAGCCGAAACGGGCTTCCAGATCAGGGTCTTCCCGGTCTCCGCGAAAGCGACCGCTGACATACGCGCCACGATCAGGACAATCCTCACCGCCCAAGCCACCAACGGCGCTGCCCGCGAGCGGGCGCTAGCCGCCCGGCTCCTCGGCGACGCGCTACGCCCGCCAATCGGCGCGTTCGGCCGCGAGATCACCGACACCGAGATTGAGCAGTGGCACGACGACCAGCTGGCAATCCTCGACGCGATCGAGACCGTGATGAGCGACACCCAGGACCCGCACGTGCGGCTGAAGCTGCGCACCGCCCTCGGATGGCACTCGCAGCGCAGCGCCTGGAACGACGTCCGTGACCGCGCCCGCCAGATCGGTGAGCAACCCGAGATCGAAGACGAGAGCCTCGCCAGCGCGCTGCGCAACCCGATCGACGTGCTCGACCAGGACGGGTCGAAAGCCAAGCTCCACGCCGTCGCAGACGCCCTCGCCGCCAGCAGCGCAGGCACCTTCGATGCGCTCGCTGAACGTCTGGACGCACACGTATCAGCGATCAACGATCTGCCGGAAGACACAGCTGCGAACGCGAGTCCGCTGCTGATCGCGCTCAGCGAAGCGCACCCCGAGCTCGGCGAGGCGCTGGCCCGCTGGTGCGCCGCCAACCCCGACCGGCCGCTCGCACAGTTCGGAGGGACGCTGCTCGCCGTCCTCAGCTCACACAGCCCCCAGGCGACCTACGGGCTGCTCGAAGGGCTGCGTGCCGGCCCGACCTCAGCGCGGCGGCAGCTCGCCGACTACCTGTTCAACGGCAACTGGTTCGCCGATCCCGACGCGCCAGAGGCCGCGATGCTGCGCGAGCTCGTCGCCGACAACGATCTCAACATCGTCAACGTCGCCCTGCACGCCACCCGCCGCCTCGCACACATCAACGCTCCCCTGGCCCTCGACATCGCGCTCGCCAGCGACATCCACGAAAACAGCCACCTCGCCGACTCGCTGTGCGCCCTGATCGCGCTGGTGATCGACCACGTTGAACACAGCCAGATCCCCGTCCTGCTGGACAAGCTCCGACCGGCGCCGAGGCTCGAATACTTTGCCAACGAGGTTCTCGCCAAGCTCGCGCCCGAACACCGCGACGAAATCCTCGGCTTCCTCCTCGCCCGCGCCGCCGCCGGCGGGGAGATCCGGGCGCTCTCCTACGACGACTTCAACGCCGACCTCCTCGGCGGTGCCACGGGCGAGGAGCTACTCGCGCTACTGCGGCGCATCCGCGATGCCATGCTCGACCCAAGCCCACGCCTACGCTACGAAGCCCCCGGTCTCTACTGGCGGCTCGCCACCAACCAAGATGCTGCGCTCACCGTACTCCTCGAGTGGCTCACAACGAGCGAGGAATCGAGAATCGACGCCGCCGTGGAACTGATGGGAGCAATGCCGTGGCAGGTCGCGCTTACCCACCCGCAGTTCGTGCAGGAGACTCTCGAGGCTGCGCACGCGCGAGGCGCAGAAAGCCTGGCCAAGGTCGCCCGTGCGCTGCTGTCGGTCACTGTCATCACCGGCAACCAGAGCCGCACGATGGGCCAGCCGCCACAGCGCCACATCCAACTGCGCGACGAGAGCCGAAAGCACGCAGAAGCATTCGCGCCCGGTACACCCACCCGCGAGTTCTACGAGGCCGTCGTCGCCAGAGCCGAAGCCCACCTGCGCGAAGCCGAGCTCGAGGACGAGGAGTTCCCCGAGCTGCCCATCTAGGCCCAACCGAGCCACGATCGCGGAGGGATACTGCGCCTCGATGACTGCCCGCGCTGAGGGAGGTCGCTCGCAGACAAACTCGTTGGCCGGATGAGCGCCCTGGGGGTCAGTAACCCACATGAACGGCGATGGAACGTCTGGGATCGACCTGCTCAAGCCATCCGAAGTAGCGACGCGCCTGCGAGTCTCGCGGACCTGGCTCTACGACGCCGCCAAGCAAGGCCGCATCCCGTCGATCAGGATCGGTGGGGAGGAGGGGCCGTTGCGCTTCCACCCCGACGACATAGAGCGCTGGGTCAACGACGCCAGGGCCGCATGGAGCCCAGGCCGCTCCGCGCAACCTACCGCTACGGTGCGGCCCGCTCAGCGAGTGCCCGCGCGGGCTTGACGGGCGTAGGCGCTGCGCCGGCGGCCGTTGTGCTCCCGCACCGCGCGGGCGATCGCCGCCTCGGTCGCCTTCGCGCCCTCCTTCTTCACGTGGCGCTCCAGGTGCCCGTAGTAGCGCTCGGTCGTGCGAATGTCACCGTGCCCGAGCTGGTCCTGCACGTACTTCAAGGAGTTGCCGCCCGCCAACCACGCCGCCGCCGCGGTATGCCGCAGAGCGTGCAGCGGCATATCGCGCAGGTCCGCGTCCTGCAGCGCCGCCTTGTGCCAGTCGCGCGAGACAGTCGTGCGATCGAACGGCTTGCCATCGCCGTCGCCCTCCCAGCGCCCCTGGTCGGTCTTGCGGACGCGCACGGGCATCGTGTAGAGCAGCGCGTCCAGCTTGTCGCCGCCGGCCATCGCCGCGCGCTTTTCGACCTGCTCGCGCACCACAGCCGAGAGGCCAGGCCCGATCTCCACCGCGCGGAAGCGATCTGACTTCGTTGAGCCGACCTTCCCCTTCTTGCGCGAGCGGTAGACCACGATCACGCCGCCCGAGTCTTCGAGTTCCAAGTCGCCGAGCTGCAAAGCTATTGCCTCGGAGATACGCAGGCCGCTGCCGATCAGCAGCTCCGCGAGCGGGCGATAGACCAGCGAGCACGAGTCGAGATACAGCGGGATCTCATGCAGCCGCAGGTACTCGCGCTCCACATGCGCGTCCGGCAGCTTCGGAATCTCAAGCGCCGGGTTCGTGACCATCAGCTTGTCTTTCTTTGCTTCGTTCAAGCAGACGACGAGCGTGGTGAGCGTGTTGTTGACCGTCTTCGGCGCGATCTCCCCGGCTTCCATCCCTTCGGTCATCACGTCCATCAGGTCACGGACGTGCTCGACTTCCATCACCCCGAGCGGCACTGACTCCAGCGCCGGAAGAAGCCGGATGCGACCGTCGCGCTCATAGCAACTCCAGCTGCCCTCCTCGAGATAGGGCTTGCGCCGAGTCAGCCAGCGCGGGAAGAACTCGCCGAAGGTCTCCTTCGTGTGGACGACCTCGCGCCGCTCGACCCGCTCAAGCTGACGACGCCGCCAGTTCGCCGCCGCGCTCGGGCTTGTGAACCCACGCTTCTGAGACCACTTCCCATCCGAGCGCTTGACCCTGCACCGCCACCGCGTGCCCTGCGCGGTCTCATAGGGGTAGACGCCGCCGCTCTCCCCGTAGCCCGCTGGCTTGCGTTCCTTGCCCTTCTGGTCGTGGATCGCTTCATCGAACGCCTGTGCGGCCCGCTCGTCATCACCGAAGCGACGCGAGCGCTGTCGCCCATCGCCACCACGCCAGCGCACCTCCCACACACCCCTGGTCAGGCTGTAGCTCATCTCGCGCCTCCGGGCTGCTCGCTTGAAGGGCGGACACCACGCCGGTGAGCGCGCTGCCCGTGGCACATCTGGCACATCTTGTTCGGCTCCAGGTGGTCGGAAGGACCTCTCATCTGCGTAGGTCTTTGACCCTGAAGCCGAACAACCGGCACACGAAATGTTCGGCAAATTGTTCGGCCGTGCCATTGGCACAAAACCGAACAATCGCCCCGCGCCCCCCTCGAGACCGCCTTAACTACGAAAAGCGTAGGGTGTTCAGTTGTCTGGTTTTGGGGCTTTGGGTTCAGAGCAGGGCGGGTAGCGCGCCGCCGTGTTGGTGGGCGGTAAAGAGTTGAGTGAGGTAGGTGTAGAGGGAGCGGTGTTGTAGTCGGCAGGTGACCGAGGCGGAGAGGGATCGCTCGGTGAAGCGCTCGCCTTCTTCGGATTGGTTTCCGTGGCTGAGCTTGCGGTGGATGACTGGTCCGCGGAGCGCTCTCTCGGCGGCGTTGTTCGTCGGGGTGACGCCGTCGACGGTCACAAACGTCCAGAGCGCGGGCCAGATCTTCAGGAGGTTGTTCGCGAAGCGCCGGTGCAACCGGTGGCGCTTTGTTTTCTGGCCGGCGTGCTCGAGCAGCGAGAGGAACTCGTCCTGGATGGGTTTCATCTCCAGGATCAGACGCTCACGGTCTTGGTGCTCGGTGAACGCGTGCCAGGCCTTGAACATTCGGCCGGTCAAGTCAAGGCCAGCCTCCCCGAAGGTCTTCTGCAGGGCCAGTCCTTCGCTATGGAACCGGAAGTCGCGTTGCAGGTGTGACCAGCATGCCTGCCTGTGCTCGGGGTCCAGGTGATCGTAGGCCCACCAGCGATCGGAGGTCACGATCCCGGCGAACGCGGGGCCGAGCAGCTCGATCAGCCGGTCGCGGTGGCGATCGGCGACGATCCGGAAGATCGCTGCTTGCCCGGTCGCGGCAGTCCACATCGAGCGGTTCTCTCCTGCTAGGAACCAGCCTGTCTCGTCGACGTTGATCGCCCCAGACGCCAGCACCCCAGCCACAAGCTGCTGATGCGGCTCGGCGAGCAGTCCGCTAGCGCGCCGGCAGATCTCATCGATCGCGCCGGTAGAAATCTTGACCCCGAAGAGCTCTGAAGCGAGCTCGCTCAGATCACGGCGGGAGATCCGGTTACGGGCGGTCAGCGTCACTAGCGCCGCCTGAAGGATCGGCCCGAACGCGGAGTCGCCGAGGACGCCCAGGGTGCCACGGGTCAGCGTTCTGCAGCCCGGGCAGCGCAACCGGTGCGTGCGATGCTCGACGTACTCGACAGTGATCGGGGGCAACTCGGCGACCTGGTGACGCCCGGCGCCCCACCGCGGGACCTTCTCCACCTCGGTGAACTTGTGCCCACAGCCCGAGCACTCGCTCGGGTAGTAATCGACGATCTCGCTCATCTGATCCTCGCCCAACAGCTCGCGTCCCGAACCCCGGTGACCGGGCTGGCCGCCCGCCTTGCGTCGCTCCCCGTCCTTCTTGATCAGCTCCTTCGTCTTCGCTCTGGCCAACGCGCGACGCTCTTGCCTTGACATCGCGGTGTCCGCTGACGGCGCCACCGAACTGTTCCGCGAGCTCGCCCCGCTCTTGGCCTCCAGCACCCGCACACGCTCCTCCAACCGCTCCTGCGCCGCCATCAGCCTCATCAAGAACTCCACGCACGCCTCACGGCCAGAGTCATAAACCGCCTCAGCCTCGGCACGCTCCACACCACAAAAGTTCGCCGTCCCCAGCCACGCTCCTGGTTATGGAAACCCACACAACTGAACGACTACCGAAAAGCCCCGATTTGCAGGGCTTTTCGTATGCGCCCGAGTGGACTCGAACCACCACGGAGAACAATCTCCACAAGGCCCTCAACCTTGCGCGTCTACCAATTCCGCCACGAGCGCAGAGCGGGCGAGTATATCCGGCGTCGAACTTGGACAGTGCTTGTCAGTTGCATCTGTCCACAGCCCGCGCTACTGTACGAACACATGTTCGTTCTAGGGCCCAATCACGACCGGGGAGCCGCTCTCTCATGGATTTGACCAAGCGTCAGCAGGAGATATTCGACTTCATTCGCAAGTACTCCGCTAAGTATGGCTACCCGCCCACGGTGCGCGACATCGGCAAGGCGGTTGGGCTCGCTTCCTCATCGACGGTCCACGCCCACCTCGCCAATCTCGAGAAGATCGGCCTCCTGCGCCGCGATCCATCGAAGCCTCGCGCGATCGAGCTGTTCGATCGGGCGGTCGGTGGCGCCGTCGACAGTGTTCGCAACATCGTCCGTCCCGACAGCCTCCCGCTACTCGGATCCGTCGCCGCTGGCCAGCCGATCCTCGCCGAAGACAACATCGAGGAGTACGTCCCTGTTCCCAGCCTCGCAGGCGGTGGCAAGGGTGACTACCTTTTGCGTATACGCGGCGAATCGATGAAGGACGCCGGCATAGTCGATGACGATCTCGTTGTTGTGCACCAGCAGGACACGGCCCAGCAGGGCGACATCGTCGTTGCGTTGCTCGGCGAGGAGGCAACCGTCAAGCGCTATTTCCGCGAATCGGACCATATCCGCCTACAGCCGGAGAACGACACGATGGAGCCGATCCGCACCAAGGAGGTCCGTGTGCTCGGGCGTGTGGTCGGCTTGCTCAGGAGCATGTGATGAGCACGCTGTTGCTCGAACGACCGCCGGTGATTGGGCACGACTTCGCGTGCGATCCACGTGGTCCGCACGATCAACCGGCAGATTGTGCTCACACCCCGAAGCGGTGTGGTGCGTACGACAGGCTTACGCTGGATGACTTGGTCACCGGCGTGTGGGAGGGCCTTGCCGTGCGCGCCACCGTTTCCTGCCCGGTGTGCGCCGGACCGATGGCCGTCAGTTCAGGCGAGAGCGGCGCAGAGGCGCCAACGGGCGCATGTCTCAGCTGCGGTTCGCAACTCTCTTGAGCCGGACTGGCTGCAATCGCGACCTGTCCGACTCGTCGGTTGCGGTAGTAGCTCTTCTCGCCCAAGTCTTTACACAACGCGCCCTGCGCGCTACGTTGAGGGTGCAGGTCAAGTAGCCGCGGAGGTTCTATGCCTTCGAGGAAAGTCCGGACATCACAGGGCGAGGTGGTCGAGCTATCGACCCGGGGAAACCCGCGGGAAAGTGCCACAGAAACAAACCGCCGATGCCGGCCGTCCCACGTGAACGGCTGGCAGGCAAGGGTGAAATGGTGCGGTAAGAGCGCACCAGCGCCGCGGTGACGCGGCGGCTGGGCAAACCCCACCCGATGCAAGGCCAAACAGGATCGTTCGCAGGTTGCCCGCCGAGATCCAGGTAGGCCGCACAGATGGATGGCTACTCAATGACAGAATCCGGCTTATCGACCCGCTAAGGAAAAGCCCCGCTCCGGCGGGGTTTTTCTATGCGGTCAGTAGTTGGAGACCTCGACACGTTAGGCGAAACCCAATGGAAGCGGAGCGTCGGTGAGACGCCAGACACGGTTGCTTGGCCAGCGCCGTCAATGCGCGGGTTGTACCAGCGACGACCTCTATCAATCGCGACGAATGAGAGGGCGGCCGCGCTTGGGCATCGGCCCCGCCTGTCGAGGCATCCGGCCCGCGTCGTCAAGCGCCCGACGCAGCAGCATCTCGACGTGGGCGTTGAGACTGCGGAACTCCTCAGTGGCCCATCGAGCCAGGGCATCGTGGACCGCAGGGTCGATGCGCAGCAATACCTGCTTGCGTTCATTGCTCACGTATAGAGCGTCCCGGTGTTGACGACCGGGGATGCCGGTTGGTCACCGCAGAGTACGACCATCAGGTTGCTAACCATCGCCGCCTTGCGCTCCTCGTCGAGCTCGACGATGCCGCGCTCATTCAACCGTGCGAGAGCCAGCTCAACCATCCCCACGGCGCCCTCGACGATGCGTGAGCGGGCCGCGACGACCGCGTTGGCCTGCTGTCGGCGCAGCATGGCTTGAGCGATCTCCGAGGCGTAGGCCAAATGACTGATGCGCACCTCGACGATCTCCACTCCGGCGATGGCGACACGCTGGGCCACCTCATGGGCGAGCTCTGCCGCGACAATGTCGGTCGAGCCGCGCAACGAAGTGCCCTCGCCCGTGGGATCGTCGTAGGGATGGGTTGTAGCGACATGACGCAACGCCGACTCGGCCTGGACCTGAACAAAGTCGACATAATCATCGACCGCATAGATCGCGCGTGAGGTATCTGCGACCTGCCAGACGACAATGGAGGCGATCTCTACCGGATTGCCGTCAGCGTCGTTGACCTTCAGATGGTTGGTCTCAAAGTTCCTGACTCGAATGCTCAGGTTCCGCCGGTCTGCCAGTGGCAAGATCCACCATAGGCCGCTACGACGTACGGTGCCGACATAGCTTCCGAAGAAACGCACGACCTTGGTCTGGCCAGGTTGTACGATCACCAGCGAGGTCGAGATAACGAGAGCGGCCAAGGCTGGCGCGATGGCGACCACCGCAATTGAGCTTTCGGCGAGGAGGATAATGGCGGCGATGCAGGCGAGGACGACGAGCACGCCGGCCCAACCGCTGATCGCCCATGCAGGACGCTCATGGATTTCGACGCGGATACCGGAATGCCCGACCGGAGTCGCCTCGGGCTGGCGGTGTGGCTCGTCGGACTGGTTCACGATCCCTCCCTGTGCAGCAGGCGTAAATAAAGTGATAGCCAATTGATATCACTTTTTACGCGTCCGATCAATGTGTCGGGGTCGAGCCGCCTCGGAGAGCGCGCTAAACGCTTCGCTCCGGCGGGTTTCTATAGTGGCGAGACCAGGCGCGTATGAGCACCCCCATCGCCACCGGCTCAACGCCGCTAACTCAGCGCCCCGCCTGGGTCGCGCTCGCCCAGCACCACGGCACGATCGGGCGCACCTGCCTGCGTGAGCTGTTCGAGTCCGATCCCGCCCGCGGCGAGCGCATGGTTGCCGAAGGTGCCGGCTTGCACCTCGACTACTCCAAGAACCGCATCACTGAGGAGACGATCGCGCTGCTGGTGCAGCTGGCTAAGCAGTCTGGGCTCATCGAGCGCACCGCGGCGATGTTCGCCGGAGAGCGCATCAATGTGTCAGAGGACCGCTCCGTTCTACATGTCGCCCTACGGATGCCCAAGACCGCCTCGCTGCTGCTCGATGGCGTCGACGTCGTGCGGCAGGTCCACGCGGTACTCGACCGTATGGCCGCCTTCAGCGAACGCGTGCGCTCCGGCGAGTGGACCGGTCACACCGGCAGGCCGATCACGAGCATCGTCAACATCGGCATCGGCGGATCCGACCTCGGCCCCGTCATGGCGTATGAGGCGTTGCGTCACTACACGCGTCGCGATCTGACCTTCCGATTCGTATCAAACGTCGACTCCACCGACTTCGTAGAGGCCACTCGCGACCTCGACCCCGAGCGGACGCTCTTCATCGTCTCCTCGAAGACGTTCACAACGCTTGAGACGATGACCAACGCTCACTCGGCGAGGCAATGGTCGCTCGCGACCCTCGGCGACGACGCGGCGATCGCCAAGCACTTCGTCGCAGTCTCGACCAATGCCGACGCGGTCGGTGAGTTCGGAATCGACACCGACAACATGTTCGGCTTCTGGGATTGGGTAGGCGGGCGTTACTCCATGGACTCAGCGATCGGCCTCTCCACGATGCTCGCGGTCGGGCCCGATCGTTTCCACGAGCTACTAGCCGGCTTCCATGAGATGGACGAACACTTCCGCACCGCGCCCCTCGATCGCAACCTGCCCGTGGTGATGGGACTGCTAGCCGTGTGGTACGCCAATTTCTTCGGGGCGCAGTCCATTGGGGTTATGCCATACAGCCAATACCTCAAGCGCTTTCCCGCTTACCTACAACAGCTCGCGATGGAGTCCAACGGCAAGCACGTAACACTGGACGGGCGCCGCGTCGACTATGACACCGGAGCGATCTACTGGGGCGAGCCCGGGACAAACGGGCAGCATTCCTTCTACCAGCTGATCCATCAGGGCACGCGGCTGATACCTGTCGATTTGATCGGCTTCGCGCGCTCGCTCAACCCGCTGGGCAACCACCACGACCTGCTCATGTCCAACGTGTTCGCCCAAGCCGAGGCGCTCGCGTTCGGCAAGACCACGGACCAGTTGAGCGCCGAAGGCGTTCCCGAGGCGATCGTCCCGCACCGGGTGATGGAGGGCAATCGCCCCACCAACGTGCTGCTGGCCGAGCAGCTGACGCCCCACACGCTCGGTGCGCTCGTGGCCCTTTACGAGCACAGCGTGTTCACGCAGGGCACGATCTGGGGCATCGACTCCTTTGACCAGTGGGGAGTAGAGCTCGGCAAGGCGCTCGCCAAGCGGATAAACCCCGAGCTGGAAGACGAGACAGAGCCAACGCTCGAGCACGACAGCTCGACCAACGCTCTGATTCGTCGCTACCGTTCGCTGCGCGACTCATGAACGTCGAGCTGAGCACACGCGATTTCGGATCCCGGCAAGCGAGCACGGCGTGAGCGTCAAGCGAGCGCCCAACGCATGAACGCCGAGTCGATCCCGATCGAGATCCTCTCTGACGACAGCTCTGTCGCGCTGCGCGCCGCCGAGCTGGTAGCCGAGCACGCCGCCGCCGCGATCGCCGAGCGCGGCAGCTTCACGCTGGCCGTCAGCGGCGGCCACACCCCCGGCCAGATGTTCGCCGACCTCGCGCGTCGGGAGGACTTCCCCTGGGAGCAGACGGCCATCTACCAGGTCGACGAGCGCATCGCACCCGACGGTGACGCCAACCGCAACCTGACGCTGCTGTGGGACAACCTGCCCGAGGCAGCCGTCAGTCAGCTGCATCCCATGCCCGTTCAAGCGGAGGATCTCGAGTACGCCGCCGACCGTTACGCTAGTGAGCTACCCGAGAGCTTTGACCTCATCCATCTGGGGATAGGCGCCGACGGTCACACCGCCTCGCTGGTTCCAGGCGATCCGGTGCTGGACGTGCTCGATCGCGACGTCGCCATCACCGGCCTCTACATGGGCCTGCCGCGCATGACCGTCACCTATCCCGTGCTCGACCGCACGAGAGCGCTGCTATGGCTTGTGACCGGGCAGGAGAAGCGCGACGCGCTGCGTCGCCTGCGGGGGCACGACCAATCGATCCCCGCTGGACGCGTGGTGGCAGAGCGCGCGCTGATACTCGCCGACGTTGCGGCTGCCGGGAGCTAGTGCGTCAAGCGGCTTGCAGCCGGTTCGTCTATGCCGACGCCGCCGCCGTGGGCGCGCCCGGGATGACGCCGCTAGACCGGGAGTGGCTGACGCGCCGAGGCCGCCTGTCCCTGAAGGTCGCTTAGCACCGCCAGCATCGACTCCGCCTCGCACTCCGTCTGGGGCCAGGGCTTCTCGGGATGATCCTCAAGCGTCTTCAGCCCGTTGCCGGTGATGATCGCCACCACGGTCGCGTCAGGGTCAAGCTCGCCCGACTCCGCCAGCTTTTTGAGAACCGCGATCGTGGTGCCCCCTGCCGGCTCGGTCAGGATCCCCTCGGTTTCGGCGAGCAGATCGATCCCCGCGAAGATCTCCTCGTCGTTTGCCGTGCCCGCGCTGCCTTTGCGCGAGAGGACCGCATCGATCACCAGGTAGCCGTCGCCCGGAGAGCCGATCGCCAGCGAGTGCGCCGCCGTCTCCGGCGTGCACGGGTGGATCTCCTCGTCGCCGGCTTCGATCGCGCTCGCGATCGGCGAGCACCCCGCGGGCTGAGCGATGTGCATCTTGGTGGAGGCGGTCTGAGCAAGCCCCACCGTCTCCAACTCCACGAGCCCCTTGTGCAGTCGCGAGGACAGAGTGCCCCCCGCTGTCGCCGAGACGATGTGATCCGGCGCTCTCCAGCCGAGCTGCTCGACGATCTCAAAGACCGTCGTCTTCGCGCCCTCGGCATAGAACGGCCGCAGCGTGATGTTGGCGAACTCGAGTCCGCTGGCCGCCGCCACCTTCTTGCACTCGCGGTTGGCTTCGTCGTAGTTGCCCGCCACCTGGCACACACGCGCGCCGAGCGCCCTGCACGCCTTCGCCTTGGTCTGCTCCAGGCGGTTGGGGTAGAACACATACGGCGTCACCCCCGCCTTCGCGGCGAGCGCGGCCACGGCCGTACCGACATTGCCGGTGGACACGCACCCGATCTCGGTCTTGCCGAGCTCGAGCGCCCGCGCGATCGCGCTCGACACCACCCGATCCTTGTAGGAGAGGCTAGGACGCTGGGTGCTGTCGTCCTTCAAATACAGTTTCCGCAGTCCCAACCTGCCCCCGAGTCGGTTCGCCGCGATCAACGGCGTCATGCCCGACACCTGCCCCACTTCAGCTTGCGCGCGCGCGGAGCGGATCGGCAGCAGCTCCGAGAGTCGCCAGATGTTCTGGGGACGCTCGCCCATCGCCAGCTCGCCCAGACGAGCCTTCGCGAGCTCGTAGTCGTAGGCGATGTCAAAGCACTTGCCGCACTCCGGGCAGAACGCCTCCGTGTCGGTTATCGGGCGTCTCACATCGCATCTGTGGCACACCAGTTCGGTCACGCACGAGCGCGTCGTCTCGTTCAGGCTTGCGTGCCCCATAGCGGTGCTCATCGGGTCTCACCCCTTCTCGGTTGGGTTGGTTGGTTGTGGCATGTACCGCTCATCGTCTCACAAGCTCCCCCTTGGGCCACGAGCTGTCGATCGTCTCGCCATCCGCCAACGAGGCAATCAGCAGCTCCTCGGCGATGTGCGGGGCGAACGGCATCAGCACGCGCGCGAGCAGCGCAAGCGCCGCGACCAGCGCCTCATGGTCCTCCGCGCACAACCACCCGCGCTTGGCGATCACGCGCTTCTCATAGTCGCGGATGCGATCGAACAGCCGCATCACGTTACGCACAGCGCTGTGCATCTCAAGCTCACGGGTGTCCTCGGTGATCTTCTCCACTGCGGTCTCACACCATTGCTCCAGGCGTTTGCGCAGGTGCTCGGTCTTATCGGGGCCCATCGCAACGACTTGCTCCCCGTCGCTCGTGGCGCCGTTCGTGGCGCCCTGCTCGCCAGCCGCCGCCGACACTCCGTTCGCAGCGCTCTCCACGGGTCCGGCGGGGTCGAGCGCGAAACGCGCGTGCGAGTAGTCCCAAAGCTGGCGCAAAAAGCGATGGCAGCGCTTCACATCGCTGTCGCTCCAGTTCAACGAGCGCTGCGGGCGTGCCGCGTAGAGCACCGCCAGGCGCACCGTGTCGGCGCCGTACTGCGCCACCAGCTCGTCGGGGTCCACCACATTTCCAAGGTGCTTGCTCATCTTGCGCCCGTCGCGGATCACCATCTCGTGAAACAAGCAGCCCGCGAACGGCTCTCCATCGCGCAGGAACTCAAGCGGTCCGATGTCGCGCAGCGCCTTCGTCACGGTGCGCTGATCGAACACGAAGTTGCCGCTGTCAGAGCCCGCCACGACACGCTCGCTCGGTAGCCACGTGCGCAGGTCCTCGAGCGCCAGGATGTGCTCGAGCGCCTGCTCGCGCTCGCTCGGCGGCACGCACACCGGAACCCACAGCCACAGCGCGTCGAAATGACAGTCCAGCGTGTCGGTCTCACGGGTCGCGCCCCCGCCGCACGCGGGACATGTGGTCTGCACGAAGTCCTCGCGCTCGGCAAGCGGATTGCCCGTCCCGGTCGGCTTCAGATCCAATGGCAGGATTACCGGTAGCTGCTCGCGCGGGAGCGGCACCGCTCCGCACCGATCGCAGTACACGATCGGGATCGGCGTACCCCAGGAGCGTTGCCGGGAGATCGTGAAGTCATTCGCCCGGTAGCGCACGGCGTCGCGCGCACCCACATTCCGCGGCGGCTCGAAGACCTCGGTCGGGGTCGTGGGCGAAACGGCGGGCAACACCTCCTCCTCTGCCTCTCTGCTCGTGAGGGCGTGCCCGTCCTCGTGAGACACCGCGGGAGAGTCGTTGGGTGGGCCGAACAGCCGCTCGGCGATGACCCCATCGGTGCGGTCGCGCTCGGGGATACCCAGCACGGCGGTTGGCCCAAAGCGACCGTCCACGGTCGGGGTGACGATCACGGGCAACGGCTCCCCACCGGTGGGGGAGGCAAGCGTGCGCCCGGTATCCACGAGGGGCATCGTTTGCGCCTCGCGCGCACTCCGCTCCAGACCCACCGCTCGCAGCTCCTCCAGGCGCTGAGCCAAAACCTCATCCCGCGCCCACTCCTCCACCTGCGGGTGTCGCGGCGATACCGCCACGAATCGCGCGAGCTCCAGCGCGTCGGGGTGGGGGGTGAACACTGTCAGCGGCTCGCCGTCCGCGCCGCGCAGATCGAGCTCCACTCCGTCCACGCGGCCCAGCACGAAACGCTGCGAGGCGAGTGCGTTCTCATCCCATATCCCGCTCGCCGCAAGCTCCTGCAGGCGCTGGTCGTTCTCGCGCACGTACTCGCTTATCCGCAAATACCACTGCGGGCGCTGGATCAAGCGCACCGGGTTGTGGCAGCGCCAGCAAAGCCCGTCCTCCACCTGGATCGTCGCGAGCACCGTCTGGCAGGTGTCGCACCAGTCCACGCTGCCGGTTCCCCGATACACCAAACCGGCGTCCAGCAGGGTCAGAAACAGCCACTGCGACCAGCGGTACATGATGGCGTCGGAGCTCATGAAAGTGCGCTCCCAATCAAAGGAGAATCCGAGCCGTCGAAGCTGACCCACCATGTGCTCCGCACAGCGCTCCACCCACGCGCTCGGCGACTCTTTGCCGGCGATCGCGCCGAGCTCCGCCGGTAGGCCGAAGGAGTCAAACCCGAATGCGAACAGCACCGACGCGCCCTGGGCTCTGCTGAAGCGCGCGTACGCATCCCCAATCGAATAGCTGCGCACATGCCCGATGTGAATGTTCCCCGAGGTGAACGGGGCCGACGGCTTGATGTACCTATGCGGCCGATCGGCGCTCACATCAGGGGTCGCGAACGCGTTCTGCGCGCGCCACGCATCCTGGCGACGGGCCTCGATCGCCTGCGGGTCATAGCTGGGGAGATTGCCGTCGCTCATCTCGGTCGAGGATACCCAAGGGCCCCCAGGGCATTGCTATGCTCGTCCGCCGCGAGTGTAAGGATTCCCAGATGGAAGTAGAGATTGGACGCGGCAAGAGCGGCCGCCGCGCTTACGGCTTTGACGACATCGCGATCGTGCCCTCCAGGCGCACGCGCGACCCCGACGACATCGACATCTCCTGGAAGCTTGGTCCCTACCAGTTCGAGCTTCCCCTGATGGCCTCCGCGATGGACGGTGTCGTCTCTCCCGAGACGGCCGCGATCGTGGGGAAGCTCGGAGGCCTCGCGGTGCTCAATCTCGAGGGAATCTTCACGCGCTACGAGGATGCAGGCGTTCAGCTGGAGCGGATCGCTGGGCTGTCAAAGGAGATCGCCACGCGCGAGATGCAGGAGATCTACGCCACTCCCGTCAAGCCTGAGCTGATCGCCCAAAGGATTCGCGAGATCAAGGAGCAGAAGGTCGTCGTGGCGGCGTCGCTCACGCCCCAGAAGGTGCTCGAGTATCACGAGATCGCGCTGGAGGCCGGGCTCGACGTGCTCGTGATCCAGGGCACGGTCGTGTCCGGCGAACACGTGTCCACCGTGTCCGAGCCGCTGAACCTCAAGGAGTTCATTCCCTCGCTCGACGTGCCGGTGGTTGTTGGTGGCTGTGCGTCCTACCAGACTGGTTTGCACCTGATGCGCACAGGCGCCGCGGGCGTACTCGTGGGCGTGGGGCCGGGTGCCGCGTGTACCACTCGTGGCGTGCTTGGCATCGGTGTGCCGCAGGCAACCGCCATTGCCGACGTCGCCCATGCTCGCTCCACTCACATGCTGGAGACCGGGGAGTACTGCCAGGTGATCGCCGACGGCGGCATGCGCAACGGCGGGGATGTCTCCAAGGCGATCGCCCTGGGTGCCGACGCGGTCATGATCGGCTCGCCGCTCGCCCGCGCTCATGAAGCTCCGGGCAGAGGCTTTCATTGGGGTATGGCCACGTTTCATCCCACACTCCCGCGTGGCGCGCGCGTGGCGACCAGCCGCAACGGCACGCTCGAGGAGATCCTCGTGGGTCCCGCGCGCGAGAACGACGGCACCTTCAACCTGTTCGGTGGCCTGCGCACATCGATGGCCACCTGTGGCCACAAGGATCTCGCCGAGTTCAACCGCGCCGAGGTAGTGATCGCCCCCGCGCTGCAAACCGAGGGCAAGCAGCTGCAACGCGACCAGTCGGTCGGCATGGCCTCCAACGGGAAGGCTGCAGAACTAGTAAATGACTGATGCCGCCGTCACGGCCCCAGCGCCGCCCCCCGAGGCGTCGGATGGCCTAGCGGCAGCGCGCGAGGAGGTCGTGGTCCTCGACTACGGGGGTCAATACTCACAGCTAATCGCGCGTCGCATCCGCGACTGCGGGGTATTCTCAGAGCTGCTCCCTCACCACGTCGCGCTGGAAGAGGTGGTCAAGCGCAAACCGCGCGGAATCATTCTCTCCGGAGGGCCAGCATCGGTGTACGCGGCGGGGGCGCCGCGCCTGGAGCTCGGACTGCTAGAGCTCGGCGTGCCCGTGCTGGGCATCTGCTACGGCATGCAGCTGCTCGTACACGAGCTCGGCGGGCGCGTCGAGCAGGCCGAGATCGGTGAGTTCGGCCGCTCCGAGCTCACCGTCACAGAGCCCGGTGTGCTGCTTGCCGGCATGCCCAAGGAGCAGACCTGCTGGATGTCCCACCGCGACACCGTGTTCGAGCCCCCCGCCGGCTTCACCGCGCTAGCCTCCTCCACCGGCTCGCCCGTCGCGGCAGTCGAGAACGCCCAGCGCGGCATCTACGGCATCCAGTTTCATCCAGAGGTTGCCCACACGCCCTACGGACAGGAGATCCTCACACGCTTTCTCACCGACGTGTGTGGCTGCGAGCGCACGTGGTCAGCCGCATCGATCGCCGAAGACCAGATCGCCCGCATCCGCCGGCAGGTAGGAGACGGGCGTGTCATCTGCGGGCTCTCGGGCGGTGTCGACTCATCGGTGGCCGCGCTGCTCGTGCATCGCGCGGTCGGCGATCAGCTCACGTGCGTATTCGTCGACCACGGGCTGATGCGCAAGGACGAGGGCGAGCAGGTGATCAGTGCGTTCAGGGACACCTTCAAGGTGCCGCTAGTCGCGGTTGACGCCGAGCAGCGCTTCCTGGAGAAGCTCAAAGGGGTCACCGAGCCAGAGGCCAAGCGCAAGGCGATCGGCGCCGAGTTCATCAGAGTATTCGAGGAGGAGGCCGCGAAGATCTCCGCATCGAGTCCAGCGCGCTATCTCGTGCAGGGCACGCTCTACTCAGACGTGATCGAGTCCGGGGGCGGCACCGGCGCCGCCACGATCAAGTCCCACCACAACGTCGGCGGCCTGCCCGAGGACATGCAGTTCGAGCTCGTCGAGCCGCTGCGTGCGCTGTTCAAGGACGAGGTGCGCGCCGTCGGGGCTGAGCTGGGCCTACCCGAGCGGCTCGTATGGCGCCAACCGTTCCCGGGCCCAGGCCTGGCGATTAGGATCGTCGGAGGCGAAGCCACCCGTGAGCGCCTGGACGTGCTGCGCGAGGCCGACCACATCCTTCAAGAGGAGATCCGCAAGGCCGGTCTGTATCGCGAGCTGTGGCAGTCCTTCTGCGTGCTGCCCGACGTGCGCACCGTCGGAGTGCAGGGCGACGAGCGCACCTACGGATATGTGGTCGTGATCCGCGCTGTCACCAGCGAGGACGCCATGACAGCCGACTGGGCGCGTCTCCCATACGACCTCCTGGAGACAATCGCCTCGCGCATGATCAACGAGCTGCGCGAGGTAAACCGGGTTGTGCTCGACATCACATCGAAGCCCCCCGGCACCATAGAGTGGGAGTAGCTATCATTCGCCGTCGCGCCGCGCGCCAGGTTCGCGCGGCCTTTTTCACGCCATGAAGACCTACGTCGCCAAGCCCACAGACCGCGAGCGCAACTGGCTCGTCGTCGACGCCAACGGTAAGACGCTCGGACGCCTCGCCACGCAGATCGCCGACGCCCTGCGCGGCAAGCGCAAGCCCGAGTACACCCCGCACGTCGACACCGGCGACTTCGTCGTAGTCGTAAATGCCGAGAAGGTGTCCGTCAGCGGCAAAAAGCGTCAGGACAAGCGCTACTACCGCCATTCGGGCTACCCCGGTGGCCTGCGCTCGCGTACCTTCGAGGAGATGATCGCGCGTCGTCCCGAGGAGATCGTGAGGCTCGCGGTAAAGGGCATGATGCCGCGTAACCGCCTGGCCCGCAAGCAGATCACCAAGCTCAAGGTCTACGCCGGCCCCGAGCATCCCCACATCGCCCAAAAACCGCAACCGATGGAGATCGAGGCCTGATGGCCGACGAGCCTACAGAGCACACCGACGAGCAGCCGGACGAGCCAACCGCAGAGGCCGTGGACACGCCGGCCGCCGAGGTCCCCGCTGAGCCGACAGCTGCCGAGAGCGTGGAGGAGCCGGTCGCTGAGGAGCTCGCAGCCGAGGAGCCGGCAGCCGAGGAGCCCGTAATCCAGGAGCCGGTCGCTAATGAGCTCGTCGTCGAGGAGATTGTCGTCGAGGAGACGGTCGTGGTGGAGGAGCCGGCGGCCGAGGAGGAGGCCGTGTTCGAGGACGCCGAGGAGGACGAGGAGCCGACCCCGCGCGTAAAGCCCACGGTGCCCGGTGCGCACCTAGAAGTTGACATCGTTCCCGAGGGCGTCGATCCGCTTGCCCCCGATCAACCCGCCGATCCTTACGCGATCGAGGATGAGGAGGAGCCGCAGGCCGAGGAGGAAAAGGAGAGCGGGCGACTTTCCGAGCCGATCTCAACGGCCGCCATCGATCTCGCCGCCGGAGCCCGCTACAACGCCACCGGCAAGCGCAAGACGGCGATCGCGCGCGTCATCCTCCGGCCAGGAACAGGGGCATATCTTGTAAATGGACGTGCCCTCGACGAGCATTTCCCCCGAATAACTTTGCAGCGCAACATCCGTCAACCGCTTGAGACAGTCGGCTATCAGGACCGCATGGACGTCGTTGCGCGTTTGCAAGGAGGCGGGATTTCCGCGCAAGCCGGTGCGCTGCGCCACGGGATATCACGCGCGCTGCTTGAGGCCGACCCGAATTTGCGCGGCGAGCTCAAGCGCCGCGGCTTTTTGACGCGCGACTCACGTGCCAAGGAGCGCAAGAAGGCGGGTCTGAAGAAGGCCCGTAAGCGCCCGCAGTTCTCCAAGCGCTAAATAGGCCGCAATGGGCAAGCTGTTTGGGACCGACGGCGTCCGCGGAGTCGCGGGCGAGATGCTTAGCCCTGAGCTGGTGCTCGGACTCGGTAGGGCAGCAACCGTCAATACCGGCAAGCAGCATCCGCGGGTGCTGATCGTGCGTGACACACGCGAGTCTGGCGAGATGCTGCAGGCCGCGCTCGCCGCGGGCGTGAGCGCCGCCGGAGGAGAAGCACTGCTAGGAGGTGTGTTGCCCACCCCGGCGGCGCCCCTGCTTGTCAAGCGCTACAGCTTTGACCTAGGGGTTGTGATCTCCGCCTCGCACAATCCCTACCGGGACAACGGCGTGAAGTTCTTTGCCGCGGACGGCTACAAGCTCTCCGACGAGGCCGAGCTAGCGGTCGAACAGCAGCTACAGGCCAGCGTCGTCACCGCCGGCGACGCGTCACCAGTTGACACGTTGGGCGCCGCGACCGCTGCGCACGCCCCGAAGCCCACGACGATCGGGCGTATTCGCGAGCTGCGTGGCACCCACGAGGACTACCTGCGCGAACTGCACGAGCGCTTTGCCGATCTACATCTCGACGGGCTCGACCTACTGATCGACTGCGCCAACGGCGCCACCTACAAGGTCGCACCGGAGATATTCAGACGTCTAGGCGCCGATGTGACAGTGCTGGCGGCAACACCCGACGGGCGCAACATCAACGCCGGATGCGGCTCGACGCACATCGCAAAGCTCGGCGAGCGCGTTCGCGATGGGGGTCACGCCCTGGGCTTGGCCTTCGACGGCGACGGCGACCGTGTGCTTGCCGTGGATCGCACAGGCGTTGTGGTCGACGGCGACGAGCTGATCGCGCTCGTAGCGCTGCATTTGCGCGAGCAGCAACGACTTGCGGGCGACGGGGTGGTTGTGACCGTCATGACCAACTACGGCTTCCATTCGGCGATGCGCGAGGCTGGCATCGAGGTCGTGAGCACCAACGTCGGCGATCGCTACGTGCTGGAGGAGCTTCGCCGCAAAGGTTGGACACTCGGAGGCGAGCAGTCCGGGCACATCATCGACATGGGCTTCAACAGCACCGGCGACGGGATCGCATCAGCTTTGCTGACATTGGAGGCGCTCGCGGGACGCGATCTCGCCGAGCGCAACGCGATGAGCAAGCTGCCGCAGCGACTGGTCAACGTGCGCGTGCGCGACAGAGGCGCACTGGCAAGCTCCGAGCGCGTCACCGAGGCGGTGCGCAGCGAGGATCGCGTTCTCTCCGGGCGCGGGCGTGTGCTCGTGCGTCCCAGTGGCACTGAGCCGCTTGTGCGGGTGATGGTCGAGGCGCCCACCGATGAGGAGGCCGACGCGACCTGCTCGCGCTTGGTGGCGCTCGTGGAGCGCGAGCTGGGCTAAAGCACGAGCGGTGTCGTTCATTCGTCCAGGCACCGATCGACCACTGGTATCGTCGGCGGCATGTGTGGCATCGTTGGCTACGTAGGCAAGCGCCCCGCCCGTGAGTTGCTACTCGCCGGGCTGTGCAAGCTCGAGTACCGGGGCTACGACAGCGCCGGCATCTCGCTGATAGTCGAGGATCGCATCGAGGCGGTGCGCTCCGTCGGTAATTTGAGCGCACTGCAAGCGAAGCTCGACGGTGCTAGTGACGGCGGTGGCGGGGTGGCTCTCGCCGAGCGGGTCGATGGGATCCCCAATATCGGCATAGCTCACACGCGCTGGGCGACACACGGCCGCGTCAGCGAGGAGAACGCCCATCCCCACTACGACTCCGAGGATCGCTTGCATGTCGTCGTGAACGGCATCGTGGAGAACTACATGGCACTCAAGGAGCGCCTTACCGCGCGAGGCAGCGTATTCACCTCCGAGACAGACGCGGAGGTGATAGCTCATCTAATCGCCGACCATTACGACGGGGACCTAACCGCCGCGGTGCGCGCAGCGTACAGCGAGCTGGAGGGTCACTTCGCGTTTGTGGCAATGAGCGTGGAGGAGCCCGAAACACTTGTGGGAGCCCGCAAGGAGTGCCCCCTGGTCGTTGGCAGGGGCGAAGGAGAGCAGTTCATAGCCTCAGCGGTGCCCGCGTTTCTCGCGCAAACGCGCTTGATCCAATACATCGAGAACGGCGAGCTCGTCGTTTTGCGCCCCGATGAGGTCACGATTCTCACAGCCGCCGGCGCGCCGGTGCAGCGGGCCATCGAGCGGATCGACTGGGATCAGGACACGGCCGAGAAGGGTGGCTTTGAAACGTTCATGCTCAAGGAGATCCACGAGCAGGCCGACGCCGTGGCCGAGACGATCGCCGACCGGGTGGCGCGCGGAGACGGCGTGGACCTCGACGAGGAGGGCGCTCTTGACGAGGCAATCCTCGCCGGCGTCAAGCGCGTAGTGGTGCTCGCCTGCGGAACCTCCTACCACGCCGGCCTTGTCGGCCGCTACGCGATCGAGGAGTGGGCGCGCCTACCGGTCGAAATGGATATCGCCTCTGAGTATCGCTACCGCAATCCGGTGGTTGGCCCAGGCGATCTCGTGGTCGGCATCTCCCAGTCCGGCGAGACCGCCGACACGCTGGCAGCAATGCGCAAGGCGCGCGAGCGCGGCGCCACTGTACTTGCGATCACAAACGTGATGGGCTCTCAGATCACGCGTGAGGCCGACGGCGTACTGTTTACGCGAGCAGGTCTTGAGATCGGCGTGGCTGCCACCAAGACGTTCGTGTGTCAGGTCGCTGTGATCTATTTGCTCGGCCTGCGCTTGGCCGAGCTTAGAGGCACGCTTGAGCCCAAGCGACTGACCGAGCTGGTTGGCGAGATCAAGCGGCTGCCGCACTGCATCGACGAGGTCACTACCAACGTTGCTCCGCAGATGAGCAGCGTAGCCGACGATCACTGGCGCAAGGAGTTCTTCCTCTACCTCGGGCGCCATGTCGGTCTGCCGGTAGCGCTGGAGGGCGCGCTAAAGCTCAAGGAGATCTCCTACATCGCCACCGACGCCTATGCGGCGGGTGAGATGAAGCACGGCCCGATCGCTCTGCTGGAGGACGCGACCCCAGTGGTCTGTGTGGCGACCGACTCGCCCGTGCGCGAGAAGATGGTCTCCAACATGCAGGAGGTGCGCGCTCGCGGAGCGCAGGTGATCGCGATCACGACGACAGGCAACAATCTGCTGGCAGGTCAGGTCGATGTGGCGATTCCGATTCCCGCGATCGACTGGATGCTGCAGCCGATACTCGCGGTCATTCCGCTGCAGCTACTGGCTTACGAGATAGCCAGGCGCCGCGGTCTCAACGTGGATCAGCCTCGCAACCTGGCAAAGACGGTCACGGTCGAGTAGTCGCGACAGGGATCGCGCCGGGATGTCGCGCGCGAACGCTTAGTATCGCTCGTGATGAGCGTCCTTCCCGACTGGTGCGAGCCGCTGCTGGACGCGCCCCAAATGCGGGCGGTAGACCGCTGGGCGATCGACGAGCAGGGGATCCCCTCGCTGGAGTTGATGGAGCGCGCGGGGGAAGGAGTGGCGCGCGCGGTCGAGGACGTTTCACCCGACGGTTCGCTGGTGATGATGTGTGGCAAGGGCAACAACGGAGGCGATGGTCTTGTTGTCGCGCGACTTTTGCGCGAGGCGGCCAGAGAGGTCAGCGTCGTGTGCGTAGCCTCGCCAACCGAGCTCTCGCCCGACGCTCGTGCCAACCTCGATCGTCTGCCCGGTGAGGCGCCGCTGCAGTTCGGCGAGCCGGCGGCGCGAGACGCGCTCGAGCGCGCCGAGGTGATCGTCGACGCGCTGCTTGGCACAGGCTTCTCAGGTGTTCCGCATGGTGTCGTCGCCGAGGCGATCGATGCCGTCAACGCGGCGCCTGGACAGGTGCTCAGCGTGGACGTGCCAAGCGGTGTGGACGCCTCCACCGGGATCGTCGCCGGCGTGGCGGTCAGGGCGCGGGTGACCGTCAGCTTTCACGCTGGCAAGCCCGGTCTGTGGATCCATCCGGGCAAGGGCTGTGCTGGGGATGTATATGCGATCGAGATTGGGATTCCGCGCGGCGCGCCAGCAGCGAGCAACGTCGGTTTGACGGGCGAGGGCGTGCTGGGCGAGCTTCCACGCAGGGCGGCGGGATCGACCAAGTTCACGAGCGGGCACGTCGTTGTGGTCGGGGGTTCGCGCGGGTTGACGGGTGCCCCCGCGATGGCCTCGCTTGCTGCCATGCGTGCCGGCGCCGGTTATGTCACCGCGTGTGTGCCCGAGTCGCTTCGCGCGGTCCTCGATGTGCAGCTGATGGAGGTGATGACACACGGTCTGCCCGACGAGCAGGGCGCGCTCACGGCCGATGGGCTGGCCGAGGTGCTGGACTTGCTAGGACGGGCGGGCGCACTGGCACTCGGGCCGGGGTTTGGTCGCGATCCCGATAGCGCCTCGTTTGCACGCAAGCTGGCACGCCAGGCGCAGGTCCCGCTAGTGCTCGACGCTGACGGGTTGAACGCGCACGCCGGCTGTCTGTCCGGGCTTGCTGGCCGAGATGCGTCGACGGTGCTCACGCCCCATGCGGGCGAGCTTGCGCGTCTGCTCGGCACGAGCAGCGAGCAGGTGCAGCACGAACGGCTGTCCCACACCCGCGACGCCTCCGAGCAGGCCGGCGCTGTGGTTGTGCTCAAGGGCGACGACACCCTGATCGTCGAGCCCGCGGGTCGCGTGGCGATCAGCCGGGGTCACAGCCCGGCATTGGCAACCGCGGGCACCGGCGACGTGCTCACCGGTGCGATCGCGGCATTGATGGCACAGGACATGGACGCCTTCACCGCCGCTGCCGCGGGTGTGTATCTGCACGCGCAGGCGGGGCGCGACGCGGCGCGCCGTCAGGGTGCTTCCGAGGGCGTGATCGCCACCGACGTGATCGCGATGCTGCCGCTCGCTCGCGTGCCCATCGCAAACCGTCGCGGGCCTCGCAGGCGTGCTCGGGTGGGAAGGCGCGTAGCGCGACCCGAGGGCCACCAGGATGCGTGGCGATCATGACAGCTCGACGTGCGGTCGCCAGCGTCAACCTGGCCGCGATTGAGCGCAACTGCGCTCGTCTGCGCGCCGAGCTTGCCGATGAGTGCGAGCTGTGCGTTGTCGTCAAGGCTGACGGTTACGGTCATGGCGCGGTTCAGAGCGCTCGCGCGGCACTCGACGCTGGAGCTGGCTGGCTGGCTGTCGCGGGTGCGCGGGAGGCGGTCGATCTCAGACAGGCCGGCTTCGGAGATGTGAGGCTGCTCGTGATGGGCGCGCTCAGCCCGGTGGAGCTGCGCGAAGCGCTCGGCGTCGAGGCCGATGTAGTCGTTTGGTGCGAGGAGGCCGTGGCGGCGGTAGCCGAAGCCGGCGGTGGACGAGTGCACGTCAAGCTCGACAGCGGTATGGGGCGGCTCGGCACGCGCGACCCCGAACAGGCATTGCGCGTGGCGAGCGCGGCAAGCGAAACCCCTCGGGTCCGGTTGGCCGGTGTCATGACGCACTTCGCGACCGCCGACGACAGCGACGATCCATTCTTCGAGCGCCAGCTGGACGTTTTCACTCGGTGGGCGAGCGAGGTCAAGACGGCCCATCCGGAGATCGTCGTGCACGCCGCCAACAGCGCTGCGACCCTGCGCGAGAAGCGCTCGCACTTCGACATGGTGCGCTGCGGGATAGCGGTATATGGGATGGATCCGTTCGGGCGCGATCCGCTCGCACAGCGACTCGATCCGGTCCTGGAGTTGAGCTCATATGTAGCTGAGGCGAAGCGCTGCGCGCCCGGACAGAGCGCCGGTTATGGACGGCGCTTCGTGGCCGAGCACGACACGCTGCTCGGAGTGATCCCGATCGGCTATGGCGATGGCTGGCGCAGGGCACTCTCGAACAACGCGGACGTGCTCGTGGAGGGTGAGCGCCGTCCGATCGTCGGCACGGTCAGCATGGACAATCTCACGGTCGATCTGGGTGGCGAGCAGGCGGTGGCCACCGCGGCAGGCGGCGAGCAGGCGGCGGCCGGTGCGGCAGGCCGCGAGGCGGTACTGATCGGCGCACGCGGCGAGCAGCGGATCACCTCCGAGGAGGTGGCGCGAAGGATGCACACGATCAACTATGAGGTCACCTGTGGTCTGACCGCGCGAGTGCCACGCATCTACCATCGCGACGGTGAGATGGTGGCTAATGCCGCGTGCCGTCCAGCCGGCGAGTCGCATCGTTCGCCGGCTGCCGCGGAGTGGTAATGGAGGTCGATCCACTGGAGGTTCTGCGGGCCGCGCTGACGGGCAAGCGCGCGTGGCTGGTGGGTGGTGCGGTGCGCGACCGTGCGCTGGGTCGGCCGGTTGCCGACTTCGATGTGGTGCTCGACGGCGACCCCAGCGACGGTGCACGTGCCATCGTTGGGGTCGCGCGCGCTGCTGGTGGGGGAGCCGCTTGCTTTGCGCTGTCAGAGCGCTTTGGAGCGTGGCGCGTCGTGGCACGCGAGCACGCCTGGCAGGTTGACGTCGAGCGACTGCGCGGTGGCTCGTTGCAGGAGGACCTCGCGCTGCGCGATTTCACCGTGAACGCCGTCGCCGAACCGATCGAGGGTGGAGCGTCGCTGGACCCGCTTGGCGGATTGGACGATCTGCGCTCGGGGCGTCTGCGGCTCGCCGGTCCACAAGCGTTTGACGACGATCCGTTGAGGGTTCTGCGTCTTGTGAGGGTCGCGGTTGAGCTCGAGTTGACTCCCGAGCCAGATGCGATCGTGGCGGCACGAAGGCATGCTGGGCGTCTCGCTGAGGTCTCTCCCGAGCGGGTGTTCCTAGAGCTGCGGCGGATCATCGCCTCCAACCATGCGCTGCGAGGGATCGAGATGCTGGGAGATCTCGGCGCCGCCGAGGTCGTGCTGCCCGAGTTGCAAGCGATGCGAGGGGTCGAGCAGAGCCGCTATCACCACCTTGATGTATATGGGCACACCCTTGAGGTGCTTGAGCGCACGATCGAGCTGACCGCGGGCAGCGCGGGCAATGGCGCTCAGATGGGTGTCGTGGACGCGCTTGGGCAGCAGAACCGTGCACAGGCGCTCGCGTTGCTCGCGGAGCCACTTGCCGATGGCATGACCCGCGGGGAGGCCCTGCGCTGGGCCGCGCTGTTGCACGACGCCGCCAAGCCCGCGACGCGCTCGGTACGAGCGCTCGATCGACGCGTCACGTTCATCGGGCATGACGCGCTCGGCGCCGACCTCGCTCGCGACGTGCTCGGTCGTCTGCGTGCAAGCGTGCGCACGCGCGAGCACGTCGCGGCGCTCGTGCGTCATCACCTGCGACTTGGCTTTCTGGTGCACGAGCCGCAGCCGCTGGCGCGTGGCACTGTGTTCGACTACTTGCAGAGCTGCAATCCGGTAGAGGTGGACGTAACGCTGCTGTCGCTATGCGACCGGCTTGCCACACGCGGAGCCAAAGCCGAGCGGGCCATAGCAGCGCACGTCGCACTGGCGCAACGGATACTTGGCGACGCGCTGCGCTGGCGGCGGGAGGGGCCGCCGCGGCCGTTGCTGCGCGGAGACGAGCTCGCGCGTGAGCTCAGCATCCCGCTCGGTCCGCACGTGGGCGAGCTGCTGGGTGAGCTGGCGCGGGCTCAGTACACGGGGGAGGTGGGCACGCGCGAGCAGGCGATCGCATTCGCGCGGGGCGTGTGAGTTTGTGGATCAAGAGGCTGGGGTCAAGATGCTGGGGTCGAGATGCTGGGGTCGAGACGCTGTGCTCATGTGGGCGCGGCGTCGGGATGTTGGTATCAAATTTTTGAGCTCCCTCTCGACTGTAATAATTTCAAGGCGAAAGGATCTCAAAAATTTGATATGCCTACGCGGAGGGCTGAGTCGCTCAACCGCGGCGAAGCTCTAGGATTGGCGACCGATGGGCGAGCCGGATTGCATCTTCTGCAAGATCGTGGCGGGCGAGCTGCCGGCGACGATCGTGGACGAGGACGAGCGCACGATCGCTTTCATGGACATCAATCCCGCCACCCGCGGTCACGTGCTCGTGATACCACGGGCTCACGCAACCGATCTATTGAGCATCGACGCGGAGGAGCTCGCGGCAGTGAGCCAGGCGGCACAGCGCCTCGCGACTCGCGCAAAGAAGCGCTTGGGAGCCGATGGGATCAACGTGATCAACTCCTGCGGGGCGGCGGCGTGGCAGACCGTGTTCCACTTCCACCTGCATGTGATCCCACGCTATAAGAACGATCCGCTACGCCTGCCGTGGGTACCCAAGCCCGGGGATCCGGCGGAGATCGCCGCGGCCGCCGCCGACATCGGCCCCGCGCCCAAAAAGGGGGAATAACCACTTGCGCGTCGAACCGCTACATAGTCCCCGTCCACGTGTTCCTGCTGAATGGTCCATATGAAACGTGCTATCGCCGTAATCGTGATCGCCTGCGGGCTGGCCCTTGCTCTGCCCGCGGGCTCGCTTGCAACGCTGACCGAAGTCGGCGTGATCCCAGAAACAACGCCGCCCAGCACTCCCAGTTGTCCCACGCCGTCGTGTCTCGCGGTTAGTCGTACGACCGGTTTCCAGGTCAAGGTCGAAACGAACAACAACGTGGAGGCCGCCCCGCGTGAAGGAACCGTGGTCGCGTGGACGGTGACGCTCGGCAAACCCAGTGCGACACAGATCAAGTACTTCAACGAAAACGAGGGTGGTCCCGCCTCGGCCGGGATTGCGATACTGCGCGCCCAAAAGAGTCCCAAACTGACTTACAAGCTGATCGCCCAGAGTCCCGTGGTGCCGCTGGAAAAGTACTTCGGCAAGACGGCCCAGTTCCCGCTCGCAACGACACTGCCTGTAAAGAAGGGCGACGTGGTGGCGCTCACGGTGCCCTCGTGGGCGCCCGTGCTGGCGCTCGGCTTCGGCAAAGGGACTTCCTGGCGGGCCAGTCGGCCAAAGGGCCAGTGTGCGACGACCGGCACTCAAACCGCGCAGGCGTCGATCGGCTCGAGCGTGCAGTACTACTGCCTCTACCAGACCGCGCGACTGACCTACAGCGCTACGCTGATCTCGACGCCCTGAGCCGTCCGAATGCTGACGCCTACGGGCCCCGAACACTGACGCCTGCGGGCGGCGAGCTGATGTCTTGCAGGCCGGTTCCTCTAGCGCCGGCTCGGCGTCGTGCTAGGGCGCCGATGCCCCGCCGCTTGGGCTGACGCTGCTCGCCGGCTTTTCCGCGGTTTTTTCAGATGCCGCTTTTTCACTCGCGGCCTTTTCGCTGGAGGCTTCGCCACCAGCGGACGTACCCCCGGCTGCGCTGCTTTCCGAAGGGGCCCCACCGGCTTCCCCGGAGGAGCTTTCGCTGCTGGCTTCGCTGCCACCGGTCGTCGAGGAGGCTTTTTCGCCGGTCGTGGAGGTCGTCGCGGTCGTCGACGTGGAGGTCGTTTCGGTCGCTTCTTTTTCCGCGGCGGTGTTGTTGGGCGGGGTGATTTCGGGCGTGCTCTTGGGAGTCACGTCTGAGACGCTTGTCCCACCGCACGAGCTGACGCCGAGGCCGGAGAGGCAGATCAAGGCGCCCGCGGCGAGCGCAACGATACGAGTCCGATACGGCGGCGCGCTCACGCCCCGAGCGGCCCCATCCGGCGGCCGCAGGTGGGGCAGTCGTTGAGGTCCTTCTGGGCGTGCTGCTCGCACCACGGACAGAAGCGCAGGTTCTCGACAGACCACGGCAACTTCGACTGCGAGGGGGCAAGCGGCAGCATCTTGCCCACAATCTCCATCGGCTCGCCAGACTCGCGATCCAGATAGATCTCCTCGGGCTGCGCCGCGATCACGACTTCGCGACCAGTCGAAGGGGTGCGAAGCCGGTAGCGTTGCTGTGTGCTCACGCCCGGCACTCTAGCGAAGCGGGTACGGGAATAGGCTGGTGGCGGATGCGCATCCTGATCTTCCACGGCTACCTGCTGGCGGGTACGGGCTCCAACGTCTACAACGCACGGCTTGCGGAGGCGCTCGGGAGACTGGGGCACGAGGTGCACCTGTTCTGCCAGGACCGTCATCCGCGGCGTCAGCCGTTCGTGGAGGCCGCCGGCGACTGGGACAGCGGCGAGCTGCGGGTGAGTGTGCTCGGCCCCACGCGGGGGGACGGGTTGCGGGGGGCCAGACCGGGAGGGACCGGGCTGCAGGGGGACCGGTTGCAGGCAGACGGGCCACCGCTGTGCACCACATACAGGCCCGACGTCGGCGGGCTGCTGCCCGTGTACGTGCTGGACCCCTATGAGGGCATCGAGGCGAAGACCTTCGCCCAGTGCAGCGAAGCCGAGGTGGCCGCCTACATTCGGGCCAACGTCGACGCGGTACGCGAGGTCACCGAGCTGGTGCGCCCCGACATGGCCCTTGCCAACCATCTGGTGATGGGACCGGTGATCCTGGCGCGTGCGCTGGGCGGCAGGACGCCATACGCGGTCAAGATCCATGGCAGCGCGCTGGAGTACACGGTCAAGCCCCAACCCGAGCGCTTTCTGCCCTTTGCGCGCGAGGGGCTCGCACAGGCAAGGACGGTGCTCGTCGGGTCTGGACACACCGCCGAGAGCCTCTGGGCCGCGCTGGGCGCGGAGTGTGGGGCGCAGGTCAAGCAGCGCACCCGCCTCGGTCCACCCGGCGTCGACGTCGAGCGCTTCGTGCCTCGTGAGCTTCACGACATGGAGGCGGGCGAGACAGTGGCGTTCGTGGGCAAGCTGATCGCGGCCAAGGGCATCGACCTGCTCGTGGCGGCCTGGCCGCTGGTGCTGCAGCGTCGACCGAACGCCAGGCTGCTAGTGGTCGGCTTCGGCAGTTGGCGCGAGCAGGTCGAAGACTTGTGTCGCGCGTTGGGGCAAGGCGAGCTGGAGCAGGCCGAAGACATCGCGCTGCCGTATCTGCTGGCGTTCCTGCGCGGATTGGGCGCAGGCGAGCGTGAACGCTATGCGGATGCCGCACGAAGGCTCGCCGATCGGATCGTGTTCGCGGGCCGTCTCGACCACGACGAGCTCGCCGATGTCCTGCCCGCATGCGAGGCACTGGTGGTTCCGAGCACATTCCCGGAGGCTTTCGGGATGGTGGCCGTCGAGGCGGCTGCCTGCGGTGTGCTGCCGATCAGCGCGGGTCATTCGGGTCTTGCGGAGGTCAGCGCGGTGATCGCCGGGGAGCTACCGAGCGAGGCGGCCGCCTGGCTCTCCTTTCCGGTTGACGACAACGCCGTGCGAGCGATCGCCGAGCGTGTACTCCAGTGGCTTCAAGCGGATGCAGCGTTGAAGGAGCGGACCCGCGCTGCGCTCGTGGCGGTTGCGCGCGAGCGCTGGTCGTGGGAGGGAGTTGGACGCGGGGTGATCGCGGCCGCGCGTGCCGAGCCAGACCGGCTGGAGCGGGATTCCGACGCATCCGCGCGATGACTTATTCCCCCGTTGTCATTGAGGTAGGTGACCCACGCATAGGCGGTCCCTGGCCGGGTACTTGACGAACGGGCCTCAGCGCAATACATTGAGGCAATCGTTGCAAGTAGTTTCCGAAAACGGGAGGCGAGGCGCGATGCACGTACGAGACGGAATGAGTCCGATGGTCCTGGCGGTGGGTCCGGGTCACACGCTGCGCGACGCTGCGCGGCTCATGTCAGAGCGCCGAGTTGGCGCTGCCGTCGTGATCGATCCCGACGCAAGCGGTCCTGGGATCTTGACCGAGCGAGACGTGCTGACATCGATTGGCGCCGGCGAGAGCCCGGATGTCGAGCTGGTCGCAGACCATCTGACCCGCGACGTGGTGTACGCCGAGCCGAGCTGGTCTTTGGAGGAAGCCGCCGCCGCGATGGTCCGCGGTGGCTTTCGCCACCTGATCGTCGTTGAGCGCGGAGAGACAATGGGGATACTCTCCGTGCGCGACGTCGTGCGCTGCTGGACGGACGAGGGGGCTAACTGCCCTGTACCGGCGAGCGCAGCCGTGGGGTGAGAGAGGGAAGGGTCGCGCCTGGATTCGGAATCCCACCCACCGAATCCAACCTGCCGGGCGCCACCTTTTCATTGGGGCCGCGCGTGGATTGGGAATCCCACCCACCCGCGCGCGGCGCCTCACCGCAGAGCGCTTGTTGAGCGTGCGGCCCACGTGTATCGAGTCGGCCTTCGAGGGCTGTTGCCGGCGGGGAGCCGATCAGTGATGGTCGAGCGGGAGCTCGTCGACTTCGCGGCGCGTATCCTGGATCCAGCGTACAACCGCCACGATCGTGATTATCACACCGCCGACCAGGAGGATCTTGCTGATCGTGATGCCGATCACCGCGAGCGTTATCCCGACAGCGACGAGCAGCGGCAGGATCGTGGGCCCGGGAAGATGGACCTCATCGCCGGTGGGCGGGACCTCAGGGTCGATTGGGCTCATGAGAGATACAGCGCGGCCACAATGAACGTGAGGCCGAACATGAACATGCAGATCCCGGCGATGACGATGCCGGCGCGGATGTTCTTCTGGGCTAGACGACGATCCATGGCGACGTGAAGATTACAACTTTGCGTCGACGACCATCGCGCAGAACAGCAGCGCGAGGTAGGCGAGCGAGAACAAGTACAGCTGCAGTGCGCTGCGCCGGTCGGCCCGACGGTAGAGCCTCACCGCGCCCGCGATGAATCCGAACCCGAGCAGCAGCGACGCGACGAGATAGATCGGGCCGAAACCACCAGCGCAGAACGGGAGCTGGGTGACCGCGTACAGGAGCACTGAGTAGAGCAGTATCTGCCGGCGCGTCTCGGCCTCGCCGCGCACGACCGGGAGCATCGGCACACCGACCTTCTCGTACTCGCCCTTCATCAGCAGCGAGAGGGCCCAGAAGTGCGGCGGCGTCCAGAAGAACACGATGAAGAACAGCAGCACCGCGACGCCACTTACCGATCCGGTCACCGCGGCCCAGCCCACCAGCGGTGGGATCGCGCCGGCCGCGCCGCCGATCACGATGTTCTGAGGCGTACGTCGCTTCAGCCAGATCGTGTACACGAGCACATAGCCCAGGAATCCGGCGAAGGAGAGGCTTGCGGCAAGCACATTGACGGTCAGCGACAGCTCCAGGAAGGAAAGGGCGGCCAAGACGCAACCGAAGGTCAGCGCAGCCTTTGGAGAGACGCGTCCAGAGGGCACCGGCCGGTTGGCGGTGCGCGCCATGCTCGCGTCGATGTCGCGGTCGAACCAGTGGTTGACGGCGCCGGCGCCACCGGCCGACAGGTAGCCGCCGAGGCAGGTGAGGGCGATCAGGACCACCGACGGGCTGCCGGCTACGAGCATTGTGGTGACCGTCGTGAGCAGCAACAGCGACTGCACCTTCGGCTTGGTCAGCTCCGTGTAGTCGGAGAGCAGCTGTCGAGTCCGCGGCGCGAGACCGAGAGGCAGGGGCGCGTGAGGACTGGATTGGAGCCCTTCAGTCGCCGAGAGCGATGCCGGGGAGCCCTCCATCGCTATCAGTCTACGTACGCGGAGCCGGGGACACGCTACAAGCCGATCTGGGTGGCGCCCGCCGGCACCGTGGCGCCTCCGGGTGCAGGCACGCCCGAGGTCCGCTGCTCGATCTCGCGGCGGATGTCCTTCATCGGTTCGTGCGAGCGCACGGTCGGGACCACGTCGAAGTTGTTGACGGGCGGGGGGGAGCTCGTGAACCACTCCAGCGTATTGGCCTTCCACGGGTCTGGGCCGGCTACGGCGCCGTGCTTGAGGCTGCGCATGACGTTGATGATCGTGACCAGCACGCCCCCGCCCAGGATGAACGAGCCGATCGTCGAGATCAGGTTGTAGAGGGCGAGGTTGCCGGTGTTGCTGTACTCATACACGCGCCTCGGCATCCCGTCGAGGCCGAGCACGTGCTGGATCATGAACGTCATCAGGAACCCGAAGAACATCAGCCAGAAGCTCCATTTGCCCAGGGTCTCACTCAGCATTCGCCCGGTTATCTTGGGGAACCAGTAGTAGATCGCGGCAAACACCGTGAACACGGCGCCGCCCATCAGCACGAAGTGGATGTGGGCGACCACGAAGTAGCTTTCGTTCAGCTGCCAGTCGACCGGGAATATGGCGAGGAACACGCCGGATATGCCGCCGATCGTAAACAGCGCGATGAAGCCCACGCAGAACAGCAGGGGCGTCTTGAATTCGATCGTGCCACCCCACAGCGTTGCCAGCCAGCCGAAGATCTTCACGCCCGTGGGAATTGCGATCAAACACGAGCTGAGCATCGCGAAGATGATGATTGCCTCGGGAATCGGTGCGGTGAACATGTGATGCACCCACACCAAAAAGCCGAGGAACGCGATCGTCACAGTCGATGCCGCGATCGCCTTATAGCCAAAGATCGGCTTGCGCGCGAACACGGGCAGGATCTCTGAGACCAGCCCGAATCCGGGCAACACCATGATGTAGACCTCGGGATGCCCGAAGAACCAGAACAGGTCCTGCCAGAGGATCGCCGAGCCGCCGTTGGCGGGGTCGAAGAAGTGCGTACCGAAGTGGCGATCGGTCAACAGCATCGTCACCGCTCCGGCGATCACCGGCATCGCGAAGATGATCAGGATCGAGTAGGTCAGGATCGCCCAGATGAACAGTGGCAGCCGTCCCCAGCTCATGCCCTTTGCGCGCATGTTGGCGATCGTTACGTAGAAGTTGATCGCGCCGAGGATCGAGGAGAGACCGGTGATGTGAATCAGGTAGATCCACGCGTCCTGGCCGCCTCCAGGGGAATAGGTGATACTGGACAGCGGCACGTAGCTCGTCCAGCCCGATTCCGGTGGAGTCCAGAAGACCGAGGCGTAGAAGACGATGCCACCGGCCAGCAGCAGCCAGTAGGAGAGCGCGTTCAGGCGCGGGAATGCCATGTCGCGCGCGCCCACCATCAGCGGCACGAAATAGTTGGCCAAGCCGGCCATCATCGGCACGACGAACAGGAAGATCATCGTGGTGCCGTGCATCGTGAACAGCTGGTTGTAGGTCTGTGGGGCGATCAGCGTGTTTTCCGGCACCCCCAGCTGCAGACGCATCATCAGCGCCTCGACGCCCCCCAGCAGGAAGAACACGAAGGTCGTGACCATGTACATGATCCCGATCCGCTTGTGATCGGTGGTCGTGATCCAGCTGACCCAGCCGGTCGGTTCCTTTTTTGCCTCGTGCGCGACGATCTGGGGGATTGGGGCTGCGTAGGTGGCCATCTGGAGGGGGCTCCTAGTGTCCGGAGTCGGAGATTCGGTGGGGGCTTCTCAAGTGAGCGCGGATCACGGGTTCTGGACCTGTCCGGCGCCGACTTCGTGGTTGAGCTTGGTGCGAGCGGCCGCCGCGGCGGCGTTGGCTTCGGCGATCTGCTTCTTCTGATAGGCCAGCCACGCTTCGAACTGCGGGGGCGGCACGGCCTTCACGGTGGCGATCATGCGCGCGTGTCCGCGCCCGCAGAGGAGTGCGCACTGGCCGCGGAACACACCGGGCTTTTCGACCTTGAACCACGTGTAGTTGTGGTAGCCGGGCACCGCCTGGAACTTGCCGCCGAGCTGGGGGATCCACCAGGAGTGGACCACGTCGGAGGAGACGATGTTGAGCGTGACGGTGGTTTTCGTCGGCACCACCAGTTCCTCGTAAGAGTACGGAGCGCCGAGCCCGTCCGGTTCGTTCTCGCCGGGATAGACGAACTGCCACACGAACTGCCGGCCGATCACGTCGATGTTCAGTGACTTGCCGTCGGGCGGAAGCTTCTGTTCGTCGCTTGCGTACAGATGGGAGGTGTCGCTCACCAAGTGTTCGCCTTCGGGGCTGGAGTTGACCGGATCCTGGATCGAGGAGAGCTTGACGAAGGTGATCACCGCGAGAATCAGCAGGATCACCGCCGCGCCGAGAGTCCAGCCGATCTCAAGGCGCGTGTTTCCATGGGTCTGATTGGCCACGGCGCCCTTGCGCGCGCGGTATCGGTAGAGCACGTAGCAGAGGGTGCCCTCGACGATCACGAAGATCACGAGCGCCACCCACAGCGTGATCTTGTAGAGGCTGTCGATCTGGTTGGCGTTCGACGATCCGCCCGACTCGGGGGTGAAGAACGCGAGGGGTATGGAGAGCAGGTGTCCCAAGGCGGGCAAGATTCTATTCACGACCGGGCGGAACGCGCGTCAACGTCCTTTGAAGTGCGCGGAACGCTTGGCCAGGAAAGCGCCTACGCCCTCCACGAAATCGTCGGTGCCCGCCATTTGTTGCTGCAGCGTGGCCTCCAGCTCGAGCTGCTCGGCCATGTTGGAGTACACCTGATTGTTGAGCTCGTGCTTGGTCGCCGCATAGGCGCGGGTCGGCCCTGCCGCCAGGCGCGCGGTCAGCGCGGCACTCTGCGCATGCAGGCTGTCGTCAGGATGCAGGGTGTTTATGAGGCCCCACTCGAGCGCCTGAGCAGCGGGCACTCGCTGGCCCAGCATTGCCATCTCGGCGGCGCGCGTCACGCCGATTCTGGCGGGCACGAACAGCGAAGAGCCGCCGTCGGCGACCAGGCCGATGTTGACGAACGCCAACAGAAAGTACGCGCTCTCAGCGGCCACCACGAGGTCGCAGCACAACGCCAGCGAGCAGCCGATCCCCACTGCGGGGCCATTCACGGCGGCCACGACGGGCTTTTCCATTTCGCGGATCGCATGCATGATCGGGTGGTAGCGCTCGGTCAGAGCCTTGTAGACATTGGGGCGCCCCTCGGGCGTGAGGTCATCCCCGCTGATGTCCTTCAGATCCGCTCCGGAGGAGAAGGCACGACCCGACCCTACGATGCGAACGGCACGCACCGCCTCGTCTTCGCCGGCACGCGTCAGGGCGGCAAGCAGGTCTTCGCCGAACTGCTTGTTCCACGCGTTGAGCGCGTCGGGTCGATTCAGCTCGATCGTGGCCGCTCCATCTTCAAGCGTGGCGTTGACCGTCTCCAGCTGCACATATGGGCTTGTCATTTAGCTCTCCGGGGACTTATCGGGTTGGACGGCGCTCGCGGACACTCGCGGCCGGCCGGCATGACCTGGCGCTCGCACTTGGGGCCGCATTGAAGTTGGGTTTGTGATCCTATGGTGTGAGGACATGAGCAGACCGGTGATCGGCATTTGCACAGCGCTCGAGCGCGCCCGCTGGGGAATGTGGGACCAGCAGGCGGTGCTGCTTTCGCGCAGCTACGTCCAGGCGGTGCAGGATGCGGGTGCGCTTGTCGTGATGCTGCCCCCCGACGAGCTGCTGCTCGAGAATCCCTTCGAAGCGCTCGATCTGCTCGATGGGCTGGTGCTTGCCGGCGGCGCCGACATCGATCCGGCCAGCTACGGCGAGCAGACCCACCCCGAGACGCTCGATACGGTGCCCGAGCGAGACCGCTTCGAGATTGCGCTGGTGCGCGCCGCGATCGGGCGTGATCTACCTGTGCTTGGAATCTGTCGCGGTATGCAGCTCATCAACATTGCCTACGGCGGAACGCTGCTTCAGCACTTGCCGGAGCGCTTTGGCCACCATGAACACCTGCGGGTGCCGGGCACCTTCGACGGCGCCGACCATGACGTGGATCTGATCGAAGACTCGCTGGCGGCGTGCGCGGCCGGTGAGACCCATCACGCGACCAAGTCCCACCACCATCAAGGCGTCGATCGGTTGGGAGAGGGGCTACGAGTCAGCGGCAACTCCTCGATGGACGGTCTTCCCGAGGCCATCGAGATGCCCAACCGCCGCTTCGTGCTCGGCGTGCAGTGGCATCCTGAGGCCGACCCCGCCAGTCATGTCGTCGGCGCGCTCGTCGCCGAGGCCGAGAAGCACATGCGCGAGCGCGTGACCGAGGGAAGCGCTGCATAGCCTCGGCTCGTCGAGGGAGTCGCCGGATAGCGCCATATACTTTTGCTCCCGTGCGGGGGTCGAAGGTCATCAGGACAGCCGCTTGGGGCGTTGTGGTTGCGGGAGTGATTGCCCCGCTGGTGCGCAAGCGTCTACCAACTCCACCGATCGTTGCGCAAACGGTTGCGTTCGGCGCTCCGCTTGGCTTGTGTGTGGCGGTGCGCCGCTCGCGCCGACGTGATGTGGCGGTGTGTGCGCTGCAGATGTGGGCCTATCTGGCGGCCTACAAGGCACCTCATGACGACGAGAGCGAGCAGGAGAATCGTGTGCTGGTCGACTATCCGATCGCGGTCGATCGCGTGCTTGGCCTCGGCGAGTTGCCAACGGTGCGCTTGCAAAGGCGTCTTGCCCGTGGGCAGTGGCGGCTCGGCGATCGTGTGCTCGTGTGGGCACACTGGTCGTGGTTTCTGGTGCCCCACGGAACGCTCGTCTACATCATGCTGCGTCGCCGCGAGCGCTTCGATCGCGCCGCGGTGATGACCTACGCTGTGTTTGACGTCGGCGCAATGATCTACTGGGTCTTGCCGACCGCTCCCCCTTGGTATGCGGCCACGGAGGGGATGGTCGTGAGCGCGGCGCCTCACGACTCCCTCGACAGCGCCGCCAGGCGCTCGAGCGACATCGCCGTGAGGCGAATGATGGTCGAGTATGGGGCGTTCTTTTGGAAAGACGGCTGGGGTCCGCTTTACAGTGTGCTAGGAGGCAACCCATTGGCCGCGATGCCCTCGCTTCACTTCGCCACATCGATGATGGCCGCTCAGCTGCTCTCAGAGACTGGGCCGGTCGCGGGCGCCGTGGGCTGGGGCTACACGGCCACGCTCGGGTTTGCACTGGTGTATCTCGGCGAGCACTACGTCATCGATTTGATCGCCGGCGCCGCCCTCACCACCGCGGTGCGCCGGCTCGCTCCACAGGCGAGTCCAGCGCTGCGGCGCTTCGGGGCGGTGGTCGCGGCGATCGAGGCAGTCGCGCAGGAGGCGGGATGAGGGCGAGCGATGGCTGAGATGGACGAGCACGAGCTGGAGCGATCCGACTCGAACGGCGGCGCGAGCGATGAGCAGATGCCACGCGTGCCGGTCACGCGGCGCAGCGCGATCGCCTTCGGTCTGTTCGTGCTCTCGGCTGTCGCGTTCCTGTATTTCGTGCTGCCCAAGTTGGCCGGCCTGAGCAGCACCGCCCATCGCATCGAGCGCGGTGACACGTGGTGGATCCTGATCGGCGTGTTCCTGGAGATCTGCTCGTTTGCGGGCTACGTGGTGCTGTTTCGCGCCGTGTTCGTGCGTGGACGGCACAGCCCGATCGGTTGGCCCGAGAGCTATCAGATCACGATGGCGGGATTGGCCGCCACGCGTCTGTTCGCCGCCGCGGGCGCGGGAGGGGTCGCACTCACCGCCTGGGCGTTGCGCCGCTCGGGGATGGAACCGCGGCTGGTCGCGTGCAGGATGGTGGCCTTCATGGTCTTGCTGTACGTGATCTACGCCGGTGCGGTGCTGCTCGACGGCATCGGGTTGGGAACTGGTCTATTCCCCAGCGAAGGCTCGTTCGCGATCACGATCGTGCCGGCGGCGATCGCGGCGATCCTGTTCGCGGTGGGCGGCGCGATGGCACTGCTGCCTGGAGACATCGAGCGGCGTCTGGCGAGGTGGGCCGCCGGCGCGGGTCGCCTGGAGCATTGGCTGGCGCGTGCGGTAACTGTGCCGGCGATGGCCGCAAGTGGTGTGCGCACCGCGATCGAGCTGATCCGCTCGCGCGATCCCGGTCTGCTTGGTGCCCCCGCCTGGTGGGGGTTTGACATCTGCGTGCTGTGGGCGTGCTTTCACGCGTTTGGCAGCGCGCCTCCGTTCACGGTGATCTTGATGTCTTATTTCGTCGGGATGGTGGGCAATCTGCTGCCGCTGCCCGGGGGGCTGGGAGGCGTGGAGGGCGGCATGATCGGCGCGTTTGCGGCGTTCGGCGTGGAATTCAACCTGGCGGTGCTGGCGGTGCTCTCCTACCGCGCGATCTCCTTCTGGCTGCCGACGATCCCGGGCGCGATCGCCTACTTCCAGCTACGCCGCACCGTGGCTCGTTGGCGGGTCGAGCAAGCCGCTCCGGCGGCCGTGGCGCCAAAAGGAATCGAAGCCGCCGGACCGCTACATGTCTAGCAAACAAGCTATACTTTACAAAGTAAAGCGTGCCGGGATTGGTTGAAGTCAGACCTACCTGATACGCGCAAGGCAGCCGATATTGGCTACCTTGGAATAACGGAGCCCGCGCGAGCGGGCGAGAAAAGCAGGCAACGCGACGGGAGTCAGCGAGATGGCGGAGGTCGAGAACACGATCATCATCGGCAGCGGCCCGGCGGGCTACACAGCGGCGCTGTACACCTCACGTGCCAACCTGCACCCGCTCGTCGTCGAGGGCTTCGCGTGGGGTGGGCTGCTGCAGCAGACGACTGATGTCGAGAACTACCCTGGCTTTCCCGAGGGGGTCATGGGGCCCGATCTGATGGGCAAGCTGCGTGAGCAGGCCGAGCGCTTTGGCGCGACGCTCGAGACCGATCAGGTCGAGCGCGTTGAGCTTGCCGATGAGCTTGGTGGCATCCACAAGGTGTGGGTGGGCGACACCGAGCACCGCGCGCGCACCGTGATCCTCGCGATGGGCGCCGAGCACAAGAAGCTCTGCGTCCCTGGTGAGGAGGAGCTGAGTGGCCGCGGTGTCTCCTACTGCGCCACCTGCGATGCCGCCTTCTTCAAGGATGCCCAGACCGTGATCGTCGGCGGCGGGGACTCCGCGATGGAGGAGGCGATCTTCCTGTCGAAGTTCGCCAGCAAGGTCACCGTCGTGCATCGCCGCAATGAGTTTCGGGCTTCGAAGATCATGCTGGAGCGGGCGCGCGAGCAGGCCAACATCGAGTTGCTCACCCCCTACGCGGTCGAGCGCTTCGAGCCGGGCGAGAACGGAGCTCTCGGTGTCGCCAAGTTGATCAACACCGAGACCGGCGAGCCGCGTGACATCCCGATCACGGGAGCGTTCATCGCCGTCGGGCACGAGCCGCAGTCATCGCTCGTCGAGGGTCAGATTGAGCTGGACGAGAACGGCTATGTCAAGGTCGAAGGGCGCTCCACCCGCACGAACAGGCCTGGTGTGTTTGCCGCGGGCGATCTTGTCGACCACACCTATCGACAGGCCATCACGGCGGCAGGCTCGGGCTGTCAGGCGGCGCTTGATGCGGAGTGGTACTTGCGCGACACGCCCGAGGTGCCTACCCCTGAGGGCATGCCGGTCGGGGATCTCGCCGAGGCCCAATGGGCGGCGCCGGCCCCGGTCGCCGACGCGACCTCCTGAGATCAGCCGGCTTTGTTTGCGAGGCGGCGTAGGGCCGGTGCGGGGCGGTAGCGCTCCTCGCGGTACTCATCGCCCAGCGCTTCGAGCGTCCTTAGCACCTGGGCCGGGCCAAGCTCGCGCATCCACGCAAACGGGCCGCGCGGATGGCTCAAACCCAGCATCATGCCCGTGTCGATGTCATCGGCCGAGCCGACGCCTTCGCCGAGCGCGAACGCCGACTCGTTGATCACCTGGCACACGATCCTCGCGAGCACGCCGGCGGGGGCGGGTTGCACGCGCTCGGTGTGCAGCCCAAGGCTCCTGAAGGCCTGCTCGCCGGTCTCGCCGGTGACCTCGACGAGGGCGAGCGGCACGATCGCGTAGAACGGCTCGCCGTCCACGGTGCCGCCGAGGCCCTCAACGGCGATCTCAGGGCCACCGTGGCCGGGGGCGAGCACACGTAGCGCATCGGCCACGGGCCCGCTGCCCGTCACGATCGCATCGCCGCCGCCCGCGGGCGGGTCCGGGTCGGCGGGCCGGTGTGGGCCCTCTCCGCTGTAGTCGTAGTAGCCGCGACCGGTCTTGCGCCCATGTAGTCCAGCCGCCACCTGGCGCGCCTGGATCGGCGAGGGGCGCCAGCGCGGCTCGCCGAAGCTCAGCTCGTAGAAGCTCTTTGCCACGTCGAAGCCGGTGTCAACGCCCACGAGGTCACTCAGCTCGAACGGGCCCATGCGAAAACCGCCGCCCAATCGCACGATGCGGTCGATCGTCTCGACGTCTGCGACCCGCTCTCCCAACAGGCGCAGTGCCTCCAGGCCGAACGGGCGGTTGCAACGGTTCACGATGAAGCCCGGCACGTCGGCGGCACGAATCACGTCCTTGCCCATCGCAAGGCCGGTCGTCCGCGCGATCTCAAGCGCCCGCTCGTCGGAGAGCAGTCCGGCGATGACCTCCAGCAGCCGCATCAGCGGCGCCGGGTTGAAGAAGTGCATCCCCACTACACGCTCGGGATGTGTTGCTCCGGCCGCAACCGCTGTGATCGGCAGCGACGAGGTGTTGCTTGCCAGCACGCACTGCTCGCTCACGATCTCCGACAAGCGCCCGTAAAGCTCGTGCTTGACGTCAAGCCGCTCCGGGGCCGCCTCGATCACCAGCTCGCACGAGCTCAACTGCTCCAGTTCTTCGATCGGCTCCAGACGCTCACCCGCCTCCCGTGCCTGCTCAGCCGTCAGCTTTCCCTTGTCAGCTTCCTTCTGCAGACCCTTCAGCAGGCTCTGCGTTCCGCGCTTGAGCGCCTCTCCCAATGGGTCGTACAGGAGCGTGCGGGCACCGGCCTTGCACGCCATCTGAGCGATACCACTGCCCATCGTGCCCGCACCGACAACCCCGATCTGACTGGGAAGTCCCACCCGCCCACGCCCATCCAATCCCCTCAAATCCTCAGGCTCTCCTCGCATAACGATCTCCTTTCAGGAGGTCACAAGCGGGGTTGTCGCGATCATCGGACACCGAGTCCCTTTCAGGACGGCACGAGCGCGTTGATGCCGGTCATCGCGCGGCCGATGATCAGCTTCTGGATCTGGGAGGTGCCCTCGTACAGGGTCGTGACACGCACGTCGCGGAAGTAGCGCTCGACCGGGTGGTCGTCCACGTAGCCGGCGCCGCCGTGCACTTGGATCGCCGTGTTGGAGCACTCCACTGCCGCCTCGGTGGCGTGCAGCTTGGCCACCGAGGTCTCAAGCGTATTGGGGCGGCCCTTGTCCTTGAGGAAGCCCGCGCGATACACCAGCATGCGCGAGGCGTCGGTCTTCAGCACCATGTCGGCGATCATCGCCTGCACAAGCTGGAAGCTCGCGATCGGTTTGCCAAACTGCTCGCGCTCCTTGGCGTATTTGACCGACTCCTCCACGCAGCCCTGGCAGATTCCCACGCAGCCGGCCGCCACTGAGTAGCGCCCGGAGTCCAGCGAGGACATCGCCACCTTGAAGCCGTCGCCAATCTCGCCGAGCATCTGATCGTCTGAGACCTCCACGTCTTCAAGCGCGATCGACGCCGTGTCGGAGGCGTGCAACCCCATCTTGTGCTCGATCGTGCTCGGCTGGTAGCCGGGCTGGTCGGTGTCCACCATGAAGCACGCCAGCCCGCGATGGCCCTTCTCGGGGTCGGTCTGGGCGAAGATCAGCGCCACCTTCGCGAAGTTGCCCATCGAGATCCACATCTTCGCGCCGTTGATCACCCAGCCACCGTCGGTCTTCTTGGCGCGCGTGCGCTGTTTGGCGGCGTCCGAGCCGGTGTCGGGCTCGGTGAGGCCGAAGCAGCCGAGCCACTCGCCCGAGCACAGCTTTGGCAGGCAGTGCTGCTTCTGCTCCTCGGTGCCCCACTTGAGGATTGCGCTGCACACGAGCGACGTCTGCACGGAGATGACCGTGCGCACAGACGAGCAGCCCCTACCGATCTCCTCTACCACCAGCCCGTAGGAGAGATAATCCAGGCCCGCGCCGCCGTACTCGCGCGGGACGATCGCGCCCAGATAGCCCTGGTCGGCGATCTTCTTCACGATCTCCAGGTCGAAGTGGTGGTTGCGCGCGTTCTGCTTGGCCTGCTCCACAATCTCCTTGTCGGTGAACTCGCGCGCGGTGCTGCGGATCAGCTCTTGCTCGTCGGTCAGGTCGAAGTCCATCTCTCTCCTTATGCGTTCAGCTTGGGTGTTTGCCAGGGCGCCGCCAGGCGCCCTTCGAGCTCGCCGGGGAGCTCCTCGATCTTGATGCGATCCTGTGCCAGCGAATCGCGGTCTCGTAGTGTGACGGTCCCGTCCTCGATCGACTGATGGTCGATCGTCACGCCCCACGGGGTGCCGATCTCATCCTGTCGGCGGTAGCGCTTGCCGATCGAGCCGCCCTCGTCGTACTCGGCCTGCATGCGCGCGCGCAAGTCCTCGTAGATCTCGCGCGCAAGCTCCGGCTGGCCGTCCTTCTTGACGAGCGGCATCACCGCCACCTTCACCGGGGCAAGGCGCGGGTGCAAGCGCAGCACCGTGCGGGTTTCCGGCGGCTTGCCGCCCTTCCCCGTTGATCCGTCCTCAGCCCCCGCGCTCTGTACCACTTCCTCGTCGTAGGCATCCACCAGAAACGCGAGCGTCGCTCGGTCGGCGCCCGCCGCCGGCTCGATCACGTGGGGTATGTAGCGCTCGCCGCTCTGCGGATCGAAGTACTCCAGTTTCTCGCCCGAGAACTCGGCGTGCTGTTTGAGGTCGAAGTCGCCGCGGTTGGCGATCCCCTCGAGCTCGGACCAGCCGATTGGGAACAGATACTCGACGTCGCTTGTGCCCGAGGAGTAGTGCGAGAGCTCATCGGGGTCGTGCGCGCGCAGGCGCAGGTGGTCGGGGCGCAGGCCGAGCGTCGTGTACCAGCTCATGCGCTCGGAGAGCCAGTGCTCGAACCATTTCTGCGCCTCGTCTGGCGGCGTGAAGAACTCCATCTCCATCTGCTCGAACTCGCGTGTGCGGAAGATGAAGTTGCCGGGCGTGATCTCGTTGCGAAAGGACTTGCCGACCTGCGCGATCCCGAAAGGAGGCTTCTTGCGCGAGAACTGCAGCACGTTCTTGAAGTTGATGAAGATCCCCTGCGCGGTCTCCGGGCGCAGGTACGCGACTGAGCCCGACTCCTTCACCGGGCCGATCGTCGTCTCGAACATCAGGTTGAAGTCGCGCGCCTCGGTGAGGTCACACTCGTCGGTCTCGCCCGGGTGCTTGGAGGGCTTGCGCCCACATGGCAGCTCGCCCAGATGGTCGGCGCGGAAGCGCTGCCCGCAGGTTTTACAGTCCACGAGCGGGTCGGTGAAGCCGGCGAGGTGGCCCGAGGCCTCCCACACGCGCGGGTGCTGCAGGATCGCCGAGTCGAGCGCCACGATGTCGTCGCGCCGGCCTACCATCGCCCGCCACCACTCGCTCTTGACGTTGCCCTTCAGCAGCACCCCGTAGTGGCCGAAGTCATACGTCGAGCCGACGCCGCCGTAGATCTCCGAGGAGGGGAAGATGAAGCCGCGGCGCTTGCACAGCGCCACGATCTTGTCCATCGTGACCACGTCGTCGCGTGGGGGGGCATGCTCGGTCATGGCGTTCGCTGATGGTATTGGAGTGCCCGCCGACGGGCCGATTCGCTGGGCTGCTAGAGGGCGGGGAGGGTGGCTTCTGGAGGACGGGGAAGGTCTACCGAAGAAGGCTCCCAGGCCACAAAAAGACCGGGCTTGACATATCTTCGCACTTGTGTTTACATACGTTGTGTTCTCTTGCTGACAAGACGGTGGAGAGGACGGTTCTCCGCCTGAAAGGTGACGAGCAAGCTAAGAGCGTGAGTGACTGAGCAAGATCGCACATAGGGGTCCACCAGGGCGTCGTTACCCAACCTCTCCCGCGGCGCCCCGCGCATGCCTCATCGTGCGATCGACTATGCCGGTCTCCTCGACAGGGCGCCGCGGTCCCCACCGGCCGCGGCGCCCACTGTCTGCGCCCGCGCTATCGCCCCCGGGTCGCGAACGCCCGCCCTCGGGCCGTAGGATTGGCGCGTGGCGAGATTCCTGATCGTCGGGCACGGGCTCAGTGCCTCGGCACTGGCCGGCGCGCTGGAGCAGGAAGGCCATGTGGTGAGCGCCGTCGCGCACACCGACCGCCGGGCACTCGAGCACGTCGCGATCGTTTGCTGGCTGGACGGCTCATCGCCAGAGCGTTTTCTGCTCGGCTCGGTCGACAGCTCGATGCGTGGCTTCCTCTACCAGGCTGGCGACCGGGAACGGTTGGTATCGGAGACGGCGGCGCGCAATTCGATCCCGGTGGCGATTCTCACGGCCGATCCCGCTGACATCGATGTGTGGTTGGCGCAGGCGCTTGGAGGGATTGGCGCGCTCTTGGAAGGTCGCGCTACCGAATGGGGCGAGAGCTGAGCAGTGGCTCGATCCGCGCCAGCAGGTCCTCGAGGATGCGCGCCGTGGCGCCCCACACGAGCTCCTCGTCGAACACGTACGCATCCGTCTCAAACGTAAAGCCACGGCGTTCGATCTGCGTGCGGGTGCGCCCTGCGCGGACCTCGCGCAACGACGGCTCGAGTACCACCTCGACCTCGCTCGCGGACGCGCTCCACGCTCGCTGCCCGTCGATCAGGCCCACGAACGGGTGGATCGCATAGTTGGTCACAAACGTGGATGTGCGCTCCAGTGCTCCCACCAAGCTCACCTCTGCGCGCGCCAGCCCGATCTCCTCTTCGGCCTCGCGCAGCGCCGTGTCGGCCAGCGTGTCGTCCTCTGGGTCGCGTCGTCCACCCGGAAAGGAGATCTCCCCGGCGTGGCGGCGCAGGTCGGTGCGTCGCTTGGTGAGCACAACCCGAAGCTCGCCCTCTCCATCCTCGTAGAGCGCGACGAGCACCGCGGCGGCCACCTGCTCATCGGCCTGGGGCTGGTCGTGTGAGCCGACGTCCAGCAATACCTCGCCGAGCGCTTGGGATGTCACGCTCCGGCGACTGCGTGTGTGCGCTCGACGCGCTCCTGAAACATGACCTCGCCGTCCAGCGTGCGGTGCACAGGACACTTGGCCGCGATCACCTGCAGGCGCTCGACTTGCTCCTCGGGAAGCTCCTCCGGCAGGCGTAGCACAATGTCGAACTTGGTCGGGCATCCGCGCTCGGCCGGGGTGTACTGGACGTCGACTTCGACCTTGCCGATATCCCAGCCCTTGCGCGCCGCGTACATCTCCATTGTGATCGCTGTGCACGATGCGAGGCTCACCGCCAGCAGCTCCTGCGGGTCCGGTCCATCGTCATCGCCGCCGGACTCCAGCGGCTCGTCCACGATCAGCTGGTGATCGCGCACCTGCACGGTGTGTTTGAACGCCGAATCCTTGCGTCTAACGCTGGCCTTCATCACTGCAACACCTTCCGATCGGGTTGTCACAGCACCCTCTCCTTCCATGGTATCGACGGGGTTGACTTACGAAAGGGGATTGAACAGCAGACCCGTGAGCAGCTTCGGGTAGAAAAATGTCGACTTGGGCGGCATGTTCTCGCCGCTGGCCGCCACGTCGCGCACCTGATCGACCGGCGTGGGGCGCATCAAAAAGGCCGCGTCATACTCGCCCGAGCTGACCATCTCAACCGCCTCCTCCGTGCTGCGCGCGTAGAACAGGCCATTGAAATGGGAGATGTCATCGTCTGATAGGCCCAGCGCTCCCTTGAGGAGTAGCGCCTCGAGCACCCCGGTATCGAGACTGCGATAAGCCGCCGAGAAGCCCGGCAGGGCAGCGTCGGCGATTGCCTGGTCCTTCAGCGTCAGCCGGTAGGGCTGCTGGTGGTGGGCGTCGATGTAGCCGAGCTGCAAGGGCCCGCCTCCGGGCTCTGGCGCGAGCTCATCAAGCGGCACCTCCGCGATCTCGAAGTCGCGGCGCAATGTTTCTCTCAGGGCCTCCTGGCGGGTGCGATCGAGGTCGCGCACGACGCGGTGGGTGGGGAACACGGTGAGGCCGGGGTCCTCCAGGGCGACTAGGCACATCAGCATGTAACGATGCTCACCCTCGCCGCCGATCTCATCGGCGTAGGTGGCCGCGGTCTCGTAGCGGTGGTGACCGTCGGCGATCAGCAGCTCGGCGTCGCGGGTGGCGTCCTGCACGGTTGCGATTGTCTGTGGGTTGGTCACGCGCCAGAGCTTGTGCGCGGTGCCTTCCGCGTCGGTGACCTCGCCCCAGGGTGTGTCCTCGGTGGCGAGCTCCAATGCTTTCCACGCGGCGTTCGTGGGGTCTGAGAACAGGGAGAAGATGGGGGAGAGGTTTGCTCGTGTCGCCCTCATCAGGCGCAGGCGATCCTCCTTCGGTCCCGGGTGTGTGCGCTCGTGGGGGCGTACCCGGCCGGGACCGTAGCCCTCGATACGAACGCGGCAGAAGAAGCCCTTGCGGGTGCGCGTCTGCCCGTCCGGGCCGGTGTAGGTCTGGGTGTGCGCCCACAGGGCGGGCTCTGGGTCGCGCACGACCGCACCCTGTAGTTGCCACGCCTCCCACAGCTCGCCCGCGGCAGCGTAAGGGTCGGAGTCCTCCGCGTCGCCCCTGGGGAGATCGACGGCCACCACGTTGAAAGGCGAGCGCTCCAGCAGCTCGTCGCGCTGTTTTGCATCGATTACGTCGTAGGGCGGGGAGGTCACCTTTGACAACGGGCCCACCAGCGATTGGTCGTAGTGCAGAGCGCGCAGGGGTTGGATGTCAGCCATGACGGGGCGGACCCTAGCAGCGGGCACTACTCTTAGGGAACATCGGGGCGTGGCGCAGCCTGGTAGCGCACCTGCTTTGGGAGCAGGGGGTCGCCGGTTCAAATCCGGCCGCCCCGATTGTTCATGAGCCGAAGGCGAGCCGCATTGGCACCGACTTCACGCGCGGCTCGCGGTTTCCATCGCGGGCAAGCTGGGTAACAGTAGCAACGTGTAGCAGGGCGATTCGATTGTTCACGGGTTAAGTGAGCGACGCATGAGTGGGTACGCCAAGCGAGCTGTTGGTACGGCAATCGTTACGGCCGCGGTAGTGGCCGCGATCGTGCTCTACATTGCGCTCTACCTGACGAACGTACCGGGATCGGCTGCGGCAGCCCGCACCCCCGTCGGGGCGCAGCTCTTTCTCGCCACCGTGCCGGAAGCCGGGCCGAGCGATCCCCACCCGACGTGGGTCTCGTTCTTTGCGGTCAACGCGAGCGCCGGCGACTGGCGTCACGTCACGACCTACGAAGTCCCGGCCAATTCGCTGGTGCGCATAACGATCTACCAGTTCGACGGCCCCTCGGGTCTGCGCAATCCGTTCATCAGTCAGGTTGCCGGCACCGTCGGGGGCGTGATGAGCCTCGACGGGAAGCTCACGCGGACAATCCCCCCAGAAGAAGCCTCGCACGCGTTCGCGATCCCGCAGCTGGGTATCTCCGTCCCGCTCCTGGGCGTGGAAGAAGAAGCCAAGAACCCGTGCGAACACGCGCCCTGCTCGCTCGCCAACGCCCATCACACGATCTCCTTCGTGATCCACACGCCGGGCAAGGGCCTCTACCGCTGGCAATGCTTCGTCCCGTGCGCAGCGGGGTTCATCCAGGGCTTTGGCGGCCCGATGCAGACGGTTGGCTACATGGGCGGCTTCCTCAAAGTCGTATGAGCGGAGACGGCCGCACACGGGAGGAGGGCTTGCGTCACGACGTTCGCAACGCCACGCTGCTGTGGTTGCTGACGAGCGCGATCTTGACGCCGATCGTCATCTTCGTTTTCGGGCCCCACCTGCCGCCGGGCCACGGGTCCAACGAAGCCGCGGGCCAGGTCGTGGACAACACGGTGCTGCTCGCCACCGCGACGCCGATCGCACTGGGCGTGCTCGTGTTCATCGCCTATTCCCTGTGGGCCTTCCGTGACCGCGAGCCGCAGCTGCAGTCGGAGGGCGCCGCGCTGCGAGGCAACTCGAGCCTGCAGTTCTGGTGGATCGTCGCGACGACTACGGTGGCGCTCACGCTCACCGGCTACGGGACCATCCGGCTGCTCGAAACCGGCGCCGGCGGCGGCCAAGGACCGGAACCGATCGCGCTTCCGGCGCACGCTTCGAGCGCGCTGCGGGTGCAGGTGATTGCCCAGCAGTGGCAGTTCACGTATCGATGGCCCTCCTTCGGCGGCGTCGAGACGCGCGAAATCGAGCTTCCGGCCCACACGCTGATCGAGTTCAACGTCACCTCGCTCGACGTGATCCACTCCTTCTGGGCGTATCAGCTCGGGGTCAAGGCTGACGCCAACCCGGGCGTCAACAACATCGCCTACGTAACGACCAGGGGACCGCTGGCGTTCGAGGTTCGTTGCGCCGAGCTGTGCGGGGTCTGGCACGGATACATGTACAACGGCGGGCAGGTCGTGCCGCGCGCGACGTTCGCCTCCTGGATCGCGCGACAACGCCTCCAGTACGCGCCCGCGACGCGCAACCTCTCGCCGTACTCGAAGACCTACTTCCCCGAACCGCAAAGGAGAGGCGGATGAGCACCACCAAGCCACTGGGAACGTCCCCCGGATCGATGTCCCCCACCGCGCCGCTGTGGCGACGGCTGATCGGCTTCAATCTCCTGACGGGGATCGTGCTCGGCATCGGCGGCTGGTTCCTCGGCTACTGGATCGGCACCAAGGTGCACGGCCAGAACCTCGCCTACTACTCCACGGAGGCGGGCGAAAACGACATCGCCATCATGTTCGGCTACCTGTTCGGCGTGATCGGCTTCCTGATCGGCCTGGGCTTCGCCGTCTACCCGATCCAGCGGCTACTTGGTGGCCAACCGACGCTCGCCGAGCGAGAGTCCCACGAGCATGGGCTGCTGCGCTACTTCAGTCTCTGCACCGACCACAAGGTGGTCGCGAAGCAGTACATGGTCGGCATCGGGTTCTTCTTCTTCATCGGCGGGCTGAACGCGATGCTCATACGCACCGAGCTGCTGCAGCCCAACACCCATGTCTTCGGCGCCAACCAGTACCTCACGCTCGTCGGGATACACGGCTCGATGATGATGGGCATCTTCACCTCGGGTGTGCTCGGGCCATTCGCCAACTGGCTCGTCCCGATCATGATCGGCTCGCGGCGGATGGCATTCCCGCGCATCGAGTCGCTCACCTTCTGGCTGCTGATGGCCGCCGGGGTGGTTCTAATCACGACGATCTTCTTCGGCGGCTTTCAGACAGGCTGGACGGGCTACCAGCCACTCGGCGGCCAGGGCACGGCGGGCTACGACGCCTACATCGGCTTCTTCGCGCTCGTCGGTGTCTCGATGATGCTGCTGGGCTTCAATCTGATCGCGACGATCGTTACGATGCGCGCTCCGGGCATGACCTGGTCGCGCCTGCCGATCTTCGTCTGGTCGGTGCTCGCGACATCCGGGCTCATGTTGCTCGCGGCGCCGACGCTGATCGCGACGCTGCTGATGGCGGCGATGGACCGCACCGTGCAGACGGCGTTCTTCATCCCCGGCCAGGGCGGGAGCCCCTACCTCTTCCAGAATCTCTTCTGGGTGTTCGGCCATCCGGAGGTCTATGTGCTGGCTCTCCCGGGCTTCGGGATCGTGCTCGAGCTGTTGCCTGTGTTCACGCGCAAACCGCTGTGGAGCTATCGGCTCGCGGTCGCGGGGATGCTCGGCGTCGGGATCCTGAGCTTCTTCGTCTGGCAGCACCACCTGTTTGTCTCTGGCCTGAACGCCGACCTGCGGCCGTTCTTCTCGTTCTCGACCGAGCTCATCTCGATTCCCACCGGGTTCATCTTCCTGTGCGCGCTTGGCACGCTCTGGCGGGGTCGCATCCGCTTCACGGTGCCGATGCTCTTCAGTCTCGGGTGGGCGTTCAACTTCCTCTGGGGCGGTGTCTCGGGCATCTTCCTCTCGGACGTGCCGAGTGACGTGACGACGCACGGCAGCTTCTTCGTGATGGCCCACTTCCACTACACGATCATGGGCGGGCTGATCTTCGCGTTCTTTGCGGCGATCTACTACTGGGTGCCGAAGATGTACGGCTACAAGCTCTCCGAACGCCTCGGCAAGTGGCATTTCTGGATCATGTTCCTGGCCTTCAACTCGACCTTCGCGCCGCTCTTCGCGCTCGGCTTCCTGGGCATGCCCCGGCGGGTGGTCACCTACGCGACGAACCTGCAGGGCTTGAACGACTGGGTGAGCGCCTCGGCCTACGTGCTCGGGCTCTCACTGCTGCTGTTCCTCTTCAACGTGGTCCGATCGCTCGTCTTCAAGCGCGAGCCCGCGGAGCGCAACCCATGGCGGTCAAAGTCGATCGAGTGGCAGCTGCCGACGCCGGTTCCGCTACACGACTTCGAGCGGCTGCCCGTATTCGACGGCGATCCCTATCCCTACGGCGAGGAACTCGCGCCGGCGCCCGCGGTGGCGCCGGCCGGGGAGGGAGCGTAGGCGATGGAGGCCTCGGCTCCACTGGAGGAGCGCTTCCAGGCCGAGCCGCCGGACTGGCAGCCGCATGCGCTTCGGTTCGGCGGACGGCTGCTGTGCGGCTCGATCACGTTCTTCTTCCTCGCGTTTCTGTTCGCCTACTTCTACCTGCTCGCTCTCAACACCAATGGCCACTTCAGGATCGGCAGCACGCAGCCGCCGGTGGGTCTGGGCACGCCGATTGCCGGGCTGATGCTGATCGGTGCGATCGTCTATCGCCTGGCCGCGCGTCGCTCGTTTGCGGACGTGTTGCCGGCCGGGATCGTCGCGCTGGTGTGTACGCTCGCCGCGGTCGCGCTGCAGTTCTACGAGTACACGACGCTCAGTTTCGGTGCCGCGAGTGGGGGATATGCAGCGGTCTTCTTCGGCTGGACCTTGTGGTATGCGGTGCTCGCGCTGATCGGCGCCTTTTGGATCGAGATCCAGGTCGCGAGCCTCGTGCGCTGGCGAGCAGGTCGGAGCGAGCGACGTTCGCGGCGCGAGGGCGTGCCCTCCGACGACGACGAGCTGTTGCGCGCGGGCATCGAGGCGTCCTCCTTCTACTGGGCCTACTTCGCGGCGATCGGCGTGGTCGCGTTCATCGTCCTTTATCTGGTGTGAGGCGATGAGCCCGAGCCACTGGTCGTGGGATCTCTCGCTCGTGTATGTGGTGCCTGCGGCGGTCCTCTACGCGCTCGGGAGCCGGCCGAAGGCAGGGCGGCCGAGCGCGCTCCAGGCGGCTGCCTTCTACACGGGCCTGCTGTCGATCGTGATCGCGGTCGACTCTCCGATCGACGCCTATGCGGACGAACTGCTGTGGGTGCACATGCTCCAGCACATCATCCTGCTCACGGTTGCGCCGCCGCTGATCCTGCTCGGGCGCCCGTGGCCGACGATGTGGCGAGCGCTGCCGCTGCACCCGCGTACTGTGCTCGCGCGCGGAGTCGCCAAATCGCGCCTCGCCGCTCCGCTGCGCGCCCTCGCGGCGCCGCTCGCGGCTTGGATACTCTTCAACGGGGCGATCGTCGTCTGGCACATTCCCTCCGCGTACGACCTCACGGAGCGCAACGGCGCGGTGCACGCTGTCGAGCACGCGATGTTCTTCTTCTTTGGCCTGCTGTTCTGGGCGCGGGTCATCGACGCTGGCCCGCTGCGGCCGCACCTCGCGTGGCCGGCCCGGATCGCCTACATCGTGGGTGCGATGATCGTCGGCTGGGTTCTCGCGATCATTTTCGTTGTGGCACCTGAGCCGATCTACCAGCACTACGCGGAGCTTCGGACCCGTCCCGGCGGGATCAGCGCGCTCACCGACCAGCAGCTCGCGGGCGGGATGATGTGGGTCGGGGGCTCGATCGCATACACGATCGCGCTGTTTATCGGGCTGTATCAGTTGGTCGCCCCGGAGTCGCCGCCGCGCGCGCCGGTACTCGACGCGGTCGGCTTCCCGGGTCCCCCCGACGGTCCAACGCCTGCCCCGAACGGCGCCCCCATCCCGGCGCTGCCGGAGGCCACGCAAACGAGATGAGGAGGCTGAGCGGATGACAATGGTGGTGCTGGGCTCGTCGTTCCTGTCGGCGTCGCTGCTGACGATGCTCGTCCCGATGGCCGCGGTAGTCGCCACGGTCGCCTGGGGCGTGTTCCTGATCCGACGCCATGAGCGTCACCGCGAGTAGGGGCGATCGTGCCGCGGGCCGTCGGCTCGGATACGCGGCGGGCACTCGTGCTCGGTGTCCTCTTCGGCGTCGGTCTCGCCGCGCTCGTGGTGGGCGCCCTCGCGTTCACCCGGCCGTCACCGTCGCCACCGTCGCAGACCGCAGCGCTGGCGAGCAACCCCACGCTTGACCCCGGCACGCCGATCAATGGGGTCGCCCCCGACTTTACGCTGACCGATCAGTACGGGCGAGCCGTGTCGCTGTCCGCCTTCCGTGGCAAGGTCGTAATGCTCGCCTTCAACGACCCGCAGTGCACGACGATCTGCCCGCTTACCACCACTGCGATGGTCAAGGCCAAGCGACTCCTCGGGCCGGCGGGCGCTCAGGTGGAACTGCTGGGCGTTGGTGCAAATCCAGCCGCGACCACAACACGCTGGGTGCGCGCCTACTCGGAAGCGCACGGGATGATGCACGCCTGGCACTTTCTCAACGGTCCGCTCGCACAGCTCAAGCGCGTTTGGCACGCGTACGGGATCGAAGCGCAGATCGTGGCTGGTCAGGTCGACCACACCCCCGCCGTGTACGTGATCGACACGCAAGGGAAGCTCTCACGCCTATTCACGACCCAGATGTCCTACTCGAGCGTGGGACAGCTCGCATCGCTCTTCGCACGGGCGGCTGCGAGCTTGTTGCCGGGGCATCCCTCGGTGCGCTCCGCGGTCTCCTACGGCGAGATCCCCTTGATCGAACCGACGACCACCGTCACGTTGCCGCGCGCCGGTGGTGGCGGCGTGCAGCTCGGCCCGGGCGCCAAACCGCGGCTGATCCTGTTCTTCGACACATGGGACTCCGAGGTGACGGTCCTCGCGCGAGAACTCGAGGCACTCGACGCCTACGCCAAATCCGCGGGCCGCGAAGGACTGCCGGCGCTCACGGCGGTCGACGAGGCGAGCGTCGAGCCATCGTCCGCCGCGCTCCCACGCTTCCTCCGGTCATTGCCCCACCCACTGTCCTACCCGGTTGCGATCGACTCGAGCGGCCGTCTCGCGGACGGCTACCGGGTTCAGGACGAGCCGTACCTGGAGCTGATCTCGCCGTCGGGCGGCTTCCTCTGGTACCACGATGTGAGCACGGGAGGATGGCCCACGCGCGCCGCGCTGGTCAGCCAGATACATGCCGCGCTTGCCCCCGCCCCAAGCTCGGAGACGGGTGCGCATGCACGTCAGCAGCTGGCGAGCTCGCCCCCCGCGCTTGCGGAGCTACACCGCCAGGCCGGCCAGCTCATCGGCTCCGAGTCGGCTCTTATGGCTCGTCTGCGTGGCCTGCACGGTTATCCGGTGGTGCTCAACGTGTGGGCGTCGTGGTGCGGACCCTGTCGCTCGGAGTTCCCTCTGCTCGCGAACGCATCCGTGACGTATGGACGGCGGGTCGCGTTCCTCGGCGCAGACACCGAAGACCAGGCGGCGAACGCCCGCTCGTTCCTAGCCGACCACCACGTCGCATACCCCAGCTACGAAGCCAGCACGGAAGCCCTCAGCTCGCTCGCCGCGTTCGAGGGGGTCCCCACCACGATGTTCTTCAACCGCGAAGGCAAGCTCCTCCACGTGCACTTCGGCCAGTATGAGGCACAGGGGACGCTCGATCGCGACATCGAAAGCTACGCGCTAGAGGATTGACCACTCATTCTTCTTCGCCGGCAGGTTCCTTCTCGTGCGAGGATTCGATGAGGTGGAAGTCGTTCGCGCGAGCGGGGAAGGAGCAGTAGGCATCCACAGTTCCGACATCGTGGACGCTTCCGCCATCGTCCTTGCAGCGACCTTCATTGGCGTCGTATTCGCGCATCTCTTCTTGAGTCAATGGCTGCGCGCCGGGTTGGCGCCCTCCGATCGGCTCTCGCGCGTCGCGACTGACACTAGTGCTGGTACCGCCGACGGTGGGACTGTGCGTGCTCTCGGTTGCGGGCGTAGAACCTGCGCCGCATCCGGCGAGTGCCGCGCTCACCGCGAGCGCGCTCAACGGCAGGCTCAGCGATAGTCCACAGGCCACTACGAGCTCCTACCGCCTCGGAGGCGCTGCCGAAGCCATCCGCCGCGAACTTTGCTCATGGTCCAGACTACCGCGGGAGCACCCTCGAATGTCGCGTAAATTCGAGGAAAGTTCGGGAAGACAGGGCCGCATGCGGCCCTGTCCCGGACCGTACATGTACGGTCCGGCCGCCCGGCACATGTGCCGGGCGGAGCAGCACATTTGCCTGGAGATCGAGCGCATCGCGATAATCATTCGCTATGGCGAGCGCCCAAGCCAGCACCTACAGTGGCCGTACGGCCTGGGCGCGGAACCTGGGCGCGCCCGTGCGCGACTTCCTCGGCACCGAGACGGGCAGCGCGATCGTGTTGCTGGGCGCGGTGTTTGCCGCGCTGCTGTGGGCGAACTCGCCGTGGTCCAGTAGCTACGAATCGCTGTGGACCACAAAGCTGTCGATCACGATCGGAAGCGGAGGGATCGCGGCCGATCTGCGCCACTGGGTGAACCAGGGGCTGATGACGTTCTTCTTCCTGGTGATTGGCTTGGAGGCCAGGCGCGAGCTTGACATGGGGGAGCTGCGCGAGCGCCGCCGCCTTGCGATCCCGGTGTTTGCCGCGCTTGGCGGAATGACGGTGCCGATCGCGATCTACCTCGCGTTCAACGCTGGCGGTCCGGGAGCCCACGGGTGGGGCGCCGCAATGTCAACCGACACCGCCTTTGCGCTGGGGGCGCTGGCGCTGCTCACCCCGCGTGGCGCCACCCGGTTGCGGGTGTTCTTGCTCACGCTGGCGGTGGTGGACGATCTCGGTGCGCTGATGGTGATTGCGATCGCCTACACCACTCATGTTTCGATTCTCGCGCTTGCGATCGCGATCGGCCTGTTCGTGCTTCTGATCGGGCTTCGCTACCTACCCGCCTGGCGGCGTCAGCTCTCGGTTGCGGTTGGAGTGGCGCTGTGGGTGGCGATGTTCAAGTCGGGCATCGACCCGGTGATCACCGGTCTTGCGATCGGGTTGGTGACCAGCGCCTACCCGCCCGCGCGGGAAGATCTGGAGCGAGCCACCGAGCTCACGCGCTCCTTCCGCGAGCAGCCCACGCCAGAGCTGGCGCGCTCCGCACAGTTGGGTGTTCTCTCAGCCATTTCACCCAATGAGCGGTTGCAGTACGAGCTGCATCCGTGGACGAGCTACGTGGTTGTGCCGCTGTTTGCGCTCGCCAACGCCGGCATTCACGTGACCGGCGGCCTGCTTGGGAAAGCCGTCACTTCGCCGATAACGCTCGGGATCGCGCTCGGCTATGTGCTCGGCAAGCCGCTTGGCATCTTCGGCGCCTCGTGGCTGGCTTCTCGACCACGCTTGCATGGTGCGCGTCCGACGCTCAGCTGGCCGATACTCGCTGGTGGTGGGGCAGTCGCCGGCATCGGTTTCACCGTGTCGCTGCTGATATCCAGCTTGGCGTTCAGCGGAGAGCATCTGGAGGAGGCAAAGCTCGGCGTGCTCGCCTCCGCGATCTTGGCGCCGCTGTTCGCTTGGTGCGTGTTCGCCGTGGTCAGACGACTTCCAGGGCAGGTTCGTGCCCGTCAGATCGTCGGTACCGCCGCGGACATTCTCGACCTCTCCGATGACGTGGATCCCGCTCGCGACCATATCCGCGGATCTGACGACGCCCTCGTGACACTGGTCGAGTACGGCGACTTCGAGTGTTCCTACTGCGGGCAGGCGGAGTCGGTCGTGCGCGAGCTGCTGGCTTCTTTTGGCGACGATCTCCGCTACGTATGGCGTCACCTGCCGCTCAACGATGTTCACACCAGTGCGCAGCTCACCGCCGAAGCGGCTGAGGCGGCCGCGACGCAAGGAAAGTTCTGGGAGCTATATGACGTGCTGCTGGCTGGGCAGGAGCCATCGACCCCTCCCGAGCTACGCGACCATGCGCAGGAGTTGGGGCTCGACGTCGAGCGGTTCTGGGATGAGCTACGCCACCACGATCACGCAGCGCGCATAGCCGAGGACGTCGCGAGCGCCGACGCGAGCGGAGTCTCCGGCACCCCGAGCTTCTTCATCAACGGACGCCGCCACTATGGCGCTTATGACGTCGACACGCTCACCGTCGCCGTGCAATCCATACGCGGACGCGCTGGACTGCTGGCGAAAGCCGCGGCCCTCTGATCTCGGCTCGACCATTCCAGGGCGACGGCGATAGCGGGCAGGTTGAGCCAACGCGCAACGAGCCTCGGCTCACTGCGACAATGCGTCGCCCGAGAACATCTGACCCCGGAAGGACAAGCATGGCCCCTGATCTGTTGAGCACGATTCGCCGCGAAATCGACGAGCGCTTGGGCGAACTGCGCCCGCTGCTGGCTGAGCGGGAGCGATTGCTTGGAGCCACGCAGGCGCTCGAGGAAGCGGTGGTGACCGAGGCAGGCTCGGAGCTCGTGCCGGAGTCAGTTGTCGTGGAACCGCCCACGCCAGCCAAGCCTGCTCGGCGCCAGGCGCGCCTCGGTGGAGCTCGTCGCGGCTCGGCCGCCGGTGCCATCGAACAGGCCGCATCCGGCCCGGTCAAGGTCACGACCGCGACCGCGAAGCGCAAGGTCGCAAAGCCCGCTGGGGAGGACAAGCCCGAGCGGGCCACCCGCGGTGTCGCGCGCGAGACGATCCTCGCCGCCCTGGATCACGGATCGCACACAGTCAGCGAGCTGGCGGTGGTGACGGCGATGAGCGGACCGAGCATCAACAGCACTCTGCGCAAGCTGGTTGCAGAGGGAGCCGTCGTCAAGACCGAGCGCGAAGGCAAGGCCGCCTGGGCCTTACCCGACTCTGTCTAGCCGAGCGGGGATGTCGGGCTACCGTGGTCTGATGGCCCTCCGTAGCGTTGCTTCGAGGAAGCAGCTGACCCTCATCGCCTGCATCCTCGGCTCGGGCATAGTGCTGCTCGACGGCACGGTCGTGAATGTCGCCCTACCGACGATCCAGCGCGAGCTCGGCGGTGGTCTCGCGGCGCAGCAGTGGGTCGTGAACGCCTATCTGCTCACACTCGGCTCGCTGATCTTGATCGGTGGCTCGCTGGGTGATCTCTATGGCGAGCGGCGCATCTTCGCGCTCGGTGTCAGCGGATTTGGTGTTGCCTCGCTCCTGTGCGCGCTCGCGCCTTCGATTGGGGTGTTGATCGCCGCGCGAGCTCTGCAGGGAGTGGCCGGCGCGCTGCTCACCCCGAGCGCGCTGGCGGTGATCGTCGCCACCTTCCGCGAGTCCGAACGCGGTCCCGCGATTGGTAGTTGGACGGCATGGGGAGGGATCGCCACAGTCATCGGCCCGCTCGCGGGGGGCGAGCTGTTGCAGATCTCCTCTTGGCGTGTGATCTTCCTCATCAACCTGCCATTCGTAGTCGTCTGCGTGGCGTTGATCCTGCTGGTTATCCCCAGAGCCGAGCCTCGACGCGAGCGTGCCCGGAGAGTCGATTTCCTCGGCGGCTTGCTCTGCGCGCTGGGTCTCGGTGGGCCGGTGTTCGCGCTGATCGAGCAGCCACGCTTGGGCTGGGGAAGCCTGGGTGTGATCTTCCCGTTCGTCGCCGGTGTGGTGTTGCTTGTGTGCTTCGTGGTGCACGAGTCGCGCTCGCGCGATCCAATGCTTCCGCTGGCGCTCTTTCGCCGGCGCAACTTCTCCGCGGGGAACATCGAGACGCTTGCGATGTATGCGGGCCTGTCGATCCTGTTCTTCTTCCTCACCATCTTCTTGCAGCAGATCGGCGGCTACACGCCGCTGCAGGCCGGCTTGGCGACGCTCCCCGCAACGGTTGTGATGTTCGCGCTCTCCAAGCGCTTCGGCGCGCTGGCAGATCGTTATGGCCCGCGCCTATTCATGGGGGCGGGACCATTGGTGGCGGCGTGTGGACTGCTCCTGCTGCAACGCATCGGGGTGCACGTCGACTACCTCACCGACGTGTTCCCGGGAGTTCTCGTGTTCTCGCTTGGCCTGTCGATGACCGTCGCCCCGCTCACCGCGGCAGTGCTCGCCGGTGTGGAGACCAGCCAGGCGGGAATCGCCTCCGCGGTCAATAACGCCGTCGCCCGCGTCGCTGGCCTGCTTGGCACCGCCGCGGTCGGCGCCGCGGTCGCGGCGTCCTTCGTCTCGGGCTTGGACAGCAACCTGGCAGGCCGTCCATTGGGGCCGCCCGCGAAAGCCGCGGTCGCCGAAGCCAAGCGACTCCCGCTCGGCCGTCCTTCCACGGCGGGCCTGCCGCAGGCTCAGGCGCAGGCGATCACCGTGGCCGCCGACGACGCGTCGCTCAAAAGCTTTCACCTCGGTCTTGGGATTGCCGCGGTGCTGGTCGCGGCGGGGGGTGTCGCGGGCGCTGTCGGTGTGCGCAATCCCGGACGCGCGGTGAGCGCTGAGGAGTGCGAGGGGGGACAGCTCGTCGGAGCGGCGCTCGATGCGGCCGGCTGTCACGAGGATGACGTCACCCTCGAAGGGTCCGACGCTCAGCCAATCCCCTCCGCATAGGCGCGCATCGCCTCGATCACTGGCGCCAACCTTCGCCCCCGGGGCGTAAGTCGGTACTCCACTGTCGGCGGGCTGGTGGGCAGCACAGTCCGCTCGATCAACCCGGCGCCCTCCAAATCGCGCAGACGCTCGGAGAGCATTCGCGGGGAGATGCCCGCGATCGCCTCGGCAAATTCGTTGAAGCGCAAAGCTCCCGTCAGCGCCGCGTAGATGATCGACAGCTGCCAGCGGCGCTCCAGGAGGTCCGCCGCCTGGCGGACCTCCAAGGGCACTGGCTGGCATCGGTGTGAGCTGCGTGCGGACATCGAACGGGCCCCGCTCAGGAGACCTGTGCGACCTTTGGCGCCGGCTCCAGCGCAAGGTCAAGCACTTCCTGCACGCTCATCACCGGGTGGAAGCTCATCTGCTCGCGAACCTCCTCGGGGATGTCGTCGAGATCGCCACGGTTGCGCTCCGGCAGGATCACATCGGTGAGCCCGGCCGCATGTGCGGCGAGCACCTTCTGCTTGAGCCCGCCGATCGGCAGCACGCGGCCCTGCAGCGTGACCTCGCCGGTCATCCCGACCGTGTGCTTGACCGGCCGCTCAGAGAGCAGCGAGGCAAGTGCCGTGACCATCGTCACGCCGGCGCTGGGGCCATCCTTGGGGATCGCGCCCGCGGGCACGTGCACGTGGAACTCACTGTTCTCGAACGCCGCGGGGTCGATGCCGAGGTCCTCGGCGTGGCCGCGCACGTAGGAGAGGGCGATCCGCGCCGACTCCTTCATCACGTCGCCGAGCTGGCCGGTGAGCACCAGACCGTTGCCGGAGGAGCCGCTGCCCTTCATCGCGGTTGCCTCAACGAACAGCACGTCGCCGCCGGTGCCGGTGACGGCAAGGCCTGTGGCAACGCCCGGGGTGGCGGTGCGAGCCGCCGACTCCTGGAAGAACTTCTGGCGTCCAAGCGCGTCGCGCACGGTCTCCAGTCCTATCTCCACAGGTGGCTCCACCTCGCCCGAGGCGATCCGCGTAGCGGTCTTGCGCAGCACCGTCCCAAGCTCGCGCTCGAGGTTGCGCACACCGGCCTCGCGCGTGTACTCGGCGACGATCGTGCGCAGCACCTCGTCGGAGACGCTCACCTCGTCCTCACGCAGACCGTTGCGGTCGCGCTGGCGCGGCCACAGGTAGCCCTTGGCGATCGCGAGCTTCTCCTCGGAGGTGTATCCGTCGAAGCGGATCACCTCCATGCGGTCGAGCAGCGGGCCGGGGATCGTGTCGGCGACGTTGGCGGTCGCGATGAACATCACCTGGCTGAGATCCAGTTCCACGTCCAGGTAGTGGTCGCGGAACGAGTGGTTCTGGGCCGGGTCGAGCACCTCCAAGAGCGCGGCCGAGGGGTCTCCGCGCCAGTCGGCGCCGACCTTGTCGACCTCGTCGAGCAGGATCACTGGGTTCATCGTGCCGGCGTCGCGCAACGCGCGCACCAACCGTCCCGGCAGGGCGCCGATGTAGGTGCGCCGGTGCCCGCGGATCTCGGCCTCGTCGCGCACGCCGCCAAGCGACATGCGCACGAACTCGCGTCCGGTGGCACGCGCGATCGACTCGCCGATCGAGGTCTTGCCGGTGCCCGGGGGTCCGATCAGGGTCAGGATCGCACCTGACTTCGGGTCGGCCTCGATGCCGCGATCCTGGCGCAGCTTGCGTACGGCCAGGTACTCGGTGATGCGGTCCTTCACATCTTCGAGTCCCTCGTGGTCGGCGTCGAGCACCTCGCGTGCCGCTACGGGATCGAGGTGCTCCTCAGAGCGCTTGCTCCACGGCACCGCGATCAGCCAATCCAGGTAGGTGCGGATCATGCTCGACTCGCCGGTTTGCTCTCCCATGCGCTCCAGGCGGCCCAGCTCCTTCAGGGCCTGCTCCTGGACCTCCTCGGGCATCTCGGCGGCCTCGATCTTCGTGCGGTACTCCTCGACGATCGACGTCTCGTCTTCGTCGAGCTCCTTGCGAATCGACTCCATCTGCTTGCGCAGGAAGTACTCGCGCTGCTGCTTGTCGGCGCCCTCCTGCACGTCCTCGCGGATGCGCTTGCGCACCTGCAGCTCGGCGAGGCTGTCGCGTTGCAGCTTGACGGCCAGCTCCAGCCGGTCTGTCACGCCGAGTGTGCGCAGCAGCTCGACCTTCTGCTCATAGGTCAGGTTGGGAGAGTAGCCGGCGGAGTCCGCCAGTGGACCGGGATCGCCGATCGCGCGCAGGAACGCGGCGATGCGTCCGTCGTCGCCTCGCAGCTCGAGGATCTCCTCGACCACTGCGCGGTATTCACGCTCCAGCTCGCGGGTACGCTTGTCAACCGGCACATCGTCGGGGCGCTCGTCGACCTCGACGCGCAGCTCTCCTCCGGGGCCGGTCTGCGCGGCGCCGATCAGGGCGCGGTGCTCGCCCGAGAGTGCGACCGCGTGGCCGCCACCGGGCAGGCGCAGCTGCTCTGAGACCTCGGCGATAGTGCCGACCTCCAGGAACTCGTTCTCGTGGCGGGGAACGAGCACGACGCGCTCGTCCTCGCCCACATCGATCGTGAGCGTGATGCCCATGCTTGGGAACACGACGGTGTCATCGAGCGGGATCAGGCGCAGCACGGGCTTTGACTGCTCGGGTGGCTGTGCGCCGGGTGAAGATGGTGAGGGTGGTGTTGAAGCCATCGATATACGCTCCATATGTGCTTACGAAAGTTTAGTTAGTATAGCTCTTGCGGGCGAGAATTCAAGGGCCTCCAGCGAGACCTCGTCGGCGGCTCGCAAGAGCGGCGTCCCCCGAGACCACGTCCGCGGCTCGCAAGGGCATCGAGACCCCTATCCGTCCTGGGAGAGCAGTGAGCGCGGCCACAGCCGCCGCGCACGTACCACGTTTGCCTCGGCCGCCAACACGGTCACCTGGCCGCCCAGATACAGCCACGTGAGCAGGCCGAGCACGAATGCGAACAGGCCCGATGTCTCCTTGGCGTGGCGCACCACGTGCTCAACGTAGTAGCCACCGACGTGCTGGAGCAACTGCCACAAAATCGCCGCGATGATCACCCCCGGGATCAGATCGCGTGTGTCCACCTCCTCTGAGGTGAGCAGCCGAAAGGCGGTGAAGAACAGCAGCAGGTTCGCCGCCAGTGCCACCACTATGCCGCCGAGCACGGTCACGATGCCGGCGGTCTGCGCGGTGACATACCCCGCCACGACTGTCGAGAGGATGCTCAGGACTCCGAACACCACCAGCATCCCGAGCCCGCGCACGCGCCATGCGAAGAAGCTGAGCTGATGCGCTCGCGAGATCTCCCATACCTTGTTGAACGCGCTCTGGGTGGCCCCTGTTATGCCCAGCCCCGCGAGCGTCGCGCCGACGAGCCCGATCACAAGCGCCGGCACGCTGCCCTTCAGTGAGTGCACGTTGCTCTGCAGCTGGTTGCCGATGACCGGGAACTGGCTGAGCGTCGAGTGCAGCACGCTTTCCTGGGTAGAGCGGTCGCCTTCGAGCACGAATCCGAGCATCGTCACGAACACGAGCAGCAGCGGGAACAGCGAGAAGAAGCCGTAATAGGCGATCAGCGCGCCCATCTGTGAGCCCTGGTCGTCGCTGTAGCGCTTGATCACGGCGATCACGAAGCCGAGCCGTGGGCTGCGCTGCTGATAGCGATCGAGCGCGCGCAGCCACGCACGCACAAGTTGGGAGGGGGGTCTGCGGGCCACTTGCACCGACATGCTTACGTGTCTACCCGACAAGAGAGGCTCAAGCGACCGATCGGGCGCCTCGGGGCAAGCGGCGGCGGAGGACATCGTGGCTCGTTCTACGGAGCGCAGGCGGTCGCACTGGTCGCTGGCGCGCGCCGGGAGATGCTGTTGGCTGTACACCGTCGTCGCCTTACGCGCGAGGATCTGGAGGATTGCTATAGCCAGGCCACGCTCGAGCTGCTGACACGCGCCGAGCGCGGAGAGGCGTTCTCGAGCCATGCCCACATCGCCAATGCGCTCGAGCAACGCTTGCTCTCGCGTGTGCACGATCGTCGCCGTGCGCTCAGCGGACGCAGCCCGATCGAAGCTGCGCTCGCGGATGCGCTTCCGATCGTCGATTGCGAAGGTGGGCGAGTCCAAATCGCCGACCCGCGCGCCGACGTAGAGCGGCTTGCGATCTTGCGCCATGACCTGCGGCGCATCTGCGATGTCTCGGCAGAGCTCTCGCATGACCAGAGACTCGTACTCGCAAGCCAGCTGGCGGGTGACATGAAGCGCGAGGAGTTTTGCCATGTGCACGGTTGGTCGACGGAGAAGTACCGCAAGGTGGCCCAGCGTGCACGCAAGCGGCTGGCTCAGTTGCTTGCGAGCGACGCCATCTGTCCCGCTCCCGCCGGTACGTCGGATCAGAGGGCAGGGACCTACCTATGAAAATAACTCGCCCCCCACATAGGTATGTCCCTTGGGACGCCGCCGATCGGTTGCCGAGACGATCGCGTGGCGCCTCCCATCCGCACGTGGGCGGCCGGGAGTTGGATCTCTCCCCGTACCGGCTCCCGGCCGCATGCGTGCTCGCTGAGGAAAGCGCTGGGAGGCCCGCGTGACCTTTTGGCAGAGGACTCCACGTTCGGTCTACCAGGTGTACGACGAGGAGCGCTACCTCGCCGGGGAGGGAGTGCCTGACGGTGTGGGTGAGCCTGCTGGCACGGGCCGCCCAGTCGGCGATGAGCGCGAGTGGATGCAAGAGCTGTCACACGGCCCTCGTGTGATCAGACTGCTCGTCCTCGGCCTGCTCGGAGTCGTGACCGCGATCGCCGCGACCATCGTTGCCGCCCAGGTGCTGCACCACACCAAGGCCGCGCCGGTGCCAATCGCCGCACGCCGCGATCACACCCGTTCGCTCTGGACGGCGTCGCAGCCGCACCTACCCGCGTCGCAGCCGCACCTCTACGCGTCGCGGGTGCGACCAGGCTCGACAAGGCGGACGGTGACCTCCGCGCCCGTGGCCTCGGCGCCGAGGACACCCGCGGCAGTGCCGTATAGCTCCATCGCCGCGCTTGGAAGGAGCGGTGGCTCCGCGATGTCTCCGTCGAGGCCCAGCACTCGGCTGTCGGCGGGGATCGCGGGCGCGGCGTCGTGGCCCACAAGCGAATCGCACGTCGACGACGAGTTTGGGTTCGAGCGGTGAGCGCGATGAGTAGCTCCCCCTCGCACAGCACGGTCACCGTCACCGCGCGACCGATGTGGCGCATACGTCTTTCGCATGAACTGTCGCGCTATCTGTTGCAGGGATTGGCACTCGCGGGCCTGCTCGCGAGTGTGCGCTTTGCGATCGATCCGCCCCGGCCGACGATTGCGCGCACGCTGGCGCCAAGCTCCGCGAGCGTCGATCGTGGAGCGGAATGGTTCGCTGTGCTTTTTGTGCGGCGTTATTTGACATGGAACTCGCGCGATCCCGAAGCTCACAGGCTCGCGCTCATGCCGCTCGTGGGCTCCTCGATGGAAACTGAAGCTGGTCTGCGGCCCCCCGAAAGCGGTGAGCAGCAGGTGCAGTGGACGCAGGTCGTGCAAGCCCGTGCTCTTGGGTCAAGTGAGCACGTGTACACGGTCGCTGTTCAAACCGACACGAGCGGTCTGCTCTACATGACTGTCGGCGTCGTGCGCGCGAGCGACGGCGCGTTGGCGCTTGCGGGCTATCCGGCATTTATCGGCCCGCCCGCCATGACACGGGCCGAGCTTCCAGAACATCTGCCAGAAGTCGAAGATCCGGCGCTGCAGACCGTGGTTACACGTGCGCTGCGCAACTACCTGACCGGTTCCGAATCAGAGCTCGACGCCGATCTCAATCCCAGCGCTCACGTGTCATTGCCGGGACTGACACTTGTGCTCGAGTCGGTCCAGAGCCTTGATTGGTCTACCCCCGGACATGCCGTGCTCGCCGTGGTCCGTGCCCGAGAAGGACGCGGTGCGCAGTACACGCTCGGGTACGAAATAGACGTCGTCTCCGACGCGGGGCGCTGGGAGATATCCGCAATCCAGATGAACCCCAACACATGAAGGAGGCCTCATGAGATTCGGAAACGTAGTTGCCTGCCTGTTCACGACATTCGGTGTTTGCGCCTGTGTGCTGGCGATGCCGATCGCGGCCGGCGCCGCGACGGCGCCGAGCATCCATGGTGCGTCGATGCTCGCAACCGTGGTGGGGTCCAGCGAAGAAGCGGGATCGCTGGAATCGGCTGCCACGAAGGCCGGCGAAACGGGACGCAAGATCGCGATGAGCCTGATCGGGCTCGGCTTCGCGATCGCCTCGATCGTGCTCGCCTTTCGGCGCGACTTCAAGGAGGCCGCCGGCATCTTCGCCGTCGGCTTCGTGGCGGTCCTACTTGCCACCCCGACCGGCGTGAACGTGTTGCACGACACGGTCAACACGCTGTTCGGGTCCTCCTGAGCGGGCTGGCAAGGACGGCTAATCGAGTGAGTGGCCAACGATGGAGATCGTCTCCTACAGAACCGTGTTTGATCTGGAGCGGCGCGTCTATCGCATCGACAGACTGCGGTTGAACCCGGGCGGGATCCCGCTGCGTGGGATCGTGTACTTCCTGGCGATCGTCGCGGGTGCGTTGCTGACAGTGAAGTTGCCGCTGCTGGGCACGCTGGCCCAGACAGCACCCTGGTATTTCCGGGACCTGGGGATTCCCGCCGCGGCGGCAGCGCTGCTCACAATGCTCCGCGTCGAGGGTCGCCCGTTTCATCTCGCGGCCCGCGCGCTGGTTCGCTATAGCGTGAGCCCTCGCCATCTTGCCGGCGGGAGCCCGTGCGCCGCGCCGGGGAAGCGCTGGTGCCCTGGTGAGTTGTTGGTGCTTCCCGATGGCTCGGATGCTCGGCTGCGACGGCTCCGATACGTGGGCGCCGGCGCGGTGCGCGTGAGCGCGGCGCACGTTCGTCGCGAGTACGGCGCGCGCGGGATGTGGGGTCTGCTTGGGCGTCCGCGAATGACGCTCGACGCAGTGGTAGGCAGGCCCGCGCCAGTGCGTGGACAGGTGATCGCGGTGGTTGCAGGTGCCCGGCTCGATGTACGGCGACGCTCGTGAGTCCACCGATCTCATTCATCTACGGCAACCTAGTGTTCGGCGAGAGCCTTGATGATATCTGGGCGGCGTTCGCGGGTCCCAGCGCCTCGTATGAGTGGCTGCCGCGGGAGGGCAAGCGCTCGAGAATGCTTGCGCTGCTGGCAGCGCTGCAGACACTTGAAGCGGATGTTCAGATAGTGCGTGTCGCTCGACGCTGGGATCTGGAGCGTTATGTAGAGGAGTGCGCCGAGCAGAGCAGGGGCCCGCACGCGCACCCGCACGCGTGCGCCAGCTATGCACAGGAGCACGCTGAGCGCCTGTGCGACATCGGCATCGCGCGACCGGCTGTGTTCTTTCTCGTCAGCCTGCGCGAGCCGGTGCGCGACATCGCCTCCTACGTGTCGAGGGTCGCTGAGCAGCATCCACGCGAGTGGCTGCGCTCGATCGGACGGGCGCTGTCGATGCGCGATCGGCGCTTGCTTCCGGCGGCCGAGCTGGAGCGTGCGCGTGTGCGCGCCGATCAGGTCCATGCTCGACTTGGCGACTTCCTCGAGGTGCGTCCAGCGCGCGGAGTGGAGCTCCAGTGGCTTGTCCGCCGCGCATTCTGCAGGGGCCTGGGCGAGCCATTCATCGACGGGTTGCACGAGCCGCGAGCGCTGGCCTTCGAACGCAACGGCGAGGCAGTGCTAGCGCCGCTCGAGGGTGACGTGTTGCGCTGGATGGACGGTTATGTAGAACATCGCGCACGCTCGCTACGGGTGGAGTCCGAGCTTGGCGTGAGCTGGCAAGCCCAGCTCGTGCTCGGGGCGCTGCCGGAGCGGGCCACGTTTCCGGGTGCGCGCGTCGAGCTGATGTTTGCTCCCGTCGAAAGTCTGCCGTTCGCTGTGGACCTGTCGCTGAATGCGCGCTTTCTACCCAACGAGCTAGCGTTGCGCATCGCGCGTAGGCGCGTCCAGGACGCTGATCAGATCGCGCGCGCGGAGTCCGACGGCGACCAGGGAGTCTCTGACCTCGGCTATCAGCGCACCCAGGAAGCCCGCGATCTGCTTGGTTATCTGCAGGCGGCGAGTCGTCCACCGCTGTTGCGCGCAACGCTCGCTGTGGCGATCGGCGCAAGCGACGAGCAGGAGCTCTCAGAGCGCGTGGAGATGTGTCGGCGCGCCTACGGCGAGGTTCGCCTGCACCGGCCGCTCGGCGACCAGTTGGAGTTGTTCCTGCAGCATCTGCCGGGACAGCGCACGCGGGTTGTCGGATACGACGATACGCTCACCACCCAGCAGGCTGCTGCGATGATGCCGACGGCCACCCACGTGGTTGGCTCGCGGGGCGGCTTTTATCTTGGTCACACTCTCACGGGCTCGCGCCAACCGGTGCGGTTTAACCTGCGCGAGGGCTCCGAGCGCGATGGCAACACGGCGATCTTGAGCGTCGGTGCGCTCGGCTCGGGCAAGACCACGCTCGCGCAGAAGCTGAAGTGGGAGGGGTTTCTGCAGGGTGCGCGCGTGATCGACTGCGACCCGAAGGGAGATCACCGCTTCCACCTGCTGGAGGAGGTGGCGCCGTATGTCGAGACGATCGCGCTGCGCCCCGATCCCGCGCTGCGCGGGATGCTCGACCCGTTGCGGGTGGCGCCCGAGCATCTGCGCCAGGACGTCACAGTGTCGTTTCTGCGGGATCTGCTGCCCTTGCACGCCGATCCCGCCTGGGAGACAGCCGTCGTGGGCGCCGTCGATCGGGTCCTCAGTCGATCGAGCGATCCGACCTGCGTGGAGGTCGTGCGCGCGCTGTGCGAGGGAGAGGGCGACGAGCGGCAGGTTGGCAAGGCGCTTGAGGTGTATGCGCGCTCGGGTCTCACCCAACTCGGCTTTGCCGATCCAGCGGTGGCGCTCGCGCCGGTCGGCCGCGCGCAGGTGACCTATATCTCGATCCGCGATCTGCCGGGGCCGGAGCCCGGCACGCCGCGCTCCGAATACACGCAGGTCGAGCGGGTCGGCCAGCAGATCGTGCGGCTGATCGCAATGTTCGCGATGCACCTGATGTCCTACGAGCGCGACCGTCTGAAGCTGTTCTCATTCGACGAGGGTTGGAGACTGCTGGGCGACCCGGTCGGGCGGACTTTGCTCGCCTCGCTACAGCGCATGGGGCGCTCGGAGCTCGCGGTACCGATCGTGAGCACCCAGCTGGTGACCGACGCGCTTGTCGGCGAGCGCGAGTCGCTTGAGAACCTGCTTGGGGCGACGTTTGTGTTTGGGATGCGCTCTGAGGTGGAGGCGGCGCGTGCTTTGACGTTGCTTGGCCTGGACCCAGAGGACCGGCGTGCGCGTGAGCGACTGCTGGAGATGGAGGCGGGTCGCTGCCTGCTGCGCGACCACAGCGGACGCGTGGAGGCGATCCAGGTCGAGGTTGTCGCGCCCTCGTTGCTGCGGGCTTTTTCCACGACCCCGCGGGTCGCGGCTCAGTGAGCATCCGACGCGCGGCGTCACTGGTGCTGGGTGTGGCGCTGGTCATGTGGCTCCTGCAGGTCGGTTCGGTGAATGCACTGCCAGCCTCCTTTGTGCGATCCATCCGGCACGCTTCGAGAGCCGTACGCTCGCCGAGTCTCCCACCGCTTGCCCTGGGCGAAGCTCAAAGTGAAGAAGCCTCGGCGTCGGCCCCGTCCAGCGGAGGGGACACGCTCGTGGAGAACGGTTTGGGCAGTCCTCTGTGCCGCACGGCGGACGACCTTTCCGCGACTGAGCGGCGCAGCTGTCAGACCGCCGACTTTGTGGCGGCGCCCGACCCCACGAACGACTACGCATTTGACGTGAACATCAACACGGGCGTCAACAAATGGGGCAACGACGTCACGGCGACACTTGAGAACTTCGCCCAGTTTGGGTGGATGGTGCTGGTGTCTGCGACACACGGCCTGGTGGTGATGTTCGAGTGGTGCTATTCGCTGAACCTGCTCAGCGACTCTCTGTTGCGCGAGGTGACTGTCGCGCTGCACGACGCGCGCCTGTCCTTTACCGAACCGTGGATAGTGATCGTACTGGCGGTCGCATCGACGCTCGCCGTCTATCACGGTTTGATTCGCCGTCGCGTCACCGACACGATCGGCGGGGTTCTCGCAATGCTGGCGATGATGGTGGGAGGTCTGTCGGTGATCGCCGATCCGGCCGGAACCGTCGGGGCGGTCGAGCAGTGGGCAAACCAAGCCGGACTCGGCACGATGGCCGTCGTCGCGAGCGGATCGCCCAGCCATCCCGAGCGCACGCTTGCGGAAAACATGCAGGTGCTTTTCAGCAGTGTGGTGAGCACGCCGTGGTGTTACATGGAGTTCGGCGACGTCAGATGGTGTGAGAACAGCGGGCAGCTCGATGGCAGGCTGCGCACGGCGGGCTTGGCGATCGCCGACAGCGAGGAAAAGAAGAGCGGATGTCACGACCTGTGTGACGTCGGCGCGAGCCCGGGGGATCAAACGCTCGCGGCCAGCGCGATGTTGTTGCGCGAAGCGCAGACCAACGGCGAGCTGTTTCTGGCGCTGCCGGCCAACGAACCGGAACGCAATTCAGTGAAAAACAAAGGCACGCTGCTGGGCGTGCTCTGTGGTGGCGGTGAATCGGCCGACAAATGCCGTGGCCCGACCGCGCCGCAGGCGGAATTCCGCTCCGAGAAAGCAGCAGAGTCGCGGGTGCTCGGACTGTTCTTGATTTGGATGGGGGCGCTGGGGATGCTGCTGTTGCTGGGCTTCCTGGCGCTGCGCCTGCTGTACGCGGCGCTGATGGGGCTTTTCTTCCTGCTGCTTGCGCCCGCGGCGGTGCTCGCCCCAGCGCTCGGGGACGGGGGACGTGCGGCCTTTCGCGGCTGGGCTTTGAAGCTGATGGAGGCGGTGGTCGCGAAGCTCACCTATTCGTTTCTGCTGGGCGTGGTGTTGATGATGATGAAGCTGCTGCTGGGCCTGACTGTCTTGGGCTGGTGGACTCAATGGCTGCTGATCTCCGCCTTCTGGTGGAGTGCATTTCTAAAGCGCGATCAAGTGTTTGGATTCGCCCCGGGCGGCGGACCGGGCAGGCTTCCGGGAGGGCCACGATCGATCGCCCGGCGGGTGGGACAAGCGCTCGAGACGCCGCGCGCATTGCTGCACCTCAGGAGCACGATCAAGGACAAGTTCACGCGGCCCGCCCCTGAGGTGAAGCCGGAGCCCATGTACAGCTCGTCGGCGGATACGACGCCGCCGACTGTTCCGACGCCTGTAAAGAAGGAGCCAAATGGCGAGTTCTCACAGTCGGGCTCGCCATCGGCGGGGAGCGAAGGCGGGAATCGGGGACGTGGCGGGGGCGGTGATGGCGACCCGGCTGTTGCACACGACGGGCACGCACCGCTCGACGGTTTTGGACCGCCCGGTGGGGATCGTGCGGGCGGTGAGAACGGAGGAAGTGGGCAGCAACGACAGTCTGAGCGAGAGGACGGCGGCGAACGCGGCGGTTACCCCGCAGTGGGCTCGACTGGCGCAAAAGGTCGCGGGGGTGGGGGTACCCATGGGCAAACGCGCGAACGAGACGGTCAGGCGGTTGGACGGCCTCGCGGGCGATCGTCGAGCGATGGCTCGGGCGGGGGTGGGTCTGGTGGCAGCCGGCGCCTCCGCGCATCCGACGTGCGGACAGTCGCCCAGACGATCGCCGCCGATGGCGGGCTGGCGCAAAATGAAGCGCTGGAGCACAGCCGGCAGCTCGAGCGCGTGCGTCACGAGCGTCAGAAGGCGATCACGGAAGGCGACACAAAGCGTGCCGCCAAGCTGGGAGCGCGCGAACAGCGCGTCGAGGCAAAGCTCGCCCGCCACCAGGCGCTTGCCATGGAGGCGGTCGACCCCGAGGTTGGCGTCGACGAGCTGATGGCGAATGCCATGGCCATCAGGCACATCGGCGGGGGTGGCTCCGACGGTGGCGGCGCGGCGAGCAGCGGCTCGCCCGGCTCGCCTGGTCCGGCGGCCAGCGATTCGCCCACGTTCGCCAAGCGGCGCATGAGCGTGATGGAGGATGCGCGCGAGGTGGCCGCACTGCGCAAGCGCCAGCTGGGTTGGGAGGCGGAGGGTTGAGCGTCGCCTCTTCCTCGACACTTCCCCCGCTGGCGCGACGGCGAGGGTCGCTCGGCCTACGGATCGGCATGAGCGCCGCTGTGCTGCTCGCGCTCGGCGCGTTGCTGCTCGCGTTGATGGCGAGCGCGGTGGTGCTTGGCGTCACGTTCGGCCTGCCCGGGAGTCCCTCGGGGAGCGCGCCGGTGAGGACTGATGGCGTGTCGGCTCTGGCCGAGCACGAAATCCCGCCGTTGTACTTGAAGCTGTACCTGCAGGCCGCCGCGCATTACCGCCTTGACTGGGCGATCCTGGCTGGTATCGGCAAGGTCGAGTGCGACCACGGGCGCGACCTGGCTCCGTCGTGCACGCAAGATGGCGCCGTCAATTCCGCGGGCGCGGGCGGGCCGATGCAGTTTCTGGCGTCGACCTGGAGCGAGTACGGGGTGGACGCCGACGGCGACAGCCCGCCAGACCGCTGGGACCCGGCCGACGCGATCTACGGAGCCGCCAACTACTTGCGCGCCTCGGGCGCTCCTGACCATTACCGTCAGGCGATCTTCGCCTACAACCACGCCGACTGGTACGTGGCGGAGGTGGAGCACTGGGCGGCGCTGTATAGCGGCTCGAACCAAGCGACACCCGAGGTCGTGTCCTACGGCGGGACGGTAACCGGGAGCACCGCGCCCGTGCAGTACATAGAAGGGGAACGCGCGCGCCTGTTGCCCACCGACGGCCATGTGGCCCTGATCCCGACCGGTGTGCCGCCGGTGGTGCAGGCGATACTGATGGCCGGCAACGAGCTGCAGGACCTGCCCTACGGGCCGACCGGTCACCCCGACCCGCTGGGGGCCAGTAGCGAGGACTGTTCGAGCACCGTCAACTACGTGCTCTACCGCTCAGGGATACGCCCGCTCGCGGAAATCCTGCGCGAAAATCCGCTCGCCCAGGACTATGTCGATTGGGGAGACCCGGGACCGGGAAGATGGGTGACGATCTATGCGACCACCGAGCCCACCGACCATGTGTTCATGGTGATCGCTGGTCTGCGTCTGGACACGAGCTACAAAGGCACCGATATGGGTCCCAATCGCAACGAAAGTGGGCCGCGCTGGCGCATCCTCGACCACATCCCCACCTGGGCGCACTGGTCGGTCATGCACCCTCCGGGGTTGTAAGGTGGCGTGATGACCGCGCGCGAGGTCGACTATCTGCTGATCGGCGGCGGTCTGGCCTGCGCCAACTGCGCCCGCTGGCTGCGCGAGTCCGGCGCGGATGGCGACATCCTGCTGGTTGGGCGCGAGCCCGATCCTCCGTACAACCGCCCGGAGTGCTCGAAGGGCTATCTGCGCGGCGAGGAGAGCCGCGAGGAGCCGATGTTCAGGCCCACCGAGTGGTGGGAGGAGCAGCGCGTGGAGCTGCTCACGCGCACGAGCGTGACCGCGCTGGACGTGCAGGAGCGCACCGCGAAGCTCTCCACCAAAGAGGAGGTCAGCTTCGGCAAGGCGTTGCTGGCGACCGGCGCCAACGTGCGCCGTCTGAAGGTGCCCGGGTGCGATCTGGAGCAGATCCACTACCTGCGCACGCTCGGCAACGCCGACACGATTCGCGACGGGGTGGCCGACGCCGAGCGGGTGGTGCTGATCGGCGGCTCCTACATCGGTTGTGAGGTGGCCGCTTCGCTGACCTTGATGGGCAAGCAAGCGACGATCGTGATGCAGGAGCAGGCGACGCTCGAACGCGGCTTTGGCAAGCAGGCCGGACGCTTCTTTCAGGAGTTGCTCGAATCGCACGGCATCGTGGTGCACGGCACAGACGAGCTGGAGCGCTTTGAGGGAAATGGGCGCGTGGGCAAGGTCGTGACGACCAATGGCCTTGAGTTGCCGACTGACGCCGTCGTTGTCGGCGCCGGGGTCATCCCTGACATTGCCCTGGCCAAGCGTGCTGGTCTGGAGATCGGGGAGCGTGGGGGAGTGTTGTGCTCCTCAAAGCTGGAGTCCTCCATTCCCGGTGTGTTCGCGGCCGGCGACATCGCCGAGTACGACTCGCCCTTGCACGATGGGCACGTGCGCATTGAGCACTGGGATGTGGCCTTCAACCACGGCAAGACAGCCGCGCTGAACATGCTTGGCGGCGATGTGCCCCACGAGGTTGTGCCCTACTTCTATTCGGTGCTCGGCACGTGGGGCGAACTCGAATACGTGGGTCCCGCGTATCAGTGGGACGAGGAGATCGTGCGCGGCTCCTATGACGACGGCGAGTTCACCACGTGGTACTTGAAAGACGGTCGAGTGGCTGCTGCGCTCACGTTCGGTCGCTCAGATGATCTGGACCATGCCCGTCGGTTGATCTCCGAACGCTCCGTGCTCGATGGCGGGCAGCGCGCCGCGCTCGCGAGCCTCGACGCCGATCTCGCCAGCCTGTAGGGTATTTACGTTCATACGGTTGGTGGCCAAGGGAAGCCGGTGCGAATCCGGCGCGGACCCGCCACTGTGACCGGGGATGCCAATCGCGGCGCGAAAGCGCAGCCACTGATCGACCGCTCGGCGGATCGGGAAGGCGCGGAGGGTGGGCCCGGGAGCCAGGAGACCTGCCTCCGACCACAAGCCCACAAGCCCTCGTGGAAAGGGGTGGCTCCATGTCTCAAATGCGTATCTCCTCGCGCTCGGCGCTTCTCGTCATTGTGCTTGTCTGTCTTCTCGTGCCGTCGTCCGCCATTGCGGCCGGTGCCCCTGCCACGGTCACCGTGCAGGTCGAGGGACTGAACGAAACGAAGGTTCCGCCGACGCTCGTCACGACCACGACGACGCCCGTCGTCAAGGACGGTAACGAAGCCGACTCATGTCCCGGCGCCAGTGCCGCCGGTGCGCTGCAAGTGGCGACTGCCGGCAACTGGAGCGGCACGTGGTTTGGCGACGAAGTCGGCTACTCGGTCGAAACGATCGGGGGCGAGAGTCATCTCTTCGAATCGGGTTCGAAGGCAAACTACTTCTGGTCTTTCTGGTTGAACGATGTGTTTCAAACAGAACACGGTGTGTGTGGTGTCGAATTGGGGCCTGGTGATCAGGTGCTGCTTTTCGTCGAATGTGAAGGCTCTGAATGCCCACCCAACCCCACCCCGCTCGCGATCGAAGCCCCCGCAACGGCCAACGTGGGCGAAGCGGCGACAGTCACCGTCAAGCAATACAACGCCAAGGGCGAAGCCTCTCCAGCGGTTGGTGCGAACATCATCGGTGGCGGCGCTGGTGCGAGTACCGACTCCCAGGGTCATGCGACATTGAAGTTCTTTGCTGCCGGTACGTACACGTTGCGTGTGGGTGGTGCCCCGGCAGGCCCGCCGGCCGTGCGCACCGAGACGACGATCTGCGTGCACAACGGCAACGACGGAACCTGCGGAACGCTGCTTCCGGGGGCGCCTATCGTCAATGGCGGCCCGGAAATCGTGCATGTCGCTCCGGCGAACACAACGACGATCGGCGGAGTGAAGAACGGCCACCACTACGCTCGCGGCAAGGGACCGCGCATCCTGAGAGGGCTCGTCCAGGTGCCGGCAGGAGGGACCCTGCGCGACGTGCGCATAAGCCTCCAGCGGCAGACCGGAAAGCGGTGCTTCGCGTTTAGCGGCATCACCGAGACGTTCGTGCGTGATCACTGTGGGGCGACCCGTTTCTTCTCGGTGGGTGGAAGCGAGTCCTTCAGCTATCTGCTGCCGGCGTCGTTGCCGAAGGGCCATTACGTTTATGACATCGAGGCAATCGACGATGCCGGAAGCGCGACCAAGCTCGTTGCGGGCTCGAGCCACGTCGTCTTCTATGTCAAGTAGCAGTCCAACCGGTGTCTCACGGGCATGCGGGCGGATCGTGCGTATGCCCGTGCGGCGTCCGCTTGGCCCGGTCGTGCTGGCGATGCTGGCGCTCGCCGGCTGCGGCCTCGGCCCCGGTCCCACACCGGGCGGCGTGAGGCTTGCGGTGACGGAGGGCTTCGGCGCGCACGTGCTGGGGGACTCCGGCTCGCCGAACGTCAAAGGCCAGGAGACGGTGATGAGCCTGTTGATGCGCAACTACGACGCGAAGACCCGCTACGGCGGCGGCTTCGTGGAGAGCATCGACGGGCGCTCTGGGGGAACGCAGGGGGAAGGTCCGAGCGACTGGTTCTATTACGTCAACGGCGTGGAGGCGCCCAAGGGCGCGGCTGAGACCAACGTGCACGGGGGCGATCGCATCTGGTGGGATCTGCACGACTGGGCTCAAACCGACAGCGTGCCGGCGGTCGTCGGCTCCTATCCCGAGCCGTTCTTGAACGGGATCGAAGGCAAGCGCTATCCACTGCGCGAGGAATGCTCCGAACCGTCCGGCGCGGCCTGTGCGACCGTGCGCAAGCGCTTGACAGCACTGGGCGTTCCAGTGGCGCTGGCGGCCATGTCAAGCGAAGAAGAGCAGCTCACTCTGCGCGTGGTGGTCGGTCCCTATTCGGCGCTGGGGGATTCCCTGAGCGTGCACGATGTGGGTCTCGGTCCCCGCTACAGCGGTGTGTATGCACGCTTCTCCACGAACGGCGGCACGCTGACGGTGCTTGATGGAGCGGGGCGTGCGGTGCGCACGCTTGGCGCGGGCGCGGGACTGGTCGCGGCCACGCGCTACGGCGAACAGGCGCCGGTGTGGCTCGTCACCGGCACGAATGCGGCCGGGGTGAAGCTGGCCGCCGATGCGCTCAGCGAAAGCGCGCTTCGCAACCGTTTCGCGTTGGCGCTCGAACCGTCGGGTGGCGCGCAACCAGTGCCGGCGGCGGAATCGTGAGCGCTCGGAGCTAGCGATGGCAATCGGCGCCACGTTCTTCTACCGTCGCCTCGCGAGTCCGCTGCACGCGACACGCGCGACGGTAGCGGCGATGTGGGCCTGCGCGTTGATCGCCGCGACGCTACTCAGCGAAAGCCCGCTCGTGCTGGGAGCGCTGCTGCTCGGCGTGCTTGGCGCGGGCGCCGGAGCCGGGCTTGGGCACGAGCTGGCGCGCACATTGCGCACGGTGCTGATCGTGGCCATCCCGATTGTGCTCGTGAACGTGCTCGTCTACCACGAAGGTCTCACGGTATTCGCACGTTTGGGCGATCTGGGGCCGTTCGGTCAAGGCGATCTCACGGTCGAGGCGCTTGTGTACGGCGCTGTGATTGCGCTGAAGGTGGGTCTGTTGATGCTGATCACCACGCTTGCGAGCCTTGCGATCGACCCCGACGAGCTGCTTGGCGTGTTTCGCGGGCGCTCGTTTCGCTCCGCGCTCACGGCGTCGCTGGCGACGCGCATGATCGGTGTGTTGTCGGCCGACTCCCAGCGTCTGGCCGAGGCACAGCGCACCCGTCCCGATGGTGGAGGCGGCGGCGCACGCGCCCGTGTGCGCTTGCTGAGCGCGATCGTCGGCTCCTCGCTGGATCGCTCGATGGACGTGGCCGCGACGCTGGAGCTGCGTGGGTTCGCAACCGGCGTGAGAGGCGGGGGGCGAGGCCAGCGCCGTCCACTCTCTCGTCACGACCGCGCGTTTGCGGTGTCCGCGGTGGCTGTGCTTGCGCTCGCGCTCGTCGGGCGCATCGCGGGGCTCGCCCCGTTCGATCCCTATCCGCTGGTGAGCATGCCAGTGTCCGGTGCGACCTTTGTGCTGTGTGTAGCGCTGCCGGTGCTCACCCTGTTGCCGCTGGTCGATCGTAGGGGGATTGAGATTTGAGATCCGCTGTGGCGTTCTCGCGGGTTACCTATCGCTATCCCGAGCGGTCACAGCCCGCCCTGCGTGAGATAAACGTGCAGATCGAGCAGGGTGAGCTGTGCTTGCTCGCCGGTCGTTCCGGACAGGGGAAGTCCACGTTGATCCGCGCCGCGTGCGGTCTTGTCCCGCACTTCCATGGCGGCTCGTTCGCGGGGACTGTGAGTGTTGCGGGCATGGACACGCGCGAGCATCCGCCGGCGCAACTCGGCGCGTATGTGGGTGTGCTGCAGGGCGACTCGGAGACGCAACTGGTGATGAGCTCGGTGCGCGCCGAGCTTGCGCTTGCGATGGAGAGTCGCGGACATGGGGCCACTGCTGTGGCGCGTGCGGTCGAGGAGGTTGCGCTCGCGCTCGGAATCGACCACCTGCTGGAGCGCTCGACCCACGATCTCTCGGGGGGTGAGAAGCAGCGCGTGGCGCTCGGCGCGGCGCTGGTGGGTCGTCCGCGCGTGGTGCTGCTGGACGAGCCCACCTCGCAGCTGGACCCTGTCGCCGGCGATGAGTTGATCGGGTTGTTGCGCAGGCTCAACCAGGAGTGGGACACCACGATCCTGCTCTCGGAGCACCGTCTGGAGCGCTGCCTGTCGGCCGCCGATCGCGTGATCGCGCTCGACGCGGGTGCGGTGGTCCACGACGGCTCGCCCAGCTCGTTTTTGCAGTTCGCGGCGGATTGCGAGCCGTCGCTGCAAACGCCCGGCGCGAAGCTGTTTGCGCTTGCCGGGATCGCTCCACCGCCGGTCGGCGTCAAGCAGGCACGGGCGTGTTTGCGCGATCGGGGGCTGCTGCCTGACGAGCCGGACCCGCGCGATACGGTGGCTTCTCCGGGTGCGGATGAGCACCCGGGCGCCCAGCGGCCCAGCACCGGCGTGCGCGGTCGTTTTGCGAGGCGGGGCAGGAGCGAGGCGGCCGCTGCCTCGGCGCTCACCCTTGAAGGGGTGTGGTGTGAGATCCCGCGCGGGCCGGCGATCTTGCGCGGCGTGGACCTCACGATTGCGCCCGGTGAGCGTGTAGCGCTGATGGGTCGCAATGGCGCGGGCAAGTCCACGTTGTTGCGCCACGCAGCCGGCTTGGTCTCCCCGACGCGCGGGAAGATCGAGCGGGCGGGGAGGGTGGCGCTGCTGTTGCAAAACCCTAACGACTACTTCTTGCACGAGCGCGTGCGCGACGAGCTCTCAATTGAGGCTCTACAGCGCGCGGGACTCGAGGAGCTGGCCGAGCACAACCCGCGCGACCTCTCAGGTGGGGAGCGCCAGCGGCTGGCGCTCGCGATCGTCGCCGACGGGGGGGAGACCCCCGTGGTGGTCGCTTTGGACGAGCCCACGCGGGGCATGGACCGCGAGGCCAAGGCGCAGCTTGCGCAGGAGCTGCATCGTCGCGCCGCGGAGGGTCAGGCTGTGATCGTCGCCACGCACGACCCCGAGTTCGCGGCTTCCTGCGCGCAGCGCGCGATCCTGCTCGCCGACGGGCGCGCGATCGCCGACGGCCCGGCGGCGGACTTGCTCTCGGGCGGCTGGTACTTCGCCACCGAGACCGCTCGTATCCTTGGTGGCGCCGGTGGCGTGCTGGGCCCCGAGGAGGGCGCTGAGCTGCTGCGCGGAGCTTCTGCGGCCTCGAGTGGATCACAGCTTGGAGAAGGTCGAACGAGGCGTCGCGAGCAACCCATGGAGGCCGAGCCGGGTTTGCAAGAGCCCCCCGAACTGGTGATCCATGCCGCAGGAGAGGCCCACACGTGAGCTGGCCACTGGCATCGTTTGCGATCGTCGCCGGCGTGCTGCTCGCCGGCTGGCTTGCCTATGAGCGCTCGCGGCCATCGGCTCGGATGGTCGCGGTCGTGGCCACGCTCGCCGCCGTGGCGGCGCTCGGCCGCGACGCGTTCGTAGCTTTGCCGGATGTCAAGCCGATCACCGCGATCGCGCTCATCGTCGGCTACGCGCTGGGGCCGCTGCCGGGCTTCACGGTCGGCGCGATCGGGATGCTGGCCTCCAACATGATGCTCGGACAGGGCCCTTACACGCCGTGGCAGATGGCTGCATGGGGTCTCGTCGGTCTTGCGGGCGCGCTGCTCGGCCGTGCGAGCAACCGGCACATGGGTCGCGTCGGACTCGCGCTCTCGTGTGCGGCGATGGCGCTGGTGGCCAAGGAGATCATGAACGTGTACACGTGGACGCTCGGCGCCGCCCACACTCCGGCGGCGTTCCTGCTGATCGCGGGAGGGGCGCTGCCGTTCGACATCACCGACACGGTCGCGAGCTTCCTGTTCGGGTTCGCCTTCGGTCCCGAGCTTGCGCGCTTGCTCGGACGCATGCGCGCGCGCATGGACATTCAATGGGAACCCACCCAGCCGGTTGCCTCTCAGCCCACAGCCCCATCCGTCGGCCGTCCGGCCGGGACGGCCCCGCTTGCGCTGGCGGCGATCGCCCTCTCGAGCATCGCGGCACTTGGCTCTTTGGGGGCGACGGCAAGGGCGAGCGGGCCGCGGGCCGCGAGCATCTCGCCGGAGATCTCGTTTCTTGCGCACGCGCAGAACAGCGATGGCGGCTTTGGCGGCGCGCCCGGACAGCGCAGTAGCGAGCTCTACTCCGCGTGGACCGCAATCGGGCTGGCGGCGGCTGGGCACGACCCGTTGACGCTCACGCGCGACGGTCATTCGGTGCTTGACGCGCTGCGCGGGGAAGCCTCGACGCTCGAAGGCGCGGGCGACGATGAGCGCACGATCCTCGCTCTGCACGCGTGCGGACTGCCCGCGTCGGATTTTCCCGGCACAAATCTGGTGACGTGGCTGCTGCGCGAACGCTCCAGCGACGGTTCGTTCGATCGTCTCGTGAACATCACGGCCTTTGCGATCTTTGCGCTGCGTGTTGGCGGCAGCTCGGCGGACAATCGGGTCGTGAATGCGGCCGGGCGCTGGCTTGTTGCTCAACAGAACCCCGATGGCGGCTTCGGTTTTGCCGGGCGTGGCGGTGGGGAGGACGTCGATGACACCGCGGCGGCGATTCAGGGCATCGTCGACGCGAGTGGGCAGCGCGGGAGCGTGGTTGTGGCGCGGGCGGTTGCGTATCTGCGCCGCGCGCAAAATCTCGACGGTGGCTTTCCTCAGCAGGCCGGTGGTGAATCCAACGCTCAATCGACGGCGTGGGCGGTGCAGGGCCTGAGTGCTGCGGGCGTGAATGTGAGCGCCTTCAAACACGCAGGCAGCCGCTCGCCGCTCGGCTACATCGAGAGCCTGGTTTCCCCCAATGGGAGCGTGCGCTATTCGCGCACGAGCACACAGACGCCGGTGTGGGTCACCGCGCAAGCGCTCACCGCGCTTGCGGGTAAGCCGTTTCCGATCGCACCGGCTACCTTCAGCGACAATTAATCGACTCGCCTACCCTGAAAGGGTATGTCAGCGATCTCCAGCACGATCGTCGGCGAACGCCACGGTGCCCGCGCGGCGTTGCTGCTCGCCGGGCTGTGCGTGGTCGGCCTCGCGCTCACGTGGGTGCTCGCGGAGCTGGTGCCGATCACCCACGAGAAGGATGCGGTCGCGCTGTATGACTTCACGCGCCTGAATCGCCCGTTCGTGGAAGCGCCGGCGAACGCACTGCTGGACCTGCTCTACACGCCGTTCTACATCGCGTGGGGAGTAGTGCTGGTGGCGATCGCGCTGCGAGCGGGTCTGCCGCGGGTAGCCCTCGCCGTTGCGATCGTGATCGCGGTGGCGCCGCTCAGCGCAGAGCTGCTCAAGCCGCTGCTCGCCCATCCCCATGACCAGATCGGACCGAAGTACATAACCAATGCCTCGTGGCCCAGCGGTCACGCGACCGCGATCACCGCGCTGGCGTGGTCTGCGCTGCTCGTCGCTCCACCTGCGCGCCGGCGAACCGTCGCGATCGCGGGCGTGGTGTTGGCCGCAGCGGTTGGCTGCTCGCTGCTGATACTTGCGTGGCACATGCCAAGCGACGTGCTCGGCGGCTACCTGCTCGCCACTATGTGGGCAGCGCTCGCGCTTGCCACGCTGCTCAGCGTTGGACCACGCGGGTCGCTGAGGGCTACTTTCAGGCCTCCGGCTCGACCGGCCCGGCCTCGTGCGCACCCGGAGCCCATAGCGCCTCCGCTGTCTCATTCGCAGCGCGGCTGAGAATGAACAGCATGTCCGAGAGCCGGTTGAGATAGCGGATCACCTCGGGGTTGCACTCCTCCCCGACCGCAATCGCGCGGCGCTCCGCGCGTCGGCAGACGGTGCGACACACGTGCAGCTGCGCTGCCGCCGCGGTGCCACCGGGTATCACAAACGAGCGCAGTGGCTCGAGCGTGGCGTTGACTTCGTCGCACACTCCCTCCAGCCATTGTGCGTAATCGGCGGTGACGCGCAGGCGCGCCTGGCCCTTGCGCGTGGCATCGGGCGCTCCCTCGGGGGGAGTCGGCACCGACAGGTCGGCGCCGACGTCGAGCAGGTCGTTTTGCACGCGTGCTAGCCATTGGGAGAAGCTCGCCGGTAGGCCGGGCGCGAGCAGTGCTACGCCAAGCGTCGCATTCAGCTCATCCACAGTGCCGTAGGCCTCCACGCGCGGGTGCAGCTTGGACACGCGGCTCATGTCGCCCAGGTGGGTCTCTCCGCGATCTCCGCCCTTTGTGTAGATGCGTGTCAGGTTGACCGTCACGGCTCCTCGAGTCTGGCATATGAGCGGCTTGGGTGGCGTTCTGCGAGGCACGTTTGGGGGGCCCGTTCTGGGGGCTTGAGGACGGTCCTCTGGTCTCGTGTGACGAGTCGCACTGCGCGGCGTCGGGTAGATCGGATACTTTCTCGGCCTTCATGCGGGTAGGTGTTCCGAAGGAGACCGTCGAGGGCGAGCACAGAGTTGCGCTCGTGCCGGAGGTCATAGGCAAGCTGAAGGCCAAGGGCATCGACGTCCTGGTCGAGAATGGCGCGGGCGCAGACGCACTGTTGCCTGACGCCGCGTTTGTCGAGGCGGGGGCGCAGATGACCGCCGATGCCGGAGAGGTGTGGCAGTCGGAGGTGGTCGTGAAGATCTCCCCGCCCACCGAGGCTGAGGTCGGGCGTCTCGGGGCCGGCTCGATCCTGATTGGCTTTCTCGCGCCGCTCACGAGCCCACAGACGACGCGGGCGCTTGCGGCAGCCAAAGCCACAGCGTTTGCGATGGAGTCGATCCCGCGCATCTCGCGTGCACAGTCGATGGACGCGCTCTCCTCGCAGAGCAACATCGCCGGCTACAAGGCCGCGCTACTGGGCGCGGAGAACATGGGACGTTTCTATCCGATGCTGATGACCGCCGCCGGCACGATCCCACCCGCCAAGGTACTCGTGCTCGGAGCAGGTGTCGCGGGCCTGCAAGCGCTCGCCACCGCCAAGCGCCTGGGCGCGCGCACGACCGGCTACGACGTGCGCCCGGAGGTGGCCGAGCAGGTGCAGTCGCTCGGTGCGCAGTGGCTCGATCTCGGCCTTGAGGCAAGCGGCGAGGGCGGCTATGCGCGCGAGCTGACCGACCAGGAGCGCGCCCAGCAACAGCAGGCGCTGACCGATGCGATCAAGGGCTTTGACGTCGTGATCACGACAGCGCTGGTGCCAGGCCGACCTGCCCCCAAGCTGGTCACGGCCGAGGCGGTCGAAGGCATGAAGCCAGGCTCTGTGATCGTCGATCTGGCGGGCGAGTCCGGTGGCAACTGCGAGCTGACCGAGCCCGGCCAAACCGTTATCAAGCACGACGTGAAGATCGTCTCCCCTTTGAACCTGCCGGCAAGCATGGCCGAGCACTCCTCGCAGCTGTTCGCCCGCAACGTGCAGGCGCTGCTGGATCTGCTGGTCGCAAAGATTGAGGATCCCGCCCACCCGGGTACCGAGGGTGAGGTCGAGCTCAAGCTCGACTTCGAGGACGAGATCGTCGCCGGCGCCTGCACCGTGCGCGACGGGGAGATCGTCAACCCCGGCGCCAAGGCAGCTGTGGAGGCGAGCGCATGATCCTCGCAAGCGTCTTGACGACCAACCTCGCGATCCTGGTGCTCGCGGGCTTCATCGGCTTCGTCGTCATCTCCAAGGTGCCCAACACGCTGCACACGCCGCTGATGAGCGGCACCAACGCGATCCACGGGATCGTGCTGCTAGGCGGTCTGTTGCTGTTCGGCCTCGCCGAACTGGACTCGTTCAGCAAGGCCTTGCTCGTGATCGCAGTCGCGTTCGGCACGATCAACATCGTCGGCGGTTTTCTGGTCACAGACCGGATGCTCGACATGTTCAAGTCGCGCCCGAAGCCCAAGGCTGAGGAGAGCTCTGCCGGCGAGGGCAAGCCGGGCACGGACGGGAAGGCAGGCTCATGACCAACCTGCCGCTTGCCACCAGCTTCCTGCAGAGCGAAAGCTTCATCTACGTCCTCTACATCGTCGCCTTCGCGCTGTTCATCCAGGGCCTGCGCGGGCTCTCCGGCCCGACAGGCGCCGTGCGCGGCAACCGCATCGCCGCGGTCGGCATGGGTATCGCGGTGCTCGCGACGTTGCTCAACCCGGGCGAGGGCAACTGGGGCCTGATCGCGCTCGGCATCGCGCTCGGGGTCGCCGTCGGGGTGCCCGCGGCGCGCCAGGTGAAGATGACCGCGATGCCACAGATGGTCGCGCTCTTCAACGGCGTTGGCGGCGGCGCGGTGGCGATCATCGCGTGGGTCGAGTTCCGCAACCACGGCTCCACCTATGGCTCGCACCTGGCGGTGCGCACGTTCGAATCGGGGCCGTTCGTCGAACACGCCATCGTCCACACCGGCGCGCTACCGACGTATGTGGCGATCTTCTCGGTGTTCGCCGCGATCGTCGGCTCGATCTCCTTCTGGGGTTCGAACATCGCTTTCGGCAAGCTCCAGGAAATCATCCCTGGACGACCGATCTCACTCGGCTCAGCCCAGCAGATCGTCAATCTCGTGCTCTTGATCCTCGCGCTCGCGGCGGGCATCGACCTCGTCTCCGGTGCCCACTCCGAACTGCTGTTCATCGGCATGCTGATTGTGGCGGCGCTGCTTGGCAACGCGGTTGTGCTGCCGATCGGCGGCGCGGACATGCCGGTCGTGATCTCATTGCTGAACGCGTTCACAGGGCTCTCCGCGGCCGCCACCGGCATGGCGCTCAACAACCCGGCGCTGATCGTCGCCGGAATGATCGTGGGCGCCTCGGGCTCGATCCTCACCAACCTGATGGCGACCGCCATGAACCGCTCGATCCCATCGATCGTCGCGGGCGGCTTCGGCGGCGGCGGCGCCGTCGAGGGAGCCGAAGGCGCCGGCGAGCATCAGGGCACCGTGCGCTCCACCAGTGCCTCCGACGCGGCGATCCAGCTTGCCTATGCCAACCGCGTGGTGGTGGTCCCTGGCTACGGCATGGCCGTTGCCCAGGCACAGCACGCAGTGCGCGAGCTGACCAAGGAGTTGGAGGCCCGTGGCGTGGAAGTCAGCTACGCGATCCATCCGGTCGCGGGGCGCATGCCCGGGCATATGAACGTGCTGCTGGCCGAGGCCGACGTGCCCTATGACCAGCTCAAGGAGATGGACGACGCCAACCCCGAGTTCCAGCGCACCGACGTGTCGCTTGTGATCGGCGCCAACGACGTCACCAACCCGGCAGCCAAGAACACGCCGTCCTCGCCGATCTACGGGATGCCGATCCTCGAAGTGTCCGACTCCACCTCGGTGATCGTGATCAAGCGCTCGATGAACCCCGGTTTCGCGGGCATCGAGAACGAGCTCTACTTCGACCCGAAGACCTCGATGCTCTTCGGCGACGCCAAGTCGGCTGTGAGTGAGATCACAGCCGAGCTGTCGGCTATCTGACGCCCGGAGTTTGGAAAATCTTTGCCCGGACTCGGGTGCTTTGGCACGCGTATCTCCAGACGTGCCAAATTGGTACGCGATGCAGACAACCCACGCATTGCTATTTGAGTACATCGTATCTTACACTCAACTGAGGAGAGGAGACGTAGCCATCTGAGAGGTCTGGTATTCCGTTTCGCCGCGCATCTTCGGGTCAATCGCGGTTCATACCGGTCATTGGCGTGCTGGTATGTGCCGTGTCGATCGCCGGGGCGGCTGTTCCCGTTGGCGGGGGGAATGAGCCGTCCCGGGTCGATCGCGCGATCTCCCCAGCGCGAGTCGCCGATCCTGGGCCCGCGCAGCGCGCGAAAGCAAGCATCGTCGGGGGAGCTGGTGCCTCGATCACAAGCTTTCCCTTCCAGGTCGCGCTATACAACACGCAGGCCGGTTCGCCGGCGGCCGGCTTTTTCTGTGGCGGGGTCATCATCGATGCCACACACGTCATCACGGCCGCCCACTGCGTGATCGGCAATTCTGGAGGCCCGGGCGAAATGTCCGTGCTCGCCGGCTCCAGCTCGCTCGACTCGCCCGATCCGGGCAGCATCCGCGATCCTGTGCAGTCGAGCACGTTCGACTCGCACTACAACCCTGTCAGCAGCGAAGATGACGTTGCGCTGTTGACGCTCGCGCGACCGTTGTGGTCGGGTTCCACAGCACCGAGCATCAATGGCGCCAACCCGATCGCGCCACTGTCGCTGGACCCGGGTGCTGCATCGGTCTACGGCAATCCCAACGTCAATCCGGCGATTCTCGCCACCGCCAGCGGTTGGGGGGACATCAATCCGGCGCCCGGCCACACGCCCAGCTATCCAACGAGCTTGCGCTCCGTGCAAATGCCGCTCGTCTCCGAATCGCTGTGCGAAGAACAGTACGCGGTCATCGAACAGCCGATCAGCGCGAGCATGATCTGTGCCGGTGGGGGTAAATCCCACGTGGACACTTGCTATGGCGATAGCGGCGGGCCGCTTGTCGTGGACAGAGACAACCCCGCTCGTCCTCCCGAGGACTATCTGCTGGTCGGGTTGGTCGACTTCGGCAACGGCTGCGCTCAGCCGGGTTATGCCGGTGTCTACACGCGTATCTCGAGCCCTGCCATCATGGGTTTTCTGAGCTCCGGCTCCGGTCATCTGGTCGGGCCGATTGGCTCGCAGGCCAGACACAGGAAGCGCAAGAAGCGCCGTCATCATGCCGCTAGACACGCCTCGCCGGCTGGCTCCGAGCAAGCAGCGCGGCGGCTGTCCTCCTTGGTTCGCTGGGCCCCTGTCGAGCCGCGCTTGCGCTGACCTCCGCGTCCTCTGGAACACTGGGACGGTGATCTCCCGGCAAGATGCTGTTGCGGCTCTGTCCGCCAACGAGTTCGATCTGGTCGTGGTCGGCGGCGGTATAACCGGCGCGGGCGTGGCCCTCGACGCGTCGGCCCGCGGCTATAGCGTGGGGCTCGTCGAGCGCGCCGACTATGCGTCGGGGACATCCAGTCGCTCCAGCAAGCTCGTACACGGTGGGCTACGCTATTTGCAGCATTTCGACCTTGGGCTCGTGCGCGAGGCGCTGCTCGAGCGCCAGCTGATGGTTGCTCTCGCTCCGCATCTGGTGCGTCCACTGCCGCTTGTTGTGCCTGCGTTCAATGGCGCTCGGCCGGACAGGTTGATGGGAGTTGGGTTGAACCTATACGACGTGATGTCCGTCACCGATCGCAGGTCGGCCGGCGACCGTCTTCGCACCCGCCGTACCCAGAGGGCTCGCGGCTCGCGTCGTGGCCAAAGGGCGCAAGACGCGCAGCATGCGCAGGGTGCCAGCGCCACCCAAGACGCACACGTCGAGCAGGCGAGGGGCGTGTCTGCGTCCAGTGCCTCCGCGCTCGTGCTCGAGGAGGGGGAGTCGTGGAGCCCTGAGCGCCACCGCGTGATCTCTGGCGAGGAAGTGCTCGAGCTTCTGCCCGCGCTCGCCGAGCGCGCGCCCAGCAGCGGCTACCTCTTCTATGACTGCCAGACGGATGACGCGCGTCTGGTCCTCACCGTGCTCGGCGAGGCGGAGCGTTTCGGCGCGGTGTGTGCCAACCGTCTGCACGCGACAGCGCTACTGGAACGCGACGGGCGCGCCGGCGGAGTGTGCGTGCGCGACGAGGAGAGCGGTGAGATGTTTGATGTGCGAGCCGCAAACGTAGTCAATGCGACGGGAGTGTGGGCTGATGAGTTGCGTCCAAACGAGCTGCACGACGAGGCCGAGCTGCCGGTCATAAGACCGAGTCGGGGAACTCATGTGACTCTGCGCCACGAGGATCTGCCACTTGTCGGTGGCGCGATCGTGCCGGCCGGCGCGGGCCGCTCGATCTTTGCGCTGCCGTGGCTTGGACGAACGCTGGTGGGCACTACCGACAACGACTATGAGGGTGCACTCGAGCATGTGCGCCCCTCCGGAGAGGATGTCGACTATCTGCTCGCCGCCGTCAACGAGTTCTTCGCCACCGAGCTGCGGCGCGGAGATCTGACCGGGGCCTACGCCGGGGTTCGTCCGCTGATCTCTACCGGCGACAGCAAGAAATCGGTCGACATCTCACGCAAGGCCGAGCTGTATGAGACGTCCAGTGGCATGATCACGATCACGGGAGGCAAGCTGACGACGTGGCGACGGATGGCCAAGCTGGCCGTCGATCGGTTGATCGAGCGTGAAGCGCGCGACGCTCGCTGCCGTACCGCGGAGATTCCGCTGGGAGCGGCTGTGAGCGTGGAGGAGCTGCAATCAGTGACGGGCGTCTCCGAGCGGGCGCGAGCGGCGCTTGCCGGTCGCTATGGCTATGGGGCGCACGAGGTGCTTGCGCTGGCGGCCGAGCGTTCTGAGCTCGCCCAGCCGATCGTCCCCGGACTTCCGGACATCATGGCCGAGGTCGTGATCGCGGCTCGTCGCGAGCAGGCCCGAAGCGTGGGGGACGTGCTGTTGCGACGCACGCGCCTTGGCCTGATCGCCGCCCGTGAGCTCTTGGGTAACGATGCAGACGGCGGCTCGCAAATCGGGCGCGTCGCCGCTCTAATGGGCCGTGAGCTCGGTTGGAGCGAGCAGCGCATCGCCGCTGAGGTCGAGAGCTTCCTGCACGAGGCTCGTCTGGAGGGGATTCTCGCCGCCGATGAGTAGACCTCGGTGCGTTCGCTCGAGGAATGGTCTGTGAGCAAATCCGCTTCGACTCACCGTCTCGTCGCTGGCCGTCATGTGCTTGAGCTCGGCAACAGGCCCTGGCTGATGGGTGTGGTCAACGCCTCACCAGACTCTTTCAGCGATGCGGGCCGTTACCGAACGCTTGGGCAGCGCTTGGAGCTCGCCGTCGAGCAGCTGGGCGCCGGTGCCGACATTCTCGATATCGGAGGAGAGTCGGCCAGCACCAACCGCGCGCCGGTCACCTCGCAGGAGGAGATCGAGCGGGTGGCGCCACTGATCGAGCTGGTGGTTGCAGAGCTCGGAGCTCTCGTGTCCGTCGATACCTACAAGCCCGCGGTCGCGCGCGCGGCGATCGCAGCCGGAGCCTCGATCGTCAACGATGTCAGTGGATTGCGAGACCCCGAATTGGCGCGGGTATGCGCAGAGAGCGGAGCCGCGCTTGTCGTTATGCACACATGCGCGGCGCCCAAGCAGCGCATGCAGAATCCCGATCTCTACAAGGACGTCACGCAGGAGGTGCTCGACTTCCTGCAGGAGCGCATCGCGGTTGCCTTGGCCGCCGGCGTGGCGCACGAGCAGCTAATCGTCGATCCCGGTCCCGACTTCGCAAAGACGCCGGCTCAAACGATCGAGCTGCTGGCAAACGTTGGGAGTCTGCGCTCGCTTGATTGTCCGCTGCTAATGGCGATTTCGCGCAAGGACTTCATCGGCGCGCTTACCGCGCGCGCGCCGCGCGAGCGTCTTGCGGGGACGCTTGCCGCGCTTGCGTATGGGGTCGACGCGGGTGCGCACATTTTTCGCGTGCACGATGTTGGCGCCGCCTCGGACTACCTGAAGGTGCGGGCTGCGCTCCGAGGCGAGCTCGAGCTGAGCAGGGATCTGACGCTCGCTGAGGAACTGCGACACGACCGCTAGGCTGTCCTGTGCAAATGGGTGCCGGCCGCTGTCCAACGCGGCAGGACGCCAACCGCCCGAACCACGACGAAGGAGAAAGCCAGATGACCGTGCTCGACCGTTCCGAGCTGCAGGCAAGCCCGCTTGCCGATCTGCATGTGATCGCCGATGAGATCGGACTCGAGGGTTTCAGACGACTGCGCAAGGCCGATCTGATCGACGCGATCCTCGGTGAGAAGGGCCCGCGGGACTCAGACGACGAGTCAGGACGGGATGCGCGGTTGAGTCCGGATGCCGATGGCGGATCCTCCGAGGAGGCCACTGGTGGTAGATCGAGCTCGCGTCGATCGCGCTCCACCCGCTCACGTCGCGGGGCCACGGCCGCAAAGTCGAAGGATGCCGAGGAGGATGCGCCCGAGTCTGCGAGCGATTCTGTCCCTGCGCAAAGCCGTGCCCAGAAGGCGCAGGGTAGGCGCAGTCATGGCGAGCGCAGCGAGAGGCAGGCAGAATCTGAGGGTGTCGCGGAGGGTGTCGTTGAGGTGCTTGGTAACGGTTCGGCGTTTCTGCGCATGGATCCGCCTGAGCCCTCTGACGGCGACGTGTATATCTCAGCGGCCCAGGTACGCCGCTGTGAGCTTGCGTCGGGTGATCGCGTCGGCGGGCCGGTCCGGGCACCGCGGCGCTCGGAGCGCTATCCATCGCTTGTGAGGGTCGAGAAGATCAATGGCGAGGCGGCCGAGTCGGTGGCCGAGGCCACGCGCTATGACGATCTGCCCGTGTGCTATCCGAGCGAGCGACTGGCGTTTGGCTCGGAGGACACGACACTGAAGGCGATCGAATGGCTCACGCCGCTCGGTCGTGGCTCGCGTGCGGTGATTGCAGGCGCGGCACGCTCCGGTAAGACGGAGACATTGCGACTTATCCTCGGTGCGCTGGCGGACCGCGAGGGGCTGGAGCTGACGCTTGTGCTTGTTGGCGTGCGCCCCGAGGAGGTCGCGGAGTGGCAGCAGGGTCCCGTGTCGGCGGCCGCCACGCTCACTTTCGCGGCCTCAGCCGAGGCTCAGGGACGGGCGCTTGAGGCGGTGCTCGAGACCTCCAAGCGCATCGCTGCGCGTGGCGGCGATACCGTTGTGTTGATCGACGGTCTCGACGGGCTACTGCCCCACACCGCTCGCAAGGCGCTCGCGGTTGCTCGCAACTTGTCTGATGGCGGCTCGTTGACGGTGATCGCGACGGCCTCACGCCCGTTCGGTGGTGAGACGACTGTGATCGCGCTCGATGTGGCTCGAACCAGCACCGGACGGCTGCCGGCGCTCGACCTGCTCAACAGCGGCACGATCAAGGCGGAGCTGCTGGTTGGCGAGGATGGCGCCGAGGCGATCGTCCACGCTCGAGCCACGGCGGCCGAGGGCTAGGGTTCTGAGACGAAACCCCCAGGCGGCTAGAGCGACCCTCTAGCCGCCGTAGGCGACGCGGCCCCAGGATGGCTCGGGCGCGAGTTCGATCGGCTCTCCGAGGCCGTCCTGTTGCACGTAGACGAAGGTGCCGGTGTCCTCCATGAACATGAACGTCAGCTCGCCCTCGTTGACGCGTTGATCGAGCCACGCGCCGCGGAACACCAGGCGGCGCAGCCAGTGCACGAGCGAACGCTCGGCCGGGCCCACGAGTTCTGGCCAGCAGTCGTTGACGTGCTCGCCGAGTGCTGAGGCTGGGTCTTGGATGTCGCCGTTGACGGCGAGGTTGACCAGATCCTCGAGCTCGTCATCGCCGAGGCGCCCGCCAACGAAACCGAGCTTGATCGCCGCTTGCTCACAGCGTTCGCCGAAGTCGCGTTCGTTGAAGGTGAAGCGCAGGTCGCCGTATTCGAGGACGAAGTCCTCGCCAGAGTTGTAGTTGCCGCGACGTGTCTTTTCCATGACTGAGGGTTCCGTGGGAAGTTGATTGGGATCTTGGAGTCCTTATCGGCACCAAGCCGTCGGGATCATATGTTGGGCTCCTGCTCCAGTGCTGTGCCTGCACGCGATATTGCATTCCGGCGATGCGAACAGTGAGGGGTTTGAGGTCGTTATCTCCCACTAGCTCAACCTCCCGGCAGGCGCTCATGTGACCGATCGTCTGGGAGTTTGAGCCGTCAGTCGAGCGTTGACTACGGTGCGGGCCCTTGCGTTGCGGGCGGCCTCTATACGCTCCGGGGAGATGGCACGTCTCAGCGAGCGTGGGCTGCGCAGGTCGGTCGGGGTTCCCGGCCTTTTTGCGACTGCCTACGGCAATGTCGGCTCCTCGATCTACTACGCGCTCGGGCTGGTCGCGGCGCACGCGCTGGGGCTCACGCCGCTGGTGTTCGTGTTTGCGGGGGGGCTGTTCGCACTGACGGCGAAGACCTACGCCGAGGGCGCCTCGATGTTCCCAGAGGCCGGTGGCTCCTCCTCGTTCGCGCGTCACGCGTTCAACGAGCTCGTGTCGTTCTTCGCGGGCTGGGCGCTGAGTCTCGACTACATCCTTACGATCGCGATCTCCGCGTTCTTCGTTCCCCACTACCTGAGCGCGTTCCCAGGGCTTGGGGGACTCGACAAGAACCCCGGCGACATCTTTGGCGGGTTGATCGTGGTGGCGGTGCTCGCCGGTTTGAACATTCGCGGCCTGGGGGAGTCCGCGAAGCTCAACTTCGTGCTTGCGATCGTGGACCTCTCCACGCAGGTCCTGCTGGTGGTGATTGGCGCCGTGCTGGTGTTCGACCCTTCACTGTTGATCCATCAGGTCCACCTCGGCAGGGTGCCGAGTTGGCACGAACTGATCTTTGCGCTGTCGCTTGCGATGCTGGCCTACACGGGCATCGAGACGGTGGCGAACATGGCCGAGGAGTCTCGCGATCCGGGCCGGCAGGTGCCCAAGGCGGTAAATCTCGTGGTGCTGGCGGTGCTCGGCGTGTATCTCGGTATCTCGATGATCGCGCTCTCGGCACTGCCGGTCGTGCATCACGGTGTCGGCTACAGCGCCGCACTGGGTGAACACTTCAGCAAACCCGGCTATGCCACCGCGCTGGGTGGGCGCTTCGAGAACGATCCGGTGCTCGGGATCGTCTCGCGGCTGGGGTTGCACGGAACGGTGCTCACGATCGCCAAGTACTACGTAGGCTTGCTCGCGGCGACAATCCTGTTCATCGCCACCAACGCCGGCATGATCGGGATCTCGCGCCTGTCGTGGTCGCTGGCAGAACATCGCCAGCTGCCGAACATCTTCGCGCAGCTGCACTCGCGTTATCGCACGCCCTGGTTCACGATCGTGTTCTTCTCGGGGCTGGCGAGCCTGCTGGTCTTGTATGGCAACACGAACGTGCTGGGCAACCTGTACTCGTTCGGCGCACTGCTGTCGTTCACGATCGCGCACATCGCGGTGATCGCGCTGCGCGTGAAGGAGCCCGACCGCGAGCGTCCCTACCGGCTTCCGTGGAACGTGCGCATCCGTGGCGCCTCGATACCGATGACGGCTGTGATCGGCTGCATCGGGACCGCGACTGTGTGGGTGGTGGTCGTGATCACCCATCCCGAGGCGCGCACCGTCGGTATCCCGTGGATGATCGTCGGGATGCTCGGCTATGTCGTCTATCGGCGCCAGCAGGGCCTGGATTTGCGTAGCACCCATCGCATCGCGCGCGCGGAGCGTCCTGCCGATTTCGAGGCGCTTGGCTATCGCACGGCGTTGGTGCCGATCTTCGGCGGGGACGTGAGCGCGAGCGCGCTGTCGAGCGCTGCCAAGCTGATCGGCGAAGAGGGTGTGGTGTACGCGGTGTTCGTGCTGCCGGTCCCAAGCCAGCTGTCGCTGGAGGCGGGGCTTGAGGCCGAGGAGGCCGAAGGGCGAGCGGCCCTGGAGAGCGCGCGCATCAAGGCGCGCCGCTCGAACATCAAGATCCGCACGGGCCTGATCCGCACGCGCAACCCTGGCGCGGCGCTTGTCGAGGAGGCCCGTCGTGTGGACGCGGACGTGATCTACTGGTCGACGATCCACGCCCCCGTGGGCGAGCAGCGGATCGGGCCCACTGCTGCCTATCTGCTGAGCAAGCGTCCGTGCCGGGTCGTCATTGAGACTGAGAACCTTCCCCCCCGGCGAGACCCACTACCAGTCGGAACTGCTGCACTCCCGAGTGGCTGACCGATCCAGCGGTGAGCGTGCCAAGCGACTTGAGGTAGGGCACCAGGTTGGATATTCCCGGACTGTCAGTGAGCCCGATCCCTTCCAGGAAGCCGAGCAGCGTGGGGAATTCAACGATCAGGCTCGGTTCGATGCCGCCGCCGAGCGCCGAGCTGGCGGCGGAGTAGGAGGCCGCGGTCGAGAGCGTGCTCGAGGGGCTCAGCGCGCCCTGGATCGACGGCAGTCCAAGCCCGAGCAAGAACTTGTTCTGGCCGCTTGCGATGTAAATGACGGCCGGGAAGCCCTGCAGCTTGACGCTTACGGCCGTGTCGGTTCCGGGGATCGAGGTTTTCGCGACGATCGCGCCGGAGCTTCGCATCACATCGGCGAGCTTGCCGACGGCCGCGTCGGAGGCAGAGGGATCGTTGGAGTCGATTACGAGCGCGGCTTCGAGGTTGAACAGTCCTGTGCCGCTCACATACATCCCGCCGGAGGTCGCCCAGCTGGAGAAGGTCTGCTGTAGTTTCGCGCTCGGTGAGCTCAGTCCCGCGAACAGCTTTTCGATGCTTGGGCCACCGAACGAGGAGAACACGCTCGATGTGGCCAGCGAGGCGACTCCGTGCAGCAGCGCAAATGCACGGGGAAGGTCGGCGCCCACGTTTTCCACGCCGGCAGCAAGCCAAGCTCCTCCGGGCATCTCGCCGAGCGCTTTCGCGCCTCCCTGGCCAAACAGCGGCGTTGCGCCGCTTGCCGAGTGAACTTCGCCTTGCACCGAGATCGAGTTGGCGGTGGGCGTCACCGACACAGATGCTGTCTGTGCGCCGGCGAACAGCTTGCCGAGTAGTGACACGCCCTGGCTGAGTGCCCCGTTTGTGCCGTTGACGGACTTCAACAGCGCTTCGGGCTTGACGTAGGCGCTTGCGATGGCGTCGGTCGGTGGCTTTGAGTAGTGCGGTGCGGTCATGATCGACGCGCCTCCGAGCGAGGTGTCGATCACACTGTCGATGCCCGATTCACTGCCGATCACGGCGAATTCCTTCACGATGCCCTCGGCCGCTCCGCTGGGGGAGATCTCGTAGGAGACGCCTCGGTAGCTGATCGTGTGGGCCTGTTGTTGCTGGGCTCGTTTGGAGAGGAACGAGCGGGCTTCTGAGGCGTTAGAGGTGGCGAGCACGATTGCTCCCTGGGCGCCTTTGGGGCCGAAGTCGTCTGTACCCAGCGAGGACAGGTTGCCTGCCAGCACCCCTTCGAGCAGCGCTTGGGCGGAGCTGGAGCTCTGCGGAAGCCCGGCGGTGCTAAGCGAGGTGATGAACACGCCGGCGTTGTTGCCGATCCAGGACTTGATTTCGTGCTTGTATTGCGGGTGGGTGGATTCGCTGCTCAGCAGCGCCTGAGCGACGCTACCGTAGGGTTCGGCGAGGTGCGTGAGCTTCTTTGCGGCTGAGCTGGCCGCGCCGTTTTCGCCTCCGCTCGGCTTGATCGCGACGCTTGCATACAGAGGCGCGGAGGCGGGCGTGACGGTTGCCGGGTCCGCGTTGGGGGAGGAACTGGAGGATCCGCACCCGGCGAGCGCGATCGTAGCCACCAGCAGCGCCGGCGCGAAGACCTGTCGTGTGGCTGCTTCGCCGCGCCCGGGTAGGCGCAGGCTGAAGTGCCCGTCGATGATGGCGGTGCCGGGGGAGCTCCGACGTTTGGCGGAGGAGCTACGACGACTGTGCGGGGGGATCGTGGCAGTGGACAACGCGTTCCTTTCTCCTGGCTGAGTCCGGTCAGAGATCTCGCAACGAACGTTACACGGGCGCGCTCTGCACGTTTGCATGCAGTTTTGGCGTGCCCGGGGGCAGATGCCTCCCACCGTCAAAACACGTCACTAAGCAGGGACTTTTGTGTGTTTTTGGGGGTTTGGGCGTGCATTGTGGGAGAAAATGTGCAATTGGGGTTGCGTTGTGGGGGAAAGTGGGGTAAGTTCGCGTTAGCGAGCCGGGGTGGAGGGGCTCCTCCCACTCCTCCACTCCGGCTCGATTACTTTTGATTGGAGCCTGAAACGTGGCTTTCCGCGGGACTTTCGACCACACGCTCGACGCGAAGAACCGGCTCACCGTTCCGGCTCGCTATCGCGCCGCGCTGTCGGAGGGCGTCGTGCTCGCGCTACCCCTCGACCTCAAGCCGTACGTCGGTGTATGGCGCCCGCAGGACTACGAGCGCTACACCGAGCGTTCGCTCGCCGAGCTGCCGCCGCTGTCCTCGCGGCTGACCGAGCTGGAGCGCTTCTTCTACGGTAGCTCGCAGGATTCCGACCTTGACGCAGCCGGGCGGATCATGGTGCCGGGCTTCCTCAGCGAGCACGCGGCACTCGGCAAAGAGGTCGTGGTGGTGGGCGCCGGCGAGCGTTTGGAGCTGTGGGATCGAGCCGCTTGGAGTGAACACCGACCGGCGCTGCTCGGCAGCGTCGCAGAGATAACCGCGCGCGTTGACCATCCTGCTTGACATGGCCACCGCTCACATCCCGGTGCTCGCCGAGGAGCTGATCGAGCTGCTCGACTTGAATCGAACCCCATCCGCCCAGACCGCGATCGACTGCACCTTCGGAGGCGGGGGGCACGCGCGGCTCGTCGCCGAGCGCCTCGGTCCCGAGGGCACGCTTGTGGCAATCGACCGCGACCCGATTGCCGAGGAGCGTTTCTTGGAGCTGGCGGAGGAGTTCCCGTGCTCAGCACGCTTCGTGCGAGGTGGCTACGCCGAAGCGTTGCGGATGCTCGCCGAAGATGGAGTGCACGCTGACATCGTCTACCTCGACCTTGGTATGTCCTCGATGCAGATCGACACGCGCGAGCGCGGTTTCTCCTACTCCTACGATGCGCCGCTGGACATGCGCATGGACCCGCGCTCCGAGCTGACCGCGCGCGAGATCGTGGCCAGCTGGGACGAGCGTCGACTCGCGGCGATCCTACGCGAGTTCGGCGAGGAGCGCCACGCCTCGGCGATTGCGCGAGCGATCGTGCGGCGTCGTGCGCAGGCCCCGATTGACACGACATTCGCACTGGTGGAGGTGATCAGTGCGGCCCTTCCCGCGCCCGCCAGGTTCGCCTCCGGGCACCCGGCCAAGCGCACTTTCCAGGCGTTGCGGATCGCCGTCAACGACGAGCTCGGACAGCTCGACGCGGCACTGCCGCTGGCGTGGGAGTTGCTCGGCGAGGGCGGTGTGCTCGCGGCGATCTCCTTCCACTCGCTGGAGGACCGCCGCGTCAAGCACTTCTTTGTAGAGCGTGCCCGCGGCTGCATCTGCCCGCCGGATCTACCCGTGTGCGGTTGCGGCCGCGTGCCCGAGGCGGCGCTGCTCACGCGCGGGGCGATCACGCCCTCCGAGCAGGAGACGGCGAGCAACCCGCGCGCCTCCTCGGCTCGCCTACGGGCTGCCACCAAGCTTGCAGTCTCATCAACAAATCCAGGAGGTCACGCATGACCCCGCCCGCAGCAGGTGCAATCAGGTCAGTCGATCTCAAGGCGCCCCCAAAGTCTCCTCGCGTCACTCCGCGTCATCCCAGGCGAGTCTCCGGTCCCGCCCGTCCAAGCGCTCGAGCATCCTCCGGCACGTCGCGAACGGCTGCCGCGATGGCCCTGCCGGCGCCCGGCGTCGCGCTGCCCACAAGACGTCCGAAGCGTACCTCTGCGCCATCGCGTCGACGTGCAAGGCCCGGCTCCACGCAGAATCCCGGTATCGCACTACGCACTGCGGGGCGTATCTCCGCGAGCGCTCTGCTGGACCGGCTGATCCGTGGGCGCTTGTGGATCGGACTGCTGGCATTCGCGCTGATCGGGATCGTTGCGATGCAGCTGGTCGTACTCAAGCTGAACACTGGCATTGGAAGCAAGCTGCAGCGTGAGGCCCTGCTGCAGCGCGAAAACGCTGAGCTTGGCATCGAAAACTCGGTGTACTCGGCCGAAAATCGGATCGCGCCGCTGGCGGCGGCAACAGGGATGACATTTGCCCCGGCGGGGACCGTCCACTTTGTGACGGCCAGCCCCGACGACCTCGTCCGCGCCGCAGGCGCGCTCTCAAGCGGTGCTCAAGCTTCGACAAGCACCCCGCCAGAAGCTACCCAAGCTGCGCTCGGCGAAACAGGCGCAAGCTCCGACGCTACATCGCAAGGTACAGCAGCGAGCGCTGAAGCTGAAGCTTCGAACTCCACCTCGCTCGGCGCGGAAAGCGCCGACGGATCGAGTGAAACCTCGCCCGCGGCAAGCCCGGAATCCGGTACGGCCGCCGCCTCCGCGGGCCCCTCAGCGGCGGCCCCGGCTTCCGCCGCGACGGCGCCAGCCGAGGGTGCCGGCGAACAGGCAAGCGGTGCTTCCGCTGCGCCCGCGGGTGGCGCGAGCGCTCCCGCGGGCGGCGCCCAAGCCGCTCCGCAGGGATAGCCGATGGCGGTCGTCCAGCGTCGCGTGGGCTTCCTGTTCGCGGGTTTCATCGTGCTGCTCGGGATCGCCGGCGCGCGCGCCCTGTATCTGGGTGGGCCTCACAGCGGCACACTGCGTCGCGCTGCCCAGACCCAGCAGGTCACCTATGAAACGGTGCCCGCCCAGCGCGGCACGATCACCGATCGCAACGGGGTTGCGCTGGCGATCTCAGAACCAGCACAAGAACTCTCCGCCGATCCATACCTGATCAAAGACCCGCTCGGTAGAGCCTCGCAGCTGGCACCGCTGTTTGGCCTCTCACGGGCACGGGTGCTCACGATGCTCAGCGAGCGCGTGGGTTTCGTGAAGCTGGCGAGCGCGCTCCCCTACAACACAGCGCAGAAGGTGCTTGCGCTGAAGATTCCCGGAGTTCAGGGCACGCCCGTCATGCGCCGCGTATATCCGCGCGGGACGCTCGCGGCCCAGGTACTCGGGTTCGCCGGCACCGAAGGCAAGGGCCTGATGGGCCTTGAATACTCGCGCAACTCGCTGCTTGAAGGCCATCCCGGCAAGCGTCGCGTGGTCAGCGACGCGATCGGACAGCCGATCGCGATCGCCGAAGCGAGCCACGAGCGCTCCGGTGCTTCGCTGTCGCTGACGCTCGACGCGAACATCCAGCAACGCGCCGAAGACGTGCTCTCGGCAGTGGGCAAGGTATTCCATCCGAACAACTCGACGGCGATCGTGATGGATCCGAACACCGGCGCGATCCTCGCGATGGCCAGTTGGCCGCTTGTTAACAGCAACGATCCCGGTCCCTCCGCGGTGGAAGCGTTTCAAAACCGCGCCGTCAGCTTCAACTACGAACCGGGCTCCACGTTCAAGGCTGTCACCGTCTCGGGCGCGCTTCAAGAAGGACGCATCACACCCAGCAGCGGCTTTGAAATCCCAGACCAGATCGAACTTGGCGGGCGTACGATTCACGACGACACCGAACATGAAACTGAGTCCCTGACAGCGGCGCAGATACTCGCCCAGTCCAGCAACGTGGGCGCGATCAAGATCGCGAGCCTGCTGGGTCCGGAAAAGTTCAACTCCTGGGTGCACCGCTTTGGCTTTGGCGCTCCCACGGGCACCGAACTTCCCGGAGAGGAAAGTGGCGCCACGCTGCCACTGGAACACTACTCGGGCTCCTCGATGGGCAATCTGCCGATCGGCCAGGGCGAGCTGGTGACGCCGATTCAAATGGCAACGCTCTATTCGGCAATCGCCAACGGGGGGGTATTGCGTCCCCCGCACATCATCGCCCAGATCGGCGGGCGCCCTGTTGCCGAGCCGGCGGGTCATCGGGTGATCTCCCAAAGCACGGCGGCCGAGGTGCGCGAAATGCTCAAGGGCGTGCTCGCGCCGGGGGGTACCGCAAGCGAGGTTTCGATACGCGGCTACGAATTGGCGGGTAAGACCGGCACCGCCAACAAGATCGACCCCGCCACTGGCGAATACTCCCAGACCTCATATGTGGCCTCCTTCGTAGGATTCGCACCGGCCTCCGACCCAAAGCTACTGTGCGCGGTGATCGTCAACGAACCTCAGAACGACTCGATCTATGGCGGGGTCGTCGCTGCCCCTGCGTTCGGTCAGATCATGGAATTCGCGCTGCCCTATCTCAATATCCCTCCGGGATAGACGCAATCCCGTGCGCGACGGGCTCGGTCGGGGCTATCGCGCATATCGACGGGAGCGCGGCAAGCGTTGTCCATCGGTCCCCGCTGGCCGGGGCCCTAGACTCTGCCACCTTGCAATCCTGGGGCGCAAAGCCATGAGGTTGGACGAGTTGACCGGTGTCGAGATTCCCGGCCTGCGGGCCGTCTCGCCAACCACCGGTTCGCTTGAGATAACCGCACTCGCCTACGACAGCCGCCGCGTGCGACGCGGAGCGCTGTTCTTCTGCGTCAGTGGACTACAGTCGGATGGCCACGACTTCGCCGAGTCTGCGGTGGCAGCCGGAGCGGTGGCGCTCGTGGTAGAGCGCCCGCTTGGGCTGGGAGTGCCCGAGTTGCTGGTGCAGTCCTCGCGCGCGGCGATGGGCCCGCTCGCGGCGCGTTTCTACGGCGAGCCGAGCAGCGAGCTGCGCGTGGTCGGGGTGACCGGCACCAACGGCAAGACGACGACCGCTCATCTGGTACGTGCACTGCTGGAAGCAGAGGGGGAGCGCTGCGGTCTACTCGGCACGGTCGAGTCAGTTATCGCCGGTGAGCACCGTCCCGCCACGCGCACGACTCCCGAGGCGATCGACCTGCAGGCCGACTTCCGTGCGATGCTCGACGGCGGTGAGCCCTGGTGCGCGATGGAGGTCTCCTCGCATGCCCTCGCGCTGGGGCGCACCGACTGCGTGCGCTTTGCCGCGGCCATCTTCACGAATCTGACCCAGGATCACCTTGACTTTCATGACTCGATGGAGGACTACTTCCAGGCCAAGCGACTGCTGTTCGTGCCCTCCGCCGACAGCGCTGGACCGGGGAAGGACGGGAGCTATGCGAGCTCACAGGGCACGCCAGCTGCAGCTCCCGGCGTGAAGGTCGTCAACCTGGATGACCCCTACGGGCGGCGGCTTGCCGCCGCGCTCGAGGACGTCGTTACGTTCGCCATCGACACCGATGCCGACTACCGCGCCCGCGACGTCCACATCGATCTCGAGGGCTCTCACTTCGAGCTCGACTCTCCCACGGGCACGCACGCCCTATCGATACCGGCTCCCGGACGGTTCAACGTGTCAAATGGGCTCGCTGCGCTCGCTGCAACCCATACCCTCGGAGGCGACCTCGATACGTTGCTGGCAGCCCTTCAGCGTGGCGTGCGAGTGCCAGGACGAGTCGAGTCGGTGCAGGCCGGTCAAAGCTTTGCGGTGCTCGTCGACTACGCTCACACGCCCGACTCGTTGCACAACGTGCTCAGCACCGCTCACGAAGTCGGTCACGGTCGCGTCATCTGTGTGTTCGGTGCCGGTGGCGATCGCGATCGCGGCAAGCGCCCGCTAATGGGGGAGGTAGGGGCTCATCTGGCCGATGTACTGCTTGTCACCTCTGACAATCCGCGCTCAGAGGATCCGGAGGCGATCATCGCCGAGATCATGGCTGGCACTGGGATCGCCTCGCGTCCACCCGGTGCTCCACCTGTCGTTGCCGAGGTCGACCGGCGCTCGGCGATCGAGCGGGCGGTCGCGCTGGCCCAGCCTGGTGACGTGCTTGTGATCGCCGGCAAGGGCCATGAGCAGGGCCAAGAGCTCGCCGGAGGCGTGAAGATTCCCTTCGATGATGTCACGGTGGCCCGCGAAGCCCTTGGCGCGAGGGTCGGCTGATGGGTCGCATTCTGATCGGCGGCACCGCTGCCCTTTTGATCTGCATCTTCTTGAGCCCGAAGTTCATCGAATTCCTGCGCAACCGCGAGTTCGGCCAGCACATCCGCGAGGACGGCCCGCAGGGCCACCACGAGAAGGCTGGCACGCCGACGATGGGCGGGATCATCATCTTCTTTGCAGTCGCGATTCCCTACCTGATCCTCACAAACTTCGAATGGCGCTCCGTCGGGGTTTTCTGCACGGCGATCGCATGCGCGCTGCTCGGCTTCGCCGATGACTACATCAAGCTCGTCAAGCGCCGCTCGCTCGGCCTGCGCGGACGCACGAAGTTGATCGTCACGATCGCGATCTCGCTCGGACTGTGGTTCATCGCCAGTCACGAGGCTCACCTGGCGAGCACCCTGAAGTTGCGCTTCGTCGACTATCAGGTCGATCTTGGGGTCTTCTACCCCGTGCTGATCTACCTCGTCGTCGCCGGTACCACCAATGCGGTCAATCTGACAGACGGCCTCGATGGGCTCGCTGCCGGCTGTGGCGCGATCGTTCTGCTCACCTACGTCGGTATCACGTTCATCGTGGAAGACTCCGATCTGGCGATGCTCGCGGGCGTGCTCGTCGGGGCCTGCATCGGCTTTCTCTGGTTCAACGCGTTTCCGGCAACGATCTTCATGGGCGACACCGGTTCGCTTGGGATCGGAGGTGCGATCGCGGGTCTCGCGGTGATGACCAAGACGGAGGTACTTTTGATTCTGATCGGTGGCATCTTCGTGATCGAGGCGCTGTCGGTGGCGATCCAGGTGATCTCCTTTCAGATGACCCGCAAGCGGGTGTTCTTGATGGCCCCGATACACCACCACTTCGAGTTGCGCGCGTGGTCGGAGACGAAGATAATCCTGCGCTTCTGGATCGTCGCGGCGATCTGCTGTGCGATTGGCTTCACGCTCTACCGGCAGAGCCTCGGCTGATGGGCCCACGCGCCGCTCGTTTGGCGCTCCGGGCGCGAGGTTCGGGTTCGGGCTCGAGGTACTGCCCGGCGCGGCGCGAGAGGTGAGCTTTCGGCATCGGCCCGGGCGCGGCGCCACGGTCCCGGGCTTGGAGGCTTCCTCGATCCTGTGTCGAAGTGAACTCTGATGTCAGCAGCCCCACGGCGCTCCAAAGCCTCCGCAGCGAGCAAATCACGGGCAACCGGCTCACCCCGCGGCGCGCGTTCGGGCTCAGTGCGCAGGCAATCGCTCGAGTACAACCTGCTGTTGACCGCGACCCTCTGTCTGCTCGCCTTCGGCGCGGTCATGGTCTACAGCTCCTCCTCGGCGAGCACGCTGCTGGAAGGTCAGGGCGACGGAACGGGCGAGCTGGTGAAGTTTGTCGTCTATGGGGCGCTCGGGCTCGTGCTGATGCGAGTACTCGCGCGCGACGGGATCGCCAGGGTTCAGAGCCTGGTCGCGCCGCTGCTCGTGGTGTCGCTCGTGCTAGTGCTCGCCGTGCACATCCCACATCTCGGCGTGAGCGTCAACGGCGCCCGTCGCTGGATCGGCGGCGGCCCGCTGCAGTTCCAGCCCTCCGAGCTCTTGAAGATCGCGCTCGTGCTGTATGGGGCAACGCTGCTTGCGCGCCGCCCCAAGCGTGTGCATGACATGCGCGAGCTTTTCAACCCGTTGCTCGCGGTCGTCGGGATCGCCTGCCTGTTCGTGGTCACCCAGCCTGACCTCGGCACCGCGATGGTGATCGCGTTCACCACCTGTTCGCTGCTCGTGGCGGCCGGCATACCTGCTCGTAACCTCACGATCATCGCCGGCACCGTGTTTGCGATCGTCGCGCTGATCGCGCTGGCGCGTCCCTATGAGCGCGTCCGCCTCACCTCGTTCATCGACCCGTGGGCACACGCTTCCGGCAGCGGCTTCCAAGCGGTGCAGGGCCAGATCGCGATCGGCTCAGGAGGGCTGTTCGGTGTCGGTCCTGGCCAGTCAGTGCAGAAGATCTTCTACCTGCCCGAGGCCCAGACCGACTTCATCCTTGCCGTGATCGGAGAGGAGCTAGGCGTGGTGGGGATATTCGCGCTGCTGTTCCTTTACGGCATGATCGCCTACGCGGGCTTGCGTGTCGCCAAGGCCGCCCGTAGCCTCCACAGCGCGCTGATCGCCGTCGGGATGACCTCGCTGATTGTCTCCCAGGCGATCCTCAACGTATTCGCCGTGCTCGGCCTCGCGCCGCTCACGGGAGTGCCGCTGCCGCTCGTCTCCTACGGATCGAGCAGCTTGATCGTGACGCTCGCGGCGATGGGTCTGCTGTTGAATGTCGCCGCCGGCGGTACCGCGCACGTGCGCGCCGTAGCGCCCGCGCGTCCCCGACGCACCCGTGCCGCAAGCGCAAAGGGCGCGAGCACCGCCGAGCCGCCCGTCGAGCGGGTCAAGCGGCATGTGGCCGACGCCTCGGCGCGCGAACCGGCACGATGGGGCGATGAGCAAGAAGATCGTGATAGCCGCCGGGGGAACGGCCGGGCACGTGGTGCCGGCGCTCGCGGTGGCGGACGCGCTGCGCGCTGAGGGCGCCGAGGTGACGTTCATCGGGGGGGAGCGCGCCGAGGCGGAGCTCGTGCCGGCGGCGGGCTACCAGCTGCACACGATCGCCGTGGAAGGTCTCAGTCGCACCAGTTCACTGCACGCCGCGCGAGCGCTGCTTCGCTCGGCGAAGGCTGTGCTGCGCTCGCGGAAGCTGCTTGGGCGGCTAGCTCCTGACGCTGTGATGGGTGGAGGTGGCTATGTCGCGGGACCTGTCGGGGTGGCTGCGCTCACGCGTCGCATCCCGCTGGTGCTCACCGAGGCCGACAGCCACCTGGGTCTGACCAATCGCCTCCTCGCTCCACTCGCGCGACGCGTATGCCTGTCGTTTCCGCTCAACGGTCGCAGCGGCTCTCGCTACCTGGTAACGGGCCGTCCGATCCCACTCTCTTATGCCGACCGACAAAGCGCTCGCGAGCGTTTTGGGATCGCCGCGCAGGAGCTGTGTGTGCTCGTGTTCGGCGGCTCCCTGGGGGCGCGCACGATCAACCAGGCTGCGCTCGAGGCATTCTCCTCGGGGGCCTTCCACGTTCTACACGTATGTGGGCGGCGTGACTATCCCGAGCTCTCCACGCGTGCGCTGCCCGCGGGATATGACCTGCGCGCGTATCTCGAGCTAGAGGAGTTCACAGAGGCCCTGGCCGCCAGCGATCTGGTGGTTGCCCGGGCCGGAGGGTCGGTGTTCGAGATCGCCGCCCACGGACTGCCGGCGATCCTCGTGCCCTACCCGCATGCCTCCGCCGACCACCAGAGCGCCAACGCACGCTGGATGTCCCAAGCGGGTGCCGCGATCGTGATCGAGGACGGACAACTGAGCGACGCCCGGCTCGCTCGCGAGGTCACGCAGCTGCTTGCCAACCCCACCCGGCTTGCGGGGATGGCCGGCGCCTCGCGCTCGCTCGCGCGCCCCGACGCGGCGCGGGACGTGGCCGCCGAGCTGCTTGAGGCTGCTAGCCGATGAGCGAGCTTCCTTGGGCGGAGCGCCGCCTGCATTTCATCGGTGTGGGCGGAGCCGGCATGAGCGGCTACGCGCGTGCCGCCAGTGCCTTGGGAGCGACCGTCACCGGGTCAGACCGGGCATCCAGCATCTACCTGAGGCGACTGGGGGAGGAGGGCGTGCTCGACGCGTGCATCGGCCACGACGCCGCCAACGTTCCCGGTGGCGATGAGGTGGAGATCGTCTACTCGAGCGCTGTGCCGGCGGATAATCCCGAGCGCCTCATCGCACGCGAGCGCGGCCTGGCGGAGCGCCCTAGAGCTGAACTGCTGGCGGAGCTCACGGCGCTGCGCCGCACGATCGCGGTCGCCGGTGCACACGGCAAGACGACCACCGCCTCGATGATCGTGCACGTGTTGCGTGAGCAGGGCTGGGATCCCAGCTGGCTGGTCGGCAGCTCGGTCGGCGCGGGACTCGACAACTCTCACTGGGCCTCCGCCGATCCAGGCGGGTGGCTGGTCGTGGAGGCGGATGAGTCCGACCGCTCGATGCTCAGCCTTAACGTCGATATCGCGGTGCTCACCAACGTCGAGCTCGACCATCACGCTACGTTCTCCTCACTTGCTGAGCTGCGCGAGGCGTTCCAGGTGTTCCTGGCTGGTGCGCCGCAAGCGGTGATCTGGGATCGCCCGGACCTGCGTGCCCTGCGTGACGGACCCGCCGTGTTCTACGACGTCCCACCGCCGCGCGCAAGCGACGGCATCTCCCGCCTTCAATGGCGCGGACAACGGGTCGAGCTGGCGGTGCCAGGCACCCACAACGCGCTCAATGCCATCGGTGCCCTAGAGGTCGCACGGCTGGCCGGAGTGCAGGAGCAAGGCGCGGCGGCCAGCCTCGCGGGCTTTTGCGGGGCCGGACGGCGCTTCCAGCGCCTCGGACACACAGCTAGGGGAGCGGTCGTGATCGACGACTACGCGCATCATCCGACCGAGGTTGCCGCCACACTCAGTGCTGCACGCACGTTGGCCCCACAGCGACTGGTGGCAGTGTTCCAACCGCACTTGTACTCGCGCACCGCGATACTCGCCCGGGAGTTCGGCGAAGCGCTAGCGCAGGCTGACGTGATCGCGGTGCTCGAGATATATCCGGCGCGCGAGCGCGCCGAGGATCATCCGGGGGTGAGCGGTCTGGAGATTGCGCGCACCGCCAGCGAGTGCGCGCACGGGCGCCCTGTGTTGTGGCTGCCGAGCTTCGATGCAGCGCAACGAGTGCTCAGCGAGTTTCTGCAGGAGGGCGATTTGTGCGTGGCGATGGGCGCCGGCGATGTTGATGTGCTCAGTCGGCGACTGGTGGGTGGCGAGGGTGTCTAGGACCTCCCCGAGGACGGTTCCCTCAATCGTGCAGCGGGATTTCCCGCTTGCTCGTATGGCGACGATTCGCACCGGCGGTGAGGCCGACTATTTCGCTCGCGCCAGCTCGGGTGCGCAGCTACGCGAGCTGCTTGCGTGGGCCAGGGCCATCGACACTCCGGTCTTCATCGTGGGTTCGGGCTCGAACCTGCTGATCGCCGACGAGGGCGTTCGCGGCCTGGTGCTCAAGCTCGATCGTAAGCTGGCGCTGATCCAGCATGAGGGTCGGCGCATTGTGTGCGGGGGCGGCGCGCGACTGCCCTCGGTTGCCGCGCGCGCGGCCCAGGCGGGGCTGTCGGGGATCGAGTTCGGCGTGAACATTCCGGGTAGCGTCGGAGGCGCTGTGCGGATGAACGCAAACGCCTACGGTGGACAGCTGGCCGACATGCTGGAGTGGATTGAGATCGTCACCGCCGAGGGCCTTGACCGTCGTGCTCCGGCACAACTTGGCTTCGGCTATCGCCACTCCAACCTGGATGTCGGCGAAGTCGTCGCACGCGCATCGTTCCTGCTCACCCCGGCCAGCGTGGACAGTGTGAAGGCCACACTTGCGCAGATGCGCACTCGTCGCCATGACGCCCAGCCCCAGGGGATCAAGACGTTCGGCTCGACTTTCAAGAACCCCGAGGGCCCCGAGGCCGAGGACCGTACTGCCGGCATGTTGTTGTCGGAAGCGGGCTGCAACGGGTTGAGCGTCGGTGGTGCGCGCTTTGCGCCCAAGCACGCCAACTTCATCGAGAACACTGGCACGGCCACAACCGCTGAGGTGCTGACACTGATGGAGGAGGGTCGCCGCCGCGTGATTGAGCGCTTCGGCGTGGAGTTGGAGCCCGAGGTTCAAACGCTTGGGGAGATGCGCTTTCCCTGGGCCACGTAACGACTTGCCGCTTGCTCGAGGATCTCAAGCATCGCCGGAGTGGCGGGGCTCAGACGCGCGTCGCTTGGCGCGGCGGCGATCACCTGACGCACCGGCGGGCGGGGCGAAAGGGCCCGGATGACGATGTCCTCTCGCACGACCGACAGGGCCAGCTCGGGGATCAACGCGACGCCCACTCCTGCCGCGACCAGACCCTGCACGGTCTGGTAGTCGTCGCTTTCAAAGGACACGTTTGGCTCGAATCCAGCCGCGTGGCAGGATCGTACGACGTGGCGCGCGCACGGGCTCGAGCGCGAGGTTTGCACCCAGGCCTCGCCATGTAGCTCCGCCAGGCGCAGGTTTCCCTTGACGGCCAAGGGGTGCTCTTGTGGCAGGGCCAGATACATCGGGTCCTGCAGTAGCTCGGCGCGCGTCAGGTTGTCCGCATTCACGTCCTGCGGTTCGTCGAACTCAAACAGCAGCGCGAGGTCGAACTCTCCTGCACGCAGCCGGGGCGCGATCTCCTCCGGCTCCCCCTCGGCGAGCGTCAGCTCGATGTCCGGGTGGCTGGCGCGGAAGGTGGCGATCGCCAGCGGCATAAGCGTCGCGCCGGCGGTCGGAAACGAGGCCATCCGCAACCTGCCGGCGCGCAACCCGGCGATCGCCGAGAGCTCTGCCTCGGCGGCGTCCAGGCGCGCAAGGATGCCTTCGGCGTGCTCGACCAGCGCCTTCCCCGCGAGCGTCACGCGCACACCGCGGGCGTGACGCTCGAGTAGCGTCATCCCGGTTTCGGCCTCGAGTGTCGCGATCTGCTGAGAGACCGCCGACTGCGTGTAGGAGAGCGCCTCGGCCGCGCCCGAGAACGAGCCGCGTGCGGCGACCTCCACGAGTACCTTCAATCGGCTGACATTGAGCATTAGCTGTCCTTATAGCTCAAATTATGAATTTCACTGGTGCTGATGGCAGGTAAGTGCCAACCTGTCATCGAAGCCCAACTCAGATCGTGCCACGGGACGATCGCCGCCAAATGGCAATAGGCGCCCGGCAGACCAACAGGAGCCAGGCGAAAGGCACAAAGAGAAAAGAGCCAACATGTCCGCCAACATCATCGTCTCCTACGACGGAACAAACAACGAGGACGACGCTGTCGCGCTCGGCCGGCTGTTCGCAGATGCGGGCGCGGAGGTGTCGCTCGCATACGTGCGCCACGCTCCCGAAGCGGAGACCAGTCGCGAGATCCTTGCCCAGCACGAGGCCGAGACGCTGCTCGTGCGCGGCGCGGAGCTGCTCGGCGACTCCGGCGCGCAGCGTTATGTGATCACGGACCGCTCCACGCCGGAGGGCTTGAGCGCACTTGCCAAGCAGATCGAGGCCGACGTAATCGTGTTCTGCTCAGACTCCCATACCGCAAGGGGTCACATCGCGGTCGGCAATTCCGCTGAGCGTCTACTGAACGGCGGCAATACCGCTGTGGCGATCGCGCCCGCCGGATTGGCCCAGAGCGGGATCGCGCAGGTGCAGAAGATCGGCGTCGTCGGCGACGGTAGCGCTCAGACCACCGCTGCTGCGCTCGCCCGCTCGCTGGACGCGGACCTCGGCGCCGCCGGCGAGCAGAACGTCGGTCTGCTGGTAGTGGGCTCACGTCCGGACGCCCAGGAGGGAACCGTATCGCTCAGCGCTGCCAGTGAGAACTTGATCGAGATCGCAACCTCCCCGGTGCTCGTCGTCCCGCACGGCAAGGCGATCTCCTTCGACGGCGCGCCGGTCGCAGCGTAAATAGGAAAGTCCTCACGCAAGGTCGCTAGGAAATCCTCACGCAAGGTCGCGCAGGCGGGAGGTCGCGCGGCCTTGCGTGAGCTCAGCGCTACTGGCGGTTTGCCCGTCGCGAGCGCATGTAGTGGGCCAGCGCTTGGGCAAAGTCGAGCGTGCCTCCGATCAAGTGGCCGAGCGGGCCGGTCCACAGCCATCTCTCCAGTCGACGCATGGGGTGAGTGGGTGCGGGCACTGGACGGCACGGTATCGTGGCACCCATGCCTACCGCCTTGACCACGACCGTCACCGAGCTGCCCGAGTCGCGCGTGCGCGTGCAGGTGAAGGTCCCACCAGGGGAGATCGAAGCTCGACTGGAGCGTAAGGCCCGTCAGCTCGGGCGCGAAATGAGGTTGCCCGGATTTCGGCGTGGCAAGGTGCCTGCGCCGCTTGTAATCCAAAAGGTGGGTCGCGAGGTGGTGCTCGAGGAGGCCGTGCGCGACACGCTCGGCAACTGGTATGCGGACGCGATCGAGACGGCCGGCATCGTTCCCGTCGGAGATCCGCAGCTCGACCTCGCCGATCTGCCGGCGCAGGGGGTGGCGCTTGAGTTCTCGATCGAGATAGGTGTGCTGCCCGCGGCTGTGCTTGGTGAGTACAAGGGCTTGGAGGTGGGTCGTCGCGAGGTCACGATCGATGAGGCGGAGCTGCAACGTGAGATCGACGGGTTGCGCGAGCGTCTTGCACGCCTGGAGACCGTTGAGCGACCTGCCGGATCAGGTGACTTTGTGGTCGTCGATTACGTGGGCTCGATCGACGGTGAGCCGTTCAATGGTGGCGAAGGACGCGACCAGCTGGTCGAGCTGGGCTCGGGCAACCTTATCCCCGGCTTTGAGGAGGGCTTGGATGGCGCCGGCGCGGGGGAGACTCGCACGATCGAGCTGTCCTTCCCGAGCGACTACGCAAGCCAGGAGCTTGCTGGCAAGGACGCTTCCTTTGAGGTGAGTGTCAAGGAGGTCAAGCACAAGCAGCTTCCCGAAGTCAATGAGGACTTTGCCGTGGACATGGGCTTCGATTCGGTCGACGAGCTGACCGAGGACATCCGCACGCGGCTCGGCGAGGCCGACACCAAGCGCGTGGAGAACGAGTTCCGTGAGGCGGCGCTTGACGCGGCCACAGCCGAGGCTCAAGTACAGACGCCCGAGACGCTCGTGCAGGCAAAGGCCCGCGAGATGTGGGATCGGATGTTGCACTCGCTCTCCCACCGCGGCATCAGTCGTGAGGCGTACCTGAAGATCACCGGGCGCGAGGAGGACGATCTGATCGCCGAGCTCGCTCCCGAGGCGGCGCAGTCGCTGCGTCGCGAAGCGGTGATCGCCGCGGTCATAGCGGCCGAGCGGATCCTCCCGAGCGAGCAGGATCTGCTCGAGGCCGTCACGCCCGCCGCCGAACGCGAGGGGGTTGAGCCCCAGAAGCTGCTTGTGCAGCTGCGCGAGTCTGGACGTTTGGATGACGTTCGCGAGGACCTGGCGGCTCGCCAGGCAGTCGAGTTGATCGCCGCCGAGGCCAAGCCGATCTCGATCGATCAGGCTCAGGCCCGCGAGAGGCTCTGGACCCCCGACTCAGAGGAGCAGCATGTAGAAGGCGGTGCCGAACCAGCCGCGGCGCGACTGTGGACACCGACCGATCAGGGATCGGCCAGCTAACCTTGGCACGAGCCGATCGACAATGTTCTGAAGGAATCCGGCCAGTGAAGCGAAACTGAAGCGAGGATCATGAGCCCACTTGTTCCAATGGTGGTCGAGCAGACCTCGCGAGGCGAGCGCGCGTTCGACATCTACAGCCGTCTGCTCAACGAGCGGATCATCTTTCTGGGGACTCCGGTTGACGACCAGGTCGCCAACCTGATCGTCGCCCAGCTGCTGCACCTGGAGTCCGAGGATCCAACCAAGGACGTCTCGATCTACATCAACTCGCCGGGTGGATCGGTGTATGCCGGCCTTGCGATCTACGACACGATGCAGTTCATAAAGCCCGACGTACAAACGATCTGTGTCGGCATCGCGATGTCGATGGGCGCGCTTTTGCTCGCCGGGGGGGCCGCCGGCAAGCGCATGGCTCTGCCCAATGCCAAGATCCTGATCCACCAGGTTTCCTCAAGCTTCCAGGGGCAGGCCACCGACATCGAGATTCACGCGAAGGAGATCATCGACGTGCGTAAACGTCTCGATGAGATCATCGCCAAACACACTCACAAGAAGCTCGAGCAGGTCAGCAAGGACACCGAGCGCGACTACTTCATGAGCTCTGAGGAGGCCAAGGAGTACGGCATTATCGACCGCGTCATCTCCGAGCACTAGGAGACTCACTGAGCGGCGCGACGCTGTGTCCTCTCTGGCTCGCGTACTTAAGTACGGTACGCCACGCGGGGAGGGTGGGCCTCATCGATTTTGTCTCGCTTGCCCGGCGACTGTCCTAGACGCTTCGAGAAGTAACGTTTCATCAGACAGAGATAGAAGAACCCAATTATGGCCAGACCAACCGATTCCAACGAGCAGCTCCTCTGCAGCTTCTGCGGGAAGTCCCAGCGGCAGGTCAAGAAGCTGATCGCTGGGCCGGGCGTATACATCTGCGACGAGTGCATCGATCTCTGCAACGAGATCATCGACGAGGAGCTGGCGGCCCCGCCCGCGTTTGACCTGGAGAACTTGCCCAAGCCACGCGCGATCTACGACGTTCTGGACGAGTACGTAGTCGGCCAGGATGCCTCCAAGCGCACGCTGTCGGTAGCCGTCTACAACCACTACAAGCGCGTGCAGATGATGCAGTCCGGAGATTCGGACATTGAGCTGCAGAAGTCAAACATCCTGCTGCTCGGTCCGACCGGCTGCGGCAAGACGCTGCTTGCCCAAACGCTCGCGCGAATCCTCAACGTGCCGTTTGCGATCGCCGACGCCACCGCGCTGACCGAGGCCGGATATGTCGGCGAGGACGTCGAGAACATCCTCCTGAAGCTGATCCAGGCGGCTGACTACGACGTCAAGAAGGCTGAGACCGGCATCATCTACATCGATGAGGTCGACAAGATCGCTCGCAAGGCCGACAACCCGTCGATCACGCGCGACGTCTCCGGCGAGGGCGTGCAGCAGGCGCTGTTGAAGATCCTCGAGGGCACTCAGGCATCGGTGCCGCCGCAGGGGGGACGCAAGCATCCCCACCAGGAGTTCCTGACGATCGACACCACCAACATCCTTTTCATATGCGGCGGGGCGTTCGCGCACCTGGACAAGGTGATCGAGCGGCGTATCGGCCACAACGGGATCGGCTTCGCCTCGGCGATCGAAAGCAAGCTGGAGCGCGACACCGGCGAGATCTTTGAGCACTGCTTGCCGGAGGATTTGATCGAGTATGGCCTGATCCCCGAGTTCATCGGCCGCCTGCCGGTGATGTCGGCCGTGCACCAGCTCAGTTGCGCTGATCTGGTTTCGATTCTGACAGAGCCTCGCAACGCGCTGGTCAAGCAGTTCCAGCGCTTCTTCTCCTTTGATGGTATCGAGCTCGTGTTCGCCGAGGACTCGCTGCTGGCTGTCGCCGAGAAGGGGCTGGAGCGAGAAACCGGCGCACGCGGGCTGCGCTCGATCATCGAGGAGATCCTGCTGGAGGTGCAGTTCGAGCTGCCGTCCCGCCGCGACGTCAAGAAGTGCGTGGTCACGCGCGACACGGTCGAGAAAGGCACCACGCCCACGCTCGTCACCGAAGCCGCGCCCGAGGAGCCCGCCGAGCGCTCCCTCCGTGAGGAGTCGGCGTAGGCGCCTGCGCTTCCGGCGTCGATCGATACGATCAACGCCGTGAGCGAGCAGAGACGAGGCTGATCTGATGCACGACGAGTTCCGCATCCGCGTGGAGCTGGCGCACGACGACGCCGCCCGGCTGATCAAAGCGTTGGAGGAGGTTGAGCACCTTGGCGAGTCCGGCGCGCCGAGCCCCAAGCACATCGCCGTCAGCCACGAGGGCGGGCATGTGTTTCTGTACACCGACTCCAGTGACAACGCCGCATGGGCGCGCGGCGCTTTGGAGAAGATCATGGCTGAACAGCACATCGATGGACAGCTGAGCTCGTGGCGCTGGCATCCGGAGGAGGATCGCTGGGAGGACGTGTCGCGGCCACTGCCAAGCACTCCCGCCGAGCATGTCGCCGAGCACGAGCATCTAGAGCAGGAGGAGACCGAAGAATCCGAGCAGGCCGGCTATCCCGAGTGGGAAGTGCGCGTCACGCTGCCGAGCCATCGCGACGCGCGCGAATTCGCGGAGCGGCTGGCGAGTGAGGGGATCCCAGTACAGCGCCACTGGCGCCATCTGGCGCTTGGCACGAAGGACGAGGACGAAGCGCACGCGCTCGCCGAGCGCTTGCGGGCGGAGGCCCCGCAGGGCACCAGCTTCGATGTCGAGGGCAGTGCCTGGTCTATGTGGGTAGCGGTCAACGCTCCGGGTCGTCCGTTCGCCGTCTTCGGCGGACTGGGGCAGTAGCGCCGGCGCCGCGTCCAGTCGGCGGTCGACGAAGTCGCGGAACCGAGCAAATCGGCGTAAGCCCTCCGGTGGGCGCTGTCCTGCGTACACTCACGCTCCCATGAGCGAGCGCATCAAAGAGCTTGAAGATCGCACCCGCTTCGAGCCTTCTGAGGTCGAGCCGCGGATCATCGAGCGCTGGCTGTCCAGTGGCCTGTTCCATCCCGAGCCCGAGGGAGAGGCGAGCGAGAACTACTCGATCGCGATTCCGCCGCCAAACGTGACCGGCTCGCTGCATATGGGCCATGCCCTCAACGGCTCGGTACAGGACACCTTGATCCGCTACCACCGAATGAACGGTAAGCGCACCAAGTGGATCTTCGGTACCGACCATGCCGGGATCGCAACCCAGGCGGTTGTCGAGAAGGCGCTGCTCGCGGAAGGTAAGAGTCGTCACGAGCTTGAGCGCGAGGCGTTCGTGCGGCGCGTGTGGGAGTGGCGCGCGCATTACGGTGGCACGATTGTCGAGCAGTTCAAGCGCCTCGGCGCCTCATGCGACTACTCCGAAGAGCGCTTCACCTTTGACGAGGACTATGCGCGTGCGGTCGCGGAAGTGTTCGTAGCCCTATACGAGAAGGGCTGGATCTATCGCGACCGCTACATCGTCAACTGGGACCCGGGTAGTCGCTCGGCGATCTCAGACCTCGAGGTGGAGGAGCGCTTGGAGCACGACACGCTCTATTCGATCGTCTATGACCTCGAGGGCGGTGGTACGGTCACGATCGCCACGGTTCGTCCGGAGACGATGTTGGGGGACACCGCGGTGGCGGTGCATCCCGAGGACGAGCGCTACCGCGAGATCGTGGGTCGCACCGCGATCCTGCCGCTCGTCGGGCGTCACCTACCGATCATCGCCGATGACTACGTAAAGATGGATTTTGGCACCGGTCAGCTGAAGGTCACACCCGCGCACGATCCCAACGATTTCGAGATCGGCACCCGCCACGACCTTGATCAGGTGTCGGTGATCGGCGAGGACGGTCGCATGACCGCGGAGGCAGGCGAGCACTTTGCGGGCTTGACGGTGATGGAGGCGCGCGAGGCGGTGGTCGCAGAGCTCGAGCGCGAAGGGCGGATCGTCGCTCGCGAGGACTATGCGCATGAGGTGCCCTACTCCCATCGCTCGGGCGAGCGCATCGAGCCGTTGATCTCTCTGCAGTGGTTCATGGCGATGGAGGAGCTGGCGGCACCCGCTGTGGAGGCGGTGCGCGACGGGCGCGTGCGGATCGTCCCGGACAATCACCGACGGGTGTATCTGGACTGGATGGAGAACATCCGTCCCTGGTGCATCTCGCGTCAGCTGTGGTGGGGTCACCGCCTGCCGGTCTACTACTGCGAGACGTGCGGACACGTCAACGTAGCTCTCAGCGCGTCCGAGGGCTGCGGGGAATGCGGTGGTCACGTGCGCCAAGAGGAGGACGTGCTAGACACCTGGTTCTCCTCCGCGCTGTGGCCGTTTGCGACACTTGGATGGCCCGAGCAAACGGCGGAGCTCGAGGCGTTCTACCCGACAAATGTGCTCTCCACCGCGCGCGACATCCTGTTCTTGTGGGTGGCTCGCATGATCATGATGGGCCTCGAGTTGACGGGCCAAGTGCCGTTCTCCGAGGTCTACATCCATTCGGTGATCCAAGCGCCCGACGGACGGCGCATGTCGAAGTCGCTCGGCACCGGCATCGACCCGCTGGATGAGATCGAGCGCCATGGTGCGGACGCCGTACGTTTCGGTCTGCTTGCGATGTCCTCCACTCAGGACGTGCGCTACTCGGCCGAGAAGGTCCAGCAGGGACAGGCGCTTGCCAACAAGCTGTTCAACGCCGCTCGCTTCGCGCTCACCCGCATCCACGCAAGCCTCGGGAGCGAGCGAGCCGGAGCGATTGAGCCCGCTCCGCTGCCACGCACGGTCGAGGATCGCTGGATCCTCTCACGCCTGGCGCGGATCGAGTCCGACACGGCGGCACGGATCGAGCGCTATGACTTCTCCCACGCGGCGCTCGGCATCTATGACTTCGTGTATGGCGAGCTGTGCGATTGGTATCTGGAGCTTGTCAAGCACCGTTTGCCCGATCGCGCGGAGCGGACCTCCGCCGCCGATGATCTGCTCGCTTCTGTTGGGGCGCCCACTGGCGCGGAGGAGCCGGCGGGCGATGACCGATCCGCACGTGACCGCTGGGCCGCTAGTGAAGACATGTCGTCGACCGCCTGCGAGGATGACCGCGCTGCGCTTGCCGCAACGCTTCTATACGTGCTGCGCGAGACCGCTGCGATAGCGCATCCGCTGATCCCATTCGTGACCGAGGAGCTGTGGAGCTACCTTGACGGCGCCGACGAGCTGCTAGCCGGGAGATCCTACCCGCGAGCGCAGAGCGCCCTGATCGACTCCGAGGCGGAGGCGGTGATCGAGCGCACGATCGAGGCGATCACGCTCGTGCGAGGTTGGCGGGACTCGGTTGGCGCACGCGCTGGTTTGATCGTCCCCGCCCGCCTGTGCGCCGAGGGCTATGAGGCGACCGCGCCGCTACTGGCGCGCCTGGCGCGTCTGCAGTTCTCCAACGGGGCGCACTCGGATAGTGGGGGGGTGGATGGGCCTGAGGAGGTGTCGGATGGCGGTGCGGTTGTTGCTTTGATTCCCGTGCCCGGAGGCACCGTGGAGGTTCTATCCGGCGAGGGACTTGACCTCGGGGCGGCCGAGCGACGACGCGCCGCCGCTCGGGAGAAACTGCTGGGCGAGATCGAGCAGGTCAAGGGCAAGCTCGCAAAGCCGGGATTTGTGGAGCGCGCACCGGCTGCGGTGGTGCAGGGCGAACGTGAGCGACTTGAGCGTCTGCGCGGGGAATTGGAGGCGCTATGAGCGGGCCTTGGAGTCCTGAGCACGCCGAGCGTCATCTGCGCTCGCTCGAGTTGTTCGGGATGCGTTTCGGCCTTGACCGGATGCGACGCATGATGACCGTGCTCGGCTCGCCCGAGCGCAGCTTCGACACGATCCATGTGGTTGGCACGAACGGCAAGACCTCGACGACCCGCATGATCGCCGCGATGCTGCAACGCCACGAACTGCGCACCGGCAGCTATCTCTCGCCACACCTGGTGTCCTATGCCGAACGCGTGCGGATCGACGATGCGGACATCGAGACGCATGCATTTGCGGGGGCGATCGCACGGGCGGCATGGGCCGCGGAGCGGGTCAACCGCACGCTTGCCGAGGATGATCATGTGACTCAGTTCGAGTTGCTGACGGCGGCGGCCTTTTGGGAGCTCGCGCGTAGAGAGGCGCAGGTTGTCGTGGTCGAGGCCGGCCTTGGGGGTCGCTATGACGCAACCAACGTGATCGACTCGACGGTGGCGGTGCTGACAAACGTAGGCCTGGAGCACACGCGCTGGCTTGGGCCAACGTTGCGCGACATCGCCACCGAGAAGTTGGCCGTGGTCGGCAAGGGCTCTGTGCTTGCGCTGGGCTCGCAGCTGCAACCGGAGGTCCTGGAGGTCGCCAACGCCGTTGTCGCTGAGCGCGGTGCGAGGTCGATAACGGCTGCGCCCGCCTCGGCCGAGCTTGAGGTAGGCGCCCACGGCTCTTTCCAGCGGGAGAACTTTGCGCTTGCGCGGCTGGCCGCGGATGCGTATCTGGCTGGCGCGGGCATCGAGTTGCAGGAGCGACATGTGCGCGAGGCGGCGGCACACACGTTTGTGCCTGGCCGTATGCAGGTTGTGGCGCGCGACCCACTCACCGTCTTGGATGGGGCACACAACACTCCCGCGGTCGTGGCGCTTGTTCGATCTCTGCCGGAGCTGCTAGCAGGCCGCCCGCTTGCGCTGGTGCTCGGCGTACTCGAGGACAAGGATGCTGTGGGGATGCTCGCTGCGCTGCTGCCTCTATGCCAGCGAGCGTGGTTCACGGCGCCGCCGAGCCCGCGGGCGCTGTCACCGGCGACGCTTCAGTCGCTGGCCAGTCAGCTCGGCTTTGAGCAATCGCTGTGCGAGCCCCAGCCCACGAAGGCGCTGGCGGCGGCGCGCGCATGGGCACAGGCTCAGGAAAATGGCGCGGCAGTGCTCGCGACTGGCTCTGTGTATCTCGTCGGGGATCTACTGGCGCATACACCTGGATTGGCAGTGCCCGCTCGCCAGCAGCATGCCGGGCTGGGTTACAGCGGCCGACGCCAGTCGTCCATCGACGGGAACGCGCGAGATGCGGACGGCTACGAGGAAGGGACGCAGGGTGTCGAGAGGAGGGGAGAAGCTTGAATGACGAGGGCCCGTCGGTACTGACGATGATCGGCGCGGTGGCTTTGATCGTGGCGCTTGTGATCCTGGTGTTCTTCGCGGCTGGTTACGGCTTTGGCCGACTGTTTTTGTGATGCTTGCGATCTGCAATAACGCTCTCCCCGGGAACCAGATCGTCCATTTCATGCTCGATACGCTCTAAACTCGGCCGCCCGATGCGCAATCACGGATCGAAGCGCCCCGTTTCACGCGTGCTTGCAGGGAAAACCCTCAGCGGAGCCGTATAGGGTCATCGATGCCACCACCAATCGCCTATTTTGGAATCGAAAGCAAAAGCTTGAGCTTGGTCATCGACCTGTTGATCCTGTTCGTTGCGGTCCTGTACTTCTCTCTGCTGTACTGGACTTACGCTGACGCTCGCCGCCGGATCGCCGATCCGATGCTGATCGGCTGCGCCACGGCCGCTTCGCTGTTCCCGTTTGTGGGAACGATCGTGTACATGATCCTGCGCCCTCCGGAGTATCTGGCGGATGTGCGTGAGCGTGAGCTGGAGCTGCAGGCCGCCGAGGCTAGGCTGCACGAACTCGACTACAGCCTCTGCCCGCACTGCAACTATCGCATCGAGCGCGACTTCATCCGCTGCCCGAGCTGTTTGCGCAAGCTCAAGGAGCGTTGCGTGAGTTGTGCGCGTCCGCTCGACCGCGTATGGACGATCTGTCCCTACTGCGAGACTGAGGTAGCGACCGCCAAGCCGGCGCGCCGCTCTACCCGACGCGAACACACGTCAGCTCCCGGCTCAGAGCACGCGCCGGCCTCCAAGTCCTCCCCGCGTGCGCGCGCGGAGGACGACACCGAAATGCAGGCAGACCCGCTCGAGGTTAAGCCCGCGTCTGCGGCACGGGTGCGGGCCGCAGAGCGCGCCGCGGCCAGGGCGCCTGAGTTGACTGGGCGAGGGAGCGTGGAGCCTGAGCCCGCTGCTGCCCCATCGCGCAGCGTCCCATCGCGAGGCGCTCCGCGCCCGCGCTCAAGCACCTGAACAACCACATCCGAACCAAAGGACCACATGGACCGTACGCTGATCCTCGTAAAGCCGGACGCCTTCGCCCGCTCGTTGACGGGCGAGATCATCGCTCGCTTCGAGCGCAAGGGACTGCGCATCGTCGCGTTGCGACACATGACCGTGTCGAGGGAGTTGGCTGAGCATCATTACGCCGAGCATGCCGAGAAGCCCTTCTTCGGCGAGTTGGTTGCCTTCATCACCTCCGGGCCGATCGTCGCGATGGTCCTGGAGGGAATCGACGCATTCAAGGCGGCACGCCAGGCGATCGGGGCGACCAATCCGCTTGACGCGGCGCCCGGCTCGATCCGCGGTGACTTTGCGATCGAGATGGGACAAAACATGGTGCATGGCTCGGACTCCGCCGAGTCCGCCACGCGCGAGGCGGCTCTGTTCTTCCCCGATCTTGCCGACTGAACCGGTCGGCGAGTCGCTGCAAGGGCGGCTGTGAGGATATGCGTCACGTTCGTGTGGCAGCCGCGCGTCTTGCAGTGGATTGAGCTGTGAGAGGGTCTTCGCTCGTACTTGCCTCCGCCTCGCCCCAACGAAGGGCGATCCTTGAGCGCTTGGGTGTCTCGTTCACCGTGCGGCCCACACACGTAGCAGAGATTGAGCAGGGCGAACCTGAGGTGGTGGCGGTGCAAAACGCTCTTCGCAAGGCTCGTGCGGCGTATGCAGCGCCCACCACGGGCGCCCAGGGCGACACACGCGAGATGGTGCTCGGTGTTGACACGCTCGTGACACTCGATGGGCAAATCTATGGAAAGCCCGCCGATGAGGCGGAGGCGCGCGCGACGCTCAACGCGCTGTCGGGAGCCGTGCACACCGTACTCAGCGGCGTGGCCCTGCTCTCAACTGGAGGAGAGCGGGTGGGCCTGGCAAGCACGCAGGTGGAGTTCCGCGAGTTTGGCGGAGAGCTGATCGACTGGTATGTGGCCGGCGGCGAGTGGCGCGGACGCGCCGGGGGCTATGCGATCCAGGGCGTGGGTGCGGTGCTGGTGCGGGAGATTCACGGGGATTATCAAAACGTCGTCGGACTGCCGCTTGCGACATTGCTCGACATGTGCCCCGAGCTTTTGTGAGAACGCGCCGTCTGATCCCTGATGGGTATGTCCCAGAACCATCGACGTGGCGATCCACGAAGTCTTCCTCTCGCGAATTATGCCTGCAAATGCGCTGTCAAACTTGCAAAGGATACGGTGGGGTCCGCTAGACTCCCCGCGGAGTGCGCCCCGGCCACCGGCCGCCAGGCAACCGGTGAGACAAAGCCGAAGCAGAGCGCGCTTCAATCCTATCTATGAGCTTCCTCACGTACCTAACCGGATTCGGCGGCCGCGACATGGCGGTCGATCTTGGGACCGCCAACACGCTCGTGTATGTGCGTGGACGTGGGATCGTGCTGTCGGAGCCGAGCGTCGTCGCGATCGACTCGCGCACTGGTGAGGTGCATGCAGTAGGTATTGAGGCCAAGCGGATGCTGGGTCGCACCCCCGGCACGATCCAGGCGATTCGCCCGCTCAAGGATGGTGTCATCGCCGACTTCGACGTGACCGAGGAGATGTTGCGCCACTTCATCCAGAAGGTCCACCAGAACCGCTGGGCTCATCCGCGGGTTGTCGTGTGCGTTCCCTCCGGGGTAACAGGAGTCGAGAAGCGCGCTGTCGAGGAGGCGTGCCTGTCCGCTGGCGCACGCACTGCTTACCTGATCGAGGAGCCGATGGCAGCGGCGATCGGCGCCGGCCTGCCGGTTGGCGAGCCGACCGGCTCGATGGTCGTGGACATTGGCGGCGGCACCTCCGAGGTGGCGGTGATCTCCCTTGGTGGGATCGTCGTCTCCGAGTCGATTCGCGTTGGCGGGGACGAGATGGATGAGGCGATCATCAACTACGCCAAGAAGGAGTACAAGCTGCTGATTGGTCAACAGACCGCCGAGGAGCTAAAGCTCGAGATTGGATCGGCGTGTCCGATGGAGGAGGAGCTGCAGGCCGAGATTCGCGGGCGCGACATGGTTGCCGGGCTGCCGAAGACCGTTGTGCTCACCAGCGAGGAGATCCGCCAGGCGCTCGACGAGCCGCTCTCGCAGATCATCGAGGCTGTCAAGGAGACGCTCGACCGCACGCCGCCGGAGCTTGCCTCGGACATCATGGACCGGGGCATAATGCTCGCGGGCGGCGGTTCGCTGCTACAGGGGCTCGACCAGCGCTTGCGCGAGGAGACGCAGATGCCCGCGCACTTGGCGGAGTCGCCGCTGACGTGTGTGGCGGTCGGCTCGGGACGCTCGCTTGAGGAGTTCGAGGCGATTCACCGCTCCAATCGCAATTCGCGTAGCCGCCGCCGTCGATGATCGTGGCGCTCGGCTGCGTGTGGTCCCAGCGGCGGCACGCTGACATCAGAATTGCCGGTCGGATCGTGGCGGCTGCCTCGGCTCGCCCGATCCGGGGGTACTCTGTCCGGTGAAGTCTTCGGAAGGCAAATATTCGTGTATGACAAGACGGTCCGGCGTCGGCGTGCGGTGCTCGCACTGCTCGTCGTGCTCTCCCTGATACTGCTGACCGCCTACTTCGGGGAGGCCCCGAGCGGTGGCTTGCATTCGGTGCAGCGCGGTTTCTTGACGGTGGTCTCGCCGATCCAGGACGGCGCCAACAAGGCGCTGAAGCCCGTGCGAGACCTGTTTGGGTGGTTTGGTAGCACGCTGAAAGCCAAGAGTCAGAACGCCGAACTGCGCAAGCAGCTGGACAAGCTGCGCGCGCAATACACCGCCAACCAGTCCAACGAACACTCCTTTCAGGAACTGCTCAAGCTCGATCATCTCGATCACGAGCTGAGCATCGCCGACTACAACCCGGTCTCGGCGACTGTCGTCTATCAGTCGCCAAACATCTGGTATTCGATCATCACGATCGATCGTGGCTCCTCTTCGGGGGTGCACGTCAACGACCCCGTCGTCAGCGGCGAAGCACTTATCGGCAAGGTCACCGAGGTGGTGCCCGATGCGGCACAGGTGAGCCTGATCACCGATAGTGCGGTCGAAGTGACCGCCAAGATCAGCGCGACGGGCACGGTCGGCATGGTTCAGCCGGAAGTCGGCGCGCCCGGCAAACTTCTGATGCAATACCTCTACCCATCTTCGAGCGTCCCGCCCCTTCCAGGCGACTACGTTGTGACGTCAGGCACCGTCGCGAGCCCAGGTGCCTCGCTCTACCCCAAGGGGATCCCGATCGGACAGGTCACCTCGGTCAACGAACAGGGAGGGTTCAAGTCGGTCCAGGTGAGCCCGCTGGCCGATCTACACAGCCTCGAATTCGTGCAGGTGCTGACCTACTCCTCCGGCTCGCGGGCGGCCGCTCTAAGCAGCGTGGCCGCCAATCTGACGCCCACTCATCAGCTGAGCTCCGAAGAAGAAGCCCAAGGCGAACAGGTCGCCTCGACTGGGAGCGGCGGATGAGCGCGTCGGTGGCATCGCAGAGCGTGCCGGGTAGCGGCCGATGAGCTCGCGCGTCGGGTACTCCCAGCGTGGGCGCTCCGGGCCTGCGCAGGCCGACTCGGCCTGGCTGCCGGGTTCGCTTGTGTGGCGCGTGGCGGTGCTCTCGATCGTGATCGTGTTCGTGCAGATCAGCGTCGTCTCCGAGGTGCCGGTGCTTGGGGTCAGCGTCGACCTCTCGCCGTTGCTCGTCGCGTTTGTCGGGCTGCTGTGTGGCTCCATGATGGGCGCTGTCGCAGGCTTCTGTGTCGGGCTGCTGATTGACCTGGCTTTGATGCAAACGCTCGGGGTGACGTCGCTGACGTTCACGATCATCGGCTACTGGGCGGGCCGCTTGCGCGAGTTGCGCGACCCGCAGGCGGCGCTCACACCGCTGTTCGTTGGCGCGGTTGCCGCGAGTGCTTCGATGGTCGGCTATTCGATCATCGAGTTCCTACTCGGCGTCGATGCGCCTGTGAGCCTTGAGCTGTTGCGCGAGATCGTGGTTGGGGTGCTCGTGGACACCGCCGTGGCACTCCCTTTCTGGGCCGTCGTGCGTCGCTGTGTGGTGGGTGCGCTGCCCGAGGATCCACGTCGCCGCCGTCGTCGTGCTTATACGACGGGCGGTCTCAGCCCGCTGTCGCGATCCAGGGGGCCCGGCCGGTGATCCTTGCCGATACCTCGCGATTCATCGGAGCTAGCCGATGAGCACGATCGAGCGCCTACGTCCGAGCGAGCCGCGCGGCGGGGTGGGCGGGCCTTCATCCCCCCAGCTCGCATTGCGCGTGGCGATCCTGGGCAGCATCGCGCTCGTCATGTTCGGGATCATCTTCTTTCGCCTGTGGTACCTGCAGGTGCTGAGCGGCGAACAGTATGTTCAGCAGGCCCAGGCCAACGATCAGCGCGAACTGCCGATACCGGCGCCGCGCGGGCAGATCCTTGCCAGTGAAGGTCAGCCGCTTGTGACCAGTGAGGTCAGCAACGCGGTTCAGATCCTGCCGAGTGCGCTGCCCGCTTCCGTCAAGGAACAGGCGCACGAATATCGAGTCTATCTTGGCGAAGCAGACGCAGAATTCGCGGCGGCGGGCGAACGGCTGAAGGCGTATGAGAACGATCTGAACGCTTACGACAGCGACGGTGGGCACGTGCATCGTCGTGCCGACGCGGCGCAGCTGGCCGAGTTGCACGCACTTGCCCGAGCGGACCACTTGCGAACCGTTCCGATTCCCGGCCTGCCGCCCTCGGCCGTCAAACTGCGCGAGCTCTTCCAGCGGCTGGCGCCCGTGATCGGCCTCAGCCCGAGGCTGATCGACGAACGCGTGATCGCGGGCATCACGCAGGTTCCCTATGCGCCGGTCACGATCAAGACCGACGCGGGCAGGGCGGCCCTGACCGTGCTGGGAGAGCGCCAAAACGATTTTCCCGGCGTCAAACAGGAAGAGGTGGCGATCAGCGCATACCCGTTTGGAGAACTCGCATCACAGACGCTCGGCCACGTCGGGCAGGTCAACGAAGAAGAGCTCACGCTGCCGGCCTTCAAGGGTGTTCCGCGGGATACGGTTGTCGGCCAGTCGGGTCTCGAGTACTACTACGACCGCTATCTGCGCGGCACGCCGGGAGAGCGGCGCGTGCAAGTCAACGCCGAAGGTCAGCCCGAGGCGACAAGGCTCGAAGAGACGGCCCCCAAGGCCGGCCACGATCTCAAGCTCTCGATCAATCTCGGGCTGGAGCGAGTGGGTGAACGCGCGCTGCGCTATGGAGTGTCGCTGGCCCAGGCCAAAGGCAACCCCGGCTCTGGAGCGGCGTTTGTGGCGATCAATCCGCTCAACGGCGAAATCTATGGGATGGCCTCCTACCCCGGATATGACCCCAACCGCTTTGCCAAACCGATGACTCAGGCCGAATACGATCAGCTCAACGGCAGCGGCGAAAGCGAAGGACCCGACCCGCCCGCGCCGCTGCTCAATCGCGCTGTGGAAGGTCAGTATCCGACCGGCTCGACGTTCAAGCCGATCACCGCGATGGGCGCGCTTGAAGCGGGCGTGATCAACCCCGAAGAGGCGCTGGGTGGCGGACAGTGCATCACCGCCGGGGCAGAGCAGTTCTGCAACTCCGGCCACACCGACTACGGCTCCTTGCCGTTGGTCGATGCGCTGAAGGTCTCCTCCGACACCTATTTCTTCACGGTTGGCGAGTACGCCAACGAACACGGTGACGTGATCCAGAACATGGCAAAGGAGCTGGGGATCGGCAAAGAAACGCACGTCGACCTGCCGAAAGAGATCGAAGGGACGGTGCCCGACGCCAAATGGCGCGCCCAGCAGAACAAGCTGCAGGAAAGCTGCGAACGCAGCCACCCCAAGAATGCCGCGAGCGTCTGCCATATCGTCTCTGAAATCGGCCCCTGGACCGTCGGCGACAATATGCACCTCGCGGTTGGACAGGGCGAACTGCTGACCTCCCCGCTGCAGATGGCCGTCGCCTACTCGACGCTTGCCAATGCCTACGTGAACGGCGGCGAAGGCACGGTGGTGCGGCCCCATCTGGGCGTGCAGATCGACAACTCCAGCGGCGGTCTTATACAGGAGCTACCGGCGGCCCCGATCGGTCACGTGCATCTCAACGACTCGGACCTGAGCGACGTGATGGAAGGCATCCACGACGCTACCTTCGAGCGGGGTGGCACCTCGGCCGACGTGTGGGCAGGCTGGAATCAGGCCGAACACCCGGTGTATGGCAAGACGGGCACGGCCGAACGCACCGGACAGGTCGAACAGGCCTGGTACATGTGCTTCCTGCCCGATCCCAAGCACCCGATCGTGATCGCCGTGACCGTCGAACAGGGTGGCTTCGGCGACGAAGCGGCGGCGCCCGCGGCGCGCCTGATCGCCTCCCAGTGGTTCCACAAGCCGCTAACGCTGACCACCGGCACCAACCCGGATCAGTGAGCGCGAGCGTGTCCGCGTCGTCACTCAGCCCGATCCAGCCGAGCGAGCCGGCTCCAGTTCAGTCGAACAGGGGTCCCCGCCTGCCGCTGGATCCACTGTTGACACTCGCCACGGTGGGTCTCGGGATCTGCTCGATCCTCACGCTGCGGATCGTCACGATCAAATTCGTGCCGGACCAGCCGCACTACTACGTTGATCGTCAGGCGATTTACCTGATCGTGGGACTGGCGGCGATGGTTGTGCTCTCGCGCCTTGACTACGCGCGCTTGCGCCAGCTCATGTACCCGATCTACGCCGCGCTGCTGGTGAGCATCCTCGCTGTGCTCGCGCTCGGACACGAGTCTGGGCTGGGTGCACAGCGCGCGATCGAATTCCCACTGTTCTCCTTCCAGGCGTCTGAGATCGGCAAGGTGCTGTTGATCCTCGCGCTGTCGGCGTTCGTGGTGGGCCGCTCGCGGCGCTTGCGTGAGCTGGACACGACCGCGCGCGTGCTGCTCGCGGCGCTCGTGCCCGCTATGTTCGTGATCGCCCAACCGGACCTCGGCTCGGGCATGGTCTACATGGCGATCGCGTTCATGCTGCTGTTCGTGGCGGGCACGTCCTGGCGGCAGCTCACTGGGCTGGTGGCGCTAGTCGTCGTATCGGGTGTGATCGTCCTTGTGGCCGCGCCGGCGGCTGGAGTGCACGTGCTCAAGACCTACCAAGTGGAACGTTTGACGGCTTTTCTGCATCCGTCGAGCAACCCGGAAAAGCAGGGTTATCAGCAGGAGGAGTCGAAGGTGGCTATCGGCTCCGGTCAGAAGACCGGCAGTGGCGTGAACTCCACCCAGATCAAGGGCGAATACGTGCCTGAGGACGACACCGACTTCATCTTCGCCGCGGTTGGCGAGCAGTACGGCTTCGTCGGCGCCGCGCTCGTTCTATCGCTGTATGCGCTGCTGATATGGCGCACGCTACGCATACTCACGATGTCCAAGGACCTGTTCGGCTCGCTGGTGGCCGCCGGGATCCTGGCTATGCTCATGTTTCAGGTGTTCGTGAACGTGGGGATGGCAGTTGGGATAATGCCCATCACCGGGGTCACGCTGCCGCTCATGAGCTATGGCGGATCATCGGTCATAACAACACTTCTGGCCGTGGGTCTACTGCAATCGATCTACGTCCAGGCACGCGTCTCCCAGGCGCATAAGGGCCGCGTTGTCCGCTAATCACCAAGATGTCAGCCGAAACTTCCCTCCAACCAGCCCAGGCCGCGCCAGAGACCCCAAAGGTCCGGTGCCCGCCTGCACGGGATACGGCGATAGCAAGGGCTTCGGCCGGTGTGCGAGCCCCAACCAATATGTCGGTCGGGGCCAGCACATGCGCCTTGGCCACTACAGATATCGAAAGACTGGATCAAATTGAGAAAGCAAGTACTTGTCAGCGTCGATCGCGCGGAGACGCGCGTGGCGCTTTTGGAGGCTGCCGGAACGCCCGGCGCCCTAGGTGCCCAGAATGGGGCGTCGCGTCCCGCCGGGCGTGGTCGCAGGGGATTGGGAGCCCACCCGTCCGCCCGCCCGGGAGCTGGCTATCGCATAGCTGAGCTCTACATAGAGCGCCGCGGAGGACGCTCGATCGTGGGCAACATCTATAAGGGCAAGGTCGACAACGTGCTGCCCGGACTGGAGGCAGCGTTCGTCGATATAGGCCTTGAGAAGAACGGGTTCCTGCACGTCGATGAGATCGTGCTGCCCGGAGTGGAGGCACCCAAGCGCGGAGGACGCGGCGCAGGGCGCAAGATCGCCGACCTGCTCAAACCGGGCCAGGAGATCGTGGTGCAGGTCGTCAAGGACCCCCTGAAGACCAAGGGTGCGCGCCTCTCGATGGAGCTGACGATCGCCGGGCGCTACATGGTGTACGCGCCGACTGGCGAGGGAGTCGGCGTGTCGCGCCGCTTGGAGGACAAAGAGCGCGAGCGCCTACGCCGTCAGACCGCCAAGCTGGAGATTGGCGAGGGCGGGGTCATCGTTCGCACCGCCGCTCACGGTGCGCAACGGGAGGACTTCGAGCGGGAGCTGCTGTACCTGCACAAGCTGCACGAGGTGCTGATGAAGCGCGTCGAGGACACGCAGGCACCGGCGATGGTCTTCCAGGAGGCAGACCTGTCGGTCAGGGTCGTACGCGACATCTTCTCCGAGCACTTCGAGCGAGCGATCGTCGACGACGAGCAGCAGCACCGTCGTCTGGTGTCGTTCTTCGCGCGCACCGCACCGGAGCTGGTCGAGCGTGTCGAGCTGTGGGAGGGGCCTGAGCCGCTGCTTGACGCCTACAAGGTGACCGAGGCGATCGACGGGGTGATGTCGCGGCGAGTGGACCTGCCAAGCGGCGGCTATCTGATGATCGACTACGCCGAGGCGCTGACGGTGATCGACGTGAACTCCGGCAGCTTCATCGGGCGCGGCAAGGGCGCGGGCCTCGAGGACACGATCACAAAGACCAACCTGGAGGCCGCGGAGGAGGTCGTGAACCAGCTGCGTTTGCGCGACATCGGCGGGATCATCGTGATCGACTTCATCGACATGGCGCGCGCGCGCAATCGCGACGCCGTGATGAAGACGCTTCGCAAGTCGCTGGACGAGGACCGCACGAAGACGTTCACCGCCGAGCTGTCGCGACTCGGACTGGTCGAGATGACCCGCCAGAACGTGACCGAGGGCGTGCGCGAGATCATGAGCCGTCCGTGTCCCACCTGCGAGGGGGAGGGCGTGATCCGCTCGGAGGAGACGATCGCGATCGAGTTCGAGCGGAGACTGCGCGACCTGGTGGTCGAGCACGCCGACGCCGAAGCGTTCCTGGTGCAGATCAACCCGCGCGTCACCGCCCAGTTCACCGGGCAGGGCTCGCGCGTGCTGCACGCCCTGGAGGCGCAGACGGATCGCTCGTTCCACTTCGAGGGCTCCGAAGGGCTTGCGCTCGACCATTTTGCGATCACCTTCCAGGGCACGCGCGAGGAGGTCGAAGAACGCGCGCTTCCGTTCCGCGAGGGCGACGAGGTGCTGGTGGACATCGTCGAGCCGCACATGTACGACGTTGACGATGCCGTGGCTAAGCTCGACGGCTACATCATCTCGATCGCGGGCGCCGCGCGCCATGTGGGGGAGAAGCGCATGGTCCGAATCGAGACGGTCGGGCGCACCGCTGCCTCGGCGCTGCTACTTGACGAGTCGGGTGAGGTGATCCGACCGGCGCCGCGACCGGCCGCTCGGCCCGCCGCCAAACGCTCGCGCAGGCGCAGCTCCAAACCGGCCGAGCGCGCCGCCACGACGGAGTCCTCTCGATCGAGCTCGGGGGAACCGGCAAATGGAGTCGACACGCTCGAGTCCCAATCAGCCGTTGAGGACCACGATCAGCAGCCCGTCGCGGTTGACACTGAGGACGGCGCACAGGAGCCGCAGGGCGAGGAGGGCCAGGATGACCTACAATCCAAGCCTCGGCGCCGCGGCCGTAGAGGCGGACGGCGCCGTTCGGCTGCAAAGGCCCAGGCAACCTCGGAGTAGACATGTACGCGATCGTCAAGACAGGCGGCAAGCAGTACCGCGTCGAGCGGGGTCAGACCCTGCTCGTGGAGCGCCTTGCCGCTGAGCAGGGTGCGAGCGTTGCGCTCGAGCCAATCCTCTACCGCTCCGATGACACCGTGTTCGACACGGATGGTCTGAAGAAGGTCAATGTCACCGCGAAGATCCTCGCCCACGAGCGCGGCGAGAAGCTGCGCGTGTTCAAGTTCAAGCCCAAGCGCGGCTACAAGCGGCGCACCGGCCACCGCCAGGAGCTCACGCGGATCGAGGTCACCGACATCTCGATGGGCGCGGCCACCAAGGCTCCTGCCGCTAAGGCCGCCGCAAAGCCGGCTGCCGCGAAGTCCGAGACAACCAAGCCCGCCGCTGCGAAGCCAACGGTGGCGAAGGCTACCGCCAAGCCGGCCGCCGCGAAGCCCAAGGAGGCAGCAGATGGCTCATAAGAAGGGACTCGGCTCCAGCCGCAACGGCCGCGACTCGAACGCCCAGCGTCTCGGCGTGAAGACCTTCGCCGGACAGACCGTCACCGGCGGGGAGATCATCGTGCGCCAGCGCGGTACCCGCTTCAAGCCCGGAACTGGTGTGGGGATCGGCAAGGACGACACGCTCTACGCACGCGCGGCCGGCACTGTGCAGTTCACGATCGGCCGTCGTGGCAGGGTCGTTAACGTCGTTGGCGCCGACGGGTAGTTTTTGGGCCACTGCGACGCCCGGCCGCCGAAGCGCGCCGGTGGTGCCGTGATCGTGCCTGCCTGCCGGTCGAGCCTGAGCGTGAGATAGGGCGCGGGCGGAGACGCCGATCCCGTCATATATTCAGCGAGGGATCAATCGATGCTGTACGACCGCGCGAGAATCGAAGCGAGGGCCGGCGCCGGCGGGGACGGTAGCGCGGGCTTTCGCCGTGAAGCCCACGTTCCGCGCGGGGGCCCCGACGGGGGCGACGGAGGGCGCGGGGGGGAGGTTGTGCTCGTGTGCGACGACTCACTGCGCGACCTCCAGAGCTTCCGGCGCAAGCCCCACTACCGCGCCGGACGTGGGGGCAACGGTGAGGGCTCCCAGCGTCATGGCGCCGACGGCGAGACGCTGATCGTGCGAGTTCCGCCCGGCACGCTCATAGAAGGCGTCGAGGGCGACGTCGCGGGTCGTCGTTGGGATCTGGTGAGCGCCGGGCAGCAGGCCGTGGTGGCAAAAGGTGGCTCGGGGGGGAGAGGCAACAAGCGTTTCGCGACCCCCACCCGCCAGGCCCCGCGTTTTGCCGAGCGAGGGCTCTCCGGCGAGGAAGGCTGGCTCACACTCCAGCTGAAGCTACTGGCCGACGTGGGTCTTGTGGGACTGCCCAATGCGGGCAAGTCCTCGTTGCTCGCGCGGCTCACAAGGGCGACTCCGAAGGTCGCGAGCTACCCGTTCACGACGCTCTCTCCGGTGCTGGGCGTGCTTGACGTCGACGAACGTCAGCTCGTGATCGCCGACATCCCCGGTCTGATCGAGGGCGCGAGCGATGGGGCCGGGCTCGGTCACGATTTTCTCGCCCACGTGGAGCGCACGCGGCTGCTCGTGCACGTGCTCGACCTCGCGCCTGAGCTTTCAGGAGGATCTGACCCATCCGATCCAGCCGACGCTGTTGCCAATCACGCAACGATCGAGCACGAGCTGGCGTCCCACGATCCGCGTCTTGCCAGTCTGCCGCGTGTGCTGGCGCTCTCCAAGGCGGATCTCGTGTCCCCCGAGCGCGTGGCTGAGGCAGTCGAGCTGTGGTCGCGGCGGCTTGGACCCGAGGTGCCGGTGATCGCGACCTCCAGCGCCACCGGCGCCGGTCTGAAGGAGCTGGCAGGCGAGCTGATGCGAAGCGTGTCGGCACGTGAGCACGTCACGGCGGATGGCGAATCAGGCGCGGGAGCCTCCCTTGGCGAGCCCGTCTCTGAGGAGACGCCTGAACTCGCCGAGCACATGGTGTTTCGCCCGGCCGCATCGACCGGCTTTGCCGTCGAGCGCGTCGCTCCCGGCTCGTTCGCCGTCAACGGCAGGGGTGTGGAGCGTCTGCTGGCGCGCTATGACGTCGACAACGAGGACGCGATGGCCTACCTGGAGGGTCGCCTACGCAAGATCGGTGTGCTGCGTGCCCTGGAGGCCGAGGGGTTTCAGGCGGGCGATGACCTGGAGATCGCGGGGGTGGCGTTTGAGCTCGATCCGGAGGAATCTGCGTAGGGCTGAGTCAGCCACTCGCGTAGCGCTTCGTGCATCGCTTCCACACCGACGATCGGCGACGGCGGTTCGCTCCAGTTCGCCGGTATTACCACAAAGGGCTTGCTCTGCGGTCCGCCGAGACCGCCGTGGGAGCCCATGAACTCCTCGAATGGGGCCACCTCATCGATACTCGGGTCGTACATGCAGTTGACGAGTATGTCTGGACAGTGGGGAAAGCTGTCGTGACGGCGTAGGTGATTGGCTGCCGTGGCGTCGAAGGGAGCGAGTGGATCCTCGCCCTCGACAGTGTCGTCGCTCAGACGACGTTGTCCGGACCCGCCGATCACGAGCGCGCCATGCTGTTGGGATCGCACTAGTACGTAGCCGATCCCGGGATGGTCCGCCAAGGTGTTGAGCAGGCGCGGATGATCATTGGTGATCTGCTCGAGAGTGAGTCTCTCCTTGCTGGAAGGCAGGTAGATGAGTCCGAGTCCGCCCGAGGCCATCACGATCGCCTCTGTCAAGGTGGCTCCGCTTGGGTCCGGTCGTTCGCCACCGTCCTCTCGCGTGCCTGAGAAGGACATTGTGTTGCGCTCCGCCAAGGCCTCGCGGTTGGGTCCCAGCGCCACTGTGCCATCGACCGACCTGCTGCGCGTGGCCCGCGCCAACATGCGCCCCCCGACATTCGGCTCCTGGCTCGCGTCGGCGAGCACCGCGCCGACATCGCCCCAGGCCTCATCGATGGCCACCGGCGCATACACCTCGCCTTGAGCGAGCGCCCCGCGCACGACATCCTCGAGCGTCTCGCCGTAGCGCTGGCGAAACGGCGCGCCCTGCGTTTGGCCGTGATCTGAGAGCACCACCAGGTGGTAGGGGCGCGGGGACTGCGCGGTCGCGCGCTCCAACCGGGCCAGCTGGCGATCGTGGCGCTTGAGGACCGCCAGCGCGTCGGGCTCGCGGATTCCCGAATGGTGGGCGACCTCGTCGTAGCCCACGAAGGTCGCATAGCTGACCGGTACGCCCTCCACGATGTCGGCCAACAGCAACGCGGTCACGAGGTCGCGCATGATCACCGCGATCGTGGCTCGGATAAGCGGATACATGCCTTTGCGCTCGACGTGCGCCGCGCCGCTGCGCCGCTGGCGGAATGCCGCCCGGCGCTCGTAAGAGATGTCGGTGAGCGACAGCACGATCGTGCGCATGAATCCGTAAGGGTCGGAGAAATAGGCAAACAGGTCTGAAGCTTTCGATCGAGAACGGTCGCGGATCACGCTCATCGTCGCCGTGCAGCGCGGTGCGTCGCCAGAGAACATGTTCCCTCGGCTCGTTCCCGTGGCGAGCAGGCCGGCGCCTGTGGAGCGCCTGCGCTCGATCTCGGCCGCGTCGGCGGGATGGTTGGAGACCATCGTGCGTCCGGACTCCTTCTCATACCAGCGAAAGGCGGGCATGTCCCAGTTGCTGCCGAGCAGTAGGCCGGCCTGACTCGCTCCTGTCTGTGAGGAGAGATCGCACTCCCAGCCAAGCATCCGGTGGGTGCCGTCGGCGAGCCAGCGAGCGATCGTGGGAGTGTGCCCGTCGCGGATCGCCTCGCGCAGGACTTTCTCTCCGAGCCCGTCGATCTCGAACAGGATCACCCCGGGAACATCCGTGCGATTGTCCTTTCGCGTGCGTTTCACCCGTCTGCGGACCACACGTAGATGGCGAGCATCGCCGTCCACATCGAGCAGGGGCGCCACGAGCATCGAGACGAGAGCAAGACCAAAAGCGATTGCCACGTCGGTCCAGAACGAGGGTGTTTTGCCGTCCACAGCGTAGAAGGCAAGCGCGACCATGCCGGCGCTAAGAGCGAGCGAGCCGAGCCCGAACGTCACGATCGTGAGCGGCAACGCAACGCGTATGAGCAGCGGCCACAGAACCGCGTTGATGATCGCCATGACGAGGGCAACGAGTATCGCGGCGTCGAGAGACAGCGAGTCGCGGCCCGAGAGCAACGTGGTCATGACCAGCAAAGTCAAGGCCTGGACCGCCAGCATTGCCAGCGTTCGTGCGCCAAACCCCAATAGCGCTCGCAAGCTACCCAAGCGTCGTCGGGTGTTGCGCTCATCGATCGCTGAATCCAGCACTTGCTACCTTCTCATCGATGGTCGAGGGTGCGGATGCTGTCCGCTACACAGACACAGCCGTAGACCGTATCGTCTTCTTGGGGCACGCCACAGTGCTGATCGAATTGGAGGGGGTGCGCCTGCTCTTCGATCCACTGCTGCGCGGCCGTGTCCTGCACCTACGCCGCCAGGTCCCGCCGGTCGACGAGAGCGTGTTTGCCGGCCCCGATGCGGTGCTGATCTCACACTCCCACCACGATCATCTCGACCTGGCCTCATTGCGGCGCGTGGGTCGAGACACGCATCTGATCGTGCCCAGCGGAGCAGGCGTGTGGCTGGCGAGCAAGGGGTTTGCCAACGTGTCGGAGATGGACGTCGGTGACGTCCTGAAGGTGGCCGAGCTTGACATCACGGCGGTCGCTGCCCACCACAGTGGACAGCGTCTGGGTGGCCCGCGGGCAACGGCGCTCGGCTACCTTGTTGCGGGCAGGCACGTGGTCTACTTCGCTGGAGACACCGAAATGTTCGCGGGCATGGGCAGCTTCTCGCCGACGCCCGACGTCGCCTTGCTGCCGGTCGCGGGATGGGGTCCGAAGTTGGGCCCAGGCCACATGGATCCGCTCCAGGCCGCTCACGCCGTCGAGTTGCTCCAGCCGCGCCTGGCCATACCCATACATTGGGGCACCCTGTTGCCGATCGGGCTTGCCCACAACTACCGCGCGCGCCTCAAGGACCCGCCGCGTCTGTTCGCAGAGCACGTCGCGCACCTGGCACCCGGCGTCGAGGTGCGAATTTTGACGCCGGGGGAGTCCACAGCTGTAGACTGCTGACAGATACGTTTCTGTTATGAGGGCAACCCATCCCTTGGAGATGTTCTTGGTGCAGCGAGCTCGCAGCCAGTCCTTCGTCGCGATTGCCTCGATGCTGAGCGTGTTCGTGCTTGCGTCCTGTGGCGAATCCTCCCAGGAAAAAGCGAAGGCCCAGGTGTGCCAAGCGCGCTCTGCCATCTCCAAGGAAGTCAAGAAGCTCAGCGAATTGACGCTCTCCACGAGCATCCTCACAGAAGCCAAGAGCGGTGTGGAAGCGATCGGCAAGGACCTGACCACGATCAAGAACGCTCAACCAGACCTTGAACCAGCGCGCAAGGAACAGGTCCAAGCGGCAACCCGAACCTTCGAAGGCCAGATCAATTCGATCCTTTCGGAACTGGTCTCCAAACCTTCGCTCAGCAAACTCGAAGCACAGCTCAAATCCTCGTTGACGCAGCTCGCCTCCAGCTACGAAAAGGCGCTTGCTCCTCTCGACTGCTCCTGACGCGGTGGCAGGGCGCAGGAGTGGCGTTACACTCGATGCACTTCCCGTCTTGGGGATGGCTTCGGTTCGCCGACCAGACCACGTTGGGCGGGGGCGGAGCGCAGGCCAACAAAGAGGAGTGGCGATGAGTAACGAGGAGTTGGAGCTCGGTCTCGTTGATGTCGTAGTGATCGGTTATCCGCCGGATGCTCCACGTACCGGCGAGGCGATCCCACTGTTCGTGGATCTCGTTGACCGGGGGACCATCAGAGTGCTTGACGTACTCATGGTTCAGAAGGACAGTGAGGGAAACATCTCTGGCCTTGAGATCGCTGATCTCGATGGCGATGGCGCGGACGACCTGCTGGTCTTCACCGGAGCGCGCACAGGTATGCTCGGGGAGGAGGACGCGAGCACCGCCGGTGAGGCGCTCCAGCCCGGCGAAGCGGCGCTGATGATCTGCTTTGAGAACGCTTGGGCCGCACCGTTTGCGAGCGCTGTGCGCCGCAATGGTGGGCGGGTGCTCGCCTTCGAGCGCGTTGCCGCGCAGGATGTCCTGGACACACTCGACGCGCTCGAAGGCGCATCCTGAACTGAAAAGGAGTATTCAGATGCCACTACTTCGCACAATGGCTCGTACCGCGGTGGTCGCCGGCACAGCTACTACCGTCTCCAACCGTGTGAGCCGTCGTCAGCAAGGACGCTGGGCAACCCAGGAACAGCAGCAGACGGCTCCCGCGCCACCGCAGCAAGCATATGCGGCTCCGCCAACACCGGCACAGGAAGCCGACCCGATCGAGCGCTTGAAGGAGCTCGGCCAGCTGCACGAGTCCGGCGTGCTGACCGACCAGGAGTTCGCGGAGGCCAAGGCAAAGGTCTTGGGCTGAGCAGCCACTCGCCGGCGCGCTGGGGTCGCGCGCCGGCTCGTCGCTTGAGATCTGGTGGCTCGGTCAGGTGGTCTTGGGCTCGCCTAGAACAGCGAGTCCGTGGATCACGATCAAGCAGATCGCGAATATCCCAAGTGACCAGAACGGGTACGCGCCGCCGATTGACAGCAGTGCTCCGACGGCCCCGATGGTGGCCGCGATGATCCCGACAACGCGCCCGTAGGCGCCGCCGCCAAACAGCGAAAGCGCGGCGGTCAGCTGGATAACGCCCAGGATGATCGTGATCCAGCCCCATGTGTGCAGGCTTGCGAACACATATCTGTTGTCGTTGACGAAGAAACTTGCGTTCCCGATGGCGGCGATGCCATAGATGATGTTGATGGTGCCGGCTACCAGCAACAGTATGCCGGCGAACAACGCGCTACCTACACCTCGCATACTCACTCCTTCCGTAACGGTGCCTTGTGACACCTGTCACGAGATTCGATGGAAGTGCGTGTAATCCTGTGCATCGGGTGGCACTCCCGATCCACAGCTGGGGGCGTGGTTGCTCAATAACCTGTTTTCGTCTTGACTCGTTTGCGGTCTGACTCGTGCAGGTGTCCCTTCTTCTCAAGTATGGCGCACGCTTCAAGAATGTCCGAGCCGAGCGTGGCAACAAGCGAATGGCCGAGTGTCTGCTTGACGAGCGCGCGCATGATCTTCACATGCTCGGCGTTGGGAGGCAGTGTGTAGGCGGGCACCATCCAACCTCGCTCGGCCGCCAGCTGGGAGGCCACGTCGAACTCGTCGTAGGAATGCTCGCCTTCCAATTGGAAGGCGACGAGTGGCAGTTGCTCGTCCTGCTCTGATCCGATCAGGGCGAACTCGCCGCAATCCACGATCTCCTTGGCGAGCAGGCGCGCGTTGTACTGCATCGTCTCCATGATGTAGCGGTAGCCGGCGTGGCCGTAGCGCACGAAGTTGTAGTACTGCGCCAGCACCATCGCTGAGCCGGTGGAAAAGTTCAATGTGAACGTCGCATCGCGCTTGCCGAGGTAGTTCTCATAGAACACGAGGTCCTCGGGAAGGTCGGTCTTCTCCCTGAACACAAGCCAGCCGATGCCGGGATAGACCAGGCCGAACTTGTGACCGGACACGTTGATCGAGCGAACCTGATCGAGGCGGAAGTCCCACTCGGTGTGTGGATAGAGAAATGGCCACACGAATCCTCCGCTGGCCGCATCGACGTGGAGGGGAACGTCCAGTCCCTTCTCGTTCTTGAGCTGCACCAGGTAGTCGTTGATCCCGGTGATGTCATCGGAGTGTCCGGTGAACGTGGTCCCGAGCACCGCCGCCACCCCGATCGTGTTCTCATCGATGTGTGGCTCCACGTCCTCGGCCCCGATCGTGTACTTGTCGTGCGCGAGCGGCACGATGCGCGGCTCGACATCGAAGTAGCGACAGAACTTCTCCCAAACGACGTGCACGTCACCGCCGAACACGAGGTTGGGACGGTCGATCGCCTTGCCTTGTGCTTGACGGCGATCGCGCCACTTCCACTTCAGCGACAGCGCGCCGAGCATGATTGCCTCCGAAGATCCCTGTGTGCGCGCCCCGGTCGTCTCTCCGGGTGCATTGAACAGGTCGGCGAGCATGCGAATGCAGCGCTGCTCGATCTCGGCTGTCTGGGGATACTCGGCGTGGTCGATGAAATTCGTGTGCAGCGATTCGGCGATCAGGCGGTCGGCCTCAGGCTCCATCCAGGTGGTGACGAAGGTCGCGAGGTTGCGCATCGGGAGTCCGTCGAGCAGCACCTCTTCGCTGAGAAGACCGAGAGCGTCCTCGGCCGGCATGCCGCTATTGGGCAGCTTGTTGTCGGGTGCCGGTTCGAGCCGGTAGCGGTTGCCGTACTCATCCTCGAGCTTCTGGATCCGGCGACCCATCAGGTCGGGCGGGGTTTCCTCCGTCTGCGTGTGGCCTGTCTTCTCGTTGGACGGCACAGTCATCCTCCTCCTGGGAGTTATGCGACGGGTGGCGAATCGTCTGCGACCAGGATAGGTCGTGGGGGGTTCGCCGTCCAGCGCAACTTGCCAACCTAAAGCGAGTTTTAAGAGTGATGCTGGTGTATGTCGCTTCAAGCCTGCCCCCGCGTGCACCAGAGAGCGAGCGGTGAGTCGTGCCTATCGCTGAATCGAGCACCGCAAGGCGGAAAATTCTCGGCACTCGCCTCCGGAATGACGATGTCGAGCTCGTGGGGCGCACCCAGATGGGCGATGAGCGGGCGTTTGCGGCGATTTTCGAGCGCTATCACGCGCCCCTGCTGTCCTATTGCCGGCACATGCTCAGCGATCGCGACGACGGCGAGGACGCGCTCCAGCAGACTTTCATCAAGGCCCATCGGGCGCTGGTGGGTGGCACGACCCCGCGCGAACTGCGCCCGTGGTTGTATGCGATCGCGCGTAACTGCTGCCTATCGGCGATCGCCGCACGGCGGCCCATCTCAACGCTTGAGGACCGCACCCCGGCGCTCGCTGGGCTCTCCGAGGAAGTGCGTCAGCGTGAGGACTTGCGTGAGCTGCTCGAGGGTATTGGTCGTCTGCCGGAGAATCAGCGCAGCGCGCTCCTACTGGCGGAGCTCGACGATCTCAGCCATCAGGCGATCGCGACGATCCTGGGGTGCCCGGTGAGCAAGGTCAAGGCGCTCGTCTACCAGGCGCGCAGCTCTTTGATCGCCGATCGCGATGCTCGAAGCACATCCTGTCAGGACATTCGCGAACAGCTCGCGGTGGCCCGCGGTGGCGAACTGCGCCGGGGACCGCTGCGCCGGCACCTGAACCTGTGCGCCGGCTGTCGCGACTTCCAGCTTGCGGTCGGCGTACAGCGTCAGTCGCTCGCATGCGTACTGCCGGTCGCGCCCAGCTCCGGTCTGGTGGTCGCCATTATCGGCCACGGAAGCGCGCACGCGGCGGGAGCGGCCGGTATCGGTGGAGCAAGCGCCGCGGCCGCGCCGGCCGGCGGGGCATCTGGGGCGAGCATTGGTGTCGCTGGCGCCGGGACCACAGCAACTGCTGGGGGTGGCATCGCTGCGAGTGCGACAGGCGCAACGAGCGCTGCCGCCATCGCGGGGGCGGGGGGCGGCACGAGTGTCGGCGTGCTTCTCGGGGGCGGGTTGATCACGAAGCTCGCGGTCGGCGGGGCGGTCGTGGCGCTGGCGGCAGCCGGTACCGCGGCGGTCCGTCAGGGCCCGGCACGAGCTGTTTCTCCTCGCATCGCCCGCGCACAACTTGCCTCCTTCGCGGCGCGGAGGAGTGAGGTGGCCGGCACGAGCAGGGGCTCCTACTATGGTGCGCCGGCTCCAGGGTTGCCAGCGGCGCTCACCAGTGCCGACGACTTGGTCGGCTCCGAGGACTCTTTCACTGGACCGTCGAGCAATGGTGGTGCTGAGGCGCTGCTCACGCTCGCCGGAGCGAGCCCGCCAAGCACGGTCGCGACGGCTGTCCCTGGGCAGACGGCGGTGAAAACCGAGCAGAGCAACATCAGCGAGAAGGTCCATGGCAAGGCACGAATGGCACGCGCCAAGCTCCGACGTGCGGTGCTCCGTCGCCGGGCGCATCGTCTGCGCCAAGCACGCCGCCGAGCTCAGCTGCGCAAGGCGCTCCGCAAAGCGCTTCGTCACCGTGACCACGCAGCTGCGTCAAAGCCTGTCAAACATCCAAAGCCGGTCACCGTCACGCCGGTACTGGTGCGTGTTCGTCATCGACACGCTCGCCCTTCCTTGGCCCCTGTCAGCGCACCAGCTGAGACCACGACGCGGAGTGAAAGCAAGCCAACAAGGAAGCAACACGCACGTCTCGCAGTAGGCACAGGCGCTGAGAGCGTCAAACCCACAAGCCCAGGCGCCGAAACCGTCGCGACCGGCCCCGGCAATGGGAAAGGCAAAGCTGACTCTGGCACGGGCGTCCAAAAGACCGCTTCAACGACCGGTGCGGGCAAAGACGGCTCGATTGCCAGTACCGAAAAATCTGGTTCAGTCACGGCCACAGAGAAATCGACAGGCACTAGCAAGACGGGCGCAGGCGCGAGTGGCACGGAGGGGTCGGGTTCAGGCGCCACTACAGAAAAATCCGGCGTATACACGGATGGCAAAGAACCCAATCTGGCCGTCAACGCCGCGAAAACGGACTCGGGGGTTGGCACCGCCGCTGGGGACACAAGCGCGACCGATGGCACTGGCGGATCGAGTGCCATCGCGACTCACACGGGCGAAGCCAGCAACGCCGCGGCCAGGAATGGCAAGGGTGCTGCGTCTCATGCCAAGAAGAATCTCGTCGAAGAGCAACAACTGCCCAACCTTTGAGGTGGGCGTCCAGTCATAGGTGTAGTTGCGCACCGCAACTCAAGCAAACCTCAATGGGAGGATCTCGCAATGCGTCTTCGTAAATCGGCACCAGCGGCGATCGTCGCGACTGTGCTGCTCGCACTGATGGTTCCGGCGGCTGCGTTCGCTCACAGACATCCGAGTCCGAGCGGCCGCTGCCACATTGGCCTCAATGTCGCCCCCCGGGAGGTCACCGCGGGAGATCCCGTCGTCGCCTTCGGACGACTCGTCTGCGCTCGCCGGATAGATACGACGGGGCAGACCGTGCAGTTGTACGAGCACTCCTTCGGCAGGCCCGGATACATACTCGTGCAGAGCACGAGCACCGGCCCGCTCGGGTTCTACGAGCTCACACAGACCGGCGTTGATGTCAACAGCTCCTTCTACGCGCGCTCACATGGCGCCCAGAGTGGGCGCAAGCGGGTGCGGGTCGCCGCGCAGGTCACTCTCACTGGGCCACCCGAAGGGACCCAGCTGCTGACGGGCTCACCCAACGCGGTGACGTTCACCGGCACGGTCACTCCGGCCGATGCAGGCGCGCGTGTGGTCCTGCAGCGCCAGAACGCGCTCACAGGCAACGAATGGCGCCGGATCGGCGATGGCACGGCCGGCCCGGAAGGCTCCTTCTCGATCGCGCACACGTTCGTCGTCCCAGGCGATGCGAACCTGCGCGTGCTGGTTCGCAGCCACGGGACGAGCATTTCCAGCCCGTCAAACGTGTTGACCTATGAGATATCGCAAGCTCAGAACCCGCAGCTGACGATCAATGCTTCTTCAGACCCGATCGTCTACGGGCAGTCTGTGATGATCAGCGGCGTCGCCACAGGGCTTGCGAGTACGCCGGTCACATTGTTTGAGAGGACCGCAAGCCAGCATGGGTTCGCCCCGGTCGCAGAAGTCATGACCAACGCCGGCGGCGAATACACGTTGCCCGCGCAATCCCCTGTTTACAACGCCTTCTATGAGGTGAAGACCGGCGCGAAAGCTAGCGGTGAGAGGTCCGCGGTGTTGTACGAGGGGGTAAAGGACGTGCTCACAGCCGAAGTCTCCCCAAGCACGATCGAGGCTGGCCAAACCCTCACATTCAAGGGTACGGTGGCCCCCGAACACGCCGGGCACGTTGTCTACCTGGAGCGTCAGAACGTTTCTGGTGACGGTTTTCATGTCGTGCAAATCGCGACGATTGAAGCCGGATCGACCTACACGATCGCGCACACCGTGTATGACGCTGGCACAAAGGTGTTCCGAGTGCGTATCCCGGGCGACCCGGAGAACGAGGGTGCGGTAAGCGCGCCGTTCACGATCCAGGTGACTCCGGCGCCAGCGTCGGCACTCGCGCCGGAGGCGTCGGGTAACTCCTCGCTGCCGGCTGAAGGCCAGACCGAAGGATCTGAAGTGGAAACACCACTCGCCGAATAGCGAACGTGGCCTGAAGAAGTCTGCGGTCGTCTCGCAAGAGACGGCCACAGCGCTTCGTAGGTCGGCCGCACCATCTAGGCTCCGGTCTATGAAGCGTGTGGTCATAAAGCTCGGGTCGAGCATCGTCGCCGACGAGGACGGCGAGCTGCGCACAGGTGTGCTCACGCGCATCTGCGATCAGGTTGCTTGGTTGCACGGCGAGGGCAAGGAGGTCGTGATTGTCTCCTCGGGGGCGATCGCGCGGGGCGTACGCATCATGGGTCTGCCTTCGCGTCCCGGTGCGGTGGAGGAACTGCAGGCGGCCAGCGCGGTTGGACAGGGCAAGCTGTATCGCGTCTATGACGAGCTGTTGCGCGAGCGCGATCTAATCTCCGCGCAGTTGCTGCTCACGTTCATGGACGTGAGCGCGCGCACCCACTATCTCAACGCGCGTCAAACGCTGCGCAAGCTGCTGGACTGGGGTGTGGTGCCTGTGATCAACGAGAACGACACCACCGCCACCGATGAGATTTCCTTCGGCGACAACGACTTCCTCGCTGCACAGGTCGCGATCCTCACCGCGGCCGATCTGCTTGTGCTGCTGACCGACATCGACGGGCTGCACACGGCCGACCCGCGCCACGACCCCGCTGCGCGGCTCGTGCCCGAGGTCAGCGACTTCGAGGCGCTTGATGGGATCGAGGTGGGCCACACCACCTCGCCGCTTGGCTCCGGCGGCATGCGCTCGAAGGTCGTCGCGGCCGACATGGCAACCGCCGCCGGCATCCGCGCTGTGATCTGCAACGGCGTGCGCGAGGGTGCGCTTGGAGCAGTGCTTGCCGGCCACATCGAGGGCACCAATTTCCCGCCGCGCCCCGCGCGTCATTCCTCCTTCAAGCTGTGGCTGCGCTATGCCAAGCCTAACCGCGGCACGCTGGTTGTGGACACGGGCGCCGCGCGCGCGTTGCGCGAGGACGGCACGAGCCTGTTGCCGGTCGGGATAGTCGAGGTGCATGGCTCCTTTGACGCGGGCGATGCCGTCGAGATCGCCGAGCGCGTGCCCCCCGCGGAGGTGAGTGGCCATCCGGCCGAGCTGGGCGGCAGCGGCCCGGTGGTGGGCAAGGGCATCTGCAACTACTCTGCCGATGAGCTGCGCCGTGTGATGGGGTTGAAGTCCAAGGCGGTCCAGGAGGTCCTGCCGCGCGCCACCGATGAGGCGGTGCACCGCGACTATATGGTGCTCGTCTGAGTGCTCGGCGAGGCTGTCGTACCCTTAGAGCGATGCCAACCACCGTCACGTCGCCAGCCGAGGTGTGCGCACGAGCACACGAGGCCTCTCGTCGGCTCGCGCGCACCGACACCGCCACCAAGAACGCCGCGCTTGCCGCGATCGCGGCTGCGCTGCGCGAGCGTACCGGGGAGGTCCTGAGCGCCAACGAGCGTGATCTTCGGGCCGGTCGCGAGGCTGAGATTGGCGATGCGCTGCTCGACCGCTTGCGCCTCGACCAACAGCGGATCGAGGGGATCGCGCAAGCCGTGGAGGCGGTCGCGGCGCTGCCCGACCCGGTGGGCGAGGTGATCGATGGCCATCGCCTGCCCAATGGCTTGGACGTGCGCAAGGTGCGAGTGCCTCTGGGTGTGATCGCTGTGGTCTACGAGGCGCGTCCCAACGTCACGATCGACGCGGCGGTGCTGTGCTTGAAGTCGGGCAACGCGATTGTGCTGCGCGGCTCCTCCGCTGCCGAGCACTCAAACGCGGTGCTCGCCTCGATTGCCTCCGAGGCGGCGGTGCGGGCCGGGCTTCCCGATGGTTGCGTGGGACTGGTGACGGGCGGTGGGCGCAAGGAGCTGGCCGAGCTGGCGACGCAAACCGACACGGTCGATCTAATCATCCCGCGCGGAGGGGAGGGGTTGAAGGCCGCCCTAAAAGACGTGGCAACCGTGCCTGTTATCTATGCGGCGTCGGGCAACTGTCACGTATACGTGGACGCGTCCGCCGACCTCGAGATCGCGTCTGCGATCGTCATGAATGCAAAGACACAGCGCCCGGGAGTGTGCAACGCGGTCGAGACGCTGCTTGTGCATAGCGAGATCGCTCGGGAATTCATGTCGTTGATGACCCTCGAACTCGCCAAAGCCGGCGTGACGATGCGAGCCGACGAGCGCATGGTGGAGCACGCCATGTGGGCCGCGGACGGATTCGGCGACATGGACGGCCCGGACTCGGAGTTCTACGATCCCGATCTCGCACAGGCGATCCGCGACGCGACGCAGCCCGCGACAGAGGCCGACTGGGACACCGAGTACCTCGCGTTGACGCTGGCCGTGAAGGTCGTCGACTCCGTGGAGGATGCGATCGAGCACATCGCCCGCCACGGATCCGGGCACTCCGAGGCGATCGTCACGAAAGACACGGCGTGCGCGCGCGAGTTCCAGCTCGGCGTGGACGCCGCGTGCGTATATGTCAACGCCTCGACACGCTTCACCGACGGGGGGGAGTTCGGGATGGGCGCGGAGATCGGCAACTCCACGCAGAAGCTCCACGCACGCGGGCCGATCGGATTGCACGAGCTGTGCACGTTCAAGTATCTAGTTGAAGGCGCCGGCCACGTCCGCGCGTGACGCCGGCGAGCATGTCGGGATCCTCGGCGGCATGTTCAATCCGCCTCATGTTGGCCATCTCACACTCGCTCGCGCGGCGGTGAGTGGGCTTGGGCTGCAGCGAGTGCTACTGACGCCTGTGTCGATACCGCCGCACAAGCCTGCCAGGTGGGATCCTGGCGCAGAGCATCGATTGAGGATGTGCCGGCTGGCCATAGGCGACGACCCGTGCCTGGGCGTGTGCACGCTGGAGCTCGAGCGGCCTGGACCGTCCTACACAATCGATACCCTGCGAAGCATTCATGCGAGCGATCCCGACGTGGAGCTGACCTTGATCGTTGGCGCCGACATGGCTCAGACGCTGGCTTCCTGGCGCGAGCCGCGGGAGATCTTGAAGCTGGCGTGCCTTGCCGTGGCAGAGCGCGAGGATACGAGCCGATCCGACGTGCTCGAGGCGCTGGCGCCACTTGGCGGCGGAGCTCGCACTTCTTTCGTGGACATGCCGCGGCTTGGCGTCTCCTCCTCGCTGGTTCGCAAACGCCTGATGACCGGGGAGCCGATCGAGGAGCTTGTCGGCGGCGAGGTGGCGGATTACATCGCCGAGCACCAGCTATATGGCCGCCGGCCGGCAGGGTGCGCGCGGGGGGTGGGGGGATGACCTCAGAGGAGCTGCTCGCCGAGATCTGCCGCTACGCCGAGGACAAGAAGGCCGGCGAGCTGGTCGAGCTGGACCTGCGCGGGGTGCTTGGCTACACCGACTGGTTCGTGATCTGCTCAGGCAACACCGAGCGTCAGACCAAGGCGATCCACGACGGCATCCTCGAGGGGCTTAAGCACGATCACGATGTGCTCCCGCGCCGGGTCGAGGGTGCCACCCGCGCCGATTGGATCCTGATGGACTACCTCGACGTGGTGGTCCACATCTTCACGCCCGCCACGCGCGAGTTCTATCGCTTGGAGCAGTTGTGGGGTGAGGCGCCTGCTCGCCGGGCCGAGGGCGGTTGACCGATCTTTAGGAAAGTTCGGTTGACTTGACTTTGGTGGAGCGCTAGTCTCGGCCAAAGTGGAGCGCTAGTCTCGGCCAACACGGCGTGGCGAGATCTACATCGGCGGTGGAGTGAAGGTGAGAGCCTGGCGTGCTCGGGAGCCAAGACATCCTCGTTCACCAACGAAGAAGAATGGTGGCCGTCTTACTGCGGCGAAGAAAAATCAGTCACCGAAAACTTCACCGAAGCCAATGTGGCCAAACAGCGCAGACCTGCACCCCAACTACTGGGCACAGCTGGCGCTGCGCAATTGCCTGACCCAGGCATACAACAGCGGCACGCCCAAGGGCGGTACCTCCGCGCCTGAGAGGAAAAAGCTAGCTGCCTATGGGGGCAGCGCATCGGCCACGTCGTCGCACAGCTAGCGGCGCTGATCCAGGCAGTGACCTTATATGAGAGTATGTGCAGGTAGTGATCCCTGTTGTCAATTATAACAGGGGTGTGGCCATAACTCATACCTGGAGGTGGTTCGGATGAATGAGACTCTGGAGTTGCGACCCGCTGAGGTTCGCTCTACGCATGGCAACCCCATACGAAAGACGCCGCCCAGCATGCGTGGCTCGACGTTGTGGCGAACATTGCGCTTCACAATTGATCCGGAGGGTTTCTTCGCGGATGCCCACGATCGCTATGGAGATGTGTTCATGGCCCGCGTCCTGGGGCTGCACTGCGTTGTGATCGCTGATCCCGATGCGGTCAAGGAACTCTTCTCTCACGGGCCCGAGGAACTAGATGCCGGCATTGCCAACCAAACGCTTAGCCCTTTGCTCGGAACTGGCAATCTGTTGCTGCTTGACGGCGAGGAGCATCTGCACCGCCGCCGCATCATGTTGCCTCCATTCCATGGAGAGCGTATGCGCGCCTACGACGAGGTGATCCGCGCCGGTATCCGAAAGGAGATCGCCGCATGGCCGCTGGATGAGCCAGTGGCAGCGCTCCCTCGCATGCAGGCGCTCACCTTTGAGGTGATCATGCAATGTGTGTTCGGAGTTGAGGATAATAATCAAGTCGGCAAGCTTGGCGAGGCGTTGCGCGGAATGCTCACTTGGGTCACCGACGCGAGGCGCATCTTGTTGTTCTTCATGCTTGGTCCCCAAAGAATTGACAAGCTGCCAGGATTCCGTCGTGAGGTAGAGCGAGTGGATCGCGAGATCCTGGCGGAGGTCACGCGCAGGCGGGCACTGGACGATCTGAACGAGCGCGAGGACATCCTCTCGCTGCTGATCGGGGCCACCGACGAGGATGGCAATCAGCTATCGAATGCAGAGTTGCGTGATGAACTGATAACGCTACTGATCGCCGGGTATGAGACAACCTCAACCCTGCTCTCGTGGGCGATTCACGATCTAGCACGAGACCTCGCCAGTCAGGATCGCTTGGCTGAGGAGGGTGGAACGTTTTGCGATGCGGTGATCACCGAGGCGCTGCGTCTGCATCCTCCCACAGGTGGACTGGCGCGTCGGTTGCGCAAACCGCTTTCTATCGGTGGCTACGAGTTGCCCACCGGGACCAACGTGGTAGCGATCACCTTGATCGTGCATCGCCGAGCAGACATTTATCCGAACCCGTGGACATTCGACCCGACTCGCTTCCTTGATTGCAGACCGCCGGCTGGCGGTTGGTTTCCGTTTGGTGGGTCGGTCCGTCGCTGCATCGGCGCCTCCTTCGCCCAGTTCGAGGCAAAAATCGTGCTGGATGAGTTGACCACGGCGCTGCGCTTGGAGGCGGTCGAGCAGCGTCCCGAGCGCACCGGTCGACGAGCCCTCGGACTTGTGCCTGCGAAGGGCGCACGAGTGATCGCGAAAAAGCGCTGATATGTAGCGGAAACTATGCTTGAACCACAATGTCGCAATACCGCCAGACTTTCGCCTGCAGGTAGGTCAGACTAGGAGCTGTGATCGAGGACTTCGAGCGTTGCTACCAGGCCGCACAGTCGCGTGACCCGCGCTTTGACGGGTGGTTCATCACGGCCGTAACCTCGACCGGCATCTATTGCCGTCCGAGCTGTCCTGCGATGACGCCCAAGCGCGAGAACGTGCGCTTCTATCCCTCGGCCGCCGCGGCCCAACAGGCGGGCTTCCGTGCATGCAAGCGTTGCCGCCCAGACGCCGCGCCAGGCTCGCCCGAGTGGGATGGGCGTGCTGATGTGGTGGCGCGCGCGATGCGATTGATCGGCGACGGGGTAGTCGACCGCGAGGGTGTGCCCGGTCTCGCGACACGGCTTGGCTACAGCGTGCGACAGCTGCAACGGATGCTGCTCGCCGAGCTGGGGGCGGGGCCGATCGCGATCGCGCGAGCACAGCGTGCCCAGACCGCGCGCGTGCTGATCGAGACAACTATCCTCACAATGGCCGAGATCGCGTTCGCGGCCGGCTTCTCCAGCGTCCGCCAGTTCAACGACACGATCCGCACCGTGTTCGCAACCGCACCCACCGAGCTGCGGCGTCGCGCGAGCAAGCGGCGGGAGGTCGGCGAGCACGCTCATGGTGGTCGCCGTGCTCAGGATGTCCCACACTCGGGCACGGGTGCACCGGGCGCGATCATGTTGCGCCTCCCGTTCCGCAAGCCGCTGTGTCCTGAGAACCTGTTCGGTCATCTCGCCGCCACCGCCATCCCCGGCGTGGAGGAAGTCCGAGCCGGCGCCTACCGGCGCACCCTGCGTCTTCCGCACGGCCCCGGCATCGTCGAGCTGACTCCCACCCCCGAGCATGTGACGTGCCGCGCGACGCTCACAGACCTGCGCGATCTCACAACCGCCATCGCCCGTTGCCGCTGGCTATTGGATCTCGACGCGGACCCCGTCGCGATCGACGAGCTCCTTCGCGCCGACCCCGAGTTGGGGCCGGTTGTGGCGGGCGCACCCGGGCGCAGAGTCCCGCGCTGTGTTGACGGGCCGGAGCTGGCCGTACGCGCCGTGCTTGGACAACAGGTCTCCACCGCGGCCGCTCGAACCCACGCCGCCCGCATAGTGGCACAGCACGGCGAGATCGTGAGCGACACCGGCGGTGAGCTCACGCATCTGTTCCCCACGCCCGAAGCGCTCGCGGAGGTGCAGCTCGCGATGCCCGCCAGTCGCCGGCGCACACTCGCCGCGCTCGTGCAAGCGCTGCGCTCACGGCGCCTTTCGCTCGACCCCGGCTGTGACCGTGAGGAGGCGATCTCCCAGCTCTCAGAGCTTCCCGGCTTCGGACCGTGGACAACCCAGGTGATCGCTATGCGTGCGCTCGGGGATCCCGACGCGTTCCCGGTAGCCGACCTCGGTGTGCGACGCGCCGCCGAAACGCTCGGCTTGCCCGCGGCGCCGGCGGCGCTCACCGCACGCGCGGAGCGCTGGCGGCCGTGGCGTGCCTACGCGGTGCAGTACCTGTGGTCAGCCACGCCCCATCCCATCAACCATTGGCCGCTGCCGAGGGGCAGCGAAACCGTCGATCCAGTGTCCAGAGGGACACTGGCCAAGGAGGCAGCGTGACACACACAAGCACGAAATCGCCCACAACCATCACAACGACAATGGACAGTCCGATTGGAGCGCTCACCCTCACCGCTGTCGGCGCGGTGCTCACTGGTGTCCACATGCACGAACAGCGGCACCTCCCAAAAATTCCCGCCGACTCTCAACGCGACGATGCGGGACTCGCGCATGCCGTGGAACGGCTCGAAGCGTATTTCGCCGGTGAGCTGCTCGACTTCGACCTGCCGATGCAAATCCACGGGACCGAGTTCCAACGCAGCGTATGGGCGAGTCTGTGTGAGATCCCCTACGGCGAGACGATCAGCTACGGCGAGCTCGCGCGCAGGGTGGGCAACCCCAAAGCCTCGCGTGCGGTCGGTCTCGCCAACGGTCGCAACCCCATCGCGATCGTGGTGCCCTGCCACCGTGTGATCGGCGCCGACGGCAGCCTCACCGGCTACGGCGGCGGGCTCGACCGCAAGGTGTGGTTGCTCGAGCACGAGGCCGCTCACGTGTCCAAGCCATTTCGCGCCGGCCAACAAGCCGAGCTGGATCTACAGCCCCAGCTCGCTTAGCGCCGCGCGCGCCGCGCCTCGTCCGCACATGCCATGCACCCCCCCGCCGGGCGGGGTCGCGGATGAGCACAGATACACCCCCGCAAGCGGCGTGTGGTACGGGCGCACACTCGCGGTTGGGCGGAACACCGTCTGGCGCAAGGTCGCCGCGCCAGCGTTGATGTCACCGCCCACGTAGTTGGGGTTGTGGCGCTCGGTGTCCACCGCCGTCACGCTGTTGCGGGCCAGTATGCGCTTGCGAAAGCCGGGCGCGAAACGCTCTATCTGCGACTCGATCCGCTCGCTCATGTCGGCCGTTGAGCCCGACGGCACGTGACAGTAGGCGTAGAAGGTCTGCTGCCCCTCGGGTGCCCGTGTCGGGTCGGCCACGCACGGCTGCACCGCGATGCAAAACGGACGTTCTGCGTGGCGACCCGCCGCCACATCTGACTCGCTGCGCGCGATCTCCTCCAGCGTGCCGCCGATGTGAAGCGTCGGTGTCGAGCGGCAGACCTCAGCCTCCCACGGCACAGGACCGTCCAGCGCCCAATCCATCTTGAATATCCCAGGTCCGTACTTGAATTTGCGAAGCGCTCTGTCGTAGCGCCGGGGAAGACGGCTCCCCGCCAGCTCGCGCAGATGGGTGGGCGCCACATCGAGCAGTGTGGCGCGAGCCGCAGGCAGTTCGCGAAGATCGGCGATCCAGTGGCCGGTGTGAACTTCGCCGCCGGACTTCCGCAACTCGGCGATCATCGCATCGACGATCCGCACGCTGCCGCCCTCCACGACAGGCCATCCCACCGTGTGCGCGAGCACCCCCAGCAACAGCGCAAACGCGCCAGTGCCGGGCGCGCTGAGTGGTCGCATCGAATGAGCACCCAGTCCCGCGAGCAGCGCGCGCGCCGGCTCGGTCTTCAAATTGCGCGACAGCGCCGTCACCGGCCACAGCCCGCGCAAGCCGAAACGGGCCATCGCCAGCGGATGAGCGGGTGGCGACAGTAGCGGCGCCAGCACCGAGGGCACGATCGCCTTGGCATCCTCAACCAGCGGGCCAAACAAGCGGCGATAGGCGCGCGCGTCTGCGCCGAGCATTGCCGCCGTGTGCTCCACCGAGCTGCTCACCGCGGCGGCTCGACCGCCGTCGAGCGGGTGCGCGAACGCCATCTCCGGCGTCCTCAACGAGAGACCGGAGAGCGGTGTCTCGGTGAAAAACGGCGAGGCCGCAAGCAGCGGCTGGACGGTCGAGCACACGTCATGCGCGAAACCCGGCAGCGTCAATTCCGCGGTGCGACAGCCTCCTCCGGGCGTCTCGTCCCCCTCGTACACCTGCACCCTCAAACCGGCTCTGGCAAGTGTCAGCGCCGCAGCCAACCCGTTTGGACCCGAGCCGACGACCACCGCATCGGGCGAGTCGCCCACCGCCGTTTGCCGGTCTGACGCGCTCACAGCTGTAGCACCGTGTCCTGCGCCGCCACTCTCACACCCATGCCCGCGATGTCATCGAAGCGGCGTGCCAGCTCGTCAAGTGCCTCGTCGGTGCGGTCGGGCCTGTGGTGAAACAACACGACCTCGCGCGCCTCCGAGCACATCCCCAGCGCAATGGAATAATCGGCGGCAGCGTGTCCAAAGCGTGCTTCCGCCACGAGCTCCTCATGCGTAAGCAACTGTGCGTCATGTATCAGCGCGTCCGTCTTCGACGCCAGCTCCAATGCCGCGGGGTGATAATTGCCGCAGCCGTCAGGTCCCGACCCGAAAGAGGTGGGGCAATGGTCGGGCATGTAGGTGAGCGTCGAGCGCCCGTCGCTTACCCGGTAGCCGAACGTGCGACCGCCCTTGTGTGGGATCTCGCGCGCCAGCACCGTAAAGCCCTCGCTCTCCCATTCACCCGGGGCGACCGTGTCAAACGTCCACGATCCACGCAGCTGGCTCGGGGTCATCGGGAAGTGCGGTGGCGACATCGCGCGCTCCAGCACCAGCTCGGCGCCAGAGCCGTCCTCCTGTTCGGGTAGCAGCAGTCGTACATGCGCCTGCGCGTTGTCGCCGGCGGCGAAAAAAGGTAGTCCCTGCACGTGGTCCCAGTGCAGGTGGCTCAGCAGGATCGTGCCTTCAAACGGCTTATCGCCGAGCAGTTGCGTTACCGAACGGATCCCCGTGCCCGCGTCGAGAATCAGCACGGGGAGAGACGAGTCATCGTGAGCGACAGCCACGCACGAGGTGTGTCCGCCGTAGCGCAAGAAGTCGGCCCCTGGCGCGGGCGTCGAGCCCCGCACCCCGCAGAGATGCACCCGCACGAGCTCAGCCCCGCACGGACTCTTTGCGGCTCTGCCCCTCCCGACGGTGACCCTTTGAAAGCTCGTGCAGTGCTCCGCGCTCCAGTTGCGATCCCTCCACCGCCGCCACCCTGCACGCGGTCACCGCCACCAGCGTCGAAGTCCTCACGCCCCCCTCCAGATGCGCGCGCTCGCCCAGCATCGCGCCCGGCCCATACTCCGCAAGTCTCTGTCCATCATGCTCGACACGCAATACCCCGTCAAGCAGCAAGAAAACCTCAGTCCCGCTCTCGCCCTGTCGCACCAATGTCGTCCCGGCCTTCAGCTTTTCGATCCTGGGCTTGCCGGCGCCGCGCATCAGCTGCTCTGAGAGTCTGCGCTCGAGTGCGCTCTCCACTGCGGTCACGAGTGCCTTTGACTCCCGATCGCCCCATGGGGTGTGGCGGCCGAATGACTTGCGATACCAGTCCTTGAAGTCAGCCAACCCCGACTTGTGCGAGAGCTGGCCATCCTTGTCATACACCCAGTGGCGCGGGAAACGGCTCGCACCCTCCATCGCGCCCTCGGCGCGCCCGTCCGCGTAGATCGTGAGCGACAACGTCGTCCACACCAGCGGCGCCTGCCACTGGATAAAAGGCTTGCGCCTTACCCGACGCGGAGCCGGCACACCGGTACGACCGCCTGTGGTCTGCGTGAAGCGCACGAAGTCCTTGCCCTTCTCGGGCTTCTTTTGGATCGTGGGCAGGCCGATAGCCTCGAAGGTCCTCGCCACCGGACCAACCTTCACGGTGGTGCTGCCCATCATCCCGCCGCCGCTATAGCCGAAGTCGGAGATCTTGCCCTTCGCGTCGATCTCGACCCACGCGTCGAGCACGTTGGCAAAGCGAAAGCGATCGGCGTCGCGCAGCTCCCCCAGATCGGTGATCGTCTCCGGCGGAGGTGGGTCGTAGTGAGCCATGCCCGCGTCGAAGGGGATGCGCATGCTTCCCTCGACCGCCTCCGAGGGGATCCATGACAGCGAGGTGATTGAGCTTTGGTGGCGCATACCGCTATCTCAGGGTGTGCTCAGGTCGCGCGGGAGCTTACCATCGCGGTGAGCCATGGCCTACATCTCGCGTGGGAGATCGCCGTCAGTGACGATCGTCCACACCGTCAGCTTCGCCTCGCGCCCGCGGATCTCCACCTCTCCGAACGGCCGCAAGTCAGCGGGGGCCGCACGCATCCGCTGCTGTGTTGTGGCGGAGACGAACAGCATCGTCCCGCTGCCCTTAGTCATGCTCTCCAGACGCGATGCCGTGTTGGTCGTGTCGCCGATCGCGGTGTACTCCACACGTTGCTCAGATCCCACATTGCCCGCCATCACGGTGCCGCTGTTGAGCCCCACGCCCATCGCGAAGGAGTGGTCGTGGCCCTGCTCTTTCAGCCACGCGTTGAAGTGCTCCAGGCGCGACCCCAACATCTCCCGTGCGGCGATCAGCGCGCGATCCGCGTGATCGTCCTGCTCGAGCGGTGCGCCAAACACGGCCATGATCCCGTCGCCCATGTAGGCGATCAAGGTGCCACCCGCCGCCAGGATCGCCTCGGTCATCTCGTTGAGGTAATAGTTGACCACTTCGATCACGTGCCCCGCCGGCTGAGTCTCGGAGAAGCTGGTGAAGCCGCGCAGGTCGGAGAACAGCACGGTGCAATCGCGTTCCACACCCCCGAGGCGCAGGTTCTCATCGGTGCTCGCCAGCACCTGGTCGACCACGTCGGCGGGCACGAAGCGCGAGAAGATCGAGCGCACGCGCTCACGCTCGATCGCCTCGCTCATATACAGCACCGCCAGCGTTCCCAGCGTGCCAAACGCCAGCGCAAGCAGGGGGTAGACGAAGCCGACGATCAAACCGCTGTCGAAGGCAACCTGTACGGCAATCGTGAACACAATCGCCAGCGCGAGCGAAGACAGCAGCGCGCGCCGCGGGCGTAGTTGCAGGCTGCCCAGCGGCACCACTGAGCCGAGGATCACGATCAGCAGGATGTTCAGCCAGCCGGGGCCGTCTCTGAGCGGCACGTCGCGCAGGAGCGTCGACGCTGCGTTCGCCCAGATTTCGGGGCCCGGCATCTCGACGCTTCCTGTAGTGGATGTTGCGTGCAGGTCTTGCAGGATTGGCGATGACGCGCCGACTATCACCAGCTTGTTCTCAAACATGCCGCGTGGGAAGTGACCCAGCAGCACTCGGGTGTAGGAGATCGAGTGAATCGTCTCGGGTGGGCCGGCATAGTCGATCGGCAGGGTTCCGCTTTCGAAGGTCGATGACCGGACAGGTCGGCCGGTCATCGTTTCGACGGCAACAACCGGGAAGCTCCCCAGGTGGTTGTATTCGTGCGCGAAGCGCCTGACCGAACCATCGGAGTCGAGCGTCAACCTCACCGAGGCGGGTCGAGTGCCGACTTCCTTGAGGGTCGGTTCCCCACCGAATATGTCTGTGGCGCCCCTGGGGGTGACGTTGACCGTGGCGAGCACGACCTTCCCATGCGCTCGGCCCACCGCTTCGATCAGCGCGTCGTCTTGCGCCGGAGTGGTTTCCTGGACGAATTCCATATCCATCGCGATCGTCTTCGCCCCCGCGCGACGAAGCCTGTCGATGACTTCGGCATCGTACTTTCGGGGTAGGGGAGAGCGGGCGTCGAGGTGATGTTCTTCCAGTTCCGCTTCAGCTTCTGGGTTGATCGCCACGAACACGATGTCCGACGGAGGGCTTTGAGTGCCCCGGATTGAGAAGCGGGCGTCGATCGTCTGCAGTTCGCTGCGTCTCAGCAGGTGCGTCGCGTAGGCGAGCGTCCCGAGTCCCGCGGCCAGCAGGGCTACGGCCACGAGCAGAACTGTCTTGCGGCGCCGCCACGCGGCACGCCCCATATCAGCGATCCCCTGTCATAATGCCCGCCTCGACACGCGCCGATGCTAACCGCTAGAGCCGACACCGCAGGGGGCCTGTCGCGATCTGGACCGATCGCGGTGCTGCCCGTCGTGCTCATCTTGCTCTTTGTCGCGGTCCTATCAGCGGCGATTGCGTCCCGTGCGGGGGCCTTCGTTGCGAGCGGTGCGCTCTCACAGCTTCCATCGTCCAATTGCGTGAGCGAAGAAGAAACGGGCGGCACGCTTGCGTGCGCCACGCTTGTGCCCTCAGGGCTTAGCTCCACCTATGAGGCGCAGGTCAGCCCCGAAAACAACAGCGTCTATTCGGTCGCGATCAATGGCGCCCTTGTCGAGTACTCGCGCAATCAGGCCAACGGAGCGCTCACGGTCATAGGCTGTGTGACGGGCGAAACGACCAAGTGCGCGCCGGAACACGAGACCAAGGAAGCCACGGCGATGAGTCATCCCGCGGCCGTCGCGATCAGCCCGGATGGCAAGAGCGTCTATGTGGTTACCCAAGGCAGCAACAACGCTGTAGTCGAGTTCAGCCGTGATCTGGAAACTGGTCTACTCATTGAGGAAGGCTGCATCAGCCACGAAAGCACCAGCGCATGCGCCACGAACGAAGCCAAGGGGCTCAATCAGCCATACGGCGTCGCGGTAAGCCCCGACGGTGAAAACGTCTACGTGGCGAGCTACGGTGACGAATCGATTGCGGAGTTCTCTCGCAATACCGTCACGGGCAAGCTCAAACAGCTGGCCCTACCGAACAACTGCGTCAGCAGCACCTCGGCAAGTGGATGCGGTATCACGAATGCGATCGGGCTCGAACACGCCATTGGTGTCACGGTAAGCTCCGATGGCAAGGACCTCTACGCAGCCGCCGGCGGGACGCAAGGGGCGGGGGCTATCGCGGCATTTGAACGCGAAGCAGGCACTGGCGCGCTCATACAGCTTCCGGGCACCGAGGGCTGTATCAGCGAAGTCAACATAAAATGCGCTCCGGGCACCGCGATCGACGGTCCCGAGGATCTCGTCATCAGTCCGGACGGCAAGAACATCTATGCCAATTCGTCCCAAGACAGTGCGGTGATCGAGCTGACACGTGAAACTTCCGGCCCCGAAGAAGGCGCGCTGAAACAACTCCTAGCCCCGAACGCTTGTATAACGACCGAACCAATCACGGGCAAGACCGCGAACTGCACGCAGGTCAAGGCAATAAAGGAAGCACTGGGTGTCGCGATCAGCCTTGGGGGCGAAAATCTCTATGTGAGCGGTAACGGAGAAAATGCCGAGGCGGCATTCGAACGCAACCTTACAGGAGGGGAACTCACACAGCTAAGCGAACCCTATGAATGCGTGACGGCAAATCCTAGCGGCTGTGGCGGTACGGGTGGTCTGTCTGAATTCAACAATCTGGTCGGACTAGGGGAAACGCGGCGTGTCACTGTTAGTCCCGATGGCACCAACCTCTATGTCGCCGGTCAGAGCTCTCACGCGATTGCCGAGCTGACGCGCACCGTCAAGCCGAAGATCACGACGATCAACCCCGCGACCGGTTCTGAAGCCGGCAGCACGGAAGTCACGATCGAAGGTTCGGGCTTTGCCGAAGGCGCGAGCGTCGAGTTCGGATCCAAGCCGGCGCTGAACGTGAAAGTCAACACGGCGACATCGATCACGGCGACAAGTCCGGTTGGGAGCGGCGGCAGCCTGGACGTGACCGTCACGAATCCATCTGGCACCTCGCCTGATGTGGCTGCTGACGAATTTGCTTACACGACACCAACCAAACCGACAATCGATGAGATCGGCCCATACTTCGGGCCCGAATCGGGTGGGACGGAAATCACGATCATCGGCAGTGAATTCCTCGCTGGCGCGGAAGTTCGGTTCGGAACCGATCCTGCCAGGAGCGTTACGGTCGACTCAGGCACAGCGATCACGGCGACGAGTCCGCCTGGTGCCGGACTTGAGAACGTTACCGTCACCACGCCGTATGGGACATCCGCATTGAGCGAAGGCGACGAGTTCAACTTCGTGTATATCCCGCCGAAAGAGCTCGGGGGCTTGACTTTGGAACAGTACTGCCAGGGGCTCGGCTACGAACGCGTGACGCTGAGGGCCCCGGCGAGGGGCAAAAACGCCGCCTATGAAAACTGGGCCTGCGTCGAAAAAGGCGGCAACCAGGTGCCGATCGCCACTGCAGGAGACGCTGTCCCCAGCATGGCCAACGCTTGCGCGACATCATTTCCCGAGGTTGCATCCTTCGCCTATCCGATCGAACCGGACAACGCCGAATCGTGGCTTTGCTTCGAAGAAGCTCCTGTGCCCGGCAAAGGGGGGAGTGGAGGCGGAAGCCTGCCGCCCCTCGCGAAACTGGCGAGCGAAGACGTGTTCACGCCACAACCGATCGTCACCGTCGTGCCCCCGCCCGTCCTTGCCAAGACCGGCAACGTGGCGCCCGTCTCCGGCCAGGTTCTTGTCGAGCTGCCAGGGACGAAAACGTTCGTGCCGCTGTCCTCGCTGAAACAAATCCCGTTCGGAACGATCATCGAAGCCACGCACGGCACCGTGAGTGTGACCTCCGCGGAGCCCAACGGTCCCACCCAGACTGGAGAGTTCTTCGAAGGCCAGTTCATACTCACCCAGGAACGCGACGGGCAGATCGTGGCGACGCTCAGCGGCGGCAACTTCTCGGTGTGCCCGACCGCACGCGAGCGCGCCCACATCGCACGCGTCGGCACGCCGCTCGCGCAGGCTGCCGCGTCGGGCAAACACGTGGTGCGCAAGCTGTGGGCCAACGCGCACGGGAAATTCTCGACGAAGGGCAACTACGCCGCTGGGGCCGTGCAGGGCACGGAGTGGCTGACCGAGGATCTATGCGAAGGCACGCTGATCAAGGTCACGCGCGACAAGGTCGCGGTCACGAACCTCGTCAACCACAAGCACGTCGAGGTCAAGACGGGGCATCACTATCTGGCCAAGGCGCCCTGAGCGGCGAAGCACGTTCACGCGCCGTCGGCGACGCGGCGCAGCAGGCGATGTACGGCGAGCTGGCAGGTGCCCGTGCGCTGGTTATGCGGTGCTAACCACCCGGCGGCGGTGACGAGGGGGGCGTCTCAGGCGTGTCCTGCTCTCCGGGCTTCGCACATCCGGCGCGACTTCGTCGAGCCGGTCGAGGATCGCCTTGATGCCACCCTGGGTGTGGATGTCGAGGCGGTCGAGGACCATTTGTACGTCCTTGAACGTGTTTTCGGCTCGCGCATCGGCGGTCAGGCTCTGAACGTTCTGTCCGACCATGATCACCGACAGCAGAACCAGCTGCAGGAACGTTTGCGCGATCCACGCGATGATTCCCTCACCGCCCGGTTTCAGCGCCGGTCCCAGGCCGATTAGCGCGATGACTGTGAACAGGTAGGCGCACCACATCGTGCCGACCAACCTGGTGATGAGCACCGCGAGCTTGGCATTGAATCCATCCACCTCGCCCATCGCTTCTCGGAGCACACGTGGAGTCGGATGCAGCGCCTTGGCGAGATGGTGCTCGGACCTGACTGGTCGAGGCTGGCTCATCGATCCTCCCTTGCCATCCTCGATGGCGGTCTCGAAGCATGTGCGGATGTGCCGGGCCACCATACCCGAGCCGGCGCGAGTGGCGGCGAGCTTGCGACAGTTGCCACACCAGCTGAGCCCGCGATTGCGCCATACGTCGAATGTGATGGCTCAACGCGGGAGGGAGAATTTCGCGGTGAGCTCTCCGACCCAGACGCCCGCGATCGATGGGTACCGGCCCTGTGCGCCGTTTTTGGACGAGCTGTTCGAGCACGACGGCTCGCCGCGCCCCGCGGCTCAGGCGCTGGTGGGTGAGCTAAACCGTCTCGGCAGCGATGGCCTTGCCGAGGCCGGCCGCCGCCGGGACGCGATCTTCATGCAGCAGGGGATCACCTTCGAGACCAGCGGTGAGAGCGGAGCCTCCAACGAACGCCCGTTTCCGCTGGATCTTGTGCCGCGCGTGCTGAGCGGGGAGGAGTGGCGCGACATCAAGCGTGGATTGGCCCAACGCATCCGTGCGCTCAACCACTTCGTCGACGACGTCTACCACGCGCGCGAGATCGTGCGTGAGGACCTCGTGCCGTGGCGGCTGGTCGCGGGCTGCTCGCATTTCGCTCGCGCGGTCCACGGGATTCGGCCCCCGGGCGGCGTCTACACGCACGTGGCCGGGTGCGACCTGGTGCGCCACAGCGACGGCAGTTGGAAGGTGATCGAGGACAACGTGCGCATCCCCTCGGGGATCTCCTATGTGCTGGAGAACCGCGCCGCAATGGCACGGCTGGTCCCCGAGCTGTTCGCCTCCTACAGAGTGCGTCCGGTGGACCACTATCCGCAGCTGCTGCTGGGAGCGCTTCGCTCGGTGGCACCCTCGGCCGAGAGCGAGGCGACCGTCGTCGTGTGGACTCCCGGTCCGGCCAATCCCGCCTATTTCGAGCACGCTTTCCTGGCGCGCCAAATGGGGGTCGAGCTTGTTGAGGCGTCTGACCTGGTGGTGCGTGACGACGTGCTCTACATGCGCACCACGCGCGGGCTGGAGCGAATCCACGCGGTGTACCGGCGCTTGGACGACGACTTCGTCGACCCGCTTGAGTTCCGAGCAGACTCGCTGCTGGGTGTGCCAGGGCTCGTGCGCGCCTATCGCGCTGGCAGCGTGGCGATCGCCAACGCGTTTGGGACCGGGGTGGCCGATGACAAGGCGATCTACTGCTTCGTGCCGGAGATGATCCGCTTCTATCTGGGCGAGGAGCCGATCCTCGAGAACGTGCACACCTACCTGCTCTCAGACCCCGAAGTGCTCGAGCACGTGCTTGGGCGGCTCGACCAGCTGGTGGTGAAGCCCACTGGCGAGTCGGGCGGCAGGGGCGTGATGATCGGCCCGCACGCACACGAGTCAGAGCTGGAGGAGATGCGCCGCACACTGCGGGATCACCCGGAAGGCTGGATCGCCCAGGACGTGGTGCGCCTCTCCACGGTTCCGACGGTGGGAGCCGACGGAGGGCTGCACCCCCGTCACGTCGATCTGCGCCCGTTCGCCGTGTTTGGCGAGCGCATCGACATCGTTCCCGGCGGGCTCACGCGGGTGGCGCTGGAAGAGGGCTCGATGATCGTCAACTCCTCGCGTGGGGGCGGCTCCAAGGACACGTGGGTGCTCGAAGACGGCGATGACGCCGACCGCGCGGGGCCGCCGATCGCCGACACCTTGCCGCCCGCCCTACCCGACCTGCGCTACGGGGCGTGGAGTGGGCAGCAGCAACAACAGCAACAGCAGCACGAGGACTGATGCCTGCGCGGACGGCCAACTCGCGGCGAGCCTCAGCGGACTGATGCTTGCCAGGATCGCGCACGAGCTCTACTGGCTGGGGCGCAATCTCGCTCGTGCCGAGTTCACCGCCAGGGCGGTAGAGGCCGTGTTCCAATCCGAGCTGCAGGGCGCCTCGGAGACGATGCCCAGTGTGAGCTTCGGCTCGGGCGGGCTGTTGAAGATGCTGGGCGTGCAGGAGGACGGCGACCGGCTGGGCAACGAGTCGCTTGGTCATCTCACGCTCGACGCCGAGCGCCCCGGCTCGATGCTCGCGAGCGTGGAGCGTGCACGCGAGGGCGCACGCACGGTACGCGACGTGATCAGCGCCGAGATGTGGGAGGCGATCAACACCACCGCGCTCGGCCTGCGAGGTGGGGGACAGCCAGGCTGGGGCGCCCCTGCAGGGCCGTATCTCGCCTCCCAGTACGTCAAGCAGCGCACCGCGCTGATCTGGGGGGTGGCTGACCGCTCGATGTTGCGCGACGAAGCCAAGTGCTTTCTGGACGCAGGTGGACTGATCGAGGTATCGGACATGGTGCTGCGCATGTTGCGCATCGCGCTCCCGCCAGGAGGCGACAGCGCGCCCGCCGACGGTCATGCGTTGATCCTGCTGCAGGCGGTAGGCGGTTTCCACGCTTATCTTCGCGCGGTCACCGCGCCCCCCAACGCGCATCCGGTGGCACGCTTCCTGCTGTTCGAGCGCGACTACCCCGACAGCGTGGCGGCGTGCGTGGATTCTCTGCACGAAGTGTTCACCGCCGCCGACGCGGGCCCGCGCAACTCAAAGCCGGTGCTGCGCGTGAGCCGCCTGGCGGCCGACCTGGACTTCCAGCGCCGAGCGCTGCCCGACGGGGCGGAGCTGACCGGCATCTGCGAGCGCACCCAGCAGGAGCTCGCGCGGATCGATCAAGATGTGGCCGAGCGCTATTTCGCCGGGGCGGCCCCGGCCGCGGAGAGAAGGTGAGGGCACTTTGCACTTTGCGATTCGCTACCTGACGGAGTACCACTACGACGCGACGGTCACCGACAACCTCAACGCGCTGCGGGTTCGCCCCGCCACCACTTCCTCCCAGCGCTGCGACGAGTTCCACACCCGCATCGAGCCGGAGGCCCGCGTGAGTCGCCATCTCGACTACTTCGGCACCGAGGTGCTCGAGTTCGGCATTCCCACCGCGCACGAGCAGTTGACGATCGACGTGCGCGCGCGAGTGGTCACCTCAGAGCCGCCCGAGCCGCCTGACGGGCCGTGGGAGAACGTGCGTAGCGGCGCCTATCTCGACGCCGCCGGTGAGTTTGCCCTGCCCTGGCAGGATCAGCCGGCGATCGGGGGTATAGAGGACCTGTGTGAGGCGATCGCCGCTGACAGCCCGCTGGAGACGCTTGAGCTGCTCTGCGAGCTGGTGCCCGACCGTTTCGAATATAGGCCCGGGGCGACATACGTAGGGTCGACCGTCACCGATCTATTGGATGCGGGAGCGGGGGTGTGCCAGGATTTCGTGCACCTCTCGTTGGTGTTGTTGCGCCGTCGCGGGATTGCCGCGCGCTACGCATCGGGCTACTTGTGGGCAGCGCCTGAGGACGGCGGCGCCGACTCGCTCGAGGTGGATACTCACGCGTGGCTGGAGGCGCTGCTGCCCGGCACCGACGGTCACGGCGAGCCGGTGTGGGTGGGCGCCGATCCGACCAATCGCCGCCTGGCAGGGGAGACGCACGTGAAGATCGGCCACGGGCGCTTCTACGCCGACGTGCCGCCTGTCAAGGGCCTGTATCTCGGCGGAGCGCACTCGGAGCTGACAGCTGCGGTGACGATGTCGCGTCTGGACCCGCAGACGAGTGCGAGGGCCTGAACGCGAAACGCAGCGACGGGAACCGAGATCCCCGCCGCTGCGCATGAGGCGATGGCGTGAGGCTACCGGCGCGTTTTGCTAACGCCGGCCCGTTGAAGACAACGAGCCGGCGCTGACAGGCCGCGGGGCGGACTGTCAGTCGAGCTGGAACTCGCCGTCGCGGTAGACCACGCGCTCGCCGCCGCCTCGCAGACTGGCTGTCACAAGGCGATCGGTGGTGGAGACGATGTCGGTGTGCACGCTTGAGTTGTTGAAGCCAAGCTCCTCCCACTGCTCGGGGGACAGCTCGCTGGGGTCGCCGGTGTAGGCGTCCTGGTAGGCGCGCCCGACCGCGATATGGGTGTTGCCGAAGGCTCCTCCCACGTTCTCGTCATAAAGCGTCTGGGCCATGAAACGAGTAATCCGCGAGAAGCGCCGATCGGTAAGCGAGAACTCGCCCACTCGGTCGGCTCCGGGAGTGGCGATCATCTCAGTGAGCACACGCTCGTTCTGCTTGGCGCTTGCCCCAATCACACGGCCCTCGGCGAACGTCAGACGGATGCCCTTGACAAGGTTGCCATAGCGGTAGAGCGGCTGATTGCAGTAGATCCAGCCCTCCGTGCCGCGCCAGTCGGGGCTCGTGAAGATCTCAAAGCTCGGGATGTTGCGACCCCGCCCGCCGAGCCAGCGCCGCTGCTCGCCGAGCGCGATCCACAGATCGACGTCCTCGCCCTCAATGTGCAGCCGCTCGATATCGAGCGCGTCCAGTCGTTCGCGGGTCTCGTCCAACTGCATGCCAATCTCACGCCAGCGCGCGATCGGATCGTCCTCATCTAGAAAGCACGCGTGCACGATCTGCTCCCAGTACTCCTCTGCGCTCATACCGGCCTCAGCGGCCATCGCCGGTGTGCCGTAGAGCCCCAGCGTCCAGGTGAAGCGCCCGGCGTTCTCCTTCTCTCCGCGCCAGTCCAGCAGCGGTCGCATAGCCTCGCCGCGGCGCATGATCTTCGCCGGATCGACCGAGTCCAGGGCGTGCGGGTCGGCCGCGGCGATCACCGACACCTGATGGTCCATCTCGTCGACCATCCCGCGCGTGTAGTGCGCGGGGAAGTGGTCGAGCTGGGCTGGACTGGCCAGCTCGTAGAAGTCGCGGGAGAGGTTGAGGCGGTGGTCGTCGTCGGGCTGATAGGCGCCGATCACGTGACCACCGGCGCGCCAGACAGCCCTCTGCAGCTCGGCATACAGCGGCTTGGCGCTCTCGGGGGCGGCCACACGCACGACCTCGCCGGGCTTTATGCCGCTGCCCCCGCCAAGGGCGAAATCAACCAGAACGGAGGCGTAGCGCTCGAGAATCTGCTGCGTAGGTGTGTAGTCCATGGGCGGACCTTAGACGGATTCGCGCGCTGTGCGCTGAGCGATCGCGCTTCACCTGTTTGATATGCGGCGTCGTGCAGGGGTACTTGCGTCCAGCTCAACAGCACGTGGCGCGATAATGGCTCGGTATGGCCTCGAGACGACGCAGCTCCGCTCCCATCGGCGCTAATCAGCCACCTGACTTCGACTCAGACTTGTTGGAGAGCATCGAGCTTGACGGGCTCGAGGAGCGGTTCGTCCTTGAAGACTTTCATGTTCGCTCGATGTCTTTCGCCGGCGCCGAGGCGGGCTTTGGGCGCTTTGAACGGGTCCACCTCGAGGACGTCGATTTCGGTCAGTCAAAGCTGCGGGCGGTCGAGCTCATTGACGTCACGGCCGAGCGAGTAGATGGGGCCAACTGCGACTGGGGAGGCGCGCGGTTCAGGCGTTCGGCTTTCAGCGATGCCCGACTGACCGGTGTCAACCTGGCGGAGGCGCAGATTGAGCAAGCGAGCTTCAGGGGCTGCAAGCTCGACTACGCCAATTTCCGCCACAGCGCTATCAAGCATGTGTCGTTCGAGGACTGCGTGCTCATCGGTGCGGATTTTCAGGGAGCGAGCCTGGACTCCACGCGTTTCTCCGGCTGCCGGCTCGCGGAAGCCGATTTCTCAAAGGCTCGGTTGGCGCGCGTCGATCTGCGAGGCTCAGAGCTTGCGCTCGCGGGATCTGTGCTCGGGCTGCGTGGCGCGATCATCGACCCGTTGCAGCTTATGGAGCTTGCTCGAACGCTTGCTCAGGAGCTCGGGATCTCTGTCGAGGACATTTGAACGCGCTCGTCTGTCGCTATCGCGGGGAAAGTGTTCGTCTCTGCGGATGAGGCGTCTCTCCACGTGCCAGCATCGCCACGAATTGCTCGATGCGCTTGGCTCGAGTGTCGGCGCGCTTGGCATTGTGGATTCGCAACAACACGGCGTAGCGGTTCTGGCTGCTGAGAATCTCGAACATCGCTTCTGCTGCCGGCTCGGCGCTCAACGCGCCCGCGAGATCGGTGGGCACCGTCATCGCGGCTTGGCCTGCATAGGCCGCCTCCCAACGGCCGTCGGCCTTTGCTCGCTCGACCGCGGCGATTCCCGCCGATTCGAGCCGGCCTTCGCTCACCAGTCGCTCCACGATTCCCACGTTGCGCTTGGACCACGGGCTGCGGGTGCGCCTTGGGGTGAAGCGTTGACGGTAGGTGCGCTCGTCAAGACGCCGGACCTGACCGTCGATCCACCCGTGGCACAGGGCCTCCTCGAGCGCCTCGTCGTAGGTGAGACTGGTCGGCTCTGTGGTGCCCTTCTTGGCGAGGCACAGCCATACAGCATCGGATTCCGCGTGGTACTTGGTCAACCACGCTCGCCATGCGAGGACGTCGGCCAGGATCAGTGGTGGCTGCTCGTCTGTCATAGCCATAGCCTGACAGCACGCTCAGCGTTGCAACCGTGAGATCGACCAGCCCGAGTAGGACATCCGTCGATGATCCTGCCGCGCGGTGGGACTCCACGTGTCCTGGGTCGATCTGCTCTCGGTGTTCGATCGCGGCCACGCTCGCCCATGCTCGAAGACGTCGCCGGTTCGTCGAGGGCGGAGAGTTCTTTGACGAGCAAGACGCGCGTGGGGGAGAGAGTCGGCTCGCGTGCCGCTCGCGATGAGCAGCGCAAGCTGGCCAAGGAGCGAGAGAAGCACGACGAGAAGCATCACAAGCATCACAAGCGCACCCGCAAGCGGCGGAAGCCTGCCGGCCGACGGGTCGCGGCCAAGCCGCATGGCGCATTTGGAGTCGCACTGCCGGTTGCGCCGGTGGCTCCGCCGTCTCCCTCATCAAGTGCTCCTCCCTCGCTTGGCTCGCCGCCGATTACCCTCGATCAGGCGCGCCGCTTGCTGTGGCGAGCGGGCTTCGGGCCGACACCCGGTCAGGCCGAGGCACTTGTCGGTCAGCCCCTGGAAGATGTCCTCTTCAGCCTTACCCGCCCCTCTGGGTCCGCGACGCTTACTGGCCCCGAACCCTGCGACGAAGAAGGCAAAGCGCTCGAACCGACCAAAGCGTGGGGCGATGACCACTGTTGGTGGCTGGATCGCATGGTTCGCTCCGACCAGCAACTGGTCGAGCGCATGACCCTTATCTTCCACGACTGGTTTGCCACCTCAAACGAGCAGGTCGACAACCAGCAGTTGATGCTCGAACAGAACGAACTGCTGCGCTCGATGGTCTTCGGCAGCTTCGACGAGCTGTTCCTGGCAGTCACGACCAATCCCGCGATGCTGCTGTTCCTCAATGGAACGTCCAACAACAAGTGGGACCCCAACGAGAACTACGCGCGCGAGATGATGGAGTTGTTCTCGCTCGGGGCCGATCGGGGCGCCTACACCGAGGACGACGTGCGTGAAATGGCTCGCACGCTGACCGGTTGGCGCAACGATTGGTCTGAGGAACTTGGCAGCTACAACTTCCGCTTTGACCCCACCTATCACGACACCGGTGAAAAGACGGTATTCGGGCAGACCGGCAACTGGAACTACGAAGACGCCGTGCGTTTGTGCGTCGGTCACCCGTTGCACGCCTCTTTCTTCGTGACCAAGCTGTGGGGCTATTTCATCCCAAGCACGCCCTCGGAAGCCACCCTCGCGTCATTGCAAGGTTTGTACAACAGCTCGGGCCACAGCGTCCGCGCGGTCGTGGAGGCGATCCTCCAGCACCCAGACTTCTACGAAGGCGCTGAGCTGGTCACACAACCCGTCGTCTACAACGCCGGTCTGCTGCGCTCGATCTCCCGTCCGATCGACACGACGGCATGGGCATGGCTTTCCTCAGATGCCGGCCAGCAGCTGTTCTACCCACCCAACGTGTCCGGCTGGGATTTCAGCCGCTGGCTCGACACCTCGACTGCCAGGGCGCGGTGGGAAATAGCCAGCTATGTGACGGCCAAGACATATCCAAACCCGTGGCCGGCAGAAGGTCAACACGAATACAGCGCTACCGAGGATCCCGCGACAGCACTGTCAACCGCGTATGCCTACTGGGCCAACCCCGCGCTTTCTGCCGAATCCGAGCAGTGCATCGCGGCTTTCGCGCAATCCTGCGTGCAAGAACCGCTTGCCCAATGGCAGCAGAGTCCCTACAGGGCGATGCGCCAGAACGCGCTGCGGATGCTGATCGCGACTTCGCCAGATATGCAGGTGAGCTGAGATGCCCACATCGCCGCAAATAAGCGTCGGAAGGGCCGACATGGCGGGCAACCACGCCGGGGGCAGGGAGAGCTGACCGTGGCCAAGAGCTGCTCGTGCAACGACTTCACCCGCGCTCAGCTGCTGCGTCGCGGCGTGGCCGTCGCCGGCAAGGGGCTGCCGAAGATCGAGCCGGGGATGCCGCTGCCGGCCGGCACGGGCCTTGACCGGCGCACGTTCCTGCTGCGCTCGGCAGGTGCGGCTCTGTCGATCTACGGCGCCTCGATGCTCAGTCCGCGTCACTTCGAAGAGGGAATAGCGCAGGCCGCGGCGGCCGCCAATCCCGACCAGCCGGTGCTCGTGTCGGTGTTCATGGAAGGAGGCTGGGACGCGCTGTCGGTGCTCGCGCCCGTCAGGGAAGCCCGCTATAGGGAACTGCGCCCAACGCTGGGTCTCGCCGAAGGCGCCGGCAAGGTGTTCAGCGAGGATGAAAACTTGATGTGGCATCCCTCCGCCACTGGGCTGGCCGAACTCCACGAAGAGGGCAAGGTTACGGTCTTTCCGGCGATCGGCTACGAACCTTCCGAAGAGAGCCATTTCACGAGCCGCCACTACTGGGAGGTTGGGCAGCTTGACGCCAACGCTCGCTCTGGCTGGATGGGGCGCTATCTCGACGTGGTGGGCGAACCCGACAATCCGCTGCAGGGGCTGTCACTCGATTACTCACTCGCGCCGGCGCTGGCAACCACGACGATGCCCGTCGCTGCGGTGTCCTCGCCTGCCGACTACACGATGTGGGCCTACGGTCTGGGTGAACCGGTGATCGGCTCGGCGCTCGATACCTTCGGTGCTCTCGGGGCACTCCCGGCTTCGTCGCCCGCATACGCCCAGGCGCGCAATGCCTCCTACGACACGGGCCTCGTGCTCGAAGAGATGGCCAACTTCGTCAAGTCCGAGAAGGAGTCGGGTGACAGCTCGGCGATCACCTATCCCGCGGGCGAATTCGCCGAACGACTGGCGGTGCTCGCGGCGATGCTCCACACCGGAATGCCGATCAAATGCGTCTCGATAAACGCGGCCGGGTCGTATGACACGCACGCCAACGAGGCCGCCACGTTGACGAGCAACCTAGAACAGACGATCCCAGCGCTGGTTGCCTTCCAGCGCGACCTTGAAGCCCGCGGGCTGGATCAGCGAGTGCTGGTCCAGCTGTGGTCGGAGTTCGGTCGTCGCCCCAAGGAAAACGGCTCGGGCACCGATCACGGTGCCGGCGGTGTGGCGTTCCTGGTTGGAACGCGAGCCTCTGGGAAAATGGTGGGCGAGTTTCCGGGTCTCACCAAGCTCGACGAAAACGAAAATCTACTCAAGACCTCGGATTTCCGAGGAATGTATTGCTCGCTCTTGGAACAGTGGTTCCAAACCGAAGCCGGCCTGGTGATCCCCGAAGCGGCTTCGTTTGAACGACCGATCCTGGTGCAATAACGATGCTTCGGGGCTAGCTTGAGGGCAATTCATCCCGGGCCGGCCAGAGCGCCCGTCCGAGACGGCCGCCGAGGGCGCCCAGAAGCATCCCGGCGATCGCGTCGATAGCAATGAGCAGCGGTGGGAAGCTCCCGAGCGAGACCTTCGCATGCGTGCCCGCGATCGCGTGGGCGATCAATATGCCCGCTCCGAAGAGGGCACCACCCACAAGGCCGCGATCTGCTCCGCCCCACCCGTCCCGATGCTCGAAGCCGGCCAGGATCGCCCCGAGCCCGGCAAGCGCCGCCAGCGTCCAGTAGGCGGCGGCGGAGACCCCAAGGACGACTCCCACTACCGCCCCAAAAGCAAACGGCACCACGCCCCCGAGGAGTATCTGGACTGCTCGCGGTCTATCTCGGAACAGCGACGGCGCGTGCATCGACTCTCTTCTCTCCATGACCGTAAGCCGGCCCCTAATGACAGTACTACGCCCACGAGCTATGGCTGGCGCCTTTGAGCGCTGCGACTTGCACGTCTTGAGACCGGGATGCTTGGTTTGCTCTTGACATGCAGCCGGATAGCTGCATATAGTGATTGTGCAGCCCCGAGGCTGCACAATCCGCGTAGCGAGGATGGCAATGGATGAGGTCTTCAAGGCGCTCGCCGACCCTGGTCGTCGCCGGCTGTTGGACAGCTTGAATGCAAATAACGGACAGAGTCTGCGAGAGCTGTGCGGTGAGCTCGACATGACCAGGCAATCGGTCAGCAAGCACATGGCCGTGCTCGAAGTGGCCAACTTGGTGACCACGGTCTGGCGGGGTCGGGAAAAGCTGCACTACCTGAACGCCGAGCCGATCAACGCCATCAGCGAGCGCTGGATCGATCGATACAACCGCGAGCGCGTGAGCGCGCTCGCCGATCTCAAGAGAGCGCTGGAGGATACCGACATGCAGAAGCCTGAGTTTGTTTACACGACCTACATCAAGACTACGCCTGAGCAGCTCTGGCGGGCGCTGACCGACCCTGCGTTCACGCAACGCTACTGGGGGGCGACCTTTACCTCGGATTGGAAAGCCGGCTCACCGATGACCTGGGAGTACAGCGGTGTCACGGTCGCCGATCCCGCTCAGGTCGTGCTCGAGTCCGAGCCCTACAGTCGGTTGGCCTACACCTGGCAGACGGTGACCCCGGAGTTCGCGAAGGTCGTTGGGTTCAGCGACGAGTACTTCGCGAAGGTCGCCGCCGAGCGTCGATCGAAGGTGAGCTTTGACATCGAGCCGATCGGAGGGGGCGTCAAGCTCACGGTCGTCCATGAGGACTTCGACCCGGGGAGCGCCATGCTCGAGAGCGTCAGCAACGGTTGGCCACTAATCCTCGCGAGCCTCAAGACGCTGCTCGAGACCGGGGAGTCGCTGTCGGGCGGGCCTGAGGTCCCGCGCAGGTAGGGCGCTTGACGCGATTGGAGTCTGCCATCGGGCGTGGGGCGACTCGGGCGTTCAACACGCAGTTCGTTACGGTCGGTACGCGCCGCGGCTCAGTGGCCGAACCAGCGAGCGCGACGGCTGGCGCCAAAGTGCTCCTTCTCGGCGACCAAGGCGGCGGATGGGGCGTTGAAGGTGCCGGTTCGAGAGGGGCCCGACAGGAAGTCGATGTTCACACTCCCGACTCGTCCCGCCCCGAACTCGATGTAGCACGTACCGCGTCCCAAGTAGGGTCCCGGCGGTTCACCGTCTCCCAGCATCGCGATCAGCGTCTGCGCCACGATGCGCGCGGCGCCCTCGGCGAACACGCCGGCCTTCGGCACGCCCGCCGTGGCAACGTCGCCGACCGCATATACGCCGGGGAAGCGCGTCTGCAGCGTGGCCGAGTCAACAGGCACATAGCCATCCTCGGTCATGCCGCTGGCAATGACCACGTCGGGGGCGCGGTGCTTCGGTACGCCGAGGAACAGGTCAAACGGCAATTCGTTGTCGTCATCGAGTATCGCGACGTTGCGTGTTGGATCGAGTGCGGTGACGCGACGACCGCAGATCAGCGTGATATCTCGCTCGGCGAACTCCTTGGTCAAGGCGGCGGAGGTCTCCGGCGAGGGGGGCACGGGCGAGCCCAACGGAATCACAAACGAAATCTGACATGCGCCTCGAACCCCGCGCTTTGTCAACTCGTCATCTAGGAGCAACGCGCACTCGCTCGGTGCCGGTGGACACTTGAACGGGGCTCCGCATACACCGATGACCACCCGTCCACGGGAGAACTCCGGAATGATGCCTGCCAACCGTTCGGCCCCCGCCACGGAGTAGAACTCGTTGCCGCCCTCGACTAGGCCGGGCGTGGCATCCATGTCGTAGTCCGCGCCAAGCGCGATCACGAGCACATCGGCCTCGTGGATCCCAGCGTCCGTCGTCACCCGTCTGGTCTCGGGGTCGATCGCCGTGATCGTCTCGCGTACAACACGTACTCCTGGCTTTGCGATGTCGCTATAAGCCAACCGGACTGCGTCTGGGGTTGCTCGACCAAACATCACGTCGAGCTTTGAGAACCCGAACACAAACGCGTCGCTCTTGTCGATCAGCGTTACCTCGACCGTCTCGCCAAGTGCCTCCGAGAGCATCGTCGAGAGCTCAAGGCCTCCAAAACCTGCTCCGAGGATGACGATACGAGTCGACATTCGCCCGATCCTAGCGGGCGAAAGGCTGGGGTAGGATTCCGGTTGTGTAGCAGCGTTCTACACTCAAGACCCGTGGGAAACCAGATCGAGCTGCTGATATGAGCACGGCGGGCGGCGCGGTCCCGACAGGTTCGGGGAGCCAGCCGGCAGAGTGCCAATGAGCTAGATTCGCGTGGTGGGCATAGTCGGGCTCGATCATGTGCAGGTAGCTGCTCCGCGAGAATGCGAGGCAGATGCGCGGCGCTTCTATGGCGCCCTGTTGGGCTTGGCTGAGATCGACAAGCCGGAGACGTTGCGCGGAAGAGGCGGCGTGTGGTTTCGTTGCGGAGAGCAGCAGTTGCATGTGGGGGTCGAGGCTGAGTTTTCGCCCGCGCGGAAGGCTCACCCGGCGCTTCGTGTGACCGATGGGCAACTCGACGCGCTGGCAGAGCGTCTGAAACACGCGGGTGAGCAAGTCCTTTGGGACACGGCCATCATTGGTGTTCGGCGGTTCTATACAGAAGACCCATGGGGTAACCGGATCGAGCTGCTTACATGACGGTTGTCCAAGTCAATGAAGCTGTGGGGAAGGGCGGGGGCCGTCAGCGCAAGCCTCGGGCTCTAGCGTGGCCGAGCGCCCCTCAACCCAGCGTGACCGGCAGCGGCAGGCTGAAGGTGGCAAAGCCGTGCTTCACGGAATGCGTGTTCGCGGCGACCTTGCTGGTGAGCCTGAAGATCGCGGCCCTGGCGTTGGTCGGGACGGTGAGGGTGATGTGATATTGGCCGCCGGCGGGCGGCGTGAAGGTCTTGACGATCTTCGTCTTGCCGCATTCGAGCTGCTGTTCCACGCTCACCGGCGCGATCGGCTTGGTCAGCGGGAGCGTCACCTGGCCCGTGAGCGTGACCGTGGTGTCGCTGGCAGTGGGCGCTTCGAGCAGCAGCCGTCGCGTGAGCTTGAGGCGCAGCGAGCGCAGCTTGCCGATCTCGGCGGTGTAGCGGGCACTGTCGCTATCGCGGATATTCGCCGCGGGCAGCGGCGCGGTGGTCGTGAACTGGCCGTTTGCGCCGACTGTGGCGCCGGCGACCTGCTTACTTGCGGTACCGAAGAGGATCTTCACCTTCTTGCCCACGAGGCTCGAGGCGGCGCTGCCGCTGAGTAGCACGCGGCTGCCGTGGGTGTAGACGTCGTTGAGGACCAGCTGTGCGTTGGTGCAGCCCAGTTTCAGTTCTTCGATCGCCTTGGGGGTGGAGGCGATGCCGGTCGCGCCGGAACCGGCGCTGGTCGAAATGGTGGTGGAGGAGGTGGTGGCAGAGGAGTCGCTGCCGCTCGAGGCAGCCGTTTTGGTGGCGGGCGGCGCATTCGAGGTCAGGGTCGCGCCGTCGGGGTTGTATTCCACTCCATAGAGGGCCGCACTCGGACCCGCGACGGTCGCGAATGTCCCTGTGCGCGAGGAGGCGCCGCCGACGATCTTGAACGTGTTGCCGAGCGCCGGCGCGAAGCCGCCTTCGTCCGTGAGCGACAGGATGCCGCCCAGCGTCGCGCTGCCGCCAACGAGCAACTGGTCGAATTCTGTGCCGGGCGTGGTGCCCGCGATGCCGATCCCGAGCGTGCCGCCGGCTTCCTGCGTGTAGTTGCCGGCGACCGTCAGACTCCCGGGCGCGTCACCGGGTGCGACTGTGCCACCGCTATTCGTCAGCGGACCGGCGACTGTTCCGGTCCCGCTCAGAGTGCCGCCTGTGAGCGTCGTCGGTGCGAGTGTGCTTACTCCCGAGAACGTTGACTCGCCCACGGTGCCGTCGTCTTGCAAGACACCTCCCTGCACGCTGAGTGGTCCACTTTCGAGCGTGCTGCCGCTCGATACCGTCGTTGTGCCGCCGGTGAGTATCAGGCTGTCAGCGCCGAACCCGTAGTTGGGAGCAGCGTTGGGTCCGATGCCGGCGGCCGTAAAGGTGCCGTTGTCGCCGCCTCCGGTGTAGAGGTCGAGCCCCTCGGCAAGCGTGATCGTGCTCGTGGTGGTCAACGAGGTGCCAGCGGTGAGGAAGTCGGAGTTACTGATCGTCACTGGGCTGCCGGTGAGGATCGAACTGCCCTGGTCGAGATAGGGTTGCGTGCCCGGTGGGATCGTGAGGCTGCTCCCGGCGCCCTGGACGACTGCGATTTTTTCGGCGATCTGTCCGCTTGACCATTCCATCGGACCACTGAGTTCAAGGGTCTGCGGTCCGCGCATGTAGCCGAGTTCCTTCTGAGTCAGCGTCCCGCTGAGCGTCGATACACCCGTCGAGTTCAGAAAGTAGATGGCGTCCTCGGCGCCGATCGTGAGGCCCCCGCCCTGGATCGAACCGGGATTGGCGCCGTAAGCGTTAGCGGGACTCGAGATCAGAACCGTGATGTTGCCGGGCCAGCAGGCCACCGCCGTGGGGCCCGGGATGCCGGCCGACCAGTTCCCCGCGTCGGACCACTGACCTTCGTTGGGCCCGGTGAAGTTATCGGTGCAGGTTGCCGCCGCCGCGGACGCGCTGAGCACGCCGGCGAGCGCCGTCGCGAGCACGAACGCAGTGAGCGCACGCCTCAACGCGCCACCGCACCGTCGAGGTCGCATCGCGCCACGAGCTGAAGCCAGTCCCCGCTCAGATCAGGCACACCAAAGGCTGCTGCCAGCTGCTCGAAGCACATGGCGAGAACCTTACTGTGTCGGCGCCCGAGCCTTCTGGGCACCAGGCCCGAGGCGGGTCTTGTCCGGATGTTTGTGTATTTGGCGTGATCGACTGCGCGTGCAGCGAGGGCATCGCTCTGGCCGAGGAGGATGGCTTGTTGACCTCGACGGTCCGTGAGGTCTTGCAGGCCGAGCTTGAGTCAAGATGGCTGAGCATTTGGGCTATGAGCCTCACGAGCTCGCCGGGACGCAACTCGGGGAACAGTCGCAACGCGAGCTATCCGAAGACGGTCAAGACCGATGTCGGGCCGGTGGAGTTGCGGGTGCCGCTAGTGGAGCTGGCTGTGCTCTCGCGTGCTAGAGCCGGTGATGCTCAGGCCAAGAGTGTCGCCCCGCACGACCAGTCGCCACGGCCCCTCGCGAATCAGTGCAATTGCCGCGCTGTGACGCGCTGGCTCAAGATCGCCTGCTCGCCCTGTGGCGTGCCGCTCGTTTAGACATCTGGACTAGCGCGATGGCGACCACGTAGAACACGGCTCCTACCCCTCGAAAGCCGCCCAAAACGAGGAAAAGACCCATCGCTGACAACGCTGCCCAGTACCATGGCGACTTCACCTGATCTCGCCAGGACACTGTGCGCCACGTCGGGTCGTTCGCGGCTTCTGTCGCCTGGCTCGCCCATCGCTCGGTGAGCCGCTGATCCCACGGCTTCTTCGAAGCACTCGAGGTCACCGAGCGAAGGGTATCAGCGGACCCTGGGCCTTTGGAGGCAGAGGAGGCGACGGTACGACGAGGCGGCCCGTTTACATCTCAAGGGGCGGTTGAGACGCGGACCCTGAGCAGAGATTCGCATAGACTGAACCACTGCCGGCCGGGCGCAAGCGGCAGAGCGGTGACTTCAGCGCTGTTGCGATCAACGGCTCTGATGTGAAACCACGGCTACATTTTGGGGGAGGTGTCGCGATGATCAATTTGGAGCAAGGCCAAGGCGGTCTACGTTGACATTCGCTGGTGGCCGCCGCGGTACAAAGTCTTCGGTTTTCGCGCACCGATTGTGGTCGGTCTGGCAATGAAACTCGTGGAGTTTCGCTGTCGGTGGGCCACTACATCGAGACTTGGAGGGCCGGTCCTCATCGCCGAGCTACGCGTCAATAGCCGCAACGAGATCCTGACCACCTACCGCCTCGGCGCACCGTGGTTTGCGCGCCGACAAGTTCAGTGGAGCTAGTCGGGCTCGAACCGACGACCTCCTGCATGCCATGCAGGCGCTCTCCCAGCTGAGCTATAGCCCCGAGTCTTCTACCAATCGTATAGCGCTTGAGGCTGCTGTGCTTCAACCGCGCGGGATGAACTCCGGCACATCGAGATCGATATCCGGCTCGTGTGCCGGCTGGCGCGCGCGCGAGGAAGCTTGGCCTCGGGTCCTCTGAGCAGGCGTAGTGCTGCCAGGTGCGACTTGGTCCAGCCTCGCCATCATGCTGCCGTGGGTGAGGCGTACGTCGCGCAACAGGCGTTCGGCGTTGTTGCGCAGCGACACCGACAGGTCGCTCAGGTTGCGCGACACCTCGCTTCCGTCATGCAGCACTTCGCGCGCGATCGCATGGGCCTCGCCGACGATCTCACGTGCGTCGGACCGGGCCGTGGCAAGCAGCTCGTTGGTCTGCTCGTGAGCCTCGGCGCGCCGTACTGCAAGCTGGCGCTCGCCCGCCGCAAGCGTTTGCTTTACCTGCTCGTGCGCATCGGCGAGGATCCTGCTCGACTCCTCGCCTGCTGTCTTTAGGATCGTCTCGGTCTGTGCACGTGCCTGTGCGAGGATCTCCTCGGCCTCCTGCTCAGCCGCGCTCACGCGGTTGGCGGCCGCGCGATCGGCCTCTGCGATCCGCTCGGCGGCCCGCTCCTCCGCCTGCTCGCGCAACTGTTGAGCGGCTCGCTCGGCAGCGTCGACGATGCCCTGCACACGTGCCGAGGTGTCGCTTGGCTGCATACACGCATGGTAAGGGCTTGCGCCGCCGCACACGATGCTCGGCGTGTCCTGGCTTCGTGGGCGGCGCGGCCTGTCGCGCCCGCGCGCGTCCCCGCGTATGCTCCCCCGCTTGCCGATCACTGCCAGAGCCCGTTGGACGACCCTGTTCGTCGTCCTAGCCGTCGCGGCCGCGCTCGTCGTCGCTATATCCCCGCACGCCGATGCCGGCTCGCCGCCGCCTTGCCAGCCCTCGATGCTCAATACCTCCGCGGCGCTCGCCGGTGGCGCCGTCACCGTGTCGCCCGCGCCCAACACGCTCGACGCCTCCTACCGCACACAGATCAGCTTTCTCGGCATCCCGGCTGCCGACATCGTCGGTGTCACAGTGGTCGGCTCGCGCAGCGGCTCGCACTCCGGGCGACTCGAGGCATACTCCCAGGGCGACGGGGCGAGCTTCCTGCCACGCAATTCTTTCACGCAGGGGGAGACCGTGAGCGTCCACGCCTCCCTGCGCAAGAGTACAGGCACAACCCCCTTCGCATGGCACTTCACCGTCGCCGAGGTGGACGCCGTAAGCCGCTCGCTGGAGACGCCGCCACCACCGCCACCCCCGCCAAAGCCGAGCGAACTCCAGCACTTCGTCTCACGCCCCGAACTGTTGCCGCCCGCGGTCACGGTCAGCACCGACACGGGCTCTCATGTGCCCGGTGACATCTTCCTGGCACCCTATGCGGGACCGGGTCAGTACGGGCCGATGATCCTCAGCGGCTCCGGTCGGCTCATCTGGTTCAAGCCCGTCCCGCGCGGCGCCAGGGCAGCGGATCTGCGCGTTCAGGAATACGACGGCCAGCCGGTCCTCACATGGTGGGAGGACCCACTCGTCTCGGGTGGCCGCCGCGAAGCCGGGATCGTGATCGCCAACAACTCTTACGAGGACATTCAGATCGTGCGCGCCGGCAACGGCTATCAGCCCGATCTGCACGCGTTTGAGATCACGCCTCAGGGCACCGCGCTGTTTACCGTTTACGATGCTGTTCGCTGCAACCTCAGCGCCTACGGCGGTCCCACCAATGGCGCTGTTGCCGACACCCTGTTCCAGGAAATCGACCTGCACACCGGTCTCGTGCGCTTTGAGTGGCACGCGCTCGACCACGTACGGCTCGCCGACTCCTACATGCCTGTCAGGCATGGCGGCACCCTGATCTCGCCGTGGGACTTCTTCCACATCAATGCGGTCTCAAAGCACGGCGACACGATGCTCGTGGATTCACGCAACACATGGGCGGCCTACAACGTGAGCGGTCACACCGGCAAGGTCATCTGGCGCGTCGGCGGTAAGCAGTCGAGCTTCAAGATGGGACCCGGCGCGCGCCCCGCGTGGCAACACGACGTGCGCGAGGAGCCGGGCGAGAGGATTTCCTTCTTCGACAACGGCGGCACGCCAAAGGTGCACTCCCAAACACGCGTGATCGTGCTGCGGCTCAATCTGCACACCATGACCGCCTCACTGGTCTCGAGCTTCGTGCATCCAAAACCAGCGCTGCTCTCCGCCAGTCAAGGAGACTTCCAGCCCCAACCTGACGGCAACTGGTTTGTCGGCTGGGGGCAGGAACCGTACTTCTCTGAATTCAGCCCCGACGGCGGTCTCCTCCTCGATGTTCACCTACCGGCGCTCTACCAGTCCTTCACTGCGCTGAAGTTCTCGTGGGTCGGGGACCCCACGGAGCCCCCGCGGCTTGCGGTTCACCCAGGCTCCAATGGGGGAGTCGTCGTCTACGCAACTTGGAACGGCGCCACCGAAGTCGAACAATGGCGCCTGCTCGGCGGGGTGAGCCCACAGTCACTCGAGCCGATCGCCACCGTGCCAAGGAGCGGCTTCGAGACGGCGATCGAAAGCTCCACCACGCCAGCGTATGTAGCCGTGCAAGCACTCGGTGCTGAAGGTCAAGTGCTAAGCACCTCGGTCACGACGGCAGCTTGAGCCTACCTCGCACGAACTACGTGCTCCACCGTCTCTGTCACAATGGGAAACACGAATTGCGAATAGTCATATTTGCCTACTAGTATAACGTCCGGTGTCGCGCGAGGCATGCGGCGGAAGCGAATTTAGGGGGTAGAAGCCGTGGCTGGACGTCTGCTGGACCTGCGCAAGCTGTGCATCTTCGTGGTGGCCGCCGCGACCATGTCGATGGCGGCATCTAGTGCGGTCGGCGCTACTCGACTGCCTCACTCGCACTGGCCCACAGCGCACCGCGTCCTCCGCAAGTCATATCTCGCGGACCTCGGCATGCGCGCTATTCGTAGGCGCATGCACTCGCCTAGCCTCGATTCGTCATCAAGGGTCTGTGGGCTGGGCTTCGATGTGATGTGAACGTCTGCCCTGGCGGGCAGGATTGCGGCTTCCACGCTCAGCAATCCACCCGCTCAGGAGGTCACCTTGAAGGTGATGGGACGTTCAACGATCAATACGGTAGATGTCGTCGCGGACGCCATGGGTTTGTCCTCGCGGGCGGGCAGCGCGCTGTTGGCGTTGGTCGCGCAGCGCCTGGGGTTGGCGGACGGGCTCAGCGGGGCGTTGGCGGGCACCCGGGAGCGGCGCTGCGGTCATGATCCCGGCCGGGTTCTCTGCGATCTGGCGGTGATGGCAGCCGACGGCGGACGGTGCGTCTCAGACCTCGCGGTGCTGGCTGGTCAGCCGGCGCTGTTTGGGGACGTTGCGTCGGTTTCTACGGCGCGGCGGGTGCTTCTCTCGATCGGGGAGGCGGAGCTTGACCGGGTCCGCCAGGCGCGTGCCGTCGCTCGCGGGCGGGCGTGGCAGCATGGGGCGGTTCCCGGGCGTGTGATCCTCGACTTCGACGCGACCCCGATCACGATCCACTCCGAGAAGGAACACGCCGCCGGCCATTACAAGGGTGCGTTTGGGTTCAACCCGCTGCTCGCCAGCTGTGGGCGGGAGGTACTCGCCGGGATCCTGCGGCCGGGGAACGCGGGCGCCAACAACGCGGCGGATCATTTGAGCGTGCTGGAGCTCGCGCTCGAGCAGCTCCCGCAGAGCGCGCTTGATGGGGAGATCCTCGCACGCTCGGACTCTGCCGGGGCCAGCCACGACCTTGCTTCAGGGTGCCGCGAGTGCAGCATCCATTTTTCCTTCGGATACGCGATCAGCGAGCGGGTCAGAGGAGCGATCCTCGCGCTCGCAGAGACCGCGTGGATACCCGCGGCAGGCCAGGACGGCGAGCCACGCGAGGGAGCGTGGGTAGCCGAGTTGACAGGCCACGTCAACCTGGCCTCCTGGCCGACGGGCACCCGGCTGATCTGCCGGCGCGAGCGTCCTCACCCCGGAGCGCAACTGAGCTTCACTGACGATGACGGACACCGTTTTCAGTGCTTCATCACCGATCAGCAGGACCCGGACATCGCGGCCCTGGAGGCCCTGCACCGCCAGCACGCCGAGGTCGAGGACCGCGTCAAGACGCTGAAGGCGACCGGTGCCTCGCGCCTCCCGTTCCACTCTTTCAAGGCGAACGCCGCGTGGTTCGAGCTCGCTCTGCTCGCGCACGACATCATGGTCTGGACACAGCTCCTCGTGCTCGATGGCGAGCACAAGATCAGCGAACCCAAGCGCCTGCGCTACCGCATCCTGCACGTCGCCGGGCAACTCACCCGCCACGCACGCAGGAGCACCCTGCACCTTCCCGCCGACTGGCCCTGGGCCACAGCGATCCAACGCGCGTTCAAGCGCCTGCGGACACTCCCCGCCTACGGCTGAACCCAGCCGCCGCGCACACCCACATCTAAAGCCAGCTCCCCGGCACCCCGCCGAAGATCAACCCTGACCCAAAACGACTGCGAGGACAGTCGAGCGCCCCCGAAACGAAGCCCCGCCGTGCCCACGCCACCACCCCACAGCAATCCAGCCGCCCGCTCACCTCAAAACTCACCTGCTGGACGCCACCCACCGCTTCGTGACGAATCGAGGCTAGAGCGCGCGCGTCGATTGTCGGTGGCGGGCAGGTAGCGATCACGCAGGCTCCGTGGCAGGTGTTCGTCGAGGCCTCCATTCCCATCTCAAACACTGAGTATCTCCTCCTTTTATGCGGTGGGTCGATCATCGATGAAACCCACGTGGTGACGGCTGGTCACTGCATGTTCGATCCAGAAACAAACACCAGGGTGCCCGCCGAAGATGTGCTGGTGGTTGCAGGCACTTCTAACATTGAAGTAGCCGAACCCGAAGAACAGCAGATCGAAACCGAAGACATACGAGTACACCCGTACTTCGAATACTCCACAGGCGCCGGCGCTCCCGATGATATCGCTGTCCTAACGCTCAGCGAACATTTGAAGTTTGACTCTTCCGTGCAGCCGATAAGTCTGGCTGCAGCTGCGCCTGGCGAAGACGCGCAGGTAAACCTCACCGGATTTGGACGGGAGAGCCCGAGCGTCAAGGCGGAAGGGCCGCTGCACTCGCTTGGCATGACTGTGGGTTTCAGCAGACCATGTGGGGGAGAAGCCGACGCTGTGTTTGTGTGCGCCAGCTCCGCGGGAGGGTCCGGGTGTGCCGGTGATAGCGGCAGCGGGCTGACGAGCGGATCAATCGCTACGTTGGTCGGTGTCATGGACACTGACCAACTCGTTGGAGGGGAATCATGCCTTCCGGGCTCTAATAACGGTTTCGTAAACATTGCGGCCCCGGAGATCCGTGACTTCATTGAAGGCTCGGAAACGCCACCACGAGCGCCACGAGGTGGAGGAGCCGTCATTCGAGCGGTGCCGGAAGTCGGTCACGCAATGACATGCGAACCGGGCTCATGGACAGGTTCGCCAACGTTTGTGTACACGTTCGTAAATTCAGCCAACCAGCAGACGTTGCAATCTGGCCCGGGTCAGACATACCAGCTCACCGCCGTGGATGTGGGCCGCGCCATCTACTGCCAAGTGTCGGCAAGCAACTCCGGCGGCACAGGCGTGGGAAGGACCCCAGCGCTCTCAGCGATCAAGGCGTCGCCATCTTCGCCGCCAGTGCCGGCCCCCAGTGAAGTCGCTCCCGCGGAAACGTTGCCGACACCGTCATTCCCATCCGTACTTTTACTCGGCAGTGCCAACCTCACTGCTCAAAGTGAAGGGTTGGTCACAATCAAACTTATGTGCGAAGGCGAACAACCCTGTCGCGGGGAGCTCACGCTTGAAGTTGGGCAGTCAAGCAAGAAGAAGCATGGCAAAAGGGCGACTCATTTCGTCGTAATCGGCCATTCCAGCTTCTCGCTTCTCGCAGAAGGAACGGGCGACGTGAAGTCGAAACTGAATAAACTCGGACTCACACTTTTGCGGGAGGCACACGGGCGACTGACGGCGCGTTTGAGGATCGCACAGTCGAGCGGCGGTGAAACCGAAATTAAGACCGTCCACCTGGACGAGGTGGTCCCTCGCGCGCGGGTCAAGAAGGAGGGTGCAACCTGACGCACATTCCCGCGACTGAGCTACCGAAAGGGTGTGCCGTTTCGAGGTAGGTCCGCGCCGTCGTAGGTGGGCTCTGTCAGTGGCGGCAGAAATCGTGGGAAATCTGTCCTTGCGGACAAGCCGGCGGTGGGGCATCATCAACCCATGCCCCGCCGCCAACGCCCACGCCAGATCGCGATCCTCGCCTTCCCCGATGTGCAGAGCCTCGACATCACAGGGCCGCTCGAGGTGTTCGCCGGCGCGCAGACGCTCATCGACGCCAGCGGTCGTGCCGACCGTGGCTATGAGGTGTCGATCGTCAGCCGCGACGGCGCCCCACTGACGACCTCCAGTGGGCTCACCATCGCGCCGCACGGTGACTTCGCCCATACGACCTCGCGGCTCGACACGCTGATCGTGGCCGGTGGCGCCGGCTCACACGAGGCCGCACGTGACCCCGCGACCGTCGCTTGGATTACGCGTGTCTCCGCGCGCACCCGACGCACCGCGTCGGTGTGCACCGGTGCGTTCCTGCTCGCCGCCGCCGGGCTACTCGACGGGCGGCGCGCCACCACCCACTGGGCCTCCGCCACGGAGCTCGCTCGTCGCCACCCCGCGGTGCGCGTCGATCCTGAGCCGATCTTCCTGCGCGACGGCGACGTGTGGACCTCGGCGGGAGTCACCGCGGGAATGGACCTAGCGCTCGCGCTCGTCGAAGAAGACCTCGACCGCGAGGCGGCGCTCACGATCGCGCGCCACCTCGTGTTGTTCCTGCGCCGCCCCGGCAACCAGGCCCAGTTCAGCGCCACCCTCGCCGCCCAGGAGCCCATCCGCGAGCCGCTGCGCGAAGTCCGCCGCCACATCCTCGAGCACGTCTGCGAGGACCTCTCGGTAGACGCGCTCGCGGCCCTCGCCCACATGAGTCCGCGCAACTTCGCCCGCGCGTTCGTCGCCGAGACGGGCGTCACCCCCGCGCGCTACGTCGAGCGCGTGCGCCTCGAGGCCGCGCGTCGTACGCTCGAGGACACCGCCCACCCCATCGCCACCGTCGCCCGCGCCTGCGGCTTCGGCACCGCCGAGACGATGCGCCGCTGCTTCCTACGTGCGCTCGGCGTGGCGCCAGTCGAGTACCGCCGCCGCTTTCACCCCAACGGATCCGCCGCGGAGCTCACCACCGTCGCCTGACCCACCCAGGAGCGGCCCACCCACGGGCACGCCCACGCAAATCCAAACCCCACCACGAGAGGCGGTCATTCATGGACATCGCGATACTCATCTACGAGCGTTTCACCGCGCTTGACGCCGTAGGCCCATATGAGGTTCTAAGTCGCCTGCCAGGCGCACAGGTCACGTTCGTCGCCGAGCACGCCACACCCGTCCGCACCGACACAGGACGGCTGGCATTGCTCGCCGACGCCACGCTCGACCAGCTCGCCCACCCCGAGATCGTGGTCGTGCCAGGCGGCCCTGGGCAGGTGGCCCTGATGGAAGACGGTCCCGTGCACGCATGGCTGCGCGACGCTGACGCCACCTCCACCTGGACCGCCTCGGTTTGCACCGGCTCGTTGATCCTCGCCGCGGCCGGTGTGCTTGTCGGCAAGCGTGCCACCAGTAACTGGCAGGCGCTTGATGAGCTGGGCTCGCTTGGCATCGAGGTTGTTCCCGAGCGGGTCGTCTTCGACGGCAAGTACGCCACCTCCGCAGGCGTCACCGCCGGGCTTGACATGGCACTCTCGCTCGCCGCCCGGATCGCAGGCGACCAGGTTGCGCAGGCGATTCAGCTTGGCCTCGAGTACGACCCAGAGCCGCCCTTCGACGCAGGCTCGCCCGCAAAGGCACCTGCGGAGATCGTCGAGGTCGTGCGCGCCTACTCCCGCTTCGAGCAAGCCCGCTGATCGCGCGAGGCGCGTGGGGATCGCCAGTTCGGGCATCCCCACGCGCTTGGGGCGGGGTTTTCAGAGAATCGTCGGGGGCCGATCGCTAACCTGCGCTGTCCAATGGCAGAACGTCGCTACCACCCCTCCGAGATAGAGCCCCGCTGGCAGGCCGTGTGGGAGCGCGAGCGCACCTGGGAGGTATCCAACGACACAGTCCCCGGCGAGGCCGACAGCGCCAACTCCTATGTGCTTGAGATGCTCCCCTACCCGAGCGGCGAGCCCCACATCGGTCACCTCAAGAAATACGCGGTTGGCGACGCCATCGCGCACTTTCACAGGCGCACCGGCCGCCGCGTGCTGCACCCGATGGGCTACGACGCCTTCGGTCTCCCCGCTGAGAACCACGCGATCAAGACCGGCGTGCACCCGCGCGAGTCGATCGCCTCCTCGATCGCCTCCTTCCAGCGCCAGTTCCGCTCGTGGGGGATATCGATCGACTGGTCGCGTGAGTTCGGCACCCACGAACCCTCCTACTACCGCTGGACGCAATGGATCTTCCTTGAGCTATTCAAGGCGGGCCTCGCCTACCGGCGTGAGGCCGCGGTCAAGTGGTGCCCCAACGACCAGACCGTCCTCGCCAACGAGCAGGTCGTCGACGGCTGCTGCGAGCGCTGCGGGGCCATCGTCGAAGTCAAGCAGCTCGAGCAATGGTTCTTTCGCATCACCGACTACGCCGAGCGCCTGCTCGGCGACCTCGACGGGATCGACTGGCCCGAGCACGTGAAGACGATGCAGCGCAACTGGATCGGACGCAGCGAGGGGGCGGAGGTCACCTTCCGCTGCGAGGAGCTCGGCATCGACTACCCCGTCTTCACCACGCGCCCCGACACGCTGTTCGGCGCCACCTTCTTCGTGATGGCCCCCGAGCACCCCGACGTGCAGCGACTCGTTCGGGGCACCCCCCAAGAGCAAGCGGTGCGCGACTACATCAACCACGCGCTCACCGAGTCCGGTGAGGAACGCGGCTCCATCGAGAAGCCCAAGACCGGCGTCGCGCTCGGACGCACCGTCACCAACCCCGTCAACGGCGAGCAGATCCCCATGTTCGTCGCCGACTACGTGCTCATGGAGTACGGCACCGGCGCGATCATGGCCGTCCCCGGCCACGACGAGCGCGACTACGCGTTCGCGCGCGCCTATGACCTGCCGATCCGGCGTGTGATTGAAGGCCCACCCACCCCGCCGGAGGATGGGGGAGACGCCCTCGCGGGCACACCCCATGACGGGGCGCAGGCAGGCGAGCAAGGTCGGGAGGGTAGGTGGGAGGGTGGGCTTCCCTATCTAGGCGACGGTCCGCTAGTGAGCTCCCACCCCGACTTCGACGGCATGGGCAACCGCGAGGCGCTGCGCGCGATCGTGCAATGGCTCGACCGCGAGGGCAAGGGCCACGCGTCCGTCAACTACCGCCTGCGCGACTGGCTGATCTCACGCCAACGCTACTGGGGCTGCCCGATCCCGATCGTCTACTGCGAGGACTGCGGGCTGCAACCCGTCCCCGCCGAGCAGCTCCCAGTGGTGCTGCCCGACATCGAGGACTACGCCCCCCACGGACGCTCACCGCTGGCCGCCGCCGAGGACTGGGTCGCCACCGAGTGCCCCGCCTGCGGTGGGCCCGCACGGCGGGAGACCGACACGATGGACACCTTCGTGGACTCCAGCTGGTACTTCCTGCGCTACTGCGACGCACGCAATGCCGAAGCCGCCTGGGAGCCGGCCGCGCTGCGCCAGTGGATGCCGGTCGACCAGTACATCGGCGGGGTGGAGCACGCGATTCTGCACCTCATGTACGCGCGCTTCTTCACCAAGGCCCTCGCCGATCTCGGCCGACTCGACTTCCAGGAGCCCTTCCAGGCGCTGTTCACGCAAGGGATGGTCACCAAGGACGGCGCCAAGATGAGCAAGTCCAAGGGCAACGTCGTCTCTCCCGCCTCGATCGTCGATCGCTACGGCGCCGACACCGCGCGTTGCTACATCCTGTTCGTCGGGCCCCCCGACCAGGACGCCGACTGGTCAGACGAGGGCGTCGAGGGAGTCCACCGCTTTCTTTCGCGACTGTGGCGACTGGCGGCGGACACCGCCGAGCGCGGAGGCGTCGATCCGCTTGCCTCGGCCGGAGGGTTCGGTGGCAACGGTGCCCCCCAGGGCGAGGACCTTGAGCTGGTGCGCAAGGCCCACTGGGCCATCGAGAAGGTCTCCGAAGACATGCGCCGCTTCGGCTTCAACACCGCCATCGCCGCTGTGATGGAGCTCCTCAACGATTGCTCGCGCATGCGCGACGCGCTGCAGGTGGGGACGCTCCGCTTTGGGCTCGCCACAGCCGCCTCGCTGCTGTTCCCGTTCGCCCCGCACCTCTCCTCGGACGTCTACGAGATGCTCACCGGCCAGCGCGTGTGGGAGCAACCCTGGCCGCAAGCCGACCCGGCGATGCTCGAACGCGACGAGTACGAGCTGGTGTGCCAGGTCAACGGCAAGCTGCGCGACCGCGTGCAAGCCTCCAGCGACGCCACCGCGGAGGAGCTCAAGGCATTGTGCCTTGCAGCGCCCAACGTGCTCACGCACATCGACGGGCGCGAGATCGTCAAGGAGATCGTCGTCCCGGGACGGCTTGTCAATCTCGTAGTGCGCTAGATCGACGCGGCAACGAGATCGTGGTCGCGGTCAGTCGGTTGCCATAGCCGACCGGCGCTCGCCCACCTTCATCGCACTTACCGCGTGCTGCCCAAGTGCCTCGATCGAGGTGTCCGGTAGTACGCGCGCCACACCGTGCGGCAACCACCAGTTCCACTTGCCAAACAGCTCCATCGCCGTAGGCACGAGCACGAGACGCACGATCGTTGCGTCGATCGCAATCGCAAGCGCGCAGCCGAGGCCAAGCTCTTTGATCGACGGCACGCCTGTCAGCGCGAACACGCTGAACACGCACACCATGATCAAAGCGGCGCTCGTGATCGTGGGTGCGCTCGCCGACAGTCCTTCGACGACCGCTCGACGCGTATCGCCCGTAGCGGCATAGCGCTCGCGGATACGGCTCAGCAAGAAGACCTCGTAGTCCATCGACAGCCCGAACACGACCGCCAGCACAAGCGGCGGGATCAACGTTTCCACCGTGCCGAACACGAGCGTCAACACGCCATAGGCGGCGCTAACCGACAGGAGGTTCATGACGACCGCCTTCAGCGGTAGGACGATCGAGCGCAGCAGCATCATCAGCACGAAGAAGGTCACGCACATCACAAACAGGGCCACCTTCCACATCGAGCCCATCACCTCTATGTGGTAATCGCTCAGATAGGCTGCTGTGCCGCCGACCAGCGCGCCCGCGGGCAGGTTCGCTCGCAGGCGCTTCACCGCTTCCTGGCCTTGGGATGACTCGCCGTCGTGGTGCGGGATCGCGCGGATCAGCACTTCAGCGCCGTTCCTCGAGACGATCGTCGTCGCGATGCTGCGTATCTCCGGGTCGGCCGCCATTACCGCACGCGCCCGCGTGGCCTCGCTCGCCGGAACGATCGCTTCGATCGGGCTGCTCGCCCCCGGGCCCTCCACTGCCGCGGCGGCCTGGAAGCCGCGCAGCGTCTCGTTGCCCTTGGGGAACTGGCGCAGCGCGCCGTCGGCGGTGTGCAATTTCAGTGCTGGCATCGCCAGTGCGAGCATCACGATCGCCGCTGTGGCGGCGGTCAGAGCCGGACGGCGGGTTACAAGTGCAGTCCATCGCTCCCAAAAGTTCTTGGGGCTGGGCATCCTGCCGGAGATCCAGGCGAACATGCGCCCACGTGCGTGGGTGCGCGCACCCAACAGTGAGATGATAGTGGGCAACAGCGTCGAGGCGGCCAGCACCGAGACAGCGACGACCACGATCGCTCCAAGGGCCATCGAGCGGATGGCGGCTGCGTGCACGATGTACAGGCCAAGCAGCGCCGTCACTACCGTGGCCCCGGAGAAGATGACGGCCACTCCGGAGGTCGCGAGCGCGGTGGCACGTGCACGCTCCGGATCGGCGCCCGCACTGATCTCCTGGCGGTAGCGAGCCAACACGAACAGCGAGTAGTCGACCGCGACGCCGATCCCGATCATCGACGCCATGTTCGTCACGAACACCGACATTTCCATCGTCAGCGAGAGGAAGTAGATGATCGCGCCGGTGATCAAGACAGATACGGCTCCGAGTGCGAGTGGCAGCGTTGCCGCGATCAGTGAGCCGAAGACCGCCACGAGGATCAAGGCCACGATCGGAAATCCGATCTTCTCGGCGGTCGCCAGATCCTTCTTGCTGAGATCCTGGAGTCCCGCCCAAAGTGCGTTCTGGCCGACCAGATGCAACTCCACCGCGCCGCTGTCCGGGCCGTTCAAGTCAAGGCGCCGGCGTAGTTCGGTGGCGACATTGCCGGCGCCTTCTTCGTTGACGCTCAGCGTGAGCGGCACCACCAGCGTGCGCTGGCGGGCGCCGGCGGCGTCGATCGCGCGCTGTGCCTGTGCGCGCACGATGGGGGACAGGCTCACGTTGGCCGCGCCGGCCGCGGCGGCGTCGAGCTTGGCGAGCGCCCGGGTCATCTCCGCGGCGCTCGCGCCTGCTTTCGCCTCCAGCACACCGGCAAGCAGCCCGTGCGGGGCCCCCGCCGAGATCTTGGGAAGTTGCGCCACGAATCGCTGCGACTGAGATCCGGGGATCGCATAGCCGCCGCTAGAGAGGTGGTCGCTCTGTTTCGCGGCGAACGGCACGGCGGCCAGCACGAGCACCAGCCATGTTCCAATCACGAGCCCGCGACGACGGCGTAGCCAACGGTCCAGTTTCAACATAGTGGTCTGCATGGGTGGTCTCCCGGCGTCTCGGCTGTTTGGCTGTCTGGCCAGTTTCTTGCTCCGGCAGGTTACTTAGTGTGCGGGGGGACACATATAGGTGATTTCCCTTAGCTGAGCCTGGTGCGGCCGAGTTTGACCGCTACAGCGCCGAATGTCTGGCGGGATAGCGCCATCACCACCGCCGTTGCTGGCAGCGTCGGAGCGCTCGCCTAGACTCGGCATCAATGCCCGCCCTCAAGCCCGCCTACCTGATCCATGGCGACGATCACGGCGCGATCGGTGAGCGCCGCTCGCGCTTGAAGTCGCTGGCCGAATCCGACGGCGACGCAAGCAGCGTGGAGGTCCTCGCCGGTGATGCGGGCACGCCCGAAGGGGTGGCGCTCGTGCTCTCGACGATGACCTTTGCGATCGGCACGCGCGTGATCGTGGTGGACGGGGCTGAGCGTTTCAAGGAGGCCGAGGTCTCCGAGCACATCGAGCCGGCGATGGCCGCGATGGCGCTGGACACGACGATCGCCTTCTTCGCCCGTGAGGAGGGTCGCAGTAAGGCGCCGGCCGCGCTACATGGTGCTGTGAAGGCGGCGAAAGGCCAGATCGTGGCCGAGGCGACGATCAAGCCTTGGGAGCTCGCGGCGTGGGTGCGCGAGCAGGCAAAGCGGCTTGGCCTCTCACTCGACGCGTTTGCCGCAAAGACGCTTGTGGCACAGGTGGGCGAGCGCCAGCAGCGGCTGCTGCGCGAGCTAGAGAAGCTAGCGCTTGCCACCGAGCAGAGTGAGAGCTCGATCAAGGTCAGCGCGGAGGACATCGAGGAGCAGTCCGCTCATTCCACCGTCCACCGTGCGTTCACGCTCGCCGACTCACTTGTGGGAGGCGACGCGGGCGAAGCGGTGCGCTGCTACCTGCGCCTGCGCTCACAGGGCGAGCGCCTGTCCGGGCTCGTGTACCTGATGGCCCAGCGCTTGCGCGACGCGGAGGGCGTGGCTGTGCGCATCCAGGCCGGCGAGGCGCCCGCGGAGATCAAGCGTAGCCTGCGGATGCCCCCGCGCGCGGCCGACCGCTTCATCGCCGACGTGGCCCGCACCGAGCCTGAGCAGCTGCGCGTAGCGATCTGTCGGATCGCCGATCTCGAACTGGACACGCGCGGGGGAGCCCCACTCAGCGAGGCGCGCACTTCGCTCTCGTCGCTTGAAGAGGACACACTCGCAATGCGAGCAATCCTCGCTGTGGCCAGCTGAGCCGTCTAGGACTTGCCCGCGGCAACACGTGCTGCGCGGGACTTCTTGCGCGCACCGGTGTTGCGATGCAAGGCGCCGCGCTTGACGGCCTTGTCGATCGTGCGCACAAGGCGGCGGTGCTCGGCCTCGGTGGCCTCTGAGTCACTCTCATTGGCAAGCGTTTCCAGGCGACGAAAGTAGGTCTTGATCGCCGAGGTGTACTGGCGGTTCTCCAAGCGCTCGCGCTCGGAGCGTAGGATGCGCTTCTTTTGGGATGCGATGTTGGCCATGTGAAGAGACGCTTGCGGCCCGAGTAGCCTACCGGGGCGCGCCGCGCAGCGCCGTACTATAGCGCCCCGTGGCTGTGAGCTCTGAGACGGGGGAGGAGGTGGCGGGGCCGGGGCCTGCCAACAGCATCGCGCGCAACACCGCGATGTTCTCGGTCGTGACCGGCTTCTCGCGGATCGTGGGGCTGCTCAGAGAGATCGCGTTCGCGAGCTACTTCGGCACCAGCGCCGCGGCGTCGGCCTACACGATCGCCTTCCTGGTGCCGAACTTCGTCGCGCAGCTGTTCGCCAACGCGGCGCTGTCGGCGGCGTTCGTGCCCGTGTTCACCGACCTGCTGCAGCAGGGTAAGAAGCGCGAGGCGTTCAGGCTGGCATCGACGCTGTTCTGGATCCTGCTGATCGCACTCAGTGTGGTCACGGCCTTCTTCATTCTTGCCGCCGGCACGATCATGCCGCTGTTTACGGGCCCCAAGTTCCTGCCCTCGACGGTGTCGCTGACCGTCGGACTCTCGCAGGTGCTGTTTCCGGTCGTACTGCTCCTGGGCCTCACTGGACTGCTACTCGGCATATTGCAGTCCTACGACCGCTTCACGCTCCAGGCGATCTCGCCGGCGGTGTGGAACGTGATCATCATCGTGTTCCTCGTCGTGCTGCATCCCCACTTCCACGGCGAAGCGGGTATCTATGCGTTCGCGATCGGCGTGCTGGTGGCGACGGGTGTGCAGATGCTGATGGCGCTCGGTGCGCTCGCGCGGATCGACTTCCGCTTGCATATGACGATCGATTGGCACGACCCGCGCGTGAGCCGGGTGTTCCTGCTGATGATGCCGGTGACGATCGGACTGGGGATCGTCAACCTGGACCAGCTCATCAACTCGGCCTTCGGCACGCTCGTCTCCGACGAAGCGCCACGCGCGATCGAAAACGCGTTTCGCGTGTACATGCTGCCGCAGGGCATGTTCAGCGTGGCGGTCGCGACCGTGTTGTTTCCGACAATGAGTCGCATGGCCTCGCGCAAGGACATGGGTGCGATGCGCAGCACCGTGGCCTCGGGGATGCGCCAAATCAACCTGCTCTTGATCCCGTCGGCGGCGTTCATGGCGGTGCTGGCGACCCCGATCGTACGGTTGCTCTTCCAGCGCGGCGAATTCGATGCGCAGTCCACGCATCTGGTGTCGATCGCGTTGTTCTGGTTCGCCTTCAGCCTGCCCTTCGGCGGGCTCAACCTGTTGCTCACGCGCACGTTCTTCGCCGTGCGCCGGCCTTGGATACCCACCGGCCTCGCTGGGATAAACATCATCGTGGACATCATCGTCAGCCTTAGCCTCTACAAGCCGCTGGGTATCGCGGGGCTCGTGATCGGGACGCTTGTGGCGAACGTCGTCATGACCGCGCTGCTTGCCCGGCGCGTGCGGATCGGCTTCAACGGACGCCTCGAAGGGGCGCGCACGACGATGATTACCGTGCGCGTGTGCACCGCCTCGGCGCTGCTCGCGGGCGTGTCCTACGCGGTTTGGTACCTGCTCGACGCGTTGCTCGGCGTGTCACTGCCGGCGCAGATCATTAGCGTCGGCGCGGCAGCGCTCGCGGGACTATGGGTGTACTCGCGGGCGGTGCTCGTGATGAGCGTGCCCGAGGCCCGCCAGGTGCAACGCTTGATCATGGCCCAGCTGGGCCGGGCCTGACGAAGAAGGGCCGAGAAGGCTTTCGCCCTCCCGGCCCTGGTCCGGACAAAGATCACCGGGTTACTACTACGTCCCAGGACTTAATACGTGTCTATGCCTGGGCGGCTATGACACTCCCAACCACCGGGACTGGCCATCAACACAAGGTTGGTGCGTGGCCCGGTTGAACCCAAGGGCTCTGGTTGAGTAGGCGATCCGCCGGACCTATAAGGCTATCGCCTCTACAGTTTGGACCCCCATGGACCAATCCAGAATCCGCAACTTCTCGATCATCGCCCACATCGACCACGGCAAGTCGACGCTGGCGGACCGCATCCTCGAGCTGACGCACGCCGTGGACGAGCGGGCGATGCGTGCGCAGGTGCTGGACTCGATGGACCTTGAGCGCGAGCGTGGGATCACGATCAAGGCGCAGGCGGTGAAGGTCGCCTACACGGCCTCCGACGGGGAGACTTATCAACTGCACCTGATCGACACGCCCGGCCACGTGGACTTCACGTATGAGGTGTCGCGCTCGCTTGCTGCCTGCGAGGGGGCGCTGCTGGTCGTGGACGCCTCCCAAGGTGTCGAGGCGCAGACTGTGGCAAACACCTATCTGGCCGTCGAGGCCGGGCTGGAGCTGATTCCCTGCCTGAACAAGATCGATCTTCCCGGCGCCGAGCCCGAGCGCGTGGCCGGCGAAGTCGCCGAGCTGATCGGCGAGCCGGAGGAGGCGATCCTTGAGATCAGCGGCAAGACAGGCGCGGGCGTGGCGGAGGTGCTCGACGAGTTGGTGCGGCGCGTGCCGCCGCCGTCGGGTGACCCGGATGCGCCGCCGCGTGCGCTGATCTTCGACTCGGAGTTCGACCAGTACAGGGGCGTGATCGCCTACATCAGAGTGGTCGATGGGGTGTTCAGAAAGGGAGAGGCGATCCGGGCGATGGCGGCCGGGACGCACGCGGAGATCGACGACATTGGCTTCTTCTCGCCGACGATGACGCCGGTCAAGCAGCTCGCGGCGGGCGAGGTGGGGTATCTGATCACGGGTATCAAGGACGTGACGCACCTGCGTGTGGGCGACACGCTGACAACGACGGTGCACGGTGAGAAGCGCACCTCCGAGCCGCTGCCAGGCTATAGGGAGGTCAAGCCGATGGTGTTCTGCGGCCTGTTCCCGATCGACTCCGACCGCTATCCCGACCTGCGCGATGCTTTGGAGAAGCTGACGCTCAACGATGCGGCGCTGTCATGGGAGCCGGAGACATCGGACGCGCTTGGCTTCGGTTTCCGTTGCGGCTTCCTCGGGCTCTTGCACATGGACATCGTGCGCGAGCGCCTGGAGCGCGAGTACGACCTGGAGCTGCTTGCGACGATGCCGTCCGTCGAGTTCGATGTGACGTTGACCAATGGCGAGGAGTTGGAGGTGCACAATCCCTCGGACATGCCTGATCCGGGCACGATCGCCGAGATCCGCGAGCCGTTCATCAAGGCGCAGGTGATCGCCCCGCGCGAGTATGTGGGGGCGGTCATGGAGCTGTGTCAGGAACGCAGAGGCGAGCCGGCGGGCATGCACTACCTCTCGCCCGAGCGCGTGCAGATGAGCTATGACCTGCCGCTCGCGGAAATTGTGCTCGACTTCTTCGACCAGCTCAAGTCGCGCACACGCGGCTACGCCTCGCTCGACTATGAGCTGAGCGACATGAAGCCCGCGAACCTCGTCAAGCTCGACGTACTGCTCGCCGGTGACACCGTGGACGCGCTGTCGATGGTCGTGCACCGCGAGAAGGCCTACGACATGGGTCGCACGCTCACAGAGAAGCTGCGCAAGCGCATTCCGCGCCAGCAGTACGACGTGCCGATCCAGGCGGCGATCGGCTCGCACATCATCGCGCGCGAGACCGTCAAGGCGTTTCGCAAGGACGTGATCGCCAAGTGCTACGGCGGCGACATCTCGCGCAAGAAGAAGCTTCTGGGCAAGCAGAAGGAGGGCAAGAAGCGCATGAAGCAAGTCGGACGCGTCGAGGTGCCCCAGGAGGCGTTCCTGGCGGTATTGGAGATCGGCGATGAGTAGCGTGCCCGTCTCGCACAGCATTCCCATCGGGGTTCGGTGGGCGGCTATTTTTTTGGATTGGATGGGCGTTCCCTCGATGTACCGCGCGTAATGCACATCCTGTTTGTGTGTCTTGGCAACATCTGCCGCTCGCCGACCGCGGAGGGTGTGATGCGCCAGCTCGTCGCGGAAGCCGGCTTGCAAGATGCGATCGTGCTCGACAGCGCTGGGACTGGGGCTTGGCATGTGGGCGAGCCGCCGGATCAGCGTGCTAGCGAGGCCGCACGCGCGCGTGGCATCGCGCTCGAGGGCGCTGCGCGCCAAGTGCGCGCGGAGGACTTCGAGCGCTTTGACTTGATCCTTGCGATGGACGGTTCAAACCAGCACGCGCTGCGCCAACTGGCGCCGGATGAGGGGGCGCGGGAGAAGGTCAGGCTGCTGCGCGAGTTCGATCCTGCCAGCGCCGGTCTGCCCGATCTGGACGTGCCCGACCCCTACTACGACAGCGAGCGTGGCTTTGAGATCGTGCTCGACCAGGTGCAGGCCGCGTGTGAGGGGTTGCTCGCGCAGGTGCGCTCCTCTGAGACGCTGTGAGCTCGGCAGCGAGGGCGGGTGAGCAAGCATGAGCTTGCCGGCGGAAGCGACCGAGCCGCGGCGCGTGGGCGGTGGCGATATCAACGAGGCTTGGCATGTGCGCTTGAACGGAGAGGACGCGTTCGTCAAGACCCGCACCGACGCTGGCGAAGGTGAGTATGCGCTGGAGGCGGCTGGTTTGGAATGGCTGGCCGAACCTGGCGCGCTACGGGTGCCCGCAGTGATCGAGGTGGCTGAGGATTATCTGGCGCTCGAATGGGTGCAGCCGGGACGGCTAAGCGCGGAGGGTGCCGAGGAGCTGGGGCGCGGCCTGGCGAGGACCCATGCGGCCGGGTCGCCCAACTTCGGCGATCCGGGCTTCGGCGAGCGCTTGGGGGTGCAGGCGAGGATCGGCTCGCTGCGCCTGCCCAACGAGCCGAGCGAGGACTGGGTCTCCTTCTACGCCGAGCGCCGTCTGCTGCCACTCGCGCGCATCGCCGCCGAGCGGGGCGCGCTGTCCGGCTCCGGCGTGGCGGCGGTCGAGCGCGTGTGCGAACGGCTCGAGCAGCTGGCCGGGCCCGCCGAGCCTCCTGCGCGTTTGCATGGCGACCTTTGGAGCGGCAACGTCTACGCCGACAGCGAGGGACGTCCCTGGCTGATCGATCCCTCTGCCTATGGCGGGCACCGCGAGGTGGATCTGGCGATGCTACGCTTGTTCGGCGCTCCTTCTGAGCGCGTCTTTGCTGCTTATGAGGAGCTGACGCCGCTGGCCGACGGATGGCGCGAGCGCGTCGGTCTGTGGCAGCTGCTGCCGTTGCTTGTGCATGCGGTGCTGTTCGGTGGCTCCTACCGCACCGAGGTCGAGCGGGTGGCAAGAAGCTACGCCGGTTGAGGGCGTGGCTGGTCTTAGCTGCCGTGGGGTGGCTCGAATGAGCGCTCGCGCGTAGCTTCGACGAGCGTGGTCCCGGTCGGGCTTGTCGGTCGGATAAGGAAGCATGCGTGCCTCCACGATCGAGCAGCGCCGTCGTCTGTACTTGCAAGCCCGCGTTGTCATCGCGCGCCACTACAGAGGTCCGCTGACGCTTGAGAAGGTTGCCCGTGCGCTGGCAAGCTCGCCGCGCCAAGTGTCTCGCGCTTATGCGCAGTTCGGCGAGCGGACCTTCCGCGAGGATCTGCTCAGCCGCCGCCTGAGTGTCGCAGCCCAACTGCTGATCGAGCAGCCGGCGATCTCCGTGCGCGACGTCGCCAGGCTGGTCGGCTTTCGCCAGGCTCCCCATTTCGCGAAGGCGTTTCGTCGCCGCTATGGCCTGACGCCGGCGGCTTTCCGCGCGGAGGGGCGAGCGTATGCGCGAGCCGCTCGCGCCAAGAGCGGTGCTTCCAGCGACATCCCGCGGCACCCAGCTTGTCCATGAGCACATGCGGAAGCACTGCAGGTTTTGAGACACGTCTAGTGCGCGGCATGCAACTCGGTGTCGAGTGTTGGCAATGACTCAACCGGTCCCGCTCCGGGTAGTCGTAGACGCATCAGCGTGCCTCCCCCAGGTGCGGCTTGGGCACTGACACTGCCGGCGTGCTGTTCGGCGACCTGGCGTACGATCGCAAGACCCAAGCCCGAGCCTGGGCGCCCGCGCGCCTCGGCGCCGCGGTAGAAGCGGTCGAAGACGTGGGGGAGATCGGCGGCTGAGATGCCTGGACCGTGGTCGCGCACGGTGAGCTCGTCGCCGTGCACGGCAATCTCGACCGGGCTTCCCGGTGGGCTGTAGTTGACGGCGTTGTCGAGCAGGTTGTTGATCGCGCGGGCGAGCCTTCCCGGCTCGCCGGCCAGGACCACCTGATCCAGCTCGATGTCGAAAGGCGTCTCCGGCGAGTGGCGGTGCGCGCGCTCGACCGCCTCCTCAGCGATCAGATCGAGGCGCACGTCCTCGCTGCCGCCGCGCGGTTGCTCGCCACGGCCGAGCTCGATCAGGTCGTTCATCAGCAGCGTTAGCTCCTCGATCTGCTCGATCACGTCGCCGAGCATCCGCTGGCGCTCCTCGAGTGCCATGTCGGGCTCCTGTCCCAGGATTTCGATGTTCGTGCGCAGGCTCGTCACGGGTGTGCGCAGCTCGTGGGATGCGTCGGCCACGAGCTGGCGCTGGGCGTGCACCGAGGCGTCAAGTGCGCTCATCGAGCGTTGCAGCGTGTCCAGCATCGCGTTGAAGCTTTCCGCCAGGCGCCCGATCTCATCTTCCCCCGCGGGCTCGATCCGCTCGGACAGGTCGCTTGTGCGCGCGACATGCTCGGCAGCCCGCGTAAGGCGACGCACGGGCAGCGCCACGGCGCGTGCGACGAGCCGCCCCAGCAGTGCGGCGAGCGCGATGCCGGCGAGCGCGATCAGCAGCAGGATCAGCCGCAGGTGCCTCAGCAGGTGGTCGACTTCGGTGAGGGGCTGGGCGAACTGGACCGCGTAGCCGGGCCGCAATGCCTCGCTGAGAATACGCAGCTCGATGCCGTCGACGCGTGCGTCACTGAAGAACGAGTGCCCGCCCTTGCTCGCGAGAGTGCGTGTCCGCGAGTCGCTCGGCAAAGTAACGTTTGAGGAGGAACGGAACAGGACCTTCCCGGCTGAGTCGATCAGCTGCTGGTAGCCGCGTACCTCGCCGGGGTGGGGAGAGATGTTGACGAACGGGTCATGCGGCAGCGCGGTGGCGCTCGGCCCGGAGCCTTGTCCATTGGAGTTCCTGGAGTCGCCGGCGTTTGGGGGCGGAGCCAGTAGCGCGCCTAGCTGTGAGCTGTCCCCGTCTGTGGTGGCCGGTGGCCGCGGCCTTCCCGGGTGTGAGAGGACTCGCTTCAAATAGGCCTCGTCGCGTGCGCTGAGAGCGCCGGGCGCGTTGCTGGCGATCAGACGCAAACCGGCGGAGCGGGTGCGCAGCTGACTGTCGATCTGCCCGCGCAGCTGGTGAGAGACGAGCAGGTAGGTGAGCGCGGAGGCAAGCACCACGGCGATCGCTACCGCCGACGCCGAGACGAGCGTTATGCGCCGCTGGAAGCTCATCCGCACGCTCGTCTGGAGATCGTGTCCGCCAAGCTGGTCACGATCTCAACACGTAGCCGACGCCGCGCACCGTATGCAGTAGGCGCGTCTCCTGGCCGGCCTCGGTCTTGCGTCGCAGATAGCCCATGTAGACCCCCAGTGAGTTGGAGCTCGAGCCGAAGTCATATCCCCAAACGTGCTCGAAGATGATCGAGCGCGTCAGGACCTGCTTGGGGTGGCGCAGGAATAGCTCGAGCAACAGAAACTCGGTGCGTGTCAGATTCAGCGAGCGCTCGCCTCGCCAGGCCTCGTGTGCGAGTCGGTCCAGACGCAGATCGTGGAAGGACAGGGTCTCCTCCTGGTCGCTCTCGTCGGCCCTGCGCAGAAGAGCGCGCACGCGTGCCATCAACTCACGCAGTGCGAACGGCTTGATCAGGTAATCGTCGGCACCCGCGTCCAGGCCCGCGACGCGATCGTCGACCTGCTCACGCGCGGTGAGCATCAGCACCGGTGTGCGATCGCCGCCCTCGCGCACTCGTCTGCAAACCTCCAGGCCGTCGAGCACGGGCATCGACACGTCGAGGATCACCGCGTCGTAGGAACCGTCGGCCATGCGCTCCAGTGCGTCCCCGCCGTCTCCACAGAGAGCCACCTCATAGCGCTCGAGGGTGAGTGCGCGCGAGAGCGCGTGCTGGACAGCGGGCTCGTCGTCGACGACGAGTATGCGCGCAGGCTCTGCCATGTCGTTTTGATAGCCCACTGACTCGGATACTGCAGAGACGGAGGCTAAGGTGACGGTAGCGCAGGGAACATACGATCGGGGCCGAAGAGGATGCGAAGAATCGTCGCAGATGACACCGCCGAGGCGGTTCGCACGGACGAGCATGACCCGGTGTCGTCGAATGAGAACGGCGGCATCGCAAACGAATCGCGCAAGCTGCGCAATGGCCTGATCAGCCTTGCGATCTTTTTCGTCCTGATCGCAACACTACTGCTGGCTGTCCCGAAACTGCGCTCGACGGGTGAGTTGATCACCGACGCCAAGCCTGCGTGGGTTGCCGCCGGCATCGGCCTCGAGTTGCTCTCCTGCGCCGGCTACGTGATCCTGTTCGAGCTGGTGTTCAAGATGGAGCGGCGCTTCAGCAGGCGGCTGTCGCTATCTGAGCTGGCGGTCAATTCGGTTGTGTCGGTCAGCGGCCTCGGCGGGATCGCGCTCGGCGCGTGGGTGCTGCGCACGAAGGGCGTGTCAGTGCAGCGGATCGCAAGGCGCTCGGTGCTGATGTTCGTTCTGAGCAGCGCCGTGAATGTCTCCGCGGTGGCCGTGATCGGTGTGTTGATGTGGCTCGGCGTGCTGCCGGGCTCGCGCAACGCGCTGCTGACACTGCTGCCGGCGGCGCTCGCGCTCGCGACGATCGCAGCGACCTTGGCCGTCGCCGCGCTGGCGGGCCGACTCGCGCACGGCCGGCTGAGTAGCGGACGGCTACACGTGGCGCTTGTGGCCGTGAGCGACGGTGTGCGCGGCGCGCTGCGGCTGATCTACCGCCACGACTGGCGTCTGCTGGGGGCGGTCGGCTATTGCCTGTTTGACGCACTCGTGCTGTACGTGAGCCTGCGCGCGTTCGGGCCGGCGCCAACGTTCTGGGTCGTCGCGATGGCCTATCTGGTCGGCTTGATGGGCAACTCAATCCCGATCCCAGCTGGCCTGGTCGCGGTCGAAGGCGGCCTGATCGGGATGCTGGTGCTGTTCCATGTGCGGCCCGTCAAGGAGGCGGTGGCGGCGGTCATCGTCTACCGCGCGATCTCGCTGTGGGTCCCGGCGGTGATCGGCTCGGTCGCGTTCTTTGGCATGCGCCGTGAAATCGGCGAGCCGGTGAAAGCGGCGACCGGCAGTCCAGCCGGAAGTTGAGCGCAAGCCTCCTAATGGGAGCTTGCCGACTGCGCTACGCGTTCGGTTGCGGCGAGTGCTGCCTGCGCCTTCTGGCAGGGGTGGCCGGGGAGGCGTTGCATAGCTTCGTGAAGTTGGTGCGATTCGGGACCCGAGAGCCCCGGGCAGTAGACGGGCGGGGGGAGGTTGGCGCTCGTCGAGCCGGGTGCGTTGAGCGGTCGCAACTGCTTCGCGGCAAGCAGTGCGTGGGCGAGCGAGTCTGAGAACACGTCGATTGCCGTGCGCCCGCTGTAGAGCTCGATCGAGTTTTCTTCGTTGAAGATCGTCGCGGGCACGCCTCGCACGAGGATGTTGCGCTGTGCTCCGAGCGCGCTGTTTGAGTGCAGTCCGTAGATGACCGTCGTGACCTGTAGCGGCAGCAGGCAGCTGCCGCCCCCGCCGAGCAGTCCCTTGCCGCTGACGCAGTCGCCGTAGTAGATGCTGTCGCCGATCCCGGCGCTGTAGTTCTTCAGCCCATCCACCGCCGCGAGCGGACTACCGGCAAAGCGTGGGCCGGTCCAATAGAGCTTGTAGTAAGGAAAAGTTTGAGCTTCGGCGAGCGCCGCGCTGGTGAGTGGCGGGGGGTGCACCGTGCCACATCCGGCGGCGAGCGTTATGCCTGCTAGCGCCGCGAGCGCGAGTGAAGCCCGCAGGAAAGCTCGACGTCCAGGATGCCTACACCGAGGCGCGAGCGACGTCGGTGCGATGGCGCTGCGTGCCATGCGCTCACGCCCACGCGCGAGCGCGGACGTAGGGGCGTGCCGGTCTCGACGGCGTGTCATCGGACGGCGTGTCATCGGCGAGTGTTCCAGTGGACGGCGATCATCGGCGCTGATTATCGGCTACCGGCGCTCTTTGCGCGGAACGCGACTTCTGGCGGGCTGGGCTGTTCTTAGCGATACAAGCGCGCGACTCGTCCATATGAGATCGACTCGCGTGTGTGCCGGGGCTTGGCCAGGTAGCGAGCCAAGTCCCGGCCAATCCCACGGTCGCATAGTTGCTGTTCCGGTGCATGTGGCACCGCGGCGGATGAGCGTTAGCCGGCGGGCCTGGTCGCCGGTCTCGCCATACTGGGCCGCTTGAGCTCTGTCGACAGTCAAGCGCTCGCGGGGCGAGGGTCCCCGCTTGGATCGGCGCGAACGTGGTTTGCGAGCACGCGCGTCTCGCTTGCGCTACCGACGGCGGCCGTGCTCGTGGGAGTGTGGCTGCTGCTTGCCCCCCGCTCACCGGACCTGGCGGCGCAGGCATACCGCGCGAGCCTGTTTGAAAGCTCGGGACTCACGGTATGGGACAACAACTGGTACGGCGGTCACCATCTGCCCGGGTACAGCCTCGTGTTCCCGTGGGCCGCATTGCTGGCGGGGATGCGGATCGTCGGCGCGCTCGCGGTGCTCCTCTCCACATTTGCATTCGAGCGGATCGTGCTCACCGTGTTTGGATCGGCTGCGCGCTTGGGCGCGGTGTGCTTCGCGGTGGCCGCTGCTGGGGACGTGTGGATCGGGCGGCTGACGTTCGCGCTTGGAGTCACGTTCGCGGTACTGGCGGTGCTGGCGCTCCTGCGCAAGTATCCCTGGCTGGCGGCGCTGCTGGCCGTCGTGTGTGCCGCTACGAGCCCTGTCGCCGGGTTGCTGCTTGGGCTAGCGGGCGCCACGCATGTATTGGTCACGCGCCGCGCGCTTGCGGGACTGACGCTCGTGCTACCGGTGCTGGTGGTGGTGTTGCCGATAGCAGTGCTGTTTCCGGAAGGCGGATGGGAGCCGTTTGCGGCGAGCTCGGTGACCGCGACGCTCGCGGTGACGCTTGCGTTCCTGTATGCACTGCCGCGCGAGGAGCGGCTGCTGCGGATCGGCGGATATGTGTATTTGGTGGCGACGGTCCTGTCGATCATCCCGACTCCGATGGGCAGCAACATAGATCGCTATGCGGTGCTTTTGGCGGGGCCGCTGCTGTTGTGCGCATTGGGGCGTGACGGTTTCACAAGGCCCGGGCGACCGCTGGTGGCGGTCGTGCTGGCGGTGCTGGGAATCCTCACATGGACCGTATGGGGGCCGGTGCGGGAGACCACTGGGGTGATCGGCGATCCGTCGACAGGCGCGGCCTATTACACGCCGCTGAAGCGCTTCCTGCGAGCGCACGGTGGCTCGCTGTTGCGCATCGAGGTTCCGTTCACTCATTCGCACTGGGAGGCCGCGCTGCTTGCTCCGGAATTCGAGCTTGCGCGCGGGTGGGAGCGTCAGCTCGACACAAAGTACGACCCAATATTCTTCAAAAGCAATCTCACTCCGTCCGCATATCGTGCGTGGCTGGATGACAACGCTGTCAGCTATGTGGCGCTACCCGACGTGCGCCTTGACGGCTCAAGCGACGAAGAGGCTGCGTTGATTCGCAAAGGGCTGCCGTACCTGCGTGAAGTGTTCAAAAGCGCCCATTGGCGCGTGTTTGCGGTGCTCGGCCCGACGCCTCTGGTATCCGCGCCGGCGGTGTTGACTTCGCTCGGCCACAGCTCGTTCACGATGCGCTTCACCAGCGCGGGGCGCACACTGGTGCGATTGCACTACACGCGCTATTGGACCGTCGCTCGCGGCGATGCCTGCGTGGCCTCCGCGCCCGGAGGGTGGACTGCCGTCAGTGCGAGAAAGCCCGGGATTGTGCGTGTGGTGGCGAGCTTTTCGCTGGGACGCGCGCTTGGGCGCGACGACGAATGTGAGGGATAGCCCTCGCGCCGGTTGCCGTCCCCGCTCTCGCTCGTGCCGCGCCGCTCTTTGCCCTTGCCGCCGCCGCGGTTCCTGCGGGTCGCGACGTGCGGGGTACGAGCGCATACAGACCCGTGCTGCCAGTCAGGTAGAGGTAGTGATCGTCGGTGATCACGGGATCGAAGGAGCCCGCGCTCATAGAGAACACGACTTTCCCGGTTGAGATCCCCAGGCCGAAGGTGTGATGGTTGCCGAGATCGGCGAAATACACGATCCGCCCGAGAATCGTTGCCGAGCCTGAGATGCGCCCACCCCCGTTGTATTCCCAGTCGATGTGTCCCGAGTGTGCGTTCAGGGCGTAGAACGTGCCGCTGTATGAGCCCATGTAGATGGTGGGGCCGAGTCCGGGCGTGTTGGCGACCGCTGGCGAGGAGTAAACGTAGGCGCCGGTTTGCACCGCCCAGTCGAGTTTGCCGGTGGCCTCGTCATACGCGTAGATGCGCCCGTCGGTGTTGCCGAGAAACACGCGGCCATAGACGACCGCGGCGGTTGAGTAGAACTGGCCGCTGCCCAAGAGCGCGCCGCCGGAGCCGCTGACCCATAGCCTGTGCCCGCTGCTCTCCCGCACCGCTTGCAGATCGCCTGCGTAGTCGCCGAAGTAGAGCACCCCGTTTGAGAGGCTTGGGCTGGCCTTCACAGCGCCCGCCGCGTGATATGTCCACACGATGTCGCCGGTGCGTGCGCTCAACGCATAGACCGTGCCGTTTTCGGTGCCGAAGAACAGCTTGCCGTCGGCGAGCAGGGGAGAGGACTCGCAACGGCTAGCCAGGTCCCGCGACCAGCGGATGTGACCGTTGGCGCTATTCATCGCGACCACCCGTCCGGATTGCGACCCCGTTGCGCGCGACAGGATCGTGGTGTAGACCGTGTTGGCGGACGTAGCCGGCGAGGAGGCCGAAAGCGCGCCAAGGGGCCTGCTCCACAATTGCTGGCCCGTGTACTTGTCGATCGCGTGGATCACCGCATCGTCGCCCAGTTGGAAGATGCGGTTGCCGTACATGACCGGAGGAAACTCGAGTAGTGCGCTGCCGGCGTGCGTCCACACCGTTCTAAACGGAGGGCGCAGCCGTGCTGAGGCGGGAAAGAAGCGCGTGTGATTCTTGGTGTAGCCATACAGCGGCCACGCGAAGCGGCTCGGACCCTTCGCAGGTAGCTGGGGGGTCACCGCCTGGGGTACGAACGGCGCGTGGGGGTGATAGACGTTGCCGGTGCGGTGGCGCTCATACAGGTAGCCCGCCAGTGCGATGCCTGCGAGCGCCACTACCACCGCGCCCACCAGCGTCAGCCGACCTCGGGTGGAGCGCGGCAACCGGCGCCGTCGCTGCTCGCCGGTCAACTGTTGGCCCTTCGGTTCAGGCCGCCAGCCTGCCGGAGGATGAGTCGGACTCGGCGGTGGGGCTATGCGAAGAGCGCTCTGCTACTTCGATCTCACTCGAGGCGCGCCTGGCCCGCGCACCCGTTGATGAGCGTCGGGCCACCCACGACAACAGGCTGGCGCCTGCCAGCACGAGCCGGTAGGCGCTGATCGCCAGCAGTGGCACCAGCGTGCAACCGGCGAGCAGCGACAGGACGTCGTGGCTACCCGCGATCGACCATTTCCACAGCAGATAGTCGCCTGCGGTTAGGGCGAGCAGAAAGAGCAAGGCCCGTGGGCGCACGCGCGTAGCTTAGTGGGCGGCTGGGACAGTACGATGGTTCCCTGCTCGCGGGCGAAGTGTTGTGGTTGCACAGAAGCCTTCCAAGCTTCTAGGGCGGGTTCGATTCCCGTCGCCCGCTTGTCAGGACGCCGGCGGTTCCCGTCGAGCGCTAAATGATCGTTGCGAGGAGGCACACGATGGTCAAGCCAATCCCAGACGACTACCCGCAGGTGATGCCGTATCTGATCGTAGACGGCGCCGGCGAGGCGATCGAGTTCTACAAGAGCGTGCTCGGCGCCACCGAGCGCATGCGCATGGATGGACCCGACGGCAAGGTGGGCCATGCCGAGCTCCAGATCGGCGAGGCTGTGATCATGCTCGCCGACGAGAACCCAGGGATGCACATCGAAGGCCCGAAGTCGGTCGGGGGCACGCCCGTGACGATCCACGTCTATGTCGAGGACGTCGATGGCACGTTCGAGCGCGCGGTCCAGGCCGGAGCCAAGGCGTTGCGAGCGGTCGAGGATCAGTTCTATGGGGATCGTTCCGGGCAGTTTGAGGATCCGTATGGTCACCGCTGGAACGTGGCCACGCACGTCGAGGACATCCCCGAGGATGAGATGATGCGGCGTGCGGCGGAGGTTGGCGGCTCTTGAGCTAAGCGTCGGTGTAGGTGGCGCACGCCGTCGGGCACGCGTTGGCCCTAGAATCGAAAGGCACCACGGGGAGTGGCGCAGTCTGGTAGCGCACCCGGCTGGGGGCCGGGCGGTCGCAGGTTCAAATCCTGTCTCCCCGACTAAGAAGTCCAAATACGAAGGAATGCGAACAAGGCGGGCGCGAGCCTCACAATTGCCCAATTGCAGGCAGTTTCTGGCCTAGCACCTGCGAAAAGTGCGAACCGTCGCTCGGTGACGATGGGCTCAGATGCCCGCGAGGCGGTAGCAGCTCGGTAGCAGGATGGGCACCACTCGGTAGCAGCCAGCGGCGGGATGCCGGAAGCGAAAGATGGCGTGCGCGCTCCGTGCGAAGCGCATAGTCGCTTCATGAAGCATTGCCAGACCAACCTCCTCGGGGCCCCGTGACGCAATGGGAAGCCCGGCCTCTTCACTTGAGGGCCGGAGGCGAACGCAGTTCGCCGGAGGCCCATATGCGAAACGCGTCGTTGAGTTGGACGTTCTCGCTGGTTTGGAGCCGGGTCTGTTCGAGCAGCGGGAGCGTTTAGAGCTGCACTACGCGCGCGCCATCGCGCGTGCGCCCGAGCCGGAGTGTCCGAGTACGGACGGCTGGTGGGCCATCTCGGACAGCTCCGGGCTGGCCGTTCCGAGGCTGTGCAAACGCTGGACCTGTCCATCGTGCGTTCGTCTCAAGCGCGCGGCGGCGCTCGTCTCTATCCAGGACGGTCTGTGCGCCGCTGCCGAGCGGGGCTCGCGTGTGCGCTTCATGACGCTTACGGACGGTTGCGGCGACATGGACTTCGCTGCCTTCTACGCGGCGTGGTCTCGCAAGCTCCGTCCCCGGCTCCGGCGACGGGGGAAGCTCGGCGACTACGCCTGCGCGCTTGAGGTCCAGCCCCAGTCTGGTCGGCTCCACGGGCATTTCCTTCTCATTGACAGCGCCAAAGGCGGTGGTTTCATTGCGCAAGCCGAGCTCTCCAGGATGGCGGAGGCTTGTGGCTTTGGACGAATTGTGGATATACGCGAGGTGACAGATATTCCTCGCCGCGAACAGCGGCTCTCGGCGTACTTCACGAAGGGGACCTATCGAGTGGCAACGGAGGAGGCGGGTGTCGTTGCTGCGTATATGGCGAAGGTGTCGCGTGTCTCCCAGCTCGGGGAGCTGGCCGCAACGCGGATAAGGCCCTTTCGTGTGTCGGCTGGCTGGCCTCTGAAGCTCACGGAGGCTCAGCGCCGTCTCGTCGAGGAGTGGTACGGCGGCGGCGAGGACGATGGACCGTGGCGGCTGGTCCATGAGGGCCATGCGGGACGCTTTCTACTGGCGGAGCGCGAGCATCAGCGAGAGCGCTTGGCAGGACGCATCAGCCTTGGCTCCAAGAAGCGGCAGGCGTTGCTCGTGGCGGGCGAAGGTGGGTGAGAGGTCTCGCTGTCTGCCAACGCGCCGGACGGAGCCGACCGAACGAGGCCGCGCAGCGGGCGAGCGAGGGCGGCTCCGGGAGGCAAGTGGGCGGACGAGCCGCGCGGCGGCGAGCGCGATGCGAATAAGCGAGTAAGTAGTAGCCATGTTGTCGATAAACACCCAGCCCCGCTAGCGCGGCCAGTGACCCTATATTCGAGTCAATGACCGCGCCAGTGCTTCTCTTAGGCATTGTATTCAACGACGCTAGTCGCTACCGCCAGAGCCATTTCGTAAGCTACCTCGGGCGTGACGAGGAGCCCCCCACCGTATTTATAGAAGTAGGCCATCACCGCGTTGGCGATGAGTTCTTCACATTCCTCCGGCGATGGGTGCAAGAAATCTGCATCCACAAAAACGACCTTGGGTTCGGTTTCCATAGTCATAGTGCAACTCCTTTCTTTGCTTAAGGTCCGCCGGGATTAGCGGACAAGTAAAAGCTTAGGCGCAAAATTTGGCTCGACCGGAACGCACGGCAGGGGAGGAGAAAATGGCCGAGGCGATGCGAAATCTGCGCGCGTATTCACGCTCGGGTCTATTTTCGGAGGATGAAACCATCGCCGCCGCTACGTCTCGCTGTCCCCGGCCTTGAGCAGGTTGGTTACTGGCTGCTTAAAGCGAGAACGCCCACGGGCATCGCCCCAACGTTTAACGACCGCAGGCTGGCTTTGTGGTGCCGGTTGGGAATTCGACGTCGGTTGCCGAAAGCAATCGAGTTCGAGACCGAGATAGAGGCGCTGCGCGACCTTCTCGTCGCGGATGAGCCCCCGCCTGGCGTGCCTTACAACGACGAGGCGACCGAGCGCGAGCTGAGTCGCAGTCTCCGTTGCCTTGACACGGCTGAGGCTGCTGCGTTCGACGCGGGGCTCTTGGGATAGACGCTCCGCTCAGGCTGCCCCGGAGCTACCGGAGCCTTACTCGCCGCGCTTAGGCTCAGCGCCCAGGCGCAGCTCTAGCCCAAGCGCCTCAAGCAGCGCGGCCAGCTGCTCGACCTGTATGGGCTTCCTGCCGGTCTCCCAGGCCGATACCTGTGGTTGGTGAGAGCCGACACGACGCGCCAGCTCCTCCTGGGACACGCCCTGTCGCTCGCGGGTCTCCCGCAGGAAGTCACCGGCAAGTGATGTCACGGGAGCGGAGGTTATCGGCCAACGGCTTTCGCTGAGCCCTGCAGGGCACTTCTGGTGTGTTTCCGGTCAGCCTCTCAAAGTGCCCGATGGTATGGGTTATGGACAGACTGCCCTCGGCGACGCAGCGAATCAGAGCACTCCCGGGGGGTACTTCCGGTCAGCCTCTCAAAACGCCCGATGGTGTGGTTATGGACAGACAGTTCCCCGCAACGCAGGGCACTCCGGGTGTGTTTCCGGTCGGCCCCTCAAAGTGCCCGATGGTATGGGTCATGGACAGACTGCCCTCGCCGAGCCCGCGAACCAGGACACTTGAAATGATATATGCGAACGCGTATAATCAGGCAGATGTTCGGTTTTCCCCGGTCAGCCCTTCAAAAGGTCCTACTCGTATTGGTATGGGCACCGTCATACCGTTTCCGCGCCGCACAGACTGGGAGCCGGAGTTGAGCAAGCATCAGGTTGCTCAATGGTTCGGTTTCTCGACCCGCTGGGTCGAGCTGCGAGTGCGCGAGGGCATGCCTTCGCGTCTGCGAGGCAACCGACGCCGGTTTCTGCTCTCCGAGTGCGAGGCGTGGCTCGCGCGACCGAGTGAGGCGAACGCATGATTTACAAGCGTGGCAACCGATACGGCGTTCGCATCTACGACGCAAAGCGGCAGGTTTGGGTCGGTACCTTCCGCACCCTCCAGGAGGCGCGGCTGGCCGAGCGCGAAGCGTTTATGCGGGTCTGCCCGTCAAACGACGAGACTGTCTCGGAGTTCGTGAGGCGGTGGCTCCGCGACTACAAACGCCCCCGCGCCTCGACCAACCGCCACAACGCTTATATGGTCAAGTCGCTCGCCGCCGATTTCGGCTCGGTGAAAATGTCGGACATATCCCGGCGTCGTGCGCGCGAGTGGGCGCTCCGGCATCGTGGCAGCGTTCCGGTCGTGCGCGCGATGTTCAACGACGCGCTGAACGAGGAGTGCGTCACCACCAACCCATTCGCCAACCTGCGCCTCGACCAACGGCGCGGTCGGCGCGACCTCAGCGTGCTCACCGAGGCCGAGGTCCGCGAACTTGCCGACACATCGCTCAGCCTGTTCGGGGCGTACGGCCCGACCTTCCGCGCCTGCATACTGTTCGCCGCGTATGTCGGTCTGCGACCCGCCGAGATGTTCGTTCTTAAGTGGTCCGACATTGATATCGCAGGAAGCCAAGTCCATATCAATCGGTCGCTCGGCAGCACGGGAGAGATAACTCCGCCCAAGAACGGACTAAAGCGGACCGTCGTTCTCCCGCCGCAAGCCAAGGAAGTGCTCCTCGCTATGCCGCGCCGGGCGGACAGCCCGTATGTCTTTACCGCTCCCTGCGGTCGGCGGTTCTCCAAGACTTCGCACTACTACTACTGGCGACTGCTCCGTACAGAGGCAGGCCGCCCGAAAATGGCGTTCTACGAGCTTCGGCATTTCTGCGCGACGCACCTACTTGAACTCGAAGTGAGCCACGCTGATGTGGCCGTCCAGCTCGGCCACACAGACGGCGGCGCACTTGTGATGAGCACCTACGGGCACCCCTCCGATGAGGCAGCACGCGCCCGCGTTCTCGCGGCGTACCGCAACAACCCCGCATGGCGTCTAAAAGCTGTTGGCGACTGACGAGCAGCTAGCGCCAGCGCCGTAGTACGCGAGTCCTGACGCCCGTCTCCTGGTCCAGTGGCTCATCCCAAGCCGCCGGGAACCCGTGGTCGGTCTCCTCAACCACGATGACGAAGCCGTTGGCGGCGAGGCCCGAGTCCAAGTATTCCTGAACCTTCGTGATGTCCCCTGCAATCTTGCTCGTGATGACCTGCTTGTTCCCGGCCCCGAACTTCCAATAGTTGCTTGCCAAGGCAAACTCAATCACCGCGTCAAACCGGAAGCCGCCGAGATGGGTTGGGAAGCTCGCGCTCAGCAAGCGCTCTCGGGAGACGAGAGCCAGGTCAATCCGCTTGGGATGCAGCTCGGACCCCTCGGCCTTCTCAAACATCCACTGGCCGGGGCTGAACTCCAAGTGGATGTCCTCCCAAGACACCCCAACCTCGTTGAGATGCCTGGCGAACTGCATCCCGCAGTCGTGCTCACTCAGGATGGTCGGCCCGTAATGGCTTGAGACGGTCCCCGACGCGTTCGTCGGGTGATGAGGCCACTCAGGGAGTTGCGAGAGCCAAGAAGTCGTAGCTTGGCAAGCATCCTCAATAGCCTGCCGCGTCCGCTCCAATGCCGCGTCTGCCTCGGGCGTCATGGACGAGAGCTGGCTGTGCGCCTCATGGGTTTTCGCGCTTCTGGCGCTGCTTCTCGGCTATCGCCTTCGTATCCCAAACCCGATTGATGGTCGGAGCGCACTTCTTATAGAAGATGATGGCGATTGGGATGCCCACGAAGACCATGACTGCCCCGGCAGCCGGGGCGATAGCAGCGGCCCCGAACACGAGCGCGAACCAGAGGATGCAAGTGACGATGATGGCACCGGGGATAGAAGGTGCGTTAGCGATGTGTTCGCGCTGTTCTACTTTTTTAGCCCAGCGGTATTCCTTCCGGGTTTTGTAGGCGCTTCGTCTCGGGGCCATCGGCGCGATTGTACTCTCGCGCCCGTGGTCCCGCCGCCGCTCCGTCCTGCCTTGGCCGAGCGGCGCGCTGGGTATCGCGGCCCAGCGAGGGGCCGGGGCGGGTAGCATCTCGGTAGCAGGAGGTCCAGTGCGCCCCGCCAACCTTGACCGTTCGTGGGTCTTTGGACCTGTCTCCCCGATTAGAAAATCCCTGCAAATTGGCTGGTTTTGGGAATTTGGCTAGATAGCCAGTTTTGGGGTTGGGGTCCAATTTGGGGTCCAAAGTCTGGTTTAACGCTGGAAGTTGGCCATAGGGACCGGGTGGTCGCAGGTTTCAAATTTCGACATGTTGGTGTCAAACGGGGCGTTCCGTCGCAGTAGGCACACGTGTCATGTGGGGGCCGCGACCACCTCCGCGATCTTTGAGGCGATCTCCTCGATGTCCGAGTCTGAGGTTCGTAGGGCGACCTTGTCCGCGAGTGACGGGCTGTAGGCGACGAGCTCCTCTGGTGTGATGTCGTGCCAGATCGGGAGGATGATCTGTCCCTCGCCGGTCATCTCCCGGGTCACGAGTCCGTTCAGCTCGTATTCCGACCAGTTCTTCGCAAGGAATCGCGGGGACAGGACGACCACTCCGAACCTCGACGTGGCTAGGCCGACGTCGATCTTGCGCCGCAAGCTATCTCCGACCCGCAGCGCGAACTCGTCGTACCAGACCTCGAGTCCTCGCCTCTGAAGTGCGTGGGCAAGGTCCCGGACGATCTCGTCCTTATCCTCCGACGCGTGAGAGATGAACACGTCGTACGCCTTTGGCAAAGCCTCAGGCGCCGGCGCAATCGTGTCGATGTTCTCGACGATGGTTGCAAGCGGGTTGCGCTGCGGGCTCGCCAGCGGGATCGGTGGAAGCGGCGCGGGCGGTGGTGGTTCTACATGTACGCTTGATCGAACGGTTCCCTGAAGGCCCATCAGGTCGACGGTTACGTGCCAGCGACCGTCCTGCGGGACGTCAAGCTTGATCGGGGACTGCTTAGCGAGTCCCCCGAAATACCGGTGTTGAGCACCCCGCTGGTAGCTGCTGAAGTTCGAGCTGTCCATCAGCCGCACGTTCGCGGCGCTACCCGACAGCGTTACGACGACCACGCTACCGCGCTTCAGGTGGCCGAGGTCATAGTGAGTGAAGTTCATCGCATTCCCGAGACCAGGCTAGGGTAGGTAGCCGATCGTCTTTCCGTAGTTGTGCAGCTTTCCAAGCACGTAGTTCGCGATCTCCGCTCGACTTGTTTTGCTGCGCCACATGATCTCCAGGCGGATTGGCTCCTTGGCCCTCATGAGGCATAGGTCGCTCGCGAACGTGAGCGCGCCGCCGACGTCCTTCTCCGCTTCATAGCTTTCGATCAGTCCGGCCGCCAGCAGTGCCTCCCCGATCGCGCGGTTGATCTTGCCGTCATTGTTGCGTGCAATTGCGGTCAACGACGCAAACGCGCTCTGTGTGCCTCCGCCTGGTCGTGATCCTGGCTTGCGCGTACCCAACTCATCAGCAGCGAGCAGTACCCCGAGCTCGCTCGTCATCAGGCGTTCAGCTGCTGACTTGCTGCCGGAATGCGTAGTTGACATGCCTTCGGTTTGCATCAACTTGTGTAGTGCAACGTCTCCGTGGCTCCGGGCCGCAGCGAGGGCGGTCAGCATGTCCATGTGCACTACCCGAGCATCAAGGTTGCTGCCCAGGAGACCAAGTCGCTCGGGGTGCTTCTTCAGCTCGCTGACTACGTTCGCGGAGGTCGCCGACAGCAGACGGTCGATATCAGCGTAACTGCGGCTGCCTCGGGTTACGGCGGCGACATCATTCTCGGGTTCGTTGCCAGCGATCACGAGCGTCCACAACCGGTAGCGCTCCAGCTTCAGCAGCCCCGTTACGTGACCGCGATTCTTTCGCAACTGCTCGCAGATCAGCCCGATGAAATGGCCTATCGTGCGGGACTGGGCGGCGAGTGCGTGTGCGTGGTCGTCAGAGATTCCCATCGCCGCCAGCGAGGCCCCTCGGTTCAACGCCTGTACCGTCTGGTCGACGATTGCTACGAACTTATCTGGTTGTGGACCTGCGAATCTCTCAATCGGAGACCCGACGCCGAACAACGCCTCCGCGCCAATGTTGGCTGCGAGCTTGCTTAGAACGTCAGCGAGCTCGTCAGTGTTAGTCGGCCAGACGACAAGTGTGTTGGCGCCAGCGTCGCTTCGCACGAACCCGTTGACGGCATGAAGGTCGGCCTCGAGCGCCGAGGTAGGTTCTGCGCGTAGTGCCTCACGGCCTTCGACCAGGACGATTCGCGGCCCATCGCTGGCGCCCAGTGCCTGAAGCATCGCCTCCACGTGCGTGGTGTTCGGCACACGCTCGGTTGTGACACCGTCCCGGAATAGGTACACGGTTTCGAGGAACGTAGACTTTCCTGCGCCCGACTCGCCTCGAAGGATAATCAGCGCGCCACGGCCGGACATCCGCATCTCCGCGAAGCGTCCATCGAGGGAGCTAAGTGTGCCCTCTACTGGATGTACGATGGTCCGCAGGGAATTGTGGCCTGCATTTCGCAATGCCTCGAAGCGATCCGGCAGGTATAGCTGCTCGCGGCCGAGGCTCGGGGTGGCCAATGTCGGCGTTTGAGAGAGGTCTAGCTCATGATTACTCGCGTCTATGGTCATTTTGCCCCTGTAGGCGAATAGCGCATGTGGTCGCACATTTCACCAACGACCAACAGCCTCTCATATCGCATGATGCTGACGCAGGCTCAATACGGTTGTTCGCCGCCGGTGGCACTGCGATCTGTGGTTGTTGAGATCGTCCATCGTCGTCTGATGGGCGGCGCAGGCGTGCCGGGGGTAGTCTCCGATCCCGTGCTTCACATACCTGAGGAGATAGGACCTGGAGACTGCGAGGCCGCGGTACTGTCCGGAATCCTGGTGCATGACGGGTCTAGGTGGGTCACCGTGTCGGGCTCGCTCTTGACGGTACCGAAAGAGGTGGCGGCGATGAGCCAGCGCGAATGGCGTGAGGTCCAGCCTCACGCGAGCGCACGCATGGACCATGTCGGCGGGATCGAACCGGGCGCGACATTCTGCGAGGAACCATTCGATGGTGTCCGCGCGATCAGGGAGATACTCGACTCTGCGGAATGGCAGGTATTCATTGAGGGCCTTCAGGAAGGTAAGGTTGGAGCGAAGGGCTGCTTGTCTTCGCTCTCTATCAGGGCTTCTACCCCGACGGTTATGCTTGGTCAGGACGGGAGGGGCGAGGCGTACGATGCCGTCGAGGGGGCGTGTCGCCCGGTCCGCGGAGTCGTGGCTACGCTTGGGCTGCCGGAGATGCCACAGACCGGCGACACGTGGGAGCTGGGGATGCCGGAGGGTCTCGAGCCGGGTCCCGAGCGAGGTCGGCTGTGGCGAGAGCGCCACCTACTGCATTGGCCGAACGAGCTTCTCGGGATCGACTGGCTGGGGAGTTCGGAGTTTCTGCCGCCGGCGCGATTCGTGATCGGCCGCACGATTTCAGAGGCGTGGATCGCGCGGATCAAGCCGGAGTTCGAGGAGGATCAGATAGTCATCTCGATTGCGTGGGATGAGAATGTGGTGGATCCTCTGGGGTGCTCTTTGGTGCTTCGTACCGAGAGCAGCGGCTTGCCACTTTTGGAGCGGAGGGTCGCCCTGACCGAGCTGCCCGGCGGTGCGGAGGGGGCGTCTGAGCCGCGCAACCTCGGGTGGCGTGAGCGAACCCTCGATGTACGACTGACTCGAGGCTCGCGTCGCACGGATTGGGGGCTCAAGTTGATGAAGGGCTCAGGAGACCTGCTCGACGAGCGACCGGTCGCGACGAGGGTGGAGGAGATCAAGATGGCGCTCCACGTGAACGGAGGAGAGAAGCCATCGTCAGTGGTCCATATGGGCGACAAGCGGCCGGTGCCAACGAATCCAGAGACCGATGCGGCGATCAAGGTGGTAGGGGTGATCGAAGAGTCTGCGCGGCAGGCAGCCGGGAAGCGCCGGCTGTCAACTGCCGGCGAGCTCGAGAGCTACCTTCGGTGGCGGTTCTCATGCCGTCAAGGGGAGCTGTTGCTGCTAGACCCGTTCCTGCTCAACGACAAGCCGGAAGACGTGATCGGATTTCTGCGGGCCTTGAACCGGCCGATCCGGGCACTTGCGCGCTCGATACCGCCGGGGGTATCGGCATTGCTCGCGGGGGCTCCGCAGCTCGCTGTCCGGGTCCTTCCGAATGGGAGGAGCACGTTGCACGATCGCATTTGGATCGTGGGCGAGACAGGGGTGCTGGTGGGGACGTCGGTGGGGACATTTCTGGCTGACCCGGCGGGGGCACCTCGGCGCGCGACGACCGCGACGGACCTTCCGTATGCGGACGCTGCGCTGTGGAGGGAAAAGTTCGAAAAATGGTGGACAGCAAAATGATGGTGCCAAACCCTTGAGGTTGTCGAGAACGGTGGCGTGGCGGTTCGCGCTCTTGCTTATGTAGCGCATGGGGTCAACAGAGGCGCTCGAAGCTTGCGGTCCAATGAGCCCGAAAAGCTGTCGGGCCAGGCGTCTCCTGTCATCCGTCGAATGACGGTGGAGCTACAGGTGTAGTTTGTGGTATGGTTATTGGAGGTCCTCTATTGGTAATCCGTGTGAGAGGAGTATTGCGATGTCGATATTGACTGTGCCCGAGGCCGAGCGACTGGATCATGACGCCGCGACGCTTTCTATCGCAGAGATCGCCGCCTATTTGCAGGGCAGCCTGGGACAGCGCATGGCTGCTTTCCTAGCGGGATTGTCCGATGCGAAGCAGATTGGTCGCTATGCCCATGAGGATGGGCCTGAGCCGCGGGCGGCTGTGGCACGTCGTTTGCGGCATGGCTACAAGATCGTGCGAATGATCAGCGACGCTTATGACGCTGAGACGGCGAAGGCGTGGCTGTTCGGCACGAACACGCGACTGGATGACCAGGCGCCGATCGAGATGTTGCGTACGGCGGAGTCGCCTGAGCAGTTCACGGCAGTCGTTCGCGCTGCTCGTCAGCTGGCGAGCTTTCAGACGTGAGCGACGCTCCAACGGAGTGCACGTATTGGAGGGTCGGCTATCGCGGCGATCCGCTGGGCTTCGTACCGTCGGAGATCTGCGAGTGGAGTCACCGCTTCGATGATCTTCGCCACCGCTTTCGCACCGTCTACGTCGCCGAGCTCGCCGAGACTTGTCTTCGAGAGGTGCTTGCTGACTTCCGTCCGAATCTCGCTGCGCTTCGACGCTTCCAGAAGGAGATGGGAGCAGAGGCTGGGAAGGAGCTTGTCACGCAGCCGATTACGGCGGCTTGGCGTCGCGAAAACGTTCTTGCGCCCGTACGGCTGCGGCTGGATGGCGGGATCTGTGATCTCACAGATGTGTCGCAGCGTCAGAAGATCGAGGAGCGACACGTCGATCTCCTGCTCGAGTACGACATGCGGCATTTGGATCTGCACGAGATCACCACGAGCCGTCGTGTCGTGACGCAAACCGTTGCCGCAGACATCTACGACGACGGTGCGGCTGCGATTCGCTTCCCGTCCTGTCTGGACGGCAACCCGTGTGTCGCAATTTTTGAGGGGCGCGGAGAGCTTGAGCTCGCCGGCGAGATACTGCCGTTGACCGACCCACCGCCAACGGCCCTCATGAAGGTGGTTGCGCCGTGGCGCATCGACTTGCAGGGGGCTCCTGCCGTCGCACCGGTCGACCGTCCATAGGCGGGCATGCGGTCGACGGCTTACAACGAGTGTCCGAAGTAAGATTCTGGGGTCCAATTTGGGGTCCAAAGTGAGCGCGAATCAGGAGCACTCAGACGCACTGAAACCCAGTAAACAAGGGCTCTGAGCACTCAGCGGCGCTGAAACATGCAGGCTGGGGGCCGGGCGGTCGCAGGTTCAAATCCTGTCTCCCCGATGAAATTTTGCTGCGCACCGATCGAAAAAGTGTAGTCGTTCAGTTGTCTGGTTTTGGGGCTTTGGGTTCAGAGCAGGGCGGGTAGCGCGCCGCCGTGTTGGTGGGCGGTAAAGAGTTGAGTGAGGTAGGTGTAGAGGGAGCGGTGTTGTAGTCGGCAGGTGACCGAGGCGGAGAGGGATCGCTCGGTGAAGCGCTCGCCTTCTTCGGATTGGTTTCCGTGGCTGAGCTTGCGGTGGATGACTGGTCCGCGGAGCGCTCTCTCGGCGGCGTTGTTCGTCGGGGTGACGCCGTCGACGGTCACAAACGTCCAGAGCGCGGGCCAGATCTTCAGGAGGTTGTTCGCGAAGCGCCGGTGCAACCGGTGGCGCTTTGTTTTCTGGCCGGCGTGCTCGAGCAGCGAGAGGAACTCGTCCTGGATGGGTTTCATCTCCAGGATCAGACGCTCACGGTCTTGGTGCTCGGTGAACGCGTGCCAGGCCTTGAACATTCGGCCGGTCAAGTCAAGGCCAGCCTCCCCGAAGGTCTTCTGCAGGGCCAGTCCTTCGCTATGGAACCGGAAGTCGCGTTGCAGGTGTGACCAGCATGCCTGCCTGTGCTCGGGGTCCAGGTGATCGTAGGCCCACCAGCGATCGGAGGTCACGATCCCGGCGAACGCGGGGCCGAGCAGCTCGATCAGCCGGTCGCGGTGGCGATCGGCGACGATCCGGAAGATCGCTGCTTGCCCGGTCGCGGCAGTCCACATCGAGCGGTTCTCTCCTGCTAGGAACCAGCCTGTCTCGTCGACGTTGATCGCCCCAGACGCCAGCACCCCAGCCACAAGCTGCTGATGCGGCTCGGCGAGCAGTCCGCTAGCGCGCCGGCAGATCTCATCGATCGCGCCGGTAGAAATCTTGACCCCGAAGAGCTCTGAAGCGAGCTCGCTCAGATCACGGCGGGAGATCCGGTTACGGGCGGTCAGCGTCACTAGCGCCGCCTGAAGGATCGGCCCGAACGCGGAGTCGCCGAGGACGCCCAGGGTGCCACGGGTCAGCGTTCTGCAGCCCGGGCAGCGCAACCGGTGCGTGCGATGCTCGACGTACTCGACAGTGATCGGGGGCAACTCGGCGACCTGGTGACGCCCGGCGCCCCACCGCGGGACCTTCTCCACCTCGGTGAACTTGTGCCCACAGCCCGAGCACTCGCTCGGGTAGTAATCGACGATCTCGCTCATCTGATCCTCGCCCAACAGCTCGCGTCCCGAACCCCGGTGACCGGGCTGGCCGCCCGCCTTGCGTCGCTCCCCGTCCTTCTTGATCAGCTCCTTCGTCTTCGCTCTGGCCAACGCGCGACGCTCTTGCCTTGACATCGCGGTGTCCGCTGACGGCGCCACCGAACTGTTCCGCGAGCTCGCCCCGCTCTTGGCCTCCAGCACCCGCACACGCTCCTCCAACCGCTCCTGCGCCGCCATCAGCCTCATCAAGAACTCCACGCACGCCTCACGGCCAGAGTCATAAACCGCCTCAGCCTCGGCACGCTCCACACCACAAAAGTTCGCCGTCCCCAGCCACGCTCCTGGTTATGGAAACCCACACAACTGAACGACTACGAAAAAGTATCGATTTGCAGGGATTTCTTGTAGATCTGAGGGTTGCGACGTCACAGGTTCATGTCTCGAGGTAGAGCTCCAAAACGCCCGTAGATTGGGGCTTTGTGAAGGCTCGTGTGCCTCCGGGTGGTCCTGGAGCGGGGCTTTTTCGTTGCAGATCTTTTGCAGCGGAGTCCCGATTCTTTTGCAGGGCTATGACCCCACGATCGTCAGTTTTGGCCTTTGTTTTGCGGGGTCTTGGATGCGCTGCTGGTAGGCGTCCATGGCGCGTTGTGCACGGTCGTGGGCACGTTTCTCTGAGAGCTTTGTGTAGACGGTGGAGATCAGCCAGCCGCCGTCGTCGTGGCCGACCATCGTGGCGACGGTTTGGGGGTCGAGTCCCAGGCCGCCATCGTTGATGGGGTCGACCATCCATTGGATCGCGCGGTGCCTGAGCTCGTAGAACTCTTGGCCGGGCATTCCTGCTGAAGCACGTACGGCGTGCCAGTAGTGCGTCCAGTTGGATTGGGTCATGTAGCCACCACGGATGGCGGGGAAGAGGATTGTGTCGCTGTACCTGGGCATACGTTCCAGGTGCCTACGAAACGTGGAGCTCATGACCACCCAGCGCGGATCGTCGTCCTTCGGGGAGACCCGCTTGCCCGTGTTCGAGTCCAGCTGCCACCGTATGTGGAGGACGTTCTCGGTGTAGTCGATGTCGTTGCAGTGCAGAGCGAACACCTCGCCTGGACGGATCGCAGCCTCACCGACAGCGAGGACTACACCCTCGATGACGAGGCCGTAGTCGTCGACGCGGCTTGTTCGCGCGGCGTTGCGCAGTCTCTCGTATTGGTCGTCGGTGATGATCTCGAAGTCGTGGCGATCCACCCGGCGTTTGCGCTTGCTCGCGCCGATCCGTGCGAAAGGGTTGCTCTTGATCAGCTCGCGGTCGAGGGCATGGTTGAAGAATTGGCGCACGTTTTGCCGGGTATGGGCACCCCTGGGACGGATCCATGTGAGCGCCTCGTCACGGCGGAAGCTGTCTATTGGTCGGTCTGGGAACTCACGAATGAACGGCCGCAGCGCCTCTTGCATCCACTGGACGGAGCTGGCCTTGCGGCCCTTCTCCTTGCGAGCACGCTCACCCGCTGGCCAGGTCATCTCGATCCGGCCGGTCTTCTGGTCGATCTTGGCGCCCGCGAACTCAAGTACCGTTGGGGTCCGCAGGCGATCGTCGGCATCGACTTCCTCCCGTAGTTCGACGAGCCGTTGCTGCTCGGCTGCCCTGTATGCCGCAATGTTTGAGTGCGTGCCTACCCACTTCGTGCGCCCCCTGTAGGACACAAGCCCGACGTACTTCGGCTTATGCCGTGTGCCCCGGTTGTGCGGCATTTGACCTCTCTTATCGCGTTCAAGACCACCCATGTGGCTTGACTACAGCTTCATGCCAGCGGCCGTGTCAACGCGTGGTGCTGGGTCCCGGGGCGGGCGCTGTCGTCCGCCTTAGTGCCTTTCGCGGGAGGGGCCGCGAGGCCGTCCCGTGCAAACGTGATGGTAGGGAGATGCCCAACCACCGGATCAGAGCGGAGTGGATGGGGCAGACCGTCGAGACGCTCGAGGATCTGCTGAGGCCCGGTTTGCGAGCCGTCTGCGTCGGTATCAACCCTTCGCCGGTGAGCGTCGCTGCGGGTCACTACTACCAAGGCCGGGCGGGGCAAAAATTCTTCGAGCGTTTGCGCAGCGTTGGCCTGATCCCAGATGGCGAGGGCTACGAGGACGATCTCGCCTTCTCCGAGGGGGTTGGGTTCACCGACATCGTCAAGCGCCCCACTCCCAGCGGAAGGGCATCACTCCCGAGGAGTACGAGCACGGAAAGCAACTCCTGGCCGGGAAGCTCACCGAGCGGGGCCCCGAGATCATGATCTTTACCTTCAAGAAGACGGCCGAGATGCTGTTCGGCAAGTTTGCCGGCAACGGATTCGTCGATGGCCTACACCTCGCCCACAGCGAGGTCTTCATCATGTCCGGCCCCTACGCGGACGCTGTCTCCGCGTCCGCGACACTGCAGATTCTCGCCGAACGCCTTCTGAGCTAGAGGCGTCCTCGCGATCGTGCTGGCACGCGCGTCGACGTAAGCGGGCTAGCCAGAAGGGGGCGTGACCGTCAGGACATCGACGCGGTCGTGGCGCTCGCCATGCTCCTTGACGGACTTCCAGGCGATGTCGGTCCACCCAGCCGTCACACAGAGCCAGAAGGTCGCTCGCTCGCCGTTCGGCCCGCGCGCTGTCGAGGAGTCAGCGATCTGTTCGTGCGCGCGCTCCTCGTCGAGCAAGTGCAGGTTCGCTTCGCCGCGATCGCTGAGCTCCGCGCCGAGCTGCCCAGCACCAGGTGATCCTGCGACTCGACTATGCCGAGCGCCTAGCCTCCCTTCCGGCGGCCGAGGCTGAGCAGGCGCGTGGGGACGTGGCGCGCTTCCTGCAAGAGCATCGCCAGGTGGCCAGTGCGCTCGAAGGTGAGGAGACCACCCGGGATGTCAACCCTGTGAGCCGAGGGCGTCCGGCAGGTCGTCCGTCTTGATCGGCGTTGGCGATTCCCTGAGTTTTGTGATCGCCTCCGTCAGCCGCTTTGCGGCCTCGGGGTCCATGTCGCCGAGGATCGCGTTGCGCTCCACAACGAGTCGGTTTGCGTCTTCGAGATCAGCGGTGTTAGCTTCCGCGAGTTCGTTGTGCAACTGGTTGTGCAGGCGGACCATCAGCTGGCCGTGTCGGAGTGCAATCGGCCGCAACGCGAACGACTCGGGTTGGCTCTTGATGAACGCTCGCGCCGGTGCCTTCCATCCGCTCCACCCCAATAGGTTCGTAGCGCTTAGTTCTATCTCGCCAGTCGCGGGGCCCTCAGAATCGAGGATTCGTACGGTGTGCCCCAAGAACGGGTGCGCCTGGTGAAGGACGAAGTTCCGCAAGTCCTTGATGAACGGAACCTCCGGGTTCGCGATCACCTCTGCCTTGCGCCCCTCAAACTCCTCGGCGATGGTGCCAGTACGCCCTTTCATCAGTCGCCGTGCGTGGTCAACGAGCGTGGCCGCTCCAGCGACGTAGTTGTGCAGTCGTTGCGTGACGGCTGCCTCGTACGCTTCGCGCGCGTCGGGCCGATACATGTTCTGAAACAACTCGACCGCGAGCGCCTGGTCCCATGTTGGACGTGCCAGCAGCGCAAGCAGCTCGTCCAGGTTCCGGACGAGTATGGCGTTGACGGTGCGGGCGAGTTCCTCGCATGCTATGTACTCGCGGTAGCCCGGGTGCTCATTCAAGCGACGCTGAGCGTCGTCCAAGCGGGCCTGCATGGATGCATCGTCGGGCCCAGTCATCGATCCTCCACCATCTTTGATAGATCGCCCAGCCGACCGAAGGCTCGTCCCAGAGTGCGCACCTCGTGGTTGTCGGCGTCCCACCACACTCCGTGCTGGTTGGCGTTCGGCTGGGCTGCGTGGCGACTGGGGACAGCTATGCCAGAGCGCTCCTGCCCCACCAGGTCATAGCACGGCTTGGTGGGGTCACTGGCAGTGGCGAACTCCGTATCGATGAATAGCGGGACACCGGCTCGGACCACGATGTTGCCTACGTGAAGGTCGCGGTGGCATACACCGTGACCGTGCATCTCCCTGACTCGTCCGAGGACTCTGAGACCCATCTGGATCCACTCATCGGTCGAGTGATCCGCGCGCCAGTCGGGCAACGGCTGATGCCAACGCGCGGTGAGTTGGTCGCAGGCCACGCTGACGATGTCCGGCGCCAGGTCGAGCTCACTCAGACGCTCGTAGTAGCGGACAGGGTTCTCCCAATCCGAGGCGGTTCGGGGACCACGCTGGGAGGTGTAGACGCTCGGGTGCGGCTCGTTCTCGTCGATGCGGCGATCGTAGTTCGATCCGCGGTCAGGTTGCAACGTGGACACCATGCCAGGGCTATACATTGCCGCGCCTAACCAGGGTGACCGGGCGTGCGTTCTTTTTCTGTTCCTCGGTCGCATAACCCATAGGACTTCGGATGGTCCGGTAAGAACCGGAAACGGACCTATTTTTTCAGGCGACATCAAACGCGTAATGACTATGAACCAAGAAAATCTGACATTTATCCTCAGTGCAATCGGAGCCTTCGAGGGCACACTGGCACTGCTGATCGCAATCATGGGCGTCCTCGCAGCGCTCGTTGTGGTCTCCTTCGTTGCTGGTCTGCTCGCGGGAGCGTTCATCGTCTATTACACATCGGTTCGTCCTGATACCTAAACCGCCCTTGGGCACGTGAACACCGCCGCGAATCGACTCCCTACGGTCGCGACCTCGGCTACAGCTGAGAGTTTGCTCGGTAGGGAAAGCCACCACCACTCCCAAGCCTCAAATCGAATGGCAGATCTGCCTGACTATGTAGGCGATCGTGCCCGCGCCCCCCGCAGCGCTGGTCACCGGAGGCGAGAGCCCGAGGACGAAGTGTGCGAATGTGGCCAGAGCACATGTCGGGATGCCGATGGCGAGGATGCCCACGCCTCCGGGGACATATCGAGTCATCCCTTCCGCGATTGCGTCGGAGAAGGCATCTCCGAGACCACGCTTCGGGTGTGGGTGATGGACACCCCCGTTAGGAATCAAGTGCTGCCCGCTTCGCTTCACTGCCTGCGCGGCCATCGCCACAGCATACCGCCGTGGGCGCTTTTTCAATCACCGTTGGCAAATTGTCTTGAAGTTCCCCACATCCCGGGTAGACTGGAGTCATGGCTAAGAGAACCTCCGACGAAATACCCGTGGATCTTGAGTTGGGCTTGGCTGAAGCCGCCAACCGCCGTTTGCAGGGTGGAGAGGCTGCGCTGGCCTCGCGCGATCATCTCATTGCCAACACGCTAGAAACGGGAGTTCCGGTGGCCGAGGTCGCCAAGCGACTGGGGATGACGGAGCAGGCGATCTATCAGATCCGTGACCGGCTAGAGCGGGGCGGGCCAATCACAGAGCACATTGCCTCGACCGCTCGTGCTCTTGAGGATCTAACGGACCACCAAGCGTTCGAGCTGGCAAGCGTCGAGCTCTTGCAAGACCTCGATCCCAGCCTGCGGCACCTGGGAGGGTCAGGAGACCAGGCCAGGGACGCCGGTGGGGGCGTTCGTGGCTCAGGAGGTGACGAGGTGCTCGTCATGGTGTCACTCGAGGCAAAGTGGTCGCAGAAGGTCCGGCGGGAGTTCGACCGGGTGGCGAAGCAAGGGTGGTCTCCCGTCGAGGTGTGGGCCGTAACGAACCGCCGTACCACGCCTAAGTCTCGCGACGCCCTCGTGGCGGACGCTGCACAGCGTGGTTGGCAACTGCGGATCTTTGATCAGACGTGGCTAACGAGCCGTCTCTTGCGTCCGGAGCACATTCATCGACGCGAGATGCTGCTGGGCCTGGCGCCGCCGCAGCCACCAGCGTTCTTGGCAGCGACTGAGTACGTGACCCATGTAGCGCGTCGGGGGCGCGTCTGGCCGGACTTCATTGGCCGCGAGCGCGATATTCAGGCAGTCGCAGCAGCGCTCGACGCCGATCCTCTGGTCATCCTCAGTGGACCAGGTGGGGTGGGCAAGACACGGCTGGCGATTGAGCTCGCCCATCGACGCTCCGGTAGATGGGTCTTCATCGACCAGCACGCGGAAGTCGACTCGCGCTCAATCAACGAGATCGCCGGCAGTGACGATCTCGTCGCAGTTATCGACAACGCTCATCGCCGCGAGGACCTCAGCACCCTCATTGGCTTGCTTGATCGACGCCAGGGCTCGCTACAGGTGATTCTCGTCACCCGCCCGGGATTCGACGATCAACTCATTAACTCCGTTGCGGATTCGCGTGTCGGCGCGTTGATGAAAAGGGCAACGCTAAGCCTTGGTCCACTCAGCCCGCAAACGATCGCTGAGCTACTGCGCGCGGCTCCTTTGGGGCTGACCTACGATGGCGCGATCGAAGCGATCGTGCGGCTGTCGGAGGGCAATCCCCAGATTGCCATTCTCGCCGCTGAGCTATCCAAGGGTGGCACCCCTGTAGAAGCAATGAGCCAGAATGATCTGCTTCAAGGTTACGTCGCATCTTTGCTCGCCTCGACCACAAGCGTGGCCGGCGACCCCGACAGACGCGTAATACGTGAGGTGCTCGCGCTCGTGGCCGCACTGGAACGAGTTGGACGTGACGACGACGAGCTACTTGACCGCATGGCCCAACTCACTGAGCTAGGCCGGCGTGGGCTGCTCCGTGTCTTGGCTGATCTCGCTGACGCAGGTCTTCTGGCTGACTCTAGCGGCAACTATTCCGTGACGCCCGATCTCCTGGCAGAACATGTGCTTTGGGCGGCATTCTTTTCACCTAAATGGCAACCCACCATTACCTACAGCGAGGTATGGCGCGCTGCATCACCTAAGTACATCATGCAACTTGTGAGGGCACTCGGCCGTCTTCCCGGCGGGTCAGACGTCGACGACAGCCCCGCATTGAACGTACCTCGCGCGGACTTGCTCACATATGCCCAGTCCGCCACGGACGAGACGATCGGCAGCGCGCTCGTCATGGCGCGCGAAATCGCGCACGGTGCTCCCCGCCTCGCCACCGACCTTGTTGATATTGGGCTAAGGCGACTGCCGCCCTCCGGGAAGCAGCGCGATCACGCGTTGACGGCAGCGTGTGAAGCGATGGAACGAGTAGGCGCGATTGACATCGGCTGGCCGCGACAGCTCGCCGTCGCTGCAGCTACATATGCCGCACCAATAGACGAAAAAACAACAATCGCTGCGATCAAGGCACTCGCCTCCGTATACCAGCGCGTACCACTGAACATGAGCGAGCGCGATGGCGCCCTCCTCGCTGGTGTTCAACGTACGCTGGCCCAACTCGCCATCGACTACTGGAAAGCACACGGTAGCGAGCCAGGCGTCCCGCAGGCCATCGCCATAGCGTCCCGCACGCTACTCACCGTCACCTTTGAGAATCACTTCACCCCTGCCGATAATCCCAAATCTATTGTCATGCGTAGCTACGCGCTACCTGGAAGCTCTCACACGGATGCCGCGTTGACGGCCGGCGCCGAGTTGTTCTGCGCTACCTTTTGGCTAATTCCTGTCGATCTGCAACTCAAGCAGCTCGAATGTCTCACCGGGCTCCAGCGGACAGAGAAGGGCTTTCCGGGACCGTTCAACGTTCAGCCGTCAGATGACACGCGCGAGTTGGCGGTCAAGGCATTGCGCAGCATAGAACGAGAACTTACAAAGCGTATGTCGGAGCTTTCACTTCCAGTTCGCGCTGAGGTGAGTGACCTGCTCCAAGCCGTGCCCGATGCCACGTTGTCTGAGTACATTCTGGTGGCTCATCCCCGGACGCTTCGACGCCGAGGCGAGACATGGGAAGAATCAGAGCAGCGCCGAAGTGCGGATGCAGACACAGCTCTTCGACTGTTGGACGACGCCGATAGCGCTACCGACCGCCTGGATCTCTGGGCGACATGGAGAGAACAGGGCCGCACAGCGATGGGAAGGCCGACGTCTTCGCCTGTGATTGGTATGGCTCTGGAGCGAGCCGCCATCGCAGACCCAGCCAAAACGGCCGGATGGATCCGGCACCTCATCGACACGAAGTCGTCACTGTTGAGCACCGCAGTACCCGCCTTGGCAGTCGTGTTTCGATCCACCAGTGGCGGGTGCCAGCTCGCAGAAGAGTGGGCAGCCCATATCTCTCCCGAAATCCGCGCGTTGGTCGCGATGGCAGTTCCAGGCATTCTGGGTGAGCGCTCGCTTCTAGAACGCCTAGCCGTGGATGCGGAGGCGACTGTCCGGGACGCGGTGCTTGGAAGCATCCGATACGCCCCTGACCTTGACGAGTGGCGGATCGATACGGCCCTGCGAGCCGCGCGAAGCGACGACACTAGCGGCGTACACCTCGTCCTGTCCCTGCTTGACCGTGCTGCCGATAACAGCGGGGCCAAGGCGTCGCTCACGCCGAATCAGATCGAGCGAGTAACCGAGATCGTACTTGCGACTGCCGCCCACAAGCAGCTCCATAATGCCTACGAGCTGTCCAGCATCTTCGCGCAACTCGCGGCTTACAGGCCCCGCGTTGCGGCTGAATGGATCGATGCTCGTCTCACATGGCGCGAACGCTTCGACGCGGAACTGCGTGACGGCGCGATCGACGAGTATCTGCGCGTCGAGCCTATGCCCCCCGAGATCATCGCCCAGTTCGCGCAAGTGGCAGATGAGTCAGACCTCCGTGCACTCATGGACCGATATGGCAGTAGTCCTGCGAACCTTTTCGGGTACGCTGACTTGGCGAGCGTAATCGCGTCGATCGACCACGGCTCTCGGCTCGTTACCGAGCACATGATTAAATGGCTCACACGCGACGGCGAGAGTGATTCATACCGCGTTGCAAAGCTGCTGGAGAACCCACTAACCTGGGAGCAGTTCACCGATAGAGCGCGGGAGCTTCTTGCCAATGCGATCCATCCCCGCCTCGTCGGTGACCTTATTACCGCTCGTGAGCCGATGTCTTGGAGTGGCTCCCGTATCCCACACCTTCAAGGTGCGAAGGAGCAGTACGCCACATGGTGCGATGATCACGATGACCGACTCGTGGCTGCTGGTCGCGAAGCTGTCGCGCGTTTCGAGCAGATGATCGATCGGGAACGAGAGCGTGAGGCAGACGAAGACAGCGACTGGAAGTGGCTTAGACCGGCCTCGCGAGTCTCATAGCGACGCGTACATACTCGCGTTTGTTGTCCTGATTGGGCCATCACACGAACTCCCTCAGACGGCGAGCCCCCTGACTACTCGGTTCGATACGCTTGTCAGCGTCGTCTGGTTGTACTTCTAGAGTCCAAGCTATGGCGTGGCATGAACGGAAAAAGCGGAACGCTGGCGCGCCGAAGCCGCCGAAAGCTCCCAAAGCACCGAAACCGCCTAAACCACCGAAACCCCCCAAACTGCCTAGGCCACCAAAGCCTCCGGCTCGTCCAGGTCGCGAAACCTATTGGCGCTGACCAGCCTGCGCTAAACGGTTAGCGTGTCTGCCACCGGCCGTAACCTCGAGTTCATGGCAACCCAACGACCCGAAACACGCCGGAGTCCGGCGTGGGAGCAGAATGTCGATCGCCCGGAGGCGTGGGCCCGGGAGCACAAGTGGCTGCTCGACGAGGTTTTTGCGGCGTTTGATCGAGATGGCGATTGGCCTCGAATCGAGGCTGTGCAGCGCGTACTGGCCGACTCCGACGCTGTCCGCGCGGTCTCCGTGGCTCAGCTCGCGGTCGATATTCCAGCTGAGTTGGGCGCACGAGAGGTTGACCGTCTGGTCCTCAGATCCCGGGCGCTGTCGTACTGTGATGAGGCCACTGAGCTGCTCTCGATACTCGTCGCAGCAATAAAGATGGCGGTAGAGGTGTATCGGGCGAGCGACGCCGAGCACCCGCCGGTTCTTTCTGGCTCTGTCGTGAAGAGCAGCCTCGGGCTCGACGATCTCACCTACGTGGCGATGTCGCGGTTGCTGTTTCAGGAGGGATGGTTCTTCAGCGGTGGCTCGGGCAACGTAGATGAGGACTGGCAGCGCAACGTGCGCGTTGAGGTGCTTCTTGCCGAGCACGCCGAGGACATAAACGATTACCTCGACGCCGTCGCCAAATATCGCTTTGGCGAGCCATACATTGAGGAGGACCCGTCAGATCGGTACATCGTGAAACTGGAGCGCGACTGGGAGATTGGGGAGCAGATAGGCGAAGGTGGGTTTGGGCGAGTCATGCTTGCGAGTTCAGGGGATGTTCAGGCTGTTGCCAAGTTCGTCCCGAAGGAGCCCGGCGCTAGGCGCGAGTTGCTGTTCGTTGACCTTGGTTCTGCTCGCAATGTCGTTCCAGTCATCGATCACGGGGAGACTGACGAGAGTTGGGTACTCATTATGCCCCGCGCCGATTTGAGTCTTCGTCAGCGTATGAAAGAAGTCGGCGACGCTATGGGCGCCGATGAGGCCCGTACAGTCCTAACCGATGTCGCCACGACCCTTGTCGATCTGGCCGGCAGTGTGGTTCATCGCGACATCAAGCCAGAGAATGTGCTTCGACTCGACGGCCATTGGTGTCTCTCAGACTTCGGTATATCGCGCTATACCGAGGCAACGACAGCGCTAGACACTCACAAGTTTGCGATGTCGCCGCCCTACGCGGCACCAGAGCGATGGCGTGCCGAGCGGGCGACTGGTGCCGCAGATGTGTACGGGCTAGGTGTTATGGGTTACGAGATGCTGAGAGGCGTGCTCCCGTTTACTGGGCCGCACCTTGAGGACTTCCGTGAGCAGCACCTACACTCGGATCTCCCGTCCTTCGCTAACATCGATGCCAGCCTGGCAACCATCATTGAGGCTTGCCTGATCAAGGCATCGGGCGCTCGTCCACTGCCAGCCGACCTCTTGGCGCGACTTGAGCAAGCCGGTGCCGGTGTTGTTCCGCCCGGTCTTGCGCGCTTGAAAGAGGCGAATCTCAACGAGTCGACTCGCATCGCTACGGCAGCACGACGCGCTTCCCAGGCCAGCACCGAGGGAGAGCGCCGTGCCGACCTATTTGTTGCCGCGTCCAAGAGCCTGCGGACAATGTGTAACACGCTCATCGAGACTGTTGGGGCTGCTGCTCCGGACTCGGAAAGTCGTGCACAACTTGACGGCCCTTGGGCCATCAAGCTTGGGGCTGCGGAGCTTCGCATCTTCTCTCCGCAGGAGCACGCCCGCTCGCAAGCGAGCGATCAGCGCATCCCATTTGACGTGGTGGCCTTCACCGATGTCGAGCTATCGATGTCACCGGATCACTACGGCTATAGCGGGCGGAGTCACGCCTTGTGGTTCTGCGACGCACAACAGGCTGGCAATTATGCTTGGTTCGAGACGGCGTTCATGCTCCAGCCGCTGATGGCACAGCAAAGCAATCGTGACCCCTTTTCACTCAAGCCAGGAGCAGAGGCTGGCGAATCGGTAGGCCCTGGCATGAATGCCTACCAAGTGGCGTGGCCCTTCACGAAGCTCGACCACGACAGCCTGGAGGATTTCATCAACCGATGGGCCGGCTGGTTTGCCGATGCTGCGGACGGTCGCCTCCATCGACCGAACACAATGCCGGAGGGCGATCCACAGGGCAGTTGGCGACAGGCGTGAGTAGCGCGATCTGCACCATGGAACCCCGCTCCTGCCGGTTCCTCGGGTGCCGTCGTCAGAGTGCGCTGGAGGGAACGAGAGGCGTTCTTGCCATTCCCTCCTCTACATGGCCGCGGGTTACGCGTTGCGCCGTGGGCTCTCCGAGGGCGATGTCGAGCGCTGCTCGCATGACTGCGAGTGTGCGTCGCAGGTCGCCGGCTCGACCGTCGGTTACTGATTCGATGTAGCTCTGCGACAGCAGTTGCAGTCCCTCTGGTTCGAGGATGTCCTGGACTGGAGTCTGCACACGGGCCAGGCTCATCCGCCGCTGCAGGACGATGGTCAGCCCGCGCTCCACGTCGGGGAGCTGGGGGAGGAAGACCTCGGCGGTCAGCTTGTCACGGACTCGCTGGTAGCCGTCGAGGCGGGTGTAGTCGCTCTGGGTGGCGACGACCATCGCGGCGTCCATTGTCGCGAAGGCGCGCGAGGTCTGGTCGAAGAATGCGTCGGCCAGCTCCGGCGAGCCGCCCCAATGATCGGTGTCCTCGACGATCATGACCGGGCATCGCTTGAGCTTCCAGAAGACGTCGAAGAGTCGCTGCATGCCCCGCATCGCATCCGAGGGATCGGCGGTGCGCTGCAGCTCCTCTGTTGCGACCCGCTTGATGTCGCCGACGACCTTGCCCGTCAAGATCTGGCCGGCTGCGATCTCGAAGCCGGCGCGAAGCTCGCGAGTGGCGATCTGTGTCCTGTGCTCGGCGGTCGCGCGGTCGAGTGCGTGGGCCTCGTGGCGGGTGAGCTGCGCTTCGGGGAGGTCGCGGATCTCTGTGATCGCGTGGCGGGCGAACGCGGCCGGATCGCCGGCCTCGACGCCGATCACGCTCACGCGAAGCGGTAGGAATCCCTCCTCCAGGCTGTCGGCGACCGCGGCGATGAGGCTCGACTTCCCGGAGCCCATGCGTCCGACGACCGTGGTGACGCCCTCTGCGCGCTCGATGCTTCTTCGCAGCGCGCCGTCCACGTCCGGCGCCCCGAGCGTCGTATAGGCGACGTGCTCGCCCGCCAGGAGGTCGAAGCGTCCAGAGGTCTGAAAGGCGAACTCGTCGTCGAGTGTTTGCAGCGTGTCTCGCATCAGCGAAGATTCTCACGGAGCTCGTAGAGCTTGCGTGGACGCCCTTGCCGCTCCTGTTGTTCGGGGAACGATCGGACGAAGTCCTCCTGCTCCAGTTCACGGAGTGCCTTTCGAGCGCTCTGGCCGGATACGCCGAGCGTCGCGAGCAGCTGTGGGTCTGAGCCTGAAGTGGGTCCGTGGTCGGCGAGGTACTCTGCGATCATCGATGTGAGGCGTGGCAGCTTCGCCAGGCGGGCACGTTGCTTCTCGCGCTTGGCCAGCAGTTCGTCTACGGGCTGGGTTGAGAGCACGGCGGCGCGGGCCAGGGAAAGCAGCGAGCGGGGCAGGCCATCGGTTTGGTCGATGATGGCGTCGATCTCGACGTTTGGCTCTCCCGCTAGGCGACGCGCTAGGAACTCTCGCTGCTCGGACGTGGAGAGCGGGGCGAGGTCGAGCTGCACGTCGAAGAACGCGCTCGCGGGGGGGCGTGTGAGCTCGTCGCGAAGCACGTCATTGGCCGCGATCACCCACTGGTGGTCCTGCTGCCAGAGCTCGTCGCGCAGACGCCCGAACAGCGTGTGGGCATGACCTTCGCCTGGAGGAGCATCAATGAGAAGCAGTGAGGCGGGCGCCTCTCCGAGACGCCGCGCGAGACGCAGTAGCGCGCCGGATGGCGTTGTCTCCGGGATCATGCTCGAGCGGAGGGTGTCACCGAACGCCCCCCATCTCTGACCCAGGGCGTCGGCTATGACTATCAGCGCTTGCGTCGCGTTCTGCGCTGGAGCGAGATCGACGTATACCGCCGGTCGCTCGTCATCCTCACGGTTGGCTTGCAGTGATCGCAGCAGCGTGGTCTTGCCCGATCCGGGGGGCCCTAGGACGAGCACGTTGAGCTTTCGATCGACGGCGGCCTCCAACTGCGGCATGATTGCGGGCGGCAGGAAAAGATCTCGGTCGATCGTGCCGAGTAGGGGGCGGTTGTCGAGCCTGACCGTCATGTTGCGAAACTATAACAAACTTTCGCAACTAGATCAAGGGGACTGTTCTCTCTCGAAGACGCGCAGCTTGACCTCGAGTACGTCGTGCTACCCCACCAGGCGCTACTTGGGAGCACCTTGACGTTGCATGTCAGTAGTGGAACGCCATGAACGTTGGCGGCCGCGGCGATCGCTAGGTCGAATGCTCGCCGCCGGGGCTGGCCGCCGCGCTTAGCGACGAGTGCGTACAGCCGCCCACACTCTCGTGCCGCGTCGGCGTCGAACGGTAGGGCGTCGAAGTGATTGCCGCGAGCTCGGCGGTGTAGCGGTCGTTGACCCTGGCCTCGCGCATGCTCTGCTCGAGCAGGCCTGGGTCTGCGACCCAGGGGCTCTTGAACAGCTCCGCGTGTTCGGCTGGCGTACTCACGCCGCGTAGCCCGCCGCCAGCTGGCGTTGCTCGTTGTTGTCTGGCGGGCGCTCGCCTCTGGCGGCGTGCAGCCACTCGAGGTACCCGGCTCGCCGTGCGTATGCCGCCAGCGTGCCCTGGCGTGCCCCGGCGCGCTCCATCGCCGCGAGGATGCGCCCGAGCTCGCCGAAGTCAAAGGCGAGCGTGCTACGCCGCGCCTCGCGCAGCAGATCGACCCATGCCTTCTCCGGTCGTGCGAGATGGTTCTCGACCGGGTAGCGGCCCTCTTCGTGTGTCTGGCCGCGCAGCACGACCGAGCGCTCGGACTCTGTCGCGAACCGACGCATCGGGCCGGCGGGGAGAACGTTCCAGCCGCTGCCTGAGAGCTCGCTGGCGAGGCCGCTCAGGTGCGGCGGGTGGCAGTACACCAGGTGCGGGTAGTCGTAGACGAACTGGTGGGCGAACCCGGCAAGCAAATCGAAGCCGGTTATGTGCGCGTCGGCGTCGGATGCCTGGAGTTGCGCCCAGAGTTCCTGGGCCTCGGGGTTGAGTGTCGGCTCGTAGGGCTTGCGGTCATAGACACCATGGCCGATCCGGTGCAGCGCCCCGGCGGCGACGAGTCGTTGGAGATGACGTCTAATCGTGCGCGGCGACGCATCGAGCTGGCCTACGAGGGTTGTGTAGTCGACGGCGTCGCGGTCGTCGAACGCCGCGAGCAGCTTCGCGAATGTTGTCTCTTCTGTTGACATGGCGATTTCGGACACCGTAGACGCATGGCCGGACGCGATGGATTCTAACAAATCCGTCGCAAACGGACACTACAGGGCAAAAAAAAGAGACAGCTCGAAGTCGCCTGTCCGAGGGAGTAGAAGGCAGGACGCCACACGAGAGAGCGGCTACGTGCGGCCGGCCGTTGCGCTTCGTCGCCAGGATTACGACGCCCCCGGGGCGTACAATGTGCAGCGAGCGTGCGTGGCGAGCCTCAACGCGTGCAATCGGCGTGAGCCGGTATTGCAAAACGTTTGCGGACCCGCCAGAAACCGCTCTAGGAAGCCAATTGAATCCTGTCTCCCCGATGAAGATTTGATCCTATGACCCTGCAAAATCCGGCGGAAACGCTGGCGTTGCGGGCGTAGTTCGCGCGTGTTCGGGGGTGCTCGCGGGGATCGGGACCACAAAAGGGCCGCAGCGAGGGGCGGAAGGGACCGCAGGAGTCCCAGGCGTCGTTGCAATAGCGCAAGCACCCTGGCCGCCTTGCGGCGACCTAGCGGTCGCCTACCGGGCTGTCGGGCGGTCCCCCGCCGTGGCGAAGACTCAAGCTAACTGCATCTGAGGGTGCTTAGACATCTCTGGTGGTTATCATGGCTAACGTTGCGGTTCTCTTTGAAGTCTCTCAGTCGAAGTCGTCAGCGCCCAGAGAGTCCGGCAGGAGCGTCGTATCTCCTAGAACTGTTGGAGATCGACGAACTTGCTGACGATCCGCCGTCGAGGTGGTTCGGGACGCAGTGCGCTGCGTCGGAGCTGGGGCTCGAGGTTGGTGGTCGTGTCGGCATTGGTGACCTCGTAGCCGCCAGTGAGATGCTGGGTCCAGTGGTCGAGTTGCTGTTCATCGCCCCCGTGAGTGTCTCGGCCGTCTGGGCGCTCGACCCCAATGCAAGCGATGTGATCAATCGGGCTCACCAAGGTGCTGTCGATCTGGCGCTTGCGCAACTCGGTCTCGCGATTGGTGCAGTCCCGGTTGCTGCGCAGTTTGTGCACCCATTTGCGCGACTCCCTCCGCCGCCGGGCACCCCGCCGCCACAATTGCATACCCATGCCCTCGTTATTGCCGTAGATATGGATGAGGAGATGGAGGAAAGCTTTGTTGTTGGGCCGCCGAGTTCTCTAGCTCCGCCTCGCGCGAGGCTTGGTTTTGTCCCCAATGGCCTCGACGAGGTCGCGTCGCTAGCGGAGGACGCCTACAGGGCTCGGCTCTCGGCACATCTTGAGCAATATGGCTATCCCGTTGACGCTCATGGCGAGATCGGTGGCGTGCCGGATGGTTTGATTCTTGAGTTCGCACCTGTGCCATGCGGGATGGGCTCAGCTGGCCGCGCCGTCTATCTTCCGGACCTCAGGCCAAATCCCTAGCCCGCATAGCGGAGTACCTGCGTATCGGAAGCCGCCTCGCGCGAATCTCAAAGGTCGTTGCGGGGCTGTGGTCTTGGCATACGCGGCCCGAAGGCTAGTTGTCGGCTTACCTCGTGGACAACTGCCAGACCGGTCAGATCAGTATTCATGGTAAAAAAACTCCAACCCATATTTTCCATCATCGCCGTCGCGGCCCAGGTAACCAGGATTCTCCGCGATGCCGTGATGGGGAGGAGCCAGCTCCAGTTTGAGCTCCTCCACGAGGAACTGTTCAACCTTTTTGCGTACCGCACAGATTCCAGTTGATCGTCGGCCTCGAAAATTGGCTCCATCGACGTTATCCGTGGATCGAGCAGCGCCTCGGCCAAACCCGTCAACTGTACGATCTGCGCCGTCGCTCCATCGTTGGAGTACTTACGTAGCATCTCTATGAAATCTCGTGCGTCACACCCGTAGATCGGTCCAAGGCCGACCCGAATGCCAAGAGGACACTTGGCCCGTCCCCAGTGGAGCTCCCAATTACTGGACTTCAGATATCCCTCGCGCATCTGATCGTGGCTGACTGCACAAAGAAGCCCTTCGTCGATCAGCCATCGTGTCTTGTTTCGCCAGAGCGATGACGGCCCATCGTGACCATGCCCCAGACCTCGAAGCAGGTCGTCGTTCGGCTTGGGTCCGCTCCACTCCGTCATCTCGATCATGAGGGGAATGCGAAGCGGCCTATCTTGTATAGGGGCATCCCATTGGTGCTTTTTCCGGGCTCGGGTGTCTGAACGTATAGGCTGATGGCGCCGGTGAGAACCTTGCGCAGCTGATACGTCGAGCGTCGATCCATCAGTGCTAGCTTGCTCACAGCTCGCTTTGATACTTTTCCGGGGCGATTTGCCTCTTGGGCAAGCAGGCGAGCCCACAGTTCTTGCACCAGCTCGTCCGAAACACCGCCGATGTAGTCGAACGCAAAACCCAGCCAGTCGTCATCGATCCCATCTGAATTAGCCTCGTCGGCGATCTCTTATTACTGAGCCGCCAGTGGCGATAAACCATCCGATTGTGCTGGGACTCATCACAAAGTCGGCTACATCGGGTCACCCGGCGCGTGGCCTGCCGTTCTTCTCGAAGGTCTCTTGCGTCAAGTTATCCGGCGGTTGACCGTCATGCAATTTGAGGTCTACGTAGACGAGATCCCGACCCCCATACATTGATTAATCTTAAGTACGCAGTCCTGTAGGAGGTGGAGGTGGATGCCTGATACGACGCGGGGGAGGGACTGCCTTAGCGCCGGAAACGTCACGTTTGCTGCGAAACAGACAGAGAATCTGTCCGCTCGGGCGGGCTGCGCTTGGTGCAAGCAATCCCTTCCATCCGTCCATCGAGATCTGCTCGCCTGCGCGCTGATAAGCGAACCATTCGTGGCGATAAGGAGTGGGTAGCTCTAGTCCGATTTTATGGAGTCGTTGGGGTGTGGAGAGGTCGGCGACTTCGGTGTCAACCTGCCAGAACCAGAGATCTCTGGGCATCTGCGCAAGCGGCGGAATCATGCGCTCTGCGAGATGCCGGTACCACTCGGCCCAAGCGGTTGCCTCGCAGTCGGCCAGATAGAGTGCGTCAACTACGTCACCGCGTTGCCATCGGTTATCCGGCGGAGGATCGCGCTCTGGCAGAGGCGGCGATCCAGGGTAGGTGTGCTTGACCCATCGCCCCTTGACAGTGACCGCCGTGACATCGAGTGCCACGTCAGCTTGCGCCCGGGTCCTCGATGCCTGAGATGAGGCGCGCGACTGTCCTGTAGTCGCCTGAGGCGATGCGGTCGATCGGCTTGTCGTCGTCCAGTGCCGGTACAGGCTTGTTCAGCCATACCGGAATATAGGTAGGACGGATCACGCGGGCGAGGCGTTCGACGAGCGATGAGAGCTCGGCGAGTCGCTCTGCGCGTACGCCGGTTGGGGCACTGCGTCTCGCCAACCATTCGCGCACGGTGCTTGGTGCCGCCCCGGTTGCGCGCGCGATCTCGCGGTCGGAGAGATGGCCTGTGTCGTGGATGTGGATCGCCTCTTCGGCGTATGCAAGCGTCATGGGCGCAAGTTTAGCGCTCCGGCGTGATACTGGCAACTTATTGGTCGTATCCGGGCAAGACATTTGTCTGCTGTACTCTGAGGATCATGGCTATCACCTCTGAGGCGCTGCTCAGTGCAGAGATAGCCGCAGATCCCGAGTTCGCTGCTGAATGGAACCGACTTGGGTTGGCGCGCATGGTCGCTATCGCCCTAATTGCCTACCGTCACAAGCATCAGCTATCACAGGGTGAGATGGCGAAGCGTATGGCGGCCAGGCCTGCGCGCGTCGCCGAACTGGAGTCCGGCGAAACGAATCCCAGGATCGAGACTTTGGCGAAGATCGTCGCCACTACTGGGCTTGAGTTCGCGATCGACATTTCGCCTGCTGGGCAGGAGCCGAAGCTCGTACGCAAGGCGGTGAGGGACAGACCAACGCACACTTACGCGGGCGCATCGCTGCGGGTTGGCTTTGCTCTCCCTCAACCGGACAACGACCCGTCCATAGACCTTGGCTGACTACGCGCGCGACGTAGCGAGATCGAGAGATGCGCCGCCAGCCACGGCGCGCGCAATGTCCGTGTGTTTGGTTCGATCGCTAGGGGAGAGGCGGGCACGACAAGCGACATAGATCTCCTGGTCGAAGGGGAGCCGGGGCGAAGTCTTCTGGACCTTGTCGGGCTATGGCAGGACTTGGAAGACCTACTCGGTGGTCAGGTAGACGTGCTCAGTGATCGGAGCCTGAGCCCGCACCTACGCGACAAGATCACCGCCGAGGCGGTGCCGCTGTAGCGGTAGCGGTTTCTGACCGCACACGAAACCGCCCACGCCACCCTGAATCTCGCTCAACCGCCCGTTCCAACACCTGTCTCCCCGATACCACGAAATCCCTGCAAATAGGCTGTTATTGGTAAGCGTTCAGTTGGTTGGGGGATATGATCGGGGCGTGTCGAGCCTCTTGGTGTGGAGCTGGTTGAGGCGGAAGCGATCTATGACGCTGGGCGTGAGGTGGTCGTGGGGGTGTTGTTGCGGATGGACGCTCAGATCCAGGCGTTGACCGCGCGTGTCGCCCGTCAGGATGAGCGGATCGAACAGTTGGAGCGCCGACTGAATCGCAGCTCGCGCAACTCCTCTGTTCCCCCGAGCGCCGATCCGCTCGCCGGCACGCCGAAGCGTGGCAAGGATTCATCGGGTCGCAAACAGGGTGCCCAGCCCGGACATGAGGGCAACGGTCGGTCGCTGTTGCCGGCGTGGGCTGTGGATCAGGTGATCGAGGTGGCCAGGTCATCGAGTCGTGTCGTGAGCTGCGCGAGCGTGGCGCTCAGATCGCCGCCGTGCTCTGCGTTATCGACCGGGAGGCCAGTGGCGCAGCGAACCTGGCTGCAGAGGGGCTTGAGTTGCGCGCGTTGTTCACGATGAGCGATCTCGCCGCTTCCGTGTCGAGCGACGCTCTCTGTCCTGCCGGTGCGTCACTTCTCGAGCTGGTCGAAACGGTTCGCGCTCTCTCCTATGGTCGTCCGAGTGACCGTACCGTCGAGGGGATGTTGCGCGAGGGTCGAGGTACTTGCTCCACCAAGCACCTGTTCCTGGCTCGGCTGTTGGCTGAGCGCTTCCCCGAGACCGAGCCGGCGATCATGCATCGCGTCTACACGCTTGATCGCGCTCGTGCCGGCGAGTTGTTCGGTCGCGATGTTGCAGAGGTAGTCCCTGAGGCGGGGCTCGTGGATGTCCATCGCTATCTCACGATCAAGCTCGGCGGGGAGCGAATTGTGATCGACGCGACGTTTCCGGGTGCGCCCTGGGACGGCCGCTCATCTTTGCCGCTTGCCTGCGGCCCAGGTAGCGACTATCCAGCTGGCGATGATCCCGACGCAGTGAAGCGCGAACTGGGGACCCGCCACTGTGATCCCGCTGTGCGCGAGCCGTTCATCGCGATTCCCACGGTCGATGAGGTCGGCGATTCGTTGCGGCAGAAGCTCCGCATCAGCGGCGCCCGTCGCTCTTACCTGGAGGGATGCGAGTCTTGGCGGTCACCAATGTCACAACCGCCCACGTTGAAGCCTTGGCGAGCGCGATGCTCGCGGAAGGTCTGTCGCCGAAGTCGATCCGCAACGTGGTGAGCTTCCTGCACTCGATCTTCGAGCACGCGATCGAGCGGGGCTGGGCTCGCGAGAATCCCGGGCGACGTGCCGCTCGCCCCGGTCGTCGCCGCCAGGGAGACGCCAACCCAGATCTTCAGTTCCTGACACTCGACGAGCTCGAGGCAGTGCTGCGGGCCATTCCCGACGAAGTCGTCTTTCGCGCCCCGGCGCCCACCCGCCGCGGGCGTCGTGGTCCCGCGCCGCCACCACCACCGGACATCCTTGGCCCGGTCCTGCGCGTGGTCATCCTTGCCGCGGCGATGACCGGCCTGCGCCAGTCGGAGCTGCTCGGGTTGCGCTGGCGCGATGTCGATTGGGCCGCTCAGCGCATCCGTGTCCGCAACACCTTCGTGCGCGGCGAGCACTCCACCGACGGCAAGTCCGACCTCTCCACGCGCCGCTCGGTGCCGATGGCCGACCGTCTCGCGGGCGAGCTCGACCGTTGGTCCCAGCGCACCGAGTACCGCGGCGATGGCGATCTCGTGTTCGCTCATCCGCAGACAGGCTCGCCGCTGGATCGCTTGAAGGTCACCAAGCGCTTCAAGGCTGCCTGCCGAGCCGCTGGGGTGCGAGAGGTCAAGTTCCACGACCTGCGCCACACCTTCGCGACCCGTCTTGCGGCTTCGGGGCAGCCGCTGCGCACAATCCAGGAGTTCCTCGGCCACGCCGACAGCAAGACGACACAGACCTACGCCCACTACGCGCCTTCGGAGCGCGAGGTGCAGATGGTCAACGAAGCGTTTGCGTCGGAGTCGGCGAACGAGGCCGATAAGGAGTTTGGTCGCCTCAGCGGAGAGCGGGGCACAGCACAACGTTAGATGGTATCCCTTAATGACGCCTCGCGTAATTATGCGATATCATTCTCTACATGACGGATCTGCTCTACAAGCCGCGTACGCTCGGGCCTCGTGAGGCGCAGGTGCTTGCGTGGCTTGAGACCGACCGACCGGCGGTCATCGACGTGGCGGCCGTATCCGATGCGGTGGGAGTCTCGCGCGAGCATGCCCGCACGCTGGTTTCACGTTTGGAGCACAAGGGCTGGTTGCAGCGGCTGACCCGCGGGCGCTATGAGCCGCTGTTGGGCGACTCGGGCGGATGGTCTGCTCCGAACCCGTGGGCGACGCTCGATGGTTGGGTGCGTCCACACTACGTCTCCTTTGCGTCCGCGGCGCACGAGCTCGGGTTGACGCCTGATCGGCCTGGGGAGGTGCAGGTGGCGACCGTACACGGGGCGATGCTGGCGCCGCGTATGGCGCAAGCCGGTGTACGCCTGGTGCGCTTGCGTCGCTTCACCCTGGAGGGTTCGGATGAGCGTGAGCTGCACGGGCACAAGGTTCGCCTCGCCAGCGTCGAGCGCTGTGTCCTTGATAGCGCAAGCCATCTGGATCTCGCGGGAGGCGCACTAGGGCTATCGCGGATACTCGCGCGTGCTCACGAGAACATGGATTGGACGCTGTTTGTCGGCATGGCCGGCGAGCTGCCACGCGGGCCTCGCGCTATGCGCCGTGTCGGTGCTCTGCTTGAGATCCTCCATGTGGATGCTCCCCCTGCGCTGCGGCACGCCGCAGGCGGCACTCATCGCACCTTCATGCAACTGGACGATGGTCCCGTCCTTGAGGGGGACGTCCCGGTGCTCGATGCTTGGGGCGTAATGCTGAACGTTTCGCCAGAGGCGATCCGCGAGGAGGTTCAGCGCTGATGGTGAGCAACGCGTTGATCCGCCAGTACGCGAACAGCGCACGAGTCTCTCCCGAGGTGGCCGGTCAGGACATTGTCTTGCACTACGCGCTTGCCCTGCTCAACGAGCGGGGACTGGTCGGTCCCCGAGATGGCAACGGCGCGCCAGGGCCGCTGCTGTTCAAGGGTGGAACGGCTCTGCGCAAGTGCGTGTTCGGCTCACTGGGTCGCTTCTCAGAAGATATCGACCTTGATGCCGAACACAAGAACGGCTTCGAGGCAGAGATCGAGGAGATTTTCCAAGAGGAGTACCATGGCCTGCGCTTTCGCTTCGCCGGTGTGCGCTACTCAAACGAGGATAATTTCAGCGGCACCGTCGAGTTCACGCACGAGTATGGCCAGGGCGCGTTCGAGCTGCAGATCTCCTATCGCATGAGCATGGTTCTCCCGACCGTTGATTTGCCGCTCGTCCCGACGCCCTATCAGGCGCGGGTTGAGTGCGGGGTCCCGATCCTGCACGGGCTCGATCCTTACGAGATGATCGCCGAGAAGATCATGGCTTGCAGTCGGAGGATGAAGGGCTCGGGCAAGGATGTCTATGACCTCGACCTCTGGACCAACAGACCCTTTGACGATGCACTCGTCCGCCGTCTCGCGGTCCTGAAGGCATGGATCGACCGGCGCGGCCACTCTCGCTATGCGCCGGCCTCAATGTTGACCGCGATCACGCCGAGAAACTTTCGCTGGATCGACCTCAAGGGTCTCGTACCACGCAATGAAACTGACAGAACCGCCGAGCAGGAAAGGATTTGTGCAGCGGTTCGGACGCGCTTTGCAAACCTCGCGCAGCTAGCCTCGATTCGCCACGAAGGGGTGGGGGGCGTCCAGCAGAGTGAGTTTTGAGGTGAGCGGGCGGCTGGATTGCTGTGGGGTGGTGGAGCGGGCTCGGCGGGGCTCGTTTCGGGGGCGCTCGACTGTCCTTGCCGCTGTTTTTGCTCAGGGTTGATCTTCGGCGGGCGCCGGGGAGCTGCTGGCTCGGGTGTGGGTGTGGCGGTGGCTGGGTTCAGCCGTAGGCGGGGAGTGCCTGCAGGCGCTTGAACGCGCGTTGGATCGCTGTGGCCCAGGGCCAGTCGGCGGGAAGGTGCAGGGTGCTCCTGCGTGCGTGGCGGGTGAGTTGCCCGGCGACGTGCAGGATGCGGTAGCGCAGCCGCTTGGGTTCGCTGATCTTGTGCTCGCCGTCGAGCACGAGCTGCTGTGTCCAGACCATGATGTCGTGCGCGAGCAGCGCGAGCTCGAACCACGCGGCGTTCGCTTTGAAAGAGTGGAACGGGAGGCGTGAGGCACCGGTCGCCTTCAGCGTCTTGACGCGGTCCTCGACTTCGGCGTGCTGGCGGTGAAGGGCCTCCAGGGCCGCGATGTCCGGGTCCTGCTGGTCGGTGATGAAGCACTGGAAACGGTGTCCGTCATCGTCGGTGAAGCTCAGTTGCGCTCCGGGGTGAGGACGCTCGCGGCGGCAGATCAGCCGGGTGCCCGTTGGCCAGGAGGCCAGGTTGACGTGGCCTGTCAACTCGGCTACCCACGCTCCTTCGCGTGGCTCGCGGTCCTGGCCTGCCGCGGGCGCCCATGCGGTCTCTGCGAGCGTGAGGATCGCCCCTTTGACCCGCTCGTCAATCGCGTACCCAAAGGAAAAATCGATGCTGCACTCGCGGCACCCTGAGGCGAGGTCGTGGCTGGCCCCGGCAGAGTCCGAGCGTGCGAGGATCTCTCCATCGAGCGCGCTCTGCGGGAGCTGCTCGAGCGCGAGTTCCAGCACGCTCAAATGATCCGCCGCGTTATTGGCGCCCGCGTTCCCGGGCCGCAGGATCCCCGCGAGTACCTCCCGCCCGCAGCTGGCGAGCAACGGGTTGAACCCGAACCCACCCTTGTAATGGCCGGCGGCGTGTTCCTTCTCGGAGTGGATCGTGATCGGTGTCGCATCGAAGTCGAGGATCACACGCCCGGGCGCCGCCCCATGCCGCCAGGCCCGCCCGCGAGCAACGGCACGCGCCCGGCGGACCCGGTCAAGCTCCGCCTCCCCGATCGAGAGAAGCACCCGCCGCGCCGTAGAAACCGACGCAACGTCCCCAAACAGCGCCGGCTGACCAGCCAGCACCGCGAGGTCTGAGACGCACCGTCCGCCGTCGGCTGCCATCACCGCCAGATCGCAGAGAACCCGGCCGGGATCATGCCCGCAGCGCCGCTCCCGGGTGCCCGCCAACGCCCCGCTGAGCCCGTCCGTCAGGCCCAGCCTCTGCGCCACGAGCGACAGCAGCGCCGTCCCCGCACGAGAGGACAAGCCCTTGCCGTCCGCCACCACATCTACCGTTCTGAACGACGCACTTCCGATCACCTTCAAGGTGAACCTCCTGAGCGGGTGGATTGCAGGCTTCGCAACCGCAATCCTCCCCGCCCAGGCGGACGTTCCAAGCCTCAGCCCAACTCAACCCCGGTCGCCTGGTGGCGAATCGAGGCTAGACGCCAATGAGGAGGTGCTGCTCGCCGACCAGACGTCTCATCGGGAGGTCTCGCTCTTTACATGGCTCGCCGAAGAGGCACGCGAGATGCGGGTGCGGCTGGGGTAGGCTGCCACGCTCCGATCGAGGTCATGGTCGCCTGATCGCCGCCGATCTCCGTTTCCCTTTACCGTTCATACCGTGCCGTCTGACTTCGCCCGACTTATCTCCGATGTAGAACGAGAGACCCGCGAGGAAGGTCCGCGAGCCGTCCGTGAGCTGGAGCGGTTCCGCGAGGAGTTTGGGCTCGCCGCCACAACGATCGCCGCCTCGTTGCTCGGGGCGTCGAACCATGTGCCTGACCTCACGGTTGATGCCTGACCCATTTGGAGAAACACCAGAGCCGTGGTGGCGGCGCATGTAGCGGCGCGACCGTTCCGCGAGCGCGCCGAAGGGCTATGCGTTTGCCGCCGGAGGGGTATGGTCGATCGCGGCGTTCTCGCTGGCACAGGTACCCGGCATCGACCATGGCGTGAAGGTTATGTTGTGCGCTCTCGTGACGGGAATCCCGCCCCTGCTCCTAGAGACATGGTGGAAGCGGCGACGTCGACGAATCGCCGAGCAGCTGTTCGTCCTTCCGCAGTCGAGCAGCGCTGGCCGTGTTCAGCGCGCGGTTCAGTAGCCGAGCGCAGCCTGCTTGGAGAGCCGATCCGGGTTGTTCAGTCGTTTGGGCTCCGTTGTCTCTGCGGCGGGCGGCCTCGAAACCAAGCGAACCAGCTGGGCAGCGTCTGCCACATATCCAGCATCGCCAACAGCGCTGTGAGTAGGACCCAGACTGGAACCCAAATCATGGCTGTGGGATGGGTTGTGGCGACGAGCAGCGCCGTGAGTACGCTTGCCGAGACGACGCCACGATATCCAACCCACCCGAGCACTTGTGCGATGTGGCTCGGTCTTGCCCGGTGGTGACGGTACCTATGAGCCATAAGCATAGTCTCGCACGAGGGATCGAGATGGCGCAGTCATGCTGGCGCTGGAAGCCCATCGCAAAGGCGGTCTTGGCCTGCCCGGCTTTCGCGAAACGCCTCATCCCGCTCGATCCGACTTTTGGGATACGGTTGGCTGCATGAAAAAATGCCCCCACGAACGTTCCGTCTTACAGCGACCTGCTCTGGCCGACACTGCGAGCCGTGCGCGAGATGGGTGACTCCGGGACAATCGGTGAGATCGTCGAGAAGGTCATTGAGTCCGAGGGTTTCACCGACGAGCAGCAGGGCGTCCTGCACGGAGACGGACCCCGTACGGAGATCGAGTATCGGCTCGCCTGGGCGCGGACCTACTTGAAGGGCATGGGCGCGCTGAACAACAGCGAGCGCGGCGTGTGGAGCACAACCGAGTTGGGCCGGACGATGACCCTGGAGGAGGTTGTAGCCCGGCACGCTGCCTATAAGGCTCAGTTGCGAGAGGCGAGGAGGGCCAAACAGCTGGCGAGGATGGAGGAGGGGCTTGACGAAGATGAGTCCGCTCCTCGCGATTGGAAGGAGCGGCTGCTCGAGGTGCTGTTCGAGGTTCCGCCGGACGGCTTCGAGCGGTTGGCCAGGCGGCTGCTCCGTGAGGCGGGCTTCGTATCCGCCACGGTTACTGGAAAGAGCGGAGACGGAGGGATCGACGGAATCGGGGTCTATCGCCTATCGCTTGTGAGCTTTCCGGTCTTCTTTCAGTGCAAGCGCTACAGGGGCAGCGTGGGTGCGGCCGCCGTTAGAGACTTCCGTGGCGCGATGAGTGGGCGCGGTGACAAGGGGCTTTTGATCACGACAGGCAGTTTCACGCCCGACGCTAAGCAGGAGGCTACGCGCGACGGGGCCCCGCCCGTGGACCTCATCGATGGCGAGCGGTTGTGCGATCTGCTGAGGGAGCACAAGCTGGGGGTACGGACCATCGTCCGCCAGGTGGAGGATGTCGAAGTCTCGCCGGAGTTCTTCTCCGACTTGTAGGGCCCGAACCGGGTAAAACGTGTTGCTCCGGGTAGTCGCTACTTCCTCGTTGACGTGGTGGCGGATTGGCGAGGCTTCTTGGTAAATGTCGCGTGTGTGCGTCGACGCCGTACCTTTGCTGTCTTGCCGACGCTGAGCGCGACGGTCTCTTGCGGAAACGCGGCTCGGATCTTCAGGCGCCCGCCGAGGTCTCGACGTAGCGGTTCAGCGTAGATAGGCGTACGTCGGCCACGCCTCGCTCGAGTGGCGAGGACCTTACGCGTAGCGCCGAACCCATACGAACATACGTTTGGGGAACAATTTGGGGAACAAATTCAGCGAAACCCACGAAAACTCACAAGCAGAAAACCCGGTAAACATGGGCTCCATCACCTGAGCGACACCCCATCTCTCTGGCTGGGGGCCGGGCGGTCGCAGGTTCAAATCCTGTCTCCCCGATTGATTTGCGGTTGGAGTCAGGGGGAATCACGCGACGACTACGATCTATGCCTCGAACGGCTGTCGGATCAACCGTGCTCTGCACATCATCGCGATCACCCGCGGACGCCTGGGTCCCGAGACCTGTGCCCTGCCGCCGAGCGTGATTGACGGCCACCGGCGAGCAATGAGGTGACGCGAAGTCGTTATCTACAGAACAATGGGGTCCAACCGAAGGAGGACTGTGATGCGGAAGCTGGTCTATTCGATGACTGTGTCGCTGGACGGCTATATCGCTGGACCCGATGGCTCGATCGACTGGTCGGTGCCCGATGAGGAGCTGTTTCTCCTCCACACCCAGCAGGTGCAGGAGATTGGTGTGCATCTCTGTGGACGGCGGCTCTACGAAACGATGGTCTACTGGGAGACCGCTGAGGAGAGTCCGCTGGCCGCGGAGCAGGTCAAGTTCGCTCAAATCTGGAAGGCCCTTCCGAAGGTCGTGTTTTCCACGACGCTTCAGAGTGTGGTGGGCAACACCAGGCTGGCCAGGGACAGTGTCGGCGAGGAGGTCGCAAGGCTCAAGGAACAGCTCGGAGGGGACATCGCTGTCGGCGGCGCCGGCCTCGCCCGTGCGTGTATGAAGCTGGGGCTGATCGACGAGTGGCGGGTGTTCGTCAGTCCGGTCCTACTCGGCGGCGGCACGCCCTATTTCCCGACCCTGGAGGAAAAGATCGACCTGGAGTTGGTCGAGACGAAGACGTTTGGCTCTCGCGTCGTTTACCTTCGCTACAGGCGCTTGTCAGACGCCCTGTAGGTGATCGTCCCTACACGCGTACCCTGGCGAGACCGGCGACAGAGTCGCGCCGCCCTGGTGGTCGTCCTATCGCAGACAATGATGAGCATTCCCCGACAGCGGACTGGACATAGCGCTTGACCTGCTCGACTCGCGAGCCTTCCCGAAGGGCGTAACGCTCCAGGTCTACCGGCCGGCCAGACGCCCGCAGGGCGCAACCGCCACCACGACCTGAGCACGTGACATAGGTGCGGCATCCATCAGCTAGAATTGCGGCCGGTGAGGGAGCGCCAAATGATTGGAGTGAGATGCCTCGCGCCGGTCGGCATCTTCTCGGCTGGCGCTCTGCTAACGCTACTCATCCTCATTTGGTTCGTACCGCAACCGGCCGCCGCGCAGACCAACCAGCGGCGCACTGTTTCGCCGCTACCCGCATCCGACTACGTCGTGCGTGCGGTGTGCCCACCACCGACGCCCGGACACGTCGGTTGTTTGGCGCTCGAGCTAGTGCCCAAGTCGACGGCCGCGCGTGCTCATACCCATCCGCTTGGCCGGCCGCGCAGCACTCCTCTCGTTGCCGGCAAGGCGGCGAAAGTCTGTGAACCACCAAAGGCTTCAGAAGACTGCTACGGCCTACGCCCGCAGGACCTGCACAGTGCGTATGGGCTGCCCACTACTTCGACATCTGCACAGACCGTGGCGCTCGTGGATGCCTATGACGACCCCAGCGCTGAAGCAGACCTAAAAGTCTACGACGAAGAATTTCACCTACCGGCATGCACCACGGCGAACGGCTGTTTTACCAAGGTCAATGAGAAAGGGAACGCCAGCCCGCTTCCCGAAACTGAAGGTGGATGGGCCGAGGAGATCTCGCTCGACATTGAGGTAACTCACGCCATCTGCCAAAACTGCCATATCCTGCTTGTGGAGGCCAGCGACACCACCTACCCGAGTCTCGCGGCGGCCGAGGAAACCGCCGCGAAGCTGGGGGCCGATGAGGTCTCAAACTCGTGGTCGGGTGGGGAGCCCGCCACCGACAGCTCCGTCTTTGACCATTCCGGCATTGTGATCACCGCCGCGTCGGGCGACGACGGCTATCTCAACTGGCAATCGCAGAGCCTGGACGCTCGCGGAACCGTGGGCTACCCGGCCTCCTCTCCGCATGTGATTGCGGTCGGCGGCACTCGCTTGAGCATCACCGATGAAGGAGCCTGGGTGGGCGAAACCGTATGGAACGGCGATGGCGCCACCGGCGGCGGCTGCAGCGAACACTACGAAGCCCCACCATGGCAACGCTCGCTCGCTGATTGGTCGGCCGTCGGTTGCGGATCCATGCGAGCGGTCGCCGACGTATCCGCCGACGCTGATCCATACACCGGCATAGCCTTCTATGACTCCACGACGATCGTGGAAAAGAAAGTAGACGAGTATGGACCGATTGGATGGGGAACGGTTGGCGGCACGAGCCTTGCCTCGCCGCTGATCGCCGCCACCTTCGCGCTCGCTGGGGGCGCTGGCGGTGAAGAATATCCCGCTCAGACCCTTTACAAGAATAGGCTCAAAATGCCCAGCTCCTTGCACGACGTCGAAACTGGGTCGAACGGCGAATGCCTCGAATCCTTTAACTACGAAACGGGTCTGTCCGGCTGCACCGCGCTCGAAGAGGCGGAAAGCAGCTGCTCGAGCAAGGATATATGTCTGGCCGGCCCAGGTTATGACGGCCCCTCCGGCGTGGGCTCCCCCAATGGATTGACGGCATTCCAACCCACGGCCACGCCGACAAAGGAAGCGCAGAGCGTCGAATTCACATCGACCGTACCCGGCTCGGCCGCGGTCGGCGGTCCCGTCTACTTGCCAACGGCCACCGCCTCATCCGGGCTGCTGGTCTCCTTCTCCACCGCGACGCCTTCGGTGTGCTCGCTCGAAGGGTCCTCGTTGAGCTTCGTAGCCGTGGGAACCTGTACCGTCGAGGCCAACCAGGACGGCAACTCCAACTACGAAGCGGCTCCCCAGGCACAGCAGTCGTTTTCGGTGAGCAAGGGCTCGCAGCACATAGTGTTCACTTCAATCCCACCGAGCGCTGCCACACTCGGCGACTCGTCGTATCTCGTCGCGGCCACGGCTTCTTCGGGCTTGTCGGTCACCCTCTCATCTGGAGCGCCTTCCGTGTGTTCTCTAAAAGGGCAGACGGTCAGCTTCGTCGGCGTGGGAACGTGCACGATCGACGCTGAGCAGCCTGGCGATTCCGAATACGATGCAGCCCCCGAAACACAGCAGTCCTTTACAGTGAGCAGGCGCTCGCAGCTGATCAAGATCATCTCCACTGCGCCGGTCGCCGCACAGGTCGGCGGCCTTCCTTACGGTATGGATGTCACTGCCTCGTCGGGGCTGACTGTGCTCTTGACCTCGGCCACCCCTTCGGTGTGCGCTCTGGAAGGAGGCTCGACGGTGAGCTTCATAGCGGCGGGAACGTGCACGATCGACGCCGAGCAGTCGGGCAACGGCGAATATGAGGCAGCGCCTCGTGTACAGCAGTCCTTCACGGTTGCCAGAGGCTCCCAGTTCATAACATTTACGTCCAGCCCGCCGGGCTCTACGACTGTCGGCGCACTCCCGTACGTCGTCGCGGCGGTGGCCTCATCGGGACTGCCGGTTGCTCTCTCGTCCGCGACGCCTTCGGTGTGCTTGCTGGAAGGCTCGACCGTGACCTTTACGGGGGCGGGGATCTGCAGGATCGAAGCCGGCCAAGTCGGAGATTCAAACTACGAAGCGGCTGCTCGCGTGCTGCAGTCCTTTGCGGTTGGTGCCACACCGATGCTCATTTTGCCATCAACTACCACATCGAATCCGATACTCTCGTCTCCGTTTTCTTCGACGTTTGCTCCGAGCAGCGATTTCACGCTGCTGAGCGGTCCGACGATCCATGCCAAGACAGGTGCCGTTACGTTCACAGTTTCGGTGGTCGATCCCGGAAGGTTGGATCTGCTGCTCAGCTTCCCAAATGGAACGTTCGGCACCTTCGCGAGCGTGAAAAAGTGCGAGCTCGGTCAGATCAGGCTCAAGGGCAAGTGCCGTCCCGCAAAGATCGACTTCGGCGAAAGTGTTATGGCGGTCAGCGCTGCCGGCAGCGTGAGCATCACCGTAGCGCCCGACGTCCGGGCGAAGCGAGCGCTCAATCAGGCTCGTCATAGGCACAGGAGCCTACGTGTCATCGCGCGGCTAACGTTCCAGTCGTCGCTGGGCGGGGACTCGATGACAGGTGAATTGTCGATCCTGGTGTCGCTCGCGGAGGGCCGGAAGTGAAAGGCGCACGCTTCGCGGTTTGCGCCGACGGCAACACCGCGAACACGCCGCCGGACGAACTACTACATCTGCATCTACCCCTCTCATGCCAGTGCTTGCGCGACTCACCGGCCTGCGGCTACCCGGACCAGCGCGCTCAGGTTCTCCGTGGTGAGTGCCACCGCGCGTGCCGCCGGCGACAAACCTGCGCGGCGTGGTAGCCGCACGCGCAGCGCTCCGGGCATCGATGCGAAATGCAACGGCGGGTCCAGTACCAGTGCCTCGCCATCGAGGCCGATCTCGACGGGGCCGCCCGAGTGGACCTCGAACTCCCGCGCGGACCAGGCCAGCAGGCCGGGGTAGCGCCCAGCCTGGCCAACCAGCTCGAGCGCGACTAGCTTTGACACGTCCGCGCCTCGCACCCGGGCGGCGACGACGCCGAGCAGGCCCGTGTCGATTCGCTCGCGTGTGCCGGCGCCCGAGAGGTGCGTGAGCTCATACGGGTTATTCGACACCAGCACGAGCGGGGCATCGTCGCAGTCGGTCCCGTCTGGGGCGATGAACTCGAGGTCGATCGTCTCAGCGTCTGGGCCGAGTAGGTCCGGCAGCATGTTCGTCCATGTCCCGAGCTTGGCGTCGCGATAGGCGTCGGACTGGACGACCTTCGCGTAGACGCCGAGCGACGCGTTGTTGACGAACACGCGGTCGTTCACGCGCGCCAGGTCGATGCGCCGCTCGACGCCGTCGGTGAACGCGTCCAGCGCACCCACGACGTCGTCGCGATCAAGGCCGAGGTCAAGCGCGAAGTGGTTTCGTGTTCCCGCTGGAATGCAAACATGGGCAACGTCGCTTCGTGCGGCGACCGTCGCCACGAGCGCCTGTGACCCGTCACCTCCAGCCATTCCGATGACCTCCGCGCCCCGCGCGATGGCGCTCTCGGCAAGCTCGAGCAGATCATCGCCCGGCTGTAGGACGATCGGCTCGATGCCTCGCCGCTGAGCCTCCCCAGCAAGATCGAAGCGCTCCGCCTTTCCACCGCCGGACTTCAGGTTGATGATCAGCGCTCCCGAGCCGGCGGCACCCACCGGCACTACCGCGGCGGCCATCGTTCCGAGCGCCGCCTTCCCGGCCCGCCCCAGTGCATAGCGCGCGGCCAAGCCGAACAGAGCGAGCAGCAGAAGCAGCGTGGCCAGTACCAGCAGCCCTTGCCAATGGGTCGCGAGCACCACGATCAGGCCGGCTCCAGAGAGGACCGCGACCACCGCACCGACAGCACGCAGCGAACCACGCTCTGTCAAGGCGAACCAGATGGCGGCGTTCGCCAACAGGACGAGCCCGACCGCGAGCACAGCGACAGGGAGGTCACCCGCCAGCGCGACGGCGGCCACCATGGCCATCGCGACCGGGGCGATGAGCGCGAGGATTGCGGCGATGCGTCGCAGCGCAGAACGCCGCGCGGCCCAGTCTCCATGAGAAGTAACCGAAGTTCTGGACATGCTGGTCATGTTCTCAGATCCCGTCTGCCGAATCGACCGAGCCGCTGGCGAGCCACCTGCTCTGACTATGCAGCAGTGGGTTAGGCCGGCCGTTTCTCGTTTTACGACGAGACACTCACCAAGCGCACGCTTCGGCCACAGCAAACCACCGCAATGGTTCGGGTAATTACCGATGCAGCTCAGTCTGCTCGGAATAATCTGAAGGATCAATCAGCAAACTGAGTCTTGAGCCAAAGGAGGTCCGCATGGCTAGGACGCGCTGGGCTTTTCGGGTGTGTGCGCTGGGCCTTTCCGGGCTCGCCTTGGCTGCGTGGGGCTCGAGCGCGACTGCGAGTGCTGCCAGCAGTCTGAGTCAGACCGCCTCCCACCGTGCGCAGAGCGCCATCGCGGGTGCCGGCAGCAATATGCCTACCGCCGTGCAGGCGAAGATCGAGCCCCAGACTTCCCAGACCCAGACGGCGACCGCGTCGGCGCAGACAAAGTCGGCGACGACCGCGGCCACTCCAACGACTCCCACCACCACGAGCACCGCGTCGCCCCAGATCAAGACGGTCACCCAGGCAAAGACGGTCACGCAGCCAGCACAGACAACGACCGTGACCACGCCTACGCAGACAAACACGGTCGTCAAGACGCAGACAGTCACAGCCCCCACAGCAACGACCACGACGACCTCAACGAGCCACGCTCCTGCCGCGGCAGCTGTCGGCGCCGCGGCGGCGAACAAAGAACCAGAATCGGGCGGTCTGCCTGGATGGGCCTGGGCGTTGATCGGCGCCGCTGTCGTCGGCGGAGCGATCGGGATCGTCGTCCTCATCCAGCGTCATCGAGAGGACAGCTCGCCGAGCGACGCGACGCCAGGCGCAGGAGCGGCTGGAGACGGGCCGCCACCGCCCCGCTAGAACCGAGGTCAGGTGCCGCGCCGGCGTCACCGTGAGCGAAGCGAGCGCCGGTGGGAAGGTGAGTCTTCCTCCATCCACGACGGACATGCTCGACGCCGAGTCCTACAGCGGGATCACCACCGCCGGCAAGTCCCTGGTGCTGAGCTCTTGGCAAAGCGATGAGGCGGCCGGCGCATGGATCGAGCACCAGCCGCTGGGTGCGCGACACCGCCATATCCGCGTCATCCGCGACTACGGTATGAATCGGCGTGACGAGGCGCCCCAATATCTCAGCGACGCACGCAGCGCTGGATCGACAGTTCCTGCCGGCCTGTAGTGCACAGCGCCTGAGTACACCGCACCGCACGCCATCAGTGGCTTCTGGCTTGCGATTTTGTAGAGGCCGGTAGAATATGGGTGTGTCACATCCCAGGAAGAACTTCGGTGAATACCCACCCGTCAAGCGGCTCTGGATCGCTGCCGTCTTCGTCGCGTCGCTGGGGCTGGTGGCTGCCGGTGAGCGCGACATCCAGCGTCGCCCGGCAGAGCAGGTACGCGGCAGTAAGTTGCTCTGGCGCCTTGCATGCCTAAATGCCCTTGGCGCAGCAAGCTACTTTCGATGGGGACGCCGGCCGATCGTCGATACGGCCCACGAGTAGCTCCACCAGCTTCTTTGGTAGGTGCCTGGCCTGGTCGGCTATCGCACGGTCATGCCCTGCTGTGAGGCTGTGACCTTGTCATATCCGTAGGTGGCTTAAGAGCACGAAAGCGAAACGAGCGGCCACCCGCATCGACGCTTGGCTCAACCAAGCCAACGCGCTCCAAGCGCGCTGGCAGCTCATCGGGGCTGACGGGAACCAGCGTGTCGTTGATATGCAGCAGTTTGAAGGCCCGGCCCGTGCCAAGGCTGTCGGTGCCGGCAAACATGCCACCGGCGCGCAGCACCCTCGAGACCTCGCCCAGAAGCCGATCCTGTAGCTCGCGCGAGGGCACGTGGTGGAGCATCGTGAAACACACCACGCCCGAGAAACAGCCGTCGGCGAACGGCATATCGGTCGCGTCTGCCTGCACTATCTCCACGTCGCCATCGAGCGTCTGCCGTAGTCGTTTGCAATAGCCCTCGGAGAGCTCAACGACCGTCAGCGAACCGCGGCGACGAGCAAGCACACGGGTCGTGGCGCCGAACCCGGGCCCAATCTCCAGCACATCCTCGCCCAGATCCACATCGGCAAGGCCCCACGGGAGCAGGTCGCGCTCCACAGTGCGCGCCCACCAGCCCGACGAGCAAAGGACAGCATGAGCTCGGTTCATATCCGGAGCAATCTAGCCGAGTCAGTGGGCGCTCCGTCAGCGATCCGGCTCGTAGGACTGAATGTCAGGAAACTGTGTTCGCGGTCTGGCTCTGCGAGGCGCCAACGGGCTGCGCGGGTGGAGCATCCGAGGCGCCGTCATCCGAGGCGCCGTCTGAGTCGGCCTGCGATGCGACGTGCCGATCCACAAACTCGCTGATCGTGCGCACCACGAGCCGCGTGTCATCCCACATCGGCACGTGGCCACAGCCGGGAAGCATGCGCGACTCGACCTCGGGTATCTCGCGCCTGAAGCGCGGTGCGTGACGCTCCGCCGGCAGGATGCGATCGAACTCGGGCGAGGCGAGCAGCACAGGGCAACAGATACGGTCGAGGTTCTGCAGCGAGAGCCCTTTGTCGGTGCGGGCCGCCTCGATCGCCTTGCCCGCCACCGGACAGCGCAACGACGTCAGCGCAAGGGTCCACGGCGTCGGCGGGGGCGACAAGCTCTCCGTGGCGCATCACGTCGCGCATAACCATACGCCTGCTCCCGGGTCGTCTCATGATGGTGTCGATGTATCGCGCGCCAAGGCGCGTGAGGCGTAGTTGGCGCGCAAAGAAACGTGCGAGCCGCTTGGCCTCGCCGTCGCCTTCGATCCAGCCTCCGGCAGGGGCAAGCGCCACGACCGAACGGGCCCGGCCACGCTTGGCGAGCTCGAGCGTGAGGGCGCCACCAAGCGAATTGCCCACAAAATGCGCGCTACCCACCCCGAGCTCGTCGAGATGACGCTCGAGATGGTCGGCGCTCGCCGCGAATGTCAACGGGCCGTTGACGTCAAACGGCGGTCCACCGTCGTGACCGGCGAGTGTCGGCGCGATCACCTCATAGCGAGCGGCGAGCTCGCCTAGCACAGGACGCCAGTGATGCCAGGTGCCCGTGAACCCGTGCAGTAGCACCAGCGGCTCGCCATAGCCAGCGCGGTACAGCGCAGGAGAGATCTCACTCATGCTCGCAGGCTACTCTGATGAGCCTGGCTGCCGCTTTGCGAGCGGTGCCACGTAGCGTAGGAAGGGCTCGATCTCAAGGGCGCGTCCGGTGGCCTGCTCGACCAGCGGCATCGTGTCCAGGCGCCGCCCATAGCGGTGCACATTCTCGGCAAGCCAGCTCTGGATCGGAGTTACCTCACCGTTGCGCAGATCCTGCTCGCGCGATCCCAAATCGGTCTCGATCGCCTCCCATAGCTGTGCGGCGATCAGGCAGCCGAGCGCATAGCTTGGGAAGTAGCCGAAGCTTCCCGCGCTCCAGTGCACGTCCTGAAGGCACCCAAGCGCATTGGAGCTGACCTCGACTCCGAGCAGGCGGCGCATCCCATCTCGCCAGGCGGTCGGGAGCTCTGAGACGGCGAGCCCGCCACCGATCAGCGGCTGCTCGAGCTCGAAGCGCAGCACGATGTGCAGCGGATAGGTGAGCGGATCGGCCGAGACCCGTATCGGGGAGCGCTCGACTCCCACCAGAGTGGCGTGCAGGTTGGAGGGGGCGACCGCGAACCCACCTGCCGCCAATTCGCCGGCCAGGACCTCCGCGAAGGCGGGACTGCGGGCCACGTGGTTCTCCCACAGCTTGCTCTGAGACTCGTGGATCGACATCGAGGTTCCACCCCCGAGGTTGGTGCGGTCAAGAGCAGGGTCGATCTGGCGCTCGTACAGCGCGTGGCCGTACTCGTGCAGCGAGCTCAGTAGCGACTCCACGTCGCCGTCGCCATAGCGGGTTGTCAGACGCGTGTCGCCGTTACCCATCCAGGCGGTGAACGGATGGGTGGACACGTCGACTCTCCAGCTTGCCTGCTCGACTCCGAGGCGGCGCAGCGTGCCCGCTACCGCCGCTTGCTGAGCGGCCACCGGGACCTCGAGTGCTCGCGCCGGCGAGTGGACGCTGGCCTCTGTGATCAACGGCTCGAGCGCCTGCGCCAGCGCGCCGAAGATCCGCTGCAGATCCGTGCTTTGAAGCCCAAAGTCGTAGTCGCCCAGCAGCGCCTCATACGCGCTCTGCTCGCCCTCGGCCAGGCAATCGCCGTACGCACGCGCGAGTTCCACGTTGCGCTCCAGCGCCGGTGCAAACGCGGCGAAGTCGTCGTTTGCGCGAGCGCGCTGCCAGATCTCCTGACCGTCCGCGCTTGCGCGTGCAAGCTCCGCCGCCAGATCGTCCGGCACACGGCGAGCCCGATCCCAATCGCGGCGCGCGAGGCGCACGATGTCGCGGTCGAGCTCGTTGAGCTCCAGGCCGTCGAGCTCCTTGAGCCAACCCCCGATCTCCTCGCCGGTGGCGCGCTCGTGGGTGAGTCGCGCGATCGCGCCGAGCTGGTGGGCTCTGGCCCGCGCGCCATCACCGGGCATCATCACCATCTGGTCCCACTCCAGCAGCATCCCTACCGAGGCGAGATCGGCAAGCTCGGCGAGACGCTCGCGCAGTTGCTCCAAGGCAGCGTTCATGCCGTGAAGAGTACGTTCACCCGGCGGGGTCGCGCTATCTGCGTCGGGTTGTCGCGGCCAGCGCTGGGTTGGTCCAGCCGGCGTCGGTCGGGTTGATCGTGCTACCGGGCGTCACGATCTCATCGATCCTGTCGAGCAGCGCCTCGTCGAGCTGCACCTCGGCGGCGCCCAACTGCGACTCGAGCTGCTCCATCGTTCGCGGTCCGATGATCGCCGCGGTCACCGCGGGATGGCGGATCACGAACGCGAGCGCCATGTGGATCAGGGAGATACCCGACTCATCCGCGAGTTGCCCGAGCGCGTCGGCGGCCTCGAGCTTGGCCTGGTTTGCGGGGATCGACAGGTCATAGCGCTGGGGGATCATCGCCGAGCGTCGCGACGTGAGGTCATCGGCGCCCTTGCGCCAGCGCCCCGACAGCCAGCCTCCAGCCAGTGGGCTCCAGGGGATCACACCCATCCCGTGCTCCAAACAGGTGGGCAGGACGTCGGCCTCGATCCCACGCGCCAGGATCGAGTACGGCGGCTGCTCGCACACGAAACGCTGGTAGTCCCGCTCGCGTGCGACCCACTGAGCCTTGACGATCTGCGCCGCAGGGTAGGTGGAGGAGCCGATGTAGCGCACCTTGCCCTGGGTCACGAGGTCTGAGAGCGCGCCAAGTGTCTCCTCGTGATCGGTCCACGGGTCCCAGCGATGCACCTGATAGAGGTCGATCCAATCTGTTTGCAGGCGCTTGAGCGAGTTCTCGACCTCGCGCACGATCCAGCGCCGTGAGTTGCCCGCCTGGTTGGGATCGTCGCCCATCGTGCCGTGAAACTTCGTGGCAAGCACCACGTTCTCGCGCCGTCCGCCGCTGAGCGCCTTGCCGACGATTTCCTCCGACTCCCCGCGCGAGTACACGTCGGCGGTATCGATGAAGTTGATTCCCGCATCCAACGCCCGGTGGATGATCCGGATCGAAGTGTCGTGGTCGGGCTCGCCCCACGCACCGAACATCATTGCGCCGAGGCACAGTGGGCTCACTTGCACGCCGGTGTGCCCCAGTGCTCGCAGATCCATGCCGCCACATTAGCGTGGGACGCGTCCTGGAGGCGCGCCATTCCGACCGCTAGGATGCTCTGGCCCCGAGTGGCCATGAAAGGGAGCAACTGAAGTGAACACGCTCACTGCAGCTTCTGCCGTTCCCCGCTCCGATAGGACCCCTCGCCTAGGGGTCATTTTCGCCGGCTTGATGCTCGTGATGCTGCTGGCGGCGCTCGACTCGACGATCGTCGCCACGGCGCTACCGACGATCGTCGGGGACTTGGGTGGGCTCGAGCGGTTGTCGTGGGTGACGAGTGCCTACCTGCTTGGACAGACGGCTGTCACGCCGTTGTACGGCAAGCTCGGCGACCAGCTCGGACGCAAGCGGGTGTTGCAGAGCGCGATCGTATTGTTCCTGCTGGGCTCAGCGTTGTGCGGGCTGGCGCAGTCGATGACCGAGCTGATCGCGTTCCGCGCGCTGCAGGGGCTCGGCGCCGGCGGGCTGATCGTGCTCGTGCAAGCGAGCGTCGGCGACATCGTCTCCCCGCGCGAGCGTGGGCGCTACCAGGGCCTGTTCGGCGCCGTGTTCGGTCTCGCGAGCGTCGCGGGCCCGCTGCTTGGCGGGGTGATCGTGGAGCACCTGTCGTGGCGCTGGATCTTCTACGTGAACCTGCCCGTCGGTTTGCTCGCTTTGGCGGTGATCACCACAACCCTGCCCGCCGCTGCCGGCGCGCGTAGTCGTCCGGCGATCGACTACCTCGGCGCGGGTTTGCTCGCGGCCGCACTGAGCGCGATTGTGCTGGTAGCAAGCCTTGGCGGCACCACGTGGGCGTGGGGCTCGGGGCAGACCGTGCTCGTCGCGATCGTGGGCGTGCTGCTGCTTGGCGTGTTCCTCGCGGTTGAGCGCCGTGCGCGCGAGCCGGTCCTGCCGATCGCGGTGCTGCGCGACGAGGTGTTTCGCATCGCCGGTCTGCTCTCGCTGATCGTTGGCTTCGCGTTGTTCGGGTCGGTGACGTTCCTGCCGTTGTTCTTCCAGACCGTGTTTCACTCCAGTCCCACCGGCGCGGGGTTGCGGCTGATCCCGCTGATGGGCGGATTGGTGCTCACCTCGATCGTCTCCGGTCGGGTGATCTCGCGCACCGGGCGCTACAAGGTATTTCCGATAGCGGGTACGGCAGTGATGACGGTGGGGCTGGTGCTGCTCTCGCGCCTGGACGTAAGCACGAGCGCCGCTGCCGCTGACCTGTACTTGCTCGTGCTGGGCCTGGGCTTGGGAATGGTGATGCAGGTGCTGGTGCTCGCTGTGCAGAACGCGATGGACTACTCAGTGCTTGGCGCCGCCACCTCTGGTGTCACGCTGGCGCGCGGCATCGGCGGCGCGATCGGCGCGGCCGTGTTCGGGACGATCTTCTCCAGTCACCTGCGCTCAGAGCTGCACGACGCGATCGGCGGTGTGCTCGGCGCGCAGGTTGCCGGCGGCGCGCGTCTCACCGGCGCGCAGGTCGAGACCCTGCCGGCGAGCGCGAGACTCGCCTATGAGAACGCCTACGTGCATGCACTGCGACCCGTGTTCCTGGTCGCGGCGGGGGTCGCAGCGGTGGGATTCTTGTTGAGTTTGCGCTTGCGCGAGCGACCGCTGCGCGCGACCGCCTCGACAAGTCAGGGACTCGATGACGCGCTCGCGGCGCCGAAGAGCGCGAGCTCGCTTGCCGAGCTCGATCGCTCGCTCAGCGTGCTCGTGAGTCGCGAGCGACGGCAGGCGTTCAACGAACGGGTTGGCGCTCGCGCGAGCGTCGATCTCAGCTCGGGAGCGATCTGGGCGCTCGCCCGCTTCGGCAGCTATGGAGTACAGGGGACACGCGAGATGGCAGACGAGCAGGCGATCGAGGATGAGCGCATCGAGGCAGTCGAGCGCGAGCTGCGTGAGCACGGCCTCGTCGCCGACGGGGAGGACGGGCCGCGGCTCACGCCCGCGGGTCAAGCGATGTCCGATCAGGTGCTGAGCGCGCGTCGCGACGAGTTGCGCGCGATGCTGGCCGACGACAACAGCCAGCAGGCTCCCGAGGTCCATGAGCTGCTGGAGCGGCTCTGCGTGGAGCTCGCCGGCCAGCAGCCTTGAGCTAGAGCGGGTCTGAGGCAGTGCGGGTGGCGTCAGCCGCGGCTCGTGCGCCGGCGATTTGCTCGAACTGGCCACGGAAATCATTGAGGCTGTCAGCCAGCGCGGAGAAGTCCGACCCCGGTAGCACCAACAGGTCGAGCGCGCTCAATGCTCGCGTGGTGGCGCTGCGCGGTTGACGTCCGAGCAAGGCCATCTCGCCGAAGTACTCTCCGGGCCCGAGCGTACGGATCTGCTGGTCTTCTGCGCCGATGCGCTTGATCACCTCGACTTCCCCGGAGAGGATCATCAGCAGACTGTCGCCCATGTCCCCCTCCTCGAACACGACCTCTCCGGGCTCATAGTGGGCCTGGGTCGCGCCGCGCCTGTCACCGAGATTGAGCTGCACAGGGTGGGGAGGGAGTACCAGATCGCTCAACCACGAGATGGCCACGCGCGTCTTGCGGCTGGCGCCCGGGAGCTTCACCCAGTAGATGGCGCGCCACATCAACCACGCCGCCACACCCTCCACAGTGATCCCACCCGGCAGCTCGGCGACCGCCCGGTGGTGGCCGAGCGCGCCGAGCTTGCCAAGGCCCTTGAACGCGAACGAGCGTAGTTTGGCGCCGCGCTGATCGGCCACGATGTTCCTCGCCAGCACCTTCGCCTGGCGGATCGCGTGCTGGGCGGTCGGCGGGCACGGCTCGCCACCGGGCATCGGAACCTGGGCGCAGTCGCCGGTGGCCCACACGCGATCGCAGCCTTTGACCGCCAGCGTCTCGTCGCATTCCAGTCGTCCGCGCGTGCTCGCCAGCCCAAGTTGCTCAACGATCGGGTTTGGCGAGGAGGGCACGGTTGAGATCAGGGTGCGTGTGGCGATGCGCCGCCCATCGGAGAGCACGGCGCTGTGCGGGCTGGCTGCAACCAGACGCTCGCCGAGCAGCAGTTCGATGCCCTGATCCGCCAGTGCCTTGGTCGAATATCTGGCAAGTCGTGGTGTGAGCTCGCGATCGAGCACGTTCTTGCCGCTGTGCACCAGTACGATCCGCACCTCCTCTCGCGGAATCGAGTGATAGTGGCGGGCGGCATTGCGCACGAAATCGTTCAGCGCTGCCGCCACCTCAGTCCCTGAGAAGCCACCCCCGGCCACTACGAAAGTCAGCATCGTGCGGCGCGCCTCCGGGTCGGCGACCACGGAGGATTGCTCCAACGCGTTGATCACGTGGTTGCGTATGCGCACCGAGTCGGCCAGAGTCTTGAACGGGAGCGCGTGCTCGGGCAGTCCAGGGACTCCCCTGAAGTCGGTGACGTTGCCGAGCGCCACCACGAGGTGGTCAAACTCCAGTTCATGGTTCTGCGGTGTGAGTCCGGCGCCGAGTCTCACCACCCGCCGATCCATGTCCACACCCTCGATCTCGCGCACGAACAGCTGGGTGTTCGGGAGCAGCTGGCGCAGCGGACTGACCGTGTCGAGGATACCGACGTCGCCTGCGATCACCTCGGCCAGCATCGGTTGGAACACGAGGTAGTTCTCGCGGTTGACCAGCGACACCTCGACCGGCGCGCCCTTGGCCGCGAGGCGTTCCAGGTGCAGTGCGGTGTACACCCCGCCGAAGCCACCGCCCAACACGACCACGCGCGTGGCGCCCGGCGAGCGCCTGCCGATCCGATCGACGCTACTCATACGCCGCCCCCCAAGCCAGTCGGGCGGCCTGCGATCGGTCTGTCACCTCGAGTGCCCGATAGCAATGCTGCAGGTGCTTCTGCGCGGTGCGAGTGCCGATGCCGAGTGCGGCTGCGGCGTCCTGGTCTGAGTTGCCCATCGCCACCAGGCGCAGCACCTCGGCCTGGCGTTGTGTGAGCCCGAGCTCGCGCAGGTCCTCGGCGAGGATCTGGCGTCCGGCGCCACGCGCCAGTTGGGTGTAGTCGAGCGCGTTGCGGTAAGCCTGGATCAGGTAAGGCCTTGCGAGATTCAGCAGGTCGCGCTCGCCGGCGGTGAAATCGCGCTTGGCGCGACTGAGGGCAATACCCAAGACGCGTTGGCGCTCAGATGGCAATGTGAAAGCGATCTGATACTCCACGCCGAGCGGACGGTAGACCTCACGGTAGAGATTCATGCGGTGCAGTTCCCGACGTGTGATCAGATCGGAGAAGCGCATCGCGCGACCGTCGTGTGTTCGCAGGTAATACTCGACCAGCGGGTTTTCCACCCCGTAGCGGGCGAAGGCCGCGTGTATCTCCGGGGACGCCACCGGATCGCTGATCGAGACGGTGTGGGGGAGATCGGCGGGAAGCTCGTTGATAGCGCACCACTCGGCGGGCACGACCTCGCGCAACGCCAACAGCAGACCGTGGCACAGCTCCTTGACGTCGAGTAGTCCGACGACCTCGCCGATCAGTGCAAGTACGCGTCGCTCAAGTCCGGTGGGCATTGCACAACGGTACATGCTGGAGAGTCGCGAGCACCGCGAGTACGTCGTCAGTACGTATACGGATTGATTGTCGCTCACATGCAGAGAGGGCTGTTTTGCGGGGATTTCGTGTATGCGGCCGTCTGCGTCGATGTCTCATGGCTGTCGTAGCTCGGGAGTTCTCTTGTGACACCGCTGGACGCAGTTAGCGTGTTGGGTCGCCTCGCGGCAATCCCAACGAAAGGTTTCACTTTGACTCGTACGCGCTCGCTGGTGCTATGTATCTCAACCATTTTCTGCCTGGTGGCATCGGTGGCCGGCGCACAGGCGTGCACGAAGACGTGGGGTTCCTCCAGCGGCAATTGGGGCGAAGCAAACGACTGGACTCCGCACGGGGTGCCAACGAACACGGATGACGTGTGCATCACCGCATCCGGCACCTACACGGTGACTCTGCCACCCGAAGGCGGGCAGGCCGCGTCGCTCACCCTCGGCGGATCGAACGGGACGCAGACCATCGATGTAGCCGGAGCAAGCTACATCTACCAGGGCGAGACCCAACATGTGACTTCGCTCTCGGTGGGCACCGCGACAATCACCTCGACCGGCAAGATCGTGCTCGACGCGACCTCGGGCGGAACCCACTCAGGTACCGAAGAACTTGGTGCCGGGGGATATCTCACGGCCGGCACCGTGACCAACGACGGTCAGATCGAAACGCAGGTGCAGGACAGCAAATGGGCCGACTACTTTAAGGTCGGTAGCCTCATCAACGAGCCCGGTGGAAGCGTGCAGATCGCCTCAGGAACGCTCAACTCCCAGCAGGTAGGCGAAGGGGCCTATCCGTGGTCGGAGACCAACGACGGCACGGTCACTGTTGCCGGCGGCGCCTCGTGGTTGATGAAAACGAGCTTCGCTGGTAAAGCTGGCTTCACCAATAACGGCTCGATCGTCAACGACGGCTCGATTACGATGGACGGCAGCTCCGGCGAATCCGTCTGGACGCAGAGCGGCGGCTCAATCTCCGGCAACGAAGCCGTATTGCAAAACGGGGCGACGCTTGCCGACTCGGTTGGGTCGGGAGCGTTCCTGCTGAACGCGTCGGGCGCCAAGATCACCGGGACGATCCCCACAGGGCAAACGGTCACGGTTCGCGGCGAGCCGTTCAATTCCGGTGGTGAGCTTTACAACAGCACCGCGCTCTCGCTCGACAACGCCCAACTCGTCAACGACGGGACCCTTGTGCTGGAAGCGGATGGCAGCACGAACACCAGCGGCGGCTCGGTCTATGTGAACAGCGGCTCGCTTCAGAACGACGGCACAATTCTCGCCGAGGTGAACGATCCCTCGTGGGCGGATTATCTGGAAGTGGGGCTCACCAATGCCCCAGGCGGCAAACTCGAATTGAGCGGCGGCACTTTGAATCAGACGGCGGGAACGCCGACGGTCAACGAAGGCCTGACCACGCTCGGACCGGGTTCGCTCTACCTTCTGCAGGAGGGCTCGTCGTTCGTCAACAAGGGCACGCTCTCGCCGGAGATCGCAAGCGCCTCGAGTATCGGCAGCTTTCAGATGAGTAGTCCCTGCTGCAACGGAAGCGGGACATTCACCGGTGGTGGCACGGTATTGCCCGCGCTTGTCGGCGGCTACGTGCCAAGCGCAAACCAGGAGTTCCAGGTGTTTCTGCTCACAGGCGGGAAGTTCACGGGCACGTTTACCTCGGTGGGCAACGGCTTCAGCGCCGACTACTCGCATGAGTCCTACGAAACCCCCAGCCCAAATTACGTCGGGCTTGTCTACCAGGCATCGGGCGGAGGGAACACGGGCGGCGGCTCGATCGTCACCAAAGGAATACCGCCGATCGTTTCGCTTGTCCATTTGGTGTCGGCTTCCGGCGGGCACGGCAGCTTGAGCGTCACGCTCTCCTGTCCGCCGGGGGGCGCGGCGTGTCAGGCGGCAAGCGTCACGGTAACGGTCGTCGAGCACCTGAAGGGCGGCAAAGTCACCGCGGTCTCCTCGCGCAAGAGCAAAAAGAGAGTACGGGCCCAAACCAAGCAGGTAGTGATAGCGGCCGCCGCTGGCACGCTCGCGGCCGGAACGACGAAGACGCTCACGCTCGCGCTCAATGCAAGCGGACGCGCGCTGCTTGCCAAGCTCGGCAAGCTCGCGACGGTTGTGAGCGTGACCTGCGGCGGCAAAGTGGTTGGTAGCGCAACAGTCACCGTGAAGAAGCCTGCCAGGGCCAAAAAGAAGTGATTTCGGCCCCTCTGCCGGCCTTTGGGTCGACGGAGGATCGGCCTTTGGGTCGACGGAGGATCGCGAACGCGCGGTCAGGTGTCGACGACAAGCTCACACGTCGATCGTGGCCATGCTCGCGTAGCGATCCCCGGCGGTGACTCCCGCCGGCGCGGCCTCGTCGATGCGCGCGAGATCCTCCTCTGAGAGCTTGATCTCAGTCGCCGCGACGTTCTCCTCCAGGTAGGAGCGGCGCTTGGTGCCGGGGATTGGCACGATGTCCTGGCCTTGGCTCAGCACCCAAGCGAGCGCCAGCTGACCTGCCGTCACCTGCTTCTCGATGGCGATCTGCTCGATGCGCGCCACCAGGTCGAGGTTCTTGTGGAAGTTCTCGCCCTGAAAGCGAGGATGGTGGCGGCGGAAGTCATCCTCGGGAAGGTCCTCTGGCTGCTTGTACTTGCCGGAGAGGAACCCGCGCCCGAGCGGGGAGTAGGCGACGAAGCCGATACCCAGCTCGCGCACGGTCGGCAGGATCGCCTCCTCGGGGTCGCGCGACCACAGCGAGTACTCGGTTTGCAGCGCTGAGATCGGGTGCACCGCGTGCGCGCGACGGATCGTTTGCGGCCCAGCCTCGGACAGGCCGAGATAGCGGACCTTGCCCTCGCTCACCAGTTCGGCCATTGCCCCGACCGTGTCCTCGATCGGCACGCTCTTGTCGACACGGTGCTGGTAGTAGAGGTCGATGTGATCGACGCCGAGGCGCTGCAGCGACGCTTCGCAAGCGCTGCGCACATACTCGGGCTTGCCGTTGATCCCCACCCAGCTGCCATCCTCTTTGCGCTCGTTGCCGAACTTGGTGGCGAGCACGACCTGCTCGCGACGGTCTGCGATCGCGCGGCCGACGAGCCGCTCGTTGGTGAACGGGCCGTACATGTCGGCGGTGTCCAGCAGCGTCACGCCTAGCTCCAGCGCGCGGTGGATCGTGGCGATCGCCTCCTGCTCATCGGAGCGCCCGTAGAACTCGGACATGCCCATGCAGCCGAGCCCCTGCTCAGCCACTTGCAATCCCTGGTTTCCAAGCTTGCGTGTGTTCATGTGCCTGCTCCTTCGCTTGTTTGGCGCCCGACGCTGCATACCCGTTTGCCCGGTTTGATCCTCGGTAATCGTCGGGTCCTATGAACATAGCCGCCTGGGGCGGCGCTCGCCCGTGGCTCCTACGCGTCGGGGAAGCGGGGCGTCTCGCCGGTCATCTCACGGCGCAACTGGTGCACCTGGCGAAGCTCGCGCACGTCTTCGTCGAGCGCGGGTCGGCTGTCGGGCTCGCCGGCGCCCAACAGCTCCGGCTCGATGCGATGGCGCACGAGCTCGCCGGCAAGCGCATCCACCCGTTGGGCGCTCGCGCCCGGTCGCGAGCTGACCACGCGCGTGAGCTGCTTGTCGTGAAACAGCAGTCCCACGCCGTCGTCGGCCGCCCAGCCTCCGGGGAGCGCGCCCTCGCGCACGCTTGCCAGCCACACCGGCAGCCGCTCGGGCTCGCCGTCGGCGTGAACCGTGAGCGATCCGGGCAGCAGTCCGAGCCCGGCGAACGGCTCCGGGGGGCCACTGGAGCGCGTGACGCCGCCCTCGAACCAGCACATCGCGCCCGCGCTGATCCCGGCGAGCACGGTGCCCTGTTCCCACGTGCGCGTGAGAATCTCATCGAGCTCGTGCGCACGCCACAGCGCGAGCAGGTTGCGCATCGAGCCGCCCCCGACATACACGATGTCCTGCGCGAGCACGACCTCCGCAAGCGAGCCCTTCAGGTCGCCGAGTCGAAACAGCGACAGGTGCGTTGGCTTGCAAGCGCGCCCGCCGAATCTCGCGTAGAAGGCGTTGATCTGGGTGGTCGTGTCGCCAGAGGCGGTGGGCAGGAACAGGATGCGGGGCTCGCGTGCGCGCGACAGCGAGAGCACGAAATCGTCGAGCAAAGGGTTGCCGGGCTCCATCGTGAAGCCCCCTCCACCCATCGCGAAGATCGTGCGCCGCTCGTCCAACGGGCTCACGCCGCGGCAACCGCGTGGTCGGCGGGCATGGTGGCGAGTGGGCCTGAGCCCAGGTAGGACACCTCTAGGGCGGCCTCAATCACCCTGTTGCCGACCTGTTCGACGTGGTAGGCGCTGCCGTCCGCTCGCGAGCTCACGACTCGCTCCAGTCGCGTGTGCTGGAAGTGAAGCGCCACACCGTCGTCGACCGCGAACCCGGGACGCATGCCCTCGCCCACGAGGCTGTGGTACTCGGCACGCCGTGCCGGCTCGGCGTTGTAGTGCACACAGTTCGAGTATGGCAACAGCCCGAGCCCCCGAACGCGCCGCGGCGGACCATGGAAGGCGCTCAGTGCCTCCTCGAACCAGCACAGTGATCCCGCGGAGGGACCACACAGCACGATGCCGGACCGCCAGGCCTGGCGCAGGATCTCGTCGAGTCCATGCGCGCGCCACACGCCGAGCATGCTCACCACGTTGCCGCCGCCCACGTAGATCAGATCCTGTCGGAGCAAGTGCGAGGCCAGATCCTCCTCGACGCCCTGGCCGCCCTGGTCGCGGCGAAACAGCGAGATGTGACTGGCCTCGCAGTGCGTCGAGAAGCGACGGTAGAAGCGCACGACGTAATGGTCTGCGTCGCCCGAGGCGGTCGGCAGAAAGCAGATGCGCGGACGCCGCGCGGCGGTCAGCGACAGCACGTAGTCATCGAGCGTGGAGCTGTCTTTCTCCATCGAGAAGCCTCCGCCCCCGAGGGCGACGATTTGAGGGATCCGGGATCGCATCGCTGGCTTTCTTGCTCGCGCTGACTGAGGATGGAGATTCAGTGTCGTGGTGCGCGCTTGCTTCTCGTATGGACTTGCGCACAAGATCCAACGCTTGGCTCTCGACAATCATCCAATTCATGTTGCCCATGCCACATGTGGCATGGGCCCTGTCGGTACATGTACCGACAGACCGGACAGTGCATGCACTGTCCGGTTCGCCACTGCATCAATGCCCTGTAAGCTCATCATGGCCAATGCAGCCCCCGACCGCCAATGGTGCCGAACCCCTGGAGCACGTCGACGTGCTGATCGTCGGTGCCGGCCTGTCCGGCATCGGTGCGGCCTGCCACTTGCAGGCCAACTGTCCAGGCAAGAGCTACACGATCCTCGAGGCGCGCGATCGCATCGGCGGGACCTGGGATCTCTTCAAATATCCCGGTATCCGCTCTGACTCGGACATGTACACGCTGGGGTATGTGTTCAAGCCGTGGAAGGAGTCGAAGTCGATCGCGGATGGCTCCTCGATCCTCAACTACGTCCGAGAGACGGCGGCGGACAATGGCATCGAGCGTAGGATTCGCTTCAACCAGCGCGTCGTGCGCGCAGAGTTCTCGAGCGCCGATGCGCGCTGGACGGTCGAGGTTGCCCGCACCGACACGGGGGAGAGCACTCGGATGAGCTGCAGCTTCCTGTTTCTGTGCAGCGGCTACTACCGCTACGACGAGGGCTACACGCCCGAGTTCCCCGGCAGTGAGCGCTTTGCCGGGCAGATCGTGCACCCCCAGCACTGGAGCGAGGACATCGACTATGCAGGCAAGCGCGTGGTCGTGATCGGTAGCGGTGCGACCGCGGTCACACTCGTTCCCGCGATGGCCGCCGGCGCGGCGCACGTGACAATGCTGCAGCGCTCGCCCAGCTACGTCGTCGCGCTGCCCGCCGAAGACCCGATCGCCAAGGCGCTGCGTCGCTTCCTGCCGGCCAAGCTCGCGTATCCGATCATGCGCTGGAAGAACGTGCTGCTCACGATGGCGAGCTTTCAGCTCTCTCGACACCGCCCACGGGCGATGAAGGCGCTGATTCGCAAGGGGCTGGAACGCCAGCTTCCCGCGGGGTATGACATCGACACGCACTTCAAACCCAACTACGACCCGTGGGATCAGCGCCTGTGCCTGGTCCCCAACGGCGATCTGTTCGAGGCGATCGCGGGCGGCAGCGCCTCGATTGTCACCGACCGTATCGAGACGTTCACCGAGACGGGCGTCAAGCTCGTCTCAGGCGCCGAGATCGAGGCCGATGTGATTGTCACCGCGACCGGACTGAATCTGCTGGCGTTGGGGGGACTGGAGTTCTGCGTGGACGGACAGGAGATCGCGCTCGCCGACACGATGAGCTACAAGGGCATGATGCTCAGCGGCATTCCCAACATGGCGTTCTCCCTGGGCTACACCAACGCCTCGTGGACGCTCAAGTGCGATTTGACCTGCGAATACATGTGTCGTCTGCTGAACCACATGAGCGCGCATGGATACACGCAGTGCGTGCCTCTCCGACGGGATCCGTCGGTCACCGAGCAGCCGATCATCGATTTCTCATCCGGCTACGTGCAGCGCTCGATCGACAAGTTTCCCAAGCAGGGATCGAAGGCGCCGTGGCGGCTTCACCAGAACTACGCGCTTGACATCCTCAACCTGCGGCTCGGCTCGCTCACGGACGGCACGATGGAGTTCTCGGGCACGCGTGGAGCGGCCGAGGATGCCGCGGAGCCGGTTCTCGCTCGAGCTTAGGTCCGCGACCCCGTGCGGGGCGCGCCTAGACGAGTAGTTCGTCGGGTGACTCGATGATCCGCAGGTGCTCGTCGAGCCCGGCGATGCTCAACAGACGCTGAACTTGCGCCGAGCCGCGGCTCAGCGCAAACGCCTGGCCACGCTGCTGTGAGCGCTCATGCGCCGCCAGGATCACCCGCAAGCCCGCGGAGTCGATGAAGCGCAGCTCCCGCAGATCGAGCACCACCATCTCCGCACCGTCGATCTCGGGGCTCTCCATCTCTGCTTGCAGCAACGGCGCCCCGACGAGGTCGAGTTCACCGCGAAGGCCAACCACGACGCGGTCTCGCTCATGGTGGACGTCGATCTGAAGATGCTCGTCAGCCAACACCATTGCATGTTAGCGCCGAGGTGGCGCCTGGTTCAATACGCGGGCGCCGACGAGCGCGATGTCGTCGCGCAGCGTGCCCTTGGCGCGGGCGAGTGCGACGTGCTCGACATGCTCGAGAAAGCCGGCGAAGCTCAGCTCCGGTGCACGACGGCACAGCTCCATCAGTCCGTCTTCGCCGAGCGGCTGCTCTCCCGCGATGCCCGCATCGGGCACGCCGTCGGTATACAGCAAAAGCGTCTCACCCGCATCCAGCTCGGCGTGGTCTTCGCTTACGCTGATCGGATCGAGCACCCCGAGCAGCGTGCCATGTCTTCCGATCTGCCGCGCGGCTCCGTCGGGGCCGATCAGCAATGGTGGTGGATGCCCCGCGAGCGCAACGGTGAGGCGCGCGCCCCGTGAAGCACGCGCCATGAGCACCAGGCACGCCGTGCACATGTCCTCGCCGGGAGGCTGGCAGCGTAGCGCCTGGTGGAGCGTCCCGAGCATCTCGCTCAGCGACTGGCCGCTCATCGCGGCCGCTCTGAGGGTGTGCCGTGCGAGCGCCGTCACGCCCGCCGCTCGCGGCCCCTTGCCGCACACATCACCGATCGCGAGCACCCAGCTGTCAGGACCATAGGCGAACACGTCATAGAAATCGCCGCCGACCTCGTTGAGCTCGCCCGCCGCGCAATAGCGCGCGTCGATCTCCGCCCAGGGCACCTCGGGCAGGGACTCCGGCAGCAGCGCCCGCTGGAGGGTGTGCGCGATGCGCGTGCGCTCTGTGTACAAGTGCGCGTTTTCAACGGCCGTACCGGCACGCCGACCGAGCCGCTCTGCCAGTGCGAGGTCCGCGCTCGACAGCCGTCGCGCCGACTCGGCAGAGACGAGCGTGATAGCGCCGATCGTCTTGGTCGCGCCGGCCATCGGCACGATGATCACAGCGGTCGCGCCAATCGCGCTGAGCAGCTCCAGGTGCTCGTTGTCGCGCGCGTAGGCGGCGAGCGCGTCGGGTTGGATGTCGGTGAATATCTGCGAGTTGCCGGTGCGGATCACCTCGGGTACCCCGGCGGGCTCATCCAGCGCCGGGCGATAGCCGCGGTCCAATTGCTCTGCCAGCGCGAGTCGGGCCGGATCGGAATGGTGGATGGCCACGCGTTCGATCGTGTCCTGCTCGGTGAGCAGATCAACCGCGCACCAGTCGGCGATCTGAGGGACGGCGAGCTGGGCCACGCGCTTGAGCGTCTCCCCATAGTCCATCGAGGACGCCAGCACGCGGCTGGCCTCCGCCATGAAGCTTTCAGTGAGCTCCACACGCTTGACCTCGGTGATGTTCTCGAACACGTTCACCGCATACAGCACTCGCCCGCTCTCCGGATCTGAGATGGGAGTCGAGCGCACGATCAACCAGCGCTCCTCGCCAGTTGCGCGCACGATGTTGCGCACGAGCAGCGGCTCGGCGGACTCGCCTTTGAAAAGACGTCTACCAGGCATGCACTCCAGGTCGAGCTCGCGACCCTGCTCGTCGAGCACCAGGAATCTCGGCATCACAGAGCCCGGCGCGGCGCCCGTCAACTCCTCGGGGGACTCGACACGCAGCAGCTCGGCGGCGGCCTGGTTTGCATAGATCGTTCGTCCCTGTTCATCAACCACCGTTATTGCCTCGGCGACGCTTGCAAGCACCGCCTCCAGCCGCTGCTCCGTGCCCCGCAGACGGGAGAACAGGCGCGCGTTGTCGATCGCAAGCGCCGCGCGTCGTGCCAGCTCGCACACCAGCTCCAGATCGTCCTTCCCATAGGGCGTGCCGTCGCCGAGTCGCAGCACCGAGAGCGTGCCGAGCGTGCGCTCTCGCGCAAGCAGTGGCGCGACCACGGCCGAGCGGTAATCGTGGTCGATCATGAACTGCGCATGTACCGAGCCCTGCGCGAAGGAGCTCAGCAGCATGCTCGTCATCTCCGCCAGCAGTTCCGCCTCCCCGCTACGGATCACGCGCGCGACAGGGTGTCCTCCCTCGGGGTCAAGTGGGTATGTGACTCGCAGCCGCTCGAGCTGCTCAGCGATCGTCTCTTGCTTGGCGACCACCGCCACGTCCCTGATCGAGCCGTCCTCGTCGAGCAGATCGATCACGCACAGGTCCGCAAGTCTTGGCACCATCAGCCGCGCCACCTGTCCCATCGTCGTTGCGGGCTCCAGCGAGCTTGCAAGCACCGCGCCGGCCTCGACCAAGAGGCTGACGGCTGCGTCGCTCACAGGCTGGGCCTGGGTGCTGCTCGGTTGCCCCACCTGAGGTTCTCCCATCGCTTGTATCCAGCATCTCGGGAATCGCCTGTGAGGAGTACCGCTCGAACGCCAGACAGCGATCAGTATCGCATGAGAGCTGCCTGGCGTCGTCGTGAGTGCGGCGCAAAGTCGGGCCCGGCTCGCAGGGGTGCCTGTGGTGCGAGTCGGGCCCGGTTTGCGGGGGTGATGTCGGCTACCAGCGCCCGTACCAGCGGCGTCGTCCGCCGCCTTCGGGAAGGCCGCCCACGAAGAAGCCGATGAGCCACAGAAGCAGAGCCACGATCAGGACGTACCACAGAACGTGCACCGCGAAGCCGAACCCTCCGAGAAGGGCGAGGATCAGGACCAAAGCCACTAGAGCAACCATGAGCAGCCTCCCAGTTGATGGATGCCGACGCAATGGGTCTCGCCGGGTTGTGTGATGTGGCTACCCGCCATCAATGCCGCTAACCATGTCCGGCAGTGGTCAATCTGATCGTCACTTGCTGTGTCCACAATTGGCGGCTGGATCAGGGTGTTGCCCGAGCACAGACGATCTAACGTCGATCTGTCAACTCCAGTGTGAGCGTCTCCTGGGCTCCCGTGCTTGCCACATGGTGGCGATCGGCGAGCTTCTCGATGATTCGCCCAAGGCCGTCGAGATCCGAGTCACTTACGAGCCGCTGGGCTCGCCCGGCGCCCAGCGGCCCGATATGCAACTCGAGGTTGCGCGGCTCGACGTTGACAGCGATCCTAAAATGATCGGCTCCCAGGGACCTACGCGCATGGGCGAGTAGAGCGTCGCTCACCAGTTGCGTATCGGAGATCCGATCGGTCGAGAAGTGAGCGCGGGCCGCCAGCGTACTGAGTATCCGGGGAAGTACGGGACGTGCCAGCTCTAGCGGCGAGATGGCAACGGTTGTCGCGCCGGCAGGTCCTTCGGACGCAAACGAGTCAAGCTCCACTCTCTGGGCGTCCAGCAGTGAGTCGAGCGCGTTGGTGCTCGGTGTGGCGAACTCCATTCGGACTTCGGTTCCACTGTCAGGTCCATCGCACAGCTCCACTCGATGGACAAGCGCCCGAATCACGGGCAACCCGATCCCAAGTGACTCGCTTGCGCGAGCGCTCGTCTGGATACCGGTTCCGTAGTCGCGCACCACAATTGCAAGCGCGTTTCGAGCGAGCGTGACTCCGATCTCAAGCGGTCCCTCCTCGCCTTCGTAGGCATGCAGCACGACGTTGTTGCACGCCTCTGTGACGGCGGTCAAGATGTCGTTGAGTTCCCCCTCGTCGAGCGATATCGCCAGCGCCACACCGGTTAGCATCTCGCGAACTATCGGCACGTTCTCCGGTCTGTTGACGAGATTTAGGAGAACGTTTGGTTGCTCAGCCATTGCTTGCCGCGATCGAGGATGACCGACTTGGATCGTCCGGTGAATCTCGATCGCTCGAACAAACGATACCGGTGTGCAGGAGTGTCGAGATCGCCTCGGTGACCGTCCTAGGTGAGTGATCGCAGCTGGTCCAGTGAACGGCGCAGTAGACGCGAGACCTGCATCTGGGAGATGCCAATGCGAGCAGCTATCTCTGTTTGGGTCAGGTCCTCGACAAAGCGCATGTGCAAAATCAGTCTTTCGCGCGACGGGATGTGCTCCAGTGCGCCGACCACGGTGGCGTCAAGCTCGACCAGCTCGTAGCGCTCGTCTTCCTGCCCAAGCGTCTCGCCATAGGTAATGGCGCAGTCGTCGGCGCCCGGGCGTGGAGCATCCAACGACAGCGATTCGTATGCCTGCACCGCCTGCAGCGCATTGATGACCTGCTCGGTGTCAAGCTCCAGGTACTCTGCAAGCTGGTTGACGGTAGGCGCGCGGCCGCGTTCGCCAACAAAGGTCTCCTGTGCGTTGCGCACCTTCAGCGCCCGCTCCTGATCCCCCCGGGGGACGTGGACCGACCAGCCGCAATCGCGAAAGTAGCGGCGCATCTCGCCGAGAATCGTCGGCACCGCAAAAGACGCGAACGGGTGGCCCCGCTGCGGGTCGAAGCGATCCAGGGCCTTCAAGAGTCCGAGTGAGGCGACCTGCAGCAGGTCTTCGAAAGGCTCTGAGGAGCGGTTGTAGCGTCGTGCGAGGCTTCGCGCGAGCGGCATGAACCGCTGCACCAGCGCATCCCGCGCGGGCTGGTCGCCGTGCTGTTGCCAGAGCAGGAACAGGCGGTCCAGGCGGTCCTCGTCCTTTCGAGTACGGCATGGCCCCTGCGCAACTTCAGCGACTGATGACATCTCGATCTCCTCCCTGGCTTGGCTCCGGTTGCGGCGATCGCCGACATTATGGCGGGCCTTCAGACACCTCTACCCCCATATTCGCCGAGTTATGCACGATTTGCGAGAGCTTTCAGATCGGGCGCTCTGCGATTATCGAGCGATCGCCACCATCCCCACTTTGATCTGCTCCGCAACGGTGGGCCCACAGCGACGGATGGTTCTCCGTCCGCTGGTTGGGGCCGACGAGGCCGAGCTGCTGCGGATTCACAGCACTCCCGAGGTGGCGCTGTGGTGGGACGTGCCCGACGAGGGGTTTCCGATGACCGACGAGCCCGAGTCGACGCGCCTGACGATCGAGGTGGACGGGGCGGTCGCCGGGTTGATCCAGTTCTCCGAGGAGCTCAACCCCAAATATCGCCATGCGACGATCGATCTGTTTCTCGATCCGGCTCTACACGGTCATGGCCTGGGCACTGAGGCGCTCAGGCGTCTCGTGCGTCACCTGATCGAGGATCGTGGGCATCATCGAATCACGATCGATCCCTCGGCGACGAACGCGGCCGCGGTCCGCTCCTATGAGAAGGTCGGTTTCAGGCCTGTGGGGGTGATGCGGCGCTACGAGCGTCCTAGTGGCGCCGAGCGATGGCGCGATGGGCTGTTGATGGAGCTGCTTGCCGAGGACAGTTGAGCTCGCCGCGGTTGAGCTTGCCGCGGGCATCTGCAATAGTTAAGTGAATGCTTAACCAACGTATCCCCGCAAACCGCCTCCCTCTGGACCTCGCGTTCCAGGCTCTCGCTGACGTAACTCGGCGGGCGATGCTGGATCAGCTGAGCGAAGGCCCGGCTTCGGTGAGCGAGCTTGCTCGACCGCTTGCGATGTCGCTGCCGGCCGTGATCCAGCATCTGCATGTGCTCGAAGCAAGCGGGCTGGTTCGCTCCGGGAAGGTGGGGCGGGTGCGCACCTGCAGCATCGAGTCAAACGCGCTGCACACGGCGGAGCAGTGGATCGCTCAGCGACGCGCCAGTTGGGAGGAGCGCCTTGACAGGCTCGGCGCGTACCTCGCCGAGCATCCCGATCAGTCAGACCGACAAACAAGCAAAAGGAGCCATCCATGAGCGAAAGATCCGTCGTCCACGCCACATTTGCGATCGAGCGCACCTACGACGCGACGCCCCCGCGCGTTTTCAAGGCATGGGCGGAGCCCGCCGCCAAGGCGAGCTGGTTCGGCCCTTCGAGCCTGCCACACGAGAGCCGCGAGTTCGACTTCCAGGTCGGCGGACGAGAGCGCTTCGAGATTCCAGGGCCGGATGGCGCCATCTATACCTTCGATAGCCGCTACGCGGACATCGTTGAGGAGCAGCGCATCGTCTACGCATATGACATGTATCGCGAGCAGACGCGCATATCGGTCTCGCTTGCGACTATCGAGTTCCAGTCGAGTGGCGCCGGCACAAAGCTGACATTCACCGAGCAGGGCGTGTTTCTCGATGGCCACGACACGCCGGCCGAGCGCGAGCATGGGACGCGGGCGCTGCTGGATAACCTGGGCAAGGTGCTACGAGAAGGGCCCTCCTGACAATGACGACACACAGCGACACGCCGACGGTGAGCAACGCGCAAACAGCCAGCGACACGCAAACCACCCACGCGGAGGACCGCTCGCGGTGGATTGCGCTGTATGTGCTGTGCGTAGGGGTCTTGATGATCGTTCTGGACGTAACCGTCGTCAACGTCGCCCTGCCCTCGATCCAAGAAGAACTGCACTTCTCCAGTTCGAGCCTTGCCTGGGTCGTAAACGCCTACCTGATCGCCTTCGGCGGCCTGTTGCTGCTAGCGGGACGCTTCGGCGACCTGTTGGGGCGCAGTCGCATCTTCCTGGCCGGAGTGGCCCTGTTCACGCTCGCCTCGCTGATGTGCGGTCTGGCGTGGACCCAGACGTTGCTTGTCTGCGCGCGCTTCGTGCAGGGCATCGCCGGCGCGATGACCTCCGCGGTGGTACTGGGCATGATCGTCACGATGTTCCCCCAGCCGCGCGAGCAGGCCAAGGCGATCGGCGTATACGCCTTCGTCGCCTCCGCCGGTGGGTCGGTGGGCCTGTTGGCTGGTGGGGTCCTCACACAGGCGCTCGACTGGCACTGGATCTTCTTCGTGAACGTGCCGATCGGGATCGCCACGATCCTCTGCGCCCGGCGCCTGCTGCACCGCGACGAGGGCATCGGCTTCGGAGCGGGCGCGGACATCCCCGGCGCCTGCCTGATCACGGCCGCCCTGATGCTGGGCGTCTACACGATCGTCAAGCCAGCCGCCGAGCTCGGCTGGGGTGCGGGGCGCACACTCGCTCTCGGGGCGCTTTCGCTCGTGCTGCTCGGCGCGTTCGTGGCGCGCGAGGCGACGGCGCGCAACCCGCTCGTGCCGCTGCGGATCTTTCGCTCGCGCAACGTGAGCGGAGCCAACCTGATCCAGGTCTTCTCGGTGGCGGGAATGTTCGGGATGTTCTTCCTCGGGGCTCTCTACATGCGCAAGGTGCTCGGCTACGACGCCTTGCAGATTGGGCTTGCATTCCTGCCGGTGACGATCACGATGGGCTCGATGTCGATCCGCTTCTCAGAGCCCCTGATCACGCGCTTCGGCGCCCGCGCGCTCCTGCCTCCCGGGCTGGCCATGATCGCGGTGGCGCTGGTCCTGCTCGCCTTGACGCCGATTCACGCGAGCTACCTCACTGGCCTGTTGCCCTCGATGCTGCTATTGGGCACCGGGGCCGGTGTGTGCTTTCCCGCCTTGATGGGCGTGGCGATGTCCGGTGCCACGCCCAGCGATGCGGGCTTGGCCTCGGGTCTTGTCAACACCACCGCTCAGGTCGGGGGAGCGCTTGGCCTGGCGGTCCTGGCCACCCTGTCGGCCTCCCACACAACCAAGCTGCTGGCCCAGGGAAGCTCCACCGCGGCGGCGCTCACCGCTGGATACCACCTCGCCTTCTGGATTGCCGCCGCGCTTGTGGCGGTCGGGATCGTCGTGTCCGTCATGGTCCTGCGCCCGCAGCCGATGCCCGCGCACCGTCACGAAGTCGAGGCTGAGCGTCACCAGCAGTCAGGAGAGCAAGCCGCGGCCGAGCCGGCGTACTAGCCCGAAGCGGCCCGACGGCTGTGGCGGGTCAGCTCGCGCACGAGTCGCGCGACCGTGCGATCGAGCTGCTCGATGCTGGCCGACTCCACGCGCCCCACACCGACCTCGCGATTGATCCAAGCGTTGATCTCGCGATGGCTGCCGCCACTGCGTCTGGCCAAGTCCGCGACGAGGCGGCTGCGCTCCTCGCGTAGCGCGGCTCGGCGCTCGAACGCGGCCATCGGCGCAGGCTCGGATGCCTGGTGCTGTGGCGCCGGCTCTGTGGGCGCCTTTGCCGCCGGGCCAAACAGGGTCATCTGCGGCGCGACTTCGGCGCTCAGCGGAACGAAGTCGACGATCGGCGAGGGCTCGCTCGCGCGCCGCTCGCGTGGCTCGTCAAAGCCCTCGCTTTCCTCGCGCGGGCGCAGCGCGCGGCGCAGCTCGCTCTCCACCTGCGCCGCGTGTCCGCGCAGCACCGGGTCCGCCGGCAGGTACACCCAGCTCGGCTCGGGCATCCGGCCCGGGATCGTGCGCACGAAGCGCCCCACGATCTGCCTGAAGATCATCGGCGTCTTCGCCGCGGTCGCATACACCCCGACCCGCAACCGCGGGATGTCCACACCCTCGGAGACCATGTTCACAGCAACGATCCACGGCTCGTTGGATCCCCTGAACTTGGCGAGCTTCTGCGCGGCGCGAGCCTCGGTGTGCAGCACCACCACGGGCGCCCGGCCGGTGGCATCGCCGAGCAGCTTGGCTATCGCTCGTGCGTGCTTTGCGTCGGCGGCGACCGCGAGTGCGCCCGCGTCGCGATGACCCGTCGCGCGCAACTCGCTCAGCTTCGCGTCGGCCTCGCGCAGGATGCGCGGCAGTCCGTCCGGCAGCTCGGTCGAGATCGCGGTGCGATAGCGCCGGCTGGCCTCGCGCGTGCTGAGCACCGTCTCAAAAGAGGACTCGATCACGTCCTCGCCGCTGCGCCAAGACAGCGTGCCGTCGAAAGTGACGAACGCCACCGGCCGGCAGATCCCGTCGGCGACCGCCTGGGCGTAGGTGTAGGACACGTCGGGTTCGGCGACCCCTTCGGCGTCATAGCTGACGCCCGGGATCGGCGTCGCATCCGAGCGAAACGGTGTGCCCGACAGCAACAGCCAGCGCTGAGCGCGGGCGAACGCCTGTCGAAAGCTTTCTCCCCACGCCAGCTCCTCGCCGAGGTGGTGGGCCTCGTCGACGATCACAAGCGTGTCCGATGTGACCTTGGTGGCCCATCCACCGGCGTCGCTGGCCACGCGCGCGTAGGTCACCGCCACGCCATGGAAGTCGCGTGGCGCGAGCGGTCCGGGCGCGTCGGGCTGCAGTTGCACGCCGAGCTCGGCTCCCGCGGCCGCCCACTGGCGCGTAAGCGGGGTAGTAGGGCACAGCACAGCCACGCGGCTTGCCTCGCCGCTTGCGAGCATCCGCCGTGCGAGCTCCAGCGCCGGACGAGTCTTACCGGCTCCAGGGGCCGCCGAGACGAGGAACGGGCCTCCTTGCCAACCGTGGAGCCGCTGCAGCGCGTCGCGCTGCCAGGCGCGCAGGGATGTCACGGTGGCTCGGGTCAAGAGTCCGGCATCCTGCGCTATCGGCCGGACGGATCGCCCGGCTCGGCTCAGTCAGTGGCCGCGGCGCGCAGTCGCCAAGGCCGCGGCGTTGCGACGACCAAACTTGGGGTTGACCCGCGGTGCAGTGTGGCGGGGTGCTAGGACCGCGGTGGGGGCGGCGCGTAGCGGTTGTGCAGAATCAAGAGATTGCCGTCGGGATCGTCGAAGATCGCCATATGGCAGACGCTCGTGTCGAACGTGTCTCGGGCAAAGCTCACGCCACGCTCTTCGAGCGTCGCGCGTGCGCTCGCCACGTCCTCGACGTGCAGCGCGATCCCGCTGCGCATGGGCACGTGCTCGAGGCCCATCTTCTCGGCATCGATCACGCTGATCGTCAGGTTGCCGGTCTCGAACTCGGCGTAGTTGCGCTCTTGCAGGTAAACCGAGCGTTCCAGACCAAGCGTCTCGCCGTAGAACTCGACCGCTTTGGGAAGGTCGTGCGTGGGCACCGCGACGAAATCCACCCGGGTGACCATCGCTGTCGCCTCGCTCATCTGTGGCTCCTCGGTAGTGGTTTCAGATCGCGCGGCACGCGCGTGCATGACCCGCGGGTCGTGGACTCAGGCGTTCTCGGCCTGCACACGCCCCGACTTTACCGCCTGTACGAGCTCCTGATAGTCGCGTTCGTTCTGGTCGGCATACGCCTCTGAGAAATCCACGATCGCCTGGTCGAAGACGCCCCCGGCGCCAAGGTAGGAAGCGATCGCGATGCGGTCTCCAGTGCGTGCGTGGGCCCGGGCAAGCGTCCAAGCGCACAAAGCTCCATAGGAGCGCAGCATGCGGTGGTCCATCGTCTCGATCTCGATGCTCAGCTTGCCGTCCCATAGTTGACGCACATAGAAGTCGCGCGTCACGTCGTCGATGCCCGTGGCCGGCAGCCAACCCAACAGGATGTCACCGGAGGCCTGCATCAGGCGTTGGCCCTCTACCACGCGCTGGCCGTGGTTTGCGTATTGTGAGGCTCCAGCGTAAGGCTCCAGCACCGAGGCCTGGGCTTCCTTGGCCTGCAACACGAGCGGGTCCTGCTCGTCGCGCCCCATGAACAGCAGCACCCATGCGCGCGTGCCGACGCTGCCTACGCCGACGACCTTGCGCGCGATGCCCTGGAAGGTGTAGTCGCTCAGCAGCACCCCATACTCGTCGCTGAGGCTGGCGTGATAGTCGGCGAGCATCTCCCTCAAGCGCTGGCGCAACTGCTCGCTCTCGGCTTCGCCCAACAGCTCCTGCAGCGGCACTACCAAGGGCGGTTCGCTGACGAAGCGCAGCTGTCCGTCCACCGCTTCGGTGAGCTTGAGGACCGCGCGCGTGCTGTTCTTCGCGCGCGCCTTGCCCAAACGCTTTTCCATCTGCGCCAGGCGCTTGCCCTTGACGATCCGCTGTGTGCGCACCACCTCCAGGACGTCTGCGGCGTTCAGGCTCGCATACCACACGTCCAGATTGCTCATCTGCGCAAAGCCCCGCATCGACTGTCTGTAGGCCTGTGCGGTCCACACCAGGATGTCGGCGATCTCCTGATGGGTCAAATTGCGGTCGCGCCCGGCTACGCACAGGCTCACGGCCAAGCGCTTGACGTCCCACTCCCAGGGACCCGGCAAGGTCTCGTCGAAGTCGTTGATGTCGAACAGCATCTCGCGCTCGGGCGAGGCGAAGATGCCGAAGTTCGACAGGTGCGCGTCTCCGCACAGTTGCACCCGCAGACCCGATGCGGGGGTCTGGGCGAGGTCGGCGGCCATTATCGCCGCGGCGCCTCTGTAGAAGGTGAACGGCGAGACGAGCATACGCCCATAGCGGATCGGCACCAGCTCGGGCACACGGCTCTCGGCCTGGCCCTTAAGGATGGCGACGGGGTCCTCGCGGTCCTTCGGCGCCTTCCATTCGGCGTGACTGGAGCGCGGCGTGCGCGCCCGCGCGTCCTTACCTTCGGCTTCGCGTCGCTTGACCGTCTCGGCGTCGCTCATGTTTCGCTCCTCGGTTTCTCGTCAGGGTCGCGCTCGGGCGCGGAGGGTGGGGGAGCGGGCGTGGCCGCTCCCGGACTGTGAGGGGGCGATTGGGTTGCCGACGGCGCAGGCTTTGGCGGTATGCCGGCCGGTTGGGGAGGCCCACCCTGGGCGTGGTGTGTGAGATGTGCGTCGGGAAATTCCAGTGCTGTCTGGCGGCGCAGCATCTCGGTGCCGAGCACCGCCAGCACGATGATGATCAAGATTCCCGTCAATGATTTCGTAGCCACGATCGGGCCCCACGCGAACAGCAACAGCAACAGCAGGCCGAGCACGCCAAAGGTGACGTCCGGGCGATCGCGCATGTAGGGCGCCATCAAACGACGCAGCGACGTGGCGATCCTCGTGGGACCCGCCAGCATGGCCGCGAGGACTACGACCACGCCGATGAACACGGTTGACCACGCGACATTCGCGAGCACGCTCGTGCCGATCGACCAGGCCGCCTGCGCCGCGGGTCTCACCGCTTCGGTGGTTGCCAGCGAATCGACCACCTTCGATCCGGCGATCCCGCGCACCACGACAACCGCCAGGCCCGCGCCGACGAATGCCGCGCCGACCTCGATCAGTGTTTGGCGGCGTCGTCCGCGCGCCAGATACACCGCCAGCGCGAACATCGCGATCACAAGCAGCGGCAGGATCAGCGCGAGGCTGCGCAGCAGGTTGACGGCATCCTGCATCGTCTTCAGCTGGTTGGACTTCACGATCCTCAGCTGAGCCACTTTTGGCGGGATCTTTTCCACCAAGCTCGCCGGGGCGCCGACCTTTTCCGCGACTTCGCCGAGCATCGGGCGCAGATCGAGTACCACCGCGCCGCCACCGGGCAGCTTCACGACGCTGCCTTTGTTCTCGATCAAGCGCACGAACTCGGCGTGAGTGATGCTGTTGGCCTTGCTCCACAGTTCCTGCACTCGCGGGCGTTCGAGTAGCAGATTGATGCCCTTTTGGACGACGTCTTTGAGCGCTCCCGCCGCTGGAGAGGCGAGTGGCTGCAGTTCGCTTGGTAGCTCTTTCTTCAGTTCGCCTGCCACATTCACGTTCGCGTAGAGCTGTTCGGTGAGATAGCCCGACACAGCTTCGCGGATCGGGGGGCTCTCGATCAGCTTCGTGTTCGTGCTGGTCCAGTAGCTGTTGTCGAGCAGCTGCCGGTTTGCCCACACGGCGAAGATCGCCACGACCCCGAGCACGGTTGCCACACCGATAAGGCTGCGTACCAGCCAGCGGTGAGGATGGGGGCTTGGGGTTCTGAGTGAAGCCGGGGCTGAAGATCCGAACGAGGCGGGGGCCGGAGTGCTCACCCCAGCAGGCTAACCTTGCCCTGTTTGGCAGGTAACCGTGTAAGGCCGCACCTCGGCGTAGGGGTTTTCCTGCAACAGGTGAGCGAGGGTGGCTCAGATCTCGCGCAGGCGCACCGTTCGCGAACGCCCTCCGTAGAGCATCTCGCGCACCTTGACCTCGACCTCTTCGCGGCCGTGCGAGGAGGCATATGGCTCGGACGAGCGCGCGATCAGCCGGCGTTGGCGCGCCAGCCGAGCGGGTCTGCCGCAGTAGGAGCAACTGGTCACGTTGCTGTAGGACCCCTCGCCGCACGACTCACAAAAGATGTATGGCACCCTGGCCTCCTTCATTCGTGGCGCGGTCGCTGACCACAGTGGCGGTGGCGCAACCCATGATTGCCCAAGCTCACATGACTCGCATCAGAAGACGAGGCGGGAACAGATTAGGGCGGTTTCTACGTAAATTGCGTAAAAATGAGTCACCCTTTATTTCCCTGTTGGGGCGAGTCCTAACCAAGCACGCGGTGCTCGACGCCGGCGGGCGCGGCGATCAGGATGTCGCCGACCATCTCCGGAGCGAACAGGCCATGGTCCACGACACCCGGCGTGCTCGACAATCGCTCGGCCAGTGCGCGCGGGTCATCAATCGGACCGAGATAGCTGGCAAGAAGGTTGCCGTCGGGGCTTGGGGGTGCGTCGCGCAGCACAGCGTCATCCAGCGAGGCGAGTGTTGCGCGGGCGCCGAAGCGCATGATCTCGAGCGGCACCGGCGGACGGAGGGCGTCGACGATCTTATCTGCTGAGGCGATCACCACAAACCGCGAGGCGGCTGCCGCGACGATCTTCTCGCGCGTGTGGGCGCCACCGCCGCCCTTCACCAGCCACCCGCGCGGATCGATCTGATCAGCGCCGTCGATCGCGATGTCAAGCCGGCCAAGCTCATCCAGCTCATATACGGAAAGCCCGAGCTTGCGCGCCGCTCGCTCCGTGGCGGGTGAGGTTGCCACACAGCGCAGGTTCAAGCGACGTGCGGCCAGCGCCGGGAGCAGGTGCGCGACTGTCGAGCCGGTTCCCAGTCCGACGCGCGCGCCGTCGCTTACGAGTGCTGCTGCCGCGTGCGCGGCAGCGCGCTTCTGATCGTCGGTGTCGTTCAACGACGCTTGTGAGGACGCACGAGAGGACCCCATGTGCATGCGAGCCTACAGCCCGTGGGGACCAGCCGGGTCTAGCTGGGAATCGCCTGTGCTGTGTGCGGGCCCTCGACGGGCTCTGACCGCGGCGATTCGTGGGCGGAGCGCTCGCCCCTCAAGAAGCGCCACACCGCGAGGCACATGAGTATTGTCATGATCCCGGCGCTTGAAGCACACCACTCGCAGACCGCGTGGATCGAGAACAGCTCGCGATAGGTCAGATAAGCGGAGAACCCGAAGCCGGAGAACGTGAACACGAGCGTCGCCAGACGACTTGTCTCGCTTTCGGGGATCAGCAGCGAACCGAGGATCGCGACATAGCCGATCAAGCCCAGCACGGCCACCGGTATGCCGGCCAGTTTTGAGTACACCGACGTCTGCACCTTCAAGCAACTGCTCGACGTGCAAACCGGATTGATGTCCGCGTAGTGAACGTAGGTCAGGTAGCTCGCCACCCCCAACCCGACCGTCGCCAGCACGATCATCGCGATTCGCAGGGCACGCGAGCTCATCGCGGCGACACTCAGGCTTTCAGCTGCTTTTCGATCGCCGCTTCGAACGGTCCAGCTTCGGTCAGCGACGGGGATTCGAACTTCTGCAGCGTGCCGCCGCTCTTGCCGAGCAGGAACGACGGGGTGCCGGTGAAGCCGTTCTGGTTGGCGGCTTGCGCGTCGGAGATGACCTGATTGGCGTACGCGGGATCGTTGCGCGCTTCGCTCCACTTGGACAGGTTCAAACCGGGCACCTGGGAGGCCAACCCCTGCAGGTAGCTTTCGGTGACATAGCCGCTGTCCTCTTCTCCCTGCTCGTGGTAGAAGAGCTCGATGTAGTACCACGCGAGGTTCTGCCCGCCGGCCGCGTAGGCCGCGATCTGCTGGGTGCGGAACACTTCCGGGTCTTTCGTGGCGGTTTCCATCGAGTTGTATTCGATCTTCAGCTTGCCGGTGCGGACGTCGTTCTTGATGATCGTCGGCAGCGTGGTGACCGTGAACTGCTTGCAGAATGGGCACTCCAGGTCGCCGAAGTACCGCATCGTGACTGGTGCGCTTGGATTGCCGAGCACGTTGGTTTTCTGCGGAATGCCCTGCAGCATCGTCGTGACGGTCGCCAGCGCCGAGTTGGCCGCCGCGCTTTTGGGGGCGGGCGCGTTTTTCGAGCCGCCGGTGCCGGTGGCGACCAGAATGATCGCGATGATCACGACGACCACGCCCGCGATCGCGCCGAGCTGGATCAGGCGCTTGCGTTGAGCCGCCTGGCTCGCCTCGGCTTCCTCGATCGCCTTGCGCTGCTCGCGCGCCTGCTCGCGACGCTGCTTGCGCGTCAGGTCTGACTCTGGCTCCACTTGGCTCATGGACGCAACTTTTGCACACTTTGCTTCAAGATTGCTTAAGGACCCACCTCTGCCGGGTCGAGGAGGCCCGCGAGGCGGATCGCCGGACCGCCTGAACGGCGCGGCGGACTTGGCGCGACCCGCCACCCACGCTGCTCGTGGCGTACCGTAGACAGAGACATTGCCCCCGTAGCTCAGCTGGATAGAGCATCGGACTTCTAATCCGAGGGTCGCAGGTTCGAATCCTGCCGGGGGCACTCTTGATCGTCATTGTCTGAGCCAAGTAGATTTAGTGGCGATTGGAATAAACGGCGATTTTGTCCCAAATCTGTCCCGGCGCTTTGGTAGCGTGCAGAGGCGAATCCGAGGGCCGGTTTGGCCTGTTCGAGGTCAATGGGTAGAGATGGAGACAAACGTCAAGCCGATAAGCGGGCACGTCTTCCGTGTGCAGGGCAAGCGCGGGACACGCTGGTATGCCAAGTACCGGCTCCCCGATGGGCGCCAGGTGCAGAAGGCGCTCGGGCCGGCGTGGACCCAGCGCGGGCGTCCGGCCGATGGCTACCTCACAAAGCGCACCGCTGAGGCGTGGCTGCGAGATGTGCTCGACCAAGCGCACAAGGGCACGCTGCCAGGCATGGTGCGTACTGGCGCGACGTTTGCCGATGCCGCCGCCGAGTGGCTGCGCTACGTCGAGCAGGAGCGCGGGCGCAAGCCGTCCACGCTTGCCGACTATCGCTCGGTCGTGCGCGCGCACTTCCTGCCCGCATTCGGGGACCAGCCGCTTGAGCGGATCACGGCGGAGACGATCGAACGGTGGCTTGCCGCGCAGTTGCGCGAGGGCGAGCTGTCGCGGCGCAGCTTGCAGAAGATGGTGGTCTTGCTCAACGGCATCTTTCGGCGCGCGCGCAAGGTGTGGAAGCTGTCGCAGAACCCGGTCGCGGATATCGAGCGGCTGCCGGTGTCGAAGCGCACCGACATCGAGTTCTACTCGCCCGAGGAGGTCCACGCACTCGTGCGCGCGAGCGGCGACGAGCAGGACGGGGCGTTGTTCCTGACTGCCGCGATGACCGGTCTGCGGATGGGGGAGCTGCTGGCGCTGCGCTGGCGCGATGTGGACTTCGCCACGCAGATGATGCGGGTCACGGCGAGCTACACGGCCGGGACACTTGGCACGCCGAAGTCGGGGCTCGGTCGGGCTGTGCCTCTGGTCGATGAGGTCGCGCAGGCGCTTGCGCGCCTTGGCGGGCGGGAGCGCTGGACGGGGCCGGACGATCTTGTGTTCGTGGGCATGACTGGAGAGTTCATGGACGGGTCGGCCTTGCGTCGGCGTTACAAGAAGGCGCGTGACGCGGCCGGGTTGCGGCCGCTGCGCTTCCACGACTTGCGCCACACGTTCGGCAGCGTTGCTATCCGCACCGCCGATCCGCGCGAGCTACAAGAGTGGATGGGGCACTCGGACTTCTCGACCACGCAGATCTACATGCACTATCGGCCGAGGGCCGACGCGGCGCGGCGGTTGTCGGCGGCGTTCGTTGGGGCAGCTCCAGACGCAGAAACGACCGGAGCGTCCGGTAGAAATTTGTCCGCATGAAGACAAGTGAGGTTGTACGCCTTCTCGAAGGGGCTGGTTGGGAGCTGTCCCGCACGCGCGGGAGCCATCGCCAGTACAAGCACCCGCACCGGCCGGGCAAGGTCACTGTGCCGGGGAAGCCGAGTAGTACCTTGCATCCCAAGACACTCGCTAGCATCTTGAGGCAGGCAGGAATGGAGAAGCCATGACTCACCGCTATCTCATCGTTGTCGAGGGTGACGGCTCGACGAACTATTCGGCTTACAGCCCGGATGTGCCTGGCGTGGCCGCTGTGGGAGCCACGCGCGAGGAGTGTGAACGCGAGATGCGCGAGGCAATCGAGTTCCACATCGAAGGTCTGGCCGAGGACGGGGAACCAGCGCCCGAGGCGCACAGCACGGCCGGCTACGCTGTCGTTCAGGTTGCGTGAAGGTCTCCGTCGGTCCCTACACGTTCGACAACGTCTCCTATGACGCCGAAGCCGACGTGCTCTATCTGCACATGGGCGATCCCTCGACGGCGGTGGATTTCGACGAGTCACCCGAGGGTCACGCACTGCGGTTCGACGTTGAGCAGAATCTGGTCGGAGTAACGATTGTGGGTGTCAAGCGCTTGCTTGAGCGGGATGGGAAGGTGACGATCACGGTGCCCAAGGCGATCCGCGTCGACGCTGAGGTCATCGCTCCGGCGCTCGTGACCGCGCGCGACGGTTGCCGGTTGGACTGTTGACTGGCTCCGGGGGGATGTTGCCCCTGGCTGCCAGCGCCCCTACCGCTAAATGCCGCGCTTGCCCCAATCCCCTGGCATGCCCGTGTTCTTGAAGCGTCGCTCGCCGGTCGGCGTCTGATCGATGATGCGGGCGAGCTGCTGAAGACCGTTGTGGAATGCGATCTCCTCGCGTGGGTCTTCACTTGCAGCGTCGATGTTCGTGCGCCAAGTCGCCATTGCGGACAGCCACTCCATGAATCGGGCGTCGCGCCACCAGCGGTCGGGGAGCCCTCCCAACATGGTCGGATAGCGTTCGAGTAGCGCGGCGATCGAGCCCCACATGTTCTGTAGCCAGATCCATTCCTCGTCCTCGTCCCACGGCTGTATCCATGGCGGCTGGCGCCTTGACCTTGGCTTCGGAGGTCTCGGTTCGGCGACGTGCGCGGCCGTTGGCCGGACTTCGCTTTCGCCGGCGAGTGCCGAGAGCACGAACCGCGCCGCCACGCGTGAGCTCGGCTCGTCGGTGGCCTTCGCGATCACGCGCAGCTGGCCGACGGCCGCCTCGGGCAGGCTGATCTGGATGCGGCTCACGAGGGTTGCCTGGACCGGCTGGGATGGGTTGCTCATACACGTATAGACCTCTAGAACCCCGCGAACCGGCCAACGAATTAGGTGGTGCGACCTTGAGGCATCATCGGAAGTGGTGCAGTTCTGCACCGCGTGCATCTGGTCTGTAAGGGAGTCGGTGCGGATTTCGAGCTGTGCGACGGGCCTTGTGGCGGGCAGCGTCGAGTGCTTGCTTTCGGTCTAGTTGGAGGCGCGGTGGGTCGCTTATGGATTGGCGCCGCCGGTCAGCCGGAGGCGTTTTGGCTGCGGTCGCGGCGCGGCTGTCGGAAACTGGCCTTTGGCGTTTTGTCAAGTTTCGTGTTGGCAGGGGCTGTTTGCCGTGCTGTTGGCGCGGTTGTCGGGGTGTGGCTGGCTGCGCGCTCGGTGGGTGTGTGGTGAGCGGTGAGATGGCACGCCGTGGCCTGATTAGGGGTGTGTGCGGCCTTGGTGGCCGGTGGTCTTGTGCGGTCTTTGGCGTGCGCAGGGGCCCTTGTTTGCGGAGCGAGCTTGATGGCTCGAAATTGCGGATACGGGCTTGCGCTCGGGTCGGTCGGCGAGGCGATGGCCGTGAAGGGTGTGGGTTAGCGGTTCAGTGCAGGGGCGACCTTCGCGGGGTTGTAGTCGATGTCGTTGTTGACCATGCGCCAGATCACGCGGAGCATCCGGTTCGCGCACGCGATCACGGCTTGTGTGCCGGTGAGGCGTTGGCGGAGGTTGGTGTAGAGCGCTTTGAACGCTGGGCAGGCACGGATGAGGCGGCGGACAGCTTGGAAGGCGGCATCTCGCAGCTGGTAGCGGCAGCGCTCGCTGATCTTGCGTTTCGGCGTGGAGTTCCCGGAGTCGCGTGCGATCGGTGCGCAGCCGCCGAGCTTGCCGAGTGCGCGGGCAGAGCGCAGCCTGCGAACATCACCGGCGGCGGCGAGGAGCAGCGCACGGTCGAGTTCTCTGAGGCCCGGCAGGCTGTTCAATCGTTCTGCGCCGGGGAGCTGGGGGTAGAGGCGCAGGAGTTCTTCCTCGAGCGTTTGCAGATGGTCTTCGACGAGCGCGCGGCGTTGCATCAGGCGTTTGAGCCGGGCGGCGTAGGCGGCTCTCGCTGCGCGGTAGCCAACGGGGCGGCTGGTCTTCTCGATGAGCTGCTTGATCTTGGTGTGCCCGATATGCCGTCCGGGTGCGGCGGCGCGGACTCGACGCTCAAGCTCGATAGCTCCGAGCCTGCTTGCGCGTGCGGGGTCTCCACCGGTGACAGCGATCACCGCGCGGGCTGTGATGCCTCGCTCGCCGCCGCGGAAGGTCTGCAAGAACTCGGGCCAGATCGTGTCGAGGCAGATCTTCACTGCGCCGCGCAGGCGGCGGCGCTCGCGGCGGACCCGCAGCCGCTCAAGACACAACGCGTGCGCGCACGCTGCCGCTGGCTCGTCGGGCCGCACGAGATGGGAGTAGCCAGCCGCGCCCGCGAGGGTGCGCGCGTCCACACGATCAGACTTCGCGCCCGTGACATCCAACGCGCCGCGGAGCTTCGCGACGGTCGCTGCGTGGACCTGGCGCACCTCAACGCCCTGCCCGGAGAGCTCCTCCGCGAGCGCCTGCCAGCGCGTCGCGGTCGGCTCGATGATCGCCAAGACGCGCCCGTCAAGCCCGGCGAGCTCGCCGACGAACCCGTCGATCCCGTCGCGGGAATGCTTGAACCTGAGTCGCCGATCGGTCCCATCCGGTGCGCGCAACACCGCTTCGTGTGCAGCGCGGCGCCCGAGATCGATGCCGACTGTCCACGCGGGCTCGCCCGCGTGGACAGTCGCAGTCACGTCCGTCATCCTCTGCATCCAGCCTCCTCCGACAGTGGTTTAAGCCCGCACACAACTGGGCCAATGAGCTACTCGAAGAGGAGGCTGACCTACGTCACGGCGGCTACCAACAAACCCCAACTTCCGCGCCAACCTAAATTGCGTGGCCGGTTTGGCCTGCTCGAGGTCATTGGGTATATGAACACCACCCGATCAACCACCAAACCGAGCGCGGTGCAGCTCGATGGCCCGTTGCTCGCCCCGAGGAGGCCGCCCGCCTGCTCGCCGTCAAGACGAACTGGATCTACGAAGCCGTGCGCACGGGGCGGCTACCATGCCTGCGCCTCGGCCGCCACATTCGCTTCACGCGGGCGATGCTGGAGCAGTGGCTGAGGGAGAGGGAATACTGATGAGGGGCGGCGGAGGACCACGCCTCTTCGACCTACTTATCGAGTCTGGCCGAGTCTATCGACTGCAGTTTCTTCCGCTTGGCACAACTATAGAATTGCAGCAATGGATGGAACGTCATTGGATGGGCAAGCGGATCGATTCGTTCAGGCTGAGAACGAAGTAACCGTGATCGATGCCTTGGATTCGCGCCGAACTGCTGAGCAAGTAGAGAACCTTCGCGCTGCGCTTGAAGTGCGTGAATCCACGGGCAATGAGGCCGAAGATCTAACACGGCTGTTGGAGCACCAGATGGCGCACCTGGTGCCCGGCGATGATGAGCAAGCGCTTGAAGCTGCTCATTCAGGCTTGGCTGGTCGGCTGCAAGTAGCCGCAGGAAAGCTGCCTGGCGGGAAATGACCATCATCGTGATCTTGCGCGACGTTACTTCAACCCTCGTATTTCAAAGAGTCTGTCCCCAGGCCCGTCCCCGACTCGGCGAATCTGACCCCCGGAACCCCCACTTAGCCCGACCGAATCCCACCAATCCAAGCCAAAAATCCCTGCAAATAGGCTACTTCTAATCCGAGGGTCGTAGGTTCGAATCCTGCCGGGGGCGTGTTCGTGGGCATGACCGGAGAGTTCTTGGACGGCTCAGCCTTGCGTCGTCGCTACAAGAAGGCGCGCGACGCGGCTGGGTTGTCCCCGTTGCGCTTCCACGACTTGCGCCATACGTTCGGCAGCGTTGCTATCCGCACGGCCGATCCGCGCGAACTACTACATGCACTGTCGGCCGAGAGCCGACGCGACGGCGTTTGTCCGCGGCGTAGGTGCTGTAGACGCCAGACTCACGAGCCGTCCCACGCGGGCATTCGTGTCGGAGGAGTAAATGGTGATGCGCGCACACGAGACGAGCTATCGAGACCGACTCGACTCGGATGTGGCGATGGACGTGCGTTTTCTGGCTCGGGGCGTAAACGTCATTGACTACGCGATCGTGCTGCTTGTGCGTGAATACGGGCTCTGGCGCGCAGTTCGCCTCTATGACAACACTCACGCGATCAACGACATCCACCGATACAATCGAGACGGAGTCAAGCAGCCCGCCGAGACTTTCCATCACGGCTCTGCGGGTGAGGCGATGCGGAGCGCGCTTGACACGGTCCGCGGTGGCTACAGCGAGATGATCGAATCATGGCGATGGTAAGCAAACAAACTCGTACTCCGGGCAGCATCCTTGCCTCGCAGCGCTTCGACGCTGCGATCGAGGACGGGATCGCGGAACGTCCGGCTCGATATCCGAATGGAGCCTCATTCGTCGGCGCTGACCTACCGGGTCTCGGCTCGATCTTGGCGGAAAACGCGCGCGAAAATCGAGCGGTCGTGCTTGTGTATCCCGACGGGGAAGAGTGGATCGTCGAGCCGCACAGACCAGCGAACGCGCCAAAGGCCGCGTAAGAGCATGCGGGTGTTCCCGCTCGCTTAGATCGCTGGGAAGTCTCGCCGGTTGCCGCGTTGTCTGTGACTGGCTCGGTCGGTCGCGCCCTGGTCGAGAGTGTCCGTCCCTCGAAGACCGAATGCAGGCAGCCGATCCCACCAGGCTCGATGCTCGCGAGGACGGACATCATTGATGCAGGAGGCGACACGCTCGACATGATCTGCGGTCATATTGGCCTGAGGTCTCTGTTCTCCAAGCCAGTCAACGAGGTGCTCGCCATGTACATATACGACGTTTCCGCTCGTGACTTGCTTTTCCTCGAAACCATTCCAGAAGACCACTACGGCTTGGACGAAGCGGACGCCGGTCTGTCTTGAGATGTCGTTTCGTAGGCGGATCGCGCGACCGCGCATCCCCCGCGCCAGGTTGGGTAGGTCATAGAAATCATCGTCGTCATCGCGCATCTGCACATGAACCGTGTCACCGTCAATCGAGGCTTCACCCCCGAGCCACTTGCTGTCGAGCAAGAACACGCCGGCAGGCGAGACGACGACATGGTCGATGTTGCCTTTGTGGTTTTGCTCGTTGGTGCGACGGTCCGAAAGGTCGTGGAGCAGGACACAGCCACGCCTACACAGCGGCGCGAGCGCTCGCGCGGTGCGTCGTTCGCCTTCAAAGCCTGTCCTCCAATTCTCGATGCGCGCTGGAGGTGATTCGACTAGGGCTATGTAGGCTCCCAAGAAGAGGCTCAGCAGTACGCTCAGAAACCAGAGCAAGAGATTGGCGCGGTCGACGAGCCCAAGGACCGCTATCGGAATGGCAAAGACGACGTAGATCAACCGAGGTCGCCGGAAGACCCGCTTTTGCCAGCGACCGTGGACTTCGCGGTACTTCTCACGCGCGCCACGACCCGCGCCACAGTAATATGGATAGAACCAGTCGCGCATGTCGAACTTATCGGCACGCCCCCGCCACATGTTGACCGCTTGGCCGTCTATATAGGCGATGTATACGACCGGCTCATCCGTTTGTAACCGAGGGGGATGCAGTCGCCCCGGCGCTTGCGGCTGCGTAATCACGACGCCTGACGTCTCGCTGTGCTGGTGACGGATGGTCTGGCCGGCATAAAATGTTGTAATTTGTACGTATGGCCGACCACGAGCGAGGACGACCGAAGCCGCGGCGAGCTGGATGTCTGCTGTGCAAGCCGAAGAGGTTGCCGGCGACGAAGAAGGCTGAGCGCAGACGTGCTCGCCGCGATGCCATCTGCCACGAGATGCGTGCCACGCGGGAACCTCGTGCGCATGAGATGTGATCGGACTACGTACGGCCTAGTCCTAGCGTCGTTCCGATCGTCGGAAACACGGACGCTGGCGAGCAGATCGGTTTCTGTCAACTTCTGTATCTTCTTTCGGGCAAGTTCTGGCAGCTTGAGGCAATGGACTCAGGCGGCTTGAGACGATGGACTCATCTACCGCTCACGCAACAAGCGCGAATCAGTCCCCACTGAGGGGGGCTCTGCTTGCCTTGATCGTGCAGGGACCGAGCCACGGGTACGCGTTGACGAACCGCCTACGGCGCCAGTTGGGGCCAAGTTGGCCGATCCATCGAACGAGTCTCTACCGGATGCTGAAGGGGATGCATGAAGACGGTTTGATCGTCCCTGAGTCAGCGGATGAGCGCAACCCGGCGAAGGTCGTCTATCGCGCCACTGATGTGGCTGGGCCCGCGGTCGTTGCGTGGATGGATAGCCCGCTTCCGCTTGGAGAGGGGCAGTTACAGCTGCAGGCAAGGATGGTCGTCGCCCGGTCAGAGGACTTGCCGAGGTTGCTCGTCGCATTGAATCGCTACGAGCGGGAGCTGTTCGCAAAGCGCGCCGACATCGAAGCGGACATGCCGGCCAGGCAGTCGCTGCGCTCAGCGATGATGTTTCTGGTGCGCGAAGCCCCAATCCAGCGGATCGGCAGCGAGCTGCTTTGGGTCGACCTGTCGCGCCAGACTATTCGCGATTTGACGGCCTTCTAGCCGTCGTGCAGATGGCGCCGTTGCTCTCACTCACGCAGGTGACCAGGCACCATGTTGATGGGAGGCGTGAGATCGTTGTGCTTGACAGCGTGTCGCTTGAGATCGAGCACGGTGACTTCGTCGGCATGTGGGGTCCCAAGCGTTCAGGCAAGTCCACGCTCCTATGCGTGATGGCCGGTATCGAGCAGCCCGACTCGGGTGAGGTCAGCTTTGACGGGCAACGCATGTCGGGAATGCCTGCGCGTGAGCGGTCGCGGTTGCTTCGCCGTGGCGGGATCGCGCTCGTATCCGCCAATTGGCGCACTCAGATAGTTCGACCTGCCGTCGAGTTGGTCGCGACCGCGGGCGCGAGCGACGGTACGCCGATGCGGGAGGCGAGGACGTTGGCACGAAGGGCGCTTGGACAGGTTGAGGCGACCGATTGCGCTGATGCGCAAACCGATCGCCTCACTCTCGGTGAGCGGTTGCGCGTCGGGCTGGCGATGGCGCTTGTTCGTGAGCCGCGCTTGTTGCTCGTGGATGAGCCGGCAGTGTTGCCGAGCCCGTTGGAGAGCGACAAGCTGTATGGCCTGTTGCGCTCGCTCGGTGAGCAGAGGAATCTTGCCGTGGTGGTCGCCTCGGAGAATCTGGCGGCACTGTCGGGGTCGGTGCGTAGGATGGCGGTCTCAAGCGGTGAAGTGCGCTCGATGGATCAGGACGGCGTGATCGTGCGGTTTCCAGCTCCGTCGGCTTCCCGTGCGCCTCGGGTTAACGATGCGCTCTCATGAGCGCGCTTGAGCTGCGCGAAGTCGTCAAGCACTATGCCGCCGGCGATGATGTCGTGCGGGCGGTCGACTGCGTATCGCTGACGGTCGCACCTGGAGAACTGGTTGCGCTGTATGGGCCGAGCGGGTCCGGCAAGACGACGTTGCTGCTGATCGCGGCTGCATTGCTTGAGCCCGACAGCGGCAGTGTGTCGTTTGCTGGGAGGGAGATTTCGCGTCTGTCGGGACGCGAGAGCGCTCGCTACCGGCGCGAGGAGGTTGGGTTTGTCTTCCAGTCCTTCCATCTGCTGGCGGGCGCCAGCACCATCGACAATGCTGCTCTGAAGTTGATGGCGGGAGGTCCAAGCCTGCGCGAAGCGAAGGGGACCGTGCGCCCGTGGCTTGAGCGGGTCGGCCTCGGGCACAAGTTGGAGCAGCGGGCAGGACAACTGTCGATGGGTGAGCGTCAACGTGTCGCGATCGCAAGGGCGCTCGCCGGCGATCCACGGTTGCTGTTGGCCGATGAGCCGACGGGAAGCCTCGACAGTCACCGCACGCAGGAAATCCTCAAGCTCCTGCGCGATCTCTGTCATGAGCAGCGTATCCCTGGCTTGTTGGTCACGCATGATTTGCACGCGCAACGTTTTGTCGATCGGGTCCTCACGCTGCGTGACGGGCATCTCACTGACGGGCTGGATGCGGACCTGGAGCGCACACTGGCATGAGGCTCAGGATGCCAACCGTGCTTGGTTTGGACCTGAGCTTGCCGTTCAGCTTGTATGCGTGGCGGTTGCGGACACGCGCGGCACAGGAGTTGCTTGCCGCGATCGGGATAGCGGTCGGTGTCGCGCTCGTGTTCGGAGTGCTTGTCGCCAACACGAGTATTGGAGGCTCCGCAAGCGGTCTGGTCCACCAGCTGATTGGCTCCGCACAGCTCCAACTCGCTTCACGGTCTCAAGATGGGTTTAGCGAACAGGTAGCACGACGGGTGGAAGCTCTACCTGGGGTGCAGGCGTCGTCCCCGTTGTTGCAGGAGGATGCCGTGATCGCTGGATCGCGCGGAAGCGAGCCGATCCAACTCATCGGTTTGACTGTACGTCAGCTCTTATTGAACCCGGAAGCCGCTCGTGATCTCGGCTCGAGCGCCGCGAATCTCATATCGGACGGGATTGGTCTGCCGTCGAGCGTCGCTGAGACGACAGGTGTGAACGCGAACACCGTCGTGAGCTTGAGCGCCAATGGGACGATTCAGAGGGTGTCAGTTGGTGCGGTGCTTGGCGGTCAGACGATCGGAGCGGTCGCGAGTAGTCCTATCGCCATAGCGCTTCTGGGGACGGCACAGAAGCTCACCGGCGAGCCTGGCCGTGTCACGTCGGTTCTCGTTAAGGCAAAGCCGGGCCAGCAGGCGAAGGTTGCGCGTGAGCTTCGGACCCTAGCCGCAGGGCGCGCGGATGTCACCTCGGCTGACAATGACCTCCGTCTACTTGAAACGGCGGCCAAGCCGAACAAGCAGTCAACCACGCTGTTTGCGGCTATCGCGGGCATGGTCGGGTTTCTGTTGGCTCTCAACGCGATGCTGTTGACCACTCCCGAACGGCGTCGCCTCGTGGCCGAGTTGCGCACCTACGGGTACGACTCTCTGCAGATTGTCGTGATCCTTGCGGTGCAGGCGCTGGCACTCGGGATCGCCGGATCGCTCGCCGGCATTGCTTTGGGCTATGTGCTGTCCCATACGCTCTTTTCCCAGGTGCCCAATTATCTCGCCGTTGCGTTCCCGATCGGGACACAGAAGATCATCACCGTCAAGGTTGTCGCGATCGCGCTTGGTAGCGGTGTGTTCGCGGCGCTATTGGCGTCCGCGCGTCCCCTGCTCGATCTGCGTCCAGGTTTGCCAATCGACAAGGTCATGCGGGAGCAGGGCGAGGCGGGACAAAGCATCAGCAAACGTGTGGTGGTCACGTCCGCGCTGATCGGCGGGGCGTTGGTGTTTCTCGTGACGGTTCTCGCCTTGGTCGTGCCGAGCTTTACCGTCATAGGGGGGGTGCTGCTGGCGGCCGCTGCGGTATGCTTTGTCCCGCTCGCGCAGATCGCCATGAGCGGGATGCTGCGACCGCTGAGCGAGCGCTCGAAAAGAGGGCTGCCCGTCGCACTCGCGGAGCTTGAAGCTACTGCAACGCGTTCGGTCGCGCTAGCTGCGATTGTGGCGCTAGCCGTCTATGGGAGCCTTGCGATCGGAGGCGCAAGAGCCGACTTGACCCACGGCCTGGAAACAGCGATCGCTCAGTACGAGCACACAGCGGACCTATGGGTTACGACTGGTGACAACGTATTCAATACCGACAGCTTCAAAGCATCTGGGGTCCAGGCGGCAATCGCTCGTCGACACAGCGTTGCATCGATACGTACCGATCAGGGGGCGCTCCTGGATGTCGGCAAGAGGCGGCTGATGATCCGAGCGCACAATCCGAATACTCCTGGAATCATTCAATCGAGCCAAGTGGTACACGGTAATTTCACACGGGCGAGCAGGCTAGTCCGCAGGGGAGGTTGGGCGACCGTTTCACAAGGGCTCGCGACTGAATTAGACCTGCACGTAAATGATTATTTCACATTGCCGACTCCCTCTGGCGGCTTGCGCCTTGATGTAGCAGCAATCACTACCAATCTGGGGTGGCCGGCAGGGGCTGTCACGATGTCGACCGTTGACTACGAACGGGGTTGGCAGACCTCGAATCCCAGTGCGCTTGAAGTCATCCTGAAGCCTGGAGTGACGCTCGCAGTGGGTAAGGCTGCGGTACAGGCAGCGCTCGGATCAAAATCGGCGCTGCGTGTGCAGACCGCTCGTGAACGTGAAGTCCAGACTGACGATAGTGCGCGTCAGGGCCTCAAGAGCCTGGGCGAGATATCGGCGCTGATCTTGATTACGGGCGCGCTCGCTGTCGCTGCGTCGCTCAGCGCTGTCATCTGGCAGCGGCGGGCACGACTGGCAGCGATGAAGACCTGGGGATACGACCATATTCAATTGTGGCGCTCGCTGCTCTTGGAGAGCGTCATCCTGCTTGTCGTCGGTTGTGTCGACGGTGCGATTCTCGGGCTCTACGGACATGCGCTTGCCGATCGCTGGTTGAGCGCGACCACCGATTTCCCGGCGCCATTCGCTATAGGTGGTGCGCAGGTGTTTCTTACCCTTGCGCTCATGGTCGGGATTGCGGTCGCGGTACTGGCAGTGGCCGGTTTCTCGGCTGCCCAGGTGTCGCCGAGCGTCAGTTTTCAGGAATAAATGTCGCGATGACAGTTCACGCGGGGACGATTCGAAGGTGGCTTCACGTGACTGTACATCGATCGCTCGGGCGTCGGCGTTTGCTCGCGCGGCATGTTGTTACTGGTTGAGTGTTTTCCCAAGCGCTCGAGCTGAGTGGAACGCGTGGCGGCAATGCGCTGAGCAGATCCCAGACCGCGCTTTGCGGGAGGCAGCGTTTAGTGCCCTCCTCACAAAGAGCGATGTGCTGGAGGGGGCTGTCGCTTTTGCGGTGTTCGTCCCACCGCGTACCCGCCTCGACGTTGTGCGGGCGATTGCTGCTCTGGAGATCGCCTTCGATTATCTAGACAACATTGTAGAGCTGCCTAATCCCGATCCGATTCTCAACAGCCGTAGCCTCTGCCAAGCGCTCCATTCCATATCCGAGCCCAGGCTAATTCATCCCGACTACTACGAGCATCACGTTGCACGCGACGATTGCGGCTATCTCGAAGCGCTTGTGAACACATGTCGGGTGGCGCTTGCCAAACTGCCCTCATATTCGATCGTCGCCGAGCCTGTGCGACGCGCCCTCTCACGGATTGTTATGTATCAGAGCCTCAACCACGGGGACGCCGACGGTTCGCACGACGCCTTCAGGGAATGGGCGCGCTCGCAATCAGCGCTGGCGACCGGCCTGCGGTGGTGGGAGGCGGGCGCCGCAATGGGATCGCAGCTTGCTGTGCTGGCGCTAATCGCAGCAGCGGCAGACCCGACGATGGGGGTGGAGCGGGCGACTGCCATCGAGTGCGCCTACTATCCTTGGATCGGGGCGCTAAGCACGCTGCTCGACAGTGTCGTTGACCAACGCATCGACAGGGCTGAGAATCAACGGAGCCTCATCGACTACTACAGCTCTTCCGAGGTTACAGCTGAACGCCTACGACTGATGGCTGGTGAAGCACGGCGCGCAATCGGCCCACTCGCCGACGCCTCGAACCACATGATGATCCTCGCCTCGATGGCGGCCTTTTTCCATTCGAGATCACAAGTATCGGCACCGGAGGTCAGCCAAATGACGCGAGCGGTGCTTGAGACAGTTGGGGGGTGGGGGAGTGCTGCGCTCCCTTTTTTCCGTATGCGACGAGCTTTGGCACGTATCTCCCGCAAGGCTATATGAACCAGAGCCGCATGATTGTTGCGTCCTGCCCGGTAGAAAACTAGAGTCCCGGATACTAGTTCCACGGACTCTAGTCGTATCCGGATTGAGGTATCAGACTCCAGATATTGTGCTCTCGGATGATCTAAGCCGGCTGGCCGCATCAGCAGGTCATGCCACCTACTCTACGCCTAACTTGTCGTGACGACGGCGATCCAAGGGTGGTCGATGGGCGTGGACAGAAAACGGTCTTCACTTGTTTCCCGCCAGTTGGATGAGGATGAAGACATGTATGTTGCCGTCACGCGGGCGTGGTATCGGATGCTAACGCATGAGGAGCGTCGTCGTCATCCATTGCGCCCTTATTTGTTCGGCAGCAAATTCATGCGGTCTATCTTGAACTCGCGTGCGGATCTTTTGCTTACAGTGACGGTCTGCGCACGACTTGCCTGCTCACATACACTGGATGAGTTTGGAAGCGAGCCGTTGCCGTTGGAACGCTCACCACGTGGAGCGCTTGATCCGTTGGTGGCATGGTGGCGCTCGTTCGAGGTATCCGATGGCCTGGGCCTTCATTACATCGAATTGGGTAATGGCACCCTCGAATTCCTGGCGGTCGCTTACCTGGATAATAGGCCAAAGTCTAGGGCTGATACAAGTTCTATGCACGCCGACCATCAAACAAAAGGAGAGCAATGAAGCTTATTCTCACAACCATCGTGAGCACGGTCGCGATGGGGCTGGTAATGCTGCTGTCGCCAGCGGCAGCTTTGGCCTGCAAACCCAAAGTGAAACCGGTAAACGAACATTGCTACGGGCTGGCTGAATGGAATGTCGAAGGAGAAAGCGGAGAGGGCTTCAAGGGCCTCGACGCTATTTTGGGGATAAACGAGGAGGCGCTTTACGCCTGGGCACAAGAAGGATCTTACAATTTTCTCACCGACGAGGAGTGGGTCGGATTCCCAAAAGGATACTGGAACGAGTCCGGGGAGGAGCTGGGTTGCAGCGCTGCCGGGTGCACGCCGGAACACGAAGACCGATGGTTTTGGTTTTACAACTCCGAAAAAGAAGAGACAGGTCACACGTCGTCCGAAGGCAATGATGGACCGGGGGAATGGGAGGTGACCGACAAGTACGAACCGTCAAACAGCACTTGGTGGGTGAAGTCAGATACCTTGACGGTCTACCTCCCCGGACAACCGTCGTCGGCAACCAGTATCGAAGTAGGAACGGAGATAACAACCAATTCTTCTCTACTTAGCGGAGGGGCCAAAAACCTCGACTGGGAGGATCTAGGGGGGAAATGGCACTACAGCGATTGGGCCAGCGGCGACAGCCACGCAGGGCTTGGATGCATTTCGCCGGCTAAAGCAGCGTGGATCGAAAAGTACAAGACCGTTGGGTTTGGCTCTAATATCGAATTCCCCTGCGACAACGAAACCTCGGACGATCTAGTCTCATCGCCGACGAGCACTGGAGAACACAAACCCAGTGGCCATCAGCCGGCATTCAAGCCAGCGTCCGCATCGTCGGCCGCTGCTATGATGCCTAATTTGAATGCCACGGGTCCTATGAGCATGGTAGAACTAAAGACGCGGGTAACTGCGGTAGCCACAAACCTGGGTGACCCCGATCCCTCATCGATCGAAGTCGCAAAGGCTACGGAAGCACAAGCACTGGCAGTACTGACACCTCGGATATCGTATGGTGTTGAAACAGATCAACAGCAGGAATCGATGAGCGATCCTACGTATGCGGTTGTCCTTCACGGGCACTTTGAAAGCGCAACGCAGACGGAAGGCGAAACACCGTCGAAGTCCTACACTATCCTGAGCCTCGCGATCAACGCTAAGACCGGCGAAATTACCACTTTCAGCCTCAGTAAAGAAGGGAACACGAACCAAGAACAACCAGCGGTCTCCCAACTCGGGGATGTGAGCACGCTATAACGACGTAAAGGACGTGGGTATCGCTGGGCACCAGGACTAAAAGTGCCCAGCGAACAACTCAGCTAATATATGGTCATAACCGAAAGACAGATACGACTTCAAGGACGTTGATACTAATGTTCAGCATGAAATCGAGGATCGCATGTATTCTGATCACCATGATCACCGTTGTTGCAGCATTGGCTGCTATACCGGCAGCCAATTCGCGCGTGCTGCCGCGAAAGACGACGCGATCTGCAATTGTATCGGGCTGGATAATTTTCGTTGGAGGACCGCACCGAACCCCGGCAGAGCGACATCGTAGCGGCACAGTGTACATTCGCACCGATGACGGCCACAACGTTACCCATGTTCACGCGACCGCAAAGCACGGGTACCGGGTGCGCCTCGTGCCGGGACAGTATGAGCTGCGTGCTATTGTTGTTAATTTAAAAGAAACTACTATGTTTCGCGGAAAAACAGTTCCTGGGGGTGGCCGTCCTACCTACGTGGAATATAGCTGTGGGCTCGAACCTAAAGTCACGTTTCACGCTGGCGCAAACCCCCCAGTAGACCTCTCGATGGGATGCGATATTCCCTGAGCAGACTACATGGAGTGAAACGACGGAGCGGCTACGAGGCGAGCCACAGTAGGTAGGGCTGCGTACAGGCGACGCTCGGACCAAAATCAGCGCTGCATGTGCAAACAGCTGGCGAACGCGGAGTCCAGACCGATGGTAGTGCTCGCCAGGGCCTTAAGAGTCTTGGTGAGATATCGGCCCTGATCCCGATTATTGGTGCGCTCACAGTCGCTGCGTCACTCAGCGCTGTCATCTGGCGGCGACGGACACGACTGGCAGCGATGAAGACGTGGGGATACGACCACATTCAATTGTGGCGCGCACTACTCCTTGAGAGCGTCATTCTGCTTGTCATCGGCTGTGTGGAGACGACCATTCTCGGGCTATATGCGCGTGTTTGCCGATCGCTGGTTGAGGGCTACCACCGATTCCCGGCATCATTCCTGTAGACGGGACGCAAGTACTTCTCACTCTTACGCTCATGGTTGGGATCGCAGTCGCCGTACTCGCCGTACCAGGATTCTCGGCTGTAAAGATCTCACCCAGCGGGCGGCCGGCGCGGTATTGCTACTTCGCGAACGCCAGCGGAGGACAACTCCATCCGGTCGCGCTAAACTACTAATCTGAATGGTCAAAATGAGCGGCTCGAAGAAGGTGTGCAACCCTGCACGAACTTTGCGCCGGACGACACGTGTATGCGTCGTGGGAGGCAAGGCGAGGGAGGGCTCGGGTAGATCATGGCATTGCTTCGATGGATTGCAGTAGCAGCGGCAATGATTGGTGGGCAGGCAGGTCCGGGACTTGCGGTTTCACGTCCGACCGGGATTTTGCGTGTTCGCGTCTATGGCTCTGGCGGTCCTTCGCGGCAAGCTGATCACCCGATCGCACTCTCAGGCGTGGCTGTGCGTGTGAGTCGGGACGCAGGTCCGCAGGTAGAGCAAGGACGAACGGGATCAACGGGAAAGGTCAGAATGCGCCTTGCGCAGGGTGTATATTCGATTGTGGGTTATCTGACTCCACCGGCCGTAAGCCCTGAACGGCGGTGCGAATCGCGGCGTGTACATCTTCAGCGCGGAAGATTGACAGAAGTCACGATCTACTGCCCGATTAAGTAACAGTAGACCGGCGCGACTGTCCTGCCGAGATAAAGGTCGGTCTTTACGCTGGTGTAAACCCGCAGGTACGCCTCCTCGTAGGATGCGAAACTCCCCGGGCACGCTACATCTGGAGTGAAACACGGTTCTGTGGCGCTACGCGCCGCAACCGCGAGTAAGGGGCTGCCTTACGAAGACCGGGCAAACAACCGCAAAAACAGCAGGAAGATGTTCAGCACATCCAGAAAGATCCCGGCGGCGAGTGGGATCGCTTCCTCGTTGCCGGCGCGGCGCAGGCGGTTGAAGTCCACGACTGTGTAGAGGCCGAAGATCGCAAGTCCAACCAGCGCGTAGGCGGTGTAGAGCGCCTGGATGTGGACGAAGATCAGCACGATCCCCGCGAGGATCAATCCGAGCAGCAGCCAGAACAGCGTGCGATACAGGAACGAGAGGTCGCGCCGGATCGCGTAGCCGCCCGCGCCGAGGCCGCCGACGAACAGTGCGGTGGCGCCGAACGCCTGGCGCACCGCGGTCGGATCGGCAGTGGAGTAGTAGTTGACGGTGCTCGACACGCCGACACCGAGCAGCAGGCCGAAGGCGAACAGCAGCACCAGTGCGAGTCGGTGGTTGCCGCGCGCGTTGGCGGCGTTGAGGCCGAACAGGCAGCCGAACGCGACGATCCACGCGATGAACCAACCCGCACCGCCCATTTCGCGGGCGACGTACACGCCCAGCGTCGCGAAACCGGTGGTCAGAGCGACAAGCCCCATCACCCTGCCGAACAGCGTTTGCGTTCGGGCTGGGGTGAGACCTGCGGCATAGCTCGCCGAACTCATCGCGGAGATAGTAGAGCTCGGCTGGTCTCAGATCAAGCCAACCACGGTGTCCCGTCAATGTCTCTTGGTCGGACAGAGAGGGGATACGGTCAAAGCATTCGGTTCGCAAGCGTTGCTGGCGCCAATATCAGACCTTGGGCGGTAGACGGCCCGTACTCGAGTTCATCCGTGGAATCTCAGACAAGGACAAGGCGGAGGTTCTTGCTGCGATGAAGGAAGTCCGGCGCGAAGGAGTTAAGGCCGCACGGCACCTTCGAGGCGATCTCTACGAGGTCAGAGCCGACAGTGAGCGCGTCATCTATAGGGTCCTGTTTGCCCTTGAAGGCGAACGTTCGCAGATCTTGCTCTCGCTGGCTGCCTTCAACAAGAAGACGCAACGCACACATCTGACGCAGATGCGCGTAGCCGAGCGTCGCCTACAAGACTGGCGATCAAGGAGTCGAGCCGCGAGAAGTTAGGACCGTTTGCACGACAACCATAGAAATAGCATTCTTGACATACCAAAAAAGGCATGATACATTGGCGAGTATGACCGCAATCCCTCATTCAACACAATGTGAACCCGACGCGCTAGACGAGATGATCGCCGAGTTCAGCGACAGGAATCCGGTCTTCCCCACGCTCCTGTATGCGGCGGAGCGCCGGCGGGCTTTGCTGCGCGCGCTTGCCGACCAGCGCAGGCGGCGCAAACTCTCCCAGACAAAGGTGGCGGCGGCGATGGATACCTCGCAGCCCACGCTCGCCCGCCTGGAGGCGACCGCTGCGGACACCAAGCTCTCGACAGTCGAACGCTTTGCGGCCGCGCTTGGCTATACCGTCGAGTACCACCTCGTGCCAACCAAGACCTCCAGGCGTCGCACGGGAGTGGTCGTCGAAAAGGGTTGACGCATGATCGATCGCATCATCGACCTCGAGCTCGACGAGGGCCTCTACGAAATGATGGTCGAGGTGTTTCTACGCGGACTGCTCGCGATGGCGCAGGCACCGCGGGCCATATAGATCAGCGCTCATGTGTGAAGCGGCGGTTGTCGAGGAAGTGCTGGGCGATTCGCCCTCCCTCGATATCCAATTTCAGGAGCTTTGCCATGACAAGCATCACCGCAAGTCGTTCGAGCGCGAGCGAGAGCTCTCCGGCTGAGGCGCGGAGGAGCGATACCGGAGCCCTCTCTGAGGCGACTTGCCGGCGCGCGCGCGCCGGACTGGGTGCGATTGGCGCCTTGCTTGCCGCGGGCGCGCTCGCGGCTTCCAACTCGGCGGCTGCGACTCCGCCCACCGTGACCGAAGTGTTCCCCGCGACCGGCGCCGAGCAGTCATTCACGGTGCCGGCCGGTGTGACGAGCATACGCGTGCGTGCAATCGGTGCTGCCGGCGAAGAGGGCGAGACGTTTGGCATCGATGTATCGGGCGGCCTGGGCGGTGACGGTGCGATCGTGTCGGGTCAGCTACCGGTCACCCCCGGCGAGGCTTTGTATGTGGAGGTCGCGGACAGCAGTTTCAACGGAGGCGGCGACAGCGGTCCGGGAGCCGGTAACGGTGGCGGCGCCTCCGACGTTCGCACGATTGCCGAGGCATCGACGGGCACGCTGGAATCTCGCCTGCTGGTCGCCGGTGGCGGCGGTGGCGGTGGCAGTGTGGTCGAGGAAGGTAGCGCCGGCGGCGGGGGAGACGCCGGCAGCGTCGGCCGCAACGGACTGGACGATGAACGCGGCGGTCCAGAGACCGGGCTTCAAACAACCGGTGGTGACGCCGGTACGCTCACCGGCGGTGGCGCCGGCGGAGCGCTTTGTGAAGTCGACGCTCCCTGGAATGGTCTGGACGGGGAACTTGGGGTGGGTGGTCGCGGTGGCGAGGGCGCCGGCTCGCCCGCAAGCGGCGGTGGCGGTGGCGGCGGCTATTGGGGTGGTGGCGGCGGCGAAGGGACATGTGCCCTCGACGGTCCCTTCGGCGGTGGTGGCGCCGGCGGTGGCGGCGGCTCGAGCTACGTGACCGAAGAAGCCACATCCACATCCTTCGGACTGGCCTCGACCTCGACCGGGCCGTTGGTGACGATCAGCTATGCGACACCGGCGACGGCGACCCCCAGCGTATCGACCGTGTCGTTCCCGGGCACGCAGCCGCTGGACACGGTGAGCGCGCCGCAAACGATCAAGCTCAAAAACGAAGGCGGCAGCCCGCTCGCGTTGAGCGCCGAGACGTTCGCGGACTCGGAACCCACCGTGTCGACGGATGACCCCGAAGCGTTCCTGATCGGCTCCTCCAGCTGCATGGGCGCGATCGTCTTCGAAGGAAGCTGTGAAGTGACGGTGCGCTTCGACCCGCAGGTGACGGGCACGAGCACGGCGACGCTTCAGATCGCCGGCAACATGGGCGCCGGGCCGGCGGTTATCGACCTGAGCGGGACCGGCGGCACGCTGCCCGAAGGCCCGCAGGGCGCGACCGGTGCGCAGGGAGCCACTGGTGGGCAAGGAGCCAAAGGCGAAGCCGGCGCCGCCGGACAAGCTGGGGCGACCGGCTCACAGGGTCCCGCCGGCGAAGCTGGAAAGCCAGGCTCAACCGGTCCCCAGGGCCCGGTTGGACCGAAGGGCGAACAGGGGCCGCGTGGGTTGACGGCGACCTATGTGTGCCATCCGCGCCGGCGCCACGGCAGCTACAAGGAGGCGTGCTTTGTGAGCGTCAAGAACCCGTCGGGCGCGGCTTCTGCGGCCAAGCTCGAGCGGGGCGGCGTGACATATGCGAGCGCCGCGATCGATCACTCGGCGGGCGTTGCCGCTCTGCTGTTGAAGGCCGACTGCAAGGTGCCGGCCGGGCGCTACACGCTCGTGCTCAGCGACAGGCATGGCACGAGCAGCGAGACCGTCACGATCGGATGAGCTCTGGGCCCCGCGGTGGCCGAGCACCGGTCGACGCGGGGCCTCACATCTGTAGGTAGTTCGCCGCCCTCGGCACGGCGCAGATGCCGTGTGTAGCATCGGCCGCCGCCGATGTTCGTGCTCACGACGCTGGTCTACCCGCTGGTGCTCATGCTGCTGTGCGTCGGCACGGCGCTGCTGATCGACAGGCTCAGCGGCGGATGGCTGCCGGCGATGCTGTTTCCAGCGGTGGGCGCCGCCGCGCTGATCGCGGTGTCGCAGTTGAGCACGTATGTGACGCCACTCGCGCCGGCCACGCCCTATCTGCTGGCGGCGGTTGCCCTCGCGGGGCTCGTGCTCGGTTGGCGCAGGGCGCGCGCGCTGGTGCTCGCGGCGCGCAGCTCGCGCTGGCAGCTGCTCGTGTGCCCGCTCGCCTACCTGCTGGCGCTCGCCCCGGTGCTGCTCGCGGGGCGTGCCACGTTCTCCTCCTACATGGCATTGGCCGATTCGGCGGTGCACATGCTGGGCGCCGATTTCCTGATTCGCCACGGCCAGGACTATTCGCACCTGGACCTGCGCAGCTCATACGGCCTGTATATGCACAACTACTACGCCTCAAGCTATCCCTCCGGCGCCGACACGCTGTATGGGGGCAGCTCGTTTCTGTTGGGGCTACCGTTGATCTGGAGCTTCCAGCCGTTTGTCGCGTTCATGCTCGCCACGGCCGCGGGCCCCGCGTGGGTGCTCGTACGACGCATCGGGCTTGAGGGTGCGTGGGCGGCGCTTGCGACGCTCACCGTCACGCTACCCGCGCTCGTGTACGCGTACGAGCTGATCGGCTCGGTCAAGGAGATCGCCGCACTGCCGTTGATCCTGAGCATGGGCGCGCTGGTTGTCTTAGACAGACGCTGGCTCGGCGTGGGAGCCCGCGGGGCGATCCCGTTCGCGCTGCTGGTCGCCGCGGGAGTTTCGGTGCTCGGAGTGGCGTTTGGCGCGTGGGCGCTCGCGGCGACGCTCGTGCTCGGCGTGCTGGCGCTCTCAGAGCTAACTGCTCCTCGCGTGGTTGGGCTGCTTGCGGTGGGCGCGCTCGTGCTGGTTGTGGGCGCATGGCCGACGTGGGCCGATGTGGCCGGTTCGCTAAAAGTCGCCACCACAATCGCCTCGACCTCCAATCCCGGCAATATCCACACCCCGCTGCGTGCCTCGCAAATGCTCGGCGTGTGGTTGGGCGGCAGCTATCTGGAACTGCCCACCGGCGTTCTGCTGACGCTCACCTCGGTGTTGATCGCATTCGTGTTGGCCGCCGCGATTGTGGGTGTGGGAAATGCTGTGCGTGCCCGCTGGTATGCGCTCGCCGGCTGGTTCGGTCTGTCGATCCTCGTGTGGCTCTTGCTCAGCACGTATGCGACCACGTGGGCGAATGCAAAGACCCTGATGCTCACCTCGCCACTAGTAGTGCTGATGGCGTGGGCGGGAATCGCCGCCCTGCGCGCCTCGCGCGTTCGGATTGCGGCCCCGCTCGTGGCCTTCCTGCTCGTGGGTGGAGTGCTCTCCTCCGACGCGCTTCAGTACCACGCCTCGAACCTCGCGCCCACCGCGCGCTATGAAGAGCTCGCGTCGATCAACACGCGCTTTGCCGGCCAGGGTCCGACGCTGTTCACGGATTTCGACGAATACGCGCTGTATGAGCTGCGCGACATGGACATAGGCGGCCCGGACTTCGTCTACTCGCCGCCCGCGCTAGTCGCCGCGGGCGGCCACGGCAAGCCGGTCGATCTGGGCCGGATTGCTCCGTCGGCGCTACTGGGCTACCCGCTGATCCTCACGCGCCGCGACCCGAGCGCGCCGCGACCACCCGCGGCCTACCGGCTGCTATGGCAGGGCGTGTACTACCAAGTGTGGGCTCGGCGCCCGCACACCCCCGCGGCGATCGCGCACGTGACAATGCCGGCGATCCGGCCACGGGCGCAGTGCGCCGCGCTCGCAAAAGTGGTGGCGGCGGCCCTCGACAGCGCGTTGCACAGGGGGGCGATTGTCGGCGGGGGATCGCGGAGGAGTGTCGGGCCGCCGCGAGCCGGGGCGAGCAGGGTTCGACTGTTTGCCGCGCTCGCCCCCGAACTGGTCGCGGTGCGGTTCAAACGAGCCCATCGCCCGCGCGACTGGGGGCGCACCCCGGCGGGGATCGTGATGCGCGGCTCCGGAGTTCTGCGCGCGGGCTTCACGCTACCTCACGGCGGCACGTGGGAGCTGTGGTTGAAGGGCGAGCTGATGCGCGCGGTCAAAGTCGCGATCGACGGGCGCGAACTGGGGTCGATCGGCGGCCAGCTCGACGGCAACTCGCTGGTCGCAAATCCGCTCACCCCTGTGCGCGCAACCCTCACAGTCGGGCGTCACACGCTCACGATCACACGCTCTGGCGCAAACCTCGCCCCCGGCAACGGCGGCGCGGCGACGCTTGCGGCGATCTTCCTGACCCCGGCAGGCCGCGCCGGCGAAGCGCGCCTGAGCACGGTTCCGGTGGCTCGATGGCGGTCGCTGTGCGGGCAGCGACCGCAGTGGGTCGAGCTCGTGCCCGGTCTATAACGCGGGCATCCGGAGAAAGCGGTGGCGGTCGAGATCGGGAATCGGTCCACTCGCGCGGTGACGGACTCGGGCGCGGCACGGCGGGGTCCGAACAAGCAACTATCGTGCCCGCGATGCGATGCCGACTGATATTGCTGTGCTTGACCGCCGCGCTGGCGCTGCCCGCGAACGCGCTGGCCTCGACTACGCGCTACGTCTCCACGACAGGCAGCGACAAAGGCAGCTGCAGTCCGGCGGCATGTAAGACGATCGCCTACGCGATCGGTCAGGCTGCCGCCGGCGACACGATCAGCATTGGTCCGGGAACCTTCGAAGAAGGCGAACTCAAAATCGAAGGCAAGGCACTGGACTTCGTCGGTGCCGGTGCCGGCACGGCGAGCACCTACGAACAGGCGCACGACACTTTCATAGACGGTGCCAAGGACGAGGGTCCCACGATCACAGACACGGCAGGCGGATCGTTCAGCGACCTGCGCATCGAGGGCGGGGTTTCGACGGAGTTCAGCAACTACGGCACGCGCCCGGCCCTTGATCTGCTCACGGCAAGCAGCGGCTCGTTTTCCTTCGCGCTGAGCGAAATCGTCGCGACCGAGCCGCCACCGCCGACACCCCCACCTGAGGAAGATGTCTATAACTACGCCGCGATCTGGATGCGGAATTTTGCCAAAGGCGCGACCAGTACCGTGACCATTACCGGGCTGACCGTCGTGGAATCCGAAAGCGGAGTGTTCAGCGAAAACACAGCGCTGACACTGTCCCACTCAACAATCGTGGGGTTCGGCCGCGGAGAGGGACTGGAGCTCGAAGGCGGCGCGACCGTCAGCGATACAAGTGTCACCGGCGGTGCCGTCGGTGCCAACCTTCAGCCCGGGGCGACGAGTGTGCTTCGCGACACGATTGCCGGTAATCAAGATGGGATTGTGCTCGAGGCCCTGAACGGTGCGTCCACGAGCACCGCGACGGTGCGCGACTCGCTAGTCGAGGCGCTCCCAAGCGCGGGCGTGGAAAATCCCAGTGGCGCAGAGGTGATCGCCTCGAATAACCCCGGAGCGGCCGCACACCTGACTGCCACCGGCTCCACCTTCGTGGGCTATGGCAAGGGCGTGCGATCCGGCATACGGGTGGTCGCCGAGCCCAACGACACCGCCACTGCCCAAATCTTCAACACGATCGCCTATGGCGAGGATCCCACGGCACCGGCCGCCGCTTCGGACATCTTCGCCGAAGGGCCGGGCACCGCCACCGTGACCGCCGCCACCAGCTCCTACTCGACCGCGAAGGCCGAACAGGGCGCCACGATCACGACACTCGGTAGCGCCGGCAGCATCGCCGGCGATCCCGACTTCACCAACCCCGCGAAGGACGAATTCACGCTGACGTCGACCTCGCCGCTACTCGAACGCGGCGATCCTTCAAAGGTGCTCTCCGGCGAGCTGGACCTTGCCGGCAACCCGCGCATCGATAGCGACTGCCGACTCGGCCATGCGCCTGACATCGGTGCCTACGAGCTACCGCTCGGCAACCTCTGTCCAGTCTCCGGTGGCTCGTCGGCAGGCACCGGCTCAGGTGCTCCAGGGACCGGTTCGAAAGCCGCGATGACGGGCGTCACAATCTCGAAACTGTCGTTCTCCGCACCGCGGAGGGCAACCGGTCGCGGCAAGCACGCCAAGCGCGCCGTCGCGGGCAAGCTCACGTTCACGCTCAACCAAGCCGCGACCGTCAAGCTTGTGCTCGAGCGTGAATCAGTCGGGCATCTGAAGAAAAGCGCGTGTCTTGCCAAGACGAAATCGAAATCCAAGCCCAAGTCGTGCAAGCTGGTCGCGCCTGTCAGCTCGATCGAGCTGAGCGGCAGGACCGGCATGAACACCGTCGCGATCCCCAGCCTCAAGCTGCTGGGCCATATGAAGGCCGGGCGCTACAGGCTCGTGGTCAGCGCAATCGGTCCGAGCGGTGTCAGCTCCGCTCCCCAAACGGTCGCGTTCAAGCTCAGCTGACTGGAGAAAAGCACGGGCTCGAGCGGCGGGCGAGGCGACCGGCTACCTGGGCGATCTACGGTCGCGTCGCGGATCTTGTCTCCCACCCAAATCCACATGTCGGGTGCTGCCCATAGCCTTCGGATGCGTGAGCCAGGCACAGCATCCCTCCGTCGATGAGATCCTGCTCGGCGACTGCCTGAGGCTGCTGCCGCGCTTTGTCGACGGCTCGTTTCAGATGATCTACATCGACCCGCCGTTCAACACGGGGCACGCACAGGCACGCCGCACCGTCGCGACGGTCTCCGCGGATAGGGGAGACAGGACCGGCTTTCAAGGCCGGCGCTACACGACCAGGCTGCTCGCCGAGAGCAGCTATCGCGACTCGTTCGACGACTACCTGGGGTTTCTCGCCCCGCGCCTGGAGCACGCACAGCGGCTGCTCGCGCGCACGGGCACTCTCTACTTCCACATCGACTACCGCGAGGCCCATTACTGCAAGCTGCTGCTCGATGAGATCTTCGGCAGGGAATCCTTTCTCAACGAGATCGTATGGGCCTATGACTACGGCGCGCGCACGCGACGGCGCTGGCCCCCAAAGCACGACACGATCCTTGTGTATGTGCGCGATCCCGCCACCTACTACTTCGACGCGCAGGAGGTCGATCGCGAGCCATACATGGCTCCCGGCCTGGTCACGCCCGAGAAGGCCGCCCGCGGCAAGCTGCCTACCGACGTGTGGTGGCACACGATCGTGCCCACTCGCGGCGCAGAGAAGACCGGCTATCCGACGCAAAAGCCCGAGGGCATCGTGCGGCGCATGGTCAGCGCCTCAACGCGCCCTGGCGACTGGTGCCTTGACTTCTTCGCCGGCAGCGGCACGCTCGGTGCTGTCGCCGCGGGTCTCGGGCGCCGTTATGTGCTGATCGACTCCAATCCCCGTGCAGTGGAGATAATGCGTGCGCGCCTACCCACGGTCTCCTTGGAGACGGTAGAGAAGCTCGGCTGAGGCGCGCACACCAGCGGTTCTTTGGCCAGTGGGCCAGTGTTGGAGGCGGCTAAAGCCCGCGCGAGATAGGGTCTAGCCGGTGGCCAGCCGCGTCCTGATCCTCTCCTGGGAGTACCCCCCGGTGATCGAGGGCGGCCTTGCCCGTCACGTGCGCAAGCTGGCCGAGGAGCTTGTCTGCCAGGGAGTCGCCGTTGACGTGCTCACACGCGGGCGCGACGAGTCCCCGCCATGCGAACACCAGGGCGGGGTCACCGTCCACCGTGTAAGCGAGCCCCGCTTCCCGCTAGACCTCGACCGCTTCCTCGGGTGGGTCGCGCGCATGAACGACGACATGCTCGCCGCCGGCAGTGCCTTGGCCGAAGAGCACGCCTACGACCTCGTACATGGCCACGACTGGCTGGTCGCCAATGCCTGCGCCGCGCTGTCTGAGCGCCTCGGCGTTCCCTACGTGACCACGATCCACGCCACCGAGCACGGTCGCCACCAGGGCTGGGTCGACAAATCGCCACAGTCGGACATCCACGCGATCGAGCGCTGGATGGCCCACCGCGCCGACTCGGTGATCACCTGCTCGCACTACATGCGCGGCCACGTCGCCGACATCTATGACATCGACGAGCGCCGCATCACCGTGATCCCCAACGGCATCGACCCGCGCGATCTGCGCCCCGTCGACGACCTCCACACGCTGCGCCTGCAGTTCGCCCAGCCCGAGCAGAAGCTCGTCCTGCTCGTCGGGCGCCTCGTGTACGAGAAGGGCTTTCAGCTGGCGCTCGACGCGCTCCCGGGCGTGATCGAGAAAGTCGCCGGCGTGCGCTTCCTGGTGGCAGGCAGTGGTACGCACGAGGGTGAGCTCAAGGCGCAGGCCGAGCGTCTCGGGCTATCAGAGCAAGGCGTGTTCCTCGGCTGGATCGGCGACGACGCGCTGCACTCGCTGTATCGCATCGCCGATTTGTGCGTGGTGCCCTCATTGTATGAGCCATTCGGGCTCGTGGCCCTGGAGGCGATGGCCTCGGGCTGTCCCTGCATCGTGGCCGACACCGGTGGGCTGCGCGAGGTGGTGCCCGCCGGCGAGCGCGTCGGCCTGCGCTTCAACGGCGGCGACCCCGAGCACCTGGGAGTGATGATCGAGCGGTTGCTGGTCGATGTGGAGCTACGCGATCGCCTGGTCACCGAGGCATCGGAGCACGTGCTCAGCTTCGACTGGAGTGACGTAGCACAGCGCACGCGCGCGATCTACAGTGATGTCCTACCACGCAGAGAAGCCACCAAGAGGGAGTAGGGGAGATGCTCGAAGGGTTGATGCAGGACGATTTCCAGCTCACGCTTCACCATCCGTTGCACCGAATGCGCAGCGTGCACCCGCAGGCCGAGGTCGTCACGCTCACGGACACCGGTACCGTGCGCGCCACCTACGGGCAGGTGTGCGAGCGCGTCGATCGGCTCGCCCGCGTACTGGAGCGACTGGGTGTCAAACAGGGCGATTGCGTCGGCACGTTCGCGTGGAACAACCAGCGCCACTTCGAGCTCTACATGGCGGTGCCCTGCGTCGGCGCGGTGCTGCACACGCTCAACGTCCGTCTGTTCGCCGAGCAGCTGACCTACATCGTCAACCACGCCCACGACGGCATTATTTTCGTTGACGACTCGCTCGTGCCGCTGCTCGAGCCGCTCGCGCCCACGCTCTCAGGCGTGCGCCACTACGTTGTTATGGAGGGTCCCACCCACCTCCGCGATGGCGCCGCCCATGGCTCCCAAGGCTGGGCCGGCTCGCTGCCAAACGCGCTGCGCTATGAGGACCTGTTGGAGGAAGCCGGCGACGGTCCTTACAACTACCCTGAAATCGACGAGCGCCAAGCCGCCGCACTCTGTTACACCAGCGGCACCACCGGCAACCCCAAGGGCGTGCTCTACTCACACCGCTCGATCTGCCTGCACTCGACCGCCTCGCTGATGAAGGACGCGCTCGGGCTCTCCCAGCGCGACCGCGCGCTGCTCGTAGTCCCGATGTTCCATGTCAACGCGTGGGGGATCCCGCACGCCGCCGCGCTCGCCGGCGCCGACCTGGTGTTGCCCGACCGCTTTCTACAGGCCGAGCCCCTGGCGAAGCTGATCGAATCGGAGCGACCCACGATCATGGGCTGCGTGCCCACGATCTTCTCCGAGCTGTTGCGCTACGCCGACGCTCACGACGTGGACCTCTCCTCGCTCACCAACGCCGCCTGCGGAGGCTCGGCGGTGCCACGCCAGCTGATGCGCGACTACGAGGAGCGCCATGGGGTCAACGTGTTCCAGGCATGGGGCATGACCGAGACCAGCCCGGTCGCCAGCTATTCGCGCCCGGTTGAGAGCGCAGGCCACGACGAGCGCTACTGGGACATGCGCGCCAAGCAGGGCAAGCCCCTGCCATGGGTGCAAACGCGCCTGGTCGACGACAACGGGGAGGAAGTGCCATGGGATGGGGAGTCCACCGGCGAGCTGGAGGTGCGCGGTCCGTGGATCCTCGCGCGCTATTTCAACGACGACTCGGGCGAGGAGCGCTTCGACGAAGGCTGGCTGCGCACCGGCGACATCGCCTCGATCGACGAGCACGCATTCATCCAGATCACCGATCGCTCCAAGGATGTGATCAAGTCCGGCGGGGAGTGGATCTCCTCGGTGGAGCTTGAGAACGAGGTGATGGCTCATCCCGATGTGATCGAGGCGGCCGTGATCGCCAAGCCCGATGAGAAGTGGGCCGAGCGCCCGCTGTGCTGCGTGGTCCTACGCGAGGGCGCCCGGCTGGACGCCGAGCAACTGCTGGAGCACCTGCGCCCGCGCGTAGCGAAGTGGTGGCTGCCCGACGAGTTCGCGTTTGTCGATGAGGTTCCCAAGACGAGCGTGGGCAAGTTTGACAAGAAGGTGCTGCGCCGCGACTTGCGCGATGGCACGCTCCAAGGCCGGGTCAAGGTTGGCGCGTAGGGCTTCGCCGCAGCAGCGCGCCCGCAGCTGCACGTGGCCGATGGGCCGCGACTGAGGCGTCCGGTTTATGGGCAAATATGCAGGAGAATCGATCCCAGAGTAAAAAGGATTGTCGAGTAGACTGCCAAATTGCGGCATCGCCGAGCGATTGGCGATGCTCTCAAAAGGATATGAGGGGCCTCTCGCTCAGAGGCCCAAGCGACCACCGGACGCGGGAGACAGCAATATGCGACACGACGTGAAGACCTCCATGAGGTCACAGCCCCAAACTGCAGCACCGATCGGACGTGTGCGTCGGCGCCGGACGGCGTTCCGCGGGCTGCTCGCGCTCCCGATCGCGCTAATGCTGCTCGCGCCGGGGACCAGTGCACTGGCGGCAGAAGCCACGACCGGCTACAGCCAGACCACGCCACCGCCGACCACGACGACTACCACGACGCCCGCGACTACGACCACGGCGAAAACCACTCCGGCGAGCACAACGGAATCGACGCCCAAGGGTGGCGTGTCGCCAACGAGCACGTCGAGCACGCCCGAAACGAGCACTCCGGCCAGCTCTACCGAACCGGCTAAATCGTCAGTCGAACCGACCGCGACCACGGCCGCCAAAGCAACGACGCTGCCGTTCACGGGTCTCGACCTGCGTTGGGTGGTCCTCGCCGGCGTGCTGCTCGTCGGCCTCGGTATGTCGATCATGGTGGCGCAGCGCAGCCGCCGTGGCAGCGAACGCTGAGCCAGACCCACAAGATCTGAAACACACGAGATAGGCCGCCGCGCGGTTCGCGCCGGCGGCCTATCTCCCGGCGTTCAGCCGCTTACGATCACTAGATCGCCGATCGCCAGCAGCGGGTAGACCTGCGCCGCTGCTCCGATCGGCAGCTCGACGCAGCCGTTTGACTGCGGGAAGCCGTAGGAGGCGCGCGGGAACCCGTGCACCGCGTCGCCGCCATTGAAGTAGTTGACCCACGGCACCCCCGGATCGCTGTAGTGGCTGCCATCCGGATTGGTGCCCGTCATCGTCGTGGACACGTAGCGCGCATAGATCGGGAACGTGCCCAGTTCGGTTTCCGCACCAGCCACACCGGTATTGGCGGGCGTCGTGATCGCGACATGACTGCCGCGGTGGACCTCAAGCGTCTCCGGGGTCGACTCGCTCACGGTCACGAACGTGTACGGCTCGGGGTCTCCGTGGCCGAGCGTCTCGGCGGCCAGCAGCGACACCCACGTCGCGCCGTCCGGCGCACCGGTCGCGGGCAGTCCGTGATCTGACTGGTAGACCATCAGTGCGCCGCGCGTGGTGGGATCGAGCGAGCCGTAGCGCAACCCCGGCGCGTCGCGCACGTTCGTGACGAGTCTCGCCGCGGGAGGGTCGAAGGCATAATGGGCTGCGCTCGCCCGCGCCTCGGGTCGTGAACCGCTGTTGCGTCCGTGCGCCGCGCCGATCGAGTAGGGCAGGTAGCGCAAGCGCGCGAGCGCCTGCTGGAGACCCTGCAGCGACGGGCACGCCACGCGCAGGGTCTGGTGCCGGCTCTTGCCGAGCGGAGGGTGACCGAGCGCGTCAGTGCCGGCCCACACGGTCAGCGTGTAGGTGGAGCAGGGCTCTAGCGTCGAGGCGGGCGTGAAAGTCACTGAGTCGCCGCTCGCCCTCCAGGTTCCCGCCACCGCCGGGGTCAACATCGGCTTGGGGGAATCAGACGCTGGGGCTGCCGACAGGCGAACCACCAGCCGCGCGGTGCCGTCTACGATTGCGCCCGACGGTAGGCCTGTCAAGCGTGTGGGGGGCGCCGGCTTTGTGGGTGCCGCGGGCGTGGTTGGAGTCACCGGTGCACTCGGCGTCGTTTGACCCGCGGACGTGCTCGGTGTGGTCTGGGTTGCCGCGGTGGTAGTCGTCGTGGTGCTCTGCGTGCTAGCGCCGGCGCTAGCGGCCGCCAGACTCGCAAGCGCCGCGCTCGGGGCCGCGAGCACCGCGAGCGCGCACGTCAATGTGAAGAGTCTTGTCGTAGTCACGGATGTGAAGGGTAGCCAGTCAGGCGGGCATTACCCTCGCTTGCATAAAGACGCTCGCTCCTTGCGAACGCGGGCGGTGCGGAGTCTGTCGTGCCGATAGCCTGACGTTGCGGTGGCACCCCTGGGACGCGGACGCATATGACCGGTCGAGCGAGCCTCAGCAGGCGTTGCGTGGCCGCGCCCAACAGGGCCAATTTTCGGCCCAATGCGGATGAGAGGACTCGAACCTCCACGTCCTTACGGACACGGCGACCTGAACGCCGCGCGTCTACCAATTCCGCCACATCCGCGTGTCGGGGATCGCGACGATATCGCACCGAAGCGGCACATAGGTCGGCGATCCGCTCGCCGAACCCTTGGCTGCCAGTCGCCGTCGCTCAGCTCCGCCACAGCCGCTCGACCTCCCGCTTTGCTAGCCTCGACGGCGACTAGACACGCCGCCATCGTCTAGGGGACTAGGACGCCGCCCTCTCACGGCGGTAACACGGGTTCGAATCCCGTTGGCGGTATGAGGTTTGGCAAGGCTTTAGTACGCGGCGGCGAATGAAGTCTTCGTGCTTGGTCGTGTCTGCTGGGTCGACGAGCCCGCCGCCGTGGGGGCCGGCCCGGTGAGGCCGGCCCCCAGCGTGTTGCGTCAGGCGGCTTTGCGGTGTTCGCGGTTCTCTGCCGCCGTGGCCTGCCGGCGGGTTGCGGCGCGGCGCTCGGCGATGGGAGTCGCGGGCTGCGTCGGGTGGTTCTGCGCGTCGGCAGGGGTGCGGCGGCCGGCGGGGAGCGGGTAGACGTTCTCGCGCCCAGTCGCCGGGGCTAGGGTGGGGCGGTCGTGGGGGCGGCGGTGGCTGTGGTAGCTCAGGTTGTGCTGGCCGAGCACGACGTCGAGGTCGATGTCGCGGTCGTGGCGCTGGTCGTAGCGGCAGAGCAGCAGGCCGCCGGCCGCCAGCGCGAAGATGAGCAGCACGGGGATGCCGATCGCGGCCAGCCACAGCAGCGCGTCGGCCATCATCCCGGTCAGCTCCCCAAGATTGTGTCGGTTTGCAGCATGTCCAGTACCTCCTTCTCGTTTGCTTGGACGCCTCACAGTGTCTCACCATGGGGGGAGGGATCTCGCACGGCGGATGAATCGCGCCGCTATTTGCGGCTTTCGCTCGGGTTTCCGGCGCAGAAGCCGGCAGCACCGGATCGGATATCTGCATCACGATCCCTGCGCCCGTGAGCGTCTATGCGCACCTCGGCAAGTCGCAGTCGACTAATTCGCGCGGATGGAATCGGGTTATGCTTCGTAGGTCGAGGGTGTCGAGGTCTTGACGGTTCTGGTCGTGGCGTGCCATCGAGTGGAAAGGAAGGCCAACGCTATGTCTGATCCTGATGGCGATCGAGTGATCGTGCAGGTGCGCGTACCGCGCGGCGCGCCGCCCGGCGATGCGCGTGAGGCTTTTCGCTCGGGGGTCCCCGACTTTGATCTGGACGAGGGCTACGCTCCCGTGCCGTTGACGCCTCATCCTGATGACGCGAGGGGATTGGAGGCGGCTGGCGAGCAAGTGGTCCTCGTGCGCGGGCGGGTAGCGCCCGACGGGCGCGCCGCGCTGGAAGCGCATCCCGATGTGCTAAGGGTCGAGGGGGACGCCAAACTGCAGATGTTCAAGGCGCCGACTCCTGGTAGCGGGACACTCGACGACGCGCTCCCTGCGGGGGAATGGTCGTATGCCTGTCCAGCGGGCGCCGTTGGCGACGGCAGTGTCGTCATCCAGAGCCTGTTCCCAAGCGGGCGACAGGGGGCGTGGACGGGTCAAGGCGTGAGTGTCGCGGTGGTGGATACCGGCATCAGCGCACAGTGCAAGAACGGGGTCATCCCAAAAGTCGTCGGTGGTTGGCCGGCCGCGTCGTGGGGAACGGCGCCGGCGATGGGACCTGGCGCCCACGGCAGCATGTGTGCATATGACCTGCAGATCGTCGCGCCGCTGGTTGACGTATACGACGCGAACATGGGCGGTCTGGGCCAATGGGTATCGGTGGCGATCGCGGCGCTCAACTACGTGCTCGGCTTGAAGAGCGCCAACCCGCAAATGAAGCTCGTTGTGACGAACAGCTGGGGCATCTACAACCCCGACGCGTCGTGGGATGATGCCATCGAGTCCATCTACTACTACGCAGCGCTCGTAATGAAGGTGCGCGAGCTTGTCGCAGCTGGGATCTTCGTGCTGTTCGCGGCAGGCAACTGCGGCGGGAAGTGCGGCCCGGCCCCGCAATGCGGCACATCGATCGGTCTCGCCAACAGCATCTGGGGGGCCAACGGTGCGCTCGAGGTGATGACCGTGGGAGCGGCGACGGTCAAAGATGAATTGCTTGGCTATTCTAGCTTTGGCCCGGCGGCCCTCGATCCCGGCAAGCCGGACTTCCTTTCTTGCTCACACTTCAAGGGTTATCCGAACTATACGGCGGACACGGGTACATCCGCGGCGACGCCCATAGCGGCTGGCGTCGTGGCGCTGATGCTGCAGACGAACCCGGGTCTCACCCCGCAGCAGGCGAAGTGGGCGCTGATGAACAGCGGATCCAAGCCGGCACAGGTCTCTCAGCAGTGGGAGCCCTACGGAGGCCGTGGCATGATCAACGCCAACCGCGCGCTGGAAACGGTCGATCCCCGCCACGTCACGGTGCCGGTGCTCGGGGTGAGCAGCGGAGAGGTTCAGCTGATGCGACTGCGGTCGCGGTCGCAGCCGGCCGGCGTGGTATTGGATCACGCTGTCCGCACGACCAGCGGCTTCTACTCGGACTTCACGATGCCCGGCGGTCCGAGCGGGGAACCGGCAAAGATCGCATGTGCGAAGGGCGCCAGTGCCCTCTCGGATCCCATCGGCCCAGGCAGCGTGCTGCATGCGTTCGTCACAGACGCCCGATCCAGCAGCATCTGGCACCGCGTCAGGCGCCGTGACACGACATGGACCCCAGGGGAATGGCAGGATGTCGCTAGCACCGCGCATTATCGCGGGGTCCACCCTCACGGTCTCGCATGCGCGAGCGCGGGAGAACGCACAACTCTCACGGATGTCGAATATGGGGAAGTTCACCTGGTCGTCGTCGACGACAACGGCGAAATCTGGCACTCTCTGTACAAGCCGCCGCCGTGGATGACCGTCCCGCCGACGTGGACCCCTTTCGGCGACGTCAAGAGCCAAGCGGGCCCATGCGGGAGGGCGATTGACGTCGCATGCGCTACTGACGCTACGAACCAGTTGCACCTCTTTGCGCTGATCGACGACAGCGTCCTGTATACGCTTCGACGCCCGAGCGACGGGAGCTGGCTCCCATGGGTCGACGTGCGCGCCAAGACCGGCTTCCAGGCGCGGGGCATTACGAGCGTGAGCTGCGCCAGCGGCATATCCGACCAAGTTCAGCTCGTGCTCTCCACCAAACCGAGCCCTGCGGAATACATCGGACTGTGGCACACCTTGTACACGCCGCCGGACTCCTGGGGGAGGTTCGGTGACGTACTCAAACAACTCGACCCGAGCAGCACACGCGAAGTGCAGGAGGTGATCGACACCTCGGCCGGCGAAGGGCCGGCCGGTGAGCTGCATCTGGCGTTCCAGTTCGTGCCCTCCCAGAAACCGCCGCTCCAACCGACTTGGATCGGCTCCACGATCCGCAACCCGCAAGGCAGCTGGCAGCAACAGCTCGAGATCCAGCCGACGTTGATGCTGACGTCGTTCGCGACTGCCGTGAGTCGCTACCCGGGCACGTATAACGTGGTTACAGCGCGCGGCACAGCTCCCGTCGAGTTCGTGAGGAGACCGACGGATGGCCCGGTGGAGTAGAGAATGGAGCAAGCGCATCTCCGAGGGCGCAGGCAGCTGCCAGTTTGTCGAGACATTTCGGGCCTCCGAGTTCCTGGGCTCCTTACCAATGTCGAGTCCCCAGGCTTACGTTCCGCTGTCCTCCAGCGCCATCAGCCCTCAAGGCACTGCTGCGCAGTGGTTCGACTTGAGTTCGCTTGGGTGTATTCGGTTGGTCGGATAGTTGGCTCAGGCCGCGGCCGGTCCCGAGAAGCGCTGTCGGGCCGCTTGTCGCGACACGCCGAGCGTCAGGGCGATGTGGTTCCAGGACCGCCCATGCGCGCGTGCCAGAGTGACGGCCTCGCGCAAGCGGGCGTCGTCTGCGCGCGCCGCCTCGGCGGCTGCGGCGATCTCGCGGAGGTCGTCTGTGCTCTCGGCGTCGGCTGTCTCGGGGTCCAGCTTGTCGGCTAGTTGCTCGAACCGCTGTGCGGCTTGCTCGATCTCTCTGTCTGTGTGTCGGGTCATTGCCACCTCATCCAAGGAATCTGTGGAACTTAGCTCGCAACGGCTGGGCTTGGATGACAACCGGATCGTCGCCTTCGATATCCAGGACACCAATCTCCAAAGGTGCGCCGTTTGAGGATGGTCCGATCAGCATGGTCAAGCGTCGTCCACGGGCACCCGTCGCATGGCGTTGCGAACGGCATGCCATATGTCTGCGTCGGCGACACCGTGCTTTCGTGCCGGGCCGCCGATCCGCATCTAGACAATATAGCTTGTCTAATCTCTGGCTTGGGTTGCCTTGCTTGCCCGCGAGTTGAAGCGCTGAATGTGCAGTTCGCGTATGCGCTGCCAGGTCGGGGCGTGTTTCGAGCGTCCTCCCGTCAGGCGTATAAAGTCCGGTTTTGCACGGGGTTTCCGGAGTTCAACGGGAACGATTTCGTAGTGGGCTCATTGTCTGTCGGACTGCCGTCACGGCCGACGGTGCGACCGGCAGGCTCGGCCGCGACCGCTACTCATGCTGCCGTTTGTGTGGTCGTAGTACTTATGGTCGCGCCTGAAGCACCAGATTGAAGGGCGTCTCGGCGACACGGTTCACGCGGTTAAAGCCGCCTTCATTCAGCACCTCCGTGAGACGCTGCTCACCGGCCTGGGCGCCGAGCGCCAAGCCGACCTCCTGGCTCAGCGACGCGGGAGTGCAGAGCATCGTTGAGCCGCCGTAGAAGACCCGGCCTACGGGGTTGAGATTCTCCTCGACTGCATCCCCGGCCAATGGCTCCACGACCATCCACGTGCCGTCAGCGGCGAGCTGCTCGCGCACGTGAGCGGCGGCACCCGCCGGGTCGCCCATGTCGTGCAGCGCGTCGAACACGCACACCAGGTCGAACGGTCCGCCGCCGAAGTCCTTGGCGGAGGCAATGTCGAAGCTCACGCGATCGGACACTCCGGCGCGCTCGGCGGCGGCGCGGGCTGCCTGCACAGAGCCCTCGTGATAGTCCGATCCAACGAACCGGGAGGCCGGAAACGCCTTTGCCATCAAGATCGTTGAAGCCCCGTGGCCGCAGCCGATGTCCGCGACCCGAGCACCCGCTGTGAGCTTGTCAACCACACCGTCGAGCGCTGGCAGCCAGGCATCGACCAGGTTTGCAAGGTAGCCGGGGCGGAAGAACCGCTCGGTGCCCGCGAACAGTTCGTGATGGTGCTCATGCCAGCCGAAGCCCTCACCGGAGCGGAAACGCTCGGCGATCTGCGGCTCGTCCTTGATTGTGGCCGCCACCAGCTGAAAGGCGCCGGGGATGAACGCGGGGCTGTTTTCGTCAGCCAATGCCATCGCCTGCTCGGGTGGCAGCCTGAAAGTGCCTGTGGCCGCGTCGTACTCGACATAGCCGCTGGCCGCCTGCTGGCACAGCCACTCCCGGATGTAGCGCTCATGGCAGTCGGTGCGCTCGGCAAGCTCCTGGGAAGTAACGGGCTCGCCGTCGGCCATCGCTCTATACAAGCCGAGCTTGTCCCCGATCAGAACCAGCGGCGTAGTGATCGCCGCCCCCAAATCGCCAACAAACTGGCCCATAAACTGCTCAAGCTTTGCTTCGTCTATCTCTACTGCGCTCATCGTGCTTTCCTCCGAATCGGTTTTTGGAATGTCGTGCTGTTGTTGTTCCCGTTCTTGCGTCTTTCCAAAGAACTGAGCCACCTGTCGATGGCAGTCAGTAGAGCCTGATGGCCGCAAAGGCCGTACTCCTTCATCGCTGTGGCCAGCTCCTCGTACAGCAGCCCGTCCCGGCCGGCCGGGTATCGAACGGAGGACTCGAAAATACCGATAGCTGGTATATTCGCGTAGCTTTGTTGGCGACGGCGCAAGTTGAGCCCATGAGACGGCTGAGGCGTGGTTCGCTGGATGGGGGGTTGGGCAGCCTGCGCACTGCCTCCGCGCTGGTGGCGCTCGCTATGTTCGCCGCCGTTGCGGTTCCGCTCGGCTTCGCACAGAGTGCTCTGGCCGGCGAACCCGACACGATCGAAGGCACCGTGACGAGCGCGGCGACCAAGGCGCCGGTAAAGGGCGTCGAAGTATGTGCCGGACGGTTTGTCTATGAACAGAAATGCGTGAGCACAGGCGTCGAGGGTACCTACGTGGTGCCAGCGTCGCCGGTGCCGGTGCATGTGGAGTTTAATGCACCCTCCGGCAGTGGTTTGGTCTCCCACACGTTTTACAACGACGCGTATATCCCATCTCAGGCGGCGGAACTCACGGTTCCAGTCGGGGAAGTCTTCACTGCCATCGACGAGGAGCTGCTACCTGAAGGCCGCGTCGAAGGCGTGGTCGCCAACGCTTCCACGAAAGCTCCGATCGAAGGCGTCGAAGTCTGTGCCTCGCCGCTTGGTGCCTGGCCCGAAGAACCGACGACATGCGTGAGCACCGACGCGCTTGGCGTATATGAAATATTGGGACTCGCGCCGGTCCAGTATCGGGTGAAATTCAACCCCAAGGCGCTCAACTATCTGCCGGAAAGCCCTCAGCGCGAATACAAGCTTTACCCAACGGTGGAGGCAGGTAGCACAACCGCGAACGTCGATGAGACCCTGCCAGAAGGCGGCCAGATCGAGGGACAGGTCAAAAGTGCTGCTACTGGCTTGCCCGTCACAGGGGTGCAGGCGTGCGCTACCGGATTTGGCCCGGCGCTCGAAACGAAGTGCGCGAGAACCGACGTCGAAGGTCGTTACCTGATCGATGGTCTAGAACGGAGCAGCTACTACGTGTCGTTTTGGCCCGAACGGCCGTATGCGCCTCAGCACTACGAAGCCGGGAAGCTGATGCTGGTAAATCAGGGGGAAACGCTGTCGGGTGTGGATGGCAGTCTGCTGGCCGGAGCCACGATCTCTGGACATGTGACCAGTGCGAGCAGCGGCGAACCGGTGCAAGCCGTCGAAGTGTGTCTTACCGAATACATCAAAGAAGAATTCGACGGAAGAGCCGATGAATATAACTCTGGCTATTGCATTGAACCAAATGCCGCCGGCGAATACCAGTTTACGGGCATAGCCGCGAGCACGAACAGGGTCACATTTCATCCTAAGCCCAGTGGCTACGAATATGAAGCCACAGAATCGGGATCCATCCACGCGACGGTTGGGGAAAGTATCACAGGGATAGACGCGCCCCTTCGCCCCTGGCATGGCGTAATTGCGGGGCGAGTAACGAATTATATTGGAGGCCAGGGTGTCTCGGGCGCGGAAGTGTGCGCAAGGACCGCAACGGGAGAAAGCTGGCCCTCGCCGGTCTGCGTCCATGCGAACGCGCAAGGTGAATACGGGATCAGCGTGCTTGGGGGTCGCTACAACGTGGAATTCTCGAGCCCATCGCGGAGCCAAGCCTACGTTACGGAGCTCTACGACGGTAAGCTCTCGACCGCACAGGCCGAACCGGTTACCGCGACCACCGGCAGCACCACCAGCGGCATTGACGCGGAACTGGTGGAACGTGTGAGCCCGGGTGGCATCATCGCCGGAGTCGTGACAAGCGCTGCAAACCGGCAGCCAATTGCCGGGGTCGAAGTGTGCGCGTATGAAATCTGGGAAGAAGAACACCTGTTCGGCCGGTGCGCCACGACCGAATCTGCGGGGAAATATGCCATTACTGGGCTCATTAGCGGCAAATACACCGTCGAATTCTCGTCCCCGTCCAATAATGGACTCAATTACATTACGCAGTATTACGACGAAGCCAGTTCGTCTAGTAAGAGTAAGGCCATTGCAGCTACGCTCGACTACGAATCGGTCGCTCTCGGCGTCAACGCACAGATGCACGAAGGGGGACGCATCGCCGGCGACGTTGATGACGCGACAAGTGGAGCGCCTATACCAGGGATTTCTGTGTGTGCCTACGCCGAACAGGAAGAAACGCTAGTGGGGTCTTGTGCGAGCACTGGACAAACCGGCGAGTATACGATCGCCGGCCTGCCTCAGGGTGAATATAAGGTTGAATTCGTAGTAGCGCCGGAAAGCGCGCTCGATTACGTTGGTCAGCTCTTCGACGGGCAGAGTTCTGCCAAGACCGCGACGCTGGTGCCCGTGACGGTTGGCGTAACCACCATGGGCATAAACGCCAAGCTGCAGATTGGCGGTCGCATATCGGGACGTGTGGCAGCAAACAGCAGTGGGCCTCTCACTAACGTGCTCGTTTGCGCGTTGGCGACTTCCAGCGAAGCGGTCGCGTGTGCGCTCACGGGGCGCAATGGTGAATACACGATAGGGGGCGTGCCGGCGGGTAGCTATGTGATCGCCTTTGATGACGCAAAGACCCACACGGTTCAGTACTACGACGATCAGACCGTCTACGCCGATGCGCAGACGGTGGATGTGAGCGTGGGCGCAAGCACCACCGACATAGACGCCACGCTGGGTCTTGCGGGTGGGCCCGTCTCCTCGGGTCCGCCGCCTCCGATCACGACCAGCCCGCCAACCCCGCACGGCCAGGCTCTGGAAGAACCCCTGACACCGGTGTCATCGACCTCTCAGACTCCACCGACTTCGGCCTCCTCTCAGACGAGCTCATCGGCGGCCAGTGCGAGCACGTCAACGCCGACACCGGCTCAAGCCACACCTGTCATCGTGGCTCCTACGCCGAAGGTCGTCATATCAAGAAGCACTGCGGTGCTGCTCCTGAGCTGTAGTGATGCGACGTGCAGAGGGTCAATCGAGTTGACCTTGCAGATCATGGCCAACCGTCATGAGGGAGGGAAGGCAGCCTCTCATCGGGAGACTCTGGTGCTTGCCAGGGGATACTTCTCCCTTGCGAAAGGCAACAGCGCGGCCGCCGTGCTCCACCTCACGGCCGCGGGCAGGCAACGGTTGGCTCAGGTAAAGCGCCATCCTCTCGCCGCAAATCTGATTCTGTCGGTCCAGGGCGGGAAGACGGTCATAAAGTCGGTGATGGCGTATTGATCGACGGGGCTGGTGTTCGGCGTGCTCATCCCGAGCCCAGCGCGGAAGCTCGCCCGCCTGAGTTTCGCTCAAGGGGCCGCCTCCGGTGATGGGATTTCGACCGCGTGGTCCACGAAACCCCGGTCAGAGTGTCGATCCTGGCGAGCATGGACGAGTTCTTGGCTGGCGCCGCAGAGCGCCCCGGCTGGGCATAGCTCGGCGGCCACCTTGCGGCGGGGATTGCGGATCCCGGCGAGCGCAACGAGACCCCCGCTCACGACGAGGATGGCTGCGATCGTGTCCGCCACGCGGAACGCATGCACCGACGCGTCGTCGAAGGCCGCTCTGAGAAGAAGCCGCTCTCCAGGGTGTACTCCCTCTAGGCTCGGCGCGCCGAGGGGCTGTCGCTTAGCGAGGCTGATCGCCGAGCGGCCAGCGGGGTCGATCGCGGATCGTCGTAGCGTCGCGTCGACGCGATTGGCAAAAGCTAGAGAGACGACGGCTCCCAGCACAGCGACCGCGAAGAGCTGCGCGACGCGTGAGAGCGTCGTATTCACCGCGGCGGCGACGCCTGCGTGATCCTCCTGCACTGCCCCAAGGATCGTGGCGGTCAACGGCGCCACGAGCATCGCGAGTCCCAAACCGAACACGAGCAGCGCGGGCAGGACCTCGCTAAGGTAATCGGCGCTCTGATCGACACGCGCCAAGAGCAAAAGGCCACAGCCGGCAACCAGCGCTCCGAGGCTTATCAGCACCCGCGACCCGATGCGGTCGGCGAGCGCGCCGAAGCGGCGGGAGAGCAGGATCGTCAGTGAGGTGACGGGCAGAAGCGCAAGCCCCGCCTGAATGGGGCTGTAGCCGCTGACCTCCTGCAGAAACACAGGCAGCAGAAAGATCACGCCCCCTAGCCCAAGGTAGGTGGTCAAGGTCGCCAGGTTTCCGATCGTGAAGTTGCGCTCGCGAAACAGCCTGAGTGGGAGCATCGGCGCCCGGGCTCGCGCCTCGCGCGCAACAAACGCCATGCCCCCCAGAATCCCTGCCGCGAGCGAGCCGGCCACCAGGATGCTCCATCCGCGCGCCGGCTCCTCGGTCACAGCGAACACCGAACCCGAGAGCGCGAGCGCCGCCAAGAGTGCGCCAGGGAGGTCCAGGCGCCCGGCGCTGTGAGCGCTCGCGCTCCTAGGCAGGCCACGAGCAATCAGCGTCACGGTCAGGAGTACGAGCGGCACATTGAGCAGGAAGATCAGGCGCCACGAGCCGGCAGCGATCAACACTCCCCCGATGAACGGCCCGATAACCCCGACGATCGAGCTGAGCGCGGTCCATGTCCCGATCGCCTTGGCCCGCTCGTCTTCGGGAAACACATGGATGATCACTGCCAATGCGGTAGGCGTCACCAGCGCCGCGCACGCCCCCTGCATCGAACGAAACACGCATAGCTCCGTGATCGACGACGCGAGGGCGCAGAGAGCCGAAGTGACTCCGAACCCGGCGACGCCAACCAAGAACACGCGCTTCTGACCCAATACATCTCCAAGCGAGCCACCGATCAACAACAGCGAGGAGAGCGCCAGCAGGTACGCGTTCGTCACCCACTGCTGGCCCGCCAGACCGCCACCGAGGTCACCTCGAATCGCCGGCAACGCGACACTGGTCACAGTCGCGTCGAGGAACACCACGCTCGTACCAAGCACGGCTGCGAGCAGAGTTAGCTGCTTCTCACGAGGTGTAGCTATCGGCCGGATGTCTGGCACATGCGCAGATTGGCACGTCACGAGCACCGCTCGCCTCGCGACCGCACCCTACACAGTTAAAAGGACACCCTCCCTAGAGCTCGCTCTCCAGTGCGGGGCCCGGATGGGGCTGAGTGTGGGGATGGGGCTGAGTGTGGGGATGGAGATGAGGAAGGGGATGCGGATGGGGCGCGAGGAGGAGCTCCTTCGGTGCAGGCGTTCCCTGGACGTCGGGCTTGGTGGCGGTCACGTAGGCGACGAGCGCGACGAACACGACAAACGCCAGGGCACTGACCGTGCCGTCCCCGAGGCCGAGACCGGTGATCGAGGGCGGCTTGCTGAACCAGTCGGCGAAAGAGGCGCCGAGCGGGCGTGTCACTATGTAGGCGAGCCAGAACGCGACGATCGGGTTCAAACTGACGCGCCACCAGCCGATCGCGGGGATCGCGATGATCGCGGCGAACAGCAGCACCGACCCGAAGAAGCCGAGGTTCAATGTGGTCGCGGTCAGATCCCCAGCGGCGGTGCCGAGCGCGAATGTCGCTAGGACGGCGGCCCAGTAGAAGCCCTCGCGCCGCTGGGTGGTGATGGTGTGAATCGACAGCGTGCCCTCGCTGTGATACCAGAGCAAGAACACGGCGGCCACAACGCCCGCAAACATAGGCGTGGTCACCGCGTAGGGAATGCTCGCCCCGTCGTGGATTCCGTCGGCCGCCATCGTTCCGAAGATCGCGACCATCATCACCGCGAACCAGTAGATGGGGGCGCGATACTCGGTCTGGCGCAGCTGCAGCCATAGCGCAAAGCACAAGCCGAAGATGCCGATGGCGCCTGCGATCGGAACGCTCTGCTGGCCGAGGAAGTCCGACATCGACTCGCCCATGCCTGTGCTCAGGAGCTTCAGGGCCCAAAAGATCACGGTGATCTCGGGCACCTTCGCCAGAGTGGGGGCTTGGTATCGCGATGAAGATGCGGGCGCGCTCATGTATGCATGTCCTCCTTGACGGGACTGGGAGCAGTCTCGATTTGGAGTCGGCCAAATTGCCAGCTTCGGATTTGTTTTCGCTAAAGATGCACGCCTATGAGAAAACTCTCATCGTGCCTGCGGTCCCGCGAGCTCAGCTTTGCGCTCGCGGGTGCCCGTGCCTCTGAAGCGGGGGAGTTCGAGCTCTATGCGGGCGCCGCCAACAGATGACTGGCCTGCCCTGACACGACCGTCGTGGGCTTTGACGATCGCGTCTACGATCGCCAGTCCGAGGCCTGTGCCGCCGGAGGACCGGTCGCGCGCAAGGTCGGTGCGGTGGAAACGGTCGAAGATCCGTTCGCGCTGGTCGGGCGGGATGCCCGGCCCGTCGTCTTCCACAACGAACTGGATGCGATCATCGCCCGCGTGCTGGACTCGCATGAGCACAAGCCCGCGTTCGGGGGTGGTGTGCTTGATCGCGTTGGTGAGCAGGTTGCGCAGCGCTTGGGCGAGCCTGTCGGGGTCGGCGAGCAGCGTGCCGGCCGGCACCGGGTGCAGCTGGAAGCGGCGCTCCGCGAGCAGGGTGCTCGCGTTCCACAGCTCGTCTACGAATGCCGAGAGGTCGATCGGCTCGATGCGAAGAAACTCGGCCTGCTCGGTCTTTGCCAGCAGCAGCAGGTCATCGACCAGGCGGCTGATCCGTGCGATCTCGGCCTGGAGGAGACGCTCAACGCGGCGGACCTCATCGCCCGAGGGGTTGGCTTGGGCGGCAAGCACCTCCAGCTGCCCGCGGATGACGGTCAGGGGTGTGCGCAGCTCGTGCGATGCGTCGGCCACGAACGCGCGCTGGCCCGCGAACGCCTCGGTCAACCGGTCGAGCATGTGGTTGAAAGCATCGGTGAGGACACGTATCTCGTGGCCCTGCCTGTCCTGGTGGATACGCGGGGCGAGGTCCCCGGCGTCCACGCGCGCGGCCACCGCAGCCATCCGGCGCAGCGGACGCGACATGCGTGAGCCGATCAGCAGCGCGCCGAGCAGCGCGCCAGCGAGGGCGAGGATGCCGGCGAGAATGAACGCGCGCGCGACGCCTCGCTGGGCGCGCGCGACTCCGGCAAGCGGCTCTCCGACCCCGATCACGACCCGCCGGTCGAGCTTGGGGAGCCCGGAGAGATGCACGCTGCGCTTGAGCACGCGCAGATTGCCAACGTCCGGCAACGGGAGCGTGGAATAGCCGTCGCCCACGGTCAGCAGCCGTGCCGCGAGACGGTTCTCCTTGTCCTGTTCGGCGACCGTCTCGCCGTCATCCGGCGCTCCGCCCTGAAAGAGCTCACGGCTGTTGGTACTGGTTCCCGCACCGGAGACGATCGCGAACAGCAGCGTGGAGTTGGCGCGGAACGGCTGGTCGCGGGCATAGTGCGTGGCGGCCTCTGCCGCCTGCCTCGAGGAGCGCGGTTCTGCGAGCACGAGGTTGTGCGCGAACTCGTCGGCGTCACCGGCGATCTCCGCGTCGATCTGGCGGCGGACCTGCGTCCCGGTCCCCCGGTAAACCGCGAGGAACGCGATCCCGATGCACGCGAGAATGATCACTGTCACCCAGCCCGCCAAGCGCCAGCGCAACCCCAGCTCTGAGAGACGATCGGGCAGCGAGCGCACCGCGTTTCAGCTTGCGCTGCCCAGGCGGTAGCCGACGCCGCGAACGGTGAAGATCGGCGCGGGATCATCTGGACGGCCGAGCTTGCGGCGTAGATAGCCGACATAGACATCCACGATGTTGGTCGCGGGATCGTGCTGGTAGCCCCATACCGTGCTGAGAATCTGCTCACGAGAGAGCACCCGCCCCCGTTGTCGCAGCAGCAGTACCAGCAGCTCAAACTCCGTGCTCGACAGAGCCACGGGCCTACTGTGCCGGTGAACCTTGCGGGTGAGCAGGTTCGCCTCGATCCCGTCGACGCTCAGTGTCGTGGTTGACGTCTGCTCGAAGACTCGTAGCTGCGCGCGCACGCGCGCCACGAGCTCCGCCAGCGAGAACGGCTTGACGAGATAGTCCACCGCGCCCGCGTCGAGTCCCGCGACGCGATCCTCGATCTCGCCGCGGGCGGTCAGGACGATCACCGGCACGTTGGGCTTGACCCTGTGTAGGGAGGCGAGGACGTCCAGGCCGCCGCGGCCGGGGAGCATCAGGTCGAGCACGATCGCGTCGAAGCTCTCGCTGAGCGCCAACCGCTCGCCTTCGATCCCGTCCGTGGCGCTTGCCACCACGAATCCCTCGCTCTGAAGACCGCGCCGCAAGAAGTCCACGATCCCAGGCTCATCCTCGACTACGAGCACACGCGGATTGACAGGCAGCTCCTTCACGGGCGCCGACGACGCCAGCCTATCGCTGTGGCGGTCATGCACACGCGACGCCGGCCTGCCTGGCTCATCCACGTCGGCGGTGTTCTGCATCTGCATCAGGATAGGCATCGCGGCGCCCGCTGGTTCCCCTGCAAGTGGTTTCCATGAGTTTTCTCATCAGTCTGTTAACCACTGCTTAGCCGCGCTGCGCAGACTCGCTTGACGTGCAGCCCATACAGTCCCAAACGCCTGCCGCGTCGCTTGCCCGGTCCGGCATGAGAGGTCTCCTCGCGGGGGGAACCGCAGGTAACGAGCTGCTGACCACCGTCACGGGTGCTGTGCTGATCGTGCTGCTGGCCGTGATCGGAGTCACGATCCTTCGGATCGGACCGCTGCTGTCGGTACACATGTTTGTCGGGCTGGTACTGATCGGGCCGCTCGCGCTGAAGCTCGCGAGCACAGGCTATCGCTTCACCCGTTACTACACGGGCAACCCACGCTATCGCAGCAAGGGCGCCCCACCCACCCCGCTGCGGCTGATCGCCCCGGCCGTGGTGACCTCGACCGTCGTGGTAATGGCAAGCGGCGTTGCGCTCCTGGTCGGCGGCCCACAGTCTCGCGGAACGTTTTTCCTGATTCACAAGGCGAGCTTCTTTGTATGGGTCGCTTTCACTGCATTGCACGTTCTCGGTCATCTCCCCGACCTCTGGAGGGGATTGAGAGCCGACTACGGACCCGCCGCACGGTTGGGCGGGGCGCCAGACGGTCGCGCGGGCCGTGCCCTGTCTCTCGCGAGCGCGTTGACCCTCGGCGTAGTGACAGCGATTCTCTTTCTTCCCCAATTCGAGCCGTGGCTGCACGCACACTTCCACCACCATTGAGATGCGTTCTCAGACACCGCACACTCGCGCAGTCCGTACACGCGACGCGGCGCTGGGAAAGCTCACACGCATAAACCGTGTGCTGATCGCGGGCAGTGTGACCCTCGCAGGCGTGCTCGCGGATGTCGCGGCGCACGCCATCCCAGGCAGAACGCTTCACACCCACGCGCGGGCTGCGATCAAAACCGTACACGGGGCCCGGCATCACGTAACAACGTCGTCGGACACGGGATCGGCGATCCCCTCCAGTGCGCTGCGCCCCCCGGCGCAGGCTCCAAAAGCCGTTCCCGAAACCACGAACCAATCCAGGCCCGTCGAAGAGCCCGCGCCCGCCCAAGACCCACCGCCCACTGGAGAAACGACGCCAGCACCAGGGCACGAATCGACTCCGGCTCCAACACCCGCACCGGAAGCCCCGGCTCACGAATCACCCCCCGCTCAGGAACCGGCTCCCGTTGTCTCAGGCGGGTCCTGACACGCGCTCGCGATCCTCAACCGACAACGAGCCTGCCACGGTGACTTGGGAAGGACTCGGCACGAGCGTCGTACTGCGCGTGAGCGATCCCGCGGCACTCCACTACGCGCGTGCTCAGGTGGAGCGCGAGCTGGATGAGATCGACCGGGCGTGCAGCCGCTTTCGAGCAGACTCAGAGCTCTCGCGTGTGAACGCGAGCGACGGGCGGCCGATGCAGATCAGTGAACTGCTGATGGAGGCACTGGAGCTCGCGATACGCGCCGCCCGGTTGACCGGCGGTGACGTGGACCCGACTGTCGGACGGGCGTTGGAGCTCGCCGGCTACGACCGGGACTGGCAGCTTCTGACTCCCTGCGAAGATCACACCGGGGCAAACGGTTCGCCGCGGAGCGGTGCGACCATTGACGGAACGCGTCGCGCGGAGAGGATCACTGTGCGCCAACTCTCGGGCTGGAGGACTATCGCTCTTGATCGCAGGTGCGCTTGTGTTCGGGTGCCCCGCGGCGTCCGGCTGGACCTCGGGGCGACCGCAAAGGGTTGGGCCGCAGACCGCGCCGCGGACGCCGCCGCAGAGGCGAGCGGCTGTGGCGCGCTCGTAAGCATCGGCGGTGACATCGCCACATCCGGCGCCGAGCCTGTCGGCGGATGGCATATCCATGTGACCGACGACCATCGCAGCCAGCCGACCGCGCCGGGGCAGACCATCGCGATCCTCTCCGGCGGGCTGGCGACCTCTAGCACGACAGTAAGGCGCTGGCGCCACGACGGGCACGCAATGCACCACATCATCGACCCTCGCACGGGCGCCCCGGCGCGAACGTGCTGGCGCACGGTCAGCGTCGCCGCCGCGAGCTGCGCCGAGGCGAACATCGCCGCGACGGCAGCGCTTATACAGGGACACTCCGGCGCTGCGTGGCTTGAAGCACACGGACTACCAGCCCGACTCGTGGACTGGGAGGGCAACGTTACGGCCGTTGGAGACTGGCCCGCAGAGGTCAAGGTGAACACACATGCGGTGTGGATACCGCAGGAGTCTGCGGTATGAGCACGCAACTCGCTACAGCCGCCCCGAGTGTCTATTGGTATCTGACACGCTCGACCGGCGCTGTGGCGCTGCTGCTGTTGAGCGGCGCGGTCGTGCTCGGGGTGATCGACATGCGGCGCTGGAGCGCACCCGGCTGGCCGCGCTTCCTCGTGGATTCGCTACACCGCAACGTGGCTTTGCTGGCGATGGTGTTCCTCGTGCTGCACATACTCACCTCGATACTCGACAGCTTCGCGTCGATCTCGCTGCTGGACGCCTTCATACCGTTCGCGGGCTCCTACCGGCCGTTCTGGCTGGGGCTCGGTGCATCAGCGTTTGACCTGCTGCTGGCAGTGACGATCACAAGCGTGTTGCGTCAGCGCATGGGGTACGGAACCTGGCGAGCGGTCCACTGGCTCACGTATGCGAGCTGGCCGGTCGCGCTGCTGCACGGCCTCGGCACAGGCAGTGACATCAAAACGACCTGGATGCTGGCGCTCACCCTCGCGTGTCTCGTGGCCGTGCTCGCGGCGGTGCTCGCGCGCGTCACCGCCGCCTGGCGCCAGTATCCCGAGCGCAGCCGGGCTGCCCTCTCAGGCACCGGCATCTTCACGCTGTTCCTGGCGTTGTGGCTGCCAAGCGGGCCGCTGGGGTCTGAATGGGCACGACGCTCGGGCACACCCTCCGCGCTGCTCGGGCACACAACCACGAAGGCGAGTCGGCGATGAGCTCGCCGCTGCCGGTGCGCGGCGAAACGGAGCCAGAGACCGGGCGGCGCTCGCGTGCCGGGCTGCCACGACTGCTGGAGGGGATTCCCTCCCACGGAGGCATGGGCCTGGCTGAACACCTGGCACTCCACGGACCGCTCCCCGTTTGGCGCAGACGCGGTCGCGGCGGCGAGCATCCACTGATTGCGCAGGTCGAGCAGGCCGGCTTGCGTGGTCGTGGCGGCGCGGGCTTTCCCACCGCCGTCAAGATGCGCGCGGTCGCGGCCTCACGAGGCCGCCCGGTGGTGGTCGTCAACGCGACAGAGGGCGAGCCCGCGAGCCTCAAGGACCGCACTCTCACACAAGCCCTGCCGCATCTCGTGCTCGACGGCGCGACGCTCGCGGCAAACGCACTCGGCGCAAGCGAGATTGTTGTGAGCGTCTGCGAATCGGCGCAAGCGAGTGCTGAAGGCATCGCCGAGGCAATCAGCGAACGAGGATCACCGGGACGCCGCTCACCGCAAACCCGACTGACGACCGTGCCCGCGCACTATGTTGCCGGACAGGAGTCGGCGCTTGTCAATTATCTCAATGGCGCCCCCGCGATCCCGACCTTCACTCCGCCGATGGTTTTCCAGCAGGGAGTCGCGCGCCGCCCGACGCTCCTCAGCAATGCCGAGACGTTTGCCCATCTCGCGTTAATCGCGCGTCATGGTCCCGGATGGTTTCGGGAGCTGGGGACGCCCTCACAGCCGGGATCGACCCTCGTCACGCTCTCCGGTTCCGTGTCGCGCTCTGGCGTCTATGAGATCGAGTACGGCGCGTCGCTGGGTTCCCTCATCGACGCTGCCGGCGGGACCATTGGCCGTCCGCGCGCCGCGCTGTTGGGCGGATACAGCGGCTCATGGGTCGGCGAGGAGCACCTGCACAACCTGATCCTCGCCGACGAATACCTCGCGGCACACCAGGCTTTCCTCGGCGCAGGCGTCGTGCTGTTGCTCTCCGAAGACGCCTGCCCGGTCGCCGAAACCACCCGCCTCATGCGCTGGCTTGCGAATCAGAGCGCGCGTCAGTGCGGCCCCTGCGTCCACGGGCTAAACGCGATAACCACAAGTCTTGAAGAGATATCCGGCGCAGCCGCGCAGCCGAACATGCACCAGCGACTCACGCGCCTGGCGGCACTCGTGCGCGGTCGTGGCGCCTGCGCCCACCCCGACGGCGCCGCCAGGATGCTCCTCACCGCGATCGAGGTGTTCGGCCCCGAGTTTCAAGACCACGCCCAGCACGGACAATGCGAGGGCTGCCTACACCCTGGAGAGTTGCCACTACCCGATACAACCACGCCCGGCCGCGTGATCGTCAAGCCACTCAGACGACCTTCCACCATCTACGATCCGGCGCTCATCCAGTGAACCGCCGCCTGCGAGTGAACCCGATCGCCTGCGAAGCGCACGGCATGTGCGCCGAGCTCCTGCCCGAGCGGATAGCGCTTGACGACTGGGGCTACCCGGTGATCGACGGAACGCCGCTGGAGCCTACGCTGATAGAGAACGCAAGACGCGCCGCAGCAGCCTGCCCCACATTCGCGCTGCTGCTAGAGCACGAGGCCCATAGTTCAAGCTCCTGAACTACCTCGTCTTTCTCGACAGAGCCGGCCCCACAAGCGTTACCGTTTTTGCTGCGCTTGGTCATCGGGGACCCTGACTTGACTTGACTACCTGCGAGCGAAGCACCGCTATTGACCGCCTGACTAACGGTGCAGGCGGACCAGTGACGTTCAGCATGGTCCGGCGCTGGTCATATGGTTCGCTCGTGGCGCGCACCCGACTGTACCGAGAGGGAAAGCTCGTCCTTGAGGATTTTCCAGTCGAGGACATTTCCGAGCACCTCGAGGATGAGGGTGCATGCGTGTGGTTGGACTATTGCGACCCAACCGAGGCGGAGCTCGCGACGATCGCCCAAGAGTTGCAGCTGCACCCGTTGGCAGTCGAGGATGCGATCAGCGCGCATCAGCGTCCGAAGCTCGACCGGTACGACACGCATCTGTTCCTGAGCGCATACGCCGTGAAGCTGGATACCGAGTCTGGCGAGCTCCGTACGAACGAAGTCGGCGCTTTCATCACGCCGCATGCACTCGTCACGGTCCACATGGAGCAGGACGCCCAGGTCGACTCGCTGCTCGCCCGCTGGGACGCATCGAAGGAGCTTGCCAAGCACGGCGTGTCGTTCCTGCTCTGGGGTCTGTTGGACGACATCGTCGACGGGCACTTCGAGGCGGTACAGTCGCTCGACAGCGAGATTGAGACGCTGGAGGACCTTCTATTCGACGACGCGCCGCGCAACACGGAGGTTCAACGTCGATCGTTTGAGTTTCGCAAGAGCCTGGTTCTACTTCGACGTGTGGTGTTGCCGATGCGTGAGGTCGTCAACTCGCTGATGCGCCGCGACTTGCACGTTCTCGACGAGGGCATGGTCCCCTACTACCAAGACGTGTATGACCATGTGCTTCGCGCGACCGAGTGGACGGAGTCGCTGCGCGATCTCGTGAGCACGATCCTCGAGACGAATCTCACGATCCAAGGCAACCGGATGAACCTCGTGATGAAGAAGGTCACGAGCTGGGCGGCAATTATCGCCGTCCCGACAGCGATCACCGGTTTCTATGGGCAGAACGTGCCTTATCCCGGTTTCGCGGCTCATTGGGGATTCTGGTTTTCGACAGCGCTTATTATCGTGCTGTCAGGTTGCCTGTACCTTGGCTTCCGGCGTCGCGACTGGCTCTAGCTCATCGCCTCATCCGTCGCAGGCACCGAAATCAAGCCGCGTGCCGCGCATCACTGGTGCTTGAGCAGCGTCTCTGCTTCGCGCTCGAGATCGACATACGGCTCACCGCTGACATCGATCGCGACTCGGTTGAGCGTCCCACCCGTGAATCGGTAAGGGGCCGCACCCGGGTAGTCCTCTGTGAGCGGCTCGCCGCCGTGGCGGCCAACGTACAGACCCGCTCCGGCGACGGCATACGCCCCCAGCTGAGTCTTGATCTTGCCGTCGCCCACCTTCTTCTCACCGTGGTAGAGCGAGAGCGTGCCCACCGCGCAACCGGGCTCCTGGCCTTCCTTCTCAAATGACGCCGAGAGGATCAGGTTCTCGCCGGTCGGCAGGTCCTCCGAGCCGGCGACCAGCTGCTCGGTGATGCCCACGAAGTTGTTGACATAGTGCAGGCGGTTGCCCTTGACGTACAGCGCGTGTCCGCCGAAGCGCGAGCCGATCGCAAACAGCACGCCCTGCGCTCCGGGTGCGGGCAGATCGACGAGGGCGCCGATCACAAACGACCGGTTGCGCGTGTTCACCGCCTGCCACTCGCTCACCGGCGCCGCATCCGGGAAATACACATACCGCTCGCGGGCTGCGGCGAGCTGTGGTCGCGGCGTCATCAGGATTTCGACAGGCGAGCGATCATCGAGCGGGAACGCCCCGTTGGCACCGGCCTCCGCGAACCAGATGTTGACGAGCTCTCTCAGCTTCTCCGGCTGGGCGGCGGCCAGGTCGTTGATCTCCGAGCGATCGACGTCTGTGTGGTAAAGCTCCCAATCGTCAGCGTTGAAGTTGCTCCAGCCGGCCATCGTGGCGTGCGTCGTTACCGCCTTCCAGCCTTCGTGCCAGATCGAGCGGGAACCGAGCATCGAGTAGAACTGCGTCCTGCGCTTCGACTCAGCTGAGGCGTCATCGACGCTGTCGAGCATGCTGACCCCGTCGAACGGCGTCTGCACATGGCCCTTGACAGACTCCGGAGCGCTGACGCCGAGCGCGTCGAGGATCGTCGGGACGAGATCGATCGCGTGGTAGTACTGCTCGCGCACCTCGCCGCGCGCCTTTGTCTGGGCCGGCCAGGAGATGATGCACGGGTCGGATGTTCCCCCGTTGAACTCGTAGCGCTTCCACATCTTGAACGGCGTGTTGAACGCCATCGCCCAGCCGGTCGGGTAGTGGTTGTAGGTCTTCGGGCTGCCGAGGTCGTCGATCTGGGCGAGGTTCGCCTGCAGGTCGTCGGGTACTCCGTTGGCGAACTTCATCTCGTTGACAGAGCCATTCGGGCCGCCCTCGCCGCTGGCGCCGTTGTCGGACACCACGACCACCAGCGTGTTCTCGAGCAGCTCATTTTGCTCCAGGTAGTCGAGCAGGCGCCCGATCTCGTGGTCGGCGTGGCCAAGGAAGCCGGCGTATACCTCGGCCATCCGTGCGAACAGCCGCTTCTCCTCGTCGTTCAGCGAGTCCCATGGCCGGGTAGTGTCGATTTCCGGGAACGGCTTGCCGTCAGCGCTCGTGCGCGTCTCGGGTGTGCCGATCGGATTGACCGGCGGCAGCTCGGTGTCAGGCGGCACGATGCCCTGCTCCTTCTGCCTGGCGAGAGTCTGCTCGCGCAACGCCTCATAGCCCATGTCAAAGCGTCCCTTGAACTTCTCGATCCACTCCTTGGGCGCGTGGTGGGGCGCGTGACAGGCCCCCGGCGAGTAGTAGAGGAGGAACGGCTTCTCCGGGGCCACCGCCTTGGCGTCCTTGATGAACTCGAGCGCCTTGTCGGTGAGGTCCTCGGTGAGGTGATAGCCCTCCTCGGGGGTGCTCGGCTGATCGACCGGATGGTTGTCGTGAACCAGATCCGGATACCACTGGTTCGTCTCGGCGCCGAGGAACCCGTACCAGCGCTCAAAGCCACGGCCGCTCGGCCAGTTGCGGCGCGTGGAGGCGAGATTCATCTCATCGGTCGGGCACAGATGCCACTTGCCGACCATGAACGTGTTCCATCCCTGCTCACCCAGGATCTCCGGAAGCATCCCGTTCTCCGGCGGCACCGTGCCGCTCGCGTTGGGAAACCCGATCGCGGCCTCGGTGATGCACGCCATGCTGTTGCGCGTGTGGTTGCGTCCGGTCAGTAGGCACGAGCGCGTGGGGGAGCACAGGGCGGTCGTGTGCCACTGCGTGTAACGGACGCCATTTGAGGCGATCCTGTCGATGTTCGGCGTCTCGATCGGTCCCCCGTAACAGCTCATCGCTGAGTAACCAACGTCGTCGAGCACGATGTAAAGGACATTGGGCGAGCCATCCGGAGCCTTCGGAGGCTCAAACGGCGACCAATCTGGCTCCGAGTCGCGGATATCGACGTTGATGGTGCCTTTGAACGACTTGGCCATCAGATCACCCTTACTCTTGCGGTGGTTGAACGCAAAGCAACAGCGGCAAGCGTAGGTCGAGACCGGGTGCACGACATCATCCGATCAGGGTGAGGGACCTTGCCGACTCGGCCCTAGGATCCTTGAGAGATGATTCGCGAAGGCATGATCCAGATCCCGGCAGGTAGCTTCCAGATGGGCTCGGCTGACTTCTACGCCGAAGAGGCGCCGGTGCGTGAGGTCGAGATCGGCGCCTTCGCGATCGACCGCGGGCCGGTCATGGTTGCGCAGTTCGCGCGCTTCGTCGAGGAGACCGGATACGTCACGCTCGCAGAGCGCGCGCCCGACTCCGCCGCCTACCACGACGCCGACCACTCGCTCCTGCGCGCGGGATCGGTCGTGTTCCATCCTACCCCCGGTCCGGTGGCACTGAACGACCCGTCGCGCTGGTGGGCCTACGTTCCAGGCACAAACTGGCGTCATCCTTGGGGACCAGAAAGCGATAACTCTCAGCGTGCCGAGCACCCGGTCACGCACGTCGCCTTCGAGGACGCCAATGCGTATGCGAAATGGATCGACAAGCAGCTCCCGAGCGAGGCGGAGTGGGAGTACGCGGCGCGCGGTGGACTAGCCAGCGCGGCCTTTGCCTGGGGCGAGCAGGAGCGGCCGCGTGGCGAGCTGATGGCCAACCACTGGCAGGGCGAGTTCCCGTGGCGCAACACCGGCGCGAAGGGCTGGCGCGGCACATCGCCGGTGGGTCTCTTTCCGGCCAATGGCTACGGGCTCTACGACGTCACCGGCAACGTCTGGGAGTGGACGAGCGACTACTACTCCACCCGCGACCCCGGCACCGAGATACCTTCGAGGACGTGCTGCAAACCGCCGGTGGACCCGCGCATCGAGACCCCGCAGGGAAGCTATGACCGCGGGCGCGCCGGCGCGAGCATCCCCCGCCGCGTGATCAAGGGTGGCTCGCATCTCTGCGCACCTGGCTACTGCTTGCGCTACCGGCCCGCGGCTCGCCAACCTGAGGCGATCGACACCTCCACCAGTCACATCGGCTTCCGCTGCATCATGCGTGGAGACAGCTAGCCGGCCGTGGAGAAGGTTGAGATGGTCATCGCGCTTAGCGGCCCGTGACCGGAGGTGGGGGGCGGAGGTGGATGTCCGGGTCTGTGCACTGGTTAGAGGCCTAACCCGACACATCCATGCCGTGGACGACGGTTGTTTCTCCCTCCAGCCTGGCGCTCCACTTTTCCTCAACATGACCGAACCTCCAGAACGCTAGCGCCCCGGCCCAGCAGACGACGAACATGCCGACGATCACGAAGCCCGCCTTGTTGATATCGAACACTTCCACGTAGTGCCAGAAGTCGCCGTGCAGGCCGCCGAGCTCCATCGGCAGCAGGCCGAGCACCTCGATCGTGCCGATGAAGAAGCAGATCGACACCGACAGCCCGGTGATTGCGAGGTTGTAGTAGACCTTGCGAACGGGGTTGAAGAACGCCCACGCATAGGCGAAGTTCATGAAGAGTCCATCGATCGTGTCCATCAGGCTCATGCCGGCGGTGAACAGGATCGGCAGGCACATGATCGCGTAGAACGGCAGATCCTGGGACGCAAGCAGGGCGGTTGTGGCCAGCAGAGCGACCTCGGTAGCCGTGTCAAAGCCCATCCCGAAGACCACGCCGACCGGGTACATTTGCCATTCCTTGGTGATCGAGTTCATCCACTTGCCGAAGAAACGGAACATAAATCCGCGGTTGTTCAACTGACGTTCCAGTTCGGCCTCGTCGTAGTTGCCCTGTCGCATCGATTTGAACACGCGAAAAATGCCGGCGAGTATCACAAGGTTGAGTAGGCCGATCAGATACAAGAACGAAGCTGACACTATCGTGCCGAAGATGCCGCCGAACTGCTCGAGGTTCGAGCCATTGTTCGAGACTGCGCCGTAAACAGCCTTCTCGGCGACGACGATCCCGACGCCGATCGCGATTACGATCGTAGAATGTCCGAGTGAAAACCAGAAGCCGATGCTGAGCGGCCGCCTGCCTTCGTTCATCAGCTTGCGCGTGGTGTTGTCGATCGCGGAGATGTGATCTGCGTCGAAAGCGTGGCGCAGCCCCAGCGTGTACGCCAGTCCCGCGACGCCGATCCCCAGACCCTTGTAGTGCGAGGGTACTACGAGGGCAATAAAGACGCCGAAGCCGATGATATGCAGGACCGCGATTATCAGGAACATCAAGCTGGTGCTGCGCCGCTCGCTCGGCGTGAGCGCCTTTACGATCTCAACGACATATCCGAAAATCCCAAACCGACCGGTGCTCCGCATGTTCATCGGACCAGCTCCCGTCGGCAGGTGGAGTCGGTATCTAATCCGCGCCCCACAGGTCTGTGCTGGCGATTACTATAGGCGTTGTCACAGTGCTACTGCAAGGTGATCGTAATTACGTGGTAATTGTGATTACCGCGCCGGTTTGTGCAGCGTCAGACGGACGGTATCCTCGATCAGCGACGTGAGGTGAGCGTTAATGTTGCCATGGAGGTGCCAATCTCCTGCGGTCCCAGTCACGAGCCCTGCGTGTGCGAGCCGACCAAGCGCGTGTGAGATCGATGGTCGCTCGGCGGCGACGAGCTGGCCGAGTAGGCGGTGAGTCAACGGCAGTTCCAGGCGGACTCCTGTTGACTCGACGCGCCCCCAGCGGGCGGCTAGATGCCAGAGGAAAAGCACCAGGCGAACCTCGAGCCGAGGCTGAGAGGAGATCGCCCGCATCACACCAAGATCCTCTGTGCGGCGCTCTGTGCGGCGCAGCAGTGCGTTGCCTATCTGCGGCCAGGGAAGTACCCGCTCGGTGAACTTCGCGTCGAGGAGCGCGAAGCGACAGGGACGCAGGGCGCGCCATGACGCGGTTCGTTCGATCATGTCGTCTACATGTCGGCTGAGTGGTTGCAGCAGGTCGCCGCTTCCGAGAAGCTCAGTGACCGTGCGGTTGGTGATGCAGGTGTCGATGGCTACCAGGCCGTCGAGGATCAACAGGCCGGGACCATTTCCCACAGCCGCGAACCAGGGCTCGAGTTCGCATTCCCCGGTTTCGGCGCACAACACCCTCGCCGTCGCGAGCTGGCGCGCAGCGAAGCGCATGCGTATGTCGAGCTCTTCGGCGAGATCGTCGTCTGCGTCGAGCAGATAGGCATAGAGCGGAGGCGATTCGGGCTGCTTGGCGCTTGGGGAGTGCCCTCGCCATTGCGAGGACCCCAGCCTGACAACATCTCGGCCTTCGACTGACATTGCAGAGCCTTGTTACTCCCTTCCGCTGCGACAGCTTGACCTTGCGGGCGAGTCTGCGCCTCCTCCAAGCAATACCCGAGTTATGTGGACTGTAATCCAGGTTACGGGGAGTTGGTGTAAGCACGATTACCACGATGGCTTCGCCCGTCGAAGCCAGTGGTAAAAGACTTATGAGGCTTGTCGAATGCCTCTTGAGTCGAGCGTGGCTGGATCCGCGTGGCTTGGGTTCACGCCATCATCAGGATAGTCGAATAATTCAAGAGAAGGGCATCGTCGCATGTGCCTCGCCATTCCAGGGCAGATCGTGGAGCTGGTGGACCTCGAACACAGATTGGCGATGGTCGACGTCGCGGGCGTGCGGCGTAACGTCAATGTCGGTTTGCTCGACGGCGACGGGGTGGGCGTCGGTCCCGGGGACTGGGTCCTGATCCATGTCGGCTTTGCCATCTCCCAGGTAGACGAGCAGGAGGCGCGCGCCACGCGCGGCATGCTCGAACGCATGGGTGCGGATTACGAGCGGGAGCTCGAGGAGCTCAAGGCCAGCGTGATCGAGTGAGTACGTCATCCCTAGCGGCGACTGTGTGCGCAAACGAGCACTGCATCACGTGTGCCGACGATGGAGTGCCGATGACGGTCGTGCGCATCGACCATCAGAGGTGTCTTGCTCTGTGCGTCGACGCCGAGGGCTCAAAGCACACGGTGGAGATCGCGCTGGTCGATACGGTCAGGACCGGCTCGGTGCTGCTGGTTCACGCGGATGTCGCGATCGCGACCATCGCAGGCGAGGTGCCCGCATGAGGTCGGTCGGCATCTTCCGCGAGGTGGCGCTTGGTGGTGCCGTGGCGCTTGGCGGTGCCGTGGCGCTAGGCGGTGCCGTGGGCCTAGCAGGCGAGGTATCGACGTGAAGTTCGTCGACGAGTTCCGCGACGCCGCGCTTGGTCGTGCCGTGGCCGGAGAGATCCTGTCCCTGGTCGAGCCCGGTCGCCACTACAAGGTGATGGAGGTCTGCGGCGGCCATACGCACTCGATCTACAAGTACGGCGTCGACGATCTACTGCCGGCGAACGTCGAGCTCGTACATGGACCTGGCTGCCCCGTATGCGTGATTCCGATGGGACGCGTCGATGATGGGATCGCGATCGCAGGCGTGCCCGGTGTGATCTTCACTTGCTTCGGCGACATGATGCGCGTGCCGGGCTCAGGCGGGAGCCTGCTCGAGGCCAAGGCGGCCGGCGCCGACGTGCGCATGGTCTACTCGCCGCTGGACGCGCTGCGGATCGCTAAGCAGAACCCCGACCGCGAGGTGGTCTTCTTCGCGATCGGATTCGAGACGACAGCGCCATCCACGGCCCTGACGCTCAAGCGAGCACGGTCGGAGGGCGTCGGAAACTTCTCCTGTATCTGCAGCCACGTCACGATCGTGCCTCCATTGCGGGCGCTGCTGGAGTCGCCGGACCTGCGGCTTGACGGCTTCATCGGTCCTGGCCACGTGGCGACGGTCGTAGGCGCCCGTCCGTTCGAGTTCATTCCCGCCGACTACGGCAAGCCGGTCGTGGTCGCGGGCTTCGAGCCGTTGGACATCCTGCAGTCGATCGCGATGATCCTGCGTCAGCTAGCCGAGGGTCGCTGCGAGGTCGAGAACCAGTACAAGCGGGTCGTGCCCTACCAGGGCAACCTCCGGGCGCTTGAGGTTCTGGCCGAGGTGTTCGAGCTGCGCCCCCATTTCGAGTGGCGTGGCCTGGGCTTCATCTCCCACAGCGGACTGAAGCTTTCCGAGGCATACGCAGACCTGGACGCGGAGCATCGCTTCAACGTGCCCGGGGTGCGCGTGGCCGACCCGAAGGCCTGCCAGTGCGGCGAGGTTTTGAAGGGCGTCATAAAGCCATGGGAGTGCAAGGTGTTCGGCACGGCCTGCACGCCGGAGCGCCCGATCGGCACCTGCATGGTCTCCTCGGAGGGCGCGTGCGCGGCTTACTACAACTTCGGGCGCTTCGCGCGCGAGCGGGAGGTCGTGTGATGAGCGAGCCAGCGACGATCTCCGAGCGCGAGGAGAAGATCCTCGGAATCATCGAGACCGCCCGCGGGAAGCGTGCCAAGTTCCGCGACGAGCGGATCACAATGGCCCACGGCGCCGGCGGGAAGGCGACCCAGAGTCTGATCGAAGGGCTGTTCGTGCCGGCCTTCGGGGGCGAGAGCTTGAGCCAGATGTCCGACGCGGGCGAGGTCAGCGTGGACGGCCTCGCGCTGGCGCTCACGACAGACTCCTACGTTGTCAGGCCGCTGCGTTTTCCCGGTGGCTCGATCGGTGATCTGGCCATCAACGGCACGGTTAACGACCTGGCGGTGTCGGGCGCTCGTCCGCTCGCGCTCAGTCTCTCGCTCGTACTGGAGGAGGGACTCACGGCCGATGAGCTGCGGGCCGAGGTCGACGCGATCGCGCTGGCTGCCGAGCGAGCCGGGATCGAGATCGTCAGCGGGGACACGAAGGTCGTCGAGCGGGGCCACGCGGACGGGATGTACATATGCACAACCGGACTCGGTAGAGGCGACCCGAGAGCGAATGTCTCGCCCGCCAACATCACATCCGGCGATCGCATCCTGCTGTCCGGCAGCATCGGCGAGCACGGTATGGCGATCATGCTCGCACGGGGAGAGTTCGAGCTCGACGCGTCAATCGAGTCAGACACGGCGTCGCTGTGGCCGGCCGTTGACACGCTGCTGGATGCGGTTGGTCCCGAGCTGCGCTGCCTGCGCGATGCCACCCGCGGCGGGGTGGCATCGGTGCTCAACGAGCTGGCCCGCTCCTCATCGGTGGCGATGCTGGTGCGCGAGGGCTCGATCCCTGTGCATCCGGCGGTGGCAGGCGCGGCGGAGATCCTCGGGATCGACCCCATGTATGTCGCAAACGAGGGCAAGCTGGTTGCGTTCGTGGCCCCCGACGCGGTCGACACGGCGCTTGTCGCGCTGCGCTCGGTAGCTGGTTGCGAACAGGCCGCGGAGATAGGAGAGGTGCGGAGGGAACCACCGGGGATGGTGCTGGTGGAGACGAGCTTTGGCGGCCGGCGAGTGATGGACCAGCTGGTAGGCGATCCGCTGCCGCGCATCTGTTGATCTGAGTCGAGAGGAGCGGTTATGGCGAGCATGGCGTTTGCGGAGCACAAGAAAACGGAGGCGGTCACCGCCCACGTCCTTTGGATGACCACGGGCCTCAGCTGTGAGGGGGATTCCGTGGCGATGACCTCGGCGACCAACCCGAGCCTCGAGGACATCGTCCTGCAGGCCATACCGGGGATGCCAAAGGTGGTCGTGCACAATCAGGTGATCGACTACGCCAACGGCCAGGACTACGCGCAAGCGTGGTTTGAAGCCGAGCAGGGAAAGCTCGACCCGTTCGTGCTCGTGATCGAGGGTTCCCTCGGCAACGAGGAGATCAGCGGCGAGGGTCATTGGACGGGTTTCGCGGTAAATCCCGAAAACGGTCAGCCGATCACGATGAACGAGTGGATCGACCGTCTGTCGCCGAGGTGCGCGGCGCTCGTCGCCGTGGGCACCTGTGCCACATACGGCGGCATCCCGGCGATGAAGAACAACCCCACAGGCGCGATGGGTGTGCCGGACTACCTCGGCTGGAGCTGGAAGTCCAGAGCGGGCCTGCCAATCGTCTGCATTCCCGGCTGTCCCGCCCAGCCGGACAACATGACCGAGACGCTGCTGTACCTCGCGCTGCATCTCGCCGGTCTTGCGCCGGCGCCGGAGCTCGACGAGGCGCTGCGCCCAAAGTGGCTGTTCGGGCGTACCGTGCGCGAGAGCTGCAACCGTGCAGGCTTCGCCGAGCAGGGCGAGTTCGCGACCGAATACGGCTCCGACCACCGCTGCCTGGTCAAGCTTGGCTGCAAGGGGCCGGTGGTCAAGTGCAATGTGCCCGTACGCGGCTGGGTCAACGGCATCGGCGGCTGTCCCAACGTGGGGGGCATCTGCATGGCCTGCACGATGCCGGGCTTCCCGGACAAGTTCATGCCGTTCATGGACGAGGACAAGTACGGTGGCGCGGCCGCGGGGATTATGCAGTTCACCTACGGACCGATCGTACGCTACATGCGCAAGCGCAATATCAGAACCAAGTACGACGTCGAGCCGGACTGGCGCCGCAGGGGCAAGACGCTCACAAGCGGCTACGCGAGGAGGTGGTGAGCGCTGAGCGAGCCTGCCGTTGACCGCTGTTGTCTATCTACGACTGAAGGCCGAGTGAGGAGAGAAGCACATGGCGACTGAAACGCCTCCGCAACAGAAGGTGATGGTCAAGGAGATGTCCTGGGATCCGATCACACGGATCGTCGGGAGTCTCGGGATTCACACTGAGATCGATTTCACCAATCGACAGGTGCTCAAGTGCTACAGCACCTCGATGATCTTCCGCGGCTTTGACATCTTCATGAAGGGCATCGATCCGCGCGACGCCCACTTCATCACCAGCCGCATCTGCGGCATCTGCGGGGATAACCACTGCACGTGCTCATGTTTGAACCAGAACATGGCCTACGGCGTCAAGCCGCCACCACTGGGCGATCTCGCGTTCAATTTGGCCGAGACCGCCGACTACATCTTCGACCACGCGATCTTCAACGATTGCATGGCGAATGTCGACTTCTGCGAGCAGATGGTCAAGGAGACGAACCCGACTCTACTGGCGACGGCGGAGAACACGCCCGCACCCCATCAGGACATCCACGGCTTCAAGACGATCGCTGAGATCATGCGAGCGCTCAACCCATTCACCGGCGAGTTCTATCTCGAGACGCTGCATGTCGCTCGCTACACGCGCGAGATGTACTGCCTGTTCGGAGGCCGCCATACACACCCTTCGACGATCATGCCGGGGGGCTGCAGCGCTGACATCACACACCAGACATGCACCGATTACTACGTGCGCCTGATGCGCTACTTCGACTACGTCAAGCGCAGCGTGCCGATGCACGATGACCTCTACGACTTCTTCCTGCGCGAGCTTCCGGGGTATGACATGGTCGGCTACCGCGAGACGAACCTCGTCAACTGGGGTTCGTTCGACGATCCGGACTATGTCGACTACGACTATCGCAACATGACCGAGTGGGGCCGCAAGCGCTACATCACTCCGGGTGTGGCCATCGACGGGGAGCTCATCTCCACGGACCTGGTGGAGATCAACCTGATGATCCGGATCCTGCTGGGCTCATCCTATTTCGACTCGTGGGAGAACGAGCCGACGCTGGTCACTCGCGATCCGCTCGGCAACCCAGTTGACAAGAACCATCCGTGGAACAAGGTCACCCTGCCGCGTCCGCAGAAGCGTGATTTCACAGACAAGTACACATGGGTCGTCTCCCCGCGGATTTATGACAAACGCACCAACACGCACGTATGTTGTGACACCGGAGGTGGACCATTCGCGCGCCAGTGGTGCACCGCAAAGGCCGGCCTGGTCGATTTCGGCTACGCCAAGGCGACCGGCCACTCGATCCAGATGGTGCTCCCGCGCTCGCCGAACATGCCCGAGATGGAACTCGAGTGGAAGGTGCCTGAGAAGTCAAACGCGATCGAGCGTGACCGCGCGCGGACCTATCACCAGGCCTACAGTGCGTTGATCGCTCTGCACTGCCTCGAGCGGGCGCTGAAGGAGGTCCAGGCTGGTCGCACCAAGAGCTGGAACAAGTTCACCGTCCCCGACAGCGCGGTGAGCTGCGGCTTCCACGAGGCGGCACGTGGCGTGCTGTCCCATCACATGGTGATCCGCGACGGCAAGATCGCTAACTACCAGCCGTATCCGCCGACGCCGTGGAATGCGAGCCCGCGCGATGCCTACGGGACGCCCGGCCCGTATGAGGACGCCGTGCAGAACACGCCGATCTTCGAGGAGAACGGCCCCGAGAGCTTCAAGGGCATCGACATCATGCGTGCCGTGCGCTCGTTCGATCCGTGCTTGCCCTGTGGCGTGCACATGTACAACGGGAGCGGCAAGGTGCGCAAGGTTATCCACACGCCGACGGCCCTGTCATAGGTAATCGGTCGTGTTGTCCACCGCGCTCAGCGAAGGGCACGACGAGCTCCTCCTGCGCGTGCAGGAGCTGCAGGGGAGACTGGACGCGGTCGAGGATTCGGCAACACGCGAAGTGACTGAGGAGTTGATGTCCGCGCTCGTGCAGATGTACGGCGCCGGCTTGGAGCGGATCGTCGACTCGCTGCAGCAGGCGGGCGAGGAGGGCAAGCGTCTCGCGGTTGCGCTCGCCGAGGACTCGCTGGTAGCGGCCCTCATGTTGATCCACGACTTGCATCCGGTCCCACTCGAGGCTCGTGTGCAGGGTGCGCTCGAGCAGGTGCGGCCCTACATGGAATCTCACGGCGGCAACGTCGAGCTGCTGTCGCTGCGGGAGGGCGTTGCGCGGATCAGCCTGCGCGGCAGCTGCTCGGATTGCGCAGCGTCGGCCGTCACGCTCGAGCTTGCGATCAAGCAGGCAATCGAGGAGGCCGCCCCCGATCTGGAGGAGTTGCAGGTGGAGGGTGTGGCGCCCTCTGCGGCGGTCGGCCCCGCGTTGCCGCTGGTGGGTGGTTCCGCGACATTTGAATCGTCCTCGGGTGGCATCGAGTTGCCGATGGTGGCGTCGCCGCCAATCACGCCGCCGGCGGTGCCCTCGTGGTTCGAGGTCGATCGCCTCGATCTGGTGCCGGTCGGTCAGATGGTCAGCGCTGAGGTCGGCGGCGCCGAGCTGGTGGTCGCGAACGTCGACGGCACGCTGCTGGCGTACACGAACACCTGCGCGGACTGCGGTGGTCCCCTGGACGGTGGCGAGTTGCAGGCCGGTGCGCTCGCGTGCCCTCGATGCGCAAGGACGTTCTTCCTTCCGCGGGCGGGCCGTTCGATGGACGACGAGCGCCTGCAACTCGAGCCCGTCCCCCTCCTGCGAGAGCAGGGGCATGTGAAGGTGGCACTGACGCTGTGAGCGAACAGGGCGCCGATCCAGGGAATGCTCTGCCCGGCCGCGAGATCGTTGGCGAGCCACCGCCGGGACGCCGGGCGCTCCTGGAGGCGATTGCCGTCAAGCAGCGTGCGCAGCTTGTCGGTCAACTGCGAGGCTTCGCTCGGCCAGGCCGCCTTGCCGGACCGGGAGCGGCAGCGAGTCGCGATGCCGGGCCGCAGGCAAGTCGCGATGCCAGCGCAATTGCAGCGAGGTCCGGCGTGGAGGATGACGAGTGGTGTGACCTTTGCAAAACCACGATCCCCGCAGACCATCGCCACCTGCTGAACCTCATCGAGCGCAGGATCGAGTGCGTGTGCGAGAGCTGCTGGGCGCTGCGCTCGGGGGACGCCGAGTATCGCCCTGTGGGCGGACGCACGCTCTGGCTTTCATCGCTTGAAATACCTGAGGAGGTGTGGGCGAGCTTTCAGGTTCCGATCGGGCTTGCGTTCTTCATGGAGTCGAGCATCGCCGGCTGCGTGGTTGCGCTATACCCCAGCCCGGCGGGTGCGACCGAGAGCGAGCTGCACTTCTCCTCGTGGAGCCGGATGGTGCAGCTCAACCCGCTGCTTGCCGATCTCGAGCCCGACATCGAGGGGCTGATCGTCAATCGGCTGTCCGATCCTCCGTGCTACGCGATTGCGCCGATCGACCGTTGCTATGCCCTGACAGGGGCGATAAAGGTGAATTGGGAGGGGATCTCGGGAGGCTCCAAGGTTGGGGAGGCGGTCGCGGCCTTCTTTGAGGAACTGCAATCGCAGGCGGTCGCGGCGTGAGCGGGCAAGACCCCACCATCGCTCGAACACGCACCACAGGTTCCCCTATGAGCGCACAGCCTGACATCGGGGCGGGCCAACTAACGGGCGTGCCCGAGCCCGAGTTCGAGGTTCTGGGAGCACGTGCGTTGCGCCACGCAGCCGCGCCGATGCTGATGCTCGACCTGAGGATCTCCGAGCCGAGCGGACGGCAGGTGTACATGATCGGTCTCACCATCCAGCTGATGATCGAGCCGGCCAGGCGTGGCTATGACGACATCACGCGTGAGCGTCTCGCCGGGCTGTTCGGCGCGCCCGAGCGCTGGGCGGTGACCACCCACAGTCTCGTGTGGGCACGGCTTGACGTGGTCGTCCCGGCGTTCACCGGCTCGACCACCGTCGTGGTGCCGATCGCCTGCAACTATGACTTGGAGGTCGCATCCGCCAAGTACCTGCACGCGCTCTCCAATGGCGAGGTGCCGATGGCACTGCACTTCAACGGCATCGTCTACTACCCAAACGATCAGGGGGGGCTGCAGATGGTGCTCGTGCCGTGGTCGTGCTCGGCCGACTACCGCATGCCGGTCGCCGTGTGGCGCGAGACGATCGAGCACTACTACCCGAACACCGGTTGGGTGGCGATGCGCTCACAGACGCTGCACGACCTCGAGCGTGAGCGTCTCGCGCGCGGGCTGCCGACGTATGACGCTTGCATCGAGCAGCTGCTCGGAGTCACACCCGATGCGTGAGGAGCTCGAGCGGTTGATCGACTCGCTCCTGTACGAGGGGTACGCGCTGTACCCGTACACGCCCGCAGCGACCAAGAACTCCACGCCGACGCCGTTTGGGATCGTCTATCCGCCGAGCTATGCCGCTGGGCTTGCGAGCACGTTCGACCATCTGGAGCTGCGCTGTGTGCTGGAGGCGCCGCCCGAGGCCCAGATCGGTGCACAGGTCAGGTTCCTTGCCGCCAGCGGCGAGCGTCATCAGGCCGCAGCGCATCGCTTGGAGCTGGCGGAGGTTACCGTGGGTGCGCTCGCCGGCTCATTTTCGGTGGCCGAGCGACCGCTCGAGCGCGAGGCCGAGGTCGGTGAGGAGCCTGGGCGCGGATTGACTCTTCTGCTCAGCCTGCGCGCGCGCGAGCTCGATACGCGCGCCTACGAGCTCGCTCTGCGCGTCGAGAATCTGACGCCGTGCACGCGCGGTCTGGACCGCGCGGTTGCGCTCGGGCGCTCGTTGCTCTCCACGCACCCGATCGTGTGCGTGCGGGGCGGTCGCTTCATCTCGCCGCTGGAGCGCCCGTGCGCCAGCGTCAACACGTTCCCGGTGCTGGCGAGCGCTGCCGACGATGTGGTCATCGGCGCCACGATCGTGCTGCCCGACCATCCGCGGATCGCGCCCGAGAGTCGGGGCGGCCTGTTTGACTCCACCGAGATCGAGGAGGCGCTGCTACTGCATGTCAAGGCGCTCAGCGACGCCGAGCGCGAGGAGATCGAGCGTCAGGACCCGGTCGTGCGCGAGATGGTGGCGCGTGCCGCGGCCGCCCCACCAAGTGAGATCCTTGCGCTTCACGGTCGCGTCACGCTGAGCGACCCCGTCGAGGTCGCCGCCTGTGAGCCAGTGACCGAGGCTCCGTCCGGGAACTCTCGCGAGCGGGTGAGCGAGATCCCACCCGAGGAGCCCCTGGACCTCCTCGATCCACAGGCCGGCGAGGAGGAAGCCCGCGTCGACGGCGTGCGCTTTCGCCGTGCCGGCAAGGTGAGGATCAAACCCGGGCCCGACGCGGACCTGCACGCGCGCATGCTCGACGGGCGCATTGCGACGATCGAGCGGATCATGATCGACTTCGATGGGAAGACGCACCTCGGGGTGACGATCGACGGCGACCCCGGACAGGAGCTGCTGCGTGAAAGCGGGCGCTTCCTGTTCTTCTTCGCACCCGAGGTCGAGGTGCTCCAATGAGCAATACCCGCGTCAGGAGGATCGCGTGAGCCCCGAGCGCGCACCGCGGATCCTGATTGCCGGGGTCGGCAACGCATGGCTGCGCGACGACGGCTTCGGCGGAGAGGTTGCAAGGCGCCTTGAGAAGCGTCGGCTGCCGCCCGGCGTCGCGGTGATGGACGCCGGCACCGGCGGTCTCGACTTGGCCTACGAGGTGATGCGCGGCTACGACGCGCTCGTGATCCTCGACGTCAGTCGCCAGGGAGGCGAGCCGGGCACGCTGTATGTGATGGATGTCCCCGAGGAGTCGATCGACGCCAAGATCGAGGACGGCGAAGCGATCAACCCCCACGGCATGGATCCACAGACAGTGCTGCGCTTTGTCAGGTCGATCGGCGCCTGGCCCGGCCGCGTGACGGTGATCGCATGTGAGCCGGACGATGTCGAGGAGCTGGGGCTCGGGCTCTCGCCTGGCGTGCGGTCGGCCGTCGAGCGGGCGGTCGAGCTGGTCGTCGAGACCGCCGGTGAGCTCAGGTTGAGCTCGATCCTGGAACACGCGGAGTAGCGCCATGCACGAGCTGTCGCTGAGCGGCGCGGTGGTGGGCACGGTCGTCAAGCACGCCGGCGGGCGACCGGTCGGCGTTGTCAATTTGCGCGTCGGGCGCTTGCGCCAAGTCGTTCCGGACACGCTCGAGTTCTACTTCGAGCTCGTCGCTCGCGGGACGGTCTGCGAGGGCGCACGACTCGAGCAGGAGATCGTCGATGCGAGCCTGCGCTGTGGTCCATGTGAACGGGAGTGGAAGATCGAGATTCCCGCATTCCGCTGCCCCACCTGCGGTGGCAGCGACGTGGCGGTGGCGAGCGGCGACGAGTTCGAAGTCGAGTCCATTGAGATCGAGGAGGCCACATGCACCGCACAAAAGTGAGGATCGTCGAAGACGCGCTGGATGCCAACAACACGATCGCTCATGCCAACCGTGTGGACTTCGACCGCGCCGGCGTGACGGTCGTGAACTTCATGAGCGCACCCGGAGCCGGCAAGACGTCGCTGCTGGAGCGAGTTGTGGGCAACGTACCGGGTGTGCGGGTCGGAGTGCTCGAGGGTGACGTCCAGGGATCGCTGGACGCTGACCGTCTGGCCAGTCTGCACGTGCCGGTCACACAACTGAACACCGATCCGAGCTTCGGTGGCGAGTGTCATCTCGACGCGAACATGGTGCGCTCGGCGCTCGAGGATCTACCCCTGCAGGAAATCGACATGCTCGTGATCGAGAACGTGGGCAACCTCGTCTGTCCGGCCGAGTTCAAGGTCGGCGAGGACGTGCGGGTGATGGTTTCCTCGGTCACCGAGGGCGAGGACAAGCCACTGAAGTACCCGCTCATGTTCCGCACGTGCGATCTGGTGCTGGTTAACAAGATCGACCTATTGGCACATCTGGACTACGACCTCGATCGTTTCCTCTACAACGTCGACCAGGTCCAGCCCGGCGCCGAGCGGATGCTCGTAAGCGCCCGCACCGGGGAGGGCATCGACGCATGGCGCGACTGGCTGGCCGACCTCGCCCGTTCGCGCCGGGGGGCACCGGCTTGACGCCGACCGCCACCCACGACACCCTGAGCGCACGCCTGGACACGCTACTTCAGCGGCGCACCGGGGCCAACCGTGAGTTCTTCGCACGGGATGCCGAACGGTTGGCGCGCCTCTGTCATCTGATGGCCGAGCGCTTCGCCCGTGCCGGTCGGCTGATCGCGCTGGGAGCCTCGCCGCCGGCGCGCTCAGATGCGCGTCACGTCGCCGTCGAGTTCGTTCATCCCGTGATCGTCGGCAAGCGCGCACTACCCGCGATCGCGTTGACGGGCGATGGCGGCGAACTGGCATCTCAGCTCGAGTTGATCGCGGGCCGGGACGACATCGCGATCGCGTTTGCGGACGGGCACGACGACGCCGCTGAGATGGCTCGCGCGGTGGCGCTCGCACGCGATCGCGGATGCCTGACGATCGCCTTCTCGCGGCTTGGCGCGGAATGGGAGCTCGAGCCCCCGAGCGACGACGACTACATCCGCCAAGAGCTCATCGAGACCCTCTACCACGTGCTGTGGGAGCTGGTGCACGTGTTCTTCGATCATCGTGGTCTGCTCGCCGGCCGTGACGCTCGACGAGTGCACGACCCCGGCGCCTCGAGCTTTCTCTATCCGTTCCTCTCCGAGCAGGAGCACGAGCTTGAGCCGATCGTCGAGAACGTTCGTCGTTCGGCGCTGATGAAGGCCGCCGAGATCGGCGCCCTGAGGGCCCAGACGCTTACCGACAATCGCGAAGTCCTGCAGGCGGCGGCCGGGGTACTGCGCGCGAGCTTCGAGCGCGGTGGCAAGCTGCTGGCACTTGGCAACGGGGGCTCAGCTACCGACGCGATGGACGTTGTCGCGGACTTCCGTGCGGCGGGAACAGGGCGCAAAGCGTGGCCGGCGATCGACCTGACCGCGGACTCCGCGATCCTGACAGCGATCGCAAACGACATCGGGATCGACGCGATCTTCTCCAGGCAGGTGATCGCCTATGGGCTGCGTGGCGACGTGCTGCTCGCGCTGTCAACGTCGGGCAACTCGCGCAACGTGATCGAAGCTCTCGGCGAGGCGCGCCGCCGGGGGCTGCTGACGATCGCGATGGTGGGCTATGACGGCGGACGGGTGCGCTCGGATGGGCTGGCCGACCATGTCGTCGTCACCCGCTCCGAGCACATACCTCGTATCCAGGAGGCTCAGGCCAGCGCGTACCATGTGTTGCGCGAGCTCGTCGAGCTCGTACCGCACCATGCGGGAGGCAGCAGGGGGTGAGCGTTCGCGCGCCCGCAGCCGTCGAGGTCACGTCCACGCGCCGCTCCCGTGCGCGCAAAGCCGACGGGGCGCCGTCCACTCGCCGCGCCAGCGCGCGGATCGAAGGGACCGTGCAGGGGGTCGGCTTCCGACCCTATGTCCATCGGCTAGCGGGCGAGCACGGGCTTGCGGGCTTCGTTCTCAACGACACTCACGGAGTCCTGCTGGAGGTGGAGGGGAGCAGGGCAGCGGTAGAGCAGTTCTTTGCGCGGCTCGGACCCGATGCGCCGCCGCTGGCGGTAATTGAGCGTGTAATCGCCGAGGAGCGCGAGCCGACGGGCGACACCGGCTTCACGATCCGCGAGAGCCCTCACGCAGGGGTTATCGATGCTCCTGTCGCGCCCGACAGCGCGACCTGCGAGGACTGTCTGCGCGAGCTACTGGACCCAGAGGATCGGCGCTATCGCTACCCGTTCATCAACTGCACCAACTGCGGCCCGCGCTTTACGATCGTCCGGGGGATCCCCTATGACCGACCGTTCACGACGATGGCGGGATTCTCGATGTGCGGTCGTTGCAGGAGCGAGTACGAAGACCCAGCCGACCGCCGCTTCCACGCACAACCGAACGCCTGTCCGGAGTGTGGGCCGTCGACGTCGCTGCTGTGTGCCAACGGGGAACAGGCCCGGTTCGACTGCGCCGCGGATGCTGTGGGCGCGGCAGCCGAGGCTCTGCGAGGAGGGCGGATCGTCGCGGTCAAGGGAATCGGGGGGTTCCACCTTGCCTGCCGGGCGGATGACGAGGTCGCGGTGGCTGCGCTGCGCGCGCGCAAGCACCGCGAGGACAAGCCCTTCGCTCTGATGACGGCCTCACTCCAGGCAGCGGGCAGGCTTGTGCGGCTCGGCCACACCGAGCGGGCGCTGCTCAGCGGGCCGGAGCGCCCGATCGTGCTCGTCCGGCGGCTCGCCGACGCAGCGGTCGCGCCGTCGGTCGCGCCGGGGGCACTCGAGCTCGGCATCATGCTGCCCTACTCCCCGCTGCATCAGCTGCTGCTCGCCGATCTTGGCGCCGAGTGCGAAGGCCCGGCTCTCGTAATGACCAGCGGCAACGTCTCCGAGGAGCCGATCGCCTACGACAACGAGGATGCGCTAACCCGACTCAAGGACATAGCCGACCTGCTGCTCGTTCACGATCGTCCGATCCAGACCCGCACCGACGACTCGGTCGTGCGGGTCGTCGACGTTTCCAGCGGCCCCCGCGGGATGTTGTTGAGGCGCTCGCGCGGCTATGTGCCCGCCAGCCTGTCGCTTCCGGACGCGGCCGAGCGTCCGATCCTGGCCTGTGGCGCTGAGCTGAAGAGCACGTTCTGCGTGGCCAAGGGCAGGCGCGCGTGGGTCTCCCATCACATTGGCGACCTCGAGAACTACGAGACTCTGCGCTCGTTCACCGAGGGGATCGAGCACTTCGAGCGGCTGTTCGCGCTCGCTCCGGAGGTGCTCGTCCATGACCTGCACCCCGAGTACCTGTCGAGTAAGTACGCGCTGCAGCGCGACGCGGCGCAGATCCTTGGAGTCCAGCATCACCACGCCCACATGGCGGCGTGCCTGGCTGAGCACGCAGAGCCCGGCAGCGCGGTCGGTGCGATCTTCGACGGAACCGGATACGGAGTCGACGGGACGGTCTGGGGTGGTGAGCTGCTGGTCGGCGACCTGGCCGACTTCCGCCGCGTTGGCGCGCTGTTGGCGGTCCGCCTCCCAGGCGGCGCACGCGCGATTCGGGAACCGTGGCGGATGGCGTGCGCGTGGCTGGTGGCGGCCACCGAGAACGGGAGTCCCGGCCATGAGCTCGAGGTCCCGCTCGCGCTGCGAGACGAGGTGGACGAGCGAGCGTGGGCACAGGTGACTCAGCTCGCGCGCAGCGGGCTGGCCTCGCCGCCGACGTCGAGCGTGGGGCGCCTGTTCGACGCTGTCGCCGCGCTGTGTGGCCTGAGGTCGCGGGTCCACTATGAAGGCCAGGCGGCGATTGAGCTCGAGGCGGCGTGTGACCTGAGCGAGCGAGGCGCCTATCCGATCTCGGTGTACGGCGAGAACGGCATGATCGTGATCGACCCGCGCGCGACGATCCGAGCTGTCGCGGCCGACGTCCAGACGGGTGTGTCGCTTGGCGCTCTCGCCAGTCGGTTCCACCGCGCGCTGGCCGGCGCGACAGTGCAGGCATGCGTTCGTGCGGCCTCTGCGGAGGGTGTCGATCTGGTTGTGCTCTCGGGAGGTGTGTTCCAGAACAAGCGGCTGCTCGAGGCGGTCGCGGCAGGGTTGTGCGAGAGCGGTCTACGGGTCCTCACAGCCGAGCGACTGCCCGTCGGCGACGGAGGAATCTCCTATGGCCAGGCGGCGATCGCCGCCCGGCGGCTGACGATTAGCGGACAGGCAGGTGCTGGTGGGTGATGTCATGAGTGAGCTGAGACCGGAGTACGAGCGGATACTCGCACGGCAGGTCTTCATCCGCGAGGCCAACCGCCCGTTCGGCGAGCTTACGCTCGCGGACGCCCGCGAACGGGCGGCGGAGCTGCGAGCGGCGACGGGGTGGGGACCGACCGTGCGCGTTGCCCCGGTAGCGCTTGCGTGGCGCGAGCTCACGATGACGATGGAGCGCGCCGGAGCGGCCGCTGTGCGCGACCTGGATGCGGAGCAGGTGATCGAGCTCGCCCCAAAGCTGTGGGTGGTGCTTCCGGGCTTCAGCTGACTTCGACGATATCCCCGATCTTGAGCATCGGATACACCTGTGCCGCCGCTTCGATCGGGAGCTCGACGCAGCCGTTGGACTGGGGGAAGCCGTAGGAGGCGCGGGGATATCCGTGCACGGCGTCGCCGCCGTTGAAATAGTTGACCCAGGGGACGTCGGGCACCGTGTATTTGGTGCCATCGACGTCGGTGCCGGTCATCGTGGTGGATTCAAAACGGGAGAAGATCGGAAAGATGCCCTGGGCGGTTTCGGCGCCCGGGACCCCGGTGTTGGCCGGTGTGGAGAACACCACATGGCCGTCGCGGTGGACCTCGAGCGTCTCCGGCAGCGACTCTGTCACGGTCACCCACGTGTAAGGCGCCGGATTGCGCTGGTCGTGCATATCCGCGCTGAACAGGGCCTTCCACGTGGCGCTTTCCGGTGCTCCGGTCGATTCGATCCCGTGCTCTGACTGAAACACGATCAGCGCGCCCTTGGTCGTCTCGTCGATTTCGTTGGGAACAAGCGCAGGTACGTCGGCGAAACGGGGGCGCAGTGCGCCTCGCGGTGGATCGAACGCATCCTCCAGGGCGAGTCGCGCACGGCTGGAAGTCGGCGCGTCCCGCGCTGGCTCGTAGGGGAGATAGCCGAGTCGGGCGAGTATCTGCTGAAGGCTCGCCACGGACGGACACGCGACTCTCAGCGGGACCGTGCGGCGCTTGCCGAGCGGCGAGTGCCCTTTGGTGGTGCTGGATGCCCAGATCGTCAAGGTGTAGGTCGAGCACGGTTCCAGTCCGATCGTCGGCGTGAAGTACTCGGATTCGCCGCGCCTGGTCCATGTCCCGCGAACCGCTGGGCTCAGCTCGGGCGTAGGGGAGAAGGTCGCGGGCACTCCCGAGAATCTCACCCGCAGCGGTGTGGTTCCGTCCGCGAGGGTTCTGCCGGGCAGCGCGGTCAGGCGCGTGGCGGGCAGTAGCCCGACAGTGTCCGATGCGCTCGCGACACGGAATTCGGGGCCACCGAGACCGGCGCCGATGCCCGCGCAAATGAGCCCGACCGCGAGAATCGAGACCAGGGCAAGGCGCGCGGTAAGTCGGCTCCTACTCATCTTTCCCATCCTCCACGAAGTGATGGACTACAGATGGACTACGCGATTCTACTACCCGCAAGCCGCGTGCCCCATACGATTCAAACAGCTGAACCGGATATCCGTGTCGTGTCATTCGCCGATCGGAACCGCGCACGCTTGTCATCTCGAGCTTGTCGTCCCGATCAACAAGGGAACCGTCCATCCGGGTCGAACAGACCCGGATGGAGCTCTCGCTGCCGCTGCCACGTCGATTGAGGCTCGGAGGGATCTCCGATCGACGTGGGCGATCTCGCGGGTCCGCGCCAAAGACGAGTGCGCGTCCTTCGCATAGGCAAATCCTTGCCTGGATTACGAGTAATCGACTCTCGCCACGTGTCCTTTTGTGCGTGCTGCTATCGGTGCCCTTGCTTGGCGGGGGATGGCTGTGGTTGCGCGGCTCTTCGCTGGTGTCGGTCAGGCATGTGCACATAGCCGGCGTCGAGGGGATTGACGGTGTTCAGATCCGCACGGCGCTGGACGACGTCGCGACACGGATGACCACGCTTGACTTCAACGCCGCCGAGCTGCGCTCGGCGGTCGCCGAGTATCCGGTCGTCGGCTCGCTACGCATACACACCAGCTTTCCCCACACGGTCAGCATCACGGTCACCGAGCGCCCGCCCGTCGCCGCGCTGCTCAGCGACGGGCAGCGCACCGCGGTGGCAGCCGACGGCACGGTGCTCGGGCCGGGATTGCTGTCGAGCTCGCTACCCACTATTGGCACCTCGGTCGAGCCCACCCCCGGAGCGCGTGTGCACGAATCTTTGGCGCTTGCGGCTGTCGCCGTGCTCGCTGCCGCGCCAGCGCAGCTGGAGCGCTTTGTCGTGCGTGCATACAGCGGTCCCGAAGGGCTCACTGTGGCGATGCGCAACGGGCTGCTCGTGTACTTCGGCAACGACGTGCGTCCGCACGCCAAGTGGCTGTCGCTCGCGCGCGTGCTGGTGTCGCCGAGCGCCGCCGGGGCGTCCTACGTGGACGTGCGCCTGCCCGAACGTCCGGCCGCCGGCTTCTCCTCGCCATCGTCGTCGTCCACCTCCACCTCCACCTCCACTTCTACGCAGGCGGGTTCCACGCAGGCGGGCGCCTCCGAAGAGACGGCCGCGACGCTCGCGGCCAGCCTCGAAGCGGCGATCGGCGGAAGCTCCACTGCCTCCGCGACTCCCGCGGTTGCGAGCCCTTCCGAAACGCCGGCCTCCGGCGATACCGAAGCGCCCGCCTCGAGTGGTACGGAAGCAAGTTCGACTTCCTCCGGCAACGAAGCGTCTGGTTCTGCGACCGCCTCTGAAGCATCCCCTTCGGGATCACCTGGCGAAGTCGCTTCGACTCCCGCCAGCGGAGGCTGACAAACACTCAACTTCTACATGAGACTAAGCCTAGTTGGGAGCCAATTCTCAAGTAACGGTTGAGGGTTGGCGGTTCTGCAACGAATGTTGCGAGAATGAGGGTTGTCGTTGACAGGGCGAAGATCCCTGCATAACTTGCGTATTCTGATGGCTCGTTCCGCAATGCGGGGCAAACCTTAAACACCTACTGAAGGCTTCGGACATCATGGAGAGCGGCGGCAGTTACCTGGCGGTCATCAAGGTTGTGGGAGTCGGCGGAGGCGGGACCAACGCTGTATCCCGCATGGTCGACGCGGGGCTTCGCGGCGTGGAGTTCATCGCTGCCAACACCGACAACCAGGCGCTCGCTATGTGCGACGCCGACATCAAGCTCAACATCGGCCACGAGTCCACCAAGGGCCTCGGCGCGGGCGCGAACCCCGAGGTCGGCTCAGGCGCAGCGGCCGAGTCGCGCGACGACATCAAGGAGGCCCTGAAGGGCGCCGACATGGTTTTCGTCACCGCGGGCGAGGGCGGCGGCACCGGTACCGGCGCGGCTCCCGTGATCGCCGAGATCGCCAAGAACGAGATCGGCGCGCTGACCGTCGGCGTGGTCACGCGCCCGTTCGACTTCGAGGGGACCCAGCGCGGACGTCAGGCGATCGAGGGCATCGAGCGCCTGCGCGAGGTCGTTGACACCCTGATTGTGATTCCCAACGAGAAGCTGCTGGCGGTAGTGGAGCGACGCACCTCGATGCTCGATGCCTTCCGCGAGGCCGACAACGTCCTGCGTCAAGGCGTACAGGGCATCACCGACCTGATCACGATCCCCGGTCTGATCAACCTGGACTTCGCCGACGTGCGCACGATCATGCACGACGCCGGCTCGGCCCTGATGGGGATCGGTACCGGCGGCGGCGAGGCGCGTTGCGCCGACGCCGCTCGCGCGGCGATCTCCTCGCCGCTCTTGGAAGAGTCCGTCGACGGCGCCACCGGCATCCTGCTGAACATCACCGGCGGCAAGGACCTCGGCCTGTTCGAGGTCAACGACGCCGCCGAGATCATCCAGAACGCCGCCGACCCCAACGCCAACATCATCTTCGGCGCCGTGATCGACGAGGCGATGGGCGACGAGGTGCGCGTGACAGTGATCGGCACGGGCTTCGACCACCGTCCCGGGCGTGCCGTGCGCGGTGATCGCAAGCGCCGCGAGGATCGTCCCGACCGCGGCCCGCGCATCGACGATCGCCAGCGCTCGGCGCTGGAGATCTCCGACGACGACATCGACGTACCCCCGTTCTTGCGGTAGGTAGATGCGGCCCCGTCGTGCGAGGGTCGCCGAGGTGCATGCTTTGAATTAATGACCGAGTCGGGGTCGCACATGTGCGACCCCGAGACACGCCGCATGCGGCGTGTCTCCGATGGGCGCATGCGCCCATCGGCACCCCTGCACATGTGCAGGGGTGAACAGCAAATCGGTGCGCTCTCGATAACCTGCGCGCCGTGCCGAACCCCCGCCGTACTCCGCTCTACGAGCGCCACGTGGCGGCCGGCGCGAAGATCGTGGACTTCGCCGGCTGGGAAATGCCCGTCCAGTACCCCGACGGGGTGCGTGCCGAGCACATGGCAGTGCGTGAGCGCTGTGGCATCTTCGACGTCTCGCACATGGGTGAGATCGAAACCGTCGGTCCTGACGCCGAGGCGCTGTTGCAGCGCTTGCTCTCAAACGACGTCTCGAAGATTCCCGTCGGTGGCGCGCAGTACAGCGTGCTCTGCAACGAGAGCGGCGGAGTGCTCGATGACCTCTTCACCTATCGCCTGGAGGCCGATCGCTATCTGACGGTCACCAATGCCTCCAACCACGAGCGCGACCTCGCCTGGTTTCACTCGCACGCCGGCGACTTCGAGGCTGAGCTGCACGACCGCATCGACGACTACGCGATGCTCGCCGTGCAGGGACCGCTCGCGCGCGAGATCGTCCAGGCGATCTCCGACGCGCCCTTGCCCGCCCGCATGACTGCCGCCACGCGTCGCCTTGCCGGGGCGGAGGTGCTCGTATGCGGCACCGGCTACACCGGCGAGGACGGGGTCGAGCTGCTCGCCGATCCAGCCGAGGCCCCGGCCCTGTGGGACGAGCTGGTGCATCGCGGCGCCGTGCCCTGTGGCCTTGCTGCCCGCGACACGCTGCGCTTGGAGGCCTGCTTTCACCTGTACGGCAACGACCTTTCGCTCGATCGCAACCCGATCGAAGCCGGTCTCGGCTGGTGTTGTCGCGAGGACACCGAATTCATCGGGGCGGGGCCGATCCGCGCGGCACGCGCCGCTCTTTCCCCCTCTGACAGCTCACTCTCGGGAGAGCCGGTGCTCAGCCCTGCCGGGACGCAACCGCAGAAGCTCGTCGCGTTCGAGATCGACGGCCCGGGAATCGCCCGCCAGGGCAATCCGATCGTGGGCGGCGGCGTGGTCACCAGCGGCACGCTCTCGCCCAGCCTGGGCGCCGGCATCGGCATGGCCTACGTCCCCGCCGAGCACGCCGCGCTTGGCACGGTGCTTGAAATCGACGTCCGTGGCAAGATCCGCTCCGCGACCGTCATGCGCAAGCCGCTCTATCGAAAGGACGGGTGAAATGGCCGAGGCCGAATATCCCAACGACCTGCTCTACCACCCCGAACACGACTGGGCGCGACTCGACAGCGAGGACCCCGATGTCGCCGTGCTCGGCATCACCTGGTTCGCCCAGGACGCGCTCGGCGAGGTCGTGTTCTTCGAGGCGCCCTCACCCGGCACGATCGTCCACAAGGACGAGCCCTACGCCGAGGTCGAGTCCGTCAAGGCGGTCTCAGACGTGGTCGCGCCGCTATCCGGAGAGATCGTCGAGGTCAACGAGAAGCTCGCCGACAGTCCGGACGCGATCAACGAGGACCCCTACGGCGAGGGCTGGCTGGTGAAGGTGCGCATGTCCGATCCGAGCGAGCGCGAAGCGCTGCTCGACGCCGACGCCTACAGCGCCACCCTCAGCTAGCGGAGCCGTCGCGTCAAGCGGCTAGGCTCAGATCACTTGACTCAGTACACATCAGTCACCGACAGCGACCTCGCCGCGATGCTCGCGGCGATCGGGGTCTCCTCCGTGCAGGAGATCTTCGACCGTCAGATTCCGCGCGACGTTCGCCTTGATCGCCCGCTCGACCTGGCCGACGGCCAGAGCGAGCAGGAGGTCTACGAGCATCTGCGCGCGCTCGCCGCCCGCAACACCAGCGCCGAGGACGAGCTGTGCTTCCTGGGCGCCGGCATGTATGACCACTACGTGCCCGCGATCGTCGACATGCTGATGGAGCGCTCGGAGTTCCTCACGCCCTACACGCCCTACCAACCGGAGATCTCCCAGGGCGGCCTGCAGGTCATGTTCGAGTATCAAACCGCGATCTGCGAGCTGACGGGCCTGCCCGTATCAAACGCCTCGGTGTACGAGGGGCCGAGCGCCGTCGCCTCCGCCGGCTATCTGGCAAAGCTGCACAACAACCGCTCGCGTTTCGTGGTCTCCGCCGGACTGCACCCGCACACGCTCGCCACGCTGCGCACCTACGCGCACGGGTATGGGATCGAGGTGGTCGAGGTTCCCCTCTCAGACGGTGTCACCGATCCCGAGGCGTGGGCCGCGGCGATTGACGAGGACACAAGCGCCGCGATCTTCGCCCAGCCCAACTTCTACGGCGCCGTCGAGGATGCCGCTGCCCTGTCAGCCGCTGCGAAGACAGCGGGTGGCGAGCAGCTGGTCACGATCGCCCAGGTGGACCCGATCGTGCTCGGCGTTCTCGCCCCGCCGGGGGAGTGCGGCGTGGACGTGGCTGTGGGTGAGGGCCAGGCGCTCGGGAATCGTCTGGACTTCGGTGGCCCCTCGTTTGGCTTCTTCGCCGCGCGCGAGGATTATTTGCGTCGGATGCCGGGGCGCATCGCGGGGGAGACCACCGACGTGGACGGCCGCCGTGGCTTCGTGCTCACCCTGCAAACCCGCGAGCAGCACATTCGCCGCGAGAAGGCCACCTCCAACATCTGCACCTCCCAGGCGCTCAATGCTCTGGCGGGTGTCGTCTACCTGTCATGGCTCGGACGCCGCGGCTTTGTCGAGCTGGGCGAGCTGCTGCTGAGGCGCACCCACTACGCGCGCGAGGCACTCTGCTCGCTGGATGGCGTCTCCCCGCTCCATGCCCAGCCGGTCGCGCGCGAGTTCGCCGTGCATCTTGATGCGGACGTCGCCGCTGTGCGCCGGCGTTGCGCCGCCGCGGGGGTGAATCCCGGTGCCGACCTGCACGCGCTCACGGGTCGTGAGCAGGACCGCGGTGGACTGCTGGTGGCGATCACCGAGCGGCGCTCGCGCGCCGACATCGATCGCTTGGCCGAGGTCCTGGGCGCTGCTGTAGCGGCCGAGCGACACATGACGGTGGTTGGATGAGGCCGCCAACGGAGAGCACCGACACGGCCACGCAGCGTGAGCGGGCGCTGACGATCTTCGAGCGCGGTGCCCGAGGCCGCCGCGCCTTTCAGTGCCCTGACACCGATGTCCCCGAGGTGTCCTTGGACGAGCTCTTGCCGGCCCACCTGCGCCGCATAGAGCCGCCGCGCCTGCCGGAGCTCTCAGAGCCCGAGATCGTGCGCCACTACGTGCGCCTCTCCAAGCGCAACTTCGACCTGGACTCCGGCTTCTACCCGCTCGGCTCGTGCACGATGAAGCACAACCCCCGCTTGCATGAGCGCGTGGCGGCAATGTCCGGCCACGCGCGCCTGCACCCGCTGCAGGACCCCGAGCGCGCACAGGGAGCGCTTGAGCTGATGTGGAACCTGGAGCGAGCGCTTGGCGAGGTATCGGGCCTACCGCACGTGTGCCTACAGCCCTCCGCGGGCTCTCATGGCGAGCTGGCGGGAGTGTTGCTCACGCGTGCATACCACGAGGCACGCGGCGAGACGCGCCACAAGGTGCTCACGCCCGACACCGCCCACGGCACCAACCCGGCAACGGTCACGATGGCAGGCTTCGAAGTCGTGAAGATCGCCACCAACCCCGACGGTGGTGTGGATCTCGAGGACCTACGCGCCAAGGCCGACACGGATGTGGCCTGCCTGATGCTCACCAACCCCAACACGCTCGGGCTGTTCGACGCCAACATTCGGGAGATCGCGCGGATCGTGCACGAGGTGGGCGCCACGCTCTACTACGACGGCGCCAACCTCAACGCGGTCATGGGACTCTCCCGGCCCGGGGACATGGGCTTTGACATCGTCCACTTCAACCTGCACAAGTCCTTCACCCAGCCGCACGGGGGCGGAGGACCAGGCTCCGGGCCGATCGCCGTGTCCGATCGGATTGAGCCGTTTTTGCCGGTGCCGCGGATCGTGCGCAGCGAGGGCTCCAACGGGTCTGGTCCACGGTTCGATCTGGTCGAGGACTGGCCCGGCGCCAAATCGATCGGCCGTCTACGCGGTTTTCAAGGCAACTACGGCTGCTTCGTGCGCTCCTACGCCTACATCTGCTCGCTGGGCGCGCCCGGCCTGAAGGACGCCTCCGAGACGGCCGTGCTCAACGCCAACTACCTGCTCGCGCGCCTGCGCCAGCTCGGAGTGAGCGAGCACTTGCCGCTGGCCTACGGAGATCTGTGCCTGCACGAGTTCGTGCTCTCCGGCGGGCCCATGAAGCGCAACCTGAAGATCAGGACGCTCGACCTCGCCAAGCGCCTGCTCGACTACGGCTACCACCCACCAACCGTGTATTTTCCGCTGCTTGTCGAGGAGGCACTGATGGTGGAGCCGACCGAGACCGAGACCAAGGAGACGCTCGACGGCTTCGCCGAGGCGCTCGCCGAGCTGCTGGCCGAGGCCGCCGAGGACCCCGAGATCGCGCTGAACGCGCCGTACACCACACCCGTGCGCCGGCTGGACGAGGTCGGCGCGGCCAAGCATCCGGTCATCCGCCAGGCACTTTGACGCCCGCGTTCACGCCTCTGCCGGCCGGGCCTGCTTCCCTGTAGCCTGGCTCGCCGTGCGCATCTTCTCCGGCATCCAGCCAACCGGCACCAAGCACCTCGGCAACTACATCGGCGCTATCCGTCAGTACGTGCAGGGCCAAGCGCGCGGCGAGGGGCTGTATTGCATTGTGGACATGCACGCCACCACGGTCGCCTACGACCCACTGCAACTACGTCGTAGCGTGTATGACCTGACCGCGCTGCTGCTCGCCGCGGGCCTCGATCCCGCCCATTGCATCCTGTTTCGTCAGGGCGACGTGCAGGAGCACACCGAGCTGTGCTGGCTGTTGTGCTCGGTCACCGAGCTTGGGCGCTTGCAGCGCATGCACCAATTCCGTGACAAGTCCGTGGCACAGCGCGAGCTGGTCTCAGCTGGGCTGCTCGTGTATCCCGTGCTGCAGGCCGCCGACGTGCTCGCCTACCGCGCTGACGAGGTGCCTGTGGGTGAGGACCAGCGCGAGCACCTGGAGCTGATGCGTGACGTCGCACGCCGCTTCAACGCGCGTTTCGGTGGCGGCAAGGAGGTGCTGGTCGTGCCCGAGCATCGCATCCCCGAGGTTGGCGCGCGCATCATGGACCTACAGGACCCCACGCGCAAGATGTCCACAACCGGCGGATCTGAGCAGGGCACCGTGCACGTACTCGACGAGCCCGCCGCGATCCTCAAGAAGTTCAAGTCGGCAGTCACCGACTCTGGTCGTGAGATCCTGCGCTCGCCCGAAAAGCCGGGAGTCTCCAACTTGATCGAAATCCTCGCTGTCGCGCGCGAAACGACACCCGAGCAGGTCGAAGCGGACATGGCAGACGCGCGCGGCTACGGCGATCTGAAGACCGCGGTCGCCGAAGCGGTCGTTCAGATGCTCGCTCCAGTGCGCGAGCGCTACGTGCGGCTGCGCGCCGATGAGCAGGCGCTCGAGGCAGTGCTGGCCGACAGCGCGCGCCGCGCCCGCGCGATCGCGGCCGGCACGCTTATCGACGTGCGCGAGTGCATGGGTGTAGGTCCGCCGCGCACGCTACGGTAGCCCGGTGACGCTTCCCGCGCTTGACCTCGACCTTGAGATCTTCAGCGGCCCGTTCGACCTGCTTCTCGCGCTGATCCTGCGCGAGGAGGTAGATCTGCTCGACCTCGAGCTGGCCGATGTCGTGCTTGCCTACCTCGACCACCTGGAGGGTCGCGGCGAGCTGGACCTGGAGACCGCCACCGAATTCATCGTGCTGATCGCGGCGCTCCTGGAACTGAAGTCGCGTCTTATGCTCGCCGAGGACAGCGAGGAGCTGCTCGACATCGAGCCCGGCGAGGCGGCCGAGGAGCTGCTGGAGCGGATGCTGCAGGCGCGCCGCTACCGCTCCGCGTCCACCCACTTGCAGGAACTGTTCGAGCGCGAGCAGGGCGTGCGTTTTCGCAGCGCGCCACTGCCGGCTCATCTGCGCAGATCCGTAGCAGCACCCACCGACGGCTCCCAGGACGCGGCGGTGCTGGGCCAGGCGATCGGACGGCTGCTGCGGATGCCGCCCACGATCAGCCTGCGCCACATCTCGATCCAGCGCGTGACCGTCGCCGAGCGCCTGGACCACCTGCGTGGATTGCTGCGCCGCGGGCGCTTCAGCTTCGAGGAGGCGGTGCGCGGTGAGGATCGCATGACCGTTGCCGTCACCGTGTTTGCGCTGCTCGAGCTCTACAAGCGCGGAGAAGCGTGGTGGGAGCAGGAGGAGAGCTTTGGAGAGATCGCGGTTCACGCAGTGGCGGCGGCCGCGCCGGAGGCGCGTGCCGGAGGGCTTGCGGGTTGAGCGAGACCCCCGGTGGCACTCCCCACGACAGTGGCCCCCCAGGGTTGGAGCCTGGGCAGGATCAGCCGGCGCTTGAGGATCGCCAGCCGTCTGCCGATCAAGATGGGGTGTCAGTCACGGACGTCGAGTCAGAGCAGCTGGAGCAGGCGGACGACGCCGAGCAGGCTGGAGCCCATGAATACGGCGCCGAGCAGACTGCGGCCCATGAGGACGCCGCCGAGCCGACGCAACCCACCGAGCACGTCAGTGCGCTCGACGTAGAGGGATTGCTGGAGCCTGAGCCCGTGATCGTGCGCACGGTCGAGGCGCTGCTGTTCCTCTCGCCCGACCCGCTCAGCCCACAGGAGCTGGCCGACGCCGCCGCAGTGGAGGAGTTGGCGGTGATCGCCGCGCTGGCGGAGCTGGCCGAACGCTACGCGCCGGGTCACAGCGGCATCCACCTGCGCGAGCTGGGCGGTGGCTTCACGTTCGCCAGCGACCCCCTTTGCGAGGAGTCCGCCAGGCGTCTGTTCAGTCGACCGCGCGCATCGGTGCTGAGCCCCGCACAGGCCGAGACGCTTGCGATCGTCGCCTACCTGCAGCCAGTGTCGCGCCCGGAGATAACCCGCATCCGCGGCGTCAGCGCCGACTCAGCCACCTCGACGCTGCTCGAGCGCGGACTGCTAGAAGAGTCGGGGCGCTCTCAATTCGGGGCCGTGCTGTACCGCACGACCACACAATTCTTGAAGCTGTTCGGGCTGAAGAGCATCGACGAGCTGCCCGACGTCGCCCAATGGGACCCCACGCCCGAGGAGCAGGCCGAGTTGCGCGACCGCCTGTTGCGCGCCGGCGAGGCCCGCATGGGCGGCGGTCCTCAGCCCGAGCTTCAGTAGCTCTCAGGCCGCACGCGCCGCGAGCTGTCCGCATGCCGCGTCGATGTCACGCCCGCGGGTGAGGCGCACAGTTGCCTGGATGCCCCGAGCCTCCAGGGCGCCCTTGAACGCGGCGATCGAATCTCGACTTGATCCCTCATATGACGAGTCCGTGGGGTTGTAGGGGATCAGGTTCACCTTGAACATGCGCGGTTGCTCCCCCGAGCCACGCGGGCCGAGCATCTTGGCGAGAGCCACCGCTTGCTCGTATCGGTCGTTGACGCCCGCGAGCATCACGTACTCCACGAAAACGCGCCGGCGCTTGCGCTCGTAGAACGCCCGGCAAGCGTCGATCACATCCGATAGCGGGTAGCGCTCGTTGACGGGCATCAGCTCGCTGCGCAGCGCTTCGTCGGCCGCGTGCAGTGAGAGCGCCAGACGCAACGGCATCTCGCACCTAGTGAGTCGCTCGATTCCCGGTATCCAGCCTACGGTCGAGATCGCGGTGCGGCGGTGGGCGATGCCAATGTCGGGCAGGCGCTCGCAGGCGGCGAGCACCGCGTCGAGGTTAAGCATCGGCTCGCCCATGCCCATGAACACGCAATGATCGACGGCGGCCATGCTGCGGAAGTGAAGCGCCTGATCGACGATCTCAGATGCCGTGAGATTGCGTCCGAACTTCATCCGACCGGTCGCGCAGAAGGTGCACGTGAGCGGGCAGCCCGACTGCGAGGAGACGCAGATCGAGTTGCGCCCATCGCGATAGCGCATCAGCACCGCCTCCAACGGCCGCCCGTCAGCGGTGGCAAACAACGCCTTGACCGTGCCATCGCTGGCGTGACGCTGCTCGCGCAACTCCAAGCTGGAGAACGGCACGTTCTCGCCCAGCCACTCGCGCAACGGTGCGGGCAGGTTGGTCATCTGCTCATACCCACTGGCGCCCTTTGCCGCCCACTCCCATACTTGGCGTGCACGAAATGCTGGTTGACCCGCCGCGGCGAGTGTTCGATCGAGAAGCTCTAGATCCATATCCCTATCGTTGCAGCCGATGCGCCTGAGCAAGTATCTGGCCCACGCTGGGGTTGCCTCGCGTCGGGCAGCCGAGACCGTGATCGTGGCCGGGCGCGTGACGATCGATGGCGCTGTCGTGACCGATCCAGCGCGCGACGTGGACGAGCGCTGTGCCGTAGCGGTCGACGGCCGTCCGCTCGCCGGGCCGGAGCGACGCGTGATCTACGCGGTCAACAAGCCGCTGGGAGTGCTGAGCACCGCACAGGACACCCACGGGCGTCCGACGGTGGTCTCGCTCGTGCCCGAGGAGCCACTGCGGTTGTATCCAGTCGGGCGGCTTGATGCGGACACGACCGGTCTGATCCTGCTGACCAACGATGGCGAACTGGCGCATCGTCTGACTCATCCGAGCTTTGAGGTGCAGAAGACCTACCGTGCGCGTGTCGGGGGCGGCCCGGTTGGAGATCAGGCGCTGCGCCGGCTGCGCGAGGGCGTGCGCTTGGAGGATGGGATGACCGCGCCGGCGCGCGTGCGCCGCGCCGGTCGCGGCGTGCTGGAGCTGACGATTCACGAGGGTCGCAACCGCCAGGTGCGCCGCATGTGCGAAGCGGTTGGCCACCCTGCGCAGGCGCTGGAGCGCGTCGCGTTTGGGCCGCTGAGGCTGGGTGGCTTGGCCGTGGGCGCTCACCGGCGACTGACCGGTGAGGAGATCGAGCTGCTGCGCGGCCTGGCCGGCGGGCGGGCGCGATAGGGCAGACCGCCACTGGCTTGGGAGCCGGCAACGGGTCCGAGCCCGTGCTTTGACAGAATCGCCCTTGATGGCGCAACGTCTCTTTGCCCTGCGGGGCGCGATCTCGGTGTCGCGTGACGACGCCCAGGAGATCCTCGACGCCACGACCGAGCTGATGCAGGAGATCATGCGACGTAACATGCTCGCACCCGAGCGCGTCGTGAGCTGCATCTTCACCGTCACTGACGACTTGACGGCCGAGTTCCCCGCCGTCGCCGCGCGCGCGCTTGGGTTCGAGCGCGTCCCGCTTCTGTGCGCGCGAGAGATCCCTGTGCCCGGCTCCTTACCGCGCGTGATCCGTGTGCTGATCCACTACCACGCGGAGGAGGATCACGAGCCAAGGCACGTGTATCTGCGCGAGGCGGCGGCGCTGCGCGAGGACCTGCAGGCGGCGCAGTAGCCGATGGTGGACGCGGCTCGCGAGGAGGGCGCTTGGCGCGGGATGAGGGTGGCGGTGCTCGGCGTCGGACTGATCGGCGGCTCGATCGGTATGGCGGCGCGCCGCCATACCGCCGCGCGCGTCGTCGGGTATGACCCCGACGCGGCAGCGCTGTCGAAGGCGGTCGAGCTTGGCGCGATCGACGAGCCGGCATTGCAGCTCGCCGACGCCGTGCGCGACGCCGATGTCGTGTTCGTAGCGACCCCCGTTGGGTCCACGGTTGAGACCGCACGCCTCGCGCTGGAGGTAGCAGGGGATGACTGCGTGGTCAGCGATGTGGGCTCCACCAAGCGCGCGATCGTGCACGCGGTGTCAGACCCGCGCTTCGTCGGCGGCCACCCGCTCGCGGGCGCAGAGACGGCCGGCGTGGAGCACGCCCGCAAGGATCTGTTCGAGGGCGCCACCTGGTATTTGACGCCACCGGCCGGCGCGGCGTGGCGGGCTGTTGGCGCCTCCGCGCCGGCGGACGCCACCCCACCGCCACCGGTGGACTCGGCGCCGTGGGCGGTCGAGCGACTGCGCGGCACAGTCGAGCGCTTCGGCGCGCGTCCGGTGGCGATCGACCCCCACGGACACGACCTGCTGATGGCGAACGTGTCGCACTTGCCGCACGTGTTTGCCAACGTGCTCGTGGCGCAGACGCTGCGCGCCGTCGAATCGGACGGCATGAATTTGCGAGACGAGGAGCTGGAGGTCGGGCCGAGCTTTCGCGACGCCACGCGCGTGGCGGGCGCCAACACGGCAATTTGGACCGATATCTACATGTCAAACAGCGATCTGCTGGCTGACGTGTTGGACGAGACGATCAAGCAACTGAGCGCGGTGCGCGACGCGCTCGACGCCGAGGACCCCGACGCGCTCGCGGCCTGGAACGAGCGTTCACGAACAGAGCGTGAGACGCTCGCCAAATGTGGCGCCTTCGGTAACCGTGGTGGCCTGACCGCCGGTCCCAGCCCAGACTCGTAGGGTACAGGCAGGATGGATGTGCACTTCGAGCCATCGGGCGGGCTGCACGGCGAGCTGACCGCGCCGCCCGACAAGTCGATCTCCCACCGAGCCGCGCTGCTCGGCGCGATGGCCTCTGAGCCGACGCGGATCGAGAACTACCTGCACGCGGCCGACACCGACTCGACGCTCGCGGCCGTGCGGGCGCTGGGCGCGCTCGTGGACGAGCGCGAGGGCGTCGTCACGGTGCGCGGCACCGGTCTGCGTGAGGCGCGCGTGCCGGATGGCCCGATCGACGTGGGTAACGCCGGCACGCTGCTGCGTCTGCTGCCTGGTTGGCTGGCCGCGCAGGACGGCCGCTCGTTCACGCTCGACGGCGACGAGTCGATCCGCCGCCGTCCGGTCGATCGTGTGGCCGAGCCGCTGCGCTTCATGGGCGCGAAGCTCGAAGCACGACAAGACCGCTTCGCGCCGCTCCAGATTCACGGCGCGCGCCTGCGCTCGATCTCCTACGAGCTGCCGGTCGCAAGCGCCCAAATCAAGTCGTGCATCTTGCTGGCGGCACTGGCCGCTGACGGCGCCACGACCGTGGGAGAGCCTGCGCGCAGTCGCGACCACACCGAGCGGATGCTGCTGCGCGCCGGGGTAAACATCCACCGCAACGGCAAACACGTGACCGTCGTGAACGCCGACGAGCTGGTGCTCGACCGCGTGATCGTCCCCAGCGACCCAAGCTCCGCCGCGTTTGCGATCGCCGCGGGTGTGCTCGTGCCCGGTTCGCGCCTGCTGATCCGCGACGTGGGCGCCAACTGGACGCGCACCGGCTTCCTGCGCATCCTGCAGCGTATGCGCGGGATCGTGCTGGGCGACCTAGAGGACGAGAGCGGCGAGCTGATCGCCGAGGAGCCGATCTGCGACCTCGACATCGCCCACGGGGCACTCGAGGGGACATATGTCGAACCGGACGAGGTTCCGCTAGCGATCGACGAGCTGCCGCTCGTCGCGCTGCTCGGCTGCTTTGCCGAAGGGGAGACAGTGGTGCGAGGAGCGCGAGAGCTACGCGTGAAGGAGTCAGACAGGATCGCCACGGTCGTGGAGGGTTTGCGTGGCCTAGGCGCCGATATCGACGCGCTCGAGGACGGTTTCGCGGTGACCGGCACTGGCGGCCTGAAGGGCGGCTCGATCAACGCCGCCGGTGACCACCGCCTAGCAATGATGGGGGCGGTAGCTGGTCTCGCCTCGCGTGAGGGGGTCACCGTGCACGGAATGGAGGCCGCGGCGGTCTCATACCCGGGGTTTGTACGCGACATTGCCGCGCTTGGCTGAGCTCCTAGTGCGCCTAACCCGCTGACCTGCGCATGTACAGGCGGCCGTAGTTAGCCCTATGGGGCGCATGCTGGAGAGGGCTGGTCCAAGGGTGCTCGAGCGTCAAGGGCGCCGAGGTCCAGCGGGCGCTGAGCCTCGATGCCAGCCGTCGGGATGGACGATGAGCACGATGCCCACCAGCTTGCAAAGCACGATGCCCACCGGCCCGCAACTCTCGTGTCTGCGGGCACGCGGAGAAGCACAAGGCGTGGGCTCTGACCAGCCGAGGGGAGGGGTCCTGCGGGCAGTAGGCGAGGCCTGAGCGCACTTGTCGACCGCTGGTTGCCCCGCGGTCCGCCACAATAGGCCCTCGATGGCACTCGAGTTCTCAGAGCGGATCGCGCGGATTCCCTCCTACCCGGTGGCGGGCGGCTATGCGCAGCGCGCGCCGAAGGTGCGGCTGGCCTCGAATGAGTCGCCGTGGCCGCCGCTGCCGGCGGTGATCGAGGCGATCCAGGGCGCCTTGCCGACGCTCAACCGCTATCCCGATCCAACCAATTCACTGCTGCGCAAACGCCTCTCCGACCGCTATGAAGTGCCCGCGTCGCGAATCGCGATCGGCAACGGCTCGTGCGACATCCTGCTGGCCGCTGGCGAGGCGCTACTGGAGCCCGGCGCCGAGCTCGTGTACGCGTGGCCGTCGTTCTCGGTATACCCGCATCTGAGTGCCGCGTCCGGCGCGCGTGCGGTGACCGTCGGGCTCGACGGTGACGCGTGTCACGACCTGAGAGCGATGCTGGGTGAGATCACCGTCGCTACACGTCTTGTGATCGTGTGCAACCCCAACAACCCAACGAGCACCGCGCTGTCGCTCGCCGAGATCGCGGACTTCATCGCCCAAGTCCCACCCCACGTATGCGTGATCGTGGACGAGGCCTACTGCGAGTTCAACCTGCTCGAGGATCCCGACGCCTCGATCGCGCTGCTCGGACACCACCCTAACCTCGTTCTGCTGCGTACTTTCTCGAAGGTGTACGGGCTTTGTGGCCTGCGCGTCGGCTTCGCGCTATGCGGCTCGGAAGACCTCCCGCGCGCGGTCGACCAAGTTCGCCAGCCGTTCTTCTGCAACGCGGTTGCCCAGACCGCGGCGCTGGAGGCGCTGGCCCACCAAGACGCGGTCACAGACCGCGTGACGCGCACGATCGCCGAGCGCATCTCGGTCGACGAGCGTCTGCGCGCACTCGGGCTACGCCCGGCGCGCTCACAGGCGAACTTCTGCTGGTTTGACCTCGGCGAGGACGATCCTGAGCAACTGCAGGCACGCGAGGAGCAGGTCATGCGAGATCTGGCCGAGCGCGGCGTGCTCGTGCGTGGGGGAGGCGCGCTCGGCCAACCCGGCGCACTGCGCGTCACGTACGGCACCTCGCAGGAGAACGAGATCTTCCTCGACGCGCTCAGCGAAGCCTTGTAGGGGAATGGCGCGTCTGCTACAAACCATCTAGACGATCATGCAGACGACCGCCTCGACATTTGCATCCGCACCCGTGTGTGCCCGCACGTCGTATTGGTCGTTTCGCTACGCCTGGCGATTTAGCTAGGCGCTCCGGCCGTGCCCTCCGTGCGTGAGCGGAGGCCATCCAGGCCGCATCGCGGGTCTCCGCGGGGACCGAGCGCCGCTCCCTCCGGCCTTCCAGGCCCACCGCGCCCGCCGACGCTCGCGCGGTCCTCACGGCAGAGGCACCGAAGCGCCCACGACCAACCCGTACTTGAAAGGATAAGCAGATGATGATCGTCATGAAGGAGACCGCGACCGATGAGGAGATCGGCGCGGTGATCGAGAAGATCGAGAGCGCCGGGGCGCTTGCCCACCCGATCAAGGGGGCCCGCCTGACGGTGATCGGCGCGATCGGCGACGTCGAGCAAGACATCAATGTTGCCGGTCTTGGCTTGGAGGGACAGCCCGGCGTGGACCGCGTAATGCCGATCCTCAAGCCCTACAAGCTCGCCTCCGCGCAGATCCGCCACGGCGAGCGCACAGTGCTCGAGATCGACGGGCGCAAGATCGGCGGTGGACACTTCGCGCTGATCGCCGGGCCCTGCACGGTGGAATCGCGCGAGCAGCTGTTTGAGACCGCCGACGTGGTCAAGGACGCCGGCGTTGCGATGCTGCGCGGTGGCGCCTACAAGCCGCGCACCTCTCCCTACGCTTTCCAAGGACTCGGCCAGGAGGGCTTGCGTCTGCTCGCCGAGGCCAAGCAGCGCACGGGGCTGCCGATCGTCACCGAGTTGATGGACGCCCGCGACCTCGAGCCCGTACTGGAGGTGGCCGACGTGATCCAGGTCGGCGCCCGCAACATGCAGAACTTCCCACTGTTGGCCGAGATCGGCCGCTCCGGGCGTCCCGTGCTACTCAAGCGCGGGCTGTCGGCGACACTCGACGAGCTCCTGATGGCAGCCGAGTACGTGCTGAAGGAAGGCAACCCTAACGTGATGCTGTGCGAGCGCGGCATCCGCACGTTCGAGAACAGCTACCGCACGACGCTCGACCTGCAGGCTGTGCCGGTCCTCAAAGAGCTCACCCACCTGCCAGTCGTCGTCGACCCAAGCCACGCCGCCGGGCGGCGCTCGCTAGTCGCGCCGATGTCGCTGGCCGCGGCCGCGGCCGGGGCCGACGGGATCATCGTCGAGGTGCACCCCAACCCCGACGCGGCCATCTGCGACGGTCCCCAGGCGCTGCTGGCTGACGATTTCGCCGAGTACGCGGCGGCGGTGGAGAGCGTCGCCGCGATCGCGGGCAAGGCGCTCAGCACGGCCTGAGAGCGGCATTCGGGTCGTGTCGGCGGGGCTCGCCTGCGAAGCGGGAGGTGCCCTCCAGGCTGGCGGCTATCGTCCCGACCCGATGCTGATCGCGATCGACGGGCCCGCCGGGGCCGGTAAGTCAACCGTGGCACGCGCGCTCGCTTCGCGCCTGGGCTACACCTACCTAGACAGCGGCGCCATGTACCGCTGCGTGGCGCTGCTGGCGCTGGGAATGCCCGACCGCGCCCCCGCCGCGCTCGCCCGCGCTGCTCGGATCGAGTTTGTCGTGGGCTCGCAGGCCGGCGCCCGCGGGTGTGAGCGGCGCGTGCTGCTCGACGGACGCGACGTGACCGAGGAGATCCGCACGCCCGAGGTCACCGAGGCCGCTTCACACGTCGCTGCCGACCCGGGCGTACGCGAAGCGCTCATGGTCAAGCAGCGCGAGCTGATCGCGGCCGGAGACTCGGTGGCCGAGGGGCGCGACATCGGAACGGTCGTCGCGCCCAACGCGGAGCTGAAGCTGTATCTCACGGCCGACCCCACCGAGCGCGCCCGCCGGCGCGCGGTCGAGCTGGGCGGCGATCAGGCGACCGTGATGGCCGAGCAGGCCCTGCGCGACGAGCGCGACACGACGCGCGCCCACAGTCCGCTGGAGGCCGCCGCGGACGCGGTCGTGCTCGACACGACTGGCATGACGATCGAGCAGGTCGTCGAGCACCTCGCGGGTCTCGCTAGCGCGTTCAGAGCGTCCGCCTGACATCCCTCGCTCCGAGTCCACGCTCGCAGCCGGTCATACTCCCCCAATGCAAAAGGTCGCCATCGTCGGATATCCCAACGTGGGCAAGTCTTCGCTCGTGAACCGGCTCAGCGGCTCGCGCGAGGCGGTCGTGCACGAGCGGCCGGGGATAACGCGCGATCGCAACGAGATCGAGTGCGAGTGGGGCGGGCGCACATTCACGCTGATCGACACGGGTGGTGTGGACTTCCAGGATGAGGATCCCCTGTCGGGCTCGATTCGCGAGCAGGCACGCGCTGGGCTGGCGGACGCGCAGGTCGCCGTGCTCGTCGTGGACGCCAAGGCGGGCACACGGCCGGGAGATGAGGAGATGGCCGATCTCCTGCGACGCTCGCCGCTGCCGAGCGTCGTTGCCGCCAACAAGTGCGATGGGGTCGCCGATCTCCCGCTCGCTGCCGACTTCCACAGCCTTGGCCTTGGCGAGCCGCTTGCCGTGTCCGCCGCCCAGGGACTCGGTACGGGCGATCTGCTCGACCGAATCGTCGAGCTGTTGGCGCCTGAGGAGGATGCCGTCGCCGACGAGGAGGAAATCCGCCTTGCGCTAATCGGGCGTCCAAACGTCGGCAAGTCCTCGCTCGTCAACCGTTTTCTCGGCGAAGAGCGCGTGATCGTCTCGGAGGTCGCGGGTACAACCCGCGACGCGATCGACACACCCCTTGAGGTGGATGGTCGCAGGCTCGTGCTGATCGACACCGCCGGCATGCGCCGCCAGTCGAAGGTGGCCGACTCGGTCGAGTACTACACGACGCTTCGCTCCCAGCGCGCGGCCGAGCGTGCCGACGTTGCACTTGTCGTATGCGACGCGAACGACGGCGTCACAGCGCAGGACCTGCGCGTCGCCGAGCTGGCAATGAAGGCCGGCTGTGCCACCGCGATCGTGCTCAACAAGTGGGACCTCCATGAAGGCACTGAGCAGGATCTCGACCACGAGCGCGCGCGCGTGGCCGAAAAGCTGCGCTTGCGCCCCCGTGTGCTGACCGCTAGCGCCAAGACCGGCCGCAACGTCTCGCGCCTGATCGCTGAGGTCCTGGCGCTCGGCGACAGACGCCGTGGGCGCATCCCCACACCCGAGCTCAACCGCTTCCTGGCCGAGGCTGTACAGGCGCGCCAGCCGCCCGTCGGCACGCGCCGCGGTTCAAGCCAGCACCGCCTGAAGCTGATCTACATGGCTCAGATCGAAGAGCGTCCGCCGCGCTTTGCGATCCAGGTCAACTCCCGTGCGCGGGTCACGCGCGACTACGCCTACTTCATCGAGAACCGCCTGCGCGCGCGCTACGGCATGGACGGCGTGCCGCTGATAATCGATTTTGTCGAGCGTGGCACCCGCACGCGCGTGCAAGCCGCATAGACTGCTGTCCACTTTTTAAGCGACGCACGGAGCCGACCCCCAGCCATGAGCCAACATTCCGACACAGAGTTCCTGTTCACCTCCGAGTCTGTTACGGAGGGCCACCCCGACAAGATCGCCGACCAGATCTCAGACGGCGTGCTCGACGCCGTGCTCGCCGACGACCCCTACGGCCGCGTGGCCTGTGAGACGCTCGTCAACACCGGGCTGATCGTCGTCTCCGGGGAGATCTCCACCGACACCTACGTAGACATCCAGGAAATCGCGCGCGAGACGGTGCGCAAGATCGGCTACGACAATGCCGCCTACGGTTTCGATTGCGACACCTGCGCGGTCATCAACGCGATTGACAAGCAGTCGCCGGACATCGCTCAGGGTGTCGACGCGGCCTATGAGACGCGTCACGACCCCGCCGATGAGGACGAGCTCGACGTTGCCGGCGCTGGCGATCAGGGAATGATGTTCGGCTACGCCTCCAACGAGACAGAAGAGCTGATGCCGCTGCCGATCGCGCTTGCCCACAAGCTTTCAAAGCGCCTCGCCGAGGTGCGCAAGGGCGAGGTGCTGCCCTACCTGCGCCCTGATGGCAAGACACAGGTCACAGTCCGCTACAAGGACGGACGTCCCGTGGAGATCGAAAAGATCCTGATCTCAACCCAGCACGCCGACGGCATCGACTCCGAGAGCCTGATCAAGCCCGACCTGTTCGAGCACGTCCTGCGTCCGGTGCTGCCCGCTGAGCTCTACGACGAGAAGAAGCTGACCAAGAACTTCCTCGTCAACCCGACAGGGCGTTTTGTGATCGGCGGCCCGATGGGCGACTGCGGTTTGACTGGGCGCAAGATCATCGTCGATACCTACGGTGGTATGGCTCGTCACGGCGGTGGCGCCTTCTCCGGCAAGGATCCCTCCAAGGTGGATCGCTCCGCCGCCTATGCCGCGCGCTGGGTGGCCAAGAACATCGTCGCCGCCGGCCTAGCCGATCGCGTCGAGGTGCAGGTTGCCTATGCGATTGGCGTCGCTCACCCGGTGTCGGTCATGGTCGAGACGTTCGGCACGGAGAAGATCGGCCGCGCGAAGATCGCAAAGCTCGTCGATGAGCATTTCGACCTGCGTCCCGGGGCATTTCGCGAGGAGCTCAAACTGCACCGCCCGATCTACCAGAAGACGGCCGCCTACGGTCATTTCGGTCGCGAAGACCATGACTTCACCTGGGAGAAGACCGATAAGGCCGAGACATTGCGCGCTGCCGCCGGGCTGACGGCTGCGGGAGCCAGCGTCTGAAGCGCGTGTCGGGCCTTCGCAAGCTTTGAGCGCCCAACCCCGGTCGCGTTCGTCGAGATCTCGCGCTCTCGGTTTGGCGTGGCGGACGTGCCTCGATGTGGTCCGGCGGCGGGTTTAGTGTGGACGGATGTCTGCGATCGCCCAGGTCGAGCCGATGACGACGGCCCGCGTGTTGCGCGGGCCGTTTGACTATCGCCTGACCGGGGAGCTGAGCGAGACCGTGACGGTCGGCTCGATGCTGGTCGTCCCTTTCGGGCGGCGCGAGATCCTTGCTGTGGTCACAGCGCTCGCCGAGCACAGCGAGGTATCCGAGGAGAAGCTGCTGGCGCCGCTACGCGCGCTCGAGCTCGGCGTCCCGGTAGATCTGGTCGCGCTCGCCGAGTGGCTGGCTCGGGAGTACTGCTCCACGCTTGCCCGTGCGCTCTCGCTCGTGTTGCCACCCGCCGCTACGCGCCGCCTGAGCGGGCGCAAATCTCCCAGTGCACCCGCGCGTCCCGAGCACGTCCAGGTGGGTACGCGCACGTCCGAGCCCCCCGCGCTAACGGCCGGGCAGTCCGCGGCGCTCGCCGATGCGCTTGGGGCGCTGCACACCAGACACGCACGAACACGCTTGCTCGCGGGCGTCACCGGCTCAGGTAAGACCGAGGTCTATCTCCGTGTCACCGCCGAGACACTGCAGCAGGGTCGCGGAGCGATCGTGCTCGTCCCCGAGATTGCGCTCACACCACAGATAGTGGCGCGCTTTGTCGAGCGCTTCGGCGACACCGTCGCGGTTTTGCACTCGAGGTTGACCGTCGCCCAGCGCCGCGAGGAGTGGCGACGCCTGCGCGTGGGGGAGGCGCGTGTATGTGTGGGTCCGCGCTCGGCGGTGTTCGCTCCGATCGAGCGGCTTGGGCTGATTGTGGTAGACGAGGAGCACGACTCCTCCTACAAGCACGAGGGCGATCCGCGCTATGACGCTCGTACGGTCGCCGCGCGGCGTGCTCGTGACTGCTCGGCGCTACTGCTGCTCGGCAGCGCAACTCCGCGCCCGGAGAGCGTGCACGAGGCCGCGGGCGTGATCCGGCTCTCCTGCCGCGTCGACGGTCGGCCGCTGCCGCACGTCAGCGTGCTCGACATGCGAGAGCAGGCTCCCGGCTTGCATCCGATCACCGCCGCGGCACTGGCGGATGTGCGCGCCAAGGGCGGCAAGGCGATCGTGCTGCTCAACCGGCGAGGCTGGTCGAACTTCCTCACCTGTCGTGAATGCGGACGCGTCTGGGGCTGTCCCGATTGCGACGTCGCGCTTGTCCTACACCGTGCCAGTGACATCGTGGCCTGTCATCACTGTGGCTATCGCGAGTCCGCACCACGGCGCTGTACGTGCGGTTCGATCTCTGTTGCCCGTCATGGGGCAGGCACCGAGCGGATGCAACACGATCTCACCGCCGCGCTCGACGACGGCCGGTTTCCCGTGTTCCGCCTGGACGCCGACACGGTCGGTGGGACACACGGCTCCGATAGGGACGTCAGCGGCCTGCTCAGCCGCTTTGAGGCGGCGCCCGCCGGAGTGCTGATTGGCACCCAGATGGTCGCCAAGGGCCACGACTTCGCCGATGTCACGCTCGGCGTCGTGCTCGACGCCGACGCAACGCTGCGCTTCCCCGACTTTCGTGCCGAGGAGCGCACGTTCGCGCTCGTGACACAGCTGGCGGGACGCGTCGGACGTGGCAACGATGGGCGTGTGCTGGTGCAAACGATCGCGCCGCAGGCCCGCTCGATCGTGCATGCCGCCGCACACGACAGTGACGGCTTCCTCGCCGGGGAGCTGCAGCGCCGCCAGACGCTGGGCTACCCGCCGTTCTCAAGCCTGATCAGGATCGTGTGCGCCGCTGAGAGCGCTACCCATGCTCGCGCCGCGGCCGAGGCCGTGCGGGCCGAGATACCCACGGCGCAGGCGAGCGTGCTGGGTCCCGCATCGCTTTTTCGTCTGCGTGGACAGGAGCGTCAGGTACTCGTCTTGAAGGTGCCGACCGCAAACCGCTCCGCGGTTATCCGCGGTATCGGTGAGGCCGTTCAGCGGGTCGCGGCGGCGCGGGCGAGCGGTAAGGGAGCACGCACGCGCGTCAGCTATAGCGTCGACGTTGACCCGCAATAGACGCGAGGCTCCCGCGAACTAGACTTCGCCTCGATGAGCGACGAGGAGATGATGGACGCTGAGGTCGAGCCCGAGGAGGGCGCGCCGAGTGCCGCCGAGCTCGATCCCGAGACCCGAGCGCGCCGCGACGCCGCTCTGCGCCACGTGCGCAAGTTCGGCGACCCGGTGCTACGCACGACCGCGCTGCCGGTCGAACGCTTCGACGATGAGCTCATCGTCGAGATCGAGCAGATGGGGGAGTTGATGCATGACGCGCTCGGCGTGGGCCTCGCCGCGACCCAGCTCGGTGTGCTGCACCGCGTGCTCGTCTATCGCGCCTACACCGACGACCCCCTGACTGCGCTCGTGAACCCTGTGATCGAGTGGGCAAGCGACGAGCTCGAGACCGCCGAAGAGGGTTGCTTGAGCCTGCCTGGCATGCATGTCGAGGTCGAGCGAGCGGCGCGGCTGCGTGCACGAGCGCGTGATGCTCACGGCGAGGAGATCGTGGTCGAGGTCGAGGGACTTGAGGCGCGCATAATCCAGCACGAGATCGACCATCTCGACGGCATCCTGATTCTCGACCGGATCCCGCGCGAGGCACGCAAGCTGGCGATGCGCGAGATGCGCGAAGCGGTTACCGCCGCCAGCGCTGTGTAGTGCGCACAGTCTTCCTCGGCACGTCGGAGTTCGCCGCCACGATTCTCGGGGGCCTAGCGGACGAAGACGGCGCGCGGGGTCGCCACCGTCCGGCGCTGGTAATCACACGCCCAGACCGTCCCGCCGGACGTGGGCGCAAGCTGTCCTCGCCTCCGGTCGCCGAGGCTGCGCGCGCACTTGGATTGGAGCTTTCTCAACCAAACAGCGTCAACGACTCCGACACGCGTGCGCTGATCGCGAGCGTAAAGCCCGACGCGGTGATCGTGTGCGCGTTCGGTGCGCTTGTCAAGGAGCCGCTGCTGTCCGATTTCCAAATGCTCAATGTGCATCCGTCGCTGCTCCCGCGCTGGCGCGGCGCAGCGCCGATCGAGCGCGCTATCATGGCCGGCGACGAGCTCACAGGCGTATCGATCATGCGACTCACCACGGGCCTGGACAGCGGACCAGTGTGCCTCGCCGCGCGCGAGCCGATCTTGGTAGAGGACACATACGGGTCCCTCCTCACCAGGCTCGAGCAAACAGGCGAGCGGCTGCTCGTCGACGCGCTCGACAAACTTCAGGGCAGCGAGGAGCTGCCGTTTTCCGAGCAGGACGAGAGCCATGTCAGCTACGCGGAGAAGATCGGTCCCGCCGACCGGTTGCTGGATCCCGTCAAGCCCGCGATCGAGCTGGAGCGCGTGGTGCGCGCTCTGCACCCGCATATCGGCGCGCGCCTCGCGCTTTCCGACGGAGCATTGCTCGGAGTTCATGGCGCTGCGCTTGCCGATACCCCGTCGTCTCGCGGCGTGGGCCTATATGCAAACGACGGCCGGCTGCTGCTCGCGTGCACCTCGGGGACACTCGAGCTGCTCGTTGTCCAGCCATCCGGCAGACGGCCAATGGACGCCAGGGCCTTCCTGCGTGGTTACGGCCCGCCGAGTCTCTGATGGCACAAGCGGACGGACGCGAAGGCGGACCTGCGAAGAGTGGACGTGCCGGTGCAACCGCACCGGGCGAGCGTGAGGATGGACGCAAGAAAGCTCGTGGTCTCGGAGGGAAGGCACGAGCGGTGAGCGCACACGTCGCCCCCGCTCGGCGCTGTGCCTATGTGGTGATAAGACGTGTGTTCGAGCAGGGGGCCTATGCCGATCGTGCGCTGCAATCCGAGGCCCGCGATCTAGACGCGCGCGACCGTGCGCTTGCGATGCGCCTCGCCTACGGCGCGATCCAGCGTCGCGGCACGCTTGACCATGTGATTGAACGTCTCGCGGGTCGTCCCGCCGCACGGCTTGACGCGCCCGTGCTGGGCGCGTTGCGGCTGGGGCTGTACGAGCTGCTGTACCTCGACGGCGCGCCGGACCGCGCCGTGGTCGCCGACTGCGTAGAGCTGGCAAAGACACAGCGAGGATCCGGCCACAACCTCGTCAACGCCGTCCTGCGCCGCGCGGCGCGCGAGGGCGCCGCCGCGCTGCTCGGCGATCTGCGCGGTGACACGCCCGAGCAAGCCGCGATCGCGCACTCCCACCCGCTGTGGCTTGCGCGTCTTTGGTGGAGTGAGCTCGGACCGCACGACGCCCGCGCGCTGATGGCCGCCGACAACGAGCCGGGCGAGCTGGCGCTGCGTGTCAACACGCTATGCGCCGATCCTGTGGCGGTCGCGGCCGAACTGGGGGCGCCCACACATACCGATCCCGAGCTCGGCGAGGCGCTTGTGCTGGACGGGCCACTGGACGTTCACGGCTCGCCTGCGTGGAACGCGGGCGCGATCCTCGCCCAATCGCGCGCCGCGATGCTTGTCGCACGCACACTGGACCCCCAGCCCGGCGAGCGCGTGCTCGACCTGTGCGCCGCTCCGGGTGGCAAGAGCACACATCTGGCGGCATTGATGGAGGACCAGGGGGAAGTGCTAGCCGTGGAGCGCAATCCCGCGCGAGCCAAAGCGTTGAGCGACACCGCCCGGCGGCTGCACGCGCACTGTGTGCGTGTAGAGCTCTCAGACGCCGCTATGGCGCGCCCGGAGGGCGCGGTGTTCGACCGTGCACTCGTCGACCCGCCCTGCTCGGGACTCGGCACGTTGCAGGCTCGCCCCGACCTGCGCTGGCGGGTCACACCCGCGCACATCGAGCAGCTGGCGGCCATCCAAGCACGGATTCTCGCGGCCGGTGCCAACGCACTCCGTCCGGGTGGCGTGCTTGTGTACTCGACATGCACGCTCACCGCCGCCGAGAATGAGCAACAGATCGAATCGTTCTTGAATCAGAACTCCCACTTCGCGCTCGACGACCTCATGCACGAACAGCAAATCCATACCCATTCAAAAGCGTCCAAGGTCCTTTTGACGATGCCCCACCGCGACCATACGGCGGGCTTCTTCATCGCACGGATGCGGCGAATGGGAGAGCCGCCTACGGGTAGGTTGTGAGAATGGAGGACGTGCCATCCAAAGACAAGGTCGATCTCGGGCCGGCCTGTCCGAACTGCTCGGAGCCATGGCTGCGCCCCACCAACCTGCCCGGGCGCTACCGCTGCGTCTACTGTCTGCACCGCTTCGAGCTGGCGTCGGTATGCCCCAACTGTGGCGAGCACTCCACGATCGTGCGCATGTCGTCGACTTCTATTCTCAAGTGCAATAACTGCGGCGATTCCATGCTCATGCCCATATGAGTTCGTGGTTTGAGAGGATCTGAGCGTGGCGACGGTAGATATCCTGCGCGGCGTTCGGGTGGAGCCTTCGATCCTTTCCGCCGACTTCGGTGCGTTGCGGGCGCAGGTGAGAGAGGTTCTGGACGCCGGCGCGCGGGCGATCCACGTGGATGTGATGGATGGCCACTTCGTACCGTCGATCGCGGCCGGTCCGCAGGTCGTCTCTGCGCTGCGCGAGCAGCTGGAGGATGTGGGCGGCGTCCTGGATGTTCACCTGATGATCGAGCGTCCCGAGCGTCAGGTCGAGGAATTCCTGGCGGCTGGCGCGCACTCGATCACCTTCCATGCCGAGGCCACGCCGCACGCTGACTATGCGGCGAACCTCGTGCGCGACACCGGCGCGTGCGTGGGTATCGCGATCAACCCCGCCACTCCGGTGGGCGCGCTTGCGGAGGTTGCACCCGCGATCGATCTGGCGCTCTGCATGACTATCAACCCTGGCTGGGCAGGACAGCCACTGATTGAGCGCACGCTCGACAAGGTCTCGCGCCTACGCCATATCCTCGGCGACGATGTGGCTCTGCAGGTGGACGGAGGGATCGACTCGCACACCGTCTCAACCTGTCGCACGGCGGGCGCCAACCTGTTCGTGGCCGGCTCGGCCATCTTCGGAGAGCCCGACCCCGCCGCGGCCTACCGGGCGATCGTGGCGGCCGCCGGCGCCATCTGAGGGGTGTGCGTACCGCGCCTGTATACCGTCCCAAGCATCACCGCCAGGAGGCTCGTCGCGCCTAGATATCCGATCTCGGTGCGCAGCAGTTCTTCGGAGACCAGCGGCGTCAACATCCACGCCACAAACACGACCGCCGCCACGATCCAGCAGCTGGCGGCCGTGCGCGCCTGGTTGCGCGCCAGCGCTGCCTGGTTGAGCGCTCCAGAGGTCAGGTGCATGCCCATGCCCAACCCAATCAGCGCAAGGCCCACACGCCCATATTCAAAGCTCTGACCAAACAGCGCTTTCATGACCGGCGGTCCGATCGCCAGCAATCCGAGCGCGGTTACTAGCGCGAACGCGGCGATCGCGATCACTGTCACACGGATCGCCTTTGCGAACGCCGCGTGTCCCTCGGTCGCCTCCAGGCCCGTGAGATGTGGCAATAGCGAGGTCTGGATCGCCTGAAATAGCTGCAATGGGGCGCGCGCGATCAGCAGCACGTTGAACACGATCCCGGCGAGTGCCAGGTTGGTCGAGGTGATATCCACGGTCAGAACCGCCGCATTCAGCAGCGTTTGCTCGGAAAGCATCACACCCGAGACGGCAAAGGCAAAGCCCGACCCGCGTCGCAGCGAAAGCTCATCCGCGGCCACAGCCTCCTCGACGCCCTCGGTTCCCGGCCCGGCGAGCGCCGCGTCAAGCTCCTCCATCTCAGGCGCTCCGTAAGGCTCGCGCGGGTGGGCCTCATTCCTTCGTGCGAACGCAAGCGGCACCACCACCAGCGAAACAAATGGCGCCGCCGCGATGCCCAGCACCACAGCCGTCTGACCGTGTGTAATGCCGAGCGCCACCGCCAGTGCGAAGCACAGGCGCGAGAGCGATTCGATCAGCACCAGGCCGCCAAACAGCCCGAAGAACTCATGCCCTGCCAGCCAGCCTCGCGCGAAGTAGCTGGCGGCGTATGCCAGCGTGCCCACCACCAGCACCCAATACAGCGCCGCATAGTGGTCGAACACGCTTTCGATCAGCACTTCGTGAAGCGCCAACGCAAGAATCAAGAAGACAAGCGCAAAACTCGCCTGGATCGCGATCGGCACACGCACCGAGTGCTGCTCATGTCCGCGGGCGCGACGGTCAGCGATCGTGCGGCTCAGTAGTTGTTCGATCGGTCGATAGATCACCGAGATGATCACGAACATGATCGACCACAACAGGTCCACGCGCTTGGCCGCAACTTCCCCGAGCACATGGCTTGCGATCGAGAAGTACGCAAACGTCAGGATGCCGGTCGAGGCGATTCCGATCGAAAGGATCCGCGCGCCGCTGCCGTAGGAGCGGCCCCTAGAGGCGGACAAGCAGCATCGTCCAGGGGAACGGCGAGCGGGTCTGCACTACTTCTCCATGGCGCGAGAGCAAGCGCACAAACGAGCGCCGGGACCAGTGGTTGAGGTGCCCGGGCGTGTTGCCGAGCTCAGACCAATACGCGCCGCGGGCCATATTGAGCATCCGCCACAGCGGCTCGCGGGGCACCGACACAAGCAGATGGCGCTCCGCGCAGCGCGCCATCTCAGAGAGCGTGTGCTCGGGATCGGGCACGTGCTCGAGCACCTCGATCGCGGTGGCCATGTCGAACTCGTTCTCGGCAAACGGCAGGTTCTCGGCGTGCATCACGCGGTACTCCAGATTCGATGCCTGACGTTCGGCCCAGCCCGCCTGGATCGAGGGCTCCTCCAGGTCGATTCCCACCACGCGCGCCGGCTCCAGCAGTTGAGCCCACTTGTGCACCAGCACGCCCTCGCCACAGCCCACGTCCAGCAACGAGTGCGCGTCGGCGGTCCGGAAGAACTCGTCGAGTGTGCGCTCGAAGCCTGCCATCATGCGCCGCACCAGCGGGTTGGTCGAGCCGTACTTGTCATAGGTGTTGCCGGTAACGATCCCCTCGGCCGACAGCGTCGGCGAGGACTTCGCTGTGGCTCCGTCGCTCATGTCCGTCCCACTCGCCGCGCCAGCTCAGCCGCACCACCGTCCGTCGACACGTCAGCCGCACCACCATCGTCCGTCGACACCCCATGTTCGTGGTCGCCTTCTGCCGTGTCGGCTGTGGCGGGCATGCTCTCGTGGCGGTCACCGGGTTCATAGTGAGAGGGCCCCACGTCCAGCGCAAGCTCGATGCGCCGCACGCGCTCGAACGTCTTCTGGGTCATCACGCGTTGGGCTGCCAGCAGATCTCCGATCACTCCCAGCGCCCACAGCACGACTGCCGCGATGAACAGCACCGCGCCGAGGATCAACGACTGCACGTGGCCCTTGCCGTTGCCTTCGGCATAGGCGACCACAAACCGAATCCATACGCCCAGCGCGACCACACCGATCACCGCCGCCAGGCTCCAGAACACGCGCAATGGCTCGTACTGGGCATAGATGCGGAAGATCGAGATCGAGTTGCGCCTCACATACGCTCCCATTGAGGGGAACAGGCGCGACTCACGCGTCTTGGCATTGGTGCGGATCGCGACATGGTCGATCGCAACGAGCTGCTTGCCCGCCTGGATGATCGTCTCCAGCGTGTAGGTGAATTTCGAGACGACCAGCATCTGGATCGCAGCCTCGCGGTTGTAAGCCCTGAAGCCCGAGGTCGTGTCTGGCACGCTGGTGGAGGATGCCTGGCGCACGACCCACGAGCCCAATCGCTGCAGCGTCTTCTTCAAGGGCGAGAAGTGCTCGATATTGCTCACCTCGCGGTCGCCCACCACCATGTCTGCGCGGCCTTCGAGGATCGGTCGCACGAGCTTGACCACATCGGGACCGTAGTATTGGTTGTCGGCGTCGGTGTTGACGATCACGTCGGCCCCAAGCTTCAGGCACGCGTCGAGGCCGGCCTGGAAGCCTGCCGCCAAGCCCTTGTTGTTGGTCAGGCGCACGATGTGATCCACGCCGTTTGCACGTGCCACCGAGATCGTCTCGTCGGTCGAGCCGTCGTCGATGATCAGCCACTCCACAACATCGACGCCGTCGATCGCGCGCGGCAGGTCCGCGAGCGTCGCGGGCAATTGCTCGGCCTCGTTGAAGCAGGGGATCTGAATGATGACCTTCACCGCCGAAAGCCTATCTCTCATAGGCTCTGCGCCGGATGGCAACCCCAAGCGCGACGTTGAATGCTCATACCCACCCTGGCGGACCGGCTCCTGTGCGATTTCAGAGGCTGCGTGAGATGGAAGCATCCTCCTGGGCAAAGCTCGCATTTGGCGCGATGTGCGCGCTCGCGCTCGCGGGCTACCTGGCATTCCCCACATATCCGACGTATGACTCGTTCTACGCGCTGCTGTGGGGGCGGGACCTGCTGCACTTGCACATGCCCGACTTTCGCGTGTACCGCGCGCCCACCGAGCACCCGCTGGCGATTGCCTTCGGAGCGTTTTGCTCGATCTTCGGTCAGGGCGGGGCGCGCCTGATGGTGCTCGGCTCGATTGCCTCGTTCGTCGCGCTCGTCGCCGGCATGTACCGGCTCGGGCGACTGTGCTTCGGGCCGGTCGTCGGCGCGCTAGCCGGGTTGCTGGTGCTCAGCCGCTTCTTCGTGGAGAACCTCGCGGCACAGGGCTACCTGGATATCTCCTACGTGGCACTAGTCGTGTGGGCCACCGCCCTTGAGATCGAGCGTCCGCGACGCGGGCCCTTGGTTTTCGGCCTACTGGCAGCGGCGGGCCTGCTGCGCCCCGACGCGTGGGTGCTGAGCGGGGTCTACTGGCTGTGGTGCTCATGGCACGCAGATACCCGCACCCGCCTGCACTACCTCGGTCTCGCGGCAATCGCGCCCGTACTGTGGGTCGGCGTCGACGCCGTTGTCACGGGCAACCCGCTCTACTCGCTCCACTCCACATCCGAACTTGCCGCCGAACTGGGTCGTACCCAGGGCCTTTCGGGCGTGCTCTCGGCGACCTGGAACTACGCCGTGCGGATCGACAAGCTGCCGGTGGTGCTCGGCAGCATCCTCGGCGCGGCGATCGCCCTGTGGCTGACTCCGCGGCGCATGCTTGTGCCGCTGGTGGTGCTTGGCTGTCTACTGTTTGTGTTCATAGCCGAGGGGGCCGCGGGCGCGTCGGTGGTCGACCGCTACATGGTCGGCGCCTCGATCGTGATGCTCGTTTTCTGTGCGCTTGCGATCGGCGGCTGGTCGATGCTCGAGACCGGTAGCACGCTGCGGCGCCTATGGATCGTGGGCGCCGTGGTGCTCGCCGCCTACGGGGCCGCCTCGGCGGCAAGCACGCTCAGCCTAACGAGTTTGCGCACAACGCTTGCCGACCACGAGAACTTTCACGAGGGTCTAGCCGCCGCGCTTCACGCCCCCACGGTAAGAGCCCAATTGCGGCGCTGTCCACTACTGTCGCTGCCCAACAACAAGTTGATCCCCGACGCTCGCTGGATCCTCGGCAGCGCGGGCCAAAACGACATTGTCGCGCGCAGTCAGGCAAGCGCTCAGGCGGCCGGCAAGGACTACGAACTGCAAGATCGCTTGAATCGAGGGAGCGTTGCCGTGTATCCGCTCGGAGAAGCCGTGTTTGTCGATGCGATCGTCGATGTAGGCGACGATCCCCGCGATCAGGTGCCGGCGGTTGGATTCAAACGCGTATACACGAGTCGCTATTACGCCGTGTATGCCAACTGCTGAGCCGGTGCGATGACGGTCGCTGAGCCCACGGGCGCCTCGATCGACGCTGGAGCTGCTTCAAAGTCTGGGCCGAGCGAGTCGCGCGGCTCAACTCGGCTCCTGGTTTGGTGTGGGCTAGCTCTCGTACTGCTCACGGCGCTCGGGCTGCGTCTGTGGGGGATCGGAGAGGGTCTTCCCTACGTCTACAACATCGACGAGGCTGGTCATTTCGTCCCGAAGGCCGTCAGGATGTTCTCCGAAGGCCTAAACCCGCACTACTTCGTCAATCCTCCAGCTCTCACCTACGTCCTGCACCTCGTATTCGACGTGTGGTTCGGGGGCGATCATGGTGTCATCCACGAATACGAACTGCATCCAGGAGAGGTGTTTCTCGTGGCCCGGGTCACGGTCGCGCTGCTGGGCACCGGCGCCGTGTGGATGCTGTACCTGCTCGGTGCTCGCTTGTTTGACCGTCGCATCGGCTTGCTCGCAGCCGCGATCGAGGCGGTCGCGTTCCTGCCGGTCTCCTATGGGCATCTCGCGCTCAACGATGCGGTCACGCTGCTACCGCTGACGCTCTCGCTCTTCGGCAGTGCCGGAGTCATGCTGCATGGGCGAAAGCGCGACTATGCGCTCGCCGGGATCGGTCTCGGCCTGGCGTGCGCGAGCAAGTACACGGCCGGCATCGCGATCGTGCCATTTGCCACGGCCACAGCCGCGCGCTACCTGGATTCGATCGGCGCGACCTCAAGCCATTCGATTTCCGGACGCCCGATTCCCAACCATCCCGGGCGTCGCGCGGTAGTTGGAGTCGCGCTCGCCGGTGCATGCGCACTCGGTTCGTTTTTGATCGCCAATCCCTATGCGCTGCTCGACTTCAAACTTTTCTACTCCGAACTGATTCACCAATCCAACCTCTCCGACGAAGCCCAGGGAAAGCTCGGTGCGCCGAAGGAGATCGGAATCCTCTACTACTTGTGGTCGTTCTCGTGGGGTCTCGGTTGGGTACCTGCCATCGCCGCGCTCGGCGGGGCCGTCGCGATCTGGCGCCGCCATGCACGCATCGGCTGGCTGCTCGTGCCGGCGGCGGTCCTGTTCCTCGCGTTCATGGGGCTGCAGGATCGCTACTTTGGCCGCTGGCTGATGCCGATCTTGCCGATCGCCTGTCTGCTCGGCGCATTCTTCGGGCTGACTTTGGCAGGCGCGATCGTTGATCGCGCGCACGGTAGGAGAGCTCAGCAGTCACAGTCGAGCAGCTTCTCCGGCGGCGGATCGACGCTCGCCACTACACCGAGGTGGTCATCGGCGAGACGGACCGCTGTTGTCGGTGCGTCTGTGCTGGTCGTGATCTTGCTGCTCGGGCAAGGTGCCATCTACAGCGTTCACAATGATCTCGTGCTCTCGCGTGCGGATACTCGCAACGTCATACGCGCGTGGATGGTCGCGCACGTGCCGCGCGGCACCCCGATCGTGGTCGAGCCCGTGGTGCTCGACTCCTGGATCGAAGAAGGAAAGGGCACCTCACGCTCTGAGCGCTGGCCGAAGTACGAGGCGTTGCAGTCGGTGATCGCGCCCGACGGGAGCCTCGCTCCGCAGACGATCCACCAAGTGACGCTTGAAGACTATGAGACGACGCTCAGCCCAGCCTTGATCGGCTGGTATGAGCGACTGGGCTACTGCTGGGTGGTGGTCGGCTCGACAGAGTCCGGTCGGGCGCTTGCCGATCCGCGCGCTGCTCCATTTGCGAGTGCCTACTACCACGAGCTGGCCACTCAGGCGGAAGTCGCCTATCGCGTCTCGCCCTACTCACCGCGCAGTAGTCCTCCACGGTTCAGCTTCGACTGGTCTTTTGACTACTACCCGCTCTCCTACGAGCGTCCCGGGCCAGAAATGACGATATATCGCCTACGTGGCGGACACTGCGCGGGAGCCGCCGGCTAGGCTCTGAGCCCCGGCGTCGCGCGTCCTCGCGCGAGCTCCGCAGGCTAGCTTTTCCGGTGTTCCCCGCGACGACCCTTATCCTGGTTACGGCGATGGCGATAACCACTGACACAGACCGGGCGCACCTCGCGCGCGCGATTGAGCTGGCCCGGCAGGGAGCTGGTGAGGTCAAGCCGAACCCGCGCGTCGGAGCGGTCGTCGCCCGCGATGGGGAGATCCTTGGCGAAGGCTGGCACGAGCGCTACGGTGGCGCGCACGCAGAGGTCAACGCGATCGAGGCATGTGGCTCGACCGAGCTCGCCGGCGCGACCCTATACGTGTCGCTGGAGCCGTGCTGTCATGAGGGAAACACACCTCCGTGCACCGACGCGATCCTGCGTGCCGGCATCGAGCGTGTGGTAGTCGGCTCTGACGATCCCACCGAGAAGGCATCCGGGCGGGGCCTTGGAATCCTGCGCGACGAGGGCGTTGAGGTCGTGATCGCCGACGGCGAGCTTGCAGCCACGGCGCGGCTGCTCAACCAAGCGTTTCGCAAGCACGCGCGTGTAGGGCGACCGTGGGTTTTGTTCAAGTCTGCGATGACGCTCGACGGCAAGGTTGCCACCCGCGCGGGAGATTCGCAGTGGATCAGCGGCGAGGACAGCCGATTGCTGGCGCACACCTGGCGCGCATCGGTGGACGCTGTAGTCGTGGGCATCGGCACGGCGCTGGCTGACGATCCGCAGCTGACCGCTCGCCCCGATGGCATCCCGGCAGAGACCCCACGCCAACCGCGCCGCGTCGTGTTCGACTCGCTTGCGCGCCTGCCGATCGGCTCGCAGCTGCTCGCGGCCGCCGACAGCGTTCCGTTGACCGTGGTGGTCTCGCGGGCCGCGGCTCGCGCGGACACGGACGCGCTTGAGGCGGCCGGTGCCCAGGTGCTTGTGGCCCCCGGCGAAAATGAGCCCGCGCGCGTACGCTCGGCGCTCGACCAGCTCGGTGCCAATGGAATAGCCTCGGTGCTGTTGGAGGGCGGGCCGCATCTTGCCGGTGCGTTTCTTGACGCTGGCGAGATCGATGAGATACGCCTGTTCTTGGCGCCGATACTGCTCGGTGGGCGCACGGCACGCGATCCGCTGGAGGGCGAGGGCGTCGAGCGCATCTCCGATGCTCTACGGGCGCTCACCTTCGACTGCGATCGCGTCGGCGAGGATCTGCTGATATCCGCTCGACTGCGAGAGTGGTAGGCCGCCTGCGTACGATGAGGTCCCGCGTATGTTCACCGGTCTAATAGCCGACCTCGGGAGTGTCAAGAGCATCCAGCGCGACGCCGATGGGGCGATCCTGGAGATCGCGACGGCGCTTGCGGGCGAGCTCGCCGATGGCGATTCTGTCGCTGTCAACGGTGTGTGCCTTACCGCGACGGCCGTCAACGATGGCGTCTTCAGTGCGCAGGCGATGCAGGAGACGCTGAGGCGTTCCTCGCTCGAGCAGTTGCGTCCTGGATCGCCCGTCAACCTGGAGCTTGCGCTGCGTGCCGACGGGAGGTTGGGCGGACACATCGTGCAGGGCCATGTGGACGGCACAGGCACAGTCGCGGGGCTATGCGAGGAGGGCTTCTCGCGAGTGATGGAGATCGAGATCGAGGACGAGCTCGCGCGTTATCTGGTGGAGAAGGGCTCGGTGGCCGTCGACGGGGTCAGCCTCACGGTCAGCAAGGTTGGCGGGGAGGGCGAGATCGGTGCGGCTGGCGAGGAGGAGCGCTTCTCGGTGTCCTTGATTCCCGAGACGCTCACCCGCACCAACCTCGGGAAGGCGCAGGTCGGGGACCAGGTCAACATCGAGGTGGACATCCTCGCCAAGCATGTAGAGCGACTTTTGAAGACGGAGGCCCGTATATGAGCCAGTCCAAGACAACGACCCCGTTCGCGACCATCGAGGAAGCGATCGAGGAGATCAGGCAAGGCAAGATGATCGTCGTCTGCGACGACGAGGACCGCGAGAACGAGGGCGACCTCACGATGGCCGCGCAATTTGCCACTCCCGAGGCGATCAACTTCATGGCCAAGGAGGGTCGTGGACTGATCTGTCTTTCCCTCACACCCGAGCGTTGCGATGAGCTTGGGCTCGATCTGATGGCCGCCAAGAACGAGTCATCGTTCGAAACGCCGTTCACGGTGTCAGTCGAGGCGCGCGAGGGAGTCACCACAGGCATCTCGGCACACGATCGCGCACATACGATCCAGGTCGCGATCGACCCTGAGAGCGTCCCGCGCGATCTTGTCCAGCCGGGCCACGTGTTTCCGCTCAAGAGCCGCGGCGGCGGCGTGCTCGAGCGAGCCGGGCAGACCGAGGCGGCGGTCGACCTCGCGCGCCTGGCCGCTCTGAACCCGGCCGGCGTGATCTGCGAGGTGATGAACGACGACGGCACGATGGCCCGCGTGGGCGATCTAGTCGACTACTGCGCTCGCCACGGGCTGAAGATGATCACCGTCGCCGACCTGATCGCCTACCGGCGCCGCCATGACAAGCTCGTCGAGCGGATCGTCTCCACGCGCCTGCCCACGGCTTTCGGCGACTTCGACGCGGTCGGGTACCGCTCGCTGGTCGACGACAAGCACCATGTGGCGCTCGTCAAGGGCGATGTCGCGGGGCGTGAGGACGTGCTCGTGCGCGTGCACTCGGAGTGCCTAACCGGTGACGTGTTTCATTCGCTGCGCTGCGACTGCGGCGAACAGCTCACCTCCGCGCTGGCGATGATCGAGCGCGAGGGCGAGGGCGTCCTGCTGTACCTCTCCCAGGAGGGCAGGGGCATCGGTCTGCTCAACAAGCTGCGCGCCTATCGCCTGCAGGAGGATGGTCTTGACACCGTCGAAGCAAACGAGCGACTGGGCCTGCCGGCCGATCTGCGCGACTACGGAATCGGTGCCCAGATCCTCGTGGACCTCGGCCTCAGCTCGATCCGCATCCTCACCAACAACCCCAAGAAGATCAAGGGCCTGGAGGGCTACGGACTGTCGGTCAGCGCGCAGATCCCGATCGAGCACGCCCCCAACGAGCACAACGAGGCGTATATGCGCACCAAGGCCCAGCGGATGGGTCACATCCTGCACCACCAAGGCCTCAACCTCGACGCGGAGCTGTTGCGCTCCGAGCGCACCCATTCGGGCGCCAACCAAGATCAGAGCCCCACCACCCAGGCAGGCGAACCTGAGCGCGGGCGCCCTGAGGGGCATACCCAAGGGGCACACGGCGGGCGCGGCAAATGAGTTATGCGATCGCGATCGGACGCTTCTACGAGGGCTTGGCGGAACGCCTGGAAAAAGGCGCGCTCGATGCGTTCGCGCAGGCCGGCCACGTCGACGTGGAGGTGTTCGACGTGCCAGGCGCCTTCGAGTTGCCGCTGGCGGCCAGCTACGCGGCGCAATCGGGCCGCTTCGCCGGCGTGGCCTGTCTGGGAGCGGTGATCCGGGGGGAGACCAGCCACTACGATTACGTGTGCGCCGAGGCCGCCCGCGGGATCCAACAAGTATCGCTCAGTACCGGCGTGCCGTGCGCGTTTGGAGTGCTCACGTGCGAGACGATGGAGCAGGCGCTGGCCCGCGCTGGCGGAGGCAAGCGCGATCAGGGCGCTCACGCCGCCGAAGCGGTGCTGAGGATGGCCGCGTTGCGCTCTGAGCTGCAGAGCGGCTAGACTGCGCATCCTCATGGCCAAGATATGTCACAGCTGCGGGAAGGGTCCCGCGTTCGGCAACAGTCGCAGTCACTCGATGGTCGCAACCAAGCGGCGGTTCGACCCCAACCTTCAGAAGGTAAAGATCCTGGTTGGCAAGGCGCCTCGTCGCGTATATGTATGTACTCGCTGCCTGAAGGCCGGCAAGGTCACGAAGGCTCTGTAGGGTCGACCGAAGCCGGGAGACACTCGCTACCGAAGCCAGGAGACACTCGCTACGCTCGCATCCCCGTTTCGGCCAGCACATTTCGCGGGGTGGGTGGGCCCGTTGACACTTGCCTGACTTGCCTCCCGACCCTACAGGTGCTCCTTGGGATTCGGTAACGACCGGCTGTAGTGGTGTATTAGGTGGCTGTGAGTAGGACGTCAAGAGCGCCTGAGGGGGCGCATCCGATGGAGCAGAGCCGGTGACCGACACGAACCTGATCCGCTTTAGAGCGGCGGTGGCCGGCGCGCTCGCGCATCTGGAGTCTCGCCGCGAGGAGGTCAACGACCTGAATGTGTTCCCGGTTGCCGACGGCGACACGGGCGACAACATGGTGCTCACGCTGAAGGCCGTTCTGGGTGAGCTCGACCGCCTACAGGGCAGCGACTCTTCAAAGACGATCGACGAGATCGGTCGTGAGGAGATCGTTCAGTCGGTCGCCCGAGCTGCACTGCTCGGCGCAAGAGGCAACTCTGGCGTGATCCTCTCCCAGCTGATCAGGGGCGCCGCCGAGGAGCTTGTGAGCCGGCCCGGTCAGCTGATCGACGCGACCTTGATCGGCGCGGCGCTGGCAAACGCCGCCGACCGCGCCTACACCTCGGTGCGCAATCCGGCTGAGGGCACGATCCTTACCGTGGCGCGCGCCATGGCCCACAGCATCGTGACCGACGTCGCCCACAGTCAGGAGGGCGGACGACTGGCGCCCGCGACCGAGCCAAGCGAGCAGGATCTCGCGATCGCCGAAACGCTAGAACGCGCAGTGTCCGCCGGTCAGCAGTCGGTAAAGCGAGGGCCGGAACTGCTGGCGGAGTTGCGCAACGCAGGCGTCGTCGACGCGGGCGGACACGCCCTCACAATCATCTTCGCCGGAGTGGTGGCGGTGCTGCGAGGACAGGAACCGCCTGAGCTGGAGCACTATGCGCCCGCCAAGATAACCCATCCCGAGCACAGCTCCAGTACCTACCGCTACTGCACCAATTTTGCCGTCACCGGTCACGATCTCCAAGCGTCGAGCTTCAGTGCGGCTCTGGAGACGCTTGGCGACTCGGTGCTGGTGGTGGGCGATCCCACAACGCTGAAGGTGCATTTGCACACCGATGAGCCCGAGCGTGCGACGGCCTTGTTTGACGATGTCGGCGAGGTGTCGCACCTCGATGTGGCGGACATGCGAGCTCAGGTCGCCGAGCGCGACCGGCGTCTGGCGGTAAGCGATGTGGCAAACGGTGTGGCATGGGTAAATGGCGCGAGCTCGACAAACGGTGCGCGGATCGCGGCTGAGGGGGCCGGGATGCGTGCGATGGGTACGGGGGACAGCCAACACGCTCGCCCGCGCCCGCGCTGCGGGGCCCTCGCGGTGGTCAATGGAGATGGCCTCAGAGGGCTGTATAAGGAGCTTGGCGTGCACACCATCGACGGCGGTCCGACGTTGAACCCGTCCACGTATGAGCTGCTTGCCGGTATCCACGAGGTGCCAGCAGAGGAGGTCGTGGTGCTGCCCGGAAGCGCCAATGTCGTGATGGCCGCCGAGCGCGCCGCGGAGCTGTCGGACAAGCAGGTGATGGTCGTGCCTTGCACAAGCCAGCAGGCGGGACTCGCCGCAGCTGTGGCGCTGCAGAGCGACCGCGGGGTGCAGGAGAACGCGCGGGCGGTGGAGGAAGCGCTCGGCGCGCTGCGCACCGGCTCGGTGGCGCAGGCGGCGCGAGCAGACATCCAGGGTCGCTTTGAGCAAGGTGATGCGGTCGGATTCGTCGAGGAGCAGATGATCGCCTGGGGCGAGCCGCGCGAGACACTGCTGGCGGTGCTGCGCGCACTTGCCGCCGATGCCGAGCTGATCAGCGTGCTCGCTGGCGCCGGCGCGCCGCTGGAGCTGTCTGAGCTGGAGGGCATCATGGACGGTCATGTCGAGCTCGAGCTTCGCGACGGTGGTCAACCAGCCTATTGGTGGTTGCTCGCTGCTGAGTAATGGGCAAGAATCGCCTCCCGCCGCCTTCGCGGGCGGACGACTGACCCACGCGCAGTTGCTGGCCGCGCCCGTGCGCTGGCCGCGACCCTCGCGCCTGCAGGTCGCACTTGAGCTTCCGACCAAAAGGCTCACCGACGGGCTGGCCGCCCTTGAAGTGAGCACCTTGGGGGAGTTGCTCGAACACCTGCCGCGTGATCATCGTGAGGCGCGCACGTTGAGAGAGTTGCGCGCCGGCGATCAGGCGACCGTGGCTGTGCAGGTGCGTTCGATCGCGGGCCGGCAGGTCCGCCGCCGCGGGATGCGCGGGCTTGTTGAGGCGAGCGTGTTCGACGAGACGGGCTCGATGCGAGCGACCTTCTTCAATCAGCCCTGGCTTGTCAAGAGCTATCCGCCCGGTACCCACTTGGTGCTGCACGGCAAGGCCGACTCAGGGGGGCGCTTCCGCGTGTCCCATCATGCGGTTGGCTCAGCCGTCGGCTCCGGGGAGGCTCGCTCGGTTGCGCATTATCCCGCCGCCGACGGCGTCAGCTCGACCCAGATCCTGGCGCTCGTGCGCGAGGCTCGAGACGGCCTGCAGGAGGTGCTTGAGCCGCTGCCTGCCGCGGTCCGGGTGGCCGAGCGTCTGCCTGAGCGCGGCGCGGCACTCGGCGCGATGCACTTCGGTGGCTCCGAGGATTCGTCGCGCGAGGGTCTCAAGCGGCTCGCCTTCGAAGAGCTGCTGCTGACACAGCTCGTGTTTCTCATGCGTCGCGACCGCCGCGCCGAGCAGGCACACGCCCGGGCGCTTCGGGATCCGCCGACGCTCAGCGAGCGATGGCTGAGGCAAGGACTGCCGTTCCAGCTGACTGGTGATCAGCGTAGAGCGATTGCGACTATCGCCGGCGAGCTGGAACAGACGCGGCCGATGCAGCGCTTGCTGATGGGAGACGTGGGCAGCGGCAAGACTGTGGTGGCGCTGCACGCGATGCTGCGCGCGGTCGAGCATGGAGCCCAGGCAGCGCTGATGGCGCCGACTGAGACACTCGCCGAACAACACTTCGCGACCCTACAACGACTACTTGGTGCAGAGAGCGTGCGCTGCGAACTGCTTACCGGTTCGACTCCTGCACGGCGCAAGGAGGGGATCATGGGGCGGCTGGCAAGCGGTGAGCTGTCGCTGATCGTGGGCACGCACGCGCTGATCGAGCCGGGCGTGCGCTTCCGTGAGCTGGCGGTGGCCGTGGTTGACGAGCAGCACCGCTTCGGAGTGCGCCAACGCGCGAGTCTTGAAAACCAGCAATCCGCCAGACCGCCTCATATGCTGCACATGACAGCGACTCCGATCCCAAGGACACTCGCGCTCGCGCGTCACGGCGACCTGGATCGCAGCATGCTGCGCGAGCTACCGCATGGACGCCAGCCGATCGACACTCGCATCGTGGAGGGAATGGACGGACGCGCCGAGGCATACCGGCTATTGCGCGAGCAGCTGGATGCCGGCCGTCAGGGTTATGTGGTCTGTCCACTTGTCGAAGAGGCGCCGGAAGGTGGGCGCACGGAGGTGAAGGGCGGGGTGGGTGTGAGCACCGGCGAGGCGCGCTCAAGCGCTGGCGAGCCGCGGGTTCTCTCCAATACCGGGGGCCAATTGGGGGATACGCGCGCGGCGACTGCGGAGTTCGAGCGTTTGCGCCATGGAGAGCTTGCCGGTCGTCGCGTGGAGCTGCTACACGGCCAAATGCGCCCGCGCGAGAAGCAGCAGGCGATGGAGGCGTTTGCCTCCGGGCAGGCAGATGTGCTGGTCGCGACCACCGTGATCGAGGTCGGCGTGGACGTGCCCAACGCGACCGTGATGCTGATCGAGAACGCCGAGCGATTTGGGATCTCACAGTTGCACCAGTTGCGCGGGCGCGTGGGACGCGGCGAGCATGGCTCGACGTGTCTGCTGGCCGGACCACCTGGCTCGTTGCGACTACAGGCGCTGGCCAAGCACTCCGACGGCTTCAAGTTGGCCGAGATCGACCTGCGCTTGCGTAAGGAGGGCGAGCTTGTGGGCACACGTCAGTCGGGGCTCGGGCAGTTCAAGTTCGCGAGCCTGCCCGAGGACTCAGATCTGCTTGAGCGAGCTCGAGCGCGCGCACGGGAGATCCTCGCGCTCGACCCCGAGCTCGCCGGTCCGATGCACAGCCTCCTCGGCAGGGCGCTGGAGGATGCGTTTGGGGCGGAGGCCTTGCGGCCGATCCCCGCATGAGGGTGATCGCCGGGCGCCTCGGTGGGCGGCGTTTGCGAGCGCCGAGCGGGCGCACGACGCGACCGACTTCAGATCGTGTGCGCGAGGCGCTCTTCTCGATGCTTGGCGACATCCAGGGGAGCGTCGCGCTCGACCTGTTCGCCGGTACTGGCGCACTCGGCATCGAGGCGCTTTCCAGGGGCGCCGAGCGGGTCGTGTTTGTGGAGCGCGATGCGAGCGCGGTGGCGGCTCTGAGGGCAAATCTGGCCGCACTGGAGCTCGACGAAGGCGAGGCAAGCGTGCGTGTTGGCGATGCCCTGGGATCGCTGCGCGCCGCACGAGAGCGCGGCGAGACATACGATCTCGTGTTCGTCGATCCTCCCTACAGGCACGCGAACGAGCTTCAGAGCGGATTGTCGGCATTTCTGCCGACGCTGCTCAGCCCCGAAGGGCGCGTTGTGGCCGAGAGCGATCGACGGGCGCCGGTGGAGCTGGCGCTCCACACGATCACACGACGGCGCTATGGAGACACAACAATCACAATCCACCGCCTGCCCGTTGAGGGCGAGGATGGATAGCGTGCAGAGTCCCAAGACCTCAAGCAAGGACGATCATGAGCGTTGAGAAGTCGATAGCCGTCTGTCCGGGCTCCTATGACCCGATCACCAATGGCCACTTGGACGTGATCCAGCGGGCGGCGGCTCTATACGACGAGGTTGTGGTTGCGGTTGTCAATCGCTCGGTTCGCAAGGACAAGACATTGTTTGGGATCGAGGAGCGGATGAGCTTCATCGCCAACGCAATCAAGGATCTGCGTGGAGTGCGTGCGCAGCCGTTCAACACGCTGGTGGTGGAGTTCGCCAGGAGCGTCGGCGCGAAGGCGATCGTCAAGGGATTGCGGGCAATTTCGGACTTCGAGTACGAGTTTGAGATGAACCAGCTCAACCGCAGGCAGGATCCCGAGATAGAGTCGGTGTATCTGATGGCCAGCCCGCAGTACAGTTTCCTATCCTCGAGCGGAGTAAAGGAGCTCGCGACGTTTGGTGGGAGAATTGACGATCTGGTGCCCCAAGAGGTGGCGACGCGCTTGCAGGAAGAGTTGCGGCGCTGACGAACTTTGGTGACGTGAGACGCATCTTGAGAGACAACTTTGCTCATAAGTCGTGGCGCAAGACGTGCCACAGAGGTGACAGCTGATGGACGTTCTCGTGCTGATCGACAAGCTCGACGATCTGGTTCACAACGCCAAGTCTGTGCCAATGACAGACCAGGTGAGGGTCGACAAGGAGGAGATCTATGACCTTCTTGACCAGATGCGCGCGACGATCCCCGAGGAGATCAAGCAGGCACGTTGGATCGTCAAGGAGCGTCAGGAGATGCTCGCCGAGGCCAAGAAGGAGGCCGAGCGGGTCGTCAAGGAGGCGCGCGAGCGCCAGGAGAAACTGGTGGGCGACGAGGAGGTCACCAAGCAAGCCGAGCGTGCCGCCGAGGACATCGTCGAGGACGCCAGGGCGCGCGAGCGCGAGATCAGGCTTGGCGCGGAGGACTACGCCGATGAGATCCTTGGCACGCTCGAGGTCAACCTGTCGAAGTTCATCGCCGCCGTGCAGCGCGGGCGCGAGCGCCTGCAGGGCAAGGACGAGCCCGCCGAAGTTTCGTAGTTGCCGGCAATCGGGCTGGCATGGACGGCTGAGTGCGCCTCTCGGTGTTTCCCATCGGCGCACGCACGCACGCGCGGGGGACCGCATTTTGGGTAGGGTGCCCGCGTGAGCTCGCCGCTTAAGTATCGGCTCGAAGTCGCCAAGGTCTTCCTGGGGACCGGCATCCTCGCGCCGGTCAGGCCAGATCGGGCAGTCAGGTCGGTCCGCGCGCTGAAGCGCTGGGGACCGACGCCCGCCGCCGCCTACACCGGCTCGGCTGCGCGCTTTCCTAACAGGGCGGCATTGATCGACGAGCGCGGCACGCTCACTTTCGAAGAGATCCACCTGCGCACCAACGCGCTCGCCCACGAAATGCGGGCCGCCGGGATCAAAGAAGGCGACGGCGTGGCGATCATGTGCCGCAACCATCGCGGCTTCATCGAGGCGACCGTCGCCTGCTCGAAGCTTGGGGCGAGCGCGCTGTACTTGAACACCGCCTTCGCAGGCCCGCAGATCACCGACGTGATGCGCCGCGAGAACCCGGCCGGGCTCGTCTACGACGCCGACTTCGCCAACCTCGTGGGCGACGGCGGCGAGGGCCGCAAGCGCTTCGCCGCTTGGACCGAGCCAGGGACGCAGCCGGCCGACCCGTTGCTGGAGGACCTCATCGTCAAAGGCAGCAAGACCGAGCTGACCCCTCCCGGTAAGCCCGGTCGTGTCGTGATCCTTACCTCCGGCACGACCGGCACACCCAAGGGCGCGGCGCGCAAACAGCCCGACTCTGTCGAGCCGTTGGCAGCGCTGTTCTCGAAGATCCCCTTGAAGGCGCGCGAGACGACCGTCATCGCCGCGCCAATGTTCCACTCCTGGGGCTTCGGACACTTCACGCTGGCTCTGCCTCTGTCTTCGACGATCGTGTTGCGCCGCCGCTTTGACCCCGAGGAGACCTTGCGGGCGATCGCACAGCACCGTGCCACCGCACTGGCGGTCGTGCCGGTGATGCTGCAACGCATCCTGGAGCTGCCCCCAGAGACGATCGCCAAGTACGACACCGGCTCGCTGAAGATCATCGCCGCCAGTGGGTCTGCGCTACCGGGGGAGCTGGCAACCCGCGTGATGGACACTTTCGGCGACGTGCTCTACAACCTGTACGGCTCCACCGAGGTCGCGTGGGCCACGATCGCGACCCCCGAGGACCTGCGCCGCGCACCGGGCACCGCCGGCAAGCCTCCGTTGGGGACGGTCGTGAAACTGCTCGACGAGCAGGGTCATGAGGTCCCTCAAGGGCAGCGCGGACGTATCTTTGCCGCCAATGAGATGGTCTTCGAGGGCTACACCGGCGGTGGCGGCAAGGAAATCGTCGACGGGCTGATGAGCACCGGCGACATGGGCCACATCGACAGCGCCGGGAGACTGTTCGTGGATGGGCGCGACGACGAGATGATCGTCTCAGGCGGGGAGAACGTGTTCCCGCGCGAGGTCGAGGATCTGCTCGCCGATCACGATTCGATCGAAGAGGCCGCGGTGATCGGTGTGCAGGACGAGAAATTTGGACAGCGGCTAAAGGCGTTCGTGGTCGCGCGCGAGGGATCTGGCCTGGACGAGGAAACTGTCAAGGAGTACGTCAAGCACAATCTCGCGCGCTACAAGGTGCCGCGCGAAGTCGTGTTCGTGGAGGAGCTGCCGCGCAATGCAACGGGCAAGGTGCTCAAGCGCGAGCTGCACGAGGTCGGCTGATCGCAGCCTCTTACTAATCTGAAGGGATGTCTAGCGTGACGGACCTTCTCGACCTCGGTGGCTTGCGCCTGAGCGCCGGCGAGGGTCGGCGCTTTGAGCCAGCGGTGCACGTCGAGCCGCTTGCGCTGGGAGGCGAGCACTATCAGGTGGCGCCTGCGGCGATACCGGTGAGACTCGATGTGTCGCGCATGACCGGCAACGGATATGCGTTGCGACTGCGCTTTGGCGCGAGTATCGAGGGTGCATGCATGCGCTGTCTGAAGGACGCCGCGCCGTACGTTGATGTGGACGCACGCGAGGTCGAACGGCCCGGGGGCGGCGAGGAGCTGTCGAGCCCCTACATGGATGATGAGACGCTCGACCTGGCGGCCTGGACTAGGGACGCGCTCCTCCTGGCGCTCCCAGCGCAGGTTCTGTGTCGCGAGGACTGCGCTGGGCTGTGTCCGGTGTGCGCCGCCGATCTCAACGAGACCGGTCCCGAGCACACACACGAGCGCCCACCAGACCCGCGCTGGGCGAAGCTAAGGGCCTACCAAGAAAATATCTGACGGTCTGCCGGCTGTTTCGATGGTAGGCCTGAGCGAGCTAAAGCTCGAGTAGGACTGCTAGCCTGTCCAGCCGATGGCGGTTCCCAAGAAAAAGCAGTCGCACAGCCGCACCTCGCTGCGCCGTGCCAATCACAAGATCGACGCTCCCTCGGTGAATGAGTGCCCGCGCTGTCACAGTCCGCGTCGGCCGCACCGCGTGTGTCCGGTGTGCGGTACGTACGCTGGACGTGAGATCGTGGCTCACGATGCGCACGGCCACGATCACGATCACGAGTAGCCTCGCGCGTGAGCAGCACGGCTGAGGGCCGCGCGACGCCGGCCATCGACGGGGCCGCGCGGCTGGTCGTGGCGGTTGACGCCAACGGCGCCGACATGGGTCCCGCGGAGGTGGCGGCGGGCGCTATGCTCGCAGCCGAGCAGGGCGTGCGGGTGCTGCTGTTTGGTCCAGCCGAGGAAATGCAGATCCCTCCATCCCAGAGGTCAGGTGTCGAGGTCATAGACGCGCCTCTGTCTGTTGCCAAGAGCCCGGACCCAGCACGTGCGGTTCGCGCAACTCCGCAAGCGTCGATTGTGCAAGCCGCCAGGGCCGTCGCCGAAGATCGCGCACAGGCGCTCGTATGTGCCGGAGGGACCGGAGCCGCGCTGGCTGCAGCGCTTTTCAACGTCAAGCGCGCGCACGGTGTGCACCGTCCCGCGCTCGCTTTGCCGATCCCTGTTCCGGGGCCTCTGCTCGCCCATCCCGTAACACTGCTGGACGTGGGAGCAAGTGCGCAGGCACGCAGCGAGCATCTGCTGCAATTCGCGTTCATGGGTGCCGCGTTTGCGAACGTCGTGCTTGGGGTGGAGCATCCGCGCGTCGGCCTGCTCTCAAACGGCGAGGAGGCCGAGCGCGGTAGCGAGTTGGTGGTGAGGGTTGGCGCCGAGCTCGCCAAGCGCGCAAACGATGGCCAATTGCGGTTCGTCGGCAACGTCGAGGGTGGCGACATCGTGAGCGGAGTGGCAGATGTGGTCGTGACCGACGGATTCACCGGCAATATCGCGCTAAAGCTGATGGAGGGCGTCTCCCAGACGATTCTCGGTGCGGTCAGAGACGCCGCAGTCTCCTCAACGCGGAGCAAGCTGGGCGGAATCCTGTTGCGCCCAGCGCTGCGAGGCTTTCGCGACGAGATCGATCCTGAAGCTGCGGGCGGGGCGTACCTGTTGGGACTACGCCGTCTCGCGGTGATCCCGCACGGGCGCTTCGGCAGGCGCGGCTTCGCGCAGGCGATCCTGCGCGCAGAGCGGGGCGCGCGTGAAGACGTCGTGGGTAGGACCTATGTCGCGCTCCACGCCGCGGGCGCACTGAGGAGCGCGGGGCGGGCGGGTCCTCTATCCGCCGATCCGGCTAGCCTGGCAGGCGAATGAACCGCGAGCAAGTGTTCATCCTGATTCAGGCTCATCTGGCCGACGAGCTCGACCTCGATCCCGATCAGATCGGAGAGCAGACCCGTTTCAAGGACGATCTTGGAGCGGATTCGCTGGACCTGTACACACTCGTACAAGAGCTGGAGGACACCTACGGGGTGCAGATCTCAGACGAGCAAGCGTCTGAGATCCTGACGGTCGGTCAGGCCGTGGATTTCGTAGTGGCAAACTCAAGCGATGGATGAGTGCATGGACACGTATGGCGGCGCTGAGCGGCGTCCTACCGATTGGAGATCGACGGGATCTCCAATCGGCCAGCATATGTACACAGCACACTGCGCGGGGTGGGCGGGCCATCAATTCCTTGCTCAGCTTGCCCTACGTGTCCATTCACGGGCTTTGGGGGACGGCGATGCAGCATGTATCTGTTGAGATCGTTGCTCGAGGAACTGCCCGAGGACCTGGCGCGTCAGGTGTTTACGCACGCATCATGGACAGAACGACGCAGCGACTCCTACACACGACTGGCGTTTCTCGGCGACAGCGTTCTCGCATTGGCCGTCACCACCCACCTGTATCCGCGTTTGGAAGCGGAGCGCTTTGGCGCCGGACGGCTCACGAAGATCCGTGCGCAGGCTGTGTCAGGACGCTCATGCCGGGCGGTAGCCGAACGTTTGCGCGTGGAGGAGCGAATGCGAGCCGCCGCGCCGGAGAGCGGGGACGGCAAGTCGGTGGGCTCGCTGCAGACCGAGCGGGTGCTCGCGTCGGTGATCGAGGCGGTGATCGGAGCGTGCTACCTGCAGGCCGGCTACGAGCGCACCGCCGAGGCGGTGGTACAGGCGTTTGCACCGGAGATCGAGCATGCGCTAAAGCATCCGCTGGACTTCAAGTCCGCACTTCAGGAGACGCTGGCAAGGCGCGGAGAGACGATCGAGTACGAGGTCACCGAGGAGTATGGACCACCGCACGACCGAACATTCGTGGTAGCGGCCCTGGTGGAGGGTCGTGCGCTCGGCAGCGGTCGCGGGCGCAGCAAGAAGCACGCCGAGCAACAGGCCGCCAGCGAGGCGCTAGAGAGCCTCGCCAAGCCATGAGCCGCACGGGCACGCATGGCGGCGCCGGGCGGCGTCCTCAGTCACTTGTGTGCGGAGCACACTGCGCGGGGTGGGTGGGATATCAATCAATTGCCCTGCTTGCCCTGCATACCCGTGCCGAGCCGACGACCATAGATCGTGCTCGAGCGAATCACGCGAGGGGTAGGGTCGGCCGATGCACCTGAAGTCGCTCACTATGAAGGGGTTCAAGTCGTTCCCCGATCGCACCAAACTCGACTTCGGGCCTGGTGTGAGCGTGGTGGTGGGACCTAACGGCTCGGGCAAGTCAAACGTCACCGATGCGCTCTTGTGGGCGATGGGCGAGCAGTCGCCGTTGGCGGTCAGGGGCCAGTCGATGCAGGACGTGATTTTCGGAGGGGGGCGCGGCGTGCAGGCGCGCGGCTCCGCGGAGGTGGAGATTGTGCTCGACAACTCCGACGAGACGGTGGACCTACCGCTCTCGGAGATCTCGATCGTGCGGCGACTCGACCGCTCGGGCGAGGGTGAGTATCGGCTCAACGGCGCGCGCTGCCGGCTGGTGGACGTGATCGAGGTACTGTCCGACACGGGCCTTGGCAAGGAGACCCACTCGGTCATCTCCCAAGGGCGGGTCGAGGCGATCGTGACCTCAAAGCCGCGCGAGCGTCGTCTGTTGATTGAGGAGGCTGCGGGACTTGGCAAGCACCGCAAGCGCCGTCGTCGCGCGCAGCTGAAGCTCGAGCGCACCCAGGAGAACCTGGACCGCGCGCTCGATGTGGAGCGTGAGGCGCGCACGCGCCTGCGCCCGCTCAAGCGTCAGGCAGAGGCCGCCGAGTTGCACGAGCGTCTCGAGCACCAGATGCTGCAGGCACGCTTCGAGCTTGCCCGCGAGGCGGTCAGGGCTACGCGCGAGCAGCTTGCCGGGGCCGAGGAAGGTGTGCAGGCTGCCAGGGCGGCACGCGAGCAGATCGAGTCACGCCTGCGAGCAATCGTTCAGCGGCGCGGAGCGGCTGAGAGCGCTCTGGCCGAGCGTACCGAGCGCCACGATGCGCTGGCGCGACGTGTGTATGAGTCGCGCTCGGCCCGTGAGCGACTGCAGATGCGAGGCGAGCAGGCAGCGGCCACCGCGGCGACCGTAGCGCAGCGCGCAAGTCGTATCGAGATCGAGCTGGGAGCGCTGGAACACGCTTTCGCCGACGGTGCCACGGGCAAAGACTTGCTTGGAGTCGACGAGGCGGCAAGCGAGGATCGCGTGCGTGCCTTGGAGGCTGAGCTGGTGAGCATTGGTCGTGAACGCGAGCAACAGTTGGAGCTCGAGATCGAGGGGCTCGAAGCGGAGCGTGAACAGGCTGCGCAGCGGGTGGGCGAGCTCGAGCAGCAGGCGCAGGCGGCACGCGAGGCACGCGAGCAGGCCGACGAGCTATCCGAGCAGGCGCGTGTCGCGTTGCGAGAGACCGAAGCACAGGCTGAGGCGGCGCGGCGCGAGGCGGCGAAGGTAGGAGCCGAGCTTGCGGCCGCAAATCAGTTCCTGCGTAGTCACGCGAATTCGGATCCCACCCGCCCCTCGGGGGCCGGTTCGCCGCGCGCGCTCAGCGAGGCGTTGCAGGTCAAGCCTGGTTATGAGCTGGCGCTCGCGGCGGCGCTAGGCGGTCGTCTCGACGGGGCGCTTGTGCGCGACATGGACAGCGCCCGTGTGTTGCTTGACGGTGCTGGCCCGGACGGCGGCGTGGCACTGCTGGCAGGCGAGGCGAGCGCGGATGAGCAATCCGTCGCTCAGGTCCAGGAGAGCGAGCAGGGCGAGGCGAAGGCGAATGTCGGTGATCTGCCCGCACCGGGAGCGATCAGGCTGATCGATCTCTTGGGAGGCTCGGCGGCAGTGCTGGAGCTGGCCGGAAAGCTGCTTGCGGACGCATGGGTGGTGGAGAGCCTCGAGGATCTAGGCGATGGCTTCCGCGGGGTCGCGAGCACGCGCTCAGGACGGGTGCTGTTTGCCCAGTGGGGTGAGCTACGTCAGGTGACCGAAGGCGGCGCCGAGCGGGTGCTCGCGCGCCGCAACGAGCGCGACCGGCTGATCGAGCAGAGCGAGCAGGCGGTGGCGGGCGAGTATGAGACGAGAGCTTTGGTCGAGCGGGCGCTGGAGCGCGCCCGCGAGGCAAATGAGGCACGCGACCGCGCAGATGGAGCGTTGCGCGAAGGCGAGCGACGCCTCGGAGAGGCGCGCGAGGCTCAGCGCAAAGCGGCCTGGTTGATCGAGCAGCGCAAGGCCGCGCCAGAGCAAGGACCGCTTGCGGTGCGCCGTGCTGAGCTGCAGGGCGAACTTGCCGCCGAGCGCAGGCAGGCCGAGCGCAGGCAGGTCGAACGCGTCGAGCGCGCCAGGCGGATCGAGCGTTTGCGAGCCCAGCGTACCGCCGATCTGCAGCTGGCTCCACGCGCCGAGCGTCTTGCCGCTGTGCTCGCTAGCGCCGGTGAGGGGATCGCTGCGCTGCTGGACCAGCTGGAGGGATTGCTGAGCGAGCATCGTGCGGCGGGCGAGCAGGTGTCGGCCGAGCTGCGCGAGTGCGCGCGCGAGGAGGCTGAGATCCAGGCGGCGCTGCGGATCGAGGGCGAGGCGGTGACGGGCGCGGAGGTCGCGGCACAGCGCCTGCGCGATCATGCAGCTGAGGTCCTGGAGGAGCTGCGTACCGTCTCAGAGCGTCTAGAGGTTCCACTGCCTAACGTTGCCGAGCGTGCCACGTCCGAGCAGTCGGCGTCTGAGCAGGTTCACTCACACGACGCGGGAGCCGACGAAACGGACACTGAGACGGCCAGTACAGACGAGGCGCTCGAGCCGTTGAACGAAGAGCAGCAACAGGCGCTGAGGGCTCGTCTCGAGCGTTTGGTGCGCCGCCGCGAACAGCTTGGCCCGGTCAACCCGCTTGCCCAACAGGAGTATGCGGAGGCGATCGCGCACGTCGAGGAGCTGGAGGAGCGACGCACAGACCTGGAGACGGCGCTGCGTGAGCTGCGCGCGGTCATCCGCGAAACAGACCGTCAGATCCACGAGACGTTCAGCGAGACCTTCAGTGCGGCGGCTCGTAACTTCGAAGAGCTTGTCGGCGATGTGTTCCCGGGTGGCAGCGGACGGTTGCGGCTCGTCAAGGACGAACAGACGCCACGAGCAGTGCTCGGCGGCGAGCCGGCACCCAAGGACGGCGAAAGCCCAGACGGCGAGGCAGTCGCGGAGCTTGAGGACGAAACCGAGGAGCAAGAGTCTGAGGAGATGCTGGGGGTCGAGATCGAGATCACCCCGGCCGGCAAGTCCACCAAGCGACTGTCGCTGCTCTCCGGTGGAGAGAAGTCGATGACAGCGCTCGCATTCATGTTCTCGGTGTTTTTGGCGCGCCCGTGTCCGTTTTACGTGCTCGACGAGGTCGAGGCCGCACTTGACGACCTCAACCTCGATCGCTTCCTCACCCTGCTGGGCCGCTACGCCAACCGCGCTCAATTCATCGTGATCACACACCAGAAGCGAACGATGGAGGCAGCCGACTGGCTGTATGGAGTATCGATGGCCGACAACGGTGTCTCCAAGGTGCTCTCGCGGCGGCTCCCCAAGGAGGAGCCGCCATCGCCAGTGGCTCCGGTGGACGGACTACGAGTAACTCCGGTCGATAAGCCGCCGCAAATCGCTCCGGTCGCCTAGACGCTTCATGTCACGCGACTGGTCTGAGCTGTTCATCACCGACGCGCCGGCGCTGGCCCCGACAGACGCAAGGACGGGTGGAGAGCGTCGTCGTGGACTTTTCAAGCGCTTGCGGGAAAACCTCTCAAAGACACGGCAGGCGCTCGGATCGGAGATCCAAGCGACGCTGTTTGCAACGCTTGACGAGCAGACCTGGGAACGCCTGGAGGAAGCGTTGATCATCGCGGACGTGGGCGCAAGCGCCACCGCGTCGATAGTCCAGACGCTGGAGCGCGAAGCCACCGAGGACGGTTTGACCAGCGGCGAGGTCCTGTCTGAGCGACTGATCGAGCTGCTGGCCGACACCGCGCGCAGCGAGCGAGACCGCATCGACATTCGCGCTAAGCCGACGGTGATCATGGTCGTGGGGGTCAACGGCACGGGCAAGACGACGACGATCGGCAAGCTAGCCTGGCACCTGCACAAGGAGCTCGGTCTGCATGTGATGCTTGCCGCGGCGGACACGTTTCGCGCAGCCGCCACCGAGCAGTTGGAAGAGTGGTCGGCTCGTGCGGGCTGTGAGATCGTCACCGGCCCGGAAGGCTCGGATCCGGGGTCTGTCGCGTTTGACGCGGTCGCGCAGGCGCGCGCAAAGGATGTCGACGTTGTGATCGTCGATACCGCCGGGCGATTGCATACTCAGGACGACTTGATGGCAGAGCTCGCAAAGGTGCGGCGAGTGATTTCAAGACAACTGGAGGGAGCGCCGCACGAGACGCTGCTGACCGTTGACGCGACAACAGGTCAAAACGGCTTGCGTCAAGCGCAGATGTTTGCCGAGTCGGCTGGGGTGAGCGGAATCGTGCTCACAAAGCTCGACGGAACAGCACGAGGCGGGATCGCGATCGCGATCGTACGCGAGCTTGATTTGCCTGTGAAGCTAATTGGGATCGGCGAGCAATTGGAGGACTTGAGACCGTTCGATGCAGAAGATTTCGCGCGCGCGTTGGTTGCCGAGGCATAATCAGATCATGGATGCTTGGATCATCTGGCTGGTCGCCGCTTGTGGCCTGGGCGTGGGCGAGATGCACCAGGGTGGCTTCTATCTGGCGCCGTTCGCCGCAGGAGCGGCGCTGGCCGCAATCGTGAGCTTGCTCGGAGTCGGTGTGCTGTTGTCCGCGATCGTGTTTCTGATCACCTCGGCGATCGTGTTCGGGACGCTGCGCCCGGTTGCGTGTCGCCATCGCAGGCTGCCACCGGCGATCAGGACGGGCGCGGCGGCGCTCGTCGGGCGCAAGGCAATCGTGCTCGAGCGGATAGCCAACGACGAGGGGGTTGGCTGTGTGAAGATCGATGGCGAGGTGTGGACGGCACGCAGCTTTGACGAAGATCAGGTCTTCGATGCAGGCGAACGAGTCGAAGTGGTCGAAATAAGGGGCGCGACAGCTCTCGTCATGCACTGAGACACTTGTTGGGCCAGGCCCAATAGAAAGGAAGAGACAACCCTTATGGTCGCTCTCATCGTCGTAGTCGTAGTGGTCGTGTTCGCGCTGATCGTGGCGGCGCGCACGATTCGCGTGATCCCGCAGGCGCGGGCGGGTGTGGTGGAGCGGCTCGGTCGCTACAGCCGCACGCTCGAGCCGGGCCTCACGATCGTCACCCCGTTCATCGATCGCGTGAAGCCGCTCGTGGACCTGCGCGAGCAGGTCGTCAACTTCGCGCCCCAGTCGGTCATCACCGAAGACAACGTCGTCGTGGGAATCGAGACGGTGCTCTACTTCACGATCACCGACCCGCGCTCGGCGACCTATGAAATCGCCAATCCATTGCAGGCGATCGAGCAGCTGACCGTCACCACGCTGCGCAACGTGATCGGCGGGCTTTCGCTTGAGGCGACGCTCACCGCGCGAGAGAGCGTCAACACCGAGCTGCGGGTGGTGCTCGACGAGGCGACCGGCAAGTGGGGGATACGCATCAACCGCGTGGAGATCAAGTCGGTGGACCCACCGCAGGACATCAGGGCGGCGATGGAGAAGCAGATGCGCGCCGAGCGCGACCGTCGTGCGGCGATCCTCACCGCGGAAGGGGAGAAGCAGGCACAGGTCCTCACAGCCGAAGGCCAGCAGCAGGCGGTGGTATTGCGCGCCGAGGGCGACCGCCAGGCGGCCGTGTTGCGCGCCGAGGGCGAAGCGAAGGCGATCGATACCGTCTTCAAAGCGATCCACGAGGGCAAACCCTCGCGTGAGCTGCTCAGCTACGAATACCTGCAGATGCTCCCCTCGCTCGCCGAAGGCGACTCTAACAAGGTGTTCGTGATCCCCTCGGAGTTCGCCGAGGCGTTCGGCGGGATTGGCGAGGCGATCGCGCGTCGCTCTGCACAGCAGCCGCCATCCGCAGGCGCCCCAGAGCGCGATTGATCTCAAGGGGACCGTGGGGGCTCGCTCGCGGGTGTGCCGGATGAGCTCTTTCGTCGTCCCCGCCTTGGGCTGCCAGAATTGACCACCTCATGTTCGACTCTCTAGCCGAGAAGCTGCAGGCCACTCTTAGCGACGTGCGCCAGCGCGGCACGCTTACCGAAAGCGACATCGACAGTGCGATGCGTGAGATTCGCCTTGCGCTGCTGGAGGCCGACGTCAACTTCAAGGTCGTCAAGCGCTTTACCAGCGACGTCAAGGAGCGTTGTCTTGGCGCTGAGATCGTTGGCAAGCTCAACCCCGGCCAGCAGGTGGTCAAGATAGTCGCCGACGAGCTGACTGGATTGATGGGGGGTCCATCCGCCGCCGGGCCGCCCACCGGAGCCTCGGCCGGCCTGAGTTTCTCGCCGCGACCGCCCACCGTGATCCTGATGGCTGGCCTTCAGGGTTCGGGCAAGACGACCGCGACGGCCAAGCTGGCTCGCTACTTGCGTGAGGAGCACTCCTCCTCGGTGGCCCTGGCGGCGTGTGACGTCTATCGGCCCGCGGCGGTGGATCAGCTTGTGAAGGTCGGCGCGCAGGCGGGCGCGGCGGTCTACTACCGAGACTCCACCCACCCCGACCGCGACCCTGTGGATATTGCGGCGTGGGCGCTGGGGCGCGCACGCGAAGAGGGCAAGGACGTCCTGATCGTCGACACAAGCGGACGCCTGCACGTGGACGAGGCGTTGATGGCCGAGCTTGTGGAGATCCGCGATGCTGTGGAGCCGCACAACGTGCTGCTCGTCGTCGACGCGATGACCGGCCAGGATGCTGTCAACGTCGCCGAGCAGTTCGCCGCCGCTGTTCAGTTCGATGGCATCGTAATGAGCAAGCTCGACGGTGACGCGCGCGGTGGTGCCGCCCTGTCGGTCAAGACGGTCACGGGCAAGCCGATCATGTTTGCCTCCACGGGGGAGAAGCTTGACCAGTTCGAGCGTTTCCATCCCGATCGCATGGCTCAACGGATTCTCGGCATGGGTGACGTGATGAGCCTGATCGAGACAGCCGAGCGCCAGTTCGACGAGACCCAGGCAGCTGAGCTTGAGCGCAAGCTGCGGCGCAATGAGCTCGGACTTGACGATTTCCTTGAGCAGCTCAAGACCATCCGCCGTATGGGACCGCTCACCAACCTGCTCGGGATGATCCCCGGTTTCGCAGGAACACAGCTGAAGAACCTGAAGGTGGACGAGCGCGAGCTCGACCGTATCCAGGCGATTATCCTCTCCATGACTGCCGAGGAGCGTAGCCATCCCGAGTTGATCAAGGGTTCGCGCCGGCTTCGGATCGCACGGGGCTCGGGTACCAACGTGCAGCAGGTCAATCAGCTTGTCAAGCAGTTCGGCCAGATGCGCAAGGTCATGAAGCAGGTCGGCCGCGGCAAGATGCCAGATGTTGGCGCGTTGATGCGACAGGCGCGCTGAGCAGGCTACGCTCGGCCGCGCCACCCTGTTCCAAAGATGGAGGGGCCCGGCTCGCCGGGCTGCGCCCGGCTGCGCCACCCTGTTCCGAAGATGGAGGGGCCCGGCTCGCCGGGCTGCGCCCGGCTGCGCCACCCTCTAAGCTCTCAAGTTGAGATTTCGTAAGCACTCAGAGAGGAAATTGTGTCGGTAAGGCTAAGGCTCACACGAGTGGGCGCAAGGAAGAATCCCGTTTGGCGTGTCGTCGTGGCCGATCAACGCTCTCCCCGGGACGGTCGTGTGATCGAGACGATCGGTCATTACAACGCTCAGACCAACCCCTCTACGATCGTGATCGATGAGGAGCGAGCTCGCAGCTGGTTGGCTCGCGGGGCCCAGCCGTCCAACACGGTTGCCAAGTTGCTGCGCATTCAGGGGATCAGCTAGCGGTCTGATGCGCTGCGGGTGATCGTGTGTCCTCAGAGGTCATGAGAGAGCTGTTGGAGTATCTGGCTCAGGGATTGGTCGATCGCCCCGAAGAGGTTTCGGTGGAGCAGTTCGAGGAGGACGACGGGACGATCGTGCTCGAGCTGTGCGTGGCCGATGAGGATTACGGCCAGGTGATCGGCCGACGTGGGCGTACTGCCCACGCGTTGCGAACGGTCGTGAAGGCCGCGGCGGTTAACGAGAAGCGTCGCGTGCTCGTCGACATAGTCGATTGACGGACGGTCCGGCCATATATGATGGCCGAGAATACGTTTTGACAGCCCGAGGTGTGCAAAGAGCGTGCTTTGACCTCGCGCGAGGCGGTCTGAGGTGAGCGCGTTGGCCGGCGATAGCTCGGCAGACGATGTGGATCGAGCTTCGCGTGTCGTGTCCGCGGGACGTGTGGGTCGCGCCCACGGCCTCGATGGGAGTTTTTATGTGACGGGCGCCCGTTCTCGTCTGCTTGAGATCGGGACGACGGTCGCCATTGCCGGCAGCAGCGCACCCGTCGTGAGGCTGGCCGGCACCGAGGAGCACCCAATCGTGCGTCTGGGAGGCATCGAGGAGCGAGCCGGCGCCGAGGCGATTCGGGGGCAGGAGCTGACGGTTGCCCTCGAGCAAGCGCCCGCGCTGGGAGAGGGGGAGTGGTGGGCCAGTGAACTGGAGGGCTGTGAGGTTGTCGACGGTGAGCGGCACGTGGGTGTCGTTGCCCGCCTGGTGGAGCTCCCGTCGTGCGAGGCGCTTGAGGTGCGGCTTGCCGTATCTGAGGGCGACAACGAAGATGAGTCGGCCAGCGGTAGGGTCGGTGGGGGTGGCCGCGAACTGCTGGTGCCAATGGTGCGCAACGCGATCCGTCAAGTTGACGTCACCCGGCGAAGGATTGACGTTGACATGAGCTTCCTGGCGGACATGTGATCGAGATCGACATCTTCACGCTGTTTCCCGAGTGGTTCGAGTGGTTTGGCACTCAGCGCCACGTGCGCAACGTGCTCGACAGCGGCTCACGTGTGCGGTGCGTGAACTTTCGCGAGCACACACCACTCAGCGGCGGGCAGGTCGACGACACACCGTTCGGGGGAGGCGCCGGAATGGTGCTGCGCGTCGACGTGATGGACGCAGCCCTGAGAGCTCATTACGGGGTTGATGCCGCTCAGGTGCGCGACCGTCGCCGCGTGATCGCACTCGCGCCGGGTGGGCGGCTGCTCGACGAGCCCTACGCGCTGGAGCTGGCTGCCGAGCCGGCGTTGACCTTGCTGTGCGGACGCTATGAGGGTTTCGACGAGCGAATCGTCGAGCATTTCGCGAGCGAGACCCTGTCGATCGGACGCTATGTGCTCTCCGGAGGCGAGCTGGCGGCGATGGTGGTGTGCGACGCGGTCCTACGCAAGCTTCCGGGAGCACTCGGGCACGTCGAGTCGGCCGTCGAGGAGTCCTTTAGCGACGCGCTCGACGGAGATCCAGAGTACCCGCACTACACACGTCCCGCTGAGTATCGCGGTTGGAAAGTGCCGGAGATCCTGCTGTCCGGCCACCACGAGCGCATACGCGAGTGGCGGGCTCAACAGAGCAAGCTGCGCGGGAAGGGGCACAACGCAAACAGGGGGACACCTCAGGGGAGTAGCCGGTCACGCTGAAGCAACCGCGCGTAGTCGATGCGCGTGAGCTTGCGTGCGTTGGCGGCGAGTGCCTGCGGGTGATCGTGTCCAGCAGACGACGCTCAGTTGAGCGGTGTCCAGCTGAGCATCCATGGGTATCTGCGCCTTAGACAGCGGTGTTCGCTACCATTCGCGAGCGCGTCGGTCAGTGCAGCGACTCCCGCTCACACGACGCCTTCTTTTTGCCATGAGCACCATTATCGAAAGCATCGAGCGTGCGCAGCTGCGCCGCGTCCCCGACTTCGCCCCAGGCGATCGCGTGAAGGTGCACTTTCAGGTGATCGAGGGCACCCGTCGCCGGATCCAGGTTTTCGAGGGCGTAGTGATCAAGCGCCAGGGGCATGGTGCGCGTGAGACGTTCACGGTACGCAAGCAGTCCTTTGGAGTGGGGGTCGAGCGCATGTTCCCTGTGCACTCGCCGAAGATCGAGCGCATTGAGGTAGCAGCCAGGGGAGACGTGCGTCGCGCGAAGCTGTACTACCTGCGCGATCGTGTTGGTAAGCGGGCTCGCGTACGTGAGCGGCGCTACACCGGTCCTGAGCAAATCGTTGAGTCTGGACTGTTGTACGGGCCGACCGAGGCGACCGACTCAGAGGGTGTTACCGCGGAGGAGGCGATCTTGGATGCCGAAGGGACCGAGTTCACCGACGCCGATCACGTCGAGAGCGCTGAGGTCCGCCAGGACGGCGAGGATCAGTCCTCGACGTCGCCCGCGGCCCTGTCCGAGCCGGGCGAGGGGGGACCCGACGGCGAGGATGCTTCAACGACGCAGGATAAGGCTGGCGATGGTGCCGGCACGTCCACTGCGGTCACGGATGAGGCCGCTTCCCCCTCCGACGCCGGCGATGCCACAGCCGGCGATTCGCGGGCGTGACACCGACCTTCCCCTCGGCTAAGGGCGCTGAGGACAAGGATCCCCCGAAGTCCAGGCTCAACTCGATCGTCGAGTTGATTGTGATCGTGCTGGTGGCGGTCGGATTGGCGCTTGCCATCCAAGCATTCATCATCAAGCCCTACAAGATCCCGAGCCGCTCGATGGAACCGACGCTGAAGGTGGGCCAGCGAGTACTTGTCGATCGCATCGGAATGCATTTCAGCGAACCCAAAGTCGGGGATATCATGGTATTCCACCCACCGAAGGATGCAGAACAGCAGGTGTGCGGGCCAGCGCCGCACATGGTTACTCCGGGTGGCGCTGCCTGCGATGCGCCTGAGCCTGAAGAGGCGAGCGTGAACTTCATCAAGCGGGTGGTGGCTGGTCCCGGCGACACGCTGTACATCAAGGAAGGTCACGCGTATGTCAACGGCAAGCGCGAGAGCGATCCCTACATCACCCCCTGTGGCAGCAGCTCGGAGTGCAATTTCCCCACACCGATCAAGATTCCCGCCGGTCACTGGTTCATGATGGGGGACAATCGTGGCGAATCGGACGACAGCAGGTTCTGGGGGCCCGTCCCCACAAGCTGGATCATCGGACAGGCCTTCTTCACCTACTGGCCTCCCGATCGCATCGGCTCGCTCTGAGGCGCCTTCGCGGTCGCAGGTGTCGTCCCGGGCGCCATACTCAAAGCGCGCCGCTCGCCGCCGAGCGCGCTCCGGCTCGAGCGGTCAGCGTCTGTTCGCGTTCGATCGGCGACTTGAAGTGCCGTTGGTCGCGGGCGCGGATGAGGCTGGTCGCGGCTGTCTGGCTGGTCCGCTCGTCGCAGCGGGTGTGCTGTTCGACTACTCGCAGCTCACCACACGCGAGCTGCGCGCGCTTGGAGGGCTCAACGACTCCAAGCAGCACACTGCCCGCGCCCGCGAGGAGCTCTATCCGCTTGTGCTCAGCATCGCGGCGCGAGTCACAGTCGTATCGCGTTGCGTAAGCGGGATCGACTCGCGTGGACTGCACAAGACCAATCTCGCGGCGTTGCGTGATGCGATACGTGGCGTCACACGCGATGTCGAGGGCGAGGTCGAGTGCCTGATCGATGGTTTCGCGGTCCCCGAGTTCGAGCGCTTGCAGCGGCCGATCGTAGGCGGGGACGCCACGAGCGCCGCGATCGCGGCCGCCTCGATCGTCGCGAAGGTCACGCGCGATCGCTACATGCACCACGCTGACGTGCTGCATCCCGGCTGGAGCTTCGCCGAGCACGTGGGATACTCAACACCTGTGCACCGTGAGGCGATCGGACGCCAGGGCGTCTCGCCACTGCACCGCATGTCCTTCCAGTCGACGGCCTACAGTCAGCTCGCGCTCTGAGCCACTGAGGAGCTCTACGCGGGAACGAGATCACTCGCTGGTTCGACTTGGAACACCATCGGGAAACGGTCGGCGAGATTGGCCGCGTGCAGGGCATCGCTCACGACACGCGCGGCGTTCTCCGCAGCGGTTGCCGGATCGGGCTCGTCGCTGGCGAGTATCAGCACGATCGTCGTCGTGTCATCGTCCCAAGTGACGATCGGGCCAAGCTCGGGGTGCTTACACTCCAGATGGTTGGTCAGCGGCAGCCACTTGGATTCAGCGTCGAACGGCACATCCGCTACTGAGGTCCAAGTTCGATACTCCATGGTCATCTCTTATACCCCTTTTGTCTCAAGCACGCGAGAAAGTTCGCAAGCGATCGCGAGGATGACGGTGTGCCGGCAATCCTGCACGGCGGCTCGTTCGCGTCAGGAGGGAAGAACAACCAGTACTCCTTCCGCTTCTCTACGCGCCAGCCCTGGCCTTCTGCTCGCCGCCTGACCTTCTTCAGGTCGCCCTTCGAGCTCACGCGAGTCGATCTCTCGCTGGTTGTGAGCTGTTCACCAGGCCCCCTCGATGTGGTCGAGGCGCAGCAGCTTGTCGGCTCCGTCGACGATCACTCCTACAGCGTCGAAGCGAATCGTGTGGGCGTTTGGGCGTGTGCTGGTGTTCTTGTACAGCCATGCGCACGCCAGGCGCCTCAGGCGTGCGCGCTGGCTGAACTTCAGCCAGGCCAACGGTTGGTCCTCCGGACACAGGCCCCTGCGGCGGTTGCTCGCGCGTCTTGTCTTGACCTCAGCGAAGACGAGGGCTCGTCCGTCGAATGCGATCAGGTCGATCTCGCCGTGGCGGGTGCGCACATTGCGCGCTACCACTACGAACCCCAATCGGCGGAAGTGGCCTATGGCCAGATCCTCACCGAGTCTGCCCAGGGCGCGGCGTCGGTCGCTGGGGACGGGAGCGCCAGGTGAAACGGGGTTCGAGGCACACATGCCCAAAACCTACGCCAAAAAATGTGACGTAAAACACACAAATGTGCCGATTTACGTTCCAGAAGATGGGAGTCCTCGGTGACGGTCAGCAGGGACGCCGCGCCCTGGGCCTTGCTGGCATAGCCTTCTGACCGATGTCAACGGAACCGCGAGCAACCTCTGAGTCCCCGGGCCCTGAGAAATCCGAGCGGTCAGACTCCGAGAATGTTGTCGTGGGCAAGGCAGAGCGTCTTGGCATCGATGGGGTCAGCGGCTTCATGGGAATGCATTGGGACCACGCCGACACTGTTCGTTTGAAGATCAGGCCAGAGCTGATCAACGCCGGCGGCTTGCTCTCTGGGGTGGTCACATATGCGCTCATCGACTACTGCATGGGCTCCACGCTGTGGACGCAGACGACCGAGGAGGAGCACATCGCGACCATCAACATCGCGATCAACTACATCCAAACGGCGGTCCATGGAGAGATCGTGTGCAAGTGCACGCTGGATCGACGCAACCGCTCAAACGCGGTGCTGCGCGGCGAGGTGCGCCACGAGGACGGCCGCTTGCTCGTGACCGCAGTCGGCAGTTACGCGATCTTCCCCGCACGCAAGCGTCCACGGATGACCTGACACATGGTGTCGTGGGCCGTCCACGGTCGGCCAATGCGTGTGGAGCGCAAGAATATCTGAGCGTTCGCCGATGATTGGCCGCGCTGTGCTCCCACCTGGATAGGCCGTCATGTCAGATCTCACCAACACCCCACGCGCGCTCACGATCGCCGGCTCGGACTCGGGCGGGGGAGCCGGCATCCAGGCCGACCTGAAGGCGTTCGCCCGTTGCGGAGTGCACGGGATGAGCGCAATCACAGCGATTACCGCGCAAAACACGCTTGGCGTGAGCGCTATCCACCCGGTTCCCGCCGAGGTCGTCCTCGCTCAGGTGCGGGCGGTGGTGCAGGACATCGGTGTCGACGCCGTCAAGGTAGGGATGCTTGCCGGCAGTGAGATTGTCCACGCGGTGGCGCGAGCGCTCGATGAGCTTCCCGCGGGTACGCCCGTGGTCGTAGATCCGGTGATGGTCGCGGAGTCCGGCGCGCGGCTGTTGGACCCCGAAGCTCAGGGCGCGTTGATCTCAGAGATATTGCCGCGCGCCACCGTCCTCACCCCGAACATCCCCGAGGCCCGTGCGCTCGCCGGCCAAGCGCATGGGCAAGCCGCCACTCCCAATGCGCAAGCCGCAAGTCCCAATGCCCAAGCCGCCAGGCTCAAGGATGGGCAAGCCGCCAGTCCCGATGACGATGGGGATGAGCTGGAAGCCCGACAGCTTGCACGCGCAGTGCTTGCACTGGGCCCGCGCATTGTGGTGCTCACCGGCGGACACCGTGCACAGGCAGTCGACCTGTTCCTCGACTCCGAGGACGCAGAGCAGATCACGAGCATCCCTGGGGAGCGTCACCCAGACGGCGCCGCACACGGTTCGGGATGCACTCATTCCTCGGTTCTGGCTGCTCAGCTCGCGCTCGGCAACACCCCTCTACAGGCTGCGTTTGCCGCACGCGCGATCACCGGCGCGGCAGTCGCAAGTGGGTTGCGCGACATCGGCAAGGGCTCGGGCCCGGTGGACGTGATCGGCTTGGAGGGTCTGCGTCGTCGATAGGCAACGCCAGGAGCGTGTCCGAACATGTGTATCGGGATACGCGCGAGGGCGCCAATTGCGCCGGGCTCCGCACCTTGTGATCGTCGCGCGCGAGCCGCGCCGAGGCATTTGGTCGCGCCTGGCGGGTTTGCCATAATCGGTGATGATGAAGTTGCTGCGCGTCAAGCCCGGACATGGCGATGTGGTGCTCGCCGAGGGGGACGTGTCCGTACCTGAGCAACACGCCGAGCTGCTAGCCGCGTTCCGCCGTGAGCTGGACGCGGGCATGTGGGCCGCGGTGCCCACGAGCAGCACCGCAGGGCGTCGCGAGGCAGAGCTCGTCAAAACCTTCGAGGAGATCCCCGCGGACGCTGATCGTGTGATCTTCTTTCCTCGCGCCGCGGGCGGCCGCTGATGGCTTCGATGTCAGAGCATCCGGTAGACAAGGCTGGGCACCCCCGCTGCGTGGCGGGGCCCACCTCCTAGCGTCCGATGCCGCTCGCTCTCGGCACCTCAGGGCTTGTGCTTGTCGCGCTGTTGTGGGTGATCGCTCTGCCGGTCCTGCGGGAATCGCTCCCACGGATGCGACGGGCGCTCCTTGCGCGCGTCGGGGCTCGACCCGAGCCGGTTGTCGCGGACGGCTATGACCCTGGCCGCGAACTGCGTGCCGAGCAGCGCGCCAGAGCGCTGCTGCGCTCGTGCGTGAACGAGGAGGAGTGGGCGATGTACCGCGAGCTTGGCTTCCTGCGCGTGACGGGGGCTATCGCGGTGAGCCCGTGCGCGTACCTTCTCTACCCTCACGAGCCGATCCTCGCCTACGATCCGCGCTCCGAGCAGGTGCTGGGTGAGTATTGCGTCGAGTTTCCCGATCGCACGCGTCCCTACGGCAGCTCGATGTTGCCCGATGCAGACGACGTGCTCGCCAAGTGGATGGCCCTCACCGCGGACGAGCGCTCGCTGATCGAGCAGGCCAACATGCACCTGCCCGGTCGCCAGATCAGCCTCGTGCGGGTACGCCACGATCTTACGCGCCTGTCCTGTTGGGAGCGTGAGCGCGCCGGCGCCCGTGCGGTTGGCAAGCCATCCCAACGCGCTGCGCCGCGCGAGCGCACTTCGCTGCACGCCGGTAGTGTTCCGGCGCTGTGAACACTGAAAGCCCCTTCGACGTCAAGCATCGCTCGCGCGCGCTCACCGAGGGTCCCGAGCGAGCCGCCGCGCGCGCTTATCTGCACGGGATCGGCTACACCGCCGAGGACCTTGCCAAGCCGATCGTCGGCGTCGCTCACTCATGGATCGAGACGATGCCGTGCAACTTCAACAATCGCGTGCTGGCAGCCAAGGTCAAGGAGGGCATCAGGGCCGCTGGCGGCACCCCGATGGAGCTCAACACGATCGCGATCTCCGACGGCATCACGATGGGCACCTCGGGAATGCGCGCGTCGCTCGTCTCCCGGGAGCTGATCGCCGACTCGATCGAGCTGGTCGCCTCGGCCCACGCATTCGATGCGCTGGTGGTCATCTCCGGTTGCGATAAGACGATTCCGGGCGCGGTGATGGCGCTCGCGCGCTTGGACATACCAGGACTGATGCTCTACGGCGGCTCGATCCGCCCCGGCCACTACAAGGGCCAGGATGTGACCATCCAGCAGGTGTTCGAGGCCGTTGGGGCCTTCGCCGCCGGCAAGATCACAGAGCAGGAGCTGCACGACCTCGAGGAGGTCGCATCGCCGGGCGCGGGCGCGTGCGGCGGACAGTTCACCGCCAATACGATGGCGATGGCCTTCGAGGTGCTTGGCATCTCGCCGGCGGGCTCCTCGATGGTGCCGGCCGAGGACGGGCGCAAGCTGCAGGTGGCGGTGCAATGCGGCGAGCTGGTAATGGATGTCCTGCGCAAAGGGTTGCTTCCCAGTCAGGTGATCACAAAGCCGGCGCTCGAGAACGCGATCGCCGCGGGCGCGACGAGTGGCGGCTCCACCAACATCGTGTTGCATCTGCTGGCCGTCGCGCGCGAAATGGGTGTGCCGCTGTCGATCGAGGAGTTCGACCGGATCTCCGATGCGACCCCATTGCTGTGTGACCTGCAGCCCGGCGGCCAGTACGTGGCGACGGATCTGTATGAGGCGGGTGGCGTGCCGCTGGTGATCCGTCGACTTCAGGAAGCCGGAGTGCTGCGCCCAGACGCGCTTACGGTCACCGGGCGCACGATCGCCGAGCATGCTGCCGAGGCGCGCGAGACTCCCGGACAGCGCGTCGTGCGGCCACTCTCCAATCCATTGAAGACCACAGGGGGCTTTGCGATCCTGCGTGGCAACGTCGCACCGGATGGCTGTGTGGTGAAGCTCGCCGGCCACGAGCGTCGTCATCACAGCGGTCCCGCACGCGTGTTCGACGGCGAGGAGTCCGCGATGGCCGCGGTGCTCGCCCACGAGATATCCGACGGTGATGTGGTCGTGATCCGCGGAGAGGGCCCGGCCGGTGGTCCGGGCATGCGCGAGATGCTGTCCGTTACGGCGGCGATCGTGGGCGAGGGAATGGGGGAGAGCGTCGCGCTTATCACCGACGGGCGCTTCTCAGGCGCGACGCACGGCTTCATGGCTGCGCACGTGGCTCCCGAGGCGGTTCGCGGCGGGCCGATCGGAGCGCTTGCCGACGGCGATGAGATCACGATCGACGTCGAAGCTCGTCGCATCGACGTGGCGCTCACAGACGCGCAGATCGCCGAGCGGCTCTCCGTCTACAAGCAGCCGCCGCGCGCGGACGAGCACATCGACGTGGCGATCCGCAAGTACGCAAAGCTCGTGGGCTCGGCCGCCGAAGGCGCCGTCACAAGCTGAGCCGCGCGCAAAGCCGGTGTGCTTCGCCGCTGAAGGCGCGACCACCAGCTGAGCTCTACTCGGAGACGAACTCGCTCAGCAGCGTGTTGAACGAAGCGGGACGCTCGAGCATCGCCACGTGTCCGGTGTCCTCGAAGATCACCTTGCGCGAATTGGGGATCAGCTCCTCGAATACACTCGCGTCCGCTACCGGGATCACCTTGTCTTCCGCGCCCCACACGATCAGCGTCGGGCAGGCGATCTCAGGCAGACGTTCCTTGATCGGGTAGTCGATATTGGCCTGTAGCGCTTGCATGAAACCGGGCTTGCCGGCTCCGCGCAACTGCTCGGCTGCGAGCGCCGCCGGCAGCCGGTCTGGATGGCGTGTCACAAGTCCAAGCGTCAGGTTGCGCAGTCCCGGCCGGCGTGTCACCCAGTCTGATTGCGCGGCGGTCCATCCGGTGTACAACGCCACCATTGGTGCCAGCCGACGCAGGTAGGGCTCGATCCGCTCGACACTGCGGTGACGGTAGGTGCTGATCCCCGCCGCCGAGACCAGCACCAGGCGCTCTACGCGCTGTGGAAAGGCGATCGCAAGCTCGGTGGAGACGAATCCACCCATTGAGTTGCCGACCACCGTCGCCGCGCTCACCCCGAGCTTCTCCAGCAGCTCGTCGAGTATGCGCGCGTACGCGGAGATCGTGATCTGCTCGTGCGGCATCGGTGAATGGCCAAAGCCCGGCAGGTCCATCGCGATCACTCGATGATCGTCCGCAAACACCGGCAGCTGCTCCAACCAGTTCGGCCAAGAGCCCGACAGGCCGTGCACGAACACGATCGCAGGACCCTGACCCATGTCAATCGTGTTGAGCGGAGTACCGGCTACCGTCACCCAGTGCTGGTGCTCGCGCCAGTCGACATCCAACCAGCTCGAGCGTCCCTCTGGGCCATGAGATCGACGCAGGTCCCCCTCGGGCAGAGTGTCAACGGTGCTCATCAACCAATAATCTACTCGTCAATGCGCATCGCCATCGATGTCGACTCGACTCTGCACCACTACTGGGATGTCCTATCGGAGATCTCAAAGCGCCGCTTTGGCATCGAGCTGCCTTATGAGGAGCAGTTCACGTGGGGAATAACGCGTTTGCGCCCCGACCAGCTGGAGTTGTGTATCGAGGAGAGCCACAGCGACCACACGATCCTTGACGGACGCCCCTATCCGGGCGCGATCGACACGATCCGTGCGTGGAGCGAGCAGGGACATTTCATCCATATAACAAGCCACCGTTCGACCGAGTGCGCCGCGGCCACCGCCGCATGGCTCCACAAGCTTGAGCTTCCCTTTGACGATCTCTGCTGCTCCTACGACAAGGTCAGCCGCTGCGTGGAGCTCGAGATCGACATTCTGATCGACGACAGCCCGCTCAACATCGGCGCGGCGATCGAACGCGGCATCGCGCCCGCCACGATCCTGCACCCATGGAACACAGAGCTCTGCGAGGTCGAGGACGTGATCGCCGCCCACGACTGGACAGAGCTAGCGCGGCTGCTCGAGCCCTTTCTTGCCATGGCCGATTCGCCGACGCTCGCCGGCAACCGCTGAACAGAGCTATCTGCGTCCTGGCAGGGCGTGGGGCCTGTGATGGCGAACTTTAGGTCGTGCCCGAACGAATAATCAGCCCAGAAGCGTGGCGGGAGTCGCGATGAGCGCTGCGAGCGCAGAGCAGGCTCCGCGGCTCAGCTCCCCGTGGATGGGTGCGCTGGCTCAGCTCGATGAGGATCTGCGTCGCACCAACGCCGCGCCCCGTACACGTCGTGCGTACGCGATCGACACTCTGCAGTTCGGTGCATGGGCGGACGCGCACGAGCTGGCGCCCACGGGCGTTCATGTGCGCGACATTCGCCGCTATATCGCTCGTCTTTCCGAGCGAGGCCTCTCGGCTACGACCACCGCTCGCAAGCTCGCCGCGATCCGGGCGTTGTTTCGCAGCCAGCGCGAGCACGGACACATTGAGCAGAGCCCCGCCGATCTGCTTTCCACACCTCGCCGCGGCTCCTACCTGCCGCGTGTGCTGAAGGCGCCTGAGATGGCTCGCTTGCTTGACAGCATCCCGGCCGATGGCCCTTTGCAATTGCGCGATCGAGCCCTGTTCGAGCTCGCCTACGCCTGTGGTCTGCGTGCCGAGGAGATCGTCTCGCTGGACTTGTCCGACGTCGACTACGACGCCGAGCAGCTACGCGTAGAGGGCAAGGGCTCAAAGACGCGCTTTGTCCCAGTCGGGGAGGTCGCGCTCGGCGCTATGCGGTCATATTTGGAGCGTGCGCGTACAGTCCTCTGCGGGGATGGGGAGCAGGCCGCTCTGTTCCTCAGCCGTACCGGCCGCAGGCTCTCCACCAGCGATGTACGCAGGCGTCTGCGCGCCTATTCGACGCGCGCGGGGGTGCAGGGTGCACTGTCACCACACGCGCTGCGCCACAGCTTTGCCACCCACCTGCTCGACGGCGGTGCGGACCTGCGCACGATCCAAGAGTTGCTCGGGCATTCGAGCATCTCTACCACGCAGGTCTACACTCGGGTAGAGTCCGCCAGACTCAGAAGCGCCTATGCGCGCAGTCACCCTCGGGCCTGATCGGCGGGAGAAGACCCTGGAGACGAACGTCAAAGCGATCGAGCTGCGCGAACTGTGGCGACGCTATAAGTCAGAGAGCGACCCTCGCGCCCGCGAGCGGTTGGTTGTTGCCTACTCGCCACTGGTCAAGTACGTGGCCGGTCGTATCGCGGCCGGCTTGCCTCCACATGTCGAGGAGGCCGATCTGGTCTCCTATGGGCTGGTTGGATTGATCTCGGCGATCGAGCGTTTCGACCTATCGCGGGAGATCAAGTTCGAGACATACGCCATCACGCGCATTAAGGGAGCTATCATCGACGAGCTGCGCTCGATCGACTGGGTTCCCCGCAGCGTGCGCGCTCGTGCGCGCGAGATCGAGCGTGCCAACACCAAGCTTGAGCACCGCCTGCAACGCACTCCAAGCGACGAGGAGATGGCCGCTGAGTTGAGTCTCACGGTGCCTGAGTTCCACGAGTCGCTGCTCGCGATCTCCCATTCTTCTGTGGCGGCGCTCGACGAGTTGTGGACCGTGTCTGACTCGAGCGGGGATCAGGTATCGCTGATGGACACGATCGAGGACCCCAACGCGCCGGACCCTTCGCGCGCACTGGACGTCGGTGACCTCAAGGATCGCATCGCGGATTCGATCGCATCGCTTCCCGAGCGCGAGAAGCTGGTGATCGCCCTCTACTACTACGAGAATCTGACGCTGCGCGAGATCGGCGAGGTGCTCGGCGTCACCGAGTCGCGCATCTCTCAGCTACACACGAAGGCTGTGCTGCGCTTGCGCGGACACATACAAGACGGTTCGTTTGACTAGCGGCTCGTAGCGCGTAGTCGCCCGTTAGCCTTGCCATATGACGCGTTTGCGCACCTCAGGAGCAGACGTGGGACAGCCTGCGGCGGGTAGCGAGCTAGCACGCACGCGCTCCTGCGGCTAACCTAGTGAGCGGATGGCCGCTCGCGCGATAGTTACCTCGCACCCCGTGGTCGCCTGCGATGTATGCGGCAGGAGCTTGCTCCGGGGTGAGAGCCCAGACGTGTTTCTCGCCGGCGGCCAGCGCCGCACGGTATGCGAGCTGTGCATCCCACGGGCTGCCGCGGACGGCTGGTTGCGCGAGGCCGACAGCCACGATTCCAGCGTCCGTCCGGCCCGCGGACGGCGTACGGGCTCGCTGCTTGGACGGCTGCGACAGCTGCGTGAGCCGGCCGAGGGCCCTCTGCGTCGCGATGGGACCCATCCCGCTCCGGGAGCCGTGGCCGCTGAGGATGAGGGTAGTCTGCGCGATGGTGGTCTATACGAGTTCCTGGACGGCGGTGCGATCGAGCGTGCCGAGCCATACGAGCGGGAGCTGTACATCGACTCCGTCCCGGCTGAGGAGCCCGTTGATGGCGTGCGGAGCGCAGAGTCCGAGGGCTACCCTGACTTCGGCACCCACGACCTCGAGCAAACATGGTCAGCACATGCTGCTCAGCCGTCGCACGTCGCTGTAACGAGCGGCGAATTGAAGGTTGCGCGGGCGCTCGAAGTCTTCAACGCGGGCGAGCAGCCGCGGCGCGTAGCGGGCGTCACTCGCTCGCTTGGGGTCCCGTCGATCACCGCGCGCGCTCTGGATGAGTCAGGCAGCGTCGTCGCGATCGTGGTCGCCTGGGAGCTGTGTTGGTATCGCTATGAGGTAGACCTCGGCGACGAGGCCGCTGGACCGCAGCTTGCCGCCCAGGGGATGGAGCTCGACGAGCTCCCCGAGGAGGACCGCATCGGAAACGTGGCCGCCGACGAGCGCGGTGAGCTCACGCCACTGGTTCAGATCGGCTGAGCACTCGGCGTTGTAGGTCTCGTGTCCGATGTCAGCTGGCTCACACGTGTGAGTGCGCTGCGCGCAGTACGATCTACGCACGATGATCTATTGCGTGGTCCCCAAGCCGCTCGCTGACGAGCTCTACCCGAAGCTCGTCAAGCACTATGAGAACGACGACAACGTGACGGTCGTAGTCGATCGCCGCGAGGTAGATCGCCGCGCGCGCGGTTCGCAAGCCTCTGAGGCCGACCTGCAACGTCGCGTGATTCGTGACCGCCGTCGTGCCCGCGTGCCGGGCGATCTGCCGCCGCTCGTCGACGGTTCGTAGGTCTGTGTCTGTGGGATACGCCGAACCGGCTCGGCTGGTTGGGAGAGCAACGCTTGGATACGCATGCCGGGAGCAGTTCACGCGATGAAGGTTGTGGTCTACGTCGATGGTGGATCGCGCGGCAACCCTGGGCCGGCCGCGGCCGCCAGCGTCGTCTCGACGCCCTCTGGGGAGGTACTGGACGAGGCATCTGAGCTACTTGGCACCGCCACCAACAACGTCGCCGAGTATCGAGCGCTGCTGCTCGGTCTCGCGCGCGCTGGAGCGCTCGGAGCGAGCGAAGTGGAGGTCGTCAACGACTCCGAGCTGATCGCCAAGCAGATACAGGGGCTCTACAAGGTCAAGCACGCCGCTATGCGTCCGCTCCATAGCGAGGCGATGGCAGCCCTGCGTGATTTTGGAGCGTGGAAGATCCGCTCGGTGCCGCGAGCCCAGAACGCGCACGCCGATGCGCTCGTCAACGCCGCGCTCGACGGTGCGGCCAGTACCGCTGCGGGCTGAGTCCTACGGTCCAGCGCCGCGCGTCCCGCTAGGCTCGGCTCGTGCTGGGCCCCCGCAACCGCGAGCTACTAGGTTTGATCCCCGCAGCGCTGCTCGTCACAGCCGGCTTTACCGCGATCTTCATCCAGCAGCAAGACGATTCGACGAGCGCCTCTACGAACGTGACGCTCAACCATGCGTCGAACCTGTCGCTGACCTATGGCGCGCTGTTCCTGGGTCTGTGCCTCGCCGCACACTTGGTGATCCGCTTCGCGCTGCCCGACGCCGACCCCTACCTGTTCCCGTTGGCGGCCGTACTCGCGAGCGTTGGGATCGTGATGATCTATCGGATCAACCCATCGCTTGCGCGCCAGCAGGCGCTGTGGATGGTGGTTGGCCTGGTGCTGTTTGCGGTCACGATCGTGTGGTTGAGACGCAGGGGGGTAGGCATGCTCGAGCGCTACCGCTACACGATCGCCGCGGTGGGCATCGCGATGGCCGTCCTACCGCGCTTTCCGGTGATCGGCGAGCAGGTCAACGGTGCCTATCTGGACATTCATTTCGGATCGCTTTCCTTCCAGCCGGCCGAGCTGGCGAAGGTCGCGATCGTGATCTTCCTTGCCAGCTACCTGCGCGATAACCGCCAGATACTGGTTACCGCAGGCAGGCGCTTTCTTGGTTTGACGTTCCCGCCGATGAAGCAGTTCGGCCCGATGCTGGTGGTGTGGGGAGCGGCGATGGCAACACTGTTGCTCACGCGCGAGCTCGGCACTTCGCTGATGTTCTACGGCGCGTTCCTCGCACTGCTGTATGTGGCCACGGGGCGCTTCTCATTCCCACTGATCGGGCTCGTGCTGTTTGGGGTCGGCGCGTGGTTCGTCGCAACGCACGTCGGTCACGTCCATAGCCGTGTGCTTGCGTGGGAACATCCCTTTGAGAAGGCCTTGTACTACGCGGAAGGCGGTAGCTACCAGCTCGCCCAGTCGCTGTTCGCGCAGGCCGATGGCGGCCTGCTCGGGACGGGATTCGATCAGTCGCTGCTGGTGCTTCCGCATACGCGCCATCCGATTCTGCCGGTGCCTGAAAGCGACATGATCTATGCAGTGATCGTCAACGAGCTCGGCCTCGTGGGTGCGGCGGCGCTGTTGCTCACGTATTTGCTGTTTGTCGCACGCGGTTTGAAGACGGCAATGCTCGCGCGCGACTCGTTCTCCAAGCTGCTAGCGGTGGGGCTGTCGTTCGTGGTCGCGATGCAGGTGTTTGTGATCGTTGGTGGCGTCACACGCGTGATTCCGCTCACGGGTGTCACGCTGCCGTTTGTCGCCTACGGTGGTTCCTCGGTGGTCATGAACTTCGTGTTGCTCGGGTTGCTGCTCGTGATCTCCGATCGTGCGCGCAGGCCGTATTCGTCCTCGCGCCGAGGTTCTGAGCAGCTTTAAGCAGTTTCGAGCAGGTTTGCTGCGGGTTTTGGTCGAAAACCTCCAAATAGTCGCGTGCACACGGGGGCCGGTGCACCCATCGACGAATATCTGCCGCGATGCCAACTTCCACAACAGACATCCACTCGAGCATTGTCGTGCGAGCACACGACATGCGCTCCGGGTATGACCGCCGCCGACGCTATCCGGGGCCGATCGACAATGGTTTTTCCACGCCGGCGGGTCTGCACCAGCGACCATGGCTGGGACGCCTACGACGCGCGCTGCGCGAAGACCTGTTCGTATTGCACTACCAACCGATCGTCTCGTTGCGGCTTGGCACGGTGTCTCACTATGAGGCGTTGATCCGCCTCGCCGATGATCCCGATGGCAAGTTGACGCCACCCTGCGACTTCCTGCCGGCGGCAGAGCGCTACGGACTGATCCAGGAGATCGACCGCATGGTCATCGGCAAGGTAGTCGCCCTGATCGGCGATGAGCTGGCAGACCGCGACGCGCGGGTGGCCGTCAATCTGTCAGCCCTGTCGATCACCGACCGTGGCATGCTCGCCCACATCGAGCACGAGCTCACCCGCCACCGGGTCGATCCTGGGCGGCTGATCATCGAGGTCACCGAGACCGCCGCGATCAGCGACATGGGTCGCGCCCAAACGTTCTGCGAAGGCGTGCACACGCTTGGCAGCTCGGTCGCGCTCGACGACTTCGGCGCCGGTTTCGGCTCCTTTCAATACCTCAAGCAGCTAGCTTTCCGCTACCTGAAGATCGACGGCGATTTCATCCGCACGCTGCCAAGCTCCCATAAGGATCAGCTGGTAGTACAGGCGCTCGTGGGCGTAGCTCGCGGGATGGGCAAGCAGACGATCGCCGAGTACGTCGGCGATGAGCGCACGATGCGCTTACTGCGCGACTACGGTGTCGACTACGCGCAGGGCTTCGAGGTCGGGCGTCCCTGCGGTCAGGTCGAGGCGTTCGCTCAGGCAATCTGACGCGCGCTCCAAACCAGACTCCGTCAACAAGCTCCGTCCAGACAGGCAGGCCTCAGCGCGGCTCGGGCATCTGTGTGCGCAGCATCGCGTCCCAAAGCCTGTCCGGCAGCAGTTTGCGCTGGAGCACAGTCAGGTGGGCTGAAGGGGTGAGCAGCATTCGTGACGGTGGGCGCCGACGCGAGATTGCCTTCTCGATCGCCTTCGCCACGACATCCGGGCCCCCACCGAGATGGCGCATCGGTCCCTCATAGGCGCCGATCGTCAGCGCGGCCAGCTTCGCGTTGAACTGCTTGTAGGGGTCTATGGCATCGTCGCTCGCGCCCACTGTGCCCTGCGCACCGGCGCCGGTTTCTGCAGGGTCGCCGCCGTGCTGGCTCGTGGCGCCGCTCGAAGCGCCCGCTTCGCTGACGGTAGCGGCCGCGGTCTTGCCGAACTCGGTAGTGATCAGCCCAGGCTCGATCAGCACCACATCGACACCGAAGCCCCGCACCTCGAAGCGCAGTGCGTCGCTGATCGCCTCCAGGGCGTGCTTGGTGGCGTGGTAGAGCCCACCGCCGGGCAGCGTCAAGCGTCCGCCCATCGAGCCGACGTTGACGACCTTGCCCCAATGTTGGGAGCGCATTGCCGGCAGCACCATCTGGCTGAGAGCGATCAGGCCGAACACGTTCGTCTCGAACTGGCGGCGCACCGCCTCCAGCGGCACCTGCTCGATCGGCCCGCCCTGCGAGTAGCCGGCGTTGTTGACGAGCACGCCGACAGCGCCATGCTCGCGCTCCACCGTCTCGACCGCCGCGCGCATCGATTGCTCGTCGCACACGTCGAGTCGCAACAGCTCACAGCCGGCGGCGGCGAGGTGCTCGATCGACTCGGGTCGCCTCGCGCTGGCGTAGACCTTCCAGCCGTGGCCCGCCAGGCGCCGCGCTGTGGCCTCGCCAATTCCCGATGAGCATCCTGTGATCAGGACCGCCTTGGACATGCCGTCGGGCATCTGGGCAGCATACGCACTAGGCTGCCATCTCGATGCGTGCCGTCACCTTCCAAGCGCCCGGCGAGGTGCTCGTAGCAGACGTTCCCGAGCCCGAGATCTCAGATCCCGGCGATGCGATCGTGCAGATCGAGGCGACCGGGGTATGCGGCTCGGACCTGCACATCTACCACGGCCGCGTGAAGATCGAGCCCGGTTTCACGATCGGGCACGAGTACGTCGGCACGGTGCTCGCGGTTGGCGATGCGGTGCACAGCGTGGCGGTCGGCGATCGTGTGCTCGGCTGCTTTCAGACGGCTTGCGGACACTGCTATTTCTGCCGGCGGGGCTGGTTTCACAAGTGCGACTCCTCGCGCACGTTTGGCCATGGCGCGGCGCTCGGCTCGCTGCAGGGCACACAGGCCGAGCGGGCGCTTGTTCCCTGCGCGGATCTCGTATTGCGCAAGGTTCCGGTGGGCATGAGCGACGAGACCGCCCTGTTCGCCGGTGACGTGATGGGCACCGGCTTTCACGCGGTCGTTGACAGCGGGCTGCGCCCTGGCGATGTCGCCGCCGTGCTCGGACTGGGGCCGGTGGGGCTGTGCGCGGTGCAGGCGGCGAGGGCGTGCGGCGCTGCGCGCGTGATTGCGATCGACACGGTGGCAGAGCGCCTGGCGGTGGCTGAGAGCTTCGGAGCGCAGGCTGTGCATCTGAGCGAGGGGGATCCCCGTGCGGCGGTGCGCGAGGCCACCGAAGGACGAGGTGTGGACGTGTGCATCGACGCGGTCGGCCACCCGCAGGCATTCGATCTTGCGCTGAAGCTGACACGCAAGTGCGGCACGGTGCAGGCGGTGGGGGTGTACGCCGAGCGCGCGGAGGTGCACATGGGCCTGTTGTGGATCAAGTCGTTGCACGTGTGCGCCGGTCACGCCAACGTGATCGGCCATGTCGACCGGGTGCTGGCGTTGATGTCGGCTGGCTTGCTCGACCCGGGGCCGCTCGTCACTCACCACATGAAGTTGGAGGACGCGCCGGAGGCGTACGCTCTGTATGACCGCCGCGAGGCGCTGAAGATCGTCCTGACACCGTAGGCGCTCGGCCTCCTCGTCACGGCCGCTGTCACAATCTTCTGAGCGCCACGCCTCGCAAGTGACACTCACTTCCCGACGCACCACAAGGAGCTTCCTTCGATGAGCACCGCCACACAACCAACTCTCCCCGACGAGCTCGGCAACGCCGCACGGGACTTCATCGCCAAAGAGCACCGTCTGCTGATCGGCGCGGCGCGCGTGCCCGCGGCCGACGGGCGCACGTTCGCCACGCTCGACCCGTCAAGCGGTCGTGAGATCGCAACCGTCGCGCAAGCCGGCGCCGAGGACGTCGCGCGTGCGGTCGCCGCGGCGCGCACGGCGTTCGAGGGCCCGTGGAAGGCGCTGGCGCCGTCCGGGCGCTCGCGGCTGATCAATGCGCTGGCGGATGCAATCGAGGCAAACCAGGAGGAGCTGGCACAGATCGAGTCGCTCGACAACGGCAAGCCGGTGAAGCTCGCCCAGTACGTGGATGTGGCCGGCACGGTCGCGCAGTTGCGCTACTACGCGGGCTGGCCCACCAAGATCGAGGGCAGCGTGCTGCCGGTGACAGCACCCAACATGCTCTGCTACACGCGTCGCGAAGCGGTCGGGGTGTGCGGGCAGATCGTGCCGTGGAACTTCCCGCTGATGATGGCCGCCTGGAAGATCTCCCCGGCGCTTGCCGCCGGCTGCACGATCGTGCTGAAGCCCGCCGAGCAGACCCCGTTGAGCGCACTGCGTCTCGGCGAGCTGGCGCTGGAGGTCGGGTTCCCGCCGGGCGTGCTGAACGTGCTCACAGGCGATGGGGAGACCGGCGCCGCGCTCGTGGACGATCCCGGAGTCGACAAGATCGCGTTCACGGGCTCCACTGCGGTTGGGCGTGAGATCGGCGCGAAGGCCGGGCGTGCGCTGAAGCGCGTCACCTTGGAGCTCGGGGGCAAGTCGCCCAACATCATCCTCGACGATGCCGACATCGATGCGGCCGTGAAGGGTTCCTATCAAGCGATCTACTTCAACTCTGGCCAGGCGTGCAACGCGGGCTCGCGACTGTTCGTACCGGCCGCGCACTTCGACGAGGTCGTGGGGGCGCTTGCCGACAGCGCGAAAGCGACTCGCTTGGGGGCTGGCCTGGATCCGCAGACCCAGCTCGGGCCGCTGGTGTCCGCCGAGCAGCGCGACCGCGTGATGTCCTACATCGACGCCGGTCGCGAGCAGGGCGCGGAGCTCGTGACGGGCGGTGGGGTGGCACTCGCCGACAGCGGCGGCTGGTTTGTCGAGCCGACCCTGTTCAGCACAACTTCGGAGGATCTCAGCATCGTGCGCGAGGAGATCTTCGGGCCGGTGCTGGTGGCCTCGCCCTACGACACGCTCGAGGAGGTCGCCGAGCGCGCGAACGCCACCGAGTACGGGCTGGCGGCGGGTGTGTGGACGCGCGACGTGGGCAAGGCGCACCGTCTCGCCGCGTTGCTGCGCGCCGGGTCGGTATACATAAACCAATGGGGGCTGGTCGATCCGTCTGCGCCGTTCGGAGGCTTCAAGTCCTCGGGGGTGGGACGCGAGCACGGCCACGATGGGCTCGATGCCTACCTGGAGACGAAGACCGTGTGGACGGCGCTCGGCTGAGCCTGTTGGTGGCGTTCGCGAGGAAGGCTCGCGGGGGTTGCGAATCCCCGTTAGAGTCCCGACTATGAGCGGGCACGGTCTGAAGCCCGGGAGCCTTGAGATATCCAGTGCGCTTGCCGATGGCGCCGTCACGGTCTCCCTGCAAGGTGAGCTCGACCTGTCATCCGCTCGTCGGGTGGAAGAGCGCTTCGCGACGATCGACGAGCAGCGTCCATCGCGCGTGGTGGTCGATCTCCGCGGGCTTGCGTTCATCGACTCGAGCGGCCTGCGAACGTTGCTGATCGCGGACGAGCGGGCCGGCGAGCATGGCTATGAGTTCGTGCTGATACCAGGCCAGGAGCCGGTGCAAAGGGTGTTTGAACTGACGGGGGCGCTCGACGTGCTGCGCTTCGAGCTTTGACGGCGAGATCTGCTCGGGCCCTGTGAGCTCGATCGCCGAACAGCAGCCGGCCGGCATCGCCCGCACGCTCTCCAGCAGCAGAGAGCGTCGCTGGACGCTGCTTGCGAGCGCGCTCAGCCTGGTGCTGCTTGCCGCGACGCTTGAGATCGTGCTCGACGCGGCGCTCGGCCACTCGGCGCTGATCCCCAAGCAGCCGAGCACGACCAAATGGATGGTCGGCATCGGCGAGCGCCTCGGCTACCGCGTGTTCCTGATCGCGCTGCTTGCCTACACGGGCGCGTTCGCGGGGATGGTGGCGATCGCGCGGCAGATCTCCACGCGCTGGGCGATCGCGCTCGTCGCGGCGCTGCAGCTGATCGTGTTCGCCGGTCCGATCCTGATCTCGACCGACGTGTTCAGCTACATCGCCTATGCGCGCATGGGAGTGGAACACGGGGTCAATCCCTACCTGCACGGCCCGATCTCGATCTCCGGCGACCCGGTGTATCGCTATGTCGGCAAGGACTGGATCAAGGTGGCGACCGCCTATGGGCCGCTGTACACGCTGCTGTCCTACCCGCTGGCTCCGCTCGGTGTCGCCGGGGCGTTGTGGGGGATGAAGCTGGAGGCGCTGCTGGCGAGCGCCGGCACGCTCGCGCTGACGTGGCGCTGCGCGCGGATGCGCGGGCTTGACCCGAAGTTCGCGCTGATCGCCGTTGGCGTGAACCCGCTGTGGGTGATCTACGGCTTGGGGGGCGCCCACAACGACCTGATCATGACCCTGCTGTTGATGGGCGCGGTAGCGCTCACGCTCGCAGGCGAGCGCGGCTCGCGCGATGAAGTCTATGCGGGCGCCGCGGTGCTCGGCGCGACCCTGGTGAAGGCCACCGGGATCGTGCTGCTGCCGTTCATGCTGCTCAGCCGCCGTCGTCTCGCCCCGCTGGTCGGCGTGGCGGTGGCGGGCGTGACATGCGCGATCCTCGCCTACCTGGTGTTCGGCATCCACGGTGTTGACATCGTCTCGGCGCTCAACCGCGACTCGGCGTTCGTCTCGAGCGACGCCTTCCCGACCGAGATCGCGCACCTGTTCGGCAAGCCCGGAGTGTTCCCGATCGATCACGATCTGCTGCAGGCGATGCTCCTGCTGATCGTGTTGCATCTGCTGTGGCGCACCTGGCGCGGCTATGACTGGGTGGCGGCCTCCGGTTGGGCGTTGCTCGCGATCGTGGTCGCCAGCACATGGCTGCTCGCCTGGTACACGCTGTGGGCGTTGCCGCTCGCCGCGATCAGTCGCGACCGTCGCCTGCTGTATGCGACGTTCGCGGTGCAGGGCCTGTTCATCGTCCACCAGCTCGCGCCGTTGGTGGCGCCCGTGTCGTGAGCGACGCGCCCACACCCGCCGAGGGCGTCTGGGCGCGTCTGCCCGAGTGGGCCCGTCCACTCGATAAAGAGCGCCACGGCCTAGGCAGCAGACGGCTTGCCGAGTCGACGATCCTGATCCTGATCGGCCTGTTCCTGGCGGTCGCGACCGTCAACGACGTGGTGCTGCAAACACACGTCAACCATCGCCTCAGCGCAGATCTGGCGACGTGGCGCACGGTGACCGGCCACGACTACGTGAACGTCGACACCGAGCAGGACATCAAGACCTACACCACGCGCGACACCGTTTGCGGCAACGTCTCGCCGGGCGCTCCGGGGGAGCGCGCGCAGATCTGCCTGAATGTCGTGGGACCCGTCGTCTCGGGTGTGAGGACGGTCGCCGGCGGCTTCTACCTGCCGCCGTATCACCCCAACCTGTACGGCAATCGCTACGCGTGCTTCGGCCTGGCAAAGCAGCAGGGCCTGTGCGGCCTCACCGCCGCTCCCGCGGGCTCCCCGCCGGACCCGGCCCTGCCCACGGGTCGCCCGTGAGCGGGTCCTCCAGCCCCACCGCGGCGCTCGGAGGTGCAACCCAGCCGAGTGCCGCGCGAGCACGCCTTACGAGTTCGCTGCCACCGTGGTGGCCGCTCGTCGCGATCACGATCCTTGCCGCTGCCTTGCGCCTGAGCACGCTCGGCGAGCAGAGCTTCTGGTACGACGAGGCATTCACGCCCGTACATGTGCTGCGCCCTGGCCTGATGGCAACCCTCCACAATGTCGTGCACACCGAGAACACGCCGCCGCTGTGGTACGTGCTGGAGTGGGCGGTATCGCGTGTGCTCGGCACGGGTGTGGTTGCGCTGCGCCTGCTATCGGCGCTCGCGGGGATCGCAACGGTGCCGGTTGCATGGTTGCTCGGCCGCGAGTTGGCAAGTCGCAGAGCCGCGATCGCCACGGCCACGTTCGTGGCGGTGAACCCACTGCTGGTGTGGTACTCCCAGGAGGCACGCGCCTATGGGCTATTCGTACTCACGGCCTCGCTTGCACTGCTGTGCTTCCTGCGCGCGCTGCGCGACCCTGGCACGCGCCATCTGGCGGAGTTTGCGTTCACTGCGTCGCTGGCGTTGCTGAGCCACTACTTCGCCGTGTTCCTGCTGATCCCGATGGTGCTGTGGCTGTTGTGGAGCGCGGCGCCGACAGGCTCACGACGCGAGGGCACATCGCGGGCACGCCCAGCAAATCCAAAAAATCTGTCACGCGCGTTGATCGCCGTGGCCGTGCCGGCACTCGTCGGGCTGGCTTTGATCCCGCTGATTCTCGCTCAGGGAGGTCATGGCACCCAGTGGATCGGCGAATGGGCTCTCGGCAGCCGCCTGGAAGCGATCCCGCAGTACTACCTGACCGGCTATACCGGCGCCGCGCTCGGGCACGGCATCGAGCTGCTGGTGGCGCTCGTGCTGCTGGCGGGGTTCACGTATGGCCTGTGGTGCACGCTCACCCCGCGCGAGGAGCGGGGCGCGCTGATCGCGCTCACGGTGCTGGCGGGTGGCGTGCTGATCCCGGTCGTGCTCGCGCTCGTGGGCGTCGACTACCTCGCGCCGCGCAACCTCGTAGCCGCGATGGTTCCGCTGAGCGCGCTGCTTGCGATCGTAATCGTCGCGCAGCGCACCGGCCGGGTGGGGGTGGGGCTCGCGGCGCTGGCGGCAGTCACGTTCCTCGCGCTCACCCTCGACATCGACTTGAGCCCGCGCTTGCAGCGCGGGGATTGGTCTTCGGTGGCGCGGGTATTGCGGATGGCGGTGCCCGACCATGCGATCGTCACCGTGCAGCTCGGTTCGGCCCCGCTCGAGTACTACCTGTCCGCCCTGCACGAGCTGGGTCCGGGTAGGAGCGTGAAGGTGAGCGAGATCGACGAGACCGGCTACGCGCCGCTGCGCAAGGGCTCGGAAAACCCGCCCGCGCCCGGTTTTCACCTATCGCAGCGTCGCAATATCCACGGGTTGATCGTGTATCGCTTCACATCCGCGACGCCTGTCGCGTTTTCCGCTGAAGCGCTGCTGGGCGACGCGATCACTGAAGAATCCCATGCAGAGGTGCTCGTGCCCACGGCATCGTCGGTAAAAACGCACTAGCCTCCACCGCCATGTCATCGCAGACCGTGCAGAGCATCAGCGAGGCGCAGGTGACACTGAAGCGTGCGCGCGAGCGCCTGCTTGCCCTGCAGGACGATGCCGGCTGGTGGAAGGGCGAGCTGCAGACGAATGTGACAATGGACGCCGAGGACATGCTGTTGCGCGAGTTCCTCGGCATCCGTCGGGAGGATGAGACCGAGCGCTCGGCGGCATGGATCCGCTCACAGCAGCGCGCGGATGGAACATGGGCGAATTCTCACGGTGGCCCCGGCGAGCTGTCGACCACGATCGAGGCCTACTGGGCGCTGCGCCTGGCCGGCGACGATCCACAGGCCGAGCACATGCGCGCGGCCGCCGAGTTCGTGCGCGAGCAGGGCGGCATCGAGCGTGCGCGCGTGTTCACGCACGTGTGGCTCGCGCTGTTCGGGCTGTGGTCGTGGGATCAGGTGCCCGCGCTGCCACCGGAGATCGTGTTGCTGCCGCGCTGGGTGGTGCTCAACATCTATGACTTCGCCTGCTGGGCGCGCCAGACGATTGTGGCGCTGTCGCTGGTGATGGCCCATCGGCCGCGTCACGAGCTGCCGTTCGAGTTGAATGAGTTGCACGGCCCGCAAGCGTGGCAGGCGGCTGTGCCGAGCAGTGCGCGTGGACGCTGGCTCGCGCGCTTGGATCGCGTGCTGCGCGTCTATGAGCGTCGCCCGCCGCGTGTATTGCGCCGGATCGCGATGGGTCGCGCCGAGCGCTGGATCGTGCGCCGTCAGGAGGCTGACGGCTCCTGGGGTGGGATTCAGCCACCGTGGGTGTACTCGCTGATGGCGTTGCGTCTGGGAGATTATGCGCTCGAGCATCCGGTGATGGTGCGTGGGATCAAAGGGCTCGACCGTTTCATGGTGGAGGAGAGCGACGATGAATTGAAAGGCCCACCCACCCTCGGCGCTCCCGCCGGTCCCAGCCGCCGGTTGGAGGCGTGCCAATCGCCGGTGTGGGATACGGCGCTCAGCATCGTGGCGCTCAGCGATGCGGGCGTGGCGGACGACGACCCGGCGCTCGTGCGCGGTGCACAGTGGCTGCTTGGCGAGGAGGTCACGGTCCCCGGTGACTGGCGTATGGCGCGACCCGGCTTGAAGCCGGGCGGGTGGGCGTTTGAGTTCGCCAACGTGAACTATCCGGATGTCGACGACACCGCCGAGGTGGTGCTCGCGTTGCGGCGCGTGCGCATGTCGGACGCGGAGGATCGGCGGCGCACGCGCGGCGCGATCGAACGGGGCGCGAGCTGGACTGAGGGTATGCAGAGCGCCGGCGGGGCGTGGGGTGCGTTCGATGCTGAGAACACGCGCTCGCTCGTGCGCGAATTGCCGTTCCTGGATTTCGGCGAGGTGATCGACGAGCCCAGCGCGGACGTCACCGCGCATGCCCTGGAGATGCTGGCCGCGCTAGGCCGCGCCGGCGAGCGGCCTGCGCGCAATGCGGTGCACTGGCTGATCGCCCAGCAGGAGCCGGGTGGCTCGTGGTTTGGGCGCTGGGGGGTCAACCACGTGTATGGCACCGGCGCGGTCTTGCCGGCACTGATCGCGGCCGGTGTGGCGCCCTCGGAGCCGTGCGTGCGCCGCGCGGTGCGCTGGCTGTGCGAGCATCAGAGCGAGGACGGCGGCTGGGGCGAGGACACGCGTTCCTACGACAGTCCCGAGTGGATCGGACGCGGGCAGAGCACCGCCTCGCAAACGGCGTGGGCGCTGCTTGCTCTGCACGCCGCCGACGAGCACCGTGGTGAGGCGGCGGGCAGAGGCGTGCGCTGGCTGGTCGAGACCCAGCGCGAGGACGGCAGCTGGGACGAGCCGCAGTACACCGGCACCGGCTTCCCATCCGACTACTACATCAACTACCACCTGTACCGGCTCGTGTTTCCCGTGATGGCGCTCGGTCGTTGTCTCCTGGACCCACCCACCCGATCCGCCCAGCTCGGATGATGCGCGCCGTGGCGCTCGAGCTCTCACCGCCCATGGGCCCGAGCGCGCAGGCGGTGATGGAGCGCGCGGGCGGAGAGAACTTCCCTGTCGCTATGCGCGTGCTGAGGGGCACCGACCGCCGCCGGCTGCTGGCGGTGTACGGGTTCGCGCGGCTCGCCGACGAGCTCGGCGACGATCATATGATCGCGCCCCCCGATCGGTTGGCGGCACTCGATTGGCTGGAGCACGAACTGAACCGCGCTTACGCGGGTGCGGCCCGCCATCCCTTGCTGGTGCGCTTGCAGGTCGCGCTCGCCGAATGCCCGCTGCCGCGCGAGCCCTTCATGCGCCTGATCGAGGCCAACCGCGTCGACCAGCGCATGGTGCGCTATCAGACCTGGGAGCAGTTGCGCGGCTACTGCGAGCTGTCGGCCAACCCGGTGGGAGAGCTCGTGCTTGCAGTGTTCGGCCTCGCGACACCCGAGCGGATCGTGCTCTCCGACGAGGTGTGCACCGCGCTGCAGTTGGCCGAGCACCTACAGGACGTGGGGGAGGATCTCGCGCGCGGACGCGTGTACCTGCCCGAGGAGGATCTGGCACGGTTCGGCTGCTCTGGAGAGCAGCTCGCCCGGCTTGGGACTCGCGCTGGTTTGGGTGTGGATTTGCTGGGCGTGCCCGCGGGTTCACCCACTCAAGGCGAGGATTTCAAGCGCACTGCCGATCGTCTGCGCGAAGCGATTTCGTTCGAGGTCGCGCGCGGGAGAGAGCTGTTGCTCGCGGGTGCACCGCTCGTGGCGGGGGTAAACGGACGTCCGAGGCTCGCTCTGGCCGCGTTCGTGGCGGGCGCCAGAGCCGCCTTCGATGGGATAGCGCGGGCGCGCTTTGAGGTGCTCGGCGGCGTCGCCCAAGCAAGCCATGTGAGGCGTTTGTGGGCGCTGGCGAGCGTGCTGATTGAGAGCCGCGCGTGAACATCGAGGACCAATGAATTCCCAGGAGGCCTACGAGCATTGCGAGTCGCTTACAAGGACCGCCGCGGGCAATTTCTATTACGGGATCCGTTTGTTGCCACGCGAGAAGCGCCAGGCGATGTGCGCCGTGTACGCGTTCGCGCGCAGAGTGGACGACATCGGCGACGGACGGATCGCCTCGCGCGAGAAGCTCGAACTACTCGATGCGGCGGCGCGTGCTCTCGACGGTCTCTCGACGGCGAGTGTCGACCCGGTGATTGTGGCGTTGGCCGACTCCCAGCCGCGCTTCGCGCTACCGATCGACGCCCTGGAGGACCTGATCGCGGGCGTGCGGATGGACGTAGACGACACGATCTACGAGCGTTTTGAGAACTTGCTCGTGTACTGCCGGCGGGTGGCCGGCTCGATCGGGCGGCTGTGCGTGGCGATCTTCGGTGCACGCGACTACGAGCGGGCGGTAGGGCTCGCGGACGATCTCGGGGTGGCGATGCAGCTCACCAATATCTTGCGCGACCTGCAGGAAGACGCCGACAACGGTCGCGTGTACGTGCCACGGGAGGATCTCGTGCGCTACCACCTGAGCACCGAGGGACGCTATGAGGGCGAGGAGGGACAGTTGGACGCGTTCATGCGTTTTCAGGTGCGTCGCGCCGGCGAATGGTTCGATCAGAGCATGGAGCTGGTGGGGCTGCTCGACAAGCGCAGCGCGGCGTGCGTGCTCGCGATGAGCGGCATTTACCGGCGCGTGCTCGCGCGGATCCAACACGACCCGGAGCTCTCTCGCGCAAACCGGGTGTCGCTGGCGAAGTGGGAGAAGGCATGGGTCGCGACGCGCAGCCTGGCGGCGGCCGCCCGTTGAGCGAGCGGCATGTGATCGTGCTGGGCGGCGGTCTGGCGGGGATTGTCGCGGCGCTTGACTGTGCAGACGCCGGCGTGCGCGTGAGTCTGCTGGAGGTGCGCCCGCGCCTCGGGGGCGCCGCGTACTCGTTCGAGCGCGATGGCTTGCGCCTTGACAACGGCCAGCACGTGTTCCTGCGCTGCTGCACCGCCTATCGTGCGCTGCTAGAGCGGCTGGGCAGCAGCGGGCGGGTGAACGTGCAAGCGCGCCTGGAGATCCCGGTGTTGAGCCCCGGCGCCAAACAGGCGATGTTGCGACGCGGCAGGCTGCCGGCGCCGGCGCACCTCGCCGGAGCGCTGCTGCGCTACCCGCATCTCACTTTCGGCCAACGCTTGAGCGCGGCGCGCGCGGCGCTTGCGCTCCGACGACTTGACCCGCAGCTTGCGCTCGAGTCCGAGCGTGTCGCGGGCGAGGTGCCTGAGGAGTCGTCGGGCACGCGCGAGGAGGGTGCGAGCACGCCCGGTCGGGGGATCGTAACGGCCGGTCGGGCGTGCCCCGGCACGCTTGGCGCCTGGTTGGCCGAGCACGGGCAGAGTGCGGCGAGCGTGGCGGCGCTGTGGGACTTGATCGCGCTGCCGACCTTGAACCTCCCGGCCGCGGAGGGCTCGCTGGCGCTCGGTGCGTTTGTATTGCGCACCGCTCTGCTGGAACGCGCTGAGGCGGGCGACATTGGCTTTCACATGCGCCCGCTCAGCGAGACACTGGGCGAGCCAGCTGAGCATGCTCTGGCACGGGCGGGGGTGGACGTGCGGCTTGGTGTGCGCGCGGAGCGTGTGGCGCAAGCTGAGGACGGCGGGTTGCGGGTGCATGCAAACGGCGCGGAGCTCCAAGCTGACGTGGTGGTCTCTGCCATTCCCCACCAGCGCGCGGCCAGTTTGCTGGAGCCACTGCTCGGTGAGCAGGCGAGCAGCTGGATCGCGCTCGGAGAGTCACCGATCGTTAATGTGCACGTCGTGTACGACCGGCGTGTGTGTGAGCTGGGGTTCGCGGCGGGTGTGGGAACGCCTGTGCAATATGTGTTCGACCGTACCGCCGCGGCCGGGCTCCCCCGTACTGGGACACCATCTGGGGCGCAGGCAGGCGCCGACGGGCAGTGCCTGGCGATCTCGCTGTCGGGCGCTGAGCAGGACATGAGACGCTCATCCGAGGAGCTGCGTGAGCGCTACGTGGGCGCTCTGGCGGAGCTGTTTCCGCGGGCGCGCGACGCACGGGTGCGAAGCGTGCACATCAGTCGTGAGCACGCGGCCACGTTTCGCGCGGGCCCTGGAGTGCAGGCGCTACGTCCCGTTGCGCGCACGCGCATACGCGGGCTTGTCCTCGCAGGCGCGTGGACGGACACCGGCTGGCCGGCGACACTCGAGGGCGCGGTGCTCAGCGGCCACACCGCGGCGCGCGAGGCGTTGATCGCATGAGCGACGTGCTGGTAGCCGCGCCCTTGCGCCTGGAGGCGCTTGCCATCAAGGCAGGGGCACGGCGGCTGCGCGTCCAGAAGACTGGGATGGGTCGCGCTCGCTCGCACGCCGCGGTCCCCGAGTTGCGCGGCGATCCGGCGGCAGCGCTTGTTGTGATGGGGGTATGCGGTGGACTGGACGAATGTTGTGAGCCGGGCGACGTCGTGATCGCCGACGAGCTGCTCGACGGCGAGCGCGAGGACGCCGATGCCGGCGAGAGTGGGGAGGGGGCGCACGCGGGTCCGCCGGTGCGCTTCGCGTGCCCGTCGGCGCAGCCGCTGGCCGAGGCGCTCGAGCGGCGCGGCATTGCGGTGCGTCGCGGGGCAGTGGTGTCGGTAGCGCGCATCGCGCACGGAGTGAAGCGCGTGGAGCTGCGCGAGCGCGGAGCGATCGCCGTGGACATGGAGTCGGCATGGCTGGCCGCCGGGGCCGCCGATCGTCCATTTGCCGTGATCCGAGTGGTTGCCGACACACCTTCGCGCGAGGTCACGCGTCCTCTACTGACACTCGTAGGAGCAGCGCGCGCGGCGCTATCGTTGCGTCGAGTAGCAGCGGTGCTGGATGAGCTGGTGCGTGAGCAGGGAGCGCACGTCGTGCTTGGCGGCGCTGAATCGATCGGGTCTCGGGGATCGCTCCCTACGGCCCATGGCGAGCAAGCGAGGTCGTGATGTCGGTTCCGATCAGGCAGGGCACGCGAATGGGGTGGTACCTGATGCGCCAGCGTCTCGCGCGACGCGAGAAGTTCCCGCTGATCGTCGAGCTGGAGCCGCTGTTTCAATGCAACCTGGCATGCGCCGGCTGCGGCAAGATCCAGCAGCCCGAGCACGTGCTGCGTCAGCGCATGTCAGTGCAGCAGGCGGTGGGGGCGATCGAGGAGAGCGGTGCACCGATGGTCTCGATCGCGGGCGGAGAGCCCTTGATTCACCCGGAGATCCACACGATCACCTCTGAGTTGATCAAGCGCAAGCGCTTCGTATATCTGTGCACCAATGCGATTCTCTTGGAGCGCAAGCTCGCAAACTTCAAGCCGAGCCCGTACTTCGCGTGGGCGATCCATATGGACGGCTTGCAGCAGCGCCACGACGCCTCGGTCGAACGCGAGGGCACATTCGATAAGGCTGTAGCCGCGATCCGCGCTGCTAAGGCCGCCGGCTTTCGTGTGACGACGAACACGACTTTCTTCACGCACGACTCCCCCAAGACGGTGCGCGACGTGCTCGACTTTCTCAACGACGAGCTTGGCGTTGACGAAATGATGATCTCGCCAGCCTATGCCTATGAGAAGGCGCCCGACCAGGAGCACTTCCTTGGGGTGCGCCAGACGCGCGAGCTGTTCAGCGAGGCATTCGCAGGCGGACGGCGCAAGAAGTGGAGGCTGAACCATAGCCCGCTGTTTCTCGACTTCCTGGAAGGCAAAGCCGAATTCGACTGCACCGCCTGGGGTATCCCGAGCTACTCGCTGTTTGGTTGGCAGCGCCCCTGCTACCTGATGTCAGACGGCTATGCCGTTACGTATAAGGATCTGATCGAAACGACCGACTGGAGCAAGTACGGTCGCGGCAAAGACTCGCGTTGTGAGAACTGCATGGCCCACTGTGGGTATGAGCCGACGGCCGTGTTGAAGACCACGCATTCGCTGCGCCAGGCTGTGCGCGCTCTGCTCGGCTGACTGGCCTCGACGATCGTCTATATCCCAGCAACTATTGCGGCGTGGTGCCCGGTCTCTCCGCCTCCGTTCGGCTGCGACGAATTTCCTGCCATGTCATGCCCTCTCTGAGCAGTGCCGGCACGCCGAGCGAAAGCGCTGTCAGCAACTCGATCGCCTGCAGGATGATGCCGTAGGCAAGGGCCGGCCCGGCGCCGACCCCATAGGCTGCGAGCACCACCAGGCAGGCTGCCTGGAACACACCGACGTTCGACGGTGTGGCGGGCAGCACGGCGCTGACGTTGACGGCCAGTAGGATCGCGGCCGCGGTGACAGGGGTGGCCTCGGGGTTCAGGCCGAGCGCGAGAATCACCATGTAGCAGGAGCCCCACTGCAGCGTCCAGGCAAGCAGTTGAGCGCCGATGGCTGGGATCCCATAGCGTGGCTTTGCGAACGCGACGAGGCCCTGGCGTCCCAGACGCAGCAGCCCCGCGAAGGCGATCGCTCCAGCGCGGATGCGCATGTTGCGCGAGCGCTGGGCCAGGCGCAGTAGGGGAGGCACGCCAAGCACGAACAGCGTCACGAGCGCCGGCACCGCGACCACGGCCTCCAGGGCGGAGGCGTGACCGCGCAACAGCGGCACGCTCGTGAACGTGACGACGGCCAGGATCCCAAGTGCGACCAGGTTGATGAGCGTTTGCGAGAAGACGGTGCCAGCCACAATCGGGATCGTGCGGGTCGTGGTGCCCTGCAGGCGGCGGCTCAGTACGAGCACGCGCGTGGGCTCTCCGATCCGCCCCGGGAAGATCGCGGAGGCCATCACGCCGATCATCGTGGCACGAAGGATCGGCGCCCATTGCAGCCTCTGGCCGGGCAGTGCGGCTCGCAGGACTGCATGCCAGGAGACAGAGCGCGCGAGCAGCGAGAGCATCATCAGTGCGAGCGCCAGGACAAGCCAGCCCGGGCTTGCAGATATCAGCGCATGGCCAACACGCGGGAGATTCAGCTGGCTGAGCGCATAGAGGAGCAGTGCCGCGAGCAGCAGCGCGACCAGCACGAGGCCGACGCGACGCGCGTTGCGATGTCGAGTAGGTGTGGCGCTCATTGGAGGGGTCTATCAGAGCCCCTGTGGCCTGGGCACAACGCCGAAGTCGCTCTGAAAAGAAGCACTGTCTGTCGACAGGTCGTGGATGCCGCCCGTTGGAGTCGTTTAGGCCATGAATTCCAAGACCACGATGAATCTCCGCGGCTTTTCCGCGGTGACGGTGCTTCTTAGAGCGTCTTACAAAATGCACGCATGTCTCGATCCGCCAAAAGGGGGCTTCTAGAGCGGTTCACCAGCGCAAAGCGATCTCCACAAGAATGTTAACCTGTGCGGATCATCCCATTATTCCAAATCCACCCAATGGCAGACTGTGATCCGGTAGTGGCGACTGCCTACGCAATAGAAACATTCGGTTACCGATAGTCGATTGATTTGCAAACTGTCGGGGTAGTATCGAGTAGTGGATTATACGGGGTGGCAGTCTGGGGTGATCGATGGGACTCTCGGGTCGGCTCATACGTCGACGCGCGGTACTGTCGCGAGCACGGGCCCACCGATAAGCGTGAGACGGGGGTATTGGAATCATGACACAGAATCGAGATATTGCGATTGCGCTTTCACAAGCTCAGATCGAGCAGGTGATTCGCTCCGCCGGGATGGCCAGGAACGGAACGATGTCGAGTCTGCTGATTGCGGCGCTCGACAATGCGCACTATGAGCACAACGGGGATGGGCCCCGTAGCTCGTTGCATGACGCAGCCCAGTTGGCGCTGTCTGACGCATTGAACGATCCGCAGCTCTCGCAATCGCTGCTGCGCGGTTTGGCGATCCTCTCGTGCTTTGGACCGGAAAGGCCGTGGCGAGCGATCATCGATCTGGCCAAGGAGCTCGAGATGTCGCCTTCAACGACCCATCGCTACGTAAAGACGTTGCGTGCGATCGGGTTGCTTGAACAGAACCCCACGACACGCGAATATCGTCCGGTCGCCGTGTGAAAAGCACGTCTCAATCTGGATACGCCGCTAGCGGCCGTCGTAGGTAGCGTGGCCGGGCCCGTGCTCAAGGAAAGAGCGCACCGCGCGCTTGAGGTCTTCGGTGTCAAAAAGGTCACCGGCAAGCTTTGGAACGACCTCGTCCGCGCCGCGTGCGCCGCCACGGTCGAGCGCGGCACGCACGATTGTCTTCGTCGCCGCGTGCGCGCGCGTGGGCCCCGAGGCGAGCCTGAGTGCGAACTCGTGCGCTGCCTCGTCGAATCGCTCGTCTGGCAACACACGATTGACGACGTTCCAGCGCTCCAGTGTGGCGGCGTCGTAAAGCTCGCCGGTCATCACCAGTTCGCGTGCTCGCGCCGGCCCGGCACGCTCTGTCAGTCGTTGTGTGCCGCCCATCGCCGGCGTCAGGCCGACGACGGTCTCGACGAGTCCGAACCGTGCTGACTCGGCGGCCAGCAGGATGTCGCAGCCGAGCGACAGCTCGAACGCCGCGGTCAGACAGAGGGCATGTGCGGCGAACACGGTTGGCAATGGGAGCTCCTCTACGCGATGTACGATCTCGAGCAGCTGTACCCACATTGCAGCGGCCTGTTCGGCGGAGAGGCCCTCGAAGACGTGAACGTCCACGCCACCGCTGACGACGCGACCCTCGGCCCTGATCAACAATCCCCGCGGGCGCTCGGTCACGAGCATTTCGACAGCCTCGGAGAGCTCACCCATTAGCTCCTGGTCGAACAGGTTCAACGGGGGGCTGTCGACGCTAAGGATGGCCAGGGGGCCATCATGGTCGATACGCAGCAGGTTCATCGAAGTGTCTCCATCGGTGGCGCCATCCTACAGAGGCGCTCTGGCAGGGTGAAGGTCCGTGGTCTTTGCGTGTGTCTCACGCTCGCTCAGGCACACGCCGCTGCTCGGGTTGTCGCGCACGATTGTCAGAACTGTTTCCGACTCATGCAGACGATCGGTACAAGCGACAAAGTCCGCAAATAGCGCCTTTTGTAGGTGGTGCATGTACAGCAGCAGGCCAGCGAGCACCCTATCTCCAGCATGATCGGGACGCCAGGTCTATTCAAACTTCTAGTACGGAGCGTTCCTGGAGTATTGTCCACAAACAGGATCGGCCGGTCAGCTGGAAAGGCGGGGTGGGCTTGATGCCGACATCTGAGAAGAGCGTCTAGATGCTTCAGCTGGAGGATGTGGTCAAGCACTATCGGGTGGGCGACGGGGAGACCGTGCGAGCGGTCGACGGCGTGTCTCTATCGGTGGCCCGCGGCGAGCTTGTGGCTCTCTATGGTCCGAGCGGTTCGGGCAAGACCACGTTGCTGATGTTGATAGCGGGCCTGCTGGCACCCGACAGCGGCAGTGTGATCTTTAACGAGCGGGAGATCTCGATGCTCACAGCGCGCGAGCGAGCCCGCTATAGACGCTCGGAGCTCGGATTCATTCGCCAGTCGCTTGACCTTATTCCTGGGGTGCGCGCCGATGACAACGCTGCCCTGAAGTTGCTGGCGACATGTGGACGACGCGACGCACAACGCCAGATCGGTCCGCTGCTCGAACGGCTCGGACTAAACGGACGCGCTTTACAGCGAGCAGAGCAGCTCTCGATGGGCGAGCGCCAGCGTGTAATGATCGCGCGAGCGCTATCTACCGAGCCGAGCCTTGTGCTCGCCGACGAGCCCACCGGTAGCCTCGACACCGATCGCGGTCAAGAAGTGCTTGCGCTGCTAGCCGAGGTTTGCCATGAACGTGAGGTAGGCGTTCTGCTCGTCACGCACGATCCTCGCGCGGCGGCATTCGCCGATCAGGTGCACGCGCTGCGCGATGGACGGCTCATGGAGTACGAGCCAAACCGCATTTATGCGCCATTCGATGCCCACTGAACAGATGCGCGGCGCTCCGAGTCGGCGCTGAGAATCCATGAGACTGTCGACGGTCTTCTACCTGTACCGAGTGCGCTTGCGCGCTCGGCTGGTGCAGGAGATGCTTGCTATCACGGGGATCGCGGTGGGTGTGGCCCTGTTGTTTGCCTCGCAGGTCGCCAACACGAGTCTTGCCGGCTCGGTGACAAATCTTACGAACGGACTAGTAGGGCAATCCCGGTTGCAGGTGATAGCACGTAACCAGTATGGATTTAGTGAACGACTTGTCACCCAAATCGAACGGCTTCCAGATGTACAGGTTGCTGCGCCCGTGCTCGAGCGCGGCATCAATGTCGTCGGACGGCACGGTTCCGAAACGGTCGACTTGATCAGCGTGAACATACGCTTCATTCAATTGAAAGGTAATTTGCTTACGGGCACCAGTCCGTCACAGCTCTCTCAGCAATACGGGCTTGCCGTTCCTGCTCCCCTCGCCGAAAAGATCGGAGTTAGATCTCTGCAGCCGGTGACACTTCAGATCGGCGCGAGGAGCGTCAGGGTCACGGTGGCAGTTGTGCTCGGCGCGAATGACATCGGCGTTGGTATCGACAGTCCGATTGTCATCCTACCCCTCTCGATGGCGCAAAGACTGACTGGGATGACGGACAAGGTGACCCGCGTGCTCGTCGAGCCAAAGCCTGGTCGCGATCAAGAAGTTCGGGCGCAACTGAGGAGGATCGCCGGAAGCGGGCTCGACGTCCGCCCCGCAAACTTCGATGCCACCGTGTTCGGTGAGGCTGAGGGTCCTGCGGTGCAATCGACTGAGATGTTCTCAGCGATCAGCGCGCTCGTCGGATTCCTGTTTGCGTTCAACGCGATCCTGCTCACGGTGCCCCAACGTCGCAACCTGATTACCGACCTGCGTCTGGACGGGTATGCGCCGCACGAGATCACGGAGGTGATGCTCTTCGACGCGTTTGCTCTGGGTCTTGTGGGATCGCTGGCTGGCCTCGCGCTAGGCGAGGTGCTGTCGCGCAGTCTGTTCCAGGCTCGTCCCGGATATCTCTCCTTGGCCTTTCCTGTTGGGTCGATGAACATTGTGAGCACGCAAAGTGTCCTTATCGCGATCGTCGGTGGGATGCTGGCGGCGGTTCTTGGAGTCATAATTCCGTTGCGAAGCGAGGTCTTTCGGTTTCGTCTACCCGGTCTGCGAAATGAGACAGCGCGGGCTCCGGTCAGCTTGCTTGTGGCGATTGCGGGTGGGCTCTTGTGCATTGCCCTAACGACTTTTATCTTGCTTCAAGGTACCACCACAGTCCAGATCGCGGTCGTGGCATTTATCAGTCTCATCGTTGCGATGCTGCTTGTCTTGCCCGTTGCCTTCAACGGCGCGATCGTCCTGGTGGACTGGCTCCAGCGCCCCGTTCATGGCGTTTCCCCTCGCATCGCCCTGATCGAGCTTTTGTCCAGTACGACGCGCGCTCGCTCGCTCGCGATCACTGCGACGGGTGCGATTGCTGTGTTTGGGAGTGTTGCCATCGAGGGCGCACGTGGGAACCTTAGTAGTGGGCTGACTCGATCGGCGGCCGATCTCAGTCTCGGCACAGACCTATGGGTGTCACCTTCTGGGAGGGCAACGACACTCGCAACGACACCTTTTGAAGACTCCTACCGTGGAGCGCTTGAACGTCTGCCGGGTGTAAGTCGTGTAGGAGTTTACCGTGGTGGATTCCTGGATCTCGGCGACAGGCGTGTACTGATCGTGGGGTCACCGAAGACGAACATGCGACTTCTTCCCGCAAGCCAGATAGTCAGCGGAAACGCAAAGACGACAAGATCACGGTTGAGAGAAAATGGTTGGGTGACGATGTCCCAGACCCTGGCGAGCGAACGTCGTCTCCACGTGGGTCAGTGGTTCACGTTGGCTGCGCCCCGGCCGACGAGATTTCGAGTCGCTGCACTTACTACTAACTACGGTTGGTCGCCTGGGGCGATTGTCATGAACGCCGAAGATTATGCCAGGGCGTGGAACAGTAATGATGCCACTGCCTATCAGATCAGCCTCAGGTCGGGGGTTCCAATTGCCAAGGGACTGACCGAAGTGCGGCGAGCGGTGCGACCCGGCGGGGCCCTCATCGTTCAAACGGCTGCACAGCACGAGCAAAACGAGATTGCCGGGCAGCGACAGGGATTGTCGAGGCTGAGCCAGATCGCCGTGCTCGTGCTAGTGGCGGCTGCCTTGGCGATGGCGGCTGCGATGGGGGCCATGATTTGGCAACGCCGTTCACGGTTGGCGGGGATGAAGGTGGACGGGTTCACTCATGGCGAGTTGTGGCGAGCGCTCTTGTGGGAGAGTGCGCTGTTGCTGGGGACTGGATGTTCCGTGGGTGCCGTATTTGGGCTATACGGTCAACTTATGCTGAGCCATGCGTTGGTGAGCGTCACTGGGTTTCCCGTGGTGTTCTCTATAGGTGCGCTGGTGGCGATAGTGAGCGTGGTGATTGTGACGGCGATGGCACTTGTCGTGGTTGCTTTGCCAGGTTTCCTAGCAGCACGGGTCAAGCCGGCACTACAGGACTAATTGCATTCAAGTCGGGCTTCCAGAAATTGCAATGCCTGGAGGATATCTTGACACGGCTTGCGCCCCATTCAAGCAGACGCAGGCTTTGGGGGTGGCTGTAATTCGTCAGCTGGTTTGGGGTCTGCGAGCGGTTTTACGCGAGGTTGAGAAGTGGCAAGCGCATGCGGCCGCGATACCCGACATGACGATCCGGGCGGACGCTCTCGATGCACTTGAGTGCAAGCGTCCGAATACTGACGGCGCAGCGCTGCTCTGGACCCTTCCTGAGCGCAGGTATCCGGTCCTTTTGCGTCTAATTGTGGCATACGAGATCATGGGCGATTTTCTCGACAGCACCGTCGAGCGGGGTGCGCATGCTGGTATTGCGAATGGTCGTCAGCTTCATCTCGCGTTGGTGGATGCGGTAGATATCTACCGCCCGACTTCAGATTACTATCTGCATCATCCGTGGAAAGATGATGGGGGTTACCTTCGGGGACTCGTGGAGGCGTGTCGTGTTGGTTGTGCGATGCTTCCTTCCTACCGCAGCGTCAGACCGCTCCTATTGCGTGCCGCGACTCTCGCTCAGGTCCAGGGGCTTAACCATGAGCCCGACATTTCTTTTCGCGAAGAGGTACTGGAAGCATGGGCCGAGCGCGAAGGTCAACCAGACGATGGACTTGATTGGCATGAGACGGCCGGTGCGGCAAGCGCATGGTTGACAGTAATAGCACTGATGGCGGTGGCTGCTGAACCCGCACCAAGGGCTGAACATGGATTTGAAGTGTTCTTAGCGTATTCTCCTTGGATCGGGCTGACGGCGGCGTTGCTTGACAGCTATGGCGACTTGGTGGAAGACGAGCGCGACGAGGCGAACAGCTTCATCTCGCGGTATGGATCGGTGGGCACAGCGGTGGGTCGTATCGACGAGATCGCCTTACGCGCCACTCGCGAGGCTCGCGGTCTGAGCAATGGGCACCGCCACGTAGTTATCGTGGCGTCAATGATCGCGCTCTACCTATCCAAGGACAGTACTCGTACTCCCGAGATGAGGCAGTTCAGGTGGATACTACTACGTGCCGGCGGGCCACTTGCGGTAATGCTGGCACCGGTGCTACGGGCGTGGCGGGTCGCCTATTTATTGAGAGAAGCCTAGGGGTTTCTGGTGTAGCTGTTGGTGATCGGGTGATCGGGGATACTTTCGAGAAAGCGGCTGAAGGGACTCGAACCCTCGACCTTCTTCATGGCAATTCGTGCCGGGAGAAGATTTAGGTCCGAAAACCGCATAAATCAACCAGATATGCGCAAGCTGGGTGGCGTCCTTTCGAGTAGTGTCGGGAGAAAGTTTGGGAGAAGTTCCGCCGGTATGGCTCCTATAGTACAGATACGAGCAAGCACAAGAAAAGCCTTCCGTCGAAAATCTCAGTGATGCAGAAGGCTCGGACGTAGAGAGGAGCCGGCGTATGTCATCGATCCCCCAGATCAGCGGCCATATACGGCTGCGTGCCGGCAAGCGCGGAGGCGTCTGGTACGCGAAGTGGCGCGACGCTAGTGGCCAGCACGAGAAGCGGCTTGGCAAGGACTGGAAAGAGCCCGGGCCTCCCGCACCCGGCTTCCTGCGCGAGAAGGACGCTCAGGCGATGCTCGATGCGATCCTCGTGGACGCGCGCCGAGGTGCGGCTGCGCAGGGCCGCACCAGCGTGACCTTCAAGGATGTTGCCGAGGACTGGTATAGCTCGGGTCAGCTCAAGCGCGACTGGTCGCCGAACACGCGCAGCGACTACCGCTCCGTGCTCAACCACCACCTCAGCAAGACCTTCGGGGAGCTGCGCATCGAGTCGATCAGTGCGTCGCGCATCGAACACTGGCGCGACGAGCAGGTGTCCGACCACTGCATGAGCCGACGCAACGCGAACAAGCTCCTTGCGATCCTGCACGGCATCTTTGAGCACGCGGTGCGCAAGCACGGCCTCTTGAGCAATCCCGTCAAGGAAGTCGAGAAGCTGCGGGAGTCCTACGACGCCGCCCGCTTCGACTTCTACTCGCCCGAGGACATCCACGAGCTGGTCGCGGGCGCCGGCGATTCACAGGACGGGACCATCTATCTCACGGCCGCGTTCAGCGGTCTGCGCCGTAGCGAACTGATCGGGTTGCTGTGGGAAGACGTCGACTTTGAGAACCATTCGATCCGGGTGTGGGAGACGGTCACGCGGCGCGAGCGCGGCGTTCCGAAGTCGCGCAAGTCGCGCACTGTCCCGATGGTCGAGGATGTCGCTACCGCGCTCAAGCGCCTGAAGGGCCGCGAGCACCACATGCAACCCAAGGACCCTGTGTTCGTCAGCGAGGACGGTGGCACGATCGACGGTTCGGCGCTGCGCCGCCGCTACATAGAGGACCTCGATCGAGCCGGGCTGCGCTTTCTGCGCTTCCACGACCTGCGCCACACGTTCGGGTCGCTCGCGATCAACTCGGCGTCGATCGTCCAGGTCCAGGCATGGATGGGTCACGCCGACATCAAGACGACCATGCGCTACCTGCACCACAAGAGCCGCGCAGGCGACGCACGGCAGCTATCGAGCGCCTTTCGGCCGGCGGACGGCGAGCGTGGGGCGGCCTGACGCATCGTGGGAGAGACACACGCGGGCGTCGCAGGCTAGAATGGCCGGGTCGCGCGGCTGTAGCTCAGCTGGCTAGAGCGTCGCCTTGCCATGGCGAAGGTCGAGGGTTCGAATCCCTTCAGCCGCTTCATCCGCTTCATCGCCGTCGAAGGAATCTCGATGAGTGGTTGAGTGTTGCGCTCCTCGCGCTAGATGTACGGTCATCTGCGCTGACGTCCCGCGCTGGTTCGCGGATCGGAGTCGGAAACACTGCTGGTGAACCCGCCAGAGGCGCTTAGACTCAAATATCGTCACGCGATAGGATTCCAGTCATTCATCAGCGGATGGGAGGTTGAGTGCTGGGCGAGAGCGAATCTTGGGCCGATTGGTTGACGGGTGGGTCTCCTTGGAAGGGGCCGTTGCTCGCCTTGCTGCTCGAAAATCCTGGCCATCCTTATGACCTTGCCAATCGGCTGATCCAGCGTACCGGCCCCGCGTGGAGGTTGGATCCAAACGACGCGAGTCGTGTGCTGTTACGCGCCGAAGAACTTGGCTTGGCGAGTTCGAGCATGGTTGAGTCCAAACGCTCGCATCATCGGGTCCGTCTGTATGAGCCGACTGAGTTGACGACCACCGCTGTGGAGCATTGGATGAGCAGTATGGTGCCGGCCGAGTCTTTTCGCGCGGAGTTGTGGGCGCGCATGGTGGCCTCTGGTCCTGAGCACGCACCGGCGCTGCTGCGAGCATTCGACTATTGCGAGCGACAGTTGTTCGAATTGCTCAAGGAGCACAGTAATTCGTTTCCGACTGAGACTTGGACGGGTTTGCAGTTGGAGCTTGCGCGTGAGGGCGTGGTGATTCGGCTCGAGGGGGATCTGTCTTGGATCGAATTAGCGCGTTGCGTGATTCGTGAGTTCACTGGCTTGCCGTGACCCTGCTTGAGGTACGTAACGTATGCAAGTCTTTTCCCGACGGGACTGGAGAGGTGGCTGTGCTCGATCGGGCGTCTTTTGAGATATTCGAGGGTGACTCTGTAGGGCTATGGGGTCTGCGCCGCTCGGGCAAGTCAACACTATTGCGTATCTTGGCGGGCATTGAACTGCCTGATAGCGGTAGTGTGCTGTTTGACGATGTTGACTTGACGATGCTCACGCCGGATAGGAGAGTTCGGCTGTTGCGCAATCAGGTTGGACTGGCTTCGTTTGGATGGCCGGCTCACCGTAACCGCTCGGTTTGTGAGCATGTCGCTTTGGCGGCGTCTGCTGATCATCGCGTGAATGGTCGACGTGCGCGCGTGTTGGCTCGCCGTGCACTACACGGCGTCGACGTGGGCGATTGTGCCGAGCGTTCGCTTGACAGGCTTTCGTTGGGAGAGCATATACGTGTCGAGTTGGCACGCGCCATTGTGCGAGGCCCGCGGTTGTTGCTGGTGGACGATCCGCCAGTGCTTCTGAGCCCTAGGGAGAACGCCGAACTGCACAAGTTGTTGAGTTCGGTTGGCGCTGAGACTGGGCGTACCATGCTGATTGCGTCGTGCGAACTTGAGTCGATCAAGGGTGCAGAGCGAATGATGGCGCTCGGCCAGGGCGAATTGCGCACGATGGACAATCCCGGTACCGTTCTGCCGTTCCCGGATCGCACCGGAACTGGTGGCCCGTGAGCAGGTTGCAACTGTGTGATGTTGTCAAGCACTATCGTAGCGAGGGAGAGACAGTCCGCGCGGTCGATGGCGTCTCATTGACACTGACGACCGGCGATTTTGTTGCACTATATGGGCCGAGCGGTTCTGGTAAGACGACGCTGTTGTTGCTAGCTGCGGGTCTTTTGAGTCCTGAAAGTGGGCAGGTGCTCTTTGAGGAACGCGACATCGGCGATTACACGTCGCGTGAGCGTGCGGCCTACCGTCGCCGTGATGTCGGGATCGTCTTTCAGTCATTCCACCTGATGGCCGGAGCGTCTGTGGTGAACAACGCAGCGATCAAGCCACTGGCTGATGGAGTGAGCCCTCGTAAGGCACGCGAGATGGCGCGTCCATGGCTTGACCGTGTTGGTTTGATCGACCGGCATGATTATCGTCCACGTCAACTTTCGATGGGGGAGCGACAGCGCGTGGCAATCGCTCGCGCTCTGGTGAACGAACCGAAGATGCTGCTGTGCGATGAGCCGACCGGCAACCTCGATTCCAAGCGTAGCCGTGAGATCCTGGGATTGCTGCGAGATATCTGTCATGACCGAGGTATCCCTGGGTTGCTTGTCACCCACGACCCGCAGGCGACTGAATACGTGGATCGTGTATACACGCTCAGCGACGGGGAGCTACGCGAGGGCGTTAGCCCCGAGCTCGCCACGCCGTGAGATCGTCTACTCTAAAGACTGTCGCGGGAGTGCCTTCTCGATTGCGGGCATTGTGGGATCTCTACGTTTGGAGGGTTCGCCAACATGCGACGCAGGAGCTAATGGGCGGCGTCGGGATCGCTGTTGGCGTCGCTTTGTTCTTCGGTGTGCTGCTGGCGAATGTCGGCGTTACAGGCTCGAGTGCACAGCTTCTGCACCAGATTGTCGGCTCGGCACGGTACGTGCTCTCGGCTCGCTCCTCTGAGGGGTTCGATGAAGGCTTGATCACGACAGTCAGGCGACTGCCCGGCGTGTAGGTGGCCTCTCCGATTCTGCGTGAGCCGGCGACCGTCGTTGGTTCCAAGAGTCGCAAGTCAATCGAATTGATCGGCGTCACTCCGAGTATTGTTACTTTGGAAGGTGAAGCGACACGCAACCTCGGAGCGGGAGGCCAACTGCTCTCAGGTGGCATTGGGCTACCTGAACAGCTCGCACTTCAGATTGGTGCGCGAGCGAACCACCCAGTCACTATTCTCCCCCGAGGCGCGTCGAGTCGAGTTATATTGCGGGCAGCGCTCGGATCACAGACAATAGGCCCGGTGGCCGACAGTCCGATCGCTGTCGGGTTGCTACCAACCATCCAAAAGATGACGGTCCTGCCGGATCGCGTCACTTCGATTCTAGTGCGCCCGCAGCCCGGAGACGATCGACTGGTCAGCGGAGAGCTTGAGAAAATCGGCGGCGGTCGTCTTAATGTCACGCCTGTCGACAACGAGATCCGGTTGTTGCGAGAAGCCGCTAAGCCGAGCGAACAGGCAACCAGATTGTTTGCCGCGATCGGTACGATGGTAGGCTTTCTGCTGGCTCTCAATGCGGTACTCATCACTACGCCCGAGCGCCGTCGCTTCACGGCCGAGATGCGTACGCTCGGCTTCACCCGCCGCTACATACTCGTCATTCTGACATTCCAGGCGATGATCCTGGGCATCGCGGGCTCGGTTGTGGGGGTCGGGGTTGGGTACGTCTTGTTTCAGACCGTCTTCCACGGTACGCCTGGGTTCTTGGCATCGGTTTTTCTGATCAGCTCACAGAACTCGCTTCCTGTAACGTTGGTGCTTGTAGCCATTGCATGTGGGGTGATCGCGGCATTGGCCGCGTCCATTCCGTGTGTCGCGGATCTGCGCTCTGACGTGGCTGACGCGGTGTTGCGAGAGCCAGGCGAGGCCGGACAACGGATGACGTCTGCGCTGATGGTGAGGCTTGCGCTGGTGGGGGTGATCTTGACGGTTGTTGTCTCGCTCGCGGTGGCGCTGGCTCCCGGTCTGACCGTAATTGGGGGGATGACGCTTGCCCTCTGCACGCTCTGCTTTGTCCCGATCGCATTTGCGGGAGCATTGTGGCTGCTGGTGAAGATTGGCGACAATATACGTGGTAGCGCGTTTCCGCTCGCGGCCGCAGAACTCACGTCGACCGCCACCCGTTCGGTCGCGCTTACGTGCATCGTGGCGCTCGCCGTATATGGGAGCGTCGCGGTTGGCGGAGCCCGTCACGACCTGCTCCAGGGATTGGACCAAGCGATAGTTCAGGAGTGGAGTGCCGCCGATGCCTGGGTAACACCCGATGAAAACATCTTTGACGCCGACAGTTTCCGTGCGGGAAACACGCTCAAAAAGCTTGCGGCAGTATCTGCTGTCGCCAGTGTATATGCCTATCAGGGTGGGTTTCTCGATGTCAGTGCGCATCGTTTGTGGATACGTGCCCGACCGTCTAACAACCCAGCGATGATCCTCTCAAGTCAGCTAGTGAGTGGTGACCTGACGGTCGCTACCAGGCGCCTGCGTGAAGGTGGGTGGGCGACGGTCTCCGGCGGGTTTGCAAGCGAACACCACCTCGGGATCGGCGGATCGTTCGAGTTGCCGACGCCGTCGGGTACCGCGCGCTTTGCAGTCGCAGCCATCACCACGAATATCGGATGGCCATCGGGGACCATCACGATCAACACGAACGACTATCGTCGCGACTGGTTGACCACGGACCCGACGACGCTCGCTATTGATTTCAAGCCCGGCACAATCAGGGATCGTGGCCTTCTGGCTGTCGCCGGCGCGCTTGGCTCTGATCCGGGACTGCGGGTCCAAGACTCCGGTGCGCGCATTGCTGAGGTCGAGCGTACCGTGGCCGAAGGATTGGCCACCCTCGGTCAGATAGCAACGATGCTTCTGGTCGCGGCGGCGCTTGCGGTGGCCTCCGCGCTCAGCGCAGCCATCTGGCAGCGCCGCGCCTACCTGGCGTCCCTGAAGGCGCAGGGCTTTGACCGCCTGCAACTCTGGCGAGCGATCATCATCGAGGCTTCGGTGCTCATACTCATCGGTAGCGTAGACGGCACCGTGTTCGGTGTTTACGGACACGCACTGGCAAGCCGCTGGCTCAAGCAATCAACTGGCTTTCCAACACAGTTCTCGCTCGCCGAAGTGCAGGTTCTCGCAACCCTGGCCCTCGTCATCGGTATCGCCTTGCTGGTCATCATGCTCCCCGGATTCTCCGCAGTTCAGGTTCCGGCCCGCGAGAGCTTTCAGGAGTAGGTATGAGACGTTGGTGGGGCGCACCAGTCAACCGCGGAGCCGTCGCTGCCTTGCGCTTGCCTTTATCGCCGCCGCTCGAATTTACTGGCTCGATGTCTGGCCCTTCCTGCGCAGGGAGACGCATGTGTGGCGTCGCCACGCTGAGGCGATACCGGATGAAACCCTTCGCCGTGTAGCGCTCGATCCTCTGCAGGCCAAGCGGGGGAACTTGGAGGGTGCCGTCGCATTTGCCACACTCGCACAGCGCGAGCACCGGTTGCTCAGTGCGCGGGCGATGATCGCATTCGAGGCGGCCTTCGACTATCTCGACTGTCTGCGAGATGCCGAGCGCAGATCCCATCGCCAACGGTCACCGCCTGACCGAGGCGTTGATCGTCGCGGTCCAATCAGGCGGAGCGCATCAGACTACTACGCGCATCACTCCAGATGGGCCGACGGGGGTATATACGAGCGCTCGTAACCGCATGTCAGACGGCGCTCGGCTCGTTGCCGGCCTACTCTGCGGTCGCTGAGACACTTCTAGGCGTATCGACTCGCATCGTCGCCTACCAGAGCTTCAACCACGGTGATGACGGTGGTTCACACGACGCATTCATGCGGGGGGCGACTACAGAAGCCGTGCGCCATGATCGTCGCAACAACGGTCCGGAACTGCGTTAGTGGGAGATAGGGGCGGCCGGCGGGTAGTCGCTGGCCACCTTCGCCCTGATCGCCCGCGACTGACCCGCAAGCGGCGCACGAGCAAGCAACCGCGATCGACGGTGCGTACTTCCCGTGGATCGGAGCCGTCAACTCGCTGCTTGACAGCCTAGTTGACCGGCAAGAGGACAACACGCCCGGACAACACGGGCTGCTCGACTACTACACGTCAATGGAGCAAGCCGCCGACCGTCTGGAGATGATCCTCCGCCAAGCGGTAGGTCGGGCAGGAGAACTCAAGCCGGATCACGGATACGCCATGATCGTTGCGGCGATGACGAGCTTCTATCTTACAAGCCCCGAGGCGAGAGCGCCCGAGCTAAACGATCTGCGGGATCGTCTGCGCAAGAACACGGGTGGTGTCCTGGACAGGCCGACGATGCTTGTGATGTACGCACGCAACATGGCCAGCCAGATCGTTCGTTAGGACTCGAATACGCAGGCACTTCCCGACGGCCGAATGCCGTTACTTGATTCTCAAGTACAGGAATCTCAAGTAACCGCATTGCATCTATTCACAGGCGCCTGAGCTCGGTATTCATAGGTACGTCGAGGCCATCATGAACGAAACCCAAAAGCTATACGAGCACAAGCATGGTCAACAGCAGGCACACGGATGCGACCGTTGAGCGTGAACCGTGTGGCTCGGCGGCGGCCAGCAGGAGTTTGGACAACACGGCACGGCCGTCCCCCGGATATTCGTCGCGGAAGGACGTACATGAGTCCGCGGCGGCGTGAGTATGAGCCGGACGAAGAGTCTTGGCGAGTGCTGGAACTTAAGGAACCGCACTATTCCCAGTCAGTGGAGAAGGGACTGGCTGTGCTCGCCTGCTTTACACCTGTACATCCGGTTCTCGGTGTCGGGGAGGTGGCCCGTAAGTTGGGCATGAGTGCGTCAACTACTCATCGGTACGTGGCCACTCTGGCCGCGCTTGGCTATCTGGAGCGGAATACGTCACACAGGTATCGACTTGCGCTGCGGGTCACCAAGCTCGGCATGTCCGCGCAGAGGTCGAAAGGTTTGCGAGAGGAGTCGCACTCCTACCTGGAGGAGCTGCGCCAGCGGACCTCTTATACCGTAGGTGTGGCTGTGCTCGACGGTTCCGAGATTCTTTACGTGGATCGTGCGCACAGCTCCCGTCGTGGACAGCGCACGGGCGATCCGAGCGTGCGCGTCGGCTCACGTCTGCCCGCCTACTGCACCTCTATAGGCAAGGTGTTGCTTGCTAACTTGCCTGCGGCAGTGCAGCGTGACTTGGTCGGCAACCTGACACTCGTACGACGCGGGCCGAATTCAATCACGAGCAAGAAGGCATTGCGCACCGAGCTGGAGCACGTGTTCGACGAAGGCATGGCTGCCAGCGACGAGGAGCTTAGAGCCGGTTTGGTCTCGATCGCCGCCCCTATTCGTGACGAGCATCGTGAGGTCGTCGCCGCAATCAACCTAGAAGCTAACACGTCGTTGATTTCGCTGGGGGAGATGGTTGACCAGTTCTTGCCGCATTTGTTGGCCACCGCAGACAACATATCTGCTCGTCTTGGTTATCGGCGTGATGATGAGGGTGCGTGATAAGCGAGCTATGGGGTGATTGGTTTTCGATGGGTGGAGGAAGGTTGTCTCGGTTGGTGTGTGCTGTGCGAGGCATTGTTGGGTCACGTAAGCGACATCTTTGGGGTGTGGCGGGTAGTGGGGAGCATTGGTTGTGTTTGGCGGGGTGGCTTGACTAAGTTGCCTGCGGAGAATTCTACACGGGAGTGGGGCCGATGACGTCTTGGTCGCGAGCGCTGGGAGTATGTTTGGTGTGTGGGCTTCTGGGTCTGGCGTGGCCTGTAGATGCACTTGCGGAATCTTCTTTGTCACTTGGCGGTGGGTCCTTGCCGTTGGGTGGTCAGTTGGTGGTGGCGGGTGCTGAACCGTTGCTGGGCGGCGAACAGCAGCAATCGGCTGAAGAAGCTCGGCGTGATAATCCAGAAGCGGTCATGGCGCGCGAAGCATCGCGAACCAAGTTTGAGGGGCTGGACCCAGGACAGGCGGCGAAGCTCGCCGGGGAAGCGTTCCCACATCTCGTGGACGATCCTGCGGGCGGTGCACCGCAGCTCCCTGCGGGCCAGCGGATCGTCACCTACACGACGCCGCACACGGCCCAGCTCGAACTATCCGACCATAAGAGCGCGGTGCTTGAATCGTTGAGTCCGATCGCGATCGAAACCTCTCCAAGCAAGCGGGTGCCGATCGACCTCTCTTTGAGCGAAGCAGCGGGCCAATTTCGGCCGGCCAGAGGGCTCGTGGGTCTCGGCATCCCCAGACGCTTGCCGGAAGGCATCTCCCTGACAGATCAGGAAGTGTCGTTGACGCCTGTGGACGAACGGGGTCACCCGCTAACGGGCTCGGGCTCGTTGCTGGGAGCAAGCGTGCTGTACGCGAACACGCAGACCGATACCGACACGCTCGCAAAGCCTACGACGGACGGATTCGAGGTCGATTCGCTGCTGCGGTCTGTTGAGAGCCCTGAACAGCTGCGTTACCTGGTTGGGATGCCCGCTGGTGCGACGCTGGTGAGCGACACTCAAGGCGGCGCACGCGTCGAACTGGAAGGCCAGACGATCGTGAGCGTGCTGCCACTGGCAGCACAGGACGCAGCGGAAAGCTCTGTCCCGGTCTCGATGAGCGTCTCGGGCGATCTGCTCGTCGTGAGCGTCAATCACCGTAGTGGCTCCTACCAATATCCGATCGATGTAGACCCATCGATCATCGACACCCAACTACAAAAAGTCGGTGCCAAGCGCTCGAACTGGGAATTTGAAACCGTGCCAGCGGAAAGCACCAAGTTTGGCCATACCAACGCAGTATGCAAAGGGCCCGGCGAACAATACTTGGAAACATGCGCAGCTGGTGAATACAAAACTGGCGAATTCGCTCAATGGCATTACCAAACTAGAGGGAATTCTAAAATTTACGAGTTCAAAGGTGAAACCGAAGCAGAAAACACCGGTGCCAAAATCGAAAGTCGCATAGAACTTGAAGATGGCGGAACAACTGAAGAATACCAGTTACTTTCAACCGAACTCAAAGAACCAAAATACGCCAAGCAGTCACTGACTGAACCGCTGTGTCCAAAAGGCAAAACCACGTGCACGTCCGGCTATGGCGGAGAAAAAAACGCGGTACATTTTCAGCAGTCGACGGCCGGCAGCGGCAGCAAATTCTTCGACTATCTCTACGCTGGCGAACTCTCCATCACGGAGCCCGAAGAGCACGCTACAACTAAGTACAACACAACATCGCCGGAACTTGAAGGCGAAGTCATCAACGTTAAAGGCGAAAAAGAAAAAATTAGACGCAAGAACGTGATGGATGGCGGTGGCTGGTTGAGTGAACACGACGGCGCAGTCGAGTTGGTATCTGAAGACAAAGGCATCGGAGTATCGGCAACACAGCTCGAATTTGAAAGCTCGCCGGGTAAATGGGAACAGGTCGCCAAACATAATTACCTCACAGAAGAAGATTTGTGCAAGGGCTATCAATGCGAACCTAAAGATGAAGAATTCTGGGTGCTTAGTCCTAAACTTCCAAGCGGGGAAGACAAAATCCGCTACCGGGCCGAAGATGGTATGGGCTCGTCGACTGAGTCGACTGAAAGCGAAGGTGTCGCGACTGTCAAGGTAGACACGTCAAAGCCACGTAAGCTCAGGATCGGCGGCCTTCCGTTTGGCAACGAACTGAGCGAAAAACCTTATAACATCACGGTTGAAGCGACGGACGGCGAAGGCTCGACAGTCCCGAGCTCGGGAATCGAATCGCTCGCGCTATACATCGACGGCGGTCTGATCGGCACCAATGGGGGGACTGGCGGGAAAGAAGGCACCGAAGGAAAATGCAGCGAACCAAAAGGTGAATGTTCGGCGAGCGCTAAGTGGACATTCAATGGAGCAGAACTGGGCGCAGGCAAGCACCAGATTGAGGTGATCGCACGCGATAAAGCCGGCAACGAAGAACGGCTCTACGATCCGATCTCTATTCGGCATTCCACGCCTGTATCGCTGGGTCCTGGTTCGGTCGACCTGGAGTCTGGCGGCTATGCGCTAAGCACTACCGACGTCTCGATGGGGTCTGGTCTAACTGTGTCCCGCGGCTACAGCTCACGGGCACTTGAGGAGGGCGTTGAAGGTACGCTGGGACCGCAGTGGAACTTGACTGTGGGTGGGTCTGCCGAGTCGCTGGTGGAACTCGTCGATCAGAGCATGATGCTGACAGGCAATAATGGCAGGCAGACCATCTTCGCAAAGACCGGAACGACAACGTACGAATCGCCGACCGGCGATTCGAACTTGACGCTAAAGCTGGAAGAAAACAAAGAAACAAAAGCCAAGGAAGCTTTTTATCTAGAAGATGCAGCAGATCACACCAAGGTTAAGTTCACACTTCCTGGCAGTGGCACAAAGGTCTGGGTGCCTACTAGGCAAGAAGGCGCCGTCGCAACTGACACGGTTACCTACAAGTATCAGAGCGCCCAAGCAAAATCGGAATTCAGTAGTGGCTCCGGAAGTTATCCCGAGGGAATCGTCACAGGTCCGGATGGAAATCTTTGGGCCGCAGATTACATTTCGAACCAGATAGAGAAGATCACGACATCGGGTGCCGTCACCACATACGCACTTCCCAGCGGCAGTGATCCCGAAGGTATCACTGTTGGACCGGACGGCAATCCCTGGTTTTGCGAGAAAGGCACAAACAAGATCGGGAAGATTACAACCAGTGGGACCATCACCGAATACAGCCTAGGATCAGGAATGGGCCCTACTGACATCACGACCGGTGCCGACGGCGCCCTCTGGGTTACCGCCTACACGTCTAGCATGATCGTCAGGATCACTACATCAGGCGAAATTTCGGAGTATCCAATAACGCTGCACAGTGGACCGCAAGATATCGCCGCAGGGCCGGAAGGAGATCTGTGGTGGACCGACTACAAGACAGGAAACATTGGCAAGATTAGCCTATTAGGCGAAGTCATGGAATACGCTCAATCAGGAAGCAATCAACCGTATGGGATGACGGCCGGTCCTGAAGGGTATATGTGGTTCACCGATAGTGAGTCCAACAATATTGGGAAGATCACCCCGTCGGGTACGATCACCCTATACAAACTACCTGGCGGAAGTGAGCCGTTTCAGATCGCCACAGGTCCGGATGGGAATCTATGGTTCACGGATTTTAACTCGAATGAGATCGGAAGAATCACGCCGACCGGCACGATTACTGAATATTCCCAACCTACGAACAGTCAGCCAGTAGGAATTACTGTAGGCCCGGATGGGAACCTATGGTATACAGACTTTGACACAAGTAAGATAGGAATGATCAGTCCGGTGATTGCGGAGCCGAGCGAAGCACTTGCGCCGGTGCCATCAAAAGTCGAATGTGGCGGGAAACTGGAAACTATGCATCCGGGCTGCCGTGCACTAAAATTTGAATATGCCACCAAAACAACCGCAAAAACTGAAGGTGAGTCCGAATGGGGGGAATACAACGGGCGCCTTAGTCGCGTGTTTTTCGTCACATATAATCTGTCGAGTAAAACAATGCAGGAAGTCCCGGTCGCGGAATATGCATACGACGACCGCGGGCGCCTTCGTGCAGTGTGGGATCCACGTATCGAAAAAAGCACGTCATGCGGGGGAGGCTGTTCGGTGCTAAAGACAACTTATGGTTATGACGCCGAAGGACATGTGACAGCGATGACGGCTCCGGGTAAGGAGTCCTGGGCATTTACATATGGGGCTATCGCCGGGGACACGGGCACGGGACGACTACTTAGGGTTACGCAGGCATCAGCATCGGCTAGCCTTTGGGGAGGCTCACTGTCGGCGAATACCGAAGCACCAAAAATCACGGGCTCACCGGTAGTAGGAGTGCGCCTTGCTGCGTCCAACGGTGCATGGTCTAATAGTCCTGTGACTTACGCCTATCAGTGGGAGGACTGCAACTCATCCGGTGCAATTTGCACACCAATCGCTGGGGCCACGAATCCCAACTACACGCCGACCAGCAACGATGTTGGTTATACATTGCGTGCCCAAGTTAGTGCGACAAATGGCGGCGGCACCGTGGCCGCACTCACGATCGCGAGCAGCCTAGTGCAGACCCCTGAAATAAGCGAAAAAGCTCTAGCGTCTGGAAGTGGTCCTATCGGTGTCGTAACCGGTCCAGATAAAAATCTCTGGGTAGCCGATTTGTCTACCTCTAAGATATCTAAGATTACAACAACTGGAACTGTGACAGAATATTCACTGCCATCTGGCAGCGAGCCTGTCGGTATTGCGGTAGGTTCTGACAATAACCTCTGGTTCACGGAGTACGGGACGAGCAAGATCGGGAAGATCACAACGTCCGGTACGATCACTGAATACTCGTTGCCGTCGGGTAGTGTTCCGTATTCGATAGCGCCAGGCCCGGACAGCAATCTATGGTTCACGGAGTACGGGACGAGCAAGATCGGGAAGATCACAACGTCCGGTACGATCACTGAATATTCATTGCCCTCGGGTAGTGACCCGGACGGAATAACGGTAGGTCCAGATAAAGCCCTGTGGTTTACCGACCGTGGCACAGGCAAGATCGGTAAAATCACCACTGGGGGAACGGTAATAGAATGGTCGTTGGCTGCAAAAAGCGAACCTGCAAAAATCGTCGCCGGACCAGACGGCAACCTCTGGTTCACAGCTTATAATGAAAACTTTGTCGGGAAGATTACGACTGAAGGTATCATCACTAATTACTCGTTGCCGTCAGGAAGTGGACCGCTCGGTATCGCGGCCGGACCCGATAAAAACCTATGGTTCACGGAGCATAATTCCAATAAGATCGGTAGAATTACGACAGAAGGCGCTATAACGGAATCAGCGCTTCCGTCAGGGAGTAATCCAAATGGTATCGCCGAAGGGCCAGATAAAAACCTCTGGTTCGTGGACACTGGCACCAACGAGCTCGGCAAGGTCAACTTCGGCGCGGCAGAAGGCGAAGTCCGTACGCCACAGCCAGGCTCCACGATCGACTACAATGTACCCCTAGAGGGCTCAAGTGCTCCAGCGCAGATGGGCGTGAACCCAACGACGAAAAAGCCCGAAACAGAACAGTGGGGACAGACCGAAGACGTACCGGTCGAAGCGACGTCGATTTTTCCCCCAGACTCGCCCCAAGGTTGGCGCGCGTCCAGCTACACCCGTGCAACGACGTATTATCTCGATGAAGAGGGCCGTCTGGTCAACATAGAGAGCGCAAGCAACGGCAAATACGGTTCGATATCCACGACCGAATACAACGAAGAAAACGACGTGACACGAACACTGACGCCAGACAATCGCGCGACTGCCCTCGAAGCGGATGAAAAATCGGTCGAAGTTGCCACGCTCTTGAGCACATTCAACACGTACAAGAATAAGTGCAGCAGGGAATCGGAATTCAACGAAGAACGAGAAAGCTCCGAATCAGGCACGCGCCTGTGCGAAACAGAAGGCCCGGAGCACATGGTCAGGTACACCGGGACGGAAGGGCAAGAAGAAGGCGAGGCACGGGACCACGTCAGGTACTTCTATGACGAGAAAGTACCGGCAGAAGGACCAAACAAAGAATCCTTCAGCAAAGAAAGCTTCAATCTCGTGACCGAAACACAAAACTTCACCGAGATACTGGGCGCCAAAGGCAGGGTGGAAGAGGAAATAGAACCACGCACCACGGTGACCTCTTACTCAGGGCAGAACAACACCGGTTGGGTGCTGCGAGCGCCCACGTCCGTGACTATCGATACCGAGACAGGAGGGCAAAAACTCAAGAACACGACACTATACAACGAAGCGGGACAAGTCACGGAAACGAGGACACCCGACGGGGAAAGTGGTAGCTCGCCGCACGACGCGAAGATCGTGTATTACACGCCAGAAAACGAAGCGGAAGTGACGAACTGTCGCAAACACCCAGAATGGACCGGTCTTGTGTGCGAGACGTTGCCAGCAAAACAGCCCGAAACGAGTGGAGTTCCGAACCTGCCGGTCACGGAAACCACATACAATATGTGGGACGAGGCGGAAAAAGAGACCGAAACGATCACGTTTCCGCTGCGTCCCACGGTGACTCGCACAAAGGTGGATACCTACGACGTAGCTGGGCGACTGACGACCAGTGAAACCACGGCGACTAACAGTGAAGGCAAAACCGAAGGCAAGACCCTACCAAAGGTGACCTACGAATACGAATCAAAACAAGGCATGCAGGACGACGAGAGCATTCCCGTAGGTAGCAAAACAAAGACAATCATGAGCAAGTTCAATACGCTCGGACAGTTGACTGAATACTCAGATGCGTCGGAAGGAAACATAGCCAAATATACTTATGGCGGACCAGAAAAGGACTTCCAAATAGAAGAAGTAGGCGACAGCAGCAACGGAGCCAAAAGCCGACAGACATACACTTACAATAAAAATACGATGCAACTCGAAACGCTCTGGGACTCTGCCGCAGAAACATTTACTGCCTCGTACGACACCGAAGGCAAACTGACAAGCGAGATATACCCGAACGGGATGTGTGCGAACTACACCTACAACTCTGTAGGCGAAGCGACACACCTCGAATACATCAAGACGACCAACTGCGCCGAAGGTAGCAAAGCGCCCGTGTGGTACAGCGAATCGATCGGCTCGACCGTACGGGGCGAAATGCTCAGCCGAACAAACACACTCGCAACCGAGAATTATAAATACGATACGCTTGGACGGCTTACCGAAACACAGGAAACACCGGCAGGCGGCGAATGTAGTGTACGCCTCTACGAATACGAAAAGGAATCCAACCGCACAAAGCTCACCTCGCGCAAACCCGGCAGCAAAGGCGAATGTGCGACCACAGGCGGCACCGAAGAAAAACACACCTACGACGAAGCAAACCGCATGACGGACACCGGGATCGAATACGAAGGTCTTGGCAACGTCACAAAGCTCCCTGCGGTGGACGCCGAAGGACACGAACTAAAAAGTACCTTCTACGTGGACGGCGCTGTAGCATCGCAGTCGCAGAACGGTGTCACCAACGAATACGCACTTGATCCTGGTGGACGCATATTGACGACCACGAGCGGCGTGAAAACGGCCATCAACCATTACGATGGGCCCGGCGAAGCCGTCGCGTGGACCTGCGAAGCCGCAACCGGCACCGAAACGTGTGAAAGCGGGAAATGGACCCGAAATATTCCTGGCATTGATGGTGCGCTTGCGGCCGTCCAGACCAACGGAGGCACACCAATCCTGCAACTGCATGACCTTAAGGGTGATGTTGTCGCGACGGCAGAACTGAGTTCGAGCGCCACCAAACTGTTGTCCACCTACAACAGTACCGAGTTCGGCGTCCCCGAGGACGAAAAAACGCTACCACCGTTTGCGTGGCTTGGAGCTGCGGACATCTCCAAGTCGCTATCGTCAGGCGTTATTACATATGGTGCGACGTCATACGTACCACAAACCGCGAGTACGCTGCAGACACTGCCGGTCCAAAGCCCAGGTTACCCCGTCCCGATCGGGGGTGGCACGTACGCGACCTTCACGGCAGAACCGTGGAACATGCAAGGCGGGGCACGTGTCGAGGCCGAAGCACCAGGGACAGCGGCAGTGGAACAACGCGAAGCATGGGAAACGGCCCTGGCAGCTGCCGAAGATCCTATCTATCATTACAGAGCATGGGAAGCAAAGCAGAAGGCCGAGGAAATAGGCAAAGCCGTCACGATCGCGAATATCGCCGAACTGATTACCGTTCTCTTTGGTAATTTGGGTGACGCGGCAGACGGTATCATTCAGGGGAAGTGGTCTAATAACGTTGTGGAGGGGTGGGCGATAGAATATGAGGAATTCCTTGAATTCTGTGTTGAAACACTGCACGGGGACAAAGACTCGCACGGTGGCTGTCGCGCGTCATACAAGGATCTTATCTGGGAAGGATCGGGCGTGCCTAATTTCTTTTTAAAAGTAGAAATCTCGTATTGTCTTAAAATGACGAGTAACGCTGTTGAAGTGCACGAATGTACACTGGAGGCGTATCGTAAGAGCTATGAGGTCGAAGGCGTAGTATGATCTCCAGGCGATGAAGACGATGAGCGAATTCCGTGAATGTTATCGAAATGCAAAGGATGTGCGTGGACGTGCGGGTCGTGTCCGAGTGTCTGCTCAAGTTGTGGGCACCATTCCTGATAGACTTGCGTCTATGTTGACGCGATCGATACATTATTCGTCGCGACGTCTGCGCGGGATGGTGGTAGTTGCGGCCACGATCTGTCTCGCGCTCGTCAGCGCTGCTTGTGGCGATTCTCAGCCCGCCCAGGATTCAGTACATGACGCTCGGCTGAACGGCAGCGTAATGGTGTGCCCAGGGGATTTTAGAAAGTGCGTCATCGTCGCGGCAACGGTGACTGTGCTGAGCGTACATGGCGAGACGCTTGGCAATGCGGTCGCTCAACAGCGCGCAATAGATGGACGGTTCAGTTTCTTGCTTACTCCAGGCAAGTATTTTCCGTCGGCTTCTGCCGTACAAGCTCGGCTGTATGGTGGTCACTGTATTGCTGGCGATGTAATCGTGCATGCGAATAAAGATGTAGATGACGGAATCAAGTGCTATATACGGGTGCAGTCAAAACGGTGACGTACGTGCCTGGCGCCAGTAGAACTTAGCTAGCTACAGAGGGCGATCATTGAGCGGTGGTCCTGTCGCCAGGCGGCTCGCTGACCTCTGTGTCTCCGCGAGTCTCTACGGTCCGAGAAGCGCGAGCGGGTCCTGCGTACCCGCTCAGCAACCGGGGCGCTCGCACGCACGGCGCTACTGGCGAGCGGTGCGGGCAAACGCCCAGCCGCACGAGCCCCAGCGCCGAGCACCCCACCGGCGGGTGCACCAAGCGCACCGGCCGCGAGTCCAACGGCACGCCCGGCCTGCAGAGTGCCCGCGCGCAAACGAGCATTCGCGTCACTCACACGCGCAGCAGCGCCCCCACCGCCCCCGCCACCCTGCTCGGTGCCGCCAACGCGGGCGGACCCTTCCATACCACCGAGCACGCCACGCAAATGTCCAAGGACACCAAGCGGGAACCTTAACACCAGATAGAACCTGAGCAGCGCCGCGAACGCGCCCGCGATGTGCGCCGTGAGAGCACCCACAACACCGCTCTCCCCGACCGCACTAAACGAAGTCGCGTCCAATGAAAGAGCACCAGCGGTCGCGAACAGGGATCGTCCACCCAACGGGAACGAGCGCGACACCGACGAGCACCGTCGCCCACGCCCGCACCAGGTGTGAGAGCTCAGGCAACGGTCGCACCGCGATCACCAACGGCCCGACCACATCAACAGCGCGAACGCCAACAGGATCAACACCTTCATGGCGAACATGACCGTCGCGAACACGACACCGACGATCATCAGCACCGCCAGAAACACACCACCCGACCCAATCAGCAGCGCTCCACCGAACAAGATCCCAACAGTCCGCTGCAGCCCATCACCGACGACGGGAAAGCTCAGGATCGCGTCGGTGAGCGTGTTGACCATCGCAACAACCTGCTGTGAGGCCCACGGATAAGCGACCAACGCACCCGCGCTACCAACAGTGCTCGCGAGCGCCTGCAACGGATGACCACTGCCAGCCAAACCCACGAGCAGATATCGCACGATCCCTGCGGTGACAGCAAGCAACGACACGGCGAGCAGCGTCATGTCGCCCTTAAGCTCATCGATGTGCGTCCATGTCGCGGGATCGGGGACGGCGACCAGCCACTTGATCGTCGAAACCGACGCGTTCTTCAAGAAGCTCGGGACGAGCGCGGCGGCGACGTCCTGAAAGAAGAAGTTGACGATCCCTTCAACAATCGACTGGACCGAGGGCAACCCAAGAAACCCAAACGCCACCGGAGCATCCGTCGACGCGGACGCCGCCGGCGCGGCGAACAAGCCCCCCGCGAGCAGCACGCACGCCAGCACCGAGACCCGGGTAAACGTGCGTCTGCTCACCGTTCACACACCCCGGTCTCAGGCGACGATCCCGGGCGCGGCGATCAGCAAGAACACGCCGATCCCGATCTTCAACGCGATCTCATGAGCACGCGAATGCCCCGAGAGAAACAAGATCGCGATCAACAGGATCGCAAACCCGATAACCGTGACCCCAAGCCACACCAGGTTCTGCGTCAACGCCGAGAAGAACCCAGCGACACCACTGATAGCCGAGCCGCCAGCCAAACCCGCAGCCTTCAAGCATCCACATGCTCGCCCGCAAACAGGCAAACCACAACCGCCAAACAAGCAACGGCCACCATCACAATCCCGTCGGGCAACGCCCGCCGGCGCAAGAGAGCAGGCATCCCTGCCACCTCCTTTGATCGATTGACAAAGCTCACGGCCCAAACTCCAAAGCCGCGTGTTCTTCCGCCGAGACACCCGACAGTTCCGCCGGCGCACTCGACACCTGCACAGCAACCGCCACCGGAGCACCCGCGTGAAGAGAAATGCTGCCCTGAGAAACAGCGGTCGTCGGGCGACCCGAGCGCCGCGATCCAGGACGCCTCACAACAACCCGCCCGAGAGGCCGAGCCGCATGAGCGCATCCAGTGATACACGCGACGGAGGGCCTCGACACGCGCGGACGCGACGCCGGCACGGTCTTCCGCGCAGAACGCTGCTCGTGCGACGAGGGACGCCGCGAAGCAGGGTGATAGGTGGCCGCGATCACCAACAACAGCGCAACCAACGCGCACATAACGACCGCGAAGGCACCCCAACGGACTCCCGCACGCGACCACACACGCCAAGGCTGCGCGCCACCGTCTCGTCGAGCGTGTTTTCTCAGAGGAGAGCGACGAACGGCGCTCGGCGACCCATGCCAAACCGCCTCCGCTGGCAGCTCGTAATCCGCTTCGACATCCTCGTCGTCAACCGCCACGATGTCAACGCGCTCATCGACCAGCGGCTCGTCGTTCTCCCGTGCGGGCTGGTCGTCGTCGACCGGCGGCTCGTGGGCGTCCTCCCAGGGATCCTCCTCATCGTCGGCCAGCTCGTCCTCGTCAAAAGACTCACCGGGCTCCAGTGCCCCGGTCTCGGGAGCCGCGATCTCATGGATCTCAACCGTGTCATCCGCATATAGCGGATCACCAACATGCAAGCTCTCGACATCGACATCGGGCTCCTCAACAGCCGCTGACGGGCCGCTGTCAGCGATCGTCCGCGACGGCGCCGCGATGAACAGGCTGACCGAACCACCAGGCTGCGCCTCACAACCATGCTCAGGCTCCTGGGAGACGACAAACCCATGCAACCCAGACTCATAACCCTCAACCCGCTCAAGTGCGGGACGCAACCCCAACCGCCTGACAGCAGCAACAGCCGCCCCCGCCCGCAAGCCTTCATAACCCTCCACACGCACACCACGCCCACGCCCATCCGCAGACAGGTCGGTCGGCTCGGGGGCGTGGGGGTCAAGAGGGGCCATACTCCTAATGACCTCGAGAACGCCAAACCGGCCATGTAATTTAGGTTGGCGCGGAAGTTGGGGTGCGTTGGTGGCCGCCGTGACGTAGGTCAGCCTCCTCTTCGGGTAGCTCATTGGCCCAGGTGTGTGCGGGCTTAAACCACTGTCGGAGGAGGCTGGATGCAGAGGATGACGGACGTGACTGCGACTGTCCACGCGGGCGAGCCCGCGTGGACAGTCGGCATCGATCTGGGGCGCCGCGCGGCGCACGAAGCGGTGTTGCGGGCACCGGATGGGACCGACCGGCGGCTCCGGTTCACTCATTCCCGCGATGGCATCGACGGGTTCCTCGGAGAGCTTGCCGGGCTTGAGGGTCGCGTCCTGGTGATCATCGAGCCGACAGCTACGCGCTGGCAGGCACTCGCGGAGGAGCTTTCCGGAAAGGGCCTTGAGGTGCGCCAGGTTCACGCGGCGACCGTCGCGAAGCTGCGCGGCGCGCGGGACATCACGGGCGCCAAGTCCGATCGTGTCGATGCCCGCACCCTCGCCGGCGCCGTTGACTACTCCCATCTCGTGCGGCCCGACACGCCCGCGGTGGCGTGCGCGCACGCGCTGTGTCTCGAGCGGCTGCGGCTGCGCCGCGAGCGCCGTCGGCTTCGCGGCGCGGTCAAGACCTGTCTGGACACGATCTGGCCCGAGTTCCTGCAGACCTTCCGTGGCGGCGAGCGGGGCGTCACCGCCCGCGCCGTGATCGCTGTCACCGGCGGAGACCCCGCACGTGCAACCAGGCTCGGCGCGCAAGAGCTTGAGCGTCGAGTCCGGGCAGCCGCACCCGGCCGCCATATCGGGCACAACAAGATCAAGCAGCTGATCGAGAAGACCAGCCGCCCGGTCGGATACCGCGCTGCCAGAGGCGCCTACGCCGCCAGGCTGCAGCGGCTGATGCGGCGCCGTGCGCTCGTCGAAGGCCAGCTCGAAATGCTCGAGGAAGAGCTCTTGCACCTCTACCCCCGACTTCCCGGAGCGCAACGCCTGGACAGCCTGCCGGGTCTGAGAGAACTCGACCGGGCGCTTCTTCTCGCCGCCGCGGGCGACGTCCGCAGGCTGCGCTCGGCCCGCGCGCTCGGCAAGCTCGGCGGCTGCGCACCAATCGCAAGGGACTCCGGGCAAAGCACCCCGAAACGCAAGATCTCCGAGCGCTGCCGCTACCAGCTGCGCGACGCCGCCTTTCACGCCGCCAGACACATCATCAAAGCGTGCCCTGCCTTCCGGGCGCTTTACCGCGCACTGCGCCAAAGGCTCACCGCCAGACAAGCCGTGATCGCGTGCGCGAACCGGCTGCTGCGCGTGATCTGGCGCATGGTCAACAGCGACGTCGACTACAACCCCGCAAAGGTCGCCCCTGCCCTGAACCACTAGCCCACACCCAGCCACGGCTGTCGTCTCACGACACACCCGAGCGCAAGCCCGCATCCGCAATTTCGAGCCCTCGAGCTCGCGCCCGCAACAAGGGCCCCTGCGCACGCCAAAGACCGCATAAGGCCCCTGGCCACCAAGGCCGCACGCGCACCTAATCAGGCCACGGCGTGCCATCTCACCGCTCCCAGCAACCAGCAACGAGCACAGCCAGCAGCACCCAACAACCGCGCCAACAGCACGGACGAACACCCCTGCCAACACCAAACTTGACAAAACGCCAAAGGCCAGTTAGGTTGGCGCGGAAGTTGGGGTGCGTTGGTGGCCGCCGTGGCTCGGAGCCCGTTAGGGCGAGGTGGCGTGGTGGCTGGGTAGTGGCGTCCGGTGCCCCGTAAAGGGTGTGGCAGGCGACGGGATGACTCGATTAAAACGGCTGGCCCCTACCGGGTGCCCTACGTTGGATTTGTCTCCCGCCGCTTGCCACGGACGCCGCCATGACTTCATAGAAGCGTGCTTGCTTGCTCAACATGGCTTTGTCTGGCGGTCTCCACAACACCAGTGCCAACCAGTAGACGAGGAGACCACAATCGATGATCGCAGTAGGCGTGGACACCCACAAGGACCAGCATCACGCGGTAGCTCTCGACAAGCTCGGACAGCTGCTCGCAGAGATCGTTATCACCACCGATCTCGCCGGCTACACCCAATTCGCGAGCTGGATCAGCGACCTCGGCGGGCAGGTGCTGGTCGGGATCGAGGGCGCCGGCAGCTACGGCGCCGGGCTCTGCGAATACCTGCAGAGCGAGGGGATCGAAGTGTTTGAGGTGGAGCGTCCCCGCCGCCAGGAGCGCCGCAAGGGCAAGTCCGATCGCCTCGACGCTCTGCTGGCAGCGAAGAAAATCCTCGCCGGTGACGGCCTCTCGACCCCTCGGGGCTCCGGCAAGCGAGCAGCACTACAAATGTTGCTGGTCGCTCACCGCTCCCTCGTCAGCGAGCGCTCCCGGCTCTACAACACCATGCAAGCGCTGCAGATCAGCGCACCGAACGCGCTACGCGAACGAATCGGGCAAGTCAAGGGCGGCGCGAAGCTCGCCGAACGCCTCACAGGGATGCGGACACGACCAACCGCGAGCCTGCAAGAGAACACCACCCTGGAAGTCCTCCGCGACATGGCCAACCGAGCTCGTGCCCTCGATATGCAAGCCAAGACCTACGCGCTCGAGATCGAGACCCTGGCACGCTCGCTCGCACCCAAACTCTTGGAGGAGCCGGGTGTCGGACCGATCTGCGCCGGCAAGCTACTCGTGTTCAACCCTGCCAGGTTCACCAGCGAGGCCGCGTTCGCTCGCGCTAACGGCACCGCGCCACAACCCGCGTCCTCCGGCAAGACCATCCGCCACCGCCTCAGCCGCGGAGGCGACCGACAAATCAACACCGCGATCTACACGATCGCGCTCTCCCGCTCAGTCCACCACGCACCGAGCCGCGCATACATCCAACGACGAGTCAGCGAAGGAAAGACCAAACGAGAGGCCATGCGCTCCCTCAAGCGCTACCTCTCCAGACACCTCTACAACCAACTCACCAACACGCCCTTGACAACATAGAAGCATCCAACGAATTTCGAGAGGCCGGCGCGCGGTGGCTCAAGAACTGTTGATCCGTCATGATTAGGGGATGCTCCAGAGCGCGGAGTTTGAAGCGGCGGTCATGGAGCGTCGCGTCGAAATACAGGCGCTTTGCGCTGAGGCTCGACGCTTGGAAAGCGCTCTCGAGGATGGTTCGGAGCTACAGGCCGGCATTACGGTCCCGGCGGGTTGGTTGGCCGCGCTAGCTCAAGGCCTCGCCTTTTTGGTTCGCAAGTGGGAGCGTGAAGAGACTGACGATCGCACTGCCGCTGATGCCAGCGATACTGATTTCAACGCCGCAGAGCTTCTTGAGCGAATGCGAGCGCTCGCCAGCGCGATTCGCGGCGTAGAGCCTGATACTGCTTACACGGTCAATCCGAGTGATTGCGAGGCGCTGCTCAGGGGGATCGCCAGCGCATTGCATATTCAGGAAGGCGAGCTTCAGATGATGTCCGAGCACGTTGATCCGCCTGTCTTGCGGTTTGTGGCCATCGAACAGCTAAACGCACTTTGGAGATTTTATGGCGTTCTCGATGACCTTTTGGAGCGAGCCGAAGAACCCTGATTTTGGCAGGTCACGCGTGGATTCGTAGTTTGAATCTAAGGGGCACGAGCGGGCTGCGGCGTGAATCTCTCGCCAGCGCCGAACCGTGTGCCGATCAGTCCACACCGCGAGGGCTACCAGGGCCGCGTCGAGGACGATGTCGCCGGCAACGTTCTCTGGCTCGGGATGGATCACCATCCACACGGCCATGTAGGTCAAGAAGAGTGCGCATAGCGTGAGGAGTACGCCTCCTCTGACGGAGGGGCGCCTACGATTGTCCACGCGACGTAGGCTCCAATAACGCAGCGGGCGTCGATGTGATTCGCGCATCGCCCCTAGTTTCTCAGTTCGAAAGCCAAACGATCTCGGTGCGAGCGGCGACAATGGGGCGCGCATCTAAACGGCCTCGAAGGCCAAGCCGCGCGACAGGCCATGCCCCTGGCGCCTGCACTTTGGAAAAGTCAGCCGCCCGCACAGCGACAGAGTCTCCCACAGCCCGTACGGGCCGGCGTCGTCTTCTGGCCGACGGGCGATGTTGAGGATGGGGTGGTGGCACGGCTGTCGCCGTGCCGAAGCTACTGACGCGGGCTGATGCCCGCTGGGTTGTCAAGGCCGATCGAGAATTGACCCTGTGGCGTCGGGGTGGGTTCAAGTGAACGTCGCAACACTTCCCTGATTTTGAGGAGGTCGTGTTGTCGAGTCGTCGTGTGAAGAAGGGGCCGGGGCGCCGCCCGCTCTCGGCCAAGCGCCAGCGGTTCATGGAGCTACGAGTGCAGGGTTGGAGTATCCGTGGCGCGGCCCGTGAGGTCGGTATCTCCAGGAGCGCCGCGGCTATCTGGACCCGCGGCTACACCGTCTATCGCGACGGCGTCGCGGTCAGGTTCGTCGAGCCGCTGGACCGCCTCGAAGTCCGCGAGATCAGCGCGAGGTATCTCTCCCAGCAGGAGAGGATCGAGATCGCCGACTTGCACCACGAGGGCGTCGGGGTATGTGAGATCTCCCGGCGGGTCGGCCGGTCGCCGTCAACGATCTCCAGGGAGTTGAAGCGCAACCGGACCGGCGGCCGGCGGCCCGGCTACCACTCATTTGAGGCGCACCGTCGTGCGTGCGCGCGTCGCGCACGGCGTCGTGACCGGCGCATCGAGACCGACCACGACCTCGGCCGTGTCGTCGCCGAGCTGCTGGGGCAGCGTTGGAGCCCAGAACAGATCAGCCGGCAGCTGCGCAAGCGTTTCCCCGAAGAACCGGCGATGTGGCTGTCGCATGAGAGCATCTACCAGGCCGTCTACGAGCCGGGATCACCGTTGATGCAACCTACGCGGCTGGCGCCGCATCGACGCTCACCGCTGCGGACCGGCCGTGATCACCGCCGCGCTCAGCAGCGGACGGACCGCCGCCGGTCACGGTTCGAACAGCCAATGCTCACGATCCACGAACGTCCTGCGGACGTGGACAGTCGCTCAGAGGCCGGCCACTGGGAGGGCGACCTGATCGTCGGCAAGAACCAGGGCTCAGCGATCGGCACGCTCGTTGAGCGCCAGACCCGGCTGGTGAGGCTGCTGCACCTTCCTTGCCGTGACGCGGACAGCCTCCATGAAGCGCTTCAGACCCGGATGGGCGATCTGCCCGCCACGCTATTGCGGTCGATCACCTGGGATCAGGGCACTGAGATGGCACGTCACCTCAGCATCACCAAGTCGCTCGGTGTCCCGGTCTACTTCTGCGACTCGCGGTCGCCCTGGCAGCGCGGCAGCAACGAGAACACCAACGGGCTCCTGCGCGACTACTTCCCCAAGGGCACCGACCTGACCGCACACACCGCCGAGCACCTCCTGGCCGTGGAGAACGAGCTCAACGACCGCCCCAGAATCGTGCTCAACGACCGCCCGCCACAAGAATTATTCGATGCGCTGATAGCTTGCTGACACAAGCCATCGTTGCGACGTTCGCTTGAACCCACCCTCCAAGCCCAGCACGGGATCGCATACCCAAGTCTTCCCAGCGGGCCGTAGCGATCAGCCCACCGATCAAAGAACGCAAGCGGCAACAGAACGCAACAGCAACACGCGACGGCTGCACAGACTAGAGGAGCCGCGACAGTGCGAGGGCGCAACTACGCTGAGCAAGGCGACGCAGGTGTCTTTGGCTCAAACGTCGTGCTTGGAAGGACCAGAGATTGCGGTCAGAACCGAAACATCTGTCTGCAGACCATTTTCGGAAGAAAATTTGGGGAGAAATTTTCCAAAAAGTGCCAATTTGCAGGGGAGAAGGCGATCATCCCTTCTGCATAGCAAGCAGACGCTCTAGCCAACTGAGCTACAGCCGCTTGAGGCGCATAACTATAGACCAGAGACCGTGCTCAGCGCAGGCGCCGCGGGTGCGGGCTCGCTGATGATCAGCACATGTTCGTGGGTAAGCTCGTCGACTATGGGGCAGTGCGATGATGTGCTTGGAGATATCGATTGCCTCGGTTACGAACGGACTTGGCCTACTTGGTGGGCATCCCGGCTCTTGTCACGTAGCGGCTGCCGTCACCGCGCAGCAGCAATCCTCGTAGCTCCAGTTCGACGAGTGCTTGAGCGATGCCATCGGACTCGCTTCCGCGCGCGGTGAGCTTTGCCAAGGTGTCCTCCCCTGAGCCGACCCGGTCCAGCACGCGTTGAAGCTGCGGCTCGATCTCGACCACGGGTTCGGGAACCGTCCGCGTGCCTATGCCGTGCAGCAGGTCGAGTGCGTCTTGCGGGCCGCGTATGAGCTGCGCGCCACGCATCAACAGCGAGTTGGATCCCCTTGACGCGGGTGAGTTCAACCGCCCTGGAACGGCCGCCACAGGCTTGCCGAGTTCTTGTGCGAGATGCGCACATGCCAGCTCCAGCGGGCGTTCTTCGGCCTCCACGACGATCACGAGCTCGGCGAGTAGCGCGAGGATGCGCGCGCGTGCAAGCTCGCTCCAAAAGCGTGGTGGCAGGTTCCTCGGCGCCTCGGAGATCGCGCAGCCGTCCACGATCACGCGGCGATAGAGCGATCTGCACCAGGCCGGATAGCACCGATCAAGGCCGCCCGCCAGCACCGTAAACGTCATCCCTGCCGCTTCAAGTGCGCCGGAGTGTACGGCGACGGCGATTCCCTCGGACAGCCCACTCGCGACCGTGACCCCTGATGCTGCGAGGCCACGCGCCAACTCGCGAGCGATCTCCATGCCATAGTCGCTCGCTCGCCGTGTCCCAACGATCGCGACGACTGCCTCTTCGGATATATCGGCGAAACGTATGAGCCCGCCATGAACGCTGAGCGCATGTGGGGCGAGCATGTTCTGGCGTAGCCGGGGCGGATATGCCCGGTGGTGACGGCAGATGCTCTCCACGTCCTCTCTTGAATCGATATCGCGTGGCTCCCACTGCTCCCAGGCCGCGTACAGGGCGGCGCGCCGTCGTCCACCGACTGCATCTATCAAATCTACGTCGGCGAGCTCAAGCAGTCGCCAGAAGCGGGCCGGATCGCGCGCGCAGAAGTCCAGCCTTGTGCTCAGGACCCCGAGCAGCCATTGACGGCGCGCGCATTTCGGGCAGCAGTCGCTCACGCGGCTCTCCGCCACGACAAAGACGCCTCGGGGCGAGCGCAAAGTGCGTATGCGAGATGTTTCGCTCTGATGTTGGGACTGCCGGCCAGATCGGCGATCGTGCGTGCCACGCGCAAGGCACGATGGGCGCCACGCACGCTGAGCACCCCCCGATTGTGTGCGCCGGCCAGCATCTCCTCGCAAGCTCGATCCAGCCGGAGGTGGGTTCGCAACATGCGCGCGTCCATCTGTGCGTTGACCAGGACTCCCTCGTCTCGCAACCGTGCAGCCTGGCGTTCGCGAGCCTCGATCACCTGCTCGCGCGCTCGAGCGGAGCTGGTCGTCGACGGCCGTTGTAGAGCGGGCGAATCAGGGCGCTCCATGCTTATGAGCAGGTCGATACGGTCGAGCAACGGACCGCTCAGACGCCGGCGATGGCGGGCGATTTCGGCTTCGTTGCATCCACAGCGCTCCTGCTCGCCCGCATAGCCGCACGGGCACGGATTGGTGGCTGCCATCAGCATGAAACAAGCCGGATAAACGGCGGAGTGTCGGGCGCGCACGATCGCCACCCGACCGTCCTCGAGCGGCTGGCGCAACGCGTCGAGTGTCGGGCGTGCGAACTCCGAGAGCTCGTCGAGAAATAGCACACCGTTATGCGCAAGCACGACCTCCCCGACCCATCCGCGCCGCGCGCCACCGATCAGCCCGGCGGTCGTGATCGAATGATGGGGCGCGCGGAAAGGCCGCTCAGAGAGCAATTCGTCGCCTTCCAGTCTGCCGGTGACGCTGTGGATGCGGGTTATTTCGATTGCCTCAGAGCGCGTCAGCGACGGCATGATCGAGGGAAGGCGCTGTGCGAGCATCGTCTTGCCGGTCCCCGGCGGCCCGCTCAGCAGACTATTGTGGCCACCCGCGGCGGCGATCTCAAGCGCTTTCACAGCCACAGGCTGACCACGCACGTCACTGAGATCCGGGCGATACCTACTGGTGCAAGCGTCCCGCCGCTCAGCTGGCTTTGGCAGCGGATCTGGCGGGCCACCGGAGAGGATGCGAGCGGCGCTTGAAAGCCGTTCGGCGACACCGATCGAAAGCTCCTGAACAAGCATCGCCTCGCGTGCTCGTGCTGGGCCCAGCACGAGCATTTGCAACCCGGCCCTCCTCGTTGCCTCGGCGACCGCGAGTGTCCCCTGGCTCGCGCGCACTTCGCCGTCGAGCGAGAGCTCTCCGAACAAGGCATGACTCTCCAGCAGCTCGCCTGGAATCTGTCCGCTGGCGGCGAGTACCGCACAGGCTAGCGCCAGGTCAAATCCCGGTCCGACCTTCGGTATATCGGCAGGAGCGAGGTTGGCCGTTATCCGGCGGGTCGGGAACTCGTATCCTGAGTTGAGCACGGCGGCGTGAACACGGTCGCGCGCCTCGCGTACTGCCGCGTCGGCGAGTCCGACGATCGTAAAGGCCGGTAGACCAGGCCTAATATCGACCTCGACGGTCACGGCCCGTGCATTGAGTCCTTCAATTGTGAACGTGCGCGCCCGAGCAAGCATCGGTGCCTCCTTCGCGGTTATCAGGCGAGGCACATCAAGCTAGACCGAGCTTGGGACGGTACTCGGCGCGCGGCGGTTTTTTTGGACTTGGGAGGCCCGGATCGCTTTGCTAGAGGCCGTCCGGATGGCGCTCCACGAAGCCGCCTCCGTCGTCGCCGAGCGAGTCCGACCAGCGCGAACCGTCTTCCTGCAGAGCCACGGTGTCAAAGCGACGTCCGTCGATCGTCATGTAGGCATGTTCGGCGTTTGCGTAGATTGTTATGTAACGGCCCGGACCGGGTTCGCCGTAGGACTCAAGTCCAGTCGAATCCTCCGGTGAGCTGAGCAGGCCGCCACCGTGGAGCGCATAGGACACCGATCCTGAGCAGTCATAACCGTAGGATTGGAACGAGCCATGTCCACCTCCGTACACGTAGGGGCGGGTGGCGATTTCATCCGCCGCGGCAATAACGCGCGCCACGACGCCCGAAGCTTCGCCGCTTTCGCCTCCCGGGCCAGCCGTGTTGGAGCTAGCGCCGCCGTTACTGCCGCCCGCGACGGTGCTCCTTGGTATCAACGCTGGGTCTGGATGCAACGTGGCGTGCTCGCTGAGTCCGAGCGCGTGCCATGTTTGCGGTCCCACGACGCCGTCGATCGCGAGGCCGTCGTGCGCCTGCAGGCTCTTCACCGCCGCCTCTGTCTGCGGTCCGAATTCGCCGTCGGCCTGCACATGAAGGGCTTCCTGCAAGCGACGTACAACCTCAGCGGGAGTGCTCGTACCCAGAGCATGGACTGGCGTCCCGCCGGCTGAAGGTTCTGGCGCGGATGTTTGCGTGGACGTCTGAGCTACCGTCCGGGCGCCGGCGCTACCCGCCGGCGTGCTCTGAGGCGTGGCTCTGTGGGGAAAGAGGCTCTGGTGCAATATCGCGTGCTGCTTGATGCCCAGTGCACGCCATGTCTGTGGCCCTACCACGCCATCGACGATGAGGCCATGGCTTGCTTGGAAATGGCGTACCGCCTTCTCAGTTTCAGGACCGAAGGTCCCGTCGACCTGTGCCATGTCGATCTTTTCCTGTAGATGCACTACAGGGCTCACGGTGGGCTTCGCTTCGCTTCCGCCGGTGCCGTTAGCTTCCGACTCATTCCCCGCGTCCGTACTCTGCACGGCGACCGTAGCGGCGCTCTGAACGGAGCCCGAACCCTGCACGGAGGATTCTTCGCCTGCAGGCTGGTTGGAGGATTCTTCGACGGCTTCCGTGTAGGGGTGGGTTGACTGCTGGGCGTCTTCTCCGGGTGCAATGCCGCTGATGTCGGTCGTAAGCGCTCCGCCGGAGGTCTTGGCATGCAGAGCAGCGCTTGTGATTGGTCCCACGATTCCGTCCACCGTCAGTCCGCTGCTTGCCTGGAAGCTACGCACGGCCTGTTCTGTTTCGGGCCCGAATACACCATCGACTTTGACGTCTCCGAGGGCCTGTTGCAGGAGCCTGATCTGGCGACCTTCGTTGCCGAATTCAAGTGTGATGTGGTGTGTGGTTGTAGTGGCTGGCTCCGGCGTGGGCGCCGAAGCGGCTTGCACGCTGCCGTTTGCGTCGGCAAGGCCTGCCGCAGGACCCGCGGCGATCGCGATCAGCGTGCCGAGAGAGACACGACGTGCACGCGTCGCAGTCGACACAAACTGCAGCTCGCTGGCACGGCGACGAGTGCGCGAGCGCAGCAGTGAGAGATCCCACGGCTCGCTATCGGCGAGGTTGCGAGGCGAGGGCACTCGGTTGCGTGCGTCGACCAAGTTGGAAAGTCGCAGGGGAGAGCCGCCGGCGCCCTTGTTGGGTCGGGAGGGAGAGCCGCCGGCGCCTTTGTTGGCGGTCCGTTCGCGGCGTGCTCGCGAGCGGGCGAGCGAAGCTTCCCAGGGGTCAAGCACAGCAAGATCGCGCGGGGATCCCGACATGGCAACAGCGTCCTTTCGTTAAATCTCTGGGCGCCTACGGGGTTAGCTGTCGGGCTCGCGCACTTACGCTACGCCACTGCTGTGGCGATTCGCCCCCGCAGCCGATGGCTGCATTTGGGTCCCCCGCTCCTCGACCCCATAGGATCAAGGATTCGGCACGAACGCGAAGCAACGTATCACGCCATCTTGCAAGTTGCGTCACATGAGAAGGGTTGCAAGGTTTCTTGCCGACGGCGCCCATATGCACAAGTTCGCCAAACGTCGGCCCGATGTGGCCGCGCTGCCTGCTCGACACGGCCAAAAGACCCAAGAATCCCGCGACTCAGGGGCAACCTAATGAGGGTCGCCTAAGCCGCGTGGCTCGCCGAGGCGGCGCCTGAGCGCCCAGCGGACCTCGCCGCCACCGCCGCGCGGCCCGCGGTGCCGGTCTAACTGAGTCTGCCAATCGGCCTTTCACAACGGAGCCACCAGCGCCGCTCAGCCCGGTTCGGGTCCGATCTGCTCGATGAAGGCGGCGAGCGCCGCCACCTGCTGAGGGTGGGCTGCCAGGTCCAAGTGCTTCGTTGCTTGGAGCATTGGTGCGGGATCGAATCCCTTGATGGCGGGCGTATCGGGGTGTAGCAGCGCTTCCCTAATGAACTGTTCGTTGACGATCACGCTATGCCCATTGATAAGCGTGAGCCGGTGTCCGGCAAAGCTTGCGAAGCTCGGAGCGATATTTCGCGCCGTCGCCATGAGATGACACGCAGAGCAGCCGTCGGAGACGACAAGGTGCGCGCCCTGCTCGATCAGCCGTTGCTGGGCCGTGAACGGCTCTGAGGCATATGCGGGCGAGGTCGAGCTCGACGAGCTCTGGCTGCTCGGTTTGCCGCTCGTGCCACAACCTGCGAGCGATACCACAAGTGCAACTGCCAGGAACATCCCCAAGGCTCGGTCGTGGCGCGAGGATGCGTGTATTGCGAGCCTTGCCATCAGCTGGATGCCCATTGGAACGAGTGGATTGGCGCGACGATGGATGGCGAGTGAGTTAGGTTCCTGGACATGGGACTGTTGGCTAAAGTGGCTCCGATGGGCGACGAGGAGCAACGAACCTACAACGTTACGGGCATGACCTGCGAGCATTGCGCCGCCGCCGTCAACGCAGGGCTCAGCAGGCTTTCCGGTGTGAGCGCCGTCGAGGTTGATGTCCCCAGTGGCGTGGTGGTCCTGCGGGGAAGCGCGATCGACGGTGAGGCCGTGCGGGACGCGGTGCGCGCAGCCGGATACGACCTCAGCGAATACTCCTAGAGCGCGACAAACAAGCGTGGGCGGTGGTGCTAGGCCACACCAGGGAGACCGGCTTGCGCTGTGGCCTGGCTCGGCGCGGGCCGTTCGATTCTTGCGACTTGCGCAACGGGGAACAGGGCCACGGCGAGCAGAACGAATAGCGGGCCCGCGTTGACGTCGGTGGCGTTGCCGATCCAGAACGGCCCGCCAAGGCTCTGTCCGAAAACCCAGTATGCGAGCGAGACGACGATCCCGACGATGAGTGCTGGCCAACGCAGTGGCGTCCACACCCCGATCGCGACCGCCAGGGAGACGATCGCGAGCACGATCGCGATCGTGGTTCCGTGCCCCTGAGTGTGGTTGCCGATCGAGGCCTGGAATTTCGCGAGCCACTGTGGCGATGTTTCGGACATCCCCTTGATCATTTCGTGGGTCGAGTCCTTTGCGCGGTTGACATTCACCAACCACAGGCCCGCGGACATAGCCCACAGCCCTGACCATGCGTACAGGCCGCCACGGTCGCCGAGCGGCCCAAGATCCGCTGGTGAGCGGCCCTCTTGACCCAGCGCTCCGCGCTGTGTGCCCCCGGTGGGATAGACGAGCAGACCAACGATCGCGTAGAGGATCACCCCGCCGGGCGCACCCATCAGCGGCGAGGGGAGAGTGGTGGACGTCAATCCACCAAAGCCCTCGCCAAACCACCAGACGGAAAGCGCCCAGCCGAAGGAGACGATCAGCGCGGGCTTGACCGTCTTCTTGCTGAGGATCAGCCCTAGCCCGATCGCGCACTGGATCTCGGCGGCGAGCGTGTTCCACAACGTGAGGTCGTGCCCGTAGAAGTTGTCGATCACTTTCATCGGGGCGCCGACAATCGACCACTGGTGTTCTGCTGCCGGCGCGAAGACTTCGGTAATGACGCCGTGCGTGTACATAAAGCTTTGAAACTGGAGCAGGCCGGCAACCAGCCATATCACGCCAAGTGTGATCTGGATGCCGCGTGTCGTGACGATCGGAGATCGGGAGGATTTTCGATCGTGGCCAGACGGCCCGAGGCTCTGCGCCGAACCCCCGTCGAGCGGGGCGCTCATGAGCATGGCGCCGGCGTCTGCACGCATGCGCGGTTATAAAAATTGGACATGAAGGCGACTCCTTTGTCGCTCATCGACGTGGTCAAACAGACCGTCGGCCGATGCCGTTGACTCGCCCCGCGTGTCGCGAGGCCTCCTATTAGGGGGAAGGGCTGGCGCTGCGCCTCAGCGCAGGCAACCCACGAGCGCGAGCGGTGGAGCGCGGCCCGCCAATGCCAAGGCGATCAGGCGTCCGCCACTCGCCGCCCGCTTAGGTGAGCGCAGCGGGCTATGCACACATGCGCCCGCGCGCGGGCGCCGGACCTGACGGACACGCAACCTTGCGATGACTCGCTCGCCAAGGTAGGGACGGGTGAGCATCACCGCCGCGAACAAGAGAGCGGGGAGCATGATCAGCGCTCCACCCTGTGCACCACCCAACTTGTCACTGAGGGCGACTACCGCAAAGGCGGTCAAGGCGAGCATCGCCGTCAAACGCCAGATGACGCGCCTACGCGAGCCAAACAGAGGGCGAGGATCGCTCATCGCGCGACAATGATAACCCAGCTAGGTACCCTTCGCGCCAAGCTCTCAACGCCGCCAATACCACTATATGCGTGATAGATTCGCGCTTTCATGGGCAGCGACATGAGCATGAGCGGCGGCGCGTCATCGATGAGCGGGGGTCACAGCTCGGTGTCGATCGGGGGCATGTCGATGGGCGCGGGGCATGATGCCATCAACATCCTTCCCGATTGGCTCGCGATCCTTTGGACGCTTGTGTTCATCGCGATCGTCGTGATTCATGGGCGCCATGTGCTCGAAAGTCGTGGCCAGCGCCAGATCTGGCACTCAGGACATGTTCTGATGGCGCTCGGCATGGCGTTCATGTTCGCGCCTACCTCGATCGAGCACTTCAACATCCCAAGCGGCTTCTGGCAGCTGGCTTTCGCCAACGGCGCGATCACGATCCTTGCCTGGATGCTCGCCCAAGCGCTTAGCGGCCGCGCGATTAACGTGCTGTGGCTGATGATGGCGATCGACCTTGGGGCTATGGCTTACATGTGGTCGCCGAGCGGCTTTCAGGCTCCGCTCACCTGGGTGCTCGTTGCTTATTTTGTGGTGCAGTCCCTCCTGTGGGTCACCGACCGGATGCGCGAGGTGGACCACAAGACGCTCCTCGGCGGGAGCTTGTCGGTCACGCCCGGAGGTGCAGTTGCGATGTCCGGTGCGGAACCGCTTGTCTGCTTTCGCGACTTGCGCGTTTCGATGTTCGCGATGACGCTCGGCATGGCGTACATGTTCGCCGCTATGCAGCTGCTCAGCTAGCGCTCTCAGTTGATAGGAACCGCGAAGGACCCGTGCAGGCTGTGTCCTGCAGTGTCGAAGCCTGTGATCTGGAACTTCCACACGCCGCGCGTGAGGCGAGTCTGGGCAATGTCGTGTCCGGGACCGGCTACGTAGTAGTCGACGTTTGCCTGTGCACCGGTAGCGGAGACGGCGTGCAGCGAGATCGAGCGGAAGCTCAGTCGTGGACCGGCGGCCCGCACCATGTAGAGGTGCAGGTTGACAAGGCCCGGTTTGAGTGGTTCGACGTAGACCTCGAGTGTCTCGCCGGCTGGCTGGAGGAGCGTCACCGAAGCTGTGCTGGGGACTGCAAAGGAGTCGGGGTCGGCGAGTACGAGTGTGCCGAGCAGTACGGCCGGGATCGCGGCTGCCGTCGCGATGCTGGCGTAGCGTTGGCGAGGACCGCGCACCGGTGTTCGGTGACCGGTGCTCCCGAAGCGTCGCAGTCGCAAGCTGTTGAGCACGACCGTGATACTCGAGAGGCCCATCGCGACAGCGGCAAGCGCAGGACTGAGTAGCCCGGTCATTGCAAGTGGAAGCGCGATCAGGTTGTAGCCGAACGCCCAACTGAGGTTCTGCAGCACGACCGTGTAGGTCTCGCGCGCGAGTCGCAGCGCACGGGCCACTCCCCGTAGATCTCCTGACAGCACACTGATGTCGGCTGCCTCGATCGCTGCTCCGACTCCCGTGCCCATCGCGATCCCGAGGTCGGCCTGGGCCAGCGCGGCGGCATCGTTGACGCCGTCGCCGACCATCCCCACACGGTGCCCTTCGCGCTGCAGGCGAGCTATCTGCTCCAGCTTGCCGCTCGGGGTGACCTCGGCGAGCACGTGCTCGATGCCGACTGCCTCGGCGACCGTTTGGGCGACACGATGGTTATCGCCGGTGAGTAGCTCCACCTCAATACCCATTCGGCGCAGACCCTCTATTGCGGTTTTTGCCTCGGGCTTGACGGTGTCGGCGAGCGCGATCGCGCCGATGATCCGCTCCGCGCGCTGGACCACCACTGCTGTGCGCCCGCTCGATTCCCATTGATCGATGAGTGGTGCAAGGTTGGCGTCGTGTCCGATCTCATTTGGGCGTCCCACCCAGACGCTCTCGCCATCCACGAGCGCACGCACGCCTCGACCTGGAGTCGAGCGGAAGTCCTTTGCGTGCAACATCTTCAGAGCGCGCTCGCGCGCGTGGGCGACGATCGCGAGCGCCACCGGGTGCTCTGATCCGGCCTCGGCGGAGGCGGCGAGTGCGAGCACGCGATCGGGTTCCTCGCCTGGTGCGCTCCATACATCGGCGATCGATAGTTCGCCTGTCGTGATCGTGCCGGTCTTGTCGAGCACGATCGTGTCGAGGTGCTGACTACGCTCGAGGATCTCCGCACTGCGGATCAGCAGGCCAAGGCTCGCGCCGCGTCCAGTGCCGACGAGGATTGCGACTGGCGTGGCTAGACCAAGCGCGCACGGGCAGGCGACGATCAGCACGGCGATCGTGGCGTCCATCCCGCGTTGCAGGTGCATCGAGGCAAACATGCCTTGGAGGGACTGGCCGGTGAGGACCCAGCCGAGCGCCGTCAGCGCCGCAAGGATGAGCACGGCCGGCACGAAGTAGCGCGCGATCTCGTCGGCCAGGCGCTGGATCTTGGGCTTGGATGCCTGCGCGCGCTCAACCAGTGCCACCAGTTGCGAAAGCGCGGTGTCGGCGCCGACCGCCGTGGCACGCGCGCGCAACGCTCCGTCGACATTCAATGTCGCGCCGGTCACCAGCGCGCCGACCTCCTTCTCAACCGGCAGCGACTCGCCGGTGAGCATCGACTCGTCCACCGCCGAGGCGCCGTCGATCACGATCCCGTCAACCGGAACCCTGTCGCCTGGGCGCACGAGAAACACATCGCCGCGCCGCACCTCCTCGACAGGTACCAGCCGCTCGGGTGCGTGCGGGTCATCGGGGTCCACCAGGCGCGCCTGTGTGGCCCCGAGCCGTGCCAGCTCGCGCACGGCGCGACCGCTGCGGTTGCGTGCCTTTGCCTCGCACCAGCGGGCAATCAACAGCGCGAGGATGATGATCGCGCCCATGTCGTAGTCGAGTGGCATATTGAACTTGCCGACCGGCACCCCATGCTGGTAGACCGCGCCCGCGGTCAACAGCATCACGGTCGAGTAGCTAAAGCTCGCGAGCGTGCTCAGCGCAATCAGCGTGTCCATGTTGGTGGCGCGCACGCGGGCGCGCGCCCACGCCGAGCGCAGGAACGGCAGACCGCACCAGAACTGGACCGGTATCGCAAGTCCCGCCGTTATCCAGCGTGCGGTTGTTTCGTGTGGGTAGAGGTAGGTGAGGAGCGTAATCGCCGTGACGAGCGGCACCGCAAGCGCGATGCGTCGCAATAGGCTGGCCTGCTCGCGCGCCTCGCCCTCTTCTAGAGCATCGAACACGTGCGCCTGGTCACCGGCGCTAGGGAGCACCGGCGTCGCGTCGTAGCCGGCGCCTCGTATAACGCTGACAAGCTGCTCGGCGTTCAGTTCTCCCCGCTCAAGCTCCACCGTGGCGCGCCCGGTCGCGTAGTTGACCAGCGCCTCGCTCACACCCGGCTGCTGGCCGAGCGTGCGCTGCACGCGCGCCGCGCACGAACCGCACGTCATTCCCGACACGTCGAGCTCGATCACCTCATGAGGCTCGCCCGAAGGATCGGCAATGACGATTGGCTCGGCAACTTGATTTGCGCTCATCTTCGGACTTCGGGTGGGACTCGACGTGAACACACCTATTTCAGCACGCCTCTGCCAGGGTCCCCCTAATCATCTTTATGATATCGAGTGATATCATAAAGATATGCAATCTGATGCCACTGCTTTGTTTGTGAGGCTCCCAAACGAGGACGCTCGCCACCTGGAGCGCGCGGTCGCGGCATCTGGGAAGAGCAAGCGCCGGCTCGTCAGCGAAGCGGTGCGAGAGCACCTCAGCGACGACGGGCTTGTGGTCGGTCATGCCGCGCTGCGAGAGGCGAGCGATGAGGTGATGACCATTGGGGAAACGGCCGCGCTGTTGAAGCTTGACGAGTCAGCCGTCCTCGCCGCCGCCCAAGGTCGCGGTCTGCCCGGACGCCAGATCGACGGTCATTGGCGCTTCTCACGCCGCGCTGTCCTGGCATGGCTGGGCGGCAATGTCCCACATGATCACGCGGCGCGTTAGCGCGACTGCATCAATAAGCCAACGGCATCGTCATGTGCAGGCGGGGAAGGAGTGAGCAGCCTACGTGGCCGTCACATCGCAAAAGATGAAGCCCTCGCGCTCGACGATCTCGCCGGTCTCGCACCCGATCGGCTCGGTGAAGATCGGCCCAGCATGCACAAAAGTGTGGAACTCGCCGTTCTCGCCGCAGGGGTCAACTCCTGGGGGTAGATCCGCGAGCAGCTGCTCGTCATAGGACCGTTCCGCGAAGGACGCGTCGAGAGTGCGTGGGTCAAGACAGACGATGATCGCCTGAAACCCGGCGGCGATGAACTCTCGCGCCAGGACGCTCGTGTCGCGCCCCCAGAGCGGGAAGAGGCCGCACCTGCCGCTCGCTGTGAGTCGCTGCTCGCGATAGGCGCGGACATCTTCGAGAAACAGATCCCCGAAAGCAACCGCCTCGACATCGGCAAGGGGTGGGGAGGAGAAGGCTTGGGCCATCCGTGCCTCGTAGACGTCGTTGACGCACGTCGGCGGAATGCCCACTTCGACGAGCGCAATCCCAGCCGCGTGGGCCTGACTTGCAAGAAGCTCGCGACGAACGCCGTGCATACTGACGCGGTCATAGGCATCGGTGACGGTGGTGATAAGCGCTTCGGGTTCAACGCCTTCACGGCGCAGTGTCCAGAGCGTCAGAGCCGAGTCCTTGCCACCGCTCCATGAGAGCGCGGTGCGAGTAGCCTTCTCGGTTATTGGTAGACGGTTACCCTGTAATGCCTCAGCAACCATTCTGCTCAAAATTGAGCATACCGTGGATGGCTCGTGGGCGTTTGCCCTGAGCGCGGCGGTGTGGGCATATTTGCACTTTGTTTGCACCCTAGCGCGCGACGTTCGGGGCTACACTCGTGTCGGAAGCCCCGGTGGACCGCTGACTTCGGTTACGTCGCCGGGGCTAAGAATTTCCCGGTCGGCGTGCGGTCCCCAGGATGTGCGGATCAGGCGGGAGGAATGCGCAGGGGCTGAACGGGAAGCGCTCACACGCCTCGATGAGAAACCCGGCCTGCTCGATTCCGGCGGCCGTGTCTCGCGCCAGGTGACATCCACCAGCGAGGTGAGGCCAGAAGGTCGCGTCGGCAAACCGTTGAAAGCGCGCCTCCCACTTGGAATGGCCAACGACGTGCTCGTAGAAGCGCAGTTCGCCCCCGGGTCTGATGACTCGGAACAACTCGGCGAGGGCGCGCTGCTGGTCGGGAACGGTGCAGAGGACAAGCGAGGCTACGCCAGCATCGAAAGTTCTCTCATCACCTGGCAGCCGATACGCGTCGCCGTCTAGCACCCGGATGTTTACCGGCGCTTCTGTTGCCGCCGTCAGCGCTTGCTGGCGTAGATATGGCTCGGGCTCCACGGCGAGAACTTCGTCAACCGAGGCGGGGTAATGCGCGAAGTTCGCGCCGCTGCCGGCTCCCAGCTCGACGACACGCCCGCTCAGATCGGCGAGCAGCTTGCGACGATGCTCGGCGCCGCCGCGACGGTTGCTCGTATCCGCGAACCTCGTATATACGCGAGCGAAGATCGGTCGCCGGTAACGCTCAGGCATCAGCTACCGACCGTTCTTGGAGCCAAGCCTTCCAAGCGACTTTGGAGGTAGGCAGTCCAGATGGCTACCGCTTGCCCACCAATGAGAACGACGCTTCGCTCGCGCACAACGTCCTCAAGGAGCGCGATGATCCGTTCGGCCTCGGCAAGGCTGAGCGGCAACGGCGCGTCGTCAAGTGTCTCCGGCGGCTCGTCCACGTCCGCTGACGACCCTTCGTGGCTCAGGAGAGAGAGCGCGCGGAGTCTAGGTTGATCCGGATACGATCGGGAGGAAGGGCAAAAATCGCGTTTTCGCTCTGTAGCTGCGCTTCGGTCTTTTCCCCAGACCGCAGTGCCTCGACATCGGCACGGCGAGCCTCCTCCTCTTCATCCAAGAGCTGTTGCACATCGACATATTCGACTGGAACGGTCATCGCTCTATCGAGGATAACGCCTTCTCCGGAAGTTCTGTAGTCATTTCGCATCATTGTGGACGGTCTGAGGAATCGTCAGCGGCTCCCCGAGTGCTCCTCAAGCTGCGCGGCTCCACTCCGCCTCAACGTGTCGCCGCCGGTCGCGCACCACGCCTCGATAGGGGCCTCGGCCTCCGCCGGAGCGAAGTCGTAGACGACATCCGACAGCCGCAGCACGCCGTTTTCTGCTCGAACTCCTGCCGCGAGCGGACGGCGTAATGGTTGAGCCGCAGGCGCCCGATCGAAACCTGCTTGACCGAGGACTGGCGGATCGCATAGGGGTCCGTCTTGATCAGCGGCAGCCGCGAGATGCTGCGTCGTCGCTGTTCACCATGAGCCAGCTTCGACAAGGCCGCTCCACCGATCCTGACGGAGCAGCGCACTCTTGAGCTTCCGGTAGAACTGACGGGCAGCCGGTGGGGCGCGTCAGCGCGTACGTCGATGAGAACTTCAACGAGTTTCAGGGCAACGAGTGGGGCCTGTTCGGGTGGTTTGAGTGCGAGGACGATCCCGAGCCGGCACACTCACCCGCCGCACTATCACTCCTCTCGCCCGACCGGCTGCAGGAGCGCCAGTACATCGCGGAGATCTTCGGTATCGAGAACGTAGGCTGCGGCTGCCCGAGCATCAGGCGTGGCGTTCAGCGCGATCGACATGCCTGCACGGCGAAAGAGCGGGACGTCCGAACGCGAGTCGCCAATCGCCGCGACCTGACTCATCGAAAACCTGTTCTGTGCGCACCACTCCTCAACGAAGCGCACCTTGTCGTGCTCATCGAAGTAGCGGCTGACTGTGCCTAACAGGACCCCGTTGCTCGCCTGCATCTCGGTCCCGCTGACCGCGGCGAACCCATAGCGGTCCCGCAACATCTCAGCCGCAAAGCTCCAGGTAATCGTGCCCAGCAGCAGGCTAACCCCAGCAGCGTCGAGCGCTCGGAACGTCTCGGCCATCCCATCAATCCAGTGGCCGTTCGTCAGCACTCGCCAAGCCTCGGCCGTGCTCTTTCCCGCGAGCCATCCAGCGGAAGTATCGGCCACCACGCGATTAGATATCTCGTGTGCATGAAACGCTCGCTCAAGCTCGGTGATCTCCGCCGCTTGCCCGAGCCATTCTGCGAGCAGCAGCGACACAGTCGTGCCGTACAGCAGAGTCCCGTCGAGATCGAAGACCACGACAGGGAAGGCGGTGTCCGGCATCTCTCCCGCGCCCGGTCGCCTCAGCGCGGCTCGAGGGGAGGGTCGTGCTCGACGCGCTTTGTGGCCAGCCTCAACGAGTCGTCGAGCGATGCTGCGCCGGCGGTAGGCGGGCCGACTCGCGAGCCGGTACATGTTTCCCCGCCAGCCGTCCCAAGCGGCGACGAGAGCGCCCACCACGAGCCCTTGATGCTCGGCCACGAACAGCGCGTCATTGGTGTGCTCAATGAGCCGCAGGATGCTATCCGTGTCGTCAGGCGTACTGGCGGCAGCACTTCGCGCCTGCTCCCACAAGCTAAGAACCGCGTCGATGTCCTCGCGGCACGCAACGCGGATATGCACCTTTCCGAGGCTGACGAGGCCATCGTCAGGAGATCAGCGAGTAGCCGTGTTTGGGATCGTCGTGGGGCGCTGGTTGGTGGGACATCCGCTGTACCAGCCACCACACACCACCCTCGAACCAGCAGGCTCAGCAATCTGACACACCGGGCACCTCCACGGTCAAAAACCATAACCCGCCCATCGGACATATACGTCCGAATCGACTGGGAACGCACGTTCGCACAGACGCCAGCAAGGTACAAGCCGGAGATTTTCCCGAGCGCCCGTCCGGCCACGGGGGGCCTAGCCGACGCCGACTGGGCTTTCTAATCTAGTTGCCCCCCAAAGTGGCTGACCTGACCCCCCACTGCACACGTACCAAACGTCTCAGAGGCCGGGATCGAATCGCTACCGACGTAGAGATCGCCCGCCAGATCATCAAGCCAGGCGTTACACGCGGATTATGATTCGTCCCGAGGGGTGCTGTGGGGTGTCGCCAGGTCGGTGACCAGCCAAGACTTTCGTCAAGCCGTTGACCTTTGCGACTCAGAGAGACCCTCGGCTGAGGGTAAAGGACTCGCTGCTGATCCTCTTGTGCTTTCCGGTTCCGTTTATCAATGTGAGCGTGTACTTCCCCAGTTGTAGTCGGCGCACGGGCAGCAGTCGCAGGCTCATGCGCCGGCTCGCGGTGCGGGCCGTCCCGGCCGCGTAAACCACGCCGTGACGGGACAATGTCGCCTGGGCTGGCGCACCCGAAGTCGTGAAGCTGACCGTGCCGGATACAAGCTTAGCCGTGCACTTCTGCTTTTTTGCGATCTTCTTGCAGGTCACAAGCTCGACCTTGTCGGCGGGACCTACAGGACCCTGAGTGCCAGTGGGACCCGGTGTGCCCCTTTCACCGGGGGGCCCGGTAGCGCCTGCTTTGCCTTCCGGGCCGGTAGTCCCGTCTTTACCGGCCGGACCTGTGTACCCGCTTTCAAGAACACGGCGGTGACTTCGGTCGTCTTGGCCCTCTCCACTGTGCAGGTCGTCGCCGATGTTGGCTTGCACCCGATCCAACCGGCGAATTCGTAGCCCGCCCCGGCTTTGGCCGCCGTCAGGGTCACTTCACCTTCGAATTCATGCGTGCATTCGGAGGTCGAGCAGGCTAGTCCCGCGGGCGTGGAGGTGACTTCTCCCTCGCCTGAAATAAGGAGGGTGAGCGGGAACCGGGCCGGGGCGCCCTGGTAGATGAAGATCTTTTGGTTGCCCTTGTCGGACACGTAGATCTCGCCGGTCTTTTCATTCACTGCGATGTTTTCGATTTCGTGGGAGAAGGTCCCCGAGCCGAATTCGCCGCCAGTCCTCACGGGGGTGGGCATCGCGAATCCTTCGACCACGCGCCCATCGATCGCGACGTAGCCTATGTCGGTCGCGCGGTCGATGCCGTCTGCGAATGCTCCTTCGACTTCAGGGACTTCCGTCACCTTTTCGGCGCTTGTCGCCGCATCGGAGTCGCGCCAGATCTCGGCCCGACGTGGGCCTGCGAGCGCATCGTCCGGGTTGCCGTACAAGAAGATGTCACCCCTGGAATCGACGACCACGCTCCGCTCGGATCCAGCTACTGCGAAGTTGGCGATTTCCGTCGTGCCTCCGGGCGAGAACTCGCGGACCATATTGGCGCCGGGATCGCTCACGTAGACGTCGCCATCCGCATCCGTCGCGACGCCTTCGGGTTGGCTGAAGCCGGTCAGCTGGGATTCGTATTTGAATTCGTCGCCGCTCAGCTTGAAGCGATCTACGACCCCATTGCCCCTGTCGACGACGTAGATAGAGCCGGCGGCGGCGCTGGTCGAGTTGTCCACAGCGATGCCGACCCACTCCATGTCGAATGCAAAGCGTTTGGCAGGCGTTCCCAGGCCAGAGAACGCCGCCGGCGCACCGCCGGCAGGCGAGCCTCCTCTTTCGCCGAACACTTTGACCGCGTCGAAGTCTTCGCCGCTTTCGGGGACGAAGACGTTTCCACTCGATTCTTCGACCGCGACGCCCGTCGGCCTTTCGAAGGGGCCAAAGCTGTGGAGGTAGGTCGCGGGTGAGGCCCACGCGCTCGTGCTCCCCGTCGCCAGCACAGCGAGCGCTGCGCACAACGATGCGAGCAAAGCAACGACAGGACCACGCGAAATGGCGGCTCTACCGGACATGAAAACCCCCCGTGAAGCCCCAATCGGTGAGGCGTAGTGGACGAACGCTGCGCATCCGAAATATGCTGATCTCAAAGTAGACGATTTCGCAAGCCTATGTCAACATGGAAGCGTAGCTATTAGGACTTGTTCGTGCTTGCTGTACCCCGACTCATGGTCGGGATGAGCAGCGTTCGCGCTACCGTTTACACAAGGTCCAAATCCGGTCCTGCATCTGTAGCAGGCGGACGGTCCTGAACTTCTCTGGAAGTCGGTCGTCATCGAGCACTGCGTCGAAGGTCTCGATGCCACGGTCAGACGCAGCTTCGAGCATCGGTCCTCTTGTGCGAAACGAAAGATGCGCTCGTTGAGCTTGAGTACGTCGCGGATGGCCGCCTCGCCGCTACGGTTGTGGCCATGGATCCCGACGAGCCGTCAGCGGAGCATCTACTCCTTCTCACGGTCGTCGACCTGAAGATTGAGGACTTCAAGCCGGAGTTCGCGGGCAAGATGAACTTCTACCTCAATGCCGTCGACGAACTTGAGCGCCAGGAGGGCGACGCCGCAACGATCGGTCTCGTGCTGTGCCCAGGACGCAACAAGACCGTGACTCAGTGCTCTGCGGCCTTGATACTCCGGTCGCGGTCGCCCGGTACACGATCGGTGACACCACCATGACCGACGAGACCCCCACTGCGCTCAGGCCGGCGCTGCCCGAGCTGCCTGAGCTAGACGCAGAGCTGGCCGGGATCTCCGAGGCGGCGAACGTGATCTACGACGACGAAAAGCTCGATACGAGCCCATAGATTGAATTTGGCAGCAGCTTGCTGCCAAATCATTCACAGGCGCATGCCGGGACTCCCGCACCGCTTCAGGCAGCCTTTCTGATGTCGTGCTCCGCTCCCTCGACGGCGGGCACTCGCCGCGTAGCGTCCCCGGTGCTCCCAAGACAGCCCTCCAGGGAGATCCCTGGGGAAATCCACCGCCGCCGTGCTAGTCTGCAAATCACCAGATTTGCAGACTTTTTGCGATGCCGGAGGAGGGACTCGAACCCCCGACACGCGGATTATGATCTCCCGCCGGAAGCTCGAATTGGCTCTGCTAAGCGCATCTTAGCCCAAGAAATATGGCCTATTTTGCGAGCCGGCCCGGCCCTCTAGGGAAATCCTGGGGAAATCCTGCCCCTCCTCGCAACTCGTTGGCCGCTCCGAGTCGCTGGAGGTCTATACCGTCATGAGCCAACTGAAACGGCCCACGGGCCACCTGCAAGTCAAGACCGACAAAAACGGCCGCACACGCTCCTTTTGGGCGTTCTGGCGCGACCGCAACGATAAGAAGGGAGGCCGCTGCCTCGGTCCCGCCCATGTTCGGGACTCCGGCAGGCGAACCTCGCGCGGCGCTGTCATCTGGCGGGCTGGACATGGTCCCAAGCCGAGCTCTGAATATCTGACGCCCAAGGAGGCACAGGCACGTCTAGAGACGATCCTCGAGGAGCTCCGCGCTGCTGCGAAGGTAGATCAGGCGGCCGAACGCACGCTCCAGCAGGCAGTCGAAGGCTGGTTGGCGGAGCGCAAGGGGGAGAGGGGCTTGAAGCGATCGACGATCGCCGGCTATGAGGACATGTTCGAGCGTCTCTACCGCGATCTTGGCGCCGACACGCCGGTGCGCGCGCTTGCGGACGGTCGCCTGCGGTCGTACTTCGTCGTGGGTGTCGCGTAAACCTCGGGTCTGTCCGGGGTGGTTAAGACACTTCTGGGTATGCCCCAGAACTTTCTTGAGTGTGATCGTGAGCAGGTGTTCTTGTTGCCGCCGGACCCGCGGGATTGGCTGCCGGAGGGTCATTTGGCGTGGTTTGTGTTGGCGTCGGTCGAGGAGATGGATCTTTCGGCGTTCTATGGGTCTTACCGTCAGGATGGCTGGGGTCGCGCGGCGTTTGAGCCTCAGATGATGGTGGCCCTGTTGCTCTACGCCTACGCGCGGGGTGAACGGTCCTCGAGGGGGATTGAGCGTCGGTGTGTGGAGGATGTTGCCTACCGGGTGATCGCGGCTCAGCAGACGCCGGACCACGCGACGATCGCGCGGTTTCGCGTGCGCCACGAGGAAGCCTTGGCCGAGTTGTTCAGCGAGGTGCTGGGACTCTGTCGGGAGGCGGGGCTCGTGAAGGTCGGGGTGATCGCGATCGACGGTACGAAGGTTCATGCGAACGCGTCGCATCACTCAAACTTCGACTACGAGCAGCTCGCCCGCGAGATCCTGAAGGAGGCCGGCGACATGGATGCCGCCGAGGACGAGCTCTACGGGCAGGAGCGCGGCGATGAGCTGCCTGAGCATTTGCGAACTCGTGAGGGGCGACGTGCTGCGCTGCGCGAAGCCAAGGAGAAGCTCGCGCGCGAGCGTGCAGACAGGCAAGACGCGAAGGTGAAGCAATCGCGGGGTGTGGAGCTCGTGCTTGATCCCGAGGTGATCGTCGCACGCGTTCAGGGCCGTAAGGGGTGGGTGCGCGAGGCACGCCACCAGCTTGAGGAGCACCGGCGGCTAGCGGCTCAGCCGATTCCACGCTCGCGAGCCGAGAGACTGCTGCAAGCAGAGCAGCGCCTTCAGGAGAACCTGCGGGTCGAGCGCGAAGCTAACGACGCTTATGAGCACCATCGCGCGACTGCGGTGACGAAGGACGGCCGACGGTTCGGGGCGCGCCCAAACCCATATGTTGCACCAGAGGTGCCGCCAGGGAAGATAAACGTCACCGATCTCGATTCACGCAATGTGAAGACGCCGCGCAGCTACACCCAGGGTTACAACGTTCAGGCCGCCGTGAACGAGCATCAGATCGTCCTGGCTGCCGAGGTTACGCTCACTTCACCAGACTTCGGTCAGCTCGAGCCGATGGTCAACGCCACCCGCCGCGAGCTAGCGCAGATCGGTGTTAGCGAGACGCCCGGGGTCGCGGTCGCGGACACCGGTTACTGGCATGAAGAGCAGATGGACCAGGTCGTGAATATGGGCACCCAGGTCTTGATCCCGCCCGATGCCGGCAAGCGCGACACACCCCGCCGCGGCTGGGATGGCGGGCGCTACGCCTTCATGCGCACCGTACTGGCTGGTGACTACGGCGGCGGCCTTTACCGAAAACGCAAGGCGATGGTCGAGCCCGTGTTCGCTCAAACCAAGCACAACCGGCGCATCAACCAGTTCCAGCGGCGAGGCAGATCCGCCGCACGCTCGGAATGGCGGCTGATCACCGCGACTCACAACCTAATGAAGCTCCACAAACACCACCTGGCCGCCCAGACGGCCTAAAACGGCACCAGGCTGCACCGACACTCGATCAGGCCCGCAAACCCCGATCTCTACCAGCAGCACCGTCACCGCCGCTGGTGTCAACCCATCGCCTCAATAACTTTGAGCGACACCCACCGTCGAATTCAAGGCCTATCGCGTGCTGAGCGAGAAGAAGGCGCGCGAGGCGCTGAGCGAAGGCAAGAACGTCCAGCAGATCACGATCGAGCACTGGACTGCTCAACCACCTGAGAGCCATGCTGTCGAGGTGGCCACGAAGGACGAGGCGGTGCGACTTGCCGACGAATTGCCCGGGACGTGGAAGCATCGGCGCCGCGGGTGCTACCGCGTGGTCCCGCTCGATGCTCAGCGCCCGCGACGTGTCTCGCGAGCCACCGCGATGGCGCTCCAGGCCGAAGGCTGGATCGTGAAGCGGCGGAAGACGAAACCCTGGATGCTCGTGACTCCAGCGGCTGTGCAGACGCGCAACACCTACCGGGACATCCTCGCCCGCGTCGCTCGACTATGCCGTACACGAGGGCTGGCTCGACGCGAACCCTCTGGCAGCGGTCAAGCGCGCGAGCAAACGCCACGATCACGAGCGCATCCTGCGTCGCGACGACTTCTACGACCCGGACGAGATCGACCAGCTCCTCCGACAGGCCCCAGGTGTGTTCGAGGAAGCGTTCTGGTTGTGTGGCGCCCACGCGGGACTTCGCCTGCCGGGAGAGGCGCTGGGACTGTGGTGGGGCGCCGTCGACTTCCACACGGGTGTGATGCGGCCCTACGACAACTGGGTGCGCAACGAGATGGACAGCACCAAGACGTCCGACTCGGAGGCGATCCCCATGACTCCCCGCTTGACCCGTGCGTTGGCTCAGCTCAAGCGCAGGGGCTACGCGACGGGTGACCAGGATTTCGTGTTCGTGAGCGAGCTGACCTGGGACTCGCCGGTGTCCGAACGGCCGCTATGCGATGCCTTCAAGGTCGCGGTGCAGGACGCCGGCTTGAAGCCGATCAAGATGTACAACCTCCGGCACTCGTTCGGCACGATACTCGCGCGCAACGGCGTCGACATAAGGACCGTCCAGGCGCTCATGTGCCACGATCGGCTGAGCACAACTGAACAGTACATGGCCTACTCGCCGCGACCGGATCTTGCGGATCAGATCACTCGGGCGCTCGACCCGCACAGTGCTCCTGAGAAGGTTCGACCGATTCAATCGGTGATTCCTGATGACGCCGCGACATTCTTGGAGCGCTTGGAGGAGGAGATTCCGGCGAAGTGGTTGCGGGAGGTTCAGAGGGTCTATAAAGAAGCCGGGGCGTAGATCCGGCAGTGGCAAGTCGAGCGGCCTGCTGGCTGCGAGGAGGTCTGTGCTGTTGCTGGCGCTAAAGCTGCGAACAGTCAGCTATGTGTAGTCTCAGGTATGTGTGCGAGAAGATCTTGAGTGGTTGAGGCGTTTCGTAGTACCGTCCGCGACAACACTAGGCCAGAGCTATCAATTACCTCTATTGCCTTACCAAAGAGAGCCGGACCCTCTGTGTCACTCCAAACCGCATCCACGAATGGCTGGGCCCAAGTCCGAAACTTGCGGTCAGCGAAGCCCGGCATGTCATTCTTCAGCGCCAAATGACGCGCGGCCGTCAACAGGTGCCACCGTGCCGGCTTGTACTTTGGTTCTAGTCGCGAGGTCTTGAAAAAGAGATCAAGCCGATAGTAGGCAGATGCTGCGGCGTAGTACACAAGAGGCTCATCTGAGTCTGCGAAGAACAGCAAGCGCTGGTGTCCATCCTTGGCCTGGTTCGCACCAGAAAGACGGCCAAGGAGTTGCATCGGATAGCCGGTTGACAAGTGCGGCTCGTCTGAAAACACGGCGGCGGTCGCACGAACAAGAGTGTATCGGTCGATAACCCGTGCCTTGACGACGTCCCCCTTACTGTCGTATTGCTTGGAGCGGCGCTCATAGAGCAGGTTCCGAGGGGCCTCCTGCGCAGCAAAAAACTTCTCAACGTGACGCTCGGCCAGAGCGCGCGCGTTTAGCTCGTGTGCACGAACCTGTGTCTGGCTGTTGGTCGCCGTAACAATATCGGTTATCAGATCCTCATCGTCAGTCTGGATGATGCGTGTGGGAACAAGAACATCAGCACCGTTTTCGAATGCCTCGCGATTTGCAAAAAGCACGTTTGAGGTTTGCGCGCCATTTACTATTTGGTAGTCAGCCAACCTAAATGAATTTGCCGTGACCCGTAGGTCACGCACGACAACCGTAACGCCGTTATTCAGAACAGCAAAACGTTGTGGATGATCTCCCCTGAGCGTCTCGCGAATGCCGCTGTTTACAGGGGCATTAATCCCTTGAAAGTCGCGGACGTTGTCCTCGAAAACAGACCTCCGAATCTCGTCAGTTTCTCCGTCAATGACCAGCTTCATGAGCTCCGATGCCGGCAGCACGCCGAGATACGCCTGTTCGATACCTTCGATCTTGGGAAGGGTGACCTTTGAGTCAAACTCAACGGTTGCTGTGGCGGCGCTAGTAGCCGAGCGATACAACTGCTGCAGCTTGGTTCTGTCGACCGGCTCGCACCTGACCGATGAGAAGAGTGCTCTCTCCTCAAGGCGACGAGCCAGCTCTTCGAGGTGCTTCTCTGCAGCCATACCAGATGACCATTGACCGTTTGTCACGTAGAACGCGCGAAGCTGCGGATTAGCCTCAAGACGGGCAGCATTCTTGAGGATCGCACCATGAATCTCGCGTGCTTCGGCGACGACGCTGGAACTGCCGATGTTGGTGTCGCCGAAAAAGCCATCCACCGAACGCGTAAACTTGAGTACATCACCACCGTCCCATGTCTCCGCAGTCTTTGCTTGCACGAAAACGTACTTAACACTGATAGTCGTCGTGTTTGCGACAGCGTCATCGATATCTGAAGGGTCGGCCATCAGGGCACCATTAACGATGATGGCTATCGCGTCGAGCCCTTCCTCGCCAGCATCTGTGAGAGTGTCCCGGAAGTCACCTTGATCTAGGCGCTCAGCATTTAGTGTACAGAATGCCGCAAACTGCTCAAAGGCAGAACTCTGGTCCGAGGCGTCGATCTCCTGACGTCCGCAGAAGTCGGCAAGTAGCGATTCGATGATTGGGTTCATAGGATCCTTCCGAAAGACGGAGTTGCACCTTACTGGAGGCCCAGGGCCAGTGTTGTACCGAGCAGCCGCTACGGCAAGAGGGTGGTGAGCGCGGCGAGGACAAGTCCGCGCGCCTCGGCGAATGACGGTGCGTTCGGGGCAAGCCCAGGGACCGTCTCGTCGTAGATCGCGCGCATTGCCTCGACGTTGGACTCGATGCGCCCTTGGCGGTCGCCCTGCTTGACAAGTGTGAACTTCGCGACCGCAAGCTCACGGACGTGGGCGCGGTCCAACTGGTCGCCATGGTCGCGGAGAATCAGCGCGAGGTCTGAGAGGTCCGTCGGGCGCAGTCGCTGCAGAAGCGTCCTCAGCTTCTCCGCCACAGTCTCATCGAGCGTCAGCACCGGGACTTGGAACTCCGCGTAATAGGGCGGCCCGATGTCGGCCCATTCAGGCTCGTCGACAACAGCCTCGCGGTAGCTGATCTCAACAGCGATCTGTCCGTCGTGGTGTGGCGTGTGGAAGGCGATCTGGTCGAAATCGAGGCTGTTCTGGGAATCGGTAGTGGGCGCACCCGGGTCGATCCGCAGCATCGGCTCGTCGGTGGCGCGCCTAATCGCCTCGGCTATCTCGGTTGCCGCGATCTTGTGCTTTGGAGGATTGGTGCGCGTCGCATCAAGATCTCCTGAGAAGCGGGCATGGCCACGGACATGGCGGAGTACAAAGCCGCCCTTGAAGCACAGTTGACCTGGGAACTGGTCTACCAGATGCGCTACGACGGTCACCAAAGCGAAGTCGCGCTCGATCAGCTCGATTGGCCGGTCCTGCTGCTCAGCGATGTCCTGCAGGTCGTACTCGTTGTGGATTAGACGGCGAGGGAGGCTCATCCGACCAGCCTGTGGGCAAGCAGAGTGTCGGGATCGACGTTGATCCGCAGACCCCAGTGGGGGTCGGTCGGCCCTTGGTCCGGCGCGGAGGATGCGAGCAACGCGTGGGCATGACTTCGACCTCGCAGATCCAACAAGGGCGCAGCCGCATCGGGACTGCGCAGCAATTCGAGCAGGTAGCCAAGCCTTCGAGCGACCGCGGCATTGCCGTAGCGCTTCGCGGCTCGGGCGAGATCTTCGGGCGTTGTCCGATCCCGTATGGCCCTATCGAGGGCCTCAACCGTCTGCGCCAGCGTCACTCCCCAACGTGGGTTCGCCAGGCAATCGAGGATCGCCCGCTCTGGTAACGCGACCTGGGGCCCGTCGGGCGTCGACAGACCCCAGATCCGCTCGGGTGCCAGGAGCGCATAGCGAACTTCATCGCCTTGCCAACTCCAGTTCGCCAGACGATGGCACGTCAAGACGATCACGCGAAAGAAGTGCTGGTCGGAGAGACCGAACTCCGCCAACGCCCGTCCCGCAGTGATGAGATACGGCCTTGGGGTCACCGCGTCAACGAGCGGCAGTACACGGGCGTCGGTCGAGCCTGTGGCGGCGACCACGAGATAGACACCCCGGCGTACCCGTCGAAGGCGACCGTCGCGCCTAAGCTGACGTAGGGCGTCCTGGCTGCGTCGCCGGGAGCCCGTAGCAGCATCGAGTGCATGCATGTCCTCATCAAGTCGCACTACGGGATGGCGCCCAGCATTGAGCGCGTTGCGGTTGAGCGCAATGAATGCCCGCTCGCTCAGCGGACGCTCGACGATGGGGATAGCGGAGGAAGCCATGCGTGTCCTTGTTGTTTGATCCATCTTACAATATTATTGCTGTTTCGCTCAAACAAATAGGACAGCGCATTCTCTGGGCGCCGAGCAGGCCTCGAACGTCTTCGCATTCTCCCTCGACCGTGGATCACCGGAGTGGTGCGTGGAGGCGGCCCTCTGGAGAAATCTCCAGGGAAATCCTCTCACCCGCTGCTAGACTGCAAAACCGCTTATTTGCAGGCCCTTCGTGATGCCGGAGGAGGGACTCGAACCCCCGACACGCGGATTATGATTCGTTCCGAGGGGTGTTGTGGGGTGTCGCTGGGTCGGCGAGATTGGCTCTAGTGCTAGAGATTCGCCTCTAGGCCGTTGCGGCCTTTGTCGCCGAGTGGTGTGGGGCATGTTTGCACTTTTGTTTGCGCCTGGCGCATGACGGTCGGAGCTACACTCGTGTCGGAAGCCCCGGTGGACCGCTGACTTCGGTTATGTCGCCGGGGCTAAGAATTTCCGGGTCGGCGCGCGGTTCCAAGAATGTGCGGATCGGGCGGGAGGAACGCGGAGGGACTGAACGGGAAGCGCTCACACGCCTCGATGGCGAACCCGGCCTGCTCGATTCCGGCGGTCGTGTCTCGCGCCAGGTGACATCCACCGGCGAGGTGTGGCCAGAGGGTCGCGTCGGCAAGCCGTTGAAAGCGGGCCTCCCACTTGGAATGGCCAACGACGTGCTCATAGAAGCGCAGTTCGCCCCCTGGCCTGATGACTCGGAACAGCTCGGCGAGGGCACGCTGCTGGTCGGGAACGGTGCAGAGGACGAGCGAGGCGACGCCAGCATCGAAAGTGCCCTCGTCGCCGGGTAGGCGATACGCGTCGCCGTCTACCACCCGGATGTTCACCGATGCTTCTGTTGCCACCCTGAGTGCCTGTTGGCGGAGGTATGGCTCGGGCTCCACGGCGAGAACTTCGTCAACGGATGCGGGGTAGTGAGCGAAGTTCGCGCCGCTGCCGGCTCCCAGCTCGATGACATGACCGCTCAGGTCGGCAAGCAGCTTGCGACGATGCTCGGCGCCGCCGCGACGGTTGCTCGTCTGCGCGAACCTCCTGTATACGCGAGCGAAGATCGGGCGTCGGTAACGCTCAGGCATCGCTGCCGACCGTTCCTTGGGCCAAGCCTTCGCGCAGTGTCCGAATCCGCTTTTGCATCTGAGGCAGTCGCACAGTCCTGAACTTCTCGGGTAGCCGCTCATCATCGAGTACGGCATCGAAAGCCTCAACGCCTCGCTCGGCCGCCAGCCTTGAGCATCGGTCTTCTTGCGCGAAGCGGAAGATGCGCTCGTTGAGTTTGAGCACGTCGCGGATGGCGGCCTCGCCGCGCTCGTCGAGCAGTAGGCGGCTGAAGGCTCGGGCGCAGGCGACGGATGCTTCGAGCTGTCGCCACGCGAGATCGGTCTGCTTGTTGGCCAGGACGCTGTTGTGGACGCGGCTCTCCATGCAGCGCTCGGGGTGCATGACCCATACGGGCACCTGCCGGTCTCCACCTGGCAATAGGTCGATCTCGATCGCGGTGGTCCTGATGTCCGCCGAGTTCATGCCGTAGACGCTTTCGAGAAAGTCCAGCCGTCGCTTGTGACCGTCGCTGTCGAGGAACATCGCCGCTCCTGCTAGCGGCGTGCGGCGTTGCCATCCGGCCACATGGACTCGTCCGCCAAGCAGATTGCCTGCCCGTTGGAGGTCTGCTGTGTTGCCCAGGAAGTCAATGTCACGGCTGACCACCGGCGCTGTCGTGAGTCTGTCTCCCAGGCGATCTTCGAGTTGGCCGATCCACACAGAGACCGCCTGTCCTCCAACGAGGACGACATGCCGGTCGCGGACCACATCCTCAATGCGCGCGATGATGCGCTGAGCCTCATCCAGGCTCAGCGGAGATACCGAGACCTCGATCGCATCGAGCGCCTCAACATCCAGGGCTGGCGGATTCTCGCTCAGGAGAGGGAGCGGGCCGAGTCCAGATTGATACGAGCGCGGCTAGGGGGAAAGGCAAACGCCTCGGTTTCGCGCTTGAGCTGCGCCTCCGTCTTTTCCCCAGAGCGTAGGGCCTCCACATCGGCACGGCGAGCCCTCTCCTTCTCATCCCAGAGCTGTTGCGCATCGACGTATTCGACTGGAACGGTCATCGCTCTATCGAGGATAACGGCTTCTCTGGAAGTTCTGTAGTTATTTCGCATCATTGTGGACAGTCTGAGGAATCGTCAGCGGCTCTCTGATGTCGCCGTCGAGCAGGTGGACGTAGGTTGCGAGCGTAAACGCTGCGGAGTGGTGGCCAAGCCAGCGCTGGACCTGAACGGCATTGCGGCCTTCCGCAAACAGAATGGACGCGCAGGTATGGCGGAAAGCGTGGAAGCCGACCCACGGAAGGTCTGCGGCCTGCCGAGCGGGTTGGAGCACTCGCCGGAAGACGTTGTTTGGCATGAGTGGCGATCCGTTGGTAGCTGGGAAAACGGGGTTTCGTCACCTGGCCACTCCGCAGCCGTGGTGCTCGTGAAGCGCTGTGGTGAGCAGCAGATCGAGGGGAATCTCGCGACGGCCGTAGCGGCTCTTGGGTGGTCCCATCCGGCCCTTCACGAGCGCACGGCGGACCTTGACGTGGGGGACGGCGCGTCAAGTGCCAGATGCCTCCACTGGAGCGCAATGGCCTCGCTGATGCGAACGCCCGTGGCAGCCAGGAACCAGAAGGGTCTCCTAACTAGACAGAGAGGGGGGTTTGTCGAACTTTGTTGGGAGTCATCGTTTTGAATTTCTTGTTGGACATGGCACGCTGGTATGGCTGGTTGTGTGGCTGCCGTCGAGGAAGGCGAAGGTTGCCCTGAAGGGGAAGCCGCCGCGTGGGCACAGGTGGGGCAGGAGGATGCCGCTCGGCAACCTCGTAAGCGTTGTGTTGCCAGGCGAAGAAAAAGCCCGCTGGAAATATAAATACAACTCTGAACATGAGTTGACGTCTGAAACAGATGGACGCGAATACACCACTACCACTGAATACGACGAAGCTCATCAGGTCATCTCTCAGACGGACGGGATGTCCCGCAAACGCACCTGGAAATACGCCACGACCGAATCAGGCAGCGAAACGACGATCACCGAACCCAACGGCTCGACCACCGTCGAGCAATTCAATGAATACGGTTCACCGACAAGTGTGACGCGCGCATCGGGAACTACCAATGCGGCAACCACGAAGTATGAATATAGTGGCTCGGACGAGCTGCTCGCAATCATAGATCCGAACAACCACAAGACCGAATACGGCTACGACTCAGCTGGCAATCGCACGAGCGAAAAGAACGCCGACGGCGATGAAACCAAATGGACGTACGACAGCAAGCACGACGTGGAAACAGTAACGACGCCAATGGGCGAGACTACTACCATCAAACGGGAAACCCACGGCAATCCCGAAACGATAGAACGACCAGCGCCAGGCGGGAAAACACAAATCACTAAGTACAAATATGCGTCTAACGGTGACCCTGAAAGCGTGACTAACCCACTGGAACAGACTTGGAAATACGAATATGACTCGAAGGGTGACCGCATTGCCGAAATAGATCCAGAAGGCAATAAGCGCACCTGGGAATACAACGAAGACTCCCAGATCACCGCGGAAGTCAGTCCGCGCGGCAACATAAGTGGCGGGAAACCGGAATCATTCAAGACTAAAATTGAAAGAAACGCTCAGGGGCTCCCCCTGAAGGTCACCGATCCCCTCGGCCACGCAACCGAATACAAATACGATGGCGACGACCATGTTGAAGCGGTTACCGATGGCAACAAAGATAAAACCAAGTACACCTACGACGGTGACGATGAGCTAATCAAGGTCGAAGAGCCCAACAAAACGATCACTGAAACTGAATATGACGCTGACGGTCAGGTAGTTAGCCAGGCGAATGGCAACAAACATAAAACAAAATATGTGCGCAACGCTGTCGAGGAGGTCACCGAAGAAATCAACACGCTCGGGAAGAAAGCTCTCGAGGAATATGACGGGGCTGGAAACCTCGTCAAGGTCACCGATCCCGAAAGTCACACCACCACCTACACGTACGATCATGCAAATAGGCTCACCGAAGTCAGCTACTCGACCGGCAAACCGTCGACGATCAAATACGAATACGACGAAGACGGCGACCGCACCAACATGACCGACGCAACCGGAACGACGAAATACACCTACGACCAATTGGGCCGGCTGACCGAAGCCGAAAACGGCAACAAAGAAGTCGTCAAGTATGAATACAACCTTGGTAACCAACAGGCAAAGATCACTTATCCAAACAAAAAGGAAGTAACGCGTGCCTTCGACAAAGACGGACGACTAGAAAAACTCACTGACTGGCTTACGCATTCGACTAAATTCGCCTACAACGAAGACTCTGGGCTAAAGGCGGTGGTTTTCCCGAGTGAAACAAAAGACGAAGACAAATACACGTACAACGACGCCGATCAGATGACCGAAGTCAAGATGGACAAGGGCTCTGAAGTGCTGGGGTCGCTGGTCTACACACGTGACAGCGACGGCCAAGTCAAGAAGACCACGTCCAAAGGTCTCCCCGGCGCCGAAGTCACGGAAACCGCCTACGACGAAAACAACCGTCTCACGAAATACGGTACCATCGAATACAAATACGATGGCGACAACAATCCGACTACTGAGGGATCGAGCACGAACACCTATAATGAAGGCGATGAGCTGGAAAAAGGTACCGGTGTGAGTTACGCGTACGACGAACGAGGCGATCGCACGAAAAGGACGCCCGAAACGGGACCCGCGACCAGTTATGGCTACGATCAGGCCGGTGATCTTGTCTCGGTCGAACGCCCCGAAAAAGAATCCGTGCCCAAGATCGAAGATAGCTACGCCTACAATGGGGAAGGGCTGCGCACATCGCAGACTATCTCTGGCACGACGAGCCACTTTGCGTGGGCAATGGCTGAAGATGTGCCGCTGATTCTGAGCGATGGCACGAACAGCTATATTTACGGTCCCGGTGGGATCCCCATCGAGCAGATCAACAGCGCAGAAAAAGCTCAGTACCTACACCACGACCAAGCTGGCTCAACACGCCTAATCACTGGGGGCAGCGGCACAGTCGAAGGCAAGTGTAGCTACGGCGCTTACGGCACCTTTACCTGCGAAGGGAGCGCCACCACACCGCTCGGTTACGACGGCCAATACACAAGCACCGACACCGGACTCATCTACCTCCGCGCACGCGTCTACGACCCAGCGACAGCGCAGTTCCTCACGGTCGATCCGGTCGTGTCGCTCACGGGAGCGCCCTATAACTACGCAGAAGATAACCCTCTCAACGAGGCTGACCCGAGCGGCCGCTGTGGGCTTGTATGCGTCGGCGGCATCGTACTCGGAGGTGTCGCCGTGGCGACTGGCGTCGGGGAGGTCGTCGCCGGAGGCGTCATCGTTGGCGAGGGAACGTTGGGCGTGGTGTCCGCGATCTCGGGGGCGGCCGGCGCCGTAGCTGACACGACGGAATGTGCCAAAGGGGACGCTATAGGTTGCGTCGGCGCTGGTGTTGGGGTCGTTGCGAGCGCGGGCGCTGGTGCTGTTGCTCTCGGATTCGTCACAGGCGATGTGGCGAGCGCAACGACGGCGATCGGACTCACGACTGGTGGCATCGGCTTTCTATCCGACGTTGCGGGTGCCTTTGCCTCGGAGAACAGTCCCGAAGTCGGCGGTTGTGGGTGATGACGAAGCAAGAGCTAGAAGCGACATGGGTGCCACGGATCGGCGAGAAGGCTACGGTGGAGCTACGTCGCTTTCGCCGAGTTGGCATGATCGCCATAGTCACGTGGCTAGTGCTAGCCGTTGCTGCGGGTGTAGCGTTCACAGGTGACACACCCGACAAGATTCTAGGCGTGGCACTAGTAGCGGGGATGGTGGGTGCTTTTGCGGCTTTTATCCGCTGTCAGCGCAAACTAGCTGCCGCGATCTCGGGATGGTTTGGCATCAAGATCTCCGGAGGACGGCTACCAAAGATGAATCCGAAGCGATTCGATGCTTGGTGTCAAGAACGCGGCCTCCGCCATTCGGACGAGCGATTTGCAAATGGTGACGTTGCCCAGTCTTCGGAGACTGCACCGCGACGCTCACCGTAGTCACGTCTTCATCTACGGCCTGAGCGTAATGTCTGTCGAGCAAATCAACAACACCACCAGCACCGTCCAATACCTGCATCACGATCAGGCTGGCTCGACACGCCTTATCACCGGGAGCACAGGTACGGTTGAAGGGTCCTACACCTACGACGCCTACGGCAACAAGACCGGCTCGACAGGCACCGCCACAACGCCGCTCGGCTACGACGCCCAATACACAAGCGCGGACACCGGCCTCATCTATCTGCGTGCTCGGGTCTACGATCCCGCCACGGCACAATTCCTCGCGGTCGATCCACTCGCGGCCGTCACGCGGGCACCTTACAACTACGCCGACGACAACCCAGTGAACCTTAGTGATCCCAGAGGCCTTGCGGCACAGGCTTGTATAGGTGCTACGGTCAGCGTAGTGATAACTGTTGAAACCAATGTATGCGTCGTCGTAACACCTCATGGCGTAGGCGTCGCGGGTACTGTCGGAGGCGCCTACGGCGCGGGTGCGGGTGCGAACATTCATGCAGGCGTTGGCGGTAGCAACGCGCAAACCCCAGGCGAATACGGAGGGTTCTTCGGCACTGCCGGCGGTAGCGCGCAAGCTGGACTCGGCGGCTATGCAGGTGGGTTCGTAAGCCCGCCTGGGTCGTGTGGAGTGATTGCAGGCGGCACAGCAGGTGTTACAGCGGGAATTGGCGCTGAGGGAGGCGTAGGGGGCTCTTATACTGGCGTGATAGAATTCTAGTCTCGATTGGATTGATCTGTGATTAGTGTGATAGTTGCGTTTCTGCCTCAGCATGTGTGGGAAGTCGGCGCAATCGCGTTCGCAGCGACCTGTGTGATCAGTGGACTTTTCTTTCTAAGAACAGGGGCCGCGCCGCCGGGAGCGGAGTGGGCAAGTAAACGGACTCTCCGGCTCGGAGCCTATTTTCAGATACTTGTTGGATTGGCCGTCGGATTGGCAGCGTTCCTAGTTAACACAGAGTCATCATGCGGAGGATGTGGGCGCGGTCATTGGGGTGGCGCGGTGGGAATCGTAATCTTGTGTGTTTGGCTTATCTTGCTGATTACGGCGTTGGTATTCAATCTCACGCGAAGTAAAGGAGGAGCTCAATGAGACTGATCGAAGCTACAGAACGCGACTGCGAAAAGCCGTGATGGTATGGATTGAGCAAACCCGATGTTTCGCATGACGGAGCGGCGGGCACTGACGGACAGATGTATGAGGAGTTTCGCAACTCGTATTAGAACGATGCGCTACAATGCGGTCGTGCCGCCCGATGGTAGCGATCAGATTCTTGGAAGACGTATACTAGCAGCGCTCTTCGACATTTTGCTGCTCGGGATACTCTTTGTGCTTGTGGGCATCATCACAGGAGGCGCACAGTCAAGCTCTAACTCGGCAAGTGTGACCTTGGGCGCTGGAGGGACCTTGGTATTCCTTTTGATCACTGGGGGTTATTACTTTGGCTGCGAGAGCACAACGGGTCAAACGGTCGGTAAGCGGCTGCTCGGTATCCGAGTCAAAAGCGAGGACGGCACGCCCGCGACCACTCGTGGCGTTGCGATACGCACGGCACTGCGAATGATTGATGCGCTCCCGCTGTTGTATCTCGTCGGATTCGTAGCGATGATGGCGACGGGCGTAAGGCGACAGCGTCTCGGTGACCTGGCGGGTCGTACGTTCGTCACAAGATAGAGCGAGCTGCGAGCACGCCAGCTACATCTACGGCTCTGACGGGGGCCCCGTCGAGCAAATCAGCGGCGCAGAAAAAGGCGATCATTGCCCGTATATATCTTGATACTCGCACGAACCAACATCACGCTCGAAGTATGCGTGCGGGTTGGAGAGGCGTGAGCCCGAACAGAACGTCGATTGCTCGGCTCTCGAGCATTACTACTGCATCCGTACTCCTACAATGCGCCGACGACGTGCGGAGCTTTGGGCCGAGGCCGCTCGGTGCTTCGGTTTGAGCACGCCCTGTTCGATCGCCTTCCCGATCGAGTTCAACGGAACGTGGCCGATCTCGGCGGCCTCGCGACGGGTGAGCAGTGCGGACGTGGATGACATTGAGATCTATCCATCGACCAGCAGCAGTTTCTCAAGCGGCAAGCTACGCCCGCTCTGAGCGGCGTCGGGGATACGGCTGCGCAAGGCAATGACCGGCATTCCCGCAGCGTTCGGCGGCACAATCCGTACGGCCAGTAACCCGACAGTGTATCTCGATCGGCGGGATGACATTCGCGGGCCCGACCCCCGTCCCTCTCACGATCTCCTACGTATTGGTCGTGAATGCAGCAGTGAACGCTTCAGCCTGCTCAGATGCTGGTCGGGCGTGTAGGTATCGGCTGGTAGTAGTCAGGGCGCTGTGGCCCATCGCCTTCTGAATCGTCACGACATCGACGCCACCCACTGCCAGGAGTGAACCAAACGTGTGCCGTAGGTCATGGAAACGAAGCGGCCGGATCCCGGCGGCGACCTGGGCGCGCCGGTAGCGTCGACGTAGTGCCGACCCATCGAGCGGTCGTCCGAAGGGGTTGCAGAACACAAAATCGTCGGATGATGTGAAGTGCTTGCGACGGCTCATGTGATCCAACGCGGTGGCAGCCTGATCGGCCAATGGCACGCGACGGACGCGGCCGGACTTTGTAGACGACTCCAGGCCCGCGCTCATTGCGCGAGCGATGGTCAGCGCTGAACCCGCGAAGTCAACATAGTGCCAGCGCAAGGCAAGCAGTTCGCCTCGCCGCAGCCCCGCATAGGCGGCGACACGGACAATCTCAGCATCTTGATAGTCCTCCATTTGGCGCGCGCGGCGCTCGTCATCGTTGACGGCTGGCCGTGCTGGGTCACGGTGGCGCCCATCTGCGAGCGCGCGCGCGATCGTCTCTACCTCCTTCGGTGTGTAGAACACAAGCGCGGCTGGGTGAGGCTCACGCCGTCGATCAGCGGCATCCGCCGGGTTCGTTGGCAGTGCGAAAGTGGACGGCTTGCAACCATAGCTAAACGCGGCGCGCATGACCTTGCGATACTTGTTCACTGTGCTTGCCGACGCGCCCGTGTCGTTGACTGTCGTCAACACGGCCTCGATTTCGCGTGTCGTGATCTTTGCTGCGGGACAATCGCCCAGCGCAGCCATAACGTGTCCTGTGGTGATTCTGCGGCCGTGCTTGTAAGGGACGCCCGGCTCGCCGAGAATGTAGCCGTGATCGCGGAGTGTGGCCGGCTTGGCACCGGCTACGCTGGCGAGCCACCGGAGATATGCTTCCGCAACCTCGCGGAAAGTCACGCCGCGTGTACGGCGCTCGCGTTCGATCCGCTCGAGGTCGCTTACTTCGGCGAGATGCGAGGCGACAAGCTGTGACGCGGCGATGATCGCGCCGCGTTCGTCGTAGAGCCTTCAGGCACACGCCCTCGGTGCGGACGCCAACTACCGGTGTCAGGATCGTGTTCGAGCCACGCGGCCCCAATGCGGCGCTTGACCTGTCGGCCGTTGTGACGAAACTTCGCCTCGTAGAACGGACGACCGCGATGCTCGCGGATAACGATAGTGGCGTTAGGGCTCGGTGTCGGCATCGGGTATCTCCGGTGTTCGGCCCTGGCGGCAACCATCGCGCGGGGGTGCTTTGTCGGTGGTCGCAGCATTCTAGCGTGGGTACCACATGGGTACCACGGCTACCGTGGGTACCACTTTGGGTACCAAACCAGCCTGATCCCGTGGCAACAAGCCATCTTTGCGTGATTGCATCGTCCTAATCTACGCGGCTCGTGGCGCATTCGCCGCCTCGACAAGGCGGAAGTCTCCGTACCGCCGGGGCTGCTCGGCGAGCCAGTCGTCGAGCATGGGGCGCGTGAAGCGAAGGTGCTGTCCTACTCGATGACAAGGCAGGCGACCAGTCCGCACGGCCTCATAGACCCAGCTCGTCTTGACGTTGAGATACCAAGCGGCCTGCTCCGGGCGCAGGAGTCGATCCTCGGCCGATGTGATCGGCGGATTTGCTGTTGACGGTGCTTGCATACCCCCTTACAGACCTCAAGTGGCTTGGAGCGGCCAACAGATTTGCCAAGCCTTCGTAGCGTCGCCTAGCGGCGTCCGTCGGCTCGTGATGGGCGCTCTCGAACGCCCTGCAGGACCCCTCCGCGTCCCCAACGCGGCCCTCCAGGGAAATCGCTGGGGAAATCGTAGGCTCCGTCCGCGATCCCTGATAGGCTTGATTTCGTTGCGTTTGCAGGGTTTTCGGTGATGCCGGAGGAGGGACTCGAACCCCCGACACGCGGATTATGATGGCACTCCGGGGGTGCGGGCGAGTGCGTGGCGTTCCGGGTTTCCCCAGCTATAGAGCCAAATCGGCCACGGGGTCCGCTTTGCCGTTGCGGGCTGTATCCGTGGCTTCCGCTGACACCTTGCTGACACCCTTGGGTGCCGAGTCGAGCGGTGCGCCGAGATCCTCGTCGAGTAGGTGAACGTACACGCTGAGCGTGAATGCAGGGGAGTGGTGGCCGAGCCACCGCTGCACCTGGACGGCGTTGCGGCCGTCGGCGAACAATCGTGTAGCGCAGGTGTGCCGGAATGCGTGAAAGGCCGCCCAAGGCACGCCGGCCTCCTGTGCCGTCGGCTCAAGCACCCGACGCCGGACGTTCTCCTGGCGTAGCGGCTCGCCGTTGGCCGCAGGGAACACGAGATCGTCGTCGCCGGGCCACTCGGACACCTTGCGCCGCTCGCGTAGTTCGCTCACGAGCGGCAGGTCGATTGGCACCTGTCGCTTACCGTGCTTGCTCTTGGGCGGCCCCATGCGACCCTTGACGTAGGCGCGGCGCACCTTGACGTGCGGTGCGGAGCCGTCGAGTTGGATGTCTTGCCAGCGCAGCGCGATCGCCTCGGAGATTCGCAGGCCCGTCGCCGCGAGCACCTTGAACAGCGTCCGCGAGCGCTCCGGGCACACCGCCAGGAAGGTAGCCAGCTCATCGGTCCCTAGAGCCTTCGCCTGCTGCTCATCGTCGGCATCCGTGCCTGCGTCGATCGCGCGCTGCTCATCGCGCGCCGGGAGCGCGACACCTGCGGTCGGGTTCGAGCGGATGACCCCCTCGGCGACCGCTGAGGCCAGACACGCGCGCAGCGGCGAGAGAATCCGCCGCACCGTCGCGTCCGCCAGGTGGACGGGCTCGACATTGAGCGGTAGTGTGCCCGGCTGCACGCCGCGCGCCTCGGCGAGCTTCGCGCGGCTCCGTTCGGCGACCCTGCGTCCCTGCTCGCGCTCGTCGCAGAGCCAGCCGACGAACGCGGCCACATCGCGGGGCGTGACCTGCTCGACGCGGCGACGCAGCTTGCCATCGAAGTACGGCAAGACGTAGCCCTTGAGGTCGCGGCGGTATTCGTCTCTTGTGTTCTCTCGGAACCCACGTCGGCCGCGACCTTGGTAGCGCTCGACCCATTCGAGCGCGTAGTCGCGCAGCTTAATGCGGCTCGCAGGGTGAAACTCGCCGGTCGTGACGGCGTGACTGCGCGCCGCCTTGAGCGCGCGGGCCTCATCGAGCGTGCGTGCGCTCTCCTGGCGTTGGCGGCCCTCGGAGTCGCGATATTGCACCGCGTAACGGCTCCCGCGCTTGTAGATGCCGGGGGTCCGGGTCGGTTCGAGCTTGGCTGCCATGTCACAGCTCCTTTCCGGCCGAGCCTCGGCCGCGTTTGGCTGGGGGTATGAGCTTCGCTGCTCGGGCCTTCGCAACCCAGTGGGCAGCGGTCGAGTAAGAGGGCGACGCGAAGTGATCCTGCACCGCACGGGTAGGGTGCCGCTCAGCGGCGAGGTAGACATCCGCGACTTCGCGCAGGAAGCCCTCGGAGCGGCGCTCGCGGAGTGGGCGCGTCTCGGCCGGGACCTCCCCGATGCCACCGAGGGCGATCCTGAGTTCTGCGCCGCGCTGCTCGCCACGAGCGGCGGTCGAGGACACGGCTAGGTCGATCAGCGCGCCAGCGGGCATCGTGCGCAGGCGACGCGGTGAGATCGGCTCCCCGCCGTCGCGTTGGTGATAGGTGATCGACTCGCAGCATGGGCCGCCGGGCTCCAACGTAAGCACGAGCTCGGCGACATACGGAAGGTGCGGCCCGTCGATGCGCGAGGTCCAGCGAGCGGGCAGGTAGCGGCCAGCACGCCAGGGAGTCCAAGGACCGGCGGGAACGCTGCTCACTTTCCAGCGCTCCAACGAGCCGTGCTCGACTTCCATCTCAGCGTGCCGGCGTTCCCCGGCTTCGCGCTGGTGCTTTCGTGGCTCGGCGGCTTCGGCGGCTTCGCGCGACATGCGGTCAATCGCCTTTGCTTCGCGGCTGTTCCCGGCACGTGGCATAATCGGATGGTAACAGATACGTGACGCAAACGGCAACATTCAAACCCAAGTTTGCCTGGATTGTGCACAAATAGGCCAAAAAATCGGCGACGGATCACGCTAGCCTCCGTGACACGGTGGCAATAACACCTCCAGATCAAGTTCTCGCACTCGTCGCTACGCGGCGCGCAGCGCGATCGGGCCAAGCGCGCCGCATTCGAGTCGCTGCTGGGCTGTCGCTGGCGGACCTCGCAGCGGCACTGGGCGTCAGCCGCGCTGCGCTGAGCCGGTGGGAGTGCGGCCATCGCGTCCCACGGGGTGATGCCGCGCGTCGCTACGCGGGCTTGCTCGACGCTCTCGCGCGGCAGGTGGGCGAGACGCTCCCCTCCCAAGACGACGACGGCCGCGTTGGGCGCGCGGCCGAAGTCCATACTCACTCTGCCGTTACGGGCGGCGAAAGTGCTTCCTCAGGTTAGTCGCTCCCCGGACAGCCACCCGTTGCGCAGGCGCGCGGCGCGGTCGTTCACGCTCGACCGGCTGTCAGGGCCGGCAGCGCTCCGTGCGTTGCCCGAGGCGGCACAGGTGGCGGCGTGGCGCGAGCTGCGTGTCGCGATCGAACGCGAGCGGGCGGAGGCTGAATCATGAACGCACTGGCCGCGCAGCTCGCCGCCATCATCGGCCGTGAGCCCGCGACGAGCCTGATCGAGGTTCGGCCGATCACGCCGGAGGGACGGCCAGCGCGAGAGCGTGCGTTCGTGCCCGTCGGCGAGCGCACCAAGATCGAACAGCTGACACACGAGCTGGCGGCCCGCATGAACGTGTTCTATGGGGTCTGTCCGCGTGTGCGCGCCGAGGGGACAGCCGCGGCCGTGGATCGCTGCTGGACCCTATGGGCGGACCTCGACACCCACGCTGCGTTCGCGCAACTCGACACGTTCGCGCCAGCGCCCGCTCTCGTGATCTTGACCGGCTCGGGCGGGGGCCATGCTTACTGGCCGCTACATGAACCGCTTGAGCCGTCACATGCGCAGCGCGCGAACCGGCGTCTCGCTTTCGCGCTCGGGGGCGACATGGCCGCGACGGACCCGGCGCGGATCTTGCGTGCTGCGTCGAGCTTGAATCACAAGCATTCGCCGCCGCGCTCCGTGACGTGCGCGCGGCTGACCGGCGAGCTGTTCACCGCTTCCCGAGTGGTAGGAAGACTGGCCGACTCTCAGCACTACCGCCGTCGTGCGCCTGCGGCGCGCATCCACGATGCGGGCGACCCCAGCCGCGTGCTCGGCGGCCTCGCGCGCACCGTCCGCGAGGCGCAACCGGGCAACCGCAATCATTGCCTCTACTGGGCTGCGTGCAGATTGCGCGAGCACACTGAAGCGGGAGACCTTGACGAGCAGTCCGGTATCAGCGAGCTACGCGACGCGGCGCGCGCTGTCGGACTCGGCGAGATCGAGGTGGAGCAGACGCTCCGTTCGGGCCTCGGTCGTCGAGAGACGGTGGCGGCGTGACCGCCCGGTCCGAGAGTGACGCGCCCGGCGCGGGGGCCTTCACGGACCTGGCCGCCGCCGACCGGCTCGCCGCCGCCAATGCCGATCAGCTGCGTCATGTTCGCAGCGCGGGATGGCTCGTGTGGGACGGCCGGCGGTGGGCATCGGGCGAGGTCGAGGCGCATCGTGCCGCGAAGGCCAATGCGACCGCGCGGCTACAGGAGTCGGCGGACAGCGGTGACCCCAAGCAGGCAGCCGCAGCAGCGCGACTGTGTGGCGAGCCGCGTATCCGAGGAGCACTAGCGCTCGCCACGAGCGACGAGCGACTCAGCCGCACGGCCGACGAACTAGACACAGACCCGCACCTGCTCAACACGCAGAACGGTGTCGTGGATCTCCGCACCGGGACGCTCAGCAAACACGACCCTACCCTGCACATGACCAAGCTCGCAGGCGCCGCCTACCTGCCCGACGCACGATCGTCGCGATGGGATTCGTTCCTTGCGCGAGTCACCGCTGGCGATGTCGAACTGATCGAGTACATACAGCGCGCCGCAGGCTATGCCGCGACCGGCTCGACCGCTGAGGAAGTCGCCCTATTCGCCCACGGTCCCGGAGCCAGCGGCAAGACGACCGCACTCGAAGCACTCCGCTCGGCACTCGGCGACTACGCGGCCGTCGCCGACTTCGCCACGTTCCTCGCAGGCCGTGGTGACGGAGATGGCCCAACCCCTGGCGTTGCGCGGCTCGCCGGTGCCCGCATGGTCTGCTCAAGCGAGGTCAGTCCCGGCCAGCGATTCAACCCTGCACGCCTGAAGGCACTGACCGGCGGTGAGCGCATCGTCGCCCGGCACCTGCACCGCGAGCCGTTCGAGTTCGAGCCCGCGTTCACCCTGTGGCTAGCGGCGAACGAGCGGCCAGCAATCCCAGCAGACGACGACGCGGCATGGCGACGACTGCGGCTACTCCCGTTCGTGAACGTGATCCCCGCCGCCGAACGTGACCCGGCGCTCAAGCGCGCACTGACACACGACCCAGACGAGCGCGCCGCCGTCCTCGCATGGATCGTGCAGGGCGCGATCACCTGGCACCGCGACGGGCTCGGGACCTGCACCGCAGTCGAGCAGGCAACCGCCGGCTATCGCGGAGAGAACGACCCTATCGCCGAGTGGTTCACCGCGCGCTGCCAACTCAACCCCGATGCCCACGTCAGCGGACGCGAACTACGAGCCGACTACGAGCAGTGGACACGCCAAAGCGGCGAGGAACCCTGCACGCCGCACGACTTCGCACACGCCCTCGAAGGACACGGCCTGCAACGCAAACACACCAAGACCGGAACAGTCTGGAACGGCGTCCGGGTGACACCAGTGACACCAGTGACAGACCGTACCGGAACTCCCCACATGCGCGCGCGTACGGGCAAGTTCCCGCAACCAGTGTCACCGCTGTCACCAGTGTCACCAGCGCCACCAACAGAGGCGACGAGATGACCCAAAACAACTACTCAAACAACTTGCTCGTCACGCCCGAGAGTCCACTCCCGCCCGCGCTGAGAACGTGCCACGCCAACGCGCTCGCGCGCACGTGCGAGGGTGCACAGCCGGTTGAGGTGACGCCATGAGCCTCACCGAGCGGCGCAAGGGAGCCGCTGCTGAGCGGGAGACCATCGCTCTCATCCGCGAGGCCGGATGGCCACACGCACGCCGCACGTCTGACGGTCGAGGCCAGGTTGGCCGTGGCGACGTGGCCGGAGGCCCCGTTGGCGTCCACATCGAGGTCAAGCGCCAGGAGCGGTTGAACGTCCCTGCCGCTTTGACGCAGGTGCGGTCTGACGCCGACCCGCTCGACATCCCGGTGTTGATTCACCGCCCGTCGCGGTCTGAGTGGATGGCGACGCTCCCGCTGTCCGACCTACTCCCGCTGCTCGTACTGAGGGAGCGAGGATGAGCAGAGCACCCCGAAAGCGGTCCTGGCCGTCCCTCCCAGCGTGGGACGTGCGGATCGCTTCACACACGGTGTCCCGCTGGCACATCGCGGAGACGGTCGAGCGTGTGTACGCGCCGTCGGCCGAGAGCGCCTGCATTGACGCTGTTCGTCGCGTACACATCCGTGAGGGCCTGCCGCCGTGGAAGCCAAACCATCGAGTGTCGCTCGCTCACGCCACCGCCGTGCCGGTTCGATCACGGGAGGCAGCGTGAGCACACTAGCCGATGCCCTGCTCGCCGAGCTGGATGACGCCGCGCTCGACGCACTGGCCGCCAAGCTCGCAGGTCGCCTGAACGTCGCACAGTCGGCAGAGCCCGAGCCGTACCTGACCGTGGAGCAAGCCGCCGAGTACCTCGCGTGCAAGCCCAAGCGCGTGTACGACTTGTGCTCGCAGCGGCGCCTGCCCTTCGCCAAGGACGGTTCGCGGACGCTGCTACGGCGTGCGGACCTCGACGCCTACGTGGAGGCTCAACGGTGAGCATTTGGGCCGCTGACACCCTGCTGACACCCTGGCGTTTGAGCCCGTCGTTACTGGTCCTATGGGGCGACGTGCGATGACTAAATCCGCATGTCCTGAGCCGTCCGCGCCCTTGCGTACTGTCCGGGCTGCAACAGCTTCGCGTAGCCGCGCACTGGTCGGCATGGCGATCACTTCGACCGGAGGGATCACCATGACCGAACGCTGCGCAACCACCGAGCACGCCAGCCGCTCAGATTCTGACGATCTGAGCGCTTTCCGGCCCTGGGTCGGTGGCGCGAGTTGTACGTCCCAAAATCGTCAAAGGCGTCGGCCTGCCACCCCAATCGCCGGGAGGGTCGTCTAGTGGCCGGCTCGCCGCTCAAGCGTGAACGGCGCGAAGTTGCTGCTGCAACGCAGCGTGCCAAGACCCGCGCCAAGCGTTTCGATCGTGTGGCCCGTGAAACGGCTCTCCGTCGTGCCGAGGAGATCGGATCATCGGCTGCGGCTGCGGAGATCGGGGTAAGCCCAGCGACGCTCCGCACGTGGCGTCGAAGAATCGCGTTGCAGCCGGTATCCGAGCCCGTGAGCGCACCCGAGTCGCCCCCGGAGCCGCAGCGGGCCGATCCGATATCGACCGACCCGCAGATCGCGGCCGAACATCGCATCCGCGCCGCTCATGCTGCCGCTGGGGAAGCGCTGGCGGAGGTTCGTGCGGCGATCTCGCGTGGCCTCGCAAAGGATGCCCGCGACCTGGCGGTCGTCTACGGGGTTTGTTCGGACAAGAGCGCGGCGGCCGAGAAGTTGCTGCTCACTTTGCGTGAGGCCGAACCGCGAATCAACGAAGCCACGATGGTGGGGCTCGTGCGCCGACTGGAGGGGCTGCTGGGCGATCTTGGACACTCAACGCGGGACGCAAGAGTGCTCGCCGCTATTCGCCGATGGTTGGATGGCCCGATGCCCACGGGGAGCGCCGTCGTTCGTTCCATTCCCGGGCACGCTGTGGAAGCCATGCCCGATGACGACGGCGCAGACGACGACCTCGCCAACGATGTTGTTACGGACGCCACGGTGGTCGAGCCGTCCACTGCTGACGACGATGCCGAGCCCGGCGACACCACCATCACCGCCAGCGAGTCACCCGACGACGGCGAGCAGACGGCAGACTCAGAGCCGCTGGAGTTGGTGCCCATGCACGAGGTCCCGCTCGACTTCAGAAACCGCTTCACGCTCGGCGAGGCAGGCCAGGAGCGAGCCCGTGTCGCGTGGTCGGAGAAGGTCCGCAACGAGAAGGTCGCCGCAGAAGTCCGCGAGAAAGTCGCCGCCGAGGCCGCAGCGAAGGCACCGCGCCGGGTTCCCAACCCGAACCTTGGAAAGTTGCCCGCCGGATGGGATCGAGTCGGTGCTTCGCATAGTCGCGGTCGCGGACCGAGCGGACGGGCTGGGTGGTGATCGTGCGCACCACCATCGCCAGCATAGATCGCCTTGGCCGTGAGAATTATGACGCGCTCACAGCTTTTGCACCCTGGGCCGGTCGCGCGGATTGTGTTGGTCAAAATTGCCAAGGGGTTCGTTTTCCAAGGGGGACACGATGAGTGATTCCACTACGGAGGCAGCGGTGACGCTGTTGGCGGAACGTGTAAAGCTGACCGCAAGGGGCTTTGACACTCCGGATTGTGTTGGGCCGACGATTGCTCCTCTTGGCGATCCTGAGAGTGATAGCGAGGCTTGGCGATTGCTTGCGGCGGCGGCGAGTCAGCTCTTGTGGCTGACCGAGGGCACGCCGGGCAAGCGGGCTGATTGGGATGACGCTCTCTCCTTGGGGACCGTGTTGGTCGATCTCGGCGCGGTCGATTGCCTCCTGCTCCGTTTTCGCACGGCGCTCACTGAACGCTTGCGCGAACTGGCTGCCGAAGGTGGTGCGTGATGGCCGCGAGTCCGGCGCGCAGGGCCGAGGGTGAGCGCCTACTCCGCCAGCGCGAGCGCGAGGAGAAGCGCCGACGGAAGCGTGAGAAGCGCGAAGCTCGCAGAGCAGCCCGGCGGACTGGGCGGGCCGAGCGATGAGTGTTCTCCGGGAATGGTACCGCGAGGCGCGGGCTGAAGGAAAGAGCGAGAGCCAAGCCGTGCGTGTTGTCGCTCGGCGACTCGGCGAGGACGAGAAGACCGCGCGCCGAGTGCTTGTTCGCGCAGGCGCGAGGCTTGGGGGTGCGCAGCAGTCCCGTTCGTCGAGCAATCCCACACCGCTCAACGTCGCCGCTGTGCAGGCCGCATATTGCGCTCACCGAAAGGCGGGTTTGGACCCGGAGCGTGCAGTGAAAAGCACTGCTCGGAAGTTCGACGCGCGCCCGCACGACATTCGCCGCATGACCGGCGTTACGGAGTGTGAGATGCGCGAGACGGGGGCGTAACCCGTTGTATGCGCAACGTCCACAGCGCAAGTCACAATCCATCCAGTAAAGGAGAAAAACGACATGTCCACGATCACTCTCAAAAATCCTCCGGAGGCCCGCGAGCGCTCCGCAATGGGGGAGTCGGCGAAGGTCGAGATTCCCCCGGACCTTTGGCGTGCGTATCGTCGCGCTCGCGCTGCTCACCCGGAACGGGTGGCGAGCTTCGCTGCCAACATCGCCTTGGACGCGGTAGAAGTGTCCGATCGCGCTACAAGAGGCCGTCTGGAGCGTGCTATGTACACCCGGGAGGTTGAGGAGGGGCTGCGACCGTCGCGCCACGAACGTGAAGCGGACGCTGCGGCCGACGCGGCGGCAGTCGAGGCAGCACGAGGGGCTGTGGAGGACGGGTCGATTGACGCGGTTGAGGCCGACGCACGCGAGCGCGTGGAGACCCTGCGCGAGCAGGTCGAGAACATGGCTGTGGAGGCGCTGACGGATTCCGCAGTCGCCGCCGAGCAAAAAAGCGCGCTGTCCGAGCTGGCGGAGGCCGAACTCGCCCTGGAAAATGTGGCTCGCGCTCGTCGTGTGACCTCCCGTCGCGAGACCGAGGCCGACGAACAGGCCGCTCAGGCCGTGCGCGAGATGGCAGCAAAGCAGGTTCGTGAGCTACAACCGCAGATCCGTAAGGCTGCTGAACGGGTGGATACGGCTGCGGGCGTCCTCGCTGAATGTGTGGTGGGGTACCGCGACTTGAAGGAAGCCCAGACGGCCGCTCTTGCTGCTGCGGGCCGCGATCAGGAAGTGGTCCGCCAACAGAGTTACCGGGCGAGGCGGATAGGAACGGCTCTGCATGTCGCTTTGCGTGATCGTGGTGTGAAAATTGATGGCCTTGAGGGCGGTCGGCACGCTGCGCCGCTTGCCTCGGCCGAGACCGGGGAAATTTGATGCGCGAGTTCTCACATACCGTTGCATTCCGCAAGTCCGACAAGGAGGGCAAGTTTTATGGGGTCGTGCTAGAGCCCGACCTTCCTGATGCGCATGGAGATGTGTTTGCTCCCGTTGAGATTGAGAAAGCGGCCCACGCGTTTATGCGGGACTACTCGATGGCGAAGGCGGAGCACGCCGCAGATGTGCAACACAGTGGCAGGAATGCTGGTGCTGACTTGATCGAAAATTTCATCGCTCCCCACGACCTGGAACTCGCCGGTCAGCCTGTACGTGAGGGGTCGTGGGTGCAGGCATGGCAGATCGATGACCCGCTCGTAAAGCAGGAAATCGATGAAGGCAAGCTGACGGGACTGAGCCTTGAAGGAACAGGCGTTCGTCACCCAATCGAAATGGAGATTTAGATGCTCAATCATCGTGTTACCGACTTGCGTGTGCGGCGTGTGAGTTTCGTTGAGCGTGCCGCTACCCGTGACCCAGAGAACCCGACGGAGCCTCGGCGCGCGTTGCTGTTCAAGTCCCAGGACGTGGCACCCGTCGAGCTTAACCTCGATTCGTCACGAAGCGGTGGGTGGCGTCCAGCAGGTGAGTTTTGAGGTGAGCGGGCGGCTGGATTGCTGTGGGGTGGTGGCGTGGGCACGGCGGGGCTTCGTTTCGGGGGCGCTCGACTGTCCTCGCAGTCGTTTTGGGTCAGGGTTGATCTTCGGCGGGGTGCCGGGGAGCTGGCTTTAGATGTGGGTGTGCGCGGCGGCTGGGTTCAGCCGTAGGCGGGGAGTGTCCGCAGGCGCTTGAACGCGCGTTGGATCGCTGTGGCCCAGGGCCAGTCGGCGGGAAGGTGCAGGGTGCTCCTGCGTGCGTGGCGGGTGAGTTGCCCGGCGACGTGCAGGATGCGGTAGCGCAGGCGCTTGGGTTCGCTGATCTTGTGCTCGCCATCGAGCACGAGGAGCTGTGTCCAGACCATGATGTCGTGCGCGAGCAGAGCGAGCTCGAACCACGCGGCGTTCGCCTTGAAAGAGTGGAACGGGAGGCGCGAGGCACCGGTCGCCTTCAGCGTCTTGACGCGGTCCTCGACCTCGGCGTGCTGGCGGTGCAGGGCCTCCAGGGCCGCGATGTCCGGGTCCTGCTGATCGGTGATGAAGCACTGAAAACGGTGTCCGTCATCGTCAGTGAAGCTCAGTTGCGCTCCGGGGTGAGGACGCTCGCGCCGGCAGATCAGCCGGGTGCCCGTCGGCCAGGAGGCCAGGTTGACGTGGCCTGTCAACTCGGCTACCCACGCTCCCTCGCGTGGCTCGCCGTCCTGGCCTGCCGCGGGTATCCACGCGGTCTCTGCGAGCGCGAGGATCGCTCCTCTGACCCGCTCGCTGATCGCGTATCCGAAGGAAAAATGGATGCTGCACTCGCGGCACCCTGAAGCAAGGTCGTGGCTGGCCCCGGCAGAGTCCGAGCGTGCGAGGATCTCCCCATCAAGCGCGCTCTGCGGGAGCTGCTCGAGCGCGAGCTCCAGCACGCTCAAATGATCCGCCGCGTTGTTGGCGCCCGCGTTCCCCGGCCGCAGGATCCCGGCGAGTACCTCCCGCCCACAGCTGGCGAGCAGCGGGTTGAACCCAAACGCACCCTTGTAATGGCCGGCGGCGTGTTCCTTCTCGGAGTGGATCGTGATCGGGGTCGCGTCGAAGTCGAGGATCACACGCCCGGGAACCGCCCCATGCTGCCACGCCCGCCCGCGAGCGACGGCACGCGCCTGGCGGACCCGGTCAAGCTCCGCCTCCCCGATCGAGAGAAGCACCCGCCGCGCCGTAGAAACCGACGCAACGTCCCCAAACAGCGCCGGCTGACCAGCCAGCACCGCGAGGTCTGAGACGCACCGTCCGCCGTCGGCTGCCATCACCGCCAGATCGCAGAGAACCCGGCCGGGATCGTGACCGCAGCGCCGCTCCCGGGTGCCCGCCAACGCCCCGCTGAGCCCGTCCGCCAACCCCAGGCGCTGCGCGACCAACGCCAACAGCGCGCTGCCCGCCCGCGAGGACAAACCCATGGCGTCCGCGACGACATCTACCGTATTGATCGTTGAACGTCCCATCACCTTCAAGGTGACCTCCTGAGCGGGTGGATTGCTGAGCGTGGAAGCCGCAATCCTGCCCGCCAGGGCAGACGTTCACATCACATCGAAGCCCAGCCCACAGACCCTTGATGACGAATCGAGGTTAAGAAGCGCAAAATCGGCCGCGAGGGCGCGACGCCAGCACCCGAACCCGGTTCGCCGCACCGTGACGTTGACGCGGCTGACTTTCGGCTGAGTTCTGCGCTGGAGGAGATAGCGGCAGACGAACGGCGAATGTTGGCCGACCGGAATTACGGCTCACCTGCTCGGCTCGCAAAGCACAAAGAGACTAGGCGGGAACTCGAAAATGAGCTGTTTCATCTCCACCATCCCGAGATGGCCTCACAACGTGATCGCAGGAAATACGAAGAAGAAGAGGCAGATCGGGGTCGGCCCGGTCTGACTTCCGCACTTGCTAAGGCTCAGGTGCTCCAAAAGTTCGACCCGGAGCTGTCGAGTGCGCAGGCGTTCCGCGAGGCCGCGAAGGACCCGGCGGTCATCGAGGCGTATTGTCGTGAAAACGGCATCACCGCGTCCGTGCGCCCGAAACCGGTCGGGCTTGCGAAGGCCGCAAACGAGCCGGCGCAGGCTGACCTCGACCGCGTTGCGCTCGCGGCGGATGTGCTTGAGAAGTCCGAGGGCTTGAGCCCAACTCAGGCTTACGCGCGAGCGTTGTCAGAGTCCGGCGTTTACAGCGGGGCCGGCGCTGCCGCGTGACAGAGCTTCGGGGGCGTGGTCCTTCTCCCACGCCCCCGGACGCCCACCTTCGCCGCCGGGTTACACGGGGTTCACGGCGAGTGTGGGTTTTGCGGAGTTTTCCTTCTTTCACTCCGCTAAGGGTCGTCCACGGTGCGCCGCCGGCCCTCGCAGCGCCCGTCCCTGCTGGCTCCGCCTTCTCGCCGCAGGGACGGGCGCTTTGCGTTCCGCCGCTCCGCGCTTAGGCTTGTAGGTATGGCAGTCGAACCCGGTCTTGTTCCGTTCCGCGTCGATCTTGAGCGTGCTCGCCGAGCACCGCCAAGAGGCCGCGTGAGCGCTGCCACGGTTCTCGTCGATCAGCTCGCCGACGCTCGCCGCGATGGCGTCCCGTTCGCGGAGGCGTGGCCCGATGCGCTCGCGGCTGCGCTCGCCAGCGTCCAGAGCAACACGGAGCGCGGGGAATGGGCGAGCGTGTTGGGCGGCATGGTCGGTGTCTGGCGTGATGCCTTCCAGCGCCGGCCTGTATCGAGCCACGAAAGGGCTCTGAGCCTGCTCGCCGACAGCAGTGACCGGGAGCCATCGCCGGGCCGCTCGTGCGAGCACTGCGACGGTCCGATCCCTGACGAACGGGACCCTCGGATGATCTACTGCTCGGATCGCTGTCGCCGGGACGCGAGCTATATGCGCACGCACGCGCCGGTAGCGGCGTGATTCGCCCTCTCACGACGGCGGTGTCCGATGCCGATATCATCATGTCTGACGATTAATTGGCATAGCACCCACTAGGAGAGCAAAGCCATGAGCCCCGTCGCAGAGACACCATCGCAGTATCGCACCGCCGAGGAGTCGCGCGAAGTGTTCGACCGTGCCGCGCGCCGCTACCTGAATATGAGCGCCGAGGAGTTCATCGCCCTCTACGATGCGGGCGAGTTCGACGCCGATCCTTGCCGCCCCGAGGTCGCACAGGTGGCGATGTTGCTGCCGCTCGTTGGCCGGTCGTAACCCCGCCGAGGCGGTCGCCAACTTCATCGAGCCGCTACAGCGCGCGGTGTCGTGCGTGACCCCTGCGGTGCTCAACGTTCACGGCGGATATCACTTGGCTGATGTGCCCCACGTCGTCACGCTCGGCGACGGAGAGCCAGTCCGCTTGCGAGGTCCGCTGGCGCTCAGGGCCACACAGCACTACCGGATCGTCAAGGCGAGTGGGGAGCACGGCCCCTACAAGATCAGCACGGCTGGCTACCTGTACGCGCTCGATGACGAGCAGGGGCGCGAGGTCTTGGCCTACCACTGGCACCCCGAGGGTCGCGGCGAGGAAGCGCGCCCGCATTTGCATCTCGGCGATGGCGCGGCCGTGGGTCACGAGCGCATCGCCTGTGCCCACCTGCCGACGGAACGCATATCGCTTGAGGCGCTGCTGCGCTGCGCCATCGCCGATCTTGGCGTCGAGCCGCTACGCAGCGACTGGCGCGACGTGCTCGACCGGACGCAAGCGATCTTTGAGACGTGGCGGACCTGGCCGGCTCCGGGGCGAGCAGCGCCACGCTGAGGCCGCGCCCGTACGCTGCGGGCGGCCAGACGCCCGACCCGGCTGGCCTGCCGGCGCGAGAAGCCGCGCGCTGAGAGGCCGCCTCTGCTTCGGTGTCTCGGCGACTAGCCTGCCGCCGGGGATTGCCCGCCAGCGACGCGCGCGGCGGGCAACCTGGCGCGTTCTCGCCCCGGACGCTGGATCGGGCGTCCCGTGTCCCTGGGCGGCTCAGAACGCCTCAAACGCGCTCTGCTTCAACCGCTGCCGCCAGCTCCGTGAGGGTGACGCCGAGCGCGTCTGCGATGGCGCTGACCGTTGCCCATGCTGGGCTCGTCTGCGCCAACTCGATCTTGGAGAGCGTGCCGACCGTGATCCCCGCGTGGAAGGCAAGCGCTTCTTGCGTGATCCCGCGCTCCTCCCTCAGCTGCTTGACGGCGGCGGCGAGCGCGGAGACGGGAACGGGCGGCATACGGAAAACATCCCATGCGACCAGCGTCCGAGTCCACGTCCCATAGCACTAGCTGTTGACCGCTAGTGCTCTAGGCGCTACGCTGGGGGCCAACTAAAAGTGCCCCCGCACCGCATACACGGCCGGGGGCGTGGCACCGAGGAGCGTGAACTCCAAGGCGCGCCAGACACCCTACCGAGACGGGCCGGGTGTCTTCCTCGTCAGAGCCGCCCCCGGAGCCTCCAATCACAAGGAGGAACCGACATGAACCCGAAGACCCCATCCGATAGCGGCGAGCAAGGCGGAATGCTGCCTAATCTCGTGCTCGCGTTGCTGATCGACGCAGGCAGCGAGGGCCTGGACACTGAGCAGGTCGCGCGTCAAGCGAAACGCGACTACGACTCCGATCCCGAACGCGCGGAAGTCGCAGCCGCGCTTGACCTGCTCGTCGGACGCGACCTCGCGTTGCGCGACGGCGAACGCTGGCGTTCGACCCGTGCGGCTCTGACAGCGCCCTTCTCGTTCCAAGACTTCGACGCGCTCGCGGCCGTCGTCGTCCACATCCTCGTGACGAAGGGCAGTGAGGGCATGAGCACCGAGCAGGTAGCACGCGAGTGCGAGCGTGATCCCACCGAGAAGGATGAACGCCAGGAAGTCGAGTCGGCGCTGGCCGCGCTCACGGACTACGAGCTGGCGGCGTGCGGCGAGGAAGGTCTATGGAGGCCGACGCGGGCTGCTGTGCAGGCCGCACGGTTGAGCTTCTGATGAGCGCCCGTCCGATCGTAGAGGGTCGCCCCTGCGGAGGCGACCCCGGCGTGACGCTGACCACCCTCGGTAGTCGAGGCGTGAAGGTCCGTGTCGAGGACAGTCCGATGCGCGACGCAGGCCCCGGCGACAAGACCGTATGGCTGGACCTGTTCGATGGTCCGCTCGCTGTCACGTTCACCGCCAGCGAGGTGGCATGGCTCGCCGGACAGTTGCGCCCGACAGCGGGCGAGGATCGGTCTACGCTGAGAAGATGAGCAAGCCACGCCCCGAGGACTACCGCACCCGCGCCGAATACAAATGGGCGAGGCGAGCCTGGAGACAGCACTATGGGGGCTGGGGGTCCGCTGCGGGCAGTGTCTTGCTCGCGCTCATCCTCGCGGGTTTGACGGGCAGTGCCGTGTTCGCGTTCGTGGCGCTCGTCCTCATGTTGGTGTGGCCGATCGTGCAGGGGGCCAAGCGCGAGCAGAAGTGATTGGCTCGGAGCCTGTGGTAGCTTCCGCGCATGGGTGCCATTGTTCGCGTGACTACCACCACGCCCGAGGCGTTCGCCGCCCTGCTCGATGTTGTGCAGACGGACGGGATTTACGCGATCGACCTGGGCGAGAACTCGGGCATGCACGAGGTTGTGTTCAGCTCCGCCAACGTGGCGATGGGAACAGGCTTTACCACGCTTCAGGGGCTCATGAACGAGCACACCGCCGGTGCCGGCGACGGTCTGCGCCGGGTGGAGTTCGGCTAGGCACCCGTGGCCCCGCTCTATCGGCGTGCTTCGGTCGGTCCGCCGTTCGGGCGCATGACGTTCTGGGCGTATCCGAGCGAACGTGCCAGACTCGACCTGCTCGCCGAAGTCGAGGCCGGGACGCCCACGCTGCCCCCGCACCGGGAATACCGGACGGAGGTGCAGGCGCCAGACCCGATACTCAGGCACAAAGTTGACCACCTGCTCAAGCTGGCGGACGGCGTTCCGAAGGTGGACGCGCTGCCGCAGTTGCGGGACGGGTTGCTGCGAGAGGTAAAGGAACGGGCCGCCGTCGATCCGGGGCTCGAATGGGTGGAACTCACGCAACGCGACAAGCTGGCGGAGGGCGACGAGGCCACGCAGCCGGGCATACCCTGGGCGCTCGTCTACATGGGCGACAAGCCGCTGGACGCAGTGCGCGTGTCAGGGTCCGACTGAGCGTCGATGGGGCCTGCGACCGCATCCCTGCTCGTCGCCGTGGCGTGGTGCTTTCGGATGCCTTCGGCCCGGCGTGCTGACACTTACGCTGACACCCCCTCGATTCCGGCTCTGCCATTGACCTCCCCCGGATATCAAAAACCCCGCCGTAGCGGGGCTTTTGTACAATGCCGGAGGAGGGACTCGAACCCCCGACACGCGGATTATGATTCCGCTGCTCTAACCAACTGAGCTACTCCGGCGGGAGCGCGCAGTTTAGCCTGTGAGGCGAGTCCGTTCGGCCGTGCCCGCGGGCGCCCACACCCACCGACCATGCCAAGCACCCCCGCGTCAGAGTTTGACCGGTCGCGACCGACCGACTCGGGCTCGCGCGCCACCCAAGCCAGCTCGGCGAACCGGGTGCTGTCGGCTGAGAAGCCCCTACTGGCGGCGCCGAACGTGTCGGAGGGTCGCGACCGCCAGAAGATCGCGGCGATCGCCGAGGCGTTCACCGCGAGCGGCGATGCCCGCCTGCTGGATGTGCACTCCGATCCCGACCATCACCGCTCGGTGTACACCCTCGCCGGGTATGCAGGCCAGCTGTCGAGCGCCCTCCTCGCGGGCACGCGCGCTGGGATCGAGCGCATCGACGTGGGCATTGGCCGTGACCCGGCGAACATCGGCCAGCACCCGCATGTGGGCGCGGTGGATGTCGTGCCGGTCGTTTATCTCGACCGGGCCCAGCGCGGCGCGGCGTGCGCGGAGGCGCTGGTGGTGGCCTCCGAGATTGGAGATGGGCTCGCGGTACCGGTCTTCCTGTATGGGGATCTAGCAAGCGCCAATCGGAGATCGGCCAGCACGCGCGCGGCATTGCGACGGGGCGGTGTTGGGGGGTTGGGAGAGCGTTTGACGACGGGAGAGCTGCGCCCCGACTTCGGGCCGGCTCGACTGCACCCAACGGCCGGCGCGACGCTTGTGGCCGCACGCGAGCCGCTTGTGGCCTTCAACCTGGAGCTCGCGCCGCCCGCCACCGCGGAGGACGCAAGGCGCATCGCGGGTCTGGTCCGCGAGGGTGGGTCAGAAGGGCTGCCGGGGGTCCGTGCGATCGGCGTTTCTTTGCGGGACCGGCGCATCGCGCAGGTCTCGATGAACGTGGAGCGCCCGCTGGAAGTGCCCCTGAGGGTGGTGGTGGAGATCGTGGCCAAGCACGCGGATGTGGCCTGCGCCGAGCTTGTAGGCCTTGCGCCAAGGGCGGCGCTCGTGGGCTTTCCCGCCGACGTTGCGCTCGCTGGGTTCGATGCCGGCGTGCACACGATCGAGAACGCACTAGGGTTCTAGATATTGCGGCGCCGAACGCGATGTGCGCTCGGCGAATTGGATCGGGAACGGAACGAGAGATGGCCCAGACAAAGCGCAAGCGCCAGACCAAGCATCGCGGTAACGCGGCGGGAATGGTGGAGTCGCGCGGGCGCACCGGGCGCAAGCCGACCGAAGCGGAGAAGACCGGCAAGGCGAGCCCCGAGAAACTGACGCGCCAGGAGCGTATGGAACGCCCGCCGACCTGGGGCGGAGCGTTCCTGCGGGCGGCGGCAGCAGCGGTGCTAATGCTGCTGATCAGCATCCTGCTGCTGAAAAAGCCCAATGAGGCGATCGAGCTGTTTCCGATCGTGCTGATCGCGTATGTGCCGATCAGCTACTACACCGACCTGTGGCTGTATAACCGCAGGATGCGCAGCAAGGCCAAGCGAGCGGGTGGGGCCGGCGCGAAGTGAGCGACGAGTCGCGCCAAAGCACAAGTCCCGACGTGCGCGGGTTCAGCGTGGGACCGATTCAGGAGAACGCGTACATCGTGCGCGCAGGCCCGACTGCAGCGAGTGCGCTGCTGATCGACCCGGGTGAGGAGCCTCAGCGTTTGCTTGACGCGGCGAGCGCGCTCGGCGCAGAGATCGAGGCGATCCTGATCACCCACTGTCATTTCGACCATGTCGGCGCGGTCGCGCCGGTCGCGCGCGCGACCGGTGCCCCCGTGTATTGCCCAGAGATTGAGCTGGGGGTGCTGGCAGACATAACGAAATGGACGATGCCGGGGTTCGGTCCGTTTGAGAGCTGGCATGCTGAGCACACAATCAAGGGTGGCGAGCGCCTGCGGATGGCCGATCTCGACGTCGAGGTGCTTTTCACCCCCGGTCACAGCCCCGGACACGTCACGTTCGCTATCTCCTCGTCGATCGCCGAGGGCGCTACCAGCCCCGTGCTGCTGTCGGGTGACGTGCTGTTCGAGGGTTCGGTCGGGCGTGTGGACCTGCCGGGTGGCGATTGGCTCACGCTGGAGCACTCGATCGGCTCGCTGATGGAGCGCTTCGAGCGCGACACGGTCGTCTATCCGGGCCACATGGGCGTGACCACGCTCGGGCGCGAGTGGGACACAAATCCGTTTCTGAGCGAGCTGCGAGCGTCCGCCGCGAGCCCTTCGCGACCTTGAGCCGCGAGCCGATCAAAGCCCCGCGGGGCACCGACGATGTGCTCGGCGAGCAGACGGCGATGCGCGCGCTCCTCGAGGGTTGCGCGCGATCGATTCTCGAGGGTGCCGGCTATGAGCGGATCGAGACGCCGGCGTTCGAGGCGACCGAGCTGTTTGCGCGCGGAGTGGGCAGCTCGACCGACATCGTGCGCAAGGAGATGTACACGTTCACCGACGGTGGGGGCCGCTCACTGACGTTGCGCCCCGAGGGCACTGCGCCGGTGTGCAGAGCGTATGTGCAGCACGGTATGCACAAGCTGCCGCAGCCTGTGAAGTTGTGGTACCTGTCGAGCTTCTTTCGCTACGAGCGTGCCCAAAAGGGCCGCTACCGCCAGTTCTGGCAGGTTGGCGCGGAGGCGCTTGGCTCAGAGGACCCCGCGCTCGACGCCGAGTCGATCGTGCTGCTGGGTGCACTGCTCGAGGAGATGGGGGTCTCCGGGACACGTTTGCGCCTGTCGAGCCTTGGCGGCGGTGAGAGCCGTGGACGCTATCGCGAGCGCCTACAGGCGCACTTGTACGCAAACGAAGACCGGCTGTCGGGGGAGGTGCGCGAGCGCATCGAGCTCAATCCGCTGCGCGCGTTTGACTCCGCGCACGAGGGCACACTCGCGGTGATGCGCGATGCGCCGCGGCTGCTGGACGAGCTCGACGAGGACGACGCCCAGCATTTCGCCGCCGTGCGCGAGATGCTCGATCGCGCGGGGGTGGCGTACGAGGTCGATCCGACGCTCGTGCGTGGGCTCGACTACTACACGCGAACAGTGTTCGAGTTCACCAGCGACGCCCTGGGGGCACAGAGCGGAGTGGGTGGCGGTGGACGCTACGACGGGCTCGTGGAGCAGCTGGGGGGGCCGGCGACGCCCGGAATGGGGTGGGCAGCGGGGATCGAGCGGATCCTCCTCGCGGGTGTCCCGCCGGCGATGGGCGCCCACGCCGTGGACCTGTACGTCGGGTTTGATGTTTTGGGGGAGGATGGGGCATACCCTGGGTCCAAGCTGGCGGCGTGGGGGATCCTCAGCGAGGCCCGTTCTGCGGGGCTGCGTGCCCAGATGGAGTTGGGGGGCCGCTCCATCAAGGGGCAACTGGGTCATGCCAATCGTGTGGGGGCGCGCTTTATGGCGATCGTGGGCGAGCGAGAGACCGTTTTGAAGGACATGCAGGACGGCCACCAGGAGCGGCTTGACACCAACAAGGTGGTGCATGCTGCGTTGCGCGGGTTGAGAGACCTGGCCTAAACGTTCAACTCGACGGGCGAATCTGCCGAAGTGGGGTGTGATGACTCAGATCTCCCGTCCGTTTCAGATCGCGTTGGGCGCGGTCGTGCTGCTTGCGCTCGTTTGGGTCCTCGCGCTACACGCGCATCAGTCGAACCCGAGTGAACCGGTGCCGACCAGCGCTCCGATCCCGACTGCCGCCTCGAAGGCCGCTGAGGACGCCACCGCACACAGAAGGGTCGATCGCCGTACTTCGGCTCATAAGACTCAAGCCGCGCCGCACAAGACCGTTGTGCACAAGACGGTGGTAGCGACGCACGGCACAGCGACGGATCCCCACACGACGGTTCGCGTCCAACGCAAGGTGGTGGTGACACGGTCGCACAGGACGGCAACACCTCCTCATAGGGCAGCTTCGGTCTCGCACAAGGCGATCGTGATCCCAAGCACGCATGCTGTGAACGCGCCGAGTGGCCGCTCGGACTCCTCGGCCGTCAAGCACAAGGCCCCTGCCGAGCAGCTCGCTGTCGAAGCAGAGCTGGCCCATGGCAAGACCGTGATGCTCGTGTTTTGGAATCCGCACTCATCCGTCGATCAGGAGGTTCATTCGCAGGTGAGTGCGCTTGCGAGCGGATCCAAAGGCACCGTCGTGATGCATTCGGCACTCGCCAGCCAGGTGAACGTGTTTGGCTCGATCACCGAAGTTGTACGCGTGTACCAGACCCCGACGATCCTGATCGTCAATCGCCACGGCGTGGTCAGCACGCTCACCGGGCTCACCGAAGTGTTCGCGCTGCAGCAGGCCGTAAACGAAGCCAAGCACGCTTCGCGGTAGCCGCTCAGCTCAAGACGGCTCTGTCGCGATAGCTACAGCGCAACCACCCCCCTTACACTCGACGGATGCCAGTCGAGTCGCTTGCGATACATCTCGAAAGCCCACTCGGGCGTGGGCACGTGCCAGCCGGCGCTTCCACCGGTGCCGCGGGCGGCGCCGCCTGCGGCGATTTGATCCGCATCTCTCTCGCAATCGATTCGGCCAGCCCTGAGGGACGGATCGTGGACGCCGGCTTTGACGCAAGCGGCTGTGGTGCGGCGATCGCGGCGGGTAGCGCCACGGTCGAATTGGTGCGCGGTCGGGACCTGCTGGGCGCCGCACGCGTGGGTTCGGCTGAGATCGCACGGGAGCTCGGTGGCCTCAGCCAGGCCAAGCACCACGCCGCCGAGCTGGCCGCCGACGCGCTGCACAGGGCGCTCGGGTGGGCGGCGCGCGAAAAGGCGCATCTCGCTCCGGCGCCGTCGCGCACGCTCGTGGCGATGAGCGGTGGGGTTGACAGTGCGGTTGCGGCGTTGCTCGTGTGCGAAGGCCGGGACGGAGTCACGACGGATGCTCAAAAGAGCATTGCCGATGGATGCGAGGCGATAGCCGCGGTCGAGGACAGCGAGGATGCTCATTCCCTCGGTGCTGAAGCGGTCGCTGTCACGCTCGAGCTGTGGGCTGATCCTGAGAACGACGGTGAGCGCAGCTGCTGCTCGGCGCAGGCGGTGCGCGCCGCGCGCGAGATCGCTCATGGGATGGGCCTCGCGCACTTCTCGATCGACCTGCGCGAGGAGTTCAGGGCCGGTGTGGTCGATGGGTGGCTCGAGGACCACACGGCAGGGCTCACCCCGAACCCGTGTGTGCGCTGCAACGGCAAAGTTCGCCTCGACGCGATGATCGAGCTGGCCGAGCACCTCGGCGCGGACACGCTCGCCACAGGTCACTACGCGCGCGTTCACCATGAGGAGCTTTCAGACAGCGAGGCGGCGCGAGTCTCCAGGGATGCGGTTCTCACCGAGTCCGACACGAACGCAACCGCGGTGGGCATCGAGCCGCTGTTGCGTGTCGCGGTGGACGAGAGCAAGGATCAGAGCTATGCGCTTGCCGCCCTCTCGCCCGACTCGCTCGCGCGCTTGCGCTTTCCGCTCGGTGGCCTAACGAAGCCCGAAGTGCGCGAGCTGGCGGCACACGCGGGCCTGGAGGTAGCCCGCCGGCCCGACTCACAGGACCTGTGCTTCCTCGCGGGCACCAAGCGCGCGGATTTCCTCGCCCGTCACGGCGGGCTGGGCACACGAGTTGGGCCGATCGTGGACTTGCACGGGCGCAAGCTCGGTGAGCACGCGGGCGTTCACACTGTCACCGTCGGTCAGCGCCACGGTCTGGGGATCGGCGGAGGGCGACCGTTGTATGTGATCGCCACCGACGTGCGCGCCAACACAGTGACCGTAGGCTCGCGCGAGCATTTGCAAACCGCCAGCGTGCGCGTGCGTGATGTGACCCTGCACCGCGACGGTGGCCGCGTGGACGGTGTCAAGGTGCGCTATCGCGGACGGCGGATGCCCTGTCACATCGAGGGCTCGCCACCCGCCGGCACGCACGAACGCGTCGAGGTGCGGATGATCGAGCAGATCGAGCGCACCGCCCCCGGGCAGATCGCATGCCTTTATGCGGGCGACAGGATCGTCGGCCACGGCACGATCGTCTGACGAGACCGACGCGGCGGATGGACCCCTAAGATCCTCAAGCGGCGTGTGAGAGACCATAAATCCTCGCGCAGCCCCCTGATACCACCAAGCACGCCCAGCAAATCCATTAAAAATGACCACAGACGAAATTCGCGAGCGATACCTGGCGTTCTTCGAGGAGCGCGGTCACAAGCGCATCCCCTCCGCCTCGCTGGTGCCATCCTCGCATGACCCTTCCGCACTGCTCACCGTTGCGGGCATGCACCCGCTCAAGCCGTACTTCCTCGGCCGGGAAACGCCGCCCGCCCCTCGCCTCACCAGCTGTCAGAAGTGCTTTCGCACGGTGGACATCGACAACGTCGGCAACACCAACCGTCACCTCACGTTCTTCGAGATGCTCGGCAACTTCTCAATCGGCGACTACTTCAAGGCCGAGGCGATCGCGTTCGCGTGGGAGCTGTCGCTACAGGTGTTCGGCTTCGCGCCTGAGGACATCTGGGTGACCGTGTTCGAGGGCGACGAGCAGCTCGGCCTCGGTCCCGACGAGGAGGCGATCGGCCTGTGGGAAGCGATCGGGGTGCCCGGCGAGCGGATCGTGCGCTGTCCGCGCTCTGAGAACTTCTGGCAGGCTGGGCCCACCGGGCCGTGCGGGCCGTGCTCAGAGCTGTATGTCGACCGCGGTGCCCACATCGGCGGGGCGGGCGACCTTCCAGGCGGGGAGAGCGAACGGTTCCTGGAGTACTGGAATCTCGTGTTCATGCAGTACAACCAGCAGCCCGGTGGCGGGGGGAGGGAGGGTGGGAGCTCAAATTTGGAGGAGCTGCCCGCGCGCAACATCGACACCGGCCTCGGGCTCGACCGCATGGCCGCGATCTTGCAGGACACCCCCTCGGTGTTCGACACCGACCAGTTCCGCCCCCTGATCGAGCTCGGCGAGCAGCTCTCAGGCGCGAGCTACGGGCAGGACGCGCGTGCCGACCGTGCGCTGCGGATTCTCGCGGACCATTCGCGCGCGATGACCTTTCTGGTTGCCGACGGGGTGGTGCCCTCCAACGAGGAACGTGGCTATGTGCTGCGGCGCGTGATGCGCCGCGCGATCCAACAAGGACGAGCGCTTGAGATGGCGCCGGGGTTCCTGGGTCGCTACGCCCACGTGGTGCGCGAGCTGATGGGCGCCGTCTACCCGGAGCTGGTCGAGCAACGTGAGGCGATCGAGAAGTGGCTGTCCTCCGAGGAGGACTCCTTCGGGCGCACCCTCGAGCAGGGCCTGGGCGTGTTGCGCTTCCACATCAACCACGCGCGCGAACAGGGGGAGGATTCGGTGCGGGCGCAGGACGCCTTCAAGCTGCACGACACGTTCGGCTTCCCTTTCGAGCTCACCCGCGAGCTGCTTGCCGAGGAGGGCTTGCGCGTGGACGACACCGAGTTCGAGCGACTGATGGACGAGCAGCGCGCCCGCGCGCGCGCGGCAAGCGGCTCGGGGTCCGGGGGGGAGGATCCTCGCGAGCGTGCCCGCCGCTTCGCCGAGCAGGCAGGGGTAGCAACGCGTTTTACCGGTTATGAGACAGAGCGCCAGCCCACGAGTGTCGCGGCGCTCGCCGTTGAGGACTCCGACGCCTCCTCTGGCGCCGCGGTGGGCACGAACGGCTCCACTGGCCGGAGCGGCTCGGGTGGACCGGCCGGTGAGGCGACGAGCGGTCAACGCTTGCTCGTGAAGCTCGCAGAGTCGCCCTTCTACGCGGCTGGGGGCGGGCAGATCTCAGACACCGGCACGATCGAATGCGAGCACGGCGATTGCCGCGCGCGCGTGGAGAGCGTATTCAGGCTCGGTGACGATCAGGCGCTGGAGGTCGTCGTGGAGCAGGGCACGCTCGAGCAGAGCGAGCCGGTGCTCGCACGCGTCGATCACACCTCCCGCCACGCCACCCAGTGCAACCACACCGCCACCCACCTGCTCCACGCCGCGCTGCGCGCACGACTCGGCGCGCACGTGCGCCAGGCGGGCTCCTATGTAGGCCCCGACAAGCTGCGCTTCGATTTCAGCCACGGCGCCGCGCTCACCGCGGAGGAGTTGCGCGATGTGGAGGATCAGGTCAACGCTTGGATCGCCCACGCCGATCCGGTGCATCCGATCACCACCACCCTCGACGAGGCAAAGCGTCTCGGCGCAATGGCACTGTTCGGCGAGAAGTACGGAGATGTGGTGCGCATGGTCGAGATCGGCGATGGCGAGTACTCGCGCGAGCTGTGCGGTGGCACGCACGTCGCCAACACCGCCGAGATCGGGGTGTTTCGCGTGACCGGCGAGACCTCCAGTGCCGCCAACGTGAGACGCATCGAGGCCCTCACCGGCCCCGCCGCCGTGGCGTTGCTGCGTGAGCACGACCGCGAGCTTCAGGCTGTAGCCGTAACGCTGCGCACCCGTCCGGAGAACGCGGCCGACCTGCTCGCCGAGCATGAGACGGAGCGCAAGCAGTTGCGCAAGCTCTCGCGTGAGAGCGGCGGCGCAAGCGGGACGCTCGACCTCGACGCGCTCGCCGGTGCGGCCGAGCATAGCGACGGCGTGACAGTGCTCACAGCCGAGGTGAAGGTGCCCGACGCGAAGGCGCTGCTGGGCGTCCTCGACCGTCTGCGGGGCAAGCTCCAGGGCGACAGTGTGGTGGTGCTCGGCGCGGCAATCGACGGTCGCGTGTCGCTCGTAGTGAGTGTCGCGCCCGCGCTCCTCGCGCGCGGGTTGAAGGCGGGGGAGATAGTCAAGACCGCCGCCCAGGTGGTCGGTGGCGGGGGAGGCGGACGCGACACGATGGCCCAGGCGGGCGGTCGCGACCCGCAGAAGCTCGGCGACGCGCTCGCCGCCGCCCGCGGCGCGATCGAGTCGGCCCTGAGCGCCGATGCGAGTCCTCGCGCTTGACTACGGCAGCGCGCGCTGCGGCTGTGCGCTGAGCGACCCCACCGGCACGATCGTCACCCCGATCGAGCCGATCCTGCGACCCTCGGCTCGTCGCGGGCTTGCCGCGCTCGTCGCGCTCGTTGCGGAGCGTGAGGTGGAGCGCGTGGTGCTCGGCCTCCCGCTGTCGTTGCGCGGGGAGGACACCGAGCAAACGCGCGAGACCCGCGCGTTTGCCTCCGTGCTCTCCGAGCGGCTCGGCGCAGGGGTGCCGGTTGAGCTCTACGACGAGCGCTTCACCACCCGCATCGCCGCCTCCATCGAGAACGCCGCCACCAGCGAGGACTCACGCGCTGCCGCCGTCCTGCTGGAGGAGTGGCTCTCGCGCGCCCGGTAGGGTCAGCGCCTTGGCTGCCAACAGTGGATCGCACACCCCCGGCGAGCGCACCGAGCAGGAGCGCGAGCACGCCCGCGAAGAGCGCGAGCGTCGCCGCCTTGAAAAGGCCGCCGACCAGGCGCCAGTGGCGCCGCCGTTGCCGGCACCGCTGCCCGTGCAGGAGGCGGTGGCAGAGCCCGAATCGGAGCCGCCGAGGCGCCACGCGCCGCGCCTTCATCGCCCTCACCCGCGCAGGCCACGCATCGGTGCGCCGATCGCGCTCGTCGTGGTGCTCATCGTGCTCGCGGCGGGGACAGTGGCACTGCTGAGGCCAGCCGGCCATCCCGCGCCCGCGCCACCGCCACCGAAGGTCGTGAAGCTCGTGATCCCCGAGGGTTTCACGCGCGCGCAGATCGCCCAGCGCGCTCACGCCGACGGCGTGAGCGGCAACTATCTGGCCGCATCCACCCACTCGGTCGAGCTGAACCCCCAGCACTACGGGGCACCGGCCCGAACCCCGAACCTCGAAGGCTTTCTGTTTCCGGCTACCTATGAAATCTATGCCAGCGAACCAGCGTCGAGGCTTGTAAGTAGGCAACTATCGGCGTTTGAAGAAAACTTCGGCGCCGCTCAAGTTCGTCGTGCCAAAGCGCTCGGGATCACCTCCTATCAGTTGCTGATCATCGCCTCTATGGTCGAGCGCGAGGCGCAGGTACCCAGCGACAGGCCAAAGATCGCGGCGGTCATCTACAACCGTCTACGCGCCGGCATGCCACTTGGAATCGACGCCACCATCTATTACGCGGTGGAGCAGCAGAAGCACATCGCCACCTACACGGGTGAATTGACCGAAAGCGATCTGCACATCGACTCCCCGTACAACACCCGCCTGCATACCGGCTTGCCGCCAACCCCGATCTCCAACCCCGGCGTCGCCTCGATCGAAGCGGCCGCGCACCCCGCACACGTCTCCTACCTCTACTACGTTGCCGGCGCCGACGGTTGCGGTGAGCAAGTGTTCTCTGACACCGAGGCACAGTTCGAAAGCGATGTGGCAGCCTACAAGGCGGCGGTCGCGCACAACGGCGGCAAGCCACCGGCCTGCAAACGCAAACCATGAGCCGCCTGGGTGTCATCGGCTGGCCCGTCGCCCACAGCCGCTCACCGGCGATGTTCACCGCCGCGTTCGCCGCGTGCGGACTCGATGACTGGAGCTACCAGCGGCTGCCGCTCACACCGGAGCTGTTCGGGCAGACCGTTCCCGCGCTTGGCGCTGCGGGCTTTCTCGGCGTCAACGTAACAATCCCTCACAAGCAGGCCGCGCTCGCGCTCGCCGACAATGCAAGCGACGCGGCACGGGCGATCGGCGCCGCCAACACGCTCACGTTCGCGGCCGACGGCACGATCTCCGCCGAGAACACCGACGCCCCTGGCCTGATTGCCGCGCTGGGGCCCTTGACTGGGATGCCCACCCACCCAAGCGCGCTCGTGCTCGGTGCCGGCGGCAGCGCCCGCGCGGCGGTATGGGGACTTCTAAACGCCGGTGCCGCTGAGGTCTCAGTATGGAACCGGACCGCCTCGCGAGCCGTGGAGCTGGCCACCGAGATGGGCGCGCGCGCAGTCAGCGAGCCGGTCGGCGCCGACCTGCTTGTCAACTGCACCTCGATCGGACTGCAACGGTCGGCCAGTGACGCGGATGCGCTCAACCAACTCGGCCTCAGCGTCGATCACGTCGGTAGGTATGCGTACGTCATCGATCTGGTCTACCGCGACGGTTCCACACCGCTGCTTGCCGCCGCGCGCTCGCAAGGCCTCACGACCGTCGACGGTTTGCAGGTACTGGTCGCCCAGGGAGCGCTCAGCTTCGAGATGTGGACCGGTCGGCCCGCCCCGGTCGAGTCGATGCGCCGCGGGGCCGGCATCGAGGACAGCGGCTAGCAATCCCGGGCTGGTGCTCACGGATGCGCGCCTTGCTCATTGGCTAGCGCAGGGAAGCACGCGATGAACGTGCCTCCGAGCGGCCTTCGCGACGAGCCCGACATGTTCACCTCCGGCGAGCTACCGGCGCCGAACGTCGAGCTCACGCGCGAGCATTCCGCTCCGGACGCGGGGCTCAGCGGTCAACCACCCGCCGAGGAGCAAGGTTTCCAGGCACCCGCGCTGCCCCCTGGGGTCACCCATCCATCGCGCCGCGGCTCCTCCTCGCGGTTTCTGACCGATGTGATCGTGGACATGGGCTTCGTCGCACGTGAGCGCGTCGACCAGGCGATCGAGTCCTCCCGCAGTGAAGGCACGACACCTGAGCAGGTGCTGCTTTCAAGCGGGGCGCTCACCTCCGACGGGCTCGCGCGCGCCCTCGCCGAGCGCTACGGCCTCGACCATCTCGACCTCGACCTGTTCCCGCTCGACATGGGCGCCGCCAACCTGGTCGTCAACTCCGCTGCCAAGCGCTATCGGGCGGTACCTGTCGCGTTTGTCGACAAGCGCACGCTGCTGCTCGCGATGGCAGATCCGTCCAACGTGCTGGCCGTCGATGACGTGGCGATCATGACCGGCTATGAGGTGCGCGTGGCGGTCGCCTCTCCTGAGGCGATCGCCGATCTGATCTCGCGCATGGACCGAATGGAGGACGTCGTCAGCGAGGAGCTCGTCGAGGACGGTGATCAGGAAAGCGCTGAGATCGTCAACCTGCGCGAGACCGCTGACGACGCCCCGGTCGTCAAGCTCGTAAACCAGATAGTCGCCCAGGCAGTCGAGCGTGGCGCCTCCGATGTGCACCTCGCGCCCGACGGCCACGAGGTGCGCGTGAGGGTACGCGTCGACGGCATCCTGCAGGACATCACCACCGTCCCACGGCGCATGGCTGCCGGGGTCGTCTCGCGCGTGAAGATCATGGCCGAGCTGGACATCTCCGAGCGTCGCATGCCCCAGGATGGTCGTGTCAGCCTCACCGTCGACGGCCGCCACGTCGATTTGCGCGTCGTCACGCTACCGAGCGTGCACGGCGAGTCGATCGTGATGCGCATCCTCGACAAGGACTCGGTCGTAATGAAGCTCGACAAGCTCGGCATGGGCGCAGAGGATCGCGAGCGCTTCGAACGCGCTTTTCATGAAACCCACGGCGCGGTGCTCGTGACCGGCCCCACCGGGTCCGGTAAGTCCACCACGCTGTACGCGGCGCTGCTCGCGCTCAACACACCGGAGAAGAACATCATCACCGTCGAGGACCCGGTCGAGTACCAGGTCGATGGGATCACCCAGGTGCAGGTCTCCGCGAAGGTGGGGCTCACTTTCGCTGCCGGGCTGCGCGCGATGGTGCGCGCCGATCCCGACGTGATCATGGTCGGGGAGATCCGCGACCGCGAGACCGCCCAGATCGCGGTCGAGTCGGCGCTCACCGGGCACTTGGTGCTCTCCACGCTCCACACCAACGACGCTCCCTCGGCGATCACTCGCCTCACCGAGATGGGAATCGAGCCGTTTCTCGTCGCCTCCGCGATCGACTGCGTGCTCGCCCAGCGGCTCGCGCGGATGCTGTGCGCCAACTGCAAGCAACGCACGATCGTCCCGGCCGAGGTGCTGCGCGAGAACGGCTACAAGGCGCTCGTCGACCTCGAGGCCTACGAGCCTGTGGGCTGCCGCCGTTGCGGGGGCAGCGGCTATCGCGGCCGCCTCGGCATCTATGAGGTCATGAGGCTCTCCGCCGACACGCGTCGCATGACGCTCGAGCGTCGCTCGGCCGATGACATTCGCGAGGTCGCCCTGCGCGAAGGCATGCGCGCGTTGCGCGACGACGGCCTGGAAAAGGTCCGCCAGGGCCTCACCTCGATCGCCGAGCTCGCACGCGTGGTCGGCGGCTCTTGAGGTGAGTCGAGCATCTGCCGATAAGGGGCCCATGAGACTCCACATGTACGCCGCCGACCGATCGGGGCAGCTATGAGCATCGACTTCGCCGACCTGTTGATGGAGGTCGTGGCGCGGCGCGCCTCAGACCTGCACCTATCCGCCGGGGCACCTCCGACCGTGCGCGTTCGTGGGCGCCTCACACGCCTGGAGGGCTATCCGGAGCTGACCGATACAGACACGCGCGAGATCGTCTACTCGATCCTCTCCGGTGACCAGCGTCAGCGCCTGGAGACCGACTGGCAGCTCGACTTCGCTTACTCGATCCCCGGTCATGCTCGCTTCCGTGTCAACGCCTACTACCAGCGCGGCGCGATCGGCGCCGCCTTTCGCCTGATCCCCTTCGAGCTCACCTCGATCGACCAGCTCGGCCTGCCGCCGATCGTGCACGACCTCACGCGCAAGCCGCGCGGGCTGGTGCTCGTCACCGGCCCAACCGGCTCGGGCAAGTCCACCTCGCTCGCCGCGATGCTCGATGAGATCAACATGACGCGCGAAGAGCACATCATGACGATCGAGGACCCGATCGAGTTCCTGCACGCCCACAAGCGCTGCATCGTCAACCAGCGCGAGCTGGGCTCCGACGCACAAACGTTCGCCGACGCGCTGAAGGCCGCGCTGCGCCAGGACCCGGACGTGATCCTCGTCGGCGAGATGCGCGACCTGGAGACGATCTCGACCGCGCTTACCGCGGCTGAGACCGGCCACCTCGTGTTCGCCACGCTGCACACCCAGGACACTGCGCAAACGGTCGACCGCATCATCGACGTGTTCCCTCCCGAGCAGCAGGGGCAGGTGCGCGTGCAGCTTTCGGTTGCATTGCAGGGAATCTTCACCCAGCAGCTGATCCCCACCGCCGATGGTGCCGGACGCGTGGTGGCATGCGAGGTGCTGGTACCCAACCCGGCCGTGCGCAATCTGATCCGCGAGGGCAAGACTCACCAGATCTACTCGGTCCTGCAGACCGGCTCGGCGCTTGGCATGCAGACGATGGACTCGGCACTCGTGACCCTGGTGCGCACCGGCAAGATCTCCCAGAAAATCGCCGAAGAGCGCTCCTCCGCACCGGACGAGCTGCGCAGGCTGCTCGGCGCCGGATCGCTGGCGGCATGAGCCCACATGCCGGCGCCATACTGCGTCCTACCGATCGGAGATCGACGGGATCTCCGATCGGCCAGCACGCGTGCCGTGGCACGCCACGCGGGTGGGCGGGACTTCGATCTTGTCTGGCTTGGCCTGTGGGCCCATGCGGCCAGGAGGTGAAACGATGAGCACCTACGTTTTCAAGGCGATGGACATGTCGGGCGGCAAGGCGCGCGGAGAGATCGAGGCCGACTCCAAGCAGGCCGTCTCCGATCAGCTGAAGTCGCGCGGCATGATCGTGCTCGACATCGCCGACAAGCATGCCTCGCGCGAGATCGAGCTGAGCTTCCTGAAGTCGGTTAAGGCGACAGATCTTGCCGTATTCTCGCGCCAGCTCGCCACGATGATCACCTCCGGATTGTCGATTTTGCGCGCGCTGTACGTGCTCGAGGAACAGACCGAGAGCGCGTTCCTCAAGGAAACGATCGTGCAGGTGCGCAAGGACGTGGAGGCGGGCATGTCACTCTCGGGCGCGATGGAGGCTCACCCAAAGGTGTTCACTCCACTGTTCGTCGCGATGACCGCCGCCGGTGAGGCCGGAGGACTGCTCGAGCAGTCGCTGATGCGCGTCGCCGACCAGCTGGAGAAGGACGCTTCGCTACGCCGTCAGGTGCGCTCGGCGATGGTCTACCCGACGCTCATCCTCGTGTTCGCGGTCGCCACGATGCTCGCGCTGGTCGCCTTCCTGGTGCCCGTGTTCGAGGGGGTCTTCAAGGAATTCGGTGGGAAACTCCCCGCCATCACAGAAGTGTCGGTGATGATGTCAAAGATCGTCACCCACTACTGGTGGGCAATGTTCAGTGTCTTCGGCTTGGTCGTCTTCTCGTTCATCAAGTGGAAGAAATCCTCGTGGGGGCGTCCGCAATGGGATCGCTTCCGCCTGCGCATACCGATGAAGATCGGCTCGCTCGTGCAGCAGATCGCGGTCGCGCGCTGGTCGCGCACGCTCTCATCGCTTATAGCGGCCGGCGTGCCGCTGCTGCTGGCGCTCGACATCACCGGCAGGACCGCCGGAAACGTTGTGGTCGAGGATGCGATGGTGGGCGTGATCGCCTCGGTCAAGCGGGGGGGCTCGATCTCTGAGCCTCTATCCAAGGCGACCGTCTTCCCGACGATGGTGAACCACATGGTCGGCGTCGGCGAGGAGACGGGCGCGCTGGATGAAATGCTTGGCAAGATCGCCGACTTCTACGACGACCAGGTGGAGGCGTCGGTCAAAATGCTGACCTCCATCATGGAGCCGATCATGATCCTCGTGATCGGCTCGATCGTCGGGTTCATCGTGATCTCGATGTACTACCCGATGTTTACGATCTACAACAACATCCAGTAGATCAGCCGGGGCTGACCCGCAAACGGCCGTCCTGCACAGCCAGACTCACGCGGCCGTCGAGCAAAGCAAGCAGCTCCTCGCCCACGAGCTCGCGACGCCAGCCGCGCAGGGTGCGCACGTCAGCCTCGCCCGACGCCGTGTCGCCGCCTGCGGTTTGCTCGCGTCGAGTGACGACAATCGCCTGCAGGTCGGCGCGCGAGGCCAGCAGCTCATACGCCACATCCGCTTCGCGCGCGCGCGCACGAACGAGTGCCTCTGAAAGGGCAATCAATGGCGCGTCGTCCGGTCGCGGTGGCGCCGGACGCAGCCCTGCGGCAAGCGGCTGGTGTGAGCTTTGGAGACCCTGTTGGATTGCCGCCAACAGCTCCTCGCCGCGCCTGCGCAGGCTGTTTTGCCCGACGCCGCGGATCTCCTCCAGCTTGCGAAGCGAGCTTGGCTTGCGCTTGGCGATCTCCACCAGCGCCGCGTCGCCGAGCACGCTCTGCACCGGTCGATCGCGCTCGGCGGCGGTGCGCTCGCGCCACGCGACCAGCTCACGTGCGACATTCTGGGAGGTGGCGTTCATGCCCCTGATGCGTGGCAGTCGCTCGAAGATGGCGTCGAGATCGCGCTCGTCGCTGACCCGTTCGAGGAACTCGCACTCCTCGCGTGCCCAGCGCAAACGTCCGACCTCACTCAGCCGGCGCTGTAGCTCAAGCGCGAGTGCAGTCAAGTGCACCACGTCGTCGCGCGCGTACTCGAGTTGCTCTGGTGAGAGCGGCCGGGCATCCCAACGGGTGAAGCTTGCGCTCTTGGGCAATCTCACGCCCAGTAGCTCGGCCAGCAATGTCTCGTAGGAGCACTGTGCGCCTAGCCCCAGAAAGCCAGCTGCCACCTGCGTGTCAAAGACGTTGCGCGCCTCGCAGCCGAGTGCGCGGCGTAGCAGCGCGATGTCCTGGCGTCCGGAGTGCACGACCAGTTCGATTTGGGGGTCGGCGAGCACGCTGGCGAGCGGTTGCTCTGGAAACTCGCCCTGGAGCGGGTCAAGGATCTCGATCCGCTCTGGTCCTCTGGTGTGCTCGCCTTGTGCCCTTTGGGTGTGCCCTCCAGGGCGCTCGTGACTCTTTTCGTCGGCTACCGCAAGCTGGATCAGACACAACAGCGTCCGATAGCGCCCCTCGCCCATGAACTCGGTGTCAAGCGCGATGCGTCCGGCGGCACGCGCCTGTTCGGCGATCTGCTCGACAGTCGTCCTGGCCGCATGATTATCGGCGGTGGGCCCATTCATCGCCTTATCCTCCCCGACCGGCCGAGCTTTGGGCGTCGCGGGTGCTCATGAGCTCACAGGTCCTCGATCCTCCTGCATGTGCGCTGCCGGTAGGCGCAGCACAAAGCATGCGCCCCTGCCGGCGGCGTCGCCCGTGCTCTCAAGCAATGCGAGTGTGCCGTCCATGCGGGTGGCAAGCTCGCGACCGATCGCCAAACCGAGGCCGAATCCGCTGCGCCCACCGGATGTGCTGCCACGTTGAAAGCGCTCGAATATCTGCTCGCGCTCGGACACGGGCACGCCCGGCCCGTCGTCGCGGACCGTTACCTGAGAGCTTGAGTCCACTGTCGTGGCTTGTGTCAGTACGCTCGACCCAGATGGCGCGACTCCGATCGCGTTGTCGAGCAGGATCCGTACGATTTGCGCGACCGCGCCGGGGTCACATTGCGCCCAACAGGGGTGTGGCGATTGACGCACTTCGATTCGCACATCCCGCTCTGCCGCACGGCGTTCGAACTCTGCGGCGACGGCTCGGCAGAGCTCGCCCAGCTCGACCGGCTCGGCGCGCATTGCCACCTCTGCATCCAGGCGGCTTAGATCGAGCAGGTCTGAGGCCAGGCTTGAGAGGCGGTGGGATTGCTCACGTGCTCGCACGGTACGTTGGCGGGCGTCGTCGAGGTCCAGTCGCTGCGGATCGAGGTCGTCTTCGAGCAGCTCAAGCGTCCCGTCGAGCGAGGCCAGGGGTGTGCGCAACTCATGCGAGGCCGTTGCCACGAACGCGTGACGTGCCTGTACCTGGCGGCGCAAACGCGCCTGCATGCTGGTGAACGCGCGTGTCAGATCGCCGATCTCATCGCCACGATTGTCGAGGTGGATCGGAGCGTCAAGCCCGTGGCGCTCCAATTGGAGCGCTGCTTCACGCAGATGCTCCAAGCGTCGCAACAGCGTCGTGGTGAGTGCGAGCCCGAGCAGTAGCGCGATACCCAGGCCGACGGCAGCCGCCTCGATGAACGCTTTGCGCACGACGCTCACAGTCGAGATCACATATTCCAAACGGCGCACCAGTACGACGGCATCGACAGCGCCGCCCTTGCCGATCCGCATCGGCTCCACAGCGATCAGATCGTTGCCAACCAGTGTGTGCAGACCGTGGCCGCTGCGCAACGCGTGTGCGACCTGCGTGTAGTAGTCGGGCACGTCGAGATCCAAGTCGGCGGGGGCATAGATCGTCTCGAGCTCTCGGTTCAGAACGGTCACCTCCGCGCCCGATCGATGGCGCAGGAGTGAGACCGTGGCCTCGAGTTCGCGGCCGTTTGGATGCCCTGTGGCGGGATCGACGCCGATCTCTTCAAACTCGGGCCGTGAGGCGGAGATGGCGGCAAACACGCCCGCCTCTCCCTCGGAGCGCAGTCGCTGCTCTAGTGGCGAGAGTAGTGCGAGCGCCGCCACGGCAAGCGTTACTGCGCTTGACAGCAGCAGTGCCGCGAACATCCTCGGACGTAGCCCCAGCACGTGCCGACGTACCCCGGCGCGGCTGGGGGCGCCGTTTCCGCCATTCGGCTGGGGCCGCTCGCTCACGGCTCCTGGAAGCGGTATCCGGCGCCGCGCACGGTCAGGATCAGCTTCGGCTCCTCCGGGCGCTGCTCGATCTTCTCTCTTAGATGGCGGATGTGCACGTCGATCGCGCGCGGGTCGCGATAGGCCGAGTCCCCCCAGATTGCGCGCAAGAGCTCCTGACGGTTGAACAGTCTGCCTGGTTCGCTCATCAGTTGTGCGAGCAGCTCGAACTCCGAGAACGTCAGCTTCACCTGCCGGCCATCGACGGTCACCTCACGATGGCTGCGGTCTAGCGTTATCGGTCCGATCGTCAACACCTCGCGACCCATCGCGCGCGGTCCTGAGCGACGCAACACCGCGCGGATGCGGCTGCGCAGCTCGGCCAGGCCGAAAGGCTTGGTCACGTAGTCGTCGGCACCAGCCTCCAGTCCCTGTACTGCATCGGCCTCCGTGTCGAGCGCGGTCAGCATGATGATCGGCACGATGTTGCGCTGCTCGCGCAGCGCGCGGCATACGTCATAGCCGTTGGGTCCGGCGCCGAGCGCCACGTCGAGCAGGATCACGTCGAACTGCTCGGAGCTGGCACGCTCGATTGCCTGTGCTCCATCGGCGACCGCCTGCACGGTGTGGCCCTCCTTTGAGAAGGACCGCGTCAGCGTGTCGCGCAGCGGCGCCTCGTCGTCTACGACGAGAATGTTCATCGAAGCAGAGGAATCCATCGTGCTCACGCTACCGATCCGCGCGTTCGCGCGGATGCGAGAGAACTCGTTTTGGGTGGATCGGCACGTGGCCTCTCCCCGCTTAGGATGCCTTCTGGTGCGCTCGCCCCAGGCAGTCGCCACAGTATGCCGCGCGCGTGCAAGCCCGCCCGCAAGGACACATCGGTGCCGTGTGCGCGCACCCACAGCGCGGCCGGAGCGCAGCCTGCGACGGTCTTCGGTGAGCGTCCTAGGCACACAGAATCCAGGAACGCATATCGCACCTCATCACGCGCGATCAGTTGCTTGAGGCGCGCCACGCTCGTGAATGGAAGGCCGTTGTAAGTGGTCAGCATCAGGACCGGTCGTGCATCCTGCACGATCAGCGAGGCTACGTTCGTCGCTTCGCCTGCCGCCAGCTCGTAGCGTGCGCCGCCCTGGTGAGCGAGTAGGTAGGAGCTGAGCAGACGTTGCTCTTCTCCGTTCAGGGCGCCAACGTTGCCTGCGTCTGAGCTCTTAGCGCGCACCGCCTGAATAGTCGCTGCGAGCGGGATCGCAAGCAGCGCCGTCAACCCCAGCGCCGCCAGTCGACCGCGATTGCCTGTGCCGGCAATCCACGCAACACCGATCCCGTACATCGCCGCGACGGCCGGCGTGAAGCTCTCCACATAGCGTGGATGCAAGCGCACCATCGCGCTAAACAGCACGATGCCGGTGAGCAGCCACACGAACACCCCGATCGCGGTCGCTCGCCGCACGCGCTGCTCGCTATCGCCGGTGCGCAGAACCGACACGACGACGGCCACGCCTAGCAGCAGTGCCACGAGCGCCTCCCAGCCAAGCCACTTGGCGGGCAGCTCGCCGCCGCGTGCCAGCAGGCGTGTTGGGGAGGGGGGAGGGGGGGTCGTGCCCGTGGTTGTTGGGCGGCTGGCGGTACCGACGCGCCCGGCGAGGGAGCTCGCCTGTGGGGGCGCGCCGGAGATTGTTGGGCGGCTGGTGTCATCAGCGTGTGGGGCAAGCGAGCCCGAGCCCTGGCCGACTTCTGTTGTTTTGCCGCTCAAGCGTTCGGTGCCGTTGAACACGAAGGCCGCGTTCCATGCGCTTCCGTTGGTGGAGCCGATCGCATACGGACGGTCATGAGCGGGGAACAGCAACGTTGCGCTCAGCCATGACAGGGCGATCGCCAGGTACACGCCCGCGGCTGCGGCCAGCTGCCACGCGCGCCGTCCGCGTGGTGGCGCGATCGTGTCGCGAGACTGGCGCGGCAGCCCCACCCAGGCGATCACGAACAGTCCCGGCAAGGCCACCATCGACTCCAGCAGCTTCACGTTGAACGCCATTCCGAGCGCCGCCGCAGCGCCCAGCAACCACGCCGTGCTGGCTGTCCGAGCGGATGTCTCGGGAGCATCGGTCGGACAGCAGGCGCGCACCAGCATCAGCAGCGCCAGCACTAGCAGCATCATCATGACTGCGTCCATCGTGTCGCTACGTGCCGTGACCACCTCGATCGGCAGCACCGCGAGCGCGAGCGCCGACACAAGTCCCGCGATTGCTCCGAAGGGACGTCGCACTGCTCCGTACAGAAGCGGTATCGACGCGGTGCCGGCTAGCGCCTCGGGCAGCTTCAGCGAGGTCGAGCTCCAGCCAAGCAGCTTGACGCTTGCGACCTGCAACCACAGATCCACGGGTGGCTTGTCGATCGACACGCTCCCTCCGGGCTCATACGCGCCGAAGAAGAAGTTGTGCCAGGACAGACCCATGCTGCGCACGGCAGCGTCGTAGAAGGGGTCGAGTCGCACGGCCCCCAAGTCGACGAGGCGCAGCGTCGCCGCGAGAGCTGTGATCAGGGCCAGGGCAAGCCAGCGCAAATAGCGCATTTGGGGGTTCGTGGGCGTTCTCACGCCCGGAACGCTAGTTCAGTGGCGGTTCCCCCGACCCCGCACGCGCAGGCTCGCGTGCAAAGAAGGTAGTGTGGTTGCATGAGTGACGCAGATGGTCGCAAGCAGCCCGCCGCGAGTCGCGCCCGCAAGGCATCATCCTCATCCGCGGGAGAGGACGGCGAGCAGGATGCACCAGCCGAGGAGTCGCGCGAGCCGCGGGTCTGTATGCCCTGCCATGGCAAGGGCAAGGTCATATCGAGCCTCGATGGCCACGCCCGCAAGGTGACCTGCCCCTGGTGTCGTGGCGGCGGTGAGCGTCTCGTTGGTGAGGACGCACAGGAGTACCAGCAGGAACAGGCTGGGCTCAAGCGTCGTTGAGGCAGATCTCAAGCGTCTGGTCAAAGGTGTTTTGAGTGACGTTTCGCGGGTAAGGCCCACGGGCGTCTTGCGGGCAATGCGTCCAGGTTTTCTGCAGCGCTAAAGCGTGTGGGCGCCGCGGTCGATGAACGCGCTGAAAAGCCAGACCGCGGGTCAAGGTAAACGCCCAAGAGGGTGTGAGGCAAAGCCGGCGGCTCCCACAGGTCGATCGCGAGATCGGCCGGGAGAGCGCACCGTCATGTTGAGACGGTTGGACTGAGGGCTGGCGCCCAAGAAACCGGATCCCAAGGAGGATTCAATGCTAAATCGACTGCGCCAGCGCGCATCGGATGAGGGTGGTTTCACGCTCATCGAACTCCTGGTAGTCATCTTGATCGTGGGCATTCTTGCCGCGATCGCGATTCCTGCGTTCCTGAACCAGAAGAGCAAGGCCAGCGACTCGAACGCCGAGACGCAGGTCCAGACCGCTCAGACCGCCGCTGAGACTTTTGCGACGGAAAACGAAGGCAGCTACCTCAACATGACCATCGCCAAGCTTGAGGCGATCGAGCCGACGTTGAAAGAAGTAACCGCGGCCAAGCTCCTGGAAGACAAAGTGATCGGTGCCAAAGGCGAAGGTTACGAAGTTATCTCCGAAGCCCCGTCGACCGGCGATAAGTTCATCGTCAAGCGCACAGCCGAAGGCACGTTCGAACGGCCTTGCGAAGTCGCCAAAGAATCAAACCCCGGCGATTGCAAACTCATCGGAAAAACGACCAAAGGCGAATGGTAGTCTTGTAATCTGATCTTGCATTGCCGTGTCGCCCATTGCGGCGATCTGTGGCGTAGGCGATGCTTGTCTTGGCGGGGGCGGCTTTCGGGCCGTCCCCGCTTTTGTTTTCTAAGCCTGAGCCCCCGCAATATCAACGTGAGATGCTTGGCCGTGCAACTGGGCTATCTGTGCATCTTGCTGGGCATGCGCTTGCATCGAGGCTCAAGTTTGAGCACGCAAACGCCGATCATTCGTCCATGCCTAACACAACCGCAACCTTCACCGAGGTCCCAATGCTAAATCGACTGCGCACTCGTGCATCCGGTGAGGGTGGTTTCACGCTCATCGAACTCCTGGTAGTTATTTTGATCGTGGGCATTCTTGCCGCGATCGCGATTCCTGCGTTCCTGAACCAGAAGAGCAAGGCCAGCGACTCGAACGCCGAGACGCAGGTCCAGACCGCTCAGACCGCCGCTGAGACTTTTGCGACGGAAAACGAAGGCAGCTACCTCAACATGACCATCGCCAAGCTTGAGGCGATCGAGCCGACGTTGAAAGAAGTAACCGCGGCCAAGCTCCTGGAAGACAAAGTGATCGGTGCCAAAGGCGAAGGTTACGAAGTTATCTCCGAAGCCCCGTCGACCGGCGATAAGTTCATCGTCAAGCGCACAGCGACAGGCACGTTCGAACGGCCTTGCGAAGTCGCCAAAGAATCAAACCCCGGCGATTGCAAACTCATCGGAAAAACGACCAAAGGCGAATGGTAGTCTTGTAATCTGATCTTGCATTGCCGTGTCGCCCATTGCGGCGATCTGTGGCGTAGGCGATGCTTGTCTTGGCGGGGGCGGCTTTCGGGCCGTCCCCGCTTTTTTATGTCTCGGACGCGGCGACGAACAGGAAAATGGCGGCGTGGTTGTCCTTTGCGGCAGCTTTACGTCGCCCCGTTACGTGTTAACGATCCGCTTCAAGGTGTCGCAGCGCTCATCGCGAACGCTCTTTGGGCGCCCGTTTGCACCAGCGCTCAAGTCCGAGCACGCAAACGCCGATCATTCGTCCATGGGAGCCGCAACAGCAACCTTCACCGGCGTATTTGGCGCGATCGTAGGATCGTTCCTGAACGTCGTCGTCTACCGGCTGCCCCGTCGCGAGTCGGTCGTCAAGCCCGCTTCGCACTGCACGAGCTGCGGCTCGACTTTGAAGCCCTACGACAAGGTCCCAGTCCTCTCGTGGCTGCTGCTGCGAGGCCGCTGCCGCAATTGCGCGGCGCCGATCTCCTCGCGCTACCCGATCGTCGAGGGGCTGTGCGCACTGCTGTGCGTCGCCGCGGTGCTCGCGGGCGGCTCGACCGCGACGGTCGTTCTCAACGTAGTGCTCATCCTGCTGCTCGTACCGATTGCCCTGATCGACCTCGAGCACCGCGTGATCCCCAACCGGCTGACCGCGCTCGGTGCCATATTGGCGCTCGGCATCGGGACAGCGCTTGACCCGAGTGGCGAGCCGGCACGTTTGATTGCCGGCGTCGCCGCCGGCGGAGCGTTGCTGCTCGCGGCGCTCGCCTACCCGGGCGGGATGGGCATGGGCGACGTGAAGCTGGCGGGCGCGATGGGCCTGTTCCTCGGTAGTGCCGTGGCGCCGGCGATGCTGATCGCGCTGCTGGCGGGCGTGTTCTACGGAGCGCTGATTGGCGCACGCAAGGGCGCTCGCGCGGCGGCCAAGACGGCGATCCCGTTCGGCCCGTTCCTCGCATTCGGCTCGCTCGTCGCCGTATTTGCGGGTGAGCCGCTCGTGAACTTGTACACGACCAACTTCCTGCGCTGATGAGCCCCAAGGAGCGTGGACAGATGACCAACGACAGCCTCGACCTGCTCAGGCCCACGTCGATCGTGGTCGATATTCCACCGGAGCCGCCCGCCGAGGAGGCCGGTGGAGATCCGGCACCGACACCGAGCCGCAAGATGCCCAAGCTGCGCAAGCCGAGCCTCAAATTCGAGCGGAGAGCCCGCTCTGGCGGCGGTCCGACGCTCGTCGGGCTGGATATCCAGCCCGGCTATGTGACCGCTGTGCAAGCCCGCGTGAACGGCTCGATCCTTGTGCAGCGCGCGGCTGGTGCGCCATTGCCGCCCGACACCGTCCGCGAGGGCGAGGTGCTTGATGGCAATGCGCTTGCCGAGACGCTGCGCGAGATGTTTGGCGAGTCGCGTCTTGACAAGCGCGTGCGCGTCGGCGTTGCCAACCAGCGCACGGTGTTGCGCACGCTCGAGTTGCCGCCGCTCACCGACGGCAAGGAGCTCGACGCCGCCATCCGCTTCCAAGCCGAGGACCAGATTCCGATGCCGCTCGAGAACGCCGTGCTCGACTATCACGTGCTCGGTATCAACGAAACTCCAGCCGGCCCACGCCAGCGCGTGATCGTCGTTGCCGCACAGCGCGACATGGTCACGCGACTGCTCGGTGCGGTCCGTGAGGCGGGACTGCGCCCCGAGGCGGTCGACCTGTCCGCGTTCGCCTTGATCCGCTCGCTGCATCGCCTCGACGAGCAGCACGCCGGGCGCGTGCTCTATTTGAACGTAGGCGGACTCACGAACATGGCGATCGCCGAAGGCAATGTGTGCCACTTCACCCGTGTTGTCAGCGGAGGCCTCGAGTCGATGGCGACCGCCATCGCCGAGCGTCACGGGATCGCGCTGCTGAAGGCTCGCTCGCTGCTCGCCTCGGTCAATCTGGAAGCCGCCAAGCCGGAGGTGCAGTCTTATGAGGCTCCCGTCGTGGAGCACCTCGACGCAGAGCTCTCCACGACCTCGCTCGATCCGTCCGCGTCTGCGCTCGAGTACTCCACAACGCCCATCGAGGACCCTGCGACGCTGCTTGAGTCACCCGGAATCGATGTGCGTCCCGTGCTCTCCGGCGGTGTGCGCGAAATCGCCGGCGAGGTGCGCAACTCCCTTGACTTCCACCGCTCCCAGGATGGCGGAGGAGAGGTCTCAACCGTCATTCTGAGTGGCCCCGCGCTACAAATCGCGGGCTTTGCCCGAGCTTTGCAGAGCGAGCTCGGCGTGCCCGTTGTGCCGCAAACGGTCGGCATGATCAACGAAGGCTCGGCCGGCTCGGTGTCTCCCGAGCACCTTGCCGTCGCCACGGGCCTTGCGACCGAAGAGGCACCGCGATGAAGGCCGTAAATCTGATCCCGGGCGAGCGGCGCCGAAAGAGCCGCGATATCGTCGGACGCTCCAGCGGCGGCGCTCTGGGTGTGCTTGTGCTGATCGCGGGCTTGGCTGTGCTGGCCGTGATGTACGGCAGTGCGCGCCACCAAGTCTCAAGCCAAGCCGGCAAGGCCGCGTCACTGATCGCGCAGACCAACGCCGTCGAGGCGCGCACCGGTCGCCTCAGCTCCTATTCCAGCTTCGTGTCGATGGCCGAACTGCGCATGCGAACTGTCTCCCAGCTCGTCGAGTCGCGCTTTGACTGGTCGCACGCGCTGAACGAGCTAGGCCGCGTGCTGCCCACTGGCACCGCGCTCGACTCGCTGCACGGCGCTGTTGGCTCAGCTGAAGAGGTGACGGCGTCTGCCTCAAGCTCCTCGTCTAAATCGGCGGCGAGCACGAGTTCGACGTCGAGCACACCTCCCGGAAGCACGCCTGTGTTTACGGTCTCCGGTTGTGCCACGAGCCAGTCTGTGGTTGCCCAGACGCTGCAGCGCCTGCGTTTGATGGATGGTGTTACCGAAGTGCAGCTGCAGAGTTCCACGACCTCCGGCTCATCGGGTGGTGGGGGCGCATCCGCTGGGGGCGGAAGCTGCCCCGCCTCAGATCCATCCTTCACTGTGCAGGTCGGCTTCGCGGCACTGCCGGCAGCGCCCGCGCTGAGCGCGTCGGCAGGCGTGACCCCGGCGGCTGCCCATGGTCATGGGGCCAAAGAGCAGATCTCCGCTCGTGGCAAAGGGGCTCACCGATGACCATGCGCGACCGGCTCATGTTGATGGGTATCGCGCTGCTGGCGATACTAGGCATCGTCTGGTACACGGCGGTCTCACCCGAGCGCGAAAAGGCCTCGAAGGTGAGCGCCGAAGTGCAGTCGGCACGCCAGCAGCTGGCGAGTGCCGAAACGCAGGCAAGCGAAGCGGTGAGTGCGCAGGCGCGCTACTCGACTGCCTACACCTCGCTTGTGACTCTTGGCCAGGCCGTGCCGGCTTCGGCGGAAACGCCCGCGTTGATCTACACGCTCGACAAGGCCACTCACAGCAACAACATCCAGTTCACCTCGATCACCAACGGCACATCCGGTTCGGGTTCGGGCTCCGGCAGCTCGTCCTCCAGTACAACGGCGTCCGCGCAAAGCGCTGGGCTCTCCCAGCAGCCGTTCACGTTCGTGTTCAACGGGAGCTTCGTCGATCTGAGCAAGCTGCTCGGCCAGCTCGAAGGCTTCACTGTGCTCACTTCCAATGGTCCTTTGCAGGTGAGTGGACGTCTGCTTACGATCGACAGCGTCACGCTGGCCCCCAATGCCAGCGAAGCTGGCGGCGGGTCTGCTAAATCCAAATCGAATCAGCTCACCGGCACGATCACGGCCACCGCTTATGTGTTGCCCGCCAGCGCCTCCGCGCTTGGTGGCGCGAGCGCCTCCGGGCCGGCCGGAGCGCAATCGCCGGGAACTTCGGGAAGTAGCTCAAGCGGCGGTTCCGCCGCCACACCGGCCGTCGTAAAGGTGAACCCATGACCGAGTTTCTGCAATCGATCAAGTCCGATCTGCTCTCGCGGCGCATGCTGCCGTTGCTGATAGCGCTTGGCGTGGCGTTGGTCGTGGCCGTCGGATATGCCTTTACGGGTGGCTCTGCCGGCTCCGGACCGAAGGTGTCCGCGAGCCTTCCAGCCGCTAGCACCGGCGGGCCCGCGGGTACGACCGGCTCGTTGTCGGTGTCTGTCGCGCCAGCAAACCCCGAGCAGGCGGTGTCAGAGACACCTGGCGGCGTGCACTACCAGAGCCAGGACCCCACACGCGACCCGTTCGTTCCGCTGCCAGCACCAAAGGTCGCCACGAGCACCAGCTCGAGCAAGTCCTCCGGTTCCTCCGGTACGTCCTCGTCGGGTGGGTCCTCGTCTGGCGGCGGCTCGTCGGGCACTGGCAAAGGCAACGGTGGCAGCGCCCCCCCGGCGCCGGCGCCGGCAAAACCGTCTAAGCCGGCAAAACCCCAAAATCCATATACCGTTGCGGTGCTGTTTGGGCTCCCATCGAGCACGCCCGGGCAGACGACCACGCTTGTGCCGTATCCGAGCCTGAGCCTGAGGCAGCCGTTGCCATCCAAGCAGGATGCGCGTGTCGTCTTTGAACGCGTGACGAGCGACGGCAAGGGCGCCATCTTCAAGCTCGTGGTTCCGCCGATCCTGCACGGCACGGGCATCTGTCTGCCAAGCACCTCTGAATGCCAGACGATCGACCTCGAAGTCGATCGGTACGAGGTACTTGAATACGTTGAAGCAAACGGCCAGAGCGTGACCTACGAACTGGGGGTCGTCAGCATCACCAAGAACAGCGGCACGGCGAGCGCCGCACGGGTGAAGCGCGCAGCCAGCGCAGCAAGGGTGAAGCGTCTGGTCGGCGTCATGCGGGCAGAGTCCAGCGCGGACTCCGCTGGCGCATAGCGCAACTGGAGCCTCGTCCCAAAAGCTGGCTCGAGCCCCGAGCAAATAAGCTAGGGCGAGCATGACCCTCCTTCGCCTGATCACCGCCGGTGAGTCCCACGGACCCGGCCTCACATGCCTAGTGGAGGGACTACCTGCTGGACTCGAGCTGACACCGGAGGATCTCAACAGGGATATGGCACGTCGCCAGCTCGGCCATGGGCGCGGCGGACGCATGAAGATCGAGAAGGACACGGCGCGCGTGACCGCCGGCGTGCGACACGGGTTCACGCTCGGCGCCCCGATCGCTCTGCAAGTGGACAATCGCGACTACGCCAACTGGGAAGAGCGCATGTCGCCGTGGCCCGTCGACGCGGAGGTCGCCGAGGTTCATCTCCCGCGTCCCGGCCACGCTGACCTCGTGGGCACCCAGAAGTTCAAGCAAAGCGACGTGCGCAACATTCTCGAGCGAGCGTCCGCACGCGAGACCGCGGCACGCGTGGCGGGCGGAGCGCTCTGCAAGGCATTCCTGGCCGCGCTCGGCGTACAGATCCGCTCACACGTGGTTCAGATCGCATCGGTGCACGCGCCCGTGCGAGAGACTGCGCTGACACTCGCCGACTTCGACGAGGTCGATGCCTCACCGGTGCGCTGCCTGGACGCCGAGGCGGGGCGTGCCATGGTCGCTGAGATCAACACGCTGCGCAAGGCCAACGAGTCGCTTGGCGGGGTGTTCGAGGTGCAGTCCTTCGGGCTGGTCCCCGGTCTCGGCTCGCATATCTCCTGGGAGCAACGCTTGGACGGACGGCTCGCGATGGGCATCCTCTCGATCCAGGCGATGAAGGGCGTCTCGATCGGCGACGGCTTTCAGATCGCAGGTGTTCCTGGGTCTGATGCACACGATGAGATCTTCTACTCCGAGCAGCGCGGCTACTATCGCGAGACCAATCGCGCGGGTGGCCTGGAGGGCGGGATGACAAACGGCGAGCCGCTGATCGTGCGCGGCGCGATGAAGCCGCTGCCCACGCTCACCAAGCCATTGCGCTCAGTCGACATCGCCACGCACGAGCCTGCCGAGGCGCTGCGTGAGCGCACGGACTCGTGCACCGTGCCCGCGGCTGGCGTCGTGGGGGAGGCGATGGTCGCGCTCGTGCTGGCCGATGCCTACCGGCAGAAGTTCGGCGGCGACCACATCGATGACGTTCGTCAGGCGCTGACGGCCTACTGCGAGCGAATCGGATGGCCATCGCCTTGACGGGCGAGCGGCGGGGTGCGCGCCGTGTCGAGGAGATCCGATGGGCACGATAGCCCCCGCGCCAAAACGGGCGCTCGTCTTCATCGGCTTCATGGGCGCCGGCAAGACGACCGTCGCCGCGGAAGTCGCCGCCGCCCTCGGCGTGCACGCGCTCGACAGCGACAGGTTGCTCGAACAGGAGCTCGGCCATTCGATCGCCGAGGAGTTCCGTTTGCACGGAGAGGCGTCCTTCAGGGAAGCTGAGGAGCGACTCGCCTGCCGCCTGCTTGAGGAGGCGGGACAGACGGGATATCAGACCGTGATCGCCCTTGGTGGCGGCAGCGTCCTCTCTGAGCGGGTGCGCGCTGCGCTGCGCCCCCACCTGACTGTGCTGCTTGACATCGACGTTCGCGCTGCCTGGCGACGGGCGGGCGCGGGCCCTGGTAAGGAGAAGCGTCCGCTGGCAAGCGATCGTGACGCGTTCGCTGCGCTGTATGCCAGTCGCGTGGCGCTGTACGGACAGCTAGCGAACGCGATCCTTCCGGCGCTTGCGCCGCGCGTAGCCGTGCGTGCGCTGCCTGCACTACGAGCGCTCGCGCGAGCGCCCGTAGATACTCGATTGCTGTGGGCGAGCGCCTCCTCGGGGGAGTATCCGGTGTTTGTAGGACGTGGCTTGCTGGACCCGGAGCAGTGCTCGGACGCGGGTGTGTGGCCACTGGACCGAGCGGCGTCGCGGCCGTTCTGTGTCTCAGATCAGAACGTCGCGGCGCTCTACGCCGAGCGTCTGGGTGGCGTTGGCGAGCTTATCGAGATCGCACCGGGCGAGCGCAACAAGACGCTCTCCAGCGCCGAGCTGGTATGGAGCGCTCTGGTCTCTGGAGGGATGACCCGCGCAGACCATCTGGTGGCGCTTGGCGGCGGGGTCGTTGGCGATCTCGCGGGTTTCTGCGCCGCCACCTACCAGCGCGGTGTGCCGATCGTGCACGTGCCTACCACGCTTGTCGCGCAGGTCGACTCGGCCTACGGTGGAAAGACCGGTGTCGATCTACCGCAAGCCAAGAACTACGTCGGCGCCTACCACCATCCCGCCGGTGTGATCGTGGATCCCGACACGCTCGACACGCTGCCGGCAGCGGAGCTGGCGGCCGGCTACGTCGAGGTGTTGAAGACCGCCCTGATCGCCGGCGGCGAGCTGTGGGAGCGGATCGCAGCCGAGGAGCGACTGGACGAGCGCACGATCCTCGCATGCGCTCGCACCAAGCTCGCAGTCGTCGCCGAAGACGAGCGTGACGCGGGTCGCCGCCAGGTACTCAATCTTGGGCACACGGTTGGTCACGCGCTTGAGACCGTCACCAACTACGAGCGCTATCGCCATGGGGAGGCTGTGGGGCTTGGGCTGCTCGCCGCACTGCGACTGTCCGGTCTGCCGGAGCTTCGCGCGCAGGTGCGCGAGCTGTTGAGCGCACACGGACTGCCGACCGAGCTTGATGGGGAGGACGTCGATCGGATCTTGGAGGCGACCATGCGCGACAAGAAGCGCACAGGCACGCACGTGCCATTCGTGTTGCTCGGCGCGCCCGGGGACGCACGCACGGGCTGTCATGTGCCTGCCGATGAACTTCGAGCCGCCGTGTCGGAGCTGCGAGCGCGCGAGTAGGCTCTGCTGGCGATGAGCGGCCTGACTCGCATAGAGGTGATGCATGGGGTCAATCTCGACATGCTCGGCAAGCGCGAGCCCGAGCACTACGGGACGCTCACGCTCGATGAGCTCGAGCGCCAGATCGCGGGGTTCGCGAGGCAGCTGGGGATCGAGACGCGCTTCTTTCACACCAACTTCGAGGGCGAGTATGTCGAGCACCTGCACAGCCTGCGCGAGCTGGTCGACGGGATTGTGCTGAATCCGGGAGCCTGGACGCACTACTCGTGGGCGATCCACGATGCGCTCGCGACAGCCGCGCTGCCGGCAGTCGAGGTGCACATGTCCGACGTGAAGGCTCGCGAGGCGTGGCGAGGACTCTCGGTGATCGAGGACCTGTGCGTGATGTCTGTCTCGGGCAAGGGAGTCGATGGCTACAGGCTTGCGCTCGAACGGTTGCGCGAGGAGTTTGGAGGTAGGGAGAGTTGAGCGTGGCGTGCGGCACCGCGCGTTCCTTGACGCCGTCCAGCAGCGTGCGCGAGGACGGCTGGATCCTATGAGCGAGGTTGCCCGCACCACACGGCTCGCGGCGGAGTTGCGCGCACTGGGGATCGATCGCCTGCTGGTCAACTCGCCCGTGAACGTGCGTTATCTGAGCGGCTACACGGGCTCGAATGGGCTCGCCCTGATCGCCGCCGATGAGCGCGCACAGCAATTGTTCTTCACGGACTTCCGTTATGCGACCCAGTCGGCGGAGCAGGTGCCAGACCTCTATGCGCGCGAGATAGCGCCGGCCGAGCTGCTTCAAGCCGCGGCGCTGGCGCTCGGACGAGGCGAGCAGGGGACCGGTGGGAATCCCGAGCGCGGCACGCTCGGTTTCGACGATGCTTCGTTGAGCGTCAAGCAGCACGCGCGTCTGCGGGAGCTGCTTGACGACGGTTGGGAGCTGGTGCCGTGCGGAGGCGTGGTGGAGCGCATGCGCGAGGTCAAGGACGAGCCGGAGATCGCGCGGATACGCGCTGCCGCACAACTCGCAGATCAGGCTCTGATCGGAGTGCTCGAAGCGGGTCTGGTCGGTCGCAGCGAGCGTGAGGTGGCGATCGAGCTGGAGCTGCGGATGCGTCGACTGGGCGCGCAGGCGCCGAGCTTCCCTTCGATAGTCGCCGCTGGCGAGCACGGCGCGCTCCCTCATGCAGAGCCGCGCGAGATCGAGATCCCAAGGGGCGTGCTCGTCACGATCGACTGGGGCGCATACCTGGATGGCTACTGCTCTGATTGCACCCGTACCTATGCCACGGGCGCGCCTGGTGAGGATGCGACTCGCGTCTACGAGCTTGTGCTCGAAGCGCAGGAAGCGGCGCTTGCGGCGGTGAGCGCTGGGATCAGCGGTCGCGCGGTGGACGCGGTCGCGCGCTCGATCATCGAGGATGCCGGCCACGCGGATCATTTCGGCCATGGTGTGGGGCACGGGGTCGGCATGGAGATCCACGAGGGTCCACGTCTGTCGCGCACGGCGGGCGAGCAGCCGTTGCGCGCAGGCAACATCGTCACCGTCGAGCCGGGGGTCTACCTACCCGGGCGCTTGGGTGTACGCATCGAGGATCTGGCCGTGGTCGACGACAACGGCTCGCAGCGGCTTACGCAGTTGCCGAAGTCGCTCACGTTCATCGATTGAGGCGTGTCCGCGCGCATACAGGGTCAACGCGCGGATCTGCCGATCGGCTGTTCAGCCGCCGACTCGCAGACCGACACCCTGTAGGACTTTCGAAACGTCGTTTGTGGGGAGGTTCACAGGAAGGTTCACGGTCGGAACTGTGATGCCGGGCAACGAGATTTGGACGGGAGTGTTGGGTACCGAGATCGTCACGGGAGGAATCGAGGGAATCTCGACGGGGGATTCGGCTGGGTGGGCCGGAGGAGTGGGTTGCTGTGATTGCGGTGGCTGCGAGTTGACCGGTGGGGACTGGACGTTGATGGGCTGGGACGTCGGTGGTGGGATGGAGACGGGTGCCGTCGGTTTGGATGGCTCCGATCCCGACCCGACTGGGCTCTGCACCGCTCCTTGCGATTCCGACGGAGAAGCAGGCTCGCTCGTACTTGCCCTGGGACTCGTGTCCATGCTCGGACTGGTGCTGTTGGTGTCGGGAAGGTTGATTCTCCCGTGTGGGCTCTCTCGCTTGCCGACGAGGGGCCGTCCGGCTCTCAGCTGCCTGGATCGCGGGACAGTATTGGCGTCCTCTGCTCTAACGGGAGCGGAACCCGATGCCAGACGCGCGACCGTCGGCGTGGCCTTGTGTCGGCGAGCAACCCTGCCGTGATGCGGAGCCGGGGAAATGGCAAGCACGCCTGCTGCTCCGAGCGCGGGGAGCGTCTGCCCGATCGAGCCCGCCGTCAGGCTTGTCGATGAGGCTTTGATCGCCGTGATGAAACGCTCGGCCACGGCGCTTGCGAACGCCGACCGGGCGACCGGGCGACGAGCGGCATAGCAGGCTAGGAATGCTGCCACAACGGTCGCATCGAGCTGCGTGCCGGACTCGTTGGAGAGGATGTCGAGGGCTTCCTTGTGAGTGCGCTGCGGCCTGTAGGGACGCGTCGAGGTGATCGCATCGAACGTGTCGGCCACCGCGATGATCCGAGACCCCAGCGGGATCTCCGCCGCCTTGATCCCGTCGGGGTACCCGTTGCCGTCGAGTCGCTCGTGGTGATGGCGCACGATTGCGGTGAGCTGCGGGTCTCCGGCATCGGCGAGAATCTCCGCGCCGTCACGCGCATGGAGCTTGACGATTGCGAACTCGCGATCGGTCAGTCGGCCCGCCTTGTGGAGGATCTCTCGCGGCGTGTAGATCTTGCCGACGTCGTGTACGAGCGCTGCGGTCTCGACGTCGGCGATCTCCTTCGGGGAGAGACGCATCTCGCGCGCGATCCTTCCGGCATAAGAAGCGACCCGGCGGCTGTGTCCATGCAGGTAGGGGTCCACGGCCTGATGCAGATCGCTGAGCTGGGTGAGCAGCTCGATGCTGACCATGGAGCCCGACTCACGAGCTGATTCAAAGAGGTCTCGCGTGCGAGCCAGGCGCCGCTCTGCCCAGAAGCGCCGTACCCAGCCCCAGAGCATCAGTTCGGCGAAGATCACTTCCCGCGAGTGAGGCCAACGCATCCATAGCCAAGTACTCACCGATGCGATCGCAAGCGAACCGCCCACAGTCAAGAGGACTGCAAGCACCTCCGAGAGCATCCCGTGGCGAGGCATGAGCGCGGCCACGACGACGACCGGGCCCGCGACCACCATGAGCGTGGCGAGCACGGACAGCGGCAGGAACGCGACGAAATGACGCGGCAGCGCTACGCCGGGCTCTGAGCGACGGGCGTCAGAGCGCTCGCTGTCCTCGACAAGCTCGCTCAGACGAAAATTGAGCGCGCTCGACAGAGTGTCCTCTTCGACAGACATGGGTCTGATGAGTGATACGGCGCACTGCGACAAAGTCTGAAGTCTCGAACCATTGCGGTGGACGATCGTATGACCAGCAACTCGAGCAAGGCGATCGCGGACGCGAACCCGCTCGGCGACCCGCGCCCGCTACCCTCCCGAGTCGTGATCACCACCAACCAGTTCAAGAACGGAAACCACATAGACGTCGAGGGGACGGTTTTTAAGATCCTCGAGTTCCAGCACGTGAAGCCTGGGAAGGGCGGAGCGTTCGTGCGCACGAAGCTGCGTCGCGCAAGTGATGGTGCGGTGATCGACCGTACGTTCCGCGCGGGGGAGAAGTTCCGCGCGGTGCGCACTGAGGCGCGCAGGATGCAGTTTCTCTATGCCGACGGTACCGATGCGCACTTCATGGACACCGAGTCTTTCGAGCAGATCGCAGTGCCGGAGTCGGCGTTTGCGGAGGCCCTGCGCTGGACGAAGCCGAGCAGCGAGGTCGATGTGCTGTTCATCGACGACGAGCCTTCTGACATCCAGCTGCCGAGCGCGGTTGACCTCGAGGTAACACAGGCCGACCCGGGTGTGCGCGGCGACACCGTTTCTGGTGGGGGGAGCAAGCCTGCCACGCTGGAGACCGGAGCCGTGATCCACGTTCCGTTGTTTATTGACGTAGGCGAGAAGATCCGCGTGGACACCCGTTCGGGCGAATACATGTCTAGGGCATGATGCTGGCCGCGCGACTCCGCAGGCGCTACGCAGGAGCCCTCCGATCCAGAACGCGGACTCACCGATTCTTCGACCTGGGACGCTAGGAGCGCGATGCGTCGCTCCGAGCAGCGTCGAGCGGCAGTGTTTGCGCTCTACCAGCACGATCTCACGGGCAGGACGTTGGCGGAGACGCTTGGAGCAAACGCTTCGTTGTTGACGGGCGCGCTGGCCCACGCGGCCGCGGATCGCACGGGAGAGCTTGACGAGGTGATCGACCGCCATTCCCACGGCTGGTCGGTGCAGCGTATACAGCCACTTGAGCGCAGCATCATGCGGGTGGCGCTGATCGAGATGCTGCATCCGGATGTGGCGCCGGGGGACACTCCGATCCCCGCCGAGGGTGCGATCGAGGAGGCGATCGAAACGGCGAGGACGTTCTGCGGAAGCGACGCTCCTGCGTTCGTGAACGGGGTGCTGGCCGCGGTGTTGCGCGAGGTGCGCCAGAATGCTACGCGTGAGGCTTCCTAGGAGAGCGAGATGAGCTTGGAGAGGATCGACGATCTGATCGAGCAACTGGAGCGCGCGGCCGAGCAGCTGCGCTCGGGCGAGCTGTCGCCTGACGCGGCTGCCACGATGGTCGAGGACTGCGCTGCGCTTGCGACGCAGGCATCCGCCGAGCTGGAGCGCGAGGCGCGCGCCGAGGTCTCACAGCCGGCTCCGGGCCAAGATTCGCTGCTATAGCGGGCTGGCTGCTCGTGCAAGCCGCCTACCCGGAGCACCTGCGCGAGGAGATCGAGCGCTACCTGAAGACGATGCGCTTTTCCGAAGAGGCGCTGACGGCCGGTTTGGAGGAGGCGATGCGCTATTCGCTGCTGGCGGGCGGCAAGCGCATCCGTCCAGTGCTCGCGCTGGCGACCGCTGACGCCGTCGGTTTGCAGCGCGAGGAGGCGCTGCCGCTGGCCGCGGCGCTCGAGTTGATCCACACCTATTCGCTGATCCACGACGACTTGCCGGCGATGGACGACGACAGCCTGCGGCGCGGGCGGCCCACCTGTCACGTGGCATACGGCGAGGACGTGGCGATCCTGGCGGGCGATGGGTTGTATGCGGAGGCGTTTCGCCATTTGCTCGGCGAGTGTCGCTCAGAGCCCGAGCGGCTACTGGAGGCTGCCCTGGAGCTGGCGGCGGCAACCGGTGTGGACGGCATGGTGGGCGGCCAGTATGTGGATGTGAGTGGGCGCGCTCCCGAGGGGCCCGACGGGCTGCGTCGGTTGCACGAGCTAAAGACGGGCAGACTGATCGACGCTTCGGTGGTTTGCGTGCTGTCGTTGGCTGGTGTGCGCGGACCTGCGACAATTGCGTTGCGGCGCTTCGCGGTCGAGCTGGGCGTGCTGTTTCAGATCGTCGATGACATTCTGGACGTGACCGGCACCGACCAGGCGCTTGGCAAGCCGCGAGGTAGCGATGAGAGGCACGGCAAGCGGACATATGTGAGCGAGTTCGGCATCGATCGAGCCAGAGAGCTGGCGGCGGAGTCTCACCGGACTGCACGGGAGGCGCTCACGCAGGCCGCTCTGGTTGTAGCGGGTCGGCCCGTGGAGGGCAGCGCTCCTACGATCGAGCTCGAGCAGATCACAGACTTCATCTACACACGTACATCTTGAGAGCGACCGCACATACACGAAGGAGCGCGACGACGAGAAGCGCCACGAAAGGTCGGGGCGCGGCATGAGCGCACCGGCTGAGAACGACAACGGGCCTCTCGTGCGCGGTCCGCGACTGCTTGAGCGGATCGACGGTCCAGCCGATGTGCAGGTGCTCTCAGAGGATGAGCTGGCCCAGCTGGCGCAGGAGGTGCGCGAGCACATCATCGACACGGTCGGTGAGATCGGCGGGCACTTCGGCGCGAACCTGGGCACGTGCGAGCTGGCGGTGGCACTGCACTCGCTGCTCGATTCTCCGCGCGACAAGATCCTGTGGGATGTGGGCCATCAGGCCTACCCGCACAAGATCCTGACGGGACGTCGCGCGCAACTGCACACGATCCGCCAGTACGGCGGGCTGGCGCCGTTTTGCTCGATCGCGGAGTCCGCGCACGACATCATGGGCGCCGGTCACGCCTCGACCTCGATCGGGTATGCGGTCGGTTTGAAGGAGGGGATGCGCCACCTGGACGATGAGGCGTCGGGCGGGAAGGTCGTAGCGGTGATCGGTGATGGCGCGATGACCGGGGGAGTGGCATTCGAGGCGATCGGCCAGGCGGGCGGTCTTGGAACGCCGATGGTGGTGGTGCTCAACGACAACGGCATGTCGATCGCTCCGAACGTGGGTGCCCTGTCTCGATATTTCAACCGCGTGCGGCTGAATCCCAAGCTGTGGCATGCGCGCTCGGGCGTGGAGGGTGGTCTCGCCCGACTGCCGGGCAGCATCGGCGCGGCATTCGAGCGCCTTGGCCCGCAGTTGAAGGAGTCGATCAAGGCGTTTTGGGCACCGGGCCTGTGGTGGGAGGAGCTTGACTGGGCCTATATGGGCGTGATCGACGGCCACGACGTGCGCGCGCTACGGGTTGCGCTGCGCGAGGCGCTCGCTGCCGAACGCCCCGTGGTGGTGCACATCGCGACGGTCAAGGGCAAGGGCTTTGCGCCCGCCGAGGACGGCGGCCTGGAGGGGATGGAGAAGTGGCACGCAGCCAAGCCGAAGTCGATCTTGAATGGGGTGCCCACCCTTCCGCCGACGTCGCCGCCGGCACGGCCCACTGCGGCCTCCTCGACAGCCGCCAACGGCAAGCCGGCGCAGGATGGAGAAGCGCGGATGGTGGGGCAGGGTGGGGGAGCGCCTCAATACACGCAGGTGTTTGGCGAGGCACTTGTGCGCGAATGCGAACGCGACGAGCGGGTCGTTGGGATAACCGCGGCGATGAACTCGGGTACGGGCTTGAACATCTTGCAGAAGGCTATGCCGGGTCGGTATTTCGATGTCGGTATCGCCGAGCAGCAGGCTATTTTGTTTGCTGCTGGCCTCGCGCTTGGAGGGGTCAAGCCGGTGGCGGCGATCTACTCGACTTTCCTGCAGCGCGCGTTCGATCAGATCGTGCACGACGTGTGCTTGCAGAAGCTGAACGTCGTGTTCGCAATGGATCGTGCCGGCCTGGTCGGCGACGACGGGCCGACCCATCACGGCGCTTTCGACATCGCCTATCTGCGCTGCCTGCCCAATATCGTGTTGATGGCGCCACGTGACGAGGCACTGCTGGTGCACATGCTGCACACGGCGCTTTGCTACGACGACGGGCCGGTCGGGTTGCGCTACCCGCGCGGCGAGGGCGTCGGCGTGGCGCTGCCCGAGGCGCCACGCGCGATCCCGATCGGCAGAGGTGAGATCTTGCGCGAGGGAGGCGCGAGCGGGCCGGTCGGCGGACGCGTTGCGTTGGTCGGCTATGGGGCGGGGGTTGGCAAGGCGATTTCTGCAGCAGATCTCTTGGCTGGCGATGGGATCGCCGTGACAGTTGCCGATGCGCGCTTTGCCAAGCCGATCGACACGGGCTTGATGGCTCAACTGGCTGCCGAGCACGACCTGCTCGTGACTGTCGAGGAGGGCGTGCTTGCGGGCGGGTTCGGCTCGGCGGTGTGGGAGGCTCTCAACGAGACGGGCGTGGCTCCGCCGCGGATCCTGCGCGTGGGGCTACCCGACCGCTATGTGACCCACGGCAAGCCCACGTTGCTGCATGAGGAGGTTGGGTTCACCGGCGAGCGCATAGCTGAGCGCGTGCGTGGGGCGATCACCGACCGTCGCTCCGCGGCGATCGAGACAAGCTAAGAGCAGAGAGAGACATTGCTCTGGCCGGCACATGGCGTGGCGGGCCTGATCGCATGTGCTATTTGAGCCGAGATGCTGTTCCTGTCGGCACATGTGCCGACAGGCCGGACCGTACATGTACGGTCCGGGACCGAGCCGCATGCGGCTCGGTCTTCCCTGAAGATAATGAGGGAGGACCGCAGCGCCGAGGGGTTAATGAAACGACCCGCTGGGGAGGCGGGCCGTTTCGGGGAGGAGGGATGCTGCTGTACTTCGGGTCGAGAGGAATCATGCATCACACGAACGCATGTTTGTGTGATGTCGATCACATATGGGCGATCTCTATATAAGCGACATAGTAGATATCCCGAATTCTTTGGTTTGCTCGAACTTGTGAGGTTCGTCGCAACTCGCAGCCGCTACGCGGAGACCCTGCCAAGCGCTCCGAGCGGCTACCGTCTTATCACCGCGATGGCCACCAAGCAACGTCTGGACACCCTGCTGGCCGAGCGCGGCCTATTTTCCTCGCGTACGCGGGCCGCTGCATCGGTGATGGCGGGCGAGGTCACGGTTGGTCGCGATGGCCGTCGTGCCGCCAAGCCCGGCGAGATGGTCGCGGTGGATACTGAGCTTGCGGTGCGCGAGCGCGCCCCATTTGTCTCGCGTGGTGGGATCAAGCTCGCCAACGCGCTGGACGCGTTTGGAATCGAGGTCGGGGGGCGGCAAGCGTTGGACGTGGGCGCCTCGACCGGTGGCTTCACCGACTGCCTGCTGCAGCGCGGCGCCGCGCACGTCATCGCGGTTGACGTCGGCTACGGGGATCTCGACTACGGGCTGCGCACCGATTCGCGCGTGACGCTGCTGGAGCGCACGAACGCTCGTTCGCTGACACGCGAGATGCTTCCCTATGCACCCGAGCTGGTGGTGCTCGACGTGTCGTTCATCTCACTGCGCAAGGTACTTCCGTCAGTGCTCGAATGCTTGGCCGACCGTCATGACGTGCTCGCGCTCGTAAAGCCACAGTTCGAGGTGGGACGCGAGCGAGTCGGCAAGGGCGGCGTGGTCCGCTCGGCAGCGGATCGGCGCACCGCGCTCGTGGACGTCGGGGTCAGCGCTCTAGAGCTCGGCGCCACGGTGCTCGGCTATCGCTCATCTGGCCTGCCCGGCCCCAAGGGCAACCTCGAGACGTTCGTGTGGCTTGCCGAGCCCGGTCGCGGTACTGGCGCCGATGGGGCGCACGACATCGAGCTTATGACACTGGGGGTAGAGCCTTGAGCAGCGGCGTCAAACCCAGCGTTGACGTCGATCCGGTCGATGAGATGCGCCAGCCCCCCGCGGCGCGCGCGGTACGCGACGTTTCGGTTCTTACCCACAACCGTCCCCTCCAAACGGCCCATGCGCTGGAGGCTCTAATGGATGCAGCGCTGCGCGCGGACGTTACGCTGCACTTCGACCGCAACGAGACCGACAAGCACCGGCTCAGCGCGCGCGAGGGCGTGGTCGTGGGCACGGCCGAGAACGACACAGTCGATTTGTGCATCGTGCTCGGCGGCGATGGCACGATCTTGCGCGCATTGCGCCGCTACACCGGCACGGGCGTGCCCGTGTTCGCGGTCAATTTCGGCGACATCGGATTCCTTGCAACAATCGAGCCGGACGAGCTGGCCGAGGGCGTCAGGCGGGCGTTTGAGAGCGACTTCGAGTTGTTGAGGCTGCCAGCAATCGTGCTCGATGCTCCCACGGGGCTTGAGCGCGCGATCAACGACGTGGCGATCCATCGCAAGGTCGGGGAGCGCGTCGCCGAGATTGCCTATGTACTTGACGGCGAGGAACTTGGCAGCGTGCGCTGCGATGGCCTGGTTGTCGCCACCCCGGCCGGCTCCACCGGCTATAACCTCGCCAACGGAGGCCCAGTGATGGCGTGGGGCGTAGAAGGGTTCGTGGTGTCGTTCATCGCGCCCCATTCGCTCACGGCCCGCACGCTCGTCGCCGCTCCAAAAGACCGCCTGGAGATCCATAACCGCTCACGTGAGGCGCTTGACGTGTCTGTCGACGGTCGGCCGGTGTGTGAGATCGCGCCGGGCGCAAGGATCAACGCAAGGTTCCTCAACGACGCCGGGGTGATCGCACAGCTGCCCGACTCCTCGTTCTATCGTCGGCTGCGCGAGAAGTTCGGTCGCCTAGCGCGCTAGGGCTCACGCGGACCCTGGGCGCGAGGTAAAGACACCGGTGTGAGTGGACTGCGCGCGGCCTTAGCGGCCACAGAGAGGCTCTCAGGCGACGTTGCGGTCGTGCTTGGGAGCCGTCTTCTCGTCGGTGCGGTGCAACGACTGGATGAACCGGTCGAGCTGCTCGCGCGAGAAGCGGCGCTGGCCCCCCGGCGTCCTATAGCCAGTCAAGTAGCCGGCATTGCTCCAGCGGCGGATCGTCGCCAGCGACACGCCGAGATAGCGCGCAGCCTGTGAGCTGGTGAAGATCAGCTGGCTCTCGTGGTCGGGGTTGGAGGTGGTGGACATCTTGGCCTCGTGTTCGTGTGGTTCTCGCCAGATGGCAGTTTCGCACGAGCCCGCAAACCTGTTGCGGTGCCCGGATGCATAGAGATTCGGCAATCTGCCCGCAAAGGTTGAGTCCACCGCAGCTTTGTGGACCTTTGATCGGGAAAGACGCCTCATGGCCACACGCTCGCCTGATGCAAGCGTAGAAACCACCACATGTGGAGGAGAACCCGTCCGCTGTCGCGCGGAAAACCCTCTGCTTGCAAGCAAGCATGCAGTCGTTTGTCCAAGGTGGACAAATCGTCTAATCCATATAGTATGCTGCGCAAACCTACTCAACTCTCGTCGTGCTTGGCTGAGGATGGAGGCCGTTGCACGGGCGCGAGTTGATCCGCCCGCGTGACGGAAGGAGCCTCAATATGCCCTGGAAAGGCTAAGGAAATTTTATGTGATCGTCGAAAATCGACGATCCGCAAGGATGGGGCACTGGCCAAGCTTGGCCGGTGCCCCATCCGTTGTACAGCGCTCTGTTCCTATGCGAGCCTAGCCGCCTCGCGTGCGGCCGGCTCCTCGCAGACCGTCTAGCGTGATGCCGGCTGCGCCAGCGCGCGGGTGCGGCGCTCGAAGGACAGCTCAGCCTCGAAGTTGGCGTCGTCGCCATGGGCAAACGTCACCGGACCCTCTCGCTCGAGCATCGTCACGAAAGCATCCACGATCTCGGAGTCGAGCTGACGCCCCGCAACGCGTCGCAACTCGGCGATCGCATCCTGGGGGATCATCGGCGAGCGGTAGGAGTCGCGCGCGGTAAGCGTGTCATACACGCTGCACACCGCGACGATACGAGACGCAAGCGGGATCTCGCTGCCAATCAGACCGGCCGGGTAGCCACTGCCATCCACGTGCTCGTGGTGATAGAGGATCGCGTCAGCCACTGGCCCATAGCCATCGAGGCGTCCCACGAGCGTTGCGCCGTCCTGCGGATGACGTCGCACCAGCGCCCAATCGTCGTCGGAGAGAATCTCGGCATGCAGGATACGGTCGGGAAGCGCGAACTTGCCAATGTCATGAAGTAGCCCCGCCGTATGTACGAGCTCCTGCTCGCCCTCGCTGCACCCCACCTCACGCGCCAGCGCGCGCGCATAGCGAGCCACCGCTGCCGCGTGACGCGCGGTCGTGCGGTCTCTGAGCGCAAGGGTCTCCACCAGCGTTGCGAGCATTCCCAGCTGCATCGAGGCCAGCCGCACCGAGCGCGCCTCAAGCTGTTCGGCGCGGTCCTCTGAGCGCAGCAGTGCGCGGGCCAGATACTGGAAGATCAGGATCACGATGACCACCCCGACCAGTGCCGGGTAGCCGAGGTTGGTGTAGGCCACCGCTAGCACCGCCGCAAGGATCGAAGCGGCGCACTCGACTGGGAGCATCGGGATCAGCAGCGTGCGTACCTGCATGACCAGTCCGCGACCGTCCAGCACGCGCTTTTGCAGTGCGATCAGCCCGAAGTTCACGATGTTCGTCACGATGAAAACACCGGCCACGATCAGCGCGAATTCCACGCCTTGGGTGCTTTGCGCGACGCTTGGATCGTGCACATTGCCGATGATCGCTCGCACCATCAGTGCGCCCAGCAGCGAGAAGGCCATGTAGGCGGCCGTATTGGATACGCAAACGGCCATCGAGGGGCGACGCGAGAAACAGTCCACCGCTGCCAGTACAAAGGCGATCGCGACGGCCGGTGTGGGTCCCAGCAGGGCCATCGCCAGCGCAAACGCGACAAACGAGGAAGACAGCGTTTGGCTGCCGATTGTGACCGTCAGCCGCTCGCCGAGCACGCCCAGCACGACCAGCAGTCCGACCATGTCCAGCGGCTGCCAGTCCTGCCAGTGCGACAGCAGCGCCGCGGCGACCGTCACCCCGGCCAGTAGCATCCATTGGCTGGTCAGATATGCCCGGTAGATGTGTCGCTGGGAGATTTTCATGGCGAATGGCCAAGCCGTGGGCCCTCTGTCGTACTTAACGGCCGACAGGGGGTCGTACTTAAGGATCGTCGGATGACGCGCGCCGCTGTGTTGGGAGACCGTCTCGGTGGCGCTCTCCGGGATGTGTAGGTCAGCCCACCGGCTGCTGGGTCGGGGCGATCAATCCCGAGTCCCCGCCAACGGCGACCTGAGCCTGGCCGACGGGTAGCAGCCGACCGAGTGGCAGGCGAAGGAAGGCGACTGTCGCACACGTCGCGACGCCCCCCGCGACGACCATCGCCACCCGTGGAGAGGCTAGTGCGGTGATGGTTCCTCCCAGCGCAAACCCGATCGCCGGGCACAGAGCATTGAGCGATCCGACAACGCTCATCAGCCGCCCGTGCAGCTCCGCGGGAGTGAGCTGTTGAACGGCACTGATGAGTGCCGGCCATTGGATACCGTTGCCGGCGCCGCCGATGACGGCGGCCACGCACGCGAGCGCAAGCGTCGGCGCGATCGCAAAGCCAAGGTAGGCCAGTCCGACTAGCAACGTTCCACCGGTAAGCATCGGTCCCAGTGGGCGACGTACCGAGAATGAGAATACGACGGCCCCAAGCGCCGCGCCGAAGCCCCACGCTGCCACAAGCAGCCCGAAGCCGAGATCTCCGCCATTCAGCGTGGCCTTCACGTAGATCACCTCGACTGGCTCCACCGAGGCGAAGAAGATCACCGCCACGGCCTCTGTCAACAGTAGGATGCGCAACGCTGGCACCGCCTGCAGGTGCTGCCAGGCAGTACGCAAACGAGTGAGGGTCGAGCCTTCCTCCTCCGCATCCTCGGCTCGAGTGCGAAGACCAATCATCATCAACGCGCAAATCGCGAAGGTGAGTGCGTCGGCGATCAGTGCAGCCGGACCACCAGCCCAATGCACAAGCAGGCCTCCGATCGCCGGTCCAAGCGCAAGCGACACCATGAAGGCAACGTTGAGCGAGGCGTTGGCCCGTCGCTGGGCCTCGTTGGTCGTGCGGGTGTCGGTCGAGATCTCCACTTCGGCGGCAGCGATGCGCGCAGTCGAAGCTCTCACGAAGGCCGTGGCAGCAACCGCCACCGTGCCGTCCAAGGCCGCAAACAACAGCACTCCGAGGAACCAAAAATGCCACAACAGGAACGCGAGCGCGAGTGTGAGCAATACCTCTATCGCATACAGGCCAGCAAGCAGTCTGCGCCGTTTGGAGCGCTCGACGCGAGCCACCAGCACCGGGGCCGCGAGTGCCGGCAACAGACCCCGCGCGATGAACAGACCGGCTGTGGCGATCGCACTGTGCGTATGGTCGTAGACGCCCAGAGCCAAAGCGACATACCCGAACCAGGTCCCCAGTTCGTTGACCGTGTAGGCAAACAGTATTCTCCGAAGTCGGGGGGACTTGGGCAACAAGGACACCTCTCGACGCTCGTGCCAAATCGACCTGGGGTGGTCGAATCGGCGGAATTGTACGGTGCGCCGGAGACGTCACGCCGTCAAGCGCCGCCTGGGCCGCCATATTGACCATTGCGAGGACGCTAAAGCGAGACCGCGCCGACATCTCCCGTGGGGCCGTTCAGCTCACCTAGGGAGACGACCGGCAGCGTCGGGCTCAGCGGTGATCTTTGCGCGCTCATCGGTGCGCGGGAAACGCCGATGAGCGAACGCCGATGGCGTAAACGTCCAGCAAGCCCGACCCGCCGTCGATTGCAAGACCAGCGGACTCGGCCTCCGGCTCGCAGGCGGCCGCCGCCCTCGCAAAGGCCGACAGCGCGACCATGCTAAGCCACGATATGACGATCCACGCGATCGCAACACCGATGTCAACCATGGTTGCGACTCCAGCCTCTCGCGGGTGAGCGAGTTGGATTATGAGAGAAATGTGGCATCGCTCACGTAATGATGGTGTCCGTAAGGTCGCTTGTCTGTAGAGCGACAGGTGCCGATCTTGTCGTCCCAAAGGTGCCGCTTCGTGTCGTCCCGAGCGTGCACTTGGCCGCGTGGAGCTAGGCTCGCACGTGGATGCTTGAGCTCCGGTGCCTGCGATGCTCTCATCGATGTCGTCCGCCAAGCCTGTACGGTTAGCGGTACATGGCGGTTGAAGCTCCCGGTGTGGACCGGCCCATCGACGTGATCATCGCCGACGACCACACGGTCGTTCGGGACGGCATTCGTGCGGTGTTGGAGCGCGAGACAGGCGAGTTCAGGGTGATTGCCGAGGCGGCCGACGTGCCCGCGACGATCCGTGCGGTGAGAGAGTTCAAGCCCGATCTGCTCACGCTCGACCTCACGATGCCCGGCGGATCGAGCCTCGCGGCGCTGCCAACCTGCTTTGTGGCCCACCCCACGCTCGCGGTGGCGATCCTCACGATGCGCGAGGATCCCGAGTATGCGCGCCAGGCGCTGCGCGCCGGCGCGCGCAGCTACGTGCTCAAGGAGGCAGAGCCGGCCGAGCTGCTACAAGCGTTTCGTCTGGCCGTCTCCGGTCGCAATTATCTGCATCCGCGTCTGGGTGCGCTAATGGCAACCGGTGAAAGCGATGGACAGGAGGGGGTGGCCCTCAGCGAGCGCGAGCGCGAGGTGGTGCGCCTGATCGCGTTGGGCTTCACCAACCCAGAGATCGCCGAACAGCTGCACGTGGCCGAGCGCACCGTGAAGACCTATCGCGCGCGCGCCATCGAGAAGCTCGGGTTCTCATCGCGGGCGGAGATAACCGCCTACGCGCGCAAGCTGGGCCTTGTGGAGTAGACCTAGACGCCTGAGGGTCGGCCGGCCAGAGGTACCGTGAGCCGCATGATCGCGCCTCCTCCTGGCGCCGATACCAGCTCCAGCTCGCCTCCCACCAGCTCGGCGCGCTCGCGCATCCCCGAGACGCCGAATCCGCCCTTTAGTTCGTCCTCGGGCGTGCGCGGTCTCGACGCTCCACTCTGGGGTAGGCCTTCGCCGTCGTCGGTGACGGCGGCCGTAATGGCGCCGTCACGCTCGGTGACACTGATCGTCGCACGCGTGGCTTTTGCGTGGCGGCTCACGTTCGTGAGCGCCTCCTGCACGATGCGATAGAGAGTGCTCTCAAGCTCGGGGTCCAGGCGACGATCACCGTCCGCAAGCTCGATCTCAGTTTGGATCTCCAGGCCGTCGATCGCCTGAGCCCTCCGCGCAAGCGCCTCCAGCGCCGGCACGAGGCCAAGATCGTCAAGCGCGGCAGGACGAAGCTCGGTGATCAGGTGACGCAGGCCGTCTATCTCCTGACCGAGACCCTCCAGGACAGTGTCGACAGCCGCGCTGAGGGCGACCTCATCGCCGAGGTCGCGCGCGTTTGCCAGCTGCAGCCGCAGCGCTCCGAGACCCTGAACCGTTTCGTCGTGGATCTCCCTGGCCCAGCGAGTGCGCTCGCGCTCGCGCGCCTCCATGCCGAAGCGCAATCTGGTGATCTCGACCGAGCGCTCAGCGGCAAGACGCTGTGCGACGCTCGCGGCGAACGCGCTCAGCGCGCGCCTGTCAGGCTCGCGGAAACCGCTGTCCTCGCGTGCGGCGATCACCAATCCGCCGCCGGCGGGTGGGCCCTCCATGCTGAAGGGCTCGGCCAGCACGGCGCGGGCTTCCAGGCCCAGTTCGTGCAGCCACGTCGCTTCCTGTCCACGAGGGCGCTCCAGCGAGAGCGGCTTGCCCGCCTTGTAGACGGCGCCAAGGGCGCTGCCTTCCATCGGCAGCACACGCACCATTACCGACTGTCGACCGCTGGAGGCAGCCACGCGTAGCTCGTGACCTTCCTCGACCACCATTAGCAATGTCGAGGCGTCGAGCAGCGCGAGACCTCGATCGGCCATCAGACGCAGCAGCCACAGCTCGGACCCGGAGAGCACGGCGTGGGATTATGACTGCCTGCGCCCCGGCATCTCGCCAGCGGGGATTTTCGATTCCTCGGAGGGCCCTGGATTGCGCTCCCGCGGGGCGGCGTGTCGCTGGGCGGCAAGCCGAGTCAACGACAGTAGCTGCTCACCTGTGAGACCCTCACGCCATGCCGCCAGTCCCATCGATATCCGCAGCGGGCGTCGTTGCCCGTCTACGTCGATCTTGATGGCGTGAAGCCTCCCGAGCGCGCGTCGGGCGACGATCTCTCCACGCCGCTCGTCGGCCCCAGGCAGCACCACCAGTAGCTCTCCCTCGCTGGCATGTCCAACACGATCGAAGCGGCGCAACTCGGGCCCAAGCGCCGTGCCAAAGTAATCCAGTGCCCTCGCTGGAAGCTCCTCGCCATGGGTGTGCGCGAGCTGATCGACGTCATCGAGGCTCACCAGCAGGCAGCTGAGGGCGGTGTGGTGGCGTTCGGCGCGACCCACCTCCTCCTCCAGCCGTGCCGCGAGCTCTGCCTTGGAGAGACAGTTGCGCCCGGCTCGCGTCGAGCGGGCGTAGTCATGGGAGTGCGGGGGGTCGATGGCAGCCATGCCGATATGGGAGACGAGCAGCGCTAGGAGAAGCCATCTGTGGCGGATCTTTGCGGTTGCCCTCAGATTATGGACTTATCCCAGCCGTGACGCCACGGGGGCATGGCGTGCATCGGCGCGTGTGGACCAGGACCGTAGGGACGACTCGCATCTTGTCAGCCCTGAGACCCTGCGACACACGATCCGTCGGTGCTCACTGGTACACCTGTGCGTGTGCTGTGCGAATTGCGTGTCGAGAACCTGCTGCTGATCGAGCGAGCCGAGCTTTGCTTTGGCCCTGGCCTGAACGTGCTCACCGGCGAGACGGGCGCGGGCAAGACGGTGCTGGCCCACGCGTTGGACCTTTTGATGGGCGGACGCTCGCGCAGCGGAATCGTCAGACCTGGCGCCGAGGAGGCTTACGTGGAGGGAGCCTTCGCGGTGCCCGAGCGTTTGCGCGCGGAGGTCGCGCAGCTGTTGCCCGACGGCGCTCGTGCAGAAGCCGACCCGCGCGAGTTGACCCTTGCCCGTCGTGTGTGCGCCGACGGTCGCACGCGCGCCTACATCAACGCTCGCGCCGCCACGGTCGGTGATCTGCGCGAGCTGGGGTCACGACTGATCTCTTTCTACGGCCAGCATGAGCATCGTAAGCTGGTGCTGGCAGGTGCACAACTGCAGATGCTCGACGAGGTTTGTGGAGCAGAGCACGCGCAACGACTGGAAGCGTGCGCAGCGGCCTATCGTGATACTCGCAAGTTGGAGTCCGATCTCAAAGGCTTGCATGAGCTTGGAGAAGCGCGCGAGCGCGAGCTCGAGCTGTTGGAGCACGAGCTCTCCGAGATCGATGGGCTCGCTCCCGACGAGCAGGAGCATCAAACGCTGCTGAGGAGCCGAGATCGCCTGCGCAAGTTGGAGGCACTGTGCACAGCCGCGGGCGCGGCCACGGATGCACTGGCGCCGGACGCCTCAGAGGGAGCTGGGGCCGCATATCTCCTGGCAGGAGCCGCTGCCAGCCTTCAGAGGGTCGCGGGCGTTGATCCAGATCTCGACGCACTCACCGAGCGCTGCGTAGCGCTCTCGATCGAGACGCTGGACGTCGCGGGCGAGCTACGCGACCATCGCGAGGCAATCGAATCCGAAGACGGCTCGCTTCAAACCGTCGAGGAGAGACTTGCAGCGCTCGAGCGCACCATGCGCAAGCACGGCGGCACGATCTCCTCGGTCCTGCGGTACGCCGAACAGGCGCGCGCGCGGCGCGAGGAGCTGCTGGGAGCCGAGCTGGCACAGACGCAGATCGACAGGCGCCTGGCCACACAACGCGAGCTTCTACACCAGCACGTTAAAGCGCTGCGCGAGCAGCGCGAGCAAGCCGCCGCACGGCTGGCGGAGGGGGTGCGCGAGCAGCTCGCGGCGCTTGCAATGCCGGATGCGACATTCGAAATCGCACTGACTCCCATAGAGGCGAAAGCCAACGGAGGCGACACGGCTGAGTTCGTGATCGCACCGAACCCGGGAGTCGCAGCTGCCCCATTGCGTGAGATTGCCTCAGGCGGCGAGCTATCGCGTGTGATGCTCGCACTCACAAGCGCAAGCAACGAAGGAGCTGAGAGCACCGGGGGCTCGTCCAAGTCGACGCTCGTGTTCGACGAGATCGACGCTGGAATCGGAGGCCACACCGCGCGAGCGGTCGGCGAGCGGCTGCAAAGCCTTGCCGAGAACAGGCAGATCCTGTGTATCACCCACCTACCGCAGATCGCCTCGCTTGCGGGCCGCCATTTCTCGGTGAGCAAGGACACCTCAGCCGACCCAACCGTCGCCACCGTCGTGCAGCTCGCCGAGCGCGAGGTCGTCGCAGAGCTCGTGCGAATGCTTGGCGCCGAGGACCAGGATGCAGCGGCTCGTCGTCACGCCCGAGATCTCCGCCGCGCCGCCTGAGACATTTTGCGTTAGCGGTCCTGAGCGCAACGAGCGCCTGAGCGTTACTCTCGGTTTCAATGGCTATGACCCGGCAGCCGCCAGGTACGAGCATGCCGGTCTTCGGGGCACTGCCCACGCCCTCGCTCGAGGTCAGCGGTCCCGTGCGACTCGGACGCAAGACCAAGCTGCTTGTGAGGCATCTCGTGGCGGGCGACATCGCCGTGATCGACCACTTGGACATCGACCGGGTCTCGGCGGAGGAGCTGATCTCCGCGGGCGCCATGGCTGTACTCAACTGCCGTGCGTCAACCAGTGGCTCCTACCCAAACCTTGGACCGCAACTGCTTGTGGAAGCGGGGGTGCTGCTGCTCGATCTTCCCGACGACTCTTTGTTTGACCTGCTCTCCGATGGCGATCCTGTGAGCGTGCGCACCGCGGGCTCCAGCACACACGGCGAAGTCCTCCACAAGGGTCGGACGCTCGTGTCGGGAGAAATACTCGACGTGGCGCGCGTGCGCGCCGAGACCGAGGCGCGCCGGCGCGAGATCGGAGAGGCACTTGAGCGCTTTGCGCATAACACGATCGAGCACATGCGCGAGGAGCGCGAGCTGCTTGCGGGCCGGATCGATCTGCCGCGCTTTCGCACGGACTTTCGCGATCGCTCGGCGCTTGTCGTGGTGCGAGGCGTGGATCACCAGCGCGATTTGCGTGCGCTGCGGTCGTTCATCAGGGACACGCGCCCGGTGCTCGTGGCGGTCGATGGCGGCGCCGACGCGCTGCTTGAGGCCGGATATACGCCCACGATGATCTTGGGCGACATGGACTCAGCCAGCGAGGCGGCACTACTGACAGCGCGCGACGGGGGCACCGAGCTGGTCGTGCACTCCTATCCCGACGGTCGCGCTCCCGGCAAGCGTCGCCTTGAAGATCTCGATGTGCCGTTCAAGCTCGTGCCGGCGCCCGGGACCAGCCAGGACGTGGCGATGCTGGTCGCCGCTGAGAAGGGGGCGCGACTGATCGTGACCGTGGGCTCCCAGTTCAACCTGGTCGAGTTTTTGGATCGCAACCGCGAAGGCATGTCCTCAACCTTTCTCACACGCTTGCGCATTGGCGAGATCCTTGTCGATGCGAAGGGTGTGAGTCGCCTATATCGACCGATGCCTGGTCTCGCTCCACTGGTGGTGGTGATCGTGGCCGGCCTGCTCGCGCTGATCGCTGTTGTGTGGCTGACCCCGGCCTTGCACGACGTGCTGGATCTACTATGGCTCAAGCTGCAGCTGCTGCTTGGATCGGGCAGCAGCTGAGAGCGACAGTACCCTCACGGCCCCACCCTGCAGATGTTCGACTATCGCTATCACGCGCTTTCGCTAGCCGCCGTTCTGTTCGCCCTGACGGTCGGCGTGCTGATCGGCGTGGCGATCGGCGACTCGAACCTCGTGTCCTCGGCTCAAAACGGGATTGTGCGCAACCTGCGCTCTGAAGTCGGCGATTCCCAGCATGACCTGGAACAGGTGGGGAACAAGCTCTCCGAACAGGAAACGCTGTCTGCGGGCTTGTGGCCGTTTGCCGTGCACGACCTGCTTACCGGCAGGAGTATCGGCCTTGTGTTTCTCGGCAACTCCTCAGATCAGGTCGACTCCTCTGTGCGCGACGGCATTGGAGAGGCGGATGGCAATGTAAAGGCCGTTGTGGCTGTGCGCGAGCCGCTCGAACTGAGCAGCATCGCCTCACAGGCGAGCGGCACTCGCTATACGACACTCGTCTCTGAACCGGCACTTGTCAGGCAGTTTGGGGTGCGTATAGGCAAGGAGCTGGTCGACGGGGGACAGTTGCTCGAACACGTGCACACAACGCTGCTCAGCTCCTACGACGGTGAACTCGGCAAGCTAGAGGGGGTCGTTGTGATGCGTAGCGAACCCACCGGCATGAACGCCGAAGCGACGAAGAGCACCGCTGAATTCGAGTCGGGGTTGATCGCCGGGGTGGTCTCCGAAGGGGTCCCGGCTGTTGGCGTGGAGCTGAGCAGCACGGAACCCTCGCAAGTCTCCTGGTACAAGAGCGAGAACATGGCAAGCGTCGACAATGTCGAAACGGTCGCGGGACGGGCAGCGCTCGCGCTCGCGCTCGCCGGAGCCCACAGCGTTCGCGGGGCTTACGGCAGCAAGTCGACCGCCGAAGCCCTCCTGCCGTCTGTGACGAGCGTGTTTGGTCCCAGCTGAGGGGCTGGCTGCCCGCGCGGATACGATGCCCGCGCATGTCCGTGCAAATCGCTACCTTGCGGACGTGCATGCCCTGCCCTTCGCGCTCGCGAGCATCGCCGCGGCTGTAATCGCCCCTGCACTGTTGCGTGCGTTGACAGAGGGCGGGCACGTGGGGGTCAACTATCGCGGCAGGAGTGTGGCGTTCCCGTTTGGAGTGTTGAGCATCGCCGGGGCGATTGTCGCGCTGATCCCCCTGGCGGTCATACAGCGGCTGAGATGGGCCGAGGTGTTCCATGCGCAGATGCCTGCTGTCGCGCTGTATGTCATTGGTGTGGCATTTCTGGGTTTGATCGACGACACGCTCGGGGGTCCATCGCGGGGTTGGCGTGGTCATGGCAGGGCGTTGCTTCACATGCAGTTCTCAAGCGGCGCCCTGAAGGCGGTCGGCTCACTCGGACTCGCGCTATACACGATGGGGGAGTTGGGATTCTCGACAGGGCGCTGGCTGCTCGCGAGTGCGGTTCTGGTGCTTGCGACCAACGTCTTCAATTTGCTGGATCTGCGACCGGGACGATCCACCAAGGTGTTCGTGCTACTAGGGATCGCCCTCACGCTGGGAACAGCAAGCATTAGGTCGTTGTGGACGCTCGGGCTGTTCGTGGGCCCCGCACTCGTGGCCGGTGGATATGACCTGCGCGAACGGGCGATGCTGGGAGACACCGGGGCGAACCTGCTCGGCGCCCTGGCAGGATTGTGGTTGGTGCTCAGCCTGTCGGAAGTCGGCCAGCTGATTGCGCTCGCGGTGCTCTGCGCGGTCACCCTGTATGGAGAGCTGCGTTCGATCACCGCGCTCGTGGAGAAGGTGCCGCTGCTGCGCCAACTAGACTCTTGGGGCAGGCCCACATGACCTCGCCACACTCCGACCGCCACGCACAGGCTCCAGCCAAGACTCGGTTCATTTTCGTAACCGGCGGTGTGGTGTCCTCGCTGGGGAAGGGGATCGCCTCCTCGGCCATCGGCAGGCTGCTTGTCTCACGCGGCCTGAGCGTCGCCCTACAGAAGTTCGACCCCTACATAAACGTCGATCCGGGGACGATGTCGCCCTACCAGCATGGTGAGGTGTTCGTCACCGAGGATGGCGCCGAGACCGATCTGGACCTTGGTCACTACGAGCGCTTCACCGACTCCAACACCAGCCGCGCCTCCAATGTGACGGCCGGCGGTATCTATGACACCGTGATCCGCCGTGAGCGTCGCGGGGATTATTTGGGCGGCACCGTGCAGGTCGTTCCGCATATCACCGACGAGATCAAGCAGCGGGTCGCACTGATCGCCGAGTCGACCGATGTGGACTTCGTCATCACCGAGATCGGAGGAACCGTCGGCGATATCGAGTCGCTGCCGTTCCTGGAGGCGATTCGTCAGTTCCCCGTGGATGTTGGTCGCCGCCGCTGCATGTTCATCCACCTGACGCTCGTGCCCTATATCGGTCATGCCGGCGAGCTAAAGACCAAGCCCACGCAGCACTCGGTCAACGAGCTGCGACGAATCGGTATAGCGCCGGACATGCTGATGTGTCGCTCGGAGGGTCCTCTATCCCAGGAGATCCGCAAGAAGATCGCACTATTTGCGAGCCTGCCCGCCGATGCGATCGTCTCAGCGCGCGACGTGGACAACATCTACAAGGTGCCGGTGGTGTTTCGAGAGCAGGGAGTCGATGATTTCATCCTCGACCATTTCGCCCTGGAGGCGCCGGCACCTGAGCTCTCGAGCTGGCAGGAGCCGATCGCATTGGCTGAAAAAGCCAAGCGCACGGTTCGTATCGCGCTCGTCGGCAAGTATGTGCAGCTCGAGGATGCGTACCTGTCGGTGTCAGAGGCACTACGTCACGCCGCCGCGCTGCAGGGCAGCACGGTGCGCATCGATTGGATTGACTCCGAGCGCTTGGAGGAGAGCAACGGCGCCGACCAGGAGGACTCGCGCAAGGCGCGCGAGCTGCTGGAGAGCGCTGACGGGATACTGATCCCCGGAGGCTTTGGCGGGCGCGGCATCGAGGGCAAGATCGTCGCGGCGCGCGTGGCACGCGAGCAGCGCATCCCATACTTGGGCATATGCCTTGGTATGCAGATCGCGGTGGCCGAGTTTGCACGACATGTGGCTGGAATGGAGGGGGCCAACTCGACCGAGTTCGACATCGAGACGCCCTACCCCGTGATCGATCTGTTGCCCGAGCAGAAGGAGATCGCCGATCTCGGGGGCACGATGCGCCTTGGGGCCGATCCAATCAAGCTGCACGACGGCTCGCGCGTATGGGGTGCCTATGGCGAGGCGGTTGTATATGAGCGTCACCGGCACCGCTACGAGGTCAATAACCTGCTGCGCAAGCGCTTGCAGAGCGCCGGGCTACGTATATCGGGCACCTCGCCGGACGAGCGCCTGGTGGAGGTGGTCGAGCTCGACGAGCATCCGTTCTTCCTCGCCTCGCAGTTCCATCCGGAGTTCAAGTCGCGCCCTGAGCGACCGGCGCCGCTGTTCGCGAGCTTTGTGGCGGCCGCTCTGGAGCGAGGCGGTCACGCGGGCGAGGATCGGGATCGCACGCTCGCGGGTCGCTCGTGAGCACTGACTTGCGCACCGGCGAAAAGCAGCGCGCGACACGGGCTCTGCGGGTGCAGGCGGTCTTTCAGGTCGCCGACGATCGCCAGGCGCAGCAGGTTGCTTCGAGGATGATCGATCGGGCACACGAGATCGCCAATCTGCCCGAGTGCGAATGTGACGTTGATGTGAGCGTGGAGCTGGCACGCCCTGGGCATGTCGAGGGCCCGCACGATCCTGCCGACGCACCCGCCCCTGGCAGTCCCGTAAAACACTAGGGACAGTTATGCTCAAGTTGCGTAGAGCCACCGTCCTTCGGGCGGGACCTGTCGATGGCCCCGAGCAGGAGCTTGCAATTTCCGCGGAGGGAGAGCGCCGACCGGCTGTCGCGGATGTCGGTCTGATCGGCCCAAGCCAAATTGGCGACGAGCTGATCGTCAACGTGCAGGCACGCGACCTCGGTCTTGGCTCAGGTGGCTTTGATGTCGTGCATGTAAACCTGACTCGTGGCCTCTCAAGTGAAGGCCGAGCAGACGCTCATGTGATGAAGCTCAACTACACGAGCCTGCAGCATGCTGTGCATACGGTCGACGATACGCTGACCGGCACACCCCATGACGGGGCGCACCCTGAAGGGCACAAGCAAGCAGGCGAGCAGCTGCGCTTGCCGCTGGATGGAGCGGTGGGGGTGCTCGCCTTGCACGGCCAGCTGGCGGCAGTCGCGTGGGCATTTGCCGAGTCAAAGCCAGATGCGACGCTGGGATACGTGCAAACGCCAGGTGGGGCATTGCCGGGCGGACATTCGCGTGTCGTGCGAGCACTGCGCGAGCGCGGCCTGCTCGCCGGCCACCTCACCGCTGGATCCGCTTATGGAGGGGAGGGGGAGAGCATCAGCACGGCGGGTGCACTACACCACGGACTGCACACACTGGGCTGGGATGCGGCGGTGTGCGGACCTGGTCCCGGCATAGTTGGTTCGAGCTCGCCGCTCGGCCACGGGGGCATGCACGCGCTCGACTCCGCCCACACAGCGCTCGCGCTTGGGGCACAGACGCTGGTTGTAGCGCGCATGTCCTCGGCCGATCCACGGCCGCGCCACCGCGGCATCTCCCACCACACGCTGACGGTGCTGGATCTGCTGCTCGAGCCGGTGACCGTGGCGCTGCCGGCCGGGATACGCTCGCCGGTGGGAGCCGATCTGCGTGCTGGCCTGGGCTCGGTGCTCAGATCCTCTTCGCTGGCATCCTCCTCGCAGCGCGCGAGGTCTCAGCTCGAGCTCGATGTGGATCGTCCCGCGCGGATGGCACGTCATGATTGGCGGCGCGCCCCAGTCGACATGCCGGCTTACCTCAGGAGTGCCCTGCCTGCCGAGACTATGGGGCGTGCACTGCTCGAGGACCCGCTGTTCTTTGGCGCCGCGCTTGCGGGTGGAACGGTGCTTGCCGATCTGTGCGAGTGTGCGAGCGGTCGTGCCGAAAGCCAAGCTCGCTGAGTGCGCTGAGAGAACGCGCTACTAGGAACAGCCGGGCATGAGAGTCGGCTTGCACAGTCAAGGTGCCCTTGCATACGCAGCGAAACCAGCTATGTGAGTGATTCCTCGACGGGTACAGCCTCTGCTCCGCGTGCGCAGCAGCTGACACTCGACTTCCTGGCATACCTCGAGCTAGAGCGCGGTCTGTCGCACAACACGCTGAACGCCTACCAATCGGATCTCGCTCAGTTCGGTCGATTTCTCGACAAGCTTGGCGTGTCGCCGCTCGATGCGCGTCACAGCGATCTCGCCGCGTTTCTCTCCGAGCTTTCCAGCGACGGTAGGGGCCGTCCAGCCGTCTCGCCGGCGACACTGCAGCGCAAGGCGGCTTGCCTGCGCTCGTTCTACCGCCACCTGCGCCGCGAAGGCTTGGTGGAGCACGATCCCACGACAGATCTGCACGGACCGCCGAAGACCCAGCGGCTGCCAAAGGTCCTCTCGCGCGAGCAGGTCACGAAGCTGCTGGCCCAGCCGAAGGGTACGGAGCCGCTTGCTTTGCGCGATCGGGCGCTGCTGGAGGTGCTGTATGCGTGTGGGCTGCGCGTCTCGGAGGCGATCTCGCTCGAGGTGGGTGACGTGGACCTGCAGGAGGGTGTGTTGCGTACCCGCGGCAAGGGTTCTAAGGAGAGGATCGTGCCGGTGGGACGCCAGGCCGTGGACGCGCTTGAGCTCTACCTCAGGCGTGCGCGGTCGAAGCTGGTCGGGCTGCGCGTCGAGAGCCATCTGCTGGTCAACCATCGCGGGTGCGGGCTCACTCGCCAGGGCCTCTACAAGATTGTCCAGAGCTATGCGCGCAGCGCAGGGCTCGCGGAGCTGATGACCCCTCACACGCTGCGCCATACCTTTGCCACGCACCTGCTTTCCGGAGGGTGCGATCTGCGCTCGCTACAGGAGATGCTTGGTCACGCCGACCTGGCGACCACACAGATCTACACACATCTGTCCGCCGAGCGTCTGAAGGATGCTTATTTCGAGGCGCATCCGCGTGCCCACGCGCATACCGCCGGCACCGCCGTCTGATCGGTCGAGGCACATCGTCTGATCGGCCGAATCAGAAGGATCCGGACCCGTGTGACCGCCGCCGCGATCGCGCCATATCCTAGGCTCCGCATGCCAGAGCTTCCCGAGGTCGAGACGATCAGACGCCAGCTTGCGCCGCTGGTTGAGGGCCGCACGCTCGAGCACGTGAGCATTCTCGACGGGCGCTGGAGCCGCCCGCTCGCACCTGGGGAATTGGAGGATGCGCTCGAGGGTCGCACGGTGGAGCGGCTGGGGCGACGCGGCAAGTATCTGGTGTGGAGCTTGAGCGAGGACGTGCACCTCGCCCAGCATCTGCGTATGACAGGGACTGTGCTGTGCGACCCCCATCCCGAGCAGACACATGTGCGTGTGCAGATTCAGTTGAGTGGGGGAGCTCGTCTGGTGATCGTCGATCCACGTAGGTTCGGCACGGGCGAGTTGTTGCTCGGGGGAGATGCGCTCGATGATTTCTTTGAGGCACGCCTGGGGCTGGAGCCGCTGGACGAGCGTTTCACCGCCGAGTACCTGCGGGCGCAGGCGCGTGGGCGCATCGCGCCGATCAAGGCGTTCCTGCTCGACCAGCGGCGCGTGGCGGGTGTGGGCAACATCTATGCGGATGAGGCGCTGTACCGGGCCGGCATCCACCCATTGCGGCCGGCCGGTCGCTTGAGCAAAGATCAATACGTGGCGCTCACAGAGGCAGTGATCTGGGCACTTGAGGCCGGTATCGAGGCGCGCGGAGCTACGATCGACGATTTCCGCCATGTGGATGGCGTGTGGGGCTCATTTCAGGATCGCTTTCAGGTGCACCGTCGCGAGGGCGAGCCGTGCGCGCGTTGCGCAACGACGATCGTGAAGCTGGTGGCGGCAGGCCGCGGGACGTATGTGTGCGAGACGTGTCAGCCGCCTCCACGCGGAGCGCGTGTCGGCGGCGCTCGTCGAGGACGCTAGGGGTGCCTCGGTCGATTCTCAGGCCAAGACCGCTTGGCCTGAGAGCGCGGGGACAGTCCAGCTTAGGCGGTGAGAAGCTCGTCGAGACGGCCGCACTCCAGCGCACTAAGCGTTTCGGAGTATCCGCCAACCAACTTGTCGCCTATGAGCACTTGGGGAAAGGTCATCATTCCGGTGCGCCCTGCGAGCTCAACGCGTCCCGCGACATCCTTTGAGAGATTGATCTCTGAGAACTCCAGTCCGCGAGCTTTCAACAGGCCCTTTACACGCGCGCAGAATGAGCAAGGCTCAGTTGTGTAGACGGTGATTTGGGGCACAGCCCTATCCGATGTCTCCATTACTTCATAAAGTATAGCAATGAGAATGTGGTGATCGCAAGAGCCGAAGGGCCATGTCTCGCACACCTTTTGGCTCCGCCGAGTGCGATCTTAGACTCGCAGGTAGATGCCTGGACTGGTCAAGACTGAAGCCGTCGTGTTGCGCTCGATGCGCTATGGCGAGGCCGACCGGATATTGCACGTGTATACGCCCCATCGTGGACGCGTGAGCGCGATCGCCAAGGGGGTACGTCGCGCACGCAGCCGCTTCGGAGGTCGTCTGGAGCCGTTCTTCCGTTTGCGGATCGAGTTGCACGAGGGTCGTGGCGAGCTGTTGACGGTGACGGGGGCACAGACCGTCGAGGGGCACTCGAATCTGCGTGGGGATGTCCGCGCGCTCGATGCGGCCGCACGCGCATGCGATGCGGTAGGACGCCTGTTTGAGACCTCAGAGCCACATCCGGGTGTGTTCAACCTGCTGTGTCGCAAGCTCTCGCTGCTCGATCAGAATCCGGCCGAGGCGACGCGCGCGAGCGCTCTGGCATTTCGCCTGAAGCTACTGGTAGCAGCGGGACTGGCACCGCAGTTGAGCGCGTGCGCGTGTTGTGGGGGCGGCGAGCATCTGGTCGGCTTCTCCGGAGCGGCCGGTGGAATCGTGTGCAGCTCGTGCGAGGCCGCCGCGTTCCCGCTGGGCGAGCAGGCTTACGAGTTCATGACCCAAGCGCTCGGGAGTCCACTGAGCGAGGCGCCGCGGGGCGAGGAGCGGGTGCTCGGTCAGGTCGAGCGCGCCGTGTCTGAGATGCTCGAGCACCATGCGCACGTGCGGCTGATGCCGGCGACCGGTCGGCGAGCGGCCGGCTCGCAACTCGATCGGGGTCAGTCCGTGGACTCGTCCGCTTCGCTGCCACAATCGGTCACGTGAGCATCGCAAGCGACGCACAGTCGGTGGCGGCGGCCTTTGCCGAGCGTCGCCGCGAGATCGAGGCCACCGAGCTCTCACCGCTCGCGGCGCGCTCCTACCCGGCGCTGAGGGCGCGTACCGAGGACGATTGCGCTCTGCGCACCCCCTTCCAGCGCGATCGCGACAGGATCGTGCATTGCAAGGCGTTTCGGCGACTGACGCACAAGACGCAGGTGTTTGTGGCTCCCCTGGGAGACCATTATCGAACGCGCTTGACGCACACGCTCGAGGTGACCACGATCTCCCGCACGGTGGCGCGCGCACTTGCGCTCAACGAGGATCTGGTCGAGGCGATCGGGCTCGGCCACGATCTTGGGCATCCACCGTTTGGGCACATTGGCGAGGAGGCGCTGGATGAGTGCTTGAAAGAGCACTTCAGCCGCGAGTTTCGCCATTACGAGCACTCGCTGCGCGTGGTGGACCGGCTCGAGCGCGACGGCACCGGCCTAAACCTGACCGAGCAGGTGCGCGACGGGATCGCCCGTCACTCAAGCCGCGCGCCACTACCTCAGACGCTGGAGGGGCGGATCGTGCGCGTGATCGACCGCGTGGCGTACATCAACCACGACATCGATGACGCGATGCGTGCCGGGCTGCTGCGCGAGGAGGATCTGCCGGAGCACCCGATCGCGGTGCTCGGCTCAACCGGATCGCAGCGGATCGACGCGCTTGTGCACGACATGGTGGAGCACTCGGCGACAGCGAACGACATTGTGCAAGGGCCGGCTGCAGGGCCGGCGATGGCGGAGCTTCGCAAGTTCATGTTCGAGCACGTGTATCTAGGCGAGGCCGTGCGCGCCGAGCACGCACGCATCGCGAACATCGTGCGCAAGCTGTTCGAGCACTATGTCGAGCATCCAGGGCTGCTGCCTGACGACGGGGCACCAGATAGCGACGTGGCCGAGCGCGTCACCGACTATCTGGCAGGGATGACTGACCGCTACTGCATCAGGGAGTACGCCGCCTTGGAAGCTCCGCGCGACCGACTGACGGTCGATGTGACCGCCAATCGGCCAGCACGCTAGCTTTGGCGTATGGCTCGCTACACCCCAGACTCACGCGATCGCGTGCGCGACGCGATCGACTTCGTGGAGTTGGTTGGTACGCGCACCGAGCTGCGCCGAGCCGGCCCACGTAGCTACGAGGGGTTGTGTCCGTTTCACGACGAGCGCACGCCTTCGTTCAGCGTGGAGCCGTTGGAGAAGGTGTACTACTGCTTTGGCTGTCAGGCCTCCGGCGACGTGTTCACGTTCGTACAGGAGACCGAGGGCGTGGACTTCAAGGGCGCACTGGAGCTACTTGCCGACCGCGCGGGGATCGAGCTGCAACTGGAGCGCGAGGATCCCCAGGAAGCACAGCGCCGGGCGCGACGCGAGCGCTTGCTGGAGCTGCTGTCGCGCACCGCCTCCTACTACGAGCGCTACCTATGGGAGTCCGGGGAGGCGGCGCACGCACGAGCCTATTTGGAAGAGCGCGGGCTCGGTGAGGCTGTACTGAAGGAATTCCGTGTGGGCTATGCGCCGAGCGCGTGGGATCGCGTGCTGCTGGCCTCACGCCGCGGCGGGTTCTCCGAGGCCGAGTTGTATGAGACTGGTCTTGCGCAGCGCTCGCAGGAGCGAGGGGGCCTGTATGACCGCTTCCGCTCGCGCATCATGTTTCCGCTGGCTGACCTGCGCGGACGGGTGCTCGGTTTCGGCGCGCGCGCGATGCGCGAGGGACAGCGGCCGAAGTACCTGAACACCTCTGATAACGACGTCTATCACAAGGGTCGCCACCTGTATGGTGGCGATTTGGCTCGCGCTGCCGCTGCGAAGGCAGGGGAGGTGATCGTGTGCGAGGGCTACACCGACGTGATCGCCCTGCACCAGGCCGGCTTCAAGAGCGCGGTTGGCTTGATGGGCACGGCGCTCACCGACGAGCAGGTGGGTGAGCTGGGTCGAATGGCCCAGACGGTGCTGCTTGCGCTCGACGCCGATAGCGCGGGACAGGAGGCGATGCTCAAGGCCTCGCGGCTGGCCGCGCGGCGCAAGCTGGAGCTGCGCGTAGTTGAGTTGCCCGCGGGCGCCGATCCCGCGGAGTTTGTGCAGCGCGGCGGAGCGGGAGCCTTTGAGCAGGCGGTGGCAGCGGCGGTGCCATTCGTGCGCTTCCGTGTCGAGCGGGTGCTCGCAAACGGCGATGACTCCAGCCCCGAGGGTCGCGACCGGATGATCGCCGAGCTGCGGCCGGTGTTCTCAACGCTGGCGCCGAGCGCGATGCGAATGGAGCTGACGCGGATGGTGTCGGGGAGACTCGGGCTGAGCGAGGGTTTGACCGAGACGCTGCTGGCATCGAGTGGCGGTCAGACCACGACGGGTGGGCAGCCCGTGTCCAATCAGAAGGGCTCGGGTCGATACGCAACGGACACCGGGCGTTCTGCCGGCGCGAGCGTTCAGTCTCCGCGCACCGAGCGCGATTCGAGGCCAAATTCTGGCGCAAACGACGACGGCGGCTCGCGCGCGAGCCGGGTGCTGTCGGCGCGTGCGGACACCGAGCGCGCGTTCCTGGCGCTGTGCATCGCAACGCCGCAATACGGGGAGAGCGCGCTCAGGGAGGTGGAGCTCGATGGCGTGTTCACCAGCGAGCTGTTGCGTCGCGCGGCCGAGCACCTGAAGTCGGGGCACCTGGCGGAGCCACTCAAAGACGTGGATGCCGAGGACCGCGAGCTGGTGAGCCTGCTCGCCGAGCTGACCGTGGAAGCAGGCCGCTGGCCGGTGTCGGCCCGCTCGCGCAAGCCGCCGATGCTCGAAGTTCAGCAACTTCAGCTGCAGCTGGCATGGATCGACCGCCGCATCCACGCCGCACGCGCGCAGGGTATCGGCGAGGTGAGCGATCTCGCGAAGCTGCGCGGGGAGGTCAAGCAGGAGTTCGACCGGGCCCAGGAGCGGGCTTTGGAGAAGTCGGGGCCGGACACGTAGCGAACGTTGTCCTGTTGGGAGAGTGCTGTGCGTCCCCGCGCCGGGGGCGTATCGCAGCGAACGCATGTTCCCATTGCTCTGTCCGACCGATAGTAGACAATGCAGTGCATGGATCGCGCATCGCTGGAGGAATTTCTGAGCCAAGGATTGTCGTTGGCCGAGATCGGCAAGCGGTTCGGCAAGCATGAAGCGACGGTGGCCTACTGGATGGATAAGCACGGGCTTCAAGCTGTCAATCGGCAGAAGCACGCCGCGCGCGGGGGTTTGGATCGAGCCGAGCTGGAGGTACTGGTCGGGCAGGGTGCGTCGATCGCTCAGATCGCCAAGGCTGTGGGTCGCAGCAAGGCGACGGTCAGGCATTGGCTGCGGGAGTATGACTTGAAGACTCAACGGGCAGAGTCCCGAGAGAAGGCTGGTGCTGAATGCTCCGACACGGTCGATGATCTCGTCAGACGTAAGTGTCCCCACCATGGATTGACAGAGTTCAAGAGAAGATCGCCCAGCGGGTATCGATGTCTCAAGTGTCGATCGGAAGCGGTCACCAAGCGCCGCCGGCGGGTCAAGCGAACGCTTGTAGATGAGGCAGGAGGAGCCTGCAGGATCTGTGGCTATCGCCGCTGTCTGGCAGCGCTCGAGTTCCACCATGTCGAGCCAGCCGACAAGCGCTTTGCGCTTAGTCATCGAGGGGTGGCAAGGTCGATTGAGAAGGCCAGGGAGGAGGCAAGCAAGTGTGTCCTCCTATGTGCCAACTGCCATGTGGAGGTCGAGGCTGGAATCGTTACGCTGTCGGCAAGCGACGATGATGCTTAGAATGTCGCAATGAAGCCCCGGATGTTCCCGGGGTAGTTCGGTCCGGGGTAGCTCAACTGGCAGATGCGCTCGACTGTTAATCGAGAGGTTGTGGGTTCGACTCCCACCCCCGGAGCTTCTGAATCGTTCTAGCGGCGTGCAGCAAGAACAGTGGGCATGCTAGGTGGCGATCCCTGCGCTTCGGCAAGCTGCTCGATGTGCACTGCGGCACGAGCGCCGGTGTCGTGCTCTGACACCCAGGCGGCAAGCTCTTGCGCGCACTCTCGGATGGAGGCATCGCCGAGGGCGAGTTCGACCGCATGCCGTAGAGGTCTTGGAGAGATGAAGCGACGCGGCAGACGTACTCCTGCACCTGCCCACACGAGACGCGCGGCGTTCTCGTTCATGTCACCGGCGACTGGGCAGGCGACGACAGGAACACCGAGCGAGAGAGCGCGGACCAGCGTGCCGTGTCCAGCGTGACAGACGATCGCATCGCAATGGGGGAGGGTGCGGACGTAGGAGACCCAGTCCACAACGCTCGTGTTCTCGGGAACAGATAGCGGGCGCGAGGGGAGACGGCGGTTGTAGGTGGCGAGCACGCGCACGGGAGTGTCCGCGAGACCGCGCAAGGCGGCGTGCAGCAGACGGTGATCGGGGTCCTGGGAGGTGGAGGGCGCGACAAGGACGACCGGATCGCTGCCTGGCGGTAGCGGAACCTCCTGTGCCGGCGGCTCCCACATGAGTGGGCCGATGACATGGGCGTGGGAGGGCCAGGGACGCGGGTACTCCAGCTGGGGAAAGGTGGCGATCAGCGCCAGCTGCCGGCTGGTGCCGCCGTGCGGATAGGTCAACGGAGGCAGACCGACCTGCGCGCGTGTGCGATTGAGCGCGAGGCGTCCGCTCTCGAGGCCGCGACGCACGGGTAGGTGGGCGCGCTCCCAGAAGGCACGGCCGGCGGCGGTGCGTGGCAAGCGAGCCCCGAATGAGTAGATCGGAAAGCCCGGGCCCGCCTCCGGAAAGACGTGGGGGACGAGCGTGGCGCGCGGGATGTCGAGCAGCTCGGCCGCGAGCGATGGTCCCAGCGTGAGAATGTCGTGGACAACGACGTCGGGATGTAGCTCGCGCACTAGCGGAAGCGTGTCGCGGGTGGCGTAGACCACGGCCTCGTAGAAGTCGAGCGGCTGATCGCCGATCGGAAACGCGCTGTACTCTGGCGCGGGGGTGAAGGTCAGGCCCTCGGCCTCCACAGGCGCGCGCCAGCGCTCCCATGTCTGCAGCGTTACGTGATGGCCACGGGCAAGCAGCGCGCGGCCGAGCGCGATCATTGGGAACGCGTGCCCGGGGTCGCCGAAGGCGCCGAGCAGAAGGCGCAACCGCCGCGAAGCGGGTTGCAGACAATCATCCCGCGAAACGGGATGGGCGGTAGAAATGGACATGACGCTACGGACTGTGAGTGGCGAACACGGATGTCCCGGCCGTGAGCGTCGCGTTAAGCCGCCAGCTCGGCCACGAGACGCAGCTGCTCCAGGCGATCGTCCTTGTTGAAGGCGATCGGCGTGAGACCGAGCGTTCCGACGCCGGCGTCGCGGTAGATCGCCAGCCGCTCGCGAACGACGTCCTTGGGACCGCACAGCGAGACCATGTCGATCAGGGCGTCGGGGATCGCGGCCATCGCCTCCTCGCGCTTGCCCTCCAGATAGAGGTCCTGGATGACTTTCGCCTGCTCCTCGAAGCCATAGCGACAGACGAGGTTGTTGTAGAAGTTCTGCTTGCGCGAGCCCATGCCACCGACATACAGCGCGATGAACGGCCGCATCGCGTCGCGTGCGACGGGAAGGTCGTCGGTGACGAACACGTTGACGGTCGGGGCGATGTCGAAGCCATCGAGCGAGCGTCCGACTCGATCGGCGCCTTCTTGCAATAGAGGGCGCAGCTCGGAGACGTGCTCGGGTGAGAACAACGTAGGGATCCAGCCATCGGCGATCTCACCGGCAAGCGCCGTGTTCTTGGGACCGATCGCGGCGAGATACACGGGAATCTGCTCTTGGACGGGAGCGATCGTGAGCTTCAACGCCTTACCCGGACCATCAGGCAGAGGTAGCTCGAGCGTCTCGCCATGAAACTCGAGTCGTTCGCGCGCGAGGGCCTTGCGTACAACGGCGACGTACTCGCGCGTACGCTGCAATTGCTTGCCGAATCGCTGTCCGTGCCAGCCCTCAGCGACCTGCGGCCCGGAGGAGCCGATGCCGAGGATCATGCGCCCACCGGAGAGCTGGTCGATCGTGGCGGCGGTCATCGCGGTCATCGCGGGTGAACGACCTGGCATCTGGAATATGCCCGAGCCCAGGCGAATCTTCGAGGTCTGCCCGGCAAGCCAGGAGAGCACGGTGGCCGCGTCGGAGCCATAGGCCTCGGCGGTCCACACCGAGTCGTATCCAAGCTTCTCGGCTTCCTGGACGATTTCAAGCTGGTCTTGAGAGCTGAGTCCGAGGCCCCAGTAGCCGATGTGTACGCCTAGCTTCATGTGCGTCCTTTCCTTTAGATGGCGTCTCCGGGACGCACGAACATCATCTCAGGAACAACACAGGCGGGGGAGACGCGCAGCAGGTAGCGCACCGCCTCGGAGATGTCCTCGGGACGAATCATGTCCTCCGCTTTGACTTGGCCCTTCACGAAGTCGGTCATGGGCGTGTCCACGAACGCGGGGCAGAGAGCGGTGGACTTGATGCCGGAGGAGCCCAACTCCTTGTTCATCGCTTCGGTCCAGCCGACGACCGCATGCTTGGTCGCTGAGTAGACCGAAAGCCACGCCTCGGCACGCTTGCCGGAGATCGAAGCTGTGTTGACGACCAGCGTGTTGGAGTGCTCCGCCGCCGACTCCTTGAGCATCGAGATGCACTCGCGGTAGAACAGCACGATCGAGCGCACATTGACGTCGAGCTGCATGTCGAGATGCTTGGTTTGGATCTCTCCAACCGGAGCGCCGATGCCGACGCCGGCGTTGTTGACGAGCACGTCGAGCCGGCCATAGCGCTCTTTGTGAGCTGCGACGACCTTCTGGATCTCGCTCTCCTCCGAGAGTCCGGCGGGCACGCCATGGACGTCGAACCCGTCAGCGGCAAGTCCGTCGACGGCTGCTTGGAGCTTCTCTGGTCGCCTGGCGGCCATCGTGACGCCATAGCCCTCCTCGCCGAGCATCCGCGCAATCGCCAAGCCGATACCGCTCGACGCTCCCGTAACGATCGCTGCACGCGCTGCCATTGCCGCTCCCCTCGTTGGTTGACCGACGAATCAAACCATCCCACGCGCATAAGCGCAGGCAGCCGTCGCGCTGGTAGCTTCTGAGCAGTCGCATAGACCGCGACGCGGGCCCGTAGCTCAGTTGGTTAGAGCCGCCGACTCATAATCGGTTGGTCCCAGGTTCGAGTCCTGGCGGGCCCACTCAAGAATCCTGCATAATTATGCGGGATTCTTGGGTAGGAGGTAGTGCGTACCGTCCCACGACGCGCTTTGGGGCCACTCTTGGGGCCACCCGCCCCAGAAAGATGTCCCAGCCGCTGACCATCAGTGCGGTTGTTCGGGCGCCCGGTCATTCGCGCGCGTAGTAGCGCTACTGTGGCTTTGTCGCGTAGGCGCCGATGATTGTCGGCCAGAGCGAGATGCGTCCGACCGGTCCGGTGTCGGCACGCAGACGCTCGGCGAGGGTGTCGATGTCCACTTCCTCCTCGGTTGCCACACCGGCAGCCACGATCCCGGGCAGCAAGCTGCGGGCATAGTCAACGGCCTCGGAGACTGCCTCCTCACCAACGGCAATCGCGACTTCGCTGTCGAGGTCCAGGCTGGGCCGCAGGCCGGCTTGCGCGAACGTCGCGGGCAACCGCATTCCCATGTCCGGCTGCGTGCCCAGCCCGCCGAAAGCGCCATCAATCCACTCGCTGAGCTGCTCAGACGCCGGAGTGTGCGGCCAGGACACCAAGAACCTCTGCGGTATCGCAGACCCCACGCGCATGCACATCTCCGCGAACACGACCACCCCACCCGGGCGTACATGGCGTGCCGCGGCCCGCACCGCCGCGGGCGGGTCACCCTGGTACATCAGCACGAGCCGCCCGACCAACGCATCAAACGGGCCACCGGCAAGCTCGACCTCGCGAAAGTCACCGCACACGAACTCGACGTTCTCGATGCCGGCCTCGGCCGCCCTCTGACGCGCCCTCTCAAGCGCCTGCTCATCACGCTCGACCCCGACCACCGAACCGTCGGCGCCGACTAGCTCTGACAGAAGTAAACTGACATCGCCCGGCCCGCAGCCCACATCGAGGACCCGCATCCCGGGCTCGATCCCCGCGCGCGCCAGCAGACGGCGCGTGAACGGCGCATACATGTCGGCCTGGCGGGCCAGCCGCTCGTGCTCACCTTCGTTGGATGCACTCAACGCATACCCAGGGTCTCCCGTGGCTGACACGCCGGGAGAGTCTACGCACGCCCGTCAGCCACCGTGGGGCACCCTGCGTCCTCGAAGCGGATACGGCTGCGGCCTCAGCGCAGAGAAGCAGCAGTCGGCTACGAAACCGTGAACGAGGCGCGCGGTCTACTCGATGCCTGCGCCAGCCCGCTCGCTCGTTCGAGCGCACACCCACGAAACTCGTCCAGGAACAGACCCGACTAACTAATCCGAGTTCGCAGAACGAACACCAGTTCGTCCTCGGTGCTTGATAAACCTAATAGATGGATCGAGCTGCCTACGAACGTGCGGTCCGGCAGGCGGAAGCCGAACGTCGTCGGCAGATCGATGCGTACAACAGGCAAGTGGATGAGTTCAACCGCCGGGAACGGCAGCGCGTTGAACGAGAGATCAATGAACACAACCGCCGGGCTGAGCAGCACAACCGGGCAGAAGAACAGCGCGTGCGTGAGGAGGAGCGTCGCGTCAACGAGCACAACCGGCGCGTCCATCAGCAGAACCAGCGGGCTATCGGCGATTACAACCGCAACATCGGTCAGGTCAACGCCCACAACACAGCCGTGATCGCCGACCTCCAGAACCGGCTCCGCGCCGCCACGTCAGGCACTCGCTACACGGTCGATGAGGAGGTGCTTGCTAACCGCATTCAACGGGCGGTCGCACCGCTTGACGAGCGAGAGTGGGACGTGTTCCTCAGCTACGCGCGGATCGACGGTGGCGAAGCAGGGGACATCCTGCGACAGCAGCTCGAAAGTCTCGGAGTGAGGGTCTGGTTTGATGAGATCGCGATCCAGCCAGGTAAAAGCCAAGCTCGCCAGATGGACCAGGGGCTACAGAAGGCGCGCGCGGGGGTCGTGCTCCTCACGCCCGCCTATGTGGCCGGACGCTTCTGGACCGAGCGCGAGCTTGGTGCTCTCCTCCACAAGGAGACGCTGATCCCAGTGCTCGACGGCGTGACCTTCGAGCAGGTGGCAGAGTACAGCGGCATCCTCCCCGATCTTGCAGGTTTCGAGACGGCACGGGACCCGCTCGAAGCCATCGCGCAGAAGATCGCAGCTGCTGTCCTAACCGGCTGACCACGCCCACGTTGGCACACGCCATCTCCAAGAGCAAAGTCGAGCCTGTTGCTGTGGTTGTGCGCCGCCGTGGCTCCTGCGTAATCCGGGCGTCGGCCAGCAGAGAGATCCTACTCGCCGCTCTTATCAGGGGCGCGCAGATACTTCTCGGGCATCGCCACGACTCTCACGTCACGCTGCGCCGCCCGGAGCCTCATTCCAGCGTCGCCAGTCACGAGCGACACCTTGTTGGGCTTCCCCATTAGCTGTTCAAGTTCGGTGCAGACGGATATGATTGAGCGGTCCGCATCCGGGTCGCGCGGGTCATCCGAGAACGCCAGCTGGACCTCGATCGTCACGTCCTCCCGCACTCTGCCCGGCGAGCCACCAGGCCCGACATCTCGCTCGAGATTTGTGAGCGCGGCGCGTGCTCTGCCGCGCACCTTGTCCTTGCCCGTGTACTTGAGCTCGTCGAGCTCGTCAACGACGGTGATCGGCAGGAACAGGCGCACAGGCTCGACACCGACGATCTCCCTCCAGTTCACCTGCTCGGGTGGCAGGAAGTGCAGTAGAAGATGGGTGTCCAAGACTGCGATATGTCCGGCTGCTTCCGTCGCTCGCTCGATGCGGCGCTTCAAGTCCTCTGCAACACGCTCCAGGGTGGCTTTCTGGAGTCTGATCTCGCTTTCGATCGGATGCGCGGGCCATGGAGTCTGCGGGTGCGCTTCTCGGATCGCCCAATAGCCCCGAGTGTGCAGGAGCGAGTCGATTCGCAGCTCGTCGGTGAAGTTCCCGAGCTGGCTTTCGGCCTTGTCGACCCAGGTCATGTAGTCCTGCTGTCTCCGACGAAACGTCTCCCAGACATCGGTGGAGACGGCGGACTTGCCGGGCAGGTTACGCAGCTCGATTAGGAGCTCGTCCAGGATCTCCAGGGCTCGCTCGGGCGTCGCACCGGGCTTGAGCGGGAGGCGGCTAGCCATGCCGCACAGCGTACTGGCGCGCAAAGTAGCCGAAGCGTGAGGGACAATTGATGGATGCCCTTCGCGCTTCCCGGCTACAACCTCGCGTGCGGTCAAGTTGTCTGGTGGGTGACGAAGAATCTCGCAAGGGAAAGCGACCCGGTGCTCAGCCAGATCAAGGTAGTGCCGATGAAGGGCACCGTGTCGAGCGTCGTGGAGACGCGGGACGACATCGCGCTTGACCTTCCAGCGGAGCCCGTCGGATTCGAGCTTGGCGTCAAAGCGGAGGATGTGCGCGATGGGAACTTCGAGGCTCTACAGGTGAAACTCGTCGAGGCCGCTGACGGGTACGCCGAGCAGCTAGCGAAAATGCTCTACGGGAACCTCGGCAAGATCACCACCGCCACCGGGAACACCCTTGACGCGGGAGGGCGCCCGCTCACCTTCGCGATGCTGTACGAGATGCTCGACAAGATGGAATGGAGACTTGATGAGAACGACGAGCTGTCAACACCATCTCTGGTCATGCACCCAGACACGGCGTCGAAGCTCCCCCAGCCGACGCCCGAGCAAGTGAAGATGATCGAGGAGTTGAAAGCCCGCAAGCTGGAGGAGTTGCTTGCTAAGCGACGCCGTCGCCGCCTATCTTGAGTCCGTCTCCGAGCGGGCGTTTGACGAGCCTTTGATGGCTCTGTTGCGGGCGCGCGGGTTTGCGTCCGTGCGGCTGGTCCACGGCGCGCGCGAGTTCGGGAAGGACGTGATCGCCCGACGCGATGGCGAGCAGTGGGGCTTCCAGTCGAAGGCGGGTGACATAGGGCAACCTGAGTGGAGAACGCTCACCGGCCAGCTTGACGAGCTGCGCGTTGTCAACCTCGGACATGGAGCGTTCAACACAGAGCTGCCGCGCCGCCCAGTGTTGGTCACGACCGGCCGGCTCGTGGGCAACGCGCCGGAGCTTTACGGCGATTACAACAAGCGGGCCAACGAGAGAGGCGAGCCCGAGCTGGAGCTGTGGGATCGCGACATCCTGCTCGGCCACCTCGCGAGTGATCCCGAGTCGGTGCTGAGCGGGTCGATCGACGGCCAGCTCATGTCGATCTTGGGCGCTGCCGAGGCGCGTTCGGTGACGATGCCAGAGCTGGAGGTGTTCTCGCGTCGGTGGATGGCGTGGGAGCCGGAGCGACTGGCCGGGCTCGGGGTGATAGAGGCAGCGTTGGTCTGCGAGAAGCTACGGGGCGTTGATCGACTCGACCTTGCTTGTCATCTTGCGTTGTGCCTCGTGCGCGCGGTGTGGGCCTCGGGAGCGACAAACCTGCCCGATGACATGTCGGCCACCGCGGCAAGATCACTGTTCGAGGCGTATGCCCGCGCGCTGTGGGAGAAGTGTGGCGACGAGCTGCTGGAGCACCCGCTGCTCAATGACATCGAGTTCGGGGGATGGGTGACGTACCCCGTGCGCTGCGTGAGGCTGGCCGAGATCCTTGGTTTGCTGGCGCTGCTGGTGAAGGAGTCCGACCCGGAGCTGTGGGGGGAGATCTCGCGGTGGCTGGTGACGCTCTGCGAGAAGCAGCCCGGCGTAGCCCATCCGATCAGCGACCAGTATGCCGTGAGCGTCATCCCCGCCGTCCTCGCGCTCGCGAGCGTCGATCGAGTAGCGGCGGAGACGCATCTCAAGAGATGCACCATCTGGCTGTGCGATCGTTACGAACGCGACGCGCTCGGCCTCGCGCGCGAAGACGCGACTTCCGATGAAGAGGTCGAATATCTGATCGGCGGCCCGTTCGAAAGCGTGCAGCTCGAACGGCGCCCAGACTCACTCATAGCTCCCGTGCTCCTCGACCTCGCCGCTGCGCTCGGATCGACAGACTTGTACGGCGACATTTACAACGACGTGTTGGCCGTGCGTATCTGCCCGCAAGTGCTCCGCCTCGCTGACGGGCCAGACCAGTATTCCCGCACCGGCAATGGAAATCGCATCGATCCAAACGTCGATTTCGCAGAATCACTGGCTGACGAAGGGATCGTCGCGCCGCACTACAACGACAAGGCAGGGGACAGCCAAGTCGCGAGCGGGCACGCATGGGACCTGCTCGCCATCGGATCGGCGCTGCGCGATCGGTACTACGTCCGCGCGCTGGCGTCGCTCGCGGACGAGTAGACCGCGCTCGTGGTCTCCGACTGGCCCACCGGATACGTGCGCGAACTTACGAGCGAGACCAATAGTGAATGCGGCGTGATACCGGGTAGCGGAGTGCGCGGACTGCCGCGCCAGATGGCTTACTTGTCGTCCAGTGGGCAAACGGAGCGTCGCGATGATTAGACGTTTGCCTCCCACCCGTAAGCGCCAGCATCCCGTCGTCCAAGGACAGCGCGCTCGCTCACACCTTGGCTCGCTCCGAGACCCGCTTGGGGTAGTTTCTATGCGTGGCGTGCATGCTCGGTAAGAGGTTGGTCCTCGCGGCCCAGAGCGCGGGGCGTTGTAGGTGAGTGACCAGCTGCTTTGCTGGGATCGCGCCTGGCTGCGGTTTGCCTGCATGAGCGGCCTGGTCGTGTTGATTGCAGCGCTTGGCCTCATTCTCGCTGCCTGCGGTTCCTCCGCAGGGACGGCGACAGCGAGCGTAGTACGCCTGTCCCCGTCCTGCATACCGCCCGAATTCAGCAAGCGGGGGTTGCTTGGACCCCGGCGGCCGCTCCCCAAGGCGCTCTCGACTCCGCTGGACGCCGCGATCTTGTCCAGCTTCACCATCTTTCGCAGACCCCGGCTACCGAGCGATGAGCCTCCGGGGCTGAACCTGGCGGCCAACGGACTGGGCCGCGAGCTCTACAAGACCTACAAGCTCTCGAGCTACTACCCCGCCTACGTCCGCCAGCTAACGAGGCTCCCCGACGGTAGACGCTATTTCGTGATCCCGGCGTACGGACGGCCCGAAGCAGTCGTCCCGGCCCACTGTCTGGCGGGCGGGGAGCGTGCTCGGCGCGCACTGGTCGAAGAGCAGCACCGGCGCCTGGTTGAGCCGGTCGACTGCATCATCGAGATGGGAGGCGGTGAAAACGAACCTCCCCAAGGATGCGAGCCGTTCGCTGCAATCGACGAAGGTGAGCGGATATTCCAGTCGGACGACTTGTACAAGGAACCGACCGTCGAACTGGTGCCCGATGGTGTCGCTTCGGTTCGGATCGAATACAGGGAAACGTCCGCGATCACCGTGCCGGTCAGCGAAAACACTTTCCTGTTTACACCACCACCGCCGACGCCTCGTGTCGAGGCTGAACTGAAACGGCTGGAACGGCTGCAACGGATGGAGCCCGTGATCGTGACGACGCACCCCACCACGGCCCAGCGTCCTACGGCCCAACGTCGCCGTATCACGTTGCAGTGGGACAAGACTGTGGATGAAACCGAGCCGACGCGGATCGAATGGCTCGACAGCGCCGGTCGCCTAGTCCGCGCCCTCAGCCCTCCTACCGCCGAAAGCAGCTCTGCTACCTCCGTTGGCAACCTCGATGCTCCCCTCGAAGGCAGCTTCACCCTCCAGTCATCTAGGTCATCGCCAAGTGACCGTCGGAGTGCTTCGGAGCACCGCAGCATGACTAGTCCTGTTCACGGGCATCGCTAGCGCTTTTGCCGGCAGAGCGGGCGCGTCCGGGCGCCGCGACTAAACCGGCCGCCCTGGCGTCTACCATCGATTGGTCGATGAGTACCAACGCTTGGAGAAAGAACCACACCGTGAGCGCCGGGCTCGTGCGGCGCTTCGCTGGTACCACGCCCGGTGGCAAGCAGGTCACGGTGCATCACCGACTGAAGGGCCAATACGACGAAGGCCCAAACGGCGTCGGCTACGAGTTCGACTACTGGGGCCCGCCAGACCTCGCCGAGAAGGTCGAGGGAATCCTCGCCCGCATTGAGTCTGATGCACTCTCCTTGTTCAGGAATCTTGAGTCTCGCTGGCCCCTGACGGACGGGGATCGCATAGCGCTTGCACGGTTCGTATCCCTGCACATCGTTCGCACGCGAGCCTTCACGACGTTTCTGGGCGAGGTCGGCAAGGATGCGGCGATTGATGCGCTCGGCGAGACTGCAGCCAAGCACAACCTCGACGAGGCCGGGATCGCTCCCTACGCCGAGCTGCTCAAGAGTCCGCACATGCACGCTCAGCAGGTCATTCGACAGGTGAACCGCGTCGCAAGCCCCTTGCTGAGTATGCACTGGACGATCATCGAGTTCGCCGAGGACCTGCTCATAGGCTGCGATCAGCCGGTCATCCTGATCCCGTGGGCGAGACCAGACCGGCTTGGGCCGGAGTCCGCGATCCCGCCGTTCGGCATGATGGGCACGTTCGAGGGGCGCTTCACATTGGACCCGCGTCACGCGCTTTTGATGACGTGGGTCGAGAGTGCCGATGAGCCATGGATCATCGGCGACCGCATACAGGCGAGCCACATCAACGCCTCCGTCAAGGCGCTCGCGGTCGATGAATGGTTTCGCCGCCCGGGGACCAACCCGCCGTTCATCTCAGCGCCGCTACTTGAAGAACGAGTGGACCCGATCGCCCCGACTCTCTTTCGCGGGTATACACCGCAGCGTGCCGTCGCGTCGCCCCGGCGGCGGGTTGCCGAACAGACCGTCAAGAAGATGACGCTAGAGCAGACCCCAGACGCCGAGGTGCGCTGGGTGCGGTACCAGACTCAGCGTGCGGCTTGACCCATGCCGCCGAGGTCGGCATCGCTCCCTCGCCGACACTCGCGGGCGTACCGTCGCAGCCTGTCGCCGTACCGCCTCGGTTTGAGCAGGCACGTCGTCGGCCCGAGACGAGATGCGCGATTGGGACGACACGCGGTAGTTGCGACCTGAGACAACCTATCGGTCACCGTCCGCGTCCGATGTCGTGATCAGGCGCGTCGCGTGCTGGTGTTCGCAAGAGCTGGTCCACATGAGGAATCAGCCTGCTGAGGCGTAGCGGATCGCGGCTGGGATCCCACGACGAGCCTGGGGTTTCTCGGTGAGTGACGGATGGTGTGTGTGCTCGACTTCGGGTCATCCGTCCGGCGAGGCGTGTGATCTGGTCGGGATCTTGTCCTTCGTTGCCGAGTTGGTCGCGGGCGAGGTACCAGTCGGTGCCGTGGCGGGCGCGGGTGGCTTGTACGTAGGCCGACTCTCGGCTTGTTTGCCAGCCGCCGGTGAGCACCACGGCACGATCGACTGTCGCGCCCTGTTGCCGGTAGACGTGTTGGGCGTAGGCGAGCCGCAGCGACTCCGCGTCTTGACGTGCAATTTGCAGCCGGCGGTCTGATCCGTCGAGCGCGAGCGTCAGCCTTCCCTCCTGGTCGATGTTCGTGACTTGGCCGCGAGTACCGTTCTCGACGCGTGGTTGGCCTTGCGGGCGGTGTTGGGCGATGAACGCGACGCGGTCGCCTTGCCGTAGCCCGTAATGGACGCTTGAGAGCGGAAGTTCGTCTGGGCCGAGTTCGCCGCGCTGGGCGCGGAGGTGTTGTGCGCGGGCGTTGAGCCTGTCGATCTCCTTGTTCGTGGAATCTGCGATCAGCGCGACTTTGTCGATCCCGGCTTCTCTGGTGAGTTCTGCCCAGGCTTGGACGGCGCTCTCGGCGGCATGGTCGCGGGTGTCGGCGAGGTGGAGCCGTCCTTGAGCCTTGTAGTGGGCCATCGCGCGCTCGGGTTCGCCCGCTCGTAGCGCTTGCCACGCTCGTTGCTCTTGTGGGTCGGTTGTGCGGTGGATCCTCTCCAGTTCCACTGTCGGCGCGTGGCCTGTGAGCCGGTCGAACATGCCACCCGGACCTATCGAGGGGAGCTGCTGGCCGTCGCCAACCGCGATCAGCTTCGCTCTTGAACCCTCCACCAGCTCGGTGAGCGCGTCGAGGCGCTTGTGGTCGACCATCCCGGCCTCATCGAGAATGATCGTCGTGTCGGGACCAACATGGACGCTTCCGGTATTTGCTCGGGCGGTGAGCGCGTCGAGCGTCATCGTGTTTCCTTGAAGCGCAGGGCTGTCGGCTCCAAGCCGCTCAGCCGTCGAGCCGGAGACAGCGATCCCGATCGTTTCACGACCTGCCAGTTGCTCCGCTCGTGCGGCGGCGTCGATCACGACGCCCTTCCCCGTTCCTGCCGGGCCGACGAGCACGGTTGCACGCTCGGGACCAGTCAGGACGAGCAACGCCATGTCTTGCTCATCAGTGAGCGGAGCGCCGATACGCTCGGCGACCTCCCGTGCCGCGTTCATCTGTGCGGTGTGGCTGACATCGCGTCCGGCGGGTCGGGCAAGTACGGCGGCCCGTCGTTCGATTGCCTGCTCCTGTGCGCGGACAGCGAGCGTTGTCATCCGGCCACCCTCAAGTGTCAACACGCGCCGATCCCGGATCATCTCCCGCGCTACGTCGAGCGCTTCATGCGGCGCCAGTTCTCCGGCGGTCTGCTCCAGGGCGACGGTGTGCAGGTCGCGCAGCTCGAAGACGGCGTGACGCTCGGTGAGACGTTCCTCGATCCGATCCTCCACCGACCGAATGGCAGGCCGGCTGCGCTCGCCGGCGAGCAGTCGCAACGCCTCATCGGGACCGAACCCATAGCGGCTCGCGGTGTCCCTCCACACGTTCTCAAGGTCAGCTCGGTTGGTGAGCTTCTTCGCGCGACGGTTCTCGAGCGCGAGGTCGCGCAGCTCGCCACGCTCAGGCGCTCGACCGTAGCGCGCACGGAAGCGGTCGGCGGCTCGCGCGACCTCCCTGGAGCGTCCCGAGAAGGCATCACGCAGCTCCTCGGGGACACCCGCGATCTCGAAATACTTGCCGTCCCTGCCGGTCGCCTGTTCGATTGCGTACCCCTGTGCGGCGAGTTCCTGTGCAAGCGCAGAGCGGTAGAAGGCGCCGACCTCGCCCGCCGAACGAAATACCGGCCGGGAGGCCACCGCAACGATCCGATCGTCCTCGCGCACCGCGCTCGTGATGACGACATGACTGTGGAGCTGCGGATCGGGCGCGTCGGCTCCTGAGACACCGCGCGCCGTTGTGTGCTGGTACTCGACTGCGATCAAGTCCTTGGCTGGCTCCTCGATGACCTCGCCGCCATAGCGGCGACGGACGACGCCAACGTTCTCGCGCATGTAGGCGACCGCCTGCTCGACCGCGTTTGCGTGGGCTTTCTCGATCTGCTCTCGCTGCCATGAATCGGCAAGTGCCCAAGTGGTCGATACCGACTTCGGCGCGCTGAAAACGCCGTCGATCCCACCGCCACGGCTGCCGTCGGCACCGGCACGCCGAAGCCACCGCGCTGTCTGTGGATGGCGACCTTCCATGAGCGCAACGAAGTCCTCGCCGCTCATTGGTGTGTCCGCCCGGATGCCGAGCCTTTCAAGCGTCTCTGAGTCGGCCAACCATCTTCCCGGAGCCTGGGTCATCTCGCCGTCGGGGGTCAGGTAGTAGTCGCCGCGCTCGGGCGCGACGGTCTTCCCCTCCAGATATCGGGCGTAGTCGCCACCACGCGCCGCCGGGATGCTCGCTGCGGTCATCACATGAAGTGATGACCGTGAGAAGGCCGAAACGGCCACCGACTTGCTCACACAGTCGTCACACAGCGCACGCACTCTTGTGCATGTTGTCTGTCGTGGCTGTTTGTCGTGGCTGTTTGGAGCGTCGCGGGCGATGCGGCGCGGAGGCGACCTTGCAGGCGATGGGTGGTCGTGTGCTCGGCGGAACTCGGGTCAGGTCGGTGGGTAGAGGATGCGCCGTCGGCGCTTGTTAGAAGCGTCTGGACAACTGGCCTTTGGCGTTTTGTCAAGTTTGGTGTTGGCAGGGGTGTTCGTCCGTGCTGTTGGCGCGGTTGTTGGGTGCTGCTGGCTGTGCTCGTTGCTGGTTGCTGGGAGCGGTGAGATGGCACGCCGTGGCCTGATTAGGTGCGCGTGCGGCCTTGGTGGCCAGGGGCCTTATGCGGTCTTTGGCGTGCGCAGGGGCCCTTGTTGCGGGCGCGAGCTCGAGGGCTCGAAATTGCGGATGCGGGCTTGCGCTCGGGTGTGTCGTGAGACGACAGCCGTGGCTGGGTGTGGGCTAGTGGTTCAGGGCAGGGGCGACCTTTGCGGGGTTGTAGTCGACGTCGCTGTTGACCATGCGCCAGATCACGCGCAGCAGCCGGTTCGCGCACGCGATCACGGCTTGTCTGGCGGTGAGCCTTTGGCGCAGTGCGCGGTAAAGCGCCCGGAAGGCAGGGCACGCTTTGATGATGTGTCTGGCGGCGTGAAAGGCGGCGTCGCGCAGCTGGTAGCGGCAGCGCTCGGAGATCTTGCGTTTCGGGGTGCTTTGCCCGGAGTCCCTTGCGATTGGTGCGCAGCCGCCGAGCTTGCCGAGCGCGCGGGCCGAGCGCAGCCTGCGGACGTCGCCCGCGGCGGCGAGAAGAAGCGCCCGGTCGAGTTCTCTCAGACCCGGCAGGCTGTCCAGGCGTTGCGCTCCGGGAAGTCGGGGGTAGAGGTGCAAGAGCTCTTCCTCGAGCATTTCGAGCTGGCCTTCGACGAGCGCACGGCGCCGCATCAGCCGCTGCAGCCTGGCGGCGTAGGCGCCTCTGGCAGCGCGGTATCCGACCGGGCGGCTGGTCTTCTCGATCAGCTGCTTGATCTTGTTGTGCCCGATATGGCGGCCGGGTGCGGCTGCCCGGACTCGACGCTCAAGCTCTTGCGCGCCGAGCCTGGTTGCACGTGCGGGGTCTCCGCCGGTGACAGCGATCACGGCGCGGGCGGTGACGCCCCGCTCGCCGCCACGGAAGGTCTGCAGGAACTCGGGCCAGATCGTGTCCAGACAGGTCTTGACCGCGCCGCGAAGCCGACGGCGCTCGCGGCGCAGCCGCAGCCGCTCGAGACACAGCGCGTGCGCGCACGCCACCGCGGGCGTGTCGGGCCGCACGAGATGGGAGTAGTCAACGGCGCCGGCGAGGGTGCGGGCATCGACACGATCGGACTTGGCGCCCGTGATGTCCCGCGCGCCGCGCAGCTTCGCGACGGTCGCCGCGTGAACCTGGCGCACCTCAAGGCCCTTTCCGGAAAGCTCCTCCGCGAGTGCCTGCCAGCGCGTAGCTGTCGGCTCGATGATCACCAGGACGCGACCCTCAAGCCCGGCAAGCTCTCCGAGGAACCCGTCGATGCCATCGCGGGAATGAGTGAACCGGAGCCGCCGGTCGGTCCCATCCGGTGCCCGCAACACCGCTTCGTGCGCCGCGCGGCGCCCCAGATCGATGCCGACTGTCCACGCGGGCTCGCCCGCGTGGACAGTCGCAGTCACGTCCGTCATCCTCTGCATCCAGCCTCCTCCGACAGTGGTTTAAGCCCGCACACACCTGGGCCAATGAGCTACCCGAAGAGGAGGCTGACCTACGTCACGGCGGCCACCAACGCACCCCAACTTCCGCGCCAACCTAAATTGCGTGGCCGTTTGGGCGTGCTTACGGTCAATAACTGTATGAGGGCTTATGAAGTAGACCAACTACGTCGCTGCTCGTCGGTGCTGAAGTCGTTGGCCGGTCGGGTGGGGTCGTGGTCTATGACCTCGATGGCACCAACTCCAAGGCGGCGCTTCCCGGCAGCCAGGCAGGCTTCACGAATCATCTGGGCGCGTCCACGTACGAACTGGGCCGCCCCGTGAGCGCCACGTTCGTCCAGGTCCTGCTCGACGCGCTCGACGGCGACGCGCTCGACACGCTCGCCGAAAGACTCGCGCCGCGTTTGGGTCAGCCTGCCCAAACCGACGGCTGGCTGACAGTGGGGGAGGCGGCGGAGTATCTGCGTTGCCCGAAGTCGAGGGTCTACAGCCTCGTGTCCGCCCGTCGCATCCCGTTCGTGAAGGACGGCAGCCGGACGCTGTTCAGGCGCAGCGAGCTTGACTCGTGGCTACGTCGGGGAGGCGGCACGCGACCATGAAACGACCCTGCCATCCGGCCTGTCTATCATTCTGTCTGGAGCAAGGCACAGCCACGACGGAAGAAAAGCCATGAAGCGCAGCGAAACAGAAGCCGGTACCCCGATCATCGAGTTCACTCCCGAGGAGTACGACGCCTATCTCGAACGGGAGGTTCGTCGTGGGGTCGGGATGAGTCGGGCGGAGTTCGTCCGCGCGTACAGCGCCGGCGAGCTTGACGACGCGGACGCCGCCGTGGGCGAGCTGGTCGGGCTGCTCCGGATCGGCCAGAACGGGCATCGAGCTGTCGCGTAGGGCAGCGCAGCGCCTCGTAGATCGTCTCAACGGCGTTCTCAACAGCACGGTCAGCGACTCGCGGCTGTCGCTGATTCAGTTGCCGGGTGATCCCGGCACCTTCGAGTTGACGAGGCTCATAGACGGAGACACCGCACCGCTGGAGTTGCATGGGACCACAGTCCACCTGTTCGTACGCTACGTGATCGTTGTCAAAGACGGCGACTTCAGCATCGAGTCTTATGCCTATCGTCTTCAAACTGGCAGATCGCGGGCTTCGTGGCTCATCCGTTGGGAGTATCAGCGCGATTCCCCGCGCTCGGACTACCCGTACGCCCGTGCGCACGTTCACGTGCGTGGAGCGTTCCCCGACGGTCAGCAGGCCGACCGGCTCCACATCCCGACGCTTCGTGTACCGCTCGAGCTGGTCCTGTGGCACCTGATCGCCGAGTGGGGCGTAAAGCCGAAGCGCGACGACTGGCAGCAGCAGCTCGAAGCGTCGATCGACGGCTTTGACGGCAGACGGCTCGCGCAATAGAGCTGCCGCACCTGTTCGGAGCGGACGGTCGGCCGCTCAGCGCTCGGCTTCGACCGCGGCGGCCAGCTCCGCCATTGAGATGCCAAGGGCCTCGGCGATCTTGCGCACGGTCCACCAGGCGGGTGCGCTCTTTGCCGACTCCACACGGCTGACCGTGCCGAACGTTGTCCCCGCGCGGCTGGCGAGCTCTTCTTGCGTAAGCCCGCGCTCCTCGCGCAGGCGACGGACGGCTCGGCCAAGGTCAGGGTCGCCTGGAAGTCGTGGTGGCATAGCACGGAGACTTTCACGCATAGGCGCTCAAGTCCATGCGCTTGACCACATGCGTGTAAGCATATAGACTGGTCTTCATTCCATATGCAGATGCGGGGCGCGCCGCCAGTAGCAGCCGCCCCGCGTGGCACCGAGAGCGTCAACTCCCGGCACGCCAGCCAAGCTACCAGTCCGGCAGCGCGGCTTCCTTGCCCGAGCAGTCCTCCGGGGCCTCCAACCACAAGGAGGAACCATGAGTACCGATTCCGTCCCGCCCACAAGCCCCCAGGGCGTCCTCTTCTCGCTGCTCGCCGAAGACAGGCCGTGGACCGTTGAGGAGATGATCCGCGAGAAGGGCGAAGGCAACCGAGTCGCCGTCGTCGATGCGCTGGCCGAGCTGGAGGCAATGGGTCTCGTGACACGGATCAACAAGCGCGTCATGTGCGCGTCGCGCGCAGCTCTGAAGGCAGACGAGTTGAGCGTCTGATGGGAGTTTCCAACCGATACACCTCCTACGATCAAATGGAGGTGTGATGACCGACAAGCGCAAGCTAGAGAAGACGAGTGTCCCCGGCATCTATCGCCGGCACGCTGGCGGGTGCAAAGGCAACGGCCGCTGCAAATGCCCATACGTGGTCCGGTGGAAGGAGCGTGGCCAGGAGCACAAGCAGATGTTCGCCACCTTTGAGTTGGCGCGAGAGTTCAAGGCGAACCTCGGGTCGGGCAAGGGCGGTCGTCGGCCGCAATCGTCGTTGACCGTGGCTACCTACTACGAGACGTGGTTTCCCGCCTATCGAGGTCGTACGAGTCGGGGGCTTGAGAAGTCCACGCGGCGGGAGTACGAGATCAGCTTTCGACTGCACATCCTGCCGTTGCCTATCGCTCGGATTCGGATGCGCGAATTGGCGGCGCCCGACGTGCGCGACTGGCTACGCCAGCTTGAGCGTCGAGACGCGACACCGAGCACGATCCGTCGCGCCAAGGCCGCGCTGTCGGTCATGCTTGCGTCGGCCGTCGAAGATGGCGACCTTGGCTCCAATCCGGCGGCTGGCGTCAGGTACGTGCCGTCTGACACTGCGAAGCGGCAGCACCGCAAGCCGCCCCCGCGCGCGCTGACCGCAGAAGACGTTATGGCAATCTTGGCCGCGATGCCGGTGTCTTGGCGCGCGTTCTTCACCTTGCTTGCGCAGACGGGCGTACGGATCGGCGAGCTGCTGGGACTGACCTGGGAGCACGTCCACCTGGGCGACGATCCTCACATCATGGTCGCCGAGCAGGTCTACCGTGGCGAGCGCAAGAAGCTCAAGACCGAGGCGAGCTATGCGCGCGTGCCGCTGTCGGCTTCGATGGCGGCGTGGTTGACCGAGCTGCGGCCCGAGGACGTGGCGACCGACGCTCCGGTGTTCCCGTCCGCCACGGGCACGCCGTTGAGCTACCACAACGTCTACAACCGCGTGCTGCACCCCGCGCTGATCGACGCCGGGATCGCCGTGCAGACGGGAACGGTGACGGTGCGCAGGGGAGGGGAGGACATCGAGGAGCCCGTGTGGGACTACCAGGGGGTCGCGTTCCACGCTTTCCGCAAGGCGTGCGGATCGCTGCTGCTCGCGCACGGCAAGAGCCTCAAGCAGGTGCAGGGCTGGCTACGCCATTCACAGCTCACCACGACGATGAACGTCTACATCCACCAGGTCGACGACGGGCTCGGCAGCGCGGATGCGTGGGACGACATCCTGGGGGACGCTCGGGGCCACCTTGGGGCCACCGAAGGTCCGGAGGCGGTGCAAAACACACCCGGCGCCCGCCCCCAAAAAACCGCACGGTTGAGCCAAATCAGCTAGCAGTCGCAAACAGCCGCAAAGCCCGTAGCGCACTCATAATCGGTTGGTCCCAGGTTCGAGTCCTGGCGGGCCCACTAAGGAATCCCTAGCAACCATGCGGGATTCGCCGGGTTAAGCGGTTCGGCGTGAGGGTTGTTTGGGAGGCAGATCGGTGGCTCGTGTGCCCATATGTGCCCAAACGAGACCGCTAACCGGGTTCTGCGACGCACTAACAGGGCAGGCGAGCGAGTCCCGTCCTATGCGGCACGTAGCTTGTTGTAATGGCCACAACCCCAGAGGAACTTGCGCTCGAACTTTCCAACACATCCGTTCGAGCGCAGGAACAGACCGAGACACAACTTCGGGAGAAGGCAACCGCCGTTCTTGCAGCGGCGTCGATAGTCGTTCCTGTTGCCGCCCTCGCGGTTGGTCACGGGCCGGCTGGTGTGGCGATCCCGTTCGGTATTGCTGCGGTGGCATATGCGCTGTGTGTGCGTGAGTGCGGCGCTGCCCTGCTTCCTCGCGGTGTTCATGTCGGCCTGCTCGGTGGCGAGCTGCTTGAGACGGCGAAGGCAAACGATGCCGACCTTCGACAGATGCAGGCGGCCGCAGCGGGCTATCTCGACAACGGCTACAAGCACAACCAAGTAATCCTCGAAGACGCCGCACGGCGCGCAACGCGGGCTATCGTCTTCTTGACGGCCGAGATACTTGCCTTGGCAGCCGCCTTGCTCGTTACACTTATCAACTGATGAGCGATACACCTCCTTCACCCAAGCCACTCCCATCGAACCCGATGCCGGCCGTTCCGCCGCCGAACGTCATCGCGGTCGAGATTCGCGAAACCGCGAAACCGCGCCGCTAACAGCGACGCTTAGAGCGGGCGCGGCTCTACTCGCGGTTGTCTGTCATCTCGACGAGAGTTCGAAGCGCCTGCTTCTCGTCTTCGCCGCGCCGCATCGATTGCCGGTAGACGCGCAGTGAAAGCGCGGGATCGGTGTGTCCCATTTCATCCATGACGACTCCGGGATCTTCGCCGAGGGCGTAGAGGATGCTCGCGAAGGTGCGGCGCAGGGAGTGGGGGGTGAGTTTTTGTGGGAGCGGTGGCAGACGATCTTTGGCGAGGTTCCCGTTGGCTCGCTCGACAGACGCCGAGAGGACGCGGGACGCTGGCGTCAGCGACAACAATCATCCAGGGAAGGGCCGTCGCGTGTCGAAGAGACCGGCCAACTCGTCCTCGCTGATGCCAGTTTCGTCGATCACCTGCTCTACTGCCTTCCCGAGCTGGGCGACGGCGTGGCGCACCTCGTCTTCGTCTCGCCGAAGCGGGATGTAGAAGCCGATCACCTTCCCGTGCCGGTTGACGGCGACAGGCTCGGGGCCTGCCAGATACTTGGTGGCGTGATCGCGAAACTCGCGCACGCCGATGTTCTTCATGCTGGAGATGTGGTCACCTTGTGGTCACACTCTAGCGCCAAGACCGGACGAAAGGAAGGGCTTCGACCTCGATCTGGAGCGGCGATCCGCATCTGTTTGGGCATATACGCCCAAACGTCCCCGAAAACCCCGCTATTTGCGGGCAACTGATTGCCTACCGCTCCCGGCGCCTGGACCGCGAATCCTCAGTATCCATACAGGATGCCGGCCATATAAGCCGCCCAGCCAACACGCCTCATAATCGGTTGGTCCCAGGTTCGAGTCCTGGCGGGCCCATCTAAAGAATCCCGCTTGGTTGAACGGGATTCTTTTGTTTTGGGCTCTGAGTTTATCGCCCAAAAAGGGCCTTGAGGCCACCATCGGGGCCACCTGGCCCCAAAGGTGTGTCCCTGGCGGTGTGGATTGGGACATCGGCTATCAAGCGCGCAGGCTGGCGCGCCAGGCTGTTTCGCAACTCGTCCACAGCGACAGCGTCCGGCTAGAGCAGCAACTCGCCCGCTCTCGTGGAAAGGCAGCACACTCGCATGCCGGTCGTCCGGGGGTAGGGGGGGGGGTCTGCGCCCTGGTCGGTCATCGCCCACCGGCTTCTAGCACGCTCTTCGAGCTTATTGAGTCTGCGATTGATGGCGTCCCTGTGAGGCGAGCTATCGTCAGCGTATTCGCAGCCGCACGCGCGGACTGCTCAAAGCCAGTAGGATCGCTGCATGGGGGGTTCAGGGCGTGCTCGGATGCTCGCTAGGATCGCCGCGTTTGCTGCATGTTGCACCTACGTATTGGCTCTGGGCGTGACGGCGGCGCAGGCGCGGCAAGCGGGGGTTACGGTGTCGGCTCCGCGACCGGTGTCGGCCGGTGGGCTTGCGAGTGTCCGCGGCCGCGTCCATCCGGCGCGCGCGATGCTCGTACAAGCGCAGCGCAAAGCGGGTCGGCGTTGGCTGACCGTGGCATCTGGAACAACCACTAGCGCGGGGGTCTTCGTACTCACATTTCAGGCGCAACGGCACCAAGGCGTGAGCGTGATGCGTGTCGTCGCGGTGCGCTCAGGACACGTCGTCGCGGTTTCGTCGTCGCGGCGGCTTCGGGTTGGGCATGCGAATGGCCCACTCGCTAGCGGGGTACATGCGATCGTGCTCGAATCCTCGGCCGTCAAATCCGTCCCCTCGCCGGGGGATTCGGGCCGGCTGGTGTATGCGGGTGGAAACAGCGTGAAGGCCGGCCAGCTAATAGCCGTGGGTCAAGGACCTGTGACACCGTACGGGTTTCTCGGTCGTGCGACATCGGTCACCACGAAGGCTGGCGAGACGATCGTCAAAACAGTGCCGGCGACACTCCTCGAAGCGGCGTCGAACGGCTCGATCGATACCTCAACCTCGGCCCAGAGCGCGAGGGCGAGGGCGGCCGCCAAGCCTCGGTTCTCCTGCATGGGGTCGGCCTCGGCGTCCTTCGGGGCCGAAGCGGGCTTCAGCGCGTCAATGGCACTGACGGCCGACTGGACGTTGCTCGGCGGTCTTCAAAGCGCGAGCCTGACGGCCAACGCGAGCGCCACTGGAGGACTCGAAGCAGAAATACAGGGGGCCCTCACGTGTTCGCTGAAGAGCACGACGGTCTCGCAGTTCAATCTTCCAACGCAGCGCATCTTGGTCGACGGAGTGATCCCGATCGTGATCACCTCCCAGGTCACGGTATACCTCGACGGCAGCGCACACGCGGAAGCCGCGACTAGCACCAGCGCCGAAACAGGCTTCTCCGCGTCGGCTGGGATCGGCTGGACCAAGTCCGGCGGTTTCGCGCCGATCGCAAGCTTCGATCCGCACCTGCAGTTCACGCCGCCTGACCTCACAGCCAGCGGCGATGTGGCGGCGAACCTGACACCCACCATCCTCGTTCTCATCGACGGTATCGCCGGGCCCAAGATCTCGCTTCGCGGCGGGCTCAACCTCGCGGCTGAAAGAAGCGCGACGCCCTGGTGGAAGCTCACGGCACCGGTGCTGCTCACGGGCGAACTGATCGTTCCGCTGCTCAAACTCAAGAGCGGCCCACACACGATCTACGAACACATCTTCACCCTCGACGAAGCGATGTCGATCACGCCCTCGAACCTCGATGAAGCTACTGAGGGCGCCCCCTACTCCGAGCCGCTCAGCGTCACCGGGGGCAAGGAACCCTACTCATGGGCCGTCACATCAGGACAGCTGCCGGAAGGACTCACGCTCGACCCAACGAGCGGGCTGATCTCGGGCACACCCACCACCTCCGGCGGTGGCACCTTCGAAGTCACCGTTAAAGACAAACTCGGCTCGACGGAAACCGAGAAGTACAGCCTTACGGTCACCGGCGCACTGACGATCAAGCCTGCCACCCTGAGCGACGCGACCGAAGGCACTCCCTATCAGGAAACGCTCACGGCGGAAGGCGGCGAAGAGCCCTACACCTGGACCGTAACCGAGGGCACACTGCCAGAAGGCCTGAGCCTCGACCCGAGCACCGGAGTGATCTCCGGTATGCCGAGCGCAGCGGGCACCAGCGACTTCGAAGTCACAGTGACCGATAAGGACGGCGCGAGGGGGACCGCTCGGTATAGCCTTGGGGTCATGGGCGTACTCGTGTCGCTACGCTTGTCGCCGGCCTCCGCGTCGGTCTCAGTCGGGCAGGCGCAGCAGTTCACCGTAGACGGGCTAGACGGCAGTGGCAACGACGTCGGCCCGGACGCCAACGCGACGTTGGCGATCAGCCCCGACGGGTCCTGCACCGGCTCCACGTGCACTGCCAGCGTGGCCGGCCCTCATACCGTGACCGCGACCGACGGCACCGCCCAGGGAACGGCACTCCTAACCGTCACTGCGGCGCTTTCACCGTGTGGGACGTCCGGGGTGTACTCGTCTGCGGGCGCGACTGCGACGTGCACGTACTCAAGCGGAGGCTACACGGCGCTTACAGACACCTTCACGGTGCCCGCCGGGGTCAGCTCACTGGACGTGGTCGCGGCCGGCGCAGCCGCGGGGTCCGCGTGGGCTTTCGGCGGGCAAGGCGCGTCCGTCGAGGACACCGCAGTGCCGGTCGCCGCCGGCAGCGTCTTGTCGGTGGTGGTCGATGCTGGCGGCGGCGCAGGAGGCGATACAGAGGGAAATCCCATCGGGGGCGGCCCTGGCGGCGGCTACTCAGGGATATTCGATCCCTCGGACACTCCACTGGTCATCGCGGGCGGCGGTGGTGGGGGAGGCACCGAGCCGGACATTGAAGGCGAGAACAGCGGTGGTGGTGGACAAGCCGACACTGGGAGCGGCGGCGGCCAGGGCGCAGCGGGCTATGGGGGCGACACTGGCGGCGGCGGCGGTACGAGTGGCGGCGGTGGCGGCGGCGGTAGTCCGGACTCAGCCGATGGCACACTCGGCGGCAACGGGACGCCGGGTTCGAGCCTGACCGGTGGTCAGGGCGGCGCGGCCAGCGTGGGAAGCAGCGGCGCCGGGGGAGGTGGAGGTGGCGGTTACTTCGGTGGTGGTGGCGGCGGTGGTGGCGAGTTCGGCGCGGGGGGCGGCGGTGGTTCGAGCTACGGCGTCGGGCCCGGGCTGAGCAACGGACAGCTCTCATACGGGCTAGGTGAGGTGACGATCTCGTGGCTCCACACCACCCTGATCCAGGGATCGCCGACCTGGGTCTTCGCGAGCGACAGCCAGCGTCGGCGCTGATGGCGTCGCCGCTTAGGATGGTGGGTGTCGCGTAAACCTCGGGTCTGTCCGGGGTGGTTAAGACACTTCTGGGTATGCCCCAGAACTTTCTTGAGTGTGATCGTGAGCAGGTGTTCTTGTTGCCGCCGGACCCGCGGGATTGGCTGCCGGAGGGTCATTTGGCGTGGTTTGGCGACGGTTGCAGCAGAACCTCGCGGTCGAGCGCGAAGCGAACGAGGCATATGAGCACTACCGGGCGCATGGGCGCGACACGCAAGGCCGACGACTCAGTCGCCCACCAAAGCCTTACGAGCCGCCGGAGATCCCGGCGGGGAAGATCAACACGACCGACCTCGATTCGCGGAACGTGAAGACCCCGCGCAGCTACACCCAGGGCTATAACACGCAGGCCGCGGTGAACGAGCATCAGATCGTGCTCGCCGCCGAGGTGACCGCCAGCTCACCGGACTTCGGTCACCTACAGCCGATGGTTCAAGCGACGAAGAAGGAACTCCACGCGATTGGTGTTACCGAGACGCCCGGGTCGCGGTGGCCGACAGCGGCTATTGGAACGAGGAGCAGATCGATAACGTCGTGAGCAACGGCATCCAGGTACTGATCCCGCCCGACGCAGGCAAGCGCGACACACCCCGCCGCGGCTGGGATGGCGGGCGCTACGCGTTTATGCGAACCGTGTTGGCCGGTGATTATGGCGGCGGGCTTTACCGAAGACGCAAGGCGATGGTCGAGCCCGTGTTCGCTCAAACCAAGCACAACCGCCGCATCAACCAATTCCACAGGCGAGGCAGATCCGCGGCACGCTCGGAGTGGCGTCTGATCACCGCCACCCACAACCTGATGAAGCTCCACAAGCACCAAATGGCCGCCGCAGCCGCCTGAGAAACCCTCCGGGGGATCACCCCCAACACCAGCGCCCACCACTCATCGACCGCCACAGCAAGGTCCCGCCGGTCACATCTTTGCGCGACACCCACGACGATGTGCAGTCGTGGCAAACCCGAGGCAATTTATTGATCAGCGTCCGCGTTCGATGTCATGCTCGGGCGCGTCGGGTACTGGTGTTCGCAGTAGCTGAGCCAGGTGCGGGCTCAGGCGGCTGAGGCGTAGCGGGTCGCGGGTCGGGTCCCACGGGCCGGGGACCTCGTGGTAAGCGACGGATGGCGTGTGTACTCGGCTTCGAGTCATGTTCCTGGCGAGGCGTGTGATCCGGTCGGGGTCTTGGCCTTCTTCGCCGAGTTGGTCGCGGGCGAGGTACCAGTCGGTGCCGTGGCGAGCGCGGGTGGCTTGGACGTAGGCGGTCTCCTTGCTCGTTTGCCAGCCGCCAGTGAGCACGACAGAGCGGTCTACGGTCGCGCCTTGCTGGCGGTAGACATGTTGGGCGTAGGCGAGCCGCAGCGACTCGGCCTCTTGGCGTGCGAGTCGCAACCGGCGGTCTGACCCGTCGAGGGTAAGCACGAGCGTCCCCTCCTGGTCGATTTTCGTGACCTGGCCGCGAGTGCCGTTCTCGACGCGCGGTTGGCCTCTGAGGCGATGTTGGGCGATGAATGCGACGTGATCGCCTTGCCGTAGCCCGTAATGGACGCTCGTGAGTGGGAGTTCGTCGGGGCCGAGTTCGCCGCGTTGGGCGCGGAGGTGTTGTGCGCGGGCGTTGAGCCTGTCGATCTCCCTGTTCGAGGAATCAGCGATCAGCTCGACTTTGTCGATCCCGACTTCCCGGGTGAGCTGTGCCCACGCCCGGACGGCGCTCTCCGCGGCCCAGTCGCGGGTGTCAGCGAGGTGGAGCCGTCCTCGGGCCTTGTAATGGGCCATCGCACGCTCGGGTTCACCCGTGCGCAGTGCTTGCCACGCTCGCCGCTCGTGCGGGTCGGTGGTGCGGTGGATCGTCTCCAGTTCCACGGTCGGCGCACGGCCCGTGAGCCAGTCGAACATGCCGCCGGGACCTATCGAGGGGAGCTGCTTGCCGTCGCCGACCGCGATCAGCTTTGCTCCTGAGCGCTCGATCAGCTCGGTGAGGGTGCCGAGCCGCTTGTGGTCGACCATCCCGGCCTCATCGAGGATGACCGTCGTATCGGGACCAACACGAACGCTCCCAGTGCTTGCGCGTGCGGTGAGCGCGTCGAGCGTCAGTGTGTTCCCCTGAAGTGCTGGACTGTCGGCACCGAGCCGCTCGGCCGTCGAACCGGATACGGCGATCCCGATTGTTTCTCGACCTGCCAGTTGCTCTGCTCGTGCTGCGGCGTCGATCACGACACCCTTCCCTGTTCCCGCCGGGCCGACCAGCACGCTTGCGCGCTCGGGACCCGTCAGGACGAGCAACGCCATGTCTTGCTCATCGGTGAGCGGAGCCCCGATGCGCTCTGCGACCTCGCGCGCAGCGTTCATCCGTGCGGTATGGCCGACATCGCGTCCGGCGGGCCGGGCGAGTACGGCTGCTCGTCGTTCGATTGCCTGCTCTTGCGCGCGTACCGCGAGCGTCGTCATACGCCCACCCTCCAACGTCAGCACTCGCCGATCACCGATCATTTGGTGGGCGACCTTGAGCGCGTCTTGTGGTGCCAGCTCGCCAGCGGTCTGCTCCAATGCGACGGTGTGCAGGTCGCGCAACTCGAAGACGGCGTGACGGTCGGTGAGGCGTTCCTCGATCCGATCCTCCACCGGCCGGACGGCTGGCCGGGTGCGCTCGCCAGCGAGCAGCCGCAATGCCTCATCGGGACCAAACCCGTAGCGGCTCGCGGTGTCCCTCCATACGTTCTCAAGGTCGGCTCGGTTGGTGAGTTTCTTCGCGCGGCGGTTCTCCAGCGCGAGGTCACGCAGCTCGCCACGCTCAGGCGCACGACCGTAGCGAGCACGGAAACGATCGGCTGCCCGCGCGACCTCCCTGGAGCGCCCCGAGAAGGCATCGCGCAGCTCCTCGGGGACACCGGCGATCTCGAAATACTTGCCGTCCTTCCCCGTCGCCTGCTCGATCGGATACCCCTGCGCGGCGAGTTCTTGAGCGAGCGCGGAACAGTAAAACGCACCGACCTCACCAGCGGCACGGAACACAGGCCGCGAGGCCACCACGACGATCCGGTCATCCTCGCGTACCGCGCTCGTGATGACTACATGACTGTGGAGCTGCGGATCGGGAGCGTCGGCACCTGAGACGCCGCGCGCGGTGGTGTGTCGATACTCGACCGCGATCAAGTCCTTCGCGGGCTCCTCCACGACCTCGCCGCCATAACGCCGACGGACGACACCAACGCTCTCTCGCATGTAACCGACCGCCTTCTCGACGGCGTTCGTGTGGGCTTTCTCGATCTGCTCTCGCTGCCACGGGTCGGCGAGCGCCCAGGTAGTCGAGACGGACTTGGGAGCGCTGAATACGCCGTCGGTCCCACCACCACGACTGCCATCCGCACCGGCACGACGCAACCATCTACCAGTCTGTGGATGGCGGCCTTCCATGAGCGCCACGAAGTCCTCGCCACTCATCGGCGCATCGGCCTGGATACCGAGCCGTTCGAGCGTTTGCGGGTCCGCCAACCACCTCCCAGGAGCCTGAGTCAACTCGCCATCGGGGGTCAGGTAGTAGTCGCCGCGCTCCGGCGCAATCGTCTTTCCGTCCAAATATCGCGCGTAGTCGCCGCCACGCGCTGCCGGGATGCTTGCTGCGCTCATCACATACCTATTGACCGTGAGCACCGCAAAGCGGCCACCGACTTCGTCACACAGTCGTCACACAGCGATTAGACGCTTGTGCATCTGGTCTGCAACGGCGCCTTTGAGCGTCGTTAGCGCGACGAAGCTCGACGCTATGGGTCCGGAGTGGGACCGCTGAGATGGTCCGGCAGAAGTTCGCTGAGCGCGTCGAATGCAGACGGAAAGCTGCGGGGTCGAAGCGAGCGGAGAAACTGGCCTTTGGCGTTTTGTCAAGTTTGGTGTTGGCAGGGGTGTTCGTCCGTGCTGTTGGCGCGGTTGTTGGGTGCTGCTGGCTGTGCTCGTTGCTGGTTGCTGGGAGCGGTGAGATGGCACGCCGTGGCCTGATTAGGTGCGCGTGCGGCCTTGGTGGCCAGGGGCCTTATGCGGTCTTTGGCGTGCGCAGGGGCCCTTGTTGCGGGCGCGAGCTCGAGGGCTCGAAATTGCGGATGCGGGCTTGCGCTCGGGTGTGTCGTGAGACGACAGCCGTGGCTGGGTGTGGGCTAGTGGTTCAGGGCAGGGGCGACCTTTGCGGGGTTGTAGTCGACGTCGCTGTTGACCATGCGCCAGATCACGCGCAGCAGCCGGTTCGCGCACGCGATCACGGCTTGTCTGGCGGTGAGCCTTTGGCGCAGTGCGCGGTAAAGCGCCCGGAAGGCAGGGCACGCTTTGATGATGTGTCTGGCGGCGTGAAAGGCGGCGTCGCGCAGCTGGTAGCGGCAGCGCTCGGAGATCTTGCGTTTCGGGGTGCTTTGCCCGGAGTCCCTTGCGATTGGTGCGCAGCCGCCGAGCTTGCCGAGCGCGCGGGCCGAGCGCAGCCTGCGGACGTCGCCCGCGGCGGCGAGAAGAAGCGCCCGGTCGAGTTCTCTCAGACCCGGCAGGCTGTCCAGGCGTTGCGCTCCGGGAAGTCGGGGGTAGAGGTGCAAGAGCTCTTCCTCGAGCATTTCGAGCTGGCCTTCGACGAGCGCACGGCGCCGCATCAGCCGCTGCAGCCTGGCGGCGTAGGCGCCTCTGGCAGCGCGGTATCCGACCGGGCGGCTGGTCTTCTCGATCAGCTGCTTGATCTTGTTGTGCCCGATATGGCGGCCGGGTGCGGCTGCCCGGACTCGACGCTCAAGCTCTTGCGCGCCGAGCCTGGTTGCACGTGCGGGGTCTCCGCCGGTGACAGCGATCACGGCGCGGGCGGTGACGCCCCGCTCGCCGCCACGGAAGGTCTGCAGGAACTCGGGCCAGATCGTGTCCAGACAGGTCTTGACCGCGCCGCGAAGCCGACGGCGCTCGCGGCGCAGCCGCAGCCGCTCGAGACACAGCGCGTGCGCGCACGCCACCGCGGGCGTGTCGGGCCGCACGAGATGGGAGTAGTCAACGGCGCCGGCGAGGGTGCGGGCATCGACACGATCGGACTTGGCGCCCGTGATGTCCCGCGCGCCGCGCAGCTTCGCGACGGTCGCCGCGTGAACCTGGCGCACCTCAAGGCCCTTTCCGGAAAGCTCCTCCGCGAGTGCCTGCCAGCGCGTAGCTGTCGGCTCGATGATCACCAGGACGCGACCCTCAAGCCCGGCAAGCTCTCCGAGGAACCCGTCGATGCCATCGCGGGAATGAGTGAACCGGAGCCGCCGGTCGGTCCCATCCGGTGCCCGCAACACCGCTTCGTGCGCCGCGCGGCGCCCCAGATCGATGCCGACTGTCCACGCGGGCTCGCCCGCGTGGACAGTCGCAGTCACGTCCGTCATCCTCTGCATCCAGCCTCCTCCGACAGTGGTTTAAGCCCGCACACACCTGGGCCAATGAGCTACCCGAAGAGGAGGCTGACCTACGTCACGGCGGCCACCAACGCACCCCAACTTCCGCGCCAACCTAAATTGCTTGGCCGCTTTGGCGTTCTCACGGTCAATAGTCAGTATGAGGGCCTACGAAGAAGAGCAACTACGCCGCCGCTATCCGGCTCCGAAGTCGTTGGTCGGTCGGGTGGGGTCGCGGTCTATGACCGCGATGGCACTACCTCGAAAGCAGCGCTCCCCGACAGCCAGGCGGGCGTCGCGAATCATCCGGGCGCATACACGTATGAGGTGGGTCGCACTATGAACGCCACGTTCGTCCAGGTGCTGCTCGACGCTCTCGATGACGACGCGCTCGACACGCTCGCCGAAAGGCTCGCGCCGCGTTTGACGAAACCTGCCCAACCCGACGGCTGGCTGACGGTGGCAGAGGCGGCCGAGTATCTGCGCTGCCCGAAGTCGAGGGTCTACAGCCTCGTGTCCGCCCGTCGCATCCCGTTCGTAAAGGACGGTAGCCGCACCCTGTTCAGGCGCAGCGAACTCGACGCGTGGCTGCGTGCGGGAGGCGGCAAGCGGCCTTGAAGTGACCGCGCCATCCGACGTGTCTATCATTCTGTCTGGAGCAAGGCACAGGCCACGACGGAAGAAAAGCCATGAAGCGCAGCGAAACCGCAGCAGGCACCCCCATCATCGAGTTCACTCCCGAGGAGTACGACGCTTATCTCGAACGCGAGGTGCGTCGTGGGATCGGCATGAGCCGGGCGGAGTTTGTCCGCGCGTACACCGCCGGGGAGCTTGACGACGCGGATGCTGCCGTGGGCGATCTCGTGGTGCTGCTCCGGATCGGCCAGAACGGGCATCGAGCTGTCGCGTAGAGCAGCACAGCGCTTCGCCGATCATCTCAACGGCATTCTCAACGGCACAGTCAGCGACTCGCGACTGTCGCTGATCGCCCTGCCGGCCGATCCTGGCACCTTCGAGGTGACGAGGTTTGTCGACAGAGACAGCTCCTCGCTGGAGTTGCACGGGACCACGGTCCGGCTGTTCGTACGCTACGTGATCGTTGTCAAGGATGGCCGTTGCAGAACCGAGTCCTACGCCTATCGCCTGCAAACAGACGAGTCGGCCGCATCATGGCTGATTCGTTGGGAGTATCAACGCGAGTCCCCTCGATCCGACCTTTCCAGCACCTCGGTTCGAGCACAGGAACAGACTGAGACACAACTTCGGGAGAAGGCAACAGCCGTTCTTGCAGTGGCTTCGATAGTCGTTCCCGTTGCGGCGCTTGCACGAGCGTGCTCACCGCGCCCGCGAAGGCGGGTTTGCTCACAATGCCTCGGCCCGTGGACAGTGACTCGATGGTCTTCCGAGGCAAGAAGGGCGGTGTCCTCACAGGCTGCACCCAGCACTACTGGCATCCAGTTCGCTGCCGCTTCGGCAAGCCCTCGATGGACTTCTATGACCTACGTCACTTCTGTGGCTCGTGGCTGTTCAACGACGTCGAACTACCCGACCAGGACGTAGCCCACCAACTCGGTCACGAGGACGGCGGGGGGCTCGTGCAACGACTCTACGGCCACCCGTCCGAGCGCTTGGCGCGCGAACGCATCAAGCGGGCTACAACCGACAAGCCTTCAGTCGTCACGCTCCCGGAAGCGGAGCCGGGGCAGTCATGACGGCATCACCGATGCCAGGACGTGACGCGTCCGGCCGTCGCTCAGTGATGGACGAGACGCGAGGCGGGCTCGAAGTCCCCGTGCAACACGAGGGGATCGAGGTCGGCTCCGTTGGGCCACACGACGGTGCCCAACTGGTCGTCTACCTGCACCTGAGCGAAATAGCTGGGATCGGCCAGAGGCTCGAAGACGGGGCCGTGCAACTCCCCGGTGAGATCGACGTCGCGTGTGCTGCCATCGCTGAATCCAAGCCTGAGCTTGTAGTGACCAAGCACGTCTACAGAGGTGACGCGAACGAACTCCATGCGCTCATCTTACGGCAACGGGTCGATGGCCTGGGGAGAATCTCCGTCCTTAGCCATCTGCCAATCTGTTTCCAGTTCCTCGCGGTGCAGACTCGCCCACTCGGTCACGAGCTTGAGCGCGCGACTCGGGAGACTGCCGACAAGCACCTCGTTGGTGCCGATCACAATTGCCGCGTGATGCTCGGCGTACTCGGCGTGGAAGTGGGGCGGATCGTGGTCGTAGAAGTACATCGTGACGACGATCCCGTAGAAGAAGCTGATGCGGGGCACGGCGCCATCATGAGCGCCGCCGCGGACGGAGAATGGACCGGCACCTCAACCTCGATCGAACGTCTCGGAGGCAAGTCGGAGGCAGACCTAGCCTCCACGGCCCGCCGCATAAGGCCCAACCGGCTCTGCGTAACAAATCGGGCCCACTGCGAAGCTCACGGGAGACGTGAGATGGAGACCGATCTCTAGTCACAGCAACAAGCGTCGCACGCTGTCGGGGACGCCCATTCCGTAGCCTCCATGGGCCGATGAGCCATACCGACCGAACATCCAGTTCGTGGCGAAGACGCACAAGTCGCGGCGCGACCAGGCTGGTGGCCCTCGTCGTTCTCGCGCTGGCGGTTCTCCTCGTGGTCAACCGGTCGGGGTCGAAAGCGCACAGTGAGGAGAAGGCGCCGTCGACTTGCGACGGCGCCGCGGCGCTGTGTGAGCGTCGCCTCAACGAAGTCGTCTTCGCCGGCACGCACAACTCGTTCGCCGCGTCCGCCGAGCCCGGCTGGCATTTCGCCAACCAGCGCTACGGTATTTCACGTCAGCTCGACGATGGAATCCGAGCGCTGCTGCTCGATATTCATTTTGGGGTGCATGACCCGGCGACGGGCCGGGTGCGGACCGATCTGGATGCTGAAGGCTCCGATCGGAACAAGGTCGCCGAACAGCTTCCCCCGCGGGCCCTGCGCCTTGCCGACCGGATCGCCGGGCGTGTCGGCGTGGGAACGCTGAGCGGCACACCGGTGCCCTACCTGTGCCACACCTTGTGTGAGCTTGGAGCCGAGCCGCTGGACCGGGAACTGGAGGTGATCAGAGGTTTCCTGGAAGGCCATCCCGACCAGGTGGTGATCGTGATCGTCGAGGACTACGTTCCCGCTGCCACCATCGAGCGGGCGTTCGAGCGTGCCGGGCTCGCGCGCTATCTGGCCACGTTCGACCGTAGCCAGCCGCTCCCAACCCTGGGAGAGTTGATCGAGCGTGGGCAACGCCTGGTTGTGTTCGCCGAGGAGAAGGGTGGATCGCCGGCCTGGTACATGCCTGCGTTCTCGTTCATCCAGGACACGCCGCTCGACGCCACGCGCCCCGATCAGTTGAGCTGCAAGCGCTATCGGGGCGAAGCGGACAGTCCACTGCTGCTCGTCAACTACTGGATACCGCCGTTCCCGCCAAGTCCAGCCCTCAACGCGACTATCGGCCGTGCCGCGTTTTTGCGCGCGCACGTCAAGCGCTGTCTGCAAAAGCGGGAGTCCAGGGGCGCGATCGTCGCCGTCGACTTCTACCAGCGCACTTCTGTTGTCAGGTTCGCACAGGAACTCAACAGTCGGGATCGCTGAAATAGCGCTTTGCGGCATGTGCGACATACCGTCAAGATTCGTGTTACTATCGGTAACATAAATCTGGGGAGAGGTCGTGAAGGTGCGATGGGATCTCGTAAGGGTGTAATCGGGTGCGATAGTGGCGGTGTGATCCCTTGCGCCCAGACCGCTGTCCCGCACGCGCGAAACGCGGTCCCTCGCTTCCAGAAGTCGGGGTTCCAGCCATGAGACACCGCGCGAGAGTGCTGCTCGTATCGCTCGCTCTCTGCACGTTCTTGCTCCTCGCGGCAATCGCGTGGGCGGGTGAGACGTTGACGGTCCACGCCCGCTTTACCCCGGACAAGCTGGGCACCTCGACCAACCTGTCGCTGACGGCGAACTTCTCGTCAACCGCGGGAGGCGCACCATCACCGGTAAGGAAGTTCACGCTGTACGCGCCTGCCGGTATGGGGGTGGACACGCGCGGCGCCGTGACCTGTGCCCCCGCAACGCTTGAAAAGGCCGGCCCGAGTGGCTGTCCACAGGACTCGCGTGTCGGCTTCGGCGGCGGTGTGGGGCTGGTCGAGCTTCCGAGGGAAACCATTCGAGAGCCATACACGCTCGAATTCTTCTTCGCTCCCAAGAGCCACGGACACCTGGTCTTTCTCGTCTACGCCAGCGCGGTCGCGCCGGTTGCCGTGGAACTCGTTGTCGTTGCGAGACAAGTCCCCGCACCAAAGCGCTACGGACTTGGCTTTAGCGTCGAAGTACCGCCGATCTCGACGTTTCCCGGAGCTCCGGACGCGTCGATCGAAAGTGTGTACGCCACGCTTGGCGCCGCCAACGTCGCCTATTACGAGAACGTGCATGGAAAGAGCAAGCTCGTCCATATCAGAGGCATGGTTGTCCCCAAGAGCTGTCCCGCGGGCGGCTTTGCCAGCGAGGGGACAATCGACTTTGCCGATGGATCGACGCTCACCGTCAACCCGACGATCCCATGTCCGTAAAGCTTGGCGCCCGCGCGCTGATCGCCGCTCTGCTTATGCTTGCGATATCTGGCGGCATGGCGCGCGCGGAGACCTCCGCCACGATCGCACCGTCGCTTGACCCCAGCCGGCTCGGGGCGGAGGGTGCACTCGCCTTCGACATCCATTTCGTGGGTAGTGAATTCGGCGTTCCGGCTCCCGTGCGCCGCTCGGTCCTGCGATTCCCCGCGGGCCTTGGAATCGAAATGCCCGAGTTGCGCAGCTGTGCCCCGGCGCGCTTGCGCTCCCAGGGTCCAAGCGGATGTCCCACACCGTCTGAGATCGGTCGTGGCTCTGCGCTGGCGGAGGCACACGTGGGCGCTCAGATCCTCAAGGAGAACATTGCCCTATCGGTGTTTCTCGGCCCTCTTAGCAACCCTCAACCAACACTTGAGATTCTCGCCCAGGGCTATACACCGTTCGAGGAGCGGGTGGTGCTCCAGGGCACTGTGATCTCGGCCAGCGCACCTTTCGGTGAAGAGTTGGTGCTGTCGATTCCCGCGATACCGACATTGCCACTCGAGCCCGACGCCTCGATAGTCAACCTCTCGCTCACGCTCGGCGCGAGCGGGCCGCACCGCGCGCGCGATGCGAACACGGTGCTCATGCCTGGCAGCTGTCCGGCTGGCGGTTTCCCGTTCGCCGCCGAATTCACCTACGCAGACGGCTCGAGCTCGAGCACGCTGGCAAAGACCCCCTGTCCGCGATGAACGGTTACACAACGAAAGAGAGCGGGTGCCAAGAACGCGTTCTCGCAACGGCCGACTGTCGAAGGCGCACAGATGAGCGACGAGGGCAATCAACGTCCCTATAAGCAAGTAGCGAGGGCGAGAGCGAGCGCGCGCACACGCGATGCGCTGCTTGATTCGGCGAACGATGAACTCTTTGCGGGCGATTGGTCGAAAGCTTCGCTGGAGTCACTCTCGGCGAGGGCAGGAGTCACCAAGCAGACGTTGTTGCGCCACTTCGGCTCGAAGGACGGACTGCTCATAGAGGCGATAATGCGCGGTGCCGCACGGGTGCACGATCAGCGCTGGAGCGCTCCCAGGGGGGATATCGCGGGAACGGTTGAGAACCTGCTCGACCATTACGAGGAGTGGGGCGAGCGCTCCATGCGGATCGGCGCCTGGCAGCGAGGACCCGTGATGCTTGCGCTCGTCTCCAAGGCCGCACGCAAGTTTCACTATGACTGGGTCGAATATACGTTCGGGCCGTGGCTGGATCCGCTTGACGGACAGACGCGCGTGCGCCGCCGCGCCGCGCTGATTGCATTGTGTGACTTGCAGAGTTGGTGGATCCTCTCCCACGATCTCGAGCTTCCACGCTCTGAGATCCATGTGATCCTCCTCGACATGATCGAACGCCTGCTCGCTAGCGAGCAGTGAGGCTGCTCGCCTACACCTCGCCGTCCCGCGGGCACCTCTATCCAACGACCTGCTTGAAATCGACGAGCTCGAGCAACCGCTCGATCCTTGGGCTGGGCGAGCGAATCCTGACCGTGCCCCCGTGCGCCCTCGTCTGCTGGACGGCGGCGGCGATGGCGCGCAGCCCGCAGGCATCGACGAACTCAAGCTCGGTGCAATCGAGCACCAGTTCCTCCACGACGAGCGCGACGCCGACGAGCGCATCGACCAGCACGGTAGCGCTTGCCATGTCCAGCTCGCCGCGAACCGACACGATCGCCGTGTTGCCCTCGAATCGTCTCAAGGCCGCAAAGGGTTGAGGTAGCGGCGCTCGCGAGCGGTCGGGGGAGGCGATAACAACTCGTCGTTGTGCCGGGTGGGTCTCGTTTTCGACGTCCACTGCGCTCCAGAGCTCCGGTCCTCCGTCGACCACCACCGCCGAAGTTTGGAGCGGCGTGCCAGTAAGTCGATCCGCTGACCGCATGATCTTATCAAATTGTCCAGTTCTGATATTTGAACAAGATTGGGTCTACCATCGATCCTTGCCCATGCTGCCCTCCGGTCGGCCCACTACGCTTTGGCCCATGGCCTGTGAGCCCGAGCAACGCGTGGCGATCATCGACCTTGGGTCCAACTCGTTTCGGATGGTTGTGTTCACGGTCACCGACGGATCGTGGGAGCGCGAGGACGAGTGCTCTGCTGCCGTTCGCATTGGCGAGGGTCTTGCCGCCAGCGGCCGGTTGAGCAACGAGGCGATGGCACGGGCGCTCAGCACGCTCGACATGTTCACGCAGCGCTGCGAGCACCACGGTCTCGACGGCTATGCCGTGGACGCGGTCGCCACCAGCGCGATTCGCGACGCCGAGAACGGTGGAGCGTTCCTGGAGCAGGTTCGTTTGCGCACAGGACTTGACGTGCGTGTGCTCAGCCGCGAGCAAGAGGCGCGTTACGGGTACCTGGCGGCGGTCAACTCCACCACGCTCACCGACGGATGTGTGCTGGACCTTGGTGGCGGTTCGCTGCAACTGGTGCGTGTGGCCGGACGGCTCGCGCGAGAGTCGGGCTCGTGGCGACTTGGATCGGTACGCATGACTGAGCGCTTTCTAGCGGGCGACGGTCCCGCCAAGCGCAGCCAATGCAAGGCGCTGCAGGCGCACGTGGTGCGCAAGCTGGAGCGCGCCACGTGGTTGCCGGCCACTGGCTCACGCTTGATCGGACTAGGCGGCACTGTGCGCAACCTGGCCGCCGCGGCGGAGCGAGCGGCGGGTCTGCCCTCCGAGGAGGTTCAGGGATTCGTGATTCAGCGCAGCGCGCTTGACGATCTGATCGGGCGTCTTGCAGCGCTGCCCGCGGCAGAGCGCAGTCGTGTTCCGGGCATCAAACCGGCGCGCGCAGATATCGTGCTGGCCGGCGCGCTTGTGATCCAGGGAGTGATGCGCGTGGGCGGATTCAATACGCTCGAGGTGACAGGGGCCGGTCTGCGCGAGGGCATTCTGTTTGAGCGCCAGCTCGCTCGTCAGCAACTGGACGCGGTGCTTGCCTCACCCGACGCGCGCGCCGCCTGAGACGGTCGAGGATCGGCGATGACGACAGCGACGGGGCTACGCGTCTGCCGAGAGTGCCCGCTCACGCCTGGCGCAGTCGAACAGAACCGGCTCATATGGGGATGGGACGGGCCCGTGCCACGCTTGGTAGGGCACCTGCCGGCAATCGTGCAACACGGCCTTCGAGGCGAGATTGCCTCCACGTGATGAGTATGCGCCACCGAGCACCACATAGCGCGCTTGTCCGCTTGAGAGCAGGCGTGCCAGACCGGGCGCGTTGAGCGCGGGGTCGGTGCCGCTGTAGCCGGCAAGCGCGCCCGCGGAGGAACCGAGCAGGATCATGGGGGCCGCGGTCGGTGCCGCCACACTCAGCACGCTCCAGCGGCTGCCCGGCCGATGCGTGCCGACATAACGGATCAGGTTGCGATCGAAGCCAAGATCGATGGCGTTGATGCCATAGCCACCGTCGCCGGTGGCCTGATGGGGACCGGCCGCTGCGAACGTGCCCTGCACGGGCGCGAGCCAGGTGGTCTTCGCATACTCCGCGGGAGCCACCAGCAGCAGGCACAGGAGTAGCGCCATCGCCGCGAGCGCCAGCCGTCGCACCATCATCGCGGCCAGTCCGATTAGTGCGCCTGTGATCAGCACCGCCACGAACCACCGCATGTAGTGCTGATAGTCGAGGATCGACACCTGCACCACAACAGTCGCTGCCACCGCGATCGGCAGGAGCACGATCCGCCAGTCACGACGCCGTGCGAACTGTGCGAAGGCGACGCATCCGGCCGCAATCATCGCGCCAGCACCGGGGGCAACCGCGGAGATGTAGTAAGGATGGACGATCCCCTTGGAGTAGTCGAGGATCGCCACCTCGAGGAGCAGCCAGCCCCCAAAGACGATCAGCATCGCCAATCGGGGATCGCGTCGCATCCGCTCGCTTGCTTGCCTGCCGCCGCGTGCCCTCTGGGTATGTGCCCTCTGGGTGTGCCCTTCAGGGTGTGCCCGCGAGGGTGCGCTCTTCAGAGTGTTCGTATCCCTCCGGGTGCTGGCACCAGCTCGGGTGCTGACGAACATGAGCGACGCGAACGCGATCAGGCCGATCAGGGCGAACGGCAGCATCCAGGAGCCTTGGTCGGCGAGCTTTTGTTCAAACAGCCGTAGGGGACCGCTGGCACCCCCGAATACGATCGGCTCGCGCAGCCTACCGTCGGGAAGGTATGTCGATCTCTGCTGCTTCAGAAGCTGCGCGCGCCGCGCTGCCTCCCGGCGAATGAGTGCGGCAAGATGGGCTCTCTGCGCGGGAGTCGGCGGATGGGCATAGCGATGTGGGAGAGCAGTGGCTCTACGCACCAGCGCGCCTTCGGCCACAGGAACATTGCCGGGGCCGCCAAGCTCGCCTTCGACGCGGCCGAAGCCGTTGTATTCGAACGTTAGCCCGAGCTCAGTGTTGTTGGTCGAACTGCCGACATAGGGTCGCTGGGAGGCGGGCGTCAGTTCGACCATGGCGATCCAGAGGAACGACACGACGCCAAGCACCACGGCCGCCGCGGTCAGCACTCCCATACGGCGATACCAGGAGCCGGGTGCGCACAGCAGATAGGCGAGTGCGATCCCCGGCACGATCAGGTAGGCGGCTAGCGTCTTTGTGTTGAACGCCAGCCCGACCAGGACCGCGCACGCGATCAGCCAGTGCAAGCGACCGTCCTCGATCGCGTTCAGCGCGGCGCCACAGGCGAGGATCATCAGCAAGATCAGCAGAGGGTCCACGCCGTTGTCGCGGGAGACCGCGACAAATGAAGGGAACACGCCAAGCGCAAGCGCGCCCGCGAGAGCGGCGGCGATACCAAGGCGGCGGGAGAGGATCCGGTAGAGCACCGCGACCGAGACGACCGAGATAATCGCCTCCGGCAGCAGCAGGCTGAGTGGAGAGAAGCCGAACAGCCGGGCGCTCGCGGCCTGCACCCATAGGGCAAGTGGGGGCTTGTCGACCGTGACGAGCCCACCAGGGTCGAACGACACGAACAGGAAGTTGTGCCATGACTTCAGCATCGACTTCACGCCGGCCGAGTAGAACGTGTTGGCGTAGCCGTTCTGGGCGAGCTTGTGCGTGCTCAGTACGGCAGACAGCGCAAGGATCGGGACGAGCGCTAGGTGCCCGAGCTGGGCGCGCTTCGGTTGTAGTAGCCACGATGAGCGCTTCGCGGAGACCGGCGAGGAAGGCGAAATCGGCGTCTCGGTTGACTTCAGTGCGGTTGTGTGGTCGGTGGCGCTCATCGTGATGGCGATTGCTGGCATAGCCCGCGACGGTTGCGTCGCGCTCAAAGAAGCAAACCGCATCGGCGTGCTAAGGAAGCGTTAAGCCGTGCTACGCCTGTCACAAATGGCCGGCCGGTGCGTACCCTAGCGCCAAGAAGGCGAGCCGAGAGCTTGCGTGCTTCGCTTGGCCCCTCCACGTGCGGTGGGCCATTTCTCTAGTCCGGATCGCGGGGACCGGTTCTCAGCGGTCAAGACCGGCGAGCAGGCGTTCGAGATCGCTTTCGTCGTTCCACGCGCCTACCGAGGCCCGCAGCTGTGGGTGGTCGGGAATGTCACGCAACACGACTCCCTGCTCGGCCAGCCGCCCTCGCTCGCCGACGGGATCGGCGCTGGCGAAGGAGACGAGCGTGCTGGCTCCACGAGGAACGGTTTCACGACCGGCGGCTCTCAGCATCTCGACCAGTCGCGCAGCCAGCGCGATCGCGCGCTCGTGGACCGCGGCCCAGCCGGCCCGCTCAAGTGTCTGTACCGCCACTAGTGCGCTCGCCAGTGCCTCGGCACTCAACGCAAACGTGTCGAAGCGGCGCGCGTCATCGTGCAGCGATGCCTCGAGTCCGGCGCCTGGATCGGCGAGGTTTCCATAGCCGCGCCGTCTCACCTGCAGGCGCTCGCGCAACGCGGGTGCCACGTAGGCCATGCCGACGCCGTCGGGGCCACATAGCCACTTCTGCCCGGCACCCGCGTATGCGTCGCAGCCGAGCGAGTGCACATCCACCGGAACGGCGCCAACGCCCTGAGCGCCATCGAGCAGGACGGGCACGTCGAGCGCTGCCAGCGCCGCGGGCGCGATCCGGCCTGTCATCCAGCTGACGTGCGAACAGGCCACCAGTGCGGTGCGCGGCCCAAGCGCCTCGGCGATGTCCATGAAGGGCGCGATACGCACCGACACGCCACTCAGTTGGCGTATGGCGGCAAGCGCACCGAGCAGACCAGGATGCTCCTCGTCGCTCGTGAGAATCTCGTCGTCCTCGGTCAGCCCGAGGCCGTCGATCACGCACGACAGTCCCTCGCTCGTGCAGGTGGTGAGCGCCACGTCGCTTGACTGGCAACCAAGTGCCTGGGCGTACGCCGCGCGTAGCTGCTCGGCAAGCGCGTGACGGCGCTCGAAGTGCTCACCCGCACGGCCGCAATGCGCCTCGCCCAGCAGCTCCTCGGCGCCGGCCTGCGCGGCGAGCGCCGGTAGCGGACCATCGGTCCCGGCGTTTAGGTACGCGATCCGCTCGAGCACGGGGAACTGGTCGCGCAGTGTCTGGACGCTCACGAGCGGGGAGCATAGCCGGGCGCGATCGTGCGACCCTTGTGCTTGATGTGTAGGACCCGGTATCAATTGCGTTAGCCGCCGGAGCGAGCTGGATCTGGACGCCGGATCCTCGCCGTGGACGCCGACCGGCATCGGGGGCATGATCGCTGCCGTGCGACGAGGCAATAGAAGAGAGGAGCACGATGACCGACGGGGACGATCAGGCGCCGCTTTGGACGCCGCCCAATGCGATGGCGGCCGGTGCTCGTATGACCGACTTCATGGAGTGGGCCGGACAGCGTCACGGGCGCAAGTTTGGCGGCTATTGCGAGCTGTGGCAATGGTCGGTGGGGGAGATAGAGCAGTTTTGGGCAGATATCTGGGAGTACTGTGGCGTGCGCGCCTCCAGGCCTTACGAGCAGGCGCTTGGCTCACGCGAGATGCCGGGCGCCAGCTGGTTTGAGGGCGCGCGGCTCAATTACGCGGAGAACATGCTGCTGCGCGACCGCGAACCAGACGCAACAGCCGTGCTGCACTCCTCTGAGCTGCGTCCGCTGGGAGAGCTGAGCTGGAGAGAGCTCTCAGAGCAGGTGAGCACTGCGGCGGCCGGCATGCGCTCGCTCGGCCTCGAGCGTGGCGATCGCGTTGCCGCCTACATGCCGAACGTTCCCGAGACGCTGATCGCGTTCCTGGCGTGCGCAAGCATCGGCGCGATCTGGTCGTGCGCGGCACCCGAGTTCGGCGCGCGCAGTGTCGTCGATCGTTTCGCTCAGATCGAGCCGAAGCTGCTGCTCGTCGTCGACGGCTACCGCCATGGGGGCAAGGACTTCGACCGCAGGGACGCCCTGAAGACGATCTCTGCCGGCCTGCCAAGCGTTGTGCACACGGTGATGCTTCCCTACTTGAACGATAAAGCGAGCGCCGCGGTACTGACCGGCGGGCTCCTCTGGGATGAGCTGCTCGCACGCGGGCAGGGTGCAACGCCGCACTTCGAGCAAGTGCCGTTTGACCACCCGCTGTGGGTGCTCTACTCCTCGGGCACTACCGGACTGCCCAAGGCGATCGTGCATGGGCACGGCGGCATCCTGATCGAGCAACTGAAGAAGAGCATGCTGCATCTCGATCTGCACGCGGGCGACCGCATGTTCTGGTTTACGACCACCGGCTGGATGATGTGGAACTTCCTGATCGGCTGCCTGTTCAGCGACGCGGCGATCGTGCTGTATGACGGCAGTCCCGGCCACCCGGACCTTGGCGCGCTGTGGGCGCTTGCCGAGCAGACCCGTATCACCTGCATGGGCGTGAGTGCGGGCTTCTTGATGAGCTGCGAGAAGGCCGGCCTGGAGCCTGCTCACGACCATGACCTGAGCGCGTTGCGCAGCATCGGCTCGACTGGCTCGCCGCTGCCACCCGAGGGCTTCCATTGGGTTTACGAGCACGTCGGGAGCGATATTTGGCTGTTCTCCACTAGCGGCGGCACCGACGTGTGCACTGCGTTTGTCGGCGGTTGCCCACTGCTGCCCGTGTACGAGGGCGAGATCCAGTGCCGCGCGCTGGGCTGCGCGGTCGAGGCGTGGGACGAGCAGGGTTGCTCGCTCACCGACGAACTGGGCGAGCTCGTGCTTACCCAGCCGCTGCCGTCGATGCCGCTGTACCTGTGGGATGACCCCAGTGGTGAGCGCTACCGCGAAAGCTACTTCGACACCTATCCGGGCATCTGGCGCCACGGTGACTGGATTCGCATTACCCCGCGCGGTGGAGCGGTGATCTACGGTCGCTCGGATTCCACGATCAACAGGCAGGGCGTGAGGATGGGCACTAGCGAGATCTATCGTGCGACCGCCGCGGTGGAGGAGGTGACAGACGCGCTCGTCGTCGATGTGCCCCGCGCGGGTGCCGAGGAGCTGTGGATGATCCTGTTTGTGGTGCTGCGCGACAGCGTAAGCCTCGAGGCGGAGCTCGAGGTCCGCATCAAGCAGCGCATCCGCGAGGACTGCTCACCGCGCCACGTGCCCAATCAGATATTGCAGATCGCCGAAGTGCCGCGCACGCTCTCGGGCAAGGTCCTGGAGGTGCCTGTCAAGCGCATCCTGATGGGCGCCGTACCGAGTGAGGCGGCGAGCGTCGAGTCGCTGGCGAACCCGCACTCGCTCGAGTACTTCGTGGAGCTGGCCACACATTTGCAGAGCGCATAGAGCGTTTTTTGATCTGGGCTCTAGAGGAGTGTGGGGCGCACCCGTCGAACAAGTGCGCCGATGAGACGACTTGCGACCCCACCCACAGAGAAGCCCTCCGCCGGCGGTTTCGGCGAGCACCAGAGCCTGTCGCTGTATATCCAGACCCGCTTCGAGGAGTGCTCGCGCTCGCAGAAGGACGTGGCTCAGTACATCGTCGACCATCTCGACGAGGCCGCGTTTCAAACTGCTGAGGAGCTTGCGCGTCGAGCCAACACCTCAAGCTCGACGGTGGTGCGCTTCTCTCAAGCACTGGGCTTCGAGGGCTTCCCGGAGTTGCAGGCCGCTGCACGCGAAGAGTACCGTCGTGTGCACGCGGCACCACAGCAAAACGGCTCATCTGAGAATTCGGCACCACTGTTCTCACTCGATCAAAACGAGTTCGAGACCGCGCTGGCAGCGGACCATTTGAACGTCGAGGAGACCGCGCGCAAGGTGTCGCGACCGGCCGTCGATGCGCTTAGCGAGGCAATCGTCAGCGCCGAGAAGGTGCTGGTCGCCGGCACCGACCAGATGGCGTTCTTCGCAAGCTACACGCGTCACCTGCTGATGCTGCTCGACCTGCGTGTGGATGTCGTCGCAAGCCCCTCCCAGGAGGCATTGAGCCGTCTCGGGCGGATCGACTCGACGACGCTGGTGATCGGGCTCTCAGCGGGTCGCCCGCATCCGCTTGTCGTGCGCGCGATGAAGCTGGCGCGCCATCGCAAGGCGCGCACCGCGGCGATTACAGACGCGACCCTCTCCGAGGTGGCGAAGCTCGCGCAGATCAAGCTCTACTACTCATCCAACAGCCCCGCCTACGTGCGCTCGCACACGGCGCTCTTGAGTTTGATCCAGGCGCTTGCGTACGGCGTGTACGCGAAGGACACCGCCCAGTACGACGACCGCATCAAGGCTTTCCGCCTGAAGTAGCACCCCGTCGGTCCTCGCCTCAAATTCCTTTTTCGGGGAGGACAGGGCCGCATGCGGCCCTGTCCCGGACCGTACATGTACGGTCCGGCCGGTCGGTGCATGCACCGACCGGGACATGTGGGTATGGATGGGTATGCGTCGAGGGGTCCCCGAGGCTCACACGCAAGATGTGCGGGCGGGATGGGTCTGCATGCACCGGTCAGGATAAGATCATGAGCATGCGCGACGAGGCTACATTCACCGTCAAGAGCGGCCTGGCAGAGATGCTCAAGGGCGGCGTGATCATGGATGTCGTCACACCCGAGCAGGCCAAGATCGCCGAGGACGCGGGAGCTACCGCCGTCATGGCGCTCGAGCGCGTCCCGGCCGATATCCGTCGCGACGGGGGCGTCGCGCGCATGTCCGACCCCGAGATGATCTCCGGCATCCAGGAGGCCGTCAGCATCCCTGTGATGGCAAAGGCACGCATCGGTCACTTCGTCGAGGCACAGGTCCTTGAGGCGCTGGAGGTCGACTACATCGACGAGTCGGAGGTATTGACGCCGGCGGATGAGAGCAACCACATCGACAAGTGGGCCTTCGGGGTTCCGTTCGTGTGCGGCGCCACCAATCTCGGCGAGGCTTTGCGGCGCATAGGGGAGGGGGCGGCGATGATCCGCTCCAAGGGCGAGGCCGGCACCGGTGACATCGTGGAGGCCGTGCGCCACATGCGTGGCATAACCGGTGAGATCCGTCGCCTCTCAGCCCTCCAGGAGTCAGAGCTTGCCGCCGCCGCCAAGGAGCACGCGGCGCCGCTCGAGCTCGTGCGCCAGGTCGCGAGCGCCGGTCGTTTGCCGGTCGTGCTGTTCTGCGCCGGCGGCATCGCGACCCCGGCCGACGCGGCTTTGATGATGGCGCTTGGCGCCGAAGGGGTGTTCGTGGGCTCGGGTATCTTCAAGTCCGAGGACCCTCCCGCGCGTGCCCGCGCGATCGTGGAGGCCACTACCCACTGGCAGGATCCCGAGCGCGTCGCCGCCGCCTCACGCGGCCTTGGTCCGGCGATGGCGAGCCTTGAGAGCTCAAAGCTGGCTGACGAGCAGCTGCTCGCCCAACGCGGCTGGTAGCAGCTGTCATGAAAGAACCGCCGGCGGGTGGACCGCTGATCGGCGTGCTCGCACTTCAGGGCGACTTCGAGGCTCACGGGCGCGTGCTACGCGGGCTCGGCGCCACCGTGCGCGAGGTGCGTGTGCCTCGGGACCTCGACGGTCTGGAGGGACTGGTGCTCCCGGGGGGGGAGTCGACCACGATGACCCTGGGCATCGAGCGTGAGGGGCTTGCCGAGCCGCTACGGGAGTTCGCGGCGCCTGGCGGCGGTGGTGATGGTGATGGGGTGGAGGGGATGCCGATCCTCGGCTCCTGTGCCGGGCTAATCATGCTCGACCGCGAGCACCTGGGGATCATGGACATCCTCGCCGAGCGCAACGCGTTCGGCCGTCAGCTACGCAGCTTCGAGGCCGATCTGACCGTGAGAGGCATCGAAGGAGGACCGTTGCGAGGAGTGTTCATCCGCGCCCCGTGGATCGTTGAGCACGGTTCCGACGTGGAGATCTTGGCGGAGGTGGACGGCCATCCGGTTGCCGCACGCCAGGGTCGTGTGACGGCCGTCGCGTTTCACACCGAGCTGGGGCACGACGATCGCCTTCACCGGCTGTTCCTCTCAGATGTCGCGGCCAGCAGCGGTGTGGGCTCCGGTTCCACCTCGCTCGGCTGAAGGGTGAGTGGCAGTTGCGGCTCACCCAACAGGCCCAAGACACGGTTGAGCGCGTCGTGAATCTCCCCGGGCAGCAGACCCTCGTCGTCGAGACGCTCGGCTTCGTTCCAATCCCATGAGCGCGACACGTGGATGCTGGGGCGCAGGTGCGCAAAGCGTCTGCCAAGCGCATGCAGAAATGGTTCCAGGCGGGCACCATCGCACTCTGATGCATAGCCGCGCTCCAAGAGCCACGGCCATAGCTCGGGAAGTATGTGGTTGCGGTGGTGAGCACCCACCTGCTTCCAGTCCTCGCCCTGCCAGCGCCGCGCGTACTCCGCGGGATCCAAACGACAGGTGAGATACACGCGTGTGCGCACCGGTGCGTTGCGAAAGCCAAGCAGCGGTTGGGGCTTGACCTGCCACGCTCCGGGGCCGTCCTCGCCCAGCAGCTCGCAAAGGCTCTCCGCGTGCCCGCCGGCATACAGCTGCTCAGCCTGCGCCTTCAACTCTCCGGGCCACAGGTGCAACGTCAGGCGCTCCTCCTCTATGTCCAGAGCCGCGCGTTGCAGCGAGAGCACCCCAAGTGCCACATCCAGGCGCACATGCACGAGACCGGCGCGCTCGGGCACGATGCCCGTGGCTTCGCGCAGCAGCGAGCGCAGTCGCCACTTGCGTCTGACGGGATCGCTGCCGACGCGGCGCAGAGTTCCAAATGGGAGCAGCTGACCGAAGTCTTGGTGGGCGTAGGACAGCACATCCTTGACGATCGCCTGCTCGGCTGGGCCAAGCACGCCAAGCTCTACCAGTCGCCACCATGACTCGAGCAGGTCGTGCCAGCGCAGTACGCTCGTGCGCCGCTCGGCAAAGCGGGTACCACCGAGGTTGAGCTCGGCCACGCGATGCCCGTTGCGTCGCGCCCAGCGGCGACACACCTTGCTCTCCAATACCACTACGAGGTCCGGATCAAAGCGCAGCACCCCGTCGAAACGCTGGTTCTCATCGGTGTCGGTGATCTCCTCAGCCAGGTCAAACGGCTCGGTGTCAGGTGTTAGGAAGACGCTCACAAGCCGCCCCCGTTGGACCTCGCCGGCGGCCAGGTTTTCCTCGGAGGGATCGACGATATTGGTGGCCTGCATATCCACGATGCAATCGGGAAGCTGGCTTTGAGATGGCTCGCCGATAGCCGCCAGCAAAGCCTCGCGTGCAAGCGGTACAAGTCGCAGCACGATCATCGCGGCACGCGTGAGCTGGTCCTCGTGCCCGCGAGACAGCTCGCGGTAGGGCTCGAACACGTTCAGGTGTGGATTCGAGGTGGTGCTCTCCATGACCCTCCCTCCTCGCTAGGAGTCATGGAGTTTATTGTACTCTACTGTTTCAAGGGGCTTCGAAGCGGACTACACCGTCCACTTCTCGCTCTGCCACACGGCCTTCGTCGATCAACAGATCCACGTGGCCAAGCACCTCGGAGAGCGTCAGATACGCCTGTGTGACGGCCACGTTGCCCCACATCTCCTGGGCCAGCTCATACGCGTTGCTCGGACGCTTGACGATCAGGCCATGCAGCTTGTCCGCGCGACGCTCGTGCATCCGCAGGCGCTCTTCGATCAACGCGCGATGGTCTTCCACCGGCTCGCCGTGACCTCCGAGCACGACGCTCAGCTCCATTTCACGCGTCTGGGCCAAGGAGTCCAGGTAGCTCATCAGGGCGCGCGGACGCTGCGCTACCTCTCCATCCAAAGGCGTCATTCCATGCTCCGTCTCCCCGCTGTCCCCATGAGCCGATGGCGATTCGGGCGGTGCAACTCGCTCCCTCCCATTCCCTCTGTCCCCGCCGGGGGACAGAGGCTTCAGAGGCTTCGACAAAAGAGGATTCGAGGAGATGCGCTTGAGCAGATGATCGCCGCCGAACAGCTCCCCCGAGGCTTCATCGAAGAACACCGTGTCAGACGGGGAGTGGCCCGGGCGATGCAAGACGCGCCAGCTGCGCGAGGCGAACTGCAGCAGCTCTCCCTCGGCGAGCGGACATGTCACATCGGCCGCGGCGCCCCACGCGCGAAAGCTCGCCGACACCGCGCGCAGCGCATACACGACGTCCTGCGGGATCCCGTTGCGCAGCATGATCGCCGCGGAGAAGCTGTCGTTCTCCTCCATCTGATGCTTGTAGTCGGCAAGCCACGGCGCGAGCCTGTCAAGCGCGCACACCTCGGCGCCCGAGCGCTTCGCGAGGATCTCGACCAAGCCGATGTGGTCGATGTGCTGATGGGTCACAACGATCCGCTGCAGGTCCTCGACGCGACAGGAGTGCGCCGCGAGCAGCGTCTCAAGTGTTGTGAGCGAGGTGGCCGAGTTTGGTCCCGCGTCCAGCAGCGTGAGCGGATCGTCCTCGATCAGATAGCAGTTGACGCGACCCACCGCGAACGGCGTGGGCACCGCAAGACAGTGCACTCCGCGCTGCGCCGCGCTTGCAAGCGCTTGCTCGGCGTCGCTCAAGGTCTTATCGCGGTTCGCAGGGGCCGCGCGCGCTTCGCCGCGTGCAAACAGACGCGCACGCTCACGAGCGGATCAGCTCGAGCACCTCATCGCGGGCGCTCTGCATGTGCTCACGCGAGCGCAACGACTCCAAGCACAGCCGCAGCAACGGCTCGGTGTTGGACGGCCGCACGTTGAAATGCCAGTCCTCGTAGTCGATCGACACCCCGTCGAGCCAGCTCTGCTTCGCGTCGGAATAGCGCTCGGCGATCTCCCGCATCTTTGCCTGCTGGTCTGCCACCTCGCTGTTGATCTCACCGGAGATGAAATAGCGCTCTCGGTAGGGCTCCAGCAGCTCTGAGAGTCGCTTGCCTGTCAGCGACAGTTGCTCGAGGATCAACAGCGCCGGGATCGTGCCCGAGTCCGCGCAATAGAAGTCGCGGAAGTAGTAGTGCCCTGAGACCTCGCCACCGAACAGCGAGCCCTCCTCGCGCATCCGTGTCTTGAAGAACGCGTGGCCCACGCGGTTGATGTAGGGCACCCCGCCCGCGCGCCTGACCGTGTCGGGCACCGCCCAGCTCGCTCGCACGTCATACAGGATCGCCGCGGGGTGAGTGGGGTCTCGATTCTTGCGCAGCAGCGATTCGGCCAGCAGTGCCGTGAGGAAGTCCCCGTCGATGAACTCGCCGGTGTCGTCGATGAAAAAGCAACGGTCGGCGTCCCCGTCCCACGCGATCCCCAGATCGGCGCCGGTCTCGATGACCTTCTCGATGATGGACGTGCGGTTCTCGGGCAGCAGCGGGTTGGGCTCGTGATCGGGAAAGTTGCCGTCCGGAGTCCAGTAGGTCTCGATCAGCTCCAGCCCCAACCGCCTCAGCAGCGGCCCCACCATCGGGCCTGCCATCCCGTTGCCGCCGTCCACCACGACCTTCAGCGGCCTTATCGCCTCCGGGTCGATCATTCCAAGCGCCACCGCTTGGAACTCCTCGTAAACGTCGACCTCCTGCAAAGAGCCACGCGGGGGTTGGGGCTGTGCGCCATCCAGCCCCTGCTCGATTGTCTGCCGGATGTCCTGGATACCAGCATCTCCCGACAGCGCGATCGCTCCCTCGCGCACGAGCTTTGCGCCCGTGTATGCCTTGGGATTGTGCGAGGCGGTGCACATTAGCCCACCGTCGAGCTCGCGCGAGCCGACCAGGAAATACAGCATCTCGGTACCAACCTGCCCAGCGTCGAGCACGTCAGCTCCCTCGGTGAGCAGTCCCTCGCGATAGCGCTGCGCAAGCTCGGGAGCGCTCAAGCGCATGTCGCGGCCGAGTCCCACACGCAGCTCGGTCGTCGGCTTACCCGAGAGTTTGGCGAGCACCCGCGCGAATGCGCGTCCGATCGCAAACGCCGTGTCGCCGTCGATCTGCTCGCCGTAGAGACCGCGAATGTCATACGCCTTGAAGATGCTCGGGTCGATTGCCATGCGGTCGCTCATCCTAGAGCGTGGCCCTCCCACCGCGTGCCTTCGCGCGTCTGGCGAGAGAAAGCCGCTGGCCTCTCAACCTGCTTGCTTGCCCGACCCTGACCTCGACCCGAAGTATCCTTCCCGACCATGTCAGGACATTCCAAGTGGGCTTCGATCAAGCACAAGAAGGCGATCGTCGACTCTCGTCGCGGGCAGCAGTTCACCAAGCTGGCGCGGGCAGTCACCGTGGCCGCGCGCGACGGTGGTGGCGATCCCGCCGGCAACGCGCCGCTCGCGCTGGCGATCGCCAAGGCCAAGGCCGCCTCGATGCCGAAGGACAACATCGAGCGTGCGATTGCCAAAGGAACGGGGGAGGGGGGCGAGGCGGACGCGATCGAGACCGTGCTGTACGAGGGCTACGGGCCCGGCGGGGTCGCGGTGTTGGTGCTGGCGCTGACCGACAATCGCAATCGCACCGGCGCAGACGTGCGCCACGGGTTCTCGAAGTACGGCGGCAGTCTGGGCGAGCCTGGCTCGGTCGCCTACCTGTTTGAGAAGAAGGGCGCGATCTCGGTCGACGCGGCGCGCTACTCCGAAGACGATCTGATGGTTGCCGTGGAGGCCGGCGCGGAGGACATCTCCGTCGACGATGACGTTGTCGAGATCGTCACGCAACTCGGCTACTTCGCAGCCGTGCGAGAGGCCCTGGAGCAGGCCGGCATCGAGATCGACGGCGCGGAGCTCGCCTACGTCCCGTCGAGTCAGGTGCCGATCGACGAGAGCCACGCAAAGAGCTTGATGAAGCTGATCGACGTGCTCGAAGAGCTCGACGACGTCGACGCCGTCTACGCGAACTTCGACGTGCCCGCCGACGTGCTCGAGCGCGTCGCCGGCTGAGGCTCTGGGCGCTTGCCGCTCGCGCTCGACCCGACGCGGGCATAATGGCGCCCGCATGACACTCGACAGCAGACGACCACCGGTGGTCATTCTTTGTGGTGGCCGCGGTACGCGGTTGCGCGAGCACACACAAGAGATTCCCAAGCCACTCGTCGAGATCGGGGGATTACCGATCGTGTGGCACGTGATCAAGCTCTATGCCGTTCAGGGTTTCAAGCGCTTTCTGCTTGCCACCGGCTACAAGGGCGAGCTGATCGGGCGCTTTGCCAACGACACCTCCTGGCCCGAGGGCGTAAGCGTGGAATGCGTCGACACGGGCCTTGATACGCCGACCGGCGGACGCATAAAGCTGCTCTCCGACCGGCTGGCCGAGGATCGCTTCTGCGCGACCTACGCCGACGGGGTGGCAAGCGTCGATCTTGCGCAGCTGCTCAACTTCCACGGCGCGCACGGACGCCTTGCAACGATGACCGTCGTAAGACCAGAGCTGCAGTTCGGCGTCACCGAGCTCGACGACGATGACGGTCGCGTGCTCGGATTTCGCGAGAAGCCACGCTCCGAGCATTGGATCAACGGTGGCTTCTTCTGCTTCGAGAGCGGCGTACTGGATTACCTGCAGCCAGATAGCGTGCTCGAGCGCGAGCCGCTGGAGAGCCTCGCCAACGACAGCGAGCTGCGGGCGCATCGCCACGAGGGATTCTGGGAGTGCATGGACACCTACAAGGATGCCGTGGCGCTCAACGACCTGTGGGCATCGGGCGATGCTCCCTGGCGTGCGTGGGATTGAGCTCTTCCCGGGCAGGCGTCCGGGGCGCCGCGCAGAATCACCAGTTGATGATCGTGCTCGGCATAGATCCAGGCCTCGCCAACACGGGCTACGGCGTCGTGACGCGCGAGGGTGGACGTCTCGCCGCGCTTGACGGCGGCGTGATCGAGACGCCCGCCGGGATACCCCACGAGCGGCGCTTGGCCGATGTCCACGCGGCGATCGAGGCACTGCTGGAGCAGCATGAGCCCGATGTGGTGGCGCTCGAGGAGCTCTACTTCGGCCAGAACGTGCGCACCGCTTTTGCCGTTGGCCATGCGCGCGGCGTTGTCATGCTCGCAGCCGGACAACGGGGTCTGCCGTGCGTCAGCTACACGCCCCAGAAGGTCAAGTCCGCGGTGTGTGGGCACGGGCGAGCCCCAAAGGACCAAGTCGCGCGAATGGTGCAGACACTGCTCGCACTGCCGCACACACCTGCGAGCGATCACGCCTCAGACGCACTGGCGGTGGCTATCTGCCACATCAATTGCGCCCCGCTCGGCGATTCTCTCGCGCGCGCCGTGGCCGCCGCCGACGGGGTGCTGGCGCGATGATCTCTCTGCTGCGCGGCGAGGTCGCGATCCGTCGCGCCGATCACGTCGTGGTCCTGTGCAGCGGGGTCGGCTATCGCGCCGCGGTATCGGCAGAGACCTTGCGCCACGTTCCAGCGGTTGGCGGCGAGACCACGCTGCACACCCATCTGGTCGTACGCGACGACGCGCTCCTGCTGCACGGCTTTCACTCCGAGCAGGAGCGTGACCTGTTTCTGCTGCTGATATCGGTGCAGGCAGTTGGCCCGAAGGTTGCGGTGGCCGTGCTTTCCAGTGGCCCTGCACGCGAGCTGATCGCCGCGATCGCCGGCGGTGACTCCGCGCGCTTTCAGTCCGTGCCGGGTATTGGCAAGCGCACCGCCGAGCGGATCATCGTCGAGTTGCGCGAGAAGGTCGACATCGACTGCCATCCCGACGGTCCGATCATCGCCCATCGCGGTGAGGGGCCGAAGTCATTGGCCCACGACGGGCTGCTCGCACTCGGCTACACCCCCGCCGAAGCCGAGCAGCTGTTGCGCGACGCCGACGGCGAGAGCGCCGAGGAGCTGATCGCGGGGGCGCTGCGCACGGCCAGGGGCACATCAGCATGACCGAGACAACTCGTATCCAGACCCCGTATCTGACGCCTGAGGACGAGCTCGACCGCTCGCTGCGCCCACGCAACCTCAATGAGTTCGTAGGCCAGTCGACGCTGCGCGAGCAGCTCGCGGTCGCGATCGAGGCAGCGGGCGCCCGCAAAGAGTCGCTTGACCACTTGCTGCTCGCCGGGCCTCCCGGACTCGGCAAGACCTCGCTCGCGCAGATCGTGGCAACCGAGCTCGACGTGCCGTTTGTGCAGACGGCCGGACCGGCGCTGGAGCGCAAGGGTGACATCGCATCGTTTCTGACTGCACTGGAGCCCGGCAGTGTGTTCTTCGTGGATGAGATACATCGCCTGCCGCGCACGCTCGAGGAGACGTTCTATCCCGCAATGGAGGACCGTCGTCTGCCGATCACAGTCGGACAGGGTGCGGGGGCACGGATCGTGACGCTCGAGCTGCCGCAGTTCACGCTGATCGGCGCGACCACGCGCATCGGATTGCTGACGACCCCGTTGCGCGACCGTTTCGGGATACACGCGCGCTTGGAGCATTACGACACCGAGGATCTCGTGGAGATCGTCACGCGCTCAGCGGCGATCCTGCAGATCGAGATCGACGAGCACGGCGCGCGTGCGATCGCGGCGCGCAGCCGCGGCACGCCGCGCATAGCCAATCGGCTGCTCAAGCGTGTGCGCGACTATGCAGAGGTGCGCCTGGATGGGATCGTCAGCGCTGGCGCTGCCAAGGGCGCGCTCGAGCTGCTGGAGGTCGACGAGCGTGGGCTCGACCGGCTCGACCGCGAGATACTTAGAGCCATCTGCGTCAAGTTCGACGGAGGACCGGTCGGTCTGTCGACGCTTGCCGTTGCGGTAGAGGAGGAGCAGGACACGATCGAGGATGTGTATGAGCCGTTCTTGCTCCAACAGGGCCTGATCAAGCGCACGGCGCGCGGCAGGGTCGCGACAGTCGCCGCGTTCGAGCATCTCGACATCGATCCGCCTGCGCGGGAGCCCTCATCGAGCGCACTGTTCTAGGGGGAGCAAGTTCAGCATCCGGCCCAGTCGCACGTCGGCCGCCCAGCTTCCCTACTCTGTGAAGAGCTATGGCTCATCCATTCATCTGCCCAAACTGCGGACACCGCACAAGCGAGGTCGATCGCAATATCGGCTTCACGCGCCAGCGCAAGGGCTGCGCCAAGTGCGGCTTTGCGTTCCTGTTCGAGTTGCTCGACGATTACTACCCGGCGCCCGACGCCGCGTTCTTCGTCTGCGACGGTGAGGGGCGCGTGATCGGGTGCGGTCGCAACTCGTTTGCGTTCACGGGCCTGGAGGAGGAGGGTGTGATCGGCCAGCGTGTCGAGCGGGTGCTGGGTCTCAAGTTCTCAAACGGCGACGATCCCGTGGAAACGGTGCTCGAGTGGGGTGTGCGCGCGCTCGACGTGCCAGTGCGCGTAAGCGGCGAGCGCGACGTGGAAGCGACGGCGAAGGCGGACATGTTCCCTGCATACGACGACGACGGTGGGCTGCTGCTTGTGCTCACCCCCGACAAGTAGTCTCGACGTCATGGGCAGCCGCCGCCGAAACGGACTCATTCTGCTGATTGTCGCGGGCCTCGTGCTTGCCTCACTTGCCGTAATCGTGAGCAAGCCCACGCGTTTGGGTCTCGACCTGAAGGGTGGAGTGCAGCTGATCTACGAGGGCCAGGCCACTGCACAGGCGAAGGTCGACCCCGAATCGCTGAACCGCGCGATCACAATCATGCGCAAGCGCGTGGATCAACTCGGTGTGGCGCAGCCAGAAATCCAGCGCACCGGCGAAAAGGAAATCGACGTGTCGCTGCCGGACGTCAATAACGCCCAGCGAGCCCAGGAACAGGTCGGCGAGACCGCGCAGCTGTTCTTCTACGACTGGGAGCCCAACGTGATCGGCCCCAACGGCGAACCCGCACCGACCGAACCAAAGGTGACCGGTGGCCCCAGTCCCGCCACATACGCGAGCGGGCTACCGGAGTACGAAGCGGTGCAGCGCGCGCTCAAGCGCAAGCCGATGCTTCGCAAAAACGCCACCACCTACGAGAAGGGCTGTACCCCTGCGCAGGTCGGTGGATGCCTGTATGGCCAGTGGTATCTGCTCGAACCCGCCACCAAAAAGGTGCTGAGAGGTCCCGACAACACCGAATCGGAGCTGTACCCGGTACCCGCGCACGCCAAGAAGACCAAGGCGGTCCGCGTCAACCCGGGAACCGTGCTTGCCCAGGCCCAGCCGGTCACAGGCACCGACGGCAGGGTCACCCAATCCTCGCCGGAAAGCTGGTACGTGCTCAACGACGACCCGGCGCTTGAAGGCAACGACATCAAGAACCCGACCCAGAGCACCGACCCCAACAGCGGCCAGCCGGACGTCACCTTCGAATTCAGCTCGAGCAGCGGCAAAACCTTCCAACGTGTGACCAAGGAAATCGCCCAGCGCGGCGAAGCGGCGGCGCTGCCGGGGGTGCGCAAGGAAGACGCATTGCAGCACTTCGCGGTTGTGCTCGACAACCAGATCATCACGGCGCCGTCGATCGACTACACCCAGTTCCCAGAAGGGATCGACCCGAGTAGCGGATCGGAGATATCCGGCGGCTTCACGCTCACCTCGGCGCAGAACCTGGCCGACGAGCTTCAGTCCGGGGCGCTGCCGATCAAGCTCGAACTGATCTCCCAGTCACAGGTATCTGCCACGCTCGGCAAGACCGCTCTCAAACAGGGATTGATCGCGGGGCTCGTGGGCCTCGCGGTCGTGTGCCTGTTCCTGCTCGCCTTCTACCGCGTGCTCGGGGCGATCGCGGTCGGCGGGCTGGCGATCTACGGGATCTACTTCTACGCGCTGATCAAGCTGATCCCGATCACGATGACCCTGCCTGGAATCGCAGGCCTGATCCTCACGATCGGTATCGCGGCGGATGCGAACATCGTGATCTTCGAGCGCATCAAGGAGGAGATCCGTGGCGGGCGCTCGATCGCCGCCGGTATCGCCACCGGTTACAAGCGCGGCTTCGCGGCGATCGTCGACGCCAACGTGGTCACGTTCATGACGGCGTTCATCCTGTTCGCGCTGGCGACCGCCGAAGTGCAGGGTTTCGCCTTCACGCTTGGGATCGGCACGATGCTGACACTGTTCACGGCCGTGCTCGCCACGCAGGCGGCGCTCGGCACGATGGGACGCTCCCGCGCGGTCTCCCACCCGGCGCTGCTGGGCGCCAGTAAGCGCAAGCGCAAATGGACGTTCGATTTCATGGGCGCCTCGCGCTGGTTCTTCTCGCTGTCGGGTTGCATCCTGATGATCGGCGCGCTTGCGATCGGCGGCAAGGGCATCAATCTGGGCATCGACTTCACCTCCGGCACACGCATCCAAACCAGCTTTGTCAAGTCGGTGAGCGAGAACGAAGTCCAGTCGGCGATGTCGGCGGCCGGCTACCCGGACGCCGAGGTTCAGAAGTACTCGAACAAGGGCATCGGCGGCCAGGGCTACCAGATCTCCTTGAAGAAGCTGAGCCCCGAAAAGGTCGTGCGGATCCAATCCGATCTCGACACCAAGTTCGGATCGGGACCGCGCTCGCCGGGCACCAAGAACTTCTCGAGCACCTCGATCGGACCGACGTTCGGCAAGACGGTGGCCAAAAGCGCGATCCTCGCGATCATCGCCTCGCTGCTGGTGATCTCGGCCTACATCGCACTCCGGTTCGAGTGGAAGTACGCCGTGCCTGTGCTGATCGCGTTGATGCACGACCTGCTGATCACCGCCGGCGTGTATGCGCTTACCGGAAGGGAAGTGACGACCTCGACGGTGGCGGCCCTGCTGACGATTCTTGGCTATTCGATGTACGACACGATCATCGTGTTCGATCGCGTGCGCGAGAACGTTCCGCGAATGCCGCGCGCGGCGTTCTCGCAGATCGTCAACCGCTCGATGTCTGAGGTTCTGACGCGTTCGCTGGCCACGAGCTTCTGCACGCTGCTGCCGGTCACGGCGATCCTGCTGTTCGGGGGATCGACATTGAAGGACTTCGCGTTCGCAATGATGGTGGGGATCGCCTCAGGCGCGTACTCCTCGATCTTCATCGCCTCGCCAGTGCTGACCCACTGGAAGGAGCGCGAGGGCATCTACCGCAATCGCAGGGCACGGATCAAGCGTGACTTCGGCTATGTGCCGGCTTATGCAACTGCCACCGAGGGGCCGATCGACGTGGAGCCTGCGCCGAAGGCCAAGCGTGGTGCGCGCGGAGGCGCGAGCGCCACCGATGACGCCGGCGAGCAGCTTTCAAAGCAGGAGTTCGACGAGCTGGTGCGCGATATCGAGCCGGAGCTCGCTGAGCAGCAGGGCACCGGGAGATCGACCGCTGCTCGCGCCGGCGTCGGCTTGCGCCGTCGCGGACGAGCGAGCAAGCCCGAAGTCGAGCAGCCGGATGAGTCGAGCGAGCCGGACGAGCAGACCCCACAGCGCAATCCGGCGGCCGACCTGACGCCCGAGGACCTTGTGATGAAGGAGAGCGGGCCAAGGCGCGAGAAGTCGCGCCGGTCGCGCAACAGAAGACACGGAAGGTCTCGTTGATGGGCCTGCCCGCAAATATCGACCGCACTCACAGGAGGCCTCGCTGATGGGAATGCTCGGTTGGGTAATGGTTGGTCTTTCGATCTGGCATTTCACGATCTGGCTGCCCGACCATTTCTGGGGCGGCATCGTCGGCGCCTTCATCGGCTCGCTGATCGGTGCGATCTTCACGGGGCTTTTGATCTACGGCCTGAAGACCTCCTCTTTTCATGTGCCCGGTCTGAGAACGACCGACATCGCCGTCGTTCTCTATGCGGCGCCCGGCGCCGTGATCGGCATCGCGGCGGTCTACTTCGAGGGAGTCCGGCGCAGCAGCGCACCGGCCGCCGGCCGCAGCGCCTGAGCTGTCGCGCTTTCAAGGCTTCCGTCTAGTGCGCCCCGTAGTGTGGGCGCACCGATGGTCCGCTTCGATATTCCCGATTGCAGTGAGCAGGATGTCGCTCGTCTCCGCGAGCAGCTGCAAGTGAGTGACGCGCTCGCTCAGGTGCTGGTTCGCCGTGGCTATGGAGAGCCGCAGCAGGCGCGTGCGTTCCTGGCGGCCGACGAGCGTCATGAGTTGAGCGCGTTTACGGGCCTGCGGGATGCGGCCGAGGCGATCCTCGGGCATGTGCGCGCCGGCAATCCGATCACGATCCACGGCGACTACGACGTCGACGGGGTGTGTGCGACCGCGATACTCGTGCGCGCGTTGCGCAAGCTCGACGCGCAGGTCGATTGGTACCTGCCCGACAGGGCGACCGACGGTTACGGCCTGAGCTCGGCAACCGTTCGGCGACTTGCCGGCAGACACGGTGAGAACCACGAGCAAGGCACGCAGCTCTTGATCACCGTCGACTGCGGGATCACAGCGGTAGAGGAGGTGGCGTTGGCACGCTCGCTGGGGATCGACGTGATCGTCAGCGACCATCACCTGCCACGGGCCGACGGTCTGCTACCGGACGCCCCAATCGTGCATCCGAGCCTGTGCGGATACCCCTGCGTAGAGCTATGCGCGGCGGCGGTCGCCCACAAGCTCGCCCAGGCTGTGCTCGACGTCGCCGGAGAGGATCCGCAGGAGATCGATGAGGACCTAGACCTCGTAGCGCTCGCCACAATCGCGGACGTGGTGGCGCTCGTGGGCGAGAACCGTAGCCTCGCGCGCCGCGGTTTGCACGCGCTGGCCAACACCACCAAGCCCGGCCTGCGCGCACTCATGTCGGTCGCGCGAGTGGACCCGGGGAAGGTGAACGAGCGGGCTGTGGGGTTTGGGCTGGCTCCCCGCATCAACGCCGCCGGTCGCTTGTATCGGGCCGACGCCGCGCTCGAGCTGATTCTCACGACCGATCCGATCAGAGCCGCGCAGGTGGCGGAGGAGCTCGATCGCGCCAACAGCGAGCGCAGGCACACCGAGCAAGCGATCCGCTTCCAAGCCGAAGCGCAGATCGATCAGGCAGAGGACAGCGATCGACGCTCGGCGCTTGTGCTCGGCGGAGAGGGGTGGCATCCCGGAGTGATTGGGATCGTCGCCTCGCGCCTAAGCGAGCGCTATCGCCGCCCGGTGGTGCTGCTCTCATTCGATGGTGAGAGCGCTCGCGGCTCGGGCCGCTCGATCGAGGGATATGACCTGCTTGCGGGGCTGACGGCGTGCTCGGAGCAACTGGTGCGCTATGGCGGCCACAGCGCTGCTGCTGGAGTCGAGCTCGCGCGCGAGCACGTGGAGGCCTTTGCGGCGGCGCTCGACGCGCACGCCGCAAGCGTGCTCTCCGCGCAAGAGCTGGTCCCGCGCGAGCGCGTGGATGCGATCGTCGAGGGCCCTGAGCTGGGCATGGAGCTCGCCGAGGAGCTTGCCGAGCTCGCACCGTTCGGACGGGGCAACCCGGTCGTGTCGCTGATGCTCTCAGACGCTGTGCTGAGCGACGTGCGCCCGATGGGGGAAGGCAAACATGCCCGCTTCACGGTCGAATCGCGAGGCGCGCACGCGCGCGCCGTGGCGTTCGGCAACGACGGCAAGCTCGATGTGGCCGACGGCGAACCGGTCGAAGCGACGTTCGTGCTCGAGGTGAACGAATGGAGAGGGGTCAGCGAGCCGCGACTGGTGCTGCGCCACGCCCAACCCGCGCGCTCGCAGGTGCTCGTGGCGTCTGGGCCCAGCGCGCCCGACATCGGTTCGCCCGCAAGCGCCCAACCGGCCGGTGAGCTCGTCCTGTTCTGAAATTTTCGAGCCGCTGGTCACCGGAGGCCCCTGGACATCGACACGGGAGGCTACGATTTATGCATGACTGAGACCAAGCGTACGCATTTTGACGCGCCACCGAGGTCGGTGAGCGCGCCGCGCACTCTGCGCGCAGAGCTGAGCGAGCTCGAGCGGCGCCTGCTGGACGACCTGTTTGCGATCGTCTCCGAGCACGCCGCCGACGTGGCCGTGGAGATCGATCGCGGACGCGTGGAAGACGCGTTTGTGTTCGCCTGTGAGCATCACGCCGACCAGCGCCGCAAGTCCGGTGAGGACTTCATTGTGCACCCGGTTGGAGTGGCGCGGATTTGCGCCGGCATGCGCCTTGACACCGAGACGCTGTGCGCGGCGCTGCTGCACGACACCGTCGAGGACACCTCCGCGTCGATCGAGGAGGTGCGCGAGCGTTTCGGCGAGGAGATCTCAGGGATCGTGGATGGCGTCACCAAGTTGACCGGCATCACCTTCCAATCGCGCGACGAGGCACAGGCCGAGAACTACCGCAAGATGATGGTGGCGATGGCCAGCGATGCGCGGGTCATCTTGATCAAGCTGGCCGACCGGCTGCACAACATGCGCACGATCGATGCGATGCCCAAGCAGAAGCAGCTTGATAAGGCCCGCGAGACGCTTGAGATCTACGCTCCGATCGCGCACAGGCTCGGCATTCACGCGATCAAGTGGGAGCTCGAGGATCTCGCGTTCGCGACACTTCACCCGCGCAAGTACCGCGAGATCAAGGAACTGGTCTCCCAGCAACGCGATGATCGCGAGCGCTATGTGGCCGAGGCGGGTGACTACCTGGCAAGCGAACTGCAAACGCTCGGAATATCGGCGCAGATCGCCGGACGTGCGAAGCATTTCTACTCGATCTACTCGAAGATGACCAAGAAGGGCCGCGAGTTCAACGAGATCTACGACCTCACTGCGATGCGCGTGATCGTCGAGTCGGTGAAGGACTGCTATGGCGCTGTGGGTGTGATCCACTCGCTGTGGAAGCCGCTGCCCGGACGCTTCAAGGACTTCATTGCCATGCCGAAGTTCAACATGTATCAGTCGCTGCACACAACGATCATTGGACCCGAGGGACGTCCCTTGGAGATCCAGATCCGCACGCAAGAGATGCACGAGATGGCCGAGTACGGCGTGGCCGCCCACTGGATGTACAAGCAGCATCTGCCCAGCAGGGACGTCTCCGGCGGGCCGGACGATGACGCAAAGCTGAAGTGGTTGCGTTCGATGCTCGACTGGCAGAAGGAGATGTCCGATCCACAGGAATTCATGGAGAGCTTGCGGATCGACCTGTTTGAGGACGAGGTGTACGTATTTACCCCCAAGGGAGAGGTCAAGTCCCTAGCGGCTGGTGCCACACCGCTTGACTTCGCCTATGAGGTGCACACCGAGATCGGTCACCGCTGCGTGGGAGCGCGCGTGAACGGCAAGATCGTGCCACTGCACTACGAGCTGCGCTCCGGCGACATCGTTGAGATCCTCACGGCCAAGCGCGAGCGCGGGCCTTCGCGCGACTGGCTGGCGATGGTCAAGACAACGCGTGCTCGCAACAAGATCAAGCAGTGGTTCAAGGCTGAGTCGCGTGAGGACACCGAGCACACCGGACGCGAGTTGCTGCAGGAGCACCTCAAGAAGCAGGGCCTGCCGGCACAGAAGATCACCGGCTCGGCGCTGCTTGCGGATGTGATTCGCGAGATGGGCTATCGCAAGGCCGACGACTTCTATATCGCCCTAGGCGCCTCGAAGATCTCGCCGAAGGTCGTGGTCAACAAAGTCCTGCAGCGCCTGAAGCAGGGGGAGGCCGCGGACGGACAGGCGAGCGCTACGGACCTGTTGAAGGTCGGCCGTCCACGCGAGCGAGCGACAAGCTCCTCGAGTCAGTACGGGATTGTCGTGGACGGCGTGGAGGACGTGATGCTGCGCCTGGCAAAGTGTTGCCGCCCGGTTCCGGGAGATCCGATCGTCGGCTACATATCGCTCGGTCGCGGGATCACGATCCATCGCAAGGACTGCCCCAATGCCAGGCTCTTGCAGCGCAACCCCGAACGCTTCACCGACGTGGGTTGGGAGGGCGACCAGGAGACCTCGTTCGTCGTCGAAATCCACATCGACGCGTGGGATCGCCACCGCCTACTCGAGGACCTTTCGCGTGCGTTCTCGGAGTCCGGCGCCAACATCCTCGAAGCGCGTTGCCTTTCGAGCCCGCCGATGGTCAAGAACCGCTTCGTGGTCGAGCTCGCCGACACCCAGAGCCTGAAGGGCGCAATCTCACGTTTGCGCAATACCGAGTCGGTGTTCGATGCCTACCGGGTTACGCCTGGTGGGGCAGGCTAAGAACGTCTCAAAACCTGCGGCACCCCGAGATGCACTCCTACCGATCGAAGATCGGCCAGCGGCACCGGATCGCCACGTGGCGAGCGGCGGCTAGGAGATGACGTTCAAGGCGCCCGCAAGCACGGAGTAGCGCGCCTCCATCACATCGCCCAGATAATCGCCATCGACCTGCAGCGGCAGCGGTTTCTCGTCGCTGGAGCGAACGGTCAGCTCATCGGTGTCAGCCAGAGCCGTGACATGACGGTGTTTGACCACTCGCGCTCGCTTGGAGAACGCACGGTAGGCGATCGAAGGCATGTCCGACGGTCGCGCGCGCTCCAGCACGCACGTCTGCAACGTGCCGGAGTCGAGCTCGGAGCCCTCGGCGACTTCGATCGGGCGATCGTTGAAGTAGGTGAACGGCGAGCCGTTCTGGACGATCGCGGTGACCCCGGTGGCCTGTTCCCCACCGATCTCGACCGCGAGGTTCGGCGGTTTGAGGATGTAGCGGCGCGTAAACGTGCTGACGGCCGCCCACGTGAAGTAGTAGGCCCCCAGGCGCGCCTTAAGGCGCGGATTTGCGTCCACGCGCTGGACCACGCTCGCGTCCAGGCCAAGCCCGGAGGCGAACGTGAAGCAGCGACCGTTGACCACACCGAGATCCACCTTGCGCGGGCGCCAGTCGTCGGCCATCGCGAGCAGGTGCTCGGTCGCGTCGACGAGCTCTCCGGGGATGCCGAGAATCTTGCCGTACACGTTGGCCGAGCCCCCCGGCAGGCAGGTGAGTGGAGTGGGCGAGCCGCGCAGGCCGTTGGCGGCTTCGTTGACCGTGCCATCGCCACCGAACGCCACGACCACGTCATAACCCTCGTGAGCTGCCTCGCGGCACAGCTCGATTGCGTGGCCGCGCGCCTCGGTGTCGACCGCGTCGACCTCGTAGCGCCCCTGGAGCGCATACACGACCAGGTGGCGCAACCGATCTGAGACGGTCGTGGCATAGGGATTGACGATGATCAGCATCCGCTTCTTGCTGGCGGGGTCGAGCGGCTCGAAGGCGTCACGCGCCTCCGAGGGCGATCGGTCCTGGGTGCTTGCGCCGGCGCTCACGGCAATGCCTACACCACGGGCACGTCGGCGTTACCGGCGCCCGTGCAGAGCCCCAGAGCCGGCCGGGAGCCCCACCGGGACAGGACCGATCGGCGGGTCTTGTGTTCTGTCGCCGAGCCTCGTATAATGCGCCACGCATAGCTGAACACATCCAGAGGGGTGGAGGGACCTGGCCCAGTGAACCCCCGACAACCACCGTGTAAGAGCGGCAGGTGCCAATTCCAGAGAGATGTGTGGCGGGCTTCCAGTCTTTGCCACACGGTTCACCGGCAAAGACGAATTGATGGAAGGAGCCCCTCGTGGCTGTCACACACCTTAGATGCAGAGAGTGCCGTACCGAGTACCCGCTGGAGGCGCTGTATGTCTGCGAGCGCTGCTTTGGGCCGCTGGAGGTCGCCTACGACCACAGCCGTCTCGGCGGCGACGTCGACCAGCTACGCCGGCGCATCCAGGCCGGCCCCCAGAACATCTGGCGCTACGCCGATTTCCTGCCAGTCCTCGACGGTCCTCCGGGACCATCCGGCCGTCTGGCTTCGCGTACCGGCCTGCCGGCCGGGTGCACGCCACTGATCAAGGCCGACCGCTTGGCCGAGCGGCTGGGGCTGCGTGAGGTGTGGGTCAAGAACGACGCCGCCAACCCGACCCACTCCTTCAAGGACCGTGTCGTGTCGGTCGCGGTAACGCGTGCGCGTGAGCTTGGGTTCAAGACGATCGCGTGCGCCTCGACGGGCAATCTCGCCAACTCCGTGGCAGCTCACGGCGCTGCACTGGGCCTTGAGTCCTACGTGTTCATCCCCGCCGACCTGGAGGAGCAGAAGATCCTCGCAACCGGCATCTACGGGACGAAACTGGTTGCCGTGAAGGGCAACTACGATGACGTCAACCGTCTCTGCACTGAGCTGTCGGCCGAGCGCGACTGGGCCTTCGTAAACGTCAACCTGCGCCCCTATTACGCCGAGGGATCGAAGACGCTCGCGTATGAGATCGCAGAGCAGCTCGGCTTCGAGCTGCCCGACCGTGTCGTCGCGCCCAAAGCGTCGGGGTCGCTATTCACAAAGATCGCCAGGGGTTTTGAGGAGTGGCGCGAACTCGGACTCGTTGACGGCGATCCGCCCAAGATGAACGGCGCCCAAGCGGACGGCTGCTCACCGATTGCCACAGCATTTGCCAACGGTCACGACATTTGCAAGCCCGTGAAGCCCGACACAATTGCCAAGTCGCTTGCGATCGGCAACCCTGCCGACGGACCGTATGCGCTTGAGATAGCAAGGAAAAGCGGCGGCTCGATCGACTCCGTCTCAGACCAGGAGATCCGCGAGGGCATCGCGCTACTGGCCCAGACGACTGGCGTCTTCACCGAGACAGCGGGTGGCGTCACGACCGCAGTGCTGGCAAAGCTCGCCGCGCGTGGGGACATCGACCCTGAGGAGCGCGTCGTGCTCGTGATCACCGGCGAGGGCCTGAAGACGCTCGACGCGGTGCGAGGCGCATTCCACACGCACGAAATCGACCCCTCGGTCGAGCAGTTCGAGACGCTGGTGGAGCAGAGCCCGGTCGATGCGACAGGTGCACCCGCCGCATTCGCGGGCGCCCGGAGCTGAGCGAGCGGTGGGCGTCACGGTCAAGATCCCAACCCAGCTTCGCGCCGCCGCCGGCGGGGAGAGCGAAGCACAGCTCGAGGGCGCCACGGTACGCGAGGTCCTGGACAGCCTGTATGAGCGCTACGACGGTCTCAGCGAGCGCCTGGCCGATGAAAGTGGCTCGCTCAGGCGCTTTGTGAACGTGTACCTAAGCGGCGAGGACATCCGTTTCCTCGACGGCCTGGATACGCCCGTCGAGGACGGCGCGGAGCTGACGATCCTGCCGGCCGTAGCCGGCGGGTAGGCGCGCAGCTCGATCCCAAGCAAAGCTCGTCTTGCCACAAGCGCAGCGATGCGGGGCCGGCAGGGGTGCTAGCGGGTCGCTGTGTGGGTTGCGTGCTGCGCAGGTGAGACATTGTGGGACGCCGGCGGCGTCGCCCCACTGACACCGATCGTCGACACGAGCCCGGCGGCACACATCGCGCCGATCGTCAGCGCACGAATCCGTTTGGGTGTCAGCCAACCCAGGTTATGCGTCTGCATCCACGTCCGAAAGCCGGAGGCCGCGGAGGCAGCTGCCATCGCACATCCAACGCACATGTAACAAGCGTAGCTCCTTAACCGCGTCCAGGCGACGGTGGCTACACCACCCTGCACGAGAGGCGGTAGAGGCGAAGCTCGACGGCAGTTTCTTCAGAGTGCGTGCTGAGCACGCGACCGAGCTGGAGCTCAGGTACATGAGGGCAATGGTGGAGCTGGGAGCTTTCGGCGACTAACATAACGGACCGACGCATCGCGCACGTCGAGAACTCGTCAGCTAGCCCTTGCCAAGCCCACCCTCCGACAGTACGACCGGCCACGACCGGCCGCGTGGTAGGTCAAGCGACGGCCCGGGGGAGGACGGGCCAGACGCGACGGTCACGGCGAGCGCACAGCTGCCCGAGCTCGACGAGCGTGCGCTTGCCGCGCTGCGCGAGGTGGGCCGTGACTGGGCGGGGTGCATGCCGGCGCGGCACGTCTGGGAGCGCGCGCTGCCCGTCGATCCCCGCCTCGAGTTCGCCGATCCGCAGCAGTCGCGCGCCGGACGCTTCCTTCACATCCGCAGCGTGGAGCGTGGGACGGACGACGACGAGCTCGAAGCGACGGCCGAGGCGGGGGAGGGTGACTCGCGGTCAGGCCGTGCTGCATACGCGGTACGGCGGGTGCTGATCGGCCCGGCGCTGCGCAGCACGGCGATCGCCGAGGAGCGCATGGGACGCCTGCTTGCCCTCGCCGTGCTCTCGCCCGACGCGCTCTCCTCGGTTGCCTACGGGCCGGAAGCGATGATGGCGATCCTCGTGCTCGCCGGCGCGGGCGAGCTTAAGCTCTCGCTGCCGATCGGGGCGGCGCTCGCGGTATTGATGCTGTCTGTCGGCCTTGGCTACCGCCAGGTGATCCGGGCATACCCGCACGGCGGCGGCTCCTACATCGTCGCGAGCGACAGCCTGGGAGCGCGGTGGGGGCTGCTCGCGGGCGCCGGATTGATCGTTGATTACATCCTTACGGTCGCGGTGTCGGTCGCGTCCGGGGTGGAAGCCGTCACTTCGGCGATCCCCTCGCTCGACTCGGCAAGGGTGGTGATCGGCCTGGTCGTGATCGTGTTGCTGGTGGCCGGCAACCTGCGCGGCGCACGCGACGCCGGCGCCGCCTTCGCCGCCCCCACCTTCCTATTCGTGGCCGCGATTGCGCTGGTCGTGATCGCCGGTCTTCTCAAGGCGAGCTCCCATGGCTTTCACCCCGCTCCAGCGGCACCGCACCGGGAGATCGAGGCGGTCGGTGTGCTGCTTCTGCTGCGCGCGTTCGCCTCCGGGGCGACGGCGATGACCGGGATCGAGGTGATCTCAAACGCGGTCCCGGTGTTCCGCCCTCCGCAAGCCAGGCACGCCCGCCAGACGCTCACGGTGATGATGGGGCTCTTGATCTCGATGTTCGTCGGCGTCGTGCTCGTCGCTCACTTCGACGGCGCCTCGCCGGGTGGGAGCCAGACGGTGCTCTCCCAGATCGCGCATGACAGCGTCGGCGATGGCATTCCCTATGGCTTCGTGCAGCTGGCAACGACGCTCGTGCTGCTGGTCGCCGCCAACTCGGCATTCAACGGCTTTCCGCGGCTTTTGTACTTCATGGCCCGCGACGGCTACGTCCCGCGGCTGTTCCTGCGCATGGGCGATCGCCTCGCGTTCAGCAATGGCATCCTCGTGCTCGCCGTCCCCGCGGCCGTGATCTACGCGGCCTTCGGCGGTCGGACCGCCCCGCTGATCCCACTGTTCGCGATCGGCGTGTTCCTCGCCTTCACGCTTGCCCAGAGCGGGATGGTCGCGTACTGGTGGCGCCACCGCGGGCCGAGGTGGCGCTCGGCGCTGACCACCAACCTGCTCGGCGCGGTCCTTTCGGCGCTGGTCGTGCTGATCGCCACTGCCACCAAGCTCACCGAGGGCGCCTGGGTCGTGGTGGTGCTGGTGCCGCTGATCGTGCTGGCGTGCGGGCGCGTGCACGCACACTACGTGAGCGCTCGCGAGGCGCTCACGCCACGACCTGAGGCGCCACGACACGTGATGCGCGGGTACGGGCGGACGACACGCGTGACCCCGCCCAGGCTGCGGTCGGAGGTCTCCGCGCGCCTGGCTGAGGCACAGGATGACCCGTCCGAGGTGCACAGCTTCGCCGTCGTCCCGGTCGCGGTGCTCGACCTCGCGGCGCTGCACGCACTCGCCTACGCCGTCTCGCTCGCCCAGCCGGTGCTCGCGCTGCACATGAGCCCCACCGAGGAGGAGGCCGCACGCTTCCACCGCGCTTGGCAGGCGTGGGGCGAGCATTTGCCGCTCGAGATTGTCGTGTCCCCATATCGCTCCACGGTCGCGCCTCTGGCCAACTACATCGCCGCGCTGCACCGCCAACGCCCGGACGTGACCCTCACGCTCGTGGTGCCCGAGATCATCGTTGCCAAGCGCTGGCAGCGGATCCTGCACAACCGCATCGCCGTACGCCTGCGCGCTTCCCTCATCGCCTATGAGGGCATTGTCATCACCACGGTCCCATTCCACCTGCCCCGGTAAGCCGGAGACGCTACCGGGAAAGGGATAGCATGAGTAGTTGAGCTGACCCTGCGGGCAGGACTTCAGCCTCAAGCCCGAAAGTCACCGAAGCGCGATCGCGCCCAGGCCGCGGAGCTTGAGGCCATGATCGAGACCCTGGGGCCTAGCTCTTTGATCCACGCGTTGGGTCTTCAGCCCTCTTCCTCTCGCGCGGCACCTCCATGAGGGTCAGGAGGTTCTCAGCAATGCAGACACAGAGCACACCCCTGCCAGAGTCGCCACTCGGCACGCCAGCGAGCGAGTGACCCCGCCATGCTCACACAGGCAGATCGCGTGGCCGAGCGCCGCCGCGCGAAGCTGGATGAGATTCAGCTGCGGGTTAAGGACGGTTCGCTGACTATCCGAAGGATGACACCGGAGGAGCGCAAGCGCTATCCCTCAAGACCGTCCAAGGTGCGCGGCAAATGACGACCTTCTTTGTGGCTGGCATCGAATGGCAGAGTAGGGGCGCGGAGGCGGCCTATCGTGAGCTGCGCGAGCGTTCGGAGATTGTGGTTGGTAGCCCGGCGAGGTCGCGGCGCATCTTCAAACTGGGCTGCCGCTTCGATGGGAGCGACTGCGAGATTGAGGTCGGTAGGCCGCTGTCTCACGGGAATGATGTTGTGGCTGCGATCCTCGACCACGGGCGCGAGGAGGCGTTTGTCGTGCACACCGTCGCCGACGGGCCTGGGGGTGCGGTGCGAGTCAGACGTCCGGTGTACTCAGTGACCGAGTTCTCATGAGCGCCGGGGCCAGTGGTTAGGTACTCCTGTGGGCGCTCAATAGTGCCGTGCCGCTCTCCACTGGTACGGTAGACAGGTCCGTCGCGTGCCGATCAGGCTGCGATCGTGCGCTCGCCGGGTCCTTCCTGACCTCTCTGCCTCGCGATCGCGGCCCTTGAGAGGCTCGTGAGGAGCGTATGTGAATGCCGTGGCTGCAGGGTCTGACCGTATGTCCCCTCATTGGTCCTCGGGGAGCCCGCCGGAATATTCTGAGGCCGCAACGTCGTCCCGACTAACCGCTGTACCACTGCACGTCGCGATGCTTGCTCCACCTTGGATCTCAGTTCCTCCGCCGGGGTACGGGGGTGTGGAGTCGGTGGTCGACGCACTTACGGAGGCGCTTGTCCGGCGAGGGAACTCGGTCACGCTGTTCTGCGCCCCGGGATCTGTGTCGAGCGCGCGTGTTGTGACTCTGCTCGAGGAGTCCCACCCTGATGAGATCGAGCGTTCGCTCTACGAGGTCGATCACGTCGCGCGGGCGTTCGAGGAGATCGACCTCGCCTCCTACGATCGCCGCTTTGACGTGATTCACGATCACTGCGGCTTCACGGCCCTGGCGATGGCCGATCGCATCGACACCCCGATCGTGCACACCCTTCACGGGCAGTTCACCGCCAGTACAGCGGCCTTTTATGCTCGCCACGGCCACAAGGCGGCGCTTGTGGGCATCAGTCAAGCGCAACTGGATTCGGCGCCGACGGGGCTTCGCTCAATCGGTGCGATTCCGAACCCCATCGACGTGCGGGCGTGGCCGTTGCGTGAGCACAAGGATGACTACCTGCTGTGGATCGGGCGCATGACTGTCGAGAAGGGCCCTCATCGCGCGATCGCCGCCGCCCGCATCGCCGGTGTGCCGCTTGTCTTGGCGGGGGTCATCCAGCCGGGCCAGCAGGCGTTCTTCGACCGCGAGATAGCGCCCCACGTCGATGGCGAGCGTGTTCGCTTCGTGGGGGAGGTCGGTGGCTCGGTCAAGCGCTCGCTCTTCGCCGGTGCACGCGCGCTGCTCATGCCGATCCGCTGGGAGGAGCCCTTCGGGATGGTGATGGTGGAGGCGCTGGCGTGCGGAACCCCGGTGATCGCCTTCCCCGAGGGCGCCGCCCGCGAGCTCGTCCGCGACGGGCAGACCGGATTTCTTGTCGAGGACGAGCAGGCGATGGGTGCGGCGGTCGCACAGCTTCCTCGTATCGCCGCGCGAGACTGTCGTGCCTGGGTCGCCGCACACTGCGATGTCGATGTGGTTGCCGCCGCCTATGAGTCTGCCTACCGATCGGCGATGCGCCAACCGTCAGAGATGCGCCGGCCGTCAGAGACGCTTGAGCTTGTCTGAGCGCACTCTGAGCGTGTTGGACGGCAGCACCTTCGTCGTCGGTGACCGCCTCGGCGACGTGCGTGAGGAGGCCGGTCGCGAGCACGGCTTCTACTGCGAGGACACCCGCTTCCTCTCGCGCTGGGTCTTGCGCATAGGCGAGGTGCCGCTGGAGCTCCTGGGCCTGGATCAAGGTGCGCACTTCTCCGCTCAGTTCTTCCTGACTCCGCGCGTGGGGCCGGATGAGGAGGCGCCGTGCTCGATCATGCGCAGGCGGCTCATCGACCACGTGTGGATGGAGGAGATCTCGGTAACCAATCACCGTCATGAGAACAGTGAGATGCGGGTGGTGCTCGAGGTTGACACCGATTTCGCCGATCTGTTCGAGGTCAAGGACGGCACGGTCCCAGAGCGCGAGGTGAGCGCTCACCACGACGATCGCACTCTCACGCTTGCCTACGAGCGTGCCGACTTCCGGCGCGCGATCTCGATCTCTGCCGGCAGCCCAGCGGTGGTGACCCGCGAGGGCTTCGCCTACTCGTTGCGGCTCTCACCCGGAGAGCGGTGGTCCACCACCTTCACGATTACCCCCTATGCCGCGCAATCGGGCGTCTCGTTCTCGCAGCGCGAGCCGCGGGGCACACTGTCGCAGTTGAGCGCGTCCAAGTCGGCCGAGCTCGAGCAGTGGCTGGCTCTCGCGCCGGTTCTGCAGGCACGAGACACTGCGCTGGAGCACACCTACCGCGCCAGTCTCAGCGATCTCGGCGCGCTGCGCTTGCATCCAGATCTCTTGGAGGGCGCCACCCTCCCGGCGGCTGGGCTGCCATGGTTCATGGCGCTCTTCGGCCGCGACAGCCTGATCACGAGCTTCCAGGCCCTGCCATACCTGCCCGAGCTGGCGGCTACCACCCTGCACGTGCTTGCGGCCCGTCAGGCGCAGGGGCGCGACGACTTTCACGAACAGGAGTCGGGCAAGATCCTGCACGAGCTGCGCTTCGGTGAGCTCACCGCGCGCGGGGAGCGTCCGCACTCCCCGTACTACGGGAGCGCCGACGCAACGCCGCTGTTCCTCATCCTCCTGGAGGAGTACCACCGCTGGTCGGGTGACGACGAGCTCGTTCGCGCGCTCGAGCCCCATGCTCGTGCGGCGCTTGACTGGATCGAGGACAGCGGGGACGCCGATGGCGACGGATACGTCGAGTACGCGCGCCGCAACCCGGTCACTGGACTGGCCAACCAGTGCTGGAAGGACAGTTGGGACGCGATCCAGTTCGCTGATGGCACGTTGGCTCAGGGGCCGATCGCTACCTGCGAGATCCAGGGCTACGTGTACGACGCACGGCGGCGCTCGGCCCGCCTGGCCCGTGAGGTGTGGGGCGACGAGACGCTCGCAGGGCGCCTGGAGCGTCAAGCCGCCGACCTACGCGAGTGCTTCCGCCGCGATTTCTGGATGCCAGAGCGTGGCTGCCACGCCCTCGCGCTTGACGGCGAGAAGCGCCAGGTGGACAGCCTGACCTCCAACATCGGCCATCTATTGTGGTCGGGAATACTGGACGACAGCGAGGCGGCCACGACCGCCGAGCGGCTACTCGACGAGCAGCTCTACTCCGGCTGGGGAGTGCGGACGCTCGGCACCCGCGAGGCGGGCTACAACCCGCTCGGCTACCACACAGGCACCGTCTGGCCCCACGAGAACTCGCTGATCGCCGCCGGTCTCGCGCGCTACGGCCACAACGAGGCGGCGAGCACCATTGCCGTCGCGATGCTGCGTGCGGCACCGTACTTCGAGCATCGCCTGCCTGAGGTCTTTGCCGGCTACCCCGCGTCAGTGACGTCGGTCCCCGTCGCGTTCCCGACGGCCTCGCGTCCCCAGGCATGGGCAGCGGGAACCCCACTGCTCCTGCTGAGCACCCTGCTTGACCTATACCCGGGGCGCACCGACGCGGACGTCGAGGTCTCGTGCGGCATCGGGCACGTCGCACTGCGCGTGCAGAGAGACTAGTGTGGGTGCAGTGGACGACGATGATATCCGTGCCTTGGTGACACGTTTGGCGCGTCCTCACCTCTCCGGTGGCGAGGTGATCGAGCGTGCGGCGATCCTCGCCGAGGGCGCCGACTCAGCAGCAGTCATTGAGTGGATCACCGCCCACGCCGGGATACCCGAGGCGGCGGCCGCGACATCCCCCAAACACGGCCTACACGGCTCCCGGCTGGGTGGCAGCAGCGGAGCAGGGTCCCGGACACCGCTCCGCTTCGTGCTGCCGGCAGGCGCGCTGGCCTAAGCCTTACCGACAGTCTCGACGAAGCAGCAATCGAGTGCTTGTACCGCGCAAGCCCCGCGGTCGCGGTGTGCGCTACGAGATGCGTCGTCCTACCGCGACAGATACTCGTGGACAGGGAACTCGTGAATCTCCGGGTCGGCTGTGACCCCGGCGGCTTGAACCCCGGGGCGAATGCGCCCCACCGCGAAACTGTCGAACTGCGAGCGCGACTCCCAGAAGTCAAGCACGCCCCAACCCCCATCGATCGGACCCGACGCGTGGAAGATAAGCCCATCAGGGTGATCGGCGCGCGGATTGATCGCCGCCTCCAGCTTGTCGAACTGCTCAGCGTCCACCCCGGCGAGCTTGATGCGAATTCCTACAGCCATAACCGCTCCTCGTTTCGTTAGGTCATCGGAACCTACCCGATCCAGAGCGCGCCCATTCCACGCTAGGCGGGCGTCGCTCGACGAACCACATCAGACGCCAACCTAGCGCGAGGTCCGAGCGCGGCGCGACGCTGCTTCGGGTGAGGGTTTCGCGAAGGCGCGACCCGGGCTACATGCCGGCGTGCGATTTGTGGCAGGCTCTCCGACCGTGCGCGAAGCTGTGATCTGCGAGCCGCTGAGAACAGCCGTCGGCGGTTTCGGCGGCGTTTTCCGCGACGTGCCGCCCACAGAGCTGGCCGCGACGGTCATCCGGGAGCTTCTCCGGCGGACATCGCTGCCGCCCCTGGAGATCGACGACGTGCTCCTCGGCCAGTGCTATCCGAATGGCGAGGCGCCGGCGATCGGTCGGGTGGCCGCGCTCGACGCGGGTCTGCCGACCGAGGTTCCAGGGCTTCAGCTCGACCGGCGCTGCGGCTCTGGCCTTCAGGCGATCATGCTCGGCTGCATGGAGGTCCAGACCGGTGTTGCGGATCTGGTTCTCGCGGGGGGTGCCGAGAGTATGAGTCAGGCCGAGTTCTATGCGATGGGTCTGCGCTGGGGCATCAAGGGCGCCAGCGTGACGTTGGAGGACCGGCTGGCGCGGCCGCGAGTGACCGCCGGCGGGCTCCACTTTCCGGTGCCCGGCGGCATGATCGAGACGGCCGAGAACCTGCGCCGCCAGTACGGGATCTCGCGCACGGAGCAGGACGAGCTCGCACTGCGCTCGCACCAGCGCGCGGTTGCCGCTGGAGAGAGCGGCGTATTCGCTGAGGAGGTCGTTCCTGTGTCCGTCATGAGCCGGGGGGATGAGAGGCTGATCGAGCGTGACGAGCACCCGCGTTCTGACACAACGCTCGAGCGGCTCGGCAACCTGCGGGCGCTGATGGCGCGCGCCGATCCCGAGGCGACGGTGACCGCCGGGAACGCGAGCTCTCAGAACGACGCCGCGGCCGTGTGCATCGTCACCCATCCGGATAAGGCGGCAGAGCTCGGCTTGCAGCCGTTCGCCCGCCTCGTGACGTGGGCAGTCGCGGGTGTGGCGCCGGCGAGCATGGGCATCGGTCCCGTCCCCTCGACTCGACGGGCCCTCCAGCGAGCCGGGTTGAGGATGGAGGACATGGACCTCATTGAGCTCAACGAGGCGTTTGCGGCACAGGTGCTCGCCGTCCTACACGAGTGGGATCTGCCCGACGGCCTCGAGCGCGTCAACGTACACGGGTCGGGCATCTCACTCGGTCATCCCGTCGGAGCGACAGGCGGGAGGATCCTGGCCACTTTGCTGCGGGAGTTGCGCCGTCGCGGTGGGCGCTACGGGCTTGAGAGCATGTGCATCGGGGGTGGCCAGGGAATGACCGCAATCTTCGAGAATGTTGCAACGGCGGGCCTGTAGGGCGCTTCGAGAGTGGCCCACAAGCAACCTGCCGATTTGCAGGCAGTTCTCAGGCGCGCCCGGCGTGATTCGAACACGCGACCTTCCGCTCCGGAGGCGGACGCTCTATCCACTGAGCTACGGGCGCAACGGGCGCCGTTGAAGGGCGTCTTTGCCGATAGAGCTTACCGCCGAGTGGAAGCCCGGATCGCTACCGTTGCGCCAATGGACCTTTCCCTGTTCTTCGCCGGTACCGGCGGCTCGGTGCCAAGCCCTCGGCGCGGACTGCCCGCGATCCTGATGCGCCGCGGGGGCGACCGGCTGTTGTTCGACTGCGGCGAAGGCACGCAGCGTCAGCTGATCCGCTCGGTGGGGCTTGCGGATGTGGGGTGCCTGTTCATCACCCATTTCCACGCCGATCACTGGCTCGGACTACCAGGGATGCTGAAGTCATTTGCGTTGCGCGAACGCGAGCAGCCGCTGGCGATCTATGGCCCGCCTGGCTTGAGCCGGATGATGGAGGACAGCTATTTCATCTATGGTCGCCTTCCATACGAGCTGCGTGTGACGGAGCTGGAGGCAGACGACGACGTCGTGTTCGACGGCTACACGGTGGCGCCGGTGCGTGTGAGCCATCGCAACAGCAGCGCATACGGGTATGTGATCGCCGAGGACTCCCGGCCGGGTCATCTGGACCCCGAGCTGGCCGAGCGGCTGGGCGTGAAGCCCGGCCCTGATTTCGGGAGGCTCACGCGCGGGGAGACGGTTGCGGGGGTGAGCCCTGAGCAGGTGATGGGCCCAATGCGCGAGGGTCGCAAGATCGTGATCTCCGGGGACACCGCGCCGTGCGAGATGCTGACGCTCGCCGCACACGAAGCGGACCTGCTGATACACGAGGCGACGTTCGCCGAGGAGGAGCGGGAGCGGGCGCGCGAGACGGGCCACAGCACCGCCCGTCAGGCGGCCCGGGTCGCGCTCGACGCGCGAGTGCGACTGCTGGCACTGACGCACATCTCGAGCCGCTATCCGGGCGGGGACCTGCGCGACGAGGCGCGCGCCGTGTTTGCCGCGACCGAGGCCCCACGCGACTTCGACACGATCGACATTCCATTTCCCGAGAAGGGACCGGCGCAGTTGGTCCGCTGGTCCGATCGGCGCGCACGAGAGCCTGGCACGGAGCCCGTCGCTACGCCTTGATAGAGTCGCCGTGCTCCTTTAACCCGGTCCGGTGAGGCCAGGAAGGAAAACATGAACGACGGGAAGATCGTCCTCGGTGAGGACGAGGTGGCGCGGGCGCTGGTGCGTATCGCCCACGAGATAGCCGAGCGCAACATGGGCTCTTCAGAGCTTGCTCTTGTCGGCATTCACCGTCGCGGCGCAATCCTTGCCCAGCGTCTTCGACTGTTGCTGGACGACCTGCTTCAGACAGAGGTGCCGCTGGGGGATCTCGACATCGGCTTCTACCGCGATGACGTCGCCTCCAGACCGCAAGCGCCGGTGGTGCATGCTTCGCACATCGACTTCGACCTGTCCCAGCGCACGGTGGTGATCGTCGACGACGTGCTTTACACGGGCCGCACGGTGCGCGCCGCGATCGAGGCGTTGTTCGACTACGGCCGTCCCGAGCGCGTGCAGCTGGCGGTGCTCGCCGACCGTGGGCACCGCGAGCTGCCGATTCGTCCTGATTACGTGGGCAAGAACCTGCCCACCTCGCGCGAGGAGCATGTGAGCGTGCGTGTGCGGGAGATCGACGGGGTGGACGAGGTCGCGATTGGGCGCCCCCTTGCGGGGACAGGTGCCGCGGTGGGGGCGGGCACATGACCGCACGGTTCTCCCGCGCGATCCTCGACACTGCGACATTCGTGCGGCCCGCATGAACCATCTGCTTTCGATCGAAGATCTCGACCGTGAGGCAATCGAGCGGATCGTGGAGCAGGCTGCCCGTTTTGCCGAGGTGTCTGACCGCGAGATCAAGAAGGTGCCGGCACTACGCGGGCGGATGGTGCTGAACCTTTTCTACGAGGCCTCCACTCGCACCCGCAGCTCTTTTGAGCTGGCCGCCAAGCGTCTGTCGGCCGACGTCGTGAACTTCGTCTCCAGCGGCTCGAGCGTCGAGAAGGGCGAGTCGCTGAAGGACACGGTGCTCACGCTCAGCGCACACAAGCCGGATGCGATCGTGATTCGCACGCCATGGGCTGGCGCGGCCGAGCTGGTGTCGGGTTGGACTGACGCGGCGATCGTGAACGCGGGGGACGGCAAGCACGAGCATCCCACCCAGGCGTTGCTGGACGTGTACACGCTGACGCGTCGTCTCGGCTCGCTCGATGGAAGCTCGATCTGGATCGTTGGCGATGTGGCGCACTCGCGTGTGGCGCGCTCGAACATCCTCGCGTTCCAGCGGATGGGCGCGAAGGTGACTGTTGCCGGCCCGCCAACGTTGATCCCGCGCGGGATCGAGGCGCTGGGTTGTGAGGTGCGCTTCTCCTTGGAGGAGATGGGGGGCGCGGACGTGGTGTATGCGCTGCGCATGCAGCACGAGCGCATGAACGAGGCGCAGGTGCCCTCGCTGCGCGAGTACGCCTCCTGTTTTCAGGTGAACGCTCGCCGTCTCTCCCCGCGCCAGCTGCTGATGCACCCCGGCCCGGTCAATCGCGGCGTGGAGCTGTCCGGCGAGGTGGTGGACTCACCGCAGGCGTTGATCACAGCGCAGGTGGAGGCTGGCGTGGTGGTGCGCATGGCGGTGCTGTACGAGCTGCTGTCGGGATCACGCGCATTCCGCCCCGTTCCCGAGCCACAACTGGCGTGAGGCTCGATCTCGCATGACTTCTCCCTCTGAGCCAAAGCGCACGTGATGGCCGTCGATTCGCTCCTGCACTGTGCGCTGCCGAGCGCCGATCTGCTGATTTCGGGTGCACATGTGCTGGACCCGCGCACGGGCGCGGACGCACCCCGGGACGTGCTCGTGCGCGAGCGCGAGATCGCACAGATCGCTCCCGTCGGCGAGCTGCACCCCAACGGCCAGCCGGAGCTGGTGCAGGGCGCTGGCAAGCATCTGTTGCCGGCGTTCGTCGATCCGCACGTGCACTTTCGTACCCCTGGCCAGGAGCACAAGGAGGACCTGGAAACTGGTACGCGTGCTGCCGCCGCGGGTGGCTTCGGTGCGGTGATCGCGATGCCGAATACCGCACCGGTGCTCGACTCGGCGCCACTGCTGCGCTCCTTGCGCGAGGCGGCTGCACGTGAGGCACGCGTGCCGGTCGGGTTTCTGGCTGCGATCACACGTGGCCTTGAAGGCGTCGAGCTGACAGAGATGGCCGAGCTGATGGGGGAGGGGGCGCTGGGCTTCACCGACGACGGGCGCCCGGTGGCCTCCGCCGGGATGCTGCGCAAGGCGCTCCAGTACCAGCGCCTCTGTGGCGGCGTGCTGACTCTGCATGAGGAGGACCCATCGCTCTCCCGCGGCGGCTCGATGCACGAGGGCGCGGTCAGCGCGGCACTTGGCATCGGTGGGATCCCGAGCGTGAGCGAGTCCACGATGGTTGCCCGCGACGCTGAGCTGGCCGGCTATGAGCACGGGCGCGTGCACTTTCAGCACCTCAGCTGTGCCGCTTCGGTGCACGCGGTTGCCGCCGCCAAGGAGCGAGGCTTTCGGGTGAGCGCCGAGGTCACCCCGCATCATCTACTTCTGACCGATGAGCATGTGCGAGCGATGGACACACGGATGAAGATGAACCCGCCCCTGGCAAGCGAGCGCGACCGGCTGGCACTGATCGAGGGTTTGCGCGACGGCACGATCGACTGTGTCGCAACCGACCACGCCCCGCACGCCCGCCACGAGAAGGAGGTGCCGTTCGAGCAGGCCCCGATGGGCACGACGGGTCTTGAGACAGCGTTCGCGGCGCTTTACACCGAGCTGGTGTTGGCGGGTAGGATCGAGCTGGGTCTGCTGGTGGAGCGGATGACCGCCGGTGCGGAGCTGTTCGGACTGCCCACTCCGACCATCGCTGTTGGCGAGCCGGCGAACCTCACGCTCGTGGATCTCTCCGCCGAGTGGGTCGCGGGCGAGCATGGCTGGGAGAGCCGCTCGGAGAACTGTTGCTTTGCCGGGCGGCGTCTGAAGGGACGCGTGCTGCTGACGGTCGCGGCGGGCTCGGTCGCCTATAGGGAGCGGGCCTTCTCGGTGGTGGCGGCGTGAATCCCAGTGCCTGTCGTCAACTCAGATGGGGGAGACCGCAATGAGCTTGCTCGAACGTGATAAGGCCGCGCTCGTGGTGGTGGACGTGCAGGAGGGATTTCGCTCCTACGCGACCTTCGAGGCGGTCGCACAGGCGTGCTCGAAGCTTGTGCGCGGCGCGCGCATCCTTGGGGTGCCGCGAATCGTGAGCGAGCAGTACCCAAAGGGCCTTGGGCACACCGCGCCCGAGGTCGATTTGCAGGACGAGCCGCGGATCGAGAAGACCGTGTTCTCCGCCGCCCGCGCCGATGGCTTTGACCTACACGAGCGCACGCAGGCGATCGTGTGTGGGATCGAGACGCATGTGTGCGTCTCCCAGACCGTGCACGACCTACTCGACCGTGGCGTTGAAGTGCACGTGCCTGCGGACGCTGTCGGCTCGCGCCACGAGCTCGACTATGAGCGCGGACTGGAGCGCCTGGAGCGTGCGGGCGCGGTCGTGAGCACGGTCGAGGCAGTCCTGTTCGAGCTGCTGGAGCGCGCGGGCACGCCCGAGTTCAAGGATGTGCAGAGGCTGATCATCTGATGGCCCCACGCGAGGCGTATGTGCTGCTGGAGGACGGAACCCGCTTCGACGGCGAGGCGTGCGCCGCGGACGCCCACGCGGTGGGGGAGGTCGTGTTCACCACAGGCATGTCCGGCTATCAGGAGTCGGTTAGCGATCCGTCGTTCGCGGGCCAGCTGATCACGTTCACCTACCCGCACATCGGCAACTACGGCGTGAGCGCCCGTGCGATGGAGTCAGAGCGCGTGTGGGCGCGCGCGGCGATCATGCGCGAGGCTTGCAACCGCGAGGATGCACCCGAGGCCGAGCGCGGATGGCTCGATTGGCTCACCGATTGCGAGGTGCCGGCGATCAGCGGAGTGGACACCCGCGCGCTCGTGCGCCATATCCGCGAGGCCGGCGCGATGCGGGGTGGCATCTTCCCCGAGCGCATCGCCGAGGCGCAGGCGCACGCGTTGATCGCCGCCGAGCCGTCGATGAGCGGGCTGGATCTTGCTTCCGTCGTCACCCCCGAGCGCGTGAGCGTTCACGGTGAGAACAGCGGGGGTGGCGCTACCAACGACACGCCCACCAAAGGTGGACACGACGGCGCGGGCGGCCCCTTGATCGCGGTGCTCGACACCGGCATCAAGCTTTCGATCGTGCGCAATCTGGTGCAGCGCGGCGCGCGTGTGGCGCTGTACCCATGCTCGACCTCGGCCGAGCAGCTGCTCGCGGACGACCCTGACGCTGTGTTCGTCGCCAATGGCCCCGGAGACCCGGCTGCGCTCGACTACGTGGTCGACACGGTGCGCGAGATCGTCGGCAAGAAGCCGGTGTGGGGGATCTGCCTCGGTCACCAGCTGCTGTGCCGCGCGCTGGGCCTTGAGACCTACAAGCTGCCCTTCGGCCACCGTGGCGCCAACCACCCGGTGAAGGACTTGCAAACGGGTCGTGTGGAGATCACCTCCCAGAACCACGGTTTCGCGGTGCTCGGCCCTGGCGGAGCGCGCACGCTCGACAGCGACGAGCCGGTGCGCTGGGACACGGACTTCGGCACAGCTCGGCTTACGCACGTGAACCTGTATGACCGCACGGTCGAGGGCTTCGAGCTGCTGGACGTGCCCGGCGGCGCGGTGCAGTACCACCCCGAGGCGGGCCCCGGCCCACACGACTCACTGCACCTGTTCGACCGTTTCCTAGAGCGAATTGCGGCTGCGTAATGCCGGTGCGCAAAATGGCCTGTCTTTTTGGAGAGGGGACCCCCTCCGGGGGTCCTGGCGGGGCGTGCCTTGCGTGGATCGAGGGCTGGTGAATGCCCCGTCGCGATGACATCAACACGATCCTGATCCTGGGATCTGGACCGATCGTGATCGGTCAGGCCGCCGAGTTCGACTACTCCGGCGTGCAGGCGTGCAAGGTGTTGCGCGAGGAGGGCTACCGGGTCGTGCTGGTCAACTCCAATCCGGCCACGATCATGACCGACCCGGAGTTCGCCGACGCGACTTATGTCGAGCCATTGTTGCCCGGACCGCTTGCGCAGATCATCGAGCGCGAGCGCCCCGACGCGCTGCTGCCGACGCTTGGCGGGCAGACCGCGCTGAACCTGGCAAAGGCGCTGCACGACGACGGCACGCTCGAGCGCTTTGGCGTGGAGCTGATCGGCGCCAACCACGACGCGATCGCGTGCGCGGAGGATCGCGAACTGTTCGCCGAGGCGATGGCGAAGGCGGGGTTGAAGATGCCCGAAAGCGCGATTGCCACGACGCTCGATGAGGCGCGGGCGGCGCTGCCACGGCTTGGACTGCCGTGCATCGTGCGACCCGCGTTCACGCTCGGCGGCCGTGGAGGAGGCATCGCGCGGAGCGAGGAGGAGTTCGAGCTGATCGCGGCGCGCGGCATCGAGGCCTCGCCGATCGACCAGGTGCTGCTCGATCAGTCCGTGCTCGGCTGGGGCGAGTTCGAGCTGGAGGTGATGCGCGACAAAGCCGACAACGTCGTGATCGTGTGCTCGATCGAGAACATCGACCCGATGGGCGTGCACACGGGCGACTCGGTCACAGTAGCCCCGCAGCAGACGCTCACCGACGCGCTCTACCAGCAGTTGCGCGACCAGGCGATCGCGGTGATCCGCGCCGTGGGAGTGGAGACGGGAGGCTCGAACGTGCAGTTCGCGGTCAACCCCGCCACCGAGGAGATCCTCGTGATCGAGATGAACCCGCGCGTGTCGCGCTCCTCGGCGCTTGCTTCGAAGGCAACGGGCTTTCCGATCGCGAAGATCGCCGCGCGCCTGGCGGTCGGTTATCTGCTTGAGGAGATCACCAACGACATCACCGGCATCACGCCGGCTTCGTTTGAGCCGACGATCGACTACGTGGTCGTGAAGTGGCCGCGCTTTGCCTTCGAGAAGTTTCCCGGCGCGGTGCCCACCCTCTCCACGCATATGAAGTCGGTGGGGGAGGCGATGGCAATCGGGCGCACGTTCTCCCAGGCGTTCGCGAAGGCGCTGCGCTCGCGCGAGCTGGACAAGCCGCCACGGCTGGGCGCGCTCTCAGAGGAGCAGTTGCTGGAGAGCCTGCTCACACCCACGGCCGATCGCTACGAGACGATCCTCGAGTTGTTCGCACGCGATTTAGGGATTGCCCCGATTCACGAGCGCACTTCAATCGATCCGTGGTTCCTGGCCGAGCTGGAGCAGATTGCCAAGGACCCACAGGCGAGCTTCGCCGGAGAGCGCTCGTTCAAGTCGGTGGACACGTGCGCCGCCGAGTTCCCCGCCCGCACGCCCTACTACTACTCCGGCTGGGAGCGTCCCCCTGCGGGGGACACCCTGAAGGGCGCAGGCAGGCACGCAGCGCACGAGGTCACGCGTGGCGAGCGACCCTCTGTCGTGATCCTCGGCGCGGGCCCCAACCGCATCGGCCAGGGGATCGAGTTCGACTACTGCTGCGTGCATGCCGCGATGACCGTGCGCGAGTCAGGGCGCGACGCGGTGATCATCAACTGCAACCCCGAGACGGTCTCAACCGATTACGACACCTCTGACCGGCTCTATTTCGAGCCGCTCACCTTGGAGGACGTGCTCGGCGTGATCGAGGTCGAGCGGCCGGAGGGAGTGATCGTGCAGTTCGGCGGGCAAACCCCATTGAAGCTGGCTGACGGTCTCGTGAAGGCGGGAGTGCCACTGCTGGGCACGAGCGTCGATGCGATCGACCTCGCCGAGGACCGCGGACGCTTCGGCGAGCTGCTGGATCGCCTCGGCTACCAGGCGCCACCGTATGCCACCGCCTGCTCGGTCGCAGAAGCCCTGGAGAAGGCTGAGGAGGTCGGCTTCCCGCTGCTGGTGCGCCCCTCCTACGTGCTCGGAGGACGCGCGATGGAGATCGTCTACTCACGCGAGGGGCTCGCCGACTACCTCCGTCGCGAGACGCGTGACGGAGGCCGGATCTATCTGGACCGTTTCCTCGAGAACGCGGTCGAGGTCGACGTCGATGCGCTGTGCGACGGCGAGGAGGTGTGGATTGGCGGGATCATGCAGCACGTCGAGGAGGCTGGCGTGCACTCCGGGGACAGCGCGTGCGTGCTGCCACCGCACTCGCTCGGCGCGGAGATGCTCGAGCAGATCCGCTCGGCCACGCGCGACATCGCGCTGGGGATCGGCGTCGTGGGGCTGATGAACGCGCAGTACGCGATCCACGAGGGCACGCTGTATGTGATCGAGGCAAACCCGCGCGCCTCGCGCACCGTGCCGTTCGTCTCGAAGGCGATCGGCCTGCCGCTTGCCAAGCTCGCCTGTCGCATCATGCTCGGCGAGCGCATCGCGGCGCTCGATCTGCCCGCCGGCAACGAAGGGCTCGGCTTCGGCGAGCACGTGTCGGTCAAGGAGGCGGTGTTGCCCTTCGATCGCTTCGACGGCTCGGACTCGGTGCTCGGACCGGAGATGCGCTCCACCGGCGAGGTGATGGGCATCGCGCGCGATTTCCCCACCGCGTTCGCCAAGGCCCAGGCGGCGGCGGGATCGCCGCTGCCAACCAGCGGCACCGCGTTTATCACGGTCACCGACTCTGACAAGGCAGGAGTGTTCGCGATCGCCCAGATCCTACACGACCACGGCTTTCGCATCCTCGCCACCCAGGGCACCGCCGAGGCGATCGCGCGCATGGGGGTGCCGGTACAGCCGATTAACAAGATCGGCGAGGGCTCGCCCCACGTCGTCGACTGGATCGAGCGCGGCGACGTCAACCTGATCGTCAACACCCCCACGGGCTCGGGTGCGCGCACCGACGGCTGGGAGATCCGCCGCTCGGCGATCGCTCACGGCATCCCGTGCCTGACCACGCTATCGGCCGGCGTGTCCGCCGCGCGCGCGATCGCGCAGGCCGGCAAGCATGGCGAGCCCGAGGTGCTCTCCCTGCAGGAGCTGCACCGCCGCGCGCCCGTCGCCGGCAGTCCCGACCGGGCCAAGGTGGCGTGAGCGCCAGGGTGCCGCGAGTCGATGAGCAGGCGCGCGAGGTGCCGGCACAACAGTCGCGTGCGCTAGCGCCATTTGGACGGCGAGCGCTCACCATCACAGCCAACGAATCGCTTGGCGCGTACAGCGTCTTGAAGGCTGCCGACCCCGATGGACCGCGACCGGAAGCCGGCCAGTTCGCGATGCTTGCCGCGATTGAGCGGTGGGGCGCGGGGGAGGATCAGCGCCCCTACCTGCCGCGCGCGTTCTCCTACGCCCGCTGGCACGCGGGTGAGGCGCACTTCCTGCTGGAGGACGTGGGTCCCGGCACGCGCCGCCTGTGCGAGCTTCGTGCGGGCGAGACGCTGTGGGTACTCGGCCCGCTCGGCGGCGGTTTCGCCGTGCCCCAGCCCACTCGTCACGCGCTGCTTGTCGGCGGTGGGGTCGGGATCGCGCCACTTGCCATCTTGAGCGACGAGCTGCACACGCGCGGTGTGCCCGCGACTGTGCTGCTGGGCTTCCGTGACCGTGCCCACGCCGAGGGTGCCGTCCTGATCGATCCATACGCTCGGAGCGACAGCATCGACGAGGCGACGCGCGAGGACATGTTGATCGCAACCGACGACGGGTCGCTTGGCCGACACGGGCTCGTCACCGACCTGCTCGGCGAGCAACTGGACCTCCACGCTCCCTCCGGGGCACAGCTCCAAGCGACGGTCTATGCGTGCGGGCCTCCGCCGATGCTCGAGGCCGTGCGCGCACTGTGCGACGAGCGCTCGGTCCCCGCTCAGCTTGCGCTGGAGGCTGGTATGGCGTGCGGCTTCGGCGCTTGCTATGGATGCGTTGTGCCCAAGCGCCACGGCGGTTACCTGCGTGTGTGCGTCGACGGTCCGGTCGTGGATGCAGCCGAGCTGGAGCGAATCGAGTAGTGCGCACACGTGTCGTTCACACTCGCCAATCGTGGAAGCCGACGCGATGAGCGTGGACTTCTGTGGCTTGCGTCTCGCCCATCCGGTGATCAACGGCTCGGGTACGTTTGACGCGATCGCCGCGCGTCGTGCCTTCGGCGACGCGCTCGACGAGCGGTTCCCTTTTGCCGCGTTCGTGTCCAAGACGATCACGCTGGAGCCACGCACTGGCAACCCTCCGCCACGCCTATGGGAGGCCCAGTCCGGTCTGATCAACTCGATCGGCTTGCCCAACAAGGGCCTGCAGCGCTACATATCGGAGGACCTGCCCGAGCTGGCGCGCCTACCCGTGCCGCTGATCGTGAACGTGATGGGCTCAAGCGCACAGGAGATCTCAGAGCTCGCGCAGGAGTGCGATACGCACGACGAGATCGCCGCTATCGAGTTGAACGTGTCCTGTCCCAACGTTCATACCGGGCTCGATATCGGTGCCGATCCCCTCCAGTTGGAGCGCGTGGTCGCCGCGGTCCGCCAGACCACCGGCAAGCCGATGATCGTCAAGCTCACGCCCAACTGCGCCGACGTGGCGGCCTGCGCAAGCGCAGCGCAAGAGGGTGGCGCTGACGCTGTCTCGCTGATCAACACGTTGCGCGCGATGGCACTGGCACCGACCGGCGGCCGCCTACACGGGTCGCTACCCGCGCACAAGGCGCCCTGGCTCGGCGGCAAGACGGGTGGGCTATCGGGTGCGGCGGTGCGAGCGGTCGCGCTTGCCCAGGTCGCCGCGGTGGCCGAGCGCGTGTCGATTCCCGTGGTGGGTATGGGAGGTGTGCAGAGCGCAATCCATGCCCGCCAGTTCCTGGATGTCGGCGCGACGCTTGTCGCGGTGGGCACTGAGAGCTTTCGCAACCCGCAGGCGGCGTCTGAGATCGCCCTCGATCTCGCCGCCGAGCAACCGCGCGAGAGGTCCTGAGCAAGTATCCACGCAGGACATTTCCCCGATTGACGATCCCGACGTTTAGCGTCCCCTGTCGAGGTTCGAATTGTGGGCGCCGCTCAGCCTTATGCGGTCGAAAATCCCTGCAAACCGCGCACACTACCATCCACCAGGCTCGACATACCTAAAGCTGAAGCTGAGCTTGAGATGAATTCTGCGGGTTTGCCTTGAACGGCGCGCGCGGGCATGTAGACTCGCCGCGCATGCCGACCGCCACCGGCCCGACGTCCTCGACGATGACCTCCAAGCCCTCAGCGGCCCCCGAGCGATCGCTAAATCAACGCATGGATGCGCTCGCGCGCGCCAACCGGATTCGCACCGAGCGCGCCCAGCTCAAGCGCGATCTGAAGGCCGGTCGGCTGTCGATCCACACGCTGCTGCTCAATCCTCCCGAGTATGTCGAAACCGCCAAGGTTTTCGACATGATGCTCGCCGTACCTAAGTACGGGCGTGTGAAGGTCAACAAGATTCTCGCCCACTGTCGTATCTCCCCCAGCAAGACGATCGGTGGCCTCTCAGAGCGTCAGCGCTCAGAGCTCGTATTGCTGCTGCGACGTTAATCGCCGGCCTCGAACTCTCCAATCCGTTCCCACCGACACTGTCACTAGGGTCTCGCGCGTGGCACGTGTGTTTGTGATCACTGGACCGTCCGGCGTGGGCAAGGGCACGCTGATTCGCGGACTGATGGAGCGCTTGGCGCAACTAGAGCTGTCGGTGTCGGCCACCACGCGCGCTCCACGACCCGGCGAGCACGACGGGATCGACTACCACTTCCTCTCAAGCGAGGAATTCGAGCGCCACGTGCGCAACGGCAACTTCGTCGAGCACGCCGACTACGCCGGCCGCCGCTACGGAACGTTGCGCAGCGAGCTCGAGCAGCGCGTCGAGAAGGGTGCGCCGGTTGTGCTCGAGATCGAGGTCCAGGGGGCCCGCCAGGTGCGCGCCGCAATGCCCGAGGCGGTACAGGTATTCATCGCGCCACCGTCGCTCGACGCCCTGCGCACACGCCTGATCGGACGCGGCACCGACGGCGCCGAGGAGGTCGAGCGGCGCCTAGCGGTCGCCAAACAGGAGCTGGCCGCACGCGACGAGTTCGCCCACGTGGTCGTCAACGATCGGCTGGAGGACGCACTCTCGAAGCTCGTGGCGATCGTGGCCGCGGAGCTGGGCTGAGCGCACAAGTCACACGTCGAGCCCGACCCGCACATTCAAGCGTCCACTACACTGAAGCTCCACAAGGAAAGGTACCTCGACACCATGATGACCTCACCCCGCATCGACCGCTTGCTCGACAATGTCGACTCAAACTACGCAAGCGTGCTCGTGGCTGCCAAGCGCGCCCGTCAGATCAACAGCTATTACCACAACCTTGGCGAGGGAGCATTCGAGGAATTCCCGCCTCCGATGATCGAGACCGCTTCCAAGAACTACCTCACCATTGCCCTGGAGGAAGTTGCGGCAGGCAAGATCAAGTACCGCTACCGATAGGCCAGCTGACTCGCAAGCGTTCGACCAGCGCTTGAGATGATCGAGCACGGCGCCTAAGAAGTAGACATGGCAAGGATCCTGCTGGGTGTCAGCGGCGGCATCGCCGCCTATAAGGCGCTTGAGCTCATACGGTTGGCAAGCGCCGAGGGACACTCGCTGCGCGTCGTGCAAACGTCCACCAGCCAGCGTTTCGTGGGGGAGGCGTCGTTTGCGGCACTCAGCGGCGCGCCGGTGCTCACAGACGAGTTCTCCCAGGACCCCGCGCGCGGGGCCTTCCCGGGCCAGGAGACGCCTTTGCACCAGCCACTTAGCCATCTCGCGCTGGTCGCAAACGCCGACCTCTATCTGATCGCGCCCGCCTCGGCCAACACGCTCGCAAAGCTTGCCGGCGGACACGCCGACAATCTGCTCACGAGCGCCGCGCTCGCCGCGAGGTGTCCCGTCGTAGTTGCGCCCGCGATGAACAACCACATGTACGAGCACCCCGCCACGCAGGCGAACCTTGCCGTGTTGCGCGCACGCGGAGTCCACCTCGTCGAGCCCGACAGCGGCAGGCTTGCCTCGGCCGGCGAGCAGGGCATCGGGCGCCTTGCCGAGCCAGCGCGGCTGCTTGCCGTTTGCGAGCAGATCCTTGCCGGCGACAGCACACCCAAAGTCGCGCCCGGAGACGACTCGTCGCGGACTGCCACACCGAGAGGTGCCGCTTCCTCCGCGGTCGGATCGGGAAGCGAGGAGCCGCCCACCGGGGACTGGCGCGGCCTGCGCGTGCTCATCAGCGCCGGCGGCACGCGCGAGCCGATCGACAGCGTGCGCTTCGTTGGCAACAGCTCCTCCGGGCGCATGGGCTTGGCGCTAGCTGAGGCCGCGACTTTACGCGGCGCGCGGGTAACCGTGGTGGCAGCCAACGTCGCGCTGCCGGTACCCGCCGGGGTCACCGTCCATCGCGTCAGCACCGCAGCGCAGCTGCAGGCGACATGTGAACGAGAGTTCCCTGCGTGCGACGTCCTGCTGATGACAGCCGCGGTTGCCGACTTCAGGCCCGTTGACCCAAGCGAGGGCAAGATCAAGAAGGAAGGACGCGAGCGCCTTGCGATCGAGCTGGAGCCGACCGCGGACGTGCTCTGCGCACTGGCCTCACAGCGAACGCCCGGCCAGACGCTCGTCGGCTTCGCCGCCGAGCATGGCCCGGATGGACTTGTGCATGCGCGCACAAAGCTCACCGCCAAGTGCGTGGACGCGGTCGTCTTCAACGACATCTCGCGCGCGGACATTGGCTTCGAGTCGGTCGCCAACGAGGTCGCGATCATCACAGCCACGGACACGGAGCATGTTCCTCGCGCTCCCAAGGAGAGCATCGCCGGCGTCATCCTCGACGCTGTGGGACGCCTGCTGGCCGATCGGCGATCCCGCTGATCGCCGATCGGTAGTGCTTGAAAGCGAGCCCGCAGGGCCTCTAAAGTAGGCGCATGGACGGTGTCTACGAGCTTTATCGGCGTGGATGCGACCTGCTCGATCACGGCGATCACGAGGCGGCCATCGTGCCGCTCGCGCGTGCCAGCCAGCTGGAGCCAACCAAGACGTCGATTCGCGAGGCACTCGGTCGCGCCCTGTTTCACGCACAGCACTACAAGCGCGCCGCTGCGGAGTTCCAGGCGGTCGTGGCGGCTGCCCCCACCAACGACTACGCCCTGTTCTGCCTGGGTCGCTCGATGCAGATGCTGGGACGCCATCGCGAGGCGTGCCATCCGCTTGCCGTCGCATGCTCCATGAGCCCCGCCCGCGAGGACTACCGTGTGTACCGCGATCGCGCCCGCCGGGACGCCGCGCGCTCGTGATCGCAGCACTCTCGACGGCCCTCCGCCCGGCCGGCCCAGAGTCCCGATGCTATTCTCGACCGACAGCTTTCGAGTCCTCGCCCGTGCGAGGACTGGCAGTGCCGAAAGTGGGCGCCCGCCCGCTTTTTTTTACGCCCATAGCGTGGGAAGAGGGTTTTCTAGAGAGATGTCAGCACTGCAGTGTGAGATAGAGGAGCGTTTGGCCACCGCCGAGCCCGACGTCGAGGTTCTGCTCGCAGAGCTGCTTCCCAACGACACCCTGCGCGTGTTCATCGATCACCCCGACGGCGTCACGCTCGCACTCTGCGAGCGCGTCACCGGATTGCTCTCCGAGCTGCGCGAGCGCTACTCGCTCGAGGTCTCCTCGCCGGGCGCTGAGAGGCCGCTGACCAAGCCCACCCACTTCCGCCGTTATGTCGGTCGCCGTGCGCGCGTGAGAACACGTGAGCCGCGCCCGGTACCGGGCGCCGGCTCGGCTGCCGCCGAGCGTCGCGCCAAAAGCTTCACCGGAGAGCTCGTCGGGGTCACCGACAGCGAGATAACACTGGCCGCCGACGGGGGAGTCATCGCGATTCCCTACTCGGAGATCCGTCGTTCGAACCTCGTCGAGGAGTAGGAGAGAAAACCTATGTCACGCGAGATCCTGGAAGCCATGCACGCGCTTGCGCGCGAGAAGGGCATCGAGCCAGAGAAGCTGATGATCGCCCTGGAGGACGCGCTGCTCTCCGCCTACAAGAAGCAGCCAGGCTCGGCCAAGTACGCGCGCGTCGAAATGGACCGCGAGACCGCCGACTTCCGCGTGATCGAACTGATCATCCCCGAGCGCCTGGAGGCGCATTTGATCGTTGAGACGATCGACGAGGGCACGGTCGTTGACCCCGAGACCGGCGAGTTGCGCGAACCGGAGGAGCCGGAAATCGACCCCGCCAAGTTCGCGCAATACCGCGATCAGATCGACGAGCGCGACGTCACCCCCGAGGACTTTGGGCGCATAGCCGCCCAGACCGCCAAGCAGGTGATCTTGCAGCGCATCCGTGAGGCCGAGCGCGACATGATGTTCGAGGAGTACCGCGACCGCGTGGGCGAGCTGATCACCGGGATCGTGCAGCAGTCCGACTCGCGCTACACGCTCGTGCAGCTGCGCGAGCGTGTCGAGGCGCTACTGCCCAAGTCAGAGCAGGTCGAGGGTGAGCGCTACGACCACTCGCAGCGCATCAAGGCCGTCATCAAGGAGGTTTCGCCCTCCACCAAGGGACCGTCGATCATCGTCTCTCGGCGCGACCCCGAGCTGATCAAGAAGCTGTTCGAGCTGGAGGTGCCGGAGATCGCCGACGGGCTCGTGGAAATCGCCAACGTCGCACGCGAGCCCGGCTACCGCTCGAAGATCGCGGTCATCTCTCACGCCGACGGCGTGGACCCGGTCGGCGCTTGCGTGGGCCCGCGCGGCTCGCGCGTGCGCATGGTCGTCTCCGAGTTGCGCGGCGAGAAGATCGACATCATTCCCTTCAACGAAGAGCCCGCCCGCTTCGTCGCCAAGGCGCTCTCCCCAGCACGCGTGCGTGAGGTGTTGGTCGACGACGAGGCCAAGCAGGCCACCGTGATCGTCCCCGACGACCAGCTCTCGCTCGCGATCGGCCGCGAGGGACAGAACGCGCGTCTGGCGGCACGCCTGACCGGTTGGCGCGTGGACATCCGCTCGGAGACCGAGTTCGCCGCCGAGGAGGCCGAGCACGGCTACGAGGAGGAGGAGCTGCAGGGCCGCTGCGCGGCGATCCTCTCCAACGGCCGGCGTTGTCCCAATGCGTCGCTGCCGGGCTCGCGCTATTGCGGCCTGGAGTCCCACCAGGCGCTGTCGGAGATCGACAGCGACAACGTCGCCGACCTCTCACCGCAAGGCGGCGCGGACGCCGCCGAGCATGCGCCGCCGGTCGAGGATGCCCCAGTCGAGGCCTTGGCCGAGGCCGAGGCGGAGGCTGTCGAGGCCACCGAGGAGCAAGCATCATAGGGGCCTGCGCCTCGACGGCCCATGTGCCCCGGCGTCGCTGCGTCGGGTGTGGGCGCGTCGCACCCAAGCCCGAGCTATTGCGCTTGGCGAGCGTTCCCGCCGGGCCCCAGCGGCGCCCAACCGCGATGCTGGACCGGGCCGGCACGATGCCGGGTCGCGGCGCCTACGTTTGTCACGACGAGGCCGGCCTGGGAGCAAACCAAGCCTGCCTGAGCCTCGCCACGAAGCCTGGCGCGCTGCAACGCGCCTTTCGTCGCGCGGTCGAGGTCCCTGTCGAGCTCCTAGAATTGGACACGAGGGCGGCGCAGCCGGACACCAGTCCAGCTAGCCGGGCCCTCGACATTTAAACCGATGAGCAAGAAGCGAGTCCACGAAATAGCCAAGGAGCAAGGCATCTCAAGCAGAGACCTGCTCGAGAAGCTGAACGCTGCCGGCGTCGCCGCGAAGGCAGCCGCGTCTTCGGTCGATGAGGCCGACGCGCTGCGCGTGCTGGCCAGCAACGGAGCAAGCGCCACCGCAAGTCCCGCCAAGCCGAGCGCGCCTGACGCAACTCCTGCTGACTCGACTGCCGCCGACGTGACTATTCCAGCTCCCGCTCCAAGAACACCGCCAAACGCAGGGACCGCCCCGGCCGGCTCTAGCGCAACGGCCACCACGGCAAGCGCACCGGCTGGCACGCCAGCGAGCGCGACCGCTTCTGACATACAGACCGCGCCCGCGCCAGACACACTGCCAGCTGATGGGCAGGGCGCCGCCCAGGCCGCGGGTGAGCGCGTGCGTCCGACACGCGATTCGCGCACTGGCGAGCGCGCGCCCGGCGGGGCCGGGCCAGGCGGCCGCAGGCGCGTGGTGATCGATTCTCAGGCATCCCGCCGCCAGCAGGGTGGACCGGCCAACCAGCCTGTGCGCCGTCCCCGTCGTGGACGCCGCCGCAGAGGCACATACGACGAGACGATCGCGCCGATCGACACGACCGCGATGGAGGCCACCGATCTGATTCGCGTGAACTCCGGCTCGACCGTCAAGGACGCGGCCGAGTATCTCGGCGTGCCTGTGCCCGAGATCATCAAGAAGCTGATGATGCTCGGCGAGATGGCGACGCTCACACAGACACTCTCCGACGACGCGATCCAGGTGCTGGCGGACGAATTCGAGAAGAAGATCGAGATCGTCCATGCGGCCGACGACGTTGAAGTCGAGCCGGTCTTCGAGGACGAGGAAGAGGATCTCGTCGACCGTCCGCCGGTGGTCACGATCATGGGCCACGTCGACCACGGCAAGACCTCGTTGCTGGACGCGATCCGCGAGACCGAGGTGGCCGCCGGCGAGGCTGGCGGCATCACCCAGCACATCGGCGCTTACCAGGTCCACCACGGCGAGAAGGTGATCACCTTCCTCGACACGCCAGGCCACGAGGCGTTCACCGCGATGCGTGCCCGTGGCGCGCAGGTAACCGACCTGGCGGTGATCGTGGTCGCCGCCGACGACGGCGTAAAGCCACAAACCGAGGAGGCCATCGACCACGCCAAGGCCGCCGAAGTCCCGATCGTGGTGGCGGTCAACAAGATCGACAAGGAGGGCGCCCAGCCCGAGCGCGTCCGCACCGAACTCACTCAGCTTGGCTTGCAGCCGGCGGAGTGGGGCGGAGAGACTGAGTTCGTCGATGTCAGCGCCAAGACCCGTGAGGGTCTCGACAGCCTGCTTGAGATGATCCAGGTCGTAACCGACCTTGAGGAGCTCAAGGCCAACCGCGACGCGACGGCCTCAGGCACAGTTATCGAGTCAAAGCTCGATCCCGGTCGCGGGCCAGTCGTGAGCATCCTGATCCAGCGCGGCACACTTGAAGTGGGCGACGCGCTCGTCGCCGGCGCGAGCTTTGGCCGGGTGCGCGCGATGCACAACTTCATCGGTGCTCGCGTGAAGACGGCGGAACCGGGCGAGCCGGTAGAGGTGCTCGGTTTCGATGGTGTCCCCGAGGCCGGAGAATTCGTGCGCGCTGTGGAGAACGAGCGCCGTGCCCGCCAGCTTGCCGGCGAGCGCGCCAACCGCCTGAAGACCGAGGCTCTCGCACGCCGCTCCGGGCGCAAGGTCTCGCTCGAGGACGTGTTCAAGCTCGCCCAGGAAGGCACCGTCAAGGAGCTCAGTCTCGTCATCAAGGCCGACGTCGCAGGATCACTGGAGGCGATCGAGGACGAGATCGCAAAGCTTCCCCAGGACGAGGTATCGGTCAACATCATCCACCGCGGAGTGGGCGGCATCAACGAGTCCGACGTGATGTTGGCCTCGGCCTCCTCCGGTTTGATCCTGGCATTCAACGTACGCCCCGTGGGCGATGCGCGCCAGATCGCCGAGCGCGAGGGCGTAGAGATCCGCTCCTACTCGGTGATCTATCGCGCGATCGAGGAGCTGCGCGCGGCGATGCAGGGAATGCTCGAGCCGACCGAGGTCGAGACCTCGCTCGGACAGGCCGAGGTGCGCCAGCTGTTCCGGGCCTCGCGCATCGGCGTGATCGCGGGCTCACACGTCAGTGAGGGCAAGGTCACGCGTGGGGCGCGAGTACGAGTCGTGCGTGAGGGCACCGTCATCTACGACACCACGATCGCGAGCCTGCGTCGCTTCAACGAGGACGCACGCGAGGTCTCGGCTGGATACGAGTGCGGCATCGTGCTCACCAACTTCCAGGATCTGCGCGAGGGCGACATCCTTGAGACCTACGAGACGCGCCTTCAGGAGCGCCAGCTCGCCTGAGGCGTGTCCTGAGCGCATGGGTTTGTGACTCGTGCAAGCGATCGTGCAACTCGGATCCTTCGAGATAAGCGGACAGGTAGGATGACCTCGGACCGTATGCGTCGTGTGGATGAGGCCATTAGGCAGGTGATCGGCGACGCAGTAGCCTCAAACTTGAAGGATCCACGAGTGGGATTTGTGACCGTTACCGACGTCAGAACAAGCGCCGACCTGAGCCACGCTCGCGTGTATGTGAGCGTGCTCGGTGAGCCGCAAGCACGCGAAGAGACGCTCGATGGCCTACGTAGCGCGCACGGATATCTACAGAGTCGCATTGCCGGCGAGCTGCACCTCAAGCGCACACCGACACTGGACTTCTCCTACGACGACACCACCGATCGGGCGATGCGCCTCGACGCCCTGATCGAGGCAGAGCTTGACGGCGGCGGGCAGACATGAGCGCACCCGAATCGGTCGAGAGCGCCCGCCGGCTCGTGCTCGAGCGAATCCGCGCCGATACGAGCTTCGTCGTCGCCACCCACGAGAACCCCGACGGTGACGCGCTTGGCTCCCTGATCGGAATGCATGGGTTGCTGACGGCGCTCGGCAAGCGCTCTGAGATGTTCCTCGCGGACAGCGACCTACCGCTTCCACGTGAGTATCGCTGTGCGGCGCTCGAGCACGCCATCCAGGCCGCGCCCGTTGATATTGGCGAGCGTACCGTGATGATGCTCGACTGCGGCAACATCGACCGCAACCCGGCCGCCGTTCTGCAACGTGGAGCGCATCTGCTCAACATCGACCATCACCACGACAACACCCTGTTCGGGACGGTCAATCTGGTGGATCCGTCCGCTTCGTGTACCGCGGAGATCGTGTGGGATCTATTGCACGGCCTCGAGGTGGCCCCAACCGTCGCCATAGCGGAGGCGCTTTACATCGGCCTGGTAACCGATACAGGGCGGTTCATGTACGAGAACACCGGCCCACGCGCACACAGAATGGCGGCCGAGCTGATCGCCGCCGGCGTCAACCCGCCAGCGGTGTACCGACGGCTGTATGAGGATATGCCGCTCGCCAAGCTCACGCTGCTCGCGATAGCACTCGAGCGCGTCCAGCGCTTCGACGGCGGCGAGCTTACGCTCGCCACGCTCGACGCCGGGGACTTCGAGCGAGCTGACGCTGAGGAGAGCTTCTCCGAGGGGATCATCGACCATCTGCGCTCGGTCGAGGGCACGAAGGTCGCCGTACTCCTACGCGAGCTGACCGCATCGGAGAGTCGCGGCAAGCGCAAGGTGTCGCTGCGCGCGACTGACGACGACGTCGACGTCTCGGCGATCGCGCGCGCCCAGGGCGGCGGCGGTCACCGTCGTGCGGCGGGCTTCTCCACGACGCTCGGGGTAGCGGAGCTGACCGCATTCTTGCGCGGCGAGATCGCCGCCCAGCTGCACCCGGCGACCAACGGGTCGCCCGTGCCAACGCTCGCCTGAGCGTTCGCACGAAACGCTTATCTGGAGCGCACGCGTCGCGCGGGCTTACGGGGGCGTCAAGATCTTCGGATGGCTCCCAGACCCGACATAGACGGCGCCCTGCTGATCGACAAGCCGGTCGGAATCACCTCGCATGATGTCGTCGCACGTGTACGCCGTTCGCTTGGCGGAGCCAAGACCGGCCACGCCGGCACGCTCGATCCGTTTGCGAGTGGGCTCTTGATTTTGCTGGTCGGCAAGGCCACCAAGATCCAGCGCCAGATTATGGAGCTGCCCAAGCGCTATGAGACCGTTGCGCGCCTCGGCGCGCGATCGAGCACCGGAGATCCCGAGGGTGAGATAACCGAGACCGGGCTCATGCCGCCCGATCCACCGGTGCTGCCGAACGGCGATATCCGCCAGCAACCGCCGATCTACTCGGCAATCAAGATCAAAGGCGAGCGGGCCTATCGCAAGGCACGGCGCGGTGAGAGCTTTCAGATGCCCGAGCGGATCGTGACGGTGAGCCGCTTCGAGCAGACATGGCGTAGCGATGACCGCGCCGGCTATCTGATCGAATGCTCGTCTGGGACCTACGTACGCTCGCTGATCGCCGACCTCGGCGATGCCTACTGCGAAGAGCTCAGACGCGACGCGATCGGGCCGTTTGATGTAAAGGATGCGGTGCTGCCGCCGGCGCGTGGGACCGCATGGCAGGATGCTCCGCTGCTGAGCGTCGAGCAGACTCGCGCGGCGATCGAGGCATTCTCCGCCCGCCCACGCGGTGCACGCGAGCGCGACGGACCGGCCTGAGAGTTCCGTCGCCCCCAGTCGTAACGTAGGCTGTCGTGCTGTGAAGATCACGCAGCTGCCGGACGTGAGGCCTAGGGAGCGACGTGTGGCCGTGGGTTCCTTCGACGGCGTTCATCTTGGCCACCGCGAGGTCATTCGCGGTTCTGACAGCGTGCTGACATTCGAGCCGCACCCATCGGCGGTGGTGGCACCCCAGCACACGCCGAAGCTGCTCACGCCGCTCGACGTCAAGGCGGAGCTCGTTGAGGCTCTCGGTGTGGAGGAGTTGATCGTGATCCCGTTCGACGCGGACTTCGCAAAGCGCAGTGCGCAGGAGTTCATCGACGAGGTGCTTGTCGGGGCGCTGGATGCCAACTATGTGTCGGTGGGCGAGAACTTCCGCTTCGGCAACCGTGCCAAGGGTGACCCGCGAATGCTCGCCGAAGATCCGCGCTTCTCGACACGGGTGGTTCCGCTGCTGGAGGTCGACGGAGAGATCGTGTCCTCCAGTCACATCAGGGGACTCCTGCTGGCGGGCGAGGTGAGCCTCGCCACGCGCTTCCTCGGAGCTCCCCTCCAGTTGCGCGGCGAAGTCGTGCATGGCGATGAGCGCGGCCGCGAGCTCGGCTTTCCGACCGCGAACTTGATCCCCGACGACGCGCTCGTGTGTCCCGGCCACGGGGTATATGCGTGCCTTGCACACACCGCCACGCATGCCGACGGACTCCCCGCCGCGGTCAACGTCGGCGTGCGACCCACGTTCGTCACCGGTCGCGGCGAGCTGATCGAGGCGTTCATCCTCGACTTCGACGGAGACCTCTACGGCAAGCAGCTACGACTCGACTTTCTGGCGCGGCTGCGGGGCGAGCGGCGCTTTCAATCAGCCGAGGAGCTGGTCGAGCAGATGCGCAAGGACGTGGAGCGCACGCGCGATATCGCCGCCGGCTGCTAGCCTGTGCGACCGCGATGACAGTCACTACAGAGCGCAAGCACGAGATCGCCGCCAAGTTCGGGGCAGACGAGCGCGACACCGGCAACACCAAGGTGCAGGTGGCGCTGCTGACCGAGCGCATCAACGATCTGACCGATCACTTGCGTGAGCAGACGAAGGACCATCACTCGCGCCGTGGCTTGTTGATGCTCGTCGGACGCCGCCGTCGCTTCCTGGACTATCTGGCGCGCAAGGACCTCGAGGGCTACCGCGCGCTGATCAAGGAGCTAGGTCTACGCAAGTAGACCGAGACGGTCGATGACCTGCGCGGAGCTGCGTCCTACCGATTGAAGATCGATGGGATCTTCAATCGGCCAGCACATGTACAGAGCACACTTCGCGGGCGGGCGGGCACATCAGATCCTTGCTCCGCTTGGTCCTCGACCGTCTCGACGGCCTGTGCGAAACACATGAGTGCTACCGACTCGACATCGACGGTCCTTGCCCCGGGCATGCAGGTTCCCGACTTCAGGCTCGTCACAGAAGGCGGCGAGGACTTCACTCAAGACCAGCTGCAGGGCAATACGACCGTGTTCGTGTTCTACCCATTCGCGTTCAGCCCGGTGTGCACTGACCAGCTACAGCTCTACGAGCAGTCACTCTCGGAGATCACAGCCCAGGGCGCTGACATCTACGGTGTCTCCTGCGACTCCAGCTGGTCTCAGAAAGCGTTTCGCGAGAAGCTCAGCGTGAGCATTCCCCAGCTATCCGACTTCGAGCCCAAGGGCGCAGCGTGCACAGCCTTCGGCGTACTACACCCTGGCGGCTTCCCGCAGCGCGCGCTCGTGATCGTCGGGCCCGACGGCGTCGTGCGCTGGAGCTATCAGGCACCCTCGCCTGCAGACCTTCCCCCGGTACACATGGTTCTTGGCGGACTGAAGAACGTCTAGCGTCCGCTAAGCTCCACACGTTCGGATACAAAGATAAAAGAAAACGGCTCCGCCGACCGACGGGTGGAGAGGGAAGGTAGTTCAATATGAGCAGCAACGCCGTTACACGGGTCTCCGTGGAGATTGCAGGTAGTGAGATCTCCTTCGAGACCGGCAGGATGGCCAAGCAGGCCTCCGGCGCAGTGGTCGTCCGCCAGGGCGACACGATGGTTCTCTCGACCGCCACAGCAGGTGGCCAGCGCGATGTGGATTTCTTGCCGCTGACAGTTGATGTGGAGGAGAGGATGTACTCCGCCGGGAAGATTCCCGGCTCGTTCTTCAAGCGTGAGGGTCGCTCGGGAGAGAAGGCGACGCTCACCGCGCGCATGATCGACCGCCCCCTGCGTCCGCTGTTCACCAAGGGCTGGAACTACGAGACGCATCTCGTCGCGATCCCGATCTCGGTGGACCACGTCAATCCGTATGACATCCTCGCGATGAACGGCGCCTCCGCGGCGCTGATGATCTCCAATGTCCCGTTCGCCGGCCCGGTCGGCGCGGTGCGGATCGGCAAGATCGACGGCAACTTCGTCGTCAACCCCAACGAGGAGGATCTGCTCGAGAATTCCGATCTCGACCTCGTCGTGGCCGGTTCTGAGGATGCGATCCTGATGGTGGAGGCTGGCGCGAACGAGATCTCAGAGGCCGAGATTCTTGACGCGCTCGACATCGCTCATTCGGCGATCAAGAAGATCTGTGCGCTGCAGCGCGAGCTTGCTGAGAAGGTCGGCAAGGAGAAGACCCCGATCACGGCGCCCAGCGTCGATCCGGAGCTGTTGGCGAAGGTCAAGGCATCGCACGGTGCCGCGCTTGACGAGGCCACGCAGGTCGAGGACAAGCTCGAGCGCCAGGACGCCTGCAAGACAGTCGAGGGCGCGATCCTCGAGCAGTACGGTCCCGCCGCGCCTGAGGGCGCCGGCGAGGAGGCCGCCAAGGAAGCCAAGGCGCGGAGGGCGGAAGCCCAGCTCGCTTTCGACAAGCTCGAGAAGGCGATCATCCGCGAGCGCATCGCGATCCACAAGAAGCGCCCCGACGGTCGCGCGGAGGACGAGATCCGCGACATCACGATCGAAGTTGGCGTCACCCCGCGCACGCACGGCTCAGCGCTGTTCACCCGTGGACAGACTCAGGCCCTCAGCGCAGCAGCGCTTGGCACGCTCAAGGAGGAGATGCGCCTTGACACGCTTGGGTTGCAGACCAAGAAGTACTACTTCCACCACTACAACTTCCCGCCCTTCTCGGTCGGGGAGGCGGGCCGTCTAGGTCCCAAGCGCCGCGACATCGGCCACGGCGCGCTGGCAGAGCGTGCGCTCGTGCCGGTGATCCCCTCGATCGAGGAGTTCCCCTACACGATCCGTGTTGTCTCGGACATCTTCGAGTCAAACGGCTCCTCCTCGATGGCCTCGGTGTGCGGCTCCTCGCTGTCCTTGATGGACGCGGGCGTGCCGATCAAGCGCCCAGTGGCCGGTATCGCGATGGGGTTGATCAAGGAGGGCGACGACTACATCGTGCTCACCGACATCGCGGGCGTCGAGGATCACCTCGGAGACATGGACTTCAAGGTGGCCGGCACCGAGCAGGGCATAACGGCCCTGCAGATGGACATCAAGATCTCCGGCGTCACGTTCGACATCCTCAAAGATGCCTTGACCCAGGCGCACAAGGCACGCACGTTCATCCTCGGCAAGATGGCCGAGACGATCGAGGGCCCGCGCGAGCAGCTCTCCGAGCATGCGCCGCGTATCCAGACGATCCAGATCGACCCCTCGCAGATCGGCATGCTGATTGGCAAGGGTGGCGAAACGATTCGCGGCCTCTCCGAGGAGTTCGAGTCGCAGATCGACGTCAACGACGAGGGCCAGGTGCTCGTGTACTCGGCCAACGGCACGCTCGGCGACGCCCTCGTGGAGCGCATCCGCACGATGATGAAGGAGGTCGAGGTCGGCGACGAGTTCGCGGGCAAGGTCGTGAAGACCACGACCTTCGGCGCGTTCGTGGAGCTCTCCAAGGGCACCGACGGCCTCCTGCACATCTCAAACGTGTCGCCCGGCCAGCGCGTGGACACGGTCGAGGACGTGCTCAACAAGGGCGATGAGATCAACGTGCGCGTGGTCGAGGTCGATCGCGAGCGCGGGCGCATCGGCCTGCGTCTTGCCGACGATCCGGAGATCGCGGGCAAGAGCGTCGAGGAGCTCGCCACCGTTGGCAGTGGTGGTGGCGGCGGCGGCGGTCGTCCGCCCCGCTCGGGTGAGCGCAACGGTCGCGAGGGTCGGCCGCCACGCGGCGGCGACCGTGGCTCGGGCCGTCCCCGCCACGGTGGCCGGGATCGCGACTGAGGACCCGCGGGCCGGCCGGAGCGCATCTCCCATCCGGCCCGACGGGCACATGAGCCCAAGCGATCATCGGATAACCACGCTGGAGAACGGCGTGCGGGTGATCACCGAGCGCATGGAGAACGTGCGCTCGGTGGCGCTCGGCTTCTGGATCGGGACGGGCTCAGCGATGGAGTCAGAAGACCAGGCGGGGCTCTCGCATCTGCTGGAGCACATGCTGTTTCGCGGCACCGACAGCTATCGCTCCGAGGAGATCGACCAGATCTTCGACGCGATGGGCGCCGAGATCAACGCGGGCACCGATCGCGAAAGCACCTCCCTTTACACACGCGTGCTCGACCGTCATCTGGAGCGAGCGCTGCACGTGATGGGGGAGATGCTGTGGCGTCCTCGCTTCGAGGACCTCGACGCCGAGCGGAAGGTGGTGCTGGAGGAGATCGCCATGTACGAAGACGATCCCCAGGACAGAGTGTTCGACCTGCTCGGCGAAGCGGTGTTCGGATCCCATCCGCTCGGGCGCGCGGTGATCGGTCGCGCGGAGGTGGTGGGAGCGGTCGAGCTGAATGGACTGCGCAAGTTTCACGATGAGCGCTACCTGCCGGGTGACATCGTGGTGTCGGCGGCCGGCTCGGTTGACCACGAGGAGCTGGTAGGGATGATTGAAAGCAGCGTGCCCGCCCCGACGGGCGCAGCCGAATCGGTGTCCCCGAGCAATGGGGACGGAGCGCCGGGAGCCGGCGAGGACGGAGCGCCAGGAGCCGGCGAGGACGCTTATGCAAGCGAGCCGTCCTTCGAGCGGCGCGTACGCTTCCTGCGCAAGGACACCGAGCAATATCACGTGTGCCTTGGCGGCCGGGGCATCTCCCGCCACGACGAGCGCCGCTTCGCATTGCGGGTGCTAGAAGGGGTGCTCGGCGGTACCTCCTCCTCGCGCCTGTTTCAGGAGATACGCGAGAAACGTGGGCTGGCCTACTCGGTGTTCTCCTTCTCCAACCTGCACGCCCACACTGGTGAGGTGGGGCTGTATGTGGGGACGCGACCTGAGAATCTCGGCGAGGCGATAGCGACGATCGCCGGCGAGCTTGAGCGTTTCGTGGAAACGCCCGTGAGCGATGAGGAGCTGACGCGCTCACGTGAGAACGTGAAGGGGAGGATCGTGCTCGCGCTCGAGTCGACCGCGGCGCGGATGAATCGCCTTGGCTCCTCGGTGCTCAGCGACCTGCCGATCCTCTCGGTGGATGAGATCATCGAGCGCATCGACGCGATCGACGCGGCCGAAATACACGAGCTGGCGGGGGAGCTGTTCGTCGGTGAGAGCCTCTCGGTGGCGGGGGTTGGCGCCGAGGAGGGCGTTTTCCAGGAGGCGCTCGCGCCGCTTGGAGCGCTGGCGTCGTGAGAAGCACTGGGCGGGGAGCGAGGCGGCGATCGTGATCCGCGTCGGCGTCGCGGGCGCGGCGGGGAGGATGGGCGAGACGGTGTGCGCAGCGGTGACCCAGGCGCCTGACATGGAGCTCGTGGGACGAGCCGACCCAGCGCTGGAGGTCACTGTTGCGGAGATGCTCGCGCAGGGCACCCCGGAGGTGGTGGTCGACTTCACCCGCCCTGACACGGCCCTCCAGAACGCCCTGGAGTGCTTGCGCGCGGGAGCGCACGTTGTGATTGGCACGACGGGCTTTGACATCGATTCGCTCACCCAGCAGGCACGCACGATCGCCGACGAGAACCCGGCGGGCGCCGCCGCGAACGTGTTCATCGCACCCAACTTCGCGATCGGTGCCGTGCTGATGATGCGCTTTGCCGCGGAGGCGGCCAAGCACATGGCGAAGGCGGAGATCATCGAGCTTCACCACGACCGCAAGCTCGACGCACCCAGCGGCACGGCGGCGCGTACCGCGAAGCTGATGGCACAGGTCTCAGGCGGTGAGGAGCCCCCGATCCATTCGGTGCGCTTGCCCGGGCTGGTGGCCAACCAGGAGGTCATCTTTGGGGATGTCGCGCAAACGCTGACGATCCGCCACGACACGACCGGTCGCGAGTCGTTCATGCCGGGCGTGCTGCTGGCTATTCGAGGCGTCCGAACACTCGCGAGCACGCCCGTGGTGGGACTCGAGTACTTGTTGTTCGCGGGCGAGTGAACGATGAGGGCACGCCAGCCTCTACCCCCGACACAAGTGGAATACTGCACCCGATGAGCTCTCTCGGCACCATCCTGACCGCGATCGTCACGCCCTTTGACGAGCAGGGGCGCGTGGACGAGGAGTCGTTCGTCGCGCTGATGCACCATCTCGCCGAGCACGGCTCCGATGGCTTCGTTGTGTGCGGCACTACCGGCGAGGCCGCCACGCTCACAGACTCCGAACACCTTGGGGTGATCGGCCTCGCTGTACGCGAGCGGCCCGCTGGTACCACGATCGTGGGGGGCACGGGCTCCAACGACACAAAGCACGCGATGCACCTCACCGAGGCCGCCACCGAGCTAGGCGTGGATGCGACCTTGAGCGTGACCCCGTACTACAACAAGCCGAGCCCGCGCGGGATCGTGCGCCATTACGAAGAGGTGGCGCGCACCACCGACAAGCCGATCCTGCTCTACAACATCCCAGGGCGCACCGCGGTGAACATGGGCCCGGAGCTGCTGGCGCGCCTGGCGCAGATCGAGCACATCGAGGGCGTGAAGCAGTCGAATGCCGATGAGCTGCAACTGATCGACGGGCTCGAGCTGTACACCGGTGATGACGCGACGCTCGCGCGCACGCTCGACATCGGCGGGGCCGGTGGCATCTGTGTTGCCAGCCACATCGTGGGCGATGAGATGCGTCGGATGGTTGACGAGCCCGAGCGTCGCGCGGAAATCGACGCGAGCTTGCAAGACGTGTATGAGACGCTGTTCCTGACCGCTTCTCCGACCTGCACGAAGGCGGCGCTGAACCTGCTGGGCCACAAAGTCGGTGGCTTGCGGCTGCCGATGATCGAGGCCAGCGACGAGGAGCTCGAGGCTGTACGGGGGATGCTCATGCGCCACGACCTACCGATCACAGATCGGCCAGCGAGAGCGCGCGCGTGAGCGTACTACGCGTCCTGCCCCTCGGGGGGCTAGGGGAGATAGGCAAGAACATGACCGTCGTGGAGTACGACGGGCGCATCATCGTAGTGGACGTGGGCTTGCGGTTTCCGACCCCGGAGATGGTGGGGATCGATCTGGTGCTGCCCGACTTCTCCTACCTGCGCGAGCGTGCACAGGACATCGAGGCGATCGTGGTGACCCACGGGCACGAGGATCATCTCGGCGCGCTGCCGTGGGTTGTGCGTGAGCTCGGCCAGCACAACGTGCCGCCTGTGTACGGCGGCCCGCTCACGATTGCGATGGCGCGCTCAAAGCTCGACGAGCACAAGTTGCGTGACGTGGAGCTGGTTGACGTGTCACCAGGGGAAATGCTGGACCTTGGCCCGTTCTCGCTCGAGATGATCCACATGACTCATTCGATCCCCGACTCGAGCGCCGTGGCGCTCGGCACCGAGCTCGGCACGGTGCTGATAACGGGCGACTACAAGTTCGACCAGACGCCGGTCGATGGCGCGCCGGCAGACGTGTCGCGCCTGGCAGAGCTTGGCCGCGAGGGCGTGCTGCTGCTGTGCGGGGACTCCACCAATGTCGACCGCCAGGGGTTCTCACCCTCAGAGTCGCTCGTCGGCCCGCACCTAGAGGAAGCGTTCGCGCGCTGCGAGGGTCGCATCGTCGTGACGAGCTTCGCCTCGAACATCCATCGCGTGCAACAGGTGATCGACGCCGCGGCGGCGCTCGACCGCAAGGTCTCGCTAGTGGGTCGCTCGATGCGCAAGAACGTTGGCATCGGGAGAACGCTCGGCCACGTCGAGGTCCCCGAGGGCCTGCTCGTCGGTACGCGCGAGATCGAGAATTTCCCCGACGAGCGCATGGTGATCATCTCGACCGGCTCCCAGGGCGAGCCGCTCTCGGCATTGCGGCGGATGGCCTACCGCGACCATCCCCAGGTGAAGCTCCGCCACGGCGATACCGTGGTGTTTAGCGCAACGCCTGTGCCGGGCAACGAGCGCGCGGTCAACGAGACGATCGATCGGCTTTACCACATCGGCTGCGACGTTGTGACCGCGCAGGATGCGCCCGTGCATGCCTCCGGACATGGCTATGCCGAGGAGGTCAAGCTGATGCTGAATCTCGTCAAACCGCGCTATGTGATGCCGTTCCACGGTGATTTCAAGCGCCTGCGCTTGCACTCCCAGCTAGCGGAAGCGGTCGGCATCGAGCCAGACGACGTTTTCCAGGGTGAGAATGGCCTGCCGCTTGACATCGACGAGCGTGGGGCACGCTTCAAAGAGCACGAGCGGTCTGGCATGGTGTTTGTCGACGGGCTGGAGATCGGAGACATGACCGACGTGGCGCTGCGCGACCGCAGGATGCTCTCGGCCGATGGGATCTTCATCGTGGTGGTCACGATCGCCGAGCAGGACGGTCGCTCGGTAGCAGATCCGGAGGTGATCTTCCGGGGCGTGCCGTTCCTGGACGAGGCGGGCGAGCTGATCGAGGAGATCCGCTTGACCGTGGACGGGACGCTGGCGCGCGCCGCCGGCGAGGAGATCCGTGAGGTAGACCTGCTGCAGCAGGTGTTGCACGACGACCTCGCTGGCCTCGTATACGACCGTTTGAAGCGCCGCCCAATGGTGCTGCCGGTTGTCGTCGAGGTCTAGTCGACTCAGACTTTCAGACTTCGAGCCGCGCGGGCTCGGAAGCAAGCGTTCGGGAAGCCGTGGACTGTGAGACCGCAGGCAGCAGGACGACAAAGCGTGCGCCCGGCCGCTCTGCGCCGCGGTGAGTTTGCTCCACAGTGACGCTGCCGCCGTGAGACTCAGCGACAGAGCGCACGATCGCAAGACCCAGGCCGAAGGAGCCGCCACGGTCGCCAGCACCGCGCACGAAGCGCTCGAACAATGTCGCAGCGAGGCGATCGGGAACGCCGGGGCCGTCGTCTTCGACGACCAGGCGCGCCTGGTCGTCGCCCTCGGCGACGGTCGATACGCGGATCTCGGTGCCGGGCGGTGTATGACGCACAGCGTTCTCGATCAGGTTCAGCGCAAGGCGATGCAGCTCGTCGCGCGATGCCTCCACGATGACGGGGTGCACCTCGAGGGAAATGTCGTGAGCAGCGCTGACCGGCCCCAACTCGGCGGCGGCCTCCACGACGATCTGTGCGAGGTCGCATGGCTCGCGTCGCACGACGCGCCCAACGTCGGTGCGAGCCAGTAGCAACAGGTCGGCGACCAGGCGGCGCATGCGCTGTGAGGAGCGCAGAGCAGAGCGGGCGGCGTCGGCCTCTTCGCCGTGCAGCGATTCGGCCAGCAGCTCGAGGTTGGCAAGCACGCTCGTCAGCGGAGTGCGCAGCTCATGCGATGCGTCAGCCACAAATTGACGCTGACGTGCAAGCGTCGCCTCAGTTTCGGCGTGGGCGGCATCCAGCTCGCGCAACATGCCACCGAGCGTTCGCGCGAGCTCTGAGACCTCGTCGTCGGCAAGCGGCTCGGGCATGCTGCGACTCGGGTCGCGCGTGCGCGCGATCTGCTCCGCTGTGCTTGTTAGCTCGGCGATTGGCGCCATCGCCCGGCGCGCGATCATGATGCCCGCAAGCAGCGCGAACCCTGTGCCGGCAAACACGCCGAGCACCAGTAGCAGCTCGACGCGCGCGATCGTCGCGTTCAGATCGGACAGGCGCCGGCCGTACTGCACGATCACCGTGCCGCCGGCCGGGCCTCCTAGCGCAACCAGATTCGTGTGCACGCGGTAGCCGTCCACGTCGGCTTCGTTGAAGAGTTCCAGTTCGGAGGGTGCGCCGGGGGTGCTCACCAGGACCTTCCCCGATTCGTTGAGGATCCGCACGACCGCGTCCTCGGAGCTTGCGAACTTGTCGAGATTCGACGGGTTGATGACCTTCAACTTGAATCCTTCGATGTAGCTGCCCGTTACTTCCACCTGCAGCAGCCCGGCCAGGTTGTCGCCGGAGACGGCGACTTCGCGGTCGAAGTTCGTGCGAATGCGATGCACGGTGAGCGAGCCCACCACCAACGCGAACCCACACAGGATCGTGAATGTCAAAAGCGCGGAGACGCCCGCCAGGCGCGTGCGTATCGGCAGCCGGTCGAACGTGACCGACATACGTGCAACAACGCGCGCCCAAAGCGAGCGCAACGCGCCCGGGCGCGAAGGAGACTGCTCAAGCTCGGAGGACGTAGCCCGCTCCGCGGATCGTGTGCAACAGCCGTGGCTCGCCCTCGGCCTCAAGCTTGCGACGCAGATTGGAGACGAACACCTCGATCGTGTTGGTGGTCGAGAAGGGGTCATAGCCCCACACCTCGTCGAGCAGACGCTGACGGGAGATCACGATGCGCTCGTTGCGCATCAGGTATTCCAACAACTCGAACTCGCGCTGCGTCAACTCGATCTGGCGCTCACCCCGACTGATCTCGTGCGTATCGACATTCAGAGACAGATCGCCCACGCGCAGCGGCGCCGAGCCGCGTGGGGGGCGACGGCGCAACAGCGCTCGCATCCGCGCGAGCAGCTCCTGGCGCTCGAATGGCTTGACGAGGTAGTCGTCGGCGCCGGCGTCGAGCCCCTCCACGCGCGACTCGAGCGCGTCGCGCGCGGTGAGGATCAGGATCGGCACATCATCGTCGTCGCGCAACCGGCGCGCGACGTCGATACCGTCGATCTCCGGCAGCCCGAGATCGAGGATCACCAGATCTGGTGCGAACGTGCGCCCGTGCTCCAGCGCGGCCTTGCCGTCAGCGGCCGCGCGCACCTCATAGCCCTCCATGCGCAGCGAGCGTTGCAATGCCTGGGCGATGTCCTCGTCGTCCTCGACGACCAGCACGCGGGGGGCACGGGTGAATTCGCTCATATCGACCAATGTGTATCGCTATGCACTAAAGCCATAGTAAGGCTCAGTTCGGCTTCTGTGCGACTGAGGACCGATGAGCAGGTAAGCGATAGTAAGCAGGTTCTCGACGAGGCGCGTCGAAGCTGGCCCTGATGCCGACCACCCGCAAGAGCGCAAAGCGCCAGCCCGCCCGCAGGCAGTCGGCGGGACGCGGACGCTCGTCCGCTCGATCGCGCTCGCGGCGAGGACGTGGGCGCGGCTCCTCGTGGCTGTTTGACGGCGTCTCGCTGCGCTGGCCGACACCGAGCCAGAACCAGCGCGATGTGCTCGGCCTCGGCCTGATGGCAGTCGGCGTGTTCATGGCGTTCGTGCTGTACGGCCACTGGAATGGAGGACAGGTGGGCCACGGCTTGGCAAACACGCTTGGCTGGTGCGTGGGCGAAGCGAGAGCGCTCGCTCCAATCGCGCTGATCGTCGGCGGCGGCGCGCTGCTGCTCGCCCAGATCGTGCCAACGCGTAGGCCGTTGCGCACGGGAGGGCTGTGCCTGTTTGCGGCCGTAACACTGGCCCTTGCCGCCGGGACACTCGGCCTCAGCGACGGCACGCCGGCTCATGGCGCCCAATCGGAGCAATGGCGCTCCTCCTTCCTGCAGACGCATGGGGGGGTCATGGGTCAAAGCATTTACTGGGCTGCGGATCGGCTGGTGCAGAGCGTCGGTGTGGACATCCTTGTCGTGTTCTTGATGGTGATTGGCGTTGTGCTTCTCACAGGAGCGTCGCTGGCGGTGATACTGCGTGCCACTGGCAACGGGCTGGTGGACACGAGCCGTCTCGTAAGGACGAAGGCAAGCTCACTTGAACGCGCGTCCAAGGCCGCGCGGGAGGAGCGCGTCAAGCACGCGCAGGCAAGCTCGCGGGGAGTGAGCGAGGAGCCGGTGCAACCGCCGGAGCCTGAGCCGCACGAGCTGATCGTGCGTGCCACCCATGTCGAGGCGCCTTCGGTTGACGGCGCCCCGCCCGACCTTGACGAGCCCGATCCGTGGGATACGGCCATGGTGGAGCCTGCCGGATCTGACCACGGGAACGACCATGAATCCCAAACAAACGAGTTTGCCGCCGTCGACCTTCGTCCACCTGAGAAGCCCGATGCGGCGACGCACGAGGATCTCCCAGGCGAGCCGCCAGACGAGTCGCTGCTGACCCCGCAGGGACGGCTGCGCGACGCGGTCACCGACGATCCGGATTTTGTGTGGGAGCTACCGGGTGCCGAGCGTATCCTGACGCGCTCGACCGCCGAGCAAGCACGCCCTGATACCGCCGGGCAGGAGCGCACCGCGACGAGCCTGGTCGAGGCGCTTGGGCATTTCGGCGTGCAGGCGAAGGTGATCGGCACCGTGGCCGGACCGCATATCACGCGTTATGAGCTGCGGCTAGCACCAGGCACGAAGGTCGGCAAGGTAGCCCAGCTGAAGGACGATCTGGCATATGCGCTGGCCGCAACTGACATCCGCATCCTGGCACCGATTCCCGGCAAGCAGGCCGTCGGGGTTGAGGTACCCAATGCGAAGCGGCGCATGGTGCGTCTCGGCGACGTCTTTCAAGAGCCGCCCAAGGACTGGTCACCGCTGACGGTGTGGCTGGGCAAGGACGTCGCCGGCAAGGCGATCGGCGCCGACCTGGCAAAGATGCCGCACCTGCTCGTGGCAGGCACAACAGGGGCCGGCAAGTCGGGCGCGATCAACGCGATGCTGTGCAGCGTGCTGCTGCGCGCCACCCCGCACGAGCTGCGGCTCGTACTGGTAGACCCAAAGCAGGTCGAGCTCAACCACTATGAGTCGATCCCACACCTACTCACACCGGTTATCACAAGCCCGCGCATGGCCGCCAACGCGCTGCAGAACCTCGTGCGCGAGATGGAGCAGCGCTACGGGATCATGTCGCTGGCGCGCACGCGCAGCCTGGTGGAGCTCAACAAGGCCCGCGAGCTGCGCTCCGAAGCACCGCTGCCCTACATCCTGTGCGTGATCGACGAGCTCGCCGACCTGATGATGGTCGCGCCGGCCGATGTGGAGGATTCGATCATCCGCCTCGCACAGAAGGCGCGCGCCGTCGGAATTCACCTGGTGCTTGCCACGCAGAGCCCGAGGGTCGATGTGATCACGGGAATGATCAAGGCCAATGTGCCTTCGCGCATAGCTTTCTCGGTCTCAAGCCAGACTGATTCGCGCGTGATCCTTGACCAGAATGGCGCCGAGTCGCTGCTCGGGCAGGGCGACATGCTGTTCAGCCCAGTGGGATCGTCGCGCCTGCAGCGCATCCAGGGCGCGTACATCGACGAGGCGCAGATCGCCAAGCTGACAGACCTGTGGCGCAAGCAGGGCGAGCCCGAGTTGCGCGAGGAGCTGCTCGAGGAGGTCGAGTCCACCGAGCCCGAGAAGGGCTCAGGTGACGAGTTCGATCCCGACGAGGACCCGTTGCTCAGCGACGCGATCCGCCTCGTGGCGGAAATGCAGACGGCATCTACCTCGATGCTGCAGCGCCGTTTGCGTCTCGGCTACACACGAGCGGGCAGGCTGATCGACATGCTCGAGCGTCGCGGTGTGATCTCTGGCTATGAGGGTTCAAAGCCGCGTCAGGTTTTGATTGGAGAGGGGGACGTACCGCGGGTGCTCGCGATGCTTGGTGAGCCTGACGGCTCCGCGGCTGTGGGCGAGTCGGCTCCGCTCAGTGGCTGACGCCAGAGGCGCAACGCGCAAATCGTCTCGGCCCGCGGGTTCGTGCTGGTCTGAGATACGCGCAAACTCTCGTGCGAGTAACACTTCGGCGAGCGTCAATCACTAGCCTGTCGGCTTGAGATGACAGACATTGGGGCGACCCTACGCGAGGCACGCATGCGTGCCCGCATCGATGTGTCGGAGATTGAGGCCAAGACGAAGATCCGGGCCAAGTATCTACGGGCTCTGGAGAATGAGGAGTGGGACCTTTTGCCCGGCCCAACATTCGTGCGAACGTTCCTACGTACCTATGCGCAGGCGCTGGGACTGGACAGCAAGGCGTTGGTGGAAGAGTACCGCTTGCGGTGCGAGCCACCAAGCGATATAGAGCACCAACCGGTGGTGTCCTCAACCCCGCGTGCGCATCCTCGCTCGCGCCCCGGCCGCGGCGCGCCAGCTCCCTCGCGGGGCTACATGATCGCCACCGGCGCAATCGCACTGGTGATCGTGCTGCTTATTTACGGTCTGCTGTCAAGCAAAGGCAATAGCCCCTCTACGCCCGCGAAAACCGCCACCGACACTGCCACGAAACACAACCACGGTGCCGGTCACGCGCGAACACCGGCGGACGCACACCAGGCCACCGCCGGCACGATCGTCGCGTTGTCGCTGGAACCCTCGGCGCCGGTATATGTGTGCCTGATCGACGCCGCCGGGCGCAAGCGGATCCCGGGCGTGATCATCCAACCGCCGTACACGCGTTTGACATATCACTCCACGCGCTTTGAAATCACTCTCGGTAACAGCGCGGTGACGATATACATCGACGGCAAAGCCCTCACAGTGCCCCCGTCGAGCAAGCCGATCGGCTACTCGATCACAAGCACCGGGCGCCACACGCTGGAAGCCAGCCAACAGCCGACGTGCACATGAGCGCCACGCCACGCGCGGGCATCATCGTGACCGGCACCGAGGTGCTGAGTGGCCGCGTGCGCGATCGCAACGGCCCGTGGCTGGCAGACCGGTTGCTCGAGCTGGGCGTGGATCTCGCCTACACGACGATTGTGGGGGACAGGGCGGAGGACATGCGGTCGGCGCTCGAGTTCATGGCAACTCAGAGCATCGAGCTGGTGTTGACCAGTGGTGGTCTTGGTCCGACCGCTGACGACCTGACGGCCGAGGTCGTCGGGCGCTTCCAGGGCCGTGAGCTTGAGCTCGACGAGGCGCTCGAGCGCCAGATAGCGGAGATCGTGCGCCCGCTCTCGAAGCGCTACCCGAACCTCGACCGCGAGGCGATCGCCACGGGCACGCGCAAGCAGGCGATCGTGCCACGCGGCGCAAGCGTGCTCGACCCGGTCGGCACGGCTCCAGGGCTGGTTGTATCTCCGGCGGAGGGCCACAGCGGCCCGACGGTCGTCGTTCTGCCCGGACCACCGCGGGAGCTGCAGCCGATGTGGAAGCAGGCCCTTGAGACGGATGCGCTGCGCGCCGCTATCGCGGGGGCTCCCGTCTACCGACAGCAGATGTTGCGCCTGTTCGGGATCCCCGAGTCGGAGATCGCCGAGACGTTGCGCGTGGCCGAGAGCGAGGGTGTGGAGATGGAAGCGCTTGAGATCACCACCTGTCTGCGCGGTGGGGAGATCGAGGTCGTCACCCGCTATGAGGCAGATCAGCAAGACGCCTACGACGCATTCGTTGCGGTGGTGGAGAGTCGCCACGCCGACACGCTGTATTCGACCGACGGGAGCGGCATCGACGATCAGGTGACGGCATTGCTGAAGGGCTACGGTGACGCAAAGCCGCGGACGATCGCGGTAGCGGAGTCGTGCACGGGTGGGCTGCTGCTTGGACGTCTGACCAATCCGCCGGGCGCCTCGGAGTATGTGCTTGGCGGCATCGTCGCCTACTCGAATGAGGTTAAGATCGCCCAGGTCGGCGTGCCGCGCGAGGTGATCGAACAGCACGGAGCCGTCTCTGAGGAGGTGGCAAAGGCACTCGCCGGCGGAGCGCTAGCACGGCTGGGGGCAGACGTGGGCGTGGGCCTGACCGGCGTCGCCGGTCCAGGTGGCGGCAGCGAGCAGAAGCCCGTGGGCCTCGTGTGGCTCAGCGTCGCGGGACCGGGGGGCGCCAGCCTTACTCGCTCGGTGACCCTGCCCGGCGGACGAGCCGACGTGCGTGAGCGAGCTGCGCTGGTGGCGATGCATCTGCTGCGGCGCGCGCTGAGTGGCGAGCGGGACGCCGAAGGCAGTCGCGCCTCGGAGCCATCGAAACCCACTTGATTGGCGGCCATGGACGTCACGCACGTGCCGAGACCGCACAAGGCGTCAAGTCCTCCTGGGGCGGCCCGCTTTGGATGAGCACCGCATGTCGGCGCCGCTGCGGTTAACTTCTTGGTAGCCATGAAGCGCTACCACCTCACGACCTTCGGCTGTCAGATGAACGAGCACGACTCCGAGCGGATGAAGGGGATGCTCGAGTCACTCGGCTACAGCGAGGCGCCTGAGCGCTCCGAGGCCGACCTGATCCTGTTCAACACGTGCTCGATCCGCGAGACGGCCGACAGTCGCTTCGTGGCCCACCTGGGGGAGGCCAAGCGCCTGAAGCGCGAGCAACCCGATCGTGTCGTTGGAGTCGGCGGTTGCTGGGCGCAGTCGGTCAAGGAGGAGGTGTTCGAGCGCTTTCCATTCGTTGATGTGGCATTTGGACCGGGCCAGACGCACAAGCTCGCCGAGTTTCTGACGAGCGACTCGCTTACCGCGCAGGGGTATTTCGAGTTCGAGGGATTCACCGGCCATCTGCCCGCCAAGCGCGCACGGGAGTTCCAGGGCTGGCTGCAGATAAGCGTCGGGTGCAACTGCCGCTGCTCGTACTGCATCGTGCCGAGCACGCGCGGACGCGAGGTGTCAAGGCCGCTGGAGGAGCTGGTTGCCGAGGTAGAGAGCATGGCAGCCGACGGCGTGCGCGAGGTGACGTTGCTCGGCCAAAACGTGAATTCCTATGGACGGGACCTGCCCGCCCGCAATGTGATCTCCGGGTACGCCCCTGAGGGTGCGCCCCGCGACGGGGTGAGGGCGAGTGGACGGTCCGAACCCTTTGCCAACCTGCTTGCACGACTCGACACGATCGAGGGGATCGAGCGTATCCGCTATACGAGCCCGCACCCGAAGGACATGCGCGAGGACGTCATCCGCGCGCATGCGGAGCTGAAGAGCGTGTGCGAGCACATTCATCTGCCGCTGCAATCGGGCTCCAGTCGCATTCTGAAGGCGATGCGTCGCACATACAATCGCGAGCGCTACCTGGATCGTGTGGCGCTGATCCGCGAGCATGTGCCCGACGTGGCGCTCACGACCGACATCATTGTGGGCTTCCCGGGTGAGACTGAGGATGACTTTGAGCAGACGCTGCAGGTCGCCGAGCAGGTGGGTTATGACAGCGCGTTCACGTTCATCTTCTCGCCGCGGCGTGGCACCGAGGCGGCCGAGATGACGGAGGGCATCGTGCCGCATCCGGTCAAGGTGGAGCGCATGGAACGCCTCGTGGAGGTGGTACAGCGACGCGCGCTGGAGCGCGCACAGCGCTTTGTTGGCCGCACGCTGGAGGTGCTGGTCGAAGGCCCGTCGCGCACAGATCCCGAGCGCCAGCGCGGGCGCACGCGCCACAACAAGGTCGTCAACTTCGCAGGCCTTGCGACCCCCGGCGAGCTGACACAGGTGCAGATCGTCAAGGCCACCAGCCAGACGCTCTCCGGCGAGGAGACCCTTCTCGCCCGCGCTTCCAGCTGAGTGGTCAGACATGATGGCGATCCCGCCGTCCTGCCACCCCTGATCAGCCACCCTGACCGGGCCGAGGACTCTACGCGGGCCAGGAGTCGAGCGGATTGCAGGACTCGCGCTCGACGAGGCGAACATACGTTCCCATAGTTCCGTCCGAAGCACCCCATACATTTTCATCTCCAGATTTCGACAGGAGGAGCAAGACGATGCCCGTGACCGATGAGGAAAAGGCCGCAAAGGCGCGCGACGCGGCACTGCAGGGCGCACTCGGCCAGATCGAGCGCGAGTTCGGCAAGGGCTCGGTCATGCGCATGGGCGACGAGGGTGCGCAGGTGCGCGTCGACGCGATTCCCACGGGCGCGTTGTCGCTGGATCTGGCGCTTGGAATTGGGGGCGTGCCCAAGGGTCGCATCGTGGAGGTGTTCGGCCCGGAGTCCTCGGGCAAGACGACGCTGATCTATCACGTGCTCGCCGAAGCCCAGCGGCTCGGGGGAGTGTGTGCCTTCATCGATGCCGAGCACGCGATGGACCCGCTGTATGCCAAGGAGATCGGCGTGGACATCGACGAGCTGCTTGTCTCCCAGCCCGACTATGGCGAGCAGGCACTCGAGATCGCCGACATGCTCGTGCGCTCCGGCGCCGTGGACGTCGTCGCGATCGACTCGGTCGCCGCACTCACCCCACGCGTGGAGCTCGAGGGTCAGATGGGCGATCAGACCGTGGGCGCACAGGCGCGCATGATGAGCCAGGCAATGCGCAAGATCGCCGGCAACCTCAACCGCACGCAGACGCTTTGCATCCTGACCAACCAGATCCGCGAAAAGGTCGGCGTGATGTTCGGCTCGCCCGAGACCCAGCCTGGTGGGCGCGCATTGAAGTTCTACGCCTCCCAGCGGCTTGACATCAGGCGTATCGAGACGCTCAAGGACGGCACCGAGGCGGTCGGCAACCGTGTACGGGTAAAGGTCGTCAAGAACAAGCTCGCCGCGCCCTTCCGCCAGGCCGAGTTCGACATCGAGTTCGGCAAGGGCATCTCCACCGCCGGCTGCCTGGTGGACCTCGGGATCGAGCACGGCATCGTGACGAAGTCGGGCTCGTTCTTCTCTTATGGCAACGAGCGCCTCGGCCAAGGCCGCGGTAACGCCAAGGCCTATCTCGACCAGAACCCGGCCATAGCGGGTGAGATCGAGCGCAAGGTATACGCCGCGCTCGGGATCGGGGCGGACAAGGTGAGGCCAATCCAGGGCACCGAGACCCCGCTGGCCGTGGCCCCTGAGCCGGAGCCAGACACCCAGGCCGCTTAGAAGCGACGCATACTGAGGCGGTACGCCTCCCGAGCAGGTTACCGCCCGGGAGGCTCTATCCGCTTTGCACTAACTGGCTGTACGGCTACTGAACCGTCGCTCCCGAGGGAGAGCCGCCTTCATAGGCCGAACCAGAGTTCGAACCCGAGCCGGACGACCCTGAGCCGGACTTGCTGCCCATGTTCGGGCAGGGGTGACCTGTCGATCCCGACGGTGGCGTCTGCGACGGCACTGCCGTCGACGGTGTGGTGCTCGTCGACGGCGTCGTCGCCGTGCTGCTCGTGGATTGCGTGGTGCTCGTCGTGGAACTCGGCGCCGCCGCAGCTCCAGCGATGCCGACCACAGCTCCGCCAGTGGCAAGAGCGCCAACGACGAGACCTACTCGGATGATGCCTGTCCTTTTCATACGCGAACCTCCGGTAGTGGGTGCGGGGTATGCCCACCATCCTGGGACCCATCCTTAAGCCAGGAGCAACGGATGCCTAAGCGCGGCCGAAGGACTTTGTAGGAGCTCTTCTTATGCTGCCCGCGCCGGCAGGCCCTGAAACCCGGCGCGCCTGAAAGGAGGAGCTTTAGGAGGAGCCTTTGGCCCTGTGGCCATCAGCCACGTCGTAGGCGAGCTTCTCGCTGCCAGTCTTGCGCGTGAACGCGGCCGAGAGCTCGGGTGCCAGACCGGCAAACGCCGAGCCGACGCGCAGCGCGATAGGTGCGACGTCCACCTCGCCGCGGTTGCGCTCGATCGCTCCCACCACCGCCTTGGCAACGTCCTCCGGGCTGCGTGTGCCAACACCAGGCGGCAGCTTTACGCCCGCGTCGGCAAACATTCCCGCTTCGCGGATGAAGCCCGGGAAGACAGCGGACACGCCGACACCCGTGCCATGCAACTCGGCCCGCATCGCGCTCGAGAAGCCGCGCAAGCCGAACTTCGTCGCGTTGTAGATCGAACTACCGGCATTAGCCACCTTGCCCGACAGCGAAGACATGAACAGCAGGTGACCACGGCCGCGCCCCACCATCTCAGGCGCCAGCGCGTGCGTCATCGCGATCGGCGCGCGCAGGTTGACCTCCAGTGCGCGATCGATCTGCTCCATCGTTAGCGAGTCGAGCTTGCCGCTGCCGGGCAGCGCCGCATTTGCCACGAGGATGTCGATCTCACCTGCCTCTGAGAGCAGCCGATCGACCTCTGCGGCCTCGCCCAAGTCAACCGCCAGCGCGCGCGCGTCAAGCTCGGATGCAAGCGGCTCGAGCACATCGACGCGACGCCCACTGAGAATCAGCTGCGCACCCTTGGCCGACAGCGCGCGCGCGATCGCGTGACCCAAACCACCCGTCGCGCCGGTGAGCAACACCTTGGAGCCAGAGATCTCCATGAGCTGCAAGCCTACGCTAATGGCCTCGCGCCCGCATGACACGTCCCCGCGCCCAGAGGAAGTGTCCTTCCGCGCACCGCACGTGATCGCCCTGTTCGGACCAACCGGCGTCGGTAAGACCGCCGTGGCAATCGCCCTTGCGCGGCGAATGCGCGAGCGCGGCGAACTACCCGTGGCAATCTCCGCGGATGCGCTTCAGGTCTACCAGGGCATCGAGACGCTCACCGGCGTGGCCGTGCAGACAGAGCAGCGAGAGCTCGAGCACCGGCTCGTGTCGTTTCTTCCCATCGACGCGAGTTTCAGCGCTGGACAGTACGCCGAGCTGGCGCACGCGGAGATCGACGACGCGCTCGCTCAGGGGCGCAGCCCGATCGTGGTGGGCGGCACCGGCCTGTATTTGCGCGCGGCGCTCACAGAGCTCAATCTGCGTCCCCCCCACCGGAGGGGGTGCGCGAGCGCTGGACGACCGAGCTCGAACGCCATGGTGCACCCGCCCTGCACGCACAACTCGCCCAGCTGGCACCATGGGCGGCGCAAGAGATCGACCCCAACGACAGCCGGCGGCTCGTGCGCTCACTGGAGCTACTGGAGGCAGGCGAGCTGGAGCCACCCAGCGGACCCTCACAGCTATGGACAGAGGACGTGCGCCAGCCCACGCTACTAGTCGGGCTGGTGATGGATCGCCAGGCCTTGTATACACGGATCGACACGCGCGTTGAGACGATGCTCGCCAAGGGTGCGCGCGAGGAGGTGCTGCGCGCACACGCAAGCGGCGCAAGCGCCACGGCGCGCAAGGCGCTTGGCTTCCAGGAGCTACTGTCCGGCGACGTGGAGTCGATGAAGCGTCACACCCGCAACTACGCGCGACGCCAGCTCACGTGGATGCGCAAGCTCGCGGGAATACGTCTGCTTGACCTGACCAACCTCTCGCCGCAGCAGGCCGCAGAGGAGATCGTTGCGATGAGCCCCTAGACTCGCGGCCTATGCGCCTAGACTCGCGCCCTATGCGATTTGAGAAGTGGCAGGCGCTCGGCAACGACTACCTGATCGTCGAGCAGACAGAGCTGCCGTTTGAGCTGACTCCGGCACGCATCCGCAAGCTGTGCGCAGGGCACTTCGGCATATATGCCGACGGGATCCTGCTGCTGGCGCCCTCTGAGAACCCGCGCTTCGTGGCTCATTTGCGCATCTACAACCCCGACGGCTCGGAGGCTGAGCTGTCGGGTAACGGCGCGCGCGAGGCGATCCTCTACCTGCGTCGACGCGGATGGACCGAGCAGGATGTGTTCTCGATCCAGACCGCCGCGGGAGAGATCCGGCCCACGATCACCGGCCCCGACACCTGTCGTGTTGACATGGGCCAAGCGAAACTGAGATCCAAGGACTTTCCCAACGGGCCCCGGGACGGACGTGGCGAACTGCTCGCCGATGGGCGCACATGGGACTTTCAGCACGTTTCGATCGGCAATCCCCAGTGCGCCATCCACGTCAAGGACATGGCGACGTTGAACGCGCTGGACTTGCCGAGCATCGGCCCAGCAATCGAAGCGCACAAACTATTCCCGAACCGCACGAACGTGTCGTGGTACACGGAAGTCGAGCCCAGCGCGAACGGGACAGGCGGACGGGCGATCCGCGCACGTATTTTCGAGCGTGGAGTGGGAGAGACGCTGTCCTCCGGTACCGGTGCCACCGGCGCCGCAGTGGCTCACCACCTGCGCTCGGGCGACACACGCGAGGCCCAGGTGACGGTGCTGTTGGATGGGGGAGACTCGAGCGTCGAGATCGGAGAGGATCTGCGCGTCAACCTGACGGGTTGGGCGCGACCTGTGTTCGAGGGACGTTTGAGCGAAGAGCTCGAGCAAGAGCTGGGTGGGACAAACGAAGAATGCCAAACCAAGGAGCCGCATGAGACCGAGTGAGCGACTGAATCGCATACCGCCTTACCTGTTCGCCGAACTCGAGCGCAAGATCGCCGCCAAGCAGGCCGCCGGCGTCGACGTCATCAGCCTGGGGATCGGCGACCCCGATCGCCCCACGCCGCCACTGATCGTGGAGGCCATGCAGGAGGCTGTCACAGAGCCCGAGACGCACCGCTACCCCTCAAACCGTGGCCGTGGGGACTTCCGCCGGGCGCTCAGCGACTTTTATGCCCGCCGCTTCGATGTGACGCTCGACCCCGACAGCGAGATCATCCCGGCGATCGGCGCCAAGGAGGCGATCTTCAATCTCAACCTCGCCTTCCTCGACCAGGGCGACGTCGCGCTTGCCTCCGATCCCGGCTACCCCGTCTATACGGGCGGCCCGCTGATGGCCGGCGGCAATCCCGTCGTGATGCCGCTCGTGCCGGCGCTCGGCTTTGTGCCAGATCTCGATGCGATCGATGAACAGACAGCCAGTCGCGCCAAGCTGATGTTCCTCAACTACCCCAACAACCCCACCGGCGCGATCGTGCCTCCCGGCTTCTTCGAGTTGGTCGTCGACTTCGCCAAGACCTATGACATCCTCGTCGTGCACGACAACGCCTACAGCGAGACCACCTACGACGGCTATCGCGCGCCATCGTTCCTGCAGACCCCTGGAGCCAAGGAGGTGGGCATCGAGGTGTTCTCTCTCTCCAAGGGCTACAACATGACCGGCTGGCGCTGTGCGGCGATCCTCGGCAACGCCGAGGCAATCGAGCATTACTGGCGTTTGAAGACGAACATCGACTCCGGCCTGTTCGAGGCGGTGCAGCTCGCGGGCATCGCGGCACTCTCACCCGACACCGACGCCGAGGTCGCCTCGATGAACGAGCTGTATCGCATTCGCCGCGACCTGGTGTGCGAGGCGCTGGCAAAGGCTGGCGTACACGTCAACCCCCCCAAGGGCACAATCTACGTGTGGGCGCCGATCCCGGAGGGCTTTGAGAGCTCTGTGGCCTACTGCGAGCACGTGCTCGAGCAGGCGGCGGTCGTGGTCTCGCCTGGCAGCGCCTACGGGCCGAGCGGCGAGGGTTGGTTTCGGATCGCGCTCACCACGCCTGACGAGCGTCTTGCCGAGGCCGTCGAGCGCTTGGCCAAACTCGGCGGCTGACAGCGCTCGGCGCGGCGCATCCCGAGAGCGACCGACGCTCGGTACAGGACATCGGCCCGGCATGACGCGCACTCGGCACCGCACGCCGAGGGCCGGCAAGACCGATTTGGTTGGACAGGAAGGCTGATCTACACTCGAGGAGGATGAACCAACCCACAAGGCGCGCCACTCAGCGAGCATTCTGCATAGCCGCGCTCCCCGACGATGAGAATCTCGAGGAGCTGAACGAGTTGCTGCGCACGGCCGGCGTGGAAGTCGTGGGGGAGATGATCCAGCGCCGCGAGCAGCCGCACCCGAACACCTACCTCGGCCCCGGCAAGGTGAGCGAAGCCAAAGAAGCCGCACACGGATGCGACGCCAACGTGATCGTCTGCGACGACGAGCTGAGTGCACGCCAGGAGCGCAACCTGGAGCAGGCACTCGGCATGCCAGTCGTCGATCGCACAACCGTCATCCTCGACATCTTCGCCACGCACGCCTCGAGCGCCGAGGGCAAGCTGCAGGTCGAGTTGGCCCAACTGGAATACAACCTCGCGCGCATGCGCGGGCTGTGGACCCACCTTGAGCGCCTCGGCGGCGGGATCGGCACACGTGGACCGGGGGAGACCCAGATCGAGACCGACCGGCGCCTCGCGCGTAACCGCATCGCCGCGCTGCGCCGTCGTCTGGAGCATGTGAAGGGCACACGCTCGGTGATGCGCGCCGAGCGTGAGCGCGCGGCGCTGCCGAACATCGCGCTCGTCGGCTACACCAACGCCGGCAAGAGCACACTGCTAAACGCCCTCACAGGCGCTGACGTAGGAGTGCGCGACCGCCTGTTTCACACGCTCGACCCGAGCACACGCATGATGAGAATCGACGGACGCGCCCACCTGTTGACCGACACCGTCGGCTTCATCCGCAAGCTTCCCCACCAAGTCGTCGACGCGTTCGGCGCCACGCTGCAGGAGACACGTCTGGCCGACCTACTGTTGCACGTGCTTGACGCCTCCGCGCCCGAGCACGACCAGATCGCGATGCGCAGGGCTGTGGAGGAGGTGTTGGAGGAGATCGGCGCCGGCGAGCGCCCGCGCGTACTCGTGCTCAACAAGATCGACCTGCTCGACGAGGACGCGTGCGAGGAACTGCGTTTGGCTCACCCGGATGCGGTACTAGTCAGTGGCGGGGCACCGCACCCGAGGGGCAAGGCCGGCGATGGCCTGCTCGAGCTTGAGCATCGCATCGAGCGGGAGCTGCGCCACACGCTGCGCCCGATGGAGCTGCTCGTGCCCTACTCGCAGGGAAGCTCGCTCGCCGAGCTACACGATGTAGCCGGCGACCTGCGCCGTCAGGACACCCCCGAGGGCGTGCTCGTGCGAGCACTTGTACCGGCCCGACTGGCCGAGCGCTATGCGAGGTTCGCGGTCGCGAACGGCACCGCGGCGAACGGCTCAGCGATCATCGCCGCTCCCTGACAGGACTCCTCGCGCTTGGCGCGAGAACAGCTTCTCCAGGTTTTGGCCGGCGATCTCGTCGAGGTCAAGGCCCAGCTCCGTGGCGAGCTGGGCGACATACCAGAGCACGTCCCCAAGCTCTTTCGACATCGCCGCACGCCGCTCGTCGCTGACCTTGCCACCATCGTCGCGAATCGCCTTCTTGGCATGCTCGGCGACCTCGCCGGCCTCGCCTGCCAGCCCGAGTGCGGGATATGCCAGCCATGCCTCGCGTGGGTACTCAGCGGTACGACGCGATTCGCGTTGATACTCAGTTAGGTCCATGGCTTCTGAAACAACTCGACCCGCCGGAGCGGGTCGAGTTTGGGTGTGGAGGAGCTACCTCCGAACGATTGTCAATAGCGCTCAGCATAGCAAGCGAATCTGCGGACCCGACCTGACACATGACGGGTAGCTATCCCGCGAGCGCGTGACAATTGCAACTCTGTCAAGACCGGGTCCAGCAGTTTTATTGGCGGCGGGCGGGAGAGTCGAACTCCATCCGGGAGCTACCCGAATTCCCGATTGACAATCGTTCGCTGGCCGATTGGAGATTCCATCAATCTCCAATCGGTCCGCGACGCAACACCCGCCGTCGCAGACAATTGTACTAGATGCGCGCGACGGTACTTTTCACTAGACCCCGGCAGCGCGGCGAGCGCCGGCGTGAGCCGCCTCCTCAAAGGCATCGTCAAGCGACGTCAGAGCATCGACGTTGATTCCGAGGGCTGTCGCGATCAGCCAGTCGGCAAACCAGGCGTTCTTCGGCAGCAGCGGGCCGTGGAGATAGGTGCCGATCGTATTGCCGGCGAGCGCTCCCTCGAAGCCGCTGCGACCGTCGTTGCCGTGACCTTTGATCACTCTGCCCAATGGTTTGGCCTCAGGACCCAGATATGTGCGGCCGCCGTGGTTCTCAAAGCCGGCGAGCACACGCTTTCTACCGTCAATGTCCACCTCGATCGCGACGTTGCCAATTAGCCGCTCACCAGGCTCGCGCACGGTGCGTATGTCGAGCAAACCAACGCCGCGAAGCTCATTGTCTCCAAGCGTGTAGGACTGGCCGAGGAGCTGATAGCCACCACACACCCCAAGCACTATTGCTCCGAGTGAGGCGGCCTCGTGCAACGCCTCACGCTTACTCGACACGAGGTCCTCGGCGCACAGCAGCTGGTCGCGATCCTGCCCGCCGCCGATGTAATAGACATCGTGGGCACCGCCGTCAAGCTGCTCGCCGAGCCCGCTGCCGCTCAACTGAAAGCCGAGCTCGCGCCATTCACAGCGGCGCTGCAGCACGAACAGGTTGCCACGATCGGCATAGATGTTCATCAGGTCCGGGTACAGCGCACACACCCGTAGCACCCGTCCCTTTGGATCGCTCATCGCCATGAGCTCATCGCCTCCCCACGCGCCACCAGCAGCTCACGCAGCGAGAGCATGGCGGTGTATGTCGGAAGCACGTACAGGGGCGGCTTGCCGCCCTCATCCAAATAATCGGCGGCCACACGATCAAGCGCTTGCGCCAGGTCCTCGATCACGATGATCCTCTCAGGCACGACCCCCGCGTACTTCAAGCGCAGCGCAAGCTCCGCTGCCCGCGTGCCCGAGCAGGTCGCACGGTGCACGCGTCCTGCCAGCAGCTCGAAGTCGGCGTCCCAGATCCACGACACGTCGTGGCCGTCGGCGGTGTTGTCGTTGAGCACGCCAAGCAGGTCGTGCCTACCGGGCTCCAGGGCGAGGGTACGCAGCACCTCGTTGGTGCCCGCCGGGTTCTTGACGAGCAGGATCCTCGTCTCGCGTCCGGCGACGCTCACTGCCTCCGCGCGCCCGAACGCGGCCGTCGTGCTCTGGAGCCCCGAGACGATCTCGGCCAGCGGGATCTCCAGCGCGATGGCCAACGCAGCGGCGGCAAGCGCGTTGTAGACGTTATAGAGCCCAGGCAGCGCCAGCTTCACCTCGGCGTCTCCCGCCGGTGTGCTCAGCTGAAAGCGCGCCGAGCGCACGCCCTCAAGCGTCACTGAACGGGCCAGCACGGTGGGGGAGGGACGCCGCTGCCCGCACGAAGGACAGTGATAGTGGCCGAGATGGCCGAGATAAACGGCATCGAACGTGTAGGGCGCTCCGCAGCGGCGGCAGTGCTTGGCATCCGCCGCGTGCGCCATGCCTTCAAGCGCCAGCGAATCGTCATCGACGCCGTAGTACACGACGCCGGCTCGCTCGCGTCCGAGGTCGGCCACGAGCGGATCGTCGGCATTGCACACAAGACGCGCGCGTGCGGCCGGACCACCGTCGCTTAGCGCCGCGGCCCAGCGCTCGGCGATCCGATCGAGCTCGCCATAACGGTCGAGTTGGTCGCGAAATAGGTTGCCGAGCACGACCACGCGCGGATGAAGTTGCGTCGCGAGCCGATCGAGCCACAGCTCATCCACCTCAAACAGGCCCAGCTCGCCCGCGATCGTGCCGTGCCGCCCGGCGGCGGCAAGCAATGTCGAGGCGATCCCGCCGGCCATGTTGGCACCGGCCTGGTTGTGCACGAGCGAAATGCCCGCACACCGCATGATGCTCGCGGCCATTGTCGCCGTAGTGGTCTTGCCATTGGTCGCCGACACCGCCACGCTGCCGCGTGGCAGTCGCGCGGCAAGCGCACCGATCGCTGAAGGCTCCATCCTCACAAGCAGCTTGCCCGGCAGGCTCGTACCACCCCCACCCTGGACACGAGAGAACGCGCCCGCGGCCCGAGCGACGGCAAGCTTCGCCCCGAGCATCGCGCTCACCGGTCATCCTCGCCCGCGTCGGCGGGCGCCGGCCGAGCGCTGAGGAAGGCATCGGCCCCCGCGCCACTGGCGGGAACAAGCACGCGCACAGCGCCCGCCAGCGCCCTCACGCGCAGCGGCAGCTGGCCGATCGGGTCGCCGTCGGCGTACATCGTGAACGGGCGGTCCGCACTGATCGCCACCTCAAGCACGCGAAAGGACCTCACGCTCGGCTCACGTACGTGCGTCCCGCTGAACACCTTCGGCAAGATCCTCGTCAGGAACTTCAGCTTGCTTACATTTTCGCAGACCACCACGTCCAGCAAGCCGTCGTCAAGCAGCGCGTCTGGCGCCGCGCGCATCCCACCACCGTAGGTCTTCGAGTTGCAGGCGCCGACCGTATAGCCGACAAAGTTATGACGCTCGCGCGACAGGTTGACCGCCTGTCCGCCGTGGGGTGCGTCCGGCAGAGTGAGCTCAATCTCAAAGCGGGCAGGTCGCCACGCCAGCAGCGCGCGCAAAGCTCCGTAGGCGTACACGAGCCCCCCAAGCCACGCCGGCGCCTCGTTTGCGATGCGGTTGGCATCGCTGTCGAAGCCAACGCTTGCGATTCCCACAAACGCCTTCCCGCCTGTCCGCTTGCCCACCTCCCGTTGGATGTGCCTGTTGGGCGCCGCCCCGCCAGGCGTCTGAGCGGGTGCTGTCTCGCGGGGCAGGACCTCGCCCAGGTCAAGCCTGCGCGAAAAGCCCGCGGCGATCGTGTCACAGGCCTCAACGGGATCGGCCGGGATGCCAAGCACACGAGCCAGGTCGTTGCCGCGACCTCCGGGGAGCACTCCCAGCAGCGCCTCCGGCATCTCCCGCAGCGCATCCGCAACCGCGCCCACCATCCCATCACCGCTAAGGCACACAACGCTCTCGCCGGCAAGCGTCGCGGCGAGAGCGAGCTCGCGCGCGTGATCGAGATCGCGGGTCAACTCGCTATGGACTTCAAGACCGTGCGCTCGCAGCGCACCCAGTACGTCAGCCAGCACTCTGCCGGCTTTGCCACCACCGGCAGACGGGTTCACGATCAGGCATACGGGCGCGCTCACCTCGCAAGCCTATTCACCCGGCAGCACGGACAGCCCATGACTCCTCAAGCGGGATTATTGGGAATCGCGAAAGGGATGCTTAAGAACCCGCGAACATCGCACCCTGGAGGTGGGCCCGCAACTATGCTGCGCGAATGTCTGCCCCTTCGCACGCCGTGCACAGACTGCTGTGCTGCTCGCTGACGGCGACCGTCGGGCTGTTGCTGGCAGCGTGCGGGTCCAGCACGGGCGGGGGTCTGAGGGCCGCCACCGCGCACGCCTCCAGCGGCAGAGCCGCGGTCGCAGAGACCTCCAGCCCGACATCCTCCACATCCTCGACAGGCCGCTGCACAGCCGCCCGCGCACCCGCGCCAAGGGGCGCACAACGGATTCCAAAGCCGACGCTCAAACTCGACCCAGCCAAGACATACACGGTGACGCTGACCACCAACTGCGGCACGATCGACATCCATCTCAACGTTCGCCAGGCGCCCGCCACTACCGCCTCGTTCGCCTATCTGGTCAAACGCGGCTTCTACAACGATCTCACCTTCCACCGTGTCGCTGCCGACTTCGTGATCCAGGGAGGGGACCCCAACGGCGATGGCTCCGGCGGCCCCGGCTACACCGTGGTGGAACCTCCTCCGAGCAACCTGCGCTACACGCTCGGAACCGTCGCAATGGCCAAGACAAGCGTCGATCCGTCGGGTACGTCGGGCAGCCAGTTCTTCATCGTCACGACCGCCAACGCATCGCTGCCCCCACAGTATGCGCTAGTTGGAAACGTAGTGGGCAGCCTCGCCGGCGTCGAAGCGATCTCCAAGCTACCGACTAACCCACCCGAAGACGGTGCTCCGCTCAAACCCGTAGTTATCAGCAGCGCAACGCTGTCCTCCAGCTAGCGCAGAGGGCTGAGGCTTCGTCTACTTCTTGCCAGGCGGTGAACCCGCCGCGGCGCTAGCTCTGCGGCGGCGACCCACCATCGCCGCGATCGCGACTCCCGCGATCGCCACAAACAGGCCAAGCAGGACCCCGGGCGCAAGCCCCAGCCCACCAAACGGCAGCGCGACCAGCTCGACGATCCCCAAACCAAGCGCCAGCAACAGCAGGATCAAAGCAATGATCAACAGAATGCCGCGCAGGCGGGCGAGCATTCCAGCGCTGGCGGGCGGGATCAGCAAGCCCATGGCACGCAAGGCCAACATCTGACGCCCGCTCGGAGGTGCCTGACCAAGTCGCTCGACAGCCTCCTTCAGATCGCCCGCGCGCCGTTCGGCAAGCGCTAGCGACGCGTCAGCCATGCGTCTGAGCTGCATGCGTTCCTGGGGCCGTGCGACGGCTATCGCACGCTGGAAGTAAGCGCGCGCCTGCTCGGCGTCGAAGCGCTCGGAGGCACGGGCGCCCAGAATCGCCAGCGCAGCAGACTTGTACTTCGTCTCCGCCTCAAGCTCCTCGTCCGAGCGCTGCTCAAGCGCTTCGATCGCCTGCTGGGCGCCGCGCTGCTCGATCCGCACCTGTCGTTGCTTGGGGGGCATAGTCCGTCATTCTATGTGGGCCGCGTCCAAAGGGCTCGCGCGGCGCGCCTCAGGCGCTATTCTCGCTTTTCGCCGCTCGCATCAAAGACCTATGCGCCAAATCTCCCGGCATATCCAACTGTTGACCATCCTGGCCGTGTTGTGCTTCACCGGACAGTCCCTGCTCACAACGACGGTGTGGGCGGCGACTGGGGGTGTGAGCTTGTCGAGCTCTCAAAAGGCCGAGCTCGACAAGCAGGTACAGGAACAGCTTGCGAAGGCCAAGGCGGGGCAAAGCGGAAGCAGCGCTCTGGGCGCATCTGGAGCCGGATCAACAGGCGAAGGCCTCGGTGGTTCCGCGGAAGGTTCCTCCAATCTGGCCCAGAAGGCCGAAGCCGAAGCCAAGACCGAAGAAGAACCGGCTAGCAAAACAACCGCCACCTCCTCCACTGAATCGAGTGGGATCTCAATGAGCGTGCTGGTGCCGATCTTTATCGCCGGCGCTCTTCTGCTCGGAGGAATCGCATTCTTGATCGTTCGCGACGCCCGCAACGTCGCTCCGGTCGCAGACGGCATGGTGGGCGGCTCCGTACAGGACAAGGCAGCTCGCCAGCGTAAGCGCCGGGCTAAGGCCAAGGCCGCCCGCCAGCAGCGCAAGCGAAACCGCTGAGCGTTAGCGACGCAGCTCGTCGCGTGCTATCGCGCGGGTCCTGCCGAAACGTACTCGCCCGGGAGTGTGGGGTGAGGGCGATCCGTGTGGGCCGCGACGCGGCCTGGGTGGCGAGGGAGATGGCCTTCGTGGGTGCGGATCCTCCGCGGGGTCCGCAAGCACGTTGCTGCCCCCATCCTCACCGGAATCCGACCTGAAGTCCTCATCCACGATCTTCGCACTGTCGTTGCGCAAGGTCACCCACAGCATGACCGAGGCCATCACGACCTTCCCGAACCCAAGCAGCCCAATCACTATCCACAACGACATCGCATCCGATGCTACTACCCCCCGGAGCTGGTGTCACGTGCATACCTGCGTAGCTGCCACGATAGGCCGATATCGAGCTGAACGTGGGGGAGGACGATTCGTGTCCTCGCCCCACGCATGCAACTGTTTGCCTTGACTACCTCAGCCGCCGACGGTCGCCTGGATCGTGAGCGTTCCGACCGCCTCGCCGGTCGTAAACGCATTGCTGGCGAACTCGTTCATGAACTGAGCACCGGTCGCCGTGAGCGACAGCGCGGCATTTGCCAGCGTCAGCGTTCCCGCGCCGGAGGTCGGTTTGACCCCTTTGAGGCTTACCGTGGCGAACGGGAACGTCGGCGGCGTCGCGTTCTGCGAAGTGAAACTCAACGTCGGTGCCGCATTCAGCGCGACCGACGGTTCTGAGACGGTCAGGTTGCTTTCCGAGCTAAACAAACCAGGCACCGAGAAGCTAGTGGCAAACGTGACACCACCGCCAGCAGTCACAGAGCCGAGTCCCGTCCCAGGATTGAGCGTGCCGCCGGAAAGCGTGAACGCGATACCCGAGGCAAGCGCACCGGTGGCCGGGCTGACGATCGTCGTGGAGACTTTGTCTTTTTCAAGCGTTTGCACAACCGTCGTATTGAATGTCAGCGTCTCGCTACCGCCAGTTACCGTCACATTGGCCACTTTTTTCGTAGACTTTTTTTTCGTGGCATGCTTCTTCTTGGCTTTCGTCTTCTTCTTGCCTTTTTTCGCCTTCTTGCTGGCATGCGCAGGCGCCGCACCGACAACGGGAGCGCTCAGTGTCGCCACAGCGGTAAATGCAAGCAACGAGACGATCGACATAAGGACGACCTTCGCACGGACGAGTCGAATCATTTGAAGCTCCTTGTTAGCGCCGCCGAGTGCTCGCAAAGCCACCCGCGGGCATCGACTGATGTTGGGTACGACTGCGGAATGCTAACCGAGGAGCGGGAGCATCCGGCGCTCTCACGGCACGGCAGAGGGCTTTGCCTATATTTAGGTTTACATAAGATACATTATCGAGCACTCACGAAAAAGCCCTGCAAAACAGCACTTTTTAGTGACCTACCAGGTAGACAGGACGGTTATCGAGCCACCGCAGCAACACCTACGAGAACACCCAGACAGACACAAACCACCACGACAACGTCGACCAACTTAGAGCGCCACGCGGCACCGGACACATCACGACGACGTCGAGCTGCCCGCTCATCACGCTCCCACGGGTATTCCCTGTGCGTAGGCACTTCCAACTATTCGACAAAAGTCCTGGCCAGCTTTAGAGAGCGCGTTCAGATAGCGCTTCCTGGCGAGCAGTCGCGAGGAGCTCGTCGAGCGGTGCCCAGTCTTCGGCCTCGCGCATCAACCGCAAGACCGCAGAGCGCTGACGCCGACGTACCTGACGATCCCAGACAAGCGTTCTAACGGTCACTGCTTCCGCGATCGCAGCACTACGACTCAAACCAAGCACCGGCGCATACCGATCCAACCTGACAGCTGTCGCCCAACTAATCGTCGCGCTCACGCGAACAGGATCGCCCAACCGATGCCAACCAGAATCTAACCGCAAGCGCCCCATGATGGCGACTCCAACGCCTCCTCCAAAACCTCGTGAAGATCAACCTCGACCTCCTCCAGAGCACCGTCAGCAACCACCAGACCAAGCTCACGAAGCTGTTTGCGACGACTGTACGTCGTAGAACGCTTCTGACGCACACCACGCTTCTGCATAACGATATAACCAGCAAGCTGTTCAGCCTGTCGAGGAGACACATCCCCCTCCTCAACCAACTCAGCCAACCGATCGGCCAACACCAACGCTCCCGCCACGGTCACTCCCTTCGTTGCCTGCCACAGCGGATAAAACCGCTGCTGAAACTTGCTCCTCACATACGACGCTTCAAGCTCATGCACACCGCGACGATGACCACGCGGATACCGTCGCTGATCCTCAGCCCGAACACGCTCCCCACGCGCCGCCAACCCAGACTCCAAACCCTTGTCGTACCAACGCCCCAAAATCTTGACCCCCGAATACCCCCGCACATACACAGTCTCAACCGACCCACTCCCATCCTTCGCAAAACGCACCTCAGCCTGCGACCGCGGCGTCGTAGTAGCAACAGCAGCAACACCCGCAAGAATCGCAAGACCCCTCGAACGAGAACCCGTATCAAGATCGACCGTCGAATCGCAGCGGCGCAACCCACCGAAACCGGGCTCACCCTCCACCCCAGGCAACAACTCCCACTCATCCCCCACCTCCGGCCTCGACGCCCACTGAGACGACGGCACAGGCACACCAGACCCCTCCAGAGCAGCCACAAGACCCTCGTAAGCCACAGGAAGATCACCAGGCGGCACCAACCACGACTCATGCTCGAGAACCCGCAAAACCTGGGCTGAACCGACAAACGGCTCCGCAGACCATTCACCCGGCATCGCACCCGACGGGTGACCCTCCGCGTAAAGCATGCCAGCCGAGCGATTCCAACCAACACGATGACCAGCAATCGGACGCGGCATCAACGTACCCCGAGCCGCCGGCACCGACGCCAACTCATCAAGCATCCCAGCAGCGGTCGAATCACGATCGACGTACCAACAAGGCGACCACGAATCGATACCAGCAACAACGTTCACGCCGCCAAAACTCCCCTACGCTCACGAAAACGCGCCTCCTGAGACTCCAACGCCGCATAACGACGATCGAGCACAACCTCATCAGCACCCCGAACAACGAGAACCATAAGAGCCCTCCAACCACTACGCATAACGAAACAATCCCGCGAGCAAAGTTCGCGATCACGATGATTCCCAATAACAGGTACCCCACACCATGCGCACGGCTCATCAGCCAGCTTGAGCTGACTCATCCCCGACTCCTTTCGGTTGCAGACAAAACGCTGTCCAGGAACTTGGACCAGAACGGCTGTTAGAGGAGCCGCACCCCAAGGCCCCCAAAAGTCGCATTACTTCACAAAATGAAGTAAGCACGATCGAACGTTGCGCACGCAACGACCACCACCAAGGGATCGGCCTCAGCACGGCACACCGTCCGCGTCGACCCGCGCCGCGTCCCAGCTCAAACGCCGCACGAACTCCGAACCTGTAGCGGCCGCCAGCTGTCCCAGCGCGATCGCAACGGTGGCTGCGCCGCGGGGCTGTGAGTTACGCGGCGTGCTCGCCGCGAGAGCATCGCCCGCCTTCGCGGGCGTACCTCCGCTCCCGCTAGACCCGTCAAGCCGCCTTTCGCTACGCGAAAGCGCCTTCGGCGCCCTGACGGGGCTCACTTGACTGGACGCTCCCGCTCCGGCTACAGACACACTTGTGTTTTCGCTGCGCGAAAAGTGCAAACACTTCACCGAAAGGACATCATGGAACGAACGTACACACTCACAATCGAAGGACAACCAGGAAGACGCCACCTGGAAAGATTCAGAGTTGCGATATCGAGCAACGGAAAGACAATCGCAACAAACGACGAAGGCTACGACAACACATTCGAGGACTCGCTGAACCGAATCGGAGCAAGACTCGACGAACACTGGGAAAAAGACGGATGGCTCCCCGGTAAGGAGGCATAGATCATGGTCCTGAATACAATCACACGAGCAAGCACCATAGGCACACTCAAGGCCATCCGATCCAAGGCCATCGACACAGAACGACGACTCCTCCTCGACAACATAACGACAGACGAGATCCTGGAGAGAACAAACCAAATCAGAGGACTCACACACACCCTCGAAATAGCAGTCTACGAAGACCTCGAAAACAGACCCAACACCGCCTAGACAACCCACGGAGGATCCTCCCGACTGGAGCTCGCCTCGGCGGGCTCCACGTCGTTAACCGACGGCTGTACAACGAGAGGAATAAGAGTCCGCGACCCCGCCTGGGCGTCGCGCGCACGCGGCGCTACCGCGCCGTGCGACGCGCGCGCGCCGCCATCCCCAGGCTTACGCGGCATCATAATCACATCCTCAGGCATATCAACAACCGCCATCGCATGAGTCGAATACAACCGCGCCACCGTCTTATCCAAACCATACGTACTCACACTAATCTTAGTCTGAACACGATCATTCCAAGTCCTAATGGCAACAAACAAATTCACCGGCAACAAAGGGATTCCAAAAACCTTCACGCGCTTTAGATTCTTCAACCTCACAAGATACTCAAACAAAGTGCGTATCTGACGATCAATATTATTAGGATCCTGAGTAATCAAAAAAATATCGTAACCGTAATGCCGGTGAGCCGAGAAAAAACCAACGAGCTTCAAACGATTACGTGTAGCCTCTTCCCTACTTTCACCCAAACCAGAATCCCACATGCGAGCATTCAGCCACCTATGACACTCATCAAGCACCATATCGGCCCTGCCCTCAGAATCACCCTCTACCCTAACACGCAAAAGATCATTCAAATCCTCACTAACGAACACTAGACGTTCAAACCGCTCACGACGTTCACGTACATGCTCCTCGCCCTTCCATTTATGATAACCACGTGAAGCTATCACCTCCGCCCAATCCTCCCGTAGAGGAACATTAGTTACTACTACACGACCCTTTTCAACCGACGCAAGTATCTTCTTTACAGCAAAGAAACTCTTACCAGCACCCGGAGCACCCGTAATCAGCTCAATCATCTTAACCACCTACGACCTAAAATGCTCTTCAGCCGACCGATGATACTCAGCCTCGTTATAAGCTATCTCCTCAGGCGTTTCATGAAAAGACTCTTCGCGATAACCAGGATCCCAGCCACCATCAGCAGCCCACTTAACCTTTCTAACACCAAGAGAAACAGCAACAACAACAGCGATCAAAGACGCCAGACCAACCACAATAATCAAAAAGATAACGACACATTCAGACGCAACGCTTTCAGCCATAGTCCTAATAGAAGTTTCAGCAACCGTAGCAATCATCACTGCACTCCAGTTATTTTGAAGATCCACCGCACCGCCAAGTAAGTCACATAACAAGCAACCAACGTTGACGCTACGGCCATAACAGCACCCACAGGGAAAAACCAGTTAAGCCACCCCAAAATCACCGGCGGTTTAAAAGTTTCCGGCAAACTTGGCAAGATAGCGACCGCAACAGTAAGAGCAGCTTCAACCGCAGCAGACATCAAATTGATCGCAGTCTCTATCCCGTACAAGATATAGTCACCGATAAAAGCAAAACCACCCAAGATGTCTTCCAAGATGCCTAGCATCACTCGAAGCCTTCACCCGTCATCACGCCCTGACCGTTATCGTCAAACGTCGACCCGCCACCCGTGGCAAAACCGTAGAACAAAACAAGCAACCCGATCACCGACAAAGCTATGATCGTAGGTCGAATGTATTCTTCCATCGCGCTTTCCATAAACGACAAGTTAATTAAAAGTTCTGTTTTCCAACCAAGTGACGGTACTTCTATCGGTATCGTCCATTTCGGCACAACAGCAGTAGTCGCCCAACCATCAAACTCTTCATACAGCCAGCACGGCACACCAAAAGGAAACTTCGTACACAACACACCCAAATCAGGTAGGTGAATCCCGGGCAGTGTAGGCGACCCCAACGCACCCGAACTACCAGGCTCAGGCGCACTAGCAGGATTCTGCGTCACGTCCACATCACGATCAGGAGCTACAAGTGACCCCTCAGCCGGCGAAACTTCAGCCACGTCATAAGGACCAACCGACGAATCGACTTCCGTTTCAGGTAGTGTTTTCAGTTCAACTTTGGTAAAACCCTCGCGTTCCAAGCGTTCCTTGAACTCTTCTCCGTGTTCAGTTGGATTTGGTGAGGGTATAACCAACCCTTCTTCAAGTTCTTTTTCGGTGCGGGTTTCGTGGTGTTCTTCCGCACCTTTTTGAAGTTCTTTAACAGCAGGAAGTTCTTTCAAACTGGTTTTCTCAAATTCAGGTGAGGCTTCATAAGGCACATGCGTACCAGGATACAATTTACCCGTGCCAACCTTATGTTTTGCGGGTGGTGAGATTTCCGGCGTCTTAGGAACACTAGGGAGATTCAACGTTTTATTGACACTCTGATTTTTTTCAGCTTCCCTACGATTTGCTTCAGTTTCGGTATTAGTTAGAGGTCCTTCACGAAAAGGTATACCTTCAATCTGAGGACCAGAAGTATTATATTGCCGTTGCAAACTTGACGAGTAACACTTAGCAAACACTTCAGCGGGAGTTTCACACACAAACCACGTTACCAAGCCTTCGTCTTTGCTAGGAATCTCTTCGCCACCAGCAGGCTCTTTAAGATCACCATTACAATAGTAAGTTTCCGGCGTACCATAACGACCATGTTCAACATACCATGGACTAGACGGATACCAAGTTGGTTCGAGAGAAGTTAGACAGCCACCAATATACCAACCGGTAGGACCCTCGATTTCGGATTCTCCACGATTACGCCAATCCGCTTTATATTCAGCCGGCACCTTCTGAATGTATTCAATCAAAGGCCCTTCATCTGAACCTTGTAGCCCAAACTCTTCCCATTCAGGCAAGCCAAAAAACGAATCAATACCGTTACCTATTTCAACACCAACCTGAAACGCAGCGGCACCCACAGTTACCTCACTAACAGCACCGAGCATGGTACCAACGGAAGGCATGAAACCCGCAGTCGCGGCAGTAGCGTCGAAACCCTCAGAAACAGACGTTGGCAGCGTAGTGCCATCCAACTCCATGCCTTCAACCCATTTTAGCGATTCAGCGTCCTGAGCACTACTAATACCTTCAACCTCAGATGATGGACTCAAACCCTTTACAGCACCACCATCAATCGCCGACGCTTCAAGATCAGTTGCATAATACTTATACGCTTCGGACGTCAACTCTGTAAGTACGCGACCATCTTCATCAACGTAACTATACGTGCCCGTCGCCTGCAAAACGCCACCTTCAACCGGGATCGAATCGCCGTCACCCCAATTGTAATACCAGCCCGGTACAGTCGCTGGACCCATTGCGAACGAATCGCCAGCAAAGCACGCTACCGAGAAAACAAGAGAAAGACTAACGGCGACCAGTAGACGAGATACGATCCGCACGTTCAATCCTTTCTTTCAAAGTTTCACCGTTATTCAAATGGATTCCCGCAGTCGTCGATCCAACAACAGGAGAAGATCCCTGTCGGATCCTCGCAAGAGCAGGCTCACGAATCCGCGGAATTGGCACCATGCGGTTACGACGACGTGCCGAAGGCTCAGACCGAACAACACCACGGTGCAACAAGTACGACGACGGCACACGGCCAGTTTCTTTAGCCGGCGATATCAGCCTTCCAAGTACAAACCCGCAGAAGATCAAAAAGAGGGTTAGTGCGACGCGCAAGAACCCTAGTGATTTCAATACACGTCGCACCAACTACCTCCTACCTATTTGACGAACGAGTGGATCCTTTTGATACCCAGCGTCACCGCCACGATGACCGCGATAAGGCTCGAGATCGCAGCGATGATGATGAGGAAGATGGCAACACCTTCCGAACCGACTTTTTCCGCCAAAGCCTTCACGGCGGTTTCCGTCGGAGTTTCCGTCGCGAACGACGGCGATGCCTCCACGAGACCTGCCGCAGCCACAGTGGCAACAGCACCGGCCCTCGCAACACGCGTGGCACAAGCATCCTTCACATGCCCATACCCCGCTACTAGTCGATTGCGCATTACATACTCCTTTTCATGTTTGAACCGCCTACTCGTTATCGAACAGGCGTCGCATTACCCCGATAACGTGACTGACGATCCAAACCGTAATTCCAAGCCCTACACTCATTCCAAACCCAACCATCACATCAGCACTATTCACACCAGCACTCAAAACACCAAGAAAATTCACCATCCTTTCACCTCGCGAACAAACAACGAAAGCATCCAAGCGCCAAGACCAGCGCCACAAATAAACCAAAGCACACCAAGCAAGACACCCAAATCTTCTTCGAGTTCAGCCCCTGACACACCAGAGGACCCAGCACCGCAACCAGAAGTACACGAGACTTTTAGCGTACCTTCAGTAACGGACTTCAAAGATTTGAGTTCTGTAAGAACACCTTTTACTTCAGTCGTTATACCTTCGACCTTACCAGCCGCCGTTTCAGCAAATTCAATCGTCGGAAACGCTGTGCCAAGACCGTAGTACTCAAAAGGCCCAGGACTACCAGGCGTCCAAGACGCCGAACCCAATTTCGTAAACCCACCAGACGTACTACTGGCGGTCGGACTACCACCAGTAGAAGCAGCACTGTTGTAATGAAGAGCGCCGCCGACAGGAAGCAGACACAACCAATACTTAGCCCCATACGTAAGACGCACGCCAAGACCAGCAATAGTGAGTGCGAAATTTGCAGAAGGTGTACCTACATAGACAGCTTCGCCAACAACCGATCCACTAGGGGCAGAACTGCCTTCGGTCTCAACACCGAACACGACAGACGTCACACCGGTGTTAGCAGTGGAATTTCCAACGATACGAAGTTCGGCAAGCCTGCCGGTTTCAGCAGCAAGCTGCTGCTCGCATTCCATATGACCAGCCGCCGTTTCGTGAGCGACCGACTGGCCAGTATCAACACCGATAAGAACTTCCGCAGCGACGGCGGCTGACGGCGCAAGCAGCATCAGAGCCACAAGCGCCGCCAGTAGGAATCCTCGCCACACGGCAGGTCCCCAGTACCGTGAAGTTCCTAAGCCGCCTTCGCTGCCGGTTGCGACTCGCGATCAACCGCAGTCGGCGTGAAATACGCCGGCCTATCGTCGGGACAATTGACGTGACCCTCAATCACAACCGTCTCGCCCTTCTTGAGCTTCGACCAGTCAACCTGACCGCGAGCTCGGTCGAACGAGTTGGCGTTGACCTCAATCAGGCCGACGTCACCATCGCTGGATTCGTACTCGAACTTGACGCGCGCAGGACGCGTCTTGGTCTTGCCCTGATCAGGACCTTCCTGGACCGTGTAATCCCTCGCCGGTTCTACTCCACGGAACTCAAGCCGTTGACAAAACGGAAACCGCTGCATGGCAACCTCCAAAGGTCAGAGACCGGCCACACAGCACGAGCGAAGGCAGAGACGCGCCATCAGACGCGCCCCCCCTTCGAGTCGCGTCAGCACAACGAGACCTGCAAAGCGATCCGGTCAAGATCATCGCCGACGAGGCTAAACAACGCGTCGGACGACAAAACCCGGAACCCCCAGCGCAATCTTGACCGGATCAGTCGCAGGGAGCCCCGGAGGTCGACACCATACCAGGTTACCCCTCGATACATTATCGAGCACTCACGGGTGGTGGGTCAGTTTGAATCTAAGGAGTAAGCACGAATCTCTCGCCAACGTCGAATCGTGTGCCGACCAACCCATACTGCGGTGGATACAAGGGCCACATCAAGGATGACGTCGCCAGCGATGTTGTCCGGCTCGGGATGGATCACCATCCACACCGCCATGTAGGCCAAGAAAAGGGCACTTACCGCGAGCACGACGCCTCCCTTTATGGACGGTCGCTTACGCTCATCTGTGCGCACGCGCCAATAACGCAGCGGACGTCGAGGTGATCCGTTCATTGCCTGTAGTTTCTCAGCTTGAAAGTTCCACGATCTCTGCCGGTGTCCAGACGTGATCCTCGACGCCTGCGGCCATAGCCGGTGTGCGTGGGTATGGGTTGGCGAGCGTCTTGTGTGGCCGGGCGAAGTTGTAGTGCACGAAGGGGATCGCGACGGCGGGGATGTGATTCTCGATCTTCTTGCTGAACCCGTTCGTTAGCCGGGTGAACCGGCGCATCCCTATCCGCATCGTGAGGTTCTGGCGCTCTACCGATGGTCGGCGGATCGTCGCGATCGACCAGGCCGCCTGAACCCGCATGGGCCCGCACAACTGGAGTTGGCTTTGACGATCGCCAACGGCCTACTCACCACTCATGCTCTCGATCCTCAAGCTGACCGGACGAGCGCGACAACCTCGCCGCCGGCAACTGCCCCTGGACCGGCTGCTCGCCAGAGGCAAGCGCGACCGCAAGATCTGGACGCTCCCCGAAAAAGCTCGACACGTCCGCGCGCACGACCTCGGCCTGCGCGGACGGCAGCGCGGCGAGGCGATCGGCGTAGCCCAACACCGCGCCGATGACATCTCGGAGGCCGGAGCTGCGCCACGACCGCGCTCATGCGTGCTTCAGGAACCCCAGATAGAAGGCCGCGAACACCACCTCGATCCGCCCAGCGAACCCCCTTGGGAGGTTGCGCTTCATGACCGTAGGATCATCTTGCGGTTCTCGCATATTTGCCCGTCCTCGACGCCGAGCCACTGCGCGTCCGGGTCCAGCGCCCCTTTCAACACGCTCAGGTCCCCCGTACCGCTCATTGCCTCCCAGACCCGGTGCAGCAACTCTATGCCGGTCTCGCTCATATGGTGATCCTCTCCGATCGCATCGGTAATTGACAGGCAGGAGTAATGCGCCGTCAGGGAGGCGGACGAGGATAGGCCGCATACGGAAGTGGTCAACGTCAACCAGGCACGCACCGAAGGCTACTCCCCTCCCGCCAGGCGCTCAAGGCCAGAGCAGGACGATCGCGCTGGCACACCCCCACGACCACCACCATGAGCACGAACACGTCACTCTCACGGCCTCATAGACGAGCGCATCAAGCGCTCCCGCGAAGGCGTCAGAGCCGTCACACTCGCGCTCGCCATCCTCACCGTCACCGCCGCGGTGCAGGCGGTCGTGTTCGCGCTCAGCGGCAGTCTGGCGCTGCTGGCCGCTGGCCGACCTGATCCACAACGGCGGGGACGCCCTAACCGCGATCTCCCTCGGTATCGCGTTCGCGCTGCGCTCCCGACGGCGACCGCGTGATCGGACGCCCCACGGCTTGCCTTGATGTCATCTGTGATCCGGCCCGCCCGCCCCCCGACCTAAAGTTTCGAGTAGAACCCAAGCCCTGATGACGGACAAGGAGCGGACCGAAGTGACCCAGGCAAATGCCGCCCAACTGAAAGCCGAGCTCGACGCCGGGGAGGAGATCCTGCGTACGGCAACACTCGCCCGCCTCGCCTACAACGGAGTCGACGGCACGCCGCGCGTGATCCCGATCGGCTTCCTCTGGACCGGCCAGGCGGTGGTCGTTGCCACGCACCCGACCGCGCCGAAGTTCGCGGCGCTCCGCGCCCGCCCGCGGGTGGCGCTGACGATCGACACCCCGAGCCCGGCGCGCTCCCTGCTGCTGCGCGGCGAGGCCGAGATCGAGGTCGTCGACGGCCCTGTGCCGGAGTATCTCGAGGCAGCGGCGAAGTCGATGGAGGGCGAGGAGCTCACCGCCTTCGAAGAGGCCTGCCGCGAAACCTACGACCAGATGGCGCGGATCAGCATCGTCCCCGACTGGGCGCGTTACTTCGACTTCGGCGCCGGCCGCTTTCCTGGCTTCCTCCGCGAGCTGACCTCCAAGGACTGAGGCGCCGAGCAGCCGGCCCTCCTCCCCGCGCCCAGTCGCGTTCGGACCGCCGCCCCCGGCTGCTGACTCGCGAGCTCGCCGGGCGCTCAAGGCCAGGACAGGACCTCGCGTTGGCACACTCCTGGGTGTGCTGACTCTCTTTGGTGCCTGTGCTGTCACGTTCATGGTCCTGATGTACGCGCTCGAACGTCGCGGCCGAGTCTTCATCCTCGCCTTCGCTTGCGGCTGTGCATTGTCGAGCGTCTACGGCTTCCTCGCAGGCACATGGCCCTTCGGCGTAGTCGAGGCGATTTGGGCCATGATCGCGCTGAAGCGCTACCGATCGAAGCCACCAATGCACGCCAGCCCGACCGACACCTGACCGTGCTCCACGCCACTTATGAACTCGTTAAGGGCGAACAGGGCGCGTCCGCATGCAAATGCCAATACGAAGCTGGGTCCGCGGCGCCCCAACGCGTACATGAGCATCATGAGCGCGAGAACGACTACTCTGAAGACGGTCAGCATCGCTCAGTCTGACCGATCGATTGGGGACTGACCAAAGACCCTACTTAGCCCAGGATCTCGACGTACCCCTCGGTCCCGTGCACCCGGATCCGCTGCCCGTCTCGGATTAGCCGGGTGGCGCGCTCCACCCCCACGACAGCCGGCAGTCCGTACTCGCGCGCGATCACCGCACCATGAGTCATGAGGCCGCCGACCTCGGTGATCAAGCCGCCGATCGTCACGAACAGTGGGGTCCAACTGGGATCGGTGTATGTGGTGACCAGGATGTCGCCCGGCTCGAGGTCCGCTTGCGCCATGTCCAGGATGACGCGCGCCCTCCCCTCGACGGTTCCGACAGACACCGGTAGACCCACGAGTGTGCCGGCGGGGAGATCCTCTCGCCGGTAACTCCCGGCGAGAACCTCGCCCTCCGAGGTCAGCACCCGCGGCGGCGTCAGCGACAGATATGAGTTGAACGCGTCCTTGCGCTGTTGGATGAGCTCGTGATCCACCTCCTGGTCGCGCACGACGTCGCGCAACTCGTGGAGTGTCAGATAGAAGATGTCCTGTGCCTCACGCAGCACGCCGGCGAGCTTCAGGCGCTCCGCCTCGCGCAGCAGAGCCCGCTTGTAGACGAAGTAACGGCTGACCATTCCGTACTTCGGATACTCGCGGTACCCGGCGAAGGTCCTGATCCGGTCGATCATCTGCTTGGTCTCCCCTGCCTTGCGCTCACCGTCGGGCAGCTCGCGGAGCGCTGCCAGCAGCTCCTGCTCCTTCATGGCGGCTTCTCGCCGTCCCTGCTCGAACCGCCGCGAACCCGCGCCCGACTCGAAGTTCCTCACATGAGCAAGGATCATCGGCACGAGCGCAGATGGCTGCTCGCTCCACCGCGTCCGGGTGATGTCGATCTCACCGGTGCACCGCATGCCGTACGTGTTCAGATAGGCCCGGATGGCGTCACGCGCTTCCTTGCCGCCCGGAAGCGCAGACATGTGGTCCAGGAAGTGCTCATCATCGACATCCCGCAGGAACGCGACGACATCCGGGAGTGGGCGGATCACATCTGCTACGTCCAGCAGCGCAAGCCCCATTTCCGAGGTCACGTTCCCGGCAACGGACTGCGTGAGCGTGTCGGCTACGTTCTTCTCGCCCAGCCACTCCCCCATGTGCTCATTCAGCCACCGACCGGCCTCCGCCGCGGAGGTGATCACCTCCAGGCCGCGCGGATCGAAGATGACCCGCCTCAGCTCCGGGAGGTCCGCCAGGATTAGCTCGATCAGCTCCGGTCCGGACTTCGCCTCGATCGCCCGCTTCAGCGCGGCGGTCGACGCCTGGCCTCGCTCGATCAGCTCGCCCACGAGCGCCGGGTCGGCATCGAGCGGCTCCTGCTCGGCGAGGGCGAACACCCCGGTGAGCTCCTCGTCAGGGCGCGCCGCAACGAAGTCGCCACGCTCAACGATCGTCCGCAGCGCGTCACCCATCAGCGGGTCGGACCCCCCCATGGCGCGCAGCAGCCCAGCCCGAGTTGTGGGCGCACCGAGCATCTCGGTGACGTCGACGAAGAGCCTTCCGCCCGCCACGGACATCGGCCGCGGAGTGGTGAGCTGCCACAACGAGAGCCCCAGTGGCTTGAAGGGGTCCGTCATCATCTGCTGGTGCCCCACGGAGACGTAGACGTGGTTCTTGCGATCTCCCATCTCAGGCACGGGAAAGAGCGTCGTGATCGGGCGGCTCTGCACGATCTGAAACCCGTCCTCAGCCCGGCACCACTCGATGTCCTGGGGACGCCCGAAGAACTCCTCGATCCGCCGTCCCAGCTGTGCGAGCGCCAGGATGTCCCCATCCGCAAGCGCCGGCTGCTCGTTGGCGAGCGTCCGTAGGACGATCGCACCATCGCGCACCGTGTAGACGTCCGGGCTCACCCGTCCTGAGGCCAATTCCTCGCCCAAGCCGGGGATCGCCTCTACGACGGCGAGCTTCCGGTTGCAGCTCAGCGGGTCGGCGGTGAACAGGATCCCCGAGGCGAACGGCAGGACCATCTGCTGCACGACCACAGCCATCTGGACGTGCCGATTCTCGATACCACCCCGCAAGCGATAGGTCACGGCTCGCTCGCTGAACAGCGAGGCCCAGCAGCGGCGGACGTCTCGCAGGATCGCCTCCAGACCGGTGACGTTCAGATGGGTGTCGTGTTGACCCGCAAAGGATGCCGTCGGCGAGTCCTCCGCGGTGGCGCTGGAGCGGACCGCATAGGCGAGGTGCTCGCCACACCGGACCAACGCGCCGGCGACTGCTTCCACCAGGTCGCCGGGAAGGGCGATCTCCTCGATCCTTCCGCGAAGCTCGGCGCTGAGCGTGGCCACGTCCTCTCGGTCCGCGAGCTTCAAGCCCGAGAGGCGATCGAGTTGTGCATGGATCGACGGTGCCTGGGCTACCGTCCGCCTGAATGCCTCAGTAGTGATGCAGAACCCAGGCGGCACCCGCACCCCCTCGATCCGCATGAGCTCCCCCAGAAGCGCCCCCTTACCGCCTGCCAGCGCAACCTGAGTCCGGTCGATCTCCTGGATATCCAACACGTCATCGCCCATCCGGTTCACCTCCGCCTGAGTTGCCCGCGCAACCCGTTCGAGATCTCTCTTTTGCCATGCGGCGGGCGATTATGCAGCACGAATCGCAGCCTCATGAGGGCCTTCGATCCGGTATAAATTGGAAGTGGAGAGGAAAGGTTCGCAATCGGCCATTCGAGGCTCTTTGCCGGCGTCAGCAGCCATCCCTCAACGGCAGGCTCGTCCTCAACCGGGCCGTCGCGGTCGCCGAGCTCGACGGCCCACAGGTGGCGCTGGCGACCGTCGACCGTCTTGAGGAAGTTGCGTGCCCGACGAGCCTGACGTCGCCAGCGCTCCCAGCGCGTGATCGGCGACCACCTGTAGGTGAGCGTAGGTTCCGGTGTTTCGATAGTTAGCATGGCGTCTTTCTTTTGTCTAACTGGAGGTTCGATATGGCAAGCGCTGGAGGCGGAACTACGGGCAACGAGTCCGAGGAGCCCGATCCACGAGCAAGACTCATGCAAGAAGTTGCGAGCGAGATGGACGCCATCGAAACGGAGTTTGGCGACGACTATCGGATAGGTCGCGTCATCACGGTCGTTGAGGTCATCAAGCCCAATGACGAGGTCAACCTTCGCGTGAGAGCCGGGCAACTCCCCTGGGTCACCCTCGGGATGCTTCGCTTTGCCCAGAAGTTTCTGGAGGGCCAGATACAAGGCACTCAGTAGCGCGTGGACATAATCGAGCGTCCCCACGATCTCGGCGAGTGAGTAGGGGCGGGACTCAGGTTGCTGGATGTTGCTCTGGCGGGGTGAGCGTCGGAGTGTTCGTGCGGATAGTGCTGTGAGCCAACCGAATCCGGTCACGATCGCAGCGCGTTGGAGCAGCCTGGCGCAGTTGACGAGCCTTGGTGCTTGATTGAAGCCTGCGCCGGCGAGCCCCATGGTGGCGAGCATTGACACGCCCGTAGTCGCACAGTAGAGCGCCCAGGTTGGGTTACCTGATCGGTGAAATCGCCGTGCGTAAGCGAACGCCACTGCCGGTATGCCCAGAAATATCGGCAGCGTGGTTTCATGTCCAGAAGTCCTAACTGGCTCCGCTCACCAAGTGAAGGGCCACGACCGGCACGGCCCGGCCCACGACACCAGGAGACCACGATGCCTAAGCTAAGTACCTGCTCCTCAAGCACTACCGCGGCGCCCCCGAGCCGCACCGTCCCGTGCCCCCGATAGACCAGTGGGCCCCCGAGGACGCGGAGGCACACATGACCTTCCTCAGGCACGTCAGCGAGATGCTCGAGGAGAACGGCGAGTACGTCGACGCGCAGGCGCTCACGCCGGCGCGCACCTGGGTGCGCTACGGCGGCCCGGAAGCGGCGCCCGTCACCACCGACGGCCCGCTGCCCGAGACCAGCGATCTCGTGGCGGGCTGGTACATGATCGACGTCGAGTCGCACGAGCGCGCGGTCGAGCTAGCGGCCTACGTCTCCTCCGAGCCCGGCCCGGGCGGGGAGCCGCTGTACGAGTGGATCGACGTCCGGGAGGTCATGTCCGACGCCCCTCGGACGACTGACCCGGCGTGATCGACGAGCCGACGCGACGGCCATCTCCTCAAGCTGCGTGTTGCTCACTACCTGAGCATCGTGCTCGAGCGTGTCGGCGATCTGCTCCTGCTGTGCAGGGCCAGCCGCGATAGTCAGGCCCACGTACTCGCCGCCCTCCTTCTCGACGCCTGCGGCCATCGCCGCGGGCCCGCAAGCAATACGGTCACGTCGTTGTCCGTCGTGCTCAGCTCCTCAGCCATGTAGACAGCTCCTTGAGAGCGCCTGGGGCCACGTAGTAGTAGGCCCACAGGCCCTGGCGCTCGGAGTCGACGATCCCGGCGTCGCGGAGCTTCTTCAGGTGATGGGAGAGCGTGGACTGAGAGATGTCGAACAGCGGCACCAGCTCGCAGACGCAGACCTTGCCGGCGTGCCTACGCAGAACGTCCACGAGCTGCAAGCGGATCGGGTCGCCAAGCGCCTTGGCGATCACGGCCATGCGCAGTGCATGATCGCGCTGCACGTCGGGGTAGACGACGGGCTCACAACAGCGCTCGCCGGCCGCTCGCTTCTGCTTGGGCACCAGCTCCAAATCGACGGACATCAATCTACTTATATCAATAAGACTGATATCTGTCGATGTAATACGATCTGCGCTATGAAGCTCTTGGGGGTCGCCTGATGGAGCGTCCCAACCTCGCCCGCCGCGCGCTCATGGAGGCAATCGGCACCTTCGCGCTCGTGACCGCGGGGTGCGGAGCGATCATCGCCAACACAACGCACCCCGGCTCGATCGGCAGCGTCGGCGTGAGCCTCACCTTCGGCCTCGTAATCATGGTGATGATCTACGCAGGCGGGCACCTCTCCGGCGCGCACTACAACCCGAGCGTCACGATCGCCTTCAGCCTCGCCCGACACTTCCCGATCCGCGACGCGCTGGCCTACGTCGCAGCGCAGCTCATCGGGGCGGCCACAGCGTCCTTCCTGCTTCTCGCAGCATGGACGAGCAAGCCCGCGCACCTCGGCGCCACGCTCCCGAGCGTGAGCAGCGGGACCGCCCTGGGCTATGAGATCGTCCTGACGGCCTTCCTGATGTTCGTCATCACCGCCGTTGCGACTGACACGCGCGCGGTCGGAGCCGCCGCCGCTATCGCGATCGGCGGGACCGTGGGACTCGATGCCCTCTTCGGCGGCCCGATCACCGGCGCCTCGATGAACCCCGCGCGCTCCTTCGGCCCCGCCCTGGCCTCCGGTACCTGGAGCGGCTTTTGGATCTACGTCATCGGCCCGCTGATCGGCGCGACCATCGGCGTATTCGCCTACGAGCTCGTGCGCGGCCCCAAGTCCCTCATTACCACCCCCGCCCAATCAACCAAGGGAGTGGCCGTCGATGGCGAGCGTCCTGTTCGTCTGCCTGCATAATGCCGGGCGCTCGCAGATGAGCCAAGCACTCTTCGAGCGCGCGACTGGCGGACGACACACCGCCATATCCGCTGGCACCACGCCCGTCAAGCACGTCCATCCCGAGGTCGTAGAGGTCATGCAAGAGCTCGACATCGACCTATCCAACCGCCAGCCTCAGCTTCTCACCCGCGAGCTCGCCGAGCGGGCAGATGTGGTCGTTACGATGGGCTGTGGCGATGAGTGCCCCTACATACCCGGCAAGCGCTACATCGACTGGAGCCTCCCAGACCCAAGGGGACGTCCGCTGGATGAGGTCCGCGCGATCCGCGATGACATTGCCCGCCGCATAGACTCGCTACTCGCCGATGAGGCCCTGGAGTACTGATCGCGCTGAAGCGCTACCGATCGAACCCAACGACTCGCGTACGCTCGACGGAGACGTGACCATGCCCGCCGCCTCCGCCACCTATGAGCTCGTCAAGGGCGATCTGCACCATCACGGCACTCTGCGTCACTCCCATCCGCACACCGGGCCGCACGAGCACCACCATGAGCACCCCCGCGATCATCGTCACGAGCACGAGCACGGTCACTCTCACGGCCTCATAGACGAGAGCATCAAGCGCTCCCGCGAGGGCGTCCGGACCGTCGCGCTCGCGCTCGCCATCCTCACCCTCACGGCCGCGGTGCAGGCGGTCGTGTTCGCGCTCAGTGGCAGCCTGGCGTTGCTGGCCGACCTGATCCACAACGGCGGGGACGCGCTAACCGCGATCCCCCTCGGCATCGCGTTCGCACTGCACTCCCCACGCGCCGAGCGCCTAGCCGGCCTGGCAGTCGTGGCCTCCATCTTCATATCCGCGTGCGTCGCTGCCTACGAGTCGATCCTGCGGCTCCTGCACCCATCCGCGCCCGACCACCTGCTCGCCCTCGTGCTCGCCGGCACGATCGGGTTCGCCGGGAACTGGCTCGCGGCGCTGGTCCGCACCAGTGCCGGGCGCCGACTGGAAAGCCCTGCGCTGATCGCAGACGGCGATCATGCCCACGCCGACGCATACGTCTCACTAGCCGTCATCGCCAGCGCGATCGCGATAGCCGCGGGCGCCCCGATCCTCGATCCCCTCATCGGCCTCGCCATGACCGCCGGGATCCTGCGCATCACCCTCGAGAGCTGGCGCACAGTACGCGGCCACCACCACCCCTAACTCCCTGCCTCGCCGGTCTCATATGGATGCGAACAGTCGCCTATCGATGGGATCGAGCGTTCGCATATCAGCGAGACGCCGCAGAAGCCGCGACGCCTAAGGCAGATAACGCACGAAATCGGCGACGGGTGCCCGCTCGGGCACATGCTGTTCCTGGCGAGGGCGGCCGAGGTGGAGCAGCCCAATTGGTGTCTCGAGGGCGTCGAGTTCGAGCACCTCCCGGCCGGCAGGCGAGTCGAGGAGCGGCAGGGTCCGCCAGTAGCCGGCGAGCCCTGCCCCATGGGCGGCGAGTAGCACCAGGTAGGCGGCGACCGCGCTCGCAAGCAGATCCTCCGTCTGTTGAGCGCTGTCGCCCTGTGTGTAAACCGATGCGACAACTAGTGTGGGCGCGCGATCGAGCTTGCTTGCCGACCCTAGTGCGGTGTTCTCAGCGATCACCTTGAGCCGCTCGACCGTGGTGTGGCCAAGCACCCGAAAGCGCCACGGGTTGGTTAGGTGGTGGTTCGGAGCCCAGCGGGCCAGCTCGAACAGCTGTTGCAGCAACTCCGGCGCCACCGGCTCTGGCGCAAACACCTTGTGGGTGCGCCTAGTTCGGATTGCCTGCTCGAGCTCCATGCCTCGGCGAACGTACTCGATCTCGATGGGACGCGGAGGTTCGACTCCGTGATCTCGATCAAGCTGTAGCGGGACTCACCTGCTGGAAATAATGCCCTTGGTCGAGGTCTGCAATGAGCCCGATTTGGGTCGGCTGCCACCCGAGCAGCTCGCGGGTCAGCGCGCTGGAGACCGGACTGTCGGCCGCAAGAAAACCGGCCAGCCAGGTGAAATGATCGCCTGCGTCCTCGGGAGAGATGGAGACCACCGAAAGGTCGAGATGCCGGCCGATCACATCGGCGATGTCGCGGATCGGCACGCCTTCGTCGGCCACCGCGTGTAGCGTCGATCCGGCCGGTGCCTGCTCCAGCGCCAGGCGGAACAGGCGAGCGGAATCGAGGCGATGCACGGCGGGCCAGCGGTTGGTCCCGTCGCCGATGTAGCCTGAGACTCCCCTCTCGCGGGCGATGCCGACCAGGGTCGCGATGAAACCGTTGTCGCCGTCGCCATGATTGGTGGGTGGGAGCCGCACGACGGACGAGCGGACGCCGCGTGAGGCAAGGGAGAGCGCGTACTCGGCGGTGGCCCACCGAGTACGCGGACCTCCACCCCATGCGGCCACGGCCGGGTTAGAGCCATGTCCGTCTTGCTCGGTCGCCACGCGCCCCGGTGCCACTCCGAGCGTCCCGGAGGCGATGAGCAGCGGTCGATCGGAACCCGTCAGCGCCTCGCCGAGAGCCTCGACGGCGCGGCGATCCGCGTCGGCAGCACCCTGGAAGTCTCCCGAGAAAGCAAGGTCGTGCTTGAACGCGAGGTGAATCACGCCGTCTGACGCGCCAGCGGCATCCCGCAGGCCGTCGAGATCGTCAAGAGTGCCGCGGTGCACCTCTGCCCCAGCGGCGGTGAGGGCATCGGCCGAAACGTCCGAGCGGGCCAGCCCGATGACCTGATGGCCCGCGCCGAGGAGCTCGGGAACGACAGCGGAGCCGATCCAGCCGGACGCACCGGTCACGAATACGCGCATGAGAAACCTCCAAGTAGACGATTGATGTCAGTTGCTGCCATCAGCTTAGCACCGGATGTCAGCCACTGCCATCAGGTAGGATCACGTGATGGGTCGATGGGAGCCAAACGCGCGCGGCCGGCTCATGCAGGCGGCCTTCGCGCTCTATGGCGAGCGCGGGTTCGAGCAGACCACGGTGGCGGAGATCGCCGAGCGAGCGGGATTGACGGAGCGAACGTTCTTCCGGCACTTTGCCGACAAGCGTGAGGTTCTGTTCGCGGGCGCGGATGCGCTGCGAGAGCTGCTGATCAGCACGGTCGCCAAAGCGCCAGAGTCACTGACACCGATTAACGCGGCAACCGCGGGTCTCGAGGCCGCCGGTGCTCTCATCCAGGAAGGAGGAGAGCTCGCGCAACAGCGCCAGGCCATCATCGCCACGAGCGCGGAGCTTCAAGAGCGCGAGCTGATCAAGCTCGCATCACTCGCTTCGGCGCTCGCCGAGGCGTTGCGCCAACGCGGCGTCAAGGAGCCGGCCGCGAGTCTGACCGCCGAGGCAGGGATTGCTGTCTTCAAGGTCGCGTTTGAACGCTGGGTCGAGAAACCCAACCGACAAGACTTGCCGCGACTCATCCGCGAGTCACTCGACGAGCTAAAAGCCGTTACCGCGGGCCGATAGTCCGCTCAGTCTCGCTCCGTCGGGCGCGTCACCTACCTTGTGAGGGTGCCGGACAGAACACTACAGCGCAGCTACGGCAAAGTCTTCAATCAGGTGGCGGTCGAGTACGACCGCCACCGTCCAACCTACCCCGAGCAGCTGATCGATCTTGCCTGCCAGGCCGCCGGCCTCGAGCGCGGCGACCAGGTGCTTGAGATCGGTTGTGGGACCGGACAGCTGACCCACAGCCTCCTGGCTCGGGGCTTGCGCGTCACGGCGATCGAGCCGGGCGATCGGCTGGCGAGGCTCGCCCAGCAGCGCCTTGGAGGCACGGGCGAACTGGAACTCGTGAACGCTCGATTCGAGGACGCGCGACTCCCCCATGAGCACTTCCGGGCCGTCTTCTCGGCCTCCGCGATCCACTGGGTCGACCCCGATGTCGGTTGGCAGCGCGCGGCGGACGCGCTCGTGCCCGACGGGACGCTTGCGCTCATCCAATACTTCGGACTGCACGAGCCGCGCAGCGCCGATGACCAGCAGGCGCTTTTGAGCGCGATGACGGCGATCGCGCCCGAGATCGCCACAAGCTGGCCGCACTATCGGGATCTCGAGACCACTCTCGCGGGCGTTCGTGAGCGCCGCGAGAACATTTCGGAGGTCTGGGCCTGGCTTGGCAATTACGAGGTGACACGCGAGTACGCGGCCCATCTGTTCGAAGACGCGCAGATCGCCACAGCGCCGAGGCTAATGGAACACACTGCCACCGAGCTGGACGCCCTGCTTGGCACGATGTCGTTCTGGTCACGACTCTCGCCTGAGCAACGCGAGGCCATCGAGAGAGCGAACCGAACCCTGCAGGAGCAGCTTGGGCGACCGATCCGCTCGAGCATCGTCACTTGTTTGGTTACGGCTCGGCGCGGGAACTCCAGATGAACTCCGGACTTGGGAAGTCCACAGCGAAGCTACATCTGGCCTAGGCAACAGCCAAGGTTGCTCCGCGTTGTTCTCATACAGATGAGACGTCCACGGGTCTCAGATGAAAGAGACTAGGCTGTCTCGCATCAGTGAGACGCCTCGGTAAGGAGTGAACATGCGCGATGAGACGAAGAATTTCCGGGAGCCTGGCCGCGACGTCAACCATGCAGAAGTCCCCGTCGTCGTGGACCGGGCGACGTTTCAGGCCGAGCTGGATGCTCTGCGGGTCCGAGAGAAGGCGCACACTCGCAAAGGCGACGCGATCGCTGCTGCCCGGCGCCGACTTCCGATGGTGGAGGTCGACTCCACTATCGAGCTGATCGGCCCGCACGGGCCGATCACGCTGCTGAACGCCTTCGAGGGCCGCCAGCAGCTCATCGCCTATTACTTCATGTGGTACACCGGCCAATCCGCCGCCGAACAATGCGAGGGCTGCACGTTCTACACCACGCAAATCGGAGAGCTGTCCTATCTGCATTCCCGTGACGTCACTTACGCCACCCTCTGCCAAGGCCCGTTCGCCGAAAGTGTGCGCTACCGCGACTTCATGGGCTGGGATATGCCGTGGTACTCAGCCCAAGAGTCGCTTGACGCGCTCCTGACCGGGCGCCAGGTCGGCAGGTTCCACCTAGTGTGCTACCTGCGGGATGGCGACCGGGTGTTCGAGACCTACTGGACAAATGGCCGCGGCGTCGAGGCAATGGACAACATCTATGCGCTGATGGATCTGACGGTGTATGGACGCCAAGAGAAATGGGAGCAGTCGCCTGCTCGCTGGCCACAGCGAGATCGCCATATCTACCGCACAAACGGACGTCCCACCGCCCAGTGGTCCCGGATACAAGCCGGACGCTCCGACGACCTCGGAAACACCGCGCATGACCGAGACCGCTGAAGCCAACGCCTCTTATTCACTGAATTCGACTTGCCTGACATAGTAGGCGTCCAGCGCGAGTTCGACCAGATCAGATCCACGCGCGCGTCCGGAAACGACGCGCTGCTCATGACGGTGTGAACTACACTCGCGGCGATGGTCGAGCTAGCTGTATCCGTTTGCCAGATACAGCCCTATCCACACGACCGCGAGCGAGCAGAGAAAGATCGCGCCCTCCAGCGCGTGCAGCCGCGGGCGGCGCATGTGCCAGAGGACGAGCACCGCGATCAGTGCGGCGTGCACCCGTCATCTCATGCCAGCTCCGAGCGGGGAGCATCGCGCACCCACAGCGGAAGTGCGTGCAGCAGGCGCTCGCGGCGGCGCTCCTCGTGCACGTCGCGCAAGCGAGCGTGCAGCAGATTCTCGAGGGTGACGAGACCGAGCAGACGGTCAGGCTGGGAGCGCTCGACGACCGGCGCACAGCCAAGCGAGGACTCGGCAAAGCGTTGCGCGACCTCGCGCAGAGTGTCATCGGCGTGGACCGTCAGCGGGTCACGGATTGCCGTCTCGCCGGCGAGCGCCGTCGAGTCCGCTCCGAGCAACTGGCGCAGCAGCCGTCCTCGCGTTAGTACCCCGGCGAGCCGCCCGTGCTCGTCGAGCACCGGGTAGAGCGGTTGACGCGAGTCGATTGCGGTATCTCGCAGCTCCTCGAGTCGCTCGCCGCTGTCGATCACGGCGAAGTCCGCGTCCATGACCTCCTCGACGAGCAGCGCCTCCAAAGGGTCGACGGAGTACTCGCGGGTGAGGTGAAGCCCACGCCGTGCGACCTTCTCCGTGAGCACCGAGCGGCGCAACACCAGCGCAGAGAGGGCATACGCGCTCGTCGCCGCGAGCAGTAGCGGGAGCACGAAGGGCCAGGCGTGTGTCAGCTCAAGCGGGAACACGACGCCCGTAAGCGGCGAGCGCATCACCCCGCCGAGCACGCCCGCGAGCCCGACGAGCGCCCAGAACCCCGGGGTCACGCCCGGCAACACTGTGCCCTCCAGCGCGCCGAGCGCCGCGCCGATCATGAACGTCGGTGCAAGTACCCCGCCAGAGGTGCCCGAACCCAGCGAAAGCCCCCAGATCGTGGTCTTCACTAGCAGGATGCCGACGATCAGCGAGATCGTCGCGCGGCCCTGCAGCAGTTCGCGAATGACGTCGTAGCCGACGCCCAGCGCGCGCGGCTCGATCAGCCCGCCCACACCGATAATCAGCCCGCCGAGCGCGGGCCACCACATCCAGTGGATCGGCAGACGCGCGAACGCGTCCTCGGAGAAGTACACGAGCCCTGTCGCGGCGATCGCTAGCAGTCCTCCACTGAAACCAGCGAGCACGCACAAGAGCTCGACGCCCGCGCCAATGTGCACAACACCGACGTGCATGCCGAACACTGGCCCCGCGCCGAGCAGCGACCAGCGTGCCAGCGTGCTGACGCCGACCGCAGTGACGACCGGAATAAAGCTCCGCGGGCGCCACTCGAACAGCAGCAGCTCGACCGCGAGCAGCACTGAGGCCAGCGGTGCGTTGAACGTCGCAGCCATACCGCCCGCGGCGCCCGCCACGAGCAAAGTCTTGCGTTCATCCGCGCTCGTGTGCAGAAACTGCGCGAGCACCGAGCCCACGGCCCCGCCGGTCATGATGATCGGGCCCTCCGCGCCGAACGGCCCACCGCTGCCGATGCTGATCGCCGCCGAGATCGGCTTCAGCAGCGCCACTCGTGGCTGGATGCGGCTGCCGCGGGTGAGGATCGCCTCGATCGCCTCGGGCATCCCATGACCGCGAATCCGCTCTGAGCCAAAGCGCGCCATCAAGCCAACAGCGAGCCCGCCGAGCACGGGTGCGAGCAAGATCAACAGCGGCGAGTGGTGGCCGGCGCCGGGCGCCACCAGCGACGTGGCGAATCGCCCGTAGAAGACAAGGTTCGTGATCAGGCCGATCAGCCGCAACAGCGCCAGCGCACACAACGCGCTCGCCGCGCCCAGCGGCACCGCCAGCGCGCAGATCCGCAACACCCCTCGCTCCAGTGTGAAATCGCCGAGGTGCGAGACGCGCTCGTGCGCGCTCACTGCACCCGCACCGCTGGCTCGACGACGGTAGATCCCTCGACAGGAGGATCGCTGGCCGCGGCGATCGCCTGCCACAGGGCCTGCATCGCAGGGGCAAGCTCCGCGAGCTCTCGCAAGTGCACGAGCGAGAGCCCTTGCAGCGCCTTCCTGCCGCGATCGGTAAGCCGAACGTGCACGAGCGAATGGCGAATTGGGTCACGCTTGCGCGTTACCAGGCCCGCACTCTGCGCGCGATCGACCAGGCCGACAACGCTGTGGTGGCGCAGCACAAGCGCTTGGGAGAGCTGACCGATCGTGGGCCCGCGACGCGTATTGCTGCCACGCACCGCGAGCAACAGCTGATGCTGCGCGGGCGTTAGGCCATGCTCTTCAGCACGCTCCTCGCTCCAATGCAGAAAGCGGCGCAGGCCAGTACGCAACTCCAAGAGCTGCGCGTACTGCTCTTGGGTCAGGTCCTCGCCCACACACAAAACATATCGTGCCGCGATATCGTGGTGTCAGCCGCCAGCAGCAAGTACCTTGAACGTAAGCGGCACGCTCAGCGATCCAGCATGCAGTCTCTGCCCTCATCCTCGCAACGTAAACAATGGCCAGCGCCCGGGCACGCCCTTCAGCTCGTGAAGGCCGCGGTCCTCGAAGGCGAACGGACCACCCACAACCGTCCCGAACACGGTGCCCGACACGAGCACTTCGCCGGTCCCCGCGAGAGCTCCTACGCGCGAGGCGATGTGGACGGCCATTCCCCCCACGTCCTCGCCGATCAGCTCGCACTCCCCCGTATGAACGCCAACGCGAATCTCGACTCCGAGATCTCTAACAGCGGCGGTGACCGCCAGGGCACAGCGCAAAGCTCGCGACGGCGGCCCCTCGAACGTCACAAGAAAGCCATCCCCCACCGTCTTTATCTCGCGACCGCCGAAACGTGCAAGCTGCGCTCGCACCCGTGTGTTGTGCTCTGCCAGCAGGTCTCGCCAGCGCCCGTCGCCCATCCTGGCAGCGTGTGCGGTCGCCTCGACGATATCTGTGAACATTACGGTGAGCAATCCGCGCGTGAGCTCGCCGCGACTACGAGCGCCGGTCAAGAACTCCTCGATCTCCTCCACGATCGCGTCGCTGTCGCCTACGAACGGGAGCGAGTCGACTCCTTCCAGCTCGACGTGGCGCGTACCGGCGATGTGCTCGGCCAGGTAGCGCGAGTGACGTGGGTCCCAGGCAGTGTCTCCGGAACGGTGCATCACAAGCGTGGGCACGCGTACGCGAGGCAGCACATCGCGCACATCCAGGTCGGCGGCCGCGTTCAACAGGATGCGAGCCTGGCTCGGGCTTGCCGCAAGGCGCTGCAAGCGCGCAAACCACGTGGCGAGCGCCGGATCCTCGGCCATCGAGGGCGCCATCACGGCTAGCCCCGGACCGCCGGGCTCACCCCAGGCGGCAACCGTCTGCTCGGTCCATTCGGCGCGATCCGCGCGCGTCATCGCCCAGTCATAGTCAGCCGCCCATGAGGTACGCGCGATCGACGCATACATGATCAGCGCGCCGACACGCTCAGGATGATCCGCCGCGAGCAAGACTCCGACAGGCCCACCCAATCCGTAGGTGAACAGCGCCGCTCGCTCACTGCCCACGGCGTCGAGCACAGCGAGCGCGTCGCGCGCCTCCTGCTCAAGCGTGTGCGACCCGCCACCGCTGTCCGACAGTCCACTTCCGCGACGGTCAAACAGGATCAGGCGATTGAACACAGCCAGGCGCTCAAGGAAACGACGCATAGCCGACGCATCCCATAGCTGCTCGATCTGGGAAATCCATCCCGGCAGGAACAGCAAATCGAGCGCCCCCTCCCCCGCGACCTGATACGCGATGGTCCCATCGCCACTGCGCGCATAGCGTGTCGTAGGCGGCGTCAGGAGCTTTTGATCGGCATCCACGCTCTTATCATGAGGCATGCATCCAAGCGGAGTACGAGGCGGTGAGAGGCGAACGATCCTCTGACCCGACGACGTGCCACACTTTCGCCCATGAGCGAGTTCGCACTGACCGGAGGCTGCCTGTGCGGCAAGATTCGCTTCGAGTTGAGCGAGCGCCCATCGGACGCCGGCTACTGTCACTGCACCCGCTGTCAACGTCGAACGGGAACGGCGTCCTCAGTACAGGCCCGGATTGACGGGCGCACGCTGCGCATCCTCCAAGGCGAGGATCTGCTGAAGAGCTGGCGCCATCCCGACGGCGGTGCCGAGAAGCTGTTCTGCTGCGAATGCGGAGGGCATCTGTTCAGTCGCTACCCCGAAAACGTGCGACAGATGAGCGTGCGTTTGGGGGCTTTCGACGGCGACCCCGGTGTGCGGCCAAGCTGGCGCGCGTTCGTGACCTACGCCGCGGACTGGGAGTCGATCCCCGAGGATGGGCTCGAGCGCCTCCCCGAGGCAAAGCCGCGTTGACCAGCCGGCAATCGCGACCGCGCAGGTAATCTCGCGCGGGGCGGGGCGGGGGCGGCACCGTAACACGATGATCTACGTTCGTCCGCCCCTCTCTTAGAGTCTCTGAGAATGGCAATACCCACCGAGCACGAGCAGATCGCCGTGCAGCGACGCACGACGCTCGTCTCGATCGCGGCGGCCGGCCTGCTGGTGGTCCTGAAGCTGGGAACGGGCTTGGCGACCGGCAGCCTGAGCTTGGTCTCCGCGGGTGTTGAGTCAAGTGGCGATGTCGTGGCCGCGATCCTGACCTTCTTTGCGGTGCGACTGGGTCGACGGCCGGCCGATCCCGAGCATCCCTACGGCCATCGCCGCGCCGAGAACCTGGGCGCACTGGGCGAGGCGGCGCTCCTGCTGGCGGGTGGACTGATCGTCAGCGTCCTGGCTCTCGCACATCTGATCGGCGCAGGCGCCCCGCCCGACACTCACTGGTATGTGTTCCTGGTCATAGCGGTGGCGCTGATCGTGGATGTCAGCCGCACGATCGTCTCCGTGCGTACCTCACGCCGCTATGGAAGTCCCGCGCTGCGCTCCAACGCTTTTCATTTCGCGGGTGACCTGGCAGGCTCAGTGGCAGTGCTCATCGGGCTGTTGCTCGTGCGCGCAGGGTTTGCTCAGGCCGACTCGATCGCGGCGCTCCTCATAGCGGCGATCGTGCTCGCGGCCGCGATACGACTGATCGCCGAGAACGCCAACGTGTTGATGGATCGCACTCCCGCCGAGGCGATGGAGGCAGCCGAACGGGCCATCGCCGGCTTGGAACCGGAGATCGAGCTGCGACGACTGCGCTTGCGCGAGTCCGCGGGTCGCTACTTCGCCGATGTGGTCGCCGCGGTGGCGCCCGGGCAGGCTGTGATCGAGGGCCACCAGGCCGCAAGCATGGTTGAGGCGGCTGTCGAGAGCGCACTGCCGGGTAGCGACGTCGTCGTGCACGTCGAGCCACGTCGCGATGGCCTCGAGCTGCGCGATCATGTTCTGGCGATTGCCTTGGCAGAGCCGCTGGTGCGGGAAACGCACGACGTCACGATCTTTGAGCGCGACGGATCGATCAGCGTGTCCCTGCACTTGAAGTTCCCGGCCGACCTCGACTTGCGGACGGCAAATGCCGTGGCCGAGCGCGTCGAGCAGGCCATTTGCACCAGGCCCCGCGTGAGCTATGTGCAAACGCATCTGGAGCCACTGGAGCAAACCCTCATGAGCCGTCCTGCCGACGGTCAAGCCGACCGCCAAGCCGTGCACGAGATCCAGCGCCTCGTGCGCGAGCGCACCGGTGTCGAGCCACGGATGGTAAGGCTCCTGTCGGCCGAGACGGGCCGCATCGTCTTCCTCACGATCACAGTGGATCCGGCCGCCTCCTTGATCGATGCTCACCGACTGGCGAGCGAGCTCGAGGACCAGCTTCGTCGGCATGTACCAGACATCGTCGACGTGGTGGTTCACACCGAGCCACAGTGACGGCGCTATAGCAACGGCGCTATAGCAAGAGAGTCCGTGTCCTACGCCTTTGGGACAAGCCGATATGACCGCTGTTCGCTGGTCTGCTTCCATGCAGTCGATAATGGAGTCGCAGAAACCGCAATTGCCCAAGGGCGAGGGCTTTGAGGAAGCGAGCGACGCCACTCGCCGCACTCGGCTGGCCAACGAGCGCACCTACCTGGCCTGGTGGCGTACAGGCCTGGCCTCTCTGGCAGTGAGCCTCGGCGCCGGCAAGCTCGTTCCGGCGTTGACCCCCGGCGCCCAATGGCCTTACACGGTCGCGGGTATCGGTTTCGCCGGCGTCGGCGTGGCATTCATCGGCTACGCGCTCGTGCGTCACAGGCGAGTCGAGCAGGCGCTCTCCCGAGGCGAGTTCGCTCCACCGGAGGAGAGCTTCGTCACGGCGCTGGCCGTGGTCGGTGTGCTGCTCGGACTGCTCGTGTTGGTCATCGTCGCCGCGAAAACCTGAAGAGCTACGCCAGCAAGCGCACAATCGCCGTCACGCCGACGAGCACGATCAGGGCTCGCAGCGCCCGGGGCGGCAGGCGGCGTCCGTAGCGCGCCCCGACTTGGGCGCCGAGAATAGAGCTGACCGCGATGATCGCGGCGGGAGCCCACTCTACGTGGGCGGCAAAGATGAAGAACACACCGGCTACCCCGTTGACCAGGCCGGCGAGCACGTTCTTCAAGGCGTTGGTGCGGTGCAAGTCCTGGGTCAAGACCAAGCCGAGGATCCCCAACAGCAGGATCCCTTGCGCGGCTCCGAAGTAGCCGCCGTAAACGCCCGTTGCATACAACGCAAGCAGGGTCAAGACGCGCCCGTGGCGGCCTGAGCCGCGGCCGCGCTTGGCGAGCATCGCAGTCAAACGCGGCTGCAGGACAACCAGGACGAGCGCAAGCCCGATGAAGACCGGCACGATCGCGGCGAACGCCGAGGCGGGCAGGGCCAGCAGGAGCACAGCGCCGGTGATGCCGCCGAGGACGGACATCGTGCCGAAGCGCAGGGCGCGCTCGCGCTGGCCGGCGAGCTCGCGCCGATAGCCGAACGCTCCGGAGACCGATCCGGGCACCAAGCCGATCGTGTTGGACACGTTCGCCGTCACGGGCGCGTAGCCGAAGGCCAGCAGTACTGGAAAGGTGATGAGGGTGCCGCTGCCCACCACCGTGTTGATCGTGCCCGCCGCGAGCCCGGCCAGGGCGATGGCAAGAACCTCCCATATGCCCATTCGATGCTCAGGCGAGAAAGTCGACGATCGATTGCGTGAAGCTGGGGTCCGCGATGGCTCCGATGTGATTGCCTGAGAGCATCCGCAATGTCGCGCCCGGGATTGCGTCGCGCAGGACCTCGGGCCTGATCGCCAGCGGATCGGCGTCTCCGGCCAGCACGAGCGTCCGCGCGGAGATGCGATCCAGTGCGATCTCGCCCCTGTAGATAGATGAGGCCTGAGCGACCAGGGCTTCGCGGTCGGCTCCAATTGTGTCCGCGAGCGTGCGAAACGCGGCGGCCTCCGGCATTCCAATCCCTACAGGATCCTCGACGCTCAACGCTTGGATGATCGCGTCATTGGGAACCGCGCGCCTGTCGACGCCGCCGCACTCGATCACACCCGAGCCCACACCGCCGACGACAAGCCGTCGTACCCGCGTATCCTCGCTCGCGAAGATCAACGAGACGATCGCTCCCATCGAGTAGCCGACGAGGTCGACCTGCGGCTCGTCGCACACATCAAGCAGGACCGCGAGGTCTCGTGCCATCCGCTGCTCGCCGTAGCGGGCGGGATCGTGCGGCTTCTCAGAGCCACCGTGACCCCTGGCGTCGGGGGCGATCACTCTGCGTCCCGCGGCGCACAGCGCGTCGACGATGCCGGGAGCTACCCAGTTGACATTGGCATCGACGACAAAGCCGTGGTGAAGCACCACTGGCGACGAGGAGCTCTGCTCGCCCCACTCGTGGTAGGCGATCTCGATGTCATCCCAACTCTGAAAGCTCTTCATGGTGAATGGATGATCATGTCAGGGCGCACACTCCCGCGCGTGCGTCGCACTACCTACCTGCGCCGTCGTACTACCCGCGCCGTCGCGCCGAGTCGATCGTACCCAGCAGCTCGTACCGAGCAGCTATAACGTGCGGCGATGGCACACGTGGAGAACGGAATCGAGGTCGAGGGCCTGGTCAAGGTCTTCAAGGGTGGAGTGCGCGCCGTGGACGGTATCGATCTGCAGGTGGCGCCCGGGGAGATATATGGCTTTCTCGGGCCCAACGGCGCGGGCAAGTCCACGACCGTGCTGGTGCTCACGACGCTGCTGCCTCCCACCTCGGGTAGTGCGCGCGTGGCCGGTCTGGACGTGGTCCATCGGGGCGCTGAGGTCCGCCGTGCGATCGGCGCGTCGCTGCAGGAGTCGGCGCTCGACCCGTTCTTGACCGGCCGCGAGCACATGCGCCTGCAGAGCGCCCTGCACGGGATTCCCAAGCGCGAGCGCGAGCAGCGCGGCAGCGAACTGCTGGCGCGTGTAGGGCTCACCGAAGCTGCCGATCGCAAGGTTGGCGGCTACTCCGGCGGCATGAAGCGTCGTTTGGACCTCGCGCTCGCACTGCTTCACCGCCCGCGCTTGTTGTTCCTCGATGAGCCCACCACCGGGCTCGATCCACAGAGCCGCGCGGCGCTTTGGGAGGAGGTGCGGCGGCTCGCCACCGAGGGTGTGACCGTGTTCCTCACCACGCAATATCTGGAGGAGGCCGACGTGCTTGCCGACCGTGTCGGGATCATCGACCATGGCAAGATCGTCGCCGAGGGCACTCCCACCGAGCTAAAGGCACAGATCGGCCGCCAAACTGTCGAGGCGATTCCTCAGGATCCCGCTGACCGCGAGCGCCTGGCGACCGTGCTGCACCGTTTTGGCAAGGCCACGGCCGCCTCGGCGGGAGGCGTTGCCGCACAGCTCTCAAAGGGCGCCGGCGATCTCGCCGAGTTCGTGCGCGTACTCGACTCGGAGGGGATCGCGGTGGCTGACTTGCGGCTGCACTCCCCCACGCTCGACGATGTGTTTCTCGCCAAGACCGGGCGCTCGCTTGAGGGAGCCGCCGAACAGGAGACCGACGAGGGCGCTGGCGACTCGTCCGCGGAGCCTGTCACCGCGTGAATGCGACGCTCGCCACGCAGGTAGGCGCGCTGGCTCGGCGCTCGATGCTCAAGACGCTGCGCCAGCCCTTCCAGATGTTTCCGATCGTGTTCTTCCCCGCGATGCTGCTCGCGGTTAATGCCAGCGGGCTACAGGCCGCCACCCACCTGCCGGGTTTTCCGACACACTCCTACGTGTCTTTTGCGATCGCGGTCGCGTTCATCCAAGGGGGTATGTTCTCGCTGATCAACACCGGTACCAACCTCGCCGAGGACATCGAGAGCGGCTTCTTTCATCGCCTCGCGCTCACCCCGATGCGACGAATCTCGCTGATCGGTGGACTGCTCGTCGGCGTGGCTGCGCTAGGGGCGCTGCAATCGGCTATCTACATCCTGCTCGGTGTAATTGCAGGCGCCCATCTGGCGGCCGGCGGATGGGGTGTGCCGGTACTGATCGCGCTCGGTGCGCTGGCCGCGACCGCATTTGGCGCGTTCGGTTGCGTGGCCGCCCTGCGAACCGGCTCGGGCGAGGTGGTACAGGGACTGTTTCCGCTGTTCTTCGTGTTCATCTTCCTGTCCTCCAGCAACCTGCCGCGCAACCTGCTGAAGACCGGTTGGTTTCACACCGTGGCGAGTTGGAACCCGATCTCCTATCTGATCGAGGGCTTCCGCAGCCTGTATATCGTCGGCTGGGACACCACCGCGCTCACGCGCGGCTTCGCTGTCGCGATCGGACTGCTGATCGTCGGTCTCGCACTGGTCGTCGTGGCACTGCGCGGACGGATGCAGCGCACATGAGAAGTCGCGCATCGGTCGCACGGGGTGAGGTGTAGCGATGAGCGGCTCGAGCGAGAAGACCGGCATGTGGGGCCGTGTTGCAATGGCCGTTTCGACATTGAGCGCCGCCATGCGGGGCCCGGCGCTATGACCGCCGCGAGCGAGAACGCCGGCATCTGGGGCGTGGCGCGCGCGATCGCCTGGCGCAGCCTTCACACCTACGTGCGCCGTCCCGACCTGTTCATCCCCTCGCTCGTGTTCCCGCTTGTGTTCTTCGCCAGCTTCGCGGGCGGGCTCTCCGCCCTCGGCGACATTCCGGGCTTCAAATTCCCGGCGGGCTACACCGCCTTTCAGTTCGTGTTCGTGATGTTGCAGGCAGCCATGTTCTCAGGGCTGTTCACGGGCTTCACGGTCGCCTTCGACTTCGAAAGCGGGTTCGCGCGACGGCTGATGCTCGCCGCCGGCGATCGGCGCGGCATCGTACTCGGCTACGCGCTCGTGGCCCTAACACGCGCGCTCATAACGCTGAGCGTGGTGACCGTGGTGGCGTTGATCTCGGGCATGCAGATGACCGGAGACGGGGTCGACCTATTTGGCCTTTACGGCCTTGCGGCGCTGCTCGTGCTGGTCGGCTATGGCTGGGCCGCGGGAGTCGCGTTTCGCTTCCGCTCGATCCAGGCCGGCCCGCTGATGCAAACCCCCGTATTCCTGATCTTGTTCCTGGCTCCGGTATACGTGCCGCTGTCGCTACTGAAAGGCTGGATCCATGCCGTGGCGAGCGTCAATCCCGCGACCGCTTTTCTCGGTGCAGGGCGAGGGCTGATCTCAGGAGCGCTCGATCACACCTGGCTTGCGTTCGCCTGCGCGATCGCGCTCATTTTCGTTTTCGCCGTATGGACGTTCGTCGGCCTGCGTGCCGCCGAACGCGGAACTTAGTCGAGTCGCCAAGCCCAACTTCGTCTTCGCCGTCGATCGGCGCTTCGATCGGCGTCGCCTGGGTCGGCGGTTCTGATTCGGATTCGGTGCGCCTCAGACGCCGTTCGGCAGCCTTCAGCGCGGCCGCCTCAGCCGTGTTGAAATAGTCGGCGAGGCCGCGCTTGTGGGCGGCGTACAGGCGAGTCGGGAGGGGCTCGCGCAGTTCTTCGCTCACCGCCCGCCGCAGTTGAGCGCTGAGCTTTTCCTCGAGCGGGCTGTTGCCGGCGAGGTTGTCAAGCTCCATGCGCCCCTGCGAGGTGCTGTAGTCATACAGCTCGGTTTCCCGTCCGGCTGCCAGTAGCGCGATACTGTCCGCCTCGAAGTTCGAGTAGGTCGCGTACTTTGCGCTTGGGGTGCGCAACGCGACGACGTGCAGTGGCGCGTCAGCCGCATACGGTTCGACGGCGAACTCGGTCACAGCCTCATCGGTCGCGTGCAGCACGTGGGCGCGACCGGGCGCGGAGGGGTCGCCCAGCATCGCCGCTACGTCGTGGCGGGAGGAGATGTGCGAATAGTCGTTCTGCTTGCGCCAGTCCGAGGATCCGGTGGCGATGTCAAGCAGCAGTGGCGCCACATCCACGCTTGAGGTGAGGCCCGTGCGAGTCTGGCCTTTAGCCGCCGTGAGCACTCCCCTCTGATCCCTCACGATCAGCGGCACCCGGATCGCCTCGTCGTAGGCACTTGCGCCCTTGCCGCGCATCCCGTGCGAGGCGCCGTACTCACCGTGGTCGGAGGTGAACACGACTACCGTGTTGGCCGCGACCTCGGGCCGGTCGGCGAGCGTGTTGAGCACCCTGCCGACATGCGCGTCGACCTCCCCCAGCAGCTTCATATAGAGGTTTAGGAACGGCAGCCATGTTTGGGTCACCGCCGGTCCGGTGTAGGGCACGGTCCCGAACGACGTCTGGGCGGTGTCCTGTAGCGAGCGTTGCAGAGCGGGCTTGCCCCGCGCGATCATTTCTTCGGGGGTCTCGAAGTTCGGGGGCAATACCCCAACGACGCTCGCCGCGCTTGCCTCGGCGGCAAACCGGCTGCTCCAGCGATACCACCACGCGATGTCGTGGGGGTTCACAAACGACACCGTGGTACACCATGGTCTTTTATCGGTCCCCCGCGACGCGTCACGTTCAAACCACTGTTCGAACTGGGAGAGAATGTAGGGATCGACGCGCCAACCCTGCCCGGGGGCCCCATCGGGCGAGGGATAGGTGCCGCCCGCGAAGCCATAGGGCTCAAGCGCGCCCGCATCCTCCTGGGCTTCCCACAGGTTGTCGCCGTGGGTGAGATGCCACTTGCCATACCAGTAGGTCTTGTAGTCCTGTTCGCGCAGCATCGTTCCCCATGTCGGAAACCCTGGGTCGAGTGTGCTGCCACCGGTGATCATGCAGCCGGTCTGGTGTGTGTAGAGACCGGTGAGCAGCGCTGCGCGGGAGGGGGTGCAGTCGTTGGAGGCCGTGTAGTGATTGGCAAACGACACGCCGGTGTTGGCAAGACCGGTGATGTTTGGCATCGTGGCGGCCGCGATCGCGCCGGCCGAGAACCATTGTGGAGTGCGCAGCTGGTCGACCATGATCACGAGGATGTTCGGCGGGCGTCGCCCTGCCGGCACGCGCGTCTTCTTGGAGGCCACCGCAACGGGCTGCTCCTCGGCGGCGACATCGGCGCCATGTGCCCGGACCGATCGCTTGCCGGCTGCCTGAGCACCGGAGCCGGATGCCTGTTTGGCGGCCAGATCGGCAAGCGCGGCGCCGCCGCCGGCGAGCGCTCCGCCGGCGAGCAGCCCGCTCTTCAGCAGCGTGCGCCTGTCGATCAGCCGCGCGGGCGCGCGCGTCTCGCTGCGTTGCCGCTCGCCATCCCGCCGCTGCATACCTGGCCGCTCGAGACCACGGGACTCCCCGGCGGGCGACTGGAGATCGTCGCGCCGAGCATCGCGCGGCTCAGCCTGGTCGCGATCGGTGTCTGGCTGTTGTGGATCTTGCTCGGACATCAGTTCTCGCGAAAGCGCTCCTTGCTCGGGCGAATGCTGCGCCTGTGAACGCTACCGGCCTCGATGTTGACTGCGATGAGCGGTTTGTTGGGCCACCTTCACTCGCGCCGCTGCTCGCTGAGTGGCGTGCCGTGCTCGTCGGCGGCCCCAGTGGGGGGCCACGGGCCGAGCCAGTCGTCGCGCGCTCCGTCCATCGTGAGCACTGTGCCTGAGAAGAAGTCGCCGGCAGGCGAGGCCAGATAGGCGATCAGCCACGCGAACTCGCGCTCGGTGCCCATTCGCCCCAGCGGGATCGTGTGAGCGATCCGCTCCACGATCGCGGCCGGGTACTTGCTCAGCAGCGTATCGGTCTCGAATTGGCCGGCCGCGAGCGCCAGCAGCCGGATTCCGAAGCGGGCCCACTCCACCGACAGGGTGCGCATCAGGTTCTCCACGGCCGCCCTGGCGGCGCCCGAGTGAGCCATGCCGGGCATGCCGTTGTGTGGGGAGAGCGTCACGCTGAACACCTTGCCCCCGCGCCCGCTGGGAATCATCGCCTTGGTGGCGACCGCATGGGTGACCAGCCATGTGCCCTCGACGTTGAGCCGCATCACGGTCCGAAAGCCCTTCGGGGTAATCGACTCCGCAGGCGCCAGGAATTGGCCGCCGGCATTGTTTACGAGCAGATCGATGCGCTCGTGGCGATCCAAGGCCCGCTCGACCATTGCCTCGACCTGTTGCTCCTCGCGGATGTCGCACACGTGCGCTTCGATCAACCCGCGCGAGCAGGCGGCCACGGTGTCCTTGAGCGGTTGCTCGCGACGACCGCAGATCACAACACGCGCCCCGCAGCGCGCTAGCTCCAGGGCGCTCTCGCGCCCAAGACCGCTGCCTGCGCCAGTCACAAGCGCCACCTGGCCGTCGAGCAACGAGGGAGAAAACAGCCGAGAGCGCTCTTCGGCGGGCAAATCAGGCGTCATCGCGTTGGAGATTACGCCACCCGGCGGCCCAGGATCGACAGATGGCTGGTACGTGAACCCGCAAACGGGTAAGGGCATTAGCACGCCCACACCGGAGCTTATCGCCTTCTCGCGGGTTACCTGCTTGCGTGGGAAGGTGGCTGCGACCAGCATGTCGAACCACGTCCAACGGATTACTCCAACAAGAATGATTGACAACGCAACTATCGCAGCGTATAATCCCGACTCCAAGCATCGGATTATGAGAGGGCGGCGCAGTCCCGGCAGGGAACGAGCCAGACCCTCGAGCTTCCCTGAGAGGGTGACGCAGTCCCCGTAGGGGACGAGCCGGAACCCTCGACCGTTCCAATTAGAGAGACGCTTATGCCAGACGCCCCCAAGAAGTCCCCCACAACCATAGACATGACGGCCGACCTCGTTATCCCCGAGTCGGTCGACCAGCTGCTCGCGCATTCGCGGCGCTACCCCCTGCTCACCCCCGAACAGGAGATCGAGCTCGCCCAGGAAATCGAGCGCGGCGACCTGCAGGCCAAGGAAAAGCTGATCAACTCCAATCTGAGGCTTGTCGCCTCCAATGCCCGCCGCTATCAGAACCAGGGCCTGCCGCTCGCCGACCTCGTCCAGGAGGGCATGCTCGGCCTGATCAGGGCCAGCGAGAAGTTCGACTGGCGCAAGGGATTTAGGTTCTCCACCTACGCGACATTGTGGATCAGGCAAGCGATCCAGCGTGGCCTTGAGAATTCTGGCCGCACGATCCGGTTGCCCGTTCACGTGGCCCAGCGCTCTCGCAAGGTGGGACGCGTCGAGCGCGAGCTATCGGTCCGTCTCGGTCGCGAGCCCACCCTGGAGGAGCTGGCCGAGGAGACCGGACTACCGATCGAGCAGGTCGAGGAGGTGCGCCATCAGCGCGCTGCGCTTGTCTCCCTCGACCAGCAGGTAGGTGACGACGGCGACACCGCTCTGGGCGATCTGCTGCCTTCTGACGCCGAGGCGCCGGAGGACACGGCCTGGGACAACGAGCGCGAGCGGATCGTGCACAGCGCGATCGCCAAGCTGCCCGATACCGAGCGCACCGTGCTGACGCTGCGCTTCGGCACCGGACGCGAGGAGCCGCAAACGCTCACCGCTATCGGCAAGCGTCTCGGGTTCTCAGCTGAGCGGGCCTCCCAGCTGGAGCAGCGAGCGCTGAAGAAGCTCGCCGAGTCGCCCGAGCTGGCGGCGCTGCGCGAGGCCGCCTGACCGAGCTGGCGGCGCTGCGCGAGGCCGCCTGACAACCTCTTGAGCCCCCGCCGGCTGGCCCTACGGCCGACCGGCGGGTGTCTCAATGCGCCGAGCGCAACGTTCTTCGTGCAGCCCGGCCCGTTAGGCCGGTGCGCCTTATTTGACCGTCAGCGTGCCTTCCATGCCGGCCATGCGGTGGCCCGGCACCGAGCAGAAGAACTTGTAGGTACCCGGCTTCAGGTCGAGTGTCAGCGTCTTGGTGGCGCCCTGGAAGGTCGGGGTCGCACCGAGAATCTTGTGCGCGGAGGATTCGATCGTCATGTTGTGTGCCAGTGGCGACATGTTGGTGAAGTCGATCGACACTTTGCCCGCTTTGGCGGTGAGCGAGGTCGTATTGAATTTCAGCTGACCTTCAGAGTTCGCTTCGAGACTGATGGCCCCCGCCGGAGCCGGCGCTTTGGCGGCGGTCGACTGAGTGGCTGTGGATGGCGTCGATGGAGTGCTGAGCGGCGCCGACGCCGCGGAACTGGTGGTGTTCGAGGAGCCGCCACACCCGGCGAGCGCGAATGCGCCCAACGCCAGCGCTAGCAGCGAAATGGCCAGGGTGCCTCGGGTTCTCCCTGTTGCGTGATCTGCGGTACGGGCTGTAAGGGGCCTCACGAGTCTCCTCCGTCAGGTTGGGGTCACACCACGTTATGACACTTCCCGGTCTGAATCCTTCCCGCTTGCTATGACAACATCTCATTCACGGAATACCAACCGTTAGGAGGAACAGATGAGCAAGTCACTGTGGGAGCGCACCGTCGAGCTGACGATCGCCGTCGGCGAACGCATCCTCGCGCCGATCGAGCGATTCATCGGCAGGCGCTCGCTTGTGGGCGATGCCGCGTTCTTTCCCACCGAGCACTTCCCCTGGATCGAGCACATCGAGGCCAACTGGCACACCATCCGCGATGAGCTGCAGGGCGTCCTCGCCGACCGTGAGGCGCTGCCCAACTTCCAGGACATCTCCAAGGATCAGATCGAGATCACCGATGACGACGACTGGAAGACCTACTTCCTCTACGGATACGGCTTCGAGGCGAAACTGGGGGTGCAGACGTGCCCGAAGACGGCCGCCCTGATGCGCGAAATCCCGGGCATGACCACCGCGATGTTCTCGATCCTCTCTCCCCACAAGCACATCCTCGACCACCGCGGCCCCTACAAGGGCGTGTTGCGCTACCACCTCGGGCTGATCGTGCCGCGCGAGGCCGAGCAGTGCCGTATCCGCGTGGGCGAGGACATCCGCCACTGGAACGAGGGCAAGAGCCTGATGTTCGACGACACCTTCAACCACGAGGTCTGGAACGACACAGATGAGACTCGCGTGGTGCTGTTCGTGGACGTGCTGCGCCCGCTTCCCTCTCCGTGGGGACGAATCAACCAGCTGATCGTCAAGGCAATCGGCTACTCGCCGTTCGTGCTCGACGCCAAGCGCAACCAGGAAGCGTGGGAACAGCGCTTCCTGCAGCGGCGGGCCGCCGCCAACGGGGCGCACTCAAATGTTGGAGACGTTGAGGCCGGTGCCCTGTAGCAAATTGTTGGCGTGGGCATTTAGTACCGTGAACTCCCCTGTGAGGATCAGCAGCCCGAGCGTGATCATCACGGCTCCGCCGATCCCCACGATCACGGGGAAGTGACGTTTGACGACCTCCAGCGCGCCGCTCATACGCTCGAACGCGACCGCGATCAGCAGAAACGGGATCGCCAGCCCGGCCGAATAGAACGCGAGCAGGACCGCGCCATGGATGGCCGATTCCGAGACCGCCGCCTGCGCGAAGATCGCGGCGAGCGTGATGCTCGTACACGGTGTCCATGCGATCGCAAACGCGGCGCCCGCGACCAGCGGGCCCCCGCGCCCGGCCAGGCGCATCAGCGACTCGGAGTGCCACTGGAAGTTGAGCGCGTCCACGAACGGGGTCGCGAGGAACACCATGCCCATCGCGACGATCAAGACTCCGCCGGCGGTGCGCAGCGCGTCGATGTGCTGATTGAGCAGCGAGCCGACCTGGGTCGCTGTCAGCCCGAGCAGGATGAAGATCAGCGAGAAGCTCGCCACAAACAGCAGACTGGGCCCCAGCACACGACGTGTGCCCGCATGCTTGATATCCGCCGGCGCGACCCCGATCACAGTCGAGAGATAGCCGGGCACCAGTGGCAGCACGCACGGCGAGAGAAACGACACGAGGCCCGCGGCTATCGCTACGGGGATGCCGACCCCGCTTGCCGTGTCGGAGTTCGAGGCCGCGAGTATTAGATGCACGTGGGTCATGTCATGTCCGCGAGAACAGAGTCGCGCGCAGCTTCGCGACTTCGGTCTCAAGCCGCGCCACTCGCTCGCGCAGATCTTCCTTCTGCTCCAAACGCTCCACTCGCTCGCGCAGATCGTTCTCTTGCTCCAAGCGGGCCACACGCTCGCGCAGATCGTCCCCACGCCACGGATCCAGCCCGGACTGCGCCGCCGCGGGCATCGGGGCCCCCGGGATGGCTGTCGATCCGGCCGAGGGCATCGATGTCGACACGGCTGTCGATCCGGGTGAGCCCATCGGTGATGGCACGGTTGTCGAGGCAGCCGAGGGCGCCTGTAGCGGCATCGCTGCCGAGGCCGCCGCTGAGATCCCCGCGGCTCCGTTGCCCCCTGGGCTTGCGCTTACGCTGTCCTGGTCTCCAAGCAGTTGTGTATAGCGGTCCTCCTTCTGGCCGGGACGACGCCCGAGCTGTGCGACCAGGCCGCGCTCGATTAGCGCGGCGAGCGTGGCGTGCACCTCCTCCAATGCCCCAAACGCGTGGATGCGCTCGCCGCGCTGCTTGAGCTCACCCGGCGTTTGCGGGCCGCGCAGCATCAGCACGCACATCACCGCCTGCTCGGCGCTTGACATCGGCAACGCCTCGGAGAGCAGATGACGATACTTGGCCGCCCGGCTCGCACCCGCAAGACGTGTGTAGCCACGGCGCTCCAAGCGATGCAGCGCGTCACGGACGATCGCGTCGTCGTACTGCACAACCGGCTCGCGATTGGTCGCCTGGTTGCACGCCAGGCGCAGCGAGTTCAGCGACAGCGGGTAGTGGTCCGGCGTGGTGCGCTGCTTCTCGAGCAGGCAGCCAAGTACGCGTATCTCGGTCGCGGAGAGATCCATCTGACTCCATCCTACGATCCGCTGGCGCCAGACGCTGGCCGATCCCGGATGATCGGTCACAATGCTCGGTGTGCCGCCCGATTTGCGACACCCAACCGATCTCCCCCGTCTTCGTTTGCCTCGGGATCTACCGGACGATCTAGGCGCCAGCACTAGAATCCGAGCGTGAGCTTTCCCTCGGCGCGCCTGTAGTGAGTCACCAGCCTTTCGCGGAGGGACGCGGTGGCAGCGGCGGGCGCGGCTCCAAGCCCAAGCTGCGCCCCGAGGACATTCCCGACAGGCCGGTCTCGCTCAGGCGTATCGGTCGGCTGTTCGTCCCCTATCGCCTGCGCTTGGGCGCGCTGCTGAGCCTGATCGTGGTCGGCTCGATCCTCAGCGTGGCCTCGCCGTTCCTGCTGCGCGAAGCGGTCGACAAGGGCATCGTAGGGCACGACCTGCAATTGCTCACGTGGCTGGTCGCCGGCATGATCGCGCTGGCGATCGTCAACGGTGTGATCAGCGTAGCGCAGACGTGGATCTCAAATCAGGTCGGCCAGCGCGTGATGCACGACCTGCGCGCTGCCGTGTACGCGCACCTGCAGCGCATGTCGCTCGCGTTCTTTACGCGCACGCGCTCGGGTGAGGTGCAGGCACGCATCGCCTATGACATCGGCGGCATCGACGACGTCGTCACCAGCACCGCCACCTCGACCGTCTCGACCGTCGCCACCGTCGCCGCGACGGTCACGGCGATGTTCGCGCTCAGCTGGCAGCTGACGCTGTTCTCGCTGATCCTGCTGCCATTCTTCGTGTGGCTCACACGCCGCGTCGGCAACGAGCGCCGCCGCATCCAGTCGGTGCGCCAGAGCCGCCTGGCCGACATGTCCACGCTCGTGGAGGAGTCGCTGTCGGTGTCGGGCATCCTGCTCGGCAAGACGATGGGCCGCTCGGGCGAGCTCACCAGCCGCTTCACCGGCGAGTCCAGCGAGTTGGCCGACCTGGAGGTGCGCGCACGCATGGCGGGCCGCTGGCGCATGGCCTCGGTGCAGATGAGCTTCGCGATCATGCCAGCCGCGGTCTACTGGTTCGCCGGCTACACAAGCGTCCACGGTGGCGCCGTGATCTCGATCGGAACGGTGGTCGCGTTCACCACGCTGCAAACGCGCCTACTGTTCCCGATGCAACAGCTTTTGTCGGTGGGCCTGGAAGTGCAGACCTCATTGGCGTTGTTCGGGCGCATCTTCGAGTACCTCGACCTGCCGGTGGACATCGAGGAGCGCCCCACCGCGCGAGCTCTGGAGAACGTGCGCGGGGACGTGACGCTCGAGAACGTGTGCTTCCGCTACGCGCCCGAGGCGCCCTGGACCTTGCAGGACATCTCCGCGGAGGTTCCCGCCGGCACGCGCACTGCGCTTGTCGGAGAGACGGGCTCTGGCAAGACGACGCTTGCCTATCTCGTCGCGCGACTGTATGAGCCCCAGCAGGGCGCGGTGTGCATCGACGGGGTCAACATCCGCGACGTCACGCTGCAATCGCTCGCGGCGACGGTCGGGCTCGTCTCCCAGGAGACCTACCTGTTTCACTCCTCGATCCGCGAGAACCTGCGCTTCGCTTGCCCTGATGCCAGCGACGAGCAGATCGAAGACGCCGCGCGCGCGGCACAGATCCACGAGTTGATCTCCTCGCTGCCCGACGGATACGACACCCCCGTGGGCGAGCGCGGCTATCGCTTCTCCGGTGGCGAGAAGCAGCGCATAGCGATCGCGCGCACGGTGCTGCGCAACCCGCCGGTCTTGATCCTCGACGAGGCGACCTCCGCGCTTGATACCGAGACCGAGCGCGCGGTCCAGCTCGCGCTGGACGACCTGTCCAGGGGGCGCACCACCATCGCGATCGCCCACCGCCTCTCGACGATTCGCGATGCCGATCAGATCCTCGTGCTCGACGACGGCAAGATCGTGGAGCGCGGTAGCCACGAGGAGCTGGTTGAGCAAGGCGGGCGCTATGTGGCGCTACTGCGGGGAGCGGTAGTTGAGGATCGAGACCCACCCACCCAGGACCCATCGGCGGCGCTTGCCTGAGCGACAGGCTCCACTGGAGGCTATTCGCGCGAGGGCTCCATCAGACCTGCGAGCACCTTGGAGAGCTGTCCTCCTTGCCAGGCGATCGGCGAGCTGCCGGGCTCCTCGACCACAAGCTTGGCGCCCGCGATCGCCGCGGCATAGCGTTCGCCGAGTGCCAGCGGGTGACTGGGGTCGGCCTCGTCGCGACTGGCGATAACGACCGTGGGAACGCCGATGGACTGCAACTCGCTCCAAGCCTCGAACGGTCGCGAGCGCGGGACCGTTTGCAGAGCGTCCGCGACGGCAAGCGGGTGGTCGTGGGCGGAGAGCCGCTGGCGCAGCACCTTCGCGACGGTCTCCCTGAAACGCTCGGGGATCGAGTCGAGGTCGTAGGCGTCGACGAATCCCTCGACTCCTCCCTCTCTCAGTCCCTGCGCGAGCCTGTCCCAGGAAACGTAGGCATCGGCGTCGCCGTGCGTGTCGGGGTCGAACGCCGGTGTTATGAGCCCGAGCGCCAGCACCCGCTCGGGATGCCCCAGCGCGAAGCGAAGCGCGGTCTGTGCGCCCATAGAGGCGCCGGCCAGCACCGCCCGCTCGATCCGAAGCTCGTCCAGCAGCGCGCGCAGATCCTCTGCCAGCAGCTCATAGGTGTACGCGTCGGGACCGGGCGCGGGACTAGAGTGGCCGTGACCGCGCGCGTCGTAGGAGATCGTGCGATGACCAGAGCGCTCGAGCGCCCTGGAGCCCATCACGACGTAGCGCCGAGTGGCGGTGAGCCCGTGCAGCAGCACGATCGGAGTGCCCTCCCCCGCTTGCTCAGTCGCGAGTTGCACACCCCCACCGGCGAGAACGCTTAGTTGCTCTGAGACCGCCACCGTGCGAGCTTCGTGACGTATGCCTCCTCGGAGGACCAACCGGGCAGGCCGAGTCGGCGCTTGAGCAGTCCGCCGCCGAACCTGGCGAGGGACGGCGCGAAGATCAGCCCCGCAAGCGCAAATCTAGACATGCAGCGCGGCGTGCTCGCGCACGAGCCCGGCCGTGCGCTCGGGTTGCTCTAAGAAGAACATGTGACCGATACCCTCGAGGATCTCAAGGCGCGAGTCGGGCATCAGCCCAGCGATCATGTGCCCGTTCTGCACGGGCAGCAGTTGGTCGAGTGTGCCGTGCACCACCAGCGTCGGGGCGCCCACCCCCGGGAGCCGCGTGCTCGTGTCGTGGCCTGCGATCGCCTGCATCTGACGCATGATCACCTCCACCGCCAGCCCGTAGCGCATGCCGGTAGCCAGAAACCTCACCCACGCATCCTCGTTTGCGGCGAAGCTTGGCGAGACGTTCACCTCCCAGGAGGCGCGAATCGCGCGTTCGCGGTCGCCCGAGGCCATCGCTTCGGCGAGCTTGCGCATCACAGCTTCGCTTGCCAGCACGCTGCCCTCGCCGCCGCAGTAGGTGCAGCCAAGCGTCAACGAGCGCAGGTGATCGGGATGCGCAAGCGCCAGCTCTTGAGCGATCATGCCGCCCATCGAAATACCCATCACGTGAGCCGAGTCGAGATCGAGCGCGGCGAGCAGTCCGGCGGCGTCCTCGGCGAGGTCGACGATCGTGAAAGGCTGACCGGTGCGCGTGGAGTCGCCGGCGTCACGGTGGTCGTAGACGATCGTGTCGAAGTCGCACCGCAGCTGTTCGAGCAGCGACTCGCCCCAATGGTGCTTGGTCCCGCTCATCCCCATGATCAACAGCAGCGGCGGACCGTCACCGGCGCGGTCGTAGCTGAGCTCGATCTCCCCTGCCTTGGCCAGTGCCATCGTGCGACGAAGCCTACACGGACACGCGAGCCCGTCCCCTGCCCCGTCTTGTCTCTTATACGGGCAACTCGAGTTGACCGGCCACGTCGGCACGCCGACTGCCTGCCTGTGGACCGCCGCCGGCGGCGAGCCCGGCGACGCGCACGCCCAGCAGACGCACCGGTCGCGAGGGTGCGTAGTCGTCGAGCAGCGCCAGTGCCACCCGCGTGACCTGCTCGGCGTCGCTGGTTGGTTCGCTGAGCGTGTGCGCACGCGTGACGGTGGAGAAGTCGTCGAGGCGCACCTTGATGCCAATCGTACGTCCACGACGACCGTTTGAGGCAAGGCTCGCGCACAGCTGCGCGGTCATCTGACGCAACCAGTCGCGCAGCTGCGCCAGATCGTGCACGTCCTCGTCAAACGTGCGCTCGCGTGACTCGGAGACGACCTTGCGCTCCTCGCTCACCTCGCCATCGTGCTCGAAGCGCGCACGCCGGCGAAGCTCTGGCCCGTTGTTGGGGCCGAAGCGCTCCACCAGCAATTGCTCGGGTGCGGTTGCCAGCGCGCGCAGCGTGGTCAAGCCCAGTGCGGCCAGGCGTGCGGCCGTCTTTGGCCCGATGCCCGGCACAAGCGCCGGCGGAGCGTCGGCAAAGCGCTCGCATGCCTGCTCGCGTGTCAACACGAGAAAGCCGGCCGGCTTCTCGGCGTCGGAGGCGACCTTTGCGACCAGCTTGTTGGGACCGATGCCAACCGAGCACGTGAGTGCGGTGGCAGCCTTGACGTCGGCCACGATCCTGCGCATCGCCGAGCGCGGCGAGTGAAAGTTCGAGAGATCGACATAGGCCTCGTCGAGACCCACGACCTCCACGCGCTCGACGTGGGAGCGCACGACATCCATCATCCGCCGCGAGACTTCCCGGTAGTGCACGTGGTCGGTGGGCAGGAACACCGCTTGCGGGCACAGTCTCCGCGCACGTGCGGCGGGCATCGCCGATCCCACCCCATAGCGGCGCGCCTCATAGCTCGCGGTCGTCACCACCGCCCGCGGCCCCGTGCCGGAGACCACGACCGGCAGCCCGCGCAACTCCGGTCGGCGGATCAGCTCGACCGACACGAAGAAGGCATCCGCGTCGAGGTGGGCGGTACTTAGCTGGGCTGCCTCATCCGACATCGTCTAACGAATCTAGCCGCGCGCGCGGCGGAGATCGGACCACGCCTGCGGTGTCTGCGCAGATTCGCCCCTGAAGCCCTATTCGGCCGATCCCCCGGGCTCGAACGCCATTCCCCCGACCAGCAGTCCCGCGCCGAGATGGGCTCCGAGCACCGGGCCCACCTGTGTGCAGAACAGCGGATCGCTCGCGAAGATCGCTCTGCCCTGGGCAACCATGCGCTCGGCATCCTCGTAGGACTGGGCGTGCTGCACGAACCAGTCGGTGGCACCGCGCTCGTGCAGCTCGCGCAGGTAGGCGACCATCCGCTCGAACGCGCGCTTGCGAGTGCGCACGCGTCCGACGGGCGCGATCTCAGTGCCGAACGTGAGAATCGGCTTCACCCTCAGGGCGGTGCCCACGGTTGCTTGAGCGGCGCCGATGCGCCCGCCGCGGTGCAGATATTCGAGCGTGTCCAGGCAGAACCAGATGTCCAAGCTTGCGCGCGCCTCCCTGACGGCGGCGATCACCTGCTCGAGCGCCGCTCCGCGTGCGGCCACCCTCGCGGCGGCGATCACCAGACAGCCGAGACCGCCGGCGCCGGTCTGCCCGTCGATCACCTCGACACTTCCCTGGTGCCCCGCGTCTGCAGCCACCCGCGCCGCCTCGCGCGCACTCTCACACGTGCCCGACAGGCCACTGGCGATATGAATCGAGACGATGTCGCGACCCGCGCTGAGCAGCGGTTCATACACCGCCAGGAAATCTCCAACCGACGGCTGCGAAGTGCTCGGCAGACCTGGCGAGTCGTGCAATCGTGCGTAGAACGCGTCGAGATCGGTGTACTCGTGCTCAGGGCGCAGGTCGCCGTCCCAGCCCACATACAGGCTGACACTGTGGATCTGCCACTGATCGATCAACTCCGCCGACAGGTAGGTCGTGCTGTCGGTCACGATTGCGACGGTCATTGGAGCGCCGAATCTAGCGCGGCCGACGGCGATTTGTACGCTGCTAGGCAGTCGCGTCGATGTTCAAGCGCACGTAGTCGACCACCACCGGCTCACCGATGACGCTCAGCGCGTCGTCCATGAAGCGCTCGCGCAGCTCCTCGGGCAGGCGTTGCACATGCGGCCCGAGCACGATCGTGGAGAGGAACTCGCGCGGGTGCTCGGGCTCGCGCGGCGCGGGCGCTAGCCAGCACTCCGCCGAGCTGAAGCCCGCGGAGAGCAAGCGCTCGCGAGTCTCCCCTGCTCCCGCGTAATTCCATGGCGCACGCCAGTCGCGGAAGTGCGCGGCGTACGGTTCGCGAGCAAGCACCTCACCGACCTTGCCGCGCAGGATCTCGATGTTTCCCTCCCCACCGCACTGCGCCACGAGCTGCCCGTTGGAACGCAGCGCCGAATGCAGGCGCGCAAACAGGCGATCATGGTCGGCGATCCAATGAAAGGTGGCTGTGGAGAGGACCGCATCGATCGGCTCCTCCAGCTCCAGATCGAGCAGATCGACAACCCGCACGTCGAACTCCGGTCCGAGCCGCTTCCTGGCAGCCTCCACCATCGAGGGCGACTGATCCACCGCGATCACATGCCCAAGCGGCAGGCGCTCCGCGAGCGCCTGGGAGATCCGTCCCGACCCGCAGCCGGCGTCGAGCACTAGCTCGTCGCCGCCGAGATCCAGGCGATCGAGCACTTCGAGCCCGAGTGCCTCCATCGTCCCGGAGATGCGGTCGTAGCTCGCTCCGTCCCAGGCGCGGATCCCTGACATACACGTGTACGTTATCACGTATAAATCCAGCGTGCGTGACCGTGTTTGCGCTACCTGTTTGCGCTACCCAAGACTCCACCGCTTTGCGCATGGTGCGCCACCGCGGCGCGCTCAGCTCTGCGCGAGGATCCCAGCCAGCCGCGCGCGCTGGGGCTTGGCGCCGCCGAGCAGCGCCGCATCAACGAGCGCGCGCTTGTACAGCCAGTGCACGTCGGCCTCCCAGGTGAAGCCGATCCCGCCGTGAGCTTGGATCGCCGAGGCTGTCACCTCCACCCCTGCCTCCGAGGAGGCGGCCTTGGCCATTGCCGCGGCCTCCCCCAGCCGCGCCGGATCGGCGTCGGCGGCCCACGAGGCAAACGCGGTCGTTGCGCGAGCCTTCTCGGTGTCGAGCAACATCTGCGCACAACGGTGCGACACCGCCTGATAGGACCCCACTGGCACGCCGAACTGCTTGCGCTCCTTCACATAGGCGACGGTCATCGCGAGTGCCCGATCGCACACTCCGACAAGCTCGGATGCAATCGCCACGAGCGCGCGGTCGATCCCGCCGGGCACATCTCCCGCAAGCGCCTCGCCCGCTCCCATCGGGGCGCTCACGCGGGCCGTCGGGCGCGTCGGGTCGATCGACTCGACCGGCGCGATCTCGGCCTGCTCGTCGGTGAGCACGCGCGCCGCGCCGTCTTCGAGCAGCACCAGCAGTTGTGCGGCGGGTGCGCCTACGACCAGCTCGGCCACGCCCTCGCGCGCGCTGCCAAGCGCGCCGATCGTCTCGCCGCTGGCCAAACCGGGCAGCAGACGGGCGCGCTGATCCTCAGAGCCCGCCAGTTCGATCACGGTCGAGGCGAGCACGCTTGGCAGCAGTGCCACCGATGCAAGCGAGCGGCCCAGCTCCTCGCACAGGATCGACAGCTCGACACGACCGAGGCCCTGGCCGCCATAGCGCTCGGCGACCGCGATCCCCGGCCAGCCAAGCTCGCACAGCTCGCGCCACAGCCCGTCGTCCAGCCGACCCGACTCTGCGTGCTCGCGCACGCGCTCGGGACGCGCCCGCTCGGCGAGCAGCTCGCGCGCGGTGCGCTGGATCTCCTGCTGGTCCTGGCTCAGGCCGAAGTCCATCAGCTACGCACGTCCCACCACGCGAGTGTGCCTGAGCCAGCTGAGACCACGGGCACGCCCCGGCGGAGCTCCGGTAGGAGCGGAGCTCATCCCCACGCACACCACCTAAATGACCGCCTTCAAGCGCGGCAATCCCAATACGCGCTCGGCCACGATGTTCTTCAGCACCTCGGTCGTGCCACCCTCGATCGTGTTGCCGCGCGCGCGCAGCAGCTCATAGCTCCAGCTGGTGCCGTTGGTGAGCGCCTCGGGGCCCACAATCTCGCCGGCCAGCTGGGTGAGACGCTGGTTGGTGTCAGACCACAGCCACTTCACAAGCGAGCCCTCCGGGCCGGGCTGGCCGTAGCGCTCGATGTCGGTGAGCCCCTTCCACGCCAGCAGCCGGATCGACTCGCAGCGCACGTGCAGGTCGGCGAGCGCGTCGGCATACAGCGGGTTCTCGAGCAGCCCGCGCTCACGGGCGAGCGCGATCGTGTCGTCGAGCAGCTGGCGCAAGCGCACCTGCAATGCGAACCCGAGTCCGGCGCGCTCGTTCATGAGCGTCGTGAGCGCCACCTTCCAGCCGTTGCCCACACCGCCCACCACGTTCTCCTCGGGGATCCGCGCCTCCTCGATGAACAGCTCGTTGAACTCGGCCTCGCCGGTGATCTGGCGCAGCGGGCGCACCTGCACCGCGTCCTGCTCCATGTCCATCAGGAAGTACGTGAGGCCCTTGTGCTTGGGCACATCGCCGTCGGTGCGCGCGACCAGCATGCACCACTTGGAGTACTGCGCGGCGCTGGTCCACACCTTCTGCCCGGTCACGACCCAGCCATCGCCATCCTTGACAGCACGCGTCTTTAGCGACGCCAGATCCGAGCCGGCGTCGGGCTCGGAGAAGCCCTGGCACCAGATCTCCTCGGCGGAGAGGATCGGCGCGAGATGGCGGTCCTTCTGGCGGTCTGTGCCCCACACCATCAGCGTGGGACCGCCGAGCAAAAGGCCCAGCACGTTGGCCGGCAATGGCACGCGCGCGCGGCCCAGCTCCTCAAAGTAGATCGCCGACTCGCTCAGCGACGCGCCGCGGCCCCCGTACTCGGCCGGCCACGCCGGCGCGGCCCAGCCAGCGTCATACAGCTTGCGCTGCCAATCCCTGCGCCACGCGTAATGGGCGTCTTCGCCACCCTCGCTCGGCTCGGGCGACGGTGGGTTCTCCACCAACCACGCGCGCAGCTCTTCGCGAAACGCGCGCTCGCGCTCGCTAAAGCTCAGGTCCACGACTACTCTCGGGCGCCGGCGCGCTGATCGACCACAACCATTCAACTCCTGTCGTGCACCACGAGCTCGTCGACCTCCAGGCGCGCGACTTTCAGCTCGCGCACGTCGAGCCGGCCGATCGCGGCGCGCCTGATCGCCAGGCGACGGATCGCAAGCGCGCCGATCGCCACCGCTCCAAGCGCGAGCGCGCCCAGCGCCAGCGAGCCGATCGACACAGCGCCGGAGGCCAGCGCGGCGCGGCGGCGCACCTTGCGGCTCCTGCGCCTGGCATGCTCCAGCTTGCGAGCGACCCGCACGCCGCGCCAGGTCAGCATCGCAACGCCCGCGGCCTTGCGGCGCGCGGGGTGCTTGCGGCCCTTATATCTGGTGGGCTTGCCCATGTGCTTCCTACGTAGGCTAGCGAGTACTCCAAACCTCGCCGACCCCTTCGAATCCGAGAGCGCGCTTGGTCGCTTCGGTGAGGTCGAATTCGCGGCCTTCGACATACGGTCCGCGATCGACCACCGGCACCCGCACCGAGCGTCCGTCGTAGCGCAGCGTGACGAGCGTGCCACAGGGAAGCGTCTTGTTGGCCACGCCCATCGTCGCGCTCGTGAGCTCGCCTCCGCACGCGAGCGTGCCGCCACCGCCGTACCACGACGCGACGGTGAGACGGTAGGAGGTCATGCGCCCAAGCTCACGCCGCCCGCCGAGCTCGCTCGAGTCGCCAGCGAGTAGGACTCGCACGGGCTCGCTGAGCAGACGTCTGGGGGTGTAGTGCAGCGTGAAGCGGCCCCGTGCGCCGGTTAGGGTGTGCGAGATGCCTCGCCATCCATGGCGCCCCAGACGCTGCAGATACACGATGCGCGCGGCCAGCGCCGGGCGCAGTGTGCCACTCACCGTCGCCTCCGAACCAAGCAGTACATTCAGATCCACGCGTCGCAGGCGCAATTTCACATGTATCGGGACTCTACGCGATATTGCTGGAATACCCGGGGCCGCGACAATTCCCACTGTTTCTGAAATCGTGGGATTTGCGGAAACGCCCACCGGTGGTGCGAGGTTTTCGGGCGACGGTGTTGCTGTGACGGCGGCGCCGGTGATCGACGGAACCGTGAGCGCCGCTCCGAACGTCAAACCAACGGCAAGCGGCGTCAAATGGGCGCGACGAGCGCGCCCGTCTATGTATGGCCTCGACAAAGAGGTCTCCTTGTGTATCCGCCTACGGGGTTAGCTGTCGGGCTCACGTCCCGCCGGCAGTACGCGTCCTACGCACTCCGGTCGGTCGTTACAGCCGCATCAGCGGCCGATTCGCCCCATCCGAGCCCCTCACACCAGGCTCGGCGGTGGTTCCCCCGCTCGTGTCCATCCACGGACACGACTCGGCTGGGTCAAGCAATCTGAGAAACGCTAGCTGAAGGAGTATCGCACGTAGTGTGAGATAGAGCACACTAATGCGAATGTGCGGGTAAGGAGATATCCCCGCCCGCACATTCTTGCTGTCTACGTTCTTGCTGTCTACGTTTCGAAAACTAACCTAACAAACCAATCATTCGGAGGCCGTGAGTGGTCCACCGACGCTCAATGTCAACATGAATGCGCCTTGGATCACGCCAGTTTCTTTATTCGTAGAGCCAGTGCAGATTGCGAGTTTAGCGCCAAATAATAACGTAATCGCTTCAGTGAAATCGGCTTCGGGAGGATCCGTATTCGTAATCTGAGCCGCAAGTTCACTAGCCGTACATTCGTCCTGAGCCTTAACCCCGAGAACTGTACATTCTATATACCAGCCAGGGTTGCCTTTTCCACCATTTAATACTAAGTCGACAAACCCCATTTCGGCTCCTTCTTCCCATAACTCCGCCAGGGTTAACCACGGAAGATTAACAGCCCAGCCGTCGGCGTCTTCGCAGAGCGTCTCCTTCGTACACTGCAACGAATTTCCAACTAAAGCCCCGAGACCAACCTCCACGTCTTCTAAAGTTAAGTCTTCTGTAAAGTCGTCGGCGCCGTTTACACCGTAATCTCCCTCCAATATCAAGCTACATACGACCGCGACAGCCAATTTGCCGGCGGCCGTAACTTCTAAATCTTCGAATAACAACGTGCCCACCGCTTCACCTAACACGGTTGACGAGAGAGCCACGGCGTTACCTAACCATTCTGCTAATAAGTATGTGATTGCCGCGGAGGCCGGCGAGGCCACCGCCAATGCACTGGCTGCCAATACCACCAGCAGCGCAGCCCCTACACCAATGATGCGCGAGCTTTTTCGATACGTTTTCATACTCGATCGAACCTTTCTCTCGTCCGAGACCCGGTTGGGGCCTTTTCCGAGACACTTGGATCGTCGGGCCGCACGCTCGTCGTCTAGCAGAGCACGGTCCGACCCTATGGATCGCACCGCGGAGCACTCACTACGCCGCCACGCAGCGCACGGTTATCGTCGCACGTATCCAAGCAAAAGTCCAGGACTATTGGAATAGATTGAACTCTATGTTCGCGATGGCTGACCGCACCCCTCCAAGCCCTGCCCCGCCTACTCCTCCTCGCCACGCCCCGCGGCGCCGAGCCGATTGAGCATCATTGCCTCGGCCATGCGCAGCAGGCCGATCGTCGTGTGTGGGCGTGCTTCGTTTGAGCGCACCGAGACGTCGGAGCCGTGCGGGCCCAGCACCTCGACGATCGTGCAAACGTTGCCGATCTCGCAATCGTCGCCATAGCGTCCTTCGAGCGCCTCCATCTGCGCCGCCACGACCTGCCCGATCTTGGATTGGTCAAACGTCACCTGCTGAACCTTCCGTGGACGCCTGCTCGTAACGACGGCGTAGAATCTCCTCGACGTCATAGCCTGCCTCGGCCCTAGCGACGAGCTCACCAATCAGCTCGTCGGTGATCGCTGTTCCGGCAGCGGTCGTGCCGTATCCGTCGCTCGCCATTGTGCCGAACACTTTACTCGACCGCATTCGACGCGTCCGAATAGGATGGCGGGCATGCCCACCGAGCCTCCCTTCTCCAACTACGAGCACGAAATCTATGCGGCTGGAATGCTCGGCGGGCGCAAGCCTGCCCGACCGCTTGACTGGCGCGAGCTGGAGCGCGACGCCTACGCGATGCTCGCGCGCGGCCCGCGCGGCTACATCCAGGGCGGTGCCGGACGCGGCCACACGATCCGCACGAACCGCGAGGCGTTTGACCGCTGGCGGATCGTGCCGCGGATGCTGCGCGACGTGTCCGAGCGCACACTGGAGCGCACGGTGCTCGGCATGAAGCTCTCGGCACCGGTGCTGCTCGCGCCGATCGGGGTGCAGACGGTGGCGCATGCCGACGGCGAGCTAGCCTCCGCGCGCGCCGCGGCGCAGGTGGGCGTGCCGCTGATCGCGAGCACTGCCGCGTCGCACACGATCGAGCAGATAGCAGAGGCGGCCGGGGAGCAGCCGTGCTGGTATCAGCTGTACTGGCCGCGCGACCGCGAGCTTGCGCGCAGCTTCATCGAGCGCGCCGAGCGAGCTCGGTACAAGGCGATCGTGGTGACGCTCGACACCTGGCTGCTGGGCTGGCGCCCGGCCGATTTGAGCGAGGGCTTCCTGCCGTTCTTGCGCGGCGAGGGCAACGTCAACTACATGCAGGACCCCGTGTTCCGCGCGGCGCTGCCCAAGCCACCCGAGGAGGACATGCAGACCGCCGTTGCCTACTGGGCGTGGCAGTTCTCAAACCCGTCTGTGACGTGGTCTGACCTGGAGTTCTTGCGCGAGTGCACGAAACTGCCGATCGTGCTGAAGGGCATCCAGAGCGTCGAGGACGCCCTACTGGCGGTCGAGCACGGGATCGAGGGGATCATCGTCTCCAACCACGGCGGACGCCAGGTGGACGGGGCGATCGGATCGCTGCAAGCGCTGCCGGGCGTGGTGGAGGCGGTCGGCGATCGCCTTGAGGTGCTGTTCGACAGCGGCATCCGCGGTGGCTCCGACGCGCTGAAGGCGCTTGCGCTGGGTGCACGCGCGGTGTGTCTCGGACGTCCATACGTGTGGGGCCTTGCGCTCGGCGGCGAGCAGGGCGTGGTCGAGGTGCTGCGCGCGTTCCTGGCCGAGCTCGATCTCAACATGGCGCTCTCAGGCCACGCGTCGATCGACGAGGTCGGCGCGCACACGCTCCTGGCCAACCCTTGAGCGCCACCGCGTTGACGCCACGCCCGAGACCCGCGACAATCAAACCCGATGGCAAACCCTGACCGCCTCACCGGCCTGGACACGACCTTCCTGCACCTGGAGGATCACGGCTCCGCGCACATGCACGTGGCCTCGGTGATGGTGTTCGAGGGCAAGGCGCCGCCGTATGAGCAGTTCGTGGAGCACATCCTCTCGCGGCTGCATCTGGTGCCGCGCTATCGCCAGCGGCTCGCGTTCGTGCCGTTCGACCAGGGCCGTCCGGTGTGGACTGACGATCCGCACTTCAATCCGCGCTATCACATCCGCCACACCGGGCTGCCGCGCCCTGAAGACGTGACCGAGCTCAAGCAGCTGGCGGGACGCCTGTTCTCCCAGCGACTGGATCGATCCAAGCCGTTGTGGGAGATGTGGCTCGTGCAGCACATGGCGGGAGAACGATTTGCGTTGATCGCAAAGACCCATCACGCGCTTGTCGACGGGATCTCAGGCGTGGACATCACGACCGTGCTGTTCGATCTGGAGCCCGATGTATCGGACCCGCCCGCCCCTCCGCGTCCCGCGGCGCCGTGGGTTGCGCGCCCATTGCCGGGGTCGGCGAAGCTGCTGGCCGACGCGCTGGTGGAGCGCTCGACCGTGCCGGCGGAGATGGTGCGCGGGGCACGAGCCGTCCTGCGCACCCCACGTCGGGCGCTTGCGCACGTGAAGGATGCGATCGTCGGCGTGGGCGCGACCACGCTCGCGGGAATCAACGCGCCGGCGCCGCCAAGCCCGTTCAACGTCGACATCAGCGCGCACCGGCGCTACACATGGGTCGACGCCGATCTCGCACAGTTCAAGGCGATCAAGAACGCGCTCGGAGGCACGCTCAACGACGTGGTGCTGGCGGCGGTCAGCCTCGCGCTCGGCCATCACATGCGCGCGCAGGGATATGACACCGAAGGGCTGGTACTGAAGGCGATGGTGCCAGTGTCGATCCGCGCGGACGTCGAGCGCGGCGCCCTGGGCAACCGCGTGGCCGCGATGTGGGCGCCGCTGCCGGTCGGGATCGTCGACCCGGTCGAGTGCCTGGCGCAGGTGCGCCTGGCGATGGAGGACCTCAAGCACTCTGGGCAGGCTGTGGGCGCGGAGACGCTCACCAACCTCGCCGGCTTCGCGCCGCCGACGATCCTCAGCCAGGCCGCGCGCCTGCAGGCGCGCCAGCGCTTCTTCAACGTGGTCGTGACGAACGTGCCGGGTCCGCAGTTCCCGCTGTATCTGATGGGCCACCGCTTGCGGGCGCTGTATCCGGTCGTGCCGCTCGCGCGCCGCCAGGCATTGGGGATCGCGGTGATGAGCTATGACGGCCAGCTCGGCTTTGGCCTGCTTGCCGACTACGATGCGCTGCCGGAGCTTGAGACGATCGCGCGCGAGCTGGAGCGCGCGATCGCGGCGCTCGCGAGCGCCGCCGGGTTGGGCGGCCCGCGCGGGTCCAAGTCTGGGCGCGCGCGCCGGCCGCGAGCGGTGGCAGCGCGTTAGTGCCCTCCGAACGAAGGCGATGAGCGTCGGATGAGCTCCGGCTTGCGGCTGGCTCTATGCCAGATCAATGCGACCGTCGGCGACTTGGAGGGCAACGCGACCCTGATCACCGGGGGCATCGATGCCGCCAAGCGCGCGGGCGCGCAGCTGGTGCTGTTTGGAGAGCTTGCGCTGACCGGCTATCCGCCCGAGGATCTGCTGTTGCGCGAGCATTTTCTCACCGACACGGGCGCGAAGCTTGCCGAGCTCGCGGCCCAGACCGCGGGGATCGTGGCGATCGTGGGCTTTCCCGAGCGGATCGCGGGAGCCGTGCGCGGCCCTGTGCCGGGCTCGCCGGGCCCGATCGCGACGGTCCTGTACAACGCCGCGGCTGTGCTCAGCGACGGCGCGGTGAGCAGCGTGTATCACAAGGTGCATCTGCCCAACTACGGGGTGTTTGACGAGCAGCGTTACTTCAGGGCGGGCGAGCCGGACGGGGCCACGATCGCCCTGACGGGCACACCCCATGGCGGGGCGCACCCTGAAGGGCATACCCAGGGGGCACACGGCAAGCACCCTGAAGGGCATACCCAAAGGGCACACGGCAGGCAAGCAGGCGAGTTGAGCACGGTGCGGATCGGTGTGACGGTGTGCGAGGACCTGTGGGTCGCCGGACCGCCGGGCGCCAGCGAGGCCATGGCGGGGGCGAGCCTGATCGTGAACGTCTCAGCCTCGCCCTATCACGCGGGCAAGGGCGCCGAGCGCGAAGCGCTGTTTGCCAAGCGCGCGCGCGAGACGGGCGCGTACGTCGCGTATTGCGCGCTGGTGGGTGGCCAGGACGAGCTCGTGTTTGACGGTCATTCGTTTGTCCTCGCCCCGACAGGCGAGCCACTTGCTCGTGCCGCGCAGTTCGAGGAGGACATGCTCGTGTGCGACCTGGAGCTTGATTTTGGGGGGGATGATGGGCGTACCCGCGGTTCTGTCGCTCATTCGCCGGAGCCGGCGCGTGCAGCGATCCCCTCGCTCGCCAAACCGGCCGTTGCCGTTTCGTCCTCCGCGGAGAGCTCAGCACGCTTGTGCGCTCAGATCTCGCCCGCCAGGCAAGGCGACTTGCGCGCTCCGATCTCGCCACTGGAGCGTGAGGTTTACGAGGCGCTGCTACTGGGATTGCACGATTACGTGGAGAAGAACGGTTTTGGCGCGGTCGTGCTGGGGCTCTCGGGCGGGATCGACTCGGCGCTCGTGGCGTGCCTGGCGACAGACGCGCTGGGCTCGGAGCGCGTGAACGTGGCGGTGATGCCCTCCCCCTTCTCCTCTTCGGCGACGCAGGACGATGCGCGCGCGCTTGCGAGCGCGTTGGGTGTGCGGGCACACGAGTATGCGATCGAGCCCACGATGGACGCGTACATGCAGACGCTGCAACCAGACTTCCTGGGTCTGGAGGCGGACCTGACCGAGGAGAATCTGCAGGCGCGCATCCGTGGCAACCTCTTGATGGCGCTGTCGAACAAGTTTGGCTGGCTGGTGCTCGCGACCGGCAACAAGTCGGAGATGTCAGTTGGCTACACGACGCTGTATGGCGACTTGGCGGGCGGCTTTGCGGTCATCAAGGACGTCCCCAAGACGCTCGTGTATCGGCTGGCGCGCTGGCGTAACGATCCATCCGCGGTTGAGGCGCTCGTCAAAGCCCCCGCCGCACGCGCACCGATCCCGCCGTCGATCATCGAGCGCGCTCCGTCGGCCGAGCTGCGCGAGGGCCAGGTCGACCAGGACTCGCTGCCCCCGTATGAGGTGCTCGACCGCATTTTGCACGGCTATATCGAGCTTGACCGTAGCCGCGAGCAGCTGATCGCCGAAGGGCTGCCGCCCGCGGACGTGGAGCGCACGGCGAGGCTCGTGGACCTCGCCGAGTACAAGCGCCGCCAGGCGCCACCGGGCATCAAGATCACCGAGCGTGCGTTCGGGCGCGATCGGCGCATGCCGATCACCAACGCCTATCGCGGCTAATACGCTGCAGTCGAGGCGCGTGCTCGGGGGATCGGCTGGCCGGCCGTGGCCGGCCGTGCCGAGCCACCGGATGCTCTCGTTCGGCTCATTCGTCACTCGCCTGCTCGTCGAGTATCTGCTTCCAGAAGCGCACGCGCTCGCGCAGGTGCCCGATTCCAGCGTCGAACGCCAGCCATGGGCCGCGGGGAACTCCATTCCCTCCGCTCGCGTTGCGCAGCTCTTCGAACTGTTGCAGGGTGGCTTCGTGTTCGGGCAGGTATGCCTTCGCGAGCATCACAGGGTCGGCTCCGAGGAACAACTTGAGGTAACCAAGGTCGCGCAGCTCGCTGACAGCCCTCCCCGGCTCGGCGCGCCACTCTTTCAGCGCGTCCACTCCGGCCTCCGTGACTCTGTAGATCCGCCGCCTCCGCCCTGTCTGTTCGCGCTCTTCGCTGAGTAAACCCGCCCTGGCCAGGCGCTCACACTCGGAGTAGAGCAAGCTGTGGGGAACCGTCCAGAAATAGTTCGAGCTGAGTTCTGCCACCTGCTTGAGGTCATAGGGAGTCGCCGGCTGTAGCTGCTCCAGCATGCCCAATACCAGGTAGGAGGTCTCGCTCAGGCGCGGTTCGGACATTTGCGCGCAGAATACCTCACCATATGGTCCATGCCATATGCTTTGGACCGTATCGTCGAATGCGTACCCCTAGAAGCCCAAGCCTCACTCGCGGCCGGCTCCCTTGGGGCATGGGATCCGGGATTCAGCTGGAACTGTTTCTCCGCTGAGAAACGATAGTTCCACCTTGACGGGGAAGAAGCGGCTCTTGGGGCACGTCCTGGGCGCGGTCCCGTAGGAGACGAGCTTTTTGCCCCGCTTGAACGCGGCGCCGACCTTGACCTTGATCTGTTCGACCGACGCGTCGAGTGCCCCGGGCACCGATTCGACCAGGGGCACTTCGCCCGCGAACACCATGCCGAACGGAGGATTGGCTTTGCCGGTTAGTGTCCCCTTGGAGATGAGTTCGAGCGAGGCGGGGGTGTCGCCGACCACATAGAAGAACAGACCGCCGCCCACGGCGAATAGCGCCTGTACCGTGACTTTCTCGTGCACGCGCGATTCGCCGAAGCTGACGACGCCGTTGGCTTCGCCCAGGGCGCCGGCGAGCGACTGCTTCGGACACCCACCGGCACCCTGTTCCTTGAGCGTGGTTTCCGAACAGGTGGCGAACCCTTGTGGGTTTATCTTGACGCCCGCGGGGATGTAGAACTTGACGCCCGTGAGCGGCGAGGGAGAGCCTCCGTATTCGCTGCCGCCGATCGTGAGTTCCGCTTCCAGGGCGACTGGGGCGCCGAGGATCGCGCCAGTCCCGGGGTAGGTCGCGCTGTGGGGGTTGCTCAGGTTGACAGGGATCGGCACAGCCTTTGCTTTGAGCGTGACCACGGGGCTCGCCGTGGCAAGCGCCGCCATCCACATGGCCGACCCCATTAGGCCAAGGACGAGCGCGGCTGTGAGTATGGGTGCTCTGCGCAACGGTGCTCCGCATATCGGCGCTCTGTGCATCGTCAGCTCCTCTCGTGCTTGTTGGGATCGGTCTCGATGGCGCGCTTGGCGTGACTCTCAGCGGAACGCTTGCGGTGCCTGGCCATGTGCTTGCGCGCGTGACCGGCGGCTTTGGGGCGAGGATGTGGGCGGGTGGGTGGGCATCCCGTCACAACGATCTTCGTGGCCTGCTTCAGCCGCGCCCCGTTTTGCGCGACGAATTCCGTGGGCATCGTGAGTTTGGAGGTGCACAGGTCGCCGTTTGCCGCAAGCGCCGAGTCGCGGCCTTGGGGAAAGCGCAGTTGGAAGCTGCCGACGGGAACGTCGGGGACCGCCGGAAACGTCGAGCTTGTGATCCCGCTTTTGGAGATGAACGTTTCGCCGTGCAAATACACGGTGACACCGTCGCCCTGGAGCACGACGATCAGTTCGGGGAACTTGGCGCCGCCGTAGGAGACGAAGTAGGCCGGACCGCTCAACCCCACGGGCAAGAGCGGTGTGGTGGCGCTGGCCACGGCGACGACCGACGCCGGCGGGCAGCTTGCGGGGTTCGCTTCGAACGTCCTTGCCAGGCACGCCTTCTGCAGCGTCGTGAGGCGTGCGGGAAGCTGCTTTGGCAGTTCGACCTTGACCTTGGCGATGTTGGCTTGTGTGCCAGCCGGGGCAGGCGGGTATACGAGCTTGGCTTCAAGGCTCGCTCCATCGACTCTGGAGGTGTGGCCGGAGGTTGAGGCCGAGAAGCGTGGCTTGAACGCGAGCGTCGCGCAGTCGGTGGCCTGGTAGCGCACCGAAGCGCTCGCGACGCTGCCCGCGGAGCCGTCCATCACGGTTGAGATCGTCTTGGGGTCGCAGTTGGTCGGGTTGAAGATGAATTCGGGCCGGTTGATTTCGACGGTCACACTGCGGGCAAGCGCGGATACGCCCTGCAGCATCAGGGGAAGCGGGCCGGTGGCGACCGTCACCGCCGATGTTTGCGGGTTGATCTGCAGCGCCGCCCTGACGATCACGTTGCCGAGGTCGAACGGGCCGCCGCGCGCGGGCACGACGACCGACAGGCCGAAGGGCGCGCCGGATAGATTGGGATCCCCGCCGGGAGGTGGGCCGGTCAGGTAGATGCGCCCGCGCGGGACCTCGAACGGGTCGGTACCCGGTCCGACGACGACGGAGATCGTGCCGATCTGACTTTCCGGACCGCACGTGCCTTCCTGGGCCTGCGGTTCGCCGCACAAGGGCACGTGCGCGACCGAGCCGAGCAGACCGGTGGGGATGTGCTCCTGGATCGAGGCGAGGCCCTGTTCTGAGTCCTGGCGCGTGAAGGTCGTGACGAATGGGCTGTAGCCGCCCGCCTGGTTGCTCGTCGCGCCCGCCGTGAACGCGGGAGCAAACTCGCCGGTGCTGCAACCCGAGTCGACCGTGAAGCTGCTCTGCGCTTCGGCCGACGCGATGGAGGGGTCCGATTCCGGCGCCGACCAGGGGCTCAACAGCGCGCTCGTCGTGTACAGGCCGCACGCGTCGGGCACGAGCGAGGCGCGCGGGCCGCCGAACAGGTTGAGCGTCATTTCGCTGTAGGGGAGCTGCGGAAGGTCGCGAAAGCGGGTGGTGAGCTGTCCCGTGAGCTGGTTGAGGCTGACTTCGCCTGCCGCCTTGATCTGTACGCCGCTGCCTTCCACGACGACGTACAGCGCGATCAGCGAGCCGAACGGGTTGGAGCCCTGAGCGGCCCCCGCGTTGCCCTGCTGGGCCAGGTACACCGACCCGCCCACTGGATGGTCGAGCAGCGGCGTGCCCGCCTGCACGGTGCCCACCTTCGAAGCTGCCGGGCACGCCGTGGGGGCGGGGCTTGACAGGGCGATCTGCGCTTCGCTGCACCCCGCAAGACCGCTCACCGCCGCGGGCGAGACCACAAGATTCGCCGGCAGCGTAACCACCGCTTCGCGCAGGTTGGCCTCGGCGAGCGACCCCAGCGCCTCCACCTGCGGGATCTTCAGTGCGATGCTCACACCCGTGGGCGTCTCCGCGACACTCGTTTCGGGTCTCACTTCGATCGAGGGCGTGAAGCTGAGCTTCTGACAGCCCGTCATCGCCGCGAGCGGAGTCGAGAGGATCGTCGGGGTCCAGACCCCCGGTTCCCGCCAGGAGTCGGCGCGTGCCGACAGCGACAGTTCTTCGCGGACCGCCGCGCTCTCCTCGCTCGGGCACGACGTCGGCAACGTCAGAAACGGCTGTTCGCCCGCCGGCACCGCGACGCACGGTCCCCCGATGAACTGCTGGTGGCAGTGGCTCGCGGCCGACGGGTCGCCCCACAACGTCAGCGTCAAGCCGTCCGTGTCCAGACCCTGCGGCAGACCGGGCGCGAGCGCCGAGATCCCATAATCCCCACCGGAGTGAGCGCTGCCGATGATATGCGCGATGAAGCCGACGCCCGCGAAGGTGAAGCCAAGCGCACCGGCCACTTGCGGCGAGGACGGCGCGACATTGAACACAGGGATCTCGCCCGCGAGAGAGACGAGGGCAAAGGGAGAATCGACTGCTATGTCCCCGACCTGGCTCGAGGCCGTACACGCCTGCTTTGCAAGCTCCTGTTCGGAGCACTGCGCCACCGCGAGCAGGTTGACCGCCACCCCGGCGGGCAGCGTCGTTTCGACGTCCCTGGGGTCGCCTTCGGCGATTTCCTGTCCAAACGGCCCCGCGTCCCCCAGCCCCGCTTCCTTCTGTGCCTGACTGAGAGGTTTGCGATTCAGAGCGAATTTCACCGTCAGCGCGTAGGGATGGGAGCCCGCCTGCGTCGCCGGTGCCCCGTTTTCTTCTTCGGCGCGCACTTCGACGCTTTCGATCCCGAACCCCCCGCTCGCGCAGGCCGCCGCGGGAAACACAAGCAACGCCACGGCCGACATCGCGGCCAGCGCGAGCAAGGGGCCATGCAAGCGCCCTGCACCACGCACGCTCGTCCCGTTCGGGTCGATGCTTGCCTCGCCAGGCCACGCGCTCGCCCCACCCGTCGCCGTGTGTGTGGCACTCGTCGCTGTGTGGTTGCCGCTCATCGCTCTGCCCTCCCCCTGTTGCCGGCTTGCTTGCCTTTGCGCTCAGGGCGCACCCGCTTGACGCACCTGCCTTTCGCTTTCGCGTAGCCCTTCCGGCACGACCTTGGCTTCGGTTTCGACTTCAGTTTCGGTTTCGGTTTCTGTTTCGGTTTCGCAACAACCGTCGCTTCCACCGCCGGTGCGCTGTTCCCCGGACCCGAGAACAGCTGGCTGACCGGGAGGCCCACGGCCGGCACAGGCGCCTGCGCGGGGTGGCAGGCTTCACCAAGGCACGGGGCCGCGGGCGCCGGGGGATTCTGGGCGGCGATGCCGCCGCCCGCGCGCGCGTCATAGAGATCGACCAGCTCGTCTTCGTCCTGCCCCACCAGCTGCTGGCGCGTGAAGAAGAACACATCGCCCCCACTGGAGCTCGCTTGCGCGAAATACGACGGTTCGCTGCTGACGCCCGAGGAAATCAGGTACAGACAGCCACCGTTGTGCCCGGCCGCACAGGTGCCCGAGCCTTCGCGCTCCCACTCATACACGTCCATGACGCTGTTGGAGTCGCCTTCCAGCAGCGCTTCTTCGGTCTCGAAGAAGAGCCTGCTGCCGTCGGCGGAGAGGTTGCGCGGAAGATCCCAGGGGTACAGCGTCGGCGGCGCGATCGAGCCGTCGCTGCTCGCGTGGTAGAGCAGCGCGTCGTGCGTTGCGGGGACCCCCTGCGGATTGCACGAGGCGCACGTCACCCCACCCGTGCTCGCGCTATAGACGTACAGCTCGTCGCACGACGCGAGTTCTTCGTGTTCGCTGCAATTCCCGCCCGCGCCGTGATTGTCATAGCCGCTGAGGTTCATCCTCGAGCTGAACAGGAGCGTGCGCCCGTCGGAGCTGACGCGCGCCGTTCTCACCCCTTCGGCGGGACCGCCGCGCGCCACACTGTCGTAGAGCAGCGTGTGGGCGCTCCAATCGTCTTCTTCGCCAGCGCTGCTCACCAGCGCAACCGTGCCTTCGTGCCAAACGTAGATGTTGCCGGCGCCAGAGACCCCGCCAGACATGAGCACGCCGTTCGCCGCGAAGTAGACGTAGGAGCCATCGTCGGCGACACCGAGCACCCCTTGCACTTCGCCGCCGGGCGGCGTCAACGCGGTGCTCTGCCCGCCGCCCGCGCCACTCCCTCCTTGCACCTCGAAGCGGAAGAGCACGCCGTCTTCGGTGTAGAACGCTTGCGAGCCGTCGGGAGTCGCGGCCAGCCATGCCGCCGGCCCACGCGAGACTTCCAGCGTTTCGCCCGTGCCGCCGGGCGCCGACTCGCGCAGGTAGAGGCGTTCGTTGAGAAGATCGGTGAAATAGACCCGCGAGCCGTCTTCGGACACGGCGTTTTCTGCGAGGTAGGACACCTGCCCGGGCGAATGGTCGGGCAGTTCGACCGTTTCTTCGGCGGCGCCTGGACCGCGCCAGCCCGCCGCGCCGCCATCGGAGACGGCGCCCCCGGGCAGCGCGTTCACCAGGGCGAGCTGCCCCGCGTGCCATTCGTACAGGTTGCGCACCCCGGCCGGCGCGCCGTGGACCAGAGGGTTGGCCGATTCGAAGAAGACCCGCGAGTCTCCCGCGGCGGCCGCGACGAAGAAGAAACTGGCGCTTTCGCCGGGGGCGAGCTGAAACAGCAGGCGATAGGCCCCCGTAAGGTTGTTGCGCATGTAGAGCGCCTGCGCCCCTTCCACCACCCCCGCTTCGCTTGAGAGTGGCGGTTCGTTGCTGGAGAGCTCGAACGTGTAGGCGAGGTCTTCGCTGACGGCCAGCGGCGAGGCGCTGCCACCGGGGTTGACCCCGGGCTCCAGGTTCTGCGTCGGCCACCCTTCCGCGCCACGAGCGCTCAGATAGGCGCTGAACAATTGCGAGGACCCTTCACCGGCGGACCCCGCGCCAAAAGACCCTTCGCCGGAGGACCCCGCGCCGAGCGGGAACGTGCCCAGCGAGTCGAGCGTGATGGCTTCGCCCGATGCGCCGGCGCGAACGCTCGTGACGGAGCCGAGCGCGTCCGCGTAGTTCTTTTCGACCGGCGAGGCCTGCTCATAGGCGCGGCAGTCGGGCAGCGCCAGCGCGTAGGGCTCCTCGATGCGCACCTGTTCGTTGGGGCACGAACCCGCCGCCCCAGCCGTTGCCGGTGCCAGCGCCGCGCAATACCCGACGCTCGCGGTGAGGCCGAGCACCAGCGCACCAAGGACCCTGTAGACCCGGTTTGACCCGCGGGGCGCGGCGCGGCACAGCAAACGGCAGACGCGGCGGGACATTACGATACCTCCTGGAAGATACAGAAAGGATGATCCATAATGGACGACACGGTCTGAACCGTACCATACATATGACGACTCGGCACCCAGATCGTCACAAGCGTTGGAAGGGTTACCCTGCCTGCGTGATCGAGCGGCGCTTACCCTCTCCTCTGCCGAGCCGCACGTGGCTCGCCGGGGCATTTGTCATGTGCGCGCTCGCGCTGGGCTCATGCGGAAACACCATCCAGGACGAGCCGATCGGGCCAAAGCCACTGGAGACGGTGATGGTGCAGAGCCATTTCCCGGTGTACTGGGCGGGACTGAAGTTCGCCGGGTTGCCGATCAGCGGGGTGAGCATCGACCCAAGCGAGGCCGTGTCGATCCGCTATGGGGACTGCGTGATCGGCGGCCAATACACGTGCGTGACCCCGCTCTCGATCGTGACCTCGCCCGATAACAGCTTCCTTCCGGGCGGCGCCACCGCTACTTCCGTGACGGCGGTCAGGAACGCCAAGGTGAGCAGCTCGCGCGCTGGCAGGACACTTGCACTGGCGACCGGCGTGGTAGTCGTCAGCGTGTACGCCGACCGTGCCTCGCTGGCTCGCGAAGCACTGAGCATGATGGCTCCGATCAACGAAGTGGGCGGCCCATTGGAACCGTTGCCGGCGGCGCTACCCGACACGCACTTTGACAAGGTGCCCCTGCCGGGCCAAGTCCCGAGTGGTGTGAGCGTGCCGCGCGGACCCGCCGCCTAGCCTCCCCAGAGATTTCGCCCAGCAAATCTCGAGAAGGCCAGTGCGTTGCCTCACCGCCCCGTTCTCAGGCGAGCGATCCCGCGGATCGTCAGTCGGGCAACGGTCGCACGGCGTCGCGCAACGGTCGCACGGCGATCGTCATGCGCGTGAGCGCACACGTGTGCCCGTCCTCGTCGGTGAACGTGACGTCCCACACCCACGTGGTTCGTCCGCGGTGCAAGCGCGTGGCTTGCGCGTGCACCGTGCCCTCGGTCACAGGCCGTAGAAAGCTCGTGCTGTTGGACATCCCCATCGCCACATAGCCTTCGTCTAGCACCGTCATGCCGGTCGCAATCGAGGTGAGCGACTCCGCCAGCGACGCGTACACACCGCCATGGACCAGTCCGGCCGGCTGCTTGAGCTCGTCTCGAACGGCGACCCGCGCACGGGCGCTGGTGTCGGTGAGCTCCACAAACTCGATCCCGTAGAGACGGTCGAAGCCCAGCAGCGCATCGTTGAGATCGGCGACAGGTGGTATGGCCATCGGCCGGCCACGATAGCCTACGGTCCGCGATCGGCGTCCAGCGGAACGCGATGGCCTACGATCCGTCCTCCGTCTAGCGCAAGACGGCCACCCGATCTCCACCACGATGACCGAACTCGACCGACTGCCACCTGACCAGCGCGCCGTGCTGTCGCTGTTGCTCGAGCGCGGCCGCAGCTATAGCGAGGTGGCCGACATGCTCGCGATCCCCGAGAGCGCGGTGCGCGAACGCGCGCACGCCGCACTCGACGCGCTCGCGGACGAACCGGCGAGCACGGGACGCGGTGCGGTTGCCGGCGAGCGCGGACCGCGCTCGGCCACAAGCGGAGGCACGGGTGCGCCGCGCTCTCGTCCAGCGGCTCGACCCGGGCCGGAGGATGTGTCAGATCGCCCCCCATTGCGCCCACGCTCCACGTCGGCGAGCTCCAGGAGAGGGGGATTGCTGTTGCTGGGCGCGATCGTCGTCGTGATCGTCCTCGCCGTGGTCCTGATCTCCAGCGGCGGCGGCGGGAAAAGCTCGAGCTCAACTACCAACACGACTTCCAAGACCACGTCGACCTCGAAGTCGAGTGCCAGCAAGCCAACGCTTGACAAGACGATCACATTGACCCCCGGCGAACCGGAGCTCAAAGCTACCGGAGTGGCGTACGTGCTCTCCGAGGGCGGCCGTCGCGCGTTCTATGTGGCAGCCCAAGGATTGCCCTCCTCCTCAGGATTCTTCTATGCGGTGTGGTTGTACAACTCGCAGTCAAACTCGACACCGCTGGGCAAGGCGCCGACGGTCAACTCCAACGGCCGCATGGAAGGCGGAGGCCCGCTGCCCAGCAATGCCGGTGACTACCACAAGCTGATCATCACCCGCGAGACCAGCACCGACCCCAAAGAACCGGGCCCGATCGTGATGGCGGGCACGTTCGCGCTGCACTGATCCAGCTTCCCTTGCTCGACTCATTTCACGGCGGGATGCGTGGAGCGTCTCGGCACACGGCCGGCGAGGCGAGTAGCCGGTAGGGCGATGCGTCAGGGCAATAGCTTCCCCGGGTTCATAATTGCTGCCGGGTCGAACTCCTCCTTGAGCGCTCGCAACGCCCCCAACCCGAGACCACCGACCTCGGGTTCCATCCACGGTGCGTGATCGCGCCCGACGGCGTGATGATGGGTGATCGTGCCGCCGCCTTGCACGATCGCGCTGCTCGCCGCCGCCTTGACGGCGCGCCACTGCTCGATCTCCTCGTCCTCCTGTTGTGAAGCCAGGAACGTGAAATACAGCGAGGCGCCTGTCTCATACAGATGTGAGACGTGACACATCACCAGTCCGGGAGTGCCACATGCTCGCAGGGCATCGTCGATCGCTCCGCCCACCCGGGTGTGCAACTTTGTTAGGTTCGACCAGCGCGTGGCGGTCTCCAGCGTCTCGACCATCACCCCATGAGTGAGCAGCTCGTCGCGCAAATAGGGCGCTGAGAAGCGCGAGTGAAGCCACGCGTTGCCGGGCGAGCGCCCCACACGCAGCCCGCTTGCGCGTCGCACGATCTCGATCGCCAATGCTCGACGCGCACCTACCTCCTCGATGCTGCCCTCGAAGCCGAGGATCGCAAGGCAACCCTCCCGATAGCCGCGCGCGCCCAGGTAGACGCGGCCGATACGACCCTTCGCTCCGCCAGAGCCGGCGAGCGCGAGCGACATGCGCGTCTCCTGAACGTCTGACAGTCGCGCCACATCGGGAGCGCAGTGGGCCTGGGAGAGCTCTCGAAGCGCGCTCACCCCCGCCGCGAAGCTGTCGAAGAAAACACCTTCGTATATTCGCTTTCCAGACGCCCGGCGCACCTGCAGGCTGAGCTCGTCGATCACGCCGAGCGTACCCTCCGAGCCGACCAGCAGTTCGCGCAGATCGGGACCGGCGGCACTCGCCGGGAACGCCGCCGGCTCGATATCGCCCGCCGGCGCAACCATCCGCAGACCCTTGACCATGCGCTCGAAGCGTCCATAGCCAGTCGAGGCCTGTCCGGCTGAGCGAGTCGCGGCGCAACCGCCGAGCGTCACGTACTCAAACGACTGCGGGAAGTGCCCAAGCGTCAACCCCCTGGCCGCCAGCCAGCGCTCCAGCTCTCGTGCCCTGGCGCCCGCCTGCACGCGGATCATGAGCGATTGCTCGTCGAGCTCCAGCACGCTCGCCATGCGCTGCATGTCAAGTGCCACCACCGCACTGTGGGAGCCCCGCAACGGCTCCACCCCACCCACCACGCTCGTGCCACCGCCGAACGGCACGACCGCGAGCGAGCGCCGCGAACAGACCAACAGCAGCGCGCGCAGCTGCTCATGCGAGGCGGGATACAGCACAGCATCAGGGGCACCCGCGGGCGCCCCGGCGCGCAGGCGTACGAGGTCTGGGTAACCCCTGCCCGCGGCATGCCCGACACGCTCGGCATGATCGTCGCGCACGTGTTGTGTGCCCACGATCTCGCGCAACTCCTCAAGCGCGGTCGAGGAGATCGTGGGACGATCGAGCCGCACGTGTTCAAGCGCCACCGCAGGGCGCGGTCTCACGCCCACGCCGACGGTCTCGCGCAGAAAGCCCAGCGCGTGCGCAGGCAGTCCGGGTGGATGCGCCGGATCGCCCCACCCCCACCAGCGCATCCGTTCAGTGGCCAACGATCCGCTCCAGGCCGTCGAGCGCTTCCTCGATCGTGGAGTTGGCGGCGCGACGCACGAGTCGCCCGCCGAGACGCGCAAGGAAGCCTTGCAGTGTCTGGCGCAACTCGATCGTGACCGTGCTCGCCGTGCTCCCGCCGGTGCCGGCCTCGGCGATGCTGATCTCCGTCTCGGCACTCTTGAGCACGCGTGCAAAGGGCGTGTTCTCGACCTGCTGGGACCAGACCACCCGCTGGGACTCAACGGTGTCCAGCAGCCTGAAGTCGGCGCGCACAGTTTTGCCTTTGTCGCTGATCAGTACCTCCGTGAACGCGTCGTCGCCCACCGCCTCGACCCGGTTCACACGCGGCCACCAGCGCGGCAGGTGGTGAGGGTCGCCAAGCACGTCCCACAGCTCCCGCGGGGAGGCGGCGATCGTGCGGGTGCAGTGCGCGGTGGGCATTCAGGACTCGTAGGACAGCAGCGCGTGGGCGTCATACGGATCGAGCCGCTTGCGACCATCCAGGAACGCGAGCTCGATCAAAAAACCGCAACCGACCACCTCTCCCCCCAATTGGCGCACGAGCTCGCACAGCGCCCTGGCGGTGCCTCCGGTGGCGAGCAGGTCGTCGTGCACGAGCACGCGAGTGCCGGGCCGCACCGCATCGCTGTGCAGCTCGAGGCTGTCCGAACCGTACTCGAGCTCATATTCGGCACTGACGGTGTCATACGGAAGCTTGCCGGGCTTGCGCGCCAGCGCGAACCCAGCGCCGAGCGCGAGCGCGAGCGCCGGACCAAGCAGGAATCCGCGCGCCTCGGCCGCCAGCACACACTCGACATTGCGCGAGCGCGCATAATCCGCCAGTCCGCTCACCGCAAGCTCCAGCGCGCCAGCGTCGGCCATCAGCGGCGTAATGTCCTTGAACACGATCCCCGGCTTGGGGAAATCGGGAATGTCCCGAATCAGCGCTCGCAGCTCCGCTGTCGCGCTCACCTTACGATCTTGCGTAGGTCGCGCACCAGCAACAGATGCTTCAGGTGAGTTGTGACCGCCGCGAGATTCTCCAGCGCCTCGACCGCATCCTTGCGACGCTCAGGGTTGCGCGAGCGCAGCGCCGGCGCGAGGATCTGTTGCAGCAAGCTTGCCTCGCGGTCCGCGGAGGAGCGAAATACACGCAGGTTGCGACCACCCACGCCGTAGCGCGCCAGCTCGGACACCGCGCCGATGATCTCCCTCTCGGTTTCGTCGAAGTAGCGTGTGCCACCGCGCATCTCGCCCTTGACCACGCCATACTCCTCCAGCTCGCGCACGAGCTTCGCGTCGGCGTTTGTCTCCTCCAGCACTTCTTCAAGCGAATACAGCGCACCGGTCTCCTCGCGCACGCTCACGCTCGTGTGCCACGCGCGCTTGCCCTCACGTCCGGGGCGCGGCACCTGCGTGTCATCAGTGCGTCCCGAGGCAAGCTCCTGGCGGATGACCCGCAGCGGCAGAAACTCGTCGCGCTGCATTCTCAGAATCGTGCGCAACCGCGCCACGTCGCTCTGCGCGTAGAGCCGGTACCCGCCGGGGGTGCGCCGCGGCGTCAGCAGCTTCTGATCCTCCAGATAGCGGATCTTGGAGATCGAGATATCGGGGAACTCCTGTACGAGCGCCTTGCAAACCGCGCCGATCGTGAGCGATTTCTGACGCAAGCTGCTCCCGTTGGAGCCATTAGGCGCATCGACGCCGGAGGAGACGTGGACATCTCCCTTGGTCTCGCCCTTAGGGTGGGTTTGGGGCATCGTTGCCATCAGCGTGCGTGATAGGTCAGCTTGTACTTGCCGATCTGCAGCTCGTCGCCCTCCTCCAGGCGATGAGACTCGATCCTGGAGCGGTTCACATAGGTGCCGTTCAGCGACCCACAGTCGTCGAGATACCAGTGCTCGCCGCGACGCACGAGCAGAGCGTGGTCGCGCGATACGGTCACATCGTCGAGAAACACGCTCGAGTCCGGACGACGGCCGATCGTCATCTGCTCGTGGTCGACTGCAAAGCTCTCCCCCGCTCGTCCCCCGCCGGTGCGAATCACAAGCGCGGGTCCACGGGCGGTGACCTCCTCGATCTCCACCGGCACGAACTCACCGGCGTCGTCGATCCGATAGGTGGCGGTCACCGGCTCGCCGGACGGCCCCTCGCCGCGCGGCAACAGAGAGCCGCAACGCTGACAGTAGTTAGCGCCCTCGTCGCTCAGGAAGCCACACTCGGGGCAGTGCAGGGCCATGACGGGCAGGGCGGGTGGGCCCTCAATCTCCTTCGTCTACCGAGGCTCCGCCCCCACGACTGGCGAGGATGTCGGTCAGCCGCTTCACGTCATCGCCGGAGATCGCCATCTCGCCCTCCTTGTGCTGCTCGCGCAGACGGGAGACGAGCTCGGCCCGCAGAATGTCGATCTTGCCGTGCAGGATACGTCGCTTGTAGGAGATCTCCATCTCTTCGTCGGTGAGCTGACGGATGACCTCCTTGAGCTCACTGTCGGTCATCGAGCCAAGGTCGGGAAACGTGTCCATAGCGAGCGATCTCCTCTTGCGCAAGGATGCTGGGCTTACTGCACAACCTGCGTAGCCTGGCCGCCACACGGCGTAGGCTCCTACGCACGAGTATAGACCAGAAGGTAAAGTTGAGCTTTAGAGTGTCTGAGAGTGCCATGCGGCGGCTGCGGCCGATCACGAACCTGACCGCCGCAAGCAAGCTGGCGCTGGTCCTGGTCCTCGCGATCGCCCTCGCCGGCGGTATCGCGCGCAACACGGCAGTCGGCACCAACACTCACCTGTCGGCGGATGAGAACGGCTATGTCGGCAACGCCAACCGGATCCTCGCCGACGAACGCTACGCCACGTTCAAGTGGCCCCCCGGGACCTCGATCGCGTTCGCGATCGCCACGCGACTGTCGGGTCACCATTCGCTGAAGCTCACAACGCACGCAAGCGGCCCCGCGCAATACACGCAACTGGCGGCCGGCATTCTCACGCTGATGCTGGTGGCGGTGCTCGCGTGGGTATTTGCCGGCCCATGGGCCAGCGTGATCGCCACCGCGCTGGTGGCAAGCTACGAGCCGCTGATCGAGGCCACGCGCACGTTTCTCTCAGAGCCGACCGGCGCGCTGGTGCTGATGGTCGCGATCGCGTCGGCCGCATTTGCCCGCTCGCGCTATGGCACGCGCAACGAGCTGTTGTGGCTCCTCACGGCCGGCGTGCTGGGCGGCATCACATGCCTCACGCGCAGCGACATGGCAGTCGGTATGGGCGTGATCGCGCTGGCCTTGGGGCTCGCCGGGCGGCCCAGCTGGCAGATCGGCCTGCTGCGCGGCGGGATCTATCTCGTGGCACTGATGCTCACGCTATCCCCCTGGCTGCTGTACGCGTCGAGCAAGGAGGGTCGCTTCGTGCCGCTCACCACGGCCGGACCCGACGCGCTCTTCATCGGCAGCTACCTGCCCGGCCACGGCGAGCTGGTGCCGACCGAGGAGAAGCTCGCCCCCGAAGTCTGCCGCCACTTCCCACAAGATTGCGGACGCTACTGGCAACAATCCTCGGCGCCAGTCTTCCGCCTGATCGAAGCGCGCCATCCAGGCATGTCCGAGAATGCGGCGGTCACCGAAGAAAACCTCAGCAACATCCGCAAATACGCGCTCGGCAAACCGGCGGCGTTCGCGTCGATGCTGTGGAGCAAGTTCTGGAAGATGTGGACGGTTGCATGGACCGGCGGCAATGGCACCTACCATCCCGACACGAGCCCCGCACAGCACAAGATCTATTTGATCTTCGCCGTGATCGGCCTGCTGGCCGGCACGATCCTCACACGTCGCTTCATCCTTGTGACGAGCACCGGCGCGCTATTCGCGATATCCGCGTTCGCGACCCCGTTCAACGACCAGCCGCGCTACAACGTCAGCCTGATGGCGCTACTGCTGTGCAGCGGTACGATCGGGGCGTTTCTCGCCGGCGAGCGGCTGCTTGCGATGTGGCGCGCTCGCGCGGCCGCGCCGGCGGTGCCGAGCGCGCACGCGGCAAGCTAGCCAGCGGCGCGCAGCTGCGCGCGCCCGGAGCGCACATACAGGGCGCTGGCCAGGAGCGCCAGCGCAAGGCCAACGTAGAGCAGCACTTCGGCAAGCGTCCCCAGACCGCACATCGCGAAGAACAGCGCGCCCATCAGCGGCGCCACTCCCACGCGTCCGGGCCAGTTGATGCGCAGCTCCAACCCGCGCTTCAGCCCGTAGCGACCAAGCGCCACCATCGACAGCTCGCGTGCCACGAGCACCGCGAGCGCCCAGCGCGGCAGCAGATCGAAGCGCCAGCAAACGACCACGCCGCTTATGACCAGCAAGCGGTCGGTGACGGGGTCCATCAGCGCGCCAAGACGACTGTACTGACGCGTCACGCGTGCGGCGATCCCGTCGGCATAGTCACCCCAACCGATCACCGCGAACAGGGTGGCGGACAGCGCATCCACACCGTCGCGGCTCGACAGCGCCACCACGAGGAACACGGGGATCAGTGCGAGCCGCGCGAAGCCGATCGCGTTGGGGATCGTCCACGGCCGCAACGGCTGACCCGACAGCGTCTGCGGCGGCGGCGGCCCGGAGCGATCGAGACCGACCAGGCGGCGAACTGTCAGGGGGTGCTCTGGCACAGCTCGTCCAGCGCCCGCAGCAGCTCCGCCGGCTTGCCGCCAAGGGGCAATCCGGGAGCGCTTTCGCGCCCGCGCCGCAGCTGCACCTCGACCTCGCCCGACTCCAGGCTGCGCCGACCCACGGTCAAGCGCACCGGACAGCCCAGCAGCTCGGCGTCGGCGAACTTCTCCCCCGGGCTCGCCTCGCGATCGTCATACAGCACGTCGACGCCGCCGGCGAGCAACGTCTCGTAAAGCGCGTCGGCCGCATCGCGCTCGGGCGTTTCGGGACGACCCACAGCCACCAGGTGCACCGCGAACGGCGCCAGCGCTTTCGGCCAGGAGATGCCGTGCTCGTCGGCGAACTGCTCGACCGCGGCGGCCACCACGCGCGCCGGACCGATCCCGTAGCAGCCCATCCAGATCGGCAGCTCCGCTCCATGCTCGTCCAGGTATGTGGCGCCGAGCGGCTCGGAGTAGCGCGTGCCGAGCTTGAAGATGTTGCCGATCTCGATCGCCGGCTCGACCGTCAGGCGCTGCTCGCCGAGCATGTGGACGTCCCCTTCCTTGCGGTAGTCAGGACTCTTCTCGACGACCTCCATGTTGGCTGCGTATCCGTCCGCCAGCGCGACCTGATCCTCGCCGGCCGGGCATGGCGCCATGTACTCGTGCGCTCCCAGACCGCCCATCATGCCCACGTCTGACTCCACGCGATAGAAGCGCAAGCCGGTGCGCTGCATGATCCGGTCATACGCACCCACGTGCAACGCATAGCTCGCCTCGAGTCCTGCCTGGTCACGGTCGAAGCTGTAGGAGTCCTTCATCACGAACTCGCGCGTGCGCAGCACACCGGCGCGCGGACGCGGCTCGTCGCGCTCCTTGACCTGGAAGTGGTAGAGAGTCAGCGGCAGGTCGCGATAGGAGTCGACCGTCTGCGCGACATGGAAGGTGACAGCCTCCTCGTGGGTCATCGCCAGCACCAGCTCCGAGCCCTTGCGGTCGCTGAGCTTGAACAGCTCCTCGATCTCCAGTCGGCCGGTCTTGCGCCACGGCTCGGCCGGCTGCAGCACCGGCATCAACATCTCGCGGCCGCCGATCGCGTCGATCTCCTCGCGGACGATCTGCACAACCTTCTGATGCACCCTCCAGCCGGCGGGCAGCCACGTCCACATGCCCGCTCCCATCTGGCGGATCAGCCCGGCACGCACCATCAGCTTGTGCGAGATCGCCTCCGCGTCGGCGGGGGCCTGCTTCTCGGTGGGCAGCAAATACTCGGTCAGTCTGGTCATGGCGTGTTCGACATCCTATGCGGGCTTCCGCTCCCGCATCGTGTTGCGCGACGCAATGCCGGGTAGCCCAAAGAAATCCGAATCCCGCCGCGAACAACTCGAACACGCCTCCGGCTCGATTGCACGCTATGAATTACATCCAGCACTCGTTCCCTACCGAAGGAGCCCCGATGGCCTACACCGTACCGCCGCTTCCCTACGCCTATGACGCGCTTGAGCCCCACATCGACAAGCTGACGATGGAAATCCATCACGACAAGCACCACCAGGCCTACGTGGACAAGGTCAACGCGGCCTTGGAGGGCACCCCGCTGGCCGATACGGCGATTGAGGACGTCCTCAAGGACCTCTCGCAGGTACCGGCCGACAAGCGCACCGCCGTGCAGAACAACGGCGGCGGCCACTACAACCACACGCTGTTCTGGGAGTCGATGAGGGCGGGTGGGGATTCTGGATCAAGGGGCGAGCCCGACGGCGCGCTGGCTGACGCGATCAACGCAGCGTTCGGTTCGTTTGGCGACTTCCAGACCGCGCTGAAGACAGCCGGCGTCAACCAGTTCGGCTCCGGCTGGTCCTGGCTCGTGCACAACGGCTCGACGCTTGCGATCGTCGGCACGCCCAACCAGGACAATCCGATCTCGATGGGCAGCACGCCGCTGCTTGGCGTGGACGTGTGGGAGCACGCCTACTACCTGAAGTATCAGAACAAGCGCCCCGACTACATCGACGCCTGGTGGAACACGGTCGACTGGAGCAAGGTCGCCGAGCGCTTCAGCGCGGTTGGCTGAGTAACGACCTGTGACGTGGGCCGATCGGGGCATGCGCCCGATCGGAAGACACGCCGCATGCGGCGTGTCTCGGGAGGGCACATGTGCCCTCCCGCCGGCGGCGCATGCGCCGCCGGAACAGCATCGATCAACCCCGGTTGAAGCGCCGGCCGGCGACGGGCGAGGCCGACTCGTCAAGAGTCACGCCATTGTCGTTCGCGGCGCCCGCGGGCTGCAGCATCGACTCGAGCACGGCGTCAGCCTCGGTTTCCGCCTCGGCGGTCGCGGCCTCGAGCGCCGCCAGTTTCTCGGGGGTCATCGCGGTGGCGTCCTCGTTGGCCGCGAGCCACTCGCGCGCCGCGGCGGCGCTGCGCTCGTCGCGCTGCACCGTCTTGCCGGCAGCGTAATAGCGGTCGATCTCCTTGAACAGCTCGTCCACCAGCTGCTCGGTGGGGACCTTCTTCAAGGGCTCGCCCTTGGAATAGATCATGCCCATGTCCTTCGCGCCGGTGATCCCAAAGTCGGCGTGGCGCGCCTCGCCGATCCCGTTGACTGCACAGCCCAGCACGGACACCTCGATCGGATCCTCATACGCCTCCAATCGCTGCTCCACTTCCGCCACCACCGTGTCCATGTCGAACTGGAGTCGCCCGCAGGTTGGACAGGCGATCAGCACCGGGCCCTTCTCGCGCAGCTTCAGCGCCTTGAGGATCTCCCATGCGACCTTCACCTCCTCCTCGGCGTGGAAGGTGGACAGCGAGATCCTGATCGTGTCGCCGATGCCGTCCGCGAGCAAAGTTCCAAGGCCAACGGCTGACTTCAGCGAGCCCGACCACTTCGTGCCCGCCTCTGTCACGCCCAGGTGCAGTGGGTAGGGAATGCGCTGCGCCAGCATCCGATTGGAGGCGATCGTGTTGGGCACCGACGTCGACTTCATCGACACCTTGAAGTTCTCGAAGTCCAGGCGCTCCATCAGCTCGACCGTCTCCACCGCCGCGGTCACCAGCGCCTCCACCGGGTTCTCATACTCCAGATCCCTGAGGTGCTTGGGCAGCGAGCCACTGTTGACCCCCACGCGCAGCGGAGTGCCGGTCTGCTTGGCCAGCGCGATCACCTCGGCCACCTTCTCCGGGCCGCCGATGTTGCCGGGGTTCAAGCGCACGCAGTGCGCGCCCGCTTCGATCGCCTTCAGCGCGAGCGTGTGGTTGAAGTGGATGTCGGCGATCACCGGGATCGGCGAGTCGAGCACGATCTGCTTGAGGGCCTCCGCGTCCTGCTCGCGCGGCACCGCCACCCGCACGATGTCCGCGCCGGCGTCCGCGACTTTGCGGATCTGCTCCATCGTGGCCGCGAGATTCGCGGTCTCGGTCTTGGTCATCGTCTGCACGGCCACCGGCGCGCCGCCGCCGATCGGCACGGACCCGACATGGATCTGACGCTGTGAGGACATACGCACATTGTATGGGCCCGCTCTCCCACATCCGTGAACGCTGTGTTGCGCGTGCGGCGAGTGGCCTAACCTCACGTGCGCGTGTACCCACCCTCATCCACACCCCCCTCACCGTCCTCACGCCCGTCGGCGTCGAGCTCACGCACGCAATCGTCCTCCGCCGACGTCTACGCGACCGCCCGCGGTCCGCTCGCGCGACTCGCCTCCCCCGTTGCCGCCCGCGCCCGACGCCGTCGCCACGAGCGGTTCTTCGAGATGTGCGGGCTCGTTGCCGGTGCACGCGTGCTGGACGTCGGTTGCGGCGCGCTCGGCCTGCGTGCACTGGAGCCCGACCTGGACATAACCGGCGTCGACCTCGCCGAACGGCCCAGCTATCCCGGCCCGTTCGTGCGTGCGGACGCCGCCGACGGGCTCCCGTTCGCCGACCGCGAGTTCGATCTCGTGTACTGCTCGAGCGTCATCGAGCACGTGCCCCTGGCGCGCCGTGGCGCGTTCGCGTCTGAGGCGCGGCGCGTGGGGCGCGGCTGGCTCGTGCAAACACCAGCGCGATCCTTCCCGATCGAGCCCCACTCGCTGCTGCCGGGCGCCCACTGGCTGTCGACAGGCCTGCGCCGCCACTACTGGCGTCTGGGCGTCGCCGGCGCGTGGGAGGACATCTCGTTGCTCTCACGCCGTGAGCTTGAAACGCTGTTCGGGCCCGCTATGCCCGAGCGCGTCGGGCCGCTCGTCAAGAGCTGGGTGTGCGTGCAAGCGCCGGCACCCACCCCCGACAAGCATGGGCGGTAATAGTTATTCACATGCTTCGGGCGCCGGCCGACCCACGGACCCTAACTTGCGTTCTCGAGAAAAGTCCGATCGGCCCGTCTGGTCACGAGCAGAACACACATGCCAAAGAACAGACTCACCAATGTGGTGAACACGATCTCCACCGGGGGCGCCGCTCGCGTAACAAGTGGATGGTGTTCCTGCAACAGCACGATTACCGCAAACAGCGCAACGATCATCAAGAGCGGATAGCGATAAGCATGGGCAGCACGACAACCGAACATGAGCAGATTCCGCACGTTGACGTCATCGCCGAGCTCGATAGAAGACGTCTCATAGACACTTTGCCCGATCAACATCATCACGACCGGAACCGAGCTATATGGACTATTGCCAATCCCACCAGAAGCGTATATAAGCCACCCGGCCAGCATGTACTGAAGTATTACCGGGGCCCAGAGTCCTCCGAACGCGCGCCGAAGCACCCCAGGTCGAGCTTGTCGAGAATCGAGATCAGGGAGGACCACCGCCGTACCGGCCGGAGCCACCCTGCCGAGCAGCGCAAAAAGGATGCGCACCCTGTAGGACGACCCCCACTCGCCAAGCCACTCCACAATGACAAGCGCGAAAAAGCCAAAGATCGCGAGATTCAGCACAGACAGCTGACTCCTGCCGAACACCAGGTTCTCGGCAGTTGAGACAGCCACCACAAGGAGCAGCCAAATAAATGTTGCCACAGATCCCAACGTGGCCTTCATTCGGTCGTCAAACCTCGATACCACAATAATTAACTGTCCCTGCATTTGGGGTTACCAAAACACCCGGTAGGGGGCTGATTGTTGTTAAAACACAACAGAAGAGGCGACACTGCTCAATTCGCCGCTCAGGCGATCCTCACCCGTGCCCGCAGGCACACGTCAAACCACGGCTGCTACCCATCAGCGTAAGCCACCCTACTACATGCAATAAAAAGACACCAGAGCTGTTTCTCATTCAGCTTTGCCGTTACCCACCCAACCGGCTGACGTCGTTGCTGAAACCGCTCACCACCAGGAACAGCAGCAGCACGATCCCCACCGAGCTGAAGCGCCACATCGCCGTCAGCGACACCCGCCGTCCCCGCACCTTCTCCGCAACCGCCCACAGCACGTGCCCGCCGTCGAGCGGCAGGAACGGGAACAGGTTGATGACCGCCAGCGCAAGCGAAATGAAGCCGAGGAACACGAACGCATACCCCGGACCCGCCACAACGGCTTCCTGGGCGATCTCGGTGATCCCCACGATGCTGTGGAATTCTTTGCGCACCTTCGCGCTCGTGAACGCCTTCCCGATGTTCGACACCATGCTCGTCGTCGCGCCCCACATCTCCTTGAGCGCTGTGCCTGCCGCGGAGAGCACGCCAAAAGACTTCGCCGTGTAGCCGAATTCGAAGCCTACGAGCATTCGCCTGGCCTTAGCGCTGTAACGCGGATATGCGGATACGTTGAGTACATGTCCGGCGCGACGGATCGTGAACGTCACAGGCGTTTGCGCACGACAACCATCGCGCAGAGCTCCCGCACAACGATGCGACGCGATCGCGTCCGACTTCGATTCCGCCGTCCCCCCTCGACCGTCGACGGCGAGAATCTCATCGCCGGGTCGGAGCACACCGTCCGCGGGCTCGCCCTTCTGCACCTTATGGACAGAGGGGACAACCGTTTCCACTTTCGGGTTCAGGTTCGACAGCGTCACCGCGCCGCTGAGACTGCCCGACAGCAGCACCACCCAGAACAGCACGAACGCGATCAGTAGGTTCACGCCGGGGCCGGCCAAGATCACCACGACCCGCTTCCACGGCGCCTGCGTGTAGTAGGCGCGGCGTGCCACCTCCGGAGGCAGATCCTCGATCTCCTCCGGGTTCATCCCCGTGATCTTCACGTAGCCCCCCGCGGGGATCGCGCCGATCATGTATTCGGTCTCACCGCGCTTGATCCCCACGATCTTCGGTGGGAAGAACAGCGAGAAGCGCTCCACGCGCATCCCCACAGCCTTCGCCACAGCGAAGTGGCCCAGCTCGTGCAACACGATCAGCGCCATGATCCCGAGGATCGTCAACACCCAGCTCATGGGCTCAGTGTGGCAGGCCGGCGGGGCATGTCTCGCCGGCAGCCGCGGCTGAGGCTTTGGCGGCGCGGAGGCTTTGGCCTAGACAGCTTGGCGGGAGCAGCTTTGGCGAAGATTCAGATGACCTGTAGATCCAAGCCCGCATCTAGGACGCGCAAATCCTCCGGATCGCCGGTCACCACCGACTGGTGATAACGACGAGCGCATATCACGACGCTTGCGTCCACAACATCATCGGTACCTCGCAACCCAAGCAGAATGCCAGCGGCGCGTGCCGTGTCCTCGTCGAGCACAACTACCCGTGCCTGGCCCTTTTTCAGCAGCCTCGTGAGTCTCACTTGTTTGGAGCCATCCCTAAACACCTGCGCGAGAACCCCCGCGGGAATGTGGATGACCGTGTCTGGACGAGAGACCATGCGATCGAGCAGCGCTTTCATTCGATCGTCTTTGCGTTCGAGGGCGATCAGCGCGCCGCTGTCAAGCGTTAGGCCCCGCACGTCAATCCTGCGCACCAGCCAGGCCAAGAACCTTGTCGGCCCAAGCATAGGCCTCCGGACTAGGCACACCATCCTCGGCGATCATGTCTGCAACAAGATCCGCAAGGGTGTCGCCATCCTCGTCGGCCGACGGCACCGCAACAGCCGCTAGAGCGGCCGAAATATAACTCGACACACTCGCCGCATCGCCGCGCGCCACGGCCTCGCGCACTTGCTGCGCTTGCTCGGAAGGAAGCGAAATCGTGAGCTTCGCAACTTTGGTCATACCACGATCATACCGGGGCCTCCGGCGGAAACGGCGCGGAGCTATCTCCAGCAAGGACGCTCGATCAGCGGGTTGCAACAGCAGGTGCACATCCCCCTATCCGACAAACCCCACCGAGCGGGACACCTCCTCGGCGATCGAGCGTGCCTCGCGATCCGCCTCATACAGGGACTCAAACGCTCTAACGGGCACCCCGGGTAGTGCGTCGAGCGTGCGTTCGATCACCTCGGCGATCCCCAGGAACGGCAAGCGCTCGGCGAGGAAGGCGTGCACCGCGATCTCGTTCGCCGCGTTGAGCACGCACGGCGCGGTACCACCGGCCTGGGCCGCTTCGCGAGCGAGGCGCAGGCATGGGAAAGCGCCGACGTCAACCGGCTCGAATGTCAACGCGCCAACCTGGACGAGGTCCAGCGGCTCGATCGGGAGACCCACACTTTCCCCGCCGTGCAGCGCATAGGAGATCGCCACGCGCATGTCGCGCGGGCCGATATGGGCGAGCATCGCGCCATCGGCGAGCTGGATCAGCCCGTGGATCAGCGACTGCGGGTGCACGACCACGTCGATGCGCTCATAGGGGGTGCCGAACAGGTGGTGAGCCTCCATCAGCTCGAGCCCCTTGTTCATCAGCGTGGCCGAGCCGATCGTGTTCATACTCCCCATCGCCCAGGTTGGGTGGGCAAGCGCCTGCTCCACGCTCACCTCGGCAAGCCGCGCGCGGGAGCGACCACGGAAGGGACCGCCGCTGGCGGTGATCGTGAGACGCTCCACGCTCCCCGCCGGCTGGCCCGAGAGCAGCTGGTGAAGCGCGGTGTGCTCGGAGTCCACGGGCACGATCTGCGCACCGGTGGCTTCGGCCAGCGCCACCACCAGCTCACCGCCCACCACGAGCGACTCCTTGTTGGCAAGCGCGAGGTCGATGCCCTCCCCGAGTGCCGCCACCGTCGGTCCGAGACCGGCCGAGCCGACGAGCGCGTTGAGCACCAACTCCGCGCCAGACTCCACCACCAGCCGCACGAGTCCCTCCGCGCCGACCAGCACCTCACCCTCAGGCCACGCGTCGGTCGCCATTCGCGCCGCGTGCTCATCCACCAACGCGATCCGCTTAACGTGATGCGTGCGCGCCTGCTCCACGAGCGCCTCCCATGAGCCCTCCGCCGAGAGTCCCACCAGCTCGAGGTCCTCCCCATGCGCCAGCACGTCAAGCGCTTGGGTGCCGATCGAGCCGGTGGAGCCGAGGATCAGCAGACGCTTGGCGAGCTCAGACATAGGCCAACCATATGTAGTAGCCGACTACCGCGGTGAACAGCACCGCGTCGAGCCGGTCGAGCAGCCCGCCGTGGGCCCCCAGCAGGCTTCCCGTGTCCTTCGTGCCAGCCTGGCGCTTGATGAACGACTCGAACAGATCGCCGATCGGCGCGATCACCGCCACGCCTAGACCGAGCACGAGCGCGTGAGTGCCGGGTAGCCAGTCCTGGTAGCGACCGGCAAACCACACGCTGAGCACAGTGCAGGCCATCCCGATCGCCAGCCCCTCGACGGTCTTGTTCGGCGAGATACTGGGCGCGAGCGGTCGTTTGCCAAACAGCCTGCCTCCGAGATAGGCACCGGTGTCGCCAAGGAACGTGCCCACGAGCACGTCGATCACGATTCCCTCGCCGTGAGGCAGTTCGCGCAGCAGCACAGCATGGGCAAGCGCAAACCCGATCCAGTAGATCCCGAGCAATGTGAGCGCCATGCCGCCTGCGCTGGGGCGTCGTTGCAGAAGCGTCAATCCAAACAGCACGGGAAGCACAGCACTGGCAGCCATCAGCACCCGCGCCTGGCTGCCATACAACGCGGCCACCAGCAGGCCCGCGAGCGCAACATACCCAGCGAGTCGCACCGGGCGGGCTCGCTCGTACATGCCATATAGCTCGTGCATGCAAACACAGCCGATCGCAAACAGCCCGACCGCGAACACAGCGCCACCCTCGATCACGAGAAACAGCGCGAGCGCGATCAGCGGCAGCGCGAAGAGGATGCGCGAGCCGACGTCCGAGCCTCCCGCGCGATCGGCGCGACCCGAGAGACCGGCGCGAGCCGGTGTGCGGCGAGCCGCCATCGCGCTAGCGACCGCCGAACCGTCGGCGGCGCTCTGAGAACTCGGCAAGCGACTGCCAGAGCGCCTCGCGCGAGAAGTCAGGCCACAGCTCGTCACGGAACACCAGCTCGGAATAGGCCGACTGCCACAACAGATAGTTGGACAGTCGCCGCTCGCCACTGGTGCGAATGATGAGGTCGGGGTCATGCATCTCTGGGGCGTAGAGGTGCTTTCTGAACTCCTCCTCGCTGCCACCTTCGAAGGCGCGCGCCGCGTCGAGGATCTCGGCGCGGCCACCGTAGTTGAACGCCACAAACAGTGAGATGCGCCTGTTGGCGTCGGTGACGGCTTCGGCCCAGCTCATGCGCTCGAGCAGGTTGGGATCGATCCCCTCGCGGCGTCCGATAAACCGCATTCGGACCCCTTCTCCGTGCAACTCCGGCGTCTCACTTGAAATGCGCGCACCAAACATCTCCATCAAGCCCTGCACCTCCTCGGCAGGACGCGACCAGTTCTCGGTGGAGAACGAATAGACGGTGAGCTCCTTGATTCCGAACTCCACGGCATCGCGCAGGCGCGCCTTGACATTATCGGCGCCGGCGCTATGACCCTGGTTGACAGTTTGTCCGCGCGCGCGCGCCCAGCGACCGTTGCCGTCGGTGATGATGGCCACATAACGGGCGTGCGCAGAGCGGCTCTCCGCCGCCGTGGCCTCCTGCTTATCCAGCGCGCCCATCACTGACGCTGCTTGCTCTCTGGCGCCCCTGCGGAGCTCGGTGCGGCGACCCTGAAGACCATCACACCTCGAGGATCTCCTCCTCCTTGACCTTCAGCACCGCCTCGAGATCGCCGATATTGCCGTCGGTGAGCTTCTGCAGCTCGACCTCGGCACGATGCTCGTCGTCAGAGCCAGCCTCCCCCTCTGACTTCAAATCGCGCAATTGCTGCATCGTGTCGCGGCGAACATTGCGGATCGCGATGCGCCCGTCCTCGGCGAGATTGCGCACCACCTTGACGAGCTCCTTGCGGCGCTCTTCGGTCAACTCGGGGACGACGAGACGAATCAGATTGCCGTCGTTGGAGGGATTCAGTCCAACGTCGGACTCGTTGATCGCCTTCTCGACCGCCTTGATCGAGGACTTGTCGTACGGCTGTACGGTGATCAAGCGCGCCTCGGGAGCAGAGATCGTGGAGAGCTGGTTGAGCGGAGTTTGCGCCCCGTAATAGTCGACCACCACCCGCTCCAGCAGCGCCGGGCTCGCGCGACCGGTCCTGACGGAGGCAAACTCGTGCTGGGTGGACTCAAGCGACTTGGCCATCCGCTCACGAGCATCGTCCAGCAGGGCATCGATCGTCTCAGCGGACATCGCCGGCTCCTCTCGTTGAAATCATGTGCTGACCAGCGTCCCCACTCGTGCACCCGACACGATCCGTGGAATGTTGGTCTCGTCGTCCATGTTGAAAACGTTCAGGGGCATCGAGTTCTCCATGCACAGCGCGAGCGCGGTCGAGTCCATCACACGCAAACGCCGCTCGATGGCTTCCATGTGAGTGATTCGCGGAATGAACTGCGCCTCAGGGTCGAGCGCCGGATCGGCGCTATAGACGCCCTCCACACCGTTCTTGGCCATCAGGATAATCTCCGCGTGGATCTCCGCTGCACGCAGCGCGGCAGCGGTGTCTGTCGTAAAGAACGGATTGCCGGTACCAGCAGCGAAGATCACAACGCGCCCCTTCTCCAAGTGGCGCATCGCGCGGCGACGGATATATGGCTCGGCGACCTCGGAGATCCCAAGCGCCGATTGCACGCGCGTATTCGTGCCGGCGCGCTCCAGCGCATCCTGCAGCGGCAGCGCGTTGAGCACGGTCGCAAGCATCCCCATGTAGTCCGCGGTGGAGCGATCCATACCCTCGGCCACACCCGTCATGCCGCGAAAGATGTTGCCCGCTCCGACCACGATCGCGACCTCCACGCCCTGATCGGCCACCGCGCAGACCTGGCGCGCTACCGCGGCCACACGATCGGGATCGGTGCCGTAGTCGAGCGTACCCATCAGGGCCTCGCCGGAGAGCTTCAGCAGGACGCGTTTGAAGGCCGGAGCACCCATCGACGCCAGAGCCTATCCGCTTACCATCAGCCAGTAGGTCGTGGACCAAGCAGTCCAAGGACGCAGCCCGCGTGGCGTACTAGGTACGCGAGTGGGCGAGGACGCCGGAATGCGCAGCGTCCACGGCCTACTGGCCGACGGCGAAACGCACGAAGCGGCGTATCACGACGTTCTCGCCGGTCTTCACGGTTAGCTCGTCGCGCAACTGTTGCACCGTCTTGCCGTCGAACTTCGGATTGTGCATCTCCTGCTCTAGTAGCACGATCGTCTGGTACCAGGAGTCGAGCTTGCCGGCCACGATCTTCTCACGAATACTCTCCGGCTTCTCGGCGGCCTCCTGCTCGTAGATGCGGGCCTCCCCGTCACGCACCTCGGCGGGAACGTCCTCACGGCTGACGTACGCCACAGTGGGGGTAGCGGCGATCTGCATGGCGACGTCACGAGCGAACGTGACGAAATCCTCGTTGGTGGCAACGAAGTCGGTGTTGCAGTCAACCTCGATCAGCACGCCCACCTTGGCGCCCGCGTGGATGTAGGACTGAACTGTGCCCTCGGTGGCGGTGCGCTCGCCGAGATCCTGGATCTTCTTGCCCTGCTTGAGGCGCAATAGCTCGATCGCCTTCTCGATGTCGTTCTCCGCCTCGGCAAGAGCCTTCTTGCAGTCCATCATGCCCGCGCCCGTGCGATCGCGCAGCGCCTTGACGTCCTTGGCGGATATCTCGACCGCGCTCACGATGCGCTCTCCTGTGCCGCCGGCGCCTCCTGCTCCTGCTCTTGCTCGGTTGCCGGCGCCTCGGGCACGACGGGCTCCGCGGCAGTCTCCGCCGCGGCCGGTGACTCGGCGACAGTCTCCGGAGCGGGCTCCTCGGGAGCCTTGGAGACCTCTGGGGCAGCTGGAGGCGCAGGCTCTGCTGGGGGTGGCTGGGTGGCCTTCGCGACCACCGGCTCTGCGGGCGCCTCTGGGGAAGCGATGGCCTGGGGTGCCGACACTGCCGGCGCCGTGGGCTGAGACGCGGGTGCGGCCGGCTGCTCCGTCACGGGAGCGGCTGCCTGTGCCGTCACGGGAGCGGCTGCCTGTGCCGTCGCGGGAGCGGCTGCCTGTGCCGATGGCTCCACAGCGGGCACAGTGGCGGCCGCCTGAGCGGCCGCTGCTGCCGCGGCCTCCCTGGCAGCCTGCTCCTCGATCTCACGCTTGGCCTGTTCCTCGGCCTCGCGCTTAGCCTGTTCCTCAGCTTCACGACGGGCACGCTCCTCAGCCTCGCGGCGGGCCTGCTCGACGCGTTCGGCGCGAGCCTTCTCCTCCTCGGCACGGAACACGGAGTGCCCTTCGGCGACCACATCGCCGATCGCTTTGGCGATCAGCGCGCACGAGCGCATCGCGTCGTCGTTGCCGGGAATCACATAGTCGATGCCATCGGGGTCGCAGTTGGTGTCGACCAGGCCGATGATCGGGATGCGCAGGCGCTGGGCTTCGCGAACGGCGATGGCCTCGACGTTCAGGTCGATCACAAATAGCGCGTTGGGTGTGCGCTGCATGTTCTTGACGCCACCCAGATTGGCCCGCAGCTTCGCGAGGTCGGCTTGGGCGGCCATCCGCTCGCGCGTTGGGAGCAGCGCGAGCTGGCCCTCGCTCTCATAGCGTTCGAGATCGTGCAAGCGGCGGATGCGCTGATTGATCGTTTGGAAGTTGGTCAGCAGACCGCCCAGCCAGCGATGATTGACATACGGCATGTCGGCAGCCTCGGCGACCTCCTTGATCGCGTCGCGAGCCTGCTTCTTGGTGCCCACGAACAGCACAGTCCCGCCACGGTGGGCGATCTGCGCGGCGACTTCCTGAGCCTGGCGCAACAGCGCAGCGGTCTTCAGCAGGTCGATGATGTAAATGCCGTTGCGCTCGCCGTGGATGAAGCGGCGCATCTTGGGGTTCCAGCGGCGCGTTTGATGACCGAAGTGGACTCCGGCCTCAAGCAGCTCCGCGATTCCTACTTCGCTCACGGGTGCTCCCTTTATGTCATCTCGTTGGTCCGAACGGTGCGCAGCGGACCCGAATCGCGCTCACGGATGGCGTCGATCGGGCAGGGCCGCGTGCACTGCCGCACGGCGTTAGCTTGAATACGACGCTCCAGGATACCCGAAGGTCGCACGCTCAGCGGCCAGTGTCCCCCTCGGCTCGCCCAAGCGCATCCAGCAGATCCTGTGGCAGCGGCGAGTTGACCTCGACTTGCTCACCGGTAATCGGGTGATGGAATGCCAGGCGGGTCGCGTGCAGGAACTGTCGATGCAAGCCGAGAATCGAGTCCCGCCCACCCGTGCCGTACTCGGGATCGCCGCACACCGGATGGCCGATCGCCTGCAGGTGGACGCGAATCTGGTGGGTGCGACCCGTGTCCAGACGCAGGCGCAAAAGCGAAACCTCGCGCAACGAGCGCTCGAGCGTGAAGTGAGTGCGAGCTTCGCGACTGCCACTGCCACCCACCGCCATGCGCGTGCGAACGCGTGGATCGCGACCGATCGGCGCCTCGATCGTGCCCGTGCGAGCGGGCGGACGACCCTCGACGAGCGCAATATATTCGCGCTCGATCAAACGCTTGCGCAAGGCCTCCTGCAACAGTCGATGGACATCCTCTGTGCAGGCGACCACAAGCAGCCCGGAGGTATCGCGATCGAGCCGGTGCACGATTCCGGCGCGCTCTGGCTCTCCGCCGGCGGCAGTGCCGGCCAGCAGCTGAGAGAGGGTGCCCTCGCGATGGCCGCGAGCGGGATGAACGACAAGGCCAGCCGGCTTGTCGACCACAAGCAGGTATGCGTCCTGCCACACGATCTTCAAGATCGGATCGGGGGTGTTCCTGGGAGACATTTTTGCTTGCATGCGGCCGTCAACGATCGGAAGGCCCGCGCGGACTGCCGGGACGCTCGATGACGAACAGGAGTAGCAGCACGCCGATCGTGATCGAGGCATCGGCGAGGTTGAAGGGAGGCCAGCCGAGCGGGAGCTTGATGAAATCGGTAACCGATCCGGCGCGCAGGCGGTCGAGTACGTTGCCGAGCGCACCGCCGAGCAGCATCCCGGTGGGCAGCCAGATCAGGGGCTTGTCGCGGTTACGCGCGAAGTAGACGAGCAGCACGAGCAGCGCAACGCCCACGAGCACCGTCACCGCGACGTGATGGCCGGGGAGAAAGCCGAAGGCGACGCCCTGGTTGCGCGTGTTGACGAGCTGAACGCCCGGTAGCACGCCGCGCGTTTCGCCGGGCACGATCGAAGCGCGCACCGCCGCCTTTGAGAGTTGATCGGCCGCCACCACGACGACCATCGCCAGCGCAGCCCACAGCCACGCTAGAGCCAGACGTCTGGCGGAGCCCGGATGGGTGGACACCAATCAACCGCGGATCAAGCTGACGAGCAGGTTGCCCACGAGCGACAGCACGACTATCGCCACAATCGGGCTGAAGTCGAACGACCCAAACATCGGGATGAAACGCCTGAAAATTCGCAGATAGGGTTCGCACACATCGCGCAGAAACGTCAACACAGCATCAGAGGCGCGCGAATAGGGCGGTTTTACTCCAAACGCAAACAACAGCTGCACCACGATGTGGAGGATGATCAGCAGCGTGTAGACGTAGATAAGCGTCGATAGGTAGTCCGCGATTTCGGTGCGCACGCTGGCAAGCAACACGATCATCGCCGTTGCTCTCCGAGCACCGCGTCGAGCGCATCGTCAAACGCCGCCCGTAGGCCCCCCCGCTCAAGCGCGGCCAGCCCGCGTGCCGTGACCCCCCCGGGAGAGGTGACCTCGCGGCGCACCGCCAGCGTGTCGTAGTCGCGCCGGCGCAACAGCTCGGCTGTGCCGGCCAATGTCGCGGTGACGAGCACCGAGGCCTGTGCGGGGGGAATGCCGCGGCGGGTGCCCGCGTCCACCTGAGCCTCTGCCACCAGCGCGACATAGGCGGGGGCGCAGGACATCAGGCCCATCGCGACATCCACGAGCGAATCGTCCAGCACGACAAGCGTGCCGAGCTCTGAAAACAGCTCGCGCACCTCGGTGTCGATCGGCGTATCCGCCGACCCCGACTGGCGCTCGGGGTCGCTGGCCTGCACGATCGCGCCGCCGCGAACTTCCGCGGGCAGCGATGGCAGGAAGCGATATACGGGAATCTCGGGGTAGGCGTCTCTCAGCTTCGAGAGCGGTGTCGCGGCAAGAATCGACGCGACGGCCTTGGCGGCAGGCGCCAGCTCCGTTGCGATCTGGCCCAGCTGGGCCGGCTTGTGGCAAAGCACGACCAGATCGGCGCGGGCGGCCACCTCGGCGTTTGAGCCAAGCGCCTCTCCCCCGGTCTCGCGCGCAAGCCTCTGCGCCCGCTCGGCGAGCGGATCGAAGCACAGCACAGGTCGGCCCCAACCGCGAGCCATCGCTCGCGCCATGTTGCCGCAGCCGATCAGACCGATATCCATAGGGCAATGAGGCTACCGGCCCGTTCGGCCGGCTAGCTTTGGTTGAAGAAGCCCTTTTCGATCAACCTGGCGCGCTCCTCGGCTGAGATCTCGACGTTGCGTGGGGTCAGCATGAACACCTTGTCGGCGATTCGCTGCATGCCACCGTCGAGCGCGTAGGTGAGACCGCTGGCGAAGTCGATCAGTCGCTTTGACAGGTCGGTGTCGGCGCCCTGCAGGTTGAGGATCACCGGGATCGAGTCCTTGAACTTGTCGGCGATCTGCTGGGCGTCGTTGAAGGACTTGGGGATCACAAGGTGCACGCGCACATCGCCGTTACCGTTGCCACGGCCAACCGGGCGCAGCACAGCGGTGGAACGGCCGCGAGGCTCATCCTCGGGAAAGATCTCGTCGAACTCGTCGCGACGGCGACGCGGGGCGAGTCGCCGCACGTTGGGTCGCTCGCGGTAGCGATCGGCGATCTCCTCCTCGTGGGGCTCCTCCTCGTAGTCGTCGTGATACTCCTCGGCCAAGCCGAAGTACACGAGTGCGCGATGCCAGGAGTCTCGAAATGCCATATGTAGAGGGCGTTTTCGGTGAAAACGGACGTTTCCCTGCTCCTGCCGAGCATCCCGTCACGCGACGAGTGGGGGGTCAGAACCGCGTTCTCCACCTCTAAGCGTACAACCGCGTGCCGATTCTCACGATCGTGGCGCCCTCCTGCACCGCCACGGCGAAGTCCTGGGTGGTGCCCATCGACAGCTCGCGCAGACCCCGCTCGTGGGCCAGCTCGCGCAATCGGCCAAACCACGGGCGACTCTGCTCGGGATCGGAGGCCAGCGGCGGCATCGTCATCAATCCCGCTACCGGCACTGGCGAGCGCGCGATGAAAGCGTCGAGTCGCTGCGGAGCGATGCCGCTCTTTGCGGGGTCGCCCGCGAGGTTGACCTCGACAAGCACACGCAAGCCGGGATGCACGCGGTCGATGTGACGTTCGAGCTCTCCTAGCGCGGAATCGCTGGCAAGCGAGTGGATCAGACGTACGTGCGCAACGATCGCGCGCACGTGTTTGCTCTGCAGGGCGCCGATGAAGTCCCACCTAAACAGATCTCCATGGGCGGCCACCTTCGCCTGTAGGTCCTGAGCACGGTTCTCCCCGACAAGTGCGATGCCCGCCTCGGCCAGCACCGGCAGCTCCTCGGCCGCCACGTACTTGCCGGCCGCGAGAATCTCGATCTCGCCCGGATCTCGTCCTGCGCGCTCGGCGGCCGCGGCAACCTCCGCGCGCACGGCGGCCAGGTTGGCCCGCACCCGCTCCACCTCAAGGCCGCGGATCAGCTCAACCATGCAACAGCGGCCTGCCGTCCCGCGCGGGCGCCTTCGCGACGGTATGAGAAATAGCGCGCGTCGCAGATCGTGCATGCGGCCACATCCTGTATCTGCCCGACGCCCGCGGCGAGCAGCCGTTCGTGTGCGATCGCGCGCAGGTCGATCAGGCGGCCGTCACGATGGACGCCATCGAACGCCGCGTGCACCTCCTCGCCGACCTCATAGCAGCAGGCGCCGGCGCACGGGCCCACGAAAGCGACCATCTCCCCTCTGCCGCCGACCTCGCGCAGCGCACGAACACCCTCCTCGACCACACCGGCGGCAAGACCGCGCCAGCCGGCGTGCAGTGCCGCGACAGCGCCGTCGGCGCCGAGCGCCACCGGAATGCAATCGGCGGTGAGCACCATCGCCGCGAGCGCGGGCGCCGCAACCGCGTGGCCATCCGCCTCGAAGGTGGGTTGCCGGGCGCCGTCTTGCGGCGCGAACGCGCTTGGCAAATCTGGCCTGGAGCCATCTTCGAACACTCTCCCGACGACCGTTCCGTGGACTTGGTAGCCACGGATGAGGTGTCGGACGCCGGCAATCTCACACAGTTGCTCGCGTGCGCGTAGGCCATGCTCGGCCTGCTCGCCGCCCACGCTCGACAGGTTTCCGTGAGAGCGATCCGTGAACAGCGCACGTCCTGCTCCCGGTAGAGCGAACGGCACGGAGCTCATATGCTTGCTTCAAGCGCGGCCCGCAACTCCGTCTCGCGTCCCGGCTCGATCCGTTCTTCCACCAGCAGCCTGTAGGACTCTTCCAAGCGTACCCCCACCTCCGGGCCCTCTGGCACTCCCGCCGCGATCAGATCGTCGCCGGTGACCTGCAGTTCGATGTGGCGCCGCTCGGACAGCCAGTCCTCGATGATCCGCCTACCGTAGGAGCCTGGGCCGCCCTCCATATCGCATATCGCGCCGGCAAGCGCGAGCGACTCGACGGGCGTGTCGAGGGTGAGATCGAGCAGCTCAGCGGTGGTCTCGGCCTCATTTACATGTTTGATCGCAAACGCGGCGCTGACGGCGACGCTGAATGCACGGCGCCCGCCACCGGAGGACAGCTGCAGGTCGTATAGGAAGCCGCGCATCGCGGGCTCGGTCTCCTCGTCGTCGAGCTCGTGTGTGAGCTCGAGCAGCAGCGAGGCGGCAAGCAGCACCGACTTGCAGCCGTCCTCGGGAAGGATCTCAAGCGCCGTGCGCACCACGTGCTCGTCAAAGCTCACACCCGGCTCCCACGCCTCAAACACGCCCATACGGTCCAGCTCGGCGAGCGGACCGACAGGGTCCTCTTCGGCGAACGCAAGTCGCAACTCCGCGCCCAGACGCTCGCCTGAGACCGTTTTCAGGGCACCGGCGGCGATCGCGGCAGTCGCGAGGGAGGCTGTGTGTGGATCGACCTCAAAGCCCAGCCTGGCCTGGTAGCGCACGAGCCGCAGTAGTCGTGTGGGGTCGTCGAGAAAGCTCGCGTCGTGCAGCATGCGCAGGCGACGCGCGGCGAGATCCTCCAGCGCGCCCGCGAACGCACGCAACTGGCCGCGCTGGTCTCCGTGCAGCGCCATCGCGATCGCGTTGATCGTGAAGTCGCGGCGCGCGAGATCCTGCTCGGGCGTACCAGGGGCAACGTCCGGGAGGGCACCCGGCGAGGAATATGTCTCGGTGCGACGCATCGCGACGTCGAGCACCGCGGAGTCCTGGCGGACGAGCGCCGTATTGAAACGCTCGTGATAGGTCACCTCGCAGCGCTCCTCGGCGCTCTCGCCCTCGCGCGCGCCGCGCGCATCCAGACGCCCAGCGAGAGCGTCCGCGAAGGCGCGCACATCGCCGTCTACCACCACATCCAGCTCACGGGGGGCCAGACCGAGGATGATGTCGCGAACGGCTCCGCCCACCAGCTCGACGCTGCCGTCGTGCTCGGCGGCCGCCGCTAGCAGCTCAGTGCCACCAGGAAGCGTGCGCAAACGCTCCAACACCGCCGCGCCGTCGCCGCTTGGCGCATCGTGTCGTTCGTTGCCATCTCCGCCCGTGTGGTTGTCGGTGATCGTCATGGACGCTCCTGATTGTTGACTACTCTCGGACCGTTTCCTTCCCGTCCTACGCGAAATCGGCTCTCACCCGATGCGAACAGGAATACCGGCTTGCGCGAGGTGAGCCTTGGCCTGCGCGATCGTGTGTCGGTTGTAGTGGAAGATCGAAGCGCACAGCACAGCGTCCGCTCCAGCTTGCAGCGCTTCGACCAGGTGGTGCAGCTCGCCCGCTCCACCCGAGGCGATCACGGGCACGTCGACCTGCGCGCTGACCGCCGCGATCAGCGGCAGGTCATAGCCGTCGCTGGTGCCGTCGCGATCCATGCTCGTGAGCAGGATCTCGCCCGCCCCGCGGGCCGTGGCCTCGCACGCCCATTGCACGGCGTCGCGGCCGGTTGGCGTGCGCCCTCCGGCCACATAGGCATCCCAACGACCAGTCTCGCCCGGCACGGCCTTGGCGTCGATCGCGAGCACCACGCACTGCGCTCCGAACACGGCAGCCAGCTCGTCGATCAGCTCCGGGCGTGCGAGCGCCGCGGAATTGACCGACACCTTGTCGGCACCCGCGTCGAGCACCGCTTGAGCATCTGCCACCGAGCGGATGCCGCCGCCGATCGTGAACGGCACGAACACGTCGTCGGCGGTGTTGCGCGCGAGCTTGACGATCGTCTCGCGTTGCTCGTGGGTGGCCGTTATGTCGAGGAACACAAGCTCGTCGGCGCCCTCGCGGTCATAGTGGGCGGCAAGCTCCACCGGGTCGCCCGCATCGCGTATGTCGAGAAATTCGACGCCCTTGACGACGCGGCCACCGTCAACGTCCAAACAGGGGATCACGCGCTTGTAGTGCACGTGCTCACGGTAGCGAGCATGTGCTCGCCTGCCCACCCTAAAGTCGATTAATTGCTTGAACCACCCAACGCGGCAAGCGCTTCGGCGATCGTGAAGCGTCGCTCGTACAGTGCCTTGCCGACGATAACCCCGGCGAGATTCGATGCTTTCAGTCTCGCGAGAGCCTCGAGATCGGCGAGCCGGCCAATGCCGCCCGAGTAGACGAAATTGCCGCTCACCGCGCCGGCCACACTTGCTACTTCCTCGATATCGGGACCTTCGAGCATTCCGTCGCGATCGACGTTTGTGTACACAAGCTCGCTCGCTCCCCGCTGGGCCAGGCCGGCGATCGCCTCATGCGGGTCGCCGTCAATCGTCTCGGTCCAGCCGGCGGTCGCCACTCGTCCGCCGCGCACGTCCACGGAGACGAGCACACGGCCGGGCCATCGCGCGAGCGCGCGCTCGAGTAGATTCGGATCGGTGAAGGCGGCGGTACCGAGGATCACGCGCTCGGCACCCGTTTCGATCACGTCCTCAATAGCCTCGAGCGAGCGCAGGCCGCCACCGAACTGAACGGGAACGCCGAGATTGCCGACGATCCGTTCCAAGTGCCCGAGATTCGCGGGGGCTCCTGCGCGTGCTCCGTCGAGATCGACGACGTGCAGGAAGCGAGCTCCGGCGGCCACCCACCCGCGTGCGGCCGACAGGGGGTCCTCGTCGTAGACCTTCTTGGCTTGGAAATCGCCCTTGACGAGCCGCACGGCCTTGCCGCCGAGCATGTCGATCGCCGGATATAGCCTCACGAGCGAACGGGCACCGCGGTCGTGGCGCAGATGCGCGCGAAGTTGGCCAGCAAGCGCAGCCCGGCGGAGGAGGACTTCTCGGGGTGAAACTGCACGCCGTAGAAGCCACCGTGCGCTACAACGCTCGCAAACGGCGCGCCATAGCAGGCGGTTCCGAGAATGTCCTCGCGCTCCTCCGGCACCGGCGCGAAGGAATGGACGTGATAGAAGGCGCAGCGCTCAGGCAGGCCTTCGGTAAATGGCGAGCACGAGCTGAAGCTGACCTCGTTCCAACCGATGTGCGGGAGCTTCAGGTTGCCATGATCACCCGCATGCGCCCCAGAGGGTGTCTCCGCACGGGGAAGTTGACGCACCTCTCCGGCGATCACGCCGAGTCCCCGCGCGCCGCCCTGCTCGGTCGAGCGCTCGAACGCGAGCTGCATCCCGAGGCAGATTCCGAGCACCGGAGTGCCGTTGTGCAAACGCTCGCGCAACAGCTCGTCGAGCCCGAGCTCGCACAGGCTGGCGATGCCTCGCGGAAAGGCCCCCACACCTGGCACCACCAGGCCGGCCACGGAGCGCAGGCGCTCGTGATCGCGCGTGACGATCACGTTCGCGCCGATGTGCTCAAACGCCTTCTCAACGGAGCGGCGGTTGCCCATGCCGTAGTCCACTACGGCTATCTCCACCGGCTCGTCGAGCAAACAGACTGTGTTCGTGCGCGCGTCGGTTACGGTCATCGCGATACCTCAGCCTAGCTTCATGCCAGCGCAACCGCGGCGACATTCTCGACGATCATGAGGTAAGCGTTCCCTTCGTGCTCGGCACACCGCTCTCGGTGGGGTCAAGCGCCACCGCTTGACGCAGCGCACGCGCAAACGCCTTGAACAATGCCTCGATCACATGATGGGCGTTGGTGCCCGCTTGCACCTCCAGGTGCAGCGTCAGCTTCGCCGAGTTGGCAAGCGCCCTGAAGAACTCCTCTGTCAGCTCATGGTCGAAGCCTCCGGTCGCGCCCGGCGGCAGCTCCGCGTCGAACAATGTGAACGGGCGCCCGGAGATATCTATGGTGCAGCTCGCGCGCGCCTCATCCATGGGCACGACCCCGTATCCATACCTGTAAATGCCCGCTCGATCGCCCAGCGCGCGATCAAGCGCCTGGCCGAGCACGATCGCGGTGTCCTCGGCCGTGTGGTGGGCGCCGGTTTGCAGATCGCCGGTTACGCTCACGTCGAGATCGAGGCGCCCATGGCGCGCAAGCAGGTCGAGCATGTGGTCGAGGAAGCCCACCCCCGTCGTGCGCGTGCCCTGGCCGGAGCCGTCGAGCACGAGCGCTATGCGTACGTCGGTCTCGCCGGTCTTGCGCTCGATCGTGGCCTCTCGACTCATGCGTCCCCATTGTCTCGCACGCGGGCCAACATCGACGCCGCGTGCAACGGAAAGCCCTCGACGCGCGCCACGGGGGCACCAGCCGCGGCCAGCTTGGCGGCGGCATCGTCGCCGATCTCGACGATCGACATGCGCCGGCGAAAATGGCGAGGGGAGAGCGTGGAGGCAAAGCGCGCGGCACCGCCGGTTGGAAGCACGTGATTGGAGCCGGCCGTGTAGTCCCCAAACGCTGTGGCTCCGTTGCGACCCAACAGCAGACAACCGGCCGTTCGCACCTTGGGCGCAAGTGCCTGCTCGGCGGCCCCCATCAGCTGCAGATGCTCGGGCGCAAACGCGTTGGCAAGCTCGATCGCGTCAGCTGGCGTGGCGCACTCAATCAGCACGCACGCGTCCGGCTCCAGCTCGGGCCACGACGACGCCTCGCGCTCGATCTCGCCTTGGAGCACGTCGAGCGCCCGTATTGAACTGGACGCGGCCGCCACGAGGCTACCCGCTCCATGCTCGGCTTGGGCGAGCAGGTCGAGTGCGAGCAGGCGCGGGTCGGCGTCGGGGCCAAACACGACCAGCAGGTCGCTGGGTCCGGCGAAGCCGTCGATCCCCACCACGTGCGAGAGCCGTCGCTTGGCCTCCTGCACGTACAGGTTGCCGGGGCCCACCACCACGTCCACACGCGCGACTGACTCGGTGCCATAGGCAAGCGCTGCGATCGCCTGGGCGCCCCCCATCCTGTAGACGCGCTGCACGCCGCACAGCCTGCACGCGGCAAGGATCGTCTGGTGCGCCTGCCCGTCGGGCCCGGGCGGCGTGCACACAGCCACGTCGAGCACGCCCGCGGCGCGCGCGGTGACAACCCCCATCACGACCGTGCTCGGGTATGCGGCCCGTCCACCGGGCGCATACACGGCGGCGGCGCCCACCGGCAACTCGCGCATCGTGACGACGTGGCCCTGCGCGAGCTCGACCGGGATCAGCTCGGCACCGACCTGCGCGTCGGCGACGCGCGCCACGTTGGCGATCGCCACCTGCAACCCCGCGACCACATCGAGTGGCATCCGCTCGAGCGCCTCGTCGAGCTCCGCGGCCGAGACGCACAGCTCGCGTGGTTGCTCGCCATCCGTGTCGAAACGACGGGTGTACTCGTTGACTGCCTGATCGCCCTCCGCGCGCACGTGCGCGGCGATCGTGGCGACCGTCTCCTCGATACTTTCCTCGCCGCCGATCAGCTTACGCAGATGCTGGGCTGCCGCGGCGGGACCACCGTGCCGCTGCACGTCGTCGAGCGCGAGGCGCTCAACCAGCACGCAACCGCTCCAGTAGCTCGTCGATCGCTTGCGCTCGCAGCTTGTGGGCCACCGGGTTGGCGATCAGCCGCGCTGTGCACTCCACGATCTCCTCGCGCACTATCAGCTCGTGTTCGCGCAGCGTGGTACCGGTCGCGGTCAGATCGACGATCGCCTCGACCATGCCCGTCAGCGGCGCGAGCTCGACCGAGCCCTTGACCTCGACGATCTCCGCCTGGCGCCCGGTCTGCTCCAGGTAGCGTTCGGCGATGCGTGGGTACTTGGTGGCCACGCGCATCACACCCAGACGCCGCAGCGCCTCGGCCGCCGGGTCGGGACCTGCCTTGCTGGCAAGCACCATCGTGCAACGCCCATAGCCAAGGTCAAGCAACTCGTATACCTCACGGCGGGCGGGATCGTCGGACCCGTGCGCGGCCTGCTCGAGCAGCACGTCCTTGCCGGTGATGCCGATATCGGCGGCGCCCGACTCAACGTAGGTGGGTACGTCCGAAGGACGCATCGTGATCACGCCGATGTCCTCGAACAGCAGCTTGCGGTCGTTGGAGCGCAGCTCGGAGGTGTCCATCCCGAGAGCGGCGAGCAGGTCTACCGTCTCGCTAAACAGCGCGCCGCGCGGCACCGCAATCGTGAGGCCGTTGATGGTGCTCATCGCAGCGGGGCTCCCGTGTGCCCGGACCCGCCAGTGGAGCGTCCGCGCGCTGATACAGGGTCGGCGCCGCCCGGCATACCGCGCTCCTCGCCCGCAAGCGCGATGTGCAGGCGTTCGACTCCGATCGCAAACCCGACGGCCGGCAGCGAGCGCCCGAAGCGACCAAGCAGCTCGTCATAGCGTCCCCCACCGCCGATCGGCGCACCGAGCGCGGGGTCATATACCTCGAACACCGCTCCGGTGTAGTAGCCGATGCTGCGCACCAAACCGAGATCGAAGATCACACGCTCGGCGACATGCGGCGCTAGCAGCTCGTGTACCTCGCGCATGTTCGCCGCTGCGTCCACCGCGGCGGCGGACGCCGCAAGCACATCGGGTCCGCCGCGACGCTGCGGCACCTCCAGCAGTAGCTGGCGCGCATGGGTGGAGATGTCGAGCGCGGCAAGGTCCTGCTCGAGCGCCACGAAGTTGCGACTGGCAAGCGCAGCGAGCAAACCGGCACGCGCCGGCTCGGGCACGCCGAGGCTGGCCATCAGCGTGGGGAACAGCGACGCGTCGCCGAGGCCGATCCTGTAGCCCTCCAGCCCGACCGCGTCGAGTGCCGCGCACAGCACGCTCAGCGCCTCGGCGGTGCCGTGCGGGGCGGGTGCGCCGATCAGCTCGATGCCGGCCTGCAGCAACTCCCGTGGCTGGCCCCGCTGCGGTCGCACGCCGCGGTAGCAGTGGGCCAGATAGCAGAAGCGCAAGGGCGGCTCGACGCTCGGATAGCGGGTGGCGACCACGCGCGCGATCGGCACTGTCATGTCCGAGCGCAGCACGAGCACCGAGCCGGCCTCGTCGAACACGCGGTATGCGGGCTTGGCTTCAGCCATGTCCGCGCGAGCCAGCACCGACTCGTACTCGAGAGCGGGCGTGTACACCTCGCCGTAGCCATGGTGCTCGAACACGCCGCGCAATGCGTCTGTGATGGCGCGTACCTCGCGTGTCTCGTCGGGGAGCACATCGCGGGTTCCGCTGGGGATCGGGTGGATCATGGGTGTGCTATTCAAGCGGACTGCGGCGACGGTACACGGTGTGGCAATCCGTCGGACCGCCCTCCGCGACGCGCTACTACCGGCGCGCCGTGCCTGCGTCTAGACGTGTACCGGCTCTGTTGCCACTCGCTCGATGCGCGCGCCCAGCTCGCGCAGGCGCTCGTCGATGCGCTCGTAGCCGCGATCGATCTGGCGGATGTTGCCGATCTCACTGCGCCCCTCCGCGCACAGTGCGGCCAGCAGCATTGCCATGCCCGCGCGAATATCGGGTGACTCGACACGCTCTCCGCGCAGCTTGCGCGGCCCGGTGACGATCGCGCGGTGGGGATCGCACATGACGATGTCGGCGCCCATCAGGATCAGCTTGTCGGCGAAGATCAGGCGGTTCTCGAACATCCACTCGTGCACCAGGATCGACCCCTCGGCCTGGGTGGCGAGCGCGACCGCGATCGAGGTGAGGTCGGCCGGGAATGCGGGCCACGGACCGTCCTGGATCTTGCCCTTGTAGTCACCCACGTCCGATTGAACGACCAATTTTTGGGATCCTGGTACGAGCACGTCGTCGCCATCGAGCACTGTGCACAATCCGAGGCGCTCAAACACGAGGCGGATCATGCGCAGATCGCCGGGGACCGTGTCCTTGATGCGTAGCTCTCCCCCAGTGACCCCGGCAAGCGCCATGAAGCTGCCGATCTCGATGTGGTCGGGCGCGACGCGATGCTCGCAGCCGTGCAGGCGCTTGGCGCCGCCCACGGCGAGCAGGTTGGAGCCGATCCCCTGAATGTCGGCGCCCATCTTGACGAGCATGCGCGCGAGGTCCTGCACGTGGGGCTCACACGCGGCGTTGCCGATCACGGTCGTGCCGGGCGTAAATGCGGCGGCCAGCAGAGCGTTCTCGGTGGCCATGACGGACGGCTCGTCCATGAACACGTCGCTGGGAAGCAATCCTCCGGGGGCTCTGAGGATGATCTCGCGGTTGCACTCGACGCTTGCGCCCATCGCGCGAAACGCGTCGAGATGAGGATCGAGGCGGCGGCGGCCGATCACATCGCCACCGGGTGGCGGCATGATCGCGTTGCCAAAGCGCGCCAGCAGCGGGCCAGCGAGCAGGAAGGAGGCTCGGATCTGTTCGGCCAGCTCGGGGTCGATCTCGACCTGGTGGACATCGGCGGCGCACAGCGCGACTTCGTTGGCGCCTCTCCACTCAACCGACACGCCCAGGGATCCCAGGATCGCGAGCATCGCTTCCACGTCGCGGATGCGCGGCACGTTGCGCACAAGCACCTCCTCCTCCGTGAGCAGGCACGCGGCGAGGATCGGGAGCGCGCCGTTCTTGTTCCCGGCCGGGATCATCGTGCCGGAGAGCGGGGCGCCGCCTTCGATGACGAACTTCTCCATGAGCTGAATGCGCCGTCGCGGAGCCCGCGTGGGTTCCTGGACGAAGTGCTCGGCTAGCGTAACAGCCATCTCGGTGACTAGTTCGAGCAGCGTCGCCCAGACCCTCCCTGAGACTATCGCGATGGTTCCAGTCGATGAGCCCATTCGAGAGGTCTTGAGCACTCGCCGGAGCGCCAATGGCACACCTCAAAGGCCCCTACGCGGCGAGCCCGCCGCAATGGCACACCTCAAGGCCTACGCGGCGAGCCTGCCGCAATTCTCGTTGCAGATCGGCACGGCCAAATTCCGCACGAACAAGCCGTTTGAGACGCCCTAGGGCCATTTCAAGCAACCCAAACACCTGTTCGCACCCGTTCTGTCCGAAGGGGGTTCTATTCTACGAACACATGTTCTGCTCATCACCCGAATCCCATGCGCCGCAACGTCTGGTTAGGACGCTGCGGCTGGTGCGCTCATTCCTGTTGCTCGAGGACGATTACGGCGTCGACTGGGAGGTCGACCAGGAAGGGCACACCAAGCGGCCTGGAGTCGCTATCGGGGACTGCGATGATCGTCTCGATGACCGCGAGGGTGCGCATCCGCACCGGATGGCTCTACGGAGTCGTTTGGGTGCGCGGCGTCCGGGGGTTGTTGCTGGTGCTGAGCAGGTATGCCTATGTCCTGTCGGCGAGCGAGCTCGCGCCGGAGTGTCGCGCGGCTCCCTCCCGCCGAAGAGATCTTGCGCGGACGTTCCGTGCGGGACGGGTTCCTCAGGGAACCGCTAGTACCGAATGGGCCTGGTTCTGGAGTGAGCCAACAACGCCACGAGCCGCCCCAAGGGGCGGCTCGTGTGCGTAAATAAACCGGCGGCGTCCTACTCTCCCAGGCCCTTGCGAGCCAAGTACCATCGGCGCTGAGGGGCTTAACTTCTCTGTTCGGAATGGGAAGAGGTGTTTCCCCCTCGCAATAGCCACCGGAAAAAAGCGAGAGACCACGCTTCTCGGGGTCCTTCAAAACTACACAGCGCCACAACGAGTACCACTCCCCTTTACGGGAATCAAAGAAAAATCCGTCAAGCCCTCGGGCCATTAGTACCGGTCTCCTTCAGACGTTACCGTCCTTCCAGATCCGGCCTATCAACCTGGTGGTCTACCAGGGCCCTTACTCCCTCTAGGGGATGGGAGAACTTATCTTGAGGCCGGCTTCCCGCTTAGATGCTTTCAGCGGTTATCCGATCCACACGTAGCTAGCCTGCTATGCCCTTGGCAGGACAACAGATACACCAGAGGTGCGTTCATCCCGGTCCTCTCGTACTAGGGACAAATCCTCTCAATTCTCCAACGCCCACGGCAGATAGGGACCGAACTGTCTCACGACGTTCTGAACCCAGCTCGCGTACCGCTTTAATGGGCGAACAGCCCAACCCTTGGGAGCGACTTCACCCCCAGGATGCGACGAGCCGACATCGAGGTGCCAAACCGGGCCGTCGATGTGGACTCTTGGGCCCGATAAGCCTGTTATCCCCGGAGTACCTTTTATCCGTTGAGCGACGGCACTTCCACTTGCTACCGCCGGATCACTAAGACCTACTTTCGTACCTGCTCGACCTGTCGGTCTCGCAGTCAAGCTCCCTTGCTACCTTTGCGCTCTACGCACGATTTCCGACCGTGCTGAGGGAACCTTTGCGCGCCTCCGTTACATTTTGGGAGGCGACCGCCCCAGTCAAACTACCCGCCTGGAACTGTCCAGCACCCGGATTCACGGAATGCTGTTAGAAACCCAATACACCAAGGGTGGTATCTCAAGGTTAGCTCCACGCAAGCCGCAGCCTGCGCTTCAAAGCCTCCCACCTATCCTGAGCGAAATGCATCGAATTCCAATACCAGGTTGTAGTAAAGGTTCACGGGGTCTTTCCGTCTAGCCGCGGGTACTCGGCATCTTCACCGAGACTGCAATTTCACCGAGCCCATCGTTGAGACAGCGCTGAAGTCGTTACGCCATTCGTGCAGGTCGGAACTTCACGTGATCTCTCGTTATCCGAGAGCGCAGACTATCCCTTCACCTCATCAAGCACCTTTAGGAGCGTGGCCTTCGAGTGACGCCGCTTTCCGAGGTTCATCTCGTAAGCGATGCCCACTATCTCTCTCAGACCGTCGCGCTGCAAATGATCTCCTTGTTCGATCATCCGGCAGACATGGGAGAAGCCTGCACAGCTTCTCGCCTTGTCCCCCCGCAAGGGGTAACGCTCAAAATGCGGCAGGATCCTATTCGTGAGATCTCCGATCGAACGCGCCTCAAACTTGAAGGTGCGATCGGTCCTTGACTCACGGATCCAGCCACATGCAAAGAACGTCTGCAGATCTTCCAGCAACCGCAAGTCCTTCTCGTTGAGCGAGAGCGAAAACGACGGCCTCACCTCGAGGCCGAGACGCAACTTCGCACGGACAGCTAGCGAGACGCAAAAGCATCCCTCGCCATCCGCAAGACCTGTGACATACCAGGGATCCAGCGGTACTGCTACTCCATAGGCGCCTTGTCTTTCGATGAGGGCCGGCGTATTGCGCATCACATAGATTTCCGGACTCTCCGGAGCGTGACACGCCTCTCCTTTCGGATCAGTCGTTAGGGGGTCACTAGGACTTCCCTCGGGATTGCCCTTTGTCAACGTCGACATTAGGGTTTCCCCGATATGAGCCGGTTCTCGATCGCCTCTCGCGAGGCGGTGGGGCAAGTGTTGTGCTTACCCGACAAGGAATTTCGCTACCTTAGGCACATTTGTTACGTTCCCTCACGGGAACGGCTAGGTCGTTTCTTGTTCCGCCTAGCTCTCTACGTCGCCGTAGAGGTCGGACCATATCTTCACACCCACTCATGGGCGTGTTCAGCGTATGGCCTCTGAGGATTCTGTCAAGCACCTCGTCAATCGGCCTACGACGTTGCTTGCCCTCCTGGTTCATCGCATATGCGATTTCCACGATGGTTGCCAACCCTGCGGGCCGGCGGTGCAAGCCACGCTCAAAAAGATACATCGCATCTTCAAAGAGCGCCATGTCGTCACGTCTCGACGAAAAACGCATATACCGTCGCATAAACGGCAGCAAATGCGCAAAGATGTTCTTACGCGAATTGATCGCGAAAGTGAGTACATCAGGATTTCCTGGCTTAGGCCAGATCCTGCCGCACTCAAACACCTCTTGAGTCATCTCAAGGAGCTCACGTCTTCTCCGGTGCTGATACACAAAAAACTCCGGTTGGACGTAGAAGCCCAGGGGATGAGTAGAGTGTTTCTTTACAGAAATACACCAACTACCCTCGCCCTCCACAACGCCAGCTACAAACCAGCGTCGCGCCTCGAAGCTCGACAGTCTTTCCTGCTGATTGTCCGCACCCGACACATTTTCACGATACCACCCACGTCGGACGGAATTCGTAGTGCGGGATACTCGGATGTCCCAGCATATAGCTGAATTTTACAACAGCCTCTAAATTGACCGTTATAGTTACGGCCGCCGTTTACCGGGGCTTAGCTTCGCTGCTTCGGGTCAAGCCCTAACAACTCCACGTAACCTTCCGGCACCGGGCAGGCGTCAGCCCCTATACGTCGTCTTACGACTTAGCAGAGACCTGTGTTTTTGGTAAACAGTCGCTTCAGCCTATTCACTGCGGCCCCCTCGGGCTGTGCTCGCGAAGAGCCTTCACCCTACTGGGGCGCCCCTTATCCCGAAGTTACGGGGCAATTTTGCCGAGTTCCTTAACGATGGTTATCTCGATCACCTTAGTATTCTCTACTTGCCCACCTGTGTCGGTTTTGGTACGGGCACGCGCTTCCTCCCTAGAGGCTTTTCTCGGAGGTATGGCGTTGGGGAGTCGCCGGCTTGATGCCAGCTCACATCGCACCTCAGGTTATGCGGTCCCGCATTTAACATGGACCACCCCTACATGCTTGTCCCAGGGCAACCATCGCCTGGGGTCCCTTAGCCTTCCTCGTCCCCCCATCGGTCAAACGGAAGTTACGTGGTACAGGAATATCAACCTGTTGGCCATCGACTACGCCTTTCGGCCTCGCCTTAGGTCCCGACTAACCCTGAGCAGACGAACTTTACTCAGGAATCCTTGGGCAATCGGTGGAAAGGATTCTCACCTTTCTTTCGTTACTTATGCCGGCATTCTCACTTCCCATGCCTCCACGGCTGGCTTACGCCGCCGCTTTACTGGCATGGGAACGCTCTCCTACCGCGTGATCGGTCCGAAGACCTCACACACCCGCAGCTTCGGTGACTAGCTTGAGCCCCGTTACATTGTCCGCGCTCGAACACTTGACCAGTGAGCTGTTACGCACTCTTTCAAGGATGGCTGCCTCTAAGCCAACCTCCTGGTTGTCTATGCACTCGAACATCGTTTCCCACTTAGCTAGTACTTAGGGACCTTAGCTGGCGGTCTGGGCTGTTTCCCTTTCGACGCTGAAGTTTATCCCCCAGCAACTGACTCCCGGAGTAGACGTAGTGGTCTTCGGAGTTTGCCTGAAATCGGTAACCTGGTAGGGCCCCTTATCCAAACAGTGCTCTACGGCCACTACGTAATTTATCCGAGGCTATACCTAAATATATTTCGGAGAGAACCAGATATCACTGAGCTTGATTAGCCTTTCACTCCGATCCACAGGTCATCCGCCCAGTTTTCAACCTAGGTCGGTTCGGCCCTCCACGAGGTCTTACCCCCGCTTCAGCCTGCCCATGGATAGCTCGCTCAGTTTCGGGTATACCGCCTACGACTATGTCGCCCTATTAGGACTCGCTTTCGCTACGGCTCCGCTCATCGCTTAACCTTGCCGCAGACGAGTAACTCGCCGGCTCGTTATGCAAAAAGCACGCGGTCACAGAACAAGTCTGCTCCCACCGCTTGTAGGCGCGCGGTTTCAGGTACTATTTCACTCCCCTTCCGGGGTTCTTTTCACCTTTCCCTCACGGTACTAGTCCGCTATCGGTCACCAAGGAGTACTTAGCCTTGGAGGGTGGTCCCCCCAGGTTCAGTCCGCGTTTCACGGGCGCGGACTTACTCAGGAACGTCTGACAGAAGATCATGCAGTTTCGTCTACGGGACGGTTGCCCTCTATGGTGCGTGGTTCCACACGCTTCGACTACCACATGATTTTGTAACTCCTGCCGGGCCGGACACGACCCGGAACAAACGCCCTACAACCCCCAACAGACAACGCATGTCCGCTTACATCTGCCGGGTTTGGGCTGATCCCTTTTCGCTCGCCACTACTCAGGGAGTCTCTTTTGATTTTCTTTCCTCGGGGTACTGAGATGTTTCACTTCCCCCGCTTGTCTTCGACCGGTCTATGTGTTCAACCGGTGATAACGCCGCATTACCAGCGCTGGGTTTCCCCATTCGGGAATCCACGGGTCATAGGCCATTCAGCGCCTAACCGTGGCTTATCGCAGCCGTTCACGCCCTTCATCGACTCTTGGTGCCAAGGCATCCACCATGCGCCCTTACTATCTTGACGGTGATCTGACCGATTTCGATCACATCCCCTTGCGGGAATGCGGGCTCCATCGGTCCGGTGATACCCGTTTTTCAGCCGCCGCTTATCGATGGCGGCTGAATGTGGCTTCTGTGTAGTTTTCAAGGACCGTCGAGAGGCGTATACGCCGGCCGGCGCTGGGTACGTGCGGACGCGCTCATTGCGCGACTGCCCCACCACCGGCGGACGCCGGTCTCTCAAAACTCAACAGCATGCTGGTGTTGTTTATGGAATCGAGCCGAATCGAGCTCCAAGTAGTCAGGAGCTCTCATCGCGCGTTTCCACCCAGCCAGGTTCGGTCGACATGCTAGGCCCGAGTGTTCTGCACCGGCAGGATCTCAGGACTCACAAGTGAGTCAGGGACCTGACGGCCGTTACTCTCGGGGCACTGTTATGTGCTCCCTAGAAAGGAGGTGATCCAGCCGCAGCTTCCGCTACGGCTACCTTGTTACGACTTCACCCCAGTCACGAGCCCCACCTTCGACGGCTCCCTCCCTTGCGGGTTAGGCCACCGGCTTCGGGTGTTGCTCACTCCCGTGGTGTGACGGGCGGTGTGTACAAGGCCCGGGAACGTATTCACCGCGGCAATGCTGATCCGCGATTACTAGCAACTCCGCCTTCATGCAGGCGAGTTTCAGCCTGCAATCCGAACCGAGACGCACTTTAAGGGATTCGCTCCACCTCGCGGTATCGCAGCCCTCTGTATGCGCCAATGTAGCACGTGTGTAGCCCTGGACATAAGGGGCATGATGACTTGACGTCATCCCCACCTTCCTCCGGTTTGTCACCGGCAGTCTCGCATGAGTCCCCAACTAAATGCTGGCAACATGCGACGGGGGTTGCGCTCGTTGCGGGACTTAACCCAACATCTCACGACACGAGCTGACGACAGCCATGCACCACCTGTGAACCTGCCCCGAAGGGAAGATGTGTTTCCACACCGGTCAGGCACATGTCAAGCCCAGGTAAGGTTCTTCGCGTCGCGTCGAATTAAACCACATGCTCCGCTGCTTGTGCGGGCCCCCGTCAATTCCTTTGAGTTTTAGCCTTGCGGCCGTACTCCCCAGGCGGACAACTTAATGCGTTAGCTTCGACACGGGGGGAGTCGACACCCCCCACATCTAGTTGTCATCGTTTACAGCGTGGACTACCAGGGTATCTACACTTCTGTTACTTTCACCCACCTTCTTCGACGGGTTACTGACCGAAAAATCTCGGCGGACCATCATTTCTGACGATCTCTCATCGTTACCGATGAGGTCGGACTATGTCATCACCCGAACTAGCATCCGGGGCCAGCGTATAGTCTCTACGGGGTTCTTGACCGGCGAGGAATCAGCTTGTACTCGAACTCCGGGAGAATGTGCGGCGCCACTATATCTTGCAGTCGCGGCATACTCTCCGCAAATACATAGACAATCCAGCTACCGCGATTCGCCCTTATGCTCGTGCGCAAGTTGTACTTCCTCCGAAGGACCGCTGCTAGGCGGTTTGTCTCAACCTGCGTAAAACTGTGGGTCTGAAATGTCAATCCGGCATAGTCTGCCGCACCGTCATCCATCAGCCAAACAGTCAATGCAAGCGGAGACAAGTCACGCGAGATATCAACGGGAACGATCTTTCGGCGCCCTCGATAGAAGCGCCGCCTACTCGCGGAGAAAACCGCGTTTGTGCGAGTCACGAACTGAACGCACGGGTAGTTACGCCCGTTCAAGCGCTGGTCGAAGTAGTGAGGAGACATCGAGATAAAATCCCGAAACACCTCATACTTAAACAACGCCAACGCCTCGTGATCCGCCTTGTGCTTCACGAAAAGGCGAGGATTCCGACCATGAATCGGCAAGCTTCCATCGCCCAGAAGAGTTCCTGTCAATACTGCGTGCTGCTCCTGCGTCAATAGTCGATCTTGAACTTCCCTCGGCGTTGTCCTCATGCCTTCCAATTTACCGGTTACACCGGATGGAAGAGTAGGATATTCACCGATACAGCTGGTTTAAACACCAGTGTTACCACTGGAGAGGACAAGATATTCATCCTGTTTGCTCCCCACGCTTTCGCGTCTCAGCGTCAGTCACGTCCCAGCGAGCTGCCTTCGCCATTGGTGTTCCTCCTGATATCTGCGCATTTCACCGCTACACCAGGAATTCCACTCGCCCCTTCCGGACTCTAGCCCGACAGTATCCACCGGCATTCCAGGGTTGAGCCCTGGACTTTCACAGCGGACTTGTCGGGCCGCCTACACGCTCTTTACGCCCAATAATTCCGGACAACGCTTGCACCCTACGTATTACCGCGGCTGCTGGCACGTAGTTAGCCGGTGCTTCTTGTGAAGGTACCGTCACCCCACGCGGCTATTCACCGATGAGGCTTCGTCCCAACTGAAAGGGGTTTACAACCCGAAAGCCTTCTTCCCCCACGCGGCGTTGCTGCGTCACGCTTTCGCGCATTGCGCAAGATTCCCCACTGCTGCCTCCCGTAGGAGTCTGGGCCGTGTCTCAGTCCCAGTGTGGCTGATCGTCCTCTCAGACCAGCTACCCATCGAAGCCTTGGTGAGCCGTTACCTCACCAACAAGCTAATGGGCCGCGGGCTCATCTCGATGCGGAGGCCGAAGCTTCCTTTCCCCTTGCGGGCACATCCGGTATTAGCCCGAGTTTCCTCGGGTTGTCCCGGTCATCAAGGCAGATAACCCACGTGTTACTCACCCGTTCGCGGCTCTGCCCCAGGGCAAGCCCTGGTTCGTCGCTCCACTTGCATGTGTTAAGCACGCCGCCAGCGTTCGTCCTGAGCCAGGATCAAACTCTCCGTGAAGAACTTCACGAAAAGCTGTCATAGGTGATAGGGACCCATACACCGTGGCCCCCTCTATGACGGGGTACTTCTCTACTTGACTCTTTGCCGTCACTCGAACAAATCTCGGCACACCGGCAAGCCGGCGTGCCAGATCGACGCCCGATGACGGGTCGAACCTGGACGCACACCAAGATCGATTCTCGATCATAGGTGCGCATGCTGTTGAGTTTTCAAAGACCGTCGTAGCCTCTTCGAGAGGACTTCTCGCTTAGAGGAGACCGTTCAGCCCACGCCCAAGGGCGCTTGTAGGCCGACCGTACAGTATAGCGCTCTCCCCTGGACCGTGTTGTGAGCGTAACCCACCGCCTCGGTCGCAGAGCCGAGCTGCTGTGCCCGGGCACTATAGGGCATCGCGCCGACGGACGTCTGCGACGCGCCCTCGGCGGCGCCGTTGACGTGGCTTTCCCGGGCCCGTCGAGAGATCCCGAGCTGGCGCCTCAGCCCTTGCGCAACCTGCGGAAACGGCGCTTGCCCACACGCAATACGACCCCATCCAAGCGCTCGACGGGAAGGTCGTTCTCGCCCGCCGTCAACGCTTGCTCGTCGAGCGACACTCCGCCCTGATCGATCAGACGCCGGGCCTCAGAGCGCGACATCCCAAACGCGTCGCTCATCAGCCCTGGTACATGCACGACCCCGTTGGGCGCTTCGAACGCGAGCTCCTCGATCTCCTCGGGCGCGCCGCGCTGCACGAACACGCGGTCGAACGCCAGCTCTGCCTCGATCGCCTGCTCGGGCGAGTGCAGCCACCCGACCAGTTCTCGCGCGAGTGCCCGCTTGGCCTCGCGCGGCGCCTGCTCACAGTCGAGCTGGCGGCCGAGCAGCAACCGGTAGTACTCGCCCATCGCCTCGTCGGGAATGCTCATCGTCTTGCCGTACATCTGCTCGGGATCGTCGGTGATGCCGATGTGGTTGCCCAGCGACTTCGACATCTTCCTGCTCCCGTCGGTGCCCACGAGGATCGGCATCGTCAGGATCGCCTGCTCGGGCTGACCGTAGGCGCGCTGCACGTCGCGACCGAGCAGGAGGTTGAACTTCTGATCGGTTCCCCCAAGCTCGACATCGGCACGAATCGCGACCGAGTCATAGCCCTGTAGCAGCGGATACAGCAGCTCGAGCATCGAGATCGGCTCGGAGGCCGACCAGCGCTTGGCGAAGTCCTCGCGCTCGAGGATCTGCGCGACAGTGGTCGTGCGCACGAGCGCCAGCAGGTCGACCATCGGCATGTCGAGCCACTCGCCGTTGCGCCGCACCTCCAAGCGCTCCGGGCGCGCGTCGAGGATCTTCAGCGCCTGCTCCTGGAATGTGGCCGCGTTGGCCTCGATCTCCGCCGCCGAGAGCATCGGACGCAAGGTCGAGCGGCCGGAGGGGTCGCCCACGCGCGCGGTGTAGTCGCCGATGATCAGTACCACCAGATGGCCCGCGTCCTGGAACTCGCGCAGCTTGCGCAACACAACTGCGTGGCCCAGATGGATGTCGGGCGCGGTCGGGTCGATCCCCAGCTTCACGCGCAGCGGACGGCCCTGAGCCGCGGCGCCGGCCAGCTTCTCGGCAAGCGTCCCCGACGGCAGGCTGTCGATGGCGTTGGCGCTCAGCAGCGCCGCCGCCTCATGGGCATTCGGCATGGGCGCCAATGCTAGACTCTCGCGTCCCGGTGGAGCTAGCCGCATTGCCTGCCGGCGGCCGGCCGCGCTTGAAGAGGCTTCGTTTCGTGCTGATCCTCTTCGCCGTCCTGCTGCTCGGCCTCATCTCGTTCGCATTCGGCATGTTCATGGCCGTCGCATCCGACCTGCCGTCGCTGACCAACTTCTCCCAGTACAAGAACGCCCAGAGCTCGGTGCTACTGGACGATCTCGGCAAGCCGATCGGCGTCGTGAGCGAACAGAACCGGGTTATCGTCACGCCCGAGCAGATCCCCCCGATCGTCAAGGAGGCTGTGATCTCGATCGAGGATAAGCGCTTTGAGACAAACAGCGGGGTCGACATCCGCGGGATCGCGCGAGCGTTTGTGCAGGACGTCCTGCACAAAGGCACGGTGCAGGGCGCCTCCACGATCGAGCAGCAGTTCATCAAGAACGCGCTACAGGCCCAGTCGCACCGAACGATCTTCGAGAAGCTGCGCGAGGCGGCGCTCGCCTACCAGCTCTCGCACAAGTGGTCGAAGGAAAAGATCATCACCGCATATCTCAACACGATCTACTTCGGCAACGGCGCCTATGGGATCGAGTCGGCCGCTCAGACCTACTTCGGCTCGCAGCCCAGCCATATCGGCTGTGGCACACCGGGGCACAAGCTGTGCGTACAGGAGCTAGAGCCAGCCGAAGCGGCGCTGCTTGCCGGGATCATTCAATCCCCGACGGACTATGACCCCGCCAACCATCCACTGGCGGCCAAGGCACGCCGCGATGTCGTGCTCGAACAGATGTTTCAGCAGGGCTACATCTCAAAGGCCATATATGACGAGAGCGTCAACCAGCCGCTCCCGGCCCCAGCGGAGATCGGGACTCCCCAGCAGCCGCTGGTCGAAGGGGTGGATGTCGGCTACTTCACCAGCTGGGCCCAGCAGCAGGCGATCGAACGCTACGGCGCCCCGCGCGTGTTTGACGGTGGACTGCGCATCGAGACGACGCTCGACCTCGAATTGCAGCGTGCCGCCGAACAGGCAATCAGCGGCTATCTGGCCTACCCGGCGGGCCCCAGCGCGTCGCTGGTGGCGATCGAAAACTCCACCGGCGAGGTGCGCGCGATGGTGGGCGGGCGCAACTACGACGAAACCCCGTTTAACCTCGCCACCGAGGGCGAGCGCCAACCCGGCTCCTCCTTCAAGGCGTTTGACCTCGCGGCCGCCCTGGAGCAGGGAATCTCACCCGACTCGGTGTGGCCGTCCAAGGAAAAGGTGTTCTATGTCCGGGGACCGCACGGCGTCGAAAAGTTCGTGGTGCACAACGACGAAGGCGCATACACGGGCGAGAACACGCTCACTGGCGCCACCGCCTACTCGGACAACTCGATATATGCCGAAGTCGGCCTGAAGGTCGGCACCAATCGCATCGCCGACCTCGCCCACGAAATGGGCATCACCACGCCGTTGTCGACCAACCCGGCAATGACAATCGGCGGGTTGACTGTGGGCGTCACGCCGCTTGACATGGCACACGCGTATGAGACGATCGCCCATGGCGGCGAGCGTGTAAGTGGCTCGCTCGTCTCAAAACTGCAACCGGTTGGCATCCAGGAAGTGAGCGCAGGCAGCAAACTGCTCTCCGACGGATATCACCACGACCGCAACATGGTGATTGCCAAGCGCGTGCTGCCCGCCGAAGTGGCTAGCACCGAGACCTCTGTGCTGGAGACGGTGCTCGAGTACGGCACCGCCAAGGACGCCTCCATCGGTCAGTTCGCGGCCGGCAAGACCGGCACGACATCCAACTATGGCGACGCATGGTTCGTGGGCTGGGACCGCAAGTACACGGTGGCGGTGTGGGTCGGTTACCCAAACAGCCTGGTGCCGATGACCACCGACTACGACGGGGGCCCGGTGCTGGGCGGCACGTTCCCCGCCCTGATCTGGCACAACTTCATGCTGTCCGCGATGCGTGTCGAACAGGAACGCGCGCAGCAGGCCGCCTCCACAAGTCACGCAAAGCAAGGTTCCACGGGCGCCGAAGTGGAACCGACCGCCGGCGCCACGACCACTCCCACCCCACCGCCGGCGGCCGTCAAACAGGGGCACAGCACGGGCGAAGCGCAGAGCGCGGCGCCCACCACCCACGCGAACGGCAACGGCGCCGGCGAACCGACCGGCGCGGCGCCCCATGCCGAACAGGCTCCGGCAGAAGCGGCCCCGCCCCCTGCTACACCAGCGCCCGAAACGCCCGCACCCGCCGCGCCAGCCCCGGTAAGCCCTTCGGGCGAAGCGCCAGCGAGCTCGAAATCCGGAGCCGGCGCCACCGGTGGTGTGAGCCCAGGCGGCTAAGAAAGTCCCATCGCTACGAGCTCACACCGACGGCTACGCCGGCGATCACAAGCGCCACCCCAGCCGCCTTGACCCATGTGATCGCCTCGCCGAAGAAGACCGCGCTGAGCAACAGCACCATCACGAACGAGAGCGCCACGACTGGATAGGCGCGACTGAGCGGCAATCGTGAAATCGCCGCCATCCAGGAGAAGGCCGCGACGAGGCCGGCAGCCAGCACGCTGAGCACCCACGGGTCGCTGATGAGATCGGCGAAATAAGCCACCTTGTCGCCGAGGCCGACTGGCAGATGACCTCGGTGTCCGACCCGCCACTTCAGCACGATCTGCCCGTAGACCGTGCAGCAGATCGTGACTGCGACATAGAGCCACGCCAACGGTCAGCCCGCCGCGTCGCTCGTGCAGCCGCGGCTAGGGCCAGACAGCTGCCCTCGTAGCGTCCCCGGATTCACCTGCGACATCCTAGCGCGGTACGGGAGCCCCTCAAGGCGACCGCCTGCATGCCGCAATCCACGCCGCATGGCGACATTCTGTTTCTGGCTCAATATGCACGGAGTCGCGGCATATTAGTGTGTGAATGGAGTCAGAGACATACGCGCATGATACGAATCGTTCGCCTACACTGGCAAAATCGCTCGTGTATCTTGACGATGATCATGGAAGCGGTTGATGCTTGCTTGAGCGCACGCTCGAATGCCCGTTCACCGCTCGATTGCGTTAGGCCGTGGGCAGCAGCGGAGGCGGTGAGTGTGTGATGTCGACACCAGCGCTAGCCACGCACCCCCTACGTAGACGTTCTTCGCTTCATTCCGGGCGGGCTCTCGGACACCCGCGAACGTTGATGGTGCTTTGGGGTCTGCTGATGGCGATACTTGCCACGTTGACGCTGCTCTCGATCACACCAGCGGTGTGGCCCACAGAAGACGGTCGAGGTGAAAAGATGCGCGACTCGATGGCAGTCCTCGAACACGGGGGACCGTTGCTGCTGGGTCGCCACGCTCTTACAGGCCAGTTATATGCCGTCGACTTTGGAGACGACCCGGGCGCCTACGTCTACATACCACTGCTCAGCCGCCTGTTCGGTGTCAAGGATCCAGCCCGAATGCTGCGTTACGTGTACGTGGTGCTCGTCGTGCTGATGGTCGCTTTCTATCCGCTCCTCTTCTACCAACTGACCCGCTCCCTGCTGGCTGGCCTGGCGGCGCCAGTGGTCGTGCTCGTGTGCGTGCTTGCAATGGGCTTCGTTGATATCTACTGGATGGCCGCGTGGGGGGCGCTCGCGCTGCTCCCGATCATCTTCCTGCTGGCGCGCGACTGGTCGCGATTCGGCTTCGTTGCACTAATCGGCATCGTGCTAGTCGCCGGCTGGCTCTCGTCGATCCGCAGCTACTCGGGGCTCGGAGTCGCGCTCGCCGCGGGGATCGTGCTCGTCATGCGTCGTTGGCGGTGGTGGCGCCTGCTGCCGTCGCTCACGCTCCTGGCAATCGTCTACCTCTCGATCAGTGTGTTCGTCTTCATCCCCATCAGGGCCGATCGCGACCACCGGCTCGGCAGCGCTGCCAAGACCGTGGACGTCACGAGCGCGCACCCGCTCTGGCACACCCTCTATGCCGGTCTCGGATATCTCCCCAACGACCACGGCCTCCGCTTCCTCGACAGCGTGCCCCTGGCGGTCGTGGAACGCGAAGCGCCGGGCACGCCGTTTCTGTCAAGTCACTACGAGGCCGTCATCCGCGAAGCGTACCTCCGCTTCCTGCGAGACCACCCAGGGGAAGCGGTAAGGCAATATGCAGCCAAGGCGCTTGTGACGATCGCCGACGTCACGCCGTGGTTGCTGATCGTTGTGCTCGCGCTGCCCCTCGTGCTCCTGCTGGATCGCGATCGGCCCACCACGCGACGCTGGATGCTGCTCACCGTCCCGACGATCGTCATCGCCTTCCTGGCGGTCATAACCGCGATGCCCAGGTCGCCTTACGAGCAGGGCCTTTACGGCGCCGTCGGCGTCGTAGGAGTGACGGCAGTTTGCATGCTGCTTGCTAATTTGGAGGCAGGCGTACGTCGACGAGGTGGAATAGCGGCAATGCTCGCCGGGACGCACCTGTGCTGGCAATCGCTCGCGCATGGCAGCGCCCCGTACTGGCGAGCCGTGCGCATCAGTGCGCTCGGACTAGTGCTGCTCACCCTGCTCGCAAGTGGTGGGTATTTCGTACGCCGCGAGGCCGATCGATGGCTCAACAACAGTTCAGCGGGCGTCTTGATGGAACATTTTGGTTGACCGCACTACAGGCGGCGCGCGTGCAACGTGAGTATGTCGCCAAGGTTGACACGAAATGAGAGCTCGCCCATCGGCTTCGCCGCCATCCACTCGCCGAGCGCATTCACCGCACGGCTGCGTGGCACCATCGTGCGCAGCTTGTACACGAGATAGCTGAGTGAGTAGTAAGCCCCCGGATGCCCGAGGTAGGAGATCTCAAAGCCGCGCTCTGTCAAGTACCGGCCTAGGGTTTCGGCGGTGAAATAGAAGTTGTGATGGCGCGGCGTCAACAGATGCCAGTGCCGCCCGGAGATGCGTGCGACCGCGGCGCCGGCGTCACCTGTGGACAGCATCAACACGCCGCCCTTGCGCAGGATCCTCGCGGCCTGGTCCACATCCGCTGCGGGATCGATCGAGTGCTCTATGTAGTCCCACATCGTTACGACGTCGAAGGAGGCTGGAGGGTAGTCCGCCTCCTGGAAGAGGCCGGTCTGGAGCTTGAGCCCGAGGCGATCCCTACCCCAGCCGGTCAAATACGGTGAGACGTCGATGCCCTCTGCGTCCCATCCGGCGCTCGTCGCCTCGTCGATAAAGAAGCCGGCCGCGGCGCCGATGTCGAGCAGTCGTTTCGAAGACCCTTGGCCCAGCCGCTGGACGCGACGCCGAGCCGTCATGCGGTGCTCGCTCTCGTCGCCTAGGTAGTCGGCGAAGCCGTCTGCGTCCTGGGGTCTCTCATCGGGCAGGAAATAGCTCTGATCGTAGAGCGCCGCGAGCTGCTGGCGAGTAGGCAAGGGGCCGCGGAAGAGCAGCGAGCAAGTGCGACAGCGAAAGACGTCGAGCCCGTGCTTGCGCCAGCGAGGTGACTGGTCCGCGGCTATCTCCGTACCACACAGGTTGCAACGAATCTCGGCGTGTGCCACAGCTTCGCGGATGGTATCGGTCGATGCCATCCGCTAGCCTTGCCGGCCATTGACGATGCTAGGCGTTTGGAGGACTTCGGGCGTCTCGATGCCCACGAGCTCCCGCACTATGTACAGCGGCCGCTGCTTCACCTCGTCGTACATACGCCCCATGTACGTGCCCATGACGCCAAGGATCACCAACTGCATACCGCCCAGGAACGAGATGGTGATCGCCAGCGACAGCCAGCCCGGCGCGTTGTCGGCTCCGGCGAACTTGCCCACGATGTCCCCGACCGCAGCCAGGAAGGACAGTATGGCGACGACGAAGCCGACGTGCAGGGCTATCTGCAGAGGAACGTGAGAGAAGCTGGAGATGGCGTCCACACCGAGTCGCACCATTCGCGTCAGGTTGAACTTTGACCTGTCGGAGATCCTCTGTTGATACGCGTACGGGACCATGATCTGCCGAAACCCGATCCAACTGAACATCCCACGCAGATAGCGGTTGCTCTCCCGCATCGCCTTGAAGGCCTCCAGTGCGTTGCGGTCCACGAGTCGAAAGTCGCCCGCATTGGGGATGATCTCCACCTGCGCCAGTCTCCCCATGAGTCCATAGAACAGGCGTACCGATACGCGCTTGAAGCGTGACTCGCCGTGGGGATTTTCGCACACGGCAACGACGATCTCGAAGCCTTCGCGCCAACGCGAGACCATCGTCGGCACCATCTCGGGTGGGTGTTGCAAGTCGGCGTCCATGATGATCACCGCGCTACCTCGGGCGAGGTCCAGGCCTGCTGTGATAGCCGCCTGATTGCCGAAGTTGCGGGAGAGCTGAACCAGTCTGAAACGCGGATCGCGTAAGTGGACGTCTCGCATCACCTCGAAGCTCCCGTCGCGCGAGCCGTCATCGACCATGATCGCCTCACACGGCTCGTCGAGCTGATCCATGACAGCCCCGAGACGCCTGTGGAGCTCGATCAATCCCCCGCGCTCGTCATGGACAGGCAAGACGAAGCTAAATGTCGGATAGCACGTGTCCACCGGGGACATCAACCCGGGCATTCACGGAACCTACCATGGCGCTTAGGGAAATCAACGCTTCGCGAGTAGATCGGAAGAAATGTCTCCAACCTGTACTCTTCGGAATGTTCGATTAACGGTGGAGCTTTTTGAAACCAGTTCTAAGGACGTGGTCGCGACACGTGTGGGTTGCCGGCGGCGCAAAAGCGCCAGCGCAACTCGACCGCCTTGGTTATGCCGATGCGCGTGCCCACGACCACCCGCGCGCACGACGCACCCGCCGCGGCCGCGCGAATTCTTATTGGTCCGTCGATCAAACTCGTGCCATTCTCTGACAGCTCCACGCCGAGCGCCTGCGTGAGCTTGCCGGGCCCCGAGCAGAGATCCCGCTCGTGCGAAAGACCACGCCGTGCGCGCATCTGCTCGATCCCGCTCAGTGGCTCAAGCGCACGAATCAAAACGGCCGCACCAATACCGGCCGGCTCGCAGACCGCGTTGAGCAGGGCGTGGATGCCGTAGGAGCGATACACATAGGCAACCCCGGGCTCCCCGAACAGCGTGCTGGTGCGAGGCGTGAGGCCCACGAACGCATGACAAGCGGGCTCGCACTCGTGGTAGGCCTCGGTCTCGACGATCGTGCCCGACACACCCTCGTGTTCGACGACACAGCCAATCAGATCGCGTGCGACCTCCAGCACCGGACGGGCGTAGAACGCTACGGGCAGCACTTCGGGCCCGTGCGCCGGGATCGATCTCCGCGCGGCACTCGCACCCGTGATTGCAGCACTCGCACCCGTGATGGCGGCGCTCGCACCCGTGGTCGCAGCACTCGCACCCGTGGTCGCGGCGCTCGGCACCGCTATCTCATTCCCCCGTCGGTGTCTGCTTCAGCACGACTCGCGCAAGCTCCAGCTGCTCGCGCACGCGTGGTAGGGCGGTTCCCCCCATCGACACCTTCGACTCGAGCCATGAGTCGCGCGCGATTACCTTGTAGTACTCCCCCGCGCCCTCCGGGGTGTCATCCAGTAGCTCGCTTTGGGCCCCAAGCTCCGCGGGCGTTAGCTCGGAAAGCTGTCGACCGCTGTCCACGGCGGTGCGCACGAGCCCCGCGACGACCCCGTGCGCCTCGCGGAACGGCATCCCGCGCCGCACCAGCAAATCGGCGACGTCTGTCGCGGCGATCAACTCGTCGCCCGCTGCCCGCGCGAGCCGCTCACGGTCGAAGCTGACGCCGGCGATCATCCCGTGCGCGGCCGCGAGCGTGAGCTCGAGCGTGTCGCAGGCGTCGAACAGGTGCTCCTTGTCCTCCTGCAGGTCCTTGTTGTAGGTGAGCGGCAGGGCGTGCATCACCCCGTGCAACCCGGCGAGATGGGCGACCACGCGGGGGGCCTTGGCACGCAACAGCTCAGCGGCATCGGGGTTCTTCTTCTGGGGCATGATCGAGGAACCCGAGCTCCACGCGTCGGGCAGCTCGCAGAAGCCAAACTCGGCGCTCGACCACAAGACCAACTCGGCCCCCAGCCGCGACAGGTGCGTGGTGCACGTAGCAGCAGCGCTCAGGTAGTCAAGCGCGAAGTCACGGTTGGACACAGCGTCGATCGAGTTGGGCACAGGCCCGGAGAAGCCAAGCTCGCGCGCGACCAGCTCGCGGTCGGTGTCGAAGTTGACGCCCGCCAGCGCGCCCGCTCCGAGCGGCAGGCGCGAGCACTGGCGCTCGGCGAACGCGAACCGTTCGCGATCACGCGCCAGCATCCAAAAGTAGGCCAGCAGGTGGTGGCTGAGATACACGGGTTGGGCGCGCTGCAGATGGGTGTAGCCGGGCAGCGGCCAGTCGAGATGCTGCTCGGCGCGCTCCACGAGCACGCCCATCAGTCGCGTAATGTCCTGCTGAGCCTCGTGCGCGCGCGCGCGAGTGAAGAGCACGAGATCGGTTGCGACCTGGTCGTTGCGCGAGCGGGCCGTGTGCAACTTGCCGCCGACGGGCCCGACGATCTCGATCAGGCGTCGCTCGATCGCCATGTGAATGTCTTCGTCGGGCACGACACCGTCCCGACCCGCTGTGTCCTGGCTGCCGGCGAGCCGATCTCCGGCCCCGACACCCCCGTCGGCGATCGAGCTCCGATCGGTCGGCATCAGGAACTCGAAGCGCCCTCCCTCCAGCTCGCGGCGCACTTGCTCCAACCCACCCAGCAGCGCATCGCGGTCCTCCTCGGCGATGATTCCGCGCGCAGCCAGCATCTTTGCGTGTGCGCGTGAGCCTTCGATGTCCTGCTGCCACAGCCGTCGATCAACGTCGATCGACGTGTTGATCCGCACGAAGTCGGGATCTTGTGGCTCGCGGAAGCGGGACATGTACGCCCGCAGTGTATGGGCTCGTCGCCTGGCGCAGACATACACCGTCCCAACAGCCTCCTCGTTGGCTCGCATACAAAGCGACGCCCCACTCCACCGCCGCATCCACCCCTGTCCGGTGCGCGGAAGTCAGAGACATTGGCATCGAACTTGCGGAGTGCCTCAGAGGCTATTCTGCTTTGAGCAGAAGAATCGAACACGCCCGCAGGCTGGATTACCAGGCCAGCGACGGATAGCGCACCGGCTAAGCCGGGCGGTCGCGCGTGGACAGGCTTGACAAGCAAGCCGGCCCACGATAAGAAAACCTCGAGCTGACTCACCAAACACGTCGTATCCGAGCCCGGCGGCGAGACCCTGCCGGTCGATACTGCGTGCCCATCCAATCACGTGTATCGATGATCGACACCGCCTTCACAGTCCGCGCATTTACAGTCGGTGTCCCCGGACCTCGATGTGCACTATGCGCAGCGTAGTAATCGCCCTAGCCGCCGGGCTGACCCTTACGGGCATCGCGATAATCGCGATTCTCGCGCACTCACCACTCAGTGTGGCCGGAACAAACTCGGTCTCGGGTGCCGAATACTTCGAACTCGAGCAAGATGGCAAGCTCAGCAGCTGCCAGCCGTCCGGAACGATTCCGCGGGGCACATCGGCGATCAGGATCGGGGTCGAAGGGCTCTACTTTGGCCCCGCCGTAACGATCAAGGTCTTGAAGGGCTCGCGTGTGCTCAGAGAAGGTCACCAGGTTCCAGGCGGCGTATCGGCTCCCACCGCCACGGTGCCTGTGAGTAGCTTTGCTCATCCGGTGGACGACGCACGGGTCTGCATGGCGGTTGGCCCGGCAAAGGAGCGTATCCGCTATTACGGAGTTCCCAATCACTCGGCCGGGCCGCGCGCAAACCCACTGCAGCAGTCGACACTCCACGTCGAATATATGCGGCCCGGCGGGAAATCTTGGTGGTCTCAAGCCTCATCGATCGCTTACCACATCGGGCTGGGTCGCGCGCCGAGCGGAACGTGGGTCGCGTTCCTGGCGCTGTTTCTCATGCTTGTGGTCGTGGCCGTCGTCTCTCGACTCACGCTGGAGCAGCTCAGGTGAGCAAACGCAGCCCACAGAAGACGCGTGTCCCGAGCACGACCAGGCGATCACCTAAGACACAGGTCGGCACACGGGAGTTCAACAGGCGCGCGCAAACCCTCGTAGGGCGAGCCAAGCGACAACGGGCCACGAGCGACTGGTCGAATAGGTTGGACTTTTCAAGCCTGCTCCACCGCGCTCAGAAGGGATTTAGGCGAGTACCGCGAGCAGCCTGGCTCTGCGCAGTCGTCGCCTTCCTCAGTGCGGCGTGCTGGTCGATTCTGTCGCCGCCCTTTCAGGTCACCGACGAGCCATCGCACTTTGCCTACGTCCAGCAGCTCGCCGAGAACCACCGGCTGCCCACCGAAGCGCCGGCGGGCCTCTCGGCCGAAGAGGAAATCGTGCTGCGAGACCTCCACCAATACAACGTTCGAGAGGCCCCTGAAACCCATACGATCTCCACCGCCGCCCAGCAGCAGCTCCTGCAGGAAGATCTCAATCGACACCTGTCCCGTCATGGAAGCGGAGGCGTGGGCGGAGCGCGCTCCGATCCGCCGCTCTTCTATCTGCTCGAGACAATCCCCTACGGACTGGCCTCTGGGGGCACGCTTCTCGATCAACTAGAGGCGATGCGATTGTTGAGCGCTCTAATGGCGGGACTCGCCGCGCTGTTCATATTCCTGTTCGTTCGCGAGGCGCTGCCCAAGGAGCCGTGGGCGTGGACGGTCGGCGGTCTCAGCGTTGCACTCACGCCCATGCTCGGATTCATTTCCGGCGGCGTGAATCCCGATTCGATGCTGGTCGCCGTGTCGGCCGCAACCTTCTACGGTCTCGCCCGCGCATTCCGTCGTGGTCTGGATCGTCGGCTCGCGATCGTGATCGGCGCCATGATCGCGGTCGGCTTCCTTACAAAGCTGAACTTCCTTGGGTTGGTACCCGGGATCCTCCTCGGACTGATCCTCCTGACAATCCGCGCCTCGCGGACCGATGGACGTGCAGCCTATGTCTCGCTTGGGATCGCGCTGGCGATCGCCTCGGCTCCGGTCTGGCTTTACCTGTTCTTCAACCTGCTCTCTGGCCATCCGCCGCTGGGGATCGTCTCCACCACCTTGAAGAACCAAGGTGCGCACTCCATCCTCACCAAGATCAGTTATATCTGGCAGCTGTATCTCCCACGCCTGCCGGGAATGACCAACTACTTCCCCGGCCTGTCGACGACACGCGACCTGTGGTTCAACCGGGGGGTGGGCTTCTACGGCTGGCTCGATACGACATTCCCCATCTGGGTCGACAACCTTGCGCTGCTTCTGGTCGGGATCCTGGCTTTGCTCTGCGGGCGCTCGCTGGCGCTCGATCGAGTCGCGTTGCGCGAGCGCGTCGCCGAGCTCGCGGTCTACGGGGCGATGGGCCTCGGACTCCTGACACTGATCGGGCTGAGCTCCTCAATCGACTCATCCGAAGGTCTCTTCACCGACCCGCGCTACCTGCTCCCGTTGCTCCCGCTGCTCGGGGCGGCGCTCGTACTTGCAGCACGAGGCGCGGGTCGGCGCCTGGGACCGCCCGTCGGCGTCCTTATCATCGTCCTGTTCTTGGCCCACGACATCTTCAGCCAACTACTCGTGGTTGGTCGCTATTACGCCTAGACTCACGCAGCGATCGGGCCGTGGCTTCGGTGGTCAACCGCCCGAATATCTGAGCAGACCAAGCACCAGCCGCCGATAGAGCTCCATGCACGGATTGATCCAGCGTGGCAGACGAGTGTCGATCAGTTGGGTTTGTATGCCTCCTAAGAACTTAGATAGAACCCGATAGTCGGAGACACTTCGCGTCATCTGAACGGACCGGCGCCAGCGAATCAGCTGGGGCGCCTGCGCGAACAATGAAACCCAGGCACGGGCCTTCTCTGTAAGCCAGCCCTCGGAAATCGCCCGCATCGCTATGACCGCCTCGGTGACCAAAAGTACGGGGGCGAGCAGTACGAGCGTGCGCATTCGTAGGTTGCTCAGTAGCGCCCACGCACGATTTCGCTCAAGATAGAACCACTTATGGGCGCCTTTCTCGAACTCGTAGTCGTGCACCACAACCGCCTCCGGGCAGTAGCGCACCCGCCTGCCGCCCAGTCGCATGCGCCACGCCAGGTCGGTGTCGTCCACGTACATGAAGAAGTAAGGGCACAGGCCATCGACATCCAAGAACGCCTCGCGGTTGACCATGAGGGCCGCGCCCGATACCGCCGCCGTATCGCGTGCGGGTCCATGCTCGCGTGGACAGCCGTATCGGCCCGACCACGAGACACCGGCGATGTTGATCGGATTATCGCCCGCGTTGATCCGACCATCGGGGAGAAGCACCTGCGCACCGACGATGGCAACGTCGACGTCGTCCACGGCCTCCAGCAAACGCTCCAGACAGTCTGTCGAGGCAACCGCGTCCGGGTTGAGAAAGAACAGCCACTCGCCACTCGCTTCCCTGGCGGCGAGATTGACGGCACCCACATAACCGAGGTTCCTACCGGGATGTATGATCCGTACATTCAACCAATTCGAATTAATGGCCAATGCGTCCTTAGCTTTCCCCCGCGCGCCGTTGTCGATCACAAGCACCTCCACCGGAGCCAGCGACTGGCCGATCAAGCTCTGGATCGCCCTCGCGGAAGCGGTCGGGTCCGCGAAGGAGACGACAACGGCTGTGATCGATGCGCTCATTGCGACAGTGAAGTATGCGGGCAAGTAGCCTCCAGGCGCACCACCCACCCTCCGCATTCCCCCCAGAGGTGCACGTCGGAGTCAGTCCGATGAGCACGATGTCCTTATATCTGGCCGTCATTCCTGCCTATAACGAGTCAGCGACGATCGTCGAAGTCGTCGAAGCGCTTCGCGAGCATGCGCCCGAGTTCGACACGCTGGTGGTGGATGACGGCTCGACCGACGATACGCATGCGCTCGCCTCCAGAGCCGGAGCTAGAGTGCTCAGGTTGCCATTCAACGTCGGGATCGGCGGCGCCGTGCAAACCGGCTTCGTGTATGCACGCGAGCACGGCTACGAATACCTAGCGCAAGTCGACGGAGACGGACAACATGATTCTATGGAACTAGAGCGCCTCGTCACGACAATGGAGGAAGAGGCTGCCGACATGGTGTGCGGCTCTCGTTTCCTGACCGAGGACTACAGATATCCAGCCCCGATCAGCCGCCGCACCGGCATTCATATCTTTGCCTTCCTACTTTCCCGGATCGTCGGAATGCGCGTGAGTGACCCGACATCCGGGTTCCGCTTGTACAATCGCCGCGCGATCGAACTCTTCGCGTACCACTACCCTCACGACTATCCCGAGGTGGAGGCAGTGTTGTTGCTCCACTATCACCGCTTGCGGATGCGCGAGACGCCTGTCAGGATGTATACCCGTGGCGGGGGCACATCCTCCATCACCACCGGCAAGTCTGCTTATTACATGGTCAAGGTGCTTCTCGCCCTGTTCGTCGGACTGGGGCGTCGCCGACCACTGATCGATCTTGACGATATTCCCGCTATGAGCACCGAGCAAGCGGCTTAAAGTCGGATGCAGGCACGGATCCAACTCGTCACGATCCTAGGGTCGGCGACACTCCTGTTGACAGTGCTCGAGATGGTGCGCCGCCGCCGGCTGATGGAGCGCTACGCACTGCTCTGGCTGCTATCGGCCGTCGTGCTGCTGGCACTCGCGATATGGAGCAATGCGCTTGCCAGGATCAGTCACGCGATCGGCGTCATATATCCGCCCAATGCCCTCTTCTTCATCGCGATCGGCTTCATCCTGTTGTTGCTGCTGCACTTCTCCTCCGCGGTCTCGCGTCTGGGCCACCAGAGCGAGATGCTCGCGCAACGTCAGGCGCTCCTCGACGAGCGATTGCGACGCCAAGAGCGACTGACCGACGAATCTGACTCGACGATCGAGGACGGGCGGTCCGACCTGGCTCGCGTGCCACGCGACTGACACGTACAAGCGATCCTTAGCGGAGCGGCTCTGCGGCATCTCGCGCCGCGTCCTGCGATTTGGCTGCACTGCTCTTCCTCGGTCGCCACAGAGCGGCTTGCAAGGCCAGCTCCACACGCGCGGGCAGTGGTCGCCAACCCCACCACCAGCGATATACGAGACGACCGCCGGCGCCTAGCGTGGATTCCGCGCGCAATCCTCGCCTTCCCGCCCGATCGTAGAGCGTCGAATGCTTACGACGTATCTGCCGGAAGCTTGCGTAATAGTGTGGCCGTGCGCCCGTGTGCCGAGCCGGGCCGTGGCGTCTGTAGAGGAGCGTCACCTCCTCGACGCGCCGCCCGCGCCAGCCAAGTTCGAGGGCGTGTAGCCAGAACTCCCAGTCCTCATAGCCCGCGAATGCCGGGTCAAAGCCACCGACGTCCTCAAACAGCTGGCGGCGGATGAGAGCCGTGGAGCCGATGTTGTGGCGAAACAGCAGACGATATGGATCGTAGGGCGGCATCTTTATGACTCCGTCCCATGTTCCGAAGAAGCGCATGATCCCGTAAGTGAAGCCGAGTGCCGGCTCGGCTTCCAGCGGGCGGCGCAGTCGCGGCAGCGCATCGGCGACAAGCCGATCGTCGGCGTCGAGGGCGAGTGCATATGGCGTCTCGACGTGCCTTAGAGCCGCGTTGCGGGCTTCGGCGACTCCGGCGTTTGACTGTCTTACGAGCTTCACCCGCGGTGGCAGCCGTTCGAGCTCGGCGAGGGTCCGGGCATCGGTGGATCCATCGTCGACGACGACCACCCGCGGCTCGCCACCCTCCTGCACAAGCGCACTATGCACGCTTTCCTGGAGGAAGGCGCCATAGTTGAAGCAGGTGATGACAACCGTGATGTCGTCATTCACGAAACGTGTCCCCCACCCAGAGCCTGCACCTGTCCCCCATCCAAGGCCTGCGGGCGTCCCCCATCCAAGGCCTGCACGTGTCCTCCACCCAGAGCCTGCACGTGTCCTCCACCCAGAGCCTGCAGGATTCGTCTGACGTGAGCGTCCCAGCTGTAATCGGAGACTGCCACCTCAAGGGCCGCCCGACCGAGCCTCGCTCGCAACGGCTCGTCTCCGAGCAGCCTCACGATCGCGCTCGCCGCGGCCGGAACATCTCCCGGTGGGGTGAGTAGGGCGGTGAGATCGTCCTCCAGCACCTCGCCTATCTGGTCGAGATCGGAGGCCACGATCGCGCGACCCAAGCCCATGTATTCGAACAGCTTTGTCGGAGAGCCGAAGAACGCCGTTCCGTCCGGGTTGGGCACGTGTGGAGACACACACACCTCGCAGCAGGCCAGCAGCTGTACCGCCCGCGGATGAGCAACCACGCCGGTGAGCCACACCCGGTCTGCCAGCCCCCGTCGCTCGATGTCAGCGGCAACCTCGGCGTGCAGCGGCCCGTCGCCCACAAGCACCCAACGCGCGTCCCGGCAGTGCTCAGCGACCCGTTCGATCAACTCGGGCAGGAGCTTGACTCCATGCCACAGTCCGAACGTTCCCACAAAGCCGACCGTGGGGTATTGCGCCAGCTTCTCCGTCGAGCGCCAGTAGGCCGGTGGATGCGCGCGTGCGTCAGCCAACTCCGCCACGTCGACGCCATTTGGATTGACCAGCACTCGCCCTGGGTCGATCCCCATTTCGACCAGTTGATCCTTAAGCGGGCGCGACACCACGACGATCAACGAGGCATCCAGCAGATTGCGCCGCTCGAGTGCTGTCAATGTTTTCACCAGCGGCACATGGCCACTGCCCCAGTGGCGCTCGGTCCATATCTCCGAACCGTTGAACTCGAGCACGAGCGGGATGTCGAGGCGTCGTGCCAACTCGAGACCCGCGTAAGAGCCGAGCGCATAGCGCTGGTATACGAAGTCGGCCGGCGTGCCGGTTGCCGCCTCCACGAGCGTCTGTCCGTGACCGACAAGGGTGAGCCAGTGCACGAGCTGCAGGATGTGTCTCGGCGGTATCGCTTGGCAGCGTGCGCTGCGCACGCCCTCCGGGCGCTCGGGAGCAAAAACGCTTACATCCAGACCCATACTCGTCAGCCCATTGATGACGCCAGAAGTATGTGTGGCGGCCCCACCCACCTGAGCGCCAAGCCAGCGTAGCGACGACTCGGCCCGTAGGTAGGTCACTCGGCGAACTTCCCCCCGAGGATGCGTCGGTAGGGGAAACGTCCGCGCCGCCGCGCGTCGCGCACGCTCATGCCAGCGTGCGCTGCGCACGAGTTCCACGGGCAGCGCACGGATAAGTGTGGCGAGGGCCCGTGCGCGCGCCACGCCGCGACCGGCACTGGTCTTACCCGCGGGAGAGCACGTCTCGACACGCTTCGCACGACCGGATGTCGCAAGCGTCAACGCACCCGATTGAACGCCGTTGAGCGCACGATCGTCTCGCAGTACGCGCAGTTCGTCGAATTGCGGATCCCGCAACAGTCGCATAAGCCGTACGGGTTCGCGAACCATTCCGGCGAGCTCTCCAAGCGCGATGACAAGCTCGTCGGAGGCCGGCGACACGGTCGGCCCATGAAACCTGAGATCGATGGTCAGTCGCATCAAAGCATGAAATCATATGAGCTATGCGGCGCCTGTTGCTCGTCACTCATCGCTCGATCGAGCAAGCCGGCGGACCCGCCGCGCGCTGGCGGGCCTTTGCCCGGTATCTACCCGAGTGGGGTTGGGAGGTGGACGTGCTCAACGCCACCGAGCGTGTCGGCGCTTCGGAGTTTGAACGTCATGCCTCGCGCGCAGTGGCTACACGCGCGACGATCATGGATCGCCTAGCCCGGCTGAGCGAGCCTGCGTTCTCCCTCGCGGGAGCACGCCCGGACTCGACGCCCCTCTCGATGCTGTGGGTGCCACGCGGGGCGTTGCTCCTGCGCCGCAGGATCAAGCGCAGCGCTCCCGATGTGGTGCTGGCAAGCGGCCCACCGATTGCGGGCGTGATCGCCGCACGTGTCGGTATTCGGGCCAATGTCCCGCTGGTCGTCGAGCTGCGCGACCTGTGGGCGGGGAGCCCTGCGTTCGACGCGGGCGGCAGCGTGCTCTCCAAGGTCGAGGATTGGTTGTTGCGCGATGCGCGACGTGTGGTCGCCTGTACACCCGAGGCTGTTTCTGATTTGTGCGCGCGTCACCCGGGGCTCGACGGACGCGTCGTGGAAATTGCCAACGGCTTCGACCCCGAGATCGCATCGATCGCAGCCGCCAACGGCTTCAACCCCGAGACCACATCGATCGCAGCACCTCACGTCACCGGCGACGGTAGGAACCACGATGAGCAGGGCGATAGACCACCAAGGACGATCACGCTGCTGCACTCCGGAACGCTTACCGCGGCGCGGCCAATCTTGCCGCTGGTGCGGGCGCTCGGCGATGCGCGCGTTGCCGGGCACTTCCGCCTGGTCCTGCACGGCTATCTGTCGCCGGCCTCGCTGGCGGAAGTCGAGCTCGCCAGGCGCGAGAGCCAGGTGCCGATCAAAGTCCTCGCGCCCTCCCCGTGGCGGGAGGCGGTCGCCCGTATCGCGGAGACCGACGTGGGAGTGATCGCCCAGGCTCGTGCGGCCGGCGACGAAACGGCTGTTGCCAGCAAGATCTATGAGTACATGGCACTCGGCAAGCCCGTGCTTTGTATCACCGACGGGGGGGCCAGTGAGGCGCTCCTATGTCGCCTGAAAGCAGACGCTCTATGCGCTCGACTGGACGCACCCGAAACCATCGTGGCGGCACTGTTGCGGTTGCACAGGGGTGCGCTAAGCCCACCTGGCCGTGCGGTACTGGAACCCTACAACCGCCGGGTGCTGGCGGGTCGCATGGCGGCACTGCTCCAGGATGTCGCACGCGGCAGTTAACCTCGATCTTGCGTTAACGGCCGCACCCCCGGCTGGCGGGGGTGCGGGAATGTCCGGCTGAGCTTGGAGAATTGGGGTTGTTGAGGTCCTTGTTCCCCGGCTCAGGAGGTCACCTTGCGGGTGCAGCGCGATGGCCGCGATTTCAAGGTAGAGGTCACAGCGGACGGAGAGGGTTTGGTTGGGCATGCTGGCGCGTCGTTGCTCGCCGAGGTGGCGGATAAGACTGGTCTCACTAGAGCGCTCTCGCTGGGCTTGGCGGGGATGAAGGAGCGTCGCTCAGGCCATGATCCTGGCCTGGTTGTGCGGGACTTGGCGGTGATGCTCGCCGATGGTGGGGAGTGCGTCTCTGATCTCGGTGGGCTGCGCGATCAGCTCGCGTTGTTCGGCAGGGTCGCGTCCGATTCGACGGCGTATCGCGTGGTCGAACGGGTCGCGTCCGACCCCGAGCTTCTGGATGGTCTGCGCGCCGCGCACGCCAAGGCACGCGCTCGCGCCTGGAAGCTGGGCGTGAAGCCGGAGCGGATAACGATCGACCTGGACGCGACATTGATCACCGCGCACTCTCTGAAGGACCGGGCTGCACCGAATTACAAGGGCGGTTACGGCTTTCAGCCGATGATGGCCTACTGCGACGAGACGGGCGAGGCGCTCGCGGGGACGCTCAGACCGGGCAACGCCGCACCGCACAATGCCGCCGATCAAATAATGGTCGCCGAAGATGCACTGCAACAGATCCCCGTCGAGCACATCCAGGAGATAGAGATCCTGCTGCGCACCGACTCAGCCGGGATGGCGCACGACCTCGTGAACTGGGCCCGCGAGGGACGCCTTGGGTTCTCGGTCGGGTTCGATCTCACCGAGCCCGTCCGCAGCGCGATCCTTGCCGTGCCTGACACCGCTTGGCTGCCGGCGCTTGATCGGGACGGCGCCTGGCGGCCGAACGGGCAGGTCGCGGAGATCACCCACCTGGTTGATCTGAGTAGCTGGCCGGATCGCTCCAGGCTTATCTGCCGGCGCGAGCGCGCGCACCCCGGGGCGCAACTGTCGTTCACCGACCACGACGGACACCGCTTCCAGGTCTTGCTCACCGACCAGGACGACCCAGATATCGCTGCCCTGGAGCTCCGCCAACGCCAGCGCGCCCATGCCGAGGATCACATCCGCAACGACAAGGACACCGGTCTATCCAAGCTCCCCTTCAAGGACTTCCAGATGAACCAGGTCTGGGTCTACCTCGTGCTGATCGCGCACGACCTCATCACATGGTCACAAACACTCCTGCTCGACGGCGAACTCGCCAACGCCGAGCCCAAGCGCCTGCGCTACCGGCTACTCCACACAGCCGCACGACTCGCATTCCACGAACGACGCGCCCGCCTCAAACTCCAGGCCACCTGGCCCTGGGCGAGCGAGCTCGCCGCTGCGTTCTCAAAGCTCCAAGCGCTCCCCGCGCCCGCAGGCTAAACCGCCAGCCGGCTCCCCACGACAGCCACGCTACGCAGGCGCCAGACGCCCACCGCGGCCTGCGCGAAAACGGCCCGCGCCGCGCTCAACACGACCGATCCGAACACAGCGCGCACCCCCTCCCTCAACCCCGCACACCCCATCCACCTCACAGCCGATACCACCCCGCGCCACAAACGACAATCACACCCTTACTGAATGATCAGGGTTAACCTCGCGGCGTTTCTGACCGACCCGCAAGAATGTCGGCGATCGGATCGTACACGCGCGACGGTCAACCCGACGATGTCTCTAACTCGCTGGCGAGAATCTCGGCGATCCGATCCGCGGCGTGTCCGTCCCACAGCGGGGGAATTCGGTGCGAGCGCTCGCGCACCTGGCCGAGTAGTTCGGGCGCCTCGCGAATGCGCTCGGGCGCCAACCCGAGAAGCATATTCGTACCCATGCTCTCGGTAATCGGCCGCTCGGTGTTATCGCGCAATGTCAGGCAAGGAATGCCAAGGAACGTGGTCTCCTCCTGTATCCCGCCTGAGTCTGTCAGCACCCCCGCCGCCTTGGCGATCAGGGCGAGAAACTCCAGGTAGCCGATTGGATCGAGCATCACCAGACCAGGAGCGTCCGCCAATCCTGGATCCTCGACGGCTAGCTTGGCTCGAGTGCGCGGATGCACAGGGAAGACCACAGGCATCTGGGCGGCTACGGCCCGAAGCGCCTTAGCCGCGACACACAGCAGCGGCCCGTCCACCAGTGCGGGGCGGTGAAGGGTGACGACCAGATATTCGCCCGCCGGAAGGCCATAGCGACCCGGCGCGTCCAGGGCGTCGATTCGCTCGCGCATCCTCACAAGCGTGTCGATCATGGTGTTTCCGACATAGTGGATCAGCCGCTCTTCGCGACCCTCGGCGAGCAGGTGCGTTCGTGCCTCGGGCGAGTGTGTGAAGAGCATCTCCGAGACGGCGTCCGTCACAACGCGGTTGATCTCCTCCGGCATCGTGCGGTCGAAAGAGCGCAAGCCGGCCTCGATGTGTGCGACCGACAGGCCGAGCTTGACCGCCACCAGCGATGCGGCCAGCGTCGAGTTTACGTCGCCCGGAACCAGCACGACATCGGGATCCTCGGTGAGCAATATGGGCTCCAAGCGCTCCATTACCAGAGCGGTTTGCAGCGCATGGGTCCCAGACCCCACATCCAGACGATGATCGGGCTCACCCACGCCGAGTTCCTCCAGGAATATCTCCGACATCTCCGTGTCGTAGTGCTGACCTGTGTGCACGAGCACATGTTCGAACTCCTCCCCGCGCCGGCGAAGCGCGCCGACGATCGGGGCGACCTTCATGAAGTTAGGCCGCGTGCCAACCACGGATAGGATCTTCCGCCGAACAGTCATACGGTCAGACATGATAGAACTGTATTGCCAATAAGAGTTCCTTGCGCCATGCCACCGATCCTTGATCTCACTGCATTCCGGGAAGCCTACGTGCGGTCAGTCGATGACGTGATGCGATTCGTCACAGCGGAGCGGCAGGCGGTCATAGCGACTCACAACTTCGCACTTAGGCCGGGCCAATTCGATCTCGGGCTCTATCTACGTGCATCGGAGCGCCGCTATGTCGAACTCGTTCGTATGGTCAACACATATGCGCTTTACGGTCCTGACGATCTGCGGGCATTGGAGGTGGGTGGCTTCCTGGGTGCCTACCCTCTGACGCTGGCGCGCCTCGGCGTTCCTGTCACGCTCGTGGAGCGTTACGACTACTACCACGGTGCGTTTGACGATCTCGCGGCCTATCTGCAGAGCGCCGGCGTCGCGATTTGGGACACGGACTTCACCAAAGCCCTGGACGTGCCTCCCTCGCGCCACACGCTGGTGACAAACATGGCCATGCTCGAGCACCTGGCGGACTCGCCCAAGATCATAATGGACAATCTTGCTGCCGCTACCGACGAGCACGGACTGCTCGTAGTCGAGGTTCCCAACATCGCCTACTACCCCAAGCGACGGCAGGCGCTCATGGGACGATCAATCCACCCCGATCTTGCCGCTATCTACCGGAGCGCCGCACCCTACACGGGCCACCACCGCGAGTATACCCGGCAGGAGCTGCTCGATCTGTTGACATGGACTGGCTTCACGGTCGAGGAGGTGACGCTGTTTAACTACTCGCTTAGTCTACGGCGAGGTTCTCGCATCGAGAGGCTCCGAGCACTGACAGTCGACCTATGGCCGACATATCTCTTCCCCGACTGCCGAGAGCTGATCACAGCGGTAGCCAGGCCACGGCGATCCGGCCCAAGGATGGGCATTGCCAGCTTGCCGACATGACGATCTCTAGAGTCCGCGGGCTTCAATGAAGCAGGTGGTGCTGCGCAACGGCCAGCCACTGGTCGCCGAAGTACCTGCGCCATCGCCGCGACCCGGACACATACTCGTAGCCAACGCGGCATCGGTGATCTCCAGTGGCACCGAGCGTGCGGCCATCTCCGACGGCGGCGGGTCGCTACCGATGCGAGCGGTGCGCAACCCCGACCTGGTGCTACTGACACTGCGCCATGCGCGCGAGCACGGCATCCGCGAGACGGTCGGACTGGTGCGCAACGCCGTCTCTGACGACACGGTGCTCGGCTATGCCTCGGCCGGTGTCGTGCTCGACACTGGCGGTCTCGGCGACTTCTCGGTGGGCCAGGCGGTCGCGTGCGCGGGCGCCGGTCGCGCCAATCACGCTGAGGTGGTGTCGGTTCCCGGCAATCTTGTCGCCCCCGTACCGGAGGGCGTAGAGCTACGCGACGCGGCGTTTACTACGCTCGGTGCGATCGCGATGCAGGGCGTGCGCCGTGCCGAAGCCTCGCTCGGCGAGCGCCTTGTAGTCGTTGGCTTGGGACTACTGGGCCTACTCACCATCCAGATACTGCGAGCCGCGGGATGCGTGGTGGTGGGTGTGGAGCCAGACTCCTCACGCCGCGAGCTCGCGCTCAAGCTCGGGGCAGAGCAGGCGTTCACCCCCGAGCAGGCGCTCACAAGCGTCCGTGAGTGGACGAGCGGGATCGGTGCCGACACGGCAATCGTCACCGCCGCGGGCAGCTCGAGCGCGATCGTCAACGACGCGGTGGCGATGGTTCGTCGTAAGGGACGCGTCGTACCGCTGGGAGACGTCGGGCTGGGATTCGATCGCGCGGGACTGTACCAACGCGAGGCGGATGTCCTGATCTCCACCTCCTACGGTCCGGGACGGTATGACCCGATTTACGAGCAGGCGGGCGTCGACTATCCACTCGCGTACGTACGGTGGACCGAGAACCGTAACATGGAGGAGTTCCTGCGGCTGCTGGCCGCACAGATGGTGACCGTCGAGCCATTGTTGGGACTTGAGCTGCCCGTCGAGCGCGCGAGCGAGGCATACGCGGCGCTGCAAACCCAGCCGCCGCCGCTTGCCGCGGTGCTGCGCTATCCGAGCTCCCGCGAGCATACGGAGATCGAGTCGGTGCGGGTGCGGTCCAGATCTCCTGTGCGATCCGGTGGTTCGCGCGTGGTGCGTGTGGGCGTGGTCGGGCCCGGCTCGTTCGTGCGCGGTGTGCACATGCCCAACCTGCGCGCCGACGGCGCCGCGCCGGTCGTGGCCGTCGCGGCACGTCGTGGGACCCTCGCAACCGATGTAGCCCGCGCGGCGGGCGGCCAGGTGGAGGCCGTGACCGATTGGCATCGTGTGGTCGAGCACCCCGAGGTCGATCTGGTGCTGATCGGCACCCGGCACGACTCGCACGCCGAGATCGCGGCGGCCGCGCTACGCGCCGGCAAGGCTGTGTTTCTCGAGAAGCCGCTCGGCCTGACGCGTGAGCAGATCGATGACGTCTGGGAGGCCGGCGGCGGCGACGCGGCGCCACTGACGATCGGCTTCAACCGGCCGCTGGCGCCCCTTTCGCGACGACTGCGCGAGGAGCTGGCGCAAGTCGCTGGGCCACTACAAGTAGTCATACGCGTCAACGCTCCGCTGCCGAGCGATCATTGGCTCAACGATCCTGAGGAGGGCGGCGGTCGCATCCTCGGCGAGGGGTGTCACTTCCTCGACTACGCCAACTGGTTGTGCGGCGTGCCGCTGAGTGTGAGCGCCATGGCGGCGCGGGAGTCCACGCATATGCGCACGGTACAGAGTGCCAGCATCACCGTTGGCTATGAGAACGGTTCGGTGGCGAGCCTGCACTACTCAGGTTTGGGCCCAGCGAGCTTGCCGAAGGAGCGAATCGAGGTGCTCGCCGGCGGGCGTGCGTGGGTGCTGGACGACTTCCAAAGCCTCACCAGCTTCGACGCCACTCACTCACAAACGGTAGAGAAGGGGCATGGTGACAAGGGGCATGCAGCGCTCATGCGCCGCGTGCTGGCGGCCTGTCGGGGGGAGGACCGGTATCAGCCGGGGCTTCGCGCCGCCTACCTGGCCCAGAGTGTCGCGCTTGCGGCCGTCGAGTCGATTGGCAGTGGATCGACTCGCGACGTTCCACTGTCCGGTCGATAGGGTCAAACGCCCCGCCCATCGCCCGCTTGCGCTCGCCGTGCCAACCGAGTAGCCGCAGCAGATCCTCGCGGTCGGGGCCTGGCATTTGCAGGCGCTCGTGCTCGGTGAGACCTAGAATAGCCGCCTATGACTATGGACTACGAACAGATCACCACCGAGACAAACGACGGCGTGCTCACGATCACGCTCAACCGGCCCGAGCGGCTGAACGCGTGGACGGCACAGATGGGCCGGGAGCTGCGCAGCGCCTTCGACCGCGCCGATACCGATGACGAGGTGCGCGCGATCATCGTCACCGGCGCGGGCCGTGGCTTCTGCGCGGGGGCGGACCTCGCGAGCGGTGGTGACACATTCGACTATCGCAAGCACGAGAGCGCCGGCCCGGCGCGCGACAACGGCGGCGAGTTCACGCTGCGGGTCTTCGAATCGACCAAGCCGACGATCGCCGCGATCAACGGGCCCGCCGTCGGCGTTGGGGCGACCATGACGCTGCCGATGGACGTCCGCCTCGCTGCCGAGGACGCTCGCATCGGCTTCGTGTTCGCGCGGCGCGGCATCATCCCGGAGGCGTGCTCGAGCTGGTTTTTGCCGCGCGTCGTCGGCATAAGCCGGGCGATGGAATGGGTTGCGACCGGTCGTGTGCTCTCTGCTCAGGAGGCGCTCGAGGGCGGGCTCGTGCGCAGCCTGCACCCCACGGACGAGCTGCTGGACGCTGCCCGCACGCTTGCGCGTGAGATCGCCGAGAACACCGCGCCGGTCTCCGTCGCGCTCGCCCGCCAGCTCATGTGGAGGATGCTCGGCGCCGAGCATCCCATGATCGCCCACCGTGCCGACTCGCGCGGCATGGTCGCACGAGGCCAATCCGCGGACGCTGTCGAGGGCATCACCGCGTTCCTGGAGAAGCGCCCCGCGAGCTTCTCCGACCGCGTCAGCGAGGGGCTGCCCGACGTCATGCCCGGCTGGAGCGCGCCGGAGTTCGAGTAGCCGCGCAGCGTCAGTGCGCTAGCGTGTCTCGTGATGGAGCCCTCCTCAGTTGTGGATCTTCCAGTCGGCGCGCCGCTCGGCCGCTCCTCCTACATTGGGCAGGCGCCAGCCTCACCCGCCGGCCCCGTAGAGGGCTCAGAGCCGCTGCGTGCACCGCCGGGAGTTCGGCTACCTCGGGCCGTGCAGACTCTGCGTTTCACCAAGCGACAGATCCAGTTCGTATTCGCCGCGCGACGCGAGCTCGGTGAGGTGTTCGAGGTTCGCTTCGTGGTGATTCCGGGCGGGGTCGTCGTGACCAGTCACCCCGACCACGTTCGCTCCCTGTTCACCGCCAAGCCAGAGCTGGTGCCATCCTTGACCGCTGAGTCGCCGCTGCGCCCGATCGTGGGGCCAAACTCGGTGCTGACCGCGAACGGGCCAAGTCATCTGCGCCAGCGCAAGCTGCTGCTGCCTGCATTCCACGGCGAGGCGATCGATGGCTACACGCAGATGATTCGCGACGTCACCGAACGAGAACTGGACCGCTGGCCCGTTGGCCGCCCCTTCGCTCTCGCCCCAAGGATGCAGGCCATCACCCTCGACGTGATCATGTCGGGCATCTTCGGCATCGAGGGCGCTCCCGCACGGGGGACCACCGAGCATCGACTGAGAGTCACGATCAAGCAGCTGGCGGCGGCCTCGACCTCTCCGCTGGCGCTGTTTGGCGAACTCTCGAACCTGGGACGCGAGAAGCCCGTCGGTCTCACGCGGGCCGCGGTGGCCATTCTGGATCGAGCGACCTATCCCGTGATCGAAGAGCGTCGTCGCGCGGCCGACCTCGATGAGCGGGGAGACATCCTCTCGCTGCTGTTGCGCGCCACAAGCGAGGACGGCGAGCAGATGACCGACCACGAGCTGCGCGACGAGCTGCTCACGCTCGTGCTGGCCGGCTTTGAGACGACCGCCAATTCGCTGGCGTGGACTTGGGAGCGCCTGGTTCGCACTCCGGCAGCCTATGAGCGCTTGCGCGACGCGGTGCGCTCAGACGCTGGGGCCGCGGAGCATGTCGAGGCGGCCATCATCGAGGGTATGCGCTCACGGCCCGTGATCCCGATCATCGGGCGTCGAGTCGCGGTGCCTTGGCGACTCGGAGAGTACGTGGTACCAGCGGGACAGGGTGTCAGCATCAGCATCCTGCTCGTCCATCATCGCGAGGACCTCTACCCCGACCCGTTCTCCTATCGCCCCGAGCGCTGGCTGGATCACGAGGGTGGACGGGCGGGTGGGCGGGCGGGTGGGCGGGCACCCCAAACATATGAGTGGCTGCCCTTCGGCGGCGGCACCCGTCGCTGCCTCGGTGCGGCGCTGGCGATGGCCGAGCAGCGTGTGGTGCTCGAGGCCATGGTCCGCCGCCTGGACCTGGAGGCCGACCAGCCCGAGCCCGAGCACGCGCACCATCGCAATGTCACGATGATCCCGGGGCGCGGCGCGCGGGTGGTCCTGCGATCGCGCGTCGCCGGGTGAGCAACCACGTTTAGCCGAACGTCGAGGGCGACTAGGACGGTAATCCTACAATCTTGACTTTGGGTGCTGCCGGACGAGTAAGTCGACGTAGGCTGCCACCCGCGCCCGGTAGGCGCTCTCCGTGTCGCGGCTCATCGTCGTGAAGCGAGCAAGGAGCGGAAGGTACCCGAAGCACTGCTCTTCAAATACCGTGCCTCAGTCCGCACGCGTCGCCGCACGCGTCCTCTGCGCAACGCCGCGTCGAGCTGGGCGCGCTGGTGAGGGCTTATCGTCGGATCGACACCGGCTGCGATCAGCTCCTCATCTACGGCGTGCACGAACCGCTTGTAGGTGTACCGATCTGAACGTATCAGGTCTCGGTGAGCATTCTCAGCGATCTCTTCTCGTAAGCCACGGTCTGCCAGCCAGCCGATGACCTCCTCAAAGTTCGAGAAGTCCTTCTTCAAAGGCAGATAGTGCACCATTGGCTCAAGGACCCCCGAGTACTCTCCTTCGAACAGCACCTGACATACGTGAAACGCCGCCGCCTCGAGATGGCGCGGACCGATCGTGCGGTAGGAGAAGTTGTGGTCCCATTGCCCGAGGGGCCCTTCGCGTAGCGCCTCCAGAGTGACCGGGCGCCCGTCCTTGACACGCGCCTCGTGGTCGCGTAGAACCTCATCTTCGAGATCAAGGTAAGACGTACCCGACTCGACGCCAAGCACGGCCTTGCACCGACCGAGGAAGCGATACCAGGCTGTCCCATACAGACGTGCCCGCTCGTCTGTATCGATATCCACGCTCAACCTCGTCTCGCGTACCAGTTCCTTAAAGCGCTCACCGATCACGCTCTTCTCCAGCACGCCCGAGCCCATAACCGGCGGCAGTGGCCGTCCGCGGTAGCCCACGTCGATGTCGCGTTCGGCCTCCGGTAAGGCGTAAAGTCGAGCAGCTTCGAGCATTGCCCTGTCAACGTAGCCGGGATAGTTAAAGCGCGCAGCTGCGCGAGGAGCGAAGCGTCCCCATACTTGGGGGATGTCCCGCGGGCGGACATGCGTGTACACGAGGTCGATATTTGCTTCGTTGACGAAGTCGAATCGCTTGCGGCACCACAGGTACTCATCCTGGAAGAACGCTATCTTGAACGCGTCGCTTCGACTGACGAACTCGTGCATGTCCTCGCCGAGCAAATAGCGCCCCGATCCGAACAGCGAGTAGTGCAGGAGCAAGGCATCTGGCCGTAGATCAGCCAAGCCTCGAGGGAAGCCGAGGTCTGTGTTAACCTCCCAAATCGGGAACCGTGAGTGACCAGCGAACGCGTGAATGTGCTCTCGGTGGGCACTGGCGTCGGCAAATGGACGCGACGTTATCTTGTAAACGGGTCGGTGGTAGATAACCACGACTCCTGGGGCTGTGATCGGGATCACCTCAGCACGAAGTCATCGAAGTTTCCCGCCTCACCCCGACGTCGGAGAATGACGAACATGCGGGGAGGCCCGAACATGCGGGGAGGCCCGAACATGCGGGGAGGCCCGAACATGCGGGGAGGCCCGAACATCCGGGGAGGCCCGAACATCCGGGGAGGCCCGAACATCCGGGGAGGCCCGAACTTCCGGGGAGGCCCGAACATGCGCCGGCCCGGCAGTGAGCTCCTCGAGGCGACCTTGGTGGCGCGCAATACAGCTGTCGATCCTCTGGAGGTTCTCGCGCGTCCACTGCACTGTCGCTTCGAGTCCCTCTCGCAAGGCGACACCCGCGGTGAACTCGAGAGCATCCCTCGCCTTTTCGGTGCTACCGTAACGCTGACCTGAATGGTCCCAATCACGGGCGGGTGTGAGCGCTATCGGTACCTCATTGCCAGTCAGATCGTTGATCAGCTCTGCAAGCTCGAAGATCGACGTCTCCAGACCACTGGCCAGGTTGTAAACCTCGCCTGCCTCACCCCGCGTCGCACAGGCAATCAGCCCCTGCACTATGTCCCTGACATATACGAAATCGCGCGTTGCCACGCCTCCGTTCTCAACAGGCAGGACCTCATGCTGCAATGCCTTGTAGATGAAAGTTGGCACCACATTGCGCCAGATTGTGTTCACCGTTCCACGCCAGCGCCCTGCACCCAGTATCTCGCCGGGCCCATAGACGTTTTGAAAGCGTGCCTTCACGACGGGCAGCGAATGGTGAGTGAAGTAGTAGTTTGAGTAGTACTCGCCGACGATCTTCGAGATCTGGTAAGGGCTGTCCAGCCAGAGCGACACCGGCGCATCCTCGATGGTTGCCTGCGCTCCATCGAAGGTCTTCTCAGCCACGGTGCATCCCGCCGACGCATAGACCACCCGCTCGAGCGTTTCCATGCCCTTGATCTTCTCGTAGAGCCTGAGCGTGGAATACGTGCCGTGCTCGTGATCGGCGAGTGGATCGACCATCGAGCTCTGGTTGCCATGGTAAGTGGCCAGATGGAACACGTAGTTCAGGTCTCGCGGCAAATCGACCAGCACCTGCTCGTCGGTGATAGATCCCTCGATGAGCCTCACCTTCGGATGCTCAGGCAAGTTCTCTCGCTCAGAGGAGAGCAGGTTATCCACCACCAAGACGTCTCGGGGCTCGTACTCGAGCAGCGCCCGCACAAGGTTCGCACCGACGAACCCGGCGCCACCGACCACCAACACCCGCATGCTCGCAAAAGGCGTCTCGGTCATTGCGCGAGCTGCACGGGCGTGGGTCGACGACTGCGCTCCAGGTCTTCCTGCAGCTGCTCCAGCACCCGTACCACACGCAGTCCGCTGTGGCCGTCTGAGCGCGGGCGCACACCGTTGCCAATCGCGTCAAGGAAGTGTTCGCACTCCAGTCGTAGCGGCTCCACGCTCGATATCTGGGGACAGAACATGTCACCGTTGCGGCCGATGTATTCGCCGTAGGAGTGGGAGCCCTCGTCAAAGCCCTTGTCGTAGATCGTCAGCTTGCCCTCGACGACGGTGTCATCGAACGTGGCCATGCGCTTGGACCCGACGATCGTAAAGCGACGGTCCTTATGGGGGTCGAGCCACGACAGGTGCAAGTGCGCGGCGATCCCCGAGGGGAAGCGCAGGAAGCAGAACACGATGTCCTCGACGTCTGGGTGCAGGAAGCACTCTCCGCGAGCAAAGCACTCACACGGCTCTTCGTCGAGGATGTGCAGCAGGACCGAGACGTCGTGAGCGCCGAGGCTCCACAGTGCGTTCTCATCGACGCGTAGTTTGCCCAGGTTCAGGCGGTTGCTATAAATGCAGCGAATCTCGCCAAGCTCACCCAGGTCGGTAAGTTCCTTGAGCTTACCCAAGCCCGGATGATACTCGAGCAAATGTCCCACCATTAGCACCCGTCCCATCCGCTCAGCTGCCGCGACGACACGGGTGGCGTCGGATACCGTTTGCGCAAGTGGCTTCTCGACAAAGCAGTGCTTACCGGCCTCCAGCGTGCGCACCGCCAGCTCAGCGTGGGTGGGCACGGGTGTGGCGAGCACGATTGCGTCGAGACGTTCGTCTTCGAGCAGGTCCTCAAAGCGGTCGGTCATTTTCACTCCTGTCAGCATCGACGCCGCGCGTGTGCGCGCGGGCGCCGCTGAGTCGCAGCACCAGACCAGCTCCGCGCCGGGAAGCGCGTGGAAGTTGCGAGCCAAATTGGGTCCCCAGTAGCCGAGCCCGGCAACGCCTATGCGAAGCTCAGCAGACATCGAGCCCTGGGTGCCGTAATAGTCGCCAAACCACACAATCGAACTGTCGCATAGCGCTGTTCACTCCCCCACTCGCAGGTGCGTATACGTCTCGGCGACGCCATAGGAGCGGTAGTAATCAACCGCGCTGGAGATTCCCTGCTGCAGCGCTACCGTCGTCTTCCAGCCGAAGTCTGCCTGGATTCTCGACGGGTCGAGTAGGATCGTAAACGCGTCGTCCGCGCTGCGTGGACGCACCTCCACCTCCTGCTCCTCCATCCCAAGTGCGGCGAGCGTCCCGTCAAACAACTCCTTGATCGCGAAGTCCGAGCCTGAAGCAACATGGTACTTGCCGTGACCAACGCCATCGATGACGGCTTGACGCACGACCGCAACCAAATCGTCGATATAGATGAAGTCACGCCTGGTCTCCATCACGAAGCACGGCTTGCCTTCGCTGAGGCGTTGATAAAAGGTCGGCAGCGGTCCCGAGATATTCCTCGGCCCGTAGGCGTTTGCCAGGCGAAATGACACGAAGTCAAGTCCGCTCAGCTCTATGTACTGCTCCCCGGCCGTCTTGGAAATAGCGTAGCTGGAGTTCGGACGGAGCGGGTGCGCCAGCGTGATCGGCTGCTCCAGCGGCAACGTGCCGTAGCACAGAGCGGTCTGAAAGTAGACCAGCCGTCTGACTTTGTTCGCCAGGGCGGCCCCAACGACGTTGGCCGTGCCGAGGCTGTTCGTGCGGATGTCCTCCACCCAGTTATCGGGGTCCTTGTAGGACGCGGCGGCATGGACGACGACTTGGGGCTGGAAATCCGCCAATGCGCTCTGGACCACGGACGCGTCTGCGATGGAAGCCTCGACCACGGTGAGGGCATTGTGGACTCTCAGATTGTCGATGCGACCGGTCGTATAGTTGTCGATTACGAAGACCTCATGACCCTCATCCAGCAGCCGATCCGCCAGATGCGACCCGATGAACCCCGCGCCGCCTGTTATCAAAATCTTCATCCGCGTCGCCTTTCTGTGTAAAGAGCTTCTCCGCATCGTCTCTCTGTGTAAAGAGCTTCTTGTAGTATGACTCTTGATCGTGAAACGTCTGCTGCCAGAGCTCCAGGCAGAGCAACCCCCATGCCTTGCGACCGAAGCGTTCCTCTTGGTCGATGCCCGCGAGCAGCTTGCTGTTGTCAAACAGCGTGCGCTGCCGCGCCGCCGTAGTTGACAGTGTGTCACCTACGTATTCGCGCGCGCCGCCTCGCAACCACTCGGTGAGCGGCACCGGAAACCCCATCTTGTCCTTGCGCTGGGTGATCGCGTCTGGAACGAGCCCGCTGGTGGCCTGCCTGAAAACGTGCTTCGGCGTCCCACCCCTGAACTTGATGTCGGCGGGTATGGTGGCGGCAAGTTCTACCAAGCGGTGATCCAGCAACGGGACACGCGACTCCAAGCCATGGGCCATGCTCACGCGATCCTCGACCTGGAGCAGCGCCGGCAGCAGTGTCTTGAAATCGAAGTGGGTCATCTTGTCGAAATACGCCTTGTGGCCAACATTGGACCCATTGAATATCTCGAGGAACGTCTCATATGGAGAGTAGGCTCCAAGCGCGTCGAAGTTGACCTCCCCATCCAGGCCGGGCGTGCGGTTGATCAGCCTGAAGTAACGGACGTCCAGGTCACCAAACAGTCCATCCTGCCAGAACTGCTGCAGCATCGGCTTGTAGTTACGCAGTGCAACGAGGTTGGGGATGATCGACTCGTATGTCACCACGAACGTGCCGTTGTGCGTCGTCCCGTCGATCGCGGCCTTGATGCACTGCTCGAAGTAGGCGGCCAGGTAGCGTGTATAGCCTCCAAAGATCTCATCGCCTCCCTGTCCGCCGAGGATCACCTTGCCGTGCCGCGCGGCCTCCTCAGAGACCATGAACTGCGCAAACGATCCTGGTCCCGCTACCGGGTAGTCGAGCTGATAGATGACATCGCGCAAGCGCTCGACGAAATCCTCCACGCCGATGTCGACTTCGTGGAGCTGGATCCCGCAGGCATCGGCGAGAATGCGAGCATACCCACTCTCGTCATACCCCGGATCGTGCGAGAACTTTCCGGTGAAGGCCCGCATCGAGGTCTCTGGGCGCTCACCGTCGTGGGCGCAGGCCAGCGAGGCGACCACGCTGGAGTCCAGACCCCCGCTCAGGTATGCGGCGACGGGCACGTCGCTGCGCATGTGCAGCTCAACCGACTCGCGCAGCAGCTCGACGACCTGCTCTTCGAAGTATTTGGCTGTGTGGTCGAAGTCCAGGTCGTAGTAGATCTCCCAGTAGCGCTGCGCCCGCAGTGTCCCCTGGCCGATGTGCAGGTAGTGACCGGGCAGCAGCTCGTGGATTCCCTTGAATAGCGTCTTGCCGGCCAGACAGAATTGAAACGCCAGATAATCCTTGAGCGCATCGAGATCGACGTCGATTGACGCTAGGAACGGCAGCAGCGCCTTTGCCTCGGAGGCGAAATAACAGAGATCTCCCACCACCGTGTAGTACAGCGGCTTGATGCCAAAGCGGTCGCGGGCGCACACCACCTTCTGCGCCCGCTCATCCCAAACCGCATAGGCGAACATTCCACGCAGTCGCTCTAGGCTGTCAAGGCCCCAACGGTCATATGCGCGCAGCACCACCTCGGTGTCAGAAGCGGTGCGGAACCGCGCGACGCCGATCTCTGTGCGCAGCTCCGGGTAGTTGTACACCTCGCCGTTGTAGGTGATCCAGTGCCCGGCCTCGTCGGCCATCGGTTGATGGCCGTGATCCAGGTCGATGACGCTCAAGCGCCTGTGGGCAAAGCCGACGTGTCGGTTGGGATGAACCCAGACGCCTGCATCGTCACCCCCGCGATGCTTGATCAGCGAGCTCATGGTCTCCAGGCGCCGCTCGAGCCCAGAGACCTCCTTGCCGCTCAGGGCGACTACCCCGCAGATACCGCACATGGCCGGCCGATCATCTGGCCGTCGTGGGAGGACTGATGGTCACCTCAGCGCTGCCTGGCAAAATCACGCTGACTTCGGGAAAACACGCGGGCAGTCTCTCAGCTGCGGTATGAGAATTCTAGTAATTCCTAGTAATTCGTGGCCACTGTTTCTTATTCGGATCTACGTGCGCCGCAGCGCCACGCGCAGCAGTGCGCCTGTGCCGGTTATCGTAGGGCGCAACGACCCCCAGCCGCCCAGCTCCCGGGCATACAGCCGCAAATTCAGCACAAGCACGATCGCGTATGCGACGGTGGAGGCGATCGAAGCCACGTAGGTGCCGTGGTGGGGAAGCAGGGCGATGTCGATCGCGAGATTCACCGCCAGACCCGGGACCCACACGAGCACGAGCTCGCGTGGTATCCCCTGAGCGGCGAAGTGATAGCCGATCACCGTGAGCAGCCCAAGGCAGTAAACACCGGGCAGCAGCCACAGGAACAGTGAGATCGCGGGCTTGTAGGCGGGGCCGAACAGCAACGTGATCGCGGGCTCGGCAAGCGGCGCCGCGAGCGCGCACACGATCAGGTAGCCGAAGGCCACCAGGTGAAACACGCTGAGACTCAGCTCTCGATCCGCCGCTCCCCGGGCGAGACGCGCGAACAGGTTGACCGACACCGACACGGGTAGCAGGTAGAGAGCGTCGGCCAGCGCCACGGCGATCGAGTACTGGCCTGCCGCCCCGGCGCCCTGAATGCCGTTGACAAGCAGCAAGTCGATGCGAATCAGCAGGTATGAGAGCAGCGTGACCACATACGCTCGCGCTCCATAGCCGATCATGCGCCCCACCAGCGGGCGATCCAGCGGTCCCAGCAGGCCACCGTGATGGCGCATCGCAAACATGTACACAAACAAAGCAAGCAACTGCGGTCCGACCATCAGCGAAAGCGCGAGCAGTACCCCGCCTCCCGCGAGCGGTAGCACGGTGAGCAACAGCAGCACGGTGAGCAGCGCGGCGCCGATGTCGACACCGTTGTAGAGCAGGGTGCGCCCTTCTGCGAGCAGGATGCTTTGCAGGAACAGTGAGCTGAGCATGATCGGCACGGCCAGCATGCCGACCGCGAACTCCGGCCAGCTGACGTCTCCGAGCGCGTTCGGGGCCAGGATCTTGACGGCGATTCCAGCGGCCGCCATGAGCGGTCCGGCGATGCCCGCGAGCCACAGCGAGTTGGTGGCGATGCTTGCCCGCAGATGCGGCTCGCGTGCGGCAAAGTACGGGTTTGCCGAGGCGATCCCAAACGTTCCAAGCTGCGCCAGCAGCGTCATCAGGGCGTAGATCGTGGCCAGCGAGCCGCGGCCGGCCGGTCCCAGCGAGCGCGCCACGATCACGGTCGTGGCGGCGCCGAGGACGAGCACGCACAGCTTCGCGCCCAGCATGAGCATGACGTCTCCGCGCAGTCCGCGTTCGACCAGCGGCCGCTCCGAGCGTCGCTCAGCGTGGAAGTGTTGCGGCATTCGGACTATGATGACGCTCCCGCTCTGGCGCTGCCGACGAACTGACCAACCCCCGGTGCGGGCATGCCATGTGCGGTATCTGCGGAGTCCTGGCCTTCAACGACAGCTTTGCCCACGACGAGCGAGTGCTGTGCGCGATGCGCGACTCGATGACTCATCGCGGCCCCGACGACGCGGGGCTGTGGAGCTCGCCCGGCGGGCGTGTAGCTCTTGGCCATCGACGCCTTTCGATCGTAGATGTTTCTCACTCCGGCCACCAGCCGATGTGCAACGAGGACGCAAGCGTTTGGGTGAGCTTCAACGGAGAGATATACAACCACGCCCAGCTACGCTCCGAGCTTGAACAGCGGGGCCATTGCTACCGCTCGCACTGTGACACCGAGACAATCGTTCACCTCTATGAGGAGGAGGGCGAGCGCTGCGTGGAGCGACTGGACGGCATGTTCGCGATCGCCGTGTGGGACGAGCGTCGCCGCGAGCTGTTTCTGGCCCGCGATCGGCTGGGAAAGAAGCCGCTGTACTGGACGAGCACCCCGGCGGGCCTCGCGTTCGCCTCGGAGATAAAGGCACTACTGCGCCACCCGGCCATCAGCGCCGATCTTGACGTCCAGGCGTTTTATGACTACCTCACGTTCGTATGCACCCCCGCGCCCTCAACCATGTTTGCCGGCATCAAAAAGCTCTCGCCCGCCGAGCGCATGACCGTGGACGAAGTTGGAAACATTCGCAGCGACGTCTACTGGTCGCCGATGTCCTCGGAGAGGACCGAGGAGCTCGCGGGTCGCGACGAGGACGAACTGGGCGAGCGGCTGGTGGAGCTGCTGCGCGGCTCGATCGCCAAGCGCATGATGAGCGACGTTCCCTTTGGCGTGTTTCTTTCCGGTGGCGTGGACAGCTCGACCAACGTGGCGCTGATGTCCGAGCTGATGTCCCAGCCGGTCAGAACCTTCTCGGTCGCCTTCCGGGAGCACGAGCGCTACAACGAGTTGGAGTACGCGCGCAAGGTCGCAGCGCTGTTCAAAACCGACCACCACGAGGTGCTGATCGACGTAGAGGACCTCGAATCGTTTCTACCGGAGATGGTCTACCACCAGGACGAGCCGATCGCCGACTGGGTGTGCGTACCGCTGTATTACGTCTCGAAGCTGGCGCGCGAGACGGGAACGATCGTCGTGCAGGTGGGCGAGGGATCGGACGAGCTGTTTCACGGCTATCAGAACTACATCGACGCGGTCACTCGCCGGCGGCGCTACTGGGAGCCCTTTCAGCGCGCACCGGCCCCCGTTCGCGGTCTGCTCGCCGACTCGGCGCTGGCCCTGTCGCGGCGCAGCGGTCGCGGTGGCTTCCACGCCCAGTATGTGGCCGACGCGGCCGCCGGGCGTCTGCCCTTCTGGGGCGGGGCGATCTGCTACACGGGCGAGCTCAAGCGCCAGGTCCTCACCGCCAACGGCAACAGTCCCGACGCCTACCGCGTGGTGCAACGCCTGTGGGCCGAGGCCGAGCGCGATTGCCCTGGTGCCGACCTGCTTCAGAAGATGACCTATCTGGAGCTCAAGCAGCGCCTTGCCGAGCTGCTGCTGATGCGCGTCGACAAGATGACGATGGCAACCTCGGTGGAGGCGCGCGTGCCGTTCCTTGACCGTGAGCTGGTCGAGTTCGCGCTCGCCCTGCCCATGGACATGAAGGTGCGCGACGGGGTCGGCAAGTGGCTGCTGAAGCGCAGCGTCGCGGGGTTGCTGCCTCCCGAGATCGTGTACCGGGCAAAGCAAGGCTTCGGCGCCCCTGTGGCGGAGTGGTTCCGTGGCGAGTTGGGACAGCGCGCCCAGCGAGAGATTCGCGACTCTTCGCTGGCCGAGCGCGGGCTGCTCGACTATGCGCGCATCGACGAGCTGTGGGCGGCGCACCGTAGCGGGCGGGCCGACTGGAGCTTTCAGCTGTGGAACCTCTACAACGTGAGCGCGTGGCACGATCACTGGGTGGCCGGTCGGCAATGAGCCAGCCCGCGGCCACGACCAGTCCCGCGACGAGGACCCGCCCCACGACAGGCTCCCGGGCACATTCGCGTGGCCCGCTGGGCAGGATGCTCGCGTGGGGCCTGTTGTGGGCCGCGATCGGCGCGCTGACCCTCTACTTCCTGGCTCCCAACCCTTGGCCGATCCAGCCCTCTCGCGCGATCGAACTGCGGGCCTCGCTGACCGTGCTCGACCATGGCGGGCCGGCCCTGCTCGGATACAAGCCTGGCACCCACGTTCCCTACGCGATCGGCTACTCCGACGATCAGGGCATCTATGCGATCGTGCCCCCGCTCAGCCACTGGCTCGGCCAATCTGACCCACTCGCGGTGTTGCGCTGGCTGTGGATCCTCGCCTGGGCGTCGACGCTGCTGTTCAGCGCCGCCCTGTTCCGAGCCCTGTTCCGCTCGAGCTGGGCCGGCCTGCTCGCGCCGCCGACGATGCTCGTGTGCATCCTGTCCTTCGGTTTCGGTGACATCTACTGGGTCGCGGCGTGGGTTGTGGTGACGTTCATGGCGCCTCTGATCCTGCTCGCGCGACGCCGGCCGCGGCTGGCGTGGCTGGCGCTCATCGCGATCGCACTCCTCGCCGGCGTGGTCACGGCGATTCGCAGCGAGGCGGGACTGCCGGTGGCGCTCGCGGCCGCCGCGGTGGCGACGGTGGCAGGCGGGCGCGGCTGGCTGCGCGTCGCGACGATCGCGGCGATCGCGCTCGCGTATCTCGCCCCGACCTCGATCGTGTTGCCGGCGATCCGAGCGCATCGCGACCACCACGTCGGAGTGAATCTGAGCGCGAACACGCCCACATCCCATCCCCTGTGGCACTCGCTCTATATCGGGCTCGGCTACACGTCCAATCGCTATGGCATCCACTACTCCGACAGCTATGGGGCCGCGGCCGCGCAGGAGATCGACCCGGGCGTGCGCTATCTCTCGCCGCCCTATGCGAGCGCGTTGCACAAACAGGTCGATACGTTGATCGAAGACGATCCGGGGTTCGTGGCGAAGGCCGAGGCACAGAAGGCGGTGGTCGAGCTCTCCCACGCGGCACGCTACATCCTGTTGCTCGCGCTGCTGCTACCGGCCGCGCTGGTCGCACGTGGCGCGGCGCGGCTGCGCCCGCTGGAGCTCGCGCTGTTCTTGCCGGCGCTTGTGATCGGCGCATTCCCGGCGATCGTCGCGATCCCGATCCGCGACTACGAACTGACCCTGCTCGCCCCTCTGGGCGCACTCGGCCTGCTGGCGATCGGCTCGGCCGCCGCGCGCGCGCAGGATCAGTGGCCGGCATCGAGAGCCGCCGCGGCCGGCCCAGCGGCCCGGGCGCGGCTGACATCGCGCGGGCTATGGAGCGCTTGGCCGACCCGCTCGACCCTGCGAGCGCTGGTCCTCGCGGTGGCGATCCTGGCTCCCATGTTCCTGTTCGCGCGCCACCTGGAAGCCGAGCACGAACGTTGGGATCGCAGCGAACGCACCCCTGCGACGGTCGTGCTCGCCACCACGCCACCGGCTCGCGTGCTCGCCACCACGCCACCGGCTCGCGGGTGAGACGGCCGCGCGAAGGACTCGCCGCGTGGCGGCGCTTGGGGCCGCGCCGGGGCACGGCCGCCGCGCTCGCGGTGCTCTACTCGCCGATCCGGGGGATGCTCCGCGCCCTGCGCCTGCGTGTGCGGCCGCTGCGCGTCTCTCCGCGAGAGCTCGCGCGCGCGCTCGGCGGCGCCGACCCGCAGAGCGCACTGCGCGAGCGCGCGCTGTCGGCGCTGCCGACCGTCGCCGCGTGGGAGCAAGAGCTTGAAGAGCTCGATCCCGTCACGCGCGCGTACTTGCTCGCACAGGCCGAGCGGATACTCGCCCACCGCTTCGATCTGCTCGGCTCGGGACCCACCGATCTTGGCCCGAGCATCGACTGGCAGCGGGACTTCAAGTCCGGGCGCCGCTGGGCGAATGCGCACATCTCGCGGGTACCGACCGTGCTTGGCGAAGGCTCGGACGTCAAGGTGCCGTGGGAGCTCTCGCGCTGCCAGCACCTGCCGTTGCTCGCGGCGGCCCACCGTGTCAACGGAAACCCGCGTTTCCTTGACGAGCTGGGCGCTCAGCTGAGCTCGTTCATCGCCGCCAATCCGGTCGAGCTCGGCGTGTGCTGGTCGTGCACGATGGACGTCGCGATCCGAGCGGCCAACTGGACGGCCGCGCTGTGCCTGGCGATGCCGGCCGCCGCCGACGCCGACTGGATGGCGCCGGCGCTCGCCAGCCTGCTGGCGCACTGCCGTTTCATTCGCGACCACCTTGAGTGGGGCGAGGTTCGCGGCAATCACTATCTCTGCGACGTGGTCGGCCTGCTGATCGCCTGCGCACCGTTCTCCGCGGGCGAGGAGGGTCGCGCGTGGGCAGCTTGGGCAACTGAGCAGCTCGAGCGCGAGATGGCCCATCAGGTGCGCCCCGACGGCTGCGATCACGAGGCCTCGATCTCCTACCACCGACTCGTCTGCGAGCTGTTCCTGTGTGGCACTCGGGCCGCCGACGCGCTCTGCCCGGGAGCGCTTTCCAGCGACTACCGTGAGCGCCTGGAGCTGATGCTCGAGTTCGTCGGCGACTACACCCGTCCAGACGGCCTGGCTCCGCAGATCGGCGACGCCGACGACGGTCGCTTCCTGCCGCTGGGCGACTACGGAGCCGACCCGCGCGACCATCGCCACCTCTACGCGCAGGCGGGGCGGCGCCGGCGTGGCGACGCCCAGCAGAATGGCCGTCGTCACGGCCACGCCGCCTACCCTGAGGGGGGCTGGTATGTGATGCGCCATGGCGAGCTGTGGGCGATCGTTCGCTGTGGCGACGTCGGGCTCGGTGGGATCGGCGCCCACGCGCACAACGACCAGCTGTCCTTCGAGCTGGCACTCGGCGAGCAGCCGCTGATCCTCGACCCCGGCTCCTATCTGTACACGGCCGATGCTAAAGCTCGCAACGAGTTCCGCTCGACACGGGCACACAGCACGCTGAGCGTCGGCGGCGCCGAGCAGAACCGGCTGCGCGAGGACTACCTGTTTGCGCTCTCCGAGGAAACGCGCGCGCGTTGCCTGCGCTTTCAGGCAGACGGGCCGCGGGCGATCTTCGAAGGCGAGCACTGCGGCTTTCGCGAGCTGGACCAGACGGTTTGCCACCGTCGCGAGCTGCGCTTTGACGCGCAGGCGGGCATCGTTCAGATCACCGACACGGTGCTGGGCGCGATGGGGCAGGAGCTGCTGTGGAGCTTTCCGCTCGCGCCAGGCGAGGTGCGAGTGAAAGCCTCAAGCGTGCTGGCCAGCTTCGAGGACGTGCGACTGGAGATCGAAGCCGCGGGAGTGATCCTGACGGTCGAGAACGGTTGGTTCTCGCCCTCCTACGGGATCCGTTTTCCCTCCCCGGTGGTGCGTGCCCGGCGAATCGCCCGCTCCGAAGTGGAGCGCACGCGCTTCACGCTCACCGTGGGGGCTGCTAGGAACCCGACGTCCTCACCGGCGTGGCAAGGTCGTCGAGCTCGAGTACCTCGAGCATGACGCGCAGGTCGCCGTCGCCGACCCCACCGCCGCGACGCTCGGCTTCCAGCACCCATTCGAACAGCACCACGAACGCGAGCGGGGTGTCGAGGTCGTCGGCGAGCGCGTCGCGGAAGGCTTCGACGTGGTGGTGCATGTCGGGTGGGCTCGGCTGGTCGGGGGTGAGCGTGCCGATCACGTCGCGCAGGCGCTTGGCGTGATGGGAGCCGGTCACCAGACCCGTGAACGCGTCGCCGAGCGGCAGCGAGTAGTGGGTGCCGAGCAGATACATGGCAACCGCGGGATGGCCGAACTCTTTGAGCGCTTCGCTGATCGTGATCCGCTCACCGCGCGGCATGTGCTGCCATTCCCCACCGTCGCGCCCGCCTCCGAAGCACACGTTGACCCAGCGCTCGACGTCTGAGCGCGGCACCTCCAGCAGGCTCATCTCCGTGTCGGGCGCCTCGGGCGAGTCTGGAGCGCTGAGCGGTTCGGGGTCTTCGCTCAGCTCGTACATCGTGTCCTTGCCCGACGGCGAGTCGAACAGGAACTTCGTGCCGAAGCCTTCGCGCTGCAGGAAGCGCTCGAGGAAGCTGAACAGCACGAGCGGACGCGTCGACTCCACGTCGACGGAGCCGTCGGAGACGGTCGGCGAGGTGCGTACCTCGACCCTGATGGCGTCTCCCGCGCTGACGGGCACGAGCTGGCCGCTGAGCGAATCGTAGAGGCGTATCTCACGCACGGCGTAAGACTATAGGTAGATCGACTCTCGCCACTGAAATCCTCTCATCCCGATGAATAGTTCGAATCACTGACGTACAGGAGGACCACCTCGGGCCTCGCCGTCCGAGATCCCGGTAGATGTGTCCAATCGCCTGGAGCCATCCTTGACTCTTTCTCGCCATCCTTGCCACTTTTCGCCGGGGTGGTCATGTAGACCGGCGCCGGGATGCGTCGTCTAGTTCAGGTCAGAGATTCATCCCGACGCCGGTCAGCCTGGAGGGGCCAGCTGCTTCTCTATCAGGTCATACCCTGTAAAGCAAGCAAATTCACCGAACTGTTTCTCACTCCGACGCCTGATCATCACAGTGAAAAGTAGGCTCATGATGGGATCGACATGTCTCACTTATGGCGCTCGTTTCGATATGCTGGGCTGAACTTCTTCGCTTGCTCATGACAACCAACCTTTTTGACTATTTCGAGGAAGTAGACGAGCGGGATGGGACGCGTGCGCCATGGGCCGCGCGGGCGCCGCGTATCCCCAACGGACACTTCGACGTCAAGCTCGTGCCGCGCGCACCGGGCTGGCGCGAGGACCCCAAGTCGCTGCGAGCGCTACAGCGGATCGAGGCCGAGCCGTGGGTGGACACGCTGACGCGCACCGACGACGGCGTGGAGCTACGCCTCAGCGACACGTGGATCGAGACGACCGGCGCGGCGCTGGAGGCCGGCGGGGGCGCGGAAGCAGAGCTCGTGGACCTGGCACGAGGCGAACGCTTCGCCGTGCAATTTTGGGACGCCAACGCGACCAAGGCGCTGCACGTCGGGCATCTGCGCAACCTCGCGCTCGGCAACTCGCTGGCAGCCGCGCTGGAACAAGGAGGGGCCCAGGTCGAGCGACGCTCGATCATTTCAGACGCCGGGCGCAGCATGGGCGAGGCGATGGCGGGCATCATCCGCAGCGGCCACCACGCCTCGGCGTGGCCGGACGGCGACCAGAAGAGCGATCACTTCGTCGGGCTGTGTTACGCCGACTACGTAGCGGCCGGCGGTTTCAGCGAGGAGGGGATCGACGAGCGCGAGGACTCGCTGACGCGCGAGCTCAGAATGCAAAACGACGCCGCTGATGAGCTGCTCAAACGCGTGATGCAGGGCGAGAGCGAAGCGCTGGAGCTGTGGTTCAAGACGCGCGCATGGGTGATCGCCGGCCAGCGCAAGACACTCGCGCGCCTAGGCGTGGCGTTCGACCGCGTCTTCTTCGAGTCGGACTTCCTCGAGGAAGGCGCCGATCTGACCGAGCGGGGACTGCGCGAAGGCAAGCTCCAGCGGCGCGTCGACGGCGTGGTGATCTACGACACGGGCGTCGAGCACCTCGAGGAAATGCCGCTCGTGCGCGCCGACGGCCAGACGACCCAGCACATGCGCGCGGTGTCCTACTGGATGGGCGCGCCTGACCTGGAGGGCGTGACGACGCTTCAGATCTGCGGCACCGAGTGGGTCGCGCACTCGACCTGCATACGCAAGTTGATGACTGAGTTGACCCAGGGGGAAAACGGGAGCTCCGCTGCCCTCGGGGAGAACGGCCCAAGCGCAGCTGGGAGCGCCAACGGTGGCGCGAGCCGCGGCGTCCACCCCACCCACGACATCTTCCACGGGATGGTCGCCCAGCAAAAGCGCGCCGTCAGCTCCAGCGAGGAGGGCGGCCTGCTGATCGACGACCTGATCGAGTGGGTCGAGACGCAGATCGACTCCGATCCGCAAGCTCGCGAGGTGCGCCGTGCCCACCCCTCCCCCGAACAGATCCCGGCGCAAGTGGCGCTCGGATGGTTTCTGCCCTACCCGGTGACGCCGCGGCTGGAATTCGATACGGGCAAGCTGCTGGCCGAGCGCGAGAGCCTGGGCTGGGATCTCGTGAGCGCACGGGCGCGTCACGGCACGCTGGCTACGGCTCCCGGCCACAGGCCCGCGGAAGACCCGGACTATCGCTGCGCGGTCGTGCAGTCGGAGATCTACCGCCGTCACCTGCGCCTGGCGGTGGAGCGCTACGACGTGACCCCGCTGGCACTGTACCTGCGCCACCTGGCATGGTGGTACATGGAGCGGCCGCGCTCAAGCCACGTCGAGCGTGTCGTGCACACGCTGCTCGATCGCGGCGCGCGGGGCCTGGGACTGGAGGCGGGCCGGTGAGCACGCTGCTGGTCGATAACTACGACTCCTACACCTACAACGTGTTCCACCTGCTGGCGGCCGTCAGCGGCGAGGAGCCGATCGTCGTGCAGAACGACATGGTCTCCTGGAAGGCGCTGTCGCGCTGGGACTTCGACGCGATCGTGCTGTCCCCCGGCCCGGGTCGCCCCGAGCGCTGGCACGACTTCGGCGTGTGCGCCGACATCCTGCGCTTCGCGGAGGTGCCGGTGCTGGGCGTGTGCCTCGGCCACCAGGGCCTCGGGCACGTGCTGAAAGCGACCGTGACCTACGCGCCGACGGTCATGCACGGACGCCTCAGCAAGGTGCAGCACACCGGCGAGGGCCTGTTCGGCGGCATTCCGCAGGGCTTTGAAGTGGTGCGCTATCACTCGCTCGCGGTGGTCGGCTCGCTCGGCGAGGAGGGCCGTGAGATCGCGTGGACCGACGACGGCGTGGTGATGGGCATCGAGCACGCCACGCGCCCGATGTGGGGCGTGCAGTTTCACCCCGAGTCGATCTCCACCGAGGAGGGCCACAAACTCGTCGAGAACTTCTACGCGCTCGCCGCCGAGCACAGGCGGCCCCGCGGGCGGCGCCTGAACCGTCCGAGCGTGCCGCCGCGGCGCTGTCGCAAGCGCCACAGCGGCGAGTCGCCGATGAGTCTGCGGGTGCGCACGCTGCAGGGCGAGGCGCCCGCCGAGCTACTGTTCGAAGCGCTCTTCGCCGAGGCCGAGCACGCTTTCTGGCTTGATAGCGGGGGCGCGCCAAGCGCGCTCGCGCAGGTCTCCTATCTCGGCACGACCAGCGGTCCTGAGCATGCGGTGCTCGAATACGACGTGCAAGCGGGGATCGTCACACGCAACGATGCGAATGGAGTTTTTAAGGAGAATGGGTCGATCTTCCAGGTACTCGACCGCGAACTGGTCGAGCGTGGGCTGGAGCCCCCGAGCACCCCCGCTCGCGGCCTGATCGGTGGCTTCGTCGGCTATCTGGGCTACGAGTGCAAGGGGGACTGCGGCGCCACCAACACGCACAGCTCCGACCTGCCGGATGCCGTGCTGATGCTCGCCAACCGCATGATCGCCATCGACCACGCGAGCCAGGTGACTCACCTGCTGGCGCTCAGCGGCGAGCGGGATGCGGACGCGGAGCTTTGGCTCGATCGGGCGGAGCAGGCGGTGCACGAGGCGAACGCTGCACCGCCGCTCGACATGACACCGCCGAGCACGCACGCAGATCCCCCAAACACGCCCGTGAGCTTCCGCCCGGGGCGCGGGCGCGAGCAATATCTGGCTGACATCGCCCGCTGCCAGAGCGCGCTGGCGGCCGGCGAGTCCTACGAGGTGTGTCTCACCGACCAGATCCACACCGACGCAGCGCCAGACCCGTGGGAGCTGTATCGCGGGCTGCGACGCTCCAACCCCGCACCGTTCGCCGCCTATTTGAAGCTCGGTGACGTGGCGATCGTGAGCTCCTCGCCCGAGCGCTTCCTGTCGGTCGACCGTGACCGTCGCGTGATGGCACGACCGATCAAGGGCACCGCGCCGCGCTCTGCCGATCCCGAGCAGGATGAGGCCACGCGCAAAGAGCTCGAAGAGGACGAAAAGACGTTCGCCGAGCATCTGATGATCGTGGACCTGTTGCGCAACGATCTCGGGCGCGTGTGCGAGGTCGACAGTGTGCGCGTGCCCGAGCTGATGGTGATCGAGCGCTACGCGACCGTCCACCAGATGATCTCCAATGTCGTCGGCGTGCTCGACGGCGGGCGCACGCCGGTGGACTGCGTGCGCGTGTGCTTTCCGGGAGGGTCGATGACCGGCGCGCCGAAGCTGCGCACGATGGAGATCATCGACGACATCGAGCGCGAGGCACGCGGCGTGTACTCGGGGGCGATCGGCTACTTCGGCATGGACGGAGTGGTCGACCTCAGCATCGTGATCCGCACGATCGTGATAAGGCCCCGCCCACCCGGCGGGGGCGCCAGTAAAACCACGATCGGCGCGGGCGGCGCGATCGTGATGCAGTCCGACCCCGAGGAGGAGTTCGAGGAGATCCTCCTGAAGGCGCGCGCGCCGATGGCCGCGATCGCACGCGCGGTCACCGGCAGCAGCTCACCCGAGGCGTGGACCGTGCAGCTCGAGCCGCAGCTCGCGGGGAGCGTGTCGTGAGCGAACTGAGCCCGATCGAGCCCGACGCCGGGGAGGAGTGGGAAGTGAGCTGGGACATACGCGAGGCCACGCACGCGGACGTGCCGGCGATCGTCGCGGCCATTAGCCAATTGCTCGAGGAACTGGGCGGCAAGCCCGTCGAGCGGACGGCACAGGAGCAGACCGCGCGCGCGCTGATCGAGGACGCCGGCGCGGGCCTGCTGCTGGTTGCTGAGAACCTCAACGAAGTCGTGGGCGTGCTCGGCGTCAGCTGGCAGATCGCGATCCGCATCCCCGGCAGCTATGGGCTGATCCAGGAGCTGTGGGTGCACCCCGCCTTCCGCGGCATGACGATTGGCGGAGACCTGGTCGTGGCCCTGTTCGACATCGCCCGCGAAAAGGGCATCGGGCGTCTGGAGGTGGGCCTGCCGAGCGAGCGCTTCCCCCACCTCGGCGCGACCGAGGCGTTTTACCTGAATAACGGCTTCACCACGATCGGCACGCGCATGCGGAGGCTCCTGTGAGCGAGCTGTTGATGGTCGAGCAGCCGGAGAGCGCCACCTATGACAACGGCGCTCCGTTCATCCTTGACCGCCACGGCCGCAGGATGGAGGGTCGCGACGACGAGCGCCGCACGGCCGAGCTACGCGAGGGGCTAACGCGCCACGAGGACGTGCACGCGACCGTCGCGGATGCCTCCCGCGAGGACGTCGAGCGGGTCCTCGCCGCCCTGCACGAGCCCGACTACCTGGAGGCGCTGCGCCAGGTGGACTGGCAGGAGCCGACGATGATGCCCGAGTGGGCGCCCCCCGGACTGCCCGCCGACAGCCCCGTGTGGGCGGGCGTCGTCGAGACCGCCTTCGAGGGTGTGCGCACGGCGGTGAGCGCGGCTCAGCGGATCCTCGACGGCGCACAGTTCACCTATGCGCTGTGTCGCCCGCCCGGCCATCACGCCGGACCGGCGTGGCTTGGCGGCTACTGCTATCTGAACACGGCCGCCGCGGCCGCCTACACGCTGTGCGAGGGTGGCTTCGAGCACGTCGCGATCCTCGACGTCGACTTTCACTTTCCCACCGGCACTTCGGCGATCGTGGCGCCGTTTGAGGAGATCAGCCTGGGCTCGCTGCACGCCTCGACATTGGCCGAGGTGCCATGGCGTCGCGTGCAGCCGGGAGAGCGCGAGGTGTTCGTGGAATTCGCGAACCCGCCGGGGGCCGATCCCTACCTCGACGCGATGTGCGAAGTCATCGACGAGCTCTCCAGCCAGTCCGCGCAAGCGCTCGTGCTGTCGCTCGGCTATGACATCGTGGCAAGCGACCCGCACGGCTCGTGGGATTTCTCACAGCTGATCTTCATGGAGATTGGCGAAGAGCTCGCGGTCCGAGGGCTACCGGTGTGCGTGGTGCAGGAGGGCGGCTACGCGCTGGATGCACTGGCGAACTGCAGCCACGCGTTCGCGGCGGGCCTCTTGATGGAGGAGGACGAGTGAGCACGCCCGACCGACACATACCCGCGGGGCAAACGGGGACAAACGGCCTGCAGCCGTTTCGCGACCGCTTGGACTATCTCGACGGGGAGATCGCGCGCCTGCTCGGCGAGCGCTTCGAGGTGTGCCGCGAAGTCGCCCACCACAAGCGCGAGCATGACATCGCGATGATGCAACCCGAGCGCGTGATCGAGGTGCGCGAACGCTACCTGGCGCGCGGCGCCGAGGTGAGCCTGCCGGCCGACTTCACCGCCACGCTGTTCGAGCTCTTGATCGAGGCGACCTGCAGGATGGAGGACGAGCTGATCGCCGCACCGCTCACCCCGACCGAGCGTCCGTCCCAATGAGCGGGTTCACAGAAAACCGATGCACCAGCCGGGGCTCGAACCCGGATCACCGGATTTTAAGTCCGGTCCTTTCACCGCTTAAGGTACTGGTGCGCGGTACCCACCCAAACTCGACATTTCCGCCTGAGATCGACGGAATCTCGTGAGTCGATGAGTGCAGCGACGGTACCATATCTTCTGACTCGTCGTGCCATTGGTGAGTCGCTTCCACCCGGGCCGCGGCTACCGAGCGTGCTACAGGCCGTCGCGTGGGCGCGACGGCCGCTGCCGTTCCTGGAGCGCAGTCAGAAACATTTCGGGGACATCTTCACCATCCGTGTGCGCCACTCCGGCACGTGGGTGATCCTGGCGGACCCCGAGGACGTAAAGCGCGTGTTCACCGCCGACCACGCCGTGCTCGGTGTGGGCGTCGCCAACTCGATCCTCGGCCCGCTGTTGGGCCCCCGTTCGGTGATGCTGCTGGAGGAGCCCGAGCACGTGCGGCGTCGCAAGCTGATGCTGCCACCGTTTCACGGCGAGCGCATGCAGGGCTACAGCGAGATGATGGCTGAGGTCACGCGGCGGGAGCTCGCCGGCTGGCCGACGGGCGAGCCGTTCGAGCTGTGGCCGCGGATGCAGGAGATAACGCTCGAGGCGATCATGCGCGTCGTGTTCGGGCCGGTGGAAACAGAGCGCTTGGGACTGCTGCGCCTGCGCTTGAGGAAGTTGACGAACTGGATGAACGATCCCCGCCGGCTGACGCTGCTGGCAGCGGCCGGGCCGGCGCGCTTTGCCGGCAACGCCGACTACCGCGTGATGATGGGACCGGTGGAGGAATCGGTGCTGGAGGAGGTGCGCCGCCGGCAGCTGACGCCCGATTGCACGGACCCCCGTTCGGGGACAGGCGGCAGCGACATCGCGGCGATGCTCGCCGAAGCGCGCTACGAGGACGGCTCGCCGATGACCGAGCAGGACCTGCGCGACGAACTGGTGACACTGCTCACCGACGGGCCGACTTCGAGCCTGCTGTCGTGGGCGTTTGAGCGGATCCTGCGCCATCCGCGGAAGTACGCGCGCCTGCGAGCGGAGATCGACGCCGGCGAGCAGGACACATACCTCGACGCGGTGGTGAAGGAGACGATGCGCCTGTGCCCCGCCGCCCCGATCGTCGTGCGCAAGCTGCTGGAGCCGATGGAGCTCGGCGGCTACCGGATTCCCAGCGGAACCACGGTGGCGCCGTGCGTGCATCTGGTGCACCGCCGAGCGGACGTCTACCCCGAGCCGTTGCGCTACAGACCTGAGCGCTTTCTGGAGCGCCCGGCCGGCACGTACACGTGGATCCCGTTCGGCGGAGGCGTGCGGCGCTGCCTCGCCGCGAGCTACGCGCAGCTATTGATGAAGCAGGTGATTCGCACCGTCGTGAGCGAGGTGAACCTGCGGCCAGCGGAGCCACGATCGGAGCGAGCGCGAAAGAGCGCGATCGCGTTCGTGCCCCACCGCCACGCCCGTGTCGTTTTGACTCCTCGTGGTTATAATCCGAATCAAACCAACCCTTGGGAGGGAACATCGTGTTACACCTACAGCTCATAGCGCTGGGGCTTACCGCCGTCGCGCTCGTGGTATCGGGTTGCGGCGGCTCCTCGAAAACGGACTCGAGCGCCTCGGTCGCCGCCGCGACTACGACAGCCACCACGGCAGCGACCACAGCCACCACACCACCCACGATCACGGCGACGAAGGTGACGATCGCGAAAGGCACGCCCCTGACGCGCACGACGCTGATCGCCAAGGGCGACACGATCTGCGCCCACACGAACAAAGAGCTATCGGCGATCTCGGTCACGGGCGAAGCGGCCTTCAAGCGCGTGCTCCCGCAGGTCGCGATCTACACCAACGACGAGTCCAACGATCTCGCCAAGCTCGTGCCGCCGGCATCACTGACAAGCGACTGGTCCAAGATCATCAACAACATCCATCTGTACAGCCAGTACGTCGATCAGATCGCCGGCTACGCGCGGTCGAACAACTACGGCTCGGCGGGTCCGCTGCTCGCCACGGCAGAGGAAATCCGCAAGAAGATGCGTGTGACCGCCGAACACGTCGGGTTCAAGCATTGCTCGGAAGTCGGCTGACCGGGCGATACCAGCACCCGACACGAAGCAGATGACGGGGCCGTCAATCCCGTGTGAGGATCGACTCATGCCGATCCTCACACGGGGGATTGCGCGCCTACGTTGCGCGCCACGCAACAGCCCGTCTACGGCGTGACCGCTGACGTTCCCAGGGGGTAGTGCAGCGGGGCCAGCTGGGTCATCTTCCATGTGCCCGCTTCGTTTTGCATCGGCATCACGTACTTGTTCGTGCCTGGACCGTAGTAGAGCGCGAACGCGGTCACCCCGTCGATCCGTAGCGCCGCCACACCGTTGGTGAGCGTGTCGGAGCGTTCGGCGGCCGAACCCTGCTGCTTGCTCAGCTGCGCAAGCACCGGCCCGCACCCGGGGAGTTTGCCTTTGGAGTGCATCGCGATGACTTCCAGCGGACGGCGCGTAGCGCGGGACAGGTCATCGCAGACGGTCGACCATTCTCCTTTGGCTCGCGCCTTCATGAACGCCGCCAGCGTCGTGACAGCACGCTGCTTTTCTGATGCGTGGGCTTCCTTGCCGAAGTTGGGAACGCTGTTTTCGCCACCCTGCACCCGGAAGCCGGATGCGCCGTGACGGGTGGCCTGCGCAGCTGATTCGGACGGTGCCGAGGGAGCCGCCGGTTTGCCGGCGGGGCTCGGTGCGGCCTTTGGCGACGGATCGCTTGTGACCGTTGCTACGGGCGGGCGGGCGCTTGTGGAAGTCGATCGGCCGCCACTGCCGCCGCACCCGGCCAGGACTGTACCCGCAGCCACGACAACGATCGCGAACGTGATCGCCGCGTGTTTGGTCGAACGTACTTTGGACTTCGCCGTCATCCCCGATCTAACCCTCCCTCGTCCTAACCCTGGTTGAGCCTCTTCCCAGGCATGGACCGTTTGGCCGGACTGATTATAGGCCAGAGAGCGACGAAGACCAGAAATGTTTCCCACTCCCCCTTGCTCGTCCCGTCAAGATCTTCGGTGTCTCCACGGGTCGACATCATGATGTCACGTACAGGACGGCTTGCCAATCGCGACGGTGAACACAAGGCCTTTACCACGCAGCACAGACCACCAAACCGACCTCTCCAACATACAAATCCAAAGATGGGTGTCCAGACAGGACGAAAACCAGTCCGGACACCCACATCATACTAAATTACACTACATAACAGCACCAATTATTCAAATGTCGCCAACGGACCACCAGACGGCACCCTAATAATACCAGTGCCTTCAATTATACCCGTTTCCGCACTACCGGACCCGGTACAGACCGCTAATTTCAAACCGAATAATTCTGTAACTTTCTCACTGAATATAACTAAGACGCCTTGGGCGTTATTTTCGGGAGCTTCAGCAGCGAGTTCTGCGGTCGTGCATTCGTCTGTACCTTTGACACCCAGAATCGTGCATTCCGTGTACCAGCCCGGGTTGCCTTTAGTCCCCTTTTGTAAGACTACGAAACCCGACGAGGTTCCTTCTTCCCATAACTCCAACAGACTTAACCAAGGAAGATTGACAGACCACAACTTCCCGCTTTCGCAGAGCGTCTCCTTTTCACATGACAACGACGTTCCAGTTAACGCTGTCTGGTTGATCGGTTCTCCAGCCGAATTTAACACTTCTGTGAGATCGTCAGCACCATCAACACCAAAATCACCAATCAGTAAACCCTTACAATTTACCGCGACAGCCGCGCCACCCGCAGCCGTGACTTTGGTATCTTCGAGTAACAGTTCAGTTACCGATTCGCCTAATATAGTCGACGTGAGAGCGACATTGTTATTTAACCATTCCGCTAATAAATATACTATCGCTGCGGAAGCCGACGACGCCAGAGCGATCGCGCTAAACGCGACCACAGCAAGCAACGCGGCACCCACACCGACAATCCTAGACACTTTTCGAGATATTCTCATCATCGATCTAACCTTTCCCTCATCCGAGACCTGATTGAGCCTCTTCCGAGGCTTGGACCGGTCGGACCACACGCGTCATAAGCCAGAGCACGGCCCGACCCCTATCGCGCCGCGGACCAAGCAATACGCATGCCCCGCGGCACGCGATCATTGTCGCACGTAAAGATACTGATTACAAGACGTTTTAGAATATCCAGAATTAGGACAGGCTGAAAGAACGGGACTTCCTTCGACCCCTGGAGTTCGATCCGGCTGATCTAGTCCTCGATTAGTGAGCGAGGCTCGTGAGGGAACGGGTAAAGGCTAGCTGTAGCTGGCAGAGATCGCTTTACAACAAGCCAAGATCAGATCATGCCTACGATTGGCCCGTGTACTGCTAGGTTTTCTTGTTTTTCTTGTTCTTGTGTTTCTTGTTTTTGTGTTTGGTTGTTGGGCAGTTTGTGGTGTGTATTGGTGTGGTTGTGTGTATTTCGTCGTGGTTTTGTGCGACTAGTGCTGTGGGCATAGTAAGTTTCGCCTTGCAAAGGTTGCCGTTTGCGGCTAGTGCGCTGTTGGATCCTTGGGGTAGTGTGAGTTCGAAGGTTGTGACTGGCTGGTCTGGTGCCGCGTTTACTGTGCCGCTTGTGATTCCTTGTTTGTTGATGAATGTTTCGCTGTGTACGTCTATTGTGAGTCCGTAGCCTTGTAGGACCATGATTAGTTCGGGGAATTTAGCGCCGCCGTGACTAACAAAATAGGCCGGGCCTTCGAGGGGTACTGGCAGTATTGGTGTAATCGCTCTGGCGTATCCTACTCTCGAGGCCGCGGGACAATCCGCGGGAGTAGTTTGGAATACACGGTCGATACACGCCTTTTGCAGTGTCGTCAATCGTGACGGTAGTTGCTTGGGGAGGTCGACCTTGAACTTTGCGATATTGGATTGGGTACCCTGTACTGTTTTTGGGTAAGCTAGCTTTATTGTCAGGCTTGCACCTTTAGCACGACTGGTCTTTCCTGTCGTGGTGGCCGTCACTGAGGGTTTGAATCCTAGACTCGCGCAATTCGCTGCTTGGAACGGGTCGGTGACATTTATGGTCTGCTGGTCGGCTGGGACAGCATAGTTTGAACCGGAGCCGGTAGCCGCAATCATGACCGACAGTGGTGCGCAATCGGTCGGGTTGAGAATGAACTTTTCGCGTTCCATGTAGACCCGAATGTTACGGACGTGAACGACGATACCGTCGATGATGTGGGGTATCGGATCCGATTGATTACCGCTGATTTCGACCTGTGCGGTCAACGGGTTGATGTTCAACGCGAAGCGTATGACCACTGTCCCCAAGTCGAACGGACCGACCTTCGCGCTCGTGATCGACACCACCGATAGCGGAGCACCGTTATACGGGCCGGCGAGATACACCTTCCCAGGATTCTGCGCCAATACAGTCCCAACGCCCGCTTCGACGATCGTGCGCCCGATTTCACTCGTGGCCGGACACGACGGTTCGGTCTCCTCCTGGGCACCAGTCACGAGCTTCGCGTGTTCGATACTGGCATCTGAGCATAAAGCAACACCGGAGAGATTTCCCGTCAACCCCGGCGGTAGCGTCGTTGAGAATTTTACGAGTTCCTGTTCGCCGTCTTCACGCGTGAGACGCAGATAGAACGGACTATAAGAACCACCCGCATTGTTCTGGGTACCAGCAACAACCTGTGGTTTGAACGGCGGGACACCACCAGAGGGACACGATCCACCATGCACACCTTCGGTCACCTGGAACGAGGTGGACACCTGTCTTGGTGGTGACACTATTCGCGGTGGCTCACCGGGCGCTCCGTGTTCTTCTGAGGACCACGGCGTCAACGATCCTCGCGTGGTATAGGTTCCGCACGCTGGCGGACTGACCAATGGCGCCGTGGCACCCGGACGGAACTTCAATGTGAACCTGCTAAAAGGTTGTTGAGGAGTATTTTCGAACGTCGTGACCAATTGTCCCGTCGTGAGGTTGGGTTCGATCTTGCCCGCGACTTTGATAAGGATCCCCCGTTCGGGATCCTTCGCGACAACATACAATGCGAGCAAGGATCCCCCCGGATGTTCCGGAGTACCGAATTCCGGTAAGTTATCGTAGGGTGTCGCTATGTACACGGCGCCACCGATCTTTTCCGCGAGCAACGGTGTTTCTATTTCGATCGACCCTATCTTCGATTCTTCAGGACACCCCGCCCCCGGTGGAGAAGAGAATGTTTCTGAAGCATACTGTTGCGGTGAGCACGAACCCAAACCCGCCGCCAATGACGGGTTCGCGGTCATCCCTTCAGGCAAAGCCACCTGTGTGTCCTTCAAGTTCGATGTGGATATCGCGAACTGGTTTTCCCACGTTTGCGGGACCACCAACGACACGTTCAAACCACTAGGCGATTCCGCTGCACGGGTGCTTGGCAGCACCTCCATCGACGGTTCGAAGGGGACACGTTCGCATTCACCGATCAAACCGGCTGTCACGCTCGCGTGAGACCATTCGTCTTCTTGTTCCTTTGGTTCCTCCCACGACAGCGCGCGCATGTTCGCGGTGAAAGGTCCAACACAACTCGTCGGGTTCGACAAGAACGGCTTCACAGCAATACGCGCTTCCTGCGGACCACCCAGTTCGTTGCGACACACCGGCGGAATTTCACCATTCCCACCACACACCGCGCCGCGTTCAGAATCGTGTTCGCTTGCTGCGGGAACACCCCACAATGTCACAGTAATATTATGCGCTTCGCCATGCTTCGGAACGTTAGCCGTCACCGCCGTCAAACCCTCATCCGTCGGACGAACCACCGCCTGTGAAATCAACGTGAAGAGATCGACGACCTTGTAACCAACCTCGGCGGTCGTACCGAAATTCGTGACTTCCATATTATACACCGGGAACGTTAGCTGATACGGTGTGGACCCCGTCACAAATATTTCACTGCTGATCTGACCCACCTGGCTCGCCACGGGACAATCAGGCACATAACCCTCCGTAGCAAGAGGGTTAGTAGCCAGCAACTGTGCCTGCGAGCAAGTCGGAACGGCCGTGTCGCTCGCGTCAAAACCTTCAGGGAATTCGTTAACGACCGTGCGAAGATCGTTGAACGTCTCACCATTCTGTTCGTGATCGAAATCAAACGACAAAACCCAGTTCCCGTGCGCACCAGCCTCACCAGACGACGAACCAAAATGAAACGAACCAGGCTCAACCGCAAACGATTCACCACTAGGCATCGCATACGCAAAAGCACACACAACACAACACGCCACGAAACCCGACCCCAACACCCGCCCAAACATGCTCCAACCAAGCACACCAAACCAACCCACAACAACAACACCGGCCATTACGCATAGACAGAAAGCAGAAACAGCCGCCAGAAAACCCACCATCTCACCCACCACCCCTACGCGCCCTCAACCTCTTCACCCTAGCCCCCTTCGCCCTCCTACCCTTCCTCTTTTTCGCTTTCTTTTTCTTCGCCTTCTTCTTGACCTTCTTCTTGCTTTTCACCGCGGTCTTCTTCGATGGTTCTCCCACGAAGTTGCCCGTACCGGTGAACGTAAAGCTCGACGGTGTCAGATCGGCCGGTGCGCTCGGTGGTGTGGTACACGCGTCACCTTCACATTCCACGCTCGGCGGCACAGGACCCGCGAAACCACCACCCATACGAACATCATAAACATTGCCTTCACCAAGACCACCTTCACTACCATGATCCTCCGGCACAAGATTCGAACGAGTATAAATGAAAACGTCACGCCCTTCATCAGCCGCACCCAACAACAAGTTCAAATAGCCACCACGACCATCCGTGATCAAAGCAAGACACCCCCGCACCAACCCACACCCATCAACACCACCCGCACGCCACTCATACACATCCGTCGACGGCGACACATGCCCACCCACATTTTCACTACCAGGCGGAACTTCCCCATCAACATCCTGCGGAACCAACGCCGCGACCGTCGTAAAGAACGCAAAATCACCATTACCAGACACCGCCGTATAATCAGGATAACCACCATCCACCTCCGGCAAACCCTCCACATCCTGCAAAAACGCTTCATGCGCCGGTTCAGGATCAAACGACGACACACACGAAATACACTCGATCGTATGCTCACCCCTATCATAACGATAGACCTGAGCGTGCCCCCCAATCAGTTCTTTTGGTTTCCAATACGTGTAGTCAGGACGAGCAAACGCATTGTTTTCTTGCGGTTCGAATTGTACCGGTATCCCCAGGAACGACAATTCGCGTTCTTCGGCCATTGCTTCGCTAGGCTCAGCTTCAAACGATTCAGACACACTGTCATAACCGACAAGTTCACCCTTTTCGTTACTGAGAACCAACCTCGTACCATCCGCGTCCGCCGCAACGAACCTATACGCGCCAATATTCACAGTCCTCGAACCATCCACCCGCATATACAAGTCGTGCGCACCCGAACAACCATTATTCGGGACGGCTTCAAAAAACACGCGCGAACCATCCGAGGAAACGCTATGAACACTACTAGCCTGATGTTTGCCTTCCGGGTCTTCTTGACCATAGACCATTCGTGCTCCGCACGAGCCGATAGTAACTGTTTCACCACCGACTTCTTCCACATTCAACTGCTGCAACCCACCCTGAGCAGTGTATTCATACAAGTCTGGACCACTCACAGTACCCGTCGACCCACCGCCCACCAATGTACGATCCACCGTTTGCAACACGAGCTTAGAGAAATCCGCGTCAGCCGCCACCCAGCCACTGGTGGTCTCTTCGACAAGGTCTTCGCGTGGAACGGTCGCGACCGTCGCGTACGGTCCACCGACAGGCCCAATCTTGTATTCCACGCTCGACGATTCGCTCAATTCCGATGGAGCATACGCAGATTCAAACGCGATCCGCGTCAAATCAGAACTATAAACCTGCGGAGTGACGCTCTCTATCCCTGTTTCTGGTTGCGGCGCCCCATCAGTCACTAACCATCCTTCGCCCTCAACACGCGAAAACAAGTACGGACTACCCCCAGCATGCGCACCACTACCACCATAATTCACCTCAGGTGCTTCAAGCACCGCGTGTTCACCATCTTCACCAGCCACCACTGCGGACTCGATCCCAGCACGATAATGAAACGGTTCCTGCGCACCACCCTTTTCCACCGGAGTAACCTGCTCATACGCACGACAGTCCGGCAAACTCGCCGACAAACCCGTACGAAACCCTTCATTAGAACACGCCTGCTGCTCACTAACAACCGGAGCCAAAGGCGCCACCAACGACTCTTCACCACCCATTACCGTCGCCGGAATCGTACTATTCGCAACAAGACGGTAAGCATATGCTTCACCACCACTCAAACCCTGCACAACCGCCCCAACATTCTGCGGCGTGCTACCCGGAGTGACTTCCGCTGGCGACGTTTCCTGCGGTTTGGACCACCCGTCCTCTTCGAATTCTTTATCGCTGACGTATTGGAACGTGTAGTCAGTACGATACGATTCACCACCCGACTGGACCGATAACACTTCGAGTGTGCCACCGGTCAATCCTTCATTATGTACTTCTATCGTCGGTTGCGCGATCCCTTCATCCACACCGAAGAACCAGATCCTGTAAGGACCACCCTGCGCGCCTTCCACGCCCACACTCGGCCCATCAGGCAGATCCTCCAACGCCAACCGGATACTTTCAGCAGACGCGGGATACACGATCGGCCCCGTCGTTTCACCATCGAAAGTAAGTGTGAACGACCCAACCGGAGCACCACTCGCCACAATCGACTGTTCCGAAGAAGTCAAACTACTTTTAGGATTCACACTACCCAACAAACGCAGCAAAGATTCACCCGTCAACCAATGAACAGCAAACGTACTGACCGTCGGCGCACCTTCCGTTTCAAACGGCGTCCCACCACTACTGACGACTTCGCTGGCCACACCTTCAAATTCGTTTTTCGCCGACAAACGCACATTATAGCTTGTGGCACCGTTCAACCCCGTAAAATCGGCGCCCACCAGAACGGACCCCGCATACGACAAGGCTTCCGCCTGGGATTGTGAAATTTCGCCTTCAGCACCAGCAACCCGCTGCCACATCCCCGAACCCGACGGCGATTCATCTTCAAACCACCATAAAGTACGAGAACCATCAGGCTCAACCACGCCAGACAACCGGGCCGACACGGCCCTCACATCACGAACCGCAGGCGCTTCCACTTTAGGCTTACTGGGCCCCGTACTAAACGATTCCCCAAAAGCATACTTTGTCTGGAACACTTCCCCCGCGCCGTTCTTCAACCTGATGCGCACATAATATTCTGTTTCTGGTGTCAAACCAGTCAAGCTTGCTTTCACCTTCGCGTAATCTTCAGCAACGGTGATCACGCCTTTTGCACCACTCGAAAATTCTTTCCACCCGGGGATGGGCGCGTGACCATTTTCAGGAAGCGCGTATTCAAAAGTATATTCTGTTTGTGAACCATTCGTCTCGATCTTCGCTTCAGCCGTAACCGCTGTATCCGTTATTTCATGCAAGGCAAACACAGGCGCCTCTTGTTCGACCTGGCCCAGTCTCGGTACTTCCGGCAAGCTGACTTCCAGTGTCTTGAAGGGAACCACGACGACCGTAGGCGCACCTTTACTATCCGCATTTTCGGCTGTAAAACGCGCATAGTACACTGTTTTAGGAGTCAAGTTACGCAACTCGACCGGTGCGTTACCAAATTCACCCGGGTCGACTTGACCTAGCGGGACGGTATGTTCCGATGTTAATTCTGCTGGTATCTCGCCTTCGTCGACCGTCACCCAGTTTGATGAGTTTTCCGCTGGCGCCAGGCCGTTGCTTTCCGCGGGCGCGTACTGCGCCTTCCACTTCGTTTCCAATTCTTCAATGTCCAACGTCATCTGAAACGTGACACGCGTCGAATGAACAATCAATACTTGAGGCGGCAACACCCACCTAGGTGCGCCGGCCGCACACGCTGAAGAAGCCATCGCAAGCGCGCCCACCAATACGAGCGCCAAGATCACCGCATACTTGGATGCGGGACCCCGACACGCTCCGCGCCCAAGAAACACTATAACGCGCTTCATTATTGTACTCACGATACGACTCATCGTTTAACCGTTCACTACCCAAACACCAGCCATGACAGCACGACCCTTGTTGGCTATCCACTGCTTCAAATTAAACCCGACTGTCATCCCCGACACTAGCGGCAATTCGATTTCCGGATGGCTAGTAAGATTGGTTTCTTCTTCCCCGAACACACACAAATACCCTCCGGCGGCAACGGGTTTTTCAGAGTCGCCTTTGCACTTGCCTTCTTTGATCGCAGGCGCCCATTTCGCTTCTTCTTCGTTTTCTCCTTCACCCACACCAACATACTCCGCATTCGACAATACAAGCCCGGGTGATACCGGGTCCGCGAGACTCACACTCACCTTCACCAACCCTATTTCTTCAGGACTCGTAAACGAGAATTCTGACCCCGCATAACCACTCCCCGACCACGTACCCATCAACGACTTACCAGCCGGCAAAGGTTCGTCCCCGAACGTCCCATTCTTACCGGCAGCACCAGCAGCTCCTTTTTCACCATTACAAGCAAACGTCGTACCACCAACAGACCTAAATTCAGAACCACCTTCCTTACACGGACCAATTTTATTGCTTTTCGATTCCACACTCGCAACACTCACACCATTACTACCAGCTTCACCCTTTTCTCCTTTACCTCCTGCCGCACCCGCAGTACCAGCCGGACCGGCAGGACCGGCCGGTCCTGCCGCACCCGCAGGACCCACAGGACCCACAGGACCAGTATTACCCTTCAATGACTTCAAGACCTTCGGACTGATCTGCTTCGTCGAAGTAATCAAAAATTTACCCGCAGCATACGCCCCACCACTCATCGCGAACACCAACGCCACCACTACACCAACATTCGCAAACGTCACACGCCCACGCAACACAGAAAACATAACCAACCTCCCCAAAAACACACAACACCCAAACACAAACCAACCAAGAGTGTCCGGACAGGACAACAATCCCGCCCGGACACCCACACTACACTAAAACAAAACTAGCCAAACAAACACCAATCATTCAAAAGTCGCCAACGGTCCACCGGACGGCACCCTAATAATACCAGTACCTTCAACTACACCAGTTTCTTCATTACCAGACCCGGTACAAACCGCTAATTTCAAACCGAATAATGCCGTAACCGTCTCACTAAATATAGCTAAGACGCCTTGGGCGTTATTTTCGGGAGCTTCAGCAGCGCCTTCTGCAGTCGTGCATTCGTCTGTACCTTTGACACCCAGAATCGTGCATTCCGTGTACCAACCCACGGTTTTCTTTTCGGAAGTGGGCGATGTTAGTAAGACCACGAAACCCGACGAGGTTCCTTCTTCCCATAACTCCAACAGACTTAACCAGGGAAGATTGACAGCCCATGCCTTTCCACTTTCGCAGAGCGTCTCCTTTTCACATAACACCGCCGTTTCAACTAAAGGCGTCAGGTTGATCGGTTCGCCAGCTGAATTTAATACTTCTGTTAGATCGTCAGCACCGTCAGGACCAAAATCACCAATCAGTAAGCCTAAGCAATTTACCGAGACAGGCATTTTACCCGCGGCCGTGACTTTGGTATCTTCGAGTAACAGTTCAGTTACCGATTCGCCTAATATAGTCGACGTGAGAGCGACATTGTTATTTAACCATTCCGCTAATAAGTATACTATCGCTGCGGAGGCCGATGAAGCCAGAGCGATCGCGCTGAACGCGACCACCGCAAGCAACGCGGCACCCACACCAACAATCCTGGATACTTTTCGAGATGTTTTCATTCTCGATCTAACCTTTCCCTCGTCCGAGACTTGGTTGAGCCTCTTCCGAGGCTTGGATCGGTCGAACCGGCACCCGTCATAGGTCAGAGAGCGTGGCGGCCCAACCCTTACACACAAACAACACAACAAAACACGTACCGCAAGCCGAGCAACACGCCCAACCCACGACACGCAACATCAGTCTCGCAGAAACCACACGCGAAAACCAGGAGTGTTTCCCACTCCCCACAAGGCCCACAAACAAGCCACGACACGCCGCACGATCAAAAACCAGCACCGACGACCCACCGCTCTCGTCCACGCGCCCACACCTCCACTCATGATCCCAACGAGACCGCAAACAACCAAGCAAAACCCCACATTGAGATCACACCCGATCATCCACGACAAGCCCACACCCAAATTCTGGATAACGGACCCGAACAGCATCCTTACAGAGCACCACCCACCATGTCAAGAGCAACAGGTCGTAATGTTTCTGACTCCTGCGGCCCAGGTGAGCCTCGTCAGGCCGCAAAATCGGATACGGAGATTTAGTACGATCCCCCTGGACAGGCGATACCATCATCGGATAGGGATCGAAATCAATGGATCGCTTGCTACGATCAGGACCGTGATCGGTGCGGGCGGCGGGACAATGACGCTGAAAGGGTGGATGGCGACAGCGGCGAGCGTACTGCTCACCGCGCTCCTAGCCGGGTGCGGAAGCTCCGATACAGGCACTGTGAAATCAGCCACCACCGCGACCACGAGCACAGCCGCGGCCACCACCGCCGAAGCCCCACTGACGGCCAACCTGTTGAAGGCCGACCGCGACAAAGACAGTGACGGCGGAGGCGCCAGCGACGACACGAACAACAACGCCGTGCTGAACTTCGGCCGTCCCGCTGGAGCATCCGATAAGCGCGCGATCACCACGCTACTCGAACGCTACTACCGAGCGGCAGCCACGGAGAACGGCGCAGCCGCCTGCTCAATGCTCTACTCGACACTGGCCGAAGGGGTACCAGAAGACTACGGATCCTACAACGGGCCGACCTACATGCGCGGAAACACCTGTCCCGCCGTCATGACACTACTCTTCAAGCACTACCACCGCCTACTCGAGACCGAGGTCCCCAAGCTAAAAATCGCTCAAGTGGACCTACAGGAACGCCACGGCCTGGCAGTACTCAACTTCGGAGCGCTCCCCGAACGCGAGATTCAGGTCGAGCGCGAAGGCCACGTGTGGCGAGTCACCGCACTGATCGACGCCGAACTACCCTAGGCACCGCTACCCACCGCGACCACGCCGGGGAGTGTCCGATTAACGGTGGATCTGGCTTGGTCGGGTTAGTTGATTCTTCCTTGGAAGGTTATTGCGAATGCGTTGAGGGCGGGCTTCCATCTCATGGCCCAGCGTGCTGTGCCTCGGCCTGTCGGATCGAGTGATCTGGTGACGAGGTAGAGGCACTTCAGCGCGGCCGTGTCATTGGGGAAATGTCCACGGGCTCTGACGGCGCGCCGGTAGCGGGCGTTGAGCGACTCGATCGCGTTGGTGGAGCAGATCACGCGCCGGATCTCGACATCGTAGTCAAGGAACGGTATGAACTCGCTCCAGGCATTCTCCCAGAGCTTGCTGATCGCCGGGTACTGCCCTTCAAGCCGTCGACGCATGCGATCAGGATGTCCTGCACGCCGCGGGTCTTCAGGTCGGTGAGGACCTGCATCCAGAACTTCGCGCCCTCGGTCTCCTGGAACCACATGCCGAGCACGTCGCGGTCGCCGTCGAGCGTGACGCCCAAGGCGAGGTAGAGCGCGCGGCGCTGCACCGTGGCGCCCTCGCGGATCTTCAGGACCATGCAGTCCAGGAACACGATCGGGTAGATGTCCTCCAATGGCCGCTTCGCCCACTCCCGCACGTCGTCCATCACCGCGTCGGTGACGCGGGAGATGAGGTCGCGACTGACGTTCACACCGTAAATCTCGGCCAGGTGCGCGGAGATGTCCCGCGTGGAGAGTCCGCGACTGTAGAGCGCGAGGATCTTCTCGTCGAACCCAACGAACCGGCGCTGACGCTTCTTGACGATCTTCGGTGCGAAGCTGCCGTCCCGGTCGCGGGGAGCGTCGAGGTGAACCTTCCCGTGCTCGCAGATCAGCGTCTTCGGCGTCGTGCCGTTGCGCTGGTTCCCAGCGCCGCCGGGCGGCTCGCAATGCGGCTCGTAGCCCACATGCTCGGTCAGCTCGACCTCCATCGCCCGCTCCACCAGACGCTTGGTCAGATCGGCGAGCAGCCCGCCGGGCCCGGCGATCTCCTCCTCCGTGCTCGCGCCGGCCAGCAGCTCATCGATCAACTCATCGCTGATCCGCTCAGACGGCACCCTCAAAGCTTGCCGCACGCGACGGCGGCCACCAGAACGGCCAACGGCCTCATCGACCATCTCCTGCGAGAGCGACGGGGCGTCCGCGACGGGCGCCCCGCCGCCGGTCCACTCCCCTCGCCCTACGGACTCCCTGCGCTCCCCGCCGGCGGGGAACACCAACTCCTGCGACTCAATGTGATCCTGCGTAGTAGTAGGCATGGCGATCTCTTTCGCTCGTGCCTACACAGTTCCTATGACACTCCCCTCGATTTGGGCGAGGCTTGTGAGTGTGAGCGCCGGTGAGTATTGGACCGTATGCGCCGTTTGAAATCTAGGCCGTTGGGCGTGGCGGTCGGGGTGTCCGGCTGGGTCGTGAAGCTCGAGCTCCAGCGTCAGCGCCGTCGCCGCCAACGACACCACATCGATGTCGAGCAGCCTCCCTTCTCCGTCTATGACGCTCTGATCGCGATCGTGTCACCGTCGAGGGAGAGCGAGTGGTGCTCGGGATCTGGTGGCAGGAGAGCGAGGGCGCAAAGTTCTGGCTCGCCGTTCTGAACGACCTGTTCCTGTGGCGTGGTGGGTTATCTTTTCTTGTTTTTCTTGTTCTTGTGTTTGGTCACAGCACAGTTTGTGGTGTGTATTGGTGTGGTTGTGTGTATTTCGTCGTGGTTTTGGCCGACTAGTGCGGTGGGCATTGTGAGTTTCGCCTTGCAGAGGTTGCCGTTTGCGGCTAGTGCGCTGTTGGATCCTTGGGGTAGTGTGAGTTCGAAGGTTGTGACGGGTTGGTCTGGTGCTGCGTTTACTGTGCCGCTTGTGATTCCTTGTTTGTTGATGAATGTTTCGCTGTGTACGTCTATTGTGAGTCCGTAGCCTTGTAGGACCATGATTAGTTCGGGGAATTTCGCGCCACCGTGACTGACGAAGTATGCTGGGCCTTCGAGTGGTACTGGCAGTATTGGTGTTATCGCTCTGGCGTATCCTACCCTTGAGGCCGCGGGACAATCGGCGGGAGTGGTTTGGAATACACGGTCGATGCACGCCTTTTGTAGTGTCGTCAATCGTGAGGGTAGTTGCTTGGGGAGATCGACCTTGAACTTTGCGATATTGGATTGGGTGCCTTGTACGGTTTTTGGATAAGCCACCTTTATTGTCAGGCTAGCGCCTTTCGCGCGACTGGTTTTGCCTGTCGTGGTGGCCGTCACTGTGGGTTTGAATCCTAGACTCGCACAATTCGCTGCTTGGAACGGGTCGGTGACATTTATGGTCTGCTGGTCGGCGGGGACAGCATAGTTCGACCCGGAGCCGGTAGTGGCGATCGTGACCGATAGTGGGGCGCAATCGGTCGGGTTGAGAATGAACTTTTCGCGTTCCATGTAGACGCGAATGTTGCGGACGTGAACGACGATACCGTCGATGATGTGCGGTATCGGATCCGACTGTGTCCCGCTGATTTCGACCTGTGCGGTCAACGGGTTGATGTTCAATGCGAAGCGTATGACCACTGTCCCCAAGTCGAATGGACCGACCTTCGCGCTCGTGATCGACACCACCGATAGCGGAGCACCGTTATACGGACCGGCGAGATACACCTTCCCAGGGTTCTGCGCCAATACAGTCCCTACGCCCGCTTCGACGATCGTATGGCCGATTTCGCTAGCAGCCGGACAAGAGGGTTCGGTCTCCTCCTGGGCACCGGTCACGAGCTTCGCTTGTTCGATATCCGTGTCTGAGCATAATGCGACACCGGAGAGGTTTCCGGTTAGTCCCGGCGGTAGCGTTGTCGAGAATTTTACGAGTTCCTGTTCGCCGTCTTCACGCGTTAGACGCAGATAGAACGGACTATAGGAACCCCCTGCGTTGTTCTGGGTACCGGCGATAACCTGCGGTTTGAACGGCGGGACACCACCAGAGGGACACGATCCGCCATGCACACCTTCGGTGACCTGAAAGGAGGTGGATACCTGTCGTGGTGGCGAGACTATTCGTGGTGGTTCGCCGGGCGCCCCGTGTTCTTCTGAGGACCACGGCGTCAACAATCCTCGCGTGGTATAGGTTCCGCACGCTGGCGGACTGACCAATGGTGCCGTGGCACCCGGACGGAACTTCAACGTGAACCTGCTAAAAGGTTGTTGAGGAGTGTTTTCGAACGTCGTGACGAGCTGTCCTGTCGTAGTGTTGGGTTCGATCTTGCCCGCGACTTTGATGAGGAGCCCTCGTTCGGGATCCTTCGCGACAACATACAGTGCCAGCAGGGATCCTCCTGGATGCTGAGAAGTACCGAAGGGGTTATCGTAGGGTGTCGCTATGTATACGGCACCACCGATCTTTTCCGCGAGCAACGGTGTTTCTATTTCGATCGACCCGATCTTCGATTCTTCAGGACACCCAGCCCCCGGCGGAGAAGAGAATGTTTCTGAAGCGTACTGTTGCGGTGAGCACGAACCCAAACCCGCCGCCAATGACGGGTTCGCGGTCATCCCTTCCGGCAAAGCCACCTGCGTGTCCTTCAAGTTCGATGTGGATATCGCGAACTGGTTTTCCCACGTTTGCGGGACCACCAACGACACGTTCAAACCACTAGGCGATTCCGCCGCACGAGTGCTTGGCAACACCTCCATCGACGGTTCAAAGGGAACACGTTCGCATTCGCCGATCAAGCCCGCTGTCACACTCGCGTGAGACCATTCATCTTCCTGTTCCTTTGGTTCCTCCCACGACACGGCGCGCATGTTCGCGGTGAACGGTCCAACACAACTCGTCGGGTTCGACAAGAACGGCTTCACAGCGATACGCGCTTCCTGCGGACCACCCAGTTCGTTGCGACACACCGGCGGGATTTCACCATTCCCACCACACACCGCGCCTCGTTCAGGATCATGTTCGCTTGCCGCGGGAACACCCCACAACGTCACAGTAATATTGTGCGCTTCCCCATGCTTCGGAACGTTAGCCGTCACCGCCGTCAAACCCTCATCAGTCGGACGAACCACCGCCTGTGAAATCAACGTAAAAAGATCAACAACCTTATAACCAACCTCCGCAGTCGTACCAAAATTCGTGACTTCCATATTATACACCGGGAACGTCAGCTGATACGGCGTGGACCCCGTCACAAATATTTCACTACTGATCTGACCAACCTGGCTCGCCACGGGACAATCAGGCACATAACCCTCCGTAGCAAGCGGGTTAGTAGCAAGCAATTGTGCCTGCGAGCAAGTCGGGACAGCCGTGTCGCTCGCGTCGAAACCTTCAGGGAATTCGTTAACGACCGTACGAAGATCGTTGAACGTCTCACCATTCTGTTCGTGATCAAAATCGAACGACAAAACCCAGTTCGCGTGCGCACCAGCCTGACCAGACGACGAACCAAAATGAAACGAACCAGGCTCAACCGCAAACGATTCACCACTAGGCATCGCATACACAAAAGCACAGATCAAACCACACACCACAACACCCGACCCAACCACACTCACAAACCCATTCCAACCAAGCACACCAAACCAACCCACAACAACAACACCAGTCACCAAACACAAAACACAAGCAAAAACAGCCGCCAACAAACCCACCATCTCACCCACCACCCCCACGCACACTCAACCTCTTCGCCCCAACCCTCTCCGCCCTCTTCGCCCTCTGACCCCTCTTACCCTTCGCCCTATTCGCCTTCTCCCTTGTTTTCTTCGTCTTTGTTTTCTTAGCCTTCTTCTTGGTTTTCTTCACGACCTTCTTCGGTTGTTCTCCTACGAAGTTACCCGTACCGGTAAAGGTAAGACTCGATGGCGTCAAGTCAGCCGGCGCGCTCGGCGGCGTCGAACACGCATCACCTTCACATTCCACGCTCGGCGGTACAGGACCCGCAAAACCACCACCCATACGAACATCATAAACATTGCCTTCACCAAGACCACCTTCACTACCATGATCCTCCGGCACAAGATTCGAACGAGTATAAATGAAAACGTCGCGTCCTTCATCGGCCGTACCCAACAACAAGTTCAAATAGCCACCACGACCATCCGTGATCAAAGCAAGACACCCTTGCACCAACCCACACCCATCAACACCACCAGCACGCCACTCATACACATCCGTCGACGGCGACACATGCCCACCCACATTTTCACGGGGACCAGGCGTGACTTCTCCGTCGACATCCTGTGGGACCAACGCTGCGACCGTCGTAAAGAACGCGAAATCACCATTACCAGACACAGCCGTATAATTAGGCAACCCACCATCCACCTCCGGCAACCCCTCCACATCCTGCAAAAACGCTTCGTGCTTCGGTTCCGGATCAAACGACGACACACACGAAATACACTCAACCGTATGCTCAGCCCTATCATAACGATAGACCTGAACATCTCCCGCTTCCCCCCCTCCCTGCGGTTTCCAGTACGTATAGTCGGGACGAGCGAACGTATTGTTCTCTTGCGGTTCGAATTGTACCGGTATCCCCAAGAACGACAATTCGCGTTCTTCGGCCATTGCTTCGCTAGACTCGGTTTCAAATGTTTCGGACACACTGTCATAACCAGCCAGTTCACCTTTTTCGTTACTGAGAACCAGCCTCGTACCATCGGCATCCGCCGCCACAAACGTATACGCACCAATATTCACAGTCCTTGACCCATCGACACGCATATACAAGTCGTGAGCACCCGAACAACCACCACTCGGGACAGCTTCAAAAAACACACGCGAACCATCCGGCGAAATACTATGAGAACTACTCGCTATATGTTTGCCTTCTGGATCTTCCTGTCCGGACACCATTCGCGCACCGCACGATCCGATAGTCACTGTTTCACCATCGACTTCTTCCACATTCAACTGCTGCAACCCACCCTGAACAGTATATTCATACAAGTCTGGGCCACTCACGGTACCCGTCGGCGTGCTACCCAACAACGTACGATCCGCTGTTTGCAACACGAGCTTGGAGAAACCCGCGTTAGCCGCCACCCAACCGTTCGCGATTCCTCGATTATCGTCTTCGACAAGGTCTTCGCGTGGAACAGTCGCGACCGTCACATACGGTCCACCGACAAGCCCAATCTTGTATTCCACGTTCGACGATTCGCTCAATTCCGATGGAGCATACGCAGATTCAAACGCGATCCGCGTCAAATCAGAACTATATACCTGCGGAACGACGCTCTCTATACCGGTTTCCGGTTGCGGCGCCCCATCAGTCACTAACCAACCTTCGCCTTCCACACGCGAAAACAAATACGGACTGCCTCCGGCATGCGCACCACTACCACCATAATTCACCTCCGGTGCTTCAAGCACCGCATGTTCACCATCTTCACCAGCCAACACCGCGGACTCGATCCCAGCACGATAATGAAACGGTTCCTGCGCACCACCCTTTTCCACCGGAGTAACCTGCTCATACGCACGACAATCCGGCAAACTCGCCGACAAACCCGTACGAAACCCTGTATTAGAACACACCGATTCACTGACAACCGGTACCAAGGGCGCCACCAACGACTCTTCACCACCCACCACCGTCGCCGGAATCGTACTATTCGCAACAATACGATAACGATACCCTTCACCACCAATCAAACCCTGCACAACCGCCCCCACATTCTGCGGCGTGCTACCCGGAGCGACTTCCATCGACGAGGTTTCCTGCGGTTTAGACCAACCATTACCTTCGAATTCTTTATCGCTGGCGTATTGGAATGTGTAATCCGTACGATAAGATTCACCACCAGCCTGGACCGACAACACTTCGAGCGTACCACCAGACAACCCTTCATTATTTACTTCTATCGTCGGCTGCGCGATCCCTTCATCTACACCGAAAAACCAGATCCTATAAGGACCTCCCTGCACGCCTTCCACACCCACACTCGGCCCATCAGGCAGATCCTCCAACGCCAACCGGATACTTTCAGCAGACGCGGGATACACGATCGGTCCCGTCGTATCACCATCGAAAGTAAGCGTGAACGACCCACTAGGCGCACCATTCGCCACGATCGACTGTTCTGAAGAAGTCAAACTACTTTTAGGATTCACACTACCCAACAAACGCAGCAAAGATTTACCCATCAACCAATGAACAGCAAACGTACTGGCCGTCGGCGAACCTTCCGTTTCAAACGGCGTCCCACCACTACTGACGACTTCGCTAGCCACACCTTCAAATTCGTTTTTCGCCGACAAACGCACATTATAGCCCGTGGCACCATCCAACCCCGTAAAATCACCGCCCACAAGAACAGACCCCGCATACGACAAGGCTTCCGCCTGGGATTGTGAAATTTCGCCTTCAGCACCAGCAACCCGCTGCCACATCCCCGAACCCGACGGCGATTCATCTTCAAACCACCATAAAGTACGAGAACCATCAGGCTCAACCACGCCAGACAACCGGGCCGACACGGCCCTCACATCACGAACCGCAGGCGCTTCCACTTTAGGCTTACTGGGCCCCGTACTAAACGATTCCCCAAAAGCATACTTTGTCTGGAACACTTCCCCCGCGCCGTTCTTCAACCTGATGCGCACATAATATTCTGTTTCTGGTGTCAAACCAGTCAAGCTTGCTTTCACCTTCGCGTAATCTTCAGCAACGGTGATCACGCCTTTTGCACCACTCGAAAATTCTTTCCACCCGGGGATGGGCGCGTGACCATTTTCAGGAAGCGCGTATTCAAAAGTATATTCTGTTTGTGAACCATTCGTCTCGATCTTCGCTTCAGCCGTAACCGCTGTATCCGTTATTTCATGCAAGGCAAACACAGGCGCCTCTTGTTCGACCTGGCCCAGTCTCGGTACTTCCGGTAAGCTGACTTCCAGAGTCGTGAAGGGAACTACGGCGACCGTAGGGGTACCTTTACTATCCGCATTTTCGGCTGTAAAACGCGCATAGTACAATGTGGCAGGAGTCAAGTGACGCAACTCAACCGGTGCGTTACCAAATTCATCCGGATCGACATGGCCTAGTGGGACGGTATGTTTCGGCGGTAATTCCGCTGGTATTTCACCTTCGTCGACCGTCACCCAGTTTGTCGAGTCTTCCGCTGGCGCCAGGCCGTTGCTTTCCGCGGGCGCGTACTGTGCCTTCCATTTCGTTTCCAATTCTTCACTGTCCAACGTCATCTGAAACGTGACACGCGTCGAATGAACAATCAATACTTCAGGCGGCAATATCCACCTCGGTGCGCCGGCCGCGGACGCTGAAGAAGCTATCGCAAGCACGCCCACCACCATGACCGTCACGATCGTCGCATACCTGGACGCGGGACCCCGACACGCTCCGCGTCCAAGAAACACCATAACTTGCTTCATCATTGTACTCACGACACGACTCATCGTTTAACCGGTCACTACCCAAACGCCAGCCATAACAGCGCGACCCTTCTTGGATATCCACTGCTTCAAATTAAATCCGACTGTCATCCCCGACACTAGCGGCAGTTCGATTTCTGGATGGCTAGTGAGATTGGTTTCTTCTTCCCCGAACACACACAAATACCCTTCCGCGGCAACGGGTTTTTCAGAATCGCCTTTGCACTTGCCTTCTTTGATCGCAGGCGCCCATTTTGCTTCTTCTTCGTTTTCTCCTTCACCCACACCAACATACTCCGCATTCGACAATCCAACCGCGGGCGACACCGGGTCCGCGAGACTCACACTCACCTTCACCAACCCTATTTCTTCAGGACTCGTAAACGAGAATTCTGACCCCGCATAACCACTCCCCGACCACGTACCCATCAACGACTTACCAGCCGGCAAAGGTTCATCCCCGAACGTCCCTTTCGGACCGGCAGGACCGGCAGCTCCTTTTTCACCATTACAGGCAAACGTCGTACCACCAGCAGACCTAAATTCAGAACCACCATTTTTACAAGGACCAATCGCATTGCTTTTCGATTCCACACTCGCAACACTCACACCATTACTACCAGCATCACCCTTTTCCCCCTTACCTGCTGTCGCGCCAGCAGGACCAGCAGGTCCGGTGGGACCGGTAGGACCGGTCGCGCCCGCCGGACCGGCATGACCCGCGGGACCAGTATTACCCTTCAAAGACTTCAGTACCTTCGGACTGATTTGCTTCGTCGAAGTAATCAAAAATTTACCTGCAGCATACGCCCCACCACTCATCGCGAACACCAACGCCACCACCACACCAACATTCGCAAACGTCACACGCCCACGCAACACAGAAAACACAGAAAACACAACCAACCTCCCCAAAAACACAAACACCCAAACACAAACCAAAACAAGAATGTCCGGACAGGACAACAATCCCGCCCGGACACCCACACTACACTAAAACAAAACTAACCAAACAAAACACCAATCATTCAAAAGTCGCCAACGGTCCACCAGACGGCACCCTAATAATGCCAGTACCTTCAACTACACCAGTTTCCGCACCGCCTCCGGTACAGCTCGCTAATTTCAAACCGAATAATGCTGTAACTGTCTCACTGAATATAGCTAAGACGCCTTGGGCGTTATTTTCGGGAGCTTCAGCAGCGCCTTCTGCGGTCGTGCATTCGTCTGAACCTTTGACACCCAGAATCGTGCATTCCGTGTACCAGCCCAGGTTGCCTTTAGTCCCTTTTAGTAAGACCACAAAACCCGACGAGGCTCCTTCTTCCCATAACTCCAACAGACTTAACCAAGGAAGATTGACAGCCCACACTTTCCCACTTTCGCAAAGCGTCTCCTTTTCACACGACAATTCTAATGTCGTTAAGGCTGTCGCGTTGATCGGTTCTCCAGCTGAATTTAACACTTCTGTGAGATCATCAGCACCGTCCGTACCGAAATCACCAATCAGTAAACCTAAGCAATTTACCGCGACAGGTAAATTAAGCGCAGCCGAGACTTCGGTATCTTCGAGTAACAGTTCAGTCACCGATTCGCCTAATATAGTCGAGGTGAGAGCGACATTGGCATTTAACCATTCCGCTAATAAATATACTATCGCTGCGGAAGCCGAGGAAGCCAGAGCGATCGCGCTGAACGCGACCACCGCAAGCAACGCGGCACCCACACCAACAATCCTAGATACTTTTCGAGATGTTTTCATTCTCGATCTAACCTTTCCCTCGTCCGAGACTTGGTTGAGCCTCTTCCGAGGCTTGGATCGGTCGAACCGGCACCCGTCATAGGTCAGAGAGCGTGGCGGCCCAACCCCTGTACATGAACAACACAACAAAACACGCACCACAAGCCGAGCAACACGCCCAACCCACGACACGCAGCACTACTCTCGCAGAAACCACGCGCGAAAACCAGGAGTGTTTCCCACTCCCCACAAGGCCCACAAACAAGCCACGACACGCCGCACGATCAATAACCAGCACCGACGACCCACCGCTCTCGTCCACGCGCCCACACCTCCACTCATGATCCCAACGAGACCGCAAACAACCAAGCAAACCCCACATTGAGATCACACCCGATCGTCAACGACAGGCCCACACCCAAATTCTGGATAACGGACCCGACCCGCATCCTTACAGAGCACAACCCACCATGTCAAGAGCAACACCACACAATGTTTCTGACTCCTGCGGCCCAGGTGAGCCTCGTCAGGCCGCAAAATCGGATACGAAGATTTAGTACGATCCCCCTTGACGGGCACCAGTTTGCGCCCGCGGAGAGGGATCCGTCGACACCGATGAGAACAGCACTCGCAACCCTCCTAGCCTTCGCACTGGGCCTCGGCCTGCTCGCCTGCGGAGCCTCGACCAAACACAATGCCGCGGACCCCTACGGCCCCGGTAACACGACCGTGACCGCATACTTCCCCCACCACACCGTCGACCGCGACGGCGACACCGACCACAACGACGACGACAACGTCAACCTAGACTACGGCCACGCCCCGAGCCGCGCCGAACGAGCCGAAATGGTAAGCCTCGTCAGAAACTACTACAGCGCAGCCGTCACCGAGAACGGCACCAAGGCATGCGCACTGCTCGCCCCGCTACTCGCCGAATCAGTCGCAGAAGAATACGGACACACAGCCGCCGTCAGCGGTCACAGCTGCGCGACCGTCGTATCGAAGATCTTCAAGCTGCGACACGCCGAACTCCTCGTCAAGAACGCGACGCTCAAGCTACCCGACATGCGCATACAAGGCAACAAAGGCATCGCGATCCTCGAATTCCCAGCGATCGCCGAAGTACGCAAGATCGACGAGCACCGCGTCAACGACAAATGGCGCATGTTCAACATACTCGACACCATCATCGAATAGGAAAGGTCTTGACAGCCTAGACCTGGTTGAGCCTCCTCCCAGGCATGGACCCTTTGGCCGGAACTCACTATAGGCAGAGGGACGAAGACCAGAAATGTTTCCCACTCCCCTTGCTCGTCCAGTCTAGATTTCGGTGTTTCCATGGGTCGACAACATGATGTCACGTACAGGACGGCTTGCAATCGCGACGGTGACATAAGGCCTTTACCACCCAGCACAGACCACAAACCGACCGCTCCAACGCATGGATCCGAAGATGGGTGCCCAGACAGGACGACAACCCATCCGGACACCATATCACACTAAATTACATTACATAACGACACCAACTATTCAAATGTCGCCAACGGCCCGCCAGACGGTGTTCTAATAATCATAGTACCTTCAGCTATACCAGTTTCTTTATTACCAGACCCGGTACAGACCGCTAATTTCAAACCGAAAAATCCCGAACTGCTGTCACTGATTATAGCTAAGACGCCCTCGGCATTATTTTCGGGAGCTTCAGCTGCGCTTTCGGGAGACGAGCATTCGTCGTCACCTTTGACACCCAGAATCGTGCATTCCACATACCAGCCAGGGTTGCCTTTAGTCCCCTTTACTAAGACTACAAAACCCGACGAGGTTCCTTCTTCCCATAACTCCAACAGACCTAACCAGGGAAGATTGACAGTCCATATTTTGGCACTTTCGCAGAGCGTCTCCTTTTCACACGACAACGACGTTCCAGTTAAAGCTGTCAGACTGATCTGTGCCCCAGCCGAATTTAACACTTCTGTGAGATCGTCAGCACCATCAACACCAAAATCACCAATCAGTAAGCCTTGACAATTGACCGAGACAGCCGCACCACCCGCAGCCGTTACGTCGGTATCTTCGAGTAACAGTTCAGTCACCGATTCGCCTAATATAGTCGAAGTGACAGCGACATTGTTATTTAACCATTCCGCTAATAAATACACTACCGTTGCGGAAGCCGATGAAGCCAGAGCGATCGCGCTAAACGCGACCACCGCAAGCAACGCCGCACCTACACCGACAATCCTAGACACTTTTCGAGATATTTTCATTATCAACCTAACCTTTCCCTTGTACGAACCTGGTTAACCTAATTGGCCCCAAACAACACCAATCATTCAGAAGCCGACAACGGCCCACCCGTCGGCAACCTAATAATACTTATACCTTCAGCCACGCCGGTTTCAGCGTCACCAGACTGAGTGCAAGTCGCTAACTTACCACCACCAAATAATGCGTTAACTGCCTCACTCCATAGGACTTCGACACCTTCGGCCAAATTTTTTGTAGCTTCATCAACCTCTTCGGTGCCATGACATTCATCTTCAGCTTTGACACCCAAGATCGTACATTCTAGATACCAGCCTAGCTTACCTTTAGTCGCGGCTAGGAAGACAACAAAGCCTGAGGCGCTTCCTTCTTCCCATAATTCCAACTCACCTAACCAAGGCAAATTAACAGCCCACAGCCTCGATGATTCGCAGAGCGCCTCCTTCGCACATAACAATGACGGTTCGCTTAAGGGGGTTCGACTAATCGCCGTACCAGACAAATTTAAAACTTCCGTAATATCGACGGCGCCATTTGCACCGATATCGCCAATCATCATACCTTTACAAGTGACCGAGACGGCCGCGCCACCCACGGCCGAGACTTTAGTATTTTCGAGTAATGCTTCTGTAGCTACTTCGGCTAACATACTCGACGTAAGAGCGGCGCCGTTGTCTAACCATTCAGCTAATAAGTACACTATCGCCGCGGAAGCCGACGACACCAAAGCGATCGCACTAACCGCAACTACCGCAAGCAAGGCGGCACCCACACCGACAATCCTAGACGCCTTCTGAGATATTTTCATTATCAATCTAACCTTTCCCTTTGTACGAAACTGGGCTAAGCATCCCTTACTGAGTAAATCGGTCGGACCGCACGCTCGTTTGACCGCACGATCCGACTTTTTGGTAGCACCATATGGATGCCCAGGCAGCACACCATCCCACCCAGGTACCCACACCACATCAAACCAAAACTAACCAAACAACATCAATCATTCAGCAGCCGACAATGGTCCACCAGATGATAGCCTCATAATTCCGCTACCCTCAACCTCACCAGTCTCTTCATTAGACTGAGTGCAGGTCGCCAATTTACCACCAAATAATGCTGTAACCGTGTTACTCAAAATGACTTCGACACCTTCACTCACATTTTTAGGAGCTTCATAACCAGCCTGGTTGGCTGTGCACTCATCTTCGGCTTTGATGCCAAAGATAATACATTCCATATACCAGCCCATAACACCTTTAGTCCCAGCTAGAAAGACCACATAGCCCGATGCGGTCCCTTCTTCCCATAATTCCAACTGGCCTAACCAAGGAAAATTGACGGGCCAAAGCTTCGAGGATTCACAGCCCGACTCCCTCATACACGGCAATGGCGTCCCGGCTAAAGGCACCAGACTGACCGCCGTGCCAGACACATTTAAGATTTCTGTAATATCAACAGCACCATTTGAACCGAGATCACCAACCGTTCGGCCACTGCAATTCACTGATAGAGCCGCACCACCCACGGCCGAGACTTTGGCATCTTCGAGTAAGACTTCTGTGGCAATTTCGGCTAACACCGTCGAACCGACTGTCGCGCCGTTATTTAACCATTCAGCTAATAAGTACACTATCGCCGCAGAAACCGGCGACGCCAAAACAATCCCGCCGAACGCCACTACTGCAAGCAATGCCGCACCCACACCGACTATCCTGGATATTTTTCGAGAGATTTTTATCATTAACCTAACCTTTTCCTAGTCTGAAACTTAGTCCAGACTCTCTTTACAGATTACCTAACAGAAGCTCATCGTCAATGTACGCGCATGCGCGATCCGTGAGCGCCATAATCGTAAGCGTGGGGTTTTGGAAGCTTGGCGTAACAAAACAGGCACCGTCGGTGACAAAGAGATTAGCCACGTCCCACGCCTGATTATGAGAATTGAGGACGGATCGTCGGGGATCATCTCCCATACGCGCGGTCCCTAGCTCATGGAACGACGAGCCGGGCGCCGCAGGCTCATCCGTCACATGGAGAGGGACATAGCCTGCGGCACTCAGGATACCTCGCAGCATGTCAGCCTGACCTCGCGCGGCGGCCTGTTCCTCCTCGCCGTACCGTGCCGTGATCCGCAGACATCTAACACCAAGCGCGTCCCGGAGCTTGGGGTCGAGGCATACACGGTTTCTCCGCAGGGGTCTCGTTTCGCCAAAGCCCACGAGCGAGCATCCGGCACGAGGGATGCGACGCCGCGTCGACTTGAGTGGAAAGCCCACCTGCACCTGCACTCCATAACGCAACCCGCTCCCCTGTGCGGTCAACCCGGGAATGTACAAACCGTTTTGGTCGAGCGGGACATCGTCGGGATCGATTCGACGAACCCCGATTGCCGTCACTCCGGACATGTGATCTGTCAGGTAGTGCCCCAGCGTGCCGGAAGAGTTCGCCAGACCGTTGGGGAAGTGCTCACTACACGAGTTGAGTAGCAAGCGCGTCGACTCGAGCGTTGACGCACACAAGACGAATACCCTTCCGGCCGCATCAAACTTTCTTCCGCTGGCGGTATCGATCACTTCGGCTCGGACGACTCGGCGACACGTCGAGTCGTAATCGAGACGCGTGACGACGGACTGCGCACGAAGATCGAGGCGTCCTGTCTGAGTTGCCGCGGCGATCGACGAGCCACCGCTGCTAAAGCTCGGACGCGACGGCACGTCCGACGCGACGTCCCCGACGGGAACGTGGCGCTCCAAGATCACGGGCATCTCGGGCCATCGCGCCTGCAAAGCTTGTGCAAACTCGTGCTCGAGCCGTCGGAGTCTTCGAGGCGCCACGAAGGCTTCGTCAGGGACACACGCCAGGGAATCGTGGTTGCCGCGGACGCCCAAGAACCTCTCCACACGCGCGTAGGAGGGCTCGAGGTCGGCGTAGGTGAGTGGCCAATCGGGAACAGTGGGGTCAACGCTCGAGCGCGCGAAGCCAAGGGGATCCATGCGCCAGACCGCGCGGTTCCAAACCAACGTCCGTCCCCCGACAGCCCTACAGCGAACCCATGTGTACGGAGCCTCCGAAGATGTGCTGTACGGAAAAGCGAGGTCATCGACAAAGAGAGCCCGTGTGTCCGTCGAAAACGCGTAACAACGCGCCTGCACGTGCTGACGGCGCTCGTGGCGCTGCATCTCAACACGTAAGACCTCGGTGTCCAGCCGGATCCCTCCATTGACACGAAAGCAGACCGGCAAGTCGGGTTGGCCACCCGCCTCCAGCAGCAAGACTCGATGACCACATTCGGTCAGGCACTTTGCTGCCCATCCGCCCGCCGCGCCGGACCCGACTACCACAACGTCGCTGGTTACCACTGGGCGTTCGCGCTCCGCTGAGCTGAAAACCATCTCTCAATCCGCCTTCTCGCTCAGCGCGCGCCATGGTCGCGGCAACCACCAGTTCCATCTGCCAGCCAACACCACACACGCGGGGCTGAGAATCCACCTCACCAAACTGATATCGAGCAAAACTCCGATCGTCACGGCCGCCCCAAGCTCTTGCACAGCTCTAAGCGATGAGAAAATAAACGCCGCAAACACGCTTACCAATACAAGCCCAGCCATCGTGATCGGCCGTGCGGTTCTCGTCAAGCCATAAGACACAGCATACGCGGTCGTGCGACCGGTGTATGTTGCTTCCCTGACTCTAGTCAAGAGAAACACCTCGTAGTCGATAGACAGTCCCAAGACGAGCACAAAGGTGAGTATGGGCACAAAGAAGGTAATCCCGCCCCCTTCACCGGAAGGCGGAAAGCAGACTTGCAAAATGCCGAGTGTCGCCGCCACCGATAGCGCACTGCAAACCATCGCCTTGATCGGAATCACTATCGACTTCAGGCCCATCGTGAGCACCACCAGCGCGATCAGGATCGCGACCATCACGACGATAGGCAGCGTCGCCGCCACACGCGCGGATAGGTCCATCGCGCCCGCTGTTATTCCTCCGACGAACGCTATCGTAACATGGTGGTCGTCGAACTTACTCCGTAGCTGAGCGATCGTCTCATGGGCAGCGTAACTGTTGGGTCCCGATCTCAAGACTATGTCTAGCTGCGACCACCGGTCGATACCCGTATACGTTCGCCAAACACGCCGTAGGTCCGGCTCAGTCTCTATAACACCCCGGGCATATTCTGGCTCTCTCGTGACTACTTCCACGAGCCCATACGCACCCGGCCCAAATGCCGCTTCGATATTTTCTCCCACCTTGACCGCTCCCGATTGATCAGACAGGAGACCCGCACCGCTGTAGCTGAGTTTCAAGGCGTGTGCTGGGCTGGCAAGCGTCAGCAGAACCATGACACTCACAAATGCCGCGATTCCCGGATGCTTCGTCACGCCCCCAGCCAAGTGACGCCAGAACGTGCCTCGACGAGCTGCTTCGGTCACCGGCCTGACGGAGAATCGATCGAGACGATCGTCGAGTAGCACGAGTATCGCCGGAAGCAGCGTCGCGGCAGCGAGAACGGCGACCAGGCTAGCAATCATCGCTCCCAGCGCTATCGACGTGAATAGGCCAATGCCAACCGCCATCAGTGCCGGTAGCAGCGCCGCTATCGTCAGGCCAGACAGGATGATCGCACGTCCGGCCGTCTGCATCGCGCGGACGACGGCCTGACGAACATCGGGGGCCGTCTCCCGCTCTTCGCGAAAGCGTGTAACGATTATGAGTGAGTAATCGATACTGAGACCCAGAGCCACGGCTGAGGCGGCATTGATGACGAATACGCTCAGACCGAAGACCAGGCTGATGATATGCACGATGGCGAGAGTGCACCCAAGAGCGAGAGCGGCCAGCAGAACTGGCAAGAAAGCGGCTACACCAGAGAGAAATGCCACCACAAGCATGCAGAAGGCCAGCGGCAGTGCGATCAGCTCGGCTCGGATGAGGTCGGTTCGGATGATTGTGGAGTAGTGATAGGCTTCCGCCGCTTCGCCGAAGAGCATGAACGACACATACCTGGGCTTGGCGCGGCTCAGTAGCGCTTCGATCGCTGGAATGCGTCGCTCGGTGTCTATATACGACAAATTCATATGGATGAGGTAGACCGCCAGCTCACCTACCCGGTTACCGCTACGTTCTCTGTACGAAGCCGATTCTGCTAGTTCGCTCGTTCGCACATCGCGCGGGCGCTCTACTTCACCGACCATTGTTTCCATCTGCTCGAGCCGCCGTGCTGAGCTGCCTGGACCGGTGTTCATGAGGACGGCGATGATTACTGGACCGGCGAAGCGCGGAATGTAGCGATTCGCGGCTTCTTCGGCTCGCGTCGAACCGGAGCCCGGTACCAAAATGCCGTTATCCGCGATGTTGCCAGGCACGGCTAGTACTACCACGCCGCATACGAGCAGCACGCTTAGCCATACGAGGACGACCACGCGAGGGCGCACCGTGATCGCGCCGATAAATCGCTCATACATGGGTGCTCCCATGGGTTAGAAGAAGCGGGCACTCGTTCTGGACGCTACCGAAGCGTGCGTAGGATCGCGAAGCACTGCTCGCTTGCCCGACCGCACGGGTCATTCCCGCCATTTGATCAAAGCCTCTCAACTATGCAATGCTTGGAGATAACGGGCGGGTCGGCTGCCGTGCGAGGAGACAAGAGCTCCAAAGAGAAAGAGACTCCTCCCGACATCGGGATACCGCTTCAGGATAGGCATGAACCGTGCTCCTAAATTCCAACCTTCGGCTCTTCGATCACTGGGAGCGTCATCAGTGGTCGATAAGAGACTATGAACCGGCACAAGACCGTACCGGCTGGAGGGCACTGCCATCACTGGCCAGGAAGCAGCTTCGCTCTAACATGATAGAGTTCTTCATCGGCGAGTTCTCGGTAACGGAAACGCTTGCCCCGTTGGTTCATGCGGCTGGTGACAAGGATGCTCAGCTTTTCCTTTGCACCCAGCTCTCCGACGAGGCGCGTCATTCTCTCTTTTTCTATCGCTATCTCGAGATGGTCGATGGAACGGGAGACTCGCCAGAATCAAAGCTGCGGGCGGCTTGGCGCGAGGCCCCCGACGGCCAAGTCGAGCTCTTCGATAGACAGCTCCGCGACCTAACCGAGCGCGTTCGATCGGACCCGAGCGACTTAGCCGGATGGGTCCAAGCGATTACTCTCTATCACCTCGTCCTGGAGGGTGTCTTGGCGACGAGCGGCCAGCGAGTCATGCTGCAACTGGTTACGCACTTCAAGAATCTGACGGTGCTGACGGCGGCTCTCCGAAAGGTCAGCCTCGACGAGTCGCGACACGTTGCGTTTGGCGTAGAGGTACTGCGAAAGGCGATGGCCGACGGATACACCGGCGACGTCCTCGATGTGATCAAAGGCAGCATCGTTCCCTTGGTCGGAATGGTCGTTCGACCCGACCGAGAGATGCCCACCCCGACGCAGCCGAGCACGATCATGTATACCCTCTACGGTTGGGAGGTTGCCCGCAGAGCACTCGAGAAGCGCCTTCGGGCGATTGGACTGCTCGATTACGCCGCTGAGGTCAATGCCGCGTGGTGCCAGTCCTTCATGACGGCGCTGGATGGCTACGAGGCGACTCACGGTGCTCCCCATCCGGCGCGAGAGCAGTGGCACGAAAATACCTGGCACTGAATGCCAGTCCTCCCCTACCCAGCGCCAACCTGCGACTACGGCGTGATCGCGGCAGGCGCAACCGCATGAAACCCACCGTCCACATGCAGGATCTCGCCAGTTATCGCTCTGGATGAGTCTGAGAAGAGGAAGCACGCGGCGCTGGCAATCGGCTTGGCATCGTGCGCGTCCCAACCCAGAGGCGCCGCTTCGTCCCAGGCACCCTCGATCACATCGAAGTTCCTGAAAGCGCCGCTGGCGCTCGTGCTGCGAATAGGACCGGCGGCGATGAGATTGGCTCTAATGCCTCTAGGGCCGAGGTCGCGGGCCAGGTACCGGTTGACCGACTCGAGCGACGCCTTCGCCACTCCCATCCAGTCGTAAGCCGGCCACGCGCGACTGGCGTCGAAGTCCAAGCCTACGATGCTGCCGTTGGGCGACAGCAGCGGTGCCAGGCACCGGGCAAGCGAGCTGTATGACACGGCGCTTATCCGAAACGTGTCGACAGCGCTCTCCACCGATGCGCCGATGAAGTCTCCACCGATCGCGTCGGGAGGCGCGTATGCGATTGCGTGCAATGCGCCCGAGAGCGTACCCCACCTGCCAGCGATCTCATCGTGCAACTCGGCGAAGTCGGTCTCATCTGTTACGTCTAGCTCCAACACCTCGGGAGGAATGTCAGCGAGCTGTCGGGCGCTCCGCTCTGTCAGCGATCGTGCTCGGCCGTGACCCGTCAGTATGATCTCAGCGCCTTGCTCCAACGCCTCCTTGGCGACACTGAAGGCGATGCTGCTCTTCGTGAGCACACCGGTGATCAACAGACGCTTTCCTCTCAGCATCAGAGCTATGCACCACCGACACGCTCGAAGGCAAGCACGACGTTGTGGCCACCAAAGCCAAACGAGTTTGATAGCGCCAGGAAGCGAGAACCCTGTCCTTGACGAAGTTGCTGGGGGCCTCCATCCACGTAGTTCAGATCGAGCCCGCTTTCCGGCTCTTCATAGCCGAGTGTCGGCGGAGCGACCATGTCACGTAGCGACAACACGGTGGCGACCGCCTCCACCGCTCCGGCGGCTCCGAGCAAATGGCCGACCGCTGACTTCAGCGAAGATATCGGGATCTCCCTCGCGCGATCGCGCAGAGCTTCCTTGAGCGCTTCCGTCTCTGACCGATCGTTTAGCGGTGTAGATGTTCCGTGTGCGTTTACGTATCCCACGTCGCCGGGCTCGCAGCAAGCGTCGGCTAGCGCCGCTTCGATCGCACGAGCCGCCAACCGTCCCGCCGGGTCCGGAGCGGTGAGATGGAACGCGTCGGAGGACGTGCCGATGCCCACCAGTCTCGCCAGCGGCTCGACCTGCATGTCATGCTGAAGGCGCTCGAGGACAAGGACTCCCGCGCCCTCTCCCATCACGAAGCCATCGCGACGGGCGTCGAAAGGTCGAGAGATGCCCACCTTCGACGTCGCTCCCATCGCCTCGAACGCGGCCCGCACGAATGGATCGAGGGCGGCTTCCGTGCCGCCGACGATGACCGCGTCCAACTCTCCGCTTCGGATCAGTCTGCAACCGGTCGCTACCGCATCCGCGCCGGTGGCACAGGCCGACGCGACCGCCGAACCGTAACCGTGGAGTCCATATCGCATCGTGAGGGCTCCGGCCGCGGCATTTCCCATCAGAAGCGGGATCGTCAGCGGCGACACGCTGCGTGGCCCCTTGACGCGGAATCGCTCCAGCTGTCGGATCATGGTGCCTATGCCACCCGTGCAAGTACCGATCACGCATCCAATTCGGTGCGCAGGATAGGGTAACTCCGTCCATGCTCCCGCGGCTCCCCATCGCGCCATCCTCAGAGCCTCGTCCGCGGCGCAAATCGCGAGTTGCGTGAAACGGTCGGTGCGTCGAGCCTCCTTCATCGAGAGGAATTGCTCGGGCTCGAAGTCCTCGCACGAAGCGATGCCATCGGCGATGCCACAGTGACCGTTCGTCCAAGCACTGAACGACGCTTCGGAGCCAACGCCGATCGGCGTCACGGCGCCTACTCCCGTAATCCCAACTTCCGGTCTCATGCGCACCACATGGTCATGCAAGCGAGCGGCCACGTCCAATTCGGGAAAGGCACGCCCGTGCCTCGTCGGTGCTCAGACTCGCCAGCAGCCTCGAGCGCTCCATCGCCAGATGAGTCGGGAGGTCGGCCTCGACGCTGCACCGGGCCAACTCCTTCACCGCGGCCACGTAGTGGACCGGGTGCCCGGCAAGACGCTTGACCAGTGTCCGCACTCGCGCGTCCAGTGCGTCGGGCGGGACCACAGCCGACACCAAGCCGACGTCGAGAGCCCGCTTCGGCCTCACGATGGGCGACTCGATCAGCAGCTCGATCGCCCGTGACATACCCACAAGACGCGGTAGAAACCACGTCATTCCTCCGTCCGGCGTCGCACCTACGCGTGCGTATGCGAAATCGAAGACTGCCCGCTCTGACGCTATCCGTATGTCACATGCCAAAGCGAGCGACAAGCCGGCACCGGCCGCCCGACCGTTGATAGCTGCGACGATCGGGCACGCCATGCCATAGAGGCACTCGATCGTCCGATTGAGCTCCGCTGCCAGAAACCCCACCGTAGACTCGAGCTCGCTTGGATTCTCGACGCCTCGTCGAAGCGTTGGCAGGTGACCACCCGCCGAGAAGCCCTTCCCCACCCCCGTGATGACCAGGCCCCTCAGACCCTCAGAGGCCCCACACCACTCGGTCGCCCTAGCAAGCTCGCTCACAAGCTCCGGGTCAAGCGCGTTCAGAGTGTCGACTCGATTGAGTCGAAGCGTTGCTATCCCATCCTCCACGTCGAGCCGGACGTTTTCCAGGCCGGTGGGCCCGGCCGCGGCGCGGCCAGTCGATCCACCTGCAGCACGAGTTGACGAATTTACCATTTGCCGCGCGCTCCGATATCGAGTAAACCGGTAGCGATGACTCACCGGTGCGACGTTCATAGTGCATCATTGCTCCAGGAGAATGACGACTTCTATGCCCGGGCACCATCTGCGACGAGCGAGGGCCTGAAGCTCGCGGGACTGCTTGCCAGTTTGGCGCCGACCCTGCTCGATGCCCTCACCGAGGTTGCAACCCATGCCAGCGCGGAGGATGAGTTGGCACGCGCCATCGCCGCGCTGGCACGCAGCGGCTGGGAGATCGCTCGCAACGGCCCACCGGTGCTCGGCAAGCTCGCCGTGTTCATGCCGTCAAACAACATACTTTACTCATATGTGCTTTATGGCTTGATCCCCTCGCTCTACTCCGATCAGGTGATCGTGAGACCGTCCTCTCGAGTACATCACACCACCGTTCGCGTGCACCGGATCCTCAGCGAGGCGTGCGGAGCGATCGATGGTCCTACCATCGTCCTGAGCAACGCCGGTCAACGTGCTTTTTCGCGCGAATGCCGCGACGCTGACCTTGTCGTCTTCACCGGGCGATATGAGAATTCCTTTGCCATAAGCGCTGAACTTGGTCGCTACACCCGCCTTCTCCGCTTTGGCTCCGGGCCCAATCCGATTGTGATAGGGAAGGGCGTTGACCTTGCGCTAGCGGTAGGTGACATGGTTACGGCGCGACTCTACAATGCGGGGCAAGACTGTCTCTGCCCTGATGTCATCTTTGTGCATAGTCATGTGCACGATGCGTTTATAGACGGCCTGCTCGAGCGTCTTGACGGGATCACGGTCGGTGATCGTCGCGACCCCGACACGATCGTGGCGCCGCTCGTATACGCGGATGCGGTCGAGCGCGCCGGATTATTTGTCACAGAGAATTCAGAGCGGGTCCGATTTGGCGGCAGAATTGACATCGACGAGGGGACGGTAGAGCCCACGGTGGTGGAGCTACCGTTCCACGCCGCGCTTCATCCGCCGGAGCTATTTTCACCCGTATTCTGCGTCGTGCAGTACGAAAACGACGCACAGATCGAGGAATGGCTTCGATCGCCGGCAGAGCTCGAACGCGGCATGTATGTGTCGATATACGGCGAGACTTCGCTGGCCCGAGCCACGATCGGCACAAGTGTCGTGTGTCGCGAGCATACGGCCTTTGACACGGAGGACGGGAACACGCCCTTCGGAGGCTTCGGCAAGCGGGCCAGCAGCGTCGTGTGCGATCACGCCTTTGCGGCACGTCCGCTTTTGATCTCCAAGGAGGCCCGCGCACGACACCAGGCCATTTCGAGCGCACAACCACTGGCTCCGTGAGTCGATGACGGTGCCCACGATCTCTGGCGAATTGCCACTCGTCAGCGTCGTAACTCTCACCCGTGGCCGTCCCGAGCAACTTATCCGCACGATCGACTCTGTCGCGGTGCAACGTGGAGTCGACGTAGAGCACATCGTGCTGGGCGATGACTGTCCGGAGCTCAGAGATCCGGTCCTGCGGGCTGAGCTCACCGCCCGCCATTCCCACCTCGTAATACGCAACGTTCCACGACGTCAGGAGATCGGCTATCTGCCTGCTCGGCTCGCGCAACTGCGAAACCTCGGCGTTCGCCTGGCCTCCGCCGACCTGATAGCACAACTCGACGACGACAACGCATTCGAGCCCAATCATCTCCGGTGGCTCGTGGACGCGCTCCGCGAGCCACCGCGCGCCGAGGCCGCACATAGCTGGCGGCGCTTGTTCGAACACGACGACAAGCCGTATATACCCGCAGGGCACGACCCGTGGCATCCACGTGCCGACGTCGACGGAAAATCATTTGACTCCCTCTGCCGACTTGGCATCCTTACAGAAGGTTCAAACCTGGTACGGGATCGGCTGGATACCAAAGGCGCAATGCTGCCACGCGTGGACACGAGCGAGTTCCTCGTAACCCGGAGTCTGCACTTGCGTTGTCCATGGCAGACGCGTTTCAGTCGCGGCGCACGGCGCCTCGGCTTTACCGAGGATCTCGCTTTCAGCGTGGCGCTCGTCAGGCATGGTATTCAAGTTGCGCAGTCCAGACAGCCTTCGCTGCGCTACTACATGGGCGGTTACTCAAACCATCTCGCCCGTTTACCCTCCGCGACAGGGTGAAACTTTGCATGAGATGGCCCGGCTGCGGATAATCGGACTCGCGATGAGACAGAGTATCCGCATAGCCATGATATGAGTTCCACCATACAACCAATAACCCCTCCCGTCGCGGCCGACCTTCGGTCGCTATCTCCCCCACGCGAGGAACTGCGCGATCTCGTCGTTCTGCTGCTTGGCGGTTGTGTACTGGCGTTCGCGCGCGATGCGCTCGTGCGCCGAGGGCGGCAACATGGCTTTTCGGTCACCTGTAGTTATCGGTGGCCCTCGCTGCGTCAATCGGTCCCCCCGACCTCTGACGGCGCAAAACTGGATCTCACCGTTTTGCAGCCATCGATCCAATCGTTCTTGGCGAGTGTTTGGGATGACGGACCGTTCCAGACACCTTCGCTGCGTGCCCGACACACCCACGGGCTGGCACGCTTCTTGGCTCGAATGGTTGACGATTTCGCATCGCGGTTGGACGGCAAACTCGGACTGGTGCACAACGTCGCTCCCCCGACGGTCTCACCGTTTGGACGGCTCGACTTCCGTACGCCATGCGGCTATCGTGAGATCCTCGCAGAGATAAATGCCACGATCGATGCGGCGGCCCGACGGCACGAGCACATCGTGGTCGTCGACGAGGAACGGCTCGCGCTCCGCTATGGCAGCGCCCAGCTATTTGACGACCTGCTGTTTCCGTTCGCTCATCACGGCGGAGCCGCAGACCCAAAGATAGCCGAGGCCCACCAGCTTCCCGCGCTCAGTGAAGCACTGGCCGAGGAGTATCTCGCTTGCTACGAGCTTTTTTACGCGCTCGATCGCGTCCGTTGCGTCGCCGTCGATCTTGACGGTGTGCTGTGGCCTCAGACGCTGGCCGAGGACGGCGGCATGGACTGGCTGGACTCCGACACAACGACCCGGTGGCAGCATCAGGGACTCCACCAAGCTCTGCGCCTGCTCAAGGATCGCGGCATCTTGCTCGTGTCGCTCAGCAAGGGTACGGCAACCATCACCCTCGATACATGGCGTTGCGGCGCGGATCCGCGTCTTCTGAGCCCGGACGAGTTCGTTCTTCACTCAATTGACTGGACGTCAAAGCCCGATCGACTACGATCGATCTTGCCGCGACTCGGCCTGCGGCCCCACGATGTCCTGTTCCTCGACGACAGCGCCGTCGAGCGCGCCGAGATGCGCACACGCCTACCCGAAGTTCAAATCCTCGACGGCGACGTGGCGAGCTTTCGTGCACAGATATTGAGCGACCCTCGATGCGAAGTTCCGTGGCGCACTCCAGAGACCCGTCGTCGTACAGAGACGACCAAGGGTCTCCTCGAGCGCGAAGTACGCCGGGAGGACCTGCCTCTGGAGGACTTCCTGGCGTCGCTCGACGTTCACGTCGCGATCAACCTCCTGCGCTCAGATCAGCGCGCAAGAGCATGCGAGCTACTCACTCGGACCACACAATTCAACACACTCGGCCGGCAGCCGCGGAGAGACGAGGCCATTCGTTTGATCGAAAGCCCCGCCGCCAGGACGACCGCCGTTACCGTCAGCGATCGATTCGCAGACTATGGTCTGTGCGGGATCGTCGTGGTTGACGGCAACGCTGTAGCCGTTCTCGTGCTGAGCTGTCGGGTCATCGGGCTCGACGTCGGCGTCGCCATGCTCGTCGGAAGCCTGCGGCTGACTCACCGTCTGTGTGCCGGTACAACCGCCAGCGTCACAAAGGTCCCGCGCAACAGTCCCTGTCACGATTTGTTCTCCCGTGCCGGCTTTGAGTCTCGCGGCAACGGGCACTTCGAGATCGTTGACGCTGCCGCCGTGGGGCAGAACGGACAGATCGGCCATATCACGCTGACGATCGGCGAGGAAGCCGGGTCAGGTCATGACGAGAATGCCAACCGCGGCCCATGAGACGCTGGCAACCATATAGCCCGATAGCTGGCCCGCCTATCGCCCTCGCGCAACTGTCCCCAGCTACCATAGTTCACTCCATCGAGGTCACGATCGCGCAGGACACGACGCCCGAGACACTATATGAGCGTTGGGAGAGCCAGCGCTGGGCAGCTGGACAAATCGACTTTGCGCCCGACCGCCGAGCATGGCATGAGCGAACCTCGAAGAGCTTTCGCACACTGATGGAATTGATAGTCAAGAGCCTGATCATCGGTGAGTACACCGCCGTCGACCACGTCTCGGTCATTATCGCTGGAGCCCCCCATGAGAGCTATCTCGCCTACCTGGCCACGCAGAGTGCCGACGAGGCACAGCACTGGCGTTTTATCATGCGCATAGCGAGCGAGATAATGAGCGGCGAGACTCGAGCCAGACCGCAGCTAGCCGATGCGTGGCTGGAAACGACTCCCGGCATGCGCGAACTGGTCCTACACGAGGCAGACGTAGCGCGACGACTTACACACGATATACACGATTACGAGCTTTGGCTTCAGCTGGTGACGATCTTTCACCTGATGACCGAGGGTGTGCTGGCGACCAATAGCCAGCGTGCCATCATTCGACTGCTCGACCGGCGCGGGTTGTTTCCTGGTTTGCAGGCGGGCTTCTCGGCACTCGCGCGCGACGAGGGACGACATGTGGCCTTTGGTCTGCATGCCCTGCGCGAGGGCATCGCCCAGGGCTACGGGGATGCCATCTGGGACACCGTCGAGCGCGTTGTGCCGGCGGCTGTGACAGTTGACGTCGCACCCGGCTCCGGTAAGCCCGAGCGTGCCCTTGCTCGACGCTCCGGGTGCCGCCTGATCGAGACGCTCGAGCGGCGACTTCGCAGCCTCGAGACCGACCAGAGCTTTATCTCCCACGTCAGCAATCTCGGTATGGCAGCACTGGCAACAGCACTAGCCTCCCCTGAAGATGCAGGGCAGCAGCAATGAGGCGACTCGGCGTAGGGCAACTGGTCGGCTCGTTCTTCTTTTTGGAGTTGGCCAGCGCGATGATGCTCGTCGCGCTGCCGCTTTTGATGGTGGAGCGCTACGGGTTCGGAGTCAGAACAGGCGTGGTACTCGCTTTGGGCTTGATGCCTCAACTCCTGTTCGCGGGTTTCGTCGGAGTTGCGATCAACCGTTACGATTCCCGCCACGTCGCGATCGTGAGCGCACTGGCTGCCGCGACGCTGATCATGCTCTTTCCTCTGTCGAGGACGATCGCGCAGGTAGGGATACTCGCGTTCCTCACCGGAACGACGTTCGTCTTTGGCATCCCGGCACGGATGGCGCTGCGACCGCGTGTAATGGCTGCCGGGAGCGAGGTACGAGGCAACAGCCTGATCGTCGGGAGCGAACGCTTCGCGCTTACGCTAGGACCCGCGGTGGGAGCGTTGCTTGTAGCAGGAGGTGGGATCGAGCTCCTCTTCTACGCGGTGGCGATCGCCATGGTTGGCGCAGCGATGTTCTTGTTGGGTATTCGCACAATGGTGGATGACGTCGCTCTTCTCTACGACGCTTCGCCGCCGAGATTCGGGACGTGGTTGCAGCAGCTGTTCGTCGAGCCGATACGCGAATTTCGGGAACTACTGCTCGGCGAGTCGCTGGTCGCGGCACTCACGGTGACCGCGTTCGGATACGTGACTGCTGTTGGCGCAAGCAGGCTGTTGCTTACGAGCCGTGCAAATACGCTGTTCGGCGTGGACAGCTCGCTTGGCTTTCTGGTTGCGGCGATGGCGGCCGGCGGGGTGGTGGGCGCCATCATCGGCGGGCGTCTTGGACACCTCCGCCAGGGACACATTTACATCGTGGGCAATATTTGCGAGGCCATCTGCTGGCCGCTGGTCGCGCTCCTGCAGGACAGGGTCGTCGTGCTCCTGATCATGGTCGCGGCCGGTGTTTTCGAGTCGATCGCGACGGTTGTCTATTTCGCGGAGGTCCAAACGCGCCTCTCACCCGCCGCCCTCGGCACCTATTACGCGCTTCTGATACCGCTCACACAGACCTGCGGCATGCTCGGCGCCCTCGGGGGAAGCGTCCTGCTCGAGGTCGGCGGAGCACTCCCGCTCGGGATAGTCATGGCGTGCCTGATCGGCATGCCCGTGCTGGCCCGGGGGCGAATCCTCCTCCGCGCCGGTGCCGGCGAACCCATCGCCGAGGCGCACATTGCTGAGGACATGGCGTGAGGGCGCAGGTCGCGGGCATATCCGACGAACCCGGCGATTCGTCTGCCTTATTCGTCGAAGATGCCATCGACGCGGCGCTGAAGGAGCTCGCAACGGGGGGTGTCGCCGACCCCATGGTCGTGCTCGCCGCGGGCGAGCACTGTGCGGTGGAGCTGGACGCTTTCATCGACTGCTGCCGCAAGAGCCACAGGCGCGTGCGAATCGGCGACTCACTGCGGATGGAGCCCTCGCGACTGCTGCAAGCCAGCGCAAGGGACAGGCCGGCCGGCCTGGACGCACGCTTGATCGCCTCTGCCGGCGATGCGGCGTGGCCCCAGGCGTGCGAGCTGGTCGTCGCGGCACTCGATGCCGGCGAGAAGCGCGGGGCAATCGCGGGCGCCGTTCGGGCAGATGTCATATACGCATTCGCGATCTTCGACGGCGCACACGCTCCCGCATCGACCGCCGGGGCGGCCGGCATCCCATGGCTTTGCCATACGCTCGACGCCGCACTGGCGGCATCCAACACAGCCAGCTCCTCCAGGGCCCCGCATCGCGGCGAGGTGCACATCGGCATTGCCGGCACGGAGGACGAGCGGCTCTATCGCAGGCGCCGGAGGTGAGCTCGGGCTGGGCATACATAGCCGAATTGGTGGCCGAGACCGGCTGCGAGCTGGTCGCCGGCTTGCCGGCGGACGAGCCCGGCCTGCTGGACGCGGCCGATGGCACGCCCTCATTGCGCGCGGTTACCGCACGTGACCAGCGCGTCGCGGCCTCACTCGTCGCTGGATATGCACTGCTCGCAAAACGCCCAGCTGTCCTGGCGCTAACCACTGGACCCGCTTTCACCAATGCGATAGCCGGGCTCACGGAGGCAGCGTCGATGTGCGCGCCGATCATGGTCGTCACGACGAGAGTCGTGGTCAGCGAGCGTGGTCGCGGTGCCTTCCAAGAGGTCGACCAATTGAGCCTCGCGGCCACATTCGCAAAGTGGCGAGCGAGCGTCGAGCATCCGGACGGGCTGCGGTGGGCGCTGCGGCGTGGTGTCGCCCAAGCGATCAACGGTCGGCCTGGCGTTACTGTCGTCGAGGTCGCCCCCGAGTGTCTTTCGGACGGTCCAGGGTCAATGTCCCCTCCTGGCGGACCGGTCACTCGCTCGCACACCGTTCCACTTGCGTGCGAACTCGATCGCGCCGCGAGACTGCTGGCCGGCGCACACACACCCGTGGTCGTGTTGGGCGGGGGCGCACGCAGCGGCAACGCTCATGCGGCGGTTGCGCGACTCGCCGACACATTTGTCGCGGCCTATGGCACCACAGCATCGGGGCGCGGTGTGATCGCCGAAGACCATCCGCTCGTGTGCGGCAATCTCGGACTCTATGCGACACCCCCGATCGACTCACTGCTCGCGAAGGCCGACGTGGTCCTGGCCGTCGGCACCCAACTCGAGGAGACTATGCGAATGCGCTGGCCGCGCCTGGACGAAGTGTCCCTCATTCACGTCGACTCCGATCCAGAGGTGCTGGGACGCGCACTGGAGCCGACGGTCGGACTCCTCGGCGACGCCGCCGCGACATGCATGGAGCTCGCGGAGCGGCTCGCCACACCAGCACATATGCCATCGAGGGTGCGATGGCGCGAGCAAATCCTACGCGCGCGAGGGGACACACTCGCCGCCAACCAATGCGGTGGGTTCTGTGCACTGCCGGTATGCGCGACGCTACGCGCAATCAGCGACGCATTCCCCGACGCGATATTGGTCCAGGAAAACGGACTGCAGGATCTGTGGGGATACAGTTACCCGGCGGCGTACCTTGGCACCGAGCACACTTTCGTTGCACCCGGCGAGCAGACGATGATGGGGTTCGGCATCGGTGCGGCGATCGGCGCGGCGCTGGCGCTTCCCGACCGCCCCGTCGTCGCGACGTGCGGCGACGGCGCGATGGGAATGAGCCTTGCTGCGCTACCGACAGCCGCGGCCTGCGACGGGCAATTGCTGATCGTAATGTGGGACAACCACGGTTTCGGATGGCCGCGGCTGAGCCGTGCCGGCGTGGCAAGACGCCCGCAACTGACCGATTTCGACACTCCTTCGCCAGCCATCCAGGCGGTAGAGTCAGTGGGAGGGACGGCGATCCTCGTCACCAGTCAGGCTGAGCTCGACTCTGGCGTGATAGCCGCCCGTGAGGCATTGGAAGCTGGTCGGCTCGCGCTGCTCAGTATCAAGATCGACGCCGATGCGCTTCCGCCCGCTGCGCAAAAGGTCGGCTACGCGCCTCCCCCATGCGCTGCCTCGAACTCTCGATAAACGGTTGCGTCATACCTGCACGACTGCTCGGCAGATTGCTAGAGGAGGCTGCGCGTATCGCCTCCGCGCTCGGCCTCGGGCCCGGGTCTGGAATCCAAGTCGCCTCAGACGATCCCATCGGGACCGCCGTCGCCGCCGCGGTTACGAGTGAGATTGGCGCCGCGATTGTGCTTAGGCGTCAACCACTTCGTACTCTGATTAGAAGCCCCGACCCACGATGGGCGTGCCTCCTTACGCGTGATGGTGGAGAGAATCTCGAGCTCGTGCCCGCAATCGAGCATGGCGCGCGGCAGCTGCGAGCGGGGGCAGGGGCACTCGTTTACACCTCAGGCAGCACGACAACGCCGCGTATCGTCGTTCTCTCACACAATGGACTCAAGTTCAACGCGCGAGCGACTGCCGAGCGCTTGGGCATCGAGAAAGCCGACGAGCTACTGCTCCCCTTGCCCATGCACCATGCGTACGGCTTCAGTGTGCTTGAGATGGCGCGGCGAAATGGCGCACGGCTGCACCTCGAGACCGTTCCGAGCGCTCGACGGATCCTCCGGCGCCTGCCAGGCCCCCGGATCGCCACGCTCGACGGCTTTCCCTCTTTCTATCGTCAGCTACTGAAGCTCGTATACCAGCAACCTGCCCTCGCCTCACTGTTGCGCGATATAGGCACGATCGGCTGTGGTGGTGACTTGCTGCCTCGTGGCATCGCTGAGGAGTTCGCTGTCCAGGTCGGGGCGCCGCTGTGTGACGGCTACGGCCTCACCGAGGCCGGCCCCAACGTGGCAATCAGCACACCTGGATGCCACAGGCTCGGGACCGTCGGTCCGCCATTGAGCGGCGTCGAAGTGCGACTCGCGGACGACGCCGAGCTGCTGGTGCGAAGTCCGAGCGTGATGATGGGCTATCTAGACGATGAGACGGCGATGGACAACGGTCGCTGGCTTGCAACGGGTGACCTCGCGGAACTCGATAGTCATGGATACCTGCGGGTGATCGGGCGAAAGAAGCACGTAATCACGGTACATGGCCAGTGCAATTCCCCGACTAGGATCGAGGAGGCGGTCCTCGACGTTGGCGAGGTCCAGGAGGCGATCGCGATCGGATTGCCAGGGCGCAAAGCGAGGGGCGATGAGATCATCCTGTTCGTAAGGCCGGCCGGCAGGACCTCGGCCGATCACATCGGTGATCGCGTCCTCGCCAGCTGTCGCGCGCACCTTCCGCCGCATCTCCGCCCCGACTCGATCGTTGTCCTGGACTCATTTCCACGCGGCGCGACCGGAAAGCCCGATCGCGACGCACTACGTCGTCGTGCGGCAACGCTGTCATGAGCCGGGTAGTGTGCACTGGCGTCGGACTCTCGACATGGCTCGCCGACGGCACTGAGCGCTTCTGGCGCGGCCTCCTCGAGAACGACGACCTGCTCGCGGAGCCATCGACTGGGCTCGCAGACGAGGGCGGCAATGTCCTCTCCTCACGTCGAGAGGAGCTGATCGGGCGCGTGGTAGCCGAGGCCCTCGAGCAGGCCGCGGTGCCTTTCGACCATGCCAGGTGGCTCGTGCTGGTCGTTGCACAAGCCGACCACCGTAAGAGCGAGCCGGAGCAGGTGGCGCCGATCGTCAGCCATCCGCTGGTGCCTGCGCGGGCCGACGTGATTGTTCTGTCACATGCTTGTGCAAGCGTCGGATTTGCGATCGCAAGCGCACGCACGCTGCTACGCAGCAGGCGCTGTGATCGGGCGCTGGTCGTAGGCGCTTGCGTGCCGACGGACTACGACGTAAGGGGTATGGCAAGCGCTCGTGCGCTTGCACCGGACGCCTGTCGCCCGTTTGACCTGGAACGCAAAGGGACGATCATCGCAAGCGGCGCCGGAGCACTCCTACTCGAGCGCGGCGATGACGCGAGGCGTCGCGGAGCGACGCCGCTTGCGCACCTTGCGGGAGTTGCCTGCAGGGTTGGCGGTGGCAGTCGCGCGGGTCTTGACCGCGAGACTGCCCGGCGCTGCATCGAGTTGGCGCTCGCCGACGCCGGAACGCCTATCGATTACATCCACGCACACGCCGCGGGTACCCGCGCGGGCGACGAGGCCGAGCTTGCCGTGCTTAGCGAAGTCCGCGTCAGCCACGATCTGCCATCGCTGCCGGTGAGCTCGCACAAGGGCAGACTGGGTCATCTCTTGCACTGCTCGATGTTCCCTGGCGTTGTCGTGGCGATGCGCGCGTTGCGCGAGGGCATCGTGCCCGGCACGCCTGGACTTCGCAGACCAATCCCGCGGCGTGGCTTTGACCTGCTCCGGTCCGCCAAGCGTGTGGCAGGCATACATAGCGTGCTCGTAACTGGATTTGGCTTTGGCGATAACAACTCAGCACTGGTGTTGAGCGACGATCACGCCGGTCTCGTCCAGTCCGTGGAGAGCTCAAGCCTCGCGCGGACCGTCCTTGGTTAGTGTCACTGTGCGGCTCGACGCAAAATTGGCGAGGAGGCGTCTATCGTGTGTCACAAGAAGCACGGTGCCAGCAAAATTCGCGAGCGCCGACTCCAGCTGCTCGATACCCTCGTGATCGAGGTGGTTCGAGGGCTCATCAAGGACCAGGCACGAGGCCCGACTGGCTTGAAGTAGCGCCAATCCCGCACGTGTACGCTCTCCCGGCGAGAGCGATCGTGCCGGACGCAGTACGTTCTCCTCGAGAAGATTGAAATGCCCGAGCAGCGTTCGCGCATCGGTTTCGTCAAGACCACCACTCGCGCGCAGGAGGTCAACGAGTGTCGTGGCTTGGGTGAACAGCTCACGCTGCTGATCGAGGGACGCCATCGTTACGCGCGGCCCGACCCAGCGCGAACCGCAAGCGAGCGGCAACGTGCCAAGTATCATTTTGAGCAGCATCGACTTGCCCGAGCCGTTTGGGCCCGTTATGAGAATCCTTTCGCGCCAGCCCACCTCGAGGTTGACTGGGCCGAGGCTGAAGCGATCGCACCCCGCAACGGCTCCCTTCAGTCGAACGAGCGTGTCGCCGGTACGCTCGCTCGGAGCAAGCGAGAGACGCAATTGCCACGCTCGCCACGGCTTGTCGACCTTCTCGTGCTCGAGTCGCACAAGCGCGCGGTTGGCCGCACGCACCTTTGAAGCGCTGGCGCGCGTCGCGCGCCGACTTGCCTGCCTGCCCGCGGCTCGCGCCTCGGTGCGACGAAGGCTACGCAGCTCAGTTTGACGATCGTGCTCATTTGCCCATCGCCGGTAGCGCTCCTCGGCCGTCGCTCGCTCGACTGCGGACCTGCGCTCGAACTCGGCATAGCCGCCCTCGTATTCTCTGCTTACGCCCGTCTCCTTTTCAAACGCGATGATTCTAGTCGTGGTCGCTTGGAGAAAGGCGCGATCGTGCGATACGACCACGACCGCGCTGGGGGTCTGGCGCACCACTCGCTCGAGCCGCGCGAGGCCCTCGAAATCGAGGTCGTTGGTTGGCTCATCGAGCAAGAGCACGTCGAAACGGGCGAGCATGACCGCCGCGAGCCTGACTCGAGCCATATCCCCCCCGGACATGATTCCGATCGGCCGATCGAGGGCCGCCTCGAGCCCAAGTACACGACACACGCTCCTGCAGTGAGAGTCAAAGGCTTCGCCACCGAATAGAGCGAGCTGATCAAGCGCTCGCGAATAGGATTCGATGACCGCGAGCCCCTCGTCCAGGCGTACCGCCAACGATTCGATCTCGACTTCAGCAGCGCGTACGCCGGCTTGACGAGCGAGATAGGTGCACAACGTGTCATTGGCCTCCAGCGCAAGCTCCTGAGGAACATAGCCCACGCGTGAGCCATCGGCGATTTTCACTCTTCCCTCGTCGGGACGCTCGATGCCTGCCAAGATCCGAAGCAGCGTCGACTTTCCGATACCGTTCGGACCTACCACGCCGATGCGATCTCCACTCGATACGCGCAACGAGATCGTGCGCAAGGCACGAGTGACGCCATAGTACTTCGAGATATCTTGTGCAAGTAGAATCTGCACGGTCAACTCGCAATCCGTTGGCTCTGGCGCGACTACGACCGCGTGCGTCGCTCACGCGAGTCTCTTTGCCGTGAGGTCGGCCGCAAACCGCGAGATACGGCACGCCAGGGCCTCGGCGGTGTCCAGCTCGTCGTAATCCTCCTCGACCATGTCGATGCCGTACTGCTCCTCCAACGCTGCCACCAGCTCAACCAGCTCGACCGAGTCGACGTCGATCTCATTCCAACGCAATGCCGGGTCGAATGTCTTGGCGCCCTCGACACCAATCGCGTCGAGCTCCTCTCGTATGGCCAAGAGCACGCCGTCGGGCGTCACTGGATCGTTTGGCGTGGGAATAGTGCTCACCGGAGCTCTCCTCCGCTAGTGGGGACAGAAGTGCTAAGAATTCCGCACCATGGCAAGGTAGGCGAGGGATGTAGCACTGTCAACAATGTCGCGATGCGCCTCTCACGCCTTGCGCACGACGCAATCGTCGAGCACAAGGAACGCGAGATTCATAGCCGTAAAGGCATCCAACGCATCGTGAGCATCGTTGACGATCGGCTGCCCCCTGTCGTTGAATGACGTATTGAGTAGCACGGGAGGCAATCCGTCCCGCTCGATCGCTCCCAAGATGGCGCCCACGACCGACTGGTCATTGCGATCGATGGTCTGCGGACGAGTCGTGCCGTCGACGTGGAGGGTGGCGGGCGCCGCGGCGCGACCGGCCTCCGTCACACGGGTCGCCCCAACCATGTAGCGACTCAGAAGGCCTTGGTCCTCCCATAGCTGGTCGCACGTATCCGCAAACGTGACAGGTCCAAATGGCCTCCAGGGCTCTCGGTGCTTGATTGAGTTGACGCGACTCCTGACCATGGCCGGTCGCGGTAGCGCAAGGATCGAGCGATGGCAGAGGGCGCGCGGCCCGACCTCGGCACGGTCTACCGCGAGCGCTCCGACCTCACCACGTGCGAGAAATGCGGCCACCCGGTCGATGTCGAGGGCTTCACCTGTCAGTCCGCGCGCGCACAGATGGTCGGTCGTGGGTGCGCGTCCCGGCATCGCCCCCAGATAGGGCGAGAGCGACTCGCCGCGAGTGACGGGTGGGCATACCTCCCATGCGGCGCCAAGCGCCACGCCCGCATCGTGCGGCACCGGTGGGACATAGACCGGCTGAGCAAGCAGCCCGTTCGCGGAGCAGTTGAGCGCCACACCGCCGGCCAGACAGAGCGAGTCTTGGCCCGTGAGTGCCCGAGCCTGTGACGCCAGCCACGTAACGCTCGCCTCGATCATCTCTTGCGCCGCGTGAGCCACCGCAATCGCGCGGGGATCGGTGTGCAGCTCCTCGATCGCCGCACTCGGTCCGCGCGCTCCTGCCAGTTCCGCAAAGCGCTCTCGCCAACGTCGACCTATGAGTCGATTCTGACGATTGAGGGCTCGGAGTGGTGTGGGGCCTGCGGGAAGCTCCTCGAACCCTAGATCTAGACGGTAGTCATCCCCTGTGAGATCCACCAGCGACGGAACCTCTGCTTTGCCGGCTCGACCGTATGCCGCGAGACCCATGGTCTTCCCGGCCTCGAACAGCGAGAACCCAAGCCAACGCGACGCACCCACGTAGGCGTGACCCAGGGACGCCGCGATCGGCCAGGTCCGTTCCAGCGATGGCGTCCCTCGATCGCGAAGTCGCCAAATGCTCGTTGCGTCGTACTCGCCGTTGCCATCGATGACAAGCACCGCGGCATCCTCGAACGGCGAGCAGTGGAAGGCGCAACGAGCATGGGCGCGATGGTGCGGCACGAACACCAGCTTCGGCATGGGCTCACCGTCAGACCAGGCGATCGTCGCCCGCAGGAAGTCACGCTCGTCGAACGTGTGACCGGGGAGCAGTCGCGGTACGTCCCAACCAACCGCGACCACGTCGACTTCGGCGGCCTGGATACCGGCTGTGGAGAGGCAGAAGGCCGCGGCCTTAGAGGGTCCCTGAAAGAGCGCGTGCCGCTGACGGCTGAAGCGCTCCTCCTCAGAGAACGCCACGACCTCTCCCGTGCCGTCGACCAAGCATGCGGCACTGTCGTGTACGCCTGCTGGGGGACAGTTGATGCCTAGCACCCACATCTCACAAATGCCCTTGTAAATACCGCTTCAGAGCGGAATAACGCCACCTGGCGTGTCCAGGGAAAGATATGAGGACCTCGCGCGAGCAGACGCCACCACCGACTCGGTTCGCCAGAGAACATCGATTAAGGCCCTGATGACGGTCTCGCTACGGGCATTGGAGATGACCAAGCTCAGACCGACAAGCGCGACACCAGATCCCACCGCCCGCGCGGATCCAACGCTGACCTCCGCGCTGATGGTGTCGCCGAATCTCACTGGGCGCTTGAAGACGGCGTCGCGCACGCGACGAAGGGCAACCACGCGCGAGTGATCGAGCCCGTTGAGACCGAACGCAAGCGAGAGCACCAACATCCCCTGTGCGATTCTCTCGCCAAAGGGACTGGTCTTCGCCCACTCAGCGTCGGAATGCTGAGGATGCCAGTCGCCTGTCAGCGCGGCGAACATCGTTACATCCGCCTCTGTGATGGTGCGACCGCCACTGCGAAAGCGCATGCCGATCGCCGGCAAGCTATCGCTCGTGCTGTTGTTCACATCGCCTCCCAATAGGACTGTACGTCAGGCAATTCGAGTTTGGTCGCGATTGCTGCCGTCATCGCGACCGCGATCCACCTATGTCCGATTTGAGCTGGGTGGATTCCATCTGGAGCATAGACCGCGTCGCGACCGCTCTGCGACATCAACTCCAGATCGACGCACAGGACGTCTACCTCGTGCGAGGCCAGCCTGATCAGTTCGTTCAGGTACTTCATAGCCGTCGCGACACGCGCCCTCGATCGCGGACGCCAGGGAATAATGGCCGCGAAATCCGGATAGGTCGCCGTCACAATCTGGCCTGGTGCAATCTCCTCGGCCAGGAGCTCGAGGCATTCAGTCAAGTACTTTCCCGCGGCCTCGATGTCTGGACGCGGACAGCGCAGCACATCGTTGGCCCCACAAATCACAGTAACCAGATCGGGTTGGCTCTGGAGTGCGAGAGGCACCTGGTCCCTGAGAACGTCTCTACTCGTAGCACCGCCGACCGCGAGATTCAGATGACGCACGTCCGAGGTGTGCGTGGCAAGCCAGTTGGTCACCAGCTGTGGCCACAGGGAGCAGTCGTCCATAGGGATGCCGGCAGTGATACTGTCACCGAGCGTGACAAAGCGATTCACGACGCTGGCGTCGCGCTCTTGCGCCGTCGTGCTCATGCTGCCGTAGCCTCGAACACGAGGATCACGTTGTGACCACCGAATCCAAACGAGTTCGACATGCCGAGAAGGGAGCGAGATGACGTCCCAATCGGCCGGCAACCGTCCGTGTTGTAATCGAGATCGAGCTCTTCGTCAGGTACTTCATAGCCAAGCGTAGGCGGGGCTATCCTGTTTTGCAGCGCCATTACCGTCGCCACGGCCTCGACCGCGCCGGCGGCACCGATAAGGTGTCCGATCGCTGACTTCGTCGAGGAGATCGGGACAGAGTAGGCATGGCGTTTCAGTGCTGTCTTAAGCGCCCGCGTCTCGGCCTGGTCCTCGAGGGGACCGCCCGTGCCATGAGCGTTAACGTAGTCGATGTCCTGGCCGTCGATCCCAGCGTCCGCGAGCGCGACTTCAATCGCTCGCGCCGCGGCTTCCGCGCCCGGATCCGGCTCGCTGGGGTGAAACCCGTCGCATGTCACGCCAATCCCCGTCAAGCGCGCCAGTACCTCCGCGGCGCGTTTCTCGGCGACTGTCTCGCTCTCGAGCACGAGCACTCCGGCACCCTCGCCGATCACAAACCCATCTCGACGGGCGTCGAAGGGCCGACAGATGCCAACCTTGGAGGTTGCTCCAAGCGCCTGAAAGGCTCCTCGGGCATACTCGCCGACAGCAGACTCCGATCCGCCGACTATTGCCGCGTCGACCTCTGCCGTCCGTATCAAGCGGACTCCGAGCGCCACCGCGTCCGCACCGGAGGCACAGGCCGACGCCACAGCGGCGCTGGGTCCATGCAGCCCGTACCGCAGCGAGATCGAGGCCGCCGCGGCGTTGGGCATCATACGCGCGATATCCAGCGGCGAGCACGCCGCCGTATCTACAGAATGTGTGTCGCCCTGAGATTTCAACGCCCCGACTCCCGTTCCGATGATGCAGGCCACGCGATACGGATCGAACGGCACGCACTCGCCCCAACCGGCGCTCCACACAGCCTCGTCGCAGGCCGCGATCGCCATCTGCGTGAATCGCTCGGTGCGGCGCAGTTCTCTGAAAGACAAGAATTCGCCGGCGTCGAACTGATCGCAGCGACCGATACCGTCAGCTATGGCGCAACGTTCCGCGGACCATGCGGCAAAGAGCTCCTCGGCGCCCGTTCCGAGCGGTGTGATCGCGCCGATGCCTGTGACGACGACCGCCCCGCTCATGGCACGCGTGAGGCGATCAGATCGATTGCGTCACCGACGGTTTGGAGATGCTCCGCATCGTTGGTCGTCACCTGCACCTCAAACTCGTCGTCGACGATCTGCGCAAGCTCGACGAGATCGAGCGAATCGATGTCCAGCTGCTTGAAGGTCGCATCCCGGTTGAGTGCATCTGGCTCCGCTCCGAAGGATGCCAGTATCTCAAAAATCCGTGCTTCGACTACGCTCGGTGAACTCGCACCGTCCATCGTTTGTCTCCTTTGTTCACGCGGTGAGAGCACCATCTACCACAAGCGTCGCGCCGTTGACATAACTCGCCGGCTCAGAGACCAGAAATCTCACACACGCCGCCACCTCCTCAGGCGAGCCGACGCGCCTGGCAGGGATAAAACCCACCAATTCTTGGTGCAACACGGGTGTCAACATCGACGTGTCGATTAGACCCGGCGCAACGACGTTCGCGGTGATCCCGCGACGAGCGACCTCGGCCGCGACCGTGCGTGTCATGGCTATCAACCCGGCCTTCGCGGCGGCATAGTTCACCTGGCCCGGGCTGCCGCGCATGCCTATGATCGAGCCGACGTTTACTATACGCCCAAAGCGGGCGCGGAGCATACCCTTCAGCACGCGGCGAGTCAGCCTGAATGCTCCCGTCAGGTTGACCGCGAGGACACTCGCAAATTCGTCGTCACTCATGGCCGCGCAAAGACAATTTTCTATTATGCCCGCGTTGTTGACAAGCGCCAGGACCGGCCCAAGTCGCTCCTCAGCGCTAGCAACCAGGGCCTCAGCCGTACCCGCCTGCGCGATGTCTCCCTGAATTACGCAGCTATGACCGCCTGCCGCCCGTATTGTGCTGGCGGTCTCGGTAGCCCCGCGCTCGTCCTCTCGGTAGTTGACGGCAATCGCCCAACCATCCTCAGCCAGCTGACACGCGACCGCCGAGCCTATGCCACGCGAGGCACCGGTGACCAGAGCGCACCGCGTGCTCTCACTCATCACCAACACCCCATTCCAGCACTGCGGCGCCCCAGGCAAAGCCGGCGCCAAATGTCCCCAACAGGACCTTGTCGTTGTCTCTGAGTCTTCCAGCACGCACTGCGTCGGATAGCGCCATTGGGATGGTGGCAGCAGATGTGTTGCCGAAGCGATCGATGCACACTGCGACCCGCTCCGTCGGCAGAGCGAGCCGCGCTCCCACGGCACGGATTATCCGTAGGTTCCCTTGGTGATATACAAATAGATCGATGTCGTCGAGCCTTAGCCCGGCGGCGCTGATCGCGGCACGGGTCACCTCGACAAGACGATCGACGGCCGCGGCAAAGGTCTCTCGTCCCCGCATGCGGAGAATGTTTTCAGGCCGGCGAGCATATATCCATTGTGCGCCCGCCGGCTCACCTCCGAGCACCACCGGACCCACTCTGGTTTTGCCGTCGTGCGCCTCGACCAACGCGGCCCCGGCTCCATCGGCAAACAGCGCGGCGGTCGCGCGATCGTAAGGATCGGTGACGCGACTCAGCAGATCGGCGCCAACCACCAGTACCCGTTCGGCCCGACCTGATTCCACCTGACTCACAGCGAATTGCAGGCCGACCAACCATCCGGTGCACGCGGCATTGAGATCGACACAAAATGCCGAGGTGAGCCCCACTCTCTCGGCAACCATAGTCGCGACGTTTGGTGCTATGTCCTCAGCGGTCATCGTCGCGACGAGCAGCACATCTACTGAGCGAGGGTCACAGTCACCTTCGGCCAGAGCCATCGTTGCCGCTTCCGCGGCCAAATCTGCCACCCGCTGGTGAGGATCGGCGATTCTGCGCTCACGGACGCCCGTGCGAGCGAGGATCCACGCGTCGTCGACACCGAGGCGCTCGGCTATCGTGGAATTCGAGACGATTTTGGATGGCACAGCCATCCCGACGCTGGTGATCGCGGCCCCACGACAGAAACGCGTCTGGTCTTGGCGCTCGACTGCATCCGTGACTGTTTGCGTCATCGAACTACCCGACGTCGTTCATGCTCAACACATCGACGAGATCGCCACATGTCTGCTTCGCGAGCTTGCCTAGAACCGTTCCTGGCCCGGCCTCGACAAAGCGCCGGAATCCGGCACGACACAGGTGTTCGAGACTTTGCCGCCATAAGACTGGTCGGGTGATCCCACGCGTCAACTCCTGCTTCACATCCGTGAAAGGAGCGCATGTCGTCGTGCAAAGCGCCAGCAATTCCGGTGATCTGACCTCGACGCGGGCGAGCGCATCGCCGAAAGCTTCGCCGACCTCCGCCATAAGTGGAGAATGAAACGCTCCACAGACAGGCAGCCGCGCGGCGCGCAGGCCAGCTGCGGTTACCTGTTCGAGCGCGACTTCGATCGAGGCACTCGGACCCGATAGGACCACCTGGCTGGGAGAATTCTCGTTTGCGATCGTCACGCCACAGCGCTCGGCGATAGACGGCAGAGACTCCAAGTCAGATCCCGACACGGCAATCATTCCTCCGCTTTGGCGTTTTTGGGCGTCCTGCATTAGACGACCGCGCAGGGCGACCAGCTCCAGCGCGTCATACGGGTCGAGCACGCCCGCGGCCGCGAGTGCCGCGAACTCGCCCAGAGAATGACCGGCGACTGCCACTGGCTCAAAGACCTGCGTTATCGCGCGCCAGCCGGCGAGATTTACGCAATAGATCACAGGCTGGGCGAAGGCGGTGCTGTTTCCTACCTGACTGAATGGATCCTCTTTGAGGATCCGCAGCATCGTCTCACCCAACTCTGGACACCAATCGTCTATCCAATCGCGCATATCGTTGGCCCGACTACCCTGTCCGGGAAACAGCACGACAACCTTGTTGTCGCTCTCGTTGATCATGCGGTCAAGTTAGCCGACGCTCTGAGGACTGTCGAAAAGCGTGCTGGTCGGACGTAATCTTCACGACACGCTCGCGATTGACCACAACACATCGCCGGCAGAAACCAAAATGACGACACCAAGCGCGCATAGGAGACTCACTGGATGGCTCGAGGCGCTCGAACGGCTCAGGCCGGTGCCAACAGGGCACTGCGACGAGCAGATCTCGCGTGCGCAGGCGCTACTGCTCCTGCGCTGCGGCGAAGATGTGCTGAACGAGTTGTGTGATCGCGGCCTGCCGCACAAAGGAGCTCCGCCCGAGGAGCACTACGACGGGTCCGACCTGATGAACCTAGCGTACATGTCAAAATCCAATCGCTCATTGCCGGAGCTCGGTGCGTCGTTCGTATCGCGAATCGCACACGCCACACCAAGGGACTGGGTCAGCCTGCACAGATGGATACTGCAAACCTATGCCCTGACGGCCCATCGAGCCGGACATGGCGATGATCCAAGCTGGTCCTTCCTTCGTCCTACGCCTGAGCGGTTCGGTGGGAGTTGTCTCGAGTGGGAGGAAGGCGGCGTCCTTCCACTCCCCAAGACCACCGCCGCGCTGGATGGCGTAGCCTCGTCAACTATCAGCCTCACGGGCCGCGTGCTGACTCGCGGAGAGGTGCGAGTCGTGCGATCGAGCGTCCTGCGCGAGCTGTACCGCGAAGTGCTGGAGACCATCGAGTTCTTTGTGCTGCCCGCGAGCCTCGAGACGGACGTCGAAACCATAGTGAGCTTGAAGCGAGCCGATTGCGTGGGAGTCAGCGTCCTGCTCGAGCACGAGTGCCGCCGCGCCGGCTATCGCGCGACCGCGAGGCGCGGCTATCTGCTCGGTCTTCTGGGCATGGGCGACCACTGCTGGCTCGAGGTCCTCGACGACGACGGACGAATCAAGATCCTCGATCCATCTCTGCCGATGGTGGCCAGGACCTCTTCACGTCCGACGCCTGCGTTCACGGCCTTCTGCCTCGGGTCGATCTCAAACCGTCTACTGCCGTTCGACTGTCGGGTCGACGAGCAGATCGTCGAGTATCGATGCAACGGCACGGCGATACCGTCCCATGCGATCATCGCCGTTGAACCCGATGTCGAGACCGAAAGTCGCCAGACCGGCCAGTAGGAGACCGTCTGCGAAGATGCTCCAGCTCGTCCACGGGAGGTCCAAGGGCTGGTGCTTCGTCACAAGTTCGATAGGCGGAGATGTTCAACCGTCGCCTTCCGCAGCGAGATATCCTCGCCGCAGCGTGGGCATTTCAATACCGTGGCAGCAAGCGCCCGCTCGGCTCTCTCGCCGGCATCCGGATCACTCCCCATGGACCGCCCGCGGCCGCTCATCTGCCGGTCATCCGGACCCGCGTCTGGCAAACCTGGATCTGGGCTCGCGGCCCTGACGTTCGCGTCGTCCTCCTCGGCTTCGATGGCGGCCTCCCTGCGCGAGGTGCGGAGCATCATGCGAAGGTCGGCAACCGACCACCGATGCGTGGCCGCCTGATCCAGCCAGCTGTCTTGCTCCTTCTCATCCAAGGCAGCAAGTGTCTCGTGATGACTCCAAGACAGATCCTCCCGACGTCGGGAGAGCTGGAAGCGAGAGGCGACATAGACCATGTTCATCAACGTTTGCGGGTCATACCCGGTGATTTGCGACGCTCTCGAATAACGCTCGCCAAACCTCGAGTTGCCGTAGGCGATCCAATCACCGAGCAACCACTGAATGCACCGGCCAACAACGCCGAGACGCCGGCCCGCGATCGCCCACTGGCGAGGATCGAGCTCGTGGCTGGGGATCCAGGCAATTGACCCACCGTTATGCACCCCACCCGAGGTTGGACGTGGAGATTGGTTGGATGTTGCTATCGACGTCATGGAGACCGAATCCACCAAGCCAGGCGTTGACGAGACTCCCCGAGATCACGGGAAAAACATGCGCGATTTCTGCTTCGAGACAGCTCTCCGCTAATCCCGACTAGCCATCTAGTTTCGCTGAATTGATCTACTAGCATTTGGAAGACCCGACTTGAAGGCTACTATTGCCGCTCGCCCGCGCAAAATCCCTGGTCAAGGATGATCAGCGTTCCTGACTTGGCGACATCCAAGATGGGTCTCCTCCAGTCGCACCGGGTGTCGTGTCCCAGGTCAAGCTGGTGAGACGGATCCCCGGCCCGGACTGGCGCCGGCCACACCGCCCACGCTCAGGACAGCCCTCCGAAGCACGAAACGCCTCGCCGTCTTGGCGAAACTCAGCTCGCCGCGCATCGCGGCGAGAACGACCCATCAAGCGATCAAAGCCTCCGTTAAAGCGGGTCCGGCTCACCCACTCCCCTCTAGCCCCACAAGGACCGCATGCGTCTCCATAGGTAGACATCAGAGCCCACATGTGAGTGCCCAGACAGGACACAACCCCGCCCGGACACCCGCACTACGCTAAAACAAACCCTACCAAACCAACACCAATCATTCAGAAGCCGCCAACGGGCCACCAGACGGCAGCCTTATAATACCGATACCTTGAGTCACACCAGTTTCTGTATTACCAGACCCGGTACAGACCCCTGCTTTAGCACCAAATAATTCCGTAACACCCGTACTGAATATAGCTAAGACGCCTTCAGCGTTATTTTCGGTAGCTTCAGCAGCGCCTTCGGGAGTTGTGCATTCATCTGTACCTTTGACACCCAGAATCGTGCATTCCATATACCAGCCCATGTTGCCTTTGGTCCCCGTTAGTAAGACCACAAAACCCGATGAGGCTCCTTCTTCCCATAACTCCAACACGCTTAACCAAGGGAGATTCACAGCCCACACTTTCGCGCTTTCGCAGAGCGCCTCCTTGTTACACGAAAACCCCGATCCACTTAAAGCCGTCCGGCTGATCGGTTCTCCGGCTGGCGTTAACACTTCCGTGAAATCATTGGCACCGTCCGGACCAAGGTCACCATCCACTAAACCCTCGCAGTTTACCGAGATAGCCGCACCTCCCGCAGCCGAGTCTTTTGTATCTTCGAGTAATACTTCGGTCACTGTTTCGGCTAAAACGGTCGACGTGAGAGCGACATTGTTATTTAACCATTCCGCTAATAAATATACTATCGCCGCGGAAGCCGCCGACGCCAAAACGATCGCGCTGAACGCGACCACCGCAAGCAACGCGACACCCACACCGACAATCCTAGACACCCTTCGAAATATTTTCATCCTCAATCTAACCTTTCCCTCGTCCGAGACCTGGTTGAGCCCATTCCGAGGCGTGGATCGGTCGAACCGGTGCACACGTCACTAACCAGAGCACAGTCCGGCCCTCATCAATCTGCCGTAGACCACGCAACACACGTGCCCGCGACCACAACCATTTTCTCAGAAACAAGATCCAAGGACAAAACACCTTAGATATTTCCGAATTAGGACGGACTGGACGTACGGGCGGGCTCCACTCACGCCGTCTGCTGCATGCAACGATCAGGTGGTGCTTGCTGCCAGGACGCTGGCAATCGACAGGCGAAGGGCGGGTTTGCTAGCTTCCTTTGGCCCGCACATGCGATCTGTTCACGGACCGCGCGGGGGACCGGTCAATTTCCCCGGCGCATGCAGCTCGTCCAAGGGCACATCGAAGGGTCTGTCCGGCTCATCTGGTCCTCGATTTGGGCGAGGCTTGTGAGTGTGAGCGCCGGTGAATATTGGACCGTATGCGCCGTTTGAAATCTAGGCCGTTGGGCGTGGCGGTCGGGGTGTCCGGCTGGGTCGTGAAGCTCGAGCTCCAGCGTCAGCGCCGCCGCCGACACCACATCGATGTCGAGCAGCCTCCCTTCTCCGTCTATGACGCTCTGATCGCGATCGTGTCACCGTCGAGGGAGAGCGAGTGGTGCTCGGGATCTGTTGGCAGGAGAGCGAGGGCGCAAAGTTCTGGCTCGCCGTTCTGAACGACCTGTTCCTGTGGCGTGGTGGGTTATCTTTTCTTGTTTTTCTTGTTCTTGTGTTTGGTCACAGCACAGTTTGTGGTGTGTATTGGTGTGGTTGTGTGTATTTCGTCGTGGTTTTGGCCGACTAGTGCGGTGGGCATTGTGAGTTTCGCCTTGCAGAGGTTGCCGTTTGCGGCTAGTGCGCTGTTGGATCCTTGGGGTAGTGTGAGTTCGAAGGTTGTGACGGGTTGGTCTGGTGCTGCGTTTACTGTGCCGCTTGTGATTCCTTGTTTGTTGATGAATGTTTCGCTGTGTACGTCTATTGTGAGTCCGTAGCCTTGTAGGACCATGATCAGTTCGGGGAATTTAGCACCGCCGTGACTGACGAAGTATGCTGGGCCTTCTAGTGGTACTGGCAGTATTGGTGTTATCGCTCTGGCGTATCCTACTCTCGAGGCCGCGGGACAATCGGCGGGAGTGGTTTGGAATACACGGTCGATGCACGCCTTTTGTAGTGTCGTCAATCGTGAGGGTAGTTGCTTGGGGAGATCGACCTTGAACTTTGCGATATTGGATTGGGTGCCTTGTGCTGTTTTTGGATAAACTACCTTTATTGTCAGGCTCGCGCCTTTCGCACGACTGGTCTTTCCTGTCGTGGTGGCCGTCACCGAGGGTTTGAATCCTAGACTCGCACAATTCGCTGCTTGGAACGGGTCGGTGACATTTATGGTCTGCTGGTCGGCGGAGATAGCATAGTTCGAACCGGAGCCGGTAGCCGCGATCGTGACCGATAGTGGGGCGCAATCGGTCGGGTTGAGAATGAACTTTTCGCGTTCCATGTAGACACGAATGTTGCGGACGTGAACGACGATACCGTCGATGATGTGCGGTATCGGATCCGACTGCGTACCGCTGATTTCGACCTGTGCGGTCAACGGGTTAATGTTCAACGCGAAGCGTATGACCACTGTCCCGAGATCGAACGGACCGACCTTCGCGCTCGTGATCGACACCACCGATAGCGGAGCACCGTTATACGGACCGGCGAGATACACCTTCCCCGGGTTCTGTGCCAATACCGTCCCTACGCCCGCTTCGACGATCGTGCGCCCGATTTCGCTAGCAGCCGGACACGACGGTTCGGTCTCCTCCTGGGCACCGGTCACGAGCTTCGCGTGTTCGATACTGGCATCTGAGCATAATGCGACACTGGAGAGGTTTCCGGTCAGTCCCGGTGGTAGCGTTGTCGAGAATTTTACGAGTTCCTGTTCGCCGTCTTCACGCGTGAGACGCAGATAGAACGGACTATAAGAACCACCCGCGTTGTTCTGGGTACCGGCGATAACCTGCGGTTTGAACGGTGGCACACCACCAGAGGGGCACGATCCACCATGCACCCCTTCGGTCACCTGGAACGAGGTGGATACCTGTCTTGGTGGTGAGACTATCCGTGGTGGTTCACCGGGTGCTCCGTGTTCTTCTGAGGACCACGGCGTCAACGATCCTCGCGTCGTATAGGTTCCGCACGCTGGCGGACTGACCAATGGCGCCGTGGCACCCGGACGGAACTTCAACGTGAACCTGCTAAAAGGTTGTTGGGGAGTGTTTTCGAACGTTGTGACGAGCTGTCCTGTCGTGAGGTTGGGTTCGATCTTGCCCGCGACTTTGATAAGGATCCCTCGTTCGGAATCCTTCGCGACAACATACAATGCGAGCAAGGATCCCCCCGGATGTTCCGGAGTACCGAATTCCGGTAAGTTATCGTAGGGTGTGGCTATATATACGGCGCCACCGATCTTTTCCGCGAGCAACGGTGTTTCTATTTCGATCGACCCGATCTTTGATTCTTCAGGACACCCCGCCCCGGGCGGGGAGGAGAATGTTTCTGAAGCGTACTGTTGCGGTGAGCACGAGCCGAGACCCGCTGCCAATGATGGGTTCGCGGTCATCCCTTCCGGCAAAGCTACCTGTGTGTCCTTCAAGTTCGATGTGGATATCGCGAACTGGTTTTCCCACGTTTGCGGGACCACCAACGACACGTTCAAACCACTAGGCGATTCCGCTGCACGGGTGCTTGGCAGCACCTCCATCGACGGTTCGAAGGGAACACGTTCGCATTCACCAATCGCGCCTGCTGTCACGCTCGCGTGAGGCCATTCGTCTTCTTGTTCCTTTGGTTCCTCCCACGATAGTGCGTGCATGTTCGCGGTGAACGGTCCAACACAACTCGTCGGGTTCGACAGGAATGGCTTCACAGCGATACGCGCTTCCTGCGGACCACCCAGTTCGTTGCGACACACTGGCGGAATTTCACCAGTCCCACCACACACCGCGCCGCGTTCAGGATCGTGTTCGCTTGCCGCGGGAACACCCCACAACGTGACAGTAATATTGTGCGCTTCCCCATGCTTCGGAACGTTAGCCGTCACCGCCGTCAAACCCTCATCCGTCGGACGAACCACCGCCTGTGAAATCAACGTGAAAAGATCAACAACCTTATAACCAACCTCCGCAGTCGTACCAAAATTCGTGACTTCCATATTATACACCGGGAACGTGAGCTGATACGGCGTAGATCCCGTCACAAAGATTTCACTGCTAATCTGACCAACCTGGCTCGCCACGGGACAATCAGGCACATAACCCTCCGTAGCAAGAGGGTTAGTAGCAAGGAGCTGTGCCTGCGAGCAAGTCGGGACGGCCGTGTCGCTCGCGTCGAAACCTTCAGGGAATTCGTTAACGACCGTACGAAGATCGTTAAACGTCTCACCATTCTGTTCATGATCGAAATCAAACGACAAAACCCAGTTCGCGTGCGCACCAGCCTCACCAGACGACGAACCAAAATGAAACGAACCAGGCTCAACCGCAAATGATTCACCACTAGGCATCGCATACACAAAAGCACACATAACACCACACACCACAACACCCGACCCAACAACACTCACAAAACCACTCCAACCAAGCACACCAAACCAACCCACAACAACACCACCAACCATTACGCACAAAACACAAGCAAAAACAGCCGCCAACAAACCCACCATCTCACCCACCACCCCCACGCACACTCAACCTCTTCGCCCTCGCCCTAGCCCTCTTCGCCCTCCTACCCTTCCTCTTTTTCGCCTTCTTCTTAGCTTTCGCCTTCGTCTTCTTCACCTTCTTCTTGCTTTTCACCGCGGTCTTCTTCGGTTGTTCTCCCACGAAGTTACCCGTACCCGTAAAAGTAAGACTCGAAGGTGTCAAATCAGCCGGCGCGCTCGGCGGCGTCGAACACGCATCACCTTCACATTCCACACTCGGCGGTACAGGACCCGCGAAACCACCACCCATACGAACATCATAAACATTGCCTTCACCAAGACCACCTTCACTACCATGATCCTCCGGCACAAGATTCGACCGAGTATAAATGAAAACGTCACGCCCTTCATCAGCCGCACCCAACAACAAGTTCAAATAACCACCACGACCATCCGTGATCAAAGCAAGACACCCCCGCACCAACCCACACCCATCAACACCACCAGCACGCCACTCATACACATCCGTCGACGGCGACACATGCCCACCCACATTCACATATTCACCAGGATCACCAGGAAATTCGGGCAGGACTTCACCGTCAACGTCCTGCGGGACCAACGCTGCGACCGTCGTAAAGAACGCAAAATCACCATTACCAGACACGGCCGTATAATCAGGCAACCCACCATCCACCTCCGGCAACCCCTCCACATCCTGCAAAAACGCTTCATGCGCCGGTTCCGGATCAAACGACGAAACACACGAAACACACTCGACCGTATGCTCGGCCCTATCATAACGATAAACCTGGAGATCTCCCGCTTCCCCACCACCCTGCGGTTTCCAATACGTGTAATCGGGACGCGCGAACGTGTCCTTCTCTTGCGGTTCGAATTGTACCGGTATCCCCAAGACCGACAATTCGCGTTCTTCAGCTATTGCTTCGCTAGGCTCAGCTTCAAACGTTTCAGACATACTGTCATAACCAACTAGTTCATCTTTTCCGTTATTGAGAACCAGTCTCGTCCCGTCGGCATTCGCTGCCACGAACGTGTACGCACCGATATTCACGGTCTTTGAACCATCGACGCGCATATACAAGTCGTGCCCACCCAAACAATCATCATTCGGGACAGCTTCAAAAAACACACGCGAACCATCAGATGAAATACTATAAGGACTACTCGCGATATGTTTACCTTCCGGGTCTTCCTGACCATTCACCATTCGCGCACCACACGAACCGATAGTGACCGTTTCACCATCGACTTCCTCCACATTCAACTGCTGCAACCCGCCCTGAACAGTATATTCATACAAATCTGGGCCACTCACGGTGCCCGTCGGTGTGCTACCCAACAACGTACGATCCGCAGTTTGCAACATGAGCTTAGAGAAACCCGCGTTAGCCGCCACCCAACCATTCGCGATACCCTGATTATCGTCTTCGACAAGATCTTCGCGTGGAACAGTCGCAACCGTAACGTACGGTCCACCCACAGGCCCAATCTTGTACTCCACGTCCGACGATTCGCTCAACTTCGACGGAGCATACGCCGATTCAAACGCGATCCGCGTCAAATCAGAACTATAAACCTGAGGAACCACACTCTCTATACCTGTTTCTGGTTGCGGCGCCCCATCAGTCACTAACCAACCTTCGCCCCCAACACGCGAAAACAAGTACGGACTACCACCAGCACGCGCACCGTTACCACCATAATTCACCTCAGGTGCTTCGAGCACCGCATGTTCACCATCTTCACCAGCCACCACTGCGGACTCGATCCCAGCACGATAATGAAACGGTTCCTGCGCACCACCCTTTTCCACCGGAGTGACCTGCTCATACGCACGACAATCCGGCAAACCCGCCGACAAACCCGTACGAAACCCTTCATTAGAACACGCCTGCTGCTCACTAACAACCGGAACCAAAGGCGCCACCAACGACTCTTCACCACCCATCACCGTCACCGGAATCGTACTATTCGCAACAATACGGTAACGATACTTTTCACCACCAATCAAACCCTGCACAACCGCCCCAACATTCTGCGGCGTGCTACCCGGAGCCACTTCCGCCGACGAAGTTTCCTGCGGTTTAGACCAACCATTACCTTCGAATTCTTTATCGCTAACATACTGAAACGTGTAATCCGTACGATACGATTCACCACCAGCCTGAACCGATAACACTTCTATCGTACCACCGGACAACCCTTCATCATGTACTTCTATCGTTGGCTGCGCAATCCCTTCATCCACACCGAAGAACCAGATCCTGTAAGGACCTCCCTGCGCGCCTTCGACACCCACGCTCGGCGCATCAGGCAAATCTACCAACGCCAACCGGATACTTTCAGCAGATGCAGGATATACGATCGGCCCCGTCGTTTCACCATCGAAAGTAAGCGTGAACGAACCAGCCGGTTCACCTTTCGCCGCGATCGACTGTTCTGAAGAGGTGAGACTGCTTTTGGGATTCACACTACCCAACAAACGCAGCAAGGATTCACCCAACAACCAATGAACAGCAAACGTACTGGCAGTCGGCGAACCTTCCGTTTCAAACACCGTCCCACCACTACTGACGACTTCGCTGGCCACACCTTCAAATTCGTTTTTCGCCGACAAACGCACCTTATAGCTCGTAGCACCATCCAACCCCGTAAAATCGGCGCCCACCAGGACAGACCCCGCATACGACAAAGCTTCCGCCTGCGCCAGTGAAATTTCGCCTTCAGCACCGGCAACCCGCTGCCACATCCCCGAACCCAACGGCGATTCATCTTCAAACCACCATAAAGTACGAGAACCATCAGGATTGAGCACACCAGACAACCGGGCCGACACGGCCCTCACATCACGAACCACAGGCGCTTCCACTTTAGGCGTACTCGGCCCCGTCCCAAACGATTCCCGTTCACTCGACCCACCAGGACCATACTTTGTTTGGAACACTTCCCCCGCGCCGTTCCTCAACCTGATGCGCACATAATATTCCGTTTTCGGTGTCAAACCAGTCAAGCTCGCATTCGCCTTTCGATAGCCTTCAGCGACCGTGATCACACCTTTCGCACCACTCGAAAATTCTTTCCATCCGAGGGTGGGAGCATGACCATTTTCAGGAAGCGCGTATTCAAAAGTATATTCTGTTTCTGAACCATTGGACTCGATCTTCGCTTCAGCCGTAACCGCCGTATCCGTTATTTCCGACAAGGTAAACGCAAGCGTCTCCTGTTCGACCAGACCCAGTCGCGGAACTTCCGGTACGCTCACCGGAAGTGTCATAAACGGAACTAGGATTACCGTAGGCGCACCTTTACTATCCGCATTTTCGGCTATAAAACGTCCATAGTATAATGTGTCAGTAGCCAAGTGACGCAACTCAACCGGCGCGTCACCAAATTCACCCGGATCGACGTGACCCAGAGGAACCCTGTGTTCCGCGACTAATTCAACGGGTATTTCGCCTTCATCGACCGTCACCCAGTTAGCCGAGTTTTCCGCGGGTGCCTGACCACCATTTTCCGCGGGCGCGTACTGCGCCTTCCATTTTGTCGCCAATTCTTCACTGTCCAACGTCATCTGGAACGTGACACGCGTCGAATGAACAATCAATATTTGAGGCGGCAACACCCACCTCGGCGCGCCGGCCGCGCACGCCGAAGAAACCATCACAAGCATGCTCACCAACACGACCATTACAGTCATAGCAGACTTGAACGGGGGACCAGCACACGCTCGATGCCCAAGAAACACCATAACGCGTTTTATCGATGTACTCACGACACGACCCACCAATTAACCCTTCACTACCCAAACACCACTCATGAAAGCAAAACCCTTATTAGCTATCAATTGCCTCAAGTAAAACCCGACCGTCATCCTCGACACTATCGGCAGTTCGATTTCCGGATGCGTAGTGAGATTAGTTTCTTCTTCCGCAAACACACACAAATACCCTTCCTCGACAACCTCTTCGTTTTCTCCCATACCGACATTCGCAAACGTCACACGCCCACGCAACACAGGAAACACAACCAACCTCCCCAAAACACAAAACACCCAAACACAAACCAAACAAGAAGTGTCCGGACAGGACAACAATCCCGTCCGGACACCGACACTACACTAAAACACAACTAACCAAACAAAACACCAATCATTCAAACGTCGCCAACGGGCCACCAGACGGCACCCTAATAATACCTTTACCTTCAACAACACCAGTTTCTAGCACGCCACCCGCCCCAGTGCAGGTAGCCAATTTCAAACTAAATAATAATGTGACTGCTTCACTGAATATAGCTTCAACGCCTTCGGCCACATTTTTGGGAGCTTCAGCAGCGCCTTCGGGAGTCGTGCATTCGTCTGTACCTTTGACACCTAGAATCGTGCATTCCGTGTACCAACCCAGGTTGCCTTTAGTCCCTTTTAGTAAGACCACAAAGCCCGACGAGGTTCCTTCTTCCCATAACTCCAACAGACTTAACCAAGGAAGATTGACAGCCCACGCCTTCCCGCTTTCGCAGAGCGACTCCTTTTCACACGACAACCCCGGTTCAGATAAAGCTGTCAGGCTGATCTGTGTTCCAGCAGGATTTAACACTTCTGTGAGATCGTCAGCACCGTCCGTACCAAAATCACCGATCAGTAAGCCTAAGCAATTTACCGAGACAGCCAAACCGCCGGCAGCCGTGACTTTGGTATCTTCGAGTAACAGTTCAGTTACCGATTCACCTAATATAGTCGAGGTGAGAGCGACATTGTTATTTAACCATTCGGCTAATAAATATACTATCGCTGCGGAAGCCGAGGAAGCCAGAGCGATCGCGCTGAAAGCGACCACCGCAAGCAACGCGGCACCCACACCAACAATCCTAGATACTTTTCGAGATGTTTTCATTCTCGATCTAACCTTTCCCTCGTCCGAGACTTGGTTGAGCCTCTTCCGAGGCTTGGATCGGTCGAACCGGCACCCGTCATAGGTCAGAGAGCGTGGCGGCCCAACCCCTGTACATGAACAACACAACAAAACACGCACCGCAAGCCGAGCAACACGCCCAACCCACGACACGCAACATCAGTCTCGCAGAAACCACACGCGAAAACCAGGAGTGTTTCCCACTCCCCACAAGACCCACAAACAAGCCACGACACGCCGCACGATCAAAAACCAGCACCGACGACCCACCGCTCTCGTCCACGCGCCCACACCTCCGCTCATGATCCCAACGAGACCGCAAACAACCAAGCAAACCCCACATTGAGATCACACCCGATCATCCACGACAAGCCCACACCCAAATTCTGGATAACGGACCCGAACAGCATCCTTACAGAGCACCACCCACCATGTCAAGAGCAACAGGTCACATTGTTTCTGACTCCCGCAACCCACAAATCCACTCGCCAGAACGCAATGCCATATACGAAGATTTAGTACGATCCCCCTTGACGGGCAACAGTTTGCGCCCGCGGAGAAGGATCCGTCGACACCGATGAGAACAGCACTCGCAACCCTCATAGCACTCGCGCTGAGCCTCGGCCTGTTCGCCTGCGGAGGCTCGACCAAACACAGCGCCGCGGACCCCTACGGCCCCGGCAACACGACCGTGACCGCATACTTCCCCCACCACACCGTCGACCGTGACGGCGACACCGATCACAACGACGACGACAACGTCAACCTAGACTACGGGCACGCCCCGAGTCGCGCCGAACGAGCCGAAATGGTGAGCCTCGTCAGAGGCTACTACAGCGCAGCCGTCGCCGAGAACGGCACCAAGGCGTGCGCACTGCTCGCCCCGCTCCTCGCCGAATCGGTCGCAGAAGAATACGGACACACAGCCGCCGTCAGCGGTCACAGCTGTGCGACCGTCGTGTCGAAGATCTTCAAGCTGCGACACGCCGAACTCCTCGTCAAGAACGCGACGCTCAAGCTACCGGACATGCGCGTACAGGGCAACAAAGGCATCGCGATCCTCGAATTCCCAGCAATCGCCGAAGTACGCAAGATCGACGAGCATCGCGTCGACGGCAAATGGCGCATGTTCAACGTGCTCGACACGATCATCGAATAGGGAATCGAATCAATAGATCGCTTGCTACGATCGGGACCATGATCGGTGCGGGCGGCGGGACAAGGACGCTGAGAGGATGGATAGCACCAACAGCGACGGCGGATGCGCCAGCGACGACACGAACAACAACACCGTGCTGGACTTCGGCCATCCCGCGGGAGCATCCGATCAACGCGCGATCACCACGCTAATCGAGTGCTACTCGAGCGCGAAGGCCACGTATGGCAGATCACCGCACTGATCGACACCGAACTGCCATAGGCACCACTCCTGTCAAGACGCATTGAATTTTGGGCTCTTGCTGAATGACTGGGTGGGAGCTCGGGTAAGGTCGCACCACCCGCTACCAGGTAACTCGGGCGATGCGGATGACCCACGCGGCGGAGGCGATCCAGGCGCGTAGGCCGGGCCCCGAGGCGACTCTCGCTGGATGAGGCCGTCCACCGATTCAACCCTCACGCCGCGAACCCGATATTCATGCTCGTCTCCCGCCGCTATGAGCGCGCGAGCCTAATCGTCACCTCCAACGCGCCGTTCTCCGCGTGGGCTGAGATCTTCGGCGATGACGCCACCGCCGCCGCCGCGATGATCGACCGGCTCGTCCACCACGCCGAGATCCTCTCCCCCAAGGCGACAGCGGGATCGCTGTGGCGTCGTTAGGTCACCAGGGGCCACCGGCAGCAGCCCAACGTCGTCGATCACGATCAAATCGGCGCGGATCGGCCTGCTGATCGCTTTGTGACGCTCTGGTCGGGGCGGTGGCGTCCGACTAGCGCGGGAGAGCGTCTCGAGTGTGGGAAGGCAAGGGTCTTGCCGTTGTCGATCACGAGATGCCCGAGCGCCTCGATGAAATGGTCCTTACCGGTTCCTGAGGGTCCGCAGACGCTGCGCGCTCGATCCACTCGAGTGCGCGCAGCGCCTGCTGGTGACCTTGGAGATCGCCGAGGCGTTCTGCTCCCACGCATCGAATGTCTTGCCCGTGAGCAGAGCGGAGGATATGCGCCGTATCTGGATCGTCGCGTGGTCGCGTCCGGCGGCCTCCTCGCTCAACAGGACACGGACATGGCCCAGGACGGGTTTAGTCCTATAAACGAAAACCTGGTAGAGGTGTCCAGGCCCGGTAGCGACCCGGCCTGGACACCTACGCTACGCAAAATAAATTACTAATCACCACTAATTATTCAGAAACTGACAACGGCCCACCAGACGATAGCCTGATATGAATTGCTCCTTCAATTATACCCGTTTCTGAATTACCCGACGCGGTGCAGCTCACTAATTTCAGGCCGAATAACGCCGTAACAGCCTCACTGAATATCGCTTCGACACCTTCGACTGTATTTTTTGAAGCTTCAGCCGCCGCTTCGGGGGTCGAGCATTCATCTTCACCTTTGACACCTAGAATTGTGCATTCCATATACCAACCCAAGTTGCCTTTTGCCCCCTTTAGTAAGATTACAAAACCAGACGAAGCCCCTTCTTCCCATAACTCCAGCAGACCTAACCAAGGAAGATTGACAACCCACACTTTACTGGCTTCGCAGAGCGACTCCTTTTCACACGACAACCCGCTTGCGGTTAAAGGCGTCAGACTTACCGCTCCGCCACCAATGGTTAACATTTCCGTGATATCCTCAGCACCGTCGAGGCCAAAATCACTATCCAGGATATATTTACACTTCACCGAGACGGCCGCACCACCTGCAGCCGTGACTTTTGTATCTTCAAGTAACACTTCACTCGACGATTCGCCTAACACAGTCGACGTGAGAGCCACACCGTTATTTAACCATTCTGCTAATAAAAACACTACCGCCGCGGAAGCCGACGACGCAAGAGCGATCGCGCTAAACGCAACCACCACAAACAACGCGGCACACACACCGACAATCCTAGACACTTTTCGAGACGTTTTCATTCTCGATCTAAACCTTTCCCTCATCCGAGACTCGGTTGAGCCTCTTCCGAGACTTGAATCGGTCGGACCGCACGCGTCATAGGCCAGAGCACCGTCCGACCCCTATCGCGCCGCGGATCAAGCAATACGCGTAGTCGACCGCACATAACCGTTATGGTTGGCGGGACTGGCTCGTGTACTGCTATGTTTTCTTGTTTTGCTTGTTTTTCTTGTTCTTGTGTTTTTTGTTTTTGTGTTTGGTTGCCGGGCAGTTTGTGGTGTGTATTGGTGTGGTTGTGTGTATTTCGTCGTGGTTTTGGCCAACTAGCGCGGTGGGCATCGTGAGTTTTGTCTTGCAGAGGTTGCCGTTTGCGGCTAGTGCGCTGTTGGATCCTTGGGGTAGTGTGAGTTCGAAGGTTGTGACTGGTTGGTCTGGTGCTGCGTTGACTGTGCCGCTTGTGATTCCTTGTTTGTTGATGAATGTTTCGCTGTGTACATCTATCGTGAGTCCATAGCCTTGTAGGACCATGATTAGTTCGGGGAATTTCGCACCGCCGTGACTGACAAAGTAAGCTGGGCCTTCGAGTGGTACTGGCAGTATTGGTGTTATCGCTCTGGCGTATCCTACCCTTGAGGCCGCGGGACAGTCTGCGGGGGTGGTTTGGAATACGCGGTCGATGCAGGCCTTTTGTAGTGTCGTCAGTCGTGAGGGTAGTTGCTTGGGGAGATCGACCTTGAACTTCGCGATATTGGATTGCGTACCCTGTACTGTTTTTGGATAAGCTAGCTTTATTGTCAGGCTCGCACCTTTAGCACGACTGGTTTTTCCTGTCGTGGTCGCCGTCACTGAGGGTTTGAATCCTAGACTCGCGCAATTCGCGGACTGGAATGGGTCGGTGACATTCACGGTCTGCTGGTCGGCGGGGACAGCATAGTTTGAACCGGAGCCGGTAGCCGCAATCATGACCGATAGTGGGGCGCAATCGGTCGGGTTGAGAATGAACTTTTCGCGTTCCATGTAGACGCGAATGTTACGGACGTGAACAACGATACCGTCGATGATGTGCGGTATCGGATCCGACTGTGTACCGCTGATTTCGACCTGTGCGGTCAACGGGTTGATGTTCAACGCGAAGCGTATGACCACTGTCCCGAGATCGAACGGACCGACCTTCGCGCTCGTGATCGAGACCACCGATAGCGGAGCACCATTATACGGGCCAGCGAGATACACCTTGCCAGGGTTCTGCGCCAATACAGTCCCTACGCCCGCTTCGACGATCGTATGGCCGATTTCGCTCGCGACCGGACAAGAGGGTTCGGTCTCCTCCTGGGCACCGGTCGCGACCTTCGCGTGTTCGATATCCGTGTCTGAGCATAATGCGACACCGGACAGGTTTCCGGTCAGTCCCGGCGGTAGCGTTGTCGAGAATTTTACGAGTTCCTGTTCGCCGTCTTCACGCGTGAGACGCAGATAGAACGGACTATAAGAACCACCCGCATTGTTCTGCGTACCGGCGATAACCTGCGGTTTGAACGGCGGCACACCACCAGAGGGACACGATCCACCGTGCACACCTTCGGTGACCTGGAACGAGGTGGATACCTGTCGCGGTGGCGACACTATCCGTGGTGGTTCGCCGGGCGCCCCGTGTTCTTCTGAGGACCACGGCGTCAACGATCCCCGCGTGGTATAGGTCCCGCACGCCGGCGGACTGACCAACGGTGCCGTGGCACCCGGACGGAACTTCAACGTGAACCTGCTAAAAGGTTGTTGGGGAGTGTTTTCAAACGTCGTGACCAGTTGTCCCGTCGTGAGGTTGGGTTCGATCTTACCCGCGACTTTGATAAGTATCCCCCGTTCGGGATCCTTCGCGACAACATACAATGCGAGCAAAGATCCCCCCGGATGTTCCGGAGTACCGAATTCCGGTAAGTTATCGTAGGGTGTGGCTATATATACGGCGCCACCGATCTTTTCCGCGAGCAACGGTGTTTCTATTTCGATCGACCCGATCTTTGATTCTTCAGGACACCCCGCCCCCGGTGGAGAAGAGAATGTTTCTGAAGCATACTGTTGCGGTGAGCACGAACCCAAACCCGCCGCCAATGACGGGTTCGCGGTCATCCCTTCCGGCAAAGCCACCTGCGTGTCCTTCAAGTTCGATGTGGATATCGCGAACTGGTTTTCCCACGTTTGCGGGACCACCAACGACACGTTCAAACCACTAGGCGATTCCGCTGCACGAGTGCTTGGCAGCACCTCCATCGACGGTTCGAAGGGAACACGTTCGCATTCACCGATCAAACCGGCTGTCACGCTCGCGTGAGACCATTCGTCTTCTTGTTCCTTTGGTTCCTCCCACGATAGTGCGCGCATGTTCGCGGTGAAAGGTCCAACACAACTCGTCGGGTTCGACAGGAACGGCTTCACAGCGATACGCGCTTCCTGCGGACCACCCAGTTCGTTGCGACACACCGGCGGAATTTCACCATTCCCACCACACACCGCGCCGCGTTCAGGATCATGTTCGCTTGCCGCGGGAACACCCCACAACGTGACAGTAATATTGTGCGCTTCCCCATGCTTCGGAACGTTAGCCGTCACCGCCGTCAAACCCTCATCCGTCGGACGAACCACCGCCTGTGAAATCAACGTAAAAAGATCAACAACCTTATAACCAACCTCCGCAGTCGTACCAAAATTCGTGACTTCCATATTATACACCGGGAACGTAAGCTGATACGGCGTGGACCCCGTCACAAAGATTTCACTACTGATCTGACCAACCTGGCTCGCCACGGGACAATCAGGCACATAACCCTCCGTAGCAAGAGGATTAGTAGCAAGCAACTGTGCCTGCGAGCAAGTCGGGACAGCCGTATCGCTCGCGTCGAAACCTTCAGGGAATTCGTTAACGACCGTGCGAAGATCGTTGAACGTCTCACCATTCTGTTCGTGATCGAAATCAAACGACAAAACCCAATTCGCGTGCGCACCAGCCTCACCAGACGACGAACCAAAATGAAACGAACCAGGCTCAACCGCAAACGATTCACCACTAGGCATCGCATACACAAAAGCACACATAACACCACACACCACAACACTCGTACCAAGCACACGCGCAAACCCATTCCAACCAAGCACACCAAACCAACCCACAACAACAACACCAACCACCAAACACAAACTAAAAGCAAAAACAACCGCCAAAAAACCCACCATCTCACCCACCACCCCCACGCACACTCAACCTCTTCGCCCCCGCCCTCTCCGCCCTCTGGGCTTTCTTACCCTTCTTAACCTTCGCTTTCTTTACTTTCCCTTTCTTCGCCTTCTTCTTAACTTTCTTCTCGACCTTCTTCACCGTTTTCTTCAGTTGTTCTCCCACGAAGTTACCCGTACCGGTAAAGGTAAGACTCGATGGTGTCAGATCAGCCGGCGCGCTCGGCGGCGTGGAACACGCATCACCTTCACATTCCACACTCGGCGGTACAGGACCCGCAAAACCACCACCCATACGAACATCATAAACATTACCTTCACCAAGACCACCTTCACTACCATGATCCTCCGGCACAAGATTCGAACGAGTATAAATGAAAACGTCACGCCCTTCATCAGCCGTACCCAACAACAAGTTCAAATAACCACCACGACCATCCGTAATCAAAGCAAGACACCCCCGCACCAACCCACACCCATCAACACCACCAGCACGCCACTCATACACATCCGTCGACGGTGACACATGCCCACCCACATTCACAAATTCACCAGGATCACCAGGAAATTCGGGCAGGACTTCACCGTCAACGTCCTGCGGGACCAACGCTGCGACCGTCGTAAAGAACGCAAAATCACCATTACCAGACACAGCCGCATAATCAGGCAACCCACCATCCACCTCCGGCAACCCCTCCACATCCTGCAAAAACGCTTCATGAGCAGGTTCCGAATCAAACGACGACACACACGAAACACACTCAACCGTATGATCACCCCTATCATAACGATAAACCTGAGCATGTCCCCCGATCAGTTCCTCTGGTTTCCAATACGTGTAGTCGGGACGAGCGAACGTATTGTTCTCTTGCGGTTCGCGCTCTACCGGTATCCCCAGGAACGACAATTCGCGTTCTTCCGCCATCGCTTCGCTCGACTCAGCTTCAAATGTTTCAGACACACTGTCATAACCGACCAGTTCACCTTTTTCGTTACTGAGAACCAGTCTCGTACCATCAGCATCCGCCGCCACAAACGTATACGCACCAATATTCACGGTCTTTGAACCATCGACGCGCATATACAAATTGTGCGCACCCGAACAACCACCACTCGGGACAGCTTCAAAAAACACACGCGAACCATCCGGTGAAATACTATGAGAACTACTCGCTATATGTTTACCTTCCGGGTCTTCCTGCCCAAACACCATTCGCGCACCGCACGAGCCAATGGTCACTGTTTCGCCATCGACTTCTTCCACATTCAACTGCTGCAACCCACCCTGAACAGGGTATTCATACAAGTCTGGGCCACTCACTGTACCCGTCGGGGTGCTACCCAACAATGTACGATCCGCTGTTTGCAATACGAGCTTGGAGAAATCCGCGTTAGCCGCCACCCAACCGTTCGCGATACCCTGATTATTGTCTTCGACGAGGTCTTCGCGTGGAACTGTCGCGACCGTCGCGTACGGTCCACCCACAGGCCCAATCTTGTACTCCACGTTCGACGATTCGCTCAACTTCGACGGAGCATACGCCGATTCAAACGCAATCCGCGTCAAATCAGAACTGTAAACCTGCGGAGTGACGCTCTCTATACCTGTTTCCGGCTGCGGCGCCCCATCAGTCACTAACCAACCTTCGCCCCCCACACGCGAAAACAAGTACGGACTACCACCAGCACGCGCACCACTACCACCATAGTTCACCTCCGGTGCTTCGAGCACCGCATGTTCACCATCTTCACCAGCCACCACTGCGGACTCGATCCCAGCACGATAATGAAACGGTTCCTGCGCACCACCCTTTTCCACCGGAGTAACCTGCTCATACGCACGACAATCCGGCAAACCCGCCGACAAACCCGTACGAAACCCTTCATTAGAACACGCCTGCTGCTCACTCACAACCGGAGCCAAAGGCGCCACCAACGACTCTTCACCACCCGTCACCGTCGCCGGAATCGTACTATTCGCAACAAGACGATAACGATACCCTTCACCACCAATCAAACCCTGTACAACCGCCCCAACATTCTGCGGCGTGCTACCCGGAGCCACTTCCGCCGACGAAGTTTCCTGCGGTTTAGACCAACCATTACCTTCGAATTCTTTATCGCTAACATACTGAAACGTGTAATCCGTACGATACGATTCACCACCAGCCTGAACCGATAACACTTCTATCGTACCACCGGACAACCCTTCATCATGTACTTCTATCGTTGGCTGCGCAATCCCTTCATCCACACCGAAGAACCAGATCCTGTAAGGACCTCCCTGCGCGCCTTCGACACCCACGCTCGGCGCATCAGGCAAAGCCTCCAACGCCAACCGGATACTTTCAGCAGATGCAGGATATACGATCGGCCCCGTCGTTTCACCATCGAAAGTAAGCGTGAACGAACCAGCCGGTTCACCTTTCGCCGCGATCGACTGTTCTGAAGAGGTGAGACTGCTTTTGGGATTCACACTACCCAACAAACGCAGCAAGGATTCACCCAACAACCAATGAACAGCAAACGTACTGGCAGTCGGCGAACCTTCCGTTTCAAACACCGTCCCACCACTACTGACGACTTCACTGGCCACACCTTCAAATTCGTTTTTCGCCGACAAACGCACCTTATAGCTCGTAGCACCATCCAACCCCGTAAAATCGGCGCCCACCAGGACAGACCCCGCATACGACAAAGCTTCCGCCTGCGCCAGTGAAATTTCGCCTTCAGCACCGGCAACCCGCTGCCACATCCCCGAACCCAACGGCGATTCATCTTCAAACCACCATAAAGTACGAGAACCATCAGGATTGAGCACACCAGACAACCGGGCCGACACGGCCCTCACATCACGAACCACAGGCGCTTCCACTTTAGGCGTACTCGGCCCCGTCCCAAACGATTCCCGTTCACTCGACCCACCAGGACCATACTTTGTTTGGAACACTTCCCCCGCGCCGTTCCTCAACCTGATGCGCACATAATATTCCGTTTTCGGTGTCAAACCAGTCAAGCTCGCATTCGCCTTTCGATAGCCTTCAGCGACCGTGATCACACCTTTCGCACCACTCGAAAATTCTTTCCATCCGAGGGTGGGAGCATGACCATTTTCAGGAAGCGCGTATTCAAAAGTATATTCTGTTTCTGAACCATTGGACTCGATCTTCGCTTCAGCCGTAACCGCCGTATCCGTTATTTCCGACAAGGTAAACGCAAGCGTCTCCTGTTCGACCAGACCCAGTCGCGGAACTTCCGGTACGCTCACCGGAAGTGTCATAAACGGAACTAGGATTACCGTAGGCGCACCTTTACTATCCGCATTTTCGGCTATAAAACGTCCATAGTATAATGTGTCAGTAGCCAAGTGACGCAACTCAACCGGCGCGTCACCAAATTCACCCGGATCGACGTGACCCAGAGGAACCCTGTGTTCCGCGACTAATTCAACGGGTATTTCGCCTTCATCGACCGTCACCCAGTTAGCCGAGTTTTCCGCGGGTGCCTGACCACCATTTTCCGCGGGCGCGTACTGCGCCTTCCATTTTGTCGCCAATTCTTCACTGTCCAAGGTCATCAGGAACGTCACACGCGTCGAATGAACAATCAACACTTCAGGCGGCAACACCCACCTCGGCGCGCCGGCCGCGCACGCCGAAGAAACCATCACAAGCATGCTCACCAACACGACCATTACAGTCATAGCAGACTTGAACGGGGGACCAGCACACGCTCGATGCCCAAGAAACACCATAACGCGTTTTATCGATGTACTCACGACACGACCCACCAATTAACCCTTCACTACCCAAACACCACTCATGAAAGCAAAACCCTTATTAGCTATCAATTGCCTCAAGTAAAACCCGACCGTCATCCTCGACACTATCGGCAGTTCGATTTCCGGATGCGTAGTGAGATTAGTTTCTTCTTCCGCAAACACACACAAATACCCTTCCTCGACAACCTCTTCGTTTTCTCCCATACCGACATTCGCAAACGTCACACGCCCACGCAACACAGGAAACACAACCAACCTCCCCAAAACACAAAACACCCAAACACAAACCAAACAAGAAGTGTCCGGACAGGACAACAATCCCGTCCGGACACCGACACTACACTAAAACACAACTAACCAAACAAAACACCAATCATTCAAACGTCGCCAACGGGCCACCAGACGGCACCCTAATAATACCTTTACCTTCAACAACACCAGTTTCTAGCACGCCACCCGCCCCAGTGCAGGTAGCCAATTTCAAACTAAATAATAATGTGACTGCTTCACTGAATATAGCTTCAACACCTTCGGCCACATTTTTGGGAGCTTCAGCAGCGCCTTCGGGAGTCGTGCATTCGTCTGTACCTTTGACACCCAGAATCGTGCATTCCGTGTACCAGCCCACGGTTTTTGCAGCGGAAGTCGGTGACGTTAGTAAGACCACAAAGCCTGACGAGGTTCCTTCTTCCCATAACTCCAACAGACTTAACCAAGGAAGATTGACAGCCCACGCCTTCCCGCTTTCGCAGAGCGACTCCTTTTCACACGACAACCCCGGTTCAGATAAAGCTGTCAGGCTGATCTGTGTTCCAGCAGGATTTAACACTTCTGTGAGATCGTCAGCACCGTCCGTACCAAAATCACCGATCAGTAAGCCTAAGCAATTTACCGAGACAGCCAAACCGCCGGCAGCCGTGACTTTTAAATCTTCGAGTAACAGTTCAGTTACCGATTCTCCTAATATAGTCGAGGTGAGAGCGACATTGTTATTTAACCATTCGGCTAATAAATAGACTATCGCTGCGGAAGCCGAGGAAGCCAGAGCGATCGCGCTGAACGCGACCACCGCAAGCAACGCGGCACCCACACCAACAATCCTGGATACTTTTCGAGATGTTTTCATTCTCGATCTAACCTTTCCCTCGTCCGAGACTTGGTTGAGCCTCTTCCGAGGCTTGGATCGGTCGAACCGGCACCCGTCATAGGTCAGAGAGCGTGGCGGCCCAACCCCTGTACATGAACAACACAACAAAACACGCACCGCAAGCCGAGCAACACGCCCAACCCACGACACGCAACATCAGTCTCGCAGAAACCACACGCGAAAACCAGGAGTGTTTCCCACTCCCCACAAGACCCACAAACAAGCCACGACACGCCGCACGATCAAAAACCAGCACCGACGACCCACCGCTCTCGTCCACGCGCCCACACCTCCGCTCATGATCCCAACGAGACCGCAAACAACCAAGCAAACCCCACATTGAGATCACACCCGATCATCCACGACAAGCCCACACCCAAATTCTGGATAACGGACCCGAACAGCATCCTTACAGAGCACCACCCACCATGTCAAGAGCAACAGGTCACATTGTTTCTGACTCCCGCAACCCACAAATCCACTCGCCAGAACGCAATGCCATATACGAAGATTTAGTATGATCCGGCTGAACAGGCGACGCCGTCATCGAAGTAGGAAATCGAATCAATGGATCGCTTGCTACGATCGGGCTATGATCGGCGCGAGCGGCGGGACAATGACGCTGAGAGGGTGGATGGCGACAGCGGCGAGCATGCTGCTCACCGCGCTCCTAGCCGGGTGCGGAAGCTCCGACACGGGCACTATGAAATCAGCCACCACCGCGACCGCCAGCACAGCCTCCGCCACCACCACCACCGAAGCCGCACTGACTGCCAACCTGCTGAAAGCCGACCGCGACAAAGACAGTGACGGCGGAGGCGCCGGCGACGACACGAACAACAACACCATGCTGGACTTCGGCCGTGCCGCTGGAGCATCCGATAAGCGCGCGATCACCGCGCTACTCAAGCGCTACTACCGAGCAGCAGCCGCAGAGAACGGCGCAGCCGCCTGCTCGATGCTCTACTCGACGCTGGCCGAAGGGGTACCAGAAGACTACGGATCCTACAACGGGCCGACCTACATGCGCGGAAGCACCTGTCCCGCCGTCATGACACTGCTCTTCAAGCACTACCACCGCCTACTGGAGATCGAGGTTCCCAAGCTGAAGATCGCTCAAGTAGACCTGCAGGAACGCCACGGCCTGGCGGTGCTCAGCTTCGGAACGCTCCCCGAACGCGAGATTCAGGTCGAGCGCGAAGGCCACGTATGGCGAGTCACCGCACTGATCGACACCGAACTACCCTAGGCACCGCTACCCACCGCGACCACGCCGAGCGACAGTCCGGATCGTCTACCCGGTAGCGCTACTCAGCCCCGTTGCTCAGCGCCACGTCCATGCTCCAACGGCCGTGTTCGCGGTGCACGATCAGCTGCACCTCACGCGTCGGCGCGAACGGGGCGAGCGCCACTCCGCGCTTGCCCTTCACCTGTACGACCGTTATGCGAAAGTCCGCCACGTCTTCGACCAGTTCGCGATGGTGCAGCTCGAACAGTTTCGACATGATCTGCGCGCAGTCGCTTCCCCGTAGCGCGGGCGCGCCCCTCCCCTTGTGTTCTTCGAGCATCGCTTCGACGAGCAGTGGGTCGAGGATCCTGCACGCGGCCGCCCCATCACCGGCGGCCGCCACCGTGTAATAGCGGCGCAGAACCGCTTCGATAGCGCGTCTATCGGTGGCGCTCGCCGGCGGACCGTATTCCGGGACGGCGTCGTTGTCGACGTCGTATGGGGGGCCCATGCCCTTCGTGTCGATGTCTCCGTCTTCGTCGCGCTCGGCAGGGTTCCCCAGCACTTCGTTTGTCGACGCCCCGCTTGCTGCGCCATGCGGTCGGTCGGTCGAACCGCACGCGCACATGTCGATCGCCAGCAACGCCACTGCACACAACAGCAGCACTCTCATGCGTCCGTGGTGTGTGGTTGGGAGCGACGACATCAATGCAAGATCTTACCCTCAGTCCAAAGATTTGGATTGACCGCATCTCTCGATGGCGCTAGGATTTAGAGGCCAACCAGCGAGAGGGGAGGATTGAGGATGAGGCAATCGCTTGTGCTGCTGCTCGCTGCGCTGCTCAGCACGACCGTGCTCGCGTGCGGATCGGGAAGCACCACACACACGAGCGCGCCGACCTCCACCGTCGCGGCCGCGCGGACGAGCACGACCGTGGCCCGTGGCTATTCAAAGCGGGACGGAGATAGCGACTTCGACGATGCCGAGCATTACGACGGCCATCCTCCCAACGACGACCTGGGTCTGCTGGCCAGCTACGGACCGAAGGCGAGCCCGGCCGTCATGCGGGCGGTGGCCAGCCTGATCAAGCGCTACTACACCGCTTCGGCGGCGGCCAACGCCCCCACCGCGTGCTCGTTGCTGAGCGCAAACCTTGCAGCCGGGATCGCGACCACCAGCGACGGCGCCTCCAGCGCGTGTGCTGCGGCGATGTCCCAGCTGCTCGCACAGCAGCACGCGCGACTGGTCGGCGAGAACCCCGCCACGATGGCGGTCACGACCGTGCACGTGAAGGGGAACCTGGGGTTGGCGGCGCTCTCGTTCAAAACGGCCCCGGAGGCCGAGATCGTGGTGGAACGCGAAGCGGGCAAGTGGAAGATCGACGCGCTGTTCGACACGACCATGACATGAGGCGCCGGCGCTCGGCCGATCAGGAAAGCGCCGTGGCGAGCACCTCGTTGAGCTTCCACGTGTCGCCTTCGAGCATCGTTTCGACATAGGCAGCAGGCAGCGTCTTCCAAGCGAGCAGCGCTCGCGCGCGGTTGCCCTTGACCCGCACGAGCGTGACCGTGGGGCGCATCTGCAGTTGCGCGTGGAAGTGCTTGAACACGCGCGCGAGGACGACCTGGCACGTGGTGGCGCCGTTCAGGTAGCGAGGCCACGGCGCGCGGCCGTAGGTTTCCGCGAGCGTTTCGGCGAACGTGAAGTACAGCAGTCCGCAGGCGCGTTCGCTCTGCTCGGCGGCGGCCGCCGCGTAATAGCTCTCCACCGACGCGCCAACCGCCCGTGTCTGCGACGCGTCGGCCGCGTGGCCGAAGTCGAGCACCGTTTCGTCTTCGGTCGAGCTCGCCCCGCGATTTGGGGCGGCGTCGCCGGACCCGCCGCAGCCGCTCGCGCCCACGCCGAGCAGGAGCGCCGCCGCGAGCACGAGCGCCCACTTGACCCCAACGCTGAGGCGCGTCATTCCACGCCCACCGGGTGTTCGAAGGAGAACATCGTGCCGACCTTCCAGGCGCCCCGTTCGCGGTGGGCCATGATGTACTGGTCCGGCTGTCCGCCGCCCAAGCCAAAGCGCACCGAGGCCTGGTTGAGCTCGACACGCACAGCCGCGACTCGCAGCTTCGCGCCGTCCTTCAGCTGCCCGTGCTGCTGGTCGAACAGCTTGGAGAGGACCACCGCGCACGTTTCCCCGCGCTGATCGGCGGGAGCGTTCGACCCGCCGTAGTCTTCAGCCACCCCTTCGGCCACCGGCGAGTAGAGCAGCCCGCACGCGAGCGCCCCGTCGCCCCGTGCAGCCGCGGCGTAGTAGCGCCTGAGCACCGCCGTGATACGCCGCGCGTCGGTGGCGTCGGCGGGGTGGCCAAACGGTTCGTTCTCGTTGTCCGGTTCGTTGCCGTACTTGTCGGAGTCGTCGTCTTCGTCCTCAGCGGGTTCGATCTTCGGCAGCGCCAAATGCTCACTCGAAGACGCGCGCGAGGCCGGCTCGACCGCATTGTGCGCGCTGCCGCACGCGCCGAGCCCAATGCCGACCAGGATCGCGACCAGCGACACGAGCGTGGCGCGAGCGAAGCGTCGCTTGAACTCGGATTCGGCGAGGTCGGACATAACAAGGAGAAATATAATCCGAATCTCCGGAAAGCGACTAATAGCCTTAACGGCGGACGTACGTGCGCGAGCGGCGCGGACCGAATGAGCTCTCTACACCACCGGGCACAACCCGCCGTCGAGGTTGACCGCTGTGCCGGTCACATACGACGCCCGCGCCGACAGCAGGAACGCGGCGAGATCCGCGAACTCCCCCGGCCTGCCCACGCGCCCGAGCGGGATTCGCGAGCTCGTGACCATTCGCTCGTAGTATTCGCGCGGCGTGATCCCCGCCTCGGCCGCGTAGCGTTCGAGCTGGCCGCTTTCCACCACCCCGATCAGCACGGCGTTGACGCGAATCCCCGCGGGCGCCAGCTCGCGCGAGAGTGCCTTGGTGAGCGCCAGGCCCGCGGCGCGCGAGACCGACGTCGGTGTGGTGAGCGCCTCTGGGGCCTTGCCCGAGACGGCAAGCGTGTTCAAGACGGCGCCGTGGCTCTCGCGCAGCGCGGGTAGCGCCAGGCGCGTGAGCCGCACCGCGCCCATTAGCTTGAGAGCCAGGTCCTGCTCCCAGACCGCGTCATCGTGCTCGGCGAACGGCCCGGCCGCGAGCTCGCCGGCGTTGTTGGCGAGACCGTCGATCTGCCCCCAGCGATCGCTCGCGGATTTGACCAAGCGTTCGAGGTCATCGACGCGCCGCACGTCGCCTGCGAGCTCCAGCACATCACCGCCGGCCTGGCGCAGCTCGCCCGCGGTGGCCGCCAGCCTCTCGGCGTCGCGGGCCATCAGCGCGACACCGCGCGCGCCCTCCTGCACGAGCCGCCCGGCGAGCGCCTTGCCGAGCCCGCTGGAGCCGCCTGTGATCAGGAACACCTTCCCCCCCAGTTCGAGATCCACTGTCTCCTACTCTCTCGTCCCGTCCTCGTGCGCGCGGCCGTCGTGGCCGATGTAGCCGTCCTTGCCGCCCGCGCACACGTACACCGTGTCCTCGGGGCCGAGGATCCGGATTTTGCGCGGCGTGGAGGCGTCGACGCGCGCGAACGCGCCCTCCTCGAGACGGTGGCTGGAGCCGTCGCCGAACTGCATCTCGATCGCGCCGCGATGCACGAAGTAGAGCTCCTCCTGAAGGTCGTGATAGTGCCACTTCGTCTCATAGCCGGCGGGCCTGACGAGCGCGTTGACACCGAAAGCGGTCACGCCCAGCCCGCGGCGGACTTTGCGAAAGCCATAGCCGTCGCCGAGCATGTCGAGCCGCCCGAGCGCGTAGCCCTCGCCGGCGGTCACCTGCTCGCACTCGGGAGTCGCGCTGGGCCCAGGCTCGCCCGTGAAGAGCCACGGGATGTGGTGGCCGATCAGCTGCCCCTCATAGCGCCGGCGACGACCGTACACCAGCCACGTCGTATCGACCTCGCCGTAGCGCTCGAGCACGTGCAGCTGCTCGCTGTATTGCTCGGCGTATTCGGCGAGCGTGACGCCGGCGTCGTACTTGCCCGCTAGCAGTTCGCGAGCCACGATCGGATTGGCCGACTCCTGCACCACGCGCTCAAAGCGCGTGAGGTCGGGATAGCCGAGCGCCGCCGGCACGATCCCAAGCGTCTTTGGCTCGCCCACCACGTCGGCGCGTAGGAGCAGCGCCATTTCCTTTGCCGGATAGATGAACGTGTCGATGACGAACACCTCCTGGCGATAGCGCTCGGTGACCAGGTGCACATCCGGGTGGGCGCTGCACTGCACGAGAAACGCGTTGGGCAGCTCGCGAACGCGCTCGAGCCCGTCCAGCAGGTCGCCCACGAGCTCGATCCGCGCATCCGAGAGACCCTGGAACTCCAGATAGCGCAGCAGCGCGTTCTCGTGGCATGTGCCGGTCGGGCCAAGCGTCAAGAACGTTGGAGCAGCAGTCATACGATCACCAACATGAAGTGTAACCGGCACGGCATCGAGGAATCCATCACCGGACACGAGCCCTTAGGCCCGAGCCCGGGCGCTCAGCTTGCTTGCCGGCGCCCGTGACCCTGAGCCTTGCCCATTCGGTTCCCTTGGTTGGCAGGGACCGGCTGTATTCCTATCAGAGACTCTCGACGCCGTCCAGTCCGAATCTTTCCAAGACTAGAAAGATCCAAATGACGAAACAAGCCTGGAGAGGGAGCAGTCTGCCTTTCTCCTGCACAGACACGCTTTTCGCCAGTTCCGGTCGCGACGCGAAAAAGTCAGAGACATTTTTCCCTGGACGAATAGTCGAGTGCCACACCGGCGCCCTGGCCGCTGCAGAGCGAGAAGCGACAGCTCAGCGCCCGAGCGCTTCGCGCAGGGCGCGCGCCACGCGCTGCACCCGCTGCTCGTCAAGCCCCGGGTAGAACGGCAGCGCCAGCGAGCGGGCCGCGACGTCCTCGCAGATCGGAAACTCGCCCTCGCGATGGCCGAAGCGCTCGCGGTAGAAGCTCATCAGATGGATCGCGGGCAGGTAGGGCTTGCTCTGCACACCCCGCTCGGCGAGTGCCCGCACCGTCCCGTCGCGATCGACACCGCGCGGAAGCTGCACGACGAACACGAACCATCCGCGCCGCTCTCCTTCGTGATCTTCGCAGGGCAGCTCGAGTCCCTCGATCCCAGCCAGCGCCTCCCGATAGCTTCTGGCCAGCCGCGCGCGAAGCTCGAGCATCCCCACCAGTCGCTGCAGCTGCCCAAGCCCGACCGCGCAGGAGATGTCCGAGAGCCGGTAGTTGAACCCGAGCCGGTCGTGATCCAACCACCCCATGTCGGGCGCGCGTCCCTGGTTGCGCTCGGAGTCGATGCGGGCCTTCAGCGCGCTGTCGCCAAGCGCGATCATCCCCCCCTCCCCCGTTGTCATCTGCTTGTTGGCATAGAACCCGAACACGGCGGGATTCCCGCGCCCACCCACGGGAGTGCCATCGCCATGAACGGCCCCCAGAGCCTCGCAGGCGTCCTCCACGACCCCAAGCCCGTGCCGAGCGGCGATCGCCTCAAACGCGCTCATGTTGGCGGGATAGCCAAAGACATGCACCGGCAAAAGCGCCCGCGTGCGCTCGCTGACAGCCGCCTCGGCAGCGTGCGGGTCGAGGTTCAGCGTCACCGGATCGATATCGGCAAAGACCGGCCGAGCACGCTCATAGAGCGCGACGTTTGCCGAAGCCACAAAAGAGAACGGACTGGTGATCACCTCATCGCCATCGCAGACCCCGACCGCGCGAAGCGCAAGATGAAGTCCAGCGGTACCACTGGACACAGCAGAGGCATACGGACTACCGACCACCTCGGCAAACCCCCGCTCGAACTCGGCAACCCGCGGACCGAGCGAGAGCTGCCCGGATTCCAACACCTCGGCAACCAACTTCACCTCAAGCGCGCCAACGACCGGCTGAGCCAGCGGAATGATCTCCTCGCTCATACGTGCTAAGACGGCTAGCCGCTCTCGCCCGTCGAGCGAATCGAGCTCGTCGCCGGGGACTGTGTAGAGGACTGGACCCCATACTCCAATGAGTCCACAAGCGCATCCCAAGAAGCGGCAATCAAGTTCTCCGATACTCCGATAGACCCCCAAAGCCTGACCCCGTCGGACGCATCGATCAAAACCCGGGTGACCGCCCCGGTCCCCTTGGCCTCATCAAGGATCCGGACCTTGAAGTTGACAAGGTCGATGTCGCGCAGATGCGGGTGGGTCTCGCCGATCGCCTCGCGCAGCGCGCGGTCGAGCGCGTGCACGGGCCCGTTGCCCTCCGCGGTGCACACATAGCGCTGCTCCTCAGGCCCCGGAGGCGCCCAGATCTTGATCGTGGCCTCCGTCTCGACATTGCCATCGGCGCGCTTCTCGACGATCACGCGCCACGACTCCAAACGAAACAGCGGCTCGTAGTCGCCGGCCTCGCGGCGCATCAAAAGCTCGAACGAGCCGTCGGCGGCCTCGAACTGAAAGCCCTCGTGCTCGAGTCGCTTGACCTGCTCGACCGTGCGAGCTGCCGCGTCGTCGTCCAGCTCGATGCCGGCCTCAGAGGCCTTCTCGATCACCGTGGCGCGCCCGGACAGCTCTGAGACGAGCACGTCGCGCACGTTGCCGACCAGCTCCGGATCGATGTGCTCGAAGGTGGCGACGTCGGCGCGGATGCCGGCGGCGTGCAGACCGGCCTTGTGGGCAAACGCATGCTTGCCGACATAAGGCTGTGCCGGATTTGGGGTGCGGTTGAGCAGCTCGTCCAAGAGATGTGCCGTCTCGGTGAGACGTGCCAGTCCCTCGGGAGCCAGTGCGTCATAGCCCATCTTCAGTTGCAGGTCGGCGATGATCGTGAGGAGATTGGCGTTGCCGGTGCGCTCGCCGATCCCATTGATCGTGCCCTGCACCTGCGTGGCGCCGGCTTCCACGGCAACGAGCGTGTTGGCGACCGCACAGCCCCCGTCGTCGTGCGTGTGGATCCCCAGGGCGACGTCGGGTAGCTCTGAGCGCACGGCCTCGATGACCGCGCGCACCCGCCCGGGCAGCGAGCCGCCGTTGGTGTCGCACAGCACGACCCGCTCGGCGCCGGCGCCGGCGGCCGCGCGAAGCGTCTGGAGCGCATAGCCCGGATCGAGCGCGTAGCCATCGAAGAAGTGCTCGGCGTCGAACAGCACACGCTTGCCTTGAGCGATCAGGAACGCGACCGACTCGGAGATCATCGCGAGGTTCTCCTCGCGCGAGACGCGCACGACCTTCTCGACATGAAGGACAGAGCTCTTGCCGACAAGCGTGCAGATCGGCACGAAGGACTGCGCCAGCACCCGCAATCCCTCGTCCTGCTCGGCGGAGCCCTCGCGCCGGCGGGTCATCCCGAACGCGACGATCTCAGACACCGACAGCGTCTCTGCCTGAAGCAGCTCGAACAGCGCGAGCTCCTTGGGGTTCGACGCGGGGAAACCAGCCTCGATCATGTGCACGCCAAGCGCGTCGAGCGCGTGCACGACCCGCAGCTTCTCCTCGGCTGTGAGGCTCATGCCGCCTCCCCCCATGCCGTCGCGCAGGGTGGCGTCGTAGAGCTGTATACCGCGCATCAGGCGCGCGGGGGTCCCCCCAGGGGGACCCCCGAGAGGGGGGGGAGTGCCGAGCCGTTGGGAGTCGGGGCAGGCGGCGCCAATGGCGCGCTCACGGTCGCCTCGACCGGGTCGAGCCATTCGCGGTAGCGCTCTGAGCGGCCGTGGATCGCGTCGTCAAACGCGCCCTGCAGCAGACGCGTGACCTCGCCGGGCTTGCCGCTGGCGATCCTGTGGTCGTCGACCTCCACCACAGGTACGAGCTCGGCGGCGGTGCCGGACATGAACACCTCATCAGCCATATAGGTCTCAGCGCGCGCGATGTTGCGCTCCACCACGGTGTAGCCGAGGTCGGAGGCGAGCTGCATCACCGAGCGGCGCGTGATCCCGTCGAGGATCGAGTTGTGGTGGCCGGGCGTGACGATCTCCCCACCCGTGACGATATAGATGTTCTCGCCGGTGCCCTCGCACACGTGGCCGTTGTCATCGAGCAGGATCGCCTCCTGATAGCCGGCCTTCAGCGACTCGATCTTGGCGAGCACGTTGTTGAGGTACTGACCGGAGGCCTTCGCGTGCGGGATCAGCGAGTCCGGGCTGATCCGCCGCCACGAGGACACCTTCGCGCGGATGCCGTTGCGCATGCCATCCTCGCCCAGGTAGGTGCCCCACTCCCAGCAGGCGATCGTCACGTCCACGGGAGCGTCCATCGGGTTCAGCCCCATCGAGCCATAGCCGCGGTAGACGATCGGGCGGATATAGCAAGAGCTCAGTTTGTTGCGCGCCACCAGCTCGCGCGTGACCGCCTGCAGCTCCTGCGCGCTGTAGGGCACGGGCATGTAGTACAGCTCGGCCGAGCGCAGCAACCGCTCCATGTGCTCGGCGTTGCGGAACACGGCCGGACCGATCTCGGTGTCATAGCAGCGCACCCCCTCGAACACCCCGGTGCCGTAGTGCAGACCGTGCGTGAGGACATGGACCTTGGCATCCTCCCAGGCGAGGAACTCTCCGTTCATCCATATGAGGTCGCTTGTGTCCACGTGGTCGTCTCCTGGTTAGCGCTGCTAGGTATGACAGCCGATTCTACAGGCCCAGGCTCGTGTTCCAAAGCTTTGGCTTGCGGCGCCCATGGCTTCCCGCTCCCAGCATTGCCTCTGCGCCTAAAGCGTCCCCGAGGGCGCTAGCCACTCAGTCTCAAACTGGAGACATGTGCACGTAGCGATGATGTCGTAGTCGCTGTCGTAGTGGAGCACCCCCGCGCCGACTTCGTGCGCACAGGCGGCGATCAGGAGATCGATCGGAGCGAGCCGATGATGACCGACAAGCGCCAGCTCGCGCTGAGCTTGAAGTGCCAATCTCTCCGTGTCGCGTCCCATATGGATACGCGGCAGGAGATCGAGCTGCGACGCGGGCAGCACGAGTGGGCGTCCGATGGGCGAGGCATTCTGTTCTCGCTGTGGCGAGCTTCGAGGAGCGGATATATCAACTCGGTTTGGAGGCGCTCGCCGAGCAGGAGCGCCAGGTTGCCGAGGTGCGAAGCCGCGGTTCGACTCTGCTCGCCGCCGGCGCGGTGATCGCGTCGCTGCTGGCCAAGGCGGTCTTCCACGACGGGCATCCAGATGGCGCCCTACAGACACTCGCGGCAGCCGCCGGACTGCTAGGGGCAGGTGGTCTGCTGCTCGTCGTCGTGCTGCTACTGCGACCGTATGAGCTGGGTTTCAGCGTGAACGCGCCGGGCACCTATCGGGCGTTGTGGGAGCAGGGGATACTCGAGCAGCCGATGGTCGACCTCGCCCTCGCGGAAGCGTTTGAGGAGCAGCGCGAGACGAATTTGAGGGCCGTGAAGCGGTTGTCCTGGCTCTTGGCGCTGTCGCTTGGCGCGCTTGTTCTGGAGACCGCTGGTCTTGCCGCGGCGGCTGCGCTAGCCTCATAGCTATGGCAAACCGTCCCGTCACCCCCCCCTCCTCACCACCCAAGCCTGGTAGCGCACCTGCACCGGGGTCAATCCCCAAACTGCCCAAAACGATCTTCAACCTGGAGAAGAAAGATGGATCGGGCAACCTCGGCGTAACTGGCCCCAATGCAGTTACTTAGGGCTGGAGCGCGCTCGGGCTGACCAGCATCGCGGCGTCCTGCATCGCCGCGCCCGTCCCCAGCTGGGGCACCGGCACAGGTGCCGCGACCGTGACGACCGTCGGCCGCCCAACCAACTACCCGGCGCACCCGTCCAGATCGACTAGGAAACGCTCGAGCGTCGATCCTGGCGAATACTGCCTATAGCTGTACCGTGGAACGAGAAAGAGTCCCCGATTATCGCGGTATCGGCGGTAGACTCCGTCCGTAAGCGGGGTATGAGTCCCAACCAGTGGAGGTGGCAGATGGCCGAACTCGGACCGTCAGCAGAGGGAATTGTGCTGACCCACTTCATCGTCTCGGACGATGTCGAGCGTTCTCGACGCTTCTACACCGAGGTACTCGGCGGCAGGGTGGTCCGCCCCGGGGAGCCAGCAAATGTCGAACTGGCCAACAGCTGGATCGTCATCAATTCCGGCGGGGGCCCGACCGACGACAAGCCGGCGGTCACTCTGGAGACGCCACGGGATCCCGACCGGGTCAGCAGCTTCCTCAATATCCGGGTGAAGGACATCCAGGCCGTGTACGCCGAATGGAGCGCCCGTGGTGCTCAATTCCTGACGCCGCCGAAGCAGCACGCGTACGAGATCCGTTGCTACATCCGCGATCCCGACGGTCATCTGATCGAGGTGGGGCAAACCACCGACCCAGACGGGGATTGGACCCCCCCTCAGTGGCTGTCGAGCACGTGACAAACGAGCGCCCGAACTGAGCGCCCGAACCGTTATCGGAAGGGACTCGTGTCGTGGAAGGCCACTTCCTTTTCGCTGTCAACGACCGTGAGCTCGAGGTGATACTCCTGAGAGTTCGACGGTACCGCCACCCAGCGGCTGCCAACCACCACTTCTTCTTCGCTCTTAGGAGCGAAGGTCTTGATGGTCACCCTGCCTTGATACGGTTCGGGTGGCGGTGGGCCGCTGTTCTGCACGAGCGCGTAGGTCAGGACGACCTCTTTGTGTTCCAGCCCCTTCAGGGTGACTTCAAAGTGGACGCTCGCACCAGAACCCCGCATCGCTACCCTACGGACCTCTAGCGTCGCCGTTGTCGTGTTGCCCGACGTGTTCTTGAGCGCCTTTTCGATGATCGGCTTCAGGGCACATGTCGGCCGACACCGTTCCGGCACGCCGGCTTGGTGGAGGACTTCTTCGACCCGGCCAGCCGACGTGCCGCCTTCGATCCGCTTTTGCGTGGGCGAGCGAACGGCTTCCCTTCTCTTTGCCTGCACCGTTTCGTCTGCTGTTTTGGCTTTCTTCCCTGCCTTTTCTGCCTTTGCTTGCTCGGCTTTGGCCTGCGCCGCATCTTGGGCCTGGGTTTCTTCGGCTCGCTTCTGGTCTTCCTGCTCCTTCTTCTGTTCTTCCTGCTCCCGCGCTTCCGCGCTCTTCTGTTCCGCGGCCACCCTGGCCTTTTCTCGAGCGGCATCTTCTTCGTCGCGCTTGGCTTCTTCCTTGATTTTTTCGCCTTCTTCCTTGATCTTCGCTTCTGCGCTTTTGGTTTCCGCGGTTTTGGTTTCTCCTTCGAAGGAGACGGCGACCAACCTTCCGGCGACCGGCCGCGGGGTGACGCGCCCAGCGTAGACGGAGAAGCTGTTCCTGATCTCCGGCCGGGAAGACGCACCGCCGAGGACCGCGGCAGTCGACGCTGGACGCAGCTGGAGGTCTTTGTCGTACTCCTGAAAAGTAATGTCCGATTCCATTTCGGCGACTATGTGCGCTCCGCTGGCGGCTTTGTGTGGAAACAGAAAGGATCTGAGCGTATTTGAACTCGTCACGATCGCCGCCAACGCCGTAAGAACGGCCGACACGGCGTAAACAAACTTCCAGCCTCGACTAAAGAAGCGCCCTTTGGCCTTGGCCGATGAGCTAACAGGCTGCTCTGCGTCGGTCTCGCTCATCGGGTGATCAAGGGAGCGAGGCGAGCAGCTTCTGGCCGTCGGGTACTCCCCAGCCGCTGACGGCGTCGAAGCCCTTAGCTGCTTCGTATCCCTTACCTGGGTCTGGTTCGGAGGCGTTGTTGCCTTTGGTGATGTCGGTGCAGCCGGCCTCACCCACAGCCTGTCCGCCGGTCGAATCGCCGTACAGCAGCGGTGCGAGGAAGGTCTGGCCCTGGGTGGGCTTCCCCAATGCCAGCATCCGTGCGATCAGCGAGGCCCACAGTGGGGTGGCGGCGCTGGTCCCGCCACTTGGTTCCCGTTTGCCGTCGGTCACGAGGTCGTACCCGGGAGGACCGGCGAGCGCGGCTATGTCCGGAACCACACGGCCCTGAATGCTGCTTTGGTTCAGCGAAATCACCGGGACCGCCTGTTGCCAGGCCGGCTGGTCGAAGTGGACGCTGACGCCGCCTCCGGTTGCGCCTCCCCCACCGTTGCGCCTTCCGGGGGGCTGGCACCAGACGACCTCGTCGTCTTCCCCTTCACCGTCCTCTTGGAGCATGGTGCCACCAACGCTCAGGACGAACGGACTGCTCGCGGGGAAGTTCACATGAAAAGCTCCGTCTTCGATCTGGTCACCGGACCCGTCGTCGCCGGAGGCGGCGCAGACCGTGATCCCCAGGTGCGCCGCGGCTTCCAAGAGCTTGTTGATTTCTTCGAGCGCCGCTCCAGACCATTCCGGGCTGTCCTCGGCAAGACCCCAGCTCACTGACAGCACCGACGGTGTTGCGGGTTGCCCGCCGATGACTTGGTTGAGCAGATCGATCCAGCCCTTCTCATCGAAGCTAGAGAAGTAGACGAAGATCTCGGCGGCCGGGCACAGGCCGGAGACGATCTCTATGTCCATCATCACCTCCCCCGAGGCTTCCAACACTTCATGCTGCTGTGCTCGCGGGAGCTGCTTGACTGCTTCAGGGGTGAGCGGCGTCACACCGGCGTCCACAGTGGCTATCTGCGGCGCTCGCAGGCCGTGCTGCGCGCAAAACGTGTCGAGGTCTTTCGGGAAGTAAGCGCCGCCGAACTCGGCGATGGCGATCTTCTGCCCTTCGGCGCGGCCCGCAGGGAAGTTGTAGTGCTGTTCAAGGTCACTGGGTCCGAGACCCGTCGCCTGCCCCCTCGCGGCTTGCGCAGCGACCGGAGCACCGCTGACCCTGCGTGCGACCCGGCGCTGATCGAGGCCGAATACCCCCGTCACGATGCTGTCGAGCTCGGTAGGGATCTGCACCGGGTTCTCGCGACCGCGAAACTCGCCCCTGTCATCGTTGCGGTAGACCCCCAGACCGGCTTGGAACGCGTCCTGCATCTGTGCAGCGGTGCCGGTGACCCGCATGCTGCGTCCGATGCGCGAGACCGCGCCGACCGTCAGGCCGAAGCGCCCGAGCGTCGCCTGGACCTGTGCGATATCCCCGGGACTCGCTCCGTAGCCACTTTCCAGTTCGTTCCTGGTCATGGCCGGCTTACTCGTGTCCAGGGGCGGAAGCCTCTGACCTCGCAGCATGACCGTCACCTCAAAGCGCGCATCCGCATCGAGATCGCGGACCCGCTCAGCACCCTGCTTACGTGGCCGCTTGCTTCCAGGGAGTTCGACATGTCCCTCGCTCATTGCTGCGCTCCTTTCTGGAGGCGTCGGCGCTACATGAATGCTGCCCGGCCGTTATACGGCTCGTGAATCGAGACCAGCGTATGTCAAAATACCAGAACAGTCCTGTTGACTGACTTCTGCTCTACTTAAGCTGTATAGTCGCCCGGTCGCGTGTCGCTTCGGTTCGAACCTTGGCTTTACGTCGAGTCCACAGTTTCTATTCATTGCTTTGACAGGTGGACCTATCGTCGGTGAGCTGGGGCGATCAGGTATCCATGCGATGTGAGTGCGCGGGAGTCAAAAAGGACGGGGATATGGCCGGACTGTCGTCAATCGAGAGCATCGTGGTTCTGATGCTGGAGAATCGTTCGATGGATCACATGCTGGGCTACCTCTACGCCAGCGAGGGCAACGTGTCGCCGGGCGGACAGCCGTTTGCGGGACTCAAAGGCGGCGAGTCAAATCCCGGCGGCGGCAGTGACCCCGTCGCGGTGTTCCCGATCGAACCGGACAGGCCAAACGCCTATCTCATGCCAGGCGCGGATCCAGGTGAGGGATATATGGCGACCAACAGCCAGTTGTTCGGCTCGACGACGACTCCCGCGCCCGGCACGGTCCCGGCGATGGAGGGCTTTGTCGCTGACTTCGCCTACACGTTGAAATGGCAGCAAGAAGAGGGCTGGTCGATCGTGCCCGGGACCACGGCGAACGACATCATGGGGTGCTTCACACCCCAAGCCCTGCCGGTGCTCTCCGGGGGGGAGCCACTCCCCCGGACACGACCAGCGGCGAATACGAATTCGACTTCACGCGGTTCGGCCCCCGCGTCCCAACCGTCCTCGTCTCCCCGCTTATCCAGGCCGGCACCGTCTTTCGCGTTCCCGACGGCGCCACGCCACTCGACCACACCTCGATCCTCAAGACACTAGAGAACCGCTGGAAACTGCCAGCGCTGACCAAGCGCGACGAAGTCGCCATCGACATCTCCGCAGTGCTTACCCTCGACACGCCGCGCAGCGACGACCCGCTCGCCGGGGTGACGATTCCAACGTCCACACAGACACCGCCGGACAGCGATCGGCCATCGCATCTGCAAGAGGTACTCGCAGACCTCATCTCCCGCCAGCACCCCGCAGGCACCCACGAGCCTGCTCTACACACACGCGCCGACTATCAGCGCTACACCCAGATGCGCAGAAAAGCTTAGACAGCCCCGCTCCCGGTAGCGTCGGGCGTCTACAGCGAGGCGCTCGCTCCGGTCCTTACGCGATAGCCGTTGCGTCCACTTCAGGCGATGGTGATCGCCTCGATGTAAGCGAGAGCCAACATTGTGCACAAATTCTATCAAGATTCTAGGTTTTGTCAAAGAGCACTGCTTCCACGCTGTGCGGCTTGGGTGTCGTCCGCGCAGGAGCCACCTAGCGCAGCTTGACACTGCGAGCCGCAGCCCTCATACGCGACATGCCCCGCCTGCGCGAACGTCGCGTGCCCTGGCGGCTGACGGCGTCTCCCATCAGCCAGAGCATCGGCGGCCACAGTCCGACGAACAGCGCGCGTCGCTCGGCGTTCCCTCGTTCGTCCTCCCCGATCGTCTTCGCGCGAATCCACGCCTTCTCCCGGGCTGCCCAGACTGGTCCGTTCGTGCTGAGAACGGGGTTCCGCCTCTTCGGCAGGACCCACCAGCTGCGTTTTTACCGGCAGATATGCAGGCGCGCGAGACGCCTTACTGAGGCCGAGCTGGAGCTCGAGGCGAGCTCGAGGTTGCGCTAGACGCGAGCTCTTCGTGTTGGTTGGGTGGACAGCCCCGAGCTCGTCGCCGCCAACAGAGGCTGGCGGCACGCAGGCGATTGGGTCCACCGATGACTTTGGGCAGTCAGCGAGGTCTATGAGAGCCGAGGTTGGTGAGAGCTAGTCTTACCTTTCGGCTAAAGGGAGATGATATGGCGGTGAAGATGCCGGTGACGGAGCTACACGCTGGGTTCAGCAGCCCGGGGGCGACCCCGACAGGTTGGGCGGAGGGCCGCCGGCACATCGATGAGGCGGAGGTGTTCTGGATCTCGACGGTGCGTCCCGATGGACGCCCGCACGTCACGCCGCTGTTGGCCGTGTGGCACAACGACTCGATGTACTTTTGCACGGGTCCGGAGGAGCGCAAGGCAAAGAACCTTCGGCAGAACCCATACTGCATTCTCACGACGGGCCAGAATGGACTCGATGGTCTCGATGTCGTGGTCGAAGGACACGCCGTCGAGGTCAGCGACACAGGGGAGCTCGGCCTCGTCGCCAATGCCTACGAGTCGAAGTACGGGGTGCGCTTCACAGCACCCGAGGGCACGTGGTTCGGTCTCAGCGACGCGATCCGGCGTGGTGAGGCGCTCGTCTATCGAGTCGCGCCCACGACGATTCTCGGCTTCGGCAAGGGTGAGCAGTTCAGCCAGACGCGATGGCGCTTTGCTTGAGTAGGCGAGAGCAGAGCGGCCCGCGTTCCACGCTCGACGAAACGCTGTGTGAACGTGTCGGATTATTCTCGTGTCATGCAAGCGCCTCTTTCGGTCACCGTCGCGCAGCCACGGTGTGCAGCGAAGGACATGCACAGCAACGCGCGGGCACATGCCGAGCTGATCCGCAGGGCGCGAGCGCGGGTTGTCATCTTCCCTGAGCTGTCGCTGACTGGCTATGAGCTTGATGCAGATCCGATCGCGCTCGACGATTGCGTTCTGAGCATCATCGTCCGGGCCTGTGAGGAAACGCAGAGCGTCGCGCTTGTGGGAGCGCCGATCCGCGGCTTGGGATCCGGGGCTTACATCGGTTTGCTGCACGTCAGCGCGAAGGGCGTCACCGTCGCTTACCGCAAGTGCTTTCTCGGTGGCGAGGAGCCGGCCCACTTCTTGCCGGGCGACGGGCCTGTCGTGATCGAGGTCGACGGTTGGCGTGTCGGATTGGGGATCTGCAAGGACACAGGCGTCGAGCAGCACATCAGTGAGACTGCCGCCCTCAATGTCGAGGTCTATCTCGCCGGCCTGGTCCACCTCCCAACCGAGCTGGAGATCCAAGAGCAGCGAGCACGACGGATCGCCCAGGCCTGTAACTCCTACGTCGGCTTTGCCAGCTTTGCCGGCGCGACGGGCGGTGGCTTTGATCATACCGCTGGCGTCTCCTCGCTCTGGAGCCCCGCCGGATCCGCGATCGCCCGCGCCGGCGCCGGCCCCGACGACTTCGCTCGCGCGACGCTGATCCACATATAACACCTCCAACCGCCCGATCAGACTGCGTCACAAAACGCAGCCACGTCGCCAATTGGTCCGGTGGTCGGTGGCGCGCTTTCCGCTCGGAACCCAGCCCCGCTCGCGAGGCACCTGGTCCGCCTGACACGGTGCGTGGTGGCCCATGCGCTAGACACAGGCCACCACTCCGCTTACGGCAAGTGCCTTATGGTGAGGCGCACAGCACGTAGCTGCGGATCTTCAGCGACGAACCCGTTTCGTTCTTTACCGAGCTGAACCACCCGCTCGCCTGAGCACCGTTGCTCGGAGCCAGGTGTGTGTAGATTGGGCCAATCAAGTCCGGATGTGTGCTGGCCGGCCTATCCAGGATCAAGACCCCCTGGTCGCTCGGACGATCCGCGTTCAAAGCAAATTTCCCATTGGCTGGCCCTTCGGTGAAGTCATAGCCTCCACCCGTGACGGCCTCTCCCGATTCGCATGCAGCATATGAGCCGCCTTCACCGCCCGTAGAGATGCTTTCTTCCCCTATGCCTACGTGGTTTGCGCCAGCAACTTCTCGAGATCGATCGTAGTCATTGCTTGCCCTCCAGGAAGTCGATGAGCAGCCGATTCACCGCGTCCGGCGCCTCCAATTGCATCCAGTGCCCGGGGCCGTCGAGGCGCTCGTAGCGCCACGGGCCGGCGACGTTGCCGGCCGATCTGGTCATCTGGCCCTCGGTGAGCGCGAAGTCCCCCGAGCTCCACACGCCCATCGTCGATGCCTGTATCGGCGGCGGCACGAGGTTCGAGGGCAGAAAGCGCGCGGGGGGAATGTTCGCCCGGTAGTAGTTCAGGCCCGGCGTCAGTGACCCGTTCGCCTCCAATTCGGCGATCGCCGCGTCAACATCGGGGTGGTGACCCCACGCCCGGAAGTTGGCCCAGTCGTTCCCCGACAGCCACTCCTCCGCGATCCCCGGGAACTGGAAGAGGAGCATGTACCACGATTTCTCGTGCTGCTCGAAACCGTCCGCGAAGAACCCCGCCGGATGCCCGACCGACAGCGCCACGAGACGCTCGACGCGCTCAGCAGCCATCAACGCGGTGGCCCACGCCACACCGGCGCCCCAGTCGTGGCCCACCACATCGGCTCGCTCGGCGCCCGCGGCGCCGAGCACAGCCAGCACATCACCGACGAGCAGATCCATCGTGTACGCCTCCACCTCCGCGGGCTTGTCCGACCGGCCGTAGCCACGCAGGTCAGGAACGATGACCTTGAATCCCGCCTCTACCAGCGCCGGGACCTGATGGCGCCAGAGCCGCCCCGAGTCCGGAAACCCATGCAGCAAAACCACCGGCCGGCCCTCGCCGGTCACCTCATACTCAATGCCCACACCATCAACGTCAACGCGCACTGTCAACCTCCTGTGAATGAAGGCAAGGAAAGCGCCTCGCAGGGAAGCCTGGCTCTGCACGCTTTCGCCACCAAGCGTCCGATCCGGTCGGCCGCACCCTATCGCTTAACGCACCGCTCACGCCCGCTCCTACCGCTGCCCAGGTGCTTCTCGGGCAACGCTGATGCAGTTCGTCCAGAACGGGTCCTGTGACACGGCTGCACAGGCAAGTTTGTCGCTAGAGGTACTCCAGCACCGCCCGTGTCGCCTCCGCGGTGCCCGCGTCTCCTCCGAGGTCGGGGGTGCGCAAGCCGCGCTCGAGCGCCTGTTCAACAGCCGATTCCACAGCGGCAGCCTCGCTTTCCAAATGCAGACCGTGGCGCAGCATCAGCGCGGCCGAGAGAAACATCGCGAGCGGGTTGGCGATCCCACGGCCGGCGATGTCCGGAGCGGAGCCGTGCACGGGCTCGAACAGGCCCGGACCATCCGCTCCAAGCGACGCGCTTGGGAGCATCCCGATCGAGCCTGTGATCATCGCGGCCTCGTCGCTGAGAATGTCACCGAACATGTTCTCGGTCAGGATCGTGTCGAAGTGGCGCGGCGCCGCGACGAGCTGCATGGCGGCGTTGTCGACGAGCACGTGCTCCAGCTCGATGTGGGGAAACTCGGCGGAGTGCACCCCCATGACCACCTCGCGCCACAGGCGGGAGGTCTCAAGCACGTTGGCCTTGTCCACGCTCGTGACCTTTGCGCGCGCCGCGCCGAATGCGGTGCGCGCAATCCGCTCGATCTCCTCGCGCGAGTAGGCGCACACGTCAGAGGCGTAGTTCTCGGTGCGGGTCTTCTCGCCGAAGTAGATCCCGCCGGTGAGCTCGCGCACGACAAGCAGGTCGGTGCCCTCGATCCGCTCGCGCCGCAGGGGCGAGGCGTCATACAGCGCCGGCAATGGCTTGACCGGGCGCAGGTTGGCGTACAGACCGAGCCCCTTGCGCAACCCGAGCAGGCCCTGCTCGGGCCGCGGCGCGTGCGGGTCGGTGCTGTCCCACTTCGGTCCGCCAACGGCGGCCAGCAGCACGGCGTCGGCACCGCGACACGCGGCAAGCGTCTCGTCGGTGAGCGCCGTGCCGTGCAGGTCGATCGAGGCGCCACCGAAAGCGTGAGACTCGAACTGGAACTCCCCGACGGCGCGCAGCAGCTCGAGCGTCGGGGCGAGGATCTCAGGGCCGATCCCGTCGCCAGGAAGCGTGACGATCTTGTGGCGTCCGTTTCGTGTCATTTGTTTCTGTTTGGCCTCTGTTTCCGATTGGCGTCTCGCCGACGGAGATTCGCCACGGCCGCACGCGAACTGTACACGGCGAGCGCCCGCGGCGGCGACGCGCCCGGGAAGGAGAGCGAAGGGCTCCCCCACCGGACGCCGCGCCGGCTGACCTAGCTCAGGAGACTTCCAGGGGTTCGCCTGGGTTCAATTTCATTTCGATATTCCCTTCGATGCTCATAGTGGCTTTTTTCGAGCCGGTGCATTCGTAATTGGGTTCGAGCGTTTTGCTGAAAATGACATCCACCGTTTCGTTAGCGACGAAGTTGACTAGTTCGGGTTCGCCAGAGGCGGAAGTGCAACTTTCCGTGACTGCTACTCCAAGCACTAAGCAGATTAGCTTCCAACCGGGATTGGCGGTACCGCTGACGCGCCTGATCCTGTCCCGGAATTTGGTACCGCTCATCACCAATTCGGTCGCCCAAGGTAGGTTTATCGCGGTCATATTAGGGCTTTCGGCTTTGCTGCACGGCCCTTCTTCGACGTAGTGACATTCGAGCGGAAGCGTTAGATTTATGCTTAATACTTCTGTGGTTTCGTCTAATTTCGTGTTCGATCCCGCCGCATTGCCCGCGATATACCCGCGCTCAAACATGATACACGAGGTCTTGACCTTGATTTTGGTGCCCATGAATTCTTCATATGTATATTCTTGGACGCCACCTTGGGCGCCAGATGCCCTTCTGAGCGTTTCCACGCCGTTCGCTAACCACACCGGTTCGGCCGCGGCGACAGACGTTGCGGCGAGCGCCAACAGAACGACAATCATCGACGGCACGACAAATAAGACAAAGGTTTTCATGGCTTATCACCTTCTCATTGGGATGATTGACAACGCTTGGACGGCACCCCGAGGGCAAGCCGCCCGCGCACCGATCATCCCACCGCTCGCGGTATCCGCCAAAAGGCCACGGGACGCTCGAGGGCAGCGGCGGAGCCAGGTGGGCCTCGCGACCCTCGGCCAGGGCGTCCGCTAGAGCGCAGCCGTGTCCGGCAGGGGCGGGCCGGTGCGCTCGCGCCAGGCTTCGTAGTCGCCTATCGTCGCGTCCTGCGCAAGCGTGACGCCGATGTCGTCGAGGCCCCCCAGCAGCCGCCGGCGGATCTCGTGGTCGATCTCAAAGGCAACTCGGCGACCGGCGAAACAGACCTCCTGGGCCTCGAGGTCTACCTCTCCCTCCCCCGCGTGCGCGAGCGCGCGGCAGTCCTCTTCTGAGAGCGCGACCGGCAGCAGCCCGATCTTGGTGCAGTTGGAGTAGAAGATGTCGGCGAAGCTCGGCGCCACGATCGCCTGGAAGCCGTAGTCCTGCAACCCCCACGGCGCGTGCTCGCGCGAGGAGCCGCAGCCGAAGTTACGGCCGGCCACGAGGATCGGGTTCGCCGGCAGCTCCCAGCCCGGCTCCTTGGCCCAGTCGTAGAACAGGAACTGCCCGAACCCGGTGCGCTCCACGCGCTTGAGGAACTGCTTGGGCATGATCTGGTCGGTGTCGACGTCGGCGCGGTCCAGGTGCGTGACGTTGCCGGAAACGGTGCTGATCGGATCCATGACTCTTAGCTCCAGTTGCGGATGTCGGTGAAGTGACCCTCGATGGCGGCCGCGGCAGCCATCTCGGGTGAGACGAGGTGAGTGCGCCCACCACGCCCCTGACGACCCTCGAAGTTGCGGTTCGAGGTCGAGGCGCAACGCTCGCCCGGTGCCAGCGTGTCGGGGTTCATCCCCAGGCACATCGAGCAGCCGGCTACCCGCCAGTCAAAGCCGGCGGCGCGGAACACCTCGTCAAGCCCCTCCGCCTCGGCCTGCGCCTTTACCTGCTGGGAGCCCGGCACCACCATCGCGTTCACGCTGTCGGCCACGCGACGGCCCTCGACCACCCTGGCGGCGGCACGCAGGTCGCCGATGCGCGAGTTGGTGCACGAGCCGATGAACACGCGATCGATCGCGATCTGCTCGATCGGAGTTCCGGCCTGTAGACCCATGTACGCCAGCGCACGCTCGGTCGCGTCACGGTCAGCGGGCGAGTCGAACTCATCGGGCGAGGGCACGCTCGACGCGACCGGCACGACCATCCCGGGCGTCGTGCCCCAGGTCACCTGCGGCGACAGCGCCGAGGCGTCGACGACCACCTCGCTGTCATAGGCGCCCTCCTCGTCGCTGCGCAGCGCGCGCCAGCGCACGATCGCCTCATCCAGCTCGGCGCCCTTCGGCGCCCCGGGCCGCCCGCCGGGCCACTGCTCGCCAGGCTCGGAGAACCACGCGAAGGTCGTCTCGTCGGGGGCGATCATCCCCGCGCGCCCGCCGGCCTCGATCGTCATGTTGCAGACGGTCATGCGACCCTCCATGCTCAGCGCTTCGATCGCGGGACCGACGTACTCGACGACGTGGCCGGTGGCGCCACCGACGCCGATCTGCCCGATCGTGCCGAGGATCAGATCCTTGGCGGTGACGCCGAAACCAAGCGCACCCTCATAGCGGATGCGCATCGAGCGCGGCTTGTGCTGGACCATGCACTGGGTGGCAAGCACGTGCTCGACCTCGCTCGTGCCGATCCCGAAGGCGAGTGCTCCAAACGCGCCGTGGGTGGCGGTGTGGGAGTCCCCGCACACGATCGTCATCCCGGGCTGGGTGACTCCCAGCTCGGGTCCGATCACGTGCACGATTCCCTGGCGCTCTGAGCCCAGCGAGTAGACGGGCACGCCGAACTCGGCGCAGTTGCGCTCAAGCGTCTGCACCTGCACGCGCGAGAGCTCGTCCTTGATGCGCGCGGCCACGGGCGTGCCGTCGGTGGGCGTGTTGTGATCGGCGGTCGCAAGCGTGCGGTCGGGCCGGCGCACCTTGCGCCCCGCCAGACGCAGACTCTCAAACGCCTGCGGGCTTGTCACCTCGTGCACGAGGTGCAGGTCGATGTAGAGCAGGTCCGAGTCGGCGGAGCCGACCTCGTGGGCCTCCCAGATCTTGTCGAACATCGTCTTCGGCATGACTCTCCTAAGCTGGCTCGCGGCTCGGCGCTTCCGAGACCGTACAAGTGTACGTTATCACAGACGCCCGGCGCGAGGGCGCTTACTTCAGACGAGATAAAGCGTCACGGTAGTCCATGTGTTCTGAACCGCTACGCGAGGTTCGGGCAAGCTCAGCTCCGCGGCCTCGTCATAGAGGAGCACCACTCCCCGGCCCACCGCGTCGACAAGCCCCAGTTCGGTGAGGCGCTGCATCAAGAACTGGTTGCGACGCACCGACACACCGAAGCGCATTGCCTCCGGAGTGACGCCGTTAGGCGGTGCGCCCGGGCTGGTCACCTCGATTCGGTCGCTGAATACACGCACCTGGATCGGCCCGGCAATGCCGTAATGGCGATGAGCCACAGCGTTGGCGATCACCTCGCGTAGGCGCTCACTGCTGTAGCGAGGGCGCTCGACGCGTTGCGCTCCGCGCACCTTGGATGCCGTGGGTATGGTGCGCTCCAAGAACGCGAGCCCATGCGTAATCTGCTCGTCAACACGTCCATCGAAGACCGCACGGTCACGCAACTCGCCCGTCACCGAGACCCCCGGGTAGGCAACGCAGCTCACAACCGCATACGGGAGTTGATCCGATGGCTTGGACCCGAAGCAGAGGAGACCGCCGATCGTTGGACTACCCGTCTCGGCATGCAGGATCTCGGTGTCGGCGAGAATACGCAGCCGCTGCCCACGGTCGAGCGCTCCGAAGTCGAGCGTCCGGTGACCGGCGAAACGCTCGGCAAGCAACTTCTCGCTCAAGTCCTCCGGCGTCGCCCCCAGCACCGGACGCAAGTCGGACGCCACCGCGCCCGATGCCTGGGTCAGGCGGATCAGCTCCTCACGACTCGGCTCACGCGAGGTGCTGCCGACCCGTATGTAGTAGCGCCGACTCTCATTTGACCGCACGGCATACGGCTTCTCGGCTCCCGAGACGACACCGACGATGACGACCGTACGCTCCGCATCCCACTGCAGCCGCTGATAGGTCGGGATGATCGGCGGATCGATCGCGGTCCTCCCGATGTTCATGACGCGTTCCTCATCCCAACTTGAAGCGTCGTGTAGACGTTTTTCATCGTCCACGCCGATCAGCATGCGGCCTCCGGCCGCGTTCGCGAAGGCGCAGAATTCTTTAGCGAGACCAGAGGATGAAACTCGCGCATCCTTGAACTCGGTGAAGCTGTCCTCCTCGCCGGCGACGAGCGCCGCCAGCTCGTCGCGAGCGAGCGGACCGTTCATGCCTGATACTTGGCTTGGCGGAGCACGAACGCCTCGTGTCCACCCTCGAGGATCTGTTCGGCCGCAAGGCGCACGTCTGAGGAGTCGATCGACCCTCTGGCGCGAACACAGCTCTTTACCCGGCCTCCGGAGGCGGCCTCGCGCGCATCCAGCGCGACGATCTGCTCTGCATCGCCGAGGACGGGGATGTTGGCGTTGTGCGTAGCTATCAGGAACTGCCGCATGGGCTTAGCATGCTTCAACCGCGTCACGATATCGTCGTAGATGAAACGGTTGTCGAGATCATCCTCGGGTTGGTCCACGAGTAGCGGGTCGCGACTCTCCTGCATCACGAGCAACAGGATCGCTGTGCTCTTCTGTCCTGGGCTGAGGTTATCGAGAGACCGATAGTCATGACCGTCCTCGCCGACCGAGATGTCGAGCAGCAGCTCCACCTCGTCGGGCAGCTCAGCTATCTCCAGCCGCAGTAGGACATCTTCGCTGAGTGCCCTTTCAAGAGCAGTCGCTTGACCAGCTGGCATTTTCCAAGACCCGCTCAACGAGGCGGCTCGTATGCGCTCGACGAAGGCGGTGGCGGTGAAAGTCTCTTCGCTGACCATTCGCTTCAGTGTCTCGCTTCTTGCACCGCTCCTGAGCTCGGTAAGCGACCGGACAAAGTCATCATGTGACGCCTGAGGCGTGAGCTTGACGAGAAGACTGCCCGCAAGCACCTCGTTCAGGCGTTCAGCCGCCGCTTGACGGGTGCGATGCTTGGCGCCACGAACGTCATTGAGTTCGACGAGTAGGGCCGCCCGCTCGGCCCGCGCTACCTCCAAACGCCGTTTTAGCTGTACAAGAACTTCCCGCAAAGGGAGAAGCTGCTCGATCCGCCGCTCGACGTCGAGATAGCGCTCCGGATCGACATCGGGCATCTTGACCTGAAGCTCACGCAGCGCACGGTCGAACTCGGCCCGGCTGTTCGCACGCCGGCGATCCCACTCGTCTCGTAGCCCGGTGAGACCCGCGTGAGCCTGTCGCAGACCATCTACAAGCGCGCGCACTCCGGCTTCCCAGAGCAGATCGCTCTCCACGAGAATCGTCTCGGCCTGGTCGAGCAGGTCCACGTTTGGAAGCTGCTCCTCGCGACGCCCGTCAACGGCGCTTGCCAAAGATGGGCTTCCAGAGTCTGTGCCCGCAACCGCCCGTTCACGCCCCACAAGCGCCTTCTCGGCGCCATCGAACAAGCGCAGCTCACGATCGAGCAGCCGACGCTCACGCAGAAGCTCCTCGAATCCCGCCTCGCGAAAGCGCGAGCGCCACTCCTCCAAGCCCGGTAGTTCGCCAAGCCTATCGTCGGCATCGTCGATACGCGTCAGGGTATTAAGGATAACGTCTGCATTCTCCTGGCAACGCGCGAGCAGATCGGATTCACGGATCATAATCTCGCGCAAATCCTCAGCGGCGAAGCCGTCAAGCATCTCCAGCCGCGCACGAGCGTTCTGCGCAATGCCATAAATCTCCTTCTGACCGTATACACACGGGGAGATCAGTGTGTTGGCATTCAACTCCGGACGCGGACGTCCGTCGTAATCGCGGACGACCGGCGCATGCGGCGCTGTACGCTCCACGATATAACGAGTGCGTACCGGGCCATCCGTTTCGATCGCCACAGACACCTTGGAGCCGGATCGAAACGCGTGCTCGCGCAGATGACGCGCCGCCCGCTCCACGTCGTCAGTTCGGTAGTCCAAGTCAAACACATACCGGATCGACTCGATAACTGTCGACTTGCCGGTTCCCCGACCGCCGATCAGACAATTCAGCTCGGTGTTCAACGGGAAGCCGACTCCGTCCAGGAAGTCTCCCTCCCAGGAGACCGCCAAAAGTCGGGCGCCTTCGCGCTGCTCTAAAGGATCCTCGTAAGAAATGCGCGACTCGGGGTCGAGGAACGCTTGGCGCAATCCCGAGACACCGATCGTGTCCATCTTGATCCAGGTCGAGATCGCACCGATGGCATCAAGTGACCGACAATCCGAGGTCAGCAGATAGGCCGGTAAACGAAGGCGACTGTACTTGGGGTCCTCGCCCCTGATGATGCGGCCATTGCCACTGGTGATCTGTGACGGAGGCTTCGATATCTGTGCCGCGAGCAATGCCTCCGTCTGCCAAGCGTCCACGCGGGCGCCTTGACGCAGCGCAGCCAGCAGCCCCTTGTCGCTCTCGATGTGAGCGGCTATGCAGACACCGTGACACTCCTCTTGAATGAACTGAAGCAACTCTGCGAAGTACTGCTTTGTGCGCAGCTCCAACCTTTTCTGGCCGCGCTTAGCCCCCGTAAGGTCAAGACCAACGAGGATCTCTTCCAATCGTCCTACGTTCGTGTCGGGATCAAATAGGCACAAGACATGCACGCCCTCGGCGCTCTCGACCTCGAAGCCCGGTAGTAGGTGTATCCCGAGCTCGCGCGCCGCCGAGCGCAGCTCGTCGATCCACGAAACGTCGTTGTGCTCTGTGATTCCCAGAAGTTCGATGCCGCGCTTCTTGGCCGCACCGATATACCGACGCGCCAGATCCATGCGCTCTTCGGGCCCGCTGGGAGCAGGACGCGGGGCAAACTGGGGATCGATCGGGGTGTGCACTTGCAGATCGGCACGGAGGAAGACAGCACCGGGACGCTCATCTGCATGCGTCACTATCGCCGACTGGATGTGGAGTTCGCTATCAGTAGTCATGAAAGGTTCGCGGCCGCAGTAGCTTCGCAGGACTTCGGGCATTGTTCCATCCCGGCCGGGCACGGTGGCCAAACGACGTCCTTACTTACGATCGAGCGGGCAGATAGCACCAGCTGAGGCCAACGCTTAGAGCCCTTAGCTACGACGCAAGCCGGCCGAGACGACGGCAAGAAACGCCGCCGCTTCGGCGGTCGGGTTCTCGAAATGGTGGGGCAGGTCGGCATCGAAGGTCACACAGTCGCCCGCCGCCAGCTCGTAGCGCTGCCCATCACAGACGAGCACCACCGCACCCTGCTCGACAAGCGCGGTCTCGCGACTACCGGGCTCGTGCATCGGCGGATCGTCGGTGGCCCCGGTGGCGCCGCCGGGCGCGAGCGTGTGGCGCGAGAGCTCGGCGCGCTGCCCGGGCTGTGCCGCGGTCATCACCTCGAAGCGATGCCCGCGCTTGGCATTGCCGCCGCCACCGCGCTCGCCCGCGCGAACGATCGTGACCGAACCACCCTCGTCGAGTCGCAACAGCTGCGAAAGCCGCAGATCCAGTCCCGAGGCGATCCGCGCGGCGACAGTCAAAGTCGGACTGGTCTCCCCTCGCTCCACCTGTGAAAGCATCGGCGCGCTGACCCCGCTGCGCTCGGCCAGGTCGCGCAGGGAAAGCGAGGAGGACTCGCGCAGCGCCTTCACCCGCGCCCCGATAACAGCCGAATCAAACGCATCCCAGCGTGCGCTCGGAACGTCACTCTCAACGCGCGGCTTAGTCTTGGTAGGCGACATACGATCGTACGTTATCACAAACGCTACGAACGGTTGCTACCCCCCACGTCTCGGGACTCATTGCTACAAGACGCCATAATGCGCATCTGCGAGCACCGTGAGCCGATCGGGACCTACTGCCGTCAGCGAGACGCGATCTCAGAAATCCACGAATCATGCTGCTGCCAGGATGCCACCTCGGCGACTTGGCCTAGGAGGTTTGCCACGCTGGCCCCGATATCGGCCTCGCGATCATCCAATACGGCCACGAGGCGATAGCCGTTGACCTTGCTCAAGTCACCGAACTCGGCGTAGACATAGGTCGCAACGCTCCACGGGCGCTCCCCACCGACTGGCTCGATGACTGTCTCTGTGTTCGGCACGAAAAGCGAGGCCGTATATGGGTGGCCAGAGGCACCTTCGAGCGATCGTTTCGCTTCGACCTTGATGTTGCGTTGGTGGAACTCACCCGCGATGACGTCAACGAACTCTGTCTCCTTGAGCGCCCGGCGGCGAAGATAGGTTGCTGCCTCAGCGATGCCGACGGCCGCGCTAGCTACACGTTGGCACGCATCCGCAACATCCGCCTCAGCATCGACCATTGTGGTGATCTGGCCACTATCGAACATGGTGTCGAAGCGGCGAGCGATCTCGCTAGCCGGCGTACTAATCGTTCTCGACGCGATCTTGCCCGCCAGCGTTGCGTCCGCTGCACCACCGTCGGAGACCTTGTACCGGCCGTCGGCGGCACGCTCGATACGCACGACGACGCCATCCCCGTCGGGGTATTCAAACGGCGTGAGGACTCGTATACGTCCATCATCGCAGCGCGCATCGACCTCGCTGCCAAGGAGATCACGTAGTTGCTGGGCTATCTCGATGTCGGAAATCATGATGGGATACGGAGCTGCTCTCCAAATGGTGGCGGCGGCCTATAGGAGCCGTTAGACACTATGTTTGCACGTACGCAAAACGCGTCGAACGCAGTAGCGTGATCATGCGATCGTTCGAGTTCGACTGAGGGGCGCGCGAGCTTCATCGTGAACTGCGGATGCCACAGGTGTTCATGGTCTCGGTCTCGGAATCGGCGTGGCCAACCAGACGGACGTCCGATCGGATTGTTGTGGCGATGGGGCGGCGGCTGAGCATCCCACCGAAGGACCTCATCGCCGATGCGAAGCAGCTTGAAGGTCCAGTGCCGAATATGATCGACATGGAAGACGAGTACGAGCTCGCCCCGCCTAACTCCAGCGGAGACCACCGGGAGGCGAGCGAGATGGATGTGCTCGCTACGCTTGCTCCACTTGACCTCCCTGTGAGGCTGCACTTCCTTTTCGAGCGCAAGGAAATCCTCTACATCGGTTTTCGAGAGCGCCATGCGACAATATTCAACATGTTGGTAAGGCGTCCTTCTGCGGCAAGACCCGATGTCCGCTGCGCAGAATCATCGCGGACATTTCTCCAGCAGTTGCTCAAGCGCCTGCAGGACAACGGTGGTAGACCAGCCCTCGGCGTCAGCGGCGCCGAGAATCTACCCGACCTTTTCTTTTCTTTTGCCTACGGTTCGACCACCTACACCTTTAGTACCCCTTCGTCGCCTCCCAGAACAGCTCGTACTGATTATCGCGTGGGCGTCCGGGTTTGCCTGAGCCACGGAACGTGTTGGTGAGCTTCATCCCGAGCGACTCATAGATCTCTTGCAGTTCCTCGACGAGATATAGCCGCGAGCTGTAGGGGATCGGGTCGAGCTTCTCGAACATCTCGCCGAACCAGATCGAGGCGGCGGTTCCTTCCAGGCGCTGCAACTTGGCGTTCCAGCGATGGTCGGTCAGTTCGACCGACTCCTCGCCGAGGATCCAAGTCTTCTCCGGCATGTGCTTCTCGGCGAACAGCCGGTTGGGCGTCTGGCCGAGATGGCGCCCCCCATGCTTGAGCGCTCTTGAGATCACCTCGAACGTCCTGAGGTTCTCCGCTTCGCTCTCGAAATAGCCGATCCCGCCATCGTTGAAAGTGACCACGATGTCGAACTGCTCGTGGAACTCCAGCTCGCGAAGGTCGGCTTGGACGAGCTCGACGCTCAAGGACTGCTCCTCGGCCGCCGCCGTGCCAACCGCGACATTTGCCTCCAACAACTCGACCCCGACGACCGACAAGCCCCGGCGCGCCAGCTCAAGAGCGTGACGCCCGGTTCCACAGCCCATGTCAAGGACGCGCTCATCGCCCCGCGGTTTGAGCATCGTCATGAATCGATCGACTTCCGAGACCGTCTTATCGGCCCACGGCAGCTTGTCCATCTCCGGCGGATAGGCCGTGCGATACCAGTCGTCCTGAATCTCAAGCTCAGCCATCGGCACCCATCTTATTCAAATGGCCAGATCAATGTCAATTACGCAGCTGGCGCTGGCGAGCCGGCCACACGCTCACTTTCACGCGCCCGAGCCACCCCGATCGAAAGCGCGCGCACGTATGCGCGCGCGGCCGCCTCGATGATGTCGGTCGAGACGCCCTGGCCGGCGCCAGTCTCGCCCTGCACCTCGACCACAACCGAGACCTCGCCCAGCGCGTCCTGGCCCTCGGTGACCGCGTCGACGCGAAACTCGCGCAGGGCGGCCTCGACACCGGTGGCAGCATTTATCGCGCGGAAGATCGCATCGACCGGGCCATCGCCGGAGGACTCGCCGCTCTTCACGACGCCGTCCTCGACGCTCACGTTGACACGTGCCATCGGAGGACTCGCCGAGGACGCGGCAACCTCGAAGTCGACGAACGAATACGCCGCGACGTCGTCGCCGCGCAACTCGTCGGTGACCAGCGCCTCCAGGTCCATCGCAGTCACGCTCTTCTTGCGATCGGCGATCTCCTTGAAGCGCTTGAAAGCCATGTTCAGCGCCTGGCCCTCAACCTTGAAGCCCATCTCCTGCAGAGCATTGCTCAAAGCGTGACGCCCCGAATGCTTGCCCAGCACGATCGCGTTGCTCTTCAAGCCCACGGTCGTGGCGTCCATGATCTCATACGTCGCGCGCTCCTTCAGCACACCATCCTGATGGATGCCCGCCTCGTGGGCGAAAGCGTTGCGTCCCACGATCGCCTTGTTGGGCTGCACCGGATAGCCGCTCAAGCGCGAGACCAAGCGCGAGGTGCGCGCGATCTCGGTCGTCTCGATCCCCGTCCACAATTTCAAAGCGGGCTCGCGCGTGCGCAGCAGCATCACGATCTCCTCCAGCGACGCGTTGCCGGCGCGCTCGCCGATGCCGTTGACAGCGCACTCCACCTGACGGCAACCCGCCTGCACGCCGGCCAGCGAGTTGGCGACCGCCAGACCCAGGTCGTCATGACAGTGCACCGAGACGACCACCTCGCGCAGACCGGGCACCAGGCGATACAGCTCGCAGAACATGGCGGCATACTCCTCTGGCATCGTGTAGCCAACGGTGTCGGGCACGTTGATCGTGCTGGCGCCCTCATCCAACGCGATCTGGATCACCTCGGCCATGTACTCGACATCCGAGCGCGAGCCGTCCTCGGGTGAGAACTCGACATCCTCGGTATAGCTCCTGGCGTGCGCCACCGCCGCGCGCACCTGGCCCTTGACGTCCTCGCGCGTGGTCTGCAGCTTGCGCTCGATGTGAATGTCACTGGTCGCGATGAAGGTGTGGATTCGTGCCCCACCCGCCCCCGCGGCGTCGCGCACGGCCTCCCAGGCGGCGTCGATGTCCTGTGCGGAGGTGCGCGCCAAGCCGCAGATCACCGGGGGGGTGGGTCGGTTGGGGGCCAAATCCGCACGTGCGATCGCCTGCACAGACTCGAAGTCACCCGGCGAGGTGATCGGGAAGCCGGCCTCGATGACGTCGACTCCCAAACGCGCCAGCTGCTGGGCGATCTCCAGCTTCTCCTGCCGGTTCAACGCGATCCCTGGCGACTGCTCTCCGTCGCGCAGGGTCGTGTCGAACACTCTTACGCGATCGCGCTCGTCTCTTGTCGTTGCCGTGCTCATGTCCTCACTTCTCCAGTTCTCTCGCTTTGACGCTTCTCCTTTTGGTATGCGGCTAGGCGGCCGCCACGCGCTATTCCCCCCGAGGGGGGAGGAAGAGGAGAAGCGCGAGTGAGAGCTGGAACGACATGCAGAGATCAGCCTAGCAGTTGATTCGAGGCCCTGTCACGGCTTTACAGCCCCTCTGGGATCAAAACGACCTTGCCGATGTTGCGCCGCTTGGTGAGGATTTCCTGCGCGGTGCCGGCTTCGGCGAAGTCAAACGCGGCCTCCATCACAGGCTGGATCGTGCCGTCCTCCAACAGCTCGCTGAGCGGCTCGATCCACGGTTCAAGCGTTTCCCGGCTCTTCCACAGCGTGAGCATGTTGAGCCCGATCACGGTCTTCGAGTCGGACATCAGCTTGATCGCCGAGAAGCGCGGCGTGCGCGCCAGCGTGCTCAGCGCACGCACCGGTTTGCGTTTGCCCCCAGCAACGACCCCGGCGGCGCCAAAGGCGATCAACCGCCCACCCGGGCGCAGCATTTCATAGCTGCGGCGCAGACTCGAGCCACCAAACGGGTCGAGGATCACGTCGAAGCCCGACACGCCGCCGTTCTTGGTGGCCTGTTGATAGGAGAGCAGGAAATCGGTGCCGAGCGGCTCGACGCGCCTGTGCTTGTAGGGGGAAGCGGTGCCGTAGATCTCCTTCGCGCCGAAGCGCCTGGCGAGCTGCACGGCGGCGATCCCCACGCCTCCGCCGACCGAGTGGATCAGCACACGCTCGCCGGGCTGCAGGTTGCCATAGCCGACGAGCGCCGCCCACGCGGTTGCGTAGTTGACGGGAATCGCGGCACCCTGCTCGAAGGTGAAATGCTCAGGCAGCGCCACACAGTCGCGCTCGGGCACCGTCACCTGTGTGGCGTAGCCGCCGAACTGAGTTCCCGCGATCACGCGCTGCCCGTGAGTCAACCCCTCGACCCCGTCGCCGAGCCCGATAACGGTGCCCGCCACCTCATAGCCGAGCACGCAGGGCGGCTTGGGCGCGTCGGGATACACGCCGATACGAGCCATGACGTCGGCGAAATTGATGCCGGCGGCTGCCACCTCGATGCGCACCCACCCGGGTCTGAGCGCGGGATCGGCGCGCTCACCGACCCTCAACGCGTCCTGCCCACCATGTTTGGTGAGTTCAACCACATACATAGCGGATGAGACTACTCCATTAGTTGGGATAGCGGTGGGTGCTCGCCGCAGATTGCGGTAGGTGCCCACCGCCCCGCTTTGCGTGCGCTCGCCAGCCGATCCGAGCGGATCGCTCGATCAGCTAAGCGCGACCGTCCAGCCAGCTACAAAGCCCTCGGACGCGACGATCTCACCCACCACCTCCGCGGGCACCCGGGCGTCGGTCGTGACGACCATCGCGGCAAGGCGCTCGTCGTCGTGATCTGGTGTGTGGCCGATCGCAGCAGAGGAGATGTTGATGCCGTGCGCCCCGAAGATCGTGCCAACACGACCGATCATGCCGGGCAGGTCGGCATAGCGGAACACGCACACGTTGGGCGTCAGCTCGATCGTCAACCGCCGGCCCTGCACCTCGACCAGATGCGGCACGCGATTAGGTCCGATGCCGGTGCCGGCGACCGCGACCTTCTCCCCACCTGCGACGACGGTGACACGGATCAGCTCGTTGAAGTCCTGGGCCTCGGAGACCGACTTCTCCTCAACCACGATCCCGCGCTGCTGGGCCATCGAAGGCGCGTTGACGAGGTTCACCTGCTCCTCGGTGCGTCCCTCAAGCGCCCCCTCGATCACCGCGAGCGCGAGCAGACGCGTATCGAAGTCGGCGATGCGGCCCATGAAGGCCGCCTCGATGCGCTCGACCGAGCTGCCCTCCGCGAGTGCCATCGCCAGGCGCCCGAGGCGACGAGCGAGCGGCAGGAACGGCCCCAGCACCTCCATGTCCTCCGCGCCGATCGCGGGAATGTTGACGGCCGTGGACACGACGCCACCGGTGAGCGCCGCGACGAGCTGCTCGGCGCTTTGAAAGCCAGCGCGGTCGGTCGCCTCCGCGGTGGAAGCTCCCAAGTGCGGGGTGACGACGACCTGCGGATATCCCTGGAACAACGGGTAGTCGGTGATCGGCTCGGAGGGAAACACGTCGAGCGCAGCACCAGCGACCTTGCCTGAGTCAAGCGCATCCTTGAGCGCGGCGTCGTCGATCAAGCCACCGCGCGCGACGTTCAGCACACGCACCCCGTCGCGCATCTTGGAGAACGCCTCCGCGTCGATCCAACCCGCGGTCTCCGGCGTCTTTGGCAGATGGATCGTGATGAAATCGGCCTGCGCGTAGATCTCCTCGCTGTTCTCCGCCTTCTCGACCCCCAGCTCGCGATAGCGCTCGGCGCTGACATAGGGGTCGAACGCCAGCACGCGCATCCCAAAGCCACGCGCACGCGCGGCCACGAGCTGGCCGATGCGCCCGAAGCCGAGGATGCCGAGCGTCTTCTCATACAGCTCGACACCCGAGAACTTAGAGCGCTCCCACTTGCCGCTCGTCAGCGACGCGTATGCCTGGGGAACATTGCGCGCGAGCGCCAACAGCAGCGCCATCGTGTGCTCGGCGGCTGTCACCACATTCGATTGAGGCGCATTGGCGACGACAATCCCACGCCGTGTGGCGGCCTCCACGTCGACGTTGTCGACCCCCACCCCCGCGCGCCCGATCACGCGCAGATTGGTGGCCTTCTCAATCAGCTCGGCGGTCATCTTCGTGGCCGAGCGAATCAGGATGCCGTGATAGTCGCCGATCCTCTCGGCCAGCTCCTCATCGCTCCAGTCGATGCCGAGGTCGACGTCGAAATGCTGTTGCAGCAATTTGACACCCGAGTCGCCGACCTTCTCCTTCACCAGTACCTTCAAACGCTCCTCGCTCATGACGCCGTCCTCTCCACTACCCAGTCGATACACGCGGTGAGAGCGCGCACGTCGTCGGGCTCGACCGCCGGGAACATGCCGACACGCAGCTGGTTGCGCCCAAGCTTGCGGTAGGGCTCGACGTCGACGATCCCGTTCGCGCGCAACGTCTTTGCGACCGCGGCCGCATCGACGCGCTCGTCGAAGTCGATCGTGCCAACCACCAGCGAGCGGTTAGCCGGCGCGCCGACGAACGGCGTGGCGTAGTCGCTGCGCTCCGCCCAGCCATACAGGTGCGAGGAGGACTCGCTCGTGCGCGACACGCACCAGTCGAGACCCCCATGCTCGAGCATCCAGCGGACCTGATCGGCAAGCAGGAACAGGGTCGCCACCGCCGGCGTGTTGTAGGTCTGGTCCTTAGTGGAGTTTTCTAGCGCGATCGGGAGCGAGAGAGACGCGGGCATAAAGCGCCCGGAGGATCCAATCCGCGCGATCCGCTCCAGCGCGGCGGGGCTGAGCAGCACAGCCCAGAGCCCCCCATCCCCGGCAAAGCACTTCTGCGGAGCGAAGTAGTAGGCATCGGCCTGGGATACGTCAAGTGGAAGGCCACCCGCGCCGGAAGTGGCATCGATCAGGACGAGCGCATCGCCGGCGCTCGCGGGACGCAGCACGGGCATCATCACGCCGGTAGAGGTCTCGTTGTGGGCCCACGCGACCACGTCCACCTCAGCGCCGGTCGCCTCGCCGACGACCCGCTGCACGTGCGGTGCACCCGCGACACTCGTTGCCACAAGCGCCGCCTCGAGCTCCTCCCCGCCGGGCGCGCTGCCTGGCTCGGCCCTCACAAGCACCGGGTCTTCAAGGAACGGCGCCTCGCCGGTGACGGTAGCGAACTTCTGGGAGAACTCGCCAAAAGCGAGGTGCAAGGCACGACGCTCGACGAGACCAAACGCGGCGGCGTCCCAGAAAGCGGTGGCGCCGCCGTTGCCAAGCGCTACCTCATAGCCATCGGGCAGCGAGAACAACTCGCCAAGGCCAGCGCGGACCTCGCCCACGAGACCCTTTACGGGCTTCTGGCGGTGAGATGTGCCCATCAACGTCGCGCCGTCTGAGAGCAGTCGCGCAAGCGCCTCGGGACGCACCTTGGAGGGACCGCAGCCAAAGCGCCCGTCTGCGGGCTTCAGCTGATCGGGGATCGTGAGCTGGTCGTGCTGCGCTTGAGAGCTGGTCGTCATAGGGCTTCCTCGCGGAGTGTCGAAGATCGAAGGATGCCCAGGCGCGCGGCGTTAGTGCTCGTCGCTTCCCGGTGGTGAACTCCACCTAGTGCGCCAGTCGCGACGAGGAAGGCGAGTGTAGCGAACCGCGCGCTACCCGCGCCCGTGGGGCTCTCCCCAGTCCGGCGCGGGCCCTAACGGAATCAGGCGCTTGGGGTTCAGCTCGTCGTGCGTCGTGTAGTAGTGGCGCTTGATCTGGTCCATCGCGACCGTGCGCGCAACGCCCGGCCACTGATACAGCTCGCGCGTGTAAGCCCACAGGTTGGGGTACTCGACGATCCGGCGATAGTTGCAGCGGAAATGCACGTGATAGACCTCGTCGAAGCGCACCAGCGTCGGAAACAAGCGCCAATCAGCCTCGGTGATGCGCTCGCCGGCGAGATAGCGCCGCTTGCCGAGCAGATCCTCAAGCCAGGCAAATGCCTGGAACAGCTTGTTGAAGGCACGCTCGTAGGAATGCTGGCGGCGCGCGAACCCGGCGCTATAGACGCCGTTGTTGACATCGTTATAGATCTGCTCGTTGAACTCGTCGACGTCTGCCCTCAGCGATTGCGGATAGAGGTCGAGCTTGTGCTTGCCCAGCGTGCCGAGCGAGTCGGGATCGGCGAGCATGCGGATGATCTCACTCGACTCGTTGTTGACGATCCGTCCCTTCTCGGTATCCCACAGCACGGGCACGGTGATGCGTCCCACGAAGTCCGGGTCGCTCCCGCTGTAGGCCTCAGACATGAGCTCCCACCCGTGCAGGCGATCGACGTACTCGCCGACCCAGGGCTCTGTGCTGTCGCCAGTTACCTCGAAGCGCTCGCCGTTGAACGCCCACCCTCGCTCGTCGCGAAACGGCGCGACATAGGAGATCCCGAGCGCCTCGCCCAGACCGGCGAGCTCGTGCACGATCACGGCGCGATGACACCAAGGGCATGCCAATGACACATACAGGTGATAGCGGCCTGCCTCGACCGCGAACTCGCTCGCGGTCCCGGTGCGCGGGTCGATCCCAACCCAGTCGCGAAAGCGGCTGCGCTGGCGTAGAAACGCTCCGCTTGCCAACTCCCTGTCCAACATGCGGTCAACCATCGCGACCGCCGCGCCCCTCAGAAGGAGGGCTTGATCCAATCCATGTGCGAGCGCAACTCGCCGCCCACCCGCTCGACCTGCGTGTCAGCCTGTTCAGCGCGCATGCGCTTGAAATTCTCCTGGCCGGCGCGGTTCTCGGCGATCCACTCGCGCGCGAAGTCGCCATCCTGGATCTCCTTGAGGATCTGGCGCATTTTCGCGCGCGTCTCCTCGGTGATGACGCGCTTGCCACGCGTGTAATCCCCGTACTCGGCCGTGTTCGAGATCGAATAGCGCATACCGGCCAATCCCTTCTCATACATGAGATCGACGATCAGCTTGAGCTCGTGCACGCACTCGAAGTAGGCCATCTCAGGGTCATAGCCGGCATCGACCAGCGTTTGAAACCCAGCCTGCACCAGCTCGGAGGCGCCGCCGCACAGCACCGCCTGCTCGCCAAACAGATCGGTCTCGGTCTCGTCCTTGAAAGTCGTCTCGATCACACCGCCACGCGTGCAACCGATGCCCTTCGCATAGGCAAGCGCAAGATCGCGGGCTTTGCCAGTCGCGTCCTGGGCGACCGCGATCAAACCCGGAACGCCGCTGCCCTCGGTGAACTGACGGCGCACGAGATGGCCGGGACCCTTGGGAGCGACCATCGCGACATCCACTCCCGCGGGCGGCACGACCTCGCCGTAGTGGATCGAGAAGCCATGGCCGAACAACAGCTCGTTGCCCTCGGCGATGCCGTCTGAGATCTCATCCCACACCTGGCGGTGCAACTCGTCGGGAACGAGCATCATCACAAGCTCACCGCGCGAGGCCGCCTCGACCGGCGAGAGCACCTCAAAGCCATCCGCACGAGCTTTAGCGGCCGAGGAGGAGTCCTCGCGCAGGCCGACCACGACGCTGACGCCGGAGTCCTTCAGGTTCAAAGCGTGGGCATGACCCTGAGAGCCATAGCCGATGATCGCGACGGTCTTGCCGTCGAGGAGCGTGAGATCTGCGTCGTCGTCATAGAGCATGGCGCGCAGGGTATCCGATTATGCGGTACCCACTCCCGCCAGCGTGCGCATCGGAATCTCAAGCGACCCATCCTCGGCGGTGAACGGCTCGAAGCGAGCGGCAAGGCTGGCGCGGATCTCAGCGATCTCAGACGCGGGACGTGCGAGCACCGCGTCGTGGAAGACGCGTGCGATATCGAGAGTCGTCTCCCAGAACTCGTCGAAATTGGCGGCACGCTGAATCAGCTCGACCGGCTCGACCCACGCCTCGTCGAACCCCGCGTGTTCGAGCAGACCGCGCACGCGCCTGCGGTCGCCCAGCGCGAACGGCCCCGGCGCATCAGGCTCCGGCGCCTGCATCAGGTTGCGCTCGAGCAGCTCGGTGGCCGGCAACAGCGCCCACGGGTTGTGCTCGATCCCATCCCACACCGCCAGCGCCACATGTCCTTCAGGTCGCAATACGCGCCGCGCCTCGGCAAGCGCGGCAGCGGGATCGGCCATCAGCATGTAGCCCCAACGACAAAGCACGATGTCCACGCTCGCGACCGGCAGGTCGATCCATTCGGCGTTGAGCACCTGGAACTCGACGTTTGTGAGGTTGAGCTCGCCCGCTCGCTTGCGTGCACCGTCAAGCATCGCGTCGGCCTGATCACTCGTGATCAGGCCACCGACAGGAGCCACCATCTCGGCGGCCAGGAACCCAGTCTCCCCAAGGCCCGCGGCAAGCTCGAGAACGCGCTGTCCCGGCTGCGGATCGACCGCGTCGATCATCCAGTGAGAGACCGGTGCGGAAAGCTCACGCAGCGTCTCCTGGCGCGCCACCCAGCCAGAGGCAGCCTCTTCCCAATGGGTGAGACTGGCCTCGCGATGCTTGCGCGCAGCCTCCCCGCCGCGCCCACGGACCGAGCTGCGCGAGCCGCCGTTGCCGTGTCCTTCCTCTGGTTGAACCGTGCTCATTACGACATCCCAACAGTGCCCATTGCAGAGTCCCCTTATAGATCTCTTCGCAACAGCTTGCCAGAGCGCGTGCGCGGGAGCGGCGCCGAGGCGAACTCGACGCGCTTTGGAACCTTGAACGGAGCCAGTCGCGCGGAGCAATATTCGCGCAAGACGCTCTCCTCCAGGCTCGCTCCGGGCCCCAGCAGGACGATCGCCGTGACCGCCTCCCCCCAGCGCGGATCCGCCCGTCCAAGCACCGCCGCCTCCAGGACCGCGGGGTGCGCTTCAAGCACCGCCTCGACCTCGCTCGGCGCGACGTTCTCCCCGCCGGTGACGATCGTGTCGGCCTTGCGACCGCTTACGTGCAGGAAGCCGCCTGCGTCGATGTGGCCGAGATCCCCGGTGTGCAGGCGCCCGTCAGCCGAGAGCGACCCGCGCGCGACGGTCGGGCCTGAGAGCACGATCTCCCCGTCGGGCGCGATCTCGGTGCGCGTGCAGAACAGCGGCACACCCGCACCCGCGTCCCCAGCCGCGCCCAGGACGGCGAGCGGAGCGGTGGCGGCCTGCGAGCAGCACTCGGTGAGCCCGTAGGTCTCGATCACCGGCACGCCGGCCTCACGCGCGCGGCTTACGAGCGCAGCGGGCACCGGCCCGCCGCCGGTCAGTGAGCAGCGCAGGGTCGGAGGCTCTCGCAAACCCGCGTCGAGTAGCCGCGCGAGCGTCGTTGAGACGAGCGAGACCAGTGTGATGCGATCCCGCCGAAGCGCCTCCAGCACGGCATCGGTGTCGAATCGCTCGTGGATCACCGCGGTGGTCGCGTAGATAGCGCTGCGCACGAGGATCGAGAGCCCTCCCACGTGGGAGACCGGCAGCGCGCACAGCCAACGCTCCTCGGGGTCGACGCCGAGCGCAACACCCGAGCCCAGCGCGCTCCACAGAAAATTCCCGTAGCTCAGCTCCACCGGTCGCGGCGCCGACGTGGTGCCAGAGGTGTGAATCACCGCACACACCGCGTCGAGGTCGTGAACAACGCCCCTGGCCTGCCCGCTGGACTCGGTGGGCGCGAGCCGCTCGGCCAAACCGGACGCTGCCGGCAAGTCGAGCGCCTCAGTGTCCTCGCCTGAGCCTGTGGGCGACCCTGCGCGCAACGGCTTCTCGATGACCGTGGCGGCGCCCTCGACTATGTGCTCGCGCTCGCCGACAGTGAGACGCAGGTCCACGGGGACGACCACCGCGCCAAGCAGCATGCAGGCGTGCAACGCCTGCGCAAAGGCGATCCCCGGCGCCAGCGCGATCGCGACACGATCCGCCGGGCGCACGCCGCGCTCGACCAGCTCGCCCGCTCCCGCGCGCGCCGCCGACCACAGCTCGCCATAGGACATTCGCGCGTCCGGCGTCTGGATCGCGGTGAGCGTCGGCGCCGAGCAGGCGGCGCGCTGCAGCCATGCTTCGACCTGCATCGCTCACAGCCTACAGCTAGCCTTCGCGTTGAATCGTTGGAGTGCGCTGCACCGCGAGCGCTGTCCTGAGACCCAAACAGGAGCATGGATATTGACGACCACGTGGATTGAAGCCGCCAGCTACACAGACATCCGCTATGAGAAGTCCGTCGAGCTCGGATCCGAGCCCGCCCCCCGCATCGCAAAGATCACGATCAACCGCCCGGAGGTTAGAAACGCTTTCCGGCCATTGACAGTAGTCGAGATCTCCCAGGCGCTCGAGGCGGCACGCGAGGACAGCGAGGTAGGTGCGATCGTGCTCTGCGGCGAGGGTCCGCTCGCGTTCTGCTCGGGCGGCGACCAGCGCGTGCGCGGCGACTCGGGCTATCTCGCCGAGGATGAGGCTGGTAATCCGGACCCGGGCCGCCCCGGTCGCTTTCACGTGACCGACCTGCACGTGCAGATCCGTCGACTGCCCAAGCCAGTGGTCGCGATGGTCGCCGGATACGCCGTCGGCGGCGGGCAGGTGCTGCAGCTGGTGTGCGACCTCACGATCGCAGCGGACAACGCACGCTTCGGGCAGACCGGGCCACGCGTGGGCTCCTTCGACGGCGGTTTCGGCGCGGGACTGCTCGCGAACATCGTCGGTGTCAAGAAGGCCAAGGAGATCTGGTTTCTGTGCCGCCAGTACGACGCCAAGCAGGCGCTCGAGATGGGCCTCGTCAACACCGTGGTGCCGCTCGATCGGCTGGAGGCGGAGACCGTGCAGTGGTGCCGCGAGATGCTCGCGCTCTCGCCGTTTGCACTGCGACTGCTGAAGGCCAGCTTCAACGCCGCCGAGGACGGCTTGGCCGGCATCCAGCAGCTCGCCCACGACGCCAACCTGCTGTTCTACGGCAGCGAGGAGGCCAAAGAGGGCCGCGAGGCCTACAAGCAAAAGCGCGAGCCGGACTTCGGGCGCTTTCCACGCAGGGCATGAGCCCACCCCGCACAATCCCCGCGCCGGCACACGCCGGCCCACCGACGACCAAAGCGTCGAGCACGGTGCACATATGGTTGATGGCAGCACGCCTGCGCACGCTGCCGGCAGCGGTAGCACCGGTGCTCGTGGGGACCTCGCTGGCACTCGGCGACGGGCACTTTCGTCCACTCGCGTTCGTGGCGGCGCTGCTCGGCGCGATCTTCATCCAGGTGGGCACGAACCTCTCAAACGACTATTCCGACGCACGCAGAGGCGCCGACACCGAGGACCGGCTCGGCCCGGTGCGGGTGACCGCGGGCGGCCTCGTACCGCCGAACACGGTGCTGTTGGCGACCTACGTGACGTTCGGGCTGGCGGTGCTGTGCGGCGTGTATCTAGTCACGGTCGCCGGCTTGGAGCTGATCGCGGTCGGCGCCGCGTCGATCCTCGCGGGCGTGCTCTACACCGGCGGCCCACGGCCCTACGGCTATGAGGGTCTGGGCGAGCTGTTCGTATTCCTGTTCTTCGGGATCGTCGCGGTCAGCGGCTCGTATTTCGTGCAGGTACAACAGCTGGCATGGCAAGCGTATGCGTGCGCGGTGCCGGTCGGCCTGCTGGCGAGCGCGATTCTCGTCGTCAACAACGTGCGCGACCTGGAGACAGACCGGCGCGCCGGCAAGCGCACGCTCGCTGTGCGCCTCGGCAGGGCGCGCACGCGCACCCTGTACACCGCGATGGTGGTGGGCGCGTTCGTGCTCGTGCCGCTGCCATGGGTGTTTGGCTCGATGAGCGCGTGGCTGTTCTTGCCATGGCTCGCGATCCCACTCGCCGTGCCGCTGGTGAAGATCGTCAGAGCACGCATCGACGGGCCCTCGCTGAACGGCGCACTCGCGAAGACCGGGGCGCTGCAGCTCCTGTTTTGCTTGCTGTTCGCGGCAGGCATCCTCGCCAGCGGCGGGATCGGGTCGTAGTCCTCAGCGCCACCAAGCGATGAGACTCAGCGTCCAGCGCCGTCGCCTGCGCCTGCGCCAACCGCTCGAGACCTCCTATGGGGCCGTAAGCGAGCGCGAGCTATTGGCGGTGACACTAACCGACGACGACGGTGTCGATAGCTACGGCGAGGCGGCGCCACTACAGCCATATGACGGGATAAGCATCGCGCGAGTCGAGCAGGCACTCGAGCGCTACCGACCCGTGCTCGAGCGCTCAGGCGGGCTGAACGGCGCAGAGATCGTCGATGCCTGCCGGCGCGCCGATGACCTGCCTGAGGCTTTTGCCGCAGTCGATCTCGCTCTGTGGGACCGTGCCGGGCGTCGCGCAGGGCGCCCGGTAGCCTCGCTTCTAACCGACATGCCCGCAACGCGCGTAGCGGTCAACGCGACCCTCTCGGCCCTGGATCGCCGGGGCGCGGCCGAGCAGGCGGCACGCGCGGTCGAGCGCGGTTTCGGCTGTCTAAAGGTAAAGGTCGGGGTTGGCGATGACGCGGGGCGAGTCGCCGCGGTCAGGGCAGCGGCCGGGCCACACCTGGCATTGCGAGTGGACGCAAACGGAGCGTGGAGCGTCGAGCAAGCCGTGCGCAGCATCGAAGCACTCTCACCCGTGGGCCTGGAGCTCGTGGAGGAGCCCGTGCACGGCCTGGCCAGAGTGCGAGAAGTGCGCGAGCGTGTGGCCACACGCGTGGCGATCGACGAGACCGCCGCCGAGCACGGAGCACTGACCGCCGGCGTGGCAGACGCCGTTTGCCTGAAGATCGCCCGCTGCGGAGGCATCTCAGGCCTGCTCGCGGCCGCCGCGCTCGTGCGGGCCTCGGGCGCCGAGGTGTACGTGGCCTCGACGCTCGACGGCCCACTCGGGATCGCCGCCGGGGTGCATGCCGCCGCCGCGCTGGCATCGCGCGGGCCACTGCCGGCGTGCGGACTGGCGACGCTCGCAATGCTCGAAGGCCTTGCCTGCCCACTGGCCCCGCTCGCCGGGACGATCCTCGTGCCGGACGGACCCGGACTCGGAGTCGATCCGCTTTAGAAAGGTTTACATAAAATTCTTTGGATAGGTTTACATAAAATTATTTAGCTCTGATACTCTCCCGGACCTTCGAGGAGAGGAAGGGGTCACGATGTCCAGGATCTGGTCGTGCAAACTCGTAGCTCGATCTGCAGCAGGCGTATTGACGTCAGTCCTATGCCTGACAGTATCTGCCGCTTTGGTGGGCCCAGCGTCCGCCGCCGAATCGCCGCCACTCGGGGGCCCGTTCACCCCCGTCCTCAGCGTGCAGGGCGAGACCGTGCAGTGGGCACCGATCGGTAGCGAGACCTCCTATGAGATCGCGATCTCGACCGCGCCACGCAGCACCACCGAACGCACCACTCACTACCTGACCGTTCCCCGCAATACAAGTGAACCGCAGTCCTACACGCCCACCCTCGAACCCGGACAGACAGCCTACGTAGGAGTAAGCGCCGACGGCGGACTCACCTGGTCAGCCCAAGAGGCCACCATCACCGCGCCAAGCACCCCTGTCAAAGAAGAAACCCCACCTGTCAAAGAAACTCCACCTGTCAAAGAAGTTCCCGTCAAAGTAGAAGAAACCCCTGTGTTGAGCGTGCACGGCACGACCGTGCAGTGGGCGCCGATCGGTAGCGAGACCTCTTATGAGGTCGCGATCTCGACCGCGCCACGCAGCACCACCGAACGCACCACTCACTACCTGACCGTTCCCCGCAATACAAGTGAACCGCAGTCCTACACGCCCACCCTCGAACCCGGACAGACAGCCTACGTAGGAGTAAGCGCCGACGGCGGACTCACCTGGTCAGCCCAAGAGGCCACCATCACCGCGCCAAGCACCCCTGTCAAAGAAGAAACCCCACCTGTCAAAGAAACTCCACCTGTCAAAGAAGTTCCCGTCAAAGTAGAAGAAACCCCTGTCACAGCTCCGCCAGCCCCCGTGCTCAGTGTGAGCGGGGACACCATCTCCTGGACCGCTGTACCCGGGGTCACCCAATACACCCTGGCCACGGTCCTCGACCCCAACACCACGCGGAGCACCACCTATACGGTGGTAAGCGGAACGAGCTATACGCCCCCGGCCGTGCCAGGCCAGACGGTCGACTACGGACTGTCCGCGAGCGTTCCCGGCACAGCTCCATGGGCCCAAGAGGTCACGATCGTCTATCCACCGACTTCCACGAGCGGGTCCGAAAGCGGATCGACAGGTGGGGGCAGCGGCGAATCCACCGGCGAATCCAAAGGTGGGAGCACGAGCGGGACCAAAGGCAAGATCATCGGCACCAACGACGGAGCAGGCTGGGGAGAAGCGCCGGCCAAGACGATCATTGCCGGCCATATCACTTGGAACCGCGTGGAAATCGGCGCCCAGTGGAACACGGTTCCGGCCTCGCTGACAGACGGCTTCAAGGTGCTCGCGATCGTGGGCAACATCGCAAACGGAACCCCCCTGTCCCAGGCCGAACCAAGCAAATGGGGCGCCGAAGTGGTGAGCCAGATCCAAGCCAACCCGGGGATCTCGATCGCGGAAGCCGGCAACGAGGTGTACTTCAAGGGCGGCGTCGCAAATCCGGTGCAGTACGGAAAGATGTATCTCGCCGCGGTGAGCGCGATGAAGACCGCGGGCATTCACATCCCACTCCTGTTCAACATGTGGGGCGACTATTCCTCGTCGAGCGGCTTTTCGAGCGATTCAAGCGGCGGCGGCTGGTTGCGCGACGCCGTCAAAGGGGTGCCCGGTCTCGCCGCCGCAATCCTCGCCAACGGGCTGAGCACCCACCCCTACGGATCGCTCGGCGAAAACTACGAGGACGAGGCCGGCGTCAACGCCGTCGCCGCCCAGGAAGCCATTGCCCAGGATGCGCTCGGCTCGATCCCACCGTTCTACATCACCGAGTTCGGCTACGACATGAGCAAATGTGGCGCTTTCAATGGCGCCTGCTCAGAAGCCGAACAGGCCACCAAGATGCGCGCGGCCTATGAGGTGTTCCTCTCCGATGCGCATGTCGAGGGCATCTGGTGGTTCGAATCCCACGACGACGGCGAAGGCAAGTTCGGCTTCATGAACGGCGACAACACGACACGACCGTCATTCGACGTGCTGTCTTCGATCGCTCAGGAACAGGGCCAGTAGAGCCCTCAGCGCACGAGTCGCTCGCAGCCACACGCTTGATTCACGGCTCGCATGCGAGCGTCTCCGCCACGACCTCGGGGGCCTCGAACGGAAGACAGTGACCGCCGGGGATGACGAGCAGTCGAGCGTCCACCAGCAGCCCAGCCATGCGCTCGCCGAGCGCTTGGAACTTGATGTCGCGAGTGCCTACTAGGACGGTGACAGGCATCCTCAGCTCGCTCAGCCGCTGCCATAGCGGCTGCATCTCGCCGGTTCCGATTCCTCGCAGCGCAGCAGCGACGCCATCCGGACGATTGCGCGACTGGTCAGCGCGGGCGAGCGTCCCCACCTGTGGCGGGTCTTCGTCGAACATCGGTTGGGAGCGCCAACGCTCCACGAAGTCGGTGATTGTGCCGCCTTCGATTTCGTCGGCAAGACGGTGGTCGGCCTCGCGACGCTGCGCGCGCTCGTCGGGGTCCTCGATACCCGCCGTGGCGGATATCAGGACGAGCCGCACGATCCGCTCCGGGGCGGCAAGCGCCACGTGCAACGCTACGCGCCCACCCATCGAATAGCCCGCCAGCGCGAAGCGCGTGGGACTGCGCTCGAGCACACTCTCGACGCACCCGTCGAACGTGAGCGGGCGCGGTGCGTCGACCAGCCCGCCATGCCCGGGGAGGTCAAGCGCGAGCGGACGATAGCGTTCCACCGACAAATGCCCCTCGACCCCCTCCCACGTACGACGAGTCCCAGCGAAGCCGTGTAGTAGAACGACATCCTCGACCATGCGCGCATCTTATGGACCCCCGGCCTCCGATCGACCGCTGGCCGCCTGGCGAGCCGCCCCCGACCTGCAATGACCCACCCTGCCCCGCAATGACCTCTACCGTCGACACCTACACTCTGCTGGGCGCGCTCGTCGACGAGCTGGCGCGCTGCGGGATGCGCGATGCGTGCACCTCACCGGGCTCACGCTGCACGCCGCTCGTACTCACGCTCGCACGCGAGCCACGATTGCGCTGCCACTCGCATATCGACGAGCGCTGCGCCGGCTTCTTCGCGCTGGGTATGGCGAAGGCATCCGGGCTGCCCGTAGCTATCACATGCACCTCAGGCACCGCCGTCGCCGAGCTGCTGCCCGCGGTCGTTGAGGCACACGAGGCGAGGGTGCCGCTGATCGTGATGAGCGCCGACCGCCCACCGGAGCTGCGCGACAGCGGCGCGGGGCAGACGATCGACCAGCTGAAGATCTTTGGCGGCTTTGTCAAGTGGTTCTTCGAGGTCGGAAACCATGCGGCCACAACCGAGCGCGTGCGCTGGATCCGCACGCTCGCGTGTCGCGTCTACTGGCAGACATTGCAGGGTCGCCCGGGCGTGGTGCACCTGAACTTTCCTCTGCGGGAGCCGCTGGTATGCGATCAGCCCGTGCCGGTGGCCGGCGGCGCTCGCCCCGACGGCCGTCCGCTCATGACCCGCTCCCCGGCACGCCAGCTGGCGCCCGAGGACGCACGCTCGCTGGCCGTGCCCGTCGCCGCCGCCCGCCGCGGGGTGGTGGTGGCGGGGCGTCACGAGCGCGACACCCCGCTCGGTGAGGCCGCGGCCGGGTTCTGCGCGAGGGCGGGCTGGCCGCTGCTGGCCGATCCGCTGTCCGGCGCGCGCCGCGGCGAGGCGGCGGTGGCACATTACGACGCGCTGCTGCGCGACCCCTCGTTCGCGGGCGGCGTGGAACCCGATCTCGTGCTGCGCGTGGGCGATCTGCCCACGTCCAAGCCCTTGCGCGCCTGGCTGGCGAGCATGCGGGACGTGCCGCAAGCCGTACTCGACCCCGAGGAGAGCTGGCAGGATCCCGACTCGACGCTGTGTCGCGTGTTCGCGCTGGAGCCCGTCGCAACGCTCGCGACGCTGGAAGCGCCGAGCACCGATCCGGACTGGCTTGCCGGTTGGCGCAGCGCCGACGAGCAAGCGGCAGAGGCGATCCTCGGCGTGCTCGCAGCGGGTCCACTGAGCGAGCCGATGGTAGCCGCCGAGCTTGGCGTGCTGCTGCCCGAGGAGGCGACCCTGTTCGTGGCCTCCTCGATGCCTGTGCGCGACATCGAGACCTTCTGGCCGGCGCGCCCGGACCCGCCGCGAGTGTTGTGCAACCGTGGCGCCAACGGGATCGACGGGACCGTCTCAAGCGCCTTCGGCGCCGCCGCCGCAAACGGGACGGGTGGGGGTCCTATCGTCTTGCTGATCGGCGACGTGGCGCTTGCGTATGACATCAGCGCCCTACTCGCCGCACGCCGCCTGGACCTGAAGCTGACGATCGTTCTACTCAACAACGAAGGCGGCGGGATCTTCGACTTCCTGCCGGTGGCGGGCGCCGCGATGGCGCGAGATTCGACGCCCGTGGCCGTATATGGGGACGACGCCACCCCGGACGTCTATACGCATCACATCTCAACGCCGACCGGTCTCGACTTCGCCAAGGCGGCCGCGCTGTACGGGCTCGGCCACGAGACCGTCACCGACGTCGGCGGCTTCCGTGCGGCACTGGAGCGGGCGCTCGCCGCACCCGACTCGACGATCGTCGAAGCGCGAGGAGAGCGCGACGCCAACGTCGAGCTGCACCGCCGCGTATGGAGCTCGGTGGCCGACGCCCTCAGCCAGTAAGCAAAGGCAACAGCGCCTGTAGCTTGGTCTCGGTCTCCACCAACTCGGTGCCCGGGTCAGAGCCGCGCACGATCCCGTTGCCGGCGTAGCAGCGGGCGACGTTGCCACGCAACAGCGCACAGCGCAGGGCGACGCAGAACTCGCCGTCGCCGGTGGCATCGGTCCAGCCGACAGGGCCGGTGTACCAACCGCGATCGAGACCCTCAAGCGCCGGGATCAACTCCAGTGCCGGTGTGGCCGGCTCACCGCCGATCGCGGGGGTCGGATGCAGCAACCCTACAAGTTCGATCGCCTCCACGGGCGCGGCCAGCTGCGCGCGGATCGGGGTCGCCAGATGCTGGATGTTGGCGATCCGCACGAGCGTGGGCTCGGGCGCCGCGGCCACCCAGATCGCGTAGCGGTTGAGCGTGCGCTCGATCCGCCGCGCAACTATCGCGTGCTCCTCGCGATAGCTCTCGTCGCGCATCAGCCGCTCCCCCAGATGCGCGTCGACGGCGGGATCGGCGCTGCGTCGTGTGGAGCCCGCAAGCGCGATCGTGCTGACACGCTGGCCCTCGCGGCGCACGAGCAGCTCGGGGCTGGCCGCGATCAATGTCGCGTCACCGCGCCCGACACAAAAGACAAAACAGGAGGGAAACGCGTCGCGCAAAACGCCAAACAGGGCCGCCGGGTCATAATCGCCCGGCGCATGCACCTGCACCTCGCGGGCAAGCACGATCTTTTGGATGCGCCCCGCGCGGATCATCTCGACCGCCCGGCCGACCGCGGCCTCGTAGTGCTCGGGCGGCATGCCGCTTGAGACCAGGAAGCGTCCGGTCGGCGCTGGGTCCAGCAGCGGCAGCGGAGACATCGAGAGCTCCGCGAGCCGAGCGCTCAAGCCAGCAAGCAGCTCCTCGCTGGTGTCATCAGGCTGAGCGAGTGCCGCAAGCGTGAGTCGCACGCCGCTCTGTCCCCCACGCTGCTCGCGCACCAGCGCGACTTCGGGAACCACCAGTGATGCCGGCTCGAAGCCTTCCCAAGTGTGCGAGCTGCCACCGCCAGCCTCGAAAGCGAAGCCCCCGACCGCGACCGGTCCGCCACCGCCCGGGTCACCCGGCGGATCGGTCACAGCCGCCGCCGAGAGCGCCCGCCAGCGGTCGGCGACCGCGGCAAAGCGGTCGGGACCGGAGTCCTCCAGGCACGCGACCTGTCCGAGCGCTGCCAGAGCGGAGCCTCCGCGGTCGGGTTGCTCGAGCACGAACCACGGCTCGCCTGCGCGTCGCGACGCGCACACGACACTTGCCGGATCGACATCGTCAGGCAGCGTGCGCGTGATCGTCGCGAGCGTGGACCGTCCCGACCGGCGCGCGCGCTGCAATGCAAGCTCGAGCCGCGCGTGCAGGCTTTCGCGGTCTGGCTCGGTGAGCGTGAAGGGGGAGCGCTCGCCGGTCTGAAGCACTCCTATGTCTCACCCCTGCCGCGGGCTATGGCTATCTCGCCCGTGCGCATCATCTCGATCAAGCCAAACGGCCGGACCATGCTCTCAAACGCCTCCACCTTCTCGGTGGTACCCGTGACCTCGACGATCACCGATCGCTTGGTGACGTCCACGACCTTGCCACGAAAGATCTCGGTGATCTGCATCAGCTCGCCGCGCTGAGCACCGTCGGCGGAGATCTTGAAGAGCGCGAGCTCGCGCGCAACCGTGTCTGTCGGCTCCAGATCACGGATCTTCAGCACGTTGATGAGCTTGTGCAGCTGCTTCGTGACCTGATCGATCGGATGAATGGCGCCGTCGACGGTGAGCGTGACGCGCGAGATGTGATCGTCGTCGGTCGGCCCGACCGTGAGCGTGTCGATGTTGAAGCCGCGACGGGCAAACAGGCCGGCGATGCGTGTCAGCACACCCGACTTGTTCTCGACCAGGATCGACAGGACGTGCTTGCGCCCCGAGCGAATGTTGCCGGAGGCCTGCAGCGCCTCCAGGCTCAGTGGTTCCTTGGTGGCCGAATCGGTCATAGCGCTCACCCCACCATCTCACGGGCAGCCTGACCCGCGGGGATCATCGGATAGGTGTTCTCCTCGCGCGTGACCTTCACGTCGACCACGACCGGACCGTCGGTGTCGATCGCGCGCTTCATGTCCTGCACGAGCGTGGTCTTGTCGTCAAAGCGCATACCTGTGGCGCCGTAGGCCTCGGCCAGCTTGACGAAATCGGGGTAGTCGCCCGTCTCCACGTGGCTGTAGCGACCGTCCCAAAACAGCTCCTGCCACTGGCGCACCATGCCGAGGTAGCCATTGTTCATGATGAACACCTTGATCGGGATTTTCTCCTGAGCACAGGTGGCCAGCTCCTGGGCGTTCATCTGTACAGAGCCGTCGCCGGCAATACAGCAGACCGTCCGCTCCGGACAACCGACAGCGGCACCCATCGCGGCGGGCAAGCCAAAGCCCATCGTGCCGAGGCCACCGGAGTTGATCCAGCGCCGCGGTGCAGGAAAGTCGTAGTACTGAGCGGCCCACATCTGGTGTTGGCCGACATCGCTGGTGATGATGGCCTCTCCCCCAGTGGCCTCGTGCAGAGCCTTGATCATGTACTGCGGCTTGATCTCGGTGTCGCTCGAGTCCTCGAAGCCGAGCGGGTACTTCTCGCGCCAGCCTTCGATCCGCTGCCACCACTCGTCCATCCGCTCGCTGGGGGCACTCAGCGCGCGGTACTCGACGAGCAGCTTTGAGAGCACGTGCTTGGCGTCGCCGACGATCGGGATGTGGGCTGGAATGTTCTTCGAGATCTCGGCTGGGTCGACGTCGATGTGGATGAACTTGGCGTGCGGTGCGAACTCCGAGAGCTTGCCTGTCACGCGATCGTCGAAGCGGGCGCCGACGGCACAGATCAGGTCGGCCTCGTCCATCGCGTAGTTGGCGGCGCGCGTGCCATGCATGCCGAGCATCCCGAGCCACTGCGGATGCGGCTCCACACCCACTCGTGCGGGGAACGCGCCTAGTCCCATCAGGGTGCAGGTCACCGGGAAGCGATCGCAGGTGGCGAACTCGACCAGCTCGCTGGAGGCGTTCGCGTTGACTACACCTCCACCCGCGTAGATCACGGGACGATGGGCGGCCGCCAGCGCCTTTGCTGCTTGGCGAATCTGCTTCTGGTTGCCCTCCAGCGTCGGCTGATAGCCAGGCAGGCGGACGTCGGCGACGGGCTCATACGGGATCTCCGCCCTCGAGAGGTCTTGGGGAATGTCGACGAGCACCGGGCCGGGACGACCGCTGCGTGCGAGGTAGAACGCCTCGTGAATCGCACGCGGGATTTCCAGGGGGTCCTGGATCATGAAGGAGTGCTTGACGATCGGCATCGTGATGCCGATCGTGTCGGCCTCCTGGAAGCCATCGGTGCCGAGTAGCTCGGTACGTACCTGGCCGGTGATGAACACGACGGGCACGGAGTCCATCATCGCGTCGCAGATCGGCGTGATCAGGTTGGTGGCACCGGGACCGCTCGTGGCAAACGCCACGCCGACCTTGCCCGTGGCCTTCGCATAGCCCTCGGCGGCATGTCCCCCGCCGGCCTCATGGCGCACCAGGATGTGGCGCAGGCCGCCGTCGACGAACGCGTCGTAGGTGGGGAGATTGGCGCCACCGGGCAGGCCAAAGACGACATCCACGCCCTCCGCCTTCAAGCATTCCATCACCGCGTCAACTGCACGCATTGCACCGACCTCCTTTCCTTCTCATAGATGGGTTGACAAAGCCCGCGAGGACATCGACAGTCCCCACTTTCGGCAAAGCCCAGTGTAACAGTGGGTTTTCGCGCGGCAATAGCGGACTCCTGCGCACATGGCGCTTGCGGGAACCGCACCCTGGAGCCTCCCTCGAGCCCACTAGCGGTCCGAGGACCAAGTCAGACAAGGACGCACCGACCGCAGTGTGCTACGCACACAAGGGAGGGAGGACGCAGTATGACGCCGGTCATCGGACCGCTAGGAGCTGCCGATGGCAATCCCGATGGCTAGCACGATCGCACCCGCGAGTGTGACCACGATCAGCGAGGAGCGCAGCGAGACGTCGAGGAAGCGTTGACGCACCCAGGCGATCACGAACAGCTCGACGGCCACCACGATGCCGGCGATCATCAGCGCCCTGTGGGTGTCTGAGATCAGGAACGGCAGCGTGTGAAAGATCCCCCCGAGCGCGGTCATGCCTCCCGTGATCGTGCCGCGCACGATCGGCGTTCCGCGACCGGTCCTCTCGCCCGTGTCCGACAGCGCCTCTGAGATGCCCATGCTGATACCCGCGCCGAGTGCGGTCGAGAGGCCCACGACGAACGCGGTGTGCGAGTTCGAGGAGACCGCCGCGGCGAAGATCGGCGCGATCGAGGAGACGGTGCCGTCGATCATGCCCACGAGCGCCGGCTGCACCACGCGCAGCACGAACGAGCGCTCGTTTTCGAAGCCGGCGCGGTGGATCAGGCGCGCGATCAGCGACTCGCCGACCTGCTCGGGTGGCCGCTCTGCTGTCACGGGCATGGGACACAGCGTATGCAAACAACCGACTTAGGGCGGCCGAAATCGGCTTAGGCAAGCCGAACTTAGGCAAGCCGAACGATCTCAGGCGAACCCAGGACTCAGGGTGCGTGCGCGGCGATGTCGCGCTCGACTGCCTCGGAGACGAGCACCTCCTCAGGGAACTCGAGCTCCTCGCCGCAGCGAGTGCACAATGCGTCGTAGACCTTTGTGACGCGCCCACATTTCGGGCACTGACGACGCGGCTCCTCGCGCTCGAAGCGATAGGCGATCGCGGTCATCAGTCCGATGAACGGGACGATCGCCGAGATCAAAAACCACAGGATGAACGAGCTGCCCTTGATCTTCCCGACGATCCCGCCGGCCAGCCCGAAGAAGAAAGCGATGACTAGATAAGCCATCGGAGCGTCACCAAAGTAGCTCTCGCCGTAGGAGGCGAGGTAGGCGAGACGAGCGGGGTCGCCGTAGGAGGCAAGACGAGCGAGGCTCTAGAAAAGGACGCGCCATGCCCAGATCAGGGCCACTACCGCTGCGATTACGAGGATCGGGACGAACAGAGCCGTCACGATTCCGATGACGAGCTTCACCACGATCCACGCCGCGAGCAGCAGCACCAGGGCCGCCAGGATGTGCTTGCCGAACCCTCCTGCGCGCGAGTCGGGCTCTGTGTGCGATTGATTCATGCTTAGAGCGTACCTCAATCGGTAGTCGTCTACCCCAGTTGGGGTCTGGGCGTCGCCGGGCAGGCTCAAAAACCCTGCCCGGCGACGCACCAGCACCATTCACCCTTGAGGAGGGGGCTCAGGGTGAGGCTCGGCCGTGCTTGGCCTACTTACCGTCCGCTTGACTATGGGACACGCGGCACGTTCCCCGAACATGACGCCGGTGGACGATCCAGCCCGTGAGAGCGCCCGACGCTGGTGAGCCGGTAGCGTCGGATACGAAGCCCCTGACCAGGAACGTCCGCGGCGTCCTCTGGCAGCAGGAGAAACCGCCGGGGAGGATTTGCAATTGAGTTTGAGATCGGCCTGTTCATGACGAACATATTGGCGCGCGGGCACTCAGACGTGTTTGGACCAAAGTCCAAAATGCGGGTTGCACGGGTGGCTCAGATGCCGAGCTGCTCGTTTACGAGCCGCGTGACCTCGCCGCCGTCGGCACGGCCCTTGGTCTCGCGCATCACATAGCCCACGATCGGGCCGATCGCCTTGGCATTGCCGCCCTTGACGCGCGCGGCGGCATCCGCATTGGCCGCCAGGGCAGCGGCCACGACGGCAGCAAGATCGTCTCCTCCGTCGAGCGCGGCAAGATTCTCGGCCTCGACAATCGCAACCGGGTCTCCACCCTCCGCCACGAGCCGGTCGAGCACCTGGCGCGCGGCACCCACGCTTACACGCTTGGCGCCGACCATTCCGGAAAGCGTGGCCAGCGCGGCCGGCGCGACACGCGAGTCGGCCGGACTCTGGCCGTCCTCCAGACGAGCGAGCAAGTCGGCGAGGATCCAGTTGGCAAGCATCTGCGGCGTCGGCGCCGGGTCGGCCGCGCCCACCAGCCCCTGCTCGAAATAGTCGCCCAGCTCGGCGCTGAAGGCCAGACGACGGGCGCTGTCGGCGCTCAGACCGAGCTGCTCGAAGCGCTCTGCGCGAGCGGCCGGCAACTCGGGCATCGCCGCGGCGGCCGCGTCGAGCATCGCCTGATCGACCGCGACCGGCACGAGGTCGGGCTCAGGGAAGTAGCGATAGTCGTGCGCTTGCTCCTTAGAGCGAAGCGAGGTAATGCGGCCGCTGTCGGGGTCAAAGTGAAGCGTCTCCTGGGAGACGCGACCGCCGCCGCTCAAGATCCCTTCCTGGCGGACGATCTCGGCGCGGATGCCGCGTTCGATGAAACGGAAGGAGTTCATGTTCTTCAGCTCGGTCTTGGTACCCAGCTCACTCGTGCCGGCAGGGCGCAGCGAGATGTTGGCGTCGCAGCGCAGCGAGCCCTCCTCCATGTTGACGTCGCTGACGCCTAGCTGGCGCATCGTCGTGCGCAGCAAGCGCAACCACTCCCCCGCCTGCTCGGCGGAGCACAGGTCGGGCTCGGTGACGATCTCCGCAAGCGGCGTACCGCCGCGGTTGAAGTCGACGATCGAGGCATCGGAGGCGTGAATGCGACCGCTCGAGCCGACGTGGACGAGCTTGGCGGCGTCGTCCTCCAAGTGCACGCGATGGATGCGCACGTCAGCCAGCTGCCCGCCCAAGCACAAGGGCTCGTCGTACTGGGAGATCTGGTAGCCCTTGGGCAGATCTGGATAGAAGTAGTTCTTGCGGTGAAAGATCGAGCGTGGCGCCAGCTGTGAGCCGACCGCCATGCCGATCATCAGACCGAAGTGAATCGCGCGCGCGTTAGCCACCGGCAGCGCGCCGGGCAAGCCGAGGCAGACAGGGCAAGTGTGAGTGTTGGGGGGGTCGCCAAAGGACAGCTCACAGCCGCAGAACATCTTTGTGCGCGTGGCCAGCTGGATGTGGATCTCCAGGCCGATGACAGGCTCGTACATGGTCAGCTCCGCGGGGCATCCAGCCCCGCGTTTCGATGGGATGGCTCGCCCTCCGGGCGATCTTGACCGGCAGCGCTATCGCGCTGCCTTCTCCGGGCCGGGGTCGCATCGAAGCCGATCGTCCGCTCCAGCGCGTACGCCGCGTCGAGCAGAGCGTTCTCGCTGAAGGCGGGGCCGGCGAGTTGCAACCCGACGGGGAGCCCGTTCCCGCCCGGTCCAAACCCCTGCTCGGCGCCGCTTAGGCCGCACGGGATCGAGATCGCGGGGATGCCGGCCAGCGACATAGGCACAGTGCAGAAGTCGTTGAGATACATCGCCAGCGGATCGCCAGTCTTGGCACCTAGCTCGAAGGCAACCGTCGGGCTCGTTGGTGTAACGACGAAATCGACGCGCTCGAAGACCGAGCGGAAGTCCTCGACGATCTTCGTGCGCACGCGCTGGGCGCGGCCGTAGAAGGCGTCGTAGTAGCCCGAAGACAGAGCGTAGGTGCCAAGCATGATGCGCCGCTTGACCTCGGCGCCGAAGCCGTCGTGGCGCGTGCGCGTGTACATGCCCACCAGGTCCTCGGCATCGACACGCAAGCCATAGCGCACGCCGTCGAAGCGGGCCAGATTCGACGACGCCTCGGCTGGGGCGATCACGTAGTAGGCCGACAGCGCGTGCGGGGCGTGCGGCAGGCGCACCTGCTCGATCCTCGCGCCCAACCCCTCCGCCTGGCGCAAGCCGGCATGGAAAGCACTGAGCACACCCGCTTCGATGCCCTCGCCCGTCAGCTCCTCCGGCACGCCCAGGCGGATTCCCGCGAGGCTCTCGGCGCTTGGCAACGCGATTTCGTGCGGGAAGCTCAGGGAAGTGGCATCGCGCTTGTCGCGGCCGACCATGTGTCGCAGCATCAGCGCGGCGTCGCTGACGTCGCGCGTCAGCGGGCCCGCCTGGTCCAGCGAGGAGGCGAAGGCGATCATCCCGTAGCGCGAGACCGCGCCGTAGGTTGGCTTCATGCCGACGATCCCACAAAGAGCGGCCGGCTGGCGGATCGAGCCGCCCGTATCGGTGCCCAATGCCCACGGCGCCAAACCGCCCGCCACGGCCGCCGCGCTGCCGCCGGAGGAGCCGCCGGGCACGCGCGTGCGATCCCACGGGTTGAGAACCGGGCCGTAGGCGGAGTTCTCGTTGGAGGAGCCCATCGCGAACTCGTCCTGGTTGGTCTTGGCCAGTAGCGGTGCGCCAGCCGCCTGCAGGAGCTCGACCGCGGTGGCGGTGTACGGGGGCAGGTAGCCCTCGAGCATGCGCGAGCCCGACTGGCTCGGTACGTCCTTGGTGCAGAAGAGGTCCTTGACCGCGAGCGGCACGCCGCCGAGTGGCGAGCCCGGAGCCGGCACTGCTGCCCCTTCCTGTGCGACCCAGGTGAAGCAGTTCAGCTGGTCCTCACCTGCGTGGGCGCGGTAGGCCTCGAACAGCTCGCTCGCGTCGAGCTCGCCGGCGAGGATCGCTTGCGCGGCCGCTGTCGCGGTCAGCTCGAGGAGGTCTTCGACGCTCATGCTTGCGGACTGGGGACCAGGAATCCCTCGCCGCTGACAGCCGGCGCCTGAGCGAGCACGACCTCTTGCGCCAGCGACTCGCACGGCTCGTCTGCCCGCAGCCGACCGCTTACCTCGACCACGTGCGTGGTGGGAGGCACACCGTAGAGATCGAGCTCGCCGATCTTGGCGACATGGTCCAGCACGACGGAGAGCTCGCGCGCCATCGGCTCGACCTCCTCCTCGGAGAGTGCCAGGCGCGCCAGGCGCGCGACATGGAGAACCTGCTCGCGGTCGATCATCGCGCGCATTCTAGGGCACGCGTCGCAGTAGGAGACAAACCGTGCACGGGTGTAACCGTCTTCTTGACCGGTGGCTGATACGACGCTATCAAGGCGAGCGTAAGCGCTGGCGGTGCGCGAATGAGCTATCGCCAGCTTAGAGCACGAGAGGACCGCCAGCGGCGGTCCCTAGATTCATGAAAGGCAGAGAATCATGAGACATATTGGATTGAGGACTGGGACGATCCTGTTCGCCTCGGTCGTAGTCAGCGCAACGGGGATGGCCTCGTCGGCCTTCGCGGCGCCAACGTTCACATTAGCCTTCTGGTTTCGCAGCCACGCGGAAGTCACTGAAGACTTAGCGGTGACGACCACAGCCGAACTGTTACTTGAAGACAAGAAAGTAACGGCAGCGGGCGGCGCGGCCGTCGCAACGTTATGCAGTCTCATCGCGGACGGCTTCCTTGGCCCCAACAGCTTCGACGAAATCAAAGAAATATTAAACTTAGCCGGCACAGCGATAAGCACGACCGCATTAACCGGGACCAGCCTCGCGTGCACCAGGGTGACGATCTGCGAAAGTGGAAAAGTTTGGGCGGTGAACCTGCCCTGGCGAACAGAACTGGAGGAATGGACAGAAGGCGCGAGCAAAGGCTTCGTCGACTTATTCTTGGCCGGCGGCTCCGGCAAACCGCCGGGATGGTATGCGGAATGCACCGTTCTTGGGATAAAAGCAGAAGACGAATGCACATCGACTTCAATAGCCGCCGAAGTCGCCGCCAACGGTAAATACACCTGGTCGGAAGCCATCACACTATTATTTGGATCGCTCGCGAAATGCACCGGCTCAGGAGGAATGGAAACCGGCAACGTCGAAGGAACCTCCGAAGGCAGCTTCTTCACGGAAGGAGGAACCGTCGAAGAGAATTGATACTCGGAATCGCGCGACGCCCTAGGCCAATCGCGCACTACGTGAGTGATCGGCTGTTCACTTCCCCCGGATCACCTCCGGGGGAAGTGCCTATCTGTTCAGATTCAGGGCTTGCGCGGCTCGGGGCTCGCCGGCGGATAGAGCGAGGTGCGTTCGTCGCGCATCGACTGCCACGAGCCCGCGAGGATCAGGATCGTGCCGGCCAGCGCCAGCCAGGCTCCCGCGCACAGCGAGGTTGCTCCATGTGGGCGCTCGAGCACGCGCACGATCGCCGCGATCGTGCCGATCAGCCCAAGCACCGTGCTCCAAACCGCGGCCGCCACCGGGAAAGCGGTCGAGCGCTCAGTGATCGTGGTGAGCGCGAGCGCGAGGGCGCCAAGCGCGGCGATCATGATCAGCACGACCGCAGGACCAAAAGTGCTCCACGCGCTGAGCAGGACGCCGGCGTTTTCATACCAGGGACGCGTGAGCGCAACGATCACCAAGATCGCACCCGCAAGCGCGATGAGCTCGCCGGCGCGCAGACGTGTGATCTTCATGCTCCTACCGCCATTCCAGAGGACGAGTCGCGCTGGGCACGGGCGGCTTGCAACGTGTTGTTGAGGAGCATCGCGATCGTCATCGGCCCGACCCCGCCCGGCACTGGCGTGATCGCGCTTGCCACCTCGCTCGCCGGCGCGAAGTCGACGTCCCCGACGAGCCCGCTCTTGGTGCCCGCTTGCTCGGGTGAGAGGCGGTTCATGCCGACGTCGATCACGATCGCGCCGGGCTTGACGAAGTCGCGCTTGACGATTCGGGCGCGCCCGACTGCCGCGATCAGGATGTCCGCGCGGGCGCACACCTCACGCAGGTCTCGCGTGCGCGAATGGCAGGTCGTGACTGTCGCATTGGCCTCCAGCAGCAGTTGAGCCATCGGCTTGCCGAACAGATTCGAGCGACCCACGACGACCGCCTCGGCCCCTTCGAGCTCTGCGCCGGCGCTAGCGAGCAGCTCAATCACGCCCGAGGGCGTGCACGGGCGCAGACCCGGTCGTCCAAGCGAGAGCAAGCCCGCGTTGACCGGGGTGAGCCCATCGACGTCCTTGCGCGGGTCGATCAGGCCGGTCAGCGTCGGACCGTCGAGGTGGTCGGGTAGCGGCAGTTGCAGCAAGACACCGCTGACAGCGGGGTCCTCGTTCAGCGCTTGCAAACGGCCGGCGACCTGCTCAAAGCTCGCATCGACGGGGAGCCGTTCGTCATACGGCGTCATCCCGACCTCGACGCAGGCGCGCTGCTTGCCGCCGACGTACACGGTCGAGGCGGGATCCTCGCCGACGAGCACCGTCGCCAGACCGGGTGGCTGTGCGCCGCTCGCCACCAGCTCGGCGACGTCGCGTGCGACACCTGCCCGCACGCGCGCGGCGATCGCCTTGCCGTCGATGATCGTGGCAGCCATCGATGTGATTCTTATAGAAGACCGGACCGCATGCGGTCCGGTCCCTGACAGTGCATGCACTGTCAGGCCGACCGGTACATGTACCGGTCGGAACAGCGAATCTATCCTCGGCGACTGACCGGGGCGTAGTCGGCCATCAACTTGCGCTCGCTGCCATCGCCGGCAAAGCGCACCACGATGATCCCACCCGGCTCCACGCCGGTGACGACGCCCTCGCCGAACGCGGCGTGCACGACGTCATCGCCGAGGCGATACGACGCGGTCGGGGCGCCGGGGGCGGCCGAGCGGGATGCGGAGGCCCAATCGCCACCGCCTCCCCCACGAGCACTCGCGCCGGCAAAACCGCCGATCCCAGCGCCGACTCCCGCGGCGACACGCCCCCCGCCCGGACGCGGAACAGGTAGCTCCTCACGCTGGCACAGCTCGGCGGGGATCTCGTCGAGAAAGCGACTCGCAAGGCCGTAGGTGGAGGCGCCGAACACCGAGCGACGACGCGCATAGGTCAGGTACAGCTCGCGCATCGCGCGCGTCACCGCCACATAGAACAGTCTGCGCTCCTCCTCCAGGCCACCTTCGTCAAGCGCACGCTGGTGGGGGAACACGCCCTCCTCGCAGCCCGCCACGAACACGATCGGGTACTCGAGGCCCTTGGCGTTGTGCAACGTCATCAGAGTCACCAGCCCCTCGTCGTCCTTGCGGGAGTCACCGTCGGCCTTCAGCGCGATCTCCTGCAGGAACTGCTCGAGCGTGTCGCCCTCGGCCGAGTTGTTGGCGTCGAACTCGTGTGCCACCTCCACGAGCTGCTGCAGGTTTTCGATGCGCCCCTGCGCCTCGAACGCCTTTTCGCCGTGCCCCACCGACTCGGCTTCGAGCGCTTCCACGTAGCCCGTGCGCGCCAGCACCGCCTCCATCATGTCGCCCACGGGGATGCCGTCGCCTGCCAGTGTCGCGAGATCTTCCATCGTCATCATGAAACGCTGTAGCGACTTGATCGCGGCGGCGCCGAGGCCCGGGATGCGATCGGCGCCAGCGACCACCTCCCACACCGATTCGCCCACGCTGGCCGAGTGGGCCACGATCCGCGACAGCGAGGTCTGGCCGAGCCCGCGCCTGGGCGAGTTGGCGACGCGCTGGAAGCTGACAACGTCAAACGGGTTGGCGATCCACGCCAGGTAGGCAACCGCGTCCTTGATCTCGGCGCGCTCGTAGAACTTCGTGCCGCCGATCACCTGATAGGCGATCTCGCGCCGTACGAGCGTGTCCTCGATCACGCGCGACATCGCGTTTGTGCGGTAGAAGATCGCGATCTCCGAGCGCGAGGCGCCCTCGTCCACAAGCCGCTCGGCCTCGCCCACCACGAAGCGCGCCTCGGCATGCTCGTCCTCCAAGCCGTGCACCCTGATCGGGCTGCCCTGGCCCTTCTCGCTCCACAGCTGCTTGGCGATCCCGCCGCGGTTGTTGGCGATCACCGCATTGGCGGCGGAGAGAATCGTCTGTGTGGAGCGATAGTTCTGCTCCAGCTTGACCACGCGCGCGTCGGGGAAGTCCTCGGTGAAGTCGAGGATGTTGGATACGTCGGCTCCACGGAAACTGTAGATCGACTGGCTGTCGTCGCCCACCACCGCCAGATTGCGATGGCCGGGAATGTTCACCCGCTCGCCGCGCGTGGGCTTGGCGCGACCGCCACCGACGAGCAACTGCAGCAGTCGGTACTGGGCGTGGTTGGTGTCCTGGTACTCGTCCACGAGCACGTGCTTGAAGCTCTGCGCGTAATGGGTGCGCACGTCCTCGAACAGCTCGAGCAGGTTCACCGTGCGGAACAGGAGATCGTCGAAGTCCATCGCGTTCATGCGCAACAGTTCGCTCTCATACAGCTGATACACCTCGGCCAGCACCTGCTCGAAGGGCGAGCCGATCGCCTGCGAGCAATCGGAGGCCGCGAGCAGTTTGTTCTTGGCTTGGGATATCTGGCTGTGGATCGCCGCCGGCGCGAAGCGCTTGGGATCCACGCCGACCTCCTCGATGCAGCGCTTGACCATCCGCCGCGAGTCGGCCTGGTCGTAGATCGTGAAGCGCGAGGTGTAGCCCAGACGCTCGGCGTGTGCGCGCATGATCCGCGCACACGCGGCATGGAAGGTCATCAGCCACATGCGTCGCATGCTGTTGCCGAGCAGCCGCTCCACGCGCCCGCGCATCTCCTGGGCGGCCTTGTTCGTGAAGGTGATCGCAAGGATCTCGCTCGGGTGTGCTTGCTCGGTGAAGATCAGAAACGCCACTCGATGGGTGAGCACGCGCGTCTTGCCGCTGCCGGCGCCCGCGAGGATCAATAGCGGCCCCTCACCGTGGGTCACGGCCTCGCGCTGAGGCTCGTTGAGGCCCTCCAGTAGAGCCCGCACCCGCTCGGAATGGTCGTCTTGCACTGCCTGCACTGACTCGGAGCGGTTGTTCTCGGCCATCCGTTGGAGCATAGAAGCGGGATCGGCCACCAGCCCCAGCTCGAGCGCCGGAGCTCGGGCGGGTCCGCGTGGAGCCCGCACCGTAACGTTCGCCACGTGAGCATCACTGACGAAGTCCGCGAGTCCTGCGCAAAGATCGCTGCCAATGCCCGCTCAGTGCGGATCGACCTCGACGCGGCAGCCACGGTGCAGCCCGCGCAGGCTCCCGAGCTCGACCCTGAGCGCCATTACCTGGAGGGCGATCCGGCCGATGTGGCCGACTACATGCTCGCGCTCGACGCGATCAACTTCGGCTCGGGCTGGTTTCCGACGCTGCGTAAGCGGGTTTCCGAGGGAAAGCCCGTCAGCGGCTACTTCACGGTTTCGTGGGCGCTTGCCGACCACGTGCGTGCACACGGTCCCCCCACCTCCGATTGGCTAGCCCACGTGAGCACGGTCGAGATCGCCCAGATCCTCGGACAACGCCCCGATCACGAGCTGATGAGCCTGTATGCCCAGGCGTTGCGTGCGCTTGGCCGTTTCTTGGGAGACCCGCCCAACCCGTCCAGCGGCTCCACCGCATCGCCAAGGCTGCCCGCACGACGTGCGCTCGACCTTGTCGCCGAAGCCGGCGGTTCGGCCGTGCGACTGGCCGAGATGCTCGCTCACGGCATGGCGATGTTCGACGATCGCGGCTTCTACAAGCGCGCACAGATCGTGCCAAACGACCTCGCGCTCGCCGGCGTAGCCAAGTTCGCCGATCTCGACCGTCTCACGATCTTCGCCGACAACCTCGTACCGCACGTGCTGCGCTGCGACGGCGTGCTCGTCTACGACGACGAGCTGGCGACGCGCATCGACCGCGGCGAGCATCTGACGCTCGGGGGCGTCGAGCGCGAGATCCGCGCGTGCGCGGTGCACGCGTGCGAGCTGATCTCGCAGCGTACGGGCGTGCCGGCGCGAGCGATCGACACATGGCTATGGACGCGCGGACAGTCGGGTGGGCGGGGAACTCAGTACAAGGCACGCCCACGGCATCGCTGCCGAACAGTGTTTTACTGACGAGCAGGAAGCGTGGCTCACACAGCCAGGATCGTGAAACCCGGGCCCAGCAGCGCCCGCATATCCCGCGGATCGGATGTGGCGATCGCATCACCTCGACGGCGAACACCCGCTGCTATGCACGCATCGATGGTGCCCGCACCCGGGACCGCCCGACGCAGACTGCCGGCCATGCGCGCCAAGCGCTCATCGACTGTCTCTATCGCACACACCTTGAGCAGACGGGCGACGCGTGCGTCCTTGGCGTCTCCCCGCCAGACCTCCGCGAGCGCAATCGCGGGGATCGTGGGCACAAGGCCCCGCGCATATGCCACCGTGAGGAGCTCACGTACGCGCTCCTCGCCCCTTTCATAGGCGATCAGCGCACCTGCGTCCAGCGTCAGGCCGGCCACTCGGCGGCGACCTGCGCCCTGACTTCAACCCGAACCGCACCGAATCGCTCACTGTCTTCGGCTAGCAACTCCCGGCCACGGGTGACCTGAAGCTCATGCCGCACCGCGGCATTTACAAACGCCGACAGACTGCCTCCGGACTCGGCAAGTCGCTCCTCCGCTTCGTGCAGCACGTACTCGTCAAATGAGATCGATCGCTTCCGACTCGCCATGACATCGATGCTACCACGGTAGGAAGACGCTCGTGAAGTGATCACCCCGCGCTCGATCGTGAGTCTGACTCAGGCCCCGGCTCAGCCCCCGGCAGGGTTGGGCGCCTTCACCGTCCGCAGCGGCCTGACCTCTGCGGGCGGCTGTGTGTCCTCGCCGGAGAGCTCGGCGACAGCGCGCTCCAGCGCGCCGATGCGGCTCGCGAGCCCTGCGATCGCCTCGGCGATCGGGTCGGGGAGATGGATCCAGTCGGCGTCGGGACCCTCTGGACGCCGACCGTCCACCCGCACCGGATGGCCCGGATTACCAACGACCGTGGAGTTGGGTGGCACGTCGGTGATAACGACGCTATTGGCGCCGATCTTCGCGCCGTGGCCGATCGTTATCGGGCCGAGCAGCTTTGCTCCGGAGCCGATCGTCACGTTGTCCTGAACGGTCGGATGGCGCTTGCCGGTGGAAAAGCCAGTGCCGCCGAGCGTGACGCCCTGATAGAGCGTGACATCGTCGCCGATCTCGGCGGTCTCGCCGATCACAACACCGGAGCCGTGGTCAATGAACAGGCCCCTGCCGATGCTGGCAGCCGGATGGATCTCGATCCCGGTCAGCGCTCGCGAGAAGAGCGCGATCGCGCGTGGCAGCAGCGGCACCTCGGAGCTGTGCAGCGCGTGCGCCACACGATGGGAGAGCAGCGCCTGGATGCCGGGCCAGGTCGCGACGATCTCAACGGGCGCCACCCCACACGCCGCGGGATCGCGATCGCGTGCCACCTGGACGTCGCGGCGAAGCTCCTTGACGACCCGTGCAGCGGTGCCGATGCCAAACATGTAGAAAGCGTAGCGGGCTTAGGACGGAGCGAAAAACGCTTGCGATACGTAGCGCTCGCCCGAGTCCGGCATGATCGTGACGATCCGCATACCCTTGGATTCGGCTCGTGCGGCTACCTGCAAGCTCGCCCATAGCGCCGCGCCGCAGGAGATACCGGCAAGCAGCCCTTCGCGCCTGGCGCAAAGCCAGGCCGTTTGGATGGCGTCGTCGTCTGACACGGGTATGACCTCGTCGATCAGCTCACGATTCAGCACCTGCGGTATGAAGCCGGCGCCGATTCCCTGGATGCGATGCGGTCCGGGCGCGGCACCCGAGAGGACCGCGGAGCCCTGCGGCTCAACCGCGACGATCTTCAAGGCGGGATTGGCCCGACGCAGATATTCGCCGACGCCCGTGATCGTGCCACCGGTCCCAACGCCCGCGACCAGTACGTCCACACGCCCGTCGAGCGCCCGCTCAATCTCCGGGCCAGTGGTGCGCCTGTGGACTTCAGGGTTTGCCGGATTGGAGAACTGGTCGGGTAGGAACACGTCGGGATCGCGTGCCATCTCGCGCGCTGCCTGTACCGCCTCGCTCATTCCGCCCAGCGACTCGGTGATCTGCACGCTAGCGCCGTACAGCTTCAGCAAGATCTCGCGCTCGCGGCTCATCCCCTGAGGGAGCGTCAGCACCAGGTCATAGCCCTTGGCCGCACACACGAACGCGAGCGCGATACCGGTATTGCCGCTGGTGGCCTCGACGATCGTGCTGCGCCCCGGCTCGATAGCACCTTCGGCCTCGGCGGCCTCGATCATCGCCACGCCGATCCGATCCTTGACGCTTCCACCCGGACTGAACGCCTCCAGCTTCGCGTACAACTCAACGCCCCTCAGCTCAGAAGGTGCACCTTCGAGCATCCGCTTCAAGTGAATCAGAGGCGTCTGACCGACAAGCTCCGCAATGTTGATCGGGATTGACCCCATATGTCCACGACAATAGTGGCTCGGGTCAAATGTGGTACCTAGAGGGGGATTTACGCGCATCTAGCTTGCCTGCAGGGAGTCCGGGCATCCTACATCTCGCTCGCGCCAGTATTCGCGCCAGTTGCGTCCTCAAGCTGCGCCAACCGGGCGCCCGTATCCCCTCGTGCGAGGTAAGCATCCAACAGGCCCGCAGCCTCTTCCTCGTTACCGGGCATAAGGTGCCCGTAACGGTCGAAAGTGATCTGGATGGATGCGTGGCCCAGGTAGCTGCTCAACGCCTTCGCGTTCACGCCCGCCGCGATCATCAAGCTCGCGAACGTGTGCCGACACTCATGCAGAGTGATCGGCGTCAGCCCCGCCGCCTTCCAAGCCCTCTTAGCGCGATCGGTAGTCGGAGTGCCCGTAAAGGGATTGCGAATGCCCGAGCCGAACACCAAGCCATCGCGGCGGTCTCGCCACGGGAGCCCAAGCAGGTGCTCGTCGAGATGGTCTCTGAGCGCCGTCGTGATCGGCACCCGGCGATCCTTGCCGGACTTGGTAGCGATCTCGCCCGCCACATAATCCCAGCCCCACCGTACATGGATCACGCCAGCGCCAAGATCGATGTCCTCGATCCTCAGCGCCGCTAGCTCACCCCTCCTGAGCCCTGCGAACATCGCGCAAGCCCACAGGGGACGGTCAGCCGCTCGCAGGGCTCCCAGGAGCTTCATGCACTCATCAGGGTCCGCGATCCGATCACGGCCACCACGCACCGCAGGCATCCGCACCCCTGCGGTCGGATTGACAGCCACCTCGCCCAGCTCCAGCGCGTGCTTATAGATCGCCCTCAACGGCAGGATCGTAACCATCACGGTCGCCGGCGCCAACCCGTCCGCCATGAGCTTATTCACGTACCGCTGCAAATCGCTTCGCGCGACATCGCTCAAGCGCAGACGTCCCAGCGCGGGGAGCACGCGCAGGCGCATAGCGCCCTCGTAGGCACGAACCGCAGCGGGCTTATAGGGATCACCCGAGCGCGAGAGGACAAGACCCTTGCAAGCGCTCTCATGCCATTCCTTCCACGCCTCCGCGATCGTGGTCTGCGTCGGTGCTCGCAGCTTCTTGGTGCGCACCGCGTTGCTCGTGTCATCACGCCAAGCTTTCGCCGCCGCCAGCGTGTCGAACGTCTTGCGGATCTTCTTCGCGTCGGCCTTGGAATAGACCGCCGCCTCGTAAGGGCACCGACACTTGCCCGTACCCTTACACCCGCGTCCGTGTCGCTGACGAATACCTGTAGCCATCACGCACCTCCTTCTTCGGTCTTGCAGGCTTCTTCAAGGCGTTTGGTCGCTCTCCCAAGTTCCGACACTGCGGTCAGATACAACGCGCTCGCCCGGATCAGTAGGGGCGGCTGGGCCGTGGCGCCGATCAATTCGTGGAGGGAACCTCGGAGTTCCGCGAGAGCGCGTTCGACGCTGTGCGCCGCTTCTGCGGTGCCGGACCCTGCGTAGGTCAGGCGACGCAACGCTTCCTGGGCAGTGGCGGTTTCTTCGTATGCTCCCGTGAGGGGGGCGAGCTTCCCGTGACCGTCTTCGATCATCGCTTTGGCGTTCGGAGGTAGCACGGCCTTGACGGGCGCCAAGTCCTGCAACACGGCTGTGCATACTTCTATGCCGCTCAGGCCCTTGGTGGCTCGGGTGGTCGCTGGGAGGCCGCTACCGCCACCGCAGCCACCCAGCAGGAGCGCCAGGACCGCTAGGAGCGACACACGGCGTCTCATAGCTGCCTACCTTCGGCGCGGGTGCGGTAGTCCTCGGGTCGGGGCTTGCTCATCACACTGCCTCCTTGCCGCTCGCGAGCGCGGCGATCGTGCTCATGTCCATACCAGCATCCTTTGCTCGGTCGATCAGCACCGCCAGTTCTGCGACGATCACCGCGTCCACGGACACCTGAGACGGAGCAGTCCTATATGCGAGCCCCTGGATGCTGCTCGTCAGCTCATCAAGTCCCGCACGCTCCACGTACACGGAGGCCGTCGTCTGGACGTTCGCGTGACCCATCAGGGCTTGTGCCGCTCGTAGACCAGCATGCTTGGCGACATGATCTCCAAAAGCGTGCCGCAGCAAATGGGGATGGATGTGCGCCGTGATCCCGGCCCGCTCGGCCACACCCTTGATGATGCGTGCGAGTGCGGTACGACTGATCCGGCGTGTCCGGGGCTGCTGCACTTTGGTACAGGTCTTGTACGTCGCGACCACATAATGGTCTGCACGGATACTCGCCCGGATCTCCTCGACCACTGGCTCTAGCTCCGGCAGCACCGGCACCCACCGCTCGCGTTTTCCCTTCGCGATATCCGCACTGAACCAGACGAACCCCTTCCGCGCGAAATGGCGTCCTTGGAACCCCATCAGTTCGGCTGCCCGCGCACCCGTGCAGACCCCCAGCAGGATCACCCACCGCTCCCTTTGTGTCTCGCAAGCTGCGATCAGCGCCTCTATCTCCATGCGCGTCAGCCGGTACACACTAGCCTTGCGCATCTTTGCTCTAGCGACCTGCCGTGCAGGGTTATCCGTCCGGTACCCCTCCGTCAACATCCAGTCGTAGAAGCTCACGAGGACCGTGTGCTCGCGTGCGCGTGTGTTCGGGTGCTCCCACCGTGCGAGGGTTCGCTTCACGTCCTCACGAGAAGCCCGGAGCGGGCCAGCGAGCGTATCCTGGGCGTGCAGTCCAAGCACGCGCCGACAGGTGCGCACCGTCTCCTCACTGTTGATCCTCCCCAAGTGTCGCTTGTCACGGAAGTAGTCCTCGATGAAATTGGCCCACTCCGTGCTCATCGCTCCGCGAGACCCTCGCGGAGCGCGGCAGACTGGCGGCCTATGCCGCTCCGCCGGGTTGCTCTGAGCGTGGCCGTGGGAGAGCTGACTGCGATACAGCGTTCGTATCGCAGTCAGCCTGCGTCCCGCTGAGGGTGGTGAAAATCCCTGCTCGCGGCAATACTCCATGTATCGCGAGATATCGTCCGGCGACACATCGCCGATCGCGAACCCTTCCATGACCGCCCAGGCCATGAACGCGGCCACGGCTGACCCGTATCTCTTTTGAGTGTGGGGCGACAGGTTGTCCGAGCCCATGTCTTCCTGCATGAGGGCGACCGCTCGGTGCCAGGTGGGTCGCGGTTCGATGCCGGTTGTGCTCATCGGTTCCTCCTTGTAGTGGGAGGCTCCGGGGATGCTGCCTGGGAGGTTGAGCACGGCTGGCGAGTCCTGTAGCGTGCTCAGCGTTCCGGGAGGTTGCACTCTCGGGGCCACGGGGCCGGGCGCTAACATCGTCGCGGCCCCACGTGTGTATGGATGGGTGCAGTCTAGACCCGTCCGCGACGAAACGCAAGTCGCCAGAGCATCGATCCATTCCTGCCTTTACTCTCCGTACTCCTCGAACCACGGGTCGTAATCGGGAAGATCAACGTGGACAAGGACTGTGAAATCGCTTCCCTGCTGCTTCACTTGGGTCTCGATCTCGAAGACAGCACTCGCTATCCCTTGGCGCAACCCGACCGCGAGTGCCCCTGAAACAGCGGAATAGGCTGCGAGAACATCATTCTTGCTGAGATCGCCGTCGATCCGTTCCTCGAACTTTTTCAGTATCGGGAGCATGGCCTCGTTCACCCAAGTACCCAAACCTATCTCTACGCTCATGTGAGTAGCCCTCCTCCACGGCTCGGAATTGGCCGGCTCGGGCCGCGAGTCATGTTACGCGTCTCTTGTTTGATTTCTGCTCGTACAAAGCCTTTCAACCACTCCATCCCGTTAGCAAAATGCAAGTCCACTTTTGTGTTGAGATTCCCGATGCCCTCGCCACCGTGGGCGATCACAAGCCTCGGTGCTCCGGGAGGGCCAGGTACGATCCCGCCAGACGCGAACGATCCACCAAACGGGGGAAGGTCAGCCAACACTTGGTATTGGCGTTGGCTGACCGCGAACTGTGCGGCGAGCTGTTCGTTCTGCTGCTTCAGTAGCGACGTGAGTTCTTGTTCGGCGGCACCCGGACCGGCCTGCAACTTCGCCTTAGCTAGCGCCTTCGACATGGCGCCCATACCAAGTTCTTCTTCTTCTTTTGCGAGCTTGGCGAGAGTCAACGCCGATTCGCCAAGCTCTCCGCCACCACCACCGACACCCTGAATAGTGGCTAGGTCTTCGCCCCACGTTTTCCCATGTTCCTTCAAGCCCGCGACCTGTTGTTCCCGGCCTTCCTTCTGGGACTTGTACGCTTCGCGTTCCCCTTCCCACACATGCAGCTCTCCGCCTTCGCCAATGGACGTGTCGCTCCCACCGAGTTCTTTATTCTTAGCTTCCAACCCGTGACGTTCGGAATGCAGCTTTGAAAGTTCCGCTTTCGCAGACTTGATAGCCGTCGCATTCTTCTTCGGATGGCCTTCCAAGCTACTAATATGGTGTTCCACCTTTGAGATAGAAGCGTTGAGCTTACGGATCGTTTGCAGGTTGTCTTCTATGGTATGGCGTGCTTTATCGATCTGCTTCTGTAGTTCCGCGATCCTTTCCTTCAACTTCTTGATCATTTCTTGACGTTCTTTGATCGCCTTGGCGACCCACACATTCAATACACTGATCGTGCCCCGCGCCTTTTCAAGGAGGGCGTGGTAATTACCCTCCGTGTTGGCAAGCTTATGCAACTGACCCAGACGCCCTTCAACATTCGCTAGATTCTCATAAGGCGTGACCTGTTCGCCAAGCGGACCTTCAGTGAGGATGAACGCCAGTTCCCCCGAACCGTATTCCTGGAGAGAAATTTCGTTACCCACGGCCCCATAGGCTTCTGAAGCGATCGGGATTTCCTTGTTAATGAGGTCTTCGAGTTCCGCCATAGGAGCAGGCCATACCACTCCCGGAACCTTCCCACTCAGCTTCTTCGACGTTTTGTGCTTGTTCGCTCCGCCCTTCTTAGTGTGGGCACCCTGCCCAAAGTTGCGAGGCACGGGCGTCGTCTTCTGCGCATGGCTACCGATCACATGCGGTAGCCCGCCACGGGCGAACCCCACGAGCCCCCCGTGGGAGTACCATTTGAAAGCGCCCTCATGCGCGAGAGCCTTAGTGGGATTGCCGTAGGTCGCCGCTATGTAGCGCGCCATCGCTTCGATCTGTTCCACACCGTTTGAGCCGGGACCACCACCATACGTTGGCCAGTTCATGTTCTCGAGCTGCCCGAGCCCGAACGCGGTGCTCGTGGGGTTCTGGGCGCTGACGACGCCCCCCGACTCGTCCGCGATGACACCTTCCCAGTCAGCGAGACTCCAACCCTTAGCCTTGGCGATCTGCCTCATCACCTGCACCCACGACCCGCTGTAATGGCCGATGCTGCCACCACGCCCACCCTTAGCGCCTGCGTGCGCACTGGCCTTACCCGCCTTGGCGTTCGCTGCCTTCGCTACGTCCGCGAGACCAGCGCGCACCACGGCTGTCATCGCACCACTACCAGCGACAGTGGGAGGGACGATTCCTCCGGAGGCCATGTAGTTGGGTGTGGTCACCTGGGAGAACAAACCGGACAGACCGCCCATTCCTGCGAGGGCGGCGTTGACGATCGGCAACTGGTGACGGTTGAACACAGCGACCTGCTCGCCTGGGGCTACTGCGATAGGCAGACCCGCGACGTTGAGGGGTACCGTGTCGTGGCCGGCCTCTCCGGGCTGACCGATCTGCATGAGACCGCCTCCAGCGAGTCCTTCTTTGAAGAACTGTTTGGCGGTCGGCATCTTCCCGGTAACGAGGGCGTGACCAACGCTCTTGGGGGCACCCAGTGCGGTCAGCTCCCCTTCGAGCATTTTGTTGATGGCCGCGATGCCCTGTTCCATCGTTTCCGCGCCGTCTTGCACACGCGTTGGGAGTTCCTTAGCCCATTTGTTCACGGCTTCTTCGTAGCTCCCCCAGCTCACGACACCTTTTTCGAGGCCGAGCTGGACATCGTGCAGGGATGCGAGTTGGGCCTTGGCGGCTTCTTTCGCAGCGTAAACTTCCTGATCCAGCCGCTTACGCAGCGAACTCTCCATCTCTTCGAACATCTGCTTTTGCGTCCCCGTACTGTGGGTGACCGCGAATTCGGTGGCTTTCAATGCCTCACTCACAGTGAGTGCGGAGGTTCCGAAAACTTCGTCGATTCGTTTGAGTGCAGTCTTCGTGTTCGCTTCGGCTTCCTTGAGGTTGAGTGCGGCCATGAGCGCATGGCTCGCCTTCGCTCCCTGCCCTCCCAGCGTGGCGGTCAATTCGGGGAAATAGCGCTCGAGATCATGGATAATCTCGCCGAGCGCGTTCGCGGGGAGTTCCTTGTGCTTCACCAGTTCCGTCGCGTAGGCGATCATTGCCTTGGCGCCAGCCTGACGTGCCTGGGGAGAAAGGTCGAAAAGGCTCTGGAAAGCGGCGAGACTAAAACCGTAAGCAGACTTTTGTCCCGCTCTCTTGAAGCCTGCGATAAAGGATTCGGCAGCCAGCTCCCCTTCTTTTTCCTTGTCCGCGCGAACCTTGGCGTTTTCGGGATTAAGATGTTCGGAGCCAGGGAAGAGTTGGCCGACTATGGGTATAGCCCTCTCTCCCTTCCCTGCAAGATTGGCGATCTTGCCCAAGAGATTAGGTTCGGGGTGTTCGGCCTTTTGGCGTTCGTCGCGAATCTTCGCCATCTTTTCTTCCAACGGTGCGAGGACCGTCTTGGGGAGTATCGCGGCGAACGGCGCATAGTAAGCCTTAGCGAACGCTTCCCCATACAGCGGGGCCTTTTGTTCGAGAGCATGTATCGCCTCGATCATGCCAGCGGTCGCGAGACCGACTGGTATCCCCACCTCTGGGCCAAGCGCCATAGAGCCGGCGACACCAGCTCCAAGCGCGAGAGACGCGGCAGTGTTGGTCGTTTTATGCACCCCCAACGCACTCAGGCCCATACTGGCGACGGCTGACGCTAGCGCTCCGGTGAAAATGCCGGGGATCGCACCGGAGAGCGCGGTCTTCGCGCTGGCCACAGCATCGGTGAGCAGCGCACCTGTCAGCGCCTCATCGCTCGCGCCTGCCCCCTCCACGGCCTCCACGCCCTCCGTCGCTGGGGCATGGGTGGCCGTCCCGCCCGGCACCATGCCGAGGCCTTGCGCTTGCGCGACGGTCAGGTCGCTGATCTTGGTACTACCCGTAGCTCCCCCGGACAACAGTCCTGCGGAGAGCGCCGCCTCCTTGAGAAGTGGTACAAGAAGTCGCAGCTTGCTGAGCATGAGTGTAAGGCCCACGATCCACTCCGCACCCGGTCCCAGCTTCTCGAAATCGGTCAGCATGTCCGCGACGCCTTCGGTGATCGTCGTGACTGCCCTTACTAGCGGCGGCGCGATCGTCTCATAAATATCGGTGAGCGGCCGGGCGAGATCGGACAGCGCCTCCAGGAGAGCGATGGTCTCTTCCTTGTGCACCACGAAAATAGTGTGCAATGCGGAAGCGCCCGTAACGGAGTTCTCGTATTCGCGGACACCGTGCAGCATCTTCGTCAACGTTTCGATAATGCCTTCACCCGTATGCGCATCCTTGTCGAAAAGGTCTACGGCGGCGCCGCCGAATTCCTTGAGAAAAGCTCCCCACACGTGGAAATCCTTGATGAGATGGGCCATTAGTTCTTCCCAGTGAGCGAAATGGGAGGGTTCGTCCATCTTGGTAAAGAAATGGTCGAGATCGGTGAGCAGGCCACCCGTGAGAGGCGCAACCGAGGAGACCGTCTTGCCGAAGAACTGGAAACCCTCGTCAAGAGTTTTCATGGCCGTGGGGATCTCTTCGTGGAATTGGTTCTCCAATTGCGCAAAGATGCCCATTGCTTCAGGACCCTTCAAATACGAGAAGAACGGCTTGAGATTGCTCGCCATCGAAGTGAAGTTTTGCTCCGCCGCTGTGTTAATCAGCGGTATCCACTTCGTGCCGATTTCCACTAGCGGTTCGGCTAGGTGAACGAAGGCGACGCGCGCGCTGCTCGTCTCCGCGTCCCATTGTGTATTTAGATTTTCGACCTGTGTCGCAAGTCGAGCCTCCGCCGCCACTCCTGCGGTGTGCTGAATTTCCGCATATACCAGCTTAAGTTTTTCGCCCGCTTCCTGGGCCTGCCGGGAATCCTTGCCAAACGCGGTGATGGCGTCATTTAGCGCCGACTGGGCTTTGTAGAGGGAGGTCGTATCCGCTACGGCAGAGGACCCGACAGCAAAGTCTGAGCCCATACCCGCACCGAGCTTCGCTGCCGCTCCACTCGCGAGCAATGCTCCCCCGCCAAGGGCGGCTACACCCGAACCGGCGATCCCTCCAAGGGTGAGGATGACGTGCTCCGGGCCGAAGCCCGCGAAAGAGCCAAGTGTCCCGAGACCCGCAGCTCCGGGAAGCCAACTGGACCCGTAGAGAATCTTGCGGAGGTTGCTTTCTCCTCCACCACCGCCGCCTCCTCCACTAAACAGACCGCCCAAGCCGAAACCACGGAAGCCTCCACCGCCGCCACCGCCACCACCGCCTTTGCTGGCTAGAAGCCACTCCAAGAGGCTCGGTTCGCCCCGGTCTGCAGGCCGCCCCGGATATTCGCCATACTCCGTGGTGCCGATCTTGCCGCCGGGTCCGTAGAGGCGGGGGTACGGGCTCGTTGGCGAGGTCCCTATGCGGTAGCCGAAAGCGGGATAGCCCGCCAGCAGGTCGGAGCTAGCGCGTTGACCTGGGGCGAGGGACTTATCCGCGAGCTTCGCTAGAACATCCTCCATCGCCAAGGCTGTCGCGTCCCCCTCCGCCTTGCTGACCGAAGGATCGGGGCGTGCACCGGAGGTGACGTTCCCTCCGGGGCTAACGTTTGGAGAACCCTCCTCACGAGAAGCACTCGTAGCGAGAATGTCCGTCGCTTGACGCTCCGTCGCTGTCCCTGGAGCCCCAGCGGCCGCTACACGCGTCTCAGAGCCTTGCGTGGTGGCTACTACCGTCCGCTGGTCGCCCTGGCTGATCGTGTCATTACCAACAGCAGCCGCTAGGGACCCGAGTGGGGTGCGGCTCGCGGCCTCCATGACCATGACGATGGGGTTCGCGATCGATCCGGGAGCATCCGCTCCTCGCACCCCGTAGAAGCCGGTCGTGTGACCGCCCCCACCCGCAACAAAAGTCTCTCCACCACGCCCTCCCCGCCCCGCAACCAAAAGATCGCGGCTCGCCTGAGTATTTTCATGGAGAGCGCTCGTCAAATCGGCCGTAGCGGCAAGATGTTCCAAAGACGAGACACCCCCACGATCCATCGCGGAGAGGCCCGCCAAAGTGCCCATGCCCGCCACGTTGAAGTCCACGTCCCCGTGCAGCGTGTCGAGCATGGCCTGCATCTCAGCTACAGCAGCAGCAACACGGGCCTTCGCGTCGTCTAGGTCAGCGCGTAGGGGGAGGAGATCGGCTTCGAGTGTCAACTCGGCCGACCCCAGATTTACGCCGTCAGCCATGCCTCACTTCACCCCCTCTCGGACGAAAACAGTCATCCCCGCCGGCGAAAAGGAGGCGCCAACGGGGATGACCTCCGCGCGGGGGAAAGGAACCCCGCCCTGTGTGCCCCGTACCGAACCGAACGGAGCCACAAGTTTTCACGCGCAACCTCATGCGGCAGCCCGACTGTAGACGCCCGACTCGCGCAAAGCGCGAGCATAGGCCTCGGCCGCGCCAAGACCCTCGGACTTGACAAGATAGTCGGCGGCGTGCTCCACGCTCTCGCAGTCCTTCTCGGCCTTCGTGAGCTGGCGCGGAGCAGGCGCGGCCCGAGTGCCACTTTCGCGGAAATACTCGTCCTGCACCGCGGGATCGAGCATCGTTTGACGGAACGCCTCCGCGCTCGACAGCTCCGGGTGGTGCTCCTGGAACGCCTCGGCCTTGGACAGCGCGGTCGCCAAACCGGCCGGCTTCTCGGCCTCAGCCTTGCGCAGGGTCTCATCACGCGCGGCGGCCTGCTGCGGGTGATGGAGGTGAAACAACTCGGTTTCGAGTTCCGCCTTTACCTTCTTGTGCTTTTGGAGCTGCGCGGGGGAGTGGTTCGGGTCGGCCAACATGCGCCGTTCGCCGGCTTCCACCTCGGCAAGCGCCGAAGAGAGGCGAAAATCGCTCGCTTCAATGTCGTGGTGTGCGGATGCAGGTTCGGGTGCGGGCGCCGCGCCCTCCCGGCCGATCGCACGCTTGAGTAGTTCTTCTGTGCTCGTCATGGTGGGTGTCCTTTCACTAGATTCCGGGCTGTCGTCAGCCTTCCAAATTGTCACGCGACGGCCAGGTTGTGTATCGAGATTCACTGTTTCGCCTCCGTACGCATGAGCGGATAGTTACGGCCAGGACCGCGAAAGACGCCAGTTCCCTCGAAGTGGAACGCCACGGCGCTCTCGATCTCGGCGGGGCGGAAGGCGGTCGCTTTCAGGTTGAACGGATCGACGCCTGCTGCCGCGCGATGCGCATTGTAAGTCTGTTGCATATCTGCGAGCCCGCGCGTTTCGCTCGCTGCGAGCGCCAACAGCCGGTCGATCTCGCTCTTACGCTTCGCGATCCCCGGCTCCAACTTCACGGCAGCGACCGCCGCGTTCTTCCGGGCCTCCTGCTCGGCCTGCTCGGCAGCCTCTACGGCCTCCTCGGCGGCCACAGCCTCGGCCAGATCGGCCCATTCCTCGGCACGACGAGCCTCGACCAGTTCGCTTTCGACATCAAGCAGCTCGGCCTTGGCGCCGGCGTCGGTGAGGGCGGCGAAAACCAATCTCGAGCGAGCCGCTTCAAGTTGCGGGATCTTCTGTTGGGCGTCACGACGGATCGCTGCGACCGACCCCTTCTCGTGCTCGACCTGCGTCTCGGCTGCCCGTGCGGCCGCTGCAAGCGCTTCATCGTCGCGCCGCTCGCCGGGATCCGGCCTCAACCCGCGCTCGGTCTCTCTTTCTTCGAGTAGTCGGGACAGGCGGTTCCGACTGTCCCCTTTGTGGATACGGCACGCATCGAGCGCACGATCAGCCGCAACGCTCGGCCGTTCCTGTTGACGCTCCGCCCGCTGCTTTCGATACTCGCGCCAAAGGTCGGCCGTGACCGCGATCTCGGGCTCAGTTGATGTAGATGGTGCTGTTGCCGTTGACATGGTTGATTCTCCTTACGTGGATTGTGGACTATGGGGTGGACACGGTTGCGATACACGTCGTGCGGCTCGACGCGCTTCTCGCTTTTCCCGCTTCCGTCGGCGCTTCTCCTCACGCTCGCGCTCTCGGAGCAAGCGTTCACCCTCCGGCGTGCGACCCGGCTTGACAGGCATAATCAGTCGCCCTCCAATTCTTCTAGCGCGGTGATCGCTTTCCGGAGTGCTGCGCGCTCCGCACGGTCATAATGGAACCCGCGACGCGCCTCTTGGATGCGATCCTCCAAGTGCGCCAACCGACGCTCAAGAATCGAGATTGCCTCACGATCGGTCATTGTCGCCACCCTCCTCGGCCAGCTCGCGCAACCGTGTCATCAGCGCCACGCGGAAACGCAACAAAAGGGTCTCGGGGTCGCCCAGGGCGACAAGCACGAGCGCGAGGCTCGGAGCGTCATTCCAATCGGCCCGCTTCCCAGGCACACCGTCGGTCAACCACCCCAAAGCGTTCGCCGCACCAGCAAGCAGCGCCCATGCCTCGCTACCATCCTCCGGCTCCCGAACGGGCGCAAGCGACGACCACGCACAGGGCGCGTCATCGAAACCCCGCGCTGTGAGTTTGAGAGATTCAGCAAGGACAGTCACAGCCGCCTCCGTAGTAGACGCGTCACTCATGGGTACCTCTTTCAGCGCGAACCCTTTGACAAAATTGACCAACACAATGAACACCACCGGCTCGGGGTGTGGATGCGCTCGAACTGTCATAATTCTGAGCATGAACGGCGTGCATGGCTGGCGTGAAGTCGCGCATGGTTGTCACCATCCGCCTGCCGTCCCGGCTGGCCCACGCCCTCGACCGTGACCGCCGTGAGTCCCACCGTGCTCCCAGCCACGAGGCAGCGGCGTGTGACGCGCGCTTGACACTCGGCGTGGTGCCTGTGCGGCTGCCGCCCGCTCAGCAACTTCCGCCGCTTCAGGCTCGCTGGCCGTGCCAGCATCGACCACAGCCTCATCACCGGCAACGGACTCATCCTCGACCACGGGCTGCTCCGGTACGACCTCGGCATCCACAACGCCTTCCTCATCACTCCCCGCCCTTGGGAGTGGAGCGTCCGGCGCCGGGTTAGGCGCCGGCAGACTCCGCGCCGGACCCGCAAGCACACCAGCCGGCTTCGGACCCACAAACCACCGTTCAATCAGGGCCGCCCACGGTTCCGCCGCCGAATCAAGACCACCCTCAAACAGGAAACCCTTCAAGCGCTCCACCAACAACACTAGCTGGCGCCCATCCGACTCCCCACTTTTCTCCTGGAGAGTAGTCGCCGCAGCCTCAAGCTTCGTCGCCTGATCCAGAAGAATCCCTACCGCCAAGCTCAAATCCTTGACTCCCGTACTCTTGCCGAGCTTGATCTGACGCTTCGCCGCACGCTGCGCATCCTGCGCCGTCGCCAGCATCGCCCGACCCATCATTACCAACTCCTCCGCACTCCCCGCAACCGACAACGAAGACCCAGGAGCCATCGCAGGAGACGACTCCACCGTCCCCCCCGAAGCCGACGCAGCCCTCGCACGTCGCCGCCAACTCTTCAACGTCGAAGCCTTCACCCCCGACCGGCGCGCAGCCTCCAAAACCCCAACTTCGTCCGCCAACACAAGAACCTCACGCTTGCGCTCCTCATCAACCATGACCACCTCCAAAATAGGAATGCAACCACCCCAAGGGTTGCGAACAAGTTGCACCACTAGTTGCAAAACGCATTACACGGTTTCGCCCCCACGACATGCAGCACCTACCCGGACCTCGAATTGCTGTCAATCCGTCATAATTCTTGGGGATCGTCGTGTGCGTCCGGGGGGGCGGGGCATCCGGTTCCCCCCACCTGGCGGGGACTGGGCCTGAACAGTTCCCTGTGGCGCGCGACTGGCGCGCACCCCTCGAATGTGGCTCAACCATGCGGGATTGAGGGCTAGCGCATATGGTTCTCATATGAAATCCCCAACCGCTTCGCCGTGCTCTGCCGCCCACCGTTCCAGCTCAGTGACAGCGACTAGCTTCTTGCGTCCAAGGCGCACAACGCGCACGTGGGGTTCGATGTGGGTTCGCCACGTCGCCCAGGAGCAGCCCAAGTAGGAGCACGCCTCGCTCACGTTGAGCGTGATGCGGGCGGCCTTGTTCTTTTGCTCAGAGGCACTCACAGCGGCGGCGGGAGTGGGCTCTGGGTAGTGGTGTAGGCGTTGTGCGATGAGGTCTGCGAGCGTTGTGAGCTGGTCGTTGGTGAGGGTGATCTCGGCCGAGTTCATGCTGTCTCTCCGTACTCGGCGGCGAGGGCTTCGAGGTCGTCGAGGTCGTCGAGATTCCAGGCATCGGTGTGCCCGTTGCTTGTCGTGACAGCAGAGGTGACACGTGCATCACTGTCATCCGTGTCTTGTCTGTCACCTCTGTCTTTACTATCTATTTGAGCCGTTTCTACAGAGGTGCCAGAGGTGACAGGCGTGACAGGTGACAGCGTGTCATTCGTGTGTCGCGCCAGGCGCCAGTGTGAGCTAGCGGGGAATCCACGCTTGGCCTTCTCGACGCCGAGGTCGTCGGCTGCGCGTTGGACGGCACGCTTGTAGATGTCGTTCTGTTCGCAGTCGGCGATGATCTTGCTCGCCTCGTGCCAGTCGCCATCTGCGAGTGCGTCGGCGACCAGCTGGCGGGCATCCGTGCGCGCTTCTCCGGCTGGCGCCGGCGCTGCTGGACGCGAGAGTACATCGTCTGCTTTGAGGCTGCTCGTCGTGAACGCGGCGGCAAGGGGAACATTGAATTTATGACCGTTGGCCTGGAAGCTGTGGCTCTTGATCTCGAACTCGACGGCCTCGGGCTCAGCGCTCAGGTTCCCCTTGCCGCGTACTACGATGCGTCGACCAGGGTCTTCTGGATGCTCGGCTAGCAATAGGCTGGAGCGCGAGAGTGCGTTGAACGCGATGGACCCGCTGACGAGCTGCCTGAAGCTGCCGCCAGCCTTGTTCGGATGTAGTGAGCCGAGGACGGCGCAGTTGAGTTCGCGGGCGAGCTGTCGTGCCGGTGCGAGCGCTTCACGCACTGACTTGGCCTTCCAGTCATCGACCGATGCGCCGAGATTGTCGGTGAGCTGATCTAGGAAGAGCAGGCGAATGTCTTCCCTGCTCACGACATCAGCGAGACGTTCACGATCCGCGGCTAGCTCGACAAGGCTTCCGTCGCCGCGCTCGATCAGCTTTATGCGGTCGAGGTCTGCGCCAGCGGCATAAAGGCGTGGTGTCCAGACATCTCCGAACCCGTCCTCATCACCAATGATAGCGATGGTGGACGGGATGGCGAACAGGTTGCCCGGAAGCTTCCCGCGCGTCAGCTTCGAGAAGACCCAGCACGCGAGGGTGCCCTTCCCGGCGCCCTCGATGCCTACGATCAGGTTTAGGGCGCTGAGTACGATGCGATCAGCCCAGGCCCATTCCGGCGGCTTGGAGAGTGAGAGGTCGGCCGTCTGTACAGCGAGCCGCCCATCGGCGACTGCGGCCGACGGCGTGCGCCCTAGCTCAGCGCATAGGCGCTCTGCTATCTCAATGGGATCGCATTTATTGCGACAGTCCAGTTTCGCGGGCTTCCCGCGCTGCGTCTCTCGGATTGCGAGCGTGTGCGTGTCGGAGTAGGGGGCACAAACAGGGCACTTCGCCGTCCAGAGGTTGATCTGCTTTTCATCTCCCTTCGGGTTGAGCCCCAGTCCACGGCACGCCTCAAGTGCCTCGTCGGCGGTCAAAAGGCTCATTGGGAGCCTCCCTCGTTGCGGGCGATGATCTCTGCACGAGCGCGTGTCAATCTGCGCGGGCGCGGTGGGTAGAGACGGACGCCTCGGCTGTCCTCGTGGACCAGCTGGCCGTCGAAGGTGAGTTCGCGTGTCGTCTCGCGGAGGTCACGAGCGAGGAATGTCTCGCGCGTGCGACGGTTGCGGACCAGCGCGGCACCAGGCGGGATCTCGATCGGGGTCCTCATCGGACCACCTCGCGATCAAGGCAGGCGTAGCAGTAGATCGCGGCGCGCGGCAGGAGACGGAGTTGGCGTGCTACTGGATGAGCGCCTTCTCCATCAGCGTCATCCGCGCTGGCATCGCCGCCAGGGTCCTCGCCGCCGGGGGAGCCACGGGTTGTGGTGCGCCGTGCGCGATGGCCGCGCGCACGGGGACGGCCTGTCCGGCGGGTTAGTGCCAGTCCACGCGAAAGGGCACGCTTGACTTCGGGCTCACAGATGCTGCGCACGAACTCCCGCGTCGAGGCAGCCTGCTCGGCTGTTTCGGCGGGTTCGGCCGGGCGGTCTGCGGCAACGAACTCTTCCCGCAGGCGTCGAGAGCGCTCTGGGGACCACTCACCGTCCCAGAAGCCTGAGGGCAGTTCGGGCTGGGCCTTGGGGGCGTCAGCGCCTAGACTCGTGCCCATCGTGATCTTCGAGGTTGAAGGATGCCATCTATCTCTGCCGAGGAGACTACGGCACCCGGAGGACGACTCCTCCGGAAGCACGAACGCCGCCCTAGTGGACGGCGTTCGGCAGAGATGATGCTCGGCCTCGAAGATCGACCAAAACACATCCTACACCTGTATCCGGCATCGCCACGACGCACGAGTTTCGGGGCTCACGTCGGGAGCTGCTGGAAAAGATTCGGTAGTTTTTCTGGCCCGTCTCGCGCCAGTCTCGCGCCAGTCACGCCACGATTCAGCGTGATTCAGCGTGATTCGGTGCGAAGGTCGAGCGGGCTGTTTCCCCTGCAACTAAGCCACAAACGGCCCCGTAGAGCCAAACGCGGCCACCCTGTCGCTAGATGTGGTACATGCTGGCGCCAGCCTCGCGTGCTTCGCGCTCGATGACATCGGCGATCGTGGTGGCCTCAAGCACTGCGCGAGCTGCCCTGGAGGCATCGCCGAACACGCCCTCCGCCTCACGACCTAGGGGCCCGTCGAGCAGCTCCACCACCTCCAGCACACTCACCTCCGAAGGGTCGCGAGCGAAGCGATAGCCGCCCTTCACCCCACGCTGTGAGCTGACCACACCAGCACGGCGAAGCACCGCAAACAACTGCTCGAGGAACTGCACCGGCATCTCGCGACGGCGCGCCAGCTCACCGATCGGTACCGGCGCCGTACCGCTGGAGCGGCCGAGCTCGGCGAGCGCGGCGACGGCGTAGGGAGACTTGCTTGTAATGGAGATCATTGCGTCTCACGCGCGATGCTACGCAACCGAGCGGACCAGCGACCTACGGGTCCTTCTAGGACCCTACGCGCCTTCTACAACCAGCCGCGCTCTGTGGCGATCAACACCGCTTGCGCGCGATCGACCGCGCCGAGCTTGCCGTAGATGTTGTGCAGGTGCGTGCGCACCGTGCTCGTCGACAGCGTCAGCTCGTGGGCGATCTGCTTGTAGACCTTGCCTTCGGCGAGCCGCTGCAGCACTCCAAGCTCGCGACCGGAGAGCGGGCAGGGGTCCACCATTCGCTGGCGCTGAGCCGAGGCGCTGGGCATCTCATACATAACGCGACGCAGCTCCTCCGGACCAAGCCCAAGCGTGCGCGCGCAGGAAAGCATCTCGGCTGGCGCGACGGGAGCACCATGGGTGTAGTGGGCGAGCATGTCAGCCAGGCGCACAAACGCGGCCTCGCCCGTGACGTCGGGATTGTGATGGCGCTCGATCGCGGTGGCAATACTCGGGGGCAGTCCCCAACGACGCGCCAGCACGCCTCCCACCAGGGCGTGATCCACACCAAGCTCGCGCCGTTCCTGGTGGATGCGCTTCTCGGGCGTTTGGCCGTCTCTTTTGACCTGAGCCACATAACCCGGATATGCGTGCATCAGCACAAGCTTGCCGACATCGTGCAGCAGACTTGTGACGGTGAGCCGGTCGCGATGCTCATAGCCGACCTCGGCCGCAAGACGGTCCGCGGCGTGTTGGGTGGCGAGCGCGTGCAAGCGAAAGCGTTCCGGCTCGGTGTCCCACCCTCTGGAGCGCTCAAAGAAATCGAAAGTGCGTACTCGGCTGGCGATCGACTGCACAGCCGCGGAGGTGAGACGCTCCACGGCACCCACGACCGTCTCAACACGATCGCCAGAGCTTTGCGCATCGTTGGCAAGACGCATCACAGCGATGATCAGCGCCACGTCAGACTCGACCGCAGTGACGATGTCGGCTGTGGCAACGTTGTCCTTGGAGATGATCGACAGTAGCCGAGCACGGGACTCCGATAGGGCGGGATATGCGTCAAGCGCCTCGAAAGCGAGCATCAGGCGACGGCCGTGACCCTCGTTCTGGTGGCGCTCACCCGCACCACCCGTGCTGCTCGGGCGCCGCCTGAGCGCCGAGGAGTCCACAGAGTCGCTTCCGTGCGTTGGCTTTATCACTGTTGCTTGCGTGCCCATGACACCTTCTTGACGTGGGTGGCATCCGAGCCGGCCCATGTGGTCGTCACGGGTCCTATCGGCAGCTGAAGACAGTTTGTTGAGCGCCGCCTACGCCTGCACGGTCGCCGCCTACGTCTGCACGGTTTATCCGGCTAGCACGCCGGCGAGCGCGAGGTCGATGCGGCGCAAAGTCTCCTCACGGCCGAGCAGCGCGACGCTCTCGAAGATGCCGGGCGAGATCGTGGTGCCTGCGATCGCGACACGCACCGGCTGATAGACCTCGCGTGGCTTGACGGCCCGACGCTCGACGACGCTCACGAGCGCCGCCTGGACGCTCGCGACGTCAAAGCTGCTCGAGTCGGAGAGCCCCGCCCGCGCGTCACCCAGCACGGCGAGTCCCTGCTCGCCCAACCATCGCTCACGCGCCGAGACATCCGGGGCGATCTCGCAGAAGAAGAAGCGCGACAGTGGCCAGAAGTCGGCAAGCGTTTGAATCTTCTCCTGGCTGATAGCCACAACGCCTTCGAGACGTTCGCGGTCCTCTCCGGCGGCCTTCGCGGCTGCCGGGTCGGTTGCCCGGAGGTATTCCAGGATGCGCTCGGCGAGCTCAGAGACCGAGAGCTCGCGGATGTAGATCCCATCGAGCCAGCGCAGCTTGGTCTCATCGAAGCGTGCGGGGTTGCGACTGACGCGTTCCAGCTCGAAGCGGCGCACGAGCTCCTCGGTGGACATGACGGTCTCATCGTCGCCGGAGCCCCAGCCGAGCAGCGCGAGATAGTTGCGCATCGCCTCCGGCAGGTAGCCCGCGTCTCGCAACTCCTGAACAGAGGCGGCACCGTGGCGCTTTGAGAGCTTCTTGCCATCCGGGCCGTGCAGCAATGGCAGGTGCGCGTAGAGCGGCTCCGGCGCGTCCGCGCCAAAACCGACAGCTTTGGCAGCTTGAAGTACCAACAGCTGCTTGGGCGTATTGGAGAGATGGTCCTCGCCGCGCACCACGTGCGTTATGCCTGCGTCGAGATCGTCGATCGCAACCGCGAAGTTGTAGAGCACCGAACCGTCTGCGCGTGCGATCACCGGATCGTCGAGGTGGACATGTTCAAAAGTGGTGTCACCCCGAATCACGTCGTGTACGACAGTCGCGCCTCCGACGGGCACGTGCAGGCGCACCGCACCGTCTTGCTGGTTTCCCGCCGACTCCTCACCGCGGAATCCGCGCTCGGCACCATGCAGTTGCTTGTAGGCGGCCACGTCGGCGGCAGTGGCGCTAGAACGATAGGCATGTCCGCTCTCGAGCAGCGCTTGCAGCGCTTCCTGGTGGCGAGAGACCCTCTCGCTTTGAAATACCGGGCCCTCATCCCAGTCGAGCTCCAGCCAGCGCAGCGCGTCGAGAATCTGCTCGACGTTCTCGGGAGTCGAGCGCTCGCGGTCGGTGTCCTCGATGCGCAACAGCAGCGTGCCGCCACTGCGTTTGGCAAGCAGCCAGTTGAACAGCGCGGTGCGCGCGCCGCCGATGTGTAGCGCGCCGGTTGGCGATGGGGCGAAGCGAACTCTCATAGGATCCACCGCCCCATGCTAATCGGAGCGCACGTATCCCCGGCGGGCGGCCTGCCGAATGCAATCGAGCGGGGCGTGGAGCGCGACTGTCGCGCTATCCAGATCTTCAACCAGTCGCCGCGCATGTGGCGTCCAACCGCCTTCCGCGAGCAGGACGTTGCGGCATTTTGCGAGGCGATGCAGGCCAGCCAGATCGACGCGGTGTTGATCCACGCCGTGTATTTGCTCAACTGCGCAAGCGAGGATCCAGATATACGCGAGAAGTCGCTGCTGTCTCTGACTCAGTCCCTGCGGGTGGGACACGAGATCGGGGCGCGCGGCGTGGTGCTGCATCCAGGCTCGGCCAAGACCGGCGATCCAGCCGCCGCGATCAAGCGAGCCGGAGAGACGATCCGCGCGGCACTGGCCGACAGCGAGGGGTGCCCGCTTCACCTGGAGAACACCGCCGGCGCGGGCGGCACGCTGGGACGCTCGATCGATGAGCTGGCCGCGCTACTTCAAGCCGGCGGCGAGGACACGCGGCTGGGGTTGTGCCTTGACTCCTGCCACCTGTTTGCCTCCGGCTATGACATCCGCTCGCATGCCGGGATGGATGAGCTCACGAGCGAGATCGAGCAGAAGATCGGGCTCGAGCGCGTGGGGTCGTTGCATCTCAACGACTCCCAAACCCCGCTCGGCTCCAACCGCGATCGGCACGCCAACGTCGGCCAGGGGGAGCTGGGCGAACAGGGCTGTAAGGCATTTCTCGCGGCGCCGGCGCTACAGAATCTACCCTGCATCCTGGAGACGCCCGGCGTGAACCGCTCCGGTGCTACACGCGAGGAGGTGCAGCTTGCGATGAAGCTGCATGAGCTGGGCGTGAGGGAGCGTAAATCAAAACAGTAGGAAGCTCATACAAACAAGCTCCCTGACGGTCGTGCACCGAGCAGGCCAAGGACGCAGTGAACGCGGCGTGCTACGCACGTGAGTGAGCGAGGACGCCGGCATGCGAAGCGTGCACGACCGTCAGGGCGGCTTCGAGCTCGGCGCGGACCCCCGGCGTGTGCTGGACCCTGTAGGCCTCACCGAGCCGCAACAGGCGTGTGCCAGCGCTTGTGACCATCTCGAGCACGACCTCTGCTGGACCACGGTTGGTCTCGATGATGTCCTTGACGTCCTCGATCGCACTGGCGGGCAGGCTTGCCGCGTGGACTTGCAGACAAATCGGTTGTCCCGCGGCAGCCTGGGCGACGGAGCTTGCCCGGGCCGCACTGTTGGCGCGCTCGATCTCCTGCTCGGTGGGGGCGAATCTCTCGGCTGACTGGACGACGATGCATGTCTTGCCGGCCTCCTTGTGGTCGACGCGACCTCGGACGAGCACCACCTGGTCGACCGCGAGGGCGGCCTCATGCTCGGCGAGCCCCTTGCCGAACACGAGGATCTCGACGGTGCCCTCAAGGTCGTCGAGGGTGGCGAACATCATGTGGTCGCCGTTGCGAGTGCGAATCTTCTTGGACTCGGTGATGATCCCGCCGACGGTCACCCAGTCCTTGTCGCGACGACCGCCGAGCGCGGCCAGTGGACAGTCAGCGCGTGCTCGCAGGGCCTCGCGCATCGGCTTGAGCGGATGGGTGGATATGAACAAGCCGATCGCTTCCTTCTCGACGGCCAGCAACTGTGGCTGGTCGAACTCCTCGCTTGGGATCGGAGGGTGGGCTAGCTTGAGCAGTCCCGCCCCCGGCGCAGCCTCACCGGAGGCCGCCGGCGGCGGCTCGAGGTCGAAGATCGAGCCCTGGCCGACGAGCGCGTCCTGTTGGGCCTTCTGGCCCGCCGATTGGGCCACTTCGAGCACAGCGAGCATCCCCTTGCGGGTGGCGCCGGTGGAGCCAAGCGCACCACACTTGATCAGCGCCTCGATCGCCTTCTTGTTGACGGCACGACTGTCGACACGCTCGCAGAAGTCCCACAGCGAAGTGAAAGGGCGGGGGTTTGGGTGGGGGGAATCCGACTCATCGCGGGCGCACTTGATCGCCTCGACCGCCTGATAGCCGACGCCCTTCACGGCGTCGAGACCGAAGCGGATGTTGCGATCCACGACCGTGAACTCGTGGTCTGAGAGGTTTACGTCGGGCGGCAATATCTCGATCCCCATCTCCTCACAGCGCGCCACGAAGAACGGGACCTTGTCCTTGGTGGACATCACCGAGGAGATCAGCGCCGCCATGTACTCGGCGGTGTGGTTTGCCTTCAGCCAGGCTGTGCGATAGGCGATCAGGCCATAACAGGCGGCGTGGGACTTGTTGAACGAGTAGTCGGCTGATTTTTCGTTAGTCTGCCAAAGGAACTCGATCACCTCGCTTGAGGTTCCAGACGCGCGGCAGCCCTCCACGAACTCTGGCTTCAGCGCTGCCATCGCCTGGCGGTTCTTCTTGCCGATCGCCTTGCGCAAATCATCGGCCTTGGCGCCGGAGAAGCCCGCGATCTCCTTGGAGATCTGCATCGCCTGCTCCTGATAGAGGATCACGCCATTGGAGGACTCGAGGATCGGGCGCAGCCGCTCGTCGGGGTAGGAGATCGCCTGAGGGTTGTGCTTGCCCTTGGCATACACCGGGATCTGGTCCATCGCGCCGGGGCGATACAGCGCGTTGAGCGCCACGAGGTCGTTGAACTCGTCCGGGCGCACCCTCTTCAGGGCCTCGCGCATCCCCTCGGACTCGAACTGGAACACGCCGATCGAGTCGCCGCGAGTGAGCATCTCGTAGGTACGGGTGTCGTCGAGCGGCAGCGTGGACATGTCTGGGCGCGTGCCGCTGGAGCGCTCGATGATGTCGAGCGCGTCCTCGATCACGTCGAGGTTGCGAAGTCCAAGGAAGTCCATCTTCAAGAGACCGATTTCCTCGATTGGCTTCATCGAGAACTGCGTGACGGTCCGATAGGAGCGCTCTCCGTCATCGCCGGTGCCGGCATCAGCCAGCTGCAGCGGCACGACGTCGGTCAGCGGGCGGTCGGCGATCACCACCGCGGCCGCATGGATCGAGGAGTTGCGCACGATTCCCTCAAGCCCCTTTGCGACGTCGACTATGCGGCGCGCATCGGGCTCCTCGTCGTAGGCCTTGCGCAGCGGTTCCCCGGATTTCATGCAGTCCTCAAACGACGGCGCACGACCCATGATCGGGTCGGGGATCAACTTCGCGAGGCGGTCTCCGGCGCCGTAGTCGTAGCCGAGCACACGCGCCGCGTCGCGGGTGGCCGCGCGTGGGAACATCTTGCCGAACGTGACGATCTGGGCGACCGACTCACGTCCGTACTTCTCGGTCACGTAGCGCATTACCCGCTCGCGGCCACGCACCGAGAAGTCGATGTCTATATCCGGCATCGACACGCGCTCGGGGTTGAGGAAGCGCTCGAACAGCAGGTCGTAGCGCAGCGGATCGACGTCGGTGATCGACAGGCAGTAGGAGACGATCGAGCCGGCCGCCGAACCGCGTCCGGGTCCGACGGCGATGCCGTTCTCCTTGGCGAACTTGACGAAATCCCACACGATCAGGAAATAGGCGTTGAAACCCATTCGATCGATCACTGAAAGCTCCATGTCCATGCGCTCGAGCGCTTCGGCTGACGGCGGGTCGCCATAGCGGGCATGCAGGCCGAGCTCCACCTGGGAGCGCAGATGCTCACGCTCGGAGATACCCTCGGGCGTGGGGTATTTGGGAATCAGCTGCTTGTCGAGCTCGAGCTGCACCGAACAGCGCTCGGCGATCTCCAGCGTGCTCGAGATCGCCTCCGGCCACTCGGCGAAGGCATCTGCCATCTCGACGCTGTCGCGCAGGTAGAACTCGTTGGTCTCAAAGGTCATCTTGGGAGCGGCGAGCGTGCTCTTGGTCTGCACGCACAGCAGCGCGGTGTGATGGTCGTAGTCCTCACGGCGCAGATAGTGGACGTCGCCCGTGCCGACGAGGCTGCCGCCCATTTCTTTAGCGATCCTGACGATGCCCTCATTGCACTTGTCCTGCGGAGCGAGACCGTTCTTCTGAACCTCGAAGTAGACGCTGTCCTGCCCGAAGATGCGCACGAGATCGTCGGCGTGCGCGCGCGCGGATCCGGGCCCGCCCACCCGGTCGTCTAGCAGACGCTGGCAGAAGCGCGAGGCGAGACAGCCCGTGAGGGCGATAATGCCCTCGGAGCGCCGCTCGATCTGGGCGAGATCGAGGGTGGGCTTGCCCCTGTGAAGTCCTTCCAGAAAGCCCGCGGAGGAGAGCTGCACGAGGTTGCGATAGCCCTCGTCGCTGGCGGCCAGCAGTGTCAGGTGGTTACGCTCAACTCGTCCGGGTCCCCTGGCTGCATGATCCTCGACGAGGTAGATCTCGCATCCGAAGATCGGCTTCACGTTGTGCTTTGAGCATGCCTTGTGCAGCTCCACCATGCCGTTCATAACGCCGTGATCGGTGAGTCCGAGCGCTGGCTGGCCGAACTCGGCTGCGCGTCGGGCCAGAGCCTCGATCTTGCATGCGCCGTCGAGCAGCGAGTACTCGGAATGGACGTGCAAGTGGGCGCAGGAGGAAGTTCTCACCGACGGTGGATGCTAACTCCCAACCCGGCGGACGGGCGCCGCGGCCGAGAACGACTCGAGGCCGCTTTCAGGAGCTCGCGGTAGACAGGCCTTGAGCGCGGGCCGTCCACTGCAGGAACATGTCCACGGAGGTCGCGTCGCCGATCACCATGGTCCGGTGCTCGGCCGGCGCTTGGGTGCCCGCGAGCAGGCACACGAGCGCATGCCCGCTGAGCGAAATCGTGGCTATCGGCTGCCCTACGGCGGTACGGCTCACGAGGATCGGCTCACCGTCGCACACGCGGATGTAGATGATGACTCCGGCGGCGTCCTGTATGTCGAAAGCAAGCTCAAAGCGCCGTCCTGTGGTCCAGGATGGATCGATCGCCTCGGCCATCACAAGTAGCAGCAGGCCAGGCCACACATCAACCTCGGCGGCAGCCAGGTCGGCGAGCGCGACCGGCCGGCGGCGTGCCTTCAGGAGCTCGCGCGCGCGAGCTCTGCCTTTGCGAATGCGAAGGCCGCGATGCCTGCGTGAAGTGCCTCCGGCGGCGAGCTCGCTGAAGGCACCGACAGAGCCCTCCAGGGAGAAGTCAACCGAACCGCGGGGTTCCCTGGAGATGATCGCGCTGGCGGGATCGAGTGCAACGTAGAACGCGCCGAGCTCGTTGATCTTGATCTCGTAGTTAAGCTGGCCGTCGACGACCTGCCGTTGCGCGGGCAGCAACTCGATCACCAGTTCGGCCGCGAGCTTTGCATCACGCTGCGCGGCGAGCCTGCGGATGGCGGGGGCCAGCCAGGAGATCCGCTTCTCGGGAACGGACAGCAGTCGTGGCTGCAGAGCGACCGGCTCGGAGGTGACGATTTTGCTAGTGACCTTTGCGCTCGGACCGAGGCCGCTGAGCGGCGAGTCCACCCCAGGCGGCTGCTCCCTGAGGACGACCCCAAGACCGACATCCTCCGCTTTGGGCTCCACGAGCAGTGGAATCTCCTCGACCACCGGCACCTCGGCAAGCGCCGCATCGGTGACTGGCTCGTCTGCCACGGCCTCCTCGACGGCGGACTCCGCGACCGGCAACTCCTCGATCGCGGGCTCCGCGGAGACAGGCTCCACAGCGACAGACTCAACAGCGACAGGCTCCTCGATGACGGGCTCATCAATGACGGGCTCATCGACCACAGGCTCATCGACCACAGGCTCATCGACCACAGGCTCATCGACCACGGACGCCTCGACCGGAGGCCGCTCCACGGAGGCTTCCTCGACGGCGGGCTCCTCCTGCGCAGCGGGCGCCTGCACCGAGGACTCCTCAACAGGCCGATAACCGGTGTAGTTCCCCACCGTCGGCGCCTCGGCGGCCGGCTCCTCCATCGGTGACCGTTTTGCAGGTACATAGCCCGTGAACTCGGGCTCGGTTTTCGCGTCCTCGACCGGCAGGTCGACCTCGGCCTCGACCGGCGGGTCGACCTCGGTCTCAACCGGCAGCTCGACCTCGGGCGGCTGCGGCGCCTCGGTGACCTCAGCCTCCTTGACCTCAGCGACGCGGGCCCGGAGACGTTCGACAGCCGCGACAAGGGCGTCAGCCATCTCGCGACGATGATCCGCCTCGCGCTCGGACTCGGGCGCGCTGGTGCGCTCGAGCAGCGCAGAATTGGGGGGCTCGGCCGCCAGTTGCGCGCGCAGGTCGTCGGCCGTGCGGGTGAGCTCGAAGCGCAGATCCTCCATGCGGGCGCCCATCGCGGTGAGCTCGCGCACATAGGTCTCGCGCTCCCAGATGACCTGGCGCTGGAACTCCTCTCGCAGGGCGGTGAACTCGCGTTCGAAGCCGGAGCGCAGCTTGGTGGCCACACCCATCAGCTCGCCCACGATCGGCGCAAGCTTGGCGTCGCGCTCGCGCAGGTGATCGAGCTCCGCGCTGAGCTCACGGGCCTGGCGCTCGGTGTCGTCGAGGCGGCGGCTCAGCTCCTGAATCTCGGCACGCATCTCGTGCTGGGCGCGCTCGGCACGCTCTTCGGCTTCGACGCGCAGCTGTTGCTCGGCATACTCGCGTTGCTTGACATCGCGCACGTCGGATTCGCGCTCGGTCAGCTGCTGAGATATGCGCTCGCGCTCGCGACCGACCTCCTCCAGTCGCTGCTCGAGCGCCGCGAGGTGGGTCTCCAGATTGCGCACTGCCGCCTCGGCGGCCTCGGCTCTGCGAATGACGGCGGGGTCGGCGTGACGAGCGCGACGCTCGGCCAGGACGTCAGCGGCCGCGTCCGACTGTGAGCCCACGCCAGGAGTCTCGCTCTCCTCGATCATCATCAGCCATGACCCTAGAGATGGGCTCGGACGTGTTGGAACGCTCGGGCTGAGCGACCCGTTGTGGCGACTAGGGGCCCTAGCTATTGCGCAGGCGCCAGGCCATGCGCGACTGCAACGACCACAGCTCGATGAAACCCGGCGAGGCGGTCTGTGAGAACAGCCCACCGGACTCGCCGAAGGAGGCGAGCGCCTGGTCGTACACCGCGCCCGCCGAGGCGCGCGTGACGACGCGGGCGTGGCCCTTGTAGAGCTTCAGCCCGATCGTGCCTGTCACCTGAGCGTTGACCGAGTCCATGTAGGCATCGAGGTCGGTGCGCAGCGGCTCCCACCACAACCCGGCGTAGACGAGATACGCCCACTGGCGGTCGAGGGCCGCCTTGAACTGGTTCTGGTGGATCGTGCAGACGAGCTTCTCGAGCTCCTGGTGGGCGGGCAGCAGAACCGCGGCCGCGGGAGCCTCGTAGATGTCGCGTACCTTCAAGCCGACGATGCGGTCCTCGATGTGATCGACGATGCCCACGCCGTGGCGCGCGGCGATCTCAGCGGCGCGTTCGATCAGGTCCACCAGCCCCATGCGCTCGCCGTTCAGCCCGACGGGCACGCCCCGCTCGAACTCGACCTCGACCGTCTCAGCCTCGTCGGGAGCAAGCTCGGGGCGGGTGATCAGCTGGAACACGTCATCCTCGGGCGCGTGGTCGAGCTCCTCGATCCAGCGTCCCTCCGAGGAGCGTCCCCAGAGATTGTCGTCGATCGAATAGGGCGTGACCTCGACTCCGCCCTTGACCGGAATCCCATGCTCGCGTGCGTAGGCGATCTCCTCCTCGCGGCCCATCTCCCACGAGCGCACGGGCGCGATCACCTTCAGCTCGGGCGCCAACGTGGCGACGGTGGCCTCGATGCGTACCTGGTCGTTGCCCTTGCCGGTGCAACCGTGAGCGATCGTGTCGCAACCGGAGCTACGCGCGCAGTCGACCGCGAGCTTGGCGATCAACGGACGCCCGAGCGCGGTGAACAGCGGGTAGCCGCCTCCGTAGAGCGCGTTGGCCTTGATCGCGGGGGCCACATAGCCGCGCGCGAACTCCTCGCGCGCGTCCACCACGTGACAGTCGATCGCGCCGAGCATACGGGCCTTTCCCTCGATGACCCCGTAGTCCTCGCCGGGCTGACCGAGGTTCACGGTGAGGCAGACCACCTCCGCTTCGTACTCGTCCTGTATCCACTTGAGCATGACGCTCGTGTCGAGGCCGCCCGAATACAAAAGCAGCACACGACGCACCTGCTCGGGGTCGGCCTCATAAGAAGCGGTTCGTGGCGGGAAGCGGGATGCGGGAGCGCTCACGGCGGGGAAGGCTAGCGGCTGTCCGCGCGGCGGGCGCGTTCCATCAACGGATGCGGGGCACGATCGGGACCGAAGCCGAGCTTGCTGTAGAGGCCTTGACTGTCAGCCGTGTGCAACAACCAGCGCACGTTCCAGCACGGACCACCGTCGACGGTCTCGCGGACTAGCTCGAGTCCAAGCCCGCGGCCACGGTAAGCGAGCAGTACATACACATCGGCGAGATAGCCGACGCTCACGCCGTCGCACACCGCGCGCGCGAAGCCCACCTGAGCGTCGCCGTCATACAGGCCGACAACGCGGCTCGAGCCTTGGATCGAGCGCTCGACGAACTCCCGCGAGCGCCCCTTACCCCAGTAGGACTCGTTGCTGAGAAACGCGTGCACCGCCTCCGCGTCGATCCGCTCGGGGTCGTCGTCCAGCTGCATGCCTCCGGGCAGCTCGCGACTCGCCATCTCAGGCGCCGCTTCCCGCGTTTGACAGCAAGGCGGCAAGCCGTGCGAGCCCCTCGTCGATGTCGGCGGATATGACAGTGAGCGCCGGTAGCAGGCGCACGGTGGTCGGACCGGTGGCGTTGACGACCAGGCGCTTCTGCGACAACGCGCGGCTCACGACTTCAGGCGCGGGCACATCGACCTCGCAGGCGAGCATCAGTCCACGGCCCCTCACCGACACCACGTGGGGCAGCCGGGCCAGCCCTTCCGCCAGGCGCGCGCCCTGTTCGCGCACGTTCGCAAGCAGAGAGCCGGAGGCTGTCTGCTCCAGGGCGGCAAGCGCGGCCGCGGCAACCACCGGGCCGCCCGCGAACGTGGAGCCGTGGTCGCCAGGCTGCAGCACGTCGGCCAGACGCGGGCCCGTGATCAGCGCGCCGATTGGCATCCCTCCTCCGAGCGCCTTCGCGGTCGTGAGCGCATCCGGCACCGTGCCGGTCTGCTCATAGGCCCACAGCGAGCCCGTGCGGCCCATTCCTGTTTGGATCTCATCGAAGATCAGCGCGGCACCGTGCTCATCACAGGCAGCGCGTGCGGCGGCGAGCAGCTCCTCGGAGAGCACGTTCACTCCCGTCTCGCCCTGGATCGGCTCGATCAGCACGGCGGCGGTGCGCTCGTTCACCGCGGCACGAAGCGCGCCCGGCTCGGGCGCGACGGCCCTGAAGCCGGGGACCAGCGGCGCGAACGGCGCCTGCTTGGACTCTTGCGGGGTGGCCGACAGCGCGCCGTAGGTGCGCCCGTGGAAGGCGTTGTGCACGACCACGATGTCACCGGCGGGCTTGGCCTTTCGCGCGAGCTTGATCGCGGCCTCGTTGGCCTCCGCGCCGGAATTGCAGAAGTAGACCTTGCCGCCGAGGCTCGATTCCGCGAGACGCTGCGCGAGCAGCATCGCGGGCTCGGTGTAGAACAAGTTGCTCGTGTGCATGAGCTGTGTCACCTGCTCGCGCACGGCCTCCACCACAAGTGGGGGGCAGTGGCCGAGACTCGTGACCGAGATACCGCAGAGGAAGTCGAGGTACTCGTTGCCCTCGCTGTCCCACAGGCGCGACCCTTCGCCACGCACGAACTCCACGGGCAGGCGCGCGTAGGAGGGAATCACGCTGTCGCGCTCGATCTCCTGCAGCGCGCTCAAAGTCATGAGGCCGCCTCTATCTTCGTGCCGATCCCCGCATCGGTAAATAGCTCCAACAGCAGCGAATGAGGAATGCGCCCGTCGATTATGTGCGCGGAGGTGACGCCCCGGTCGATCGCCTCCACGCAGGCGGCGAGCTTCGGGCGCATCCCGCCCTGCAGGCCGGCGAGACGTGCCTTGACTTCCGCGGTGCTTGCCTGGCCGATCAACGATGCGGGGTCGCCGGCGTCGGCAAGCCAGCCGGCTACGTCGGTGAGGAACACCACCTTCTGCGCCCCGAGCGCGCCCGCCACCGCACCGGCGGCCTCATCCGCGTTGACGTTGTAGGAGTTGCCCTCGCGGTCGGCCCCAACCGAGGCGATCACCGGGATGTAGTCGCGCGCAATGTGATGAAGCACGTCGACGTTCACGTGCTCGATCGCACCGACGAAGCCAATGTCCTCACCGCCCGGACCCTCGCGACGAGAGACCTTGAAAAGCGAGCCGTCATCTCCGCAGAGCCCCACGGCGGGCTGACCGTGGCGACCGAGGCGCAACACGATTTCCTTGTTGACCTTGCCGACGAGCACCATCTTGGCGACCTCGACCGTGGCTGGATCGGACACACGCAAGCCGCCGACGAACTCGACGGGCAGGCCGAGACGCTGCATGTAGGCGGTGATGTCAGGGCCACCACCGTGCACCACGATCGGGTTGAGTCCCACGTACTTCAACAACACCACATCGCGCGCGAACTCCTCGCGCAGAGCTTCGTCCTCCATCGCCGCGCCGCCGTACTTGATCACTACCGTCTTGCCATGGAACTCCCGTATGTAGGGCAGCGCCTCGAGGAGTGTGGCTACGTCGCGCATATGGGCCTCAGGTCGTGTAGTCGGCGTTGATGGTCACGTACTCGTGTGAAAGATCGGAGAAGAAGATCTCCGTTTCCGCGCCGTCACCAGGAAGCGTTACCTCATAGTCGATTTCGCCATCCGCGAGCGCCTTGGTGAGCGCGGCCTCGTCATAGGGGACCGCGACGCTTGCCGAGCAGACCTGCGTGCCCTGCAGGGCGATGTCCATCGCCAGCGGCGCGAACCCCGCTCCCAGCACGCCGCCCACGGCTTGCACGATCCGGCCCCAGTTGGGATCCGCCCCGTGCAGCGCCGTCTTCACCAGCGGCGAGTTGGCGATCGCCCGCGCGGCAAGCTCAACCGTCTCCTGACTGCCGCCGTGCACCACCACTCGTCCGATCCTCCCGGCGCCCTCGCCGTCGGCGACCATCAGGATCGCGAGCTGGCGCATCAGCGCGTCCAACGCCTCGCCGAAGCGCAGCTCGTCCTCGCTCTCGGGAGCGATCCTCACGCCGCTCTCACCCGAGGCGATCAGCACCGCCGTGTCGTTCGTCGAGAGCTGCCCATCGACGCTGCAACGGTCGAACGAGCGCTTCAAGCACACCGACAGCAGCAGCTCGGCCGTCTCGGGCGCGAGCGCGGCATCGGTCTCCACGAAGCAGAACATCGTGGCAAAGCGCGGCGAGATCATCCCGGCGCCCTTGCACTGCGCGGAGAGCCGCACCGCACCGGAGGGAAGCTCGACCTGCAGGTTCGCTCGCTTCTCGAACGCGTCGGTGGTCTGGATCGCCTGCTGGAAATCGGTGTCGCCTTCACGACGCAGCTTTGACTGGGCCTCGCGGATGCCGCGCAGCATGTTCTCAACCGGAAGGTATTGAGAGATCCCGCCGGTCGAGCCGAGCAGCACCTGCTCGGCCCCCACTCCCACGGCCATCGCCGCGGCGCCCTGGGTCTTGGCGGCGTCTTCCAGTCCCCGGCGCCCGGTTGCCGCGTTGGCGCACCCCGAGTTAGCGAGGATCACGCGCAGCCCTGAGAGCGCGCAGCGCTCCCGGGAGAGCAGCACGGGCGCGGCGGGCGCGGCGGTGTCGGCGAAGCGCGCGGCGCTCACCGGACTCTCCGAGTCGCACACGAGCAGCGCAAGATCGGGGTTCCCCGAGGGCTTGATCCCACACGCGACGCCGCCGGCCCGAAAACCGGCGGGCAATCCGGCGTCGGGGCCCAGCTCGCGCGCGTGCGCGGGAGCGTCGACCCAGCGCGAGTGAAAGAACGGCTGCGGTGGGCCGGCGGCGGCCCGATCGCCCCACACGTCTCTGCCGGCGCTCATAGCCACACCCGCACATTCCGAGGGAGCTCCGATACGACACACTTTTCGCCGCGACCGCCTGCGTTGGCTGCCATCACAGCAGTCCCTCAGTCTCCGGGAAGTCAAACATCAAATTCAGGTTCTGCACGGCCTGCGAGGAGGTGCCCTTCCACAGATTGTCGATCGCCGAGAGCACAACGACCTTGCCCGTGTGCTCGCTGGCCGCGACGTGCAACCGACAGATGTTCGTCTCGCGCACGTCGCGCACCTCCGCCGGCGCCGCCGCGATCTCGACAAACGGCTCGCCCGCGTAGGCGTCCTCGTACATGACGTCGAGCTCGTCCTGCTCGATCGGTCGGATCGGCGTCACATAGCAGTTGACAAGCTCTCCCTGATCGATCGGCACGAGATGGGGCGTGAACTGCACTCGCAAACCAGGATGGGTGGGGTCGAGATCGTCCAGCTGCTGCTCGATCTCCGGGGTGTGGCGGTGGTGGACGATGTTGTAGGGCAGGATGTTCTCGCCGCTGTTTGAGAAGTGCGTCTGCCAGGTCGCCGAGCGGCCCGCGCCGGAGAGCCCCTGCTTGGCGTCGATCACGAGGTCGGCGATCAGTCCCGCGCGAGCCAGCGGGGCAAGGCCGAGCAGTGAAGCCGTCGGGTAGCAGCCCGGGGTCGCGACGAGATCCGCGGCGGCAATCGCCTCGCGGTGAAGCTCTGAAAGTCCGTAGGAGGCGTCTTCGAGCAGCTCCGGGTGCGGGTGCGGGCCGTACCACTGCTCGTAGGTGGAGAGCTCGGCCAGGCGGAAGTCCGCGCTGAGATCGACCACGCGCACGCCACGAGCGCGCAGCGCCGCGACGACGGGAGCCGAGGCGGCATGGGGATATGCGACCACCGCCGCCTCCACGTCGCTGTGGCGGTCGAGGTCCAGCTCCTGCAGCTCCAAGGGCACCCGATAGCGCGGGTACAGATCGTCAAAGCGACGACCGGCCTCGGCGCGCGCGGTGACCGTGCGCAACTCGAAACGGGGATGACGCCACAGCAGATGTGCCGCCAGCGCACCCGCAAAGCCGGTGGCGCCCGCGACCAGCACACGTGGGGAGCCCGATGCGAAGCGCTGCTCAACCACGCAACTCACCCCCAAGCTCGCCGAGCGCCGTGACGACCCGCGCGCGCAGCGGCGCGACATCCTCGTCGGTGAGCGTGCGATCGGGCGCCCGGAAAGACAGCGAGAGCGCCAGCGAACGCCTGCCCTCCCCCACCTGCGGGCCGCTGTAGACGTCAAACACGTCGACCTCGTCGAGCAGATCGCCCGCGGCCGCGCGCACCCTCTCGAGCACCCTCGCCGCAGGCATCTCCTCGGCCAATACCACGGCTATGTCCTGGCTGAGCGACGGATAGGAGATCACGTCGCGATAGGCGTGCTCGGCACTAGCGATCTCCACCAGCCGGTCGAGCTCCAGCTCCATCACCGCGGCACCGTCGACGTCCCACTCGCGCGCGACCAGCGGGTGCAGCTCCCCCAGCCAACCCAGCGACTCGCCATCGCACAGCACTTCCGCCGAGCGCCCCGGGTGCAGGAACGGCTGGGTGGCCGAGCGGCACTCGAACCCGACGCGCAGCGCGGAACCGAGCGCTTCGAGCACACCCTTAATCGCGAACAGGTCGGCGCGCGCGGGATCGGGAGCGCCCCAGGTCGGCGGTGCGATCCTGCCACACAGCAGCACGGCAAGCGCCCGGCGCTCGTGCACACCGGTCTGGCCGGCGCGGCCGTCACCGGCCGCGTTGTCACCGTCCAGCACGAACAGCGTCCCCATCTCAAAGATGCCCAAGTCCGCCATTCCGCGCGCTGAGTTATGGCAGGCCACGTCAAGCAGCGAACCCAGCAATGTGGTGCGCAGCAGCGACTGATCCTCCGACAGCGGGTTCTCCAGCACCGGCGCGCCCCGCCGTAGATCATCCTTAGGCAATCGCAGCTTGTCGTGCAATGTGGGCGCGGTGAACGTCCAGCCCACCGCCTCGCACAGCCCGCGCCCGACAAGCGCGTCGACCGCGCGACGGCGCAACCGCTGCGCCGGCGAGAGCCTGCCGTAGGCGCCACGGCGCGCCGGCAGCGTCGCGGGAAGCGCGGCGAGCCCGTTGATGCGCGCGACCTCCTCGATCAGATCGGCCTCGCGTGTCACGTCGTCGCGCCGCACCGGCGGCACGGTCACCTCAAGTGCGCCCTCTCCGTCGGGTGGGCCCGTCTGATCGGTAGAGGATGGCCCCGCGTCGGACACCTCGAAGCCAAGCGCGGTCAGGATCTCCGCCTGACGTGCGCGCGCCACCGGCATACCGAGGATCTCCCGCACGCGCCGCTCGCGCAGACAAATCGTTTGCGGGGGCGAGGGATCGGCTGCGACGTCGATCGTGCCGGGCACGAGCGTGGCGCCACACAGCTCGATCATCAGTTGCGCGGCGAGCGCCTGCGCATAGTCGCACTGCTCGGGCGCCAGCCCCTTCTCAAAGCGCGAGGAGGCCTCGCTGCGCAGGCCGAGCGCCCACGAGGTGCGATGGATGTTGGGACCATTCCAGTTGGCGACCTCCATCAGCACGCGCGTCGTCTCGGGCTGCACCTCTGAGCGCTCGCCACCCATGATTCCCGCGATCGAAGTTGGGCCCTGTGCGTCGTCGATCACCATCATCTCCCCGTCGAGCGTGCGGGTCTGACCGTCGAGCGTGACCACTTTCTCACCCTCGCGTGCACGCCTGACGGTGAGCTTTGAGCCGGCTATGCGGTCCAGGTCGAACGCGTGCAGCGGTTGCGCGCAGGCGAGCATCACGTAGTTGGTGATGTCGACCACGTTGTTGATCGGCCGCTGGCCGGCAGCCGACAGGCGTGCCTTCAACCATGGCGGCGAGGGACCGATCGTGACGTTCTCAAACGCGCGCGCGGTGAAGCGCCTGCACAGGTCGGGGCATTCAACCGTCACCCGCGCGAGCGCGAGCGGCCCAGCGCTGCCGGGGTCCTCGCGCCACGGCTCGGGTGCGAGCGGCGCACCGGTGGCGGCGTGCAGCTCGCGCGCCACGCCGTACACGCCCAGGCAGTCGGGCCGGTTCGGCGTGATCTCCAGCTCCAGCACGTCGGTGGCGATCGCAAGCACCTCCGAGAGCGAGGTGCCTGGCGCAAGCGCGGCGTCGGGCAGCAGCTCGTCGAGCACCATAATCCCGCTGTGGTCTGAGTCGATCTCGAGCTCGTCGGCGGCAAGGATCATGCCGTTGGACGGCACCCCGCGCAGCTTCGCCGCCTTGATCTTGGTCCCGTCGGGCATTCGCGCCCCGGGCAGCGCCACAGCGACCGTTTGTCCGGCGGCCACATTGGGCGCTCCGCACACGATCCCGGCGGGCTCGTCCTCCCCCACGTCCACCGTGCACACTTTCAGTCGGTCCGCATCGGGGTGGGGCTCGGCGGTCAGCACGCGCCCCACAACGAAATGCTCGGTGGAGCTCACGCCGTGGTGGAGGATCGTCTCAACCTTCGTGCCCGTCATCGTCAACCGCTCCTCGATCGCAGCGGTGTCGAGATCCGGGTCACAGTATTCCCGCAGCCAGTTCAGGGGAACCTTCATCCGAACTGCTCCAGGAAGCGCATATCATTTTCGTAATAGAGCCGCAGATCGGGGATGCCGTGCTTGAGCATCGCGATCCGCTCGACGCCCATCCCCCACGCGTAGCCCCGTACCTTCTCCGGGTCATACCCGGGGGCATTGCTCTCTGTGGTGGGCACATGTGAGTAAACGTTGGGGTCCACCTCACCGGCGCCCAGCACCTCAAGCCAGCCCTCGCCCTTACATAGCGGGCAGCGCGAGCCGTCTTTCATGAATCCCTTGCCTGAGCAGTGAAAGCAGGAGACGTCCACCTCGACGCTCGGCTCGGTGAACGGGAAGAAATGAGGGCGCAAACGCACGTCGCGCTCGCTTGTGCCATCGGAGGTATCGCCGAACACGGTACGCGCGAACGCGAGCAGCGTGCCCTTCAGATCGGCAAGCGTGATGTCCTCATCCACGGCGAGTCCCTCGATCTGATGAAACTGGGGTGTGTGGGTGGCGTCGCTGTCGGGGCGATACACGCGTCCTGGAATCACCACGTACAGCGGCGGCGGATGGGCCTCCATCGCGCGGATCTGCATCGGCGATGTGTGAGTGCGCAACACGACGCCGTCGGACACATAGAACGTGTCGGTACGCGCCCGCGCAGGATGTGTCGGGCCGTGGTTGAGCGCGTCGAAGTTGTAGTGCACGGTCTCGACCTCCTGGCCCTCGAGCACCGTGAACCCCAGTCCCAGGAAAATGTCTTCCAGTTCGCGCATGGTCGCCGTCAACACGTGCAACCGCCCCACCGGTTGTGGCGGGCTGCCCGGCAGCGTCACGTCGACCGTGTCGGCACGCAACCGCTGCTCCAGCTCGTTCGCGTCGAGCGCCACGGCGCGCGCCTCGATCAATTGCTCGAGCGCGCGCCTGGCAACGTTTGCGGCTTTGCCGACCGCCCCGCGCTGCTCGGGCTCCAGTGCCGCGACCCCGCGCAGCATCTGCGGCAGCTCCGCCTTGCGCCCGAGATAGCGCACCCGCAGCTGCTCAACCGTCTCGCTATCGGTCGCGGCCATGATCTCCTGTCCGGCCTGCTCGCGCAGCTCTTGTATCCGCTCGATCATGACGTGCGCACCCTAGTCGAGGAGCGCGACATCTCGTACAGCGCCACCGTGGCCGCCATCGCCGCGTTCAGCGACTCCGAGGCGATCGGGATGTGGGCCACCCGCTCACACGCCTGCACGACCTCCGCCGGCAGCCCGTCGCGCTCGGCGCCCACCAGCAATGTGAGCGCGGGCGTCGCGCCCTCATTCGAGCCGCCATCCACGCCGCCGCCACGCTCGCCGGCTGTCACGTCGCCGGCGCCTTTTGCCACTGCTGAGATCGGCTCGCCCGCGCGCGCCACGAGCGCGACCTTCTCACCCGGCAGCTCGCTCACGTCTGTTACTCGCGCGAGTGCGACCGCGAAGATCGCGCCCATGCTGGCACGCACGGCCTTAGGCGAGTGCGGGTCTGCGCAATCCGGCCCAAGCGCGACGCACGATGCGCCGAAGGCGAGCGCGCTACGCAGCACCGCGCCGACGTTGCCGGGATCGCCGACACCGTGCAGATATATGCACAAGGGACCGACGGGCTTTGTGAAGCGCTGCTCGTACACGCCGATCGCACGCGCGCCTGAGCCAAGCGTGGACACACTTGGCAGCAGGCTCTCCTCGACGTCGTCGAAGCCGGCTCCGCCGATTGCGGTTCCGACCGCGCGATATCCATACACGGCCGGTCTACCCGCCGCGATCGCGGCCGCGATCAGATCCTCGCCCTCGGCGACGAACAGGCCACGGCGGTCGCGCTCGCGGCGACGCTGCAGCTTGCGCAGCTCCTTCAGTCGGGGATTGTGTTGTGAGGTGATTGTGGTCATGAGGTCAAAAAAAAGGCGCCGGTCCCGAAGGAGCAGCGCCCAAGAGGTACACAGTGTCGGTGGCCGGGATCAGGCAGCCGACGCCTCGCGGGCGGTCTCGGCAAAACGTCGGAATGTGTCGGCGTCGCGCACGGCGATGTCGGCCAGCACCTTGCGGTCCAGCTCGATGCCGGCGAGCGAGAGGCCGTGCATGAACTGCGAGTAGCTCATCCCGTTCTGGCGCGCGGCGGCGTTGATGCGGGTGATCCACAGCCTGCGGAAGTCGCGCTTGCGGTTGCGCCTGTCGCGGTAGGCGTAGGCGTCCGCCTTCATCAGCGCCTCCTTGGCGCGTTTGTAGTTGGAGTGCGCCTCGCCGCGGAAGCCCTTCGTCAGCTCGAGCGTGGCCTTGCGCTTCTTGCGGGCGGCGACTGACCGCTTGACGCGCGTCATTTGCCCACTCCCAGCAGCTTCTTCACGCGCGGGGTGTCGTGATCGGAAAGGATCACCGGTTTAGCCAGCGTGCGCTTGCGCTTCGGCGACTTCTTCTCGAGAATGTGACTCGAGTAGGAATGCCTGGCCCGCACCTTGCCGGAGCCGGTCACTTTGAAGCGCTTCTTCGCGCCGCTGTGGGTCTTCATCTTGGGCATGGGTATCGAAGATCGAGGGTCCGGCTCGGCGACCTACAGTCGCCTGCGCCACCCTCGAAGCGATGATTATGACACGACGTTGTCCGGCACGCCGTCCCCGCCACCGGCGCTGTCCTCCGCGCCCGCTGCTGGGACCTCTGCGTCAGACGAATCCTCAGCGTCCTCGGGCAATGCCTTCGCCCCGTTGCCGGCAGCAACACCATCGGGCGACGCATCAGCCTGCGCGGCCGCGACCGCCCCATCAGGGGTGCTCTCCGCTCGATCGACACCGTCAGACGCGCCGTCCGCGTGGTCAGCCTCGCCCGCGCCGTCGGCTTTGCCGGCGAGCACCGCCTTGGAGGGGCCGAGCATCATTGTCATGTTGCGCCCGTCCTGGGTGGGGCGCTGCTCGACGATGCACAGCTCCGAGAGCTCTTCGGCGAGACGGTCGAGGATCGCGACACCGCGCTCGGGATGGGTGACCTCGCGACCGCGGAACATGATCGTGATCTTGACCTTGTCCTTGTGGCGCAGGAAGCGTTCGACGTGGTGCTTCTTGGTGTCGTAGTCGTGCTGGGCGATCTTCGGGCGAAACTTGATCTCGCGCACCGTGATCTGCTGTTGGTGCTTGCGCGCCTGCTTGATCTTCTGGGCCTGCTCGTACTTGTACTTGGAGTAGTCGAGCACCCGGCACACGGGTGGTTTGGCCTCGGGCGCGACCTCCACCAGGTCGAGGTCGCGTTCCTGGGCGAACTTGACCGCGTCGGGGGTCTTCATCATCCCGACCTGGTTGCCCTCATCGTCGATCACGCGCACCTCCGGCACGCGGATGCGCTCGTTGATCCTCGTGAGATCCCGCTCGGGGGGCCGGCGGTCGAACCTACGTGGAACGGCCACTAGCTTGTGGGGGTGCGCGTCAAGTCGAGACTACGCGCTGCGCCGTGAATGGATTCCGAGCTTCAAGGGGGCCGAGTATAGCGGTCGCGGCGCGGGCCGCAAGGACTTTTCGCCGATGCCACATTCGACTGTTCCTAACCCGCGTGCTCACGCAGGCCGCGCGCCCGCATCTCGCCGAGCAGATTCTCGACCAGCATGGCCACCGCAACGCTGCCGCGATCGCCCGCGTCGGCGCCGTCATGGCCGTCACGAGCGCGGGTGCGCAACGACACGCTGTCGCTGTCTGCCTCGCGGTCGCCCACGATCAACATGTTGGGGATCTTGCGCAGCTCGGCCTCGCGGATCTTGCGCCCGATCGACTCGCCGCGATCGTCGAGCTCGACACGCACGCCGGCAGCCCGCAGGCGCTCACGCACGCTCTCGGCGTAGTCGTTCAAACGCTCGGAGATCGGCAGCACGATCGCCTGCACCGGCGCGAGCCACAGCGGGAACTCGCCGCCGTAGTGCTCGATCATGATGCCGATGAAGCGCTCGTAGGAGCCGAACAGCGCACGATGGATCATCACGGGCTGGTGCTCGGCGTTGTCGGCGCCCGTGTATGTGAGCCCGAAGCGCTCGGGCATGTTGTAGTCGAGCTGCACAGTGCCGAGCTGCCACGAGCGCCCGAGCGAGTCGGTCATGTGCATGTCGATCTTCGGCCCGTAGAACGCGCCGTCGCCGGGGTTCAGCTCGTAGCTGAGGCCTTGCGAATCGAGTGCGTTTGTGAGCGCTTCCTCGGCACGATCCCATAGCTCGTCCGAGCCCACGCGCTGCTCAGGTCGCGTGGAGAGCTCCAGACGCACGTCGAAGTCGAACAGACGGTAGGTGGCAAAGGCGAACTCCAGGCAGCCCGCCACCTCCTCCTGGATCTGATCCTCGCTACAGAAGATATGAGCGTCGTCCTGGGCGAAGTGCCTCGCGCGCAGCAGCCCGTGCAGCACGCCCGAGGCCTCGTTGCGGTGTAGCAGTCCTGGCTCTGAGTAGCGCACGGGCAAATCGCGATAGGAGTGGCGACTGCTGTTGAACAGATGGGCGTGCCCGGGGCAGTTCATCGGCTTGACGCCCATCTCGCGCTCCTCGACCTGCACGGTGAACATGTTCTCCTTGTACTTGCCCCAGTGTCCGGAGATCTTCCACAGCTCCGCGTCGTAGATCAGCGGAGTCTTCACCTCGCTGTAGCCGCGCTCTGAGCCCATCTCGCGTGAGAGCGAGACGAGCGCGTTGTACATGCCCGTGCCGGCGGGCAGCCAGAACGCGGCACCCGGCGAGACCTCGGAGAAGTGAAACAACCCGAGCTCGCGTCCGAGCTTGCGGTGGTCGCGCTGGGCGGCCTGCTCCAGGCGCTCCAAGTACTCGCCCAGCTGAGCGTTGGTGTGAAACGCGGTGCCGTAGATGCGGGTCAGCATCGTGCGCGTCGAATCCCCACGCCAGTACGCGCCGGCGACCGACTGCAGCTTGAAGGCACCCACCGTCTTCGTGGTGGGTGCGTGCGGGCCACGACACAGGTCTGTGAACGGCCCGTTGGTGTACAGCGAGACGGTCTGCAGCGGCTGCTCGGCCGGCGCGACCTTGACGAGATCGTCGATCAGCTCGACCTTGTAGTCCTGGCTCTCGCCGACGAAGCGCTCGCGCGCGCTCTGCACCGAGACGTCCTCGCGCACGAACGGCTCCGCCGCGCGCACGTGCTCGGCCATCTTCGCTTCGATCGCGGGAAAGTCCTGATCGGAGATGGAGACACCGTCGGGGAACTCGAAGTCGTAGTAGAAGCCGTTCTCGATCGACGGACCGATCGAGATCTTCACGCCGGGCCACAGTTCCATCACGGCGCTGGCGAGCACATGTGCGGCGTCGTGGCGAACCAGGGCGAGTGAGGGATCACCGCTCTTGTTTGTGAGGATCGCGATCCGGGCGCCATCCGGCAATGGACGCGCGAGGTCTCGAACCTCAGACTCCTCCCCACCTGGGCTCAGTTCGATCGCAAGGGCGGCTTTGGCGAGACCCGGTCCGATCGCCGCGGCGGCGTCGGCGCCTGTGGCGCCGTCGGGGAGTTCGAGCGCTTTGCCATCGGGAAGTGTCGCGGTGACGGACATCTCAGGAGAGGCTACATCTCCGAGGTCGATTGCCCACGTCCGCACGAGGTCAGGTCCAGCCTCCGACACCCACGTCCGCGCGAGGACGGCTCCAGCCTCCGGCATGCATCAGGCTGACCCCTGGCGCGCGCGACGCCGTCGGTCTCAGCTACTCGCGAGCCACAGGGCGTCATCGCCGAGCGTTACACGGCGTGCCCTACCTGCTCCCGCCAGCTCGATGAGCGCGCTCTCCGCGGCCGCGCGGTCGGTCGCATCGTTGCCGCTCGTCATGATCGCCGCGACCTCCTGCGTGACGAGCCCTTCGGGAAAGCGCTCAAGCGCATCCAGCGGGCGCTCCGGTGGCGGCTCGCGCTGAAGCGTCGGATCGAGATTGGCGATCAGCACGTCGTACGCCTCCACGGGCTGGAAGCCGCCCCCCTCGAGCGTGCGCTCCCCCAAGCGCAGGATCAGCGACGGAGCGGTGAAGCGCACCGGGCCGTCGCTCTGCGCGGCCTTGCCCTGGAACTCGGTGGGACTGCCGGCGGCGGTACGCGAGAGCGCACGATCGGCCTCGTACGCGGCGCTCACCTGCTCACTGTCGAGCGCGTCCACGATCGCCTGCGCGTCCAACCCGCTCACCAGCTCAAGCGCCGTGACAATGTCGCTGGGATCGTCCAGCACTAGCGTGCTCGTGAACTGGGCGAACTGGAGCGCCCTGAACACCTCGTATTCGCGCTGGGGATCGAGCAGTCGTGTGGCCACGATCGCACGACAGGCCCGCGCGGTGGCCGATGTCCGCGCTCGTGGCGCGGTGGCAAACGGCATCCCGAAGCGCCGGAAGCGCATGTAGCCGAGCGCCGCGCGCGTGGGCGTGTAGCCGCGGCTTGAGTACTGCTCGGCGGACTCGGTGAGACCGATCGTCACCAGCTGCCAGTGAAGTTGGGAGCCGTAGCGCCAGCGCAGCACCGCGAGCGCGGGGCTCGCCGAGTATGCCCACGGGCAGCACGGGTCGCTGAAGTGGGTGACCTCGATCGTGCTCACGGGAGCGTCCGTCCGCGAAAGCTGCTCGGCCTGATGTTCCACCGTGCTCATCCTCCGAGTGTATGAAGGACCGCTGAGACTTCGGGGAAGCTGGTCGTCTTGCCCGGGAAGCTGGCCGTCTTACGCTGCTCTTGAGCTGGGCTTGAGGAAGTCTTCGAGTGTTCTTCCCAGAATGCGCTTTCCTGAGTGGTGATGAGTCGAACGCTCACTCGCAGACAGTTGTTGCGCTCCGCGGGAGTGGGTGCGGTGGGACTCGGCCTGAGCGGCGTGTTGGGCGAGATCGTCTCGGGCGCGCTGGCGTCACGCAACCCCGCTCCGCCGGCGCCGCCGAGGTGGCGCACGCGCCCGGATCTGCAGATCCCCTCCCTGACTGTCACCCACAGCGAGCAGGGCGTCTCCAGCGACCCGATCTTCATCGCCCCCTACAACTCCCCCACCGGTCAAGTGGGCGCGGTGATCGTGGACAACAGCGGACAGCCGATCTGGGAGAACCCGATCGCCGGCAAGGTGACGACCAACTTCCGCGTGCAGCGCTACCGCGGCGAGCCGGTGCTCACCTGGTGGGAGGGGGTGATCGAATACGGGCACGGCGTGGGCGAATACGTGATCGCGGACTCCAGCTATCGCACGGTTCGCCGGGTGCAGGCCGCGCACGGGCTGCGCGGCGACTTGCACGAGTTCGTGATCACTCCGCGCGACACGGCGCTGCTGACGAGCTACGTGATCAGACACGCCGACCTGTCCTCGGTGGGCGGCCCACGCAAAGGCACGATCCAGGACGCGATCTTCCAGGAGATAGACCTCGCGAGCGGGCAGGTGCTGCTGGAGTGGCACAGCCTCGATCGGATACCGCTTCAGGAGTCCTACGCGCCGGTGGAAGCGAACTATTGGGACTTCTTTCACATCAACTCGGTGGATCTCGACGACGACGGCAACCTGCTGGTGTCCGCGCGGAGCACCCAGACGGTGTACAAGCTCGATCGTCGCTCGGGAGCGATCATGTGGCGACTGGGCGGCAAGCACAGCGATTTTGAGATGGCGTCAGGGAGCAATTTCGCCTGGCAGCACCACGTCCGCCGACAGCCCGACGGAACAATGACCCTGTTTGACAACGGCGCGACGCCGGCGGTGGAGAAGCTCTCACGCGGGCTGATCCTCGACATCGACGAGCACGCGATGACCGTAACCCTGAGACGCCAATACACGCATCCGAAGATCCTCTCCGGCAGCCAGGGCAGTATGCAGCCACTGGCGAACGGGAACGTGTTCATCGGCTGGGGCGAAATCCCCCGCGTGTCGGAGTTCGAGCGCTCGGGCCGGCTAGTGTTCGATGCGGTGCTCGGCAAGCAATACCAGTCATACAGAGCCTTCCGCCTCCCTTGGAGCGCAACACCCGCAGAAGCCCCGGCGATCGCGACGGTCCGCGACGGTCGCGAGCTCACCGTTTACGCAAGCTGGAACGGCGCGACCGGTGTGGACAGCTGGCAGTTGTTGGAAGGCGCACAGCAAGGCAGCCTCACCCCCGTGTCGAGCACCCGGTCGCAGGGGTTCGAGAGCGCTTTGCGCGGCGCCTCGGGCGGGCCGTACTTCGCCGTGCGCGCGCTCGACGCCACCGGCGCGGCGCTTGGACAGTCACAGACCGTGAGCGTGACCTGAGCCGAGTCGAGCATCTCCGTAAGGTGTCGGGGATGGGAGACCTACAGGAAGAGACCAAGGGCGCGCGCGATGCGAAGAGCACGGGCGCGCGCGATGTGAGGGCACAGGCGGACGTCGCGCGGTCAGATGTGCAGACCGGCCAACCGGCGATCTCGCTGCGGGGCGTGGTGAAGCGCTACGGCGAGATCGTGGCGGTGAACGGCCTCGACCTCGAGGTCTCCCCGGGCATTTGCTTCGGGCTACTCGGACCGAACGGCGCGGGGAAGTCGACCACGATGCGAATGCTCACCGCGCAGACGATCGCAGACGAGGGCGAGCTGTCGGTGCTCGGCTATGAGCTGCCGCGCGAATCCAAGCAGTCGCGCCTGGAGATGGGCGTGGTGCCCCAGCTCGACAACCTCGACGTGGAGCTGACGTGCAGGCAGATCCTGACGGTGTACGCGCGCTTGTATCGCGTGCCGCGCGGGGAGCGACCGACGGCCGTGCAGCGGGCACTTGAGATCGCGAACCTGGTGCCGCGCGCGGACACGATCGTGCGCGACCTCTCGGGCGGGATGCGACGGAGATTGCTCGTCGCGCGTGGACTGATCCACCAGCCGCGGCTGGTGCTGCTGGACGAGCCGACGGTAGGACTCGACCCACAGGTGCGCCAGGAGCTGTGGTCGCTGATCGACGAGCTGCGCTCCAGCGGCGTGACGGCGCTGATGAGCACGCACTACATCGAGGAGGCCGAGCGGCTCGCGGACACGGTGGCGGTGATGGATCACGGGAAGATCGTCGCGCAGGGAACCCCCGCGGAGCTTGTGCGCCAGTACGCGGGCGAGCAGGTGGTGGAGGTGTACGGCCCACCCGAGCATCTCGCAGAGGTGAGCGAGCTGGCTGGCGAGAACGGCTGGTCGAGCCGGCGCAGCGGGCCCGCGGTGGCGATCATGCACGCTGAGACGCTCGACGGGATGGCCCCCGAGGGCGTGCGGCGTCCCGCGAACCTCGAGGACGCGTTCGTGGCGTTGACGGGAGAGGAGATCGAATGACGGGTCATATGCGTCGCAAAACCGCGACGCCCTCCGTGCGCGCAGGGGGCATAGCGTTTTGAGCACTCTCCCGCAAACCCGGCAGAGCAACCGCGAACCGCGCCGCATTCGCCGCCTCGAACCGGCGGCGCTCGCGGGGGTGATGAGCCGCGACGTGGCGATCTTCGGGCGCTACTGGAAGGCAACCACGTTCTCCTCGATCGTGCAGCCCACGATCTACCTGCTCGCGTTCGGATTGGGCTTCGGCTCGCTCATACCCCATATAGCCGGGTTGAAGTACGAGCAGTACGTCGCGACCGGGGTCGTGGCCACCGCCGTGCTGTTCTCCTCCGCCTTCCCGGGCATGTTCAACACGTTCATCCGCTGGCAGTTCCAGCGCACCTACGACGCTGTACTCGCCGCACCGGTGGACGTCGAGGAGCTGATCACCGCGGAGATGCTGTGGATCTCGATCAGGGCCGGCGTGTACGGGATGGCGCCGCTACTGGTGGGATTCGCTTTCGGCTTGAAGCCAAACGCGGGAATGCTGCTGGTGCCCTTCATCGGCTTTGTCGCAGGTTTCGGATTCGCCGGGTTCGGCGTGACCGTGGCGGCGGTGGCGAAGACGATCGACAACTTCAACTACATAACCAGCGCGGTGCTCACCCCGATGTTCCTTGTCGCCGGCACGTTCTTTCCCATATCGCAACTGCCGGTTGTGCTGCGCACGATCGCGAAGTTCAACCCGCTGTACTACTGCGTACAGCTCGTGCGCGACGCTTCGCTTGGGAACCTTGGCGTGGCAGACATTGGCTATGCAGCGGTGCTGATTGCGTTCGCGCTTGCGATGTGGCGGCTTGCGATCTGGCGGCTGGGCAAGAGACTGATCGACTGACCACGATGCTGTTCGCCCGGTCCTGGCGAGCCTGACGCGGGCAGCTCAGTAGTAGTCGTAGATCGTCATCGACCAGTGGGCCGAGTCGTGACCGCTGGAGACCTTCAGCCGGTAGAGACCGGGGCCGCTGTCGAACGTATGGGTTTCGCTTTCCCCTTCGCCCAGTTCGAAGCTGTCGAAGGTCGAACCGGTGTGGAGGTCTTCCACTTCGGCGCTCGGACCGAAACACACGAACAGCAGTGTGCAAGACCCTTCGTAGCTCATGTGGTAGGTGATCTTCCACTCACCGCCCAGGATCCGCAAGGGAATAGATTCGCCGTCATCGACGCCAGAGAAGCCTGTGAGCTCGCGCCAGCGGGGAGCCTCGGCTACATGCAAAGCGACCGTCGAACCCTGGCGCACACGCGCGGACGGCGGCGGCGATTGGTGCGTGACCGCGTTGGGCTTTGAACCCGGCGCCGCGACAAGCCTCACCGCATAGTGCAAACCGGCGCGCTCTATCGCGCTCTCGGCGGTGGCGGAAGGCCGACCCACCACCTCTGGCACCCTCACCGCCGGCCGAGAGCCGTTGAGAAAGACACGCCCCGCCACAACCAAGGCGAGCACCGCCACGAACAGCGCCGCCAGCACGACCGCGCGCCGCGAGCGACGCGGCCCCACATCCCGTGCGGGAGCTCTCGGTGGGCGGACCATAACCCTTGTAGGCGCTGTGCCCGGCACGCCGACGTCACCCAGCGCGCGGGCCATTGCCGCACCGTCGCTGTAGCGCTCAGACGGAGCCTTGGCGAGCGCTCGATACACCACTTCGCGCAGGTCCTCGGGGACCGTGGCCGGAAGGGCGGGCGGCGCGTCTTGAACATGGCGCAAACCCAGCTCAACCGCCGACCCGTGCTCGAACGGCGGCTTGCCGGCAAGCATCTCGTACAAGACGACACCGGCGCTATAGACGTCGGTGGCGGGACTCGTCGGCCTTCCCCGAGCCTGCTCAGGGGACATGTAGCGCGGGGTGCCCGCGATCGTGGCGGTTGGCGCCTGCGAAGTTCCCTCTGCCAGGCGGGCAACCCCGAAATCGCCGACCTTGACCCCGCCGTCGAGGCCGAGCAGGACGTTGGCCGGCTTGACGTCACAATGCACGATCCGCTGGGCGTGCGCGCCGGCAAGCGCCATGCACAGCCGCTCGGCCACCTCCAGCGCCTCCGCCAACGGCAGCGGGCCGTCTCGCAGCCGCTCGGCGAGACTTTCGCCGTCGACCAGCTCCGCGACGTAGTAGGGCCCCTCCTCGGCGTGCCCGATGTCGTAGATCTGCACGATCCCCGGGTCGCTGACGCGCGCCAGCATCTGGGCCTCGCGCTGAAACCGCTCGACCCAAGCGCTGTCCTCAGCCCACCACGGCTTGATCACCTTCACGGCAACCGGACGGTCAAGACGAAGGTCAAACCCCCTATACACACGTCCGAAGGCGCCTTCGCCGATCAGAGCCTGCAGTTCGTAGCGTCCGTCCAAGGCGCGGCCGCAAAGGTCAGGCTTACGCAGCATAGGAAAGAGTATGCGTATCCCGGCCTTGCCAGGAGGCACTTGGGAGTCAGGGCGCCTGAGGGATTTTGGCCTTGCCGCGCTTGATCCTCGGAGCCGACGGCGGGGGCACAAGCGGCCCGATGTCACCGTCGGGCGCCTCGTCCAAGTCCACGATCACCGGTGCGTGGTCGCTCGGCCCGGTGCCCTTGCGCGCCTGGCGATCCACCCACGCTGCCTTCATCCTGTCGGCGACGATGGGAGCGGCCAGCGTCAAGTCGATGCGCATGCCCAGGTTTTGATGGAACATTCCGGCGCGGTAGTCCCAATAGGTGAAGACGCGCTCCCGCGGCCAACGCTCGCGCACAACATCGCGCAGGCCGAGCTCCTGCAGCTCGGCGAGGGCCGCGCGCTCGGGCAGCGTGACATGAGTCTGGCCGACGTAGGCCTCGGGGTCGAACACATCGAGGTCGGTGGGCGCGATGTTCATGTCCCCGCACACCATCACCGCCTCCGGCCCCTCCTTGACGGCCTCTCCCAGCGCGGCAAGCCACTCAAGCTTGTACTTGTAGTGCTCGGAGTCCGGGGTCCTTCCGTTCGGCACATAGACAGAGTGCACCCGAATCCCGTCGCAGCTCGCGGAGATCGCCCTTGCCTCTTGGTGGGGAAAGCCGGGGCCGTCGGCAAGACCTTTCACGACTTCCTTCAAACCCACGCGAGAGAGGATCGCAACGCCGTTCCAACTCGCCTCCCCGTGCACCGCGATCTCATAGCCGCGTCCCGAGAGCTCCTCGCCAAGCAGCTGCTCGAACGCCTCGTCGGTGAGCTTCGTCTCCTGCAGGCAGACCACGTCGGGCTTGCGTTCGTCAAGCCAACCCAACAGGCGGGGCATCCGCTGCTTGGCCGAGTTCACATTCCAGGTGGCTATCCGCACGGGGGGTACCGTAGCGGCACTCGGAGGCGCTCTGCGGATGCAGTATGTGGGCAAGTAGCTCGAGACCATCGATCAGTCGTGGACCGGGACGAGAGAAGTAGGCGGACGCGTTCACCGCCACTACTTGCCGGGCACCCAGACCAGCCAGCTCTGTCGCGTAAGCCAGCGCCTCCTCATGCGCCCGAGGCGCGTCATAGCCACAGGGCATCGCCACCACGACTTCTGGCCGCGTGGCGGCAAGCGCCTCCCAGGAGACCGTGACCGAGGGCGCGCCGGGTGAGCCCAGCACGTCCTCTCCCCCGGCCAGCCCCACCAGCTCGGGAGTCCAGTGACCGGCGATGTAGACCGGATCGAGCCACTCGAGCGCAGCGACACGTCGGCGCGGCCGATCCCGCACCGCCCGCTTGATGCGCTCGATGCGCGCGGTCAGCTCACCCACCAACTCCGCTCCACGGTCGCGACAACCGGTGGCCTCGGCAACAGTGTGAACGTCCTTGAGGGTTTCATCCAGAGTGTGCGGGTCTAGCGAAATGACTTGGGGTTGAGACGGGATCTTCTTGGCAAGCTCCGCGACCTCGGTGTAGGACACCGCGCATACCGGACACAGAGCCTGTGTGACGATCAGGTCGGGGTTGAGTGCAGCGAGCGCATCGCCGTCGAGCTCATAGATCGCATCGCCACGCTGCGTGCGCTCCCGCACCGCCGCGTCGATCTCCGCGGCACTGAGACCCGCGGGCAACACATCGCGCGTGATCTGGTCGAGCGCAGTAGCGGCCGGCGGGTAGTCGCACTCGTGTGTCACCGCCACCACCTCACGGCCGAGTCCGAGCGCGAACAGCAGCTCCGTTGCGTGAGGTACGAGACTGACGATCCGCATGCCACAGGGACTGTACGCTCATGAGCGATCCCTTTCGATGAACGTGCATGCCTCGATAACCGCCCGCTTGCGCGCGGCCGACCCGGGGATGTTCGTGCTCAAGGGCGCCCTGCGAGCGGCGATGGTGACGCCACTCGCCTTCGCGCTCTCGCTGGTTGTCATGGACAGCAAGCAGATGGCTCTGTTCGCGGCGTTCGGCTCGATGGCGCTGCTCGTGTTCGCCGACTTCGGCGGCCCCCGACGCGCACGTCTACGCGCCTATCTGCTGCTGATGACGGCCGGTGGCGTATTGATCGTGCTCGGAACGCTCTGCTCGCGCTCACCCTGGCCGGCGACGATCGCGATGGGGCTGGTGGCCTTCATCATCCTGTTCGCGGGCGTGCTCGACGACTACGTTGTGGCCGCGCGGGCTGCCGTGACACTGACGTTCGTGCTGCCCGTGATGGTGCCGGCGGACGCGGCGGAAATCCCAACACGATTGGCCGGCTGGGGCCTTGCGGGAGCACTTTGCATTCCGGCGGCACTGCTGTTGTGGCCCGCTCGCCCGCGCAGCGTGCTGCGCCGGGAAGCCGCACAGGCGGCACGGTCGCTGGCCGAGCTGGTGGAGGCGACGTCCCGAGGCGATCGCCCCGCTGCCGACATTGCCGCGCAGAGCACACGCACGGCGACGGTCGCCGTGCGCGGTCGCTTCGTCTCGATGACACAACGCCCAAGTGGGACGACCGGTCCGACCGCCGCGCTCGCTCGCCTGATCGAGGACCTTGGCTGGGTGCTAAGGATCGCCGAGCGCCCGCCGGCCCTGGCGAGCACCGCGGCTCCGTGTCCCGCCGAGCGCGGCGAGATCGAGGCAGCGGCGGCCATTGCGTTGCGTGGGATCGCCACGCGCCTGGAGGGCAGTGGAGGAGACCTACTACTCGAGCTGGCCCGGCTGAGAGGGGCGCACGACGTCTTCGGACGGGCTCAGCTGGAGCACTTCGAGCACATGCAACCCGACCGCGACGAGGCTGAGGCGGAGATCGAGCTGGACGAGGCATACCGCTTGCGCGCACTCTCCTTCGGGGTCCTCCAGGCAGGCCAAGACGCCCGGCAAGCCTGTGAGGATCGCGCCAAGGCGACGCCGGAGCAAACGCCGCGCACGCGCACCCACACCGCTCGCCGACTGATACGGGCGCACACGAGCACAAGGTCGGTGTGGCTGCGCAACAGCCTGCGCTGGGCCATTGGACTGGCACTCGCGGTCCTGGTCGGGCAGCTCGCCGACCTGCAGAACTCGTTTTGGATCGTGCTCGGCACGATGTCGGTGCTGCGATCGAGCGCGCTCTCCACAAGCGCGACGATCGCCTCGGCCCTGCTCGGAACGCTGGCGGGAATTGTCGTCGGCGGGCTGATCGTGGTCGTGGTCGGCGGCGCTCGCGGCGTGCTGTGGGCGGTGCTGCCGTTTGCCGTGCTGCTGGCCGCATATGCACCTCAGGCGATCTCGTTCGCGGCCGGCCAGGGCGCCTTCACGATCGTCGTGCTCGTGCTGTTCAACCTGATCCACCCAGACGGTTGGAAGGTTGGATTGGTGCGCGTCGAGGACGTGGCAATCGGCGCCGGCGTCAGCCTGCTCGTCGGCCTCCTGCTCTGGCCGCGCGGCGCGACCGCGATCCTGCGCAGCGCGATCGGTGCGGCCTACGACGGCGCCGCTCACTACCTCGATGCGACGATCACGGCGCTGCTTGGCGATGGCGAGCAGGCGCACTCGAGCCTCGCCGCGCGCGAAGCGTTCGAGACCGCACAGTTGCTCGACGCGGCGATGCGCGACTACCTCGCCAACCGCGGCTCCGCGCGCGGGCGCATCAACGATCTCACGCTACTCGCCACGGGCGCCAGCCGCGTGCGCAGAGTTGCTCGCCTGCTGCAGGACGCCCACTCGTTCATGCGCTTGGCACCGATCGACGACGCACTGCCACGGCTGGCAAGCGCCCGCGACGCCCTCGACGCCGAACGACGAGCCCGCTGCGAATGGTATGAGTCATTCGGGAAAGCCATCGCGCAAGCGGCGTCTTCACCCAACACTGAGCTGAGCAGTGCGGGCGCAACGGCACACACTCCGACCGGCGCCGTTGTGCTCGAGCACGTGGACAGCGGTGACCTGTTGCAGCCAGGACTTGCGATCGCATGGGCACGCCGACACCTCGACGTCTTGGCGGAACTGGAGCTAATACTCAGCTCAGCCTATGGACGGATCAGTTTGTGAACCTTCCCAAAGGGCTAATGTCCACGCGGATAACGGCGCCAACGATGCGGATGTTCGACGCGATCGTGATCGGCGCCGGTCCCGCGGGCGAGGTGGTGGCCGGACGCGATCGAAGAGACGCCGGCTCTCCGGCAGGCCTCGGGCGGCTACCGGCGGGACGCTAGCTCTTCAGCGGGGAGATGGGTACAGCTGCCTCGGGGGTGAGCACGCGGAAGCTGAAGGACTCCTCCAAGTAGAGCGTGACCGTGTCGCTGTCGTGAGACTCGTAGCCGACCGACAGATCCTGGCCGGACTCGAAACTGAAGTCACCGCCGCGCATGCTCAACACGACCGCTCCCTTCACGCCCGGCGCCCACACGATCGGGCCCTCGAGGATCTTGCGCAGGTGATCGAGCAGCGGGTAGCCGCCGTGCTCGGCGCTCTCCACCACGCGCGTGTATTCCTCGCGTCCCAACGCCAAGCCGTACGGTCCGGCGATCCCTTTGCGCAACAGCAACTCCACCGCACGGGCGACATGCTCGGGATACTTCTCTACGCCTCCCCCGCTCTTGATCGCGCCATGGGGTGAGCGCTCACTGATCCCATCGATTCCCGCCTTTGGCCAGGAGTGGAACACAGCAAGGTTCTCGGCTTCGACAATGCTTTGAGCGGCGACGTCGAGCGCGTCGAAGTCGATGTCCTCGGCGCCACGGTCGCCGGCTCTGAGCTCCTCTCGAGAGACGGTGAATCGTGCGCGCAGCTCAACGAGCGAAAGGACGACACGGCGATTTGCCTCCACGCCCTTGGTCGGGCTCACGTCGGCCTCCTCGACACGACCAAGGTTGGTAGCCGAATGCTCCCAGCCATGGGGTCCGGAGAAATCGACCAGTCGCCTACTAGCGAGCCCCGGTAGCAGGCGCTCGCGGGCCTCATCATCAATCGCCTTCCAGCCGGCCTGCGTGATCGGCGCGTGCTCGCGCAATAGATGACTCATCATCCCTCCTTGAGGCTTCCTATACCCAGTGAGCCGGCGAGCTCACGCGACTCAGAGCGAGAACCCTCCGAGTGAGAATCTTCCGAGTGAGAACCCTCAGCTGAGGTAGCTGAGGTGTCGCTCCCCGCGGCGGCCTCCGCCGTCTCGCCGTGCTCGACGATGTCCCCCTTCCGGAAGAGCACTCCTTCGGCGGTTTCCCGCCACTTCGACTTGCGGCGAAGCAGGAACTCGAGGTCCATGCAGAAGTGCTTGTACTCCTCGCCGACGGCATCCGCCATCACACCCCGCGCTTCGGAGTCGCGCTCGACCGCCAGTCGCTGCTCGTACCAGCCGATCGCCTCCGCCTCCTCGGTCAGCGACGCGCAGAGTCGCGCGAACGTCCGTGTCTCCTCGGGAAGCTCCTGCGGCGGCTCGTGATATTGGTCGAAGCCCATCGATTCCTCCTCGGGGATGTGGTTTCCTGGAAGCTGTCCGCGAGCGTCTACCCGGGATCATGCCACTCAGAGGCTGAGCGAGGTTTTGGGCGCCTGCTCGATGTACTTGCTCGACACAGTTGCGATGTCAACGAAGCCAGAAAGGAGCACCCAAATGCCAGAGCGAGACGGATATCTCCCCGGTGTGCCGTGCTGGGTCGATACCAGCCAGCCCGACCCGGAGGCCGCAACCGCCTTCTACGGCGGCCTCTTCGGATGGGATTTCAAGGACGCGATGCCGCCGGGCGCAGCCGGCAAATATTTCATCGCAAGTCTGCGTGGCGGCACCGTGGCCGCGGTGGGCTCGCAGCCTGAGAACGGGCCGCGGGCGGCTACATGGAACACCTACGTGTGGGTCGAGGACGCCAACGAGGCAGCCGCGAAAGTGCGTGATGCGGGCGGGCGCGTCGTGACCGAGCCGTTCGATGTGTTTGACGCGGGCCGCATGGCTGTATTCACCGACCCGGAGGGAGCCGCGTTCTGCGTGTGGCAGGCAAAGCGGCACAAGGGCGCGCAGATCGTCAACGAGGCCGGCTCGCTCAACTTCAACGGTCTGAACACACGCGACGTGGAGGGTGCTCAGTCCTTCTATCGCTCGCTGTTCGGATGGGAGGCGCTTGGCCTCGACGGTGGTGTCCAAATGTGGCGGTTGCCCGGCTATGGCGCCTTCCTGGAAAAGAGCGATCCCGGGCTGCGCGAGCGCATGGCGGATAGCGGCGCTCCGAAGGGCTTTGAGGACGTTGTCGCAACACTCAACCCGATCGCGGATAACCAACCCGATACTCCCGCGCACTGGAGTGTGACGTTCGCGGTAGATGACGCCGACGCTACGGCCGCGAGGGCGACGGAGCTGGGCGGGCAGGTGATCCTCGCGCCGTTCGACGCCCCCTGGGTCAGGATGGCTGTCATCAGCGATCCGCAGGGCGCAACGTTCATCGCTAGCCAGTTCGTTCCGGAGAACAAGGAGGTGGACAGTTAGGCCGGCTTAGCGGTCAGCCGCTCTTCACGACGTTCCTAGCCTCGATTCGCCACGAAGGGGTGGGGGGCGTCCAGCAGAGTGAGTTTTGAGGTGAGCGGGCGGCTGGATTGCTGTGGGGTGGTGGAGCGGGCTCGGCGGGGCTCGTTTCGGGGGCGCTCGACTGTCCTTGCCGCTGTTTTTGCTCAGGGTTGATCTTCGGCGGGCGCCGGGGAGCTGCTGGCTCGGGTGTGGGTGTGGCGGTGGCTGGGTTCAGCCGTAGGCGGGGAGTGCCTGCAGGCGCTTGAACGCGCGTTGGATCGCTGTGGCCCAGGGCCAGTCGGCGGGAAGGTGCAGGGTGCTCCTGCGTGCGTGGCGGGTGAGTTGCCCGGCGACGTGCAGGATGCGGTAGCGCAGCCGCTTGGGTTCGCTGATCTTGTGCTCGCCGTCGAGCACGAGCTGCTGTGTCCAGACCATGATGTCGTGCGCGAGCAGCGCGAGCTCGAACCACGCGGCGTTCGCTTTGAAAGAGTGGAACGGGAGGCGTGAGGCACCGGTCGCCTTCAGCGTCTTGACGCGGTCCTCGACTTCGGCGTGCTGGCGGTGAAGGGCCTCCAGGGCCGCGATGTCCGGGTCCTGCTGGTCGGTGATGAAGCACTGGAAACGGTGTCCGTCATCGTCGGTGAAGCTCAGTTGCGCTCCGGGGTGAGGACGCTCGCGGCGGCAGATCAGCCGGGTGCCCGTTGGCCAGGAGGCCAGGTTGACGTGGCCTGTCAACTCGGCTACCCACGCTCCTTCGCGTGGCTCGCGGTCCTGGCCTGCCGCGGGCGCCCATGCGGTCTCTGCGAGCGTGAGGATCGCCCCTTTGACCCGCTCGTCGATCGCGTACCCAAAGGAAAAATCGATGCTGCACTCGCGGCACCCTGAGGCGAGGTCGTGGCTGGCCCCGGCAGAGTCCGAGCGTGCGAGGATCTCTCCATCGAGCGCGCTCTGCGGGAGCTGCTCGAGCGCGAGTTCCAGCACGCTCAAATGATCCGCCGCGTTATTGGCGCCCGCGTTCCCGGGCCGCAGGATCCCCGCGAGTACCTCCCGCCCGCAGCTGGCGAGCAACGGGTTGAACCCGAACCCACCCTTGTAATGGCCGGCGGCGTGTTCCTTCTCGGAGTGGATCGTGATCGGTGTCGCATCGAAGTCGAGGATCACACGCCCGGGCGCCGCCCCATGCCGCCAGGCCCGCCCGCGAGCAACGGCACGCGCCCGGCGGACCCGGTCAAGCTCCGCCTCCCCGATCGAGAGAAGCACCCGCCGCGCCGTAGAAACCGACGCAACGTCCCCAAACAGCGCCGGCTGACCAGCCAGCACCGCGAGGTCTGAGACGCACCGTCCGCCGTCGGCTGCCATCACCGCCAGATCGCAGAGAACCCGGCCGGGATCATGCCCGCAGCGCCGCTCCCGGGTGCCCGCCAACGCCCCGCTGAGCCCGTCCGTCAGGCCCAGCCTCTGCGCCACGAGCGACAGCAGCGCCGTCCCCGCACGAGAGGACAAGCCCTTGCCGTCCGCCACCACATCTACCGTTCTGAACGACGCACTTCCGATCACCTTCAAGGTGAACCTCCTGAGCGGGTGGATTGCAGGCTTCGCAACCGCAATCCTCCCCGCCCAGGCGGACGTTCCAAGCCTCAGCCCAACTCAACCCCGGTCGCCTGGTGGCGAATCGAGGCTAGGCAGATCCCGCATCACGGCATGCCATAGCGGCATGCCGTCGATCTCACCATGTAGGGTCAGGCCCGCACGGCAAACGAACAACCAGCGAACAAAGTGAAATGGGGATGAGATGCACCTAGGTACGGCTGGTGGTCGGATCGGCGGCCGACCGGTGATCCGTCGCCGCGGGATGCTCGCGCGCGGGCTCATGGGCACACTGCTCGCGGCCATCCTCGCACTCACTCTCGGTGTACCCACCGCGCTCGCCGGCACCACGACGATCAACTTCGACACGCCTGTGGTCAGCAGCCCGGTGGGGCTCGGCAGCCAGTACTCGGCCGAAGGCGTGACCTTCAATCCGAACGTGCGCTCGCTGCCAATCCCCGACGACTGTGGCGCCGAACTCCGCCACGATCCGGCCCACGCGCGCTCCGGCGAACAGGTCGCCTACAGCTTCTGCCAGGCACACGGGGAAGACTTCGACAGCGAAGCCGAGATCCTCGGCCGGCTCTCGGACTTCAGCAATTCGGTCAGCGTCTACGCCGGTGCCCCCAGCGGCACCGTCAACGGCGTCATGTACGGCACCGGAATGTCCGAAGTGACACTCACCGGCTACAACGTCCACGGCGCGGTCGTGGCCAGCGACACGGCCACGGTCGGGGCGGACGCGAAGACGCTGATGACGATCACAACCTCCAGCGAAGAGATCGCCTACTTCGCCGTGCAGGGCCCGATCGCGATCAGCACCCCACTGGAGATCGACGATCTCAGCTTCGAGGTTCCCAGCACTCCTCCACCACCGCAGATCGGCCTGGAAGCGGGCGGATTCTCCTCGGCCGCACAGAGTCAGACCGCCACGGTAATCGTCGACGTCGAGCGCTTCAACGGTGCGGACAACGCCGTCGACCTGGCCGTCTCGGGACTCCCTAGCGGTGTGACGGTGGCCGGCGCCGACACGATCCCCGGAGGCAGCGACGCCGCCGAACTGATCTTCGAGGTCGCGCCCAACGCTCCCGTGTCGAGCAGCGAATACACGATTACAGCCACCAGCGCCGGCGTCAGCGGATCTGTCAGCGCCAAAGGCACCTTCGCGGTGGTGAAAGCGCTCGGTCTGACCCTGGGCGCAGGGGAAGAAACCGAACGCACGATCAAACTCGGTGTCTGCTCCAACGGCCTGGTCACGATCACCAGCCTGCAGGAACTGGGCGGCTCGGGCACCCTTACGCTCACCTCCAGCGGCGATACGGACGGACTCACAGCCACGCTCAGCTCGGGCTCGATCTCGCGCGGACAGAACGTGTCGCTGTCGTTTGCCAGTAACGGCTCAGGCGGCGCGGGCGAAGCCAAGTACACCGTGACGGAGAGCGAGGGCTCCGTGCCGAGCGCGAGCGTGCACATCTATGTGCAGCGCAGCGCCCCGACCACCACCCAGGGGATCTACGTGACCCAAGGCACCCAGCCGGACTACGGCCACCTGGAACCGAGTGGCTCGGGCGCGTCCGGGCGCCCCTACGCGGGCGTCACGCTCGTCGCCGGCAAGACCACCGTCGTGCGCGTGTACGGCGACGCGGCCGGGACGCCCGCGGGGCTTCCCGGCGCGGTCGCGCTGCTCTACGGCTACGACAGCCACGGCAAAGCGCTTCCCGGCAGCCCGCTATCGCCCGATTACGGACCGTCGACACTCGCCGACGCCCACGCCTCCGGCGAGGTCGTCTCGGACTCCGAGCTGGAGGGCGAAGCCAACGCCTACACCTTCACGCTGCCCGAATCCTGGACCAGCGGCGGGTACGTACCGCGACCGGGGCCATCCGTGGGCATCTATTACCCCTCCGGTCAGACGATCCAGCTGGTCGGCGAAACCGAGCCCTACGCGGGCGCGGGACAGATCCCCTCCTGCCACACCAGCAACCAGTTCACGCTCAACGACGTCCCCTTCCAGCAAGTCGGCATCGGATACGACGCCGACCTAAATCCGGTCGCGCTGGTCGAAAACGGCAAAGAACCACCTCCGGCCGAAAAGGTCTTCCAGGACACCGAAGCGATCACACCGCTGCCCAACGGCGATCTCGGCATCATCGGCTACTTCAGCTCCGCCGACATCAGCTACATCACCAACTCGCACGAAAGCGCGGCGGAAAAGAACGAAGAAGTCCTCAGCCTGATGGAAGAAGACTTCGGCAACACCAGCCACTCGGTAGGCGTCACCTCGGGCGCCGCCTACGGTCTGACCAACTCGGTTCCCGGCAACACCTCGGCGGTGAACGGCAACGGCTCGCGCCCACTGACCTCAGTCGCACACGAGGTCCTGCACCAGTATGGCCTCGTCCACGCCAGCCCCTGTAACGGTGCAGGCGCAAACGGTCAGACCGCCGAGGCCTGGCCGCCAGATGAACGCGGCGAGCTCGACGGGATCGCCGTGAACACAACCTCCGAGCCATACGACTTCATCGCCAACGGCCTCAACGGCTTCGCCGCCGCCTACGACCCGATGTCCTACTGCGCCCAGGTCGGCAACGGTGACCTCAACGACTGGATATCACCGCGCAACTGGACGCGGCTGATCGAAATATTCGGGGTCAACCCGACCGCGGGAGCATCCAGCCGCGCGAGCGCCGCATCCGTCCCTGAGCCCAGCCGCGGCGGGAGCGTCGGCCGCGACCCGCTGGCAGCCGACGCGCAGCTGAACACAGGCATGATCAGGGTGATCGCCTACGCCAACAGCGAGACGGGCACGCGCATCACCTCAGTCGGCCCGGCCGTCAGCGGCGAGATCAATCACGGCAAGATCGATCCCGCCTACACCCTGACCACGATCTCCACCGGCGGAAAGAGCCTGGGCAGCGTGCCGATGTACGCGACGAGCGGCGGCCACATCGACAACGGCGGCGCGATCACCCAGCTGACCGCCGAGATCCCCAGCGCGAATGCGCACGGCCTCGCGATCGCGCTGGGCGGCAAGGCGCTTGCGCGCCGGGTCCGCCCGGCACACGCACCAATCGTTCGCGTGCTCTCGCCGGCCAGTGGCTCACGCGTCGGCCGCGGCCGCTCAGTGCTCGTGCGATGGAGCACGAAGGACCGCGAACACGTGCGTTTGAAGGTAGCGATCGACTACTCGCGCGACGGCGGGGGCAGCTGGCGCACGATCTACGCGGGCGCCGACAGCGGTCACGCGTCGCTACCGAGCTTCTACCTGACCGCCTCCCACCACGCCAGGCTGCGAGTGCGAGTGAACGACGGCTTCAACGAGACGATCGCCACCTCACGAGTGTTCACCGCCCTCGGTGCGCCGCCCAAGGTGGCGATCCTGACGAGCTTCGCGCACAACGCGAGCGTGGCCGCCAACGCGCCCGTCGCGCTGCTCGGAGGCGCCGTCGATCAGCTCGCGCACACGCTCTCCGGGCACAGCCTGCACTGGTACGACGGCGCGATCTCGCTCGGCTACGGACCCAGCATCGAGGCCGGGCCGCTGCCGTCCGGCGTCAACCACATACGCCTGGTCGCGCGTGACTCGGCCGGACGCACCGCCACCGCGAGCCTCACGCTCACCGTTGCTCCACTCACGCTGCCGGGCCTCACGCTGAAGTTCCCGCAGAAGGTCTCGGCGAAGTCACGCAAGCTCACCTTCAGTGGCTCGGCGAGCACACCCACGACGCTGACGATCGCGCACCATGCTTACGCGTTGAAGCCGACACAAACCAGCGTCACGCTGCCGATCCCGCGTGGTAACAATCCTTTGCTGCTGGCAGCTAGCGTGAGCAGTGAAGGCGAGGTTACGCCGTTTGCGGTGGAGGTAATGCGTTAGTCGGCTCGGGTCGAACCAGACCCACCAGGCAGCTGGCGGAAAGCCGCGCTACAGCAGTCCGTTCTCCGATCGCGTGAGTCACCATCCGCGGCCCGCTCTGGTGGTAGCCGCGGTGCTAAGAGTTGTAAGACGACGGCACTGATTGAGGAGAGCGTCTGTTCCATCCGTGAAATGACGAGTAGTCGCTCGCATCCCACGCTTCGCGCAGCCCGGGCTTGCTTAGATCCCAGTCGGGGCGGATCTCCTGGGTCACGTTCCGTAGGTCGTGGGAGAGATCCACGAAGGAGGGGCGTCCCCAGAACCAGTAGCCGTTGTAGATGCTGTGGATGACCAGCCCAGGCTTGAGCACGAGGGTGTGGGGGATCATCGGGTCGTGCTCGGGGTCGGTGTACTCCTGGATTTCAAGATCCTTTTGGACGGTCCGCTCCGGGTCGGAGAGGAAGGGCCACTGCGCACCGACCGACGCGCGGAACTCCTGATTCGTGTGATGGGTGTCGGTCGAGATGGTGGCCACCTTCGTGTAGGCCACTGCGATCTTGGGGTAGTTGGCAGCGAGTTCCAGGTGCTGCTGGTGCTCCTTGGGGCAATAGTGCCCGCGCGCGAGCGTGAGGATCAGAGGGTCGTCGCCTTGGATCTCACTGAGCTTTCGAGTAACGTTTTCGTGATCGGGCAACTCGTAGTCGGGGAAGGTGCCGCCAGGGTTGATGTCGCTGCGCATGATCTGCTCCTGTCCATGGGTTCACGTTGAGCCTAGTCCCCCGGCGCTGCGGGCACCAGGAAGCGAGCCATCCCAATGAGCGCCCACACGCCGGTGTGCAAGCTGTTGGGGATTGAAAGCCCGATCGTCCAGGCACCGGTGGCTGACGATCCCCGCCTACCCGCCGCGGTCTCCAATGCCGGCGCTCTTGGCAGCGTCGCGCTGTGGTGGGCCGATGACGCCGGAGAGCTGGTTCGTAAAACGGCAGCGCTCACCGACCGGCCCTTTGCCGGCAATTTCGTTCTTACCTCAGACCAGCACCGTCGAGTCAATCAGGCGCTTGCGGCTGGTCTGCGCATCGTGTCGTTTCTTTTGGGCGATCCCGAAAGCTATGTCGACTCGGTGCATGACGCCGGAGGGCTGGTCATGCACACGGTCGGGAGTGCCGAGGAAGCCCGGCGCGCGGTCGGATGTGGAGTGGACACCGTCATTGCGCAGGGCTGGGAGGCCGGCGGGCACGTAAGGGGTGGTGTGGCAACGCTCCCGTTGGTGCCAGCGGTAGTCGACGCGGTGGCACCGGTGCCGGTCATTGCCGCCGGTGGGATTGGCGACGCTCGAGGAGTCGCGGCTGTGCTCGCCCTCGGCGCGCAGGCCGCGTGGTTGGGCACCCGGTTTCTCTTGGCCGAGGAGATGCCCATCCACGAGGAGTATCGGCGCCGCCTGATAGCCGCAACCGAGACCGATGCGGAGTGGTACCCCAACCTCTATGAGGTGGGATGGCCGGACTCCCCCCACCGCGCCCTCCACAATTCAACGGCCGAGAAGTGGGAGACCGCGGGCCGGCCGCCACCGGGCAGTCGACCGGGAGAAGGGGAAGTGATAGCGCACTTCGCTTCGGGCGAACCCATCCTTCGATATTCCCCCGCGCCCCCGATGGTTGGAACAACGGGCGAGATCGAGGCGCTCTCGCTGTGGGCTGGACAGAGCGTTGCGCTCGCCAGTCAGCAACAGTCCGCTGCCGAAATCGTGGCCGAGCTCGTCTCGCGCCTGTAGCCACCGAGACCTATCTCGTCGAATGACTCCTCCACCTGAGCGCAACGATGGGAAGGTCGCGATCATCACCGGCGCCTCGCAGGGCATTGGCGCGGGTTTGACGAGGGCATACCGCGAGCTCGGATACGCGGTGATCGCGACCGCTCTATCGATCGAACCGTCTGAGGACTCCGGAATCGTAGCCATCGCAGGGGACATCGCCGACCCCGAGACGGCGCAGCGTGTCGTGGGAGAGGCGATCGAGCGCTTTGGGCGGATCGACACGTTGATCAACAACGCCGGGATCTTCATCGGCAAGCCCTTCACGGATTACACCCCCGAGGACTTCAACGCCCTGGTCGCCGTCAACCTCGCGGGCTTCTTTCACATCACGACGCGAACGATCAAACACATGCTTGACAAGGGTCAGGGGCACGTGGTCAACGTGTCGACGACGCTGGTCGAGCAAGCCGATAGCGGTCGACCGGCCGCCCTGTCCGTTCTGACCAAGGGGGGCCTGGTTGCCGCCACCAAATCACTTGCGATCGAGTACGCCTCCCGTGGCATACGGGTAAACGCCGTGTCGCTTGGCGTGATCAAAACGGCGGCACACGATGTGAGCTCCTACGCGGGGATGGGCGCGTTGCACCCCATCGGTCGGGTCGGCGAGATCGAGGACGTGGTCGGTGGAGTCCTCTATCTCGAGTCGGCGCCTTTCGTGACCGGAGAGATCCTGCACATCGACGGCGGGCAAAGCGCAGGACACTGACTGCAATGAAGGCGTACCGGCTTCGCAGTGTCACCCTGCACGGCAACCGCTACGCCTATCGCCAGGCCGGAGCCGGCCCGGCGTTGGTGCTGATTCACGGCATCACCTCGGACTCGACGACCTGGGCGCAGGTCATGCCCGGCCTGGCCAAGCACTTCACGGTCATCGCACCCGACCTGCTCGGCCATGGCGGCTCAGCCAAGCCGACGGGCGACTATTCACTGGGCGCCCACGCCAGCCTCGTGCGCGACATCCTGCAGGAGCTCGGACATGACCGGGCGACTTTCGTCGGGCACTCGCTTGGGGGCGGCGTTGCGATGCAGATGGCCTACCAGTTCCCCGAGCGCTGCGAACGGCTGATCCTCGTGGACAGCGGCGGCCTCGGCCGTGAGGTCAGCCTGCTGCTCCGCGCAGCCACGCTTCCTGGTGCCGAGTACGTCCTGCCGATCCTCACCAACGGACGGCTGCTCGATGCCGGGCGGATAGTGGGAAGAGCGATGGGAGCGGTCGGCCTGCGGCCAGGCACCGATCTGCGCGAAAGCGCCCGCGGCCACGCCACGCTCGCCGACAGGGTCACCCGTGAAGCCTTCCTGCGCACGGTGCGCTCGGTCGTCGAGCCGGGTGGCCAGCGGGTCGACGCCACCGATCGCCTGTACCTGGCCGAACGGGCGCCGATGCTTTTCGTCTGGGGCCAGCACGACACGCTGATCCCCGTCTCCCACGCCCACAGCGCGCACTCCCAGGTCCCTACCAGTCGTCTGGAGGTCTTTGAGAACTCGGGTCACTTCCCCCAGCTGGACGAGCCCAAGCGCTTCGTCGAGGTGTTGGGCGAGTTCATCGCCACCACCGAGCCCAAGGCGCTCGAGGCGGGGCACTCGGCCCGCCGTCGCCAGTCGAGCTCGTGAGAGCGAGAAAGGCGAAAGGCGACGCTCCGCTGAGCGCCGCCTACCTTGTGCCGGCTGCCGTGTCTGGAGCCTCAGCTGCGATGGGCGATACTGGGCTCGAAATCGAGCCCAGGCCTCAGCTCAGGTGATATGAGACTTGTGAGCTGCTCTCAGGTGCTTTCAGATCAGCTCAGATTCGCTCACTGAAGTACCACGGGAAGTACCATGGGCGCACGGACATATCGCCGCTCCTGGGTAGCTGCCAGGCTCCTCCGGTTGGTATCCGGCTCCAGCGGTCAGGCCGCACCCTCAGCCGGGGAGAGAAAGCACTCCTGGCGGCGCTCGCTGATCGTGATGTCGAAGTGGCGCATCAGGTCGCCCCGTCCCCAGAGTGCGTGCTGACAGCCGTGTACGAAAAACGGCGACATCTCGAAGGGCAGGTCAGGAAACTCCGGGACGTATGCCCTCGAAGGCTGGGTTGCGCGCAGCAGCGTCACGCTGCCGCCGACCTGACTCCCCTCCAAACGATCTAGGTCTGCTCGGCCGTAGCCGAGCAGTGGCGCGTAGCCAGCGGGCAGGACCGAGCTATCCGCCCCGGAGTCGATCAGGCCGGGGATCATCCTTCCCTGGCCGCTCACGCCCGTCACATGCAGAAACAAGTACGGACGAGCGCCGCCGAATCCAAGCTCGCGGTATGGGATGAGCACGGGCTCGGGCATTGCTCGACAACTGCCGCTTAACGCTGCGTTCTCAGAGGATGTACACGCCGTCTGTCCGGTCGGGGACCGGCATGAGCACATCGTCCTCGCGGACCTCGGGCTTATCGCGCAGCTCCACTGCGTCGAGCGCGCTTGCTACGACCTTGCCGTCTCGAATCGAGACCCAGCTACCAGCGTATGGCGCCAGGTCCTCGCGAATCACGAGGTCAGACTGATGGCTCACAACCATGTCAGCCTCCTCGACATCGGTGATGGCTCACTCATGGGCTAAGTGTAGACGGACGTGGCAGCAGATAACGCCCGCCAGTTGGGCCGGCAACCGCGGACGCTATTCCTCCGCTCCTAACTTCGTATGGTCTTGCTGGATGAACAACAACGATCCGCTGCTTGGCTGCCGCCTGAAGCTCATGCAAGCATGGCTGCACCTCCAGTCCCTCGACGCGGATGTAGGACGCTTTCTCTCAAGCAACGATCTCGACCCACCGCCTCATCTGGGCGTGATCGTCGGGGACTTCCTTCACGACCTCCGCTGTGTGCTCGACCATCTCGTCTGGCAACTCGTGTTGCTGAACGGACGCAAGCCAAACGACCGTAACCACTTCCCGATCACCAATACGCCCGACGGGTTCGCGAAGGCCGCCATCAGCAGCCTTCGCGGTGTAGCCAGCGAGCACCGCGAACTGATTGAGACGTTCCAGCCGTATCACGTTGGTGGCGGCAAACCGACCGAACATAGTCTCGCTGTACTGCGAAACCTGTCCAACATCGACAAGCATCGGTTCGTGCACTCCGTGGCGGTCGCCGGTGAGAGCGACGCACGGCAGGTGCGGTTCACAGAGCTTGGCGTGTCGTCCGAAGCGCTCGGCCAGCTGAACATCTACATGACCTATAGCGTGTTCGAGCGCTTCGCAAAGCTGTTTCCCCTGCCACTGCATACAGTCGACAACGTGATCGCCGGCGCCGTGCATGACGCCATCGCGACAGGCATCGACGTGTCAGGTCGTCGACCCGAGAACGCACTTGTCAGCGCGATCGCGGAAGCACTAGCGACCAGGCAAGGTGCATCCGTCGCTCGTGAGGTCCGTTACCGAAAGCTACCTGGCTGGACGCGCCCGCCTGGCGGCGTCGATCTCGTTCTCGACTTGGTCGCGACAGGGAGGGTGCTCATAGAGATGAAGGTGGACAAGCCCGCAGAGGTCCTCTGGGATGCACTGAAGCTCGGTGACATTCTCAGCACGGAAGACCTCGCCGCTGCGTACCTGGTCTACGCCGGCACCGAGCGCACCTGGCAAGGGGGAGTCGAAGGCGCGGAGCTGTTCCTAAACGGCGGGATGCAGCGAGCGCGCGATCTCATCGAACGGTGGCCACGAGCGTGGGCTGGTCTACTCGAGGGCGGGAGGGGTATCCGGCCACGTCGCGGAGTTGGAGCCATTACCGTCACCCCGATCTGCTGGATCAACATGAGCGACGAAGCTGGCCGTAGCGTGCAGGTCGCGCGCGTCGCGCCGGTCGTGGGCGCCTCGCCGCAGGAGTACGATGACGACGGCTGGCCGATCGACTTCATGCCGCCGCACGATCTGCGCGCCCATGTACGAAGAGCACTCGCGGGCCAGCAGGCGCACCAACAGGCGGCGCAAGCACTCCAGACAGATCCCTGCCACGGCTATCTCTGGTATCCGCGATGGACCGACCGCCGGCTTGCCCGAGTTGTGTGCGAACTCGGCGACGATGCGTTCGCCTGCCTGCGCAGCCGTCTCGCCACAGAGCGCGGCTGGCGGGACGCCGAGTTGCGTGCCCGGGTGGACCCGCTGCGCGGGAGCCAACCTGAAAAAAGGGCTTGACGCGCAGCGAACGTAACGTTATGTTGAACCACGCAACACGCCCTTCGACGCCTTAGTGATCGACACATCACCTGTCTTTTGGGCAATTCACGAACGGCTTGGTTCAGATCGTCGAAGCCGCGATCACGATGAAACCAACTGCCAGCATGATGAAGTAGCAGGCCGCACCGTAGAGACGAAAGGAAGGTTTGTCGGCTTCATCGCGCGCTTCCTGCCGCTTGCCGACCGCAAGCATCAGCTGCTGATAGGTCAGCGTCAGCCCGCTTGCAAACAGAGACATGGCGACGACAGGCCGCATTGAATGGTCCGGAGGCTTGCCGATATAGAGGGCGCGGAGACAGACGTACTCACCTACGCCGGCGACGAGCAGCAGATAAAGCGCGAAGAACGCCGCGACGAGATCGTCAGCGGTTCGCGAATATAGCCAAGGAAACCGGGACTCCAACATCCGCCGCGCCCACGACCGACGGCTTTGCTCCGTGCGTGATCGAAGCATCGGAGAGTTCTCAAGCAGATTTGCCTGAAACAGGAGTGCGAGATACAGAACCGGTATAACCCCGGCAACAATCTCGTAGTAGACCAGCGGATCACTCATCGACCCCCTCCGCCTATGTGTCTTTCTTTCCAGGGCCTTTGGAAATCGCAGCTTTGACGGCCGGAATGGCTGCCGCGATCGGCACCGCCGTGATCGCGTCTACCAACAGGCCGTGCTTCTCAACGTAACCGCTCTCTCGGAGCGGTCGTTGCTCCTGAGGACGTTGAGGCTGAGGCCCGTCGACCCCCAACAGAGCTTTGTTCGTCTTGTCGTTGCTCATTGCTCACCTCCCTTCGTTTTTTAGGGAGTGCAATGCTATGTCGTCCAACGGACGACTCAAACGACCACCTCCGATCCCGGGAGGCAGGGCTATCGGCCCCGCCTGGCAGTCAGTAGGGCAATAGTCGAACGCTATGCAGCGCCAGCAGGTCGAGTCAAGTCGCGAAAGTCGATCATCCCGCGAGTGATCATTAGATTCGCCACGTGTTGGATCTCATTGGCCACACGCGGATCCGCGTCAGCTTGCGCCGCTTCAAGAATCGTGCGGATCTCTTGGCTTGCCGATGTCCTACGCCAACCGGGACCTCCGGTCTCGAGATAGTGCTTCAGCGCGACGAGCACTCCAACTGGGTTGTCCGACAGTAGTTGCCGGAGGCGGGGCAGCACTCGGAACTCAGGATCAACGACGACATGCTGGCTTACTATCGAGTCGAGCTGCTCTAGTTCCCACACAGGATCAAGTCGGCCAGCCCCAAACCACCATCCAAACGGCTCGAACACTGGACGCTGGTCGGGGTTCTCATCGGGCGCAAGTCGCGAAACTAGCCACACCCATAGCGCCATCAAGCGGTCGGCTGTGTCCTGGGGCATCTCGTCCTCTTCTCGGTCGAGTCCACGCCCTATGACTGAGATCACATGGGCCGCTGTCGCGATAGGAGCGGCGTCGAAGAAGCCCGCGAGCAGATCTTGATCATCTAGCGATAGGTATCCCACATGTAGTACACCGCCAAATGCTCTGCGAGGCCAAGCCGGGGGTCGCGTCCGAGACCACCCTCCCCGGTGGTCGTGCTGAGGTCGGCTACGGCCTGAGCGTAGTAAGGCCTGAGGGTGCGCAGGAAGGCTTGATGGGGATGGGTCCAAGCTAGGAATGACTCCCACACGGCGAGGCGCAACGGCAAGAGCGCAACGTCCTGCGGGAAGAGCGCTGGGAGCTGGCGCTCAAACCACTCCTCTCCGATGTTGATCAGAGCGTCCATTCTTGCTTCCAAAACCAGAAACGCCCTGCAAATCCGCACCTTCTGGTAGTGGGCGATACTGGGCTCGAACCACACCTGGGGGCTCAACTCGGGTGATATCCCCCGCGTTTGCTGAGCTTGGGTGATCTCAGGTTCTCTGAGATTTGCTCAGAACGGAACCTCGAATGGAACCTTGGCGCCAGTTTTGCATGCCTTGAGTGGAATCGGGTTCATCCCAGCGCTTCGATCCCGTCGGGGGTCGCGCCAACAGAACCGGTCGCTCAGAGGCGCCGACGCCAAATCTCATCAAGCCACTCGTTGAACGGCTGAAGGAAGCGCTCACTCTCCAGCCAGCCCAGCGACAAGTCGGCCTGATGTACGAAGCGATCCGTGTTGCCCACATCGAACACCCCGCCCGCGACCCCTCGCTCTCGGATAATGAGCATTGGTAGATCAAGCATGAACGCCATGCCTGCCTCGATGTGATTCCACGCCGTCGGCCATAAAGAGTCAGCCGCATTACTCTCGTTGGGCGAGTTGGCCTTAAGCACGCCCTCGGAGACGCTCAGTTGCGCCATGCCGAGGATCATTGCGCCATCACAGTCCTCCAGTACACGTCGAACGGCAGCGATAGGCGCAGAGTTCGGGTAGTCGGTCTCTCCCAGCGTCCGCGGAGCGAGGCCTCTCTCGATGAGTATCCGGCGAAGGCGGTCCCAAAAGGCCGCCTGCTCCGGGTTCAGTGTATTTGGCTTGCTGACGAAGATGCTTCGCTTGCTGGGCACCACAACGGCTCCTTCATGAGGGCGCGCGCCAAGAGCATAGAGACCGACCTCATTGGCGGCCCCCTGCTCACCACTGCTATTACCCCTCTTCGTGAAGCTAGGCGGCTCTCGCTCGGGGTCGCCAAATCGCATTGCCTGGCCAACGCCGGCGAATCGGGCGGTTGGCCTATATTGGGGCTTGCCGTAAGCCACATCAACGACAATCGATGGGAGGGTCATGCCTGATCCCCGAGCATTTGTGAGCTTCGACTTTGACCACAACCAAACCCAGAAGAATCTCTTCGCGGGACAGGCCAAGAAGGATTCTCCGACACCGTTCACCGTTCAAGACTGGTCTTCGAAGAGCATTCTTCCTCAAGCGACTTGGGAGACGGAAGTCGAGAAAAAGATTGCGGCTACCAACATGTGCATCGTGCTTGTGGGGCGCAATATAAGCAGCGCTGGAGGCGTTTCGAAAGAGATCGCGATGGCGAAGACTGCGGATGTTCCGGTATTTGGTGTGTACGTCGATGGGGCCGGAAGCACAAGCACGTTGCCGAACGGCCTCGCCAGGAACCGCGCCATTGCATGGGACTGGCAGTTGATTGCAGCTGCGGTCGACCAGATGATGACTGAGGGCAAGAACGCGTGATAAATGCCCTGATCCAACGACAGTACGCCCTGTCGTGGTCGATGACACGCCTGGAACGTCCGTCTGACGCAGGTGCCGACGCCGGCTTGCTTCTTGTGTACCGCCGACCAATGGGACGGGTGTCCCTCAGTGGCCGAGATCGGTGAGGATCCCGAGGCTGCCGCCTCGGTTGCCGTTGCAACTGCACCGGACCTCCCGGCCCACTACTTCGATCTCTACATGCTCGCAGTTGAGATGGCCGATCGGATGTCGGCTAGGCGCGGCACGGCAAACGGATTCTTCTTGACAGTCAACACCGGTCTTGTCGCTCTCGTCGGCAGTACAAACCTTCGCTGGTATGTAGCCCTCGCCGGCATCGTGTTTTCAGCAACTTGGTGGTTGCTCCTACGAAGCTACCGGCGTCTCAACCAGGCAAAGTTCAAGGTCATCCTCGAGATGGAGGAGCATCTACCGAGAAAGGTGTTTGGCGACGAGTACCGCCACTATCAGGGAGCCGGCCGAGTGGCTGAGTCGACTGAGACTAAGGCGTCGAGGGCGCGCATGGAAGCCCGACTCGCTGCTTGGACGAACAAGTACCGGGAGTTGGGCGAGGTGGAGCGTGTGGTGCCAGTCGTCTTCGCTCTCATCTACACAGCTGAGCTTGTACGCCAGGTGCTCCAATGACATATCTCGATCTCATTGGTGAGGATATCCGACGTCACGTTCCCGACGATGTGCTACCCAACGGCGATATAGACGAACTGTTTCGTCTTTACGCCGTCCTAGCGCTGGCTAAGGGAGCCGATGTGACAGCCGCCGACGTACACAACGCATGGTCGGCCTGGATGCAGACCAGGGAGCCCAATCACGAATCTCTTCGACCGTTCGAAGAGCTGGATCACCAGAGGCAGGTTGCCGACGAACCGTATGTGGACGCCATTAGGGCAGTCAGTCGGGCTCGGACGTCGCCCCGCTAACAAGAGCTATCTTGTCCGATCTGGGTGTCGTCGCACGCAGCAGCGATTCGTTGGTCATCGACAAGACTCTCACGCTAGCCCAGCGCGGCGGCCAACTCGCCCGCCTCGACACGTACCGAGTGCGGCACCGTGATGGTGAGGTGCCCGTCACGCTCTAGCAGCCATCTGGCGTTGATGATCGTCACTCCGATCACCTCGCCGTCAGGGCCGTAGCGGACACCGTGACCCTCTGGCGTCAGCACAGCGTCGGCGGCCATGTTCGACTCGCCGCGCGTGAGGTAGAGCACGTCGCCGTCAGCGTCGTAGTTGGCGCGCTCGAATACTAGATCGTCGATCTTGACCTTCATGTTGTCCATCCGCTTGGCGATTCTCCGTGTCCGTAACCGAGAGCGGTCACGATGCGTGACGGCTCCTGTGCAGAGTCTACGACCACCATCAGCCACTTACTAGGTCCGACGCCCTGCTTGAAGAAGCGCTCGCGCGACGGGCGTGGGTCCGGCTCACGATGATCAGGGTCGGCAAGAGCCGCAAGAACGGCAGTGAGATGGGGCTCAAGCTCTGGATGCCCCTGTTGCGGGAGCAGGATGTGGCGGAGCCAAGTGTCCTCGAACAGCACCACTCGCGTGCCCTCCGGCGTCCTCGTCTCAGCCAGGATCGCACGCTCACTCATGGCCGATCCGCCCGAGCTCCACACCTATCGCGTGCCCCATTATCAATGGTGACGACATTTGTACACAAGGCTACCTACAGCCCCGGACCCCTGAACGCCCGATCCACCATCTCAACCTCACGCTCATTCGGAGCGTAGTCGGCATAGCGTTGGGTCGTGGCGATGTCGCGGTGGCCCATCCACTCCTGAAGCGTCCGCATCGGTACGCACGCAGCCGCCATGGCGGTCCCGAACGTGTGGCGTAGATCGTGGAAGCGGTGAGGATCGATCTTGGCTGCCTTGAGCGCTCGGCGATAACGACGCATAAGCGCCCCGCGTCGCAGAACATCGGCGGACACGGGCTCAGCGAACACGAGGGCATCCGGATCGTCCCAGCGCGCCGTCTGCTGCCATCCACGAAGCTCCTGCGCTAGATGGCTGCTCAACGGCACACTACGAGCCGAGCGGCGGCTCTTGGGCGTGTCGAACTGACCAAGCACATGGTTGCGCACAACGCGGACTCGGCGGTCCTCCCAGGCGATGTCTTGCCAGCGCAGCGCGATCAGCTCGCCTTGGCGTAGACCGGTCATCGCTGCCGTCAGGTAGAGCGCCCGGTCGAGCTGCTGATGCTCGCCAGGCACAGCGGCATTGGCGAGCGCTTCGACCTGCGACATCGTCAGGTAGCGAATCTCCGTTGATTCGGGGAGCGCCGGCAGGTCGATCATCTCGCATGGGTTGGTGCTCGCCCACCGTCGCCGTGGGTGCATCGCGTAGCGGTACATCGCGCTCAGCGTGCCGATGTAATTGCGAATCGACTTCGCCCCCACCCCCTCCGCCGTCATCGAGCGCATCATGTCCTCCACGTCCTCGGGCCGGACGCTCGCGAATGCCCGGCCGCCAAGATGCGGTTCAAGCCAAACACGTAGCGCCATCTCGACCGCCGTCAACGTGCTGCGCTTGCGTCCAAGGGCTGCCAGGTGCGCGCAGTAGCGCCGACCTACCTCCCCCACGTTGAGACGATCGATGCTCGCGCCGCTCGGCGCAACCTCTCGGATGAGCCGTCGCAGTTCGGCCTCGGCTTGGGCAGCTGTGAGACCTTCGCGGCTGCCTCGCGCGCGCTTGGCACCCAGCCGGCGGTTGACCCGCCGGCCATTCACCCACCAAGAGCCGTAATAGGTCTCTCGGCCCGCGCTGTCAGTGCGCACGTACATGCGCCCGCTGCCGTATGACCGGCGAGACGCCATCAATCGCGCTCCGCCAACGTCGCGCCCGTGAGAGCGAGGAACTGCTCGATATCGGCGACACGGCGACGAGCGCACAAGATCTGCTTCTCGGCTCCCCTGAGCGTCGGATCGTCGCGCGTCATCTCGCGCTCCGTCTCGACCTGAGCCTGTAGTGCGCTCAGCAGAGCTCGGCGATGGCCGACGAGGTTGATGGCGGCTGGTCCCTCGTCGGTCTCGTCCTTCCAGCCGATCAGGTCGAGCAGCGCTCGTGTCCGGTCGAATCGTTCCAGCGGCTCGGCATACAGGACGAGGCGCAGCCTGCCGCCCTCGTGGTTTGCCTCGCCGATGTCTTCAGCTGCCATGCCGAGCTGGCTGTGTAGTCCTTCGCGTAGGTAGCGGACGATCCGGGCGGGGATGGTGATGGTCGTCATGTCGGTCCTCCAGTGGTCGTTTGGAGGCCCCGAAAGGACTGCTCTGGGCGAGATGAACACCGTGCCGGCGTCGGTAGGGTGTTCGCTGCGCCGGGAGTTCGCGCTTCCGGTGCCACGGCGCCCGGCGGTCCAACCCGCGCGGGCGCCAACTATGTTGTGCGCAGCCAACGGCCGCCACGCAACCTTTACTATATGATAAGTCCAGGACAGACCGACATCGGTGAGGCGATACGCATCCTGCGTACCCGCGCCGGACTGACACAGGACGAACTGGCGGCCCGCGCTGAACTCACCGCCCCCTACCTCTCGCGTGTCGAGGGCGGCTGGCGCGACATCCGCTGGAGCACGCTCAAGCGATTGCTGTCCGCGCTCGACGCCGACCTGCGCCAACTCGCCGACGTGATCGATCAGCAGCGCACGCAAGGCTGAGCGGGACTCCCTGCCGCGTCGCCGGATGGTCATGGGCTTGCCTGCCGTCGCGTTCGCGGCCCGACGGAGCGACCCTCGCACCAGCGCATCAACTCCTCCGCGTTGAAACGCACATAGCGCCCGAGACGGACGTGGGGAATCCGCCCGGCGCGCGCCTCGGCCGCGATCCACGACGCCGGCACGTTCAGGATCACGGCAGCCTGCCGCGCGTCCAAAAGCGGCGCGAGCGTTTCGCGACCGATCAGCGCGGCAACCTCAAGCGCCAGCTCGCGCGCACCGACCAGGGGCGCACGGACCGCGCCCGTATCAGCGCGTGTGCTCATTTGTACCGCCCTCCCGTGTGAGTGGGTGAGTTTTCGGCCATCGGTGTCTATGACCGTGAGCAGCCCAAAACGGCCACCAACTTTTCCCTCGACGGTCCCCACGCACCCGCCGCGCCAGACAAACGACACCCGGGACGCTCGCCCACGCGACTTCCGACAGCCGCCACACCGCCCCCGCATCCAGACCCCGCGCCGCCAACGCTCTGCCAGGCAGTACGCAAGCCCAGCACGACAACAACCCCGCACAGACCAGATGCACGGGTCCGAGCAGGGCCACGATCGGGCCCCGCAATTCGTTGGCCGTTTTCGTGGGCCCACGGTCATTAACAAGAGAGGCGCATATCGCGCGACCCGATCAAGACGGAGATGACCCAATGAGCCAGCGACTGAAGATCACGCTTTCCGACGCAGCAATGGCCGACCTGAAGCAACGCGCCGAACGCGCCGGCGAACCCGTCGCACGAATCGCTGCCCAGATGGTGAGCCAGCTCACCGAGCACAAACCCATCGCCGATCATGCCACCACGGCCACGCCAGCGGCGATCAAGGACGACGACCTCGACTTCGACCGCCACGCGCCGTGGATCGAACCCGTCATGGGCGACTCGGCGTGGCGCCAAAGAATGTGGGGATCGATCGTCGCCCTACATGGACGCTATCCGAAGGTTCTCGCGCACCTCAAGGACGGCTGGTGGGAAGACGCGTCCCACGTCGAGACGCTGTGCGCTCTCGTCGTATGGCGTGACTGGATCGACGTGGCTGCGGACGACCCTCGCCACGAGCTGGCGTTCCACGCGCATCTCGCCGACTACGGACACGCACTCCGCCAGGAAGGGGGCAGCGTCACTAGCGCTTGGACACCCGGGGTACCGCCGGACGAGTGGGCCTGCTGACGCCTCGTAAGTGGTGCCGACGAAATGTGCCGACTGGCCGGGATGTCCGACCTCGCGGCGAGACTGCGGCAATGGTGGCGTTGATCGGTTTCGCGGGCGTGGTGGCCGGGGCGCTCGTCACAGGTGGAATCCAGTGGATCTCCGCCATAGGCGACCGTCGGCTTGCCAGCCGCTCGTCGGCTAGGCAGTTGATCGTCCTGGCGCTTCGCGCACGCGCCGCTGTCGAAGGCCTAGCCATCACAAAGGATTGGCGCGGGACGGATCCCGAATGGGAGGTGTTCGATCGACGATGGGAAGAACACGGCCCTAACCTCGCCCGCACGGTGACGACCGCCGACTTTGTCGTGTTGGCGCATTTCTTTCAGATGGTCAGCAAGCTTGGTGCCGTCCGAACTCACCAACTGGCACGCGACATCAATGCCGTAGACCCGAATCAGCTGCAAGCCTGTCAGCACATCTTGGACACGGGCGAGAAGACGAACGAGATCCTCTTTGCGGCCTCGCAGACTCAGAAGGAGAGTAAGGCTGGGGTTTTGCCCGCCATACCCGAGTTGCCGGAGGATTCCTCGTCACCTAGACGCGGCTGTTGATCTATGCGCCGTCATCGTGTGTGATGAGTCCGAAACTCGTCGTAGGCCGTCTTCAGGCAGTCGCGCGCGGCTATGGACCCTCTCACCGCCGATCCCAGTCGAGCCTGAGATTCGCTCCGGTGCATGGTTCGATCCGAATCGGCTGCCACGATCAACGCCATGCGGCTCAAGCTCCTCCCCGCCGTCAAGGCCTACCCGATCATCGATCCTGTGTCGCAGACCGAGGCCGTGTGCGTTGCGGGCATCTCCATGGAGGAGCCTCACCGCTGGATCAGGCTCTTCCCACTGGACTATCGCGGGCTTCAGCGCGCGGGTCGGTTCAAGAAGTACGAGGTGATCGAGCTGGAGGCGAGCAAGAGCACTAAGGACTCACGCCCCGAGAGTTTTTCCCCCGTTCTCGACTCGATTGAGATTGGGGAGTCGATTTCCACGGATGGCGGGACATGGCGCCGACGACTTCCTCTCTTCGATGCCGTCGAGGACGAGTCGATGTGCGAGATCCAGCGTCGCCAGAAGGCCGAACGCAAGACGCTGGGCGTCTTCCGGCCGGCAGAGGTCATGGACTTGAAGGTTACGCCCGCCGAGAAAGGCTTCGCTGATTCGCAGCGGGCACTGCTCAACCAAGCATCGTTGTTTGGCGATCGGGCTGGCGACGACACGCGGGCGGCCCTTGAGCCGCTGCCGGTCAAGGCGAAGTTCTCATATCGCTGCTCTGACCCTACGTGTAAGAAACACGATATGTCCCTCATCGATTGGGAGCTTGGAGCGCTGTATCGGAGCCTTGCCAAAGCGGGCGACGACGAGGACACGATCCACACCAAGATTCGCGCCAAGTTCTTCGAGCAATACTGCGGCGACAGCTACGACACACGCTTCATTACGGGCAGTATGCTCAAACACCCCGGCTCGTTCTTGATCCTCGGACTCGTGCATCCCAAGCGGGCCGCGCAGCCCCAGGAGGCGTCCCTGTTCTGAGGGCGAATAGGGTGCCCACCGTGTCCGCAAAGCTCTTTACAGTCGGCTATGAGGGTCGCTCGCTTGAGGAGCTGGTCGATGCACTGCGCGCCGCCGGCGTTGAGCGCCTAGTCGACGTCCGCGAGCTACCGCTGTCGCGGCGCCGGGGATTCTCAAAGACGGCACTCGGAGAAACGCTACGCGAGGCTGGCATCGACTATGTCCACGTCAGGGCGCTCGGGAACCCCAAGCCCAACCGCGAGCGCTATTGGGCGGGAGACGTCGAGGGCGGAGCAGCTGTCTACCGCAAGCACCTGAACAACGGTTCACGCTCGGCGCTGGTTGAACTCGCTGAAAGCCTAGGCGACGACCCGGCTTGCCTGCTCTGCTTCGAGCGCGACCACACCGAGTGTCACCGCGACGTCATCGTCGAGGAGCTTCAAGAGCTGAAGCCCCGGCTCCAAGTCAGCCATCTGTAGTGCTCCGCGCCCACGGCGCGGGTAACGCAGACGCAGGTTCGCTGGACCCGACTGCAAACGCACATGAACTTGTCGCCGGAGCAGCGATCACGGCACAAACGGAACCATATTGGAACCACGGCGACCGCTCCTGACCCCAAAACCCCGTGATTTGTAGGCACTTCTTCGATGGGCGATACTGGGCTCGAACCAGTGACCTCCGCCTTGTCGAGACGGTACGGGGTGGGCACGGCCGGGCAGCGACAGGCACAAAAAGGCAGTAAACGCCTGGGATATAGGCCCCATCGGAGCTCCGACCCTACCCTGCCTTTCCCCCCGTTTCCCGTCGAGATGTGCGCCAGGTGTGCGCCAGGATTCCGTGCGGGGCGCGCGCAGCAGGCGCCAACCGGCAACCCGACTTAGCCCGATCAGACGGTGCTACTCGCATGTGCTTGCTCGACGGCTACAGCAAGGTCGTTGAGGCTAAAAGCGGTCGGCGCGTGCCGGTTGAGGAAGCCGAGTGTCACGCTGCGATAGCCGTGCTCGGCGAGCTGCGCGGCGCTCATCACACGGAACTCCCAATCCTCGATCTTCAGTGGGTCGTACTGGTCGGGCTCGCTGCATGTGTGGATCGCGAACACGTACACCTCGGCGCGTAGTGTTCGGTCGGCTGCCAGCTCGTTTGTTTGGGCAGACCACTCTCGTCCGGTAAGCCCCGAGAACGTGATCGCGGAGAGTTTGCGCTGATTCCACGACTGCAGGTAGGCGCTCGACTTGACCTCTACCTTGATGCCCGTCGCGGTGGTGACATCCCAGTTGTCCCACGCCTCCCTCAATGGCGAAGGATCGCCGACCGCTTGGGCCACGAGGTACTCTGCGAGCACGCCACGCACGATGTTCGTCCGCAGGTCCGAGAACGCCCAGCGCCAGAAATCGAGCACCGACGAGGGGTCGCTCGAGAAGCGCTCTTGGCCCGTCAATGGGCGAGCCGGCTTGGGTATCAGCCAGCCCGGCGAGGGTGTGCCGACATCGGCATCGGGAGGCATGGACGAAGGCTAACCGGGTTGCGCGAGCGTGGGCCGCACGACTATGAGATGAACAGAGCGTCGATCTCCGGCGTGAGGAGGTCGAGCAGTCGGAGCACGTCGAGCGGCATCACGAGATGCCGGATGCTCGCGTGCGTGGTCTCGTTGCGCAGGTCGCGCATCGTGTCCCATCGCTGGCGCTTCTCGGGTGCAATGATTTGGTTTGCGATCAGCCACTCGATGCGGCGCTTGAAGTCAGGCCAGCGAAGCTCGCCTTCGGGATCACGCTTCTTGTTCGCCGGGCCGCCGGCTTGTTTGTATCGGTGGAGCACGGCGGCGTCTGCGACACGCCGGAGCTGATGTTCTGCGATTGCGTACAGCGGGTAGTAGAACCAGCCGTAGAGGGCAAGCCCCCGTGCGACCTCCCACATATCACGGATCTCGACGGGGGCGGCAGCATCCAGCTCGACAGCCAGGAATTGCTCGGCCCAGCCATCGCCGCTGGCGGCGCGATGCTCGCCGGTGGCGAGCTTGATCGCGCCGAAGGCCCGGCCGGTCTCGTCGGGTTGGAGCCAGTTCTCCGGGGTGAGGTGCTTTACGCCGTCGTCGCGCTGACCTGCGTCGCTCACGAGGGCGGCTCCACAGTTGCGAGCGCCGCTGCCCGGAAGCGCTCGCGCGCCTCGCCGACTTCTTTATAGAACGGATGCTCTTGGTTGTGGGTGCGGTTTAGGGGCGGGCGCATTTGGCGGACGATCTCTGCCTCGATGTCCCACGGCTCGGAGAAACGGACCCATTGCACGCGAAGGTTGGCGTCCATCCAGGCCGTCAGCGCATCGTTGTCCTCGTCGGCCAAGAGCGGCCGGTCAGTCCATTGGAGGCGCCAGCCTTCCCGCTGATAGAGAAGCGAAGCGAGGGCGCGGCGTAGCGTCGAGCGTCCCGCGTCCTTGCCGTGATCTCCAAAACGCGCTCGCAGGACCCGCTTCGAGCTTGCCCGTCCTGGCCCGATCCCGACGTAGATCAGGCCGACTGGCTCGACTGGATGCTTCGTCGTCGGGACCGCCGGCAGCGCTTTGGAGTTGATGAGCCACCAGGCGTAGATACCGTGCGCGGCGCGATCGGCGTCGAGCGCCGCCCGCATCTCGGATATCGAGAGCAGCGGAGTACGTTGCAGGCCCGCGACCAGCTGCGTGATCGTTGGGGAGGACATCGAGGCAGCGTAGCCTCGCGGCCGGTGGCCATCGGTGTGTAGCCCCCTCAGACCGTTTGCGTTCCCCGGGGGGAAACTGGCAGCTTGAGAGCCTGAGAAGGGGACGCGCGAGCCGGCGACTAGGGCCCGGCTAAGTCTTCAATCCTGTTTGAGGGCGTGAAGCGCCGAGAGCGGGCCGCCTCCTACCTGCATCAGTCGACCACCCTCGCGGAGTCGACCGACGTCCACCGGGGCGAACCCGACGCTCTCGAAGAGCTCGTGGAAGGCGGTCTTTGCCTCGGCATCGTCGCCGGCGTAGAACAGAACTTGGCGGCCGTCATCGTGCCTGGGGTCGGGGGCGATGTAGCGGGCGTAGAGCGTGTTGAACGCCTTGATCACGCGCGCTCCCGGCACGAGCGACGCGACCCACTCGCTGCCGGTCTGCTCTCCAAGGTCGGCCGGCTCGCCCCTTGTGAGCGAGAACTGGTTGGTGGCGTCGATGAGGATGCGTCCGCCCCAGTCGGGAAGGCCAGCGACAGCGTCACTGACGTTGTCCCACGGTACTGCGAGCAGGACCATCTCCGCGGCGGCCGCGTCGGCGACAGAGGCCACGGAGGCTCGCGGCCCGAGCTCCGCAGCAAGCGTGGTGAGCGTGTTAGGGCCTCGACTATTGCTGAGGATGATGTCGTTGCCCGCGTTTAGGACGTGGCGGCTGACTGCCTGGCCGATCGTGCCAGCGCCGATAGATGCGAAGAGCATGTTCGGTTTTCCTGTCTCTGTAAACGTGCGGTGTCGGCGGGTCGGCGTCTAGCCCTTATGACGCCGACCCGCCCGGTCTCCCCTCCCGGGGTCGTGGCGTCGGGTTGTTCTATTGGCCTCCGTTGGCGCCGCCGGTGACCATGAAGTTGGCGCCCGTGATCCACTGCCCGCGGTCGGATGACAGGAAGGCGACGATCTCGGCGATGTCGCGCCCGTCGCCGCGACGGCCGAGAGGGATGCCGGCAGTCAGGGCGTCGAGGGGGGCTCCCATCGCGTCGGCGATGGACTGCAGTACCTCCGTTCCGCCCGGGGTAACTACGGCTCCGGGCGTGACGGCGTTGACCCGTACCTCGTGCGGGGCGAACTCTTGGGCCATCCCCTTCGTGTAGGCCAGGAGTGCGGCCTTGGCCGTGGCGTAGTGCAGGGCGATGGGCTCTGCGGTGAATGCGGATGTCGAGAGGATGTTGATGATCGAGCCGCTGCTGGAGGCCTTGAGCGCCTCGGCAGCTGCATTGGTGACCCACACCGCCGACAGGAAGTTGACGTCGAGGGAGTCCTGCCACTCCTGCTCGGGGATCGCTGTAGCGCCCGGGTACACGCGTGTGGCACCGGCGTTGTTGATGAGGATGTCCAGGCCGCCGAGCGTCTCGAGGGACTGCTCGACGAGGCGCCGCGCGCCATCGGCGGTTCGGATGTCGGCGGGGATGAACGTGGAGCTGCCAGGCGTGTCGTCGGTCTTGGTGCGAGCTGAAGTCACGACTTGGGCGCCGCCTGCGAGCAGTAGCTGTGCGACCGCTGCGCCGATGCCGCGTGAGCCGCCTGTCACGAGTGCGCGGCGACCTGCGAACTCGTCGGGAATGGGTGTGGGATAGGGCTTCGTAGTTGTAGTCATGCGGCAAGTAAAGCACAGATTGCTGAACAGCGCTAGGAAAGTCCTGTAGTGCGCTATTATCTCCTGTATCGCGCCAGCATCTGATGTGGCGTGCCAGCAGATCGTGTAACCCGGCCGCGGCGTCGCCCGCCCTTGGAGGATCTATGAGCACCACCATTAAGTCCCCTTCGATCAACGGCGTAGGGCCAGCCGAGTCAGGAGCCGATCCACGTCGCTGGATTGCACTAGCGCTGCTCGCGCTCGTGCAGTTCATGCTCGCGTTGGATGGCACGATCGTCAATGTCGCACTGCCGACAATCAAGACAGACCTTGGGTTCAGTGACCACGGCCTAACGTGGGTCATCAACGGCTACTTGCTGATGGCCGGCGGCTTTCTGATCGTCGGCGGGCGCGTGGCCGACATCCTGGGCCGGCGGCGCATGTTCGTCATCGGCACCATCGTATTCGCTGTAGCCTCGGCCGTCAGCGGCGCCGCGCAGAGTCCCGGCATGCTCGTCGGTGCTCGCTTCGCCCAAGGCCTCGGTGAGGCGCTGGCGTCTCCCGCCGCGCTGTCGCTCGTCGTACTGCTCTTCAGGGACCCCGCCGAGCGCACCAAGGCGATCGGCGCCTGGGGCGGCATCACGATCCTCGGAGCAACGCTCGGGGTCATCATCTCAGGGGTAATCGTTGACGCCTTCAGTTGGCGCTGGATCTTCTTGGTGAACATCCCGATTGCCGCGGTTGTCGTATTCGTCCTCCCACGTATGGTCAGTGAGAGCCGCAAGGGTGGGTCACGCTCGCTCGACCTCAGCGGCGCACTGCTGATCACCGGAGCACTCGTCCTCATTGTTGACGGCCTCCTGAACGCCAGCATTCACGGCTGGGGCAGCAGCGCTGTCCTGTTGCCGCTCGGGATCGGGGCGATGCTGCTTGGGGCCTTCGCGTTCACGCAGGCCACATTCAAGGAGCCGCTCATTCCGCGAACCTTCTTCCACAACCGCACCCGGATATCGGCCAACCTCGCGTCGATCCTCGCGTCTGCGGCGTTCATGGGCATGTTCTTCTCGCTCACCCTGTACATGCAGGACGTGCTGCATTACAGCCCGCTAAAGACAGGGTTGGCCTGGGGTCCTTTCGGAATAGGGCTCCTCTTCGGGATCGGCACAAGCATGCAGATCTTCCCTCGCTTCGGCGTCAAGAACAGCCTGATCTTCAGCTACACCATCGCCACGATCGGGCTACTGCTGCTCAGCCGCATCGGCACCCACGCTCATTACCTCACCGTCCTGCTGCCTGGGATGTTGTTGATGTCCTTTGGCCAGGGAATCAGCTTCCCCGGTGCGCAGATGTCCGGCCTGCACGGCCTAGATGTTCAGGACGCCGGCCTCGGCAGCGCCGTGCAGAACACCTCGGTGCAGCTCGGAGGAAGCCTCGGACTCGCCGTGCTCGTCACGATCGGCCTGCGTCACACCGCCAGCAGGTTGCTCGACAACGTCGCCCCACTCGTCGCCTCTACCGACGGCTACTCGCTGGCCGTCAAGGTCGCAGCGGCGGTCATGTTCGCCGGAGCGATCCTCGTTGCGACCGTGTTCGAGCGCGTCGAGTTCATCCCGCCAGACCAGCTCGCAGTCGAGGCCGCCGAGTCGGCGGCCGGCGAGCCCGTCACCACACCAGCACAAGCCGTCTCGGCATCTGCCTGACGGACCCCGCAAGCCAAGGAGCATTCATGCGCGTCTATCACTCTCCCGGTACCCGTTCGACCAGGGTCCTCTGGACCTTGGAAGAGCTGGGCATCCCCTATGACCTAACTATCCTGACCGTCGAGGAGCGTCGCGGTGCGGAGCACCGCAAGCGCCACCCGCTCGGCCGTGTGCCGGTCGTGGATCTCGACGATGGCCAGACCATGTTCGAGTCCGCCGGCATTTGCCTTCATCTCGCGGACGTGTATTCCGACGCCAACCTCGTGCCGGCACCCGGCGCGCCTGGCCGGGCCCTTGTCGATCAGTGGCTGTTCTTCGCCATGACCGAGCTCGAGCCGGCCGTCATCGCATGGCGCCGCGCGAACCGCGACGGCGCTGACGAGACCGAACCGGCGCAGCGCCTGCGCGAGACCGCCGCCGCGCTGGACGCCGCGGTGGTCGGTCAGCCGTGGCTGCTGGGCGAGCCTTTCACGATCGTCGACATCGTTATCGCCAAGATCTGGCAACCGTTGCTCGGCACCCCGATCGACGGCGAGTTTGAGAGTCTCAGCGCACACACGCATCAGGCGCTGCAACGACCGGCCCACGGTAGAGCCGATGCCATTGGCCGAGACCAGACCTAAGAGGGGCGGCTCACGGAGACAGCCCAACTTAGGGGCCGGGTACAGTTCTTGTCGATACGCCTAGCTATTCGGAGTTCATACATGCCACGACAAACCAGACAAGAGCGGATGGATGCCCTCGTCTCCGCGTTCACGGAGCTCGGTCCGGCGTGGGGGCGGTGGCTGAGCGCCACCATGCCCGGGCCTGGGGTCAGCTACATCCGCCTGCGCCTCCTTCACGCCCTGGAGTGCCACGCAGACCGAGCGATGACGATGTCCGAACTGGCGAAGGCGCTCGACATCACGCAGCGCCGCATTACTGCCCTGGTCGACGCCCTCGAAGCTGACGGTCTCGTGGAGCGCCGACCCCACCCCACCGATGGGCGTAGCACGATCGTGACGCTGAGCAAGAAGGGGCTGGCCCAACAGAAGGCCACCTGGGAGCAGCGCCAGACCCAAATAGGCCTCGCATTTGGTGACCTCTCGCCCGCCCATCAAACCCAACTGCTTGAGATCACTCCGCTCCTGACAGAGGCCCTCCGCCGTCGCACTGCGGAGCGACCCGACGTCGATGGAGACGGCTGCAAGTAACGCAGCCCCACGTCAAATCGGCTGAATCAAAATAAGCGCAAAGACCCGTCGCGCCGCACGGCGGCGCCACAATGCGGACGATCGCTCGGGCGATCCAACCCGTTTGGGTCAGAGCGAGCCACTGCTCGACCTCGCCAAGGCACAGTGGGAGCCAATCGAACTGTCGTCTCGTGGTTACTGTAGTGCGCTAGTATCTGCTGTATGGCGCTAGCGTTCTTCGTCACGATCGCGACAGGACGGGATTCGTTTCGGCGCATCGACTGCCCCGCGCTCCCACCGGCTCAGGCGCAAGGTTCCACTTTGATTCGGAGCATCCGGGTGCGCTTGGCGCAGGAAACTCCATGAAGGCTCTTGCCTACGAGACAGCGCATACGCTCGCCGCGTTCGGTTTGGATCTGGTCGAGGTCGCGGAGCCGGAGCTTCGCGACGGCGATCTCTTGGTTGACATCCACGCGGTCGCGATCAACCCGGGCGAGGCATTCATCCGTCAGATGCGCAGCGCCGAGCCGGGCGGCCGGGTCATTCTCGGCTGGGAGTTCGCCGGAATCGTGTCGGGGATGCGACATGCGATCGCTGGCTTCAGTGTCGGCGACCGCGTCATGGGCACCGGCGACGTGACACGCGACGGTTGCTGGGCTGAGCGTCTCGCCGTGGATCATCGCGGCGTGGCAAGGGTTCCGGACGCGCTCTCCTTCGTCGATGCCGCTTCCCTCCCCATCGGCACCCTCACTAGCTGGGAGGCGATGTTCCGTGAGCGCGACGCGCTGCCAGCCGGCGTCGATCGCGTCCTCGTGATTGGCGGTGCCGGCGCCGTCGGCTCGATGGCGACGCAGCTCCTGAAGACCAGGACGTCGGCTACGGTCATCTCGACCGCGTCGCGCCCGGAGTCGCGGGAGTGGTGTACGGCGATGGGGGCGGATCTCGTCGTCGACCACACACAAGACGTGATCGAGCAGCTGGCCGAGTCCGGTGTAAGCCAGATCGACATGGTCCTCTCCACCGCCGGGAGTGCCGGGAACCTCGGCTGGATCGCTGAGCTCCTATCGCCCTACGGTCATGTATCGATTGTCGACGGGGGCGGGCCGCTGGATCTCGGCCCCCTGATGGAGAAGTCTGTCTCTCTGCACACCGAGATGGTGTTCAGCAAGGTCAAGAACGGGGGCGATCTTGGCAGCCAGGGCCGCGTCCTGGCCGATGTCGCGAGTGATGTCGTAGCCGGGCGTCTGCGCCCGATCGTGACCACCCTTCTCGACGGGCTGACCGCCGAGAACATGAAGACCGCTCACGAGTTGGTCGAGACCCGGCACACAGCCGGAAAGGTCGTCATCACGGCCTGATCGATCCGGTCTTAGGTCCCCACGCGGACGGACGTGCGTCCGAGACTCGCGGCCACCAACCTCAACGGAGAACATCACCATGAGCAAGATCCTCGTCACCGGCGCAAGCGGCCAGATCGGCAGAAAGACGCTCCAGCACCTGGTGAAGCGCAACCCCGCCAGCGAGCTAGTCGGACTGGCTCGCGATCCCGCCAAGGCGACAGACCTTGCCGCCGCCGGCATCGAAATCCGCGCAGGGGACTACTTCGACTACGAGTCCCTAGTACGAGCGTTCGACGGCGTCGAAAAGGTGCTTCTAGTCTCGACCCACGCATTTACCGACCGCAAGACCCAACATCAAAACGTCATCACGGCAGCGCGCGAGGCCGGCACGGCGCACGTCCTCTACACGCCGATTATTCGCAGGGACGGCACAGGGTTCGCCATGCACGAAGTCACTGAGCCAGACGTCTTTACGGAGCGCGCCCTCAAGAACTCGGGTCTCAACTACACGATCATCGCCCACCCCCCGTTCATGGAGAGCTTTTACGGTTACATCGGCGGTGACGCCGCCTTCGAGTCCGGTGTCCGCGTTCCGGCCGGCAGTGGAAAGGTTGCCGCGGCCACTAGGGACGACCTCGCCGAGGCCCAAGCCGTCATCCTGGCCGGGACAGGGCACGAGAACAAGACCTACTCACTGCACGGAGACCCGGCGATCTCGTTCGCGGACGCGGCGCAGATCCTTTCGACCATCCGCGGCTCAGAAGTGCCATACATCGCCGTGGCTGACAGCGAGTTTGCCGGTCGCATGGCCGCCGGCATGACGGACGGCGCTGCGTCGTTCTTCCTCGGGTGGATGCGCGGCATCAACGGCGGAGAGTGGGACGAGCCATCAGGCGATCTCGAGCAACTGATCGGGCGCAAGCCGAAGGCTGCTGCGACGTTTCTGCGCGAGCACTACTCCCGTCTGCACCCGCAAGCGTGAGACGGACGCTTGGGGGTGAGATCGGCTGTTCGTCTGCAGCGGTCGGCCCGTACAGTTGGTCGAGGCTCGCGGGGCGACGGAGTTCCGCACCGAGGAACTGTTTGTTGAGCGATTTCGCCGGCGCGCTCGTGAGGCGATTTCGGCACGAACAACGTGGAGCCGCGAGTCCACTGGTGAGACAGGCGCCATCGTCGACCGCGGGCTACGTTTGAGGGACTACTGGCCGTCCAACGCGAAGCCCGCTCCCCTGGGGTCAGATTAGTCGGTAGCCGACTCCCCACGAGGTTGTCCCGTAGCGTGTAGAAGTTTGTAGGTGGCGGTTCCCCCGCCTCGTCCGGTCCCGCTGGGACCGTGGCGAGTGCAAACAAGTCCATAGAGACGAGAGGAACCGCCATGAATACCGTAAAGCAGGAGCAGGACGCACGCCTGGAGAGGGTTTTGCCGCCGGGCGTGCAGGACGCGCTGGGAGAGCTCGCGGGTGCCGCGAAGGATGGGCTGCTGGCGCTCAGCGTCGGTTTGGGGCTGGGCGTCCTGGGCGAGATGATGGAGGCCGAGCTCGATGACGTTGTCGGCGCGAAGCACGCTAATAACGCGCAGCGCACGGCGGTCCGTCATGGCCACGAGGACGGCGAGGTGACGCTTGGCGGCCGGCGGGTCGTGGTCAGGCGCCCACGTGCCAGGACCGTCGATGGCGAACAGGAGGTGCCGCTGGCGACGTATGGGTATTTCGCTGACCGTGACCCGTTGACACGGGTCGTGTTGGAGCAGATGCTCGCCGGGGTCAGCACGCGCCGCTTCGCACGGACTCGTGAGCCCGTCGGTGAGGCAGTGACCGTGAGTGAGCGTTCGGCGTCGAAGTCAGCCGTCAGCCGAGAGTTCGTCGGCCGCACCCGGGAGCACCTGGACGCGCTGATGAGCCGCGATCTCGCTGATGTGCGCCTCGCCGCGTTGATGGTCGACGGGATCGAGCTGAAGGGCCGCTGTTGCATTGTCGCCTTGGGTGTCAGCACCGACGGCGTGAAGCTCCCGCTGGGGTTGTGGGATGGCTCCACGGAGAACAAGACCGTCACCGCGCATCTCCTCGCCGACCTCGTCGCCCGGGGTCTGGACGTCGAGCAGGGCGTCCTCGTCGTCCTGGACGGCAGCAAGGCACTCAGAGCGGCCGTCGATGAGGTCTTCGGCCCCGTCCCGGTGCAGCGATGCGTTCGACACAAGGAACGCAACGTCCTCGATCACCTCTCCGAGCGCGACCGGCCCGCTGTGAAGGCGCGTCTGCTGCGAGCATGGAACAGCGATAACCACAAGCTCGCGTTGGAGGGTTTGCAGGCCCTCGCCCGCGAGCTGGAGCACTCCCATCCCGGAGCGGCCGCGTCACTCGCCGAGGGCCTGGAGGAGACCCTGACCCTCACCCGTCTGGGGATCCGCGGACGGCTGAAGAAGACGTTGGCCTCGACGAACCCGATCGAGTCGATGATCGAGATCATCCGCCGCAGCTCCCGCAACGTCAAGCGCTGGCAAAACGGCGACATGTGCCTGCGCTGGACGGCGGCGGGGATGCTCGAGGCCGAGACCCAGTTCCGCAAGGTCGTCGGCTACACCGACCTCGCCAAGCTCGCGCTCGCCGTCGAACGCGACCTCGCCACGCAACGCGCCGCCACTCACACCACGATCAAGGAGGAGAACACGCTCACCACCGTCACCGTGTAACCATCACACCCCGACCGCCACCACGAACTTCCACGGCGAACGGGACAACCTCCAGGTAGATGCGGGCGGTCTCGGAACATGATGCCAGTTGCCGGGCTATGTCCTTGCCGATCCCGACGTTGGCGCCGGTGATCAACACGGTCTTTTCTGCGGTGGTTTGCATTTGAGTGCTTTGCTCCTTGGGTACAGGCATGGTCATTGGTGATCCGGGGTGCGGCTGTGGAGACTCAGATCGCGAGGCGGCCGCCGTCGACGGGGATGATCGCGCCGTTGATGTAGGCGGCCGACGGGGTCGCGAGGAACGTGATGACGTCGGACAGCTCGTGCACGTCAGCGACCCGGCCGAGCGGAATCGTCTTGGCGAACTCTTCGGCCATTGCCAATTTCGTCTCCAATGACGGGGTCAACGTCGGACCGGGAGCGACCGCGTTGACGCGCACGTTCTGCGGCCCGAATTCGGCAGCCCAAGCCTTGGTGAGCAGCTCGATCGCCGCACGCGAGGCGCCGTAGGCACCCAAGCCTGGCTGGCCGTAGCTCGCGACCATCGTGGAGACGTTGATGATCGACCCGCCGCCGCGGGCGGCGATCTTCGGGGCGAGCGCGGCGACGAGGAAGAACGGTACCTTGACGTTGATCTGGAACATACCGTCGAACGCCGCCTCGTCGGTGTCAACCGTCGGCCCCATCGCCGCAACGCCTGCACAGTTGACCAGAACATCGATCTCGCCTGCTGCGTCGGCAACGCGCCTCACCTCGGACATCTCCGAGAAATCAGCGGCGATGAACTGCGCATCGTGCCCTCCCGCCCGGATCTTCTCCACGGTGCTCGCGCCGCGGGTCTCATCGCGGCCGGTGATGATCACCGTCGCGCCCTTCTCGGCCATCGACAGTGCGGTGGCGATACCCATTCCGGATGTGCCGCCGGTGACAAGGGCGGTCTTGCCTTGAAGTCCCATGTATCGCGTTCTCCCTTTGAGTGGTTGTCGCGACCCAAAATTGGAGCGCGCGTTCCACTCTAACACAGAATGGATAGCGCACTCCATTCTGTTGGTAGAATCTGCGGTATGACCACGACTAGCCCCTCCTCTCGCCCGTTGACGCGCAAGGGCCAGGAGACCCGTCAGCGCATCATCGACGCCGCGGCCGGGTTGATCTTCCGGCAAGGCGTCGGACACACGACCATCGAGGACGTACGCGCGGCAGCGGACGTCTCAAGCTCGCAGCTCTACCACTACTTCCAGGACAAGACGGCTTTGGTCTGGGCCGTGGTTGACCACCAGTCCGAGACAATGGTCGGCGGGCAGGAGATGTTCGATTTCAGCACGCTGGATGGCCTCCGAACCTGGCGCGACTTCGTGATCGCGGCCCAGCGCGAGCACCACTGCATCGGCGGCTGCCCAATCGGCTCTCTCGGAGGCCAGCTAGCCGAGACCGATCCCGACGCAAGAGCCCACGTCGCCGAGGGCTTCAAACGATGGGAAGCCACGATCCAGAGCGGTCTACGAGAGATGCAAGCACGAGGCGAGCTCACGCCCGACACCGACCCCGACACCCTCGGCCTCGCGCTGCTAGCCGCCCTGCAAGGCGGCCTGCTCCTCACTCAGGTCCAACGCGACACCAAGCCGCTAGAGGCCGCGCTTGACGCAATGCTCGAACTCATCGCCCGACTCAGCGGCGGCAGCTAGCACGAAGATATAACGTCGGACCGCCGTGGCGTCTCACCGAGCGAGCCACGCGGTCGGCTTCGTCGTCCAACAAGAGCGCGTACCTAGAGATTGCCCGCGCCCGCTTCGTTGACCAGACTCCTCGGCAGGCACCGAGGCCATCGGTCCCTTTGCGCGGAGAGCAGGCGCGCCCCGGTAGCCAGCGAGACGCCCGGAACGGACGACGAGCAGCAGCGCGAGCCGCTCCGATCCCCGTATTCGCTCTCCACGCCCAAGCGGCGGCTGTCGGGCTGGTGTTTGCCCTTACTCAACGGTATTAGGCTGGAGGCGTCGGCTGTCAGCGGACGGCGGCCTCGCGGATCAGTCGTTCCCAATCGTCGCGCAGCGGCTTGGCTCCAAGCTCGGTGATCGCCAGCGCCACGACTCGCTCGAGGCCGACCGGGCCAGTGGGTAGGTGGACCTTTCCGAGCCACCGATCACCGACCTGGACGTTGGCACCGACGTGCATGTGCGGCCAGGTGATCGGGCTGTGGCCGCTGGGATGCCAGTGGTAGGAGACGAGCTCACGGCCCTCGTAGCCGATGGCGTAGAGGTAGCCGCGAACCTCGACGCGCCAACCGTCGGCGTCTTGGCGTACCTCGTATTCCTCAGCGACATCGATCGAGAGAGGACCACCGTGCATCTTCGCCGTGTCAGCTAGTTCGAGCTCGTGCGGCTTGTCCGAGAGGTGGTAGGCGCGGGCGACGACATGGACACTCGTCACGCAGGACAGCAACCGCACGGTCCTGCCGCGGTAGTGCTCGACGGCCTCGGCAGGTGTCTTACTTGTGCGTGGCATGGAGCGGGAGCATCATCGCAACGCGCGTCACGTCGGGGCTATCGTCAATGTCGATCTCGCCCGCGCTCAGACGCCGCTCGAACTCCTCGCCGCTCATGCCCAGGCGCTTGCGTGCCTGTTCATCTACTCGCTGGTCCCACTCCTCGGGGCTCAGCTCGCGGATCTCGTTGTCAGTTCGGGTAGCCATTGCAAACGCTCCTTGGAAGGAATCGACCGCTAAGGCCGGCTCCTTGACCATCCATAGTAGGGGAGTACGCGGGCGGCGTCCATCGGTCGGTTTCGGCAGGCCCCGGCGGGCGTCTGACGCCCGCCGGGGCATACCCTTTCACGCGGTTGCGACGAGCTGCAGCGCGCGGGTCTTCTCGGGTCCATCGTCGACAGCGCGGGCGAAGCGCTGGCCGCTCGAGCGCAGCGGGCGCAGCCAGTCGCCGTACTCCACGATGGCGTTCACGGCGGCCCACTTGGAGCCGGGCGCGTTGCCCTGCGTGTTGCCGCGCATGAACAACTCGGCGATGTGGTCCTTCGTCTGCTGCCGCGATTTGCGGGTGCGACCGCTCACCGAATCGCTCGTGCCACTCGGGTAGAGCTCGTCGAGGACCGCGCGGAGCTGGCGTTCGGTGCAGCGCTCTGAGGCGAGCTGATCGCCGAAGCGCTTGAACTGCTTGTAGTAGCTGACCGACAGATCCAGCACTCGCCGAGCCTCATGGACTCGCTGCGTGACCGCTTCGGTGTGCCGGATCGAGAACTTCTGACGTGCGTCCAGAAGACCCCAGTTGAGCGTGTTCTGGCAGACGACGCGAATCGGTGTGGTCGCAGCGATGACGGCAGTCGAGCCGTCGTGGCTGTTCATCAGCAGGACGTAGGGGCGCACGGCGTCGCCCCCGACCTCAACGTGTTCGGGCAACGTCGCGAGCACCCATACGCGGCGACCGCCGTGCAGACTGCCGGCCGTCTCGAAGTGGATCGAGCTCCCGAGGAGCTGGTCGATGAAGTCGAACGCCTCGTGGTTCTGCACGATGCGATAGCGCTCGCCGACGATCCCAAGCACCTCGCGCGTGTCCTGACGGACCGTGGCGAAGAAGCCGGGGATCTCCCCGCAGCGAGCGGCCGACCAATCGGCGGCCGATGTCTCGCCGCGGTCGATCGCGATGGGCTCCTTCGCGACGCTCCAGTCGAGCCCGGATGCCTCGATCGCCTCGGCGATGGTCGCGGGCGGTTGATCGAGCACGGCTCCCAGGCCGTGCCAGGGAGTGACGCGCACGGAGAACATTGAGTCTGATTCTGTGAGTCCAGCGGGCATTTTGTGCCCTCCTTTGGATGGGTGGCTCCGCCCGGTGCGGGGCCTGTCGCAGCCCCGGCCGCATCCCCGTGAGGGGATGCGACAATGGCCGGGCAAGCGGGCTCCCGCACCGGCAGAGCGGCGCGCTCCTTCACTGATGTGCGTCCTCGACGTTGGGCTTGTTACTGCCCTCGAGCCGATTCCACGAGAAGGGGCCGCGCAGGTTCGCGGGCATCTGCTCGTGTGAGTTGATCGCGTCGACCCACTCCTCCTCGTGGTGCTTCCAGTAGAAGAAGGCGATCTCGTCGGTCCTGCGGTCGCGCTCCTCACGAGTCGGGAACTTCTCAATGTCGATGTCTCCTTCCACATCGACCGCAAGCTCGACCTCGCCACGGTGATAGACGACGACATACGGCCAGTTGCCGAGATCCCAACCGTTTAGTCCCCAACTCGAGATCGCAGCCCATCCGAGACGGGGCGCGAACTCCATCCGCTCGTAACCTTCGTCTCCGGGCCAGCGGGTGCGCGTGGGCATAACGCCCTCCTTTGGATCGCTGGCCCCGCCCGGTGCGGGGCCGGTCGCAGCCCCGGCCGCATCCCCGAGGGGATGCGAGAATGGCCGGGCAAGCCGGCTCCCGCGCCTTGGGGGGGCACTCAGCGCGATGTGCTTGCCGCAGAGGCGGTCGCCCCAGAGGGGTCAAGCTGGCGATCGGCCAACCTAATTCGTTGGCCGCTTTGCCCTGTTTGGGGTCACTTATTCGTATGACTGCCTACCTAACCGTGCGCGAGGTCGCCACGATGGCTCGCTGCGAGCACAAGTCGGTGCGGCGCGCTATCGCTGCGGGCAGACTGCGCGCCTTTCAGCCCACAAACAAGCTGCTTATTCGCGAGGACGACGCCTGCGCCTGGATCGAAGGGCGGCCGGTATCGCTGACCGGCTCGGCTCCTAACCTACGCCCTGGCGCGAGTCGCCGGCGCCCAATGTTGGGGTCCCAACGGCCCGGTAGCGTTGATGATCTGCGCGAGATTGAACGAAAGGCGGTGCGAGCATGAGTGTGCGAAAGCGCGATGATCGAGATGGGCAATACGAGGTGCGCTGGCGAGAGGGTGGGCGGCAGCGCTCCCGATTGTTCGGCAAGAAGGGAGACGCCCAGGCGTTCGAGTTCGATGTCAAGCGCCGCCGACAGCTCGGTCCACTTGCGGCCGGAGTGATCCAGAGCCGACTGACGTTGGCTGAGTACGTAAGGGATGAATGGTGGCCACGGTATGCCGTGCCGAATCTCAAGCCGTCAACGCGCCGTCGCTACCTCGAGGTTTGGGGCACGCACCTTCTGCCGCGTATCGGCGACTACCAGCTGCGGGAGATCACCCCTGCCTTGGTTGAGGATCTGTGTAGCCAGTTTCGCGCCGCGAAGGTCGGCGTGCAGACGCAGCGCAAGGCGGTGATGTTGCTGCAGGGCATTCTGCGTCGCGCCGTCGTGCGTGGCCTCATCCCGAGCAACCCGGTGAGCGTCGTGGACAAGCCGCGCCAACCCGCGACCAAGCGCCCGGAGCCGCTGGCGCCGCTGATCGTTGAGACGATCCGCGCGGGGCTCTCTCAAAGAGACGCGACACTCGTGTCGGTGCTCGCATATGGGGGCCTGCGTCCCGAGGAAGCGACGAATGCGCATTGGGATGATCTCGGAGAGCGCATCCTCCACGCGCACGCCGGAAAGACCGAGAGGGATCGAGTGGTCGACGTTCTCGCGCCGCTCGCGCAGGACTTGGCGGAATGGAGACTCGCGCAGGGGCGTCCAGGTGGCAAGGCGCTCATCTTCCCGCGTCAGGGTGGCAAGGAGTGGCAGCTGCACGACTGGCAGAACTGGCGGAGGCGGATCTACCAGCCCGCGGCCAAGGCTGCAGGAGTGACCGGCGATATGCGCCCCTACCGGCTTCGTGGATCGTTCGTCTCTCTGCTGCTGTGGGAGGGACGGTCGCTGACCTACGTGGCCGAGCAGGCCGGGCACTCGGTTGCCACCCTCGCAAAGCACTACGCCGGCGTGATGCGCGAGCTCGAAGATAAGCCGCGGACACCGGCCGCCGAGGCGATACGCAGCGCCCGTGAGCAGGTGAGATGTGCGCCAAATGTGCGTCAAGTACAAAAATAAGGCGCGGACACGGCGGCCCAAGTAGCCCACCCAAGCGCGACGGAGTTGGCTGCCTGGCGCGCCTCGCGCTTCATCTCGATCGCACGGCGAGCGGCTCGCCTACGGCTCGTAAGTGAAAAGCCCAGGCCGCGCGGCGCTATAGGCATGAAACGCCATTTCCGCAAACTGCGGAACGGCAAGCAGCGGACCATGCAGATCCGCATGGGACTCTTGAAACCACTGCGCAATCACCTCGTCGGCGAACCAAAACCGGGTGTCGCCTTGAGCACCCGTTAGGCGAACCGTGCCCTCGTTCGGAGCTGCTTTGGCGAGCGGCGGCTGGATTTCCTCTTTGCCTTGCAGCCATAGCTTCCGATCAGGTTTCGGGTAGTGATACGTCGTGTTGCGCCGCGCGGCTAGCCAAGACCCAAGGTAGCGGGGCGATGCGGAGTCGATGCAGCTCAGGATCTCGTCGCACTTGTCTTTGGCGTCTTGCGGAAGCGCCTCGATGAACCCCACAACCTCTGGATGCTCGTGAGTGGCTTTCCGGATGTACTCAGCGCCCTCCCAGACCATCGCTGCCTGCTGACGAAACAGCATGAGCCTGAGAGCGCCCGCATCAGGAGATTCCTCGGCGTCGACCATCAGCTCCACTGATCGTTGACAGTCATTGCTCATCATCGCCACCACCGTCACGAAGCAAGCAACGGCGTCATTGGACGGGAGCGCTTCACCGATGTCGAATCGGATTGTCGGCATCACTTCATCGCCGAGTAGATGACAAAGCCGGTGTTGACGAGCGTGAGCACAACGAGCCAAACGGTCAGACGGCGAAGCGCCTTCGCTCCGTCCTGGGCCTCGGTGACGACCTTCGCGGCCGTTGCTCCGATGCTCGCAACTTCTCGCCGGATGATTCGGTGGTTGCGTTTCCGCAGAATGAGCACAAGGATTCCCCACCACGGGAAGATCGCTCGCAACGTGCTGATCGTGCGGCGATCGACCTCAATGTCTGCGACGCGTATGGGCTTGTAGCTCACGCGCTGAGCCTAGCCCTCCGTTCGGCCGAATCAGCGCCGCAGGTTCGGCCGATCTGTAGCCCAATCAGCAAGCTTCGCCAGCCAAAGCCGAGTGCGGCGTCGGCGGAAGGCAACGGCTAGCGCGTAGGGCGAGCCAAACCCGCCGACGATGCCTATTCCTACGCCCCACCAGCCGCCGATACCGAAGCCCAACCCAATCCCGACCGTCAGACCGATTGCGCTCAGCACTCCAAGCACCGTGAGGCGTTGATTGTCAAGGATTTGATCGGTTGTCAGCGTCATGCTCGCGCTCGACGCAGCCGACGCCGGTTGCAAGTGCAGGATGGGCGCGAACGGCGGCGGCGAGTCGCAATGCGGACAGCGGTACTCCGAGTCGATTCTGCTTGGCCCTCGAAAGGGCTCCCCGCAGCGGTTGCACTTGTAGTCCTGCTCTGGCGCAGGGTCGTCGGGGCTTGCGAACACTGGTGGGATCTCCGTCATCGACCGCTCGCCCAGTCCGCAAGCCTGGCGAGCCATCCGCGAGTCCGACGCGCACGGAACGCCGCCGCCAGCGCGAGCGGTGCAAGGATGCCTGCGGCCACGCCGAGCCAACCTCCGATTCCGAATCCCACTGCAAGGCCCGTTGCCAACAGCAGCGCGAGCACGCCGATGCGCTGACTGTCTAGCACCCAATCCAAGATCGGTTTCAGTGACCCCAGGAACGACAGCGACGATTTCATGCGGTTGACAATCATGAAGGGCGGCTCTACGCCGCACGTCGGGCAGGTTGCAGGGGTGGGCTCGCCGTAAGGCCACGTGTGCCCGTTTGCGCAGCGATACGCCTGTTCGACCATTCAGGCGAGAGTACGCCCGCCCTCGGAGGCCAATGTGCTCGCCGGAATCAGGGCGCGGCGCCGGCAATACAGGGGCCTGCTCATCGGCCGCCGAGATCATTCGCAGCGCCCGCGAACAGTCGAGGTGTGCGCCAGATGTGCGCCAAGCACAAAAACGAGGGGCGGACGACGGTGGACCGAGTGCCCCGCCTAAACGCAAAAACGCCCACAACTGTGGGCGTTTTGCTGGACCGCGACCTTCAATGGGCGATACTGGGCTCGAACCAGTGACCTCCGCCTTGTCGAGGCGGCGCTCTCCCAGCTGAGCTAATCGCCCTGGGATGCGCTCTAGCCTATCAATGGAGGCCAGTTCGGGACCGCATCCAAAGCCAGCTCCGGCGACTCTCCTATGCCCGTCCGCTTCTGAGCTGATTGCCCCGCGACCAGCGCTTATGCTCTCGGCCGCCGGACACCCGGATCTCGTGCCTTCGACATCAAGGCACGATCATGGTCTGGCCTTCGCGTCCTTCCCCGGCCGATTCCACGCCGGCTGACCCTGCACCGCTCGAGCCGACCCCGCCGTAGCCTTCAACGCCGCCACCTGCATTCGATTCATAGCCGTAGGGACTGGCTTCGCGACTTTCTCCTTCGCTGCTCCGAGTGCCTGAAGGTTCTTCTGTCTGATAGGGAGATTCCGTGCCGTACGGAGACACTTCTTCTCCCGAGCGCTGCGCGCGCGATTCGCCTTCGGTCTTCTCGGTGCTGCTCCCGCCGCCGGACTCGATCGTCTTGATCACTTCGGAGACAGTGTTTGAGGAGATTGCGAAGCCGACACCGGTGCTGCCCGGCTGGGAGCCTTCGGTGCGTGCCGCGTCGCTTGCGATCTGCGAGTTGACGCCGATCACGTCGCCTTCGGCGTTCAGCAGAGGGCCACCCGAGTTGCCTGGGTTCAGCGGAGCATCGGTCTGGATCACGTCCTTGATCGTCGCCCCGTTAGGAGCGGAGATTTCACGTTCGAGGGCCGACACGATGCCCTTTGTGAGCGTCTCGGTGAGGCCATAAGGATTGCCAAGCGCATACACCGAATCGCCCACCTGCACAGAGCCTGAGCCCACCAGTTTCAACGGTTTCAGTCCCAGGCCCGCAGGGTTGATCTTGATCAATGCAAGATCGCTGTTCGGATCGGCGCCGACCACGCTTGCGGCACGGCTCACGTTCGCGGACTTGCCGGGACTCACCGTGATGCTCGTGCCTTCAGAGATCACATGGTTGTTGGTGAGAATCAGCCCTTCATCGTTGAGCACGATCCCGGTGCCGCTGTCCCCACCGCCGGCGTCGACAACCTTGATCGACACCACGCCCGACGCGTCGCGCTGGTAGACCTGAGTCGCGCTTGGCGTGGTTGACGAAACATCCTTGGTCACGCCACCTGTCGAACCGACAGTGCGAGTTGCAACCCTGCCAGCGACCGTACCGTTGTTCGACCCACCGGAGGCCGCAAAGAACACGCTCGCAACGACAGCTCCAATCAGTGCCGCCGCCATCATGGGAAGAAATATGCGCTTCACGACACACCTCCGAGTTTGGAATCTCAGTGTGCGCGCTGGCCATGTACGAGTGCTAACGCCTCTCGAAAGCAACCTTAAGGAGATAAGAAAAGCTTGATAACGGGCCGTGAAGCGAGAGATAAGCCGCACAACGCAAGACAGGAACAGCTCCGGGCGGATCGCCCGATCAGCGCCCGGTCGCTACGCTACGGAGTGCCCTGGCGACGTGGCGGAGTGGCTACGCAGCGGCCTGCAAAGCCGTCCACACCGGTTCGATTCCGGTCGTCGCCTTTAGCCCGATCTGGAGGTCTTCCGCGACCCCTAGAACATTCGTTCGTACGCCGCAGGTAACACCTCGCACCGCCGCCACCATGTCATCAAGGCACGGACGGCCCAGATACGTGTCGGTCGTCCCGAAGTGAGCGTGCCCGAGCAGGTGCTGGGCGATGCGAGTATCTGTCTTGCGCGCGATGTGCTCCGCGTATGCGTCGCTGAGATCGTAAGGACGCACATGCGCCGTGATCCCAGCGCGCTTGACGACTCGTCATGACCAGTTGACGCAACGCCTGACTTGCGACGGCCGCAGCCGCAAATCCTTGCGAGCAGTATTGAACGGAGGCTTCAATAGCGCCGGTGTGTCTACGTAGAGAATGCCTGGGCGGCGCTCGGGCCGCTCAGCGTCTGCCATGTCCGCCGTGTGACTCCTCACCACGCGCGACAAGGAGCGCCTTCGTGCCAGCGTCCGTGATCGGCCCTGTCAGGGGACCGCGTTCGGCGAGCACGTCGCTCAGGGCTCGCGTAGCTGGTCGCAGACGCGCGGCGCTTGAACGTGTACCGCGTTCTGAAGCTGAGTTTGCTTGTGTCTCACTGCGTCGTGGCTTGACCATACCTGGATCTTACCGTCTATCAATCCGAATCTACGTCGGCGCTCTGTGCGACTGGGCTTGCGACCTGCACGCACCTTGCCGCCACCCATGATCGACACGAGTCGTATACGGATCAGCGCACCACCGGGTCGGGGTGGCCAATCGCCGAGGCGCACGTCGTTGGTGCCCATGATGGCGAGCTTTGATACCTGTACGCGCACCCCGTTTGGAACCCGGATCGTGGCACCGCCCATCGCTGAGTAGACATTCAGCTGGGTCACCGGGTGGGAGAGCTCAACGTCGCACAGGTCGATCTCGCTGCCACCCATGATGCTCACTACGGTGCAGCGTTTCGCGATTCGCCAGTGCCCTCGGCGATCGTTGCCTCCCATGATCGAGATGACCCGACGGGTGCCACCCGGACCCTCACGCACCACGATGCGATCGCTTCGGTGGTGGCTCGCGAGAGTGTGCTCGTCGGAGACTGTCTCCGCGCTTACGTCGGCCAGGAGTAGATCGAGCCCTCCAACGCTGCGCGTTGCGTAAGCCGACTCGATTCGCTCGTCGAGCTCATCTACGCTCAGCCGACCCTCGGCCGCCGCATCGCCGAGCATCTCCACGGCGTGCTCGCGCTCGGCGTCGGAGGCGCGCAGGTTCGGTGGAGAGCTGTGGTTGTACGCCGACGCCCTCTTAGGGAGGCTAGCCGTGTGCGTGGCGTCGCCGCGTGCGCGAAGCGATGAGCCGTTGGGCCAGCAACATGACCTTTGGCACCTTGCGGTCTCCTGCCGGGAGCAGCCCGCACTGTTGTGAGAAGTCGTAGAGGTCGTAGATGAGCTTATGGCGGGAGATCAGACCGTCGCGGAACTCGTAGAGGTCGATGCCTTCGATGTCGAGCGATCGGCCGGTGGGCGCCCATGTCGGCGGTTTGGACCCGTAGCTCTTGCCCCAAAATGCAAGCTCGCCCGTGAACGTCCCGACCATTCGCCACGGCAGCGCGAGGCCGTTACCCTCGAGCGCTGGATATAGCGCACCGGTGCTCTCGAGGTAAACGTCGGGGAAGGCACGGAAGAACAATTCAGCGAATGCCCCAAACTCGCTGCGACCATGGGCGGTCTCGCCGAACATCGCAGGGTCTTCGCACACGATGTCCTCGGTTACGAGTGCCTGGAGCCGGTCGACATCGTGAGCGTTCCAGGCCGTCTCCCAACGTTGGAGGTAGTCGCTCAGCTCACCGGCTCGAGGCAGCCAGCGCTCGGTAAAACCATGTAGGCCTCCTGTGAGCTGCTCAAGCAGATCGGTGGCCTGCTCGGGACGATCTGATCTGGTGGGTGCGTCGATGGGCGGTGCGATGGGAAGAGCCGTGACGGTGGCTGCTGCGGTGACTGGCATAATAATTCCTTCGATATGGTTCGGATCGGATGATCCACAGCGTACGTTACTCTGGCGTGCATGTCAAATCCACCTCTCGGTCTCGCGCCGCAGCCGCCGGTGCGAGCACGGCCGATCGGCTCAATGAGCGTCTTTTGCGACAGTAACGATCGCGATGCTGACACTGTCAAAATCTGCGATTAGACAACATCCCCTCAGGGCAACAGCTGAGAATGATCGAGGAAATCCTTCCTGGGCTTGTTCAATGGAGCGCGTTTCACGAGGGCATCGGCCACGTGGTTCACAGCAGCTTCGATCTGCACTCGGGGACTTTGATCGACCCGATGGAGCCACAGGAGGGCGTGGAGGCGCTCACAACCCTCACGACGCCACAGCGAATCGTGCTTACCAACCGTCACCATTATCGTCACAGCGCGCGCTACGTCAAACGCTTTGACTGTCCCGTGCTGTGCCACAAGGCGGGTCTGGCCCACTTTGGCAACGATCGGCCCGTCCAGGGGTTCTCATTCGATGAGCAGCTCGCCGACGGCGTGCGGGCATTGGAGCTCGGATCGATCTGCGCGGAGGAGACAACACTGTTGTTGGATGCTCACAACGGCGTGTTGGCTTTCGGTGACGGGCTCACCCGCGACGCGAAGGGATCGCTGACGTTCATGCCGGATGCGCTGCTTGGCGAGGATCCGACCAGCGTTCGGCGCGGCCTGCTCAGAAACCTGAGGCGGACTCTCGAGGATGAGGACTTCGACTCGCTCCTGTTCGCCCATAGCGAGCCGGTCATCGGCGGCGCAACGGCCCTGCTCGACGATCTTCTCTCGCAAGCATCGGCGATTCGGGTGCAATGAAGGACGATTCGCCCGGCCGACCTTCCAGATACCCGATCAGAACGGCGTTTGCCGCTGCCCCACAGAATCACACGGATAACGCCGAGGCATAGCGGCGGGCACACGGTGCCTCAAAGCTCAGGACTCAGCCGGCGGTCGCCACCAGCGGATTGGCCCTCAACTCATCGCCGGTCGGCGTAGTGAGGCGTGCTGCGATCGGAAGCCCAAGCAGCGACACCGCCGCCATCGCAAGGAACGCGGCAAACGGCTCGTGCACCAGGACCTGTACGAGCAGCGCAACTACCAGACCACCGAGGTTGCCAGCCATCCACACGATCGCTCCAGCGGTGCCAGCCGCGGAGCCCGCAAGACGCTCGGTTGCCGTGAGGATGACCGGCAGCGCCGGCAGCAGAAACAAACCCATGACCACGATCACCGCTGCGCGGCCGCCAAGCCACGGAATCACGCCAAGCGCCACGCAGCCAAGAAAGCCAACCATAACCGCCGCGCGCATAAAACCTCGCTCGATACCGCGGCGCGCAACAATTGGGGGCAGGACAGCACAGCCAATCACGCCGGCGATGACCATTCCGACCAGCAGCGCACCAGCGGCGGTTTCCGATACGCCGTCGGGATGCAGCAGCGTTTGCAGCCACGTGGCGAGCGCCACGAACACTCCAAAGCCGATGAACACCAGCCCGCACAATGTGCGCATCGACGGCAGCGCCCACAGAGCGCGCGCCGCGTTTCCCGCGATCGCGGCATGCTCTGTGCTCTCATGCTCGGGGCGGCGCAGCGTGACGCATAGCGCAAGCGCGGGGATCGCAGACAGCACGGCCTCGACGATCAGCAATCGCTCGATGTGCCCATGCCCGCCAAGTGTCGGGCCCAGCAGCAGCGCGATCAGCATTCCCACGAAACCACCGGCAGAGCCCACCGAGATGCCCGCCGCCCGCTGCTCCAAAGGCAGGTACTCTCCAGCGAGCTTGCTGACCGCGCTCAGCACGACCGGTTGCGCAACCGCCACAGTCACCTGTCCGGCCATCACCCAGGCAAACGTGTTGCCCCCCAGGCGAATCAACCCGCCGGCAGCCACCAGGACCCCTCCGGCCGCCAGCACTGGGCGAAACCAGCGATCAAGCAGAATCCCCGCAGGAATCGCCAGCACCACGTAAAGCAAGGGGAAGATCTCGGCCAGCCACCCAACGGCGCCAACCGACACGCCATAGTGACGAGCCGTCTCGGTCGTGATCGCCGCGAAGGTCAACCACAGCACCTGGGTAGCGGCGCACACCAGCCCGTAGGCCACGATCACGCGCCAACCATTTACCCGGCTCACAGCTGGATATTCCCATAGATGCCTTCAGCAGATCGACCCGCTCACAGGCGGGCCGATCCGGGGAGGGAAAATGAGGGGAGGAGGAACGATGTCCTCATGAGGGGGTTGCCCCCAGCGAGCGATATCAAACACGGATGGACCGCTCACAGCCGGCGGCTCGAAGCGCGGCGATCAGCTCATAACGCCCGGCACCCGCTCGACGCCACGCGCATCGTGCACGCGCAGCGCGTTCTTCACGCTATAGAGATGGCTGTCGGCACGCGCAACGCATTCCGCGAGACCCTCATCGGGCAGCCACTCGCCAAGGCCGACCGACCATGTGACCGGTAGCTCCTCGACGCGGAGACGGTCGAGCACCTGGACCGCACCCGCTGGCGAGGTGGCCGGCAGCAGCAGCACGAACTCATCGCCCCCATGACGCGCAAGGATGTCGCCGGTGCGCACGCACTGGCGCCACACGCGACCGAGCTCGGCCAGCACCCGGTCACCTGCCACATGGCCGCGCCGGTCGTTGATCTGCTTGAACCCATCGAGATCGAGCAGCGCAAGTGTGAGCGGGTTGCCACTGCGCCCGGCGATCGCGTGCTCGCGATTGGCTGCCGCGAGAAACCCGTTGCGATTGAGCAGACCCGTCAGCGGATCGGTATCCGCTTGACGACGCAAGCTCTCGCTGAGACGACCGAGCACCAGACAGATCGACCAGATCGTGACGGTCACGATCACCCAATAGACGACGACATGAGGCAAACCGCCAATCATCAGCCCCACGCCGAAGCCAATGGAGATCAGCAGTCCCTGTGCGGCCACCGCGCGACGGGGAAAGAAGTGAGCTGAGTAGATCGCGATCCAGGGATACGCAAAGGCCGCGACCATCATGCCCCCGTGCGTGGCGGCATGTGCCACCAGAGCGCTCGTTACCAGCGACCCAACCGCGGCCAGCAGCTCGAACCCAACCATGGGAATGCGCATCGCAAACAACCACACCCCGAGCGCGCCCACGACCGCGAGCGCGCCCGCGGCGGCAATCAGCGCGACGGGCTCCACCGAGCTGATCGGGGACGCGACGACGGCCAGGCACACGAATCCCTTGAACAGAAACAGCAGCGCCAGCGACCACGCTATCGGCGGCCTGCTCGCAACGATACGACGGGCCAGCGAGTGCAGCAGCACAGACCCGACCTGAGTCTGCGGCAGGGGCGCCTCGGCGAGCGCCGCCCCTCCACGCAGTGATTGAGATGAATTGCTTGCCATCGCTTGTATATCTCTTCGGAGGAGATCGTCAGGCGCTTGAGCGCCAAACACGCACGACAACAATCCTTGCCCCGAACGCCGAGGACGGCGCGCTAGGCTGAACGAGGGATGCTGCTGTTCAAAACACGCGCAACGAGCATCATCGACGCCACCGACGCGCTGTCGGGCCGCGAGCAGCCGATGGCGGTGGCAGCGCGCAATGTTGTGCTCGACACGCCGATGCAGCCGCCTTTCCCGGAGGGAATACATACAAGCGTGCTCGGGATGGGCTGCTTCTGGGGCGCGGAGCGGATCTTCTGGCAGGCGACCGGCGTGTACACGACCGCCGTGGGCTACGCGGGCGGGACCACACCTAACCCGACCTACGAGGAGGTCTGCAGCGGACAGACGGGCCATTCCGAGGTTGTGCTGGTCGCGTTCGACCCCGCCGCGATCGGCTTCGAGGAGCTGCTGAGACTGTTCTGGGAGGGACACGATCCGACCCAGGGGATGCGCCAGGGCAACGACGTCGGCACCCAGTACCGCTCGATCGTGCTTTGCCCCGACGAGTCCCAGTACCGTGTCGCGTTGGCTTCCCGCGAGGCATATCAGCGCATGCTCAGCGCCAACGGCCACGGCGAGATCACGACTGAAATCCTTCCCCCCGATCCAGGTGGGCGGGCACATCATTTCTACTACGCCGAGGACTACCACCAGCAGTATCTAGCGAAGAATCCCGGCGGCTACTGCGGCCTGGGTGGCACCGGCGTGGCCTGCCCAATCGGCCTGCCCACCAGCTGAGCCTCGCGTAGGCTCCCTTAGAGCCCATACCCGTGCCCTTAACGGCCGAGACCCCGCCGAAGCGGGGTCTCGGGTTGTGGTTACGAAAACCGGGAAGGCGCGCACAGAGGAGACGCCCCCTGCCCGATTCACGGTTATGCGGCGCTGCCCGCCGGCGTCGGCTGCAAGCTCGGTGCATGCGGCCCACCGAGCGTGGGCACATCCGAGGGATACACCTCGTTGCCGTGGATCGCGTGATCGCCGATCTCCAGCTCCTCGTCGGTGAGACGAAGCGGGATGAAGATCCCAACCAGCTTCAGCAGGATGAACGTCATCGCGCCACTGAACAGGATCACCCACAGGCCGGCCTCGGCCTGCCATCGCAGCAGCGTCCAACTGCCGTTTACAAGCAGTCCTGACACGCCCGGCAGATTCGTATCACCGCCCCTGCCGATGTACTCGACCACGTTCGAATCGGCCAGGAGTCCGACCAGCAGGCCTCCGCACAGCCCGGCGATTCCGTGCGTGTAGATCACCCCGAGCGTGTCGTCCACGTGACGGAACACCGGAGCGCGGCTGAGGAAGCGGATCGACATCCACACGATCGTGGACGCCACCACGCCGATCACGATCGCGCCGTAGCCATTCACGAAGCCTGCCGCCGGCGTGATGCCGACCAGCCCCGTGATCATTCCGTTGACCGAGCCCAGCAGAGACGGCTTGTCGCGGAAGATGTAGTCCCACGCGATCCACACGAGCATCGCAACCGCCGTGCAGAGGTTCGTGTTGAGGACCGCCGCCGAGGCGTCGGCGCCCGCGTAGTAGGAATCTCCACCGTTGAATCCGTTCCAACCGAGCCACAGCAGACCGGCGCCGACCGCGACCATCAACAGGTTGTTGGGCGCGTCAACCTCGCGGTCTCGTTGCAATCGTGGCCCGATGACCGCCGCCGCAACGAATCCGGAGATGCCGGCAGCAAGGTGGATCACATAACCACCGGAGTAATCAAGCGCTCCGTGCGCCGCGAAATAGCCGCCACCCCACAGCAGGAACGCGTTGACCGTGTACACGAACGTGATCCACAGCAGCACAAACGGGATCCACGCCTTGAAGCTGATCCGTCCGAGCACCGAGCCGAGCATCAGGATCGGGGTGATCGCCGCGAACACGAACTGGAAGTACACGAGCGAGGCCTCCGGGAAATGGAACGGCGGGCCCGTCGAGATCGATGGGATCAGCGCCTGGCCCTCCTCCGCGGCATGTCCGAGCACGCTCCCCGGTTCCCCGAGCGCGGTGCCCAGGAAGCCTTTGGTGCCGAAGATGCCCCCACCGCTGTGCGCGATCGGGTTGTCGAAGCCCATCTTGAACGCCCACAGACACCACGCCACCAGTACGAGGCAGAACGCTACGAACGTGAGCATCATGCTGTTGACCGACCAGCGCTTCTGCATGACCCCGCCGTACAGGACGGCGAGACCGGGAAGGCTCATCAGCCCGACGAACGTCGCTGCGGTCATCTGCCATGCGTTGTCGCCGGCGTTGAGCCAGGATGGGTATGACAGCCATTCGGCTGTCGCCAAGATGGACATATGCCTCCGTTTCCCTGCGGTTGTAGATACGGCTAGCTGCCGCCGCACCCGCGGTGGCAGCTACGCCTATTTAGCTCCGCTTATGAAACCGGGGCGCGCACGACGCGGCTAGGGACATCGTGGCCAACAGTTGGACGGCGCGTTTCGACATTTGTATAGACGGCCCGCAACGGCGGGGCTTACGGTCCTCTGGCGGGCCTCCGTCACCCCTCGACAGACCTCAAACAGATCTGTCCCGCGCCGAAGAAGCGCTATTCGAATGGATAGCCGGCGCGGCCGCAGGCCTGCTTCAGCGACTGCGCGATCTCCTTGGAGGCACTCGGGGCGGCACACATGGTCTTGGCGCGTGTGCCACAGACGTGCACGTGGGCCGCGCCGAGGGTGCTGGCGAACGTTATGTCGACGCAGTCCTTCGGCTCCTTGGAGCCGCTCGTCAGGGCAAACCCGCCGAGTCCGATCAATCCGAGCAGCAGGCAGCCGACGAGAACGGCGACGATGGCCTTCTCACGCCGCCCCCAGCGCAGGGGCTCCGACAGCCGCCTCGAGCGGTTCTCCATGATCATCGCGGCCTCAGTCTAGGACCAGTGGCACTCGCCGTCGGGCGACAGCTACGATCCAATCCTCACAAGCGACTTGTGCGGTGCAGGCACCGCGAGGTTACTCGGCAGGTGGGGAGGGCGCCTCATCCGACTCGGGCGCGAACGACAGCGCAGCCGAGTTGATGCAGTAGCGCTGGCCGCTCGGACCGGGCCCGTCGTCGAACACGTGTCCGAGGTGCCCGCCGCAATGGCGGCACACCACCTCCGTGCGCCGCATGAACAGGCCGTTGTCGGGGCGCAATTCGACCGTCTCGGCGACCGCCGGCTCGGTAAAGCTGGGCCACCCGGTACCCGACTCGAACTTCGTATCGGAGCTGAACAGGTCGCTGCCGCAACCCGCGCAGCGATACATCCCCGAGTCCTTGTTGTACACGTACTCGCCAGTGAACGGCGCCTCGGTTCCCGAGCGGCGCAGCACCTCATACTGCTCGGGCGTCAGCTCCTCGCGCCACTGCTGATCGCTCTTGATCGCCTCGCGCTCGCTCATCCTCGACGTTTTAGCAGTTATTCGATATTCCCCTGCTATCGTGATCCTTACGTTCACGTCAGCTTCTACATCTCGCGTCTCTCGCTTCGGCGTCCATGCCGAGCACGAGCACTACCGCTGGTGGGCGCTCTCCTGCACAAGCCTGGGAATGCTGCTCGCGGCAACCAATTCGGGCACGCTGATCATCGCGCTACCGAGCCTGGAGCGTTCGCTGAAAACGAGTCTGCTCGCGCTCGTGTGGGTGATCCTGGCCTACCTGATCGCGGCCACCGTACTGGTGCTCACTGCCGGGCGCCTCAGCGACCTGTTCGGACGCAAGCGCGCATATGTGGGCGGCTTCGTCGTGTTCGCGCTCGCCTCGCTCGGCGCGGGGTTCTCCAGCGACGCCACCATCCTGATCTGCTGGCGCGTACTCCAGGGGATCGGCTCGGCCTTCCTGTTCGCCAATGCCGCCGCGCTGGTCACCGACGCCTTCCCAAAGGAGCAGCTTGGCCTCGCGATGGGCGCCAATACAATGGTCGCCGCGGTAGGCCTCGTGCTCGGCCCCGTGCTCGGCGGCGCCCTTGTCGAGATCTCCTGGCACTGGGTGTTCTGGTTCAACGTCCCACTCGCGCTCGCCGGCGCCGCCTGGGGCGCTCTGATCCTGCGCGAGTTGGCCAAGCCCGACAAGGTGCGCGGCTTCGACTCGCTCGGCACGGTCACGTTCATCGTTGGCCTCACAGGGCTCGTGCTCGGTGTCTCCAAGGGCGGGCTCTCGGGCTGGGACAATACGGTTGTAATCGTCGGGCTCGCGTGCGCCGCGGTGCTGCTGCCACTGTGGGTTCTGATCGAGCGCCGGACGCGCGTGCCGATGCTCGACCTGTCGATCTTCAGCAACCGCCTGTTCGCGGCCGCCACCGGCGCCGCCTTCATCAACGGGCTCGCGCGCTTCGCGCTGATGTTCCTGTTCGTGTTCTACTTTCAGGGCGCCCAGTCCAACAGCCCGCTCGAAGCCGGCATCAGACTGATCCCGCTCGCGCTGGGGATGCTCATCGCCTCCCCCCTCGCCGGCATCCGTGCCGACCGCCACGGCTCGCGCAACCTCGCCGCCGGCGGGATGCTCGTCACCGCGGCCGGCCTCGCCGCGATGACCACGCTGCAGGTCCACACCCCCTACTGGCAGAGCGCGATCTGGCTGGCGCTCGTCGGCATCGGCTCGGGCATGTTCAACAGCCCCAACACCGCAGCGATGATGGGCGTCGTGCCGGCGCGCCGGCGCGGTGTCGCGGCCGGCGCGCGCACGCTCGTGCAGAACACCGGCGCCGTGCTCTCGATCGCATTCGTGCTGGCGATCGTCACCTCGGCGGTCCCCAAGGCGACGCTGTTCGCGGTCTTCTCGGGAGTCACCAAGGGACTCTCCGAGCAGAAGCTCTCGCCGTTCATCGCCAACATGCACGTTGCCCTGTGGGTGCTCGCGGCCACCTCGCTGCTCGGCGCATTCGTGTGTCTGCTGCGCCCACGCGAGATCAGCGCCCCACGGGAGGGTGAGCCCATCGCCGAGGGGCACCCCTCATCCCAGCCTCGCGTAGCCGGATCCGACGTTCCAACAAGCGTTCCAGCAAGGGTGGGTGTGCGCGCATGAGCGCACCCGACTCGGCGAGCCTGCGCATCGGCGACGTCGCCAAACTGGCGGGCACCACACCGCGCACGATCCGCTACTACGAGGAGATCGGCCTGCTCCCGCAAGCTCCCGCGCGCCCCTCCGGGGGACATCGGCTCTACACGCCCGCCGAGGTCGAGCGCCTGCGTGAAGTCATACGCCTGAAGGAGCTACTCGGGGTCACGCTGGACGAGCTCAAGGACCTGCTCACCGTCGAGGAGGCCCGCGCGGCCGTGCGGGCCCAACTACGCCGCGACGATGTCCACCCTGAGCGCCGACGCGAGCTGTTGGCAGAGGCGCTCGGCCACATCGACCGTCAGCTCGAGCTCGTCGAGCACCGTGCCGCCGAGCTTGCCAAGCTGCGCCGTGAGCTCACGAGCACACGCCGCAGGGTGCTAGAACGCCTTCAGGAGATCGCGTCCTACAGTGAGATGAGTCCAGCGTCCTGAAGACGCGACGAAGGGAGCCGGCCGTGGAGCGCAAGTGGTGGACATTGATCGCCGTCTCGGTGGCGATCTTCATGCTGTTGCTCGACATCACCGTCGTCAACGTCGCGCTGCCCTCGATCCAATCGGCGCTGAAATCCTCCTTCTCGGATTTGCAGTGGGTCGTCAACGCCTACGCGCTCACGCTCGCCGCCTTCCTGCTGACCGCGGGCTCGGTCGCCGACCTCATCGGCCGCCGGCGCGTGTTCGCGCTCGGGCTGGTCGTGTTCACCGTCTCCTCAGCCGTGTGCGGGTTCTCGACCACGCCGCTGATGCTCAACCTCGCCCGCGCCGTGCAGGGTGTCGGCGGGGCGATGATGTACGCCACCTCGCTCGCCCTGCTCGCCCAGGCCTTCCACGGGCGCGAGCGAGGAACCGCGTTCGGCGTGTTCGGCGCCGTCACCGGCGCGGCGGTCGCCGTTGGCCCGGTCGTCGGCGGGATCATCACCTCGGGCATCGGCTGGAAATGGATCTTCTTCATCAACGTCCCGATCGGGATCGCCGCCGTCGCGATCACGCTGGCGCGAGTGGTGGAGTCGCGCGACCCGGGCGCCAGGCGCGTCGACTGGATCGGGCTGGTCACGTTCTCCGGTGCCCTGTTCATGCTCGTGTTCGCGCTGATCGAGGGCAACGAACACGGCTGGGGCTCCACGCGGATCGTCTCGCTGCTGGGCGGATCGGCGATCCTGCTCGTCGCGTTCGTCGTGGCCGAGCTCAAGCAGACGCGACCGATGCTCGACCTGTCCTTGTTCCGCAAGCCCGCGTTCACCGGCGCGAGCATCGTCGCCTTCAGTGTGTCGGCTTCGATCTTCGCGATGTTCCTGTACCTGACGCTCTACATCCAGGACGTGCTCGGCTATACCGCCCTGCAGGCGGGCCTGCGCTTCCTGCCGATCACGCTGCTCTCGTTCATCGCCGCCCCGATCGCCGGACGCCTCAGCGTGCGCATGCCCGTGCGCTACCTGCTCGGCGGCGGGCTGCTGCTCGTCGGCGCCGGCCTGCTCGGGATGACCGCGATAAGCGCAACCTCGGGCTGGACCACGCTGATCCCCGGTTTCGCGGTGACAGGCGTGGGCATCGGCATGATCAACCCACCGCTCGCCTCCACCGCGATCGGCGTCGTGCACTACTCGCGCAGCGGCATGGCCTCGGGCATCAACTCGACCTTCCGCCAGGTCGGCATCGCCACGGGCATCGCCGGCCTCGGGGCAATCTTTCAGCACGACGTGCTGAGCACCACCACAACCGCGCTCGGCGGGCAGTTGAGGTCTGTGCAGTCCGCCGCCCACGGACATCTGAACACGCTGCTTCAGTCCGGCGAAATCAAGCACGTGTTCCACGCCCTCTCCCCCGCCGCGCAGATTGCGCTCAAGCATTCCTACCGTGTCGGCTTCACCGAAGCGTTCGACCACATCCTGCTAATCGCCGCTGGGATCGCGTTCGTCGGTGCGGTGCTCGCGCTGGTGTTGGTACGCCAGCGGGATTTCGTGGCCTCGCAGGCGCCTGCCACCGAGATACCGGCGGACGGACGCGCGAGCGAGAGCTCAATCCCCGAGCCGCTCGTAGCCGGCGCAGGACAGGACCGGTAGTCGCGGATAGCGCGGATAGGCGGGGTCTGTACGCGAACGTGTGCACAGCCAGAACACCGAGCCGCGGGTATTGGGCACCAGCTGGCGATGCCTGCAGGTCTCGCACAGCCCGGCGCTCGGGCCACGCCCAGCGGTCGCGGGTGTGGGATCGAGGGACACGTGGGAAGCGTAGTGCGCACCGCCACGACATCTGGCGGGATGCAATAATAGTTGACTAAGCAACTATGAGTACCTTCTACCGACTACTCGGCTTCCTGCGCCCCTACAAGCGCGGCGTCGTCGTCTCCTGGATCCTCGCAAGCTTCGCGATGGCGATGAGCGTAGTGCTACCGCTACTTACCGGCGAAGCGGTCGAAACGATCAACTCCGGCGCCCAACACGCCCGCCGCCACGAACTGGCGGCACGCTCGCACGACCGCCACACCCTACTGCTGTACGCCGTGGCGATCATCGCGGTGGTGCTAGCGCGTTGGGGCTTCACCTACTGGCGGCGCATGATCGCTGGGCGCGTGTCACTCGGCGTCGAATACGACTTGCGCAAGCGCCTCTACAGCCAGCTACAACGCCTGGAGCTCGGCTTCTTCGACCACCAGCAGACCGGTCAGCTGATGTCGCGCGCCACCGTCGATCTGCCCGCCGTCCGCTTCTTCCTCGGCTACGGGCTCGTGTTCATCCTGCAGTTCGTGCTCACGATCGTGCTCGCGGGGATCGTGATGATCGTGATCAATCCGTGGCTCGGGCTGATCTCGCTGGCGCCGGCGCCGTTCGTGGTGGTGATCTCCTACCGCTACGGCCGCCGCGCGCGCCCGGCGATCCAGGAGACCCAGCAGCGCATCGCCGAACTGACAGCGGACGCAGAGGAGAACATCTCCGGCGTGCGCATCGTCAAGTCCTTCGCACGCGAGCCGCGTCAGCTCGAGCGTTTCCGCCGCAGCGTCGGACGCACGTTCGAGCAGGCGATGGTCGCGACGCGCCTTGAAGCCACCTACAACCCAGCGATCGGCTTCCTGCCGCAGCTCGGCATCGCGGCCGTGCTGCTGCTCGGCGGCAATGCGGTGATCCATGCCCACCTCAGCTTGGGCCAGTTCACGACCTTCTACCTTCTGCTGAACATGCTCGTCGGCCCGCTACGCTCGCTCGGCGTCACGCTCAACCTCGCTCAGCGCGCGACAGCTTCCGGCGCGCGCATCTTCCAGGTGCTCGACCGTGAGCCGACGATCGCCGATCCCCCCGGCGCCCCACCGCTGCCCGCGGGCAGCGGCCACGTCCAGCTGCGCGGGGTCACGCTGCGCTACAGCGACCCGCACGACGAGCTGAACGTCGGGACCTACGCGCGAGGCGAGGCGGAGCAAGCCGGCGGCGCGAACACGCAGGATGGACCGGCGCGACACGCCGGCGTGAACGTCGCGCTAAACGGGCGCAGAGAGGCCCCTGTCGCCAGGCGCACGGTCCTGCACGAAATCGACCTCAACGTGCCCGCAGGACGAACGGTGGCGCTCGTCGGTGCCACCGGCTCGGGCAAGACCAGCCTCGTCGCTTTGATCTCACGACTGTACGACCCGGTCGAAGGCGAGGTGCTGCTCGACGGCGCCGATGTGCGCTCCGTCAGCCTGCAATCGCTGCGCTCCGCCGTGGCGGTCGTCAGCGACGACCCATTCCTGTTCTCCGCGAGCGTCGCCGAGAACATCGCCTACGCGCGGCCGAACGCCTCTACCGAGGAGATCGAAGACGCGGCACTACGCGCCCAGGCCCACGACTTCGTGTTGCGACTCCCCCAGGGCTACGACACCGAGATCGGCGAGCGCGGACTGTCGCTCTCGGGCGGACAGCGACAGCGCCTGGCGATCGCGCGCGCGTTGCTTGCCAACCCGCGCGTGTTGATCCTCGACGACGCCACTTCCTCGGTGGACGCCTCCACAGAGCGTTCGATCAAGCTCGCGCTCGCCGAGGCGATGACCGGCCGCACGACGTTCGTGATCGCCCACCGCCTCTCCACGATCGCGCTGGCGGATGAGATCGTGGTGCTCGACCACGGGCGCATCGTGGCTCAAGGCAATCACGAGCAGTTGCTCGACGCCTCCGAGCTGTACCGCGAGATAGTGGAACGCGGCCTGCCGGAGCAGGTCTTCTTGACACGAGAGACCCGCGAGCGTGAGGTCAGTGGAATATGAGCCTCGCCAGCACGATACGTGGCGTAGACGCGGCGGTCAGACCATGACTCCCCCCGGCGGCATGGGTCGCGGCGGCACGGGCGCCGGCATGGGCGGGCGCGGCGGCGGCGGGCGCGGCATGGGCCCTGGCATGCACCGCGGCGGCGCACAGTGGGACGGCTCGCGCGCCAGCCGCGAGAGCCGCGGGCGCAACCTGCGCGGACTGCTGGCGCTGCTAAAGCCCTATCGCCTGCGCGTCGCAGGAATGTTGACTGCGCTGGTACTCGGTACCGCTGCATCCCTGGCACCGCCGCTGCTGGCCAGAACCGCGATCGACGAAGGCATCGACCGCCACGATCTCAAAACGCTGGTGCTCGTCGTCGTGGCGTTTCTCGCCGCCGCGCTGCTGGTGTGGCTGATGACCTACGTGCAAACGTATTTGGTCGGCTGGGTCGGACAGCGCACGCTCGCCGATCTGCGCATCCGCCTGTTCACGCATCTGCAACGCCAGCCAATCGGCTTCTATGAGAGCCGCCCGGCGGGCGTGTTGATCTCACGCATCACCAACGACGTCGAGGCATTGGAAAGCCTTGTGACCGACTCGGTGGTAACGCTGTTCCAGTCGGGACTCACCTTGGTCGGGGCGGTGGCGGTGCTGCTCTACCTCGACGTCAAGCTGGCGCTGCTGACATTCTGCATCCTGCCGCTGATCGCGGCCGCCAGCTTCTGGTTTCGCCTGACCTCCGCCGGCGCATTCCGGCGCACACGCGAGACGATCGGCTCAATCACCGCCTACCTGCAAGAGACGCTCTCGGGCATCCGCGTCGTGCGCAGCTTCGGCCAGGAGCCACGCCACCTGGCGCGCTTTGCCGAGCTCAACGAGGACAACTGCGATGCCAACATGGTCACTGTCAGGCTCAACGCCGCCTATTTCCCGGCAGTGGAAATGCTCTCCGGGATAGCGATCGCGGGGATCGTGCTGTATGGCGGCTACCAGGCGATCTCAGGCAACATCACCGCCGGCACCGTCGTCGCGTTCGTGGCGACGCTCGCCTACCTGATCGAACCGATTCAACAGCTCTCCCAGCTGTACACCACCTACCAGTCTGGCATGGCGGCCCTGGAGAAGATCTTCCAGCTGCTCGACGTCGAGCCAGAACTGACCGACAAGCCGGGAGCGCCGGCATTGGAGCGCATTCGCGGCGAGCTCAGCTTCGAGGACGTCACCTTCGCCTACAAACCGCGGCGTGCGCGCAAGAACGTCGACAAGTCGGTCAGCCAGCCCATCGAGGCCGGACTGCCTGCGCCACTGGAAGCAGAGGAGGTGCTGGCGCTCGAGCACATCGACCTGCAGATCCCGGCGGGCCAGACAGTCGCGCTGGTAGGCGCCACGGGCGCCGGCAAGTCCACGATGGCAAAGCTCGTCGCTCGCTTCTACGACCCCACCGAAGGGCGCGTGCTCGTGGACGGTCACGACCTGCGCGAGGTGTCGAGCACCTCCTTGCGCTCACAGATGGGGATCGTGCCTCAGGAGGCGTTTTTGTTCTCCGGCACAATCGCCGAGAACATCGCGTTCGGACGCCCCGGCGCCGAGCAAGAGCAGATTCGTCAGGCCGCGGCCGCCGTAGGCGCCGAGGAATTCATCGCAGAGCTCCCCCAGGGCTATGACACAGAGGTCGGCGAGCGCGGCGCGCAGCTCTCGGCCGGGCAGCGCCAGCTGATCGCCTTCGCGCGCGCGCTGATCGCCGACCCGCGCATCCTGATCCTCGACGAGGCCACCTCAAACGTCGACCTGCACACCGAGGCGCGCATCGAGCAGGGCCTGCGCCGTCTGCTGGCGGGACGCACCTCGATCGTGATTGCCCACCGCCTCTCAACGATCCGCGGCGCCGGGCGGATCGTCGTGCTCGAGCACGGCAAGATCGCCGAGCAGGGCACCCACGACGAGCTGATCGCCGCGGAGGGTCGCTACTACGACCTGTACCGCGATTGGGCGATCCACGCGGCGGCGTAGACCGGTCCCGGAAAGACGAAAACCCCGCGATCTGCAGGGTCTTCACAAACTCCGGGACAGGGACTCGAACCCCAATCTCCCGGACCAGAACCGGGCGTCACTGCCAATTGGACTATCCCGGAAAGCAGCGCGTCTCGAGGAAGGAAGAATAGCGTCTCCGCTGGCACGTCCGTCCTGGCGCGCCTACGCGGTAGGAACCTATTCCCCAGCCCGACTCCCAGCGGGTGCGAAGAACGCGGTGATCGCCGGCTCGAGTCCGGGATCGAGCACCAAGAGGACCTCATCCCCGGCTTCGATGACCGTGTCGGCCTTCGGCACGAAACCGCCACCTGCGCGCAGCACCGAGATGATCAGGCTGCCTTCGGGCAGCGCGATGTCGGAGACGCGCTCGCCGACAACCGGCGCGCCGACGCTGACCTCCAGCTCGATGATCTCAAGTCGCTCCTCTTCCAATGCCAGTAGGTGCACGAGCCCGTAACGCGGAACCTCGTGCTCGATCAGACGCAGGATCAGATCGGTGGCGGACACCGCGGGCTGGATGCCGAGCAGCTTGAAATGGTCGTAGTTGCGCGGGTTGTTGACGCGCGCGATGATGCGCTCGCATAGGTACTTCTCCTTGGCGACCTGGCAGACGAGCATGTTGTCCTCGTCATCCCCGGTGACCGCGATCACAAGATCGGCCCGTTGGATGCCCGCGCGCTCCAGCACCCACAGCTCGGTGGCGTCGCCGTACTGGACGGCGTGCTCGTACTCTTCCTCGATCAGCAGGTAGCGCTGGCGCGAGGACTCGATCAGGGTGACCTCGTTGCCCTTGAGGATCAGCTCGCGGCCGAGGTTGCGACCGACCTTGCCCGCGCCGACGATGATCACATACATGACTGCCTCATGTCCCTGAGTGGCCTAAGCGGACTCGACGGCGAGCGCGCTCTCGAACATTTCGATCGCGTGCTTGGTGGGCGAGATGGTGTGTAGACCCTGCTCGCCATACCAGCCGGCACGTGCGGGATCCATCACGCGAGCGAGCACCTTTTGCACGCCGAAGCGTCGCTGGGCGATCTGGGCGATGATCAGATTCGTGTTGTCGCCGTCGGTGGAGGCGATGAACACGTCGGCACGCTCGATTCCAGCTTGGATCAGCGCGTCGGTCTCAAGGGCCGTGCCGAGTGTGAACTGGCCGCCCGCTTCCTCCCAGCTGTCGCGTTGCCCAGCGTCGAGACGCTCGTGGGAAAGTGGGTCCTCGTCGAGCACCGACACTTCGTGTCCGGCCGCAAGCGCCGACTTGGCAACAGCCGAGCCGACGCGACCGGCGCCAACGATCAGCAGAAACATGAAGCGAATCGCGGGCGGATTGAAGTCGGTCGCGGGTGTGTGGAGGTTGGGATCGTGGACATGGCCGTGAGATTAGACGATGGGTCAGCCGGCCGGCCCGGCGACGCGCGGGGTACTGACAGTGCTCGGCTCGCCCGTCGCGGGGATCTCATCGCGCTTGCTCTCACCGTCGCGGGCCGACGGTGCGGTCACGATCACCCGGCAGCGAGCGTTGCGCACAACGTACTTGGTGACATCTCCGACGAAGTTCTCGAGCGGCCCGCCGCGGCCACCGAGACGCGAGCCGCCACGAATACGAGACGGCTCCTCGGCGCCGAGCACGATCGCCTCCACGCCACGGCGACGAGCCTCCTCCAGGATCGCGTGTCCCACTCGCCGTGCCCTGATCGTGGCGGTCGCGACCTGTACCCCCGCGTACTCCTCCCCCACTGCCTTGGCTCGGGCGAGCGCTTGGCGTGCGTGCTTGACTTGCGCGTCAGGCAGGCGCGCGTCGAGTGGCAGGGACATCGGCATCTCGAAGATCCACACCGCCTCGATCGTCGAGCCGTCGATCTCGGCGACGTCGGTTGGCTTGCCGGCTACTAGCAGCGCAGCGGTCTGAACGATGTCCTCGTCCAGGCGCGTGCCACACAGCGGGACCAGGATCGAGCCATAGTCGCGTTCGGGAAGGTGTTCGGCACGCAACGCCTCCACAGGCACCGTCACACGCCGCAGTAGCGAGGTTTCGTCTGCACGGCGGTAGATCACATACAGGGCGATGCCCGCGATCATCCAGCCGAGCCCGACATAGCGTGCGGTCTCGTGCACGACCATCGTCGCGATCCAACCGAGCGAGCACACGATCGCTCCGATCACCGCGAGCAGCGGCAGCTCGACCGATCGACGATTGGCGCGGTCGCCGATCGGCCGGCGCACACGCACCGAGAATGGGGTGCGGTAGGGACGCTCCCTGTCGGGCTCGCTATAGCGCATCTTTACAACCGACGCGTGGGCGATCGTGAACGCAAGCATCGCTCCAAAGGCGTAGGTGCCCACGAGGAAGCCAAGGCTCTCCGGAATCACGAGCCCGGCGGCGATCACGCCGGCCAGCAGGATCAGCACGTAGGGTGTGGAGCGTTGGGCGTGTAGACGCCCGAGGCCGCTTGGGATCTGGCGGTTGACCGACAGTGAGTAGGCCAGGCGGGAGAGACCGAGCATCGCCGAGTCGGCTGCCGCCACGAGCGTCAGCGCGGCGATCGCGCCAATCGAATAGGTCAGCACCTGTGAGAGCCAGTGCGGGTGCAGCTGTTCCATGATGTCGAGCACCGGGGCGTCTGAGAAGTGGTGTCCGGGCACGCCGCCCGCTGTCAGCGGGAAGGCCGAGACGGCCACGATCGCCACGCCGACATAGGCGACCACGACGGTCACGGTGCCACTGGCGATCAGGCGCCGTAGGGCGCCGCGCCCAGCCTTCACCTCGCCCGCCAGACCGGAGGCCGACTCGACGCAGGTGAATGCGATCGTTGTGATCGTTAGAGCGAATACCAGACCTGTCCAGGTCGGAGCACTGCCGAGATGGACCTGGGAGATGAGCCGGTGCGGGTCGAGGAAGTCGACGAGCCCGATCACGATCACGGTCAGCTCCAGTACGAGCGCCCCGAGCACGACCACCCCGATCCGATATTCGCGGCGCCAGTGGAAACCACGCACGTTGGTGAACACCACGAACGCGATGATCGCGAGTGCCAGCAGCAGCGCCTCGCCATAATGGCCGAACGGAGCCCAGAACACGCGCAGATATTGGGTCGCGGCAAACGCTGTTACCGCGATCAGGATCACGTAGTCGAGCAGCATCGCCCAGCCCGCGATGAAGCTCACGAGCTCGTTGAAGGCGTGACGGGCAAACACGGTGGAGCCACCGGGTTCCTGATGCAGCGAGGCGCCCTCCACATAGGTCATCGCGGTCAGCCCGAACATGACCGCGGCGATCAGAAACACGACAGGTGTCAGGCCGGCCGCATGGTCGGTGACGAGCCCCAGTGAGAAGAACACCGCGGAGGCCAGCGAGGTGTAGACGATCGCGAACAGGATCGGGGAGCCGAGGCTGTGGCGCAGGGTCACGCGCGCGTGTGCGGCCATCTCCGGGGCGCGAGAGTGCCCTGTCTGCTCGCCAGATGAGCTCATGCTCGGCGGGTTCTCTTGATCTCGACGTATAGGCGACCCGCCCCGGCGGCTACAAACAGGACGCCAAGCAGCAGGCGCGCGGATATGGCGCCTTCGCTGCCGGCGACCGCCTCGACCACGAGCGTGACGCCGATGGCGACCATCGCTAGCGAGAGCACCAGCGTGCCTGTGCGGTGAACCTGCCTGCCGGTCATCTCATCTCTTCCGTGAGCTTAGAGGCATCCCATGGTCATCGGCGCGTCCGTATGCGTGCATGGACCAAGCTGGGCGGTGCGGAGCGTCGAAGCGCGTGGTCGGTGGCACGTGCGAGACGTCACGTGCCACCGAGGCCGCTGGCCGATCTTCGATCGGTAGGTGCGGATACGGGCGTACCGATCAGGTGATCAGCGGGATGATCAAGATCGCGACGATGTTGGCCACCTTGATCATCGGGTTGATCGCGGGCCCGGCGGTGTCCTTGAATGGGTCGCCGACCGTGTCGCCCGTGATCGAGGCAGCGTGCGCCTCAGAGCCCTTGCCGCCGAAGGCGCCATCCTCGATCAGCTTCTTGGCGTTGTCCCAGGCGCCGCCGCCCGCGGTCATCATGACCGCGAAGAAGAAGCCCACGACGATCACGCCAATCAGGAGGCCACCGAGCGCCTTCTGGTCGATCAGCCCAACGATCACTGGCAACGCGATCGGCAGCATCGCGGGCAGGATCATCTCGCGCTGGGCCGTGCGCGTGACGATGTCAACGCAGGTGGCGTAGTCGGGCTCTTCGGTGCCCTCCATGATTCCCGGGTGCTCGCGGAACTGACGGCGAACCTCCTCAACCACGGCGCCACCGGCGCGGCCGACGGCCTCCATCGAGAGCGAGGCGAACAGGCATACCATCATGCCCCCAAGCAACAGTCCGATCAGTACGGGCGGTTCATTGATGCCGAAGGCGATGAAGCTGCCTTTCGACTTTTCCGCCAGCTCTTGCTGGAAGCCGGCGAACAGAACAATCGCGGCAAGCACCGCGGAGCCGATCGCGTAGCCCTTGGTGACGGCCTTGGTGGTATTGCCAACCGCGTCGAGCGGGTCGGTGACGTTGCGTACCTCCTCGGGTAGCTCGGCCATCTCGGCAATACCACCGGCGTTGTCGGTGATCGGGCCGAACGCGTCGAGCGCGACGATCAGGCCGGTGAGCGAGAGCTGACCCATGACGGCGACGCCGATGCCGTAGATGCCCGTGGTGCCGCCGCCCGCGAGCTTCCACGCACCGAGGATCCCGAGCACGAGCACGATCGCCGGCAACGCTGTCGCCTGCAGACCGGAGCCGAAGCCCTGGATGATGTTGGTGGCGTGCCCGGTGACCGACGCCTTGGCGGTCTTCTTGACGGGCGAGAAGCGTGTGGAGGTGTAGTAGTCGGTGATGAAGAACAGCAGCGCGGTCACGCCGATGCCGATCAGCGCGCACAGGTAGAACTTGCCCCACGAGGGCGGGTTGACGACGTTGCCCACATGGCTGAAGGTGAGGTCTTTCATCAGCCAGTAGGTGACGGGCGCGAACGCCGCGGCGGCGATGATTCCCGAGACGACCAGGCCCTGGTAGAGCGCGCGCTCGACGTTGCCGGCCTTCGAGCGAACGGCGAACGTTCCGATGATCGAGGCGATGATCGCGACACCGCCGAGGACTAGCGGGTACATGACCACGCGTGTGGCCTCGTGGAAGGTGAGCACACCGAGCAACATCACCGCGACGGCCGTGACCGCATAGGTCTCGAACAGGTCGGCCGCCATGCCGGCACAGTCGCCGACGTTGTCGCCAACGTTGTCGGCGATCACCGCGGGGTTGCGCGGATCGTCCTCGGGGATGCCGGCCTCGATCTTGCCGACGATGTCGGCGCCGACGTCGGCGGCCTTGGTGAAGATGCCGCCGCCGAGGCGTGCGAACACGGAGATCAGCGAGCCACCGAAGCCAAGGCCGATCAGCGCGTCGACAGCGGTCTTCTGGCTGTCGTTGAAGACGGCGGTGAGCAGGCCGTAGTAGCCGGCCAGGCCAAGCAGTGCGAGTCCGGCGACGAGCATGCCGGTGATCGCACCGCCCTGGAAGGCGACACGCAGCGCCGGCGAGACTCCGCCACGGGCGGCCTCTGCCACGCGGGCGTTGGCCCGTACCGACACGTTCATGCCGATGTAGCCAGCCGAGCCCGACAGGATGCCGCCGATCGCAAAGCCGCAGGCCACAGCGATGTTCTGGATGAAGATCAGGGCCACGAATATCACCACGCCAACGACCGCGATCGTGGTGTACTGGCGGTTCAGGTAGGCGCGTGCGCCCTGCTGGACCGCGAATGAGATGCTTTGCATACGCTCGTTGCCAGGCGAGAGCGCCAGCAGGGAACGTGTAGTCAGGAGGCCGTAGATAACGGCGCAGGCGGCGCATACAAGGGCGACGACGACCCCATGGTTCGTCAGAAAGCTACTCAACAGAAATCCTCCGCGGTCTGATTGGCGTGCCGCGCGAGGACATTCGCGCGCACCTTCGTTGGACGGGCCGCTCCTAGGAGCGCATCACCCGGCGTAAAGGCGGGCGGAGTCTATCGTTTGCGGAAGCGGAAGGCAGTCTCAGCGACCTGGCACCCACAATCTGCCGCTTGCCTGCGCGGGCCCGGGCTCCTCCTGTGACTGACCCTCGGGGCCTGCCGACTCCTTTTGTTGCGGTGCGCTCGGCGCCGGCGAGACGGCCGAGTCGCCGGCAGACCCAGCCTGGACCTCGCGCGCATAGGCAAACCGCAGCTGGGCGATCGCGTCGCGCAGGGGCCCCAGCTCGCGCGGCATGCGCCGCTCGAGGATCGGCAGCAGCGCACTCACCGCGTCGATAGCGTCGCGCACCTGCTCAAGATCGCGTTCACTCGATGTGGCGGTGGACGGATCCCCCGCTGCGGCGGGAGGCGCGAGTCCGAGCCGGCGACCGCCAATATTGAGCAGCGAGACCGCCGTCTGCAGGATCATCTCCGAGCTGGTTATGCGGTTCAGCTCGGCTTCGTAGGCGGCGCGCTGGTCGATCTCCGATCGGTCCTCCTCGCTCGGCCCAGCCTGAGCCGTCGGCTGACCCGCCCCAGCCTGCATCGTCGGCTGATCCGGCCCAGCCTGGGTCGTCCCGGTTACACCGGCCTGCTCGTGGGCATCGTCCATCACACGGTCACCTCCTGAGAATAGGTTTGCTGGGTCTCGCGGACACTGGCCGCGAATACCTCTTCGGGGCTTGCTCCCGCCTCGATCATTCTGCGCTGTCGCTGAGCGCCGTTGCGCTCGGGAAAGGAGAGCTCAACGCCCAGCTCGCCGCGTACCGGCTCGGTCCAAGCGGCAAGCCGCTCCACGATCTCCGCGGCCGGGTACTCCTCGGCGCACTCCAGGTCGACCATCTTGCCGTCGAGCCCGTAGCGGATCGCGCGCCACATGTTCTCCTCGATCAGGCGCGGAGCGGGATCGGAGAACGGCACGCCTTCGTCCCCATCGCGAGCGGCTTGCGCCACGCACGCCACGATCAGGCCCGTAAGCGACTCTGACTCCGCGGCGGCGCTCTGCGCGTCGCAGATTCGCACCTCGACGGTTCCGAAGCGGAAATGTGGGCGTATCGACCACCACACCTGCGTGAACTCGACGATCGAGCGAGTGCGCACGAGGAATTCGACGTAGTCGCGATAGCCGCTCCAGCCACCAAACGCGTCGGGTATGCCGCAGCGCGGGAAGTTGCGCGTGAAGCTCTGTGTGCGCGCCGAGTGAAGCCCGGAGTCGCGACCGTCGAGATAGGGAGAGTTGGCCGAGACGGCCAACAGCAGCGGTAGAACGGGTCGCAGCCGGTCGCACACGCGCACGGCACGATCGATGTCGTTGACGCCGACGTGCACGTGCAGACTGAAGGTGTTGTTGCGCCAGGCGACGTACTTCAGGCCCTGCTCGACACGCCGGTAGTGCTCGGTGTCGATGATCGACTGCTCGCGATAGTCGGCCCACGGGTGCGTGCCGGTGGCCGCCAGCGCGGCGCCCTGCTCGCAGGCAAGCGCAAACAGGCGCCTGCGTCGCTCACGCTGGCGGGCGAGCGCGTCGGCGAAATTCGCACCCGGCCCGGAGATGATCTCGATCTCCGAGGAGATCAGCTCGCCGGTGATTCCCTCCGCCAGCAGCGTGTCGCACGCGATCGCACCGTCACGCAGCTCCTCGAAACGCGGAACGAGCTCGTGCGTGGCGGGGTCGAGGATCGCAAACTCCTCCTCGATCCCGACGGTGAGATCCGTGGACTGAGCGAACGTATCAGCGGCCTTGTCTAGATCGAGGCTGGTCATTTGGGATGGATTGGGGCGTGCGATGTGGTCTGAGCTCGCGCGGCGGTCGGTTCCCAGCTTAGGATCTCAGGGCGTGCGTGCCGGGTGGAATTCGAACTCAGGTCAGGTAGAAGTACAGCGCGTAGAGCAGATCGACCGCGGGACTCGAGGTGTGGACGGTCACCTCGGGCGGCACCGCCAGCAGTGACTCGGAGTAGTTGAAGATGATCTTCACACCGGCCGCCACCAGCTCGTCGGCCAGACCCTGGGCGGCGTGCGTCGGGACGGCGAGCACGCCCACCACGATGTCCTCGTCCTCCACGACCTGGCGCAGCTCGCTGGTGTGGCGCACGCTCTGGGTGCCGACCTTGGCGCCGACCTTCCCGGCGTCTACGTCGAAGATCGCCACGACCCTGAAACCGTGGTCGGCAAAGATGTCCGAGGAGGCGATTGCCTTGCCCAGATGACCGGCGCCGAGCAATGCGATGTTGTGCTGGCCGGCGGTGCGCAGGATCTTGCGGATCTGGGATACAAGCGACTCGACGTTGTAGCCGACGCCGCGCTTGCCGAACTTCCCGAATCCCGACAGGTCACGGCGAATCTGGGTGGAGTTGACGTGGGTGTAGTCGGACAGTTCCTGTGAGGAGATCGTCTCCTTGCCCATCTTCTTGGCCTGGGTGAGCACCTGCAGATAGCGCGAGAGTCGCGCGGCGACTCCCAGCGAAAGGCGTTCGCCGGCGGCGTGCTCGTTGTCGTGCATCGTGCCGGCGGCCGTTGTCAACTCGTTGTAGGCCATCGACATTGACTCTAAAGGATGGATTGCAGGCGCACCCTCAGCGCACGCTCGTCGACAAAGTAGTCGAACAGCTCCTCGCCATCCACTGCCACGACCGGGATCCGCTCGAAATACGCTCGATGCAGGGCCTCGTCTGTTGTTATGTCAACCTCTGCCAGCTCGAATCCCAGCTCGGAGCGCAACCCCACCAGCGCTGCGTGAGCATCTACGCACAGATGGCAGTCGGGCTTCGAGTAGAGCGTTATGACGACGCTCACCGTGGGCGCTCACCGGTCGCGTAGGCGTCGAGACCGAGATATTCGGGGTAGGGCAGCGCCAGCGCATAGCGAGCCGCGCCCCCGATCATCGCGGCGTTGTCGGTGCACAGCACGCGCGGGGGCACGTGCACGTTTGCGCCGAGATCCCGAAGGCGGCGGCGCAGCTCGCCGTTGGCGGCTACTCCACCGCCGACCGCGAGACGGTCAAGGCCGGTCGACTCGAGCGCCTGCTCGGCTCGCAGCATCAGGTGATCGACGATCGCCGCCTGATAGGACGCCGCGAGGTCGGCCGCATGTTCGCGCGCTTGCGTCTCGCCGAGCTCACGCAGTCGATATAGCAGCGATGTCTTCAAGCCGGCGAACGAGAAGTCAAGACCACGCCCGAACGCGCGCGTGGCGCCTCGGCCACCGCGTGAACGCGAACCGGATGCCGGGAACTCGAATGCGCTGGGGTCGCCCTCGGCGGCAAGACGCTCTAGCGCCGGCCCGCCCGGATAGCCGAGCCCGAGCATGCGCGCGCCCTTGTCGAAGGCCTCGCCCGCGGCATCGTCGAGCGTGCGGCCAAGCGTGTCGAAGCCGGTGTGATCACGCACATGGGCGAGCAGCGTGTGGCCACCGCTTGCGATCAAGCACAGGAACGGCGGCTCAAAAGTCTGCAGCCCACCACCACCCTCACTTCCGCCGCCATTCCCGACCTGCGCGCCGTTGCCGGCCGCGCCGGCGCCATCGCCCGCGGGCTCGGGCACCAGAAAATTGGCGGCGACATGTCCCTGTAGATGGTCGACCGCCGCTAGCGGCAGCTCGCGCGCGGCGGCCAACGCCTTCGCCGTGGATAGGCCGACCAGCAGCGCTCCAACCAGCCCGGGGCCCTGCGTGACTGCCACGAGATCGATCCCGTCAAGCGTCACGTCGGCCTCCATGAGCGACTGCTCGACAACCAGGTTGGCGAGCTCGAGATGATGCCGCGAGGCGATCTCGGGCACAACGCCGCCAAAGCGATCGTGCGCCCGCTGCGAGGAGATCACATTCGAGCGAATCTCTCCGCGTTCGCCGATGACCGCCGCGCAGGTGTCATCGCAACTCGTCTCGAGCGCAAGAATCGTCATGACGCCTGAAACCAGAGGCTCGTCATGTCTGTACATGAGGGACACGGGCCTGGGGCACGCAGATGTCGGGCGGCGAGTCTCATATTGAATTAATTCCCACCCGTCCCGGGGACGTCGTCGAGTGAGCCTGCGAGTGTGGCTGGTGTGCGCCACATCACGAGCGCGTCCTCGCCGTTGTCCTGGTAGTAGCGCCTGCGCAATCCCGCCGCGCGAAAGCCTTCGCGTTCGTAGAGATGGATCGCGACGTGATTGGAGCGGCGCACCTCCAGTGTGAAGCGCGCGCGCGTGTCGCCGACCCGCTCATACAAACGCGCCAACAGCGCCGACGCCACTCCCTTGTGCTGGCGGTCGACATCGACGGCCACGTTCATCACGTGCCACACGGTGTCGTAGCGCGAACAGATCATGTAGCCCACAAGCCTGCCGTCGTGCAGCGCCGCCAGGCAAACGCCCGAGGACTTGGAAAGCTCGAGCACGAACATCGCAAGCGACCATGGCGTCGGAAACGCGCGACGCTCGATCGCGATCACGCGCGGCAGGTCGGCGTAGGCGAGATCCCTGATCTCCACCGAGAACGACCCCTCGAGCGTTATCCGTGCCGCGGAGGAGCCCACTAGGAAGCCGCTCCCTCGATCGCGATCTCGGCGTCTGGTCGACGCAAGTAGTCAGGCACGACCTGCGTATTGGTCGACGACGCCAGCTCCCCCAGCTCACAGAGCGAGCGAGCGTCGATGCGGTGCAGCGAGGAATCATTCTCAGGCACAACCACACCGACATGTTCGAGCGCGTCGCGGTAGCGGGTGGCGCCATCGCCGACCCCCAGCCACTGCTCGATATCTGTGTTTGCTTCGGCTCGCTCAAGCAGCCTGTTCATGTCGGCGGGTGCGAGAGCCTGTGACTCGACCACCTCGGTATCCCCGTCGTAGGCGGCCACGAACACCTCGCTGCGACGTGCATCGATCACCGCCAGCACGCCAGCTGTGTCATCTGGCCTGTCGATGCGTATTGCGTGTGAGAGCGCCAGCAGGCTGGATACTCCGACAAGCTCCGCCCCGAGTGACTGCGCCAAGCCTCTCGCCGTGGCCACTCCGATGCGCAGGCCCGTAAACGTTCCGGGCCCAACCCCAACGGCGATCCGTGTGATGACATCCCAGTTGATGCCTGCCTCGGCGAGCAGTCCACTCGCCAGCGGCAGCAGTCGGGTGGCATGACCAGGATGCTCGCCGCCGTTGGGATCGTCGCGAGCGTGAAGCGTGGTTCCATCCGCGAGCCGCAAGCCCACGACCGTTGACGGTGTGGAAGTGTCGAGACCGAGCACGATCACGGCGTTGCCCTCACCGCGCTTGCGCGCTCGGACGGAGTCGACTCGATCGGGGACGGCTCAAGGTTGCGCCCTTCGCGAACACACAATTCGATCCGTCGCCGGTCGCCGCCTTCGTGAACTAGGGTCACTAGCACGCGCGCATCACGCAACTCGACAGTACTCTCCTCGGGCCACTCCACGAACGCGATCCGCTCGGGACCGAGGTAGTCGTCGAGCAGCTCCGGCTCCTCCTCGCCGAGACCTGACAGGCGGTAGAGATCCAGGTGTGACACCGTCACATTCGAGCCGTGGTAGCGGTGTCCGATCGAGAACGTGGGACTTGTCACCACATCGCCGACCCCAAGCGCTCTGGCGGCGCCGCGCACGAGCGTGGTCTTGCCGGCTCCCAGCTCGCCCCGAACCAGCACTATGTCGCCTGGCTTTAGCGCTGCGGCCAGCTCGGCGCCCAGTGCCTCGGTTTGAGCCGAGTCCGAAGTCTCGACGATACGTGTCGCCACGAGAGAAGCCTAGTCCAAGCCAGCGGAAATGCCCCACACACCGCAGCCCAAGCTTCATATGCCGGAGTCCAAAAAAAGGCCGGTCCGCGGGAGAGGAAACGCGGACCGGCCGTGGTGCTTGGGAGGATGGAGATGAAACTGGTATCGACCGACCGCTCCGCCTGCTTTAGCTCCGGCACGAACCCCTTCAATACCTGTATACGGACACCACGGGATTTTGGATGCCTCATGGGATCAAAATAGTCCGAGCTGGTCGACTGCACCGGTCTCCTCGGCTTCAACCCCGCGATCGCCCTCGGTCCCGGCAACGTCCCCGGCAACGTCCTCGGTCCCGGCAACGTCCTCGGTCCCGGCAACGTCCCCGGCCGCGGCAGCACTGACGGCGCCAGCCACATCCGGTGGCTCCTCGTCAGCGTCGAATTGAGGTTGTCGGGGCTCGGGCAGCGCCAGCAGCTCTGGGAGCCGCGAGAAGTCTTCGCGCAACGTCTCGAGCATTCGCGGCGTGTACAGCGCCGCGGCCGGATGGAAGATCGGGTAGAGCCGTACCGTACGCCGGCCGAGCGTCAGCTCCTCGGGTTTGCCGTGCAGCCGCGTGATCCCGGTCGGATCCTCGCGCAGCAGCTTTGTGGAGAAGTTGCCGAGCGAGCAGATCACGCGTGGTTGGATCAGCTCGACCTGGCTGTAGAGATACTCGCGACAGTTCTCGATCTCCACCGGCAGCGGGTCGCGATTGCCAGGCGGACGGCACTTGAGCACGTTCGCGATGAACACGTCGCTGCGGGCGATCCCTATCTCACCCAGCAGCGTCTCCAGTAGCTTGCCGGCGCGACCGACGAATGGCAATCCACGCTCGTCCTCGCTGGCACCCGGAGCCTCGCCGATGAACATCAACTCGGCATCGGCGTTGCCGGCGCCGAACACCACGTTCTTGCGCGTGCTCGCAAGCTCCTGGCAGCGCACACAGCGCTGAGCCTGCTCGAACACGCTCTTGAGGGCCTCACGACGCTGCTCTGCCGTCTGACTGGTCTCGGCGGGGGACATGAAACGAGATGGTAAAGGCGAATGGCATATCGCGGCCCGGTTGAACGTGGAACACGGCTCCTGCCGAGGAACTGGAAACACCTCTCGGGAGCTGTATGCTTAAGCGAGTCGCGACCGGTATCCCCAGGGAACTGGACCGAGCCAATGAATGCATCGATCTTCACATCGATCGGGCCCGTCGAGGCCTGAAGCCCATGAGGACACTGCGAACCGTGGGCGATTTGCGGGAGGCCATCGAGCCTGCTCGTCGCGCGGGCCGGACGGTCGGCCTGGTCCCGACGATGGGCGCTCTGCACGATGGCCATCTGTCGTTGATCGCCGCGGCACGCTCACAGTGCGACCTCGTTGTGGTGTCGTTGTTTGTGAACCCCGCCCAGTTCAACGAGCGCGCCGACCTCGACCACTACCCCCGTCAGGAGGTTCGCGACCGCGAGCTGGCCGAGCTTGCCGGGGCAGACGTGCTGTTTGCGCCCACTGCGGAGGAGGTCTACCCGAGCGGATTCTCGACCTCAGTGGAGGTGCTTGGCCTCGCCGACCGCCTGGAGGGAGAGGTGCGCGGCTCGGCCCATTTCCGCGGGGTGACAACTGTCGTGTGCAAGCTCCTGAACATGGTGGCGCCCGACGTCGCCTACTTCGGCCAGAAGGACGCCCAGCAGGTGACGGTGATCCGACGCATGGTGGAAGATCTGAACATGGCGGTGCGCGTCGAGGCGTGCCCCACCGTGCGCGAGCCTGACGGCCTGGCGATGTCAAGCCGCAACGCCCATCTCAGCCCCGCGGAGAGAGAGCGCGCACCGGCGCTTCATCACGCGCTTGCAGCCGCCGCCGCGGCCGTCTCAGACGGGGAGCGCCGTGCCGATGCGCTGATTGGAGTGGCACGCGAGGCGATGGCGCCATATGAGGTGGAGCCAGAGTACGTGGCGCTCGTAAGCCCCCGCACGCTTGAGCCCGTCGAGCGCCTGCGGGAGCCGGCGCTGCTCGCAATTGCCGCGCGGATCGGCTCCACACGGCTGATCGACAACGTCACCCTGGATCCGACCGTGCACGCCGAACCACACTTCCCCACCAAACCGGCCGGATCCAGTGCCGCGCAATCGGGGGCGGTGCAACAAAACTCCATGTCACCCACCGCTGTGCCACCCACCGCCGTGCAACCCAATCGTCAGCAAGCGAACCCAAGAGAGGCCACCATCGCATGCAGCGCGTGATGCTCAAGTCAAAGATCCACCGGGCCACCGTGACCGACTGCGACCTGCACTACGTAGGCTCGATCACGATCGACCCGGACCTGCTCGAGGCGGCGGACATCCTCGAGCACGAGCAGGTGCACGTTGTCGACGTCGACAACGGCGCCCGCTTCGAGACCTACACGATCGCCGGGCAGCGTGGCTCGGGCGACATCAAGGTCAACGGCGCCGCCGCGCGGCTCGTGCACCGCGGCGACACGATCATCGTCATCTCCTACGCGCAGTACGACCGTGCGGAGATGGAGCACTACGAGCCTCGCGTCGTGCACGTGGAGGCTCGCACCAATCGCATCATCACCGTCGACGACGCGGTGGCGACCCTGCTCAGCTCCCCTCCCGCCCCCTTGGAGGCGGGCACAAGGAGTTAGGCAAGGCGTCAACCAGCGCCAGAGAGGACTCACCATGTCAAGTCACCCCAACAGCTCCACATCCAGCCAAGCGACGACAATCGGGGGCATCGCGGGCTCGGTGCCCTCCGACCCCGGCCGGCTTCCCATGACCCTCCCCTTGCTCGCCGAGAAGAAGCGCCTTGGCGAGCCGATCGTGATGGTCACCGCATACGACTACCCCAGCGCGCGTGCCGCCGAGGCGGGCGGCGTGGACCTCGTGCTCGTCGGCGACTCGGCCGCCACCACGATTCTCGGCTACAACTCGACCACGCCGGTAGACCTGGACGACATGCTGGTATTGGCGAGGGCGGTGCGGCGCGGGCTGAACACGCCTTTGATGATCGGCGACCTGCCGTTCGGCTCGTATGAGATCAGCGACGAGCAGGCCGTCGCGAGCGCTGTGCGCATGGTCAAGGAGGCCGGTTGCGACGCGGTCAAGCTCGAGGGCGGCGGTCGTGCCTCCGCGAGCCGTGCGCGCGCGATCATCGGTGCCGGCATTCCCGTGATGGGGCATGTGGGTCTGACCCCGCAGAGCTCAACCGCGCTCGGCGGCTGGAAGGCTCAGGGTCGTACCGCTACCGCCGCGGCTCGCATCGCCTCTGAGGCGTTGGCGCTCCAGGGCAGCGGCTGCTTTGCGATCGTGTTCGAGGCGATTCCAAGCGCTGTCACCAAGGAGCTGATGCCGCACGTTGAGGTGCCCGTGATCGGCATTGGCGCCGGCCCCGACACCGACGGTCAGGTGCTCGTGTTCCATGACCTGCTCGGCATCCGTGACGGGCTTGGGCCGCGCTTTGTCAAGCGTTACGCAAACATCCAGCAGGAGATGGACTCGGGAGTGGCCGCCTACGCGGAGGATGTGCGCTCAGGTCGCTACCCGGGGCCGGAGCACGGCTATTCGATCGATGCGGGCGAGCTGGCGGAGTTGCACGAGCTGCTGGCATGATCACTTTTTGTGCATGCTACTATAGTAGCTACATATCGTAGTCATTATGGTCGTGCACAAAAAAAGTGGATATACACCTGGACCCCTTTAGGTTAGGCGGATATCTCGACGGCGGATATCTCCACGGCGAACATCTCGACGGCGAACATTTCGACGGCGAACATCTCGACGGCGAACATCTCGACGGCCGCTATCGCCCACATCAGCCGCCGGATCGTGTGCGTCACTTCGACAACGGACGCTCGCCGTACTCAACCTTGCGCAGCACCCGCGCCGGTGCTCCCGCCACGATCGAGAACGGCTCGATGTCTTTGGTGACGACACTGTTGGCGCCGATCACGCAGCGCTCGCCTATCGTCACACCGCTCGTCACCACCACGCCTGAGCCGAGCCAGCAGTTGTCGCCAATCCTGGTGGAGCCCTTGCTCTCGAAGCCTTGCCAGGTGATCGGCTTCTCGGGATCGTCATAGCGATGGCTTGCGTCGCTGACGAAGCAGCCGTTGGCGAGCATGCAGTGGTCGCCGATCTCCACGAACTGCTCGGCGGCGACCATCACGCCCATGTTGAGGAAGGTGCCGCTGCCGATGCGTACGCGTGCGTTGCCGGGCAGCGTGATCCATACGCCGGGCTCGAACAGCGTGTGCGCGCCGATCTCCAAGCGTCCCTCGCGCAGAGCCTCCAGGACATTGCCATGGATCGGCCAGCGTGCGAACGCTTCGCGGCGCATGAGCTCGCGGTGGATCGCCACGCGATTCCAGGGCAACGAGTTGCGCTCATACCAGCGCCACTTCGCCGCCCACAACCGCGCCTTGGAAGCCTTATCGCTCACGACTTGCGCGCAGTAGGAAGCGAGACGAGTAGCGAGTAGCGAGCCGTGATGAGCGAGGCACGTTCGGATCGCTCACACGCGCGCCGCCGACTTCGCCTTCCGCTTCGCGGCGGATGCTCCATTGGAGGACGCGCCGTTCGCGCTCGCCTTCTTAGCCTTGCTCGCACGAGCGCGGGGACTGGCCTTGCGCTCGGGTGCGAGCAACTCGCGCAGGAACTCGCCGGTGTGCGACCCCCGCTCGGCGGCAACCTCCTCGGGGGTGCCGGCGGCGATCACCATGCCGCCCTCCTCTCCCCCCTCCGGTCCCATGTCGATCAGGCGGTCGGCGCACTTGATGACATCGAGGTTGTGCTCGATCACAACCACGCTGTTGCCGGCATCCACGAGCCTTTGCAGCACCTCCAACAGTCTTTGCACGTCGGCGAAATGCAAGCCGGTCGTGGGCTCGTCGAGGATGTACAGCGTGCGGCCCGTAGCGACCTTCGAGAGCTCGGTGGCGAGCTTCACACGCTGCGCCTCGCCGCCGGACAGCGTCGTCGCGGGCTGGCCGAGGCGTATGTAGCCAAGGCCGACGGCGCCCAGTGTCTCCAGGCGCCGGCGGATCTTGGGGATGTGCTCAAAGAAGTGCAACGCCTCCTCGACCGGCATCGCGAGCACCTCCGCGATGCTCTTGCCCTTGAACTTCACCTCCAGCGTCTCGCGGTTGTAGCGACGCCCATCGCACTGCTCGCAAGGCACATACACGTCGGGCAGGAAGTGCATCTCGATCTTGATCTGCCCGTCGCCACGGCACACCTCGCAGCGCCCACCCTTCACGTTGAAGGAGAAGCGCCCGGGCTTGTACCCGCGCGCGCGCGCCTCCTGGGTCTTTGAGAACAGGTCGCGAATCACATCGAACAGGCCCGTGTAGGTGGCTGGGTTCGAGCGCGGTGTGCGCCCGATCGGCGACTGGTCGACCGCGATGATCTTGTCGAGCTGATCGAGGCCGTTGATCGCACGGTGCGCTCCCGGTCGCTGGCGCGCCTTGTGCAAACGGTTGGCCACCGCCTTGTAGAGCACTTCGTTGACGAGCGTCGACTTGCCCGAGCCTGAGACGCCCGTCACGCAGGTGAGCGTGCCGAGCGGAACATGCACGTCGACGTCGCGCAGGTTGTGCTGGCTCGCGCCAAGGATCTCCACATAGCCAATCGGCGTGCGACGCTCCTGCGGCACCTCAATCGTGCGCGTGCCCGCCAGGAATTGCCCGGTCAGCGACTGCTTTACCTTCTGCACCTGCGTCGCTGTCCCCTGCGCCACGATCCAGCCGCCGTGCTCGCCCGCACCGGGCCCCAGATCGACCAGATGATCGGCGTAGCGCATCGTCTGCTCGTCATGCTCGACCACGATCACCGTGTTGCCGAGATCGCGCAGGCGCTCGAGCGTCGCGATCAGCTTCGCGTTGTCGCGCTGGTGCAAGCCGATCGAGGGCTCGTCCAGGATGTAGAGCACCCCCACCAACGAGGAGCCGATCTGGGTGGCGAGGCGGATCCGCTGTGCCTCACCGCCCGAGAGCGTCGATGCGGCACGGTCCATCGACAGGTAGCCGATCCCCACGTTCTCCAGGAACTGCAGACGCTCTGAGATCTCGCGCAGGATCAGCCGCGCGACGTGGCGATCGGTCTCTGAGAGCTCCACTTCATCCAGCCACGCGAGCGCCCGGCGCGCCGAGAGCGCACAGAAGTCCTCGATCCTCGTGCCCGCGACGAGCACCGCCCGCGACTCGGGCCGCAGGCGCGCGCCGCCGCACTCCGGGCACGCACGCAGCGACATGAACTCCTCGATCTTCTCGCGCGTCCACTCCGAGTCGGTCTCGCGGTAGCGGCGCTGAAGATTTGCGATCACCCCCTCGAAGCGCGTCCCGTAGGAGCGGGTGCGCCCGAAGCGGTTGCGGTAGGTGATTTGCAGCGGCTCTCCGTTCGTGCCCGTCAAGAACAGGTCGCGATGCTCCTGCGGCAGCTCCTCCCACGGAGCGCCCAGGTCGACCTTGTAGCGCTTGGCGATCGCCTCGGTCACCTGCTCGTAGTAGTTGGACGCGCTGTTCGACCATGGCGCAATCGCCCCTTCGCCCACCGACAGGGTCGGATCGGGCACGACCAGCTCCGGATCGATCACCATCTGGGAGCCCAGGCCTGTGCAGCGCTCACACGCCCCGTGGGGAGAGTTGAACGAGAAGATTCGTGGCTCCAACTCAATCAGCGACGGTCCGTGCTCAGGGCACGCAAACTTCTCCGAGAACGTGAACAGCGAGCCCGGTGGCGGCTTCTCGCCCGGAACGATCTGCGAGGAGGGCGCCCTCACTCCCAAAGCGCCCGACGAATGCGCACGGCCGGTTCCTGCGTCCCGCACGCCATCCCCATCCCCATCATTCTCCTTACGTGAGGACCCGACGATCTCGATCTCGACCAACCCGTCCGCGAGACCCACCGCCGTCTCGATCGAGTCCGCCAGGCGCTTGCGGACGTCGTGGCGCATCGACAGACGATCCACCACCACCGAGATGTCGTGCTTGTAGCGCTTGTCGAGCACGATCGACTCCTCCAGCATGCGGATACGCCCGTCGATCTTCACGCGTGCGAAGCCGTCCGCGCGCATCTCCTCCAGCAGCTTGCCGTACTCGCCCTTTCGGCCCCGCACCACCGGCGCCAGCACCATGAAGCGCGTCCCTTCCGCCAGCTCCATCGTCTGGTCGATGATCTGCTCGGCCGACTGGCCTGCGATCGGACGCCCGCAGATCGGGCAATGCGGCTTGCCCACGCGCGCCCACAGCAAGCGCAGGTAGTCGTAGATCTCGGTCACCGTGCCCACCGTCGAGCGCGGGTTGCGCGAAGTCGTCTTCTGATCGATCGAGATCGCCGGCGAGAGGCCCTCGATCGAGTCCACGTCGGGCTTGTCCATCTGGCCTAGGAACTGGCGCGCGTACGCCGACAGCGACTCCACGTAGCGTCGCTGACCCTCGGCATAGATCGTGTCGAACGCAAGGCTCGACTTGCCCGAGCCGGACAGGCCCGTGATCACCACGAGCGCGTCCCTGGGCAACTCCAGGGAGATGTCCTTCAGGTTGTGCTCGCGGGCGCCGCTCACGACGATCTTGTTGCTCTGGGGCATGTGCGCAGCCATTGTAGAAGTACGAACAGACGTTCGCATACTGCCGGCGCTCACCCCGCCGGCTGAACGCCGGCCCAGGAACGATATGCTGGCCACGTGGACGACCCCGGCCTACCGATCTCCTACGAGGTGCTCGACCCCGGCACCCCGGTGTACAGCAGCGACGGAGAGCAGATCGGTGAGGTCGCGCACGTGCTCAGCGTGCCCGAGGAGGACGTCTTCGACGGGATCGTGATCGTCGAGCACGAGAGCCACGACGGTCACCGCTTCGCCGACGCCGACGACGTCGAGTCGATCCACGAGCACGCGGTCACGCTCAAGCTCGACAGAGCTGCGTGCAGCGACTTGCCCCAGCCGAGCGAGAATCCCGCGGTCATGAAGGACGACCCGGCGGAGGGCGCTCCCGGCGTCGGCGACAAGCTGCACCGCGCCTGGAATTTGATTTCGGGCCGTTACTGAGCCCCGCCCCCGCTGTCTTACCGCTGTGCTACCATCGGGTGGTGGCCGTCAGAAAGAAGCGCTCGATCTCAGTCCCCCCCGACCTTGACGCTCAGATACAGGCCGAGGCAGCACAGGACGGGATTACCTACAGCGCCTGGTTGACCGCCACGGCGCGCAAGGAGCTCATGGTTCGCGCTGGCCTCGGCGCCGTGGCCGAGGTCGAACAAGAGCTCGGAGACTTCACGAGCGACGAGCTCGCGGACGCCGAGAAGTGGGCGAAGGAAGCAATCGAGCGCAGCAAACGCACGGCGACGCAAGCGCGCCGAGCTGCATAGCGGGGAACTGTATGGCGGTCACGTACGACACCGGCGCCCTCATCGCCGCCGATCGAGGCGAGCGCCGTATGTGGGTCCGCCATAGAGCGCTGCTGGAACAGCGAGAGGTGCCGACCGCCCCCGCACCGGTCGTTGCACAGGGGTGGCGCGGTAGTCCGCGACAGGCGCTGCTGGCAAAGCTGCTCGTCGGCTGCGACATCGAGCCCCTCGACGACCACCGGGCCCGCCTGGTCGGAGCACTGGCGGCGCGCGCCGGCGCCACAGACATCGTGGACGCGACCGTCGTCGAGGGAGCCCTGCGTCGACACGACATCGTGATCAGCTCCGACCCCGAGGACATCACCTCGATCGCGAGCGCCGCCGGCCAGCGCCTGGAGGTCGAGTCTCCTTGATTACGCCAGATGTAACGATGTCACCGGAACCACGTTCCCGGCTCCGTGGAAGCAACAAGGCATGCATGACCGACACCGACCGGCTCAAGTAAGGAGTCGCATCCCTGACTCCGTTCTGCCCTACCCTTCGACAGCCGCGTAAACCTCGTCAAGCAGTCGCTCGGGCTCGGCGATGTCGAAGTTCTCCGCCAGATAGCGACCCGTGTCCTGACGCGAATCGCCGTTGAGCGCCATGTTGAGCGCCACCAGGCGCGCACCATCCAGGTCGCCGGCGGGCGCCGCCCGCTCGCCGGGCGCCTCACTGACGAACAGCGGCTCCTCGTGCGCAGGCGACTCGCCCGCAAGCGGCTCTGGCCCTGTGGCCGCGTCCACGTAGGACTGAGCCGCCAACTCGACGTCCGGCTCGGCACGAGATCCTAGGAATGCGTCAGCCGTCGCGGCGGCGACCGGACCCCGGCTGACGCCGTTCTCGCCGGAACCCGCCTCGGCGGGCGCTCCGCCTCCGGCCATGGCTCCCCCGCCGCCCGGGGCACGCCCCGCGGCCGCGTCATACAGCGCCTCCATCTCAGTCTCGACTGTTGTGAGATCGCCGGCAAGACGGCCGGCGCCGGCGCGCAGGCTCTCCACCAACGTCCGTGTCTCCCCGTCGATCGAGCCGACCCGGGCGAGCAGCACTTCGGTGGCTTGGGAAACCGCCGCCACCTGCTCGCGTGCAAGCGCGATCGCCTCCTCGCGGGTCCGTCGCGCGTCGGCGTCGGCTGCCTCGCGCACCCGTTGTGCGTCCTGGGCGGCCTCACGCTCGATCGTCTCCGCCGTGGCCTGCGCCGCCTCAAGGATGCCCTGCACCTGCGTGCCGGCCACTGAGGCGAGCGACTCCTGGCCGCGGTGCTCAGCCTCACGCTGAAACCCCTCGACCTCGGCCGAGAGCGCGCGCAGGTGGGCGTCCACGGTCGCCGGGTCGTACCCGCGGCGCACGATCGGGAAGTCGCGCCTCTCGATCTGCTGACGGTCAAGCTCCACGGCACACCATCCTATGCCACCTCGCCCGCCGGAGTCTCGCTTGTCTCTGTGTCCACGGCCGGCCCCTCGCTAGCGCGAAGCTCTCGCAGGTCGCGCCGCAGCTCCCTGATCTCGTCGCGCAGCCGCGCGGCGTACTCGAAGCGCAGGTCGTCGGCGGCCGCGATCATCTCCTCCTCCAGCTCCACCACCATTCGCTCCAGCTGATTCAAATCCCCACCCGCCCCCTCCTTCGCCTTGGCCCTGGCCGCCTTTGAGCGCCGGCGACCCTTCGGCACCTTCGACTCCGCTTGCAGGAACTCGGCGATGTCGGAGATCCCCTTGACGATGCTCGACGCGGTGATCCCATGCTCCTCGTTGTAGGCGAGCTGGATCTGACGGCGACGATCGGTCTCCTCGATCGCCGCCTTCATCGCCTTGGTCTCTTTGTCTGCATACATCAGCACGGTGCCCTTTACGTTGCGCGCCGCGCGGCCGATCGTCTGGATCAGCGAGGTCTCTCCTCGCAGGAAGCCCTCCTTGTCGGCGTCGAGGATCGCCACCAGCGACACCTCTGGCAGATCCAATCCCTCGCGCAGCAGGTTCACGCCGACGAGCACGTCGTATTCCCCGAGCCGCAGGTCGCGGATGATCTGGATGCGCTCCAGCGTGTCGATCTCCGAGTGCAAATAGCGCACCTTGAAGCCCATCTCGATCAGGTACTGGGAGAGGTCCTCGCTCATCTTCTTCGTGAGCGTCGTCACGAGCACGCGCTCGTCCACGTCCACCCGCTTGCGGATCTCGTTCATCAGATCGTCGATCTGGTTCTTGGTCTCGCGCACATCGATCTCGGGGTCCACCACCCCGGTGGGCCTCACGATCTGCTCCACGGTTCGCTGTGAGCGCGTGCGCTCGTATTCTCCGGGCGTCGCCGACACGAACACAAGCTGCGGGGTGATCGAGAGGAACTCGTCGAAGGTTTGCGGGCGATTGTCCATCGCGCTCGGCAACCTGAAGCCATAGTCCACGAGCGTGCTCTTGCGCGAGCGGTCACCCTCGAACATGCCGCCGATCTGCGGCACCGTCTGGTGGGACTCGTCGATGAAGCACACGAAATCCTCGGGGAAATAGTCGATCAGGCAGTACGGCCGCTCCCCCGGCCCCCGCCCATCGAGGATGCGCGAGTAGTTCTCGATCCCCGAGCAGAAGCCCATCTCGCGCAGCATCTCCATGTCGTACTGGGTGCGCTGGCGCAAACGATGGGACTCCAGCTGCTTGCCGTCGGCCTCCAGTTGCTCGCAGCGCTCGTTCAGTTCCTTGCCGATCGCCGCCACTCCGTCCTCGATCGTGCCCTCCTTCACGTTGTAGTGGGTGGCGGGCCAGATCGCCACGTGCTCCAGGTCGTCTGCGATCAACTCTCCGGTGAGCGGGTCGAAGTGCTGCAGGCGCTCGACTTCGTCGCCGAACAACGTCGCGCGGAACGCCGTCTCGGCGTACGCCGGGAACACCTCGAGCGTCTCCCCCTTCACCCTGAAGCTGCCGCGCGAGAGCACGGTGTCGTTGCGCGTGTACTGGATCGAGACGAGCTTGCGCAGCAGCTTGTCGCGGTCGATCTCCTCGCCGCGACGCAATATCTGCATGTTCATCTCATACGTCTCGGGCGAGCCGAGACCGTAGATGCACGACACCGACGCCACCACGATCACGTCGCGCCGCGCGAACACCGCGGCGGTGGCGGCGTGCCTGAGGCGATCGACCTCCTGGTTGATCGCGGAGTCCTTCTCGATGTACAGGTCCCGGCTGGGCACATACGCCTCAGGCTGGTAGTAGTCGTAGTAGGACACGAAATACTCGACCGCGTTCTCGGGGAAGAAGGTGCGGAACTCGTTGCACAACTGTGCCGCCAGCGTCTTGTTGTGGGCGATCACAAGCGAAGGCTTCTGCACCTCCGCGATCACGCCCGCCATCGTCATCGTCTTGCCGGTGCCGGTCGCGCCGAGCAGTGTCTGGAAGCGATCGCCCTCGCGCACGCCCTCCGACAACCCCTCGATCGCCTTCGGTTGGTCGGCAGTGGGCGTGAACGCCGGATCGAGCTTGAACGGTGGCATCGCGCTCTACGTTAGCCCGAGCTGACGCGGATACAGCTTGCGGTATTCCTTCTGCACGCGCATCACCCGTTCGACGTACGCGCGCGTCTCGGGAAAGGGGATTTCGGCCGCCGTCAAGCTATGTCCCCCCTCCTTTGCCGCCGCCACCCACGCGTCGACGTTCGACATGCCGCCGTTATATGCGGCCACCGCCTCCAGCTCGTTGCCTTCGTAGTGGTCGAGCAGATAGCGCAGATACCAGCTGCCGTACGCCACGTTGACCTTTGGCGTGGCCAGATCGCTGGTCGTGAACCGCACACCGCCGGACAGGTGAGCGATGTATTCGGCAGTCGTGGGCAACAACTGCATGAGTCCCAATGCCCCTGCTGAGGAGGTTCGCGGTTCGAACTTCGTCTCCGCGTAAATCACCGCCGCGATCAGCGCGGGATCGAGATGCTTTTCGCTCGCCTGTTCGCGAATCACCGCCACGTCGCTGAGCGGCAAGCTCTCACCCGGCAGTGCGTGCTCGATGCGCATCACCAACACGACCGCGAGCGCGACCACGATCGCAAACGCCACGATCGCCTTCACGAACCGGCGCGCGCCACGCGCAAACGGACCATGCCCACGCGCGCGCCGACTCGACGCGTAGACGGCGCGGCCACTCCGACCGCGAGCGGCCACCGGAGACCGTTGCGCACTCATCCCGATAGCTTGTCAAGCACGCCGGCCAACTCGCGCCGCAAGTCGGCTTCGCTGCCGTCGTTGTGCACGACGAACGTCGCACGCCGCGCCTTCTCCTCCTGGGGAAGCTGACGCGCCGCGCGCTCGTCGGCAAGCGCATGGCCGCGTCCGGCGGCCCTCTGAGCGCGCATGTCCTCCTGCGCGATCACGGCGATCGTCGCGTCAAAACCACCCTCCATTCCCGCCTCGAAGAGCAGCGGCACCTCCACCACCGCGGCCTTCGGCGGTGGATGCAACGCGCGCACGGACTCAAGCCACGCGGCGATACGTGCGCCGACGAGTGGCCACAAGAGACTCTCCAGCCAGCCACGGTCCTCCGCCCCGCCCGCAAACGCTCTCGCCGCAACCGCCGCTCGATCGACGACCCCGTCCGGCGCGACCTCTGAGCCCCAACGCTCCACAATCGCATCCAGTACCCGTTTGTCGCCGTACAACTCGTGCACGACCGCGTCGGTCGAGAGCACCTGCGCACCGAGCCCTCGCAGCGCCTTCAGAGCGGTCGACTTGCCCGCTCCCATACCGCCGGTGAGCCCGACGAACGGCGCCACGGGCTGCACCGGCGCTCGGACCCCCGTCAGTCTTGGGTCTGCTCGCCGGCGGCCTGCTCGTCCGCGGGCTGATCGGCCACGACGGCCGGCTCCTCGACCACCTGCTCAGCGACCGTGGGCTCCTCAGCCGCGGGCTGCTCCTCAGCGGGAACCGCCGGTGCCACAACCTCCGTGACCGGCTGCTCAGCCGCGGCGGGCTCCTCGACAGCGGGTTCGGCGGCGGCAGGCGCCTCAACAGCAGGCGCTTGCGCAACGACCTCGGCGGCAGCCTGATCGGCGGCAAGCTCGCCGGCGTCCTCTCCCACAGCCACATCAAGTGAATCCTCGAGCACCACCTGCTCCTCGGCCACCGCCTCAGGCTCGGCCGGCGATGCGGCAGGCGCATCGGGACGGGGCAACGGCAGGATCTGATCCTCCACGCGCTTGGCCGACAGCGACAGGCGCCTGCGCTCGGAGTCGATCTCGAGGATCTTCACGCGAATCTCATCGCCCGGGTGCACGATCTCGCGCGGGCTCTCGACATGGTGGCCGGCGAGCTCTGAGATGTGCACGAGCCCCTCGACGCCGTCGAGCACCTCCACGAACGCGCCAAACGTGACGACCTTCGTGACCTTGCCGGCGAGCTCGTCGTTGACGTTGTAGGTGTCCACGATCCGCTGCCACGGGTCTTCCTGGGTTTGCTTGAGACCGAGGGAGATGCGCTGGCGGTCGCGGTCGATGTCGAGCACCTTGACCTGCACGGTGTCGCCGATGTTGAGGATCTCGCTCGGATGGTTCACGTGCGACCAGGAAAGCTCTGAGATGTGGATCAGGCCGTCGATCCCGTCGAGGTCCACGAACGCGCCGAAGTCCACGATGTTGGAGATCTGACCCTCCACCACGAGACCGGGCTGTAGGCGGTCGAGGATCTGCTGGCGGACCTCCTTGCGCTCCTCCTCGAGCACCGCGCGGCGCGAGAGCACCACGTTGTTGCGCGAGCGGTTGAGCTCGATCACCTTCGTCTCGATCTGCGTGCCCATGTACTCGTCGAGGTTCGGCACACGGCGGATGTCGACAAGCGAGGCGGGCAGGAAGCCGCGCACCCCCAGATCGATGATCAGACCGCCCTTGACGACCTCGATGACCGAGCCGATCACCGGCTCGCCCGACTCGGCGGCGGCCTCGATGCGCCGCCACGCCTTCTCGAAGCGGGCGCGCTTCTTGGACATGATCAGGCGCCCGTCCTGGTCCTCCTTGGTGAGGACCATCGCGTCGACCTCCTCGCCGAGCGACACCTCCTCACGCGGATCGACCGACTTGCGAATCGACAGCTCGCCGGCGGGAATGACTCCCTCGGACTTGTAGCCGATGTCGACCAGCACCTCGTCCTTGTCGATGCGCACGACATTGCCCGTCACGACCTCGCCCTCCTCGAAGGGCTGCATCGTGGCGTCGTAGTTGGGGACTATCTGCCCGTCGATTTCGAGCAGCAATCCGTTTGACCCCTCGACCACGTGGGCCTGGGGATTCTCTATAAGTGTTTGCACCGGTCGAAGCCTAGCGCAGGGACGCGGGCCGAGGCCGGGACCCCGAGCCTCGCGGCGCGGGATCGATTGGGATTGGGGGGTGTGCTCGCGTTGGAACTCCGGCGCCCACGACCGGACTGGGCGAGGTACATATCATTGGCGCTCAGATGCCGGTTAGAGCGACCAAGCGCGGGGCCGAGCGCACGCGACTAAAGCGTGATTGCGACGTGCTCGTTTGCGGTGCCTCCTTCGCGGGGCTGGCGGTGGCACGCGAGCTGGCCGACACGGGAGCACGCGTGCTCATCGTCGACCGCTATGAGATCGGCGAGCGCCAGACTTCGGCGTGCGGCATCCCGACCGGCTGGCTCCAGGCACTGGAGCTCGAGGGTTCGCTGCGCCAGACCTTCGACGAGCTGGTGGTACACACGCCGTGGACCACGGCGCGCTGGAAGCTGCCGTGGACATTCTCCACTTTCGACTATCGCGAGCTGTGCGCACTGCTGTGGGATCAGGCTCACCCGAGCGACGCGGAGTTCGAGACAGCGACCGTAAGTGGCCGCGACGGGAACACTGTGCACACCGACCGCGGGGACCTGACGGCGCCGTTGATCGTAGACGCACTTGGGTGGCGGCGGGTGTTGTCCAACGGCACGCCGATCCAACCGCCAAACGCACGCCTTTCGCGCGGTCTCGAGGTGCATCCGCACGGGGCTGGCGAGGAGCTGGAGCTGTGGATCGACCAGAAGTACATCCGCGCCGGCTACGCGTGGAGCTTCCCAGCGAGTGACGAGTTGCGCGTCGGCGTCGGCTCGTTCTGGCCAGCCCACCACGTCAAGGAGCCGACGGTACGCCTCGCGGGCGACCTCGGATTGCCGACCGACGGCTATCAAGGCAACTGGATCCCCCACCAGCTGCGCCCCGCAATCGAGGATGGGGTGTTCTTCGTCGGCGACTCGGCGGGGCACTGTCTGCCGCTGACCGCCGAGGGGATTCGCACAGCGCTGTACTTCGGCATCGCCTGCGCCCGCGAGCTGCGGCCTGTGCTCGCCGACCAGGCCACGCGCGAACAGGCACTGACGCGCTACGGGGCGTTCTCCGATGCACATGAGCGCAAGTTCCGCTGGATGTTGAACACGCAGCGCACCGTGGGCCAGCTAACCCCGACGCGAGCGATCACCCTAATGGCACGCGCACTCGCCTCAGAGCGCTTCTGCGCGTGGGCCTTCAACCACTACCTGCAGATCGCCCCGCCGTCGTTCGTGGGCGCACGACCACGTCGCGATGGAACGCCCGTGCGCATTGCGGCACACGTCTGAGCACTTCGCACGGCCGCCTGAGTGCGCAGCGAACTCGCTGGGACGGACATAGCGAGGCATGCCTGTACGCGTCGCCTCAGCACGAGGTTTCCCGGAAAGCCTGCGCCAATCGCCGAATGCCCTCCTCGATTGCCTGCTCGGCCAGATTGGCGTAGCCAAGGATTAGGCCATCGTGTACGGGACGTGGCTCCATATAGGCGTAGCCAAGCGAATACACACCCACCGAGCGCTTTCGCGCGGAGTTGACGATCTCGATCCCGTCGACCGGGCGCTCGAGCCGGACGATCGCGTGCAGTCCCGCCGCCAGACCGGTAACGCTGGCGCCCGGGAGATGACGCCCCAGTGCCATCACGAGTGCATCCCGCCGCGCACGGTAACGCCGCCGCGCGGTGCGCATGTGCCGATCGTATGCGCCGCCCTCCATGAGTCGAGCCAACATGAGCTGATCCAGCGTCGGGGAGCCCCCGTCTGCCAGCGCCTTTGCTCCAACCACGGCGTCGAGGAGGCGCGGGGGGAGCACAAGCCAACCCAGGCGCAAAGCCGGAGCGAGCGTCTTGCTGACCGTGCCCATGTACACCACGTGGTCGGGTGCCAACCCCTGCATCGCGGCCAGCGGCGGTCGGTCATAGCGATACTCGGCGTCATAGTCGTCCTCCACGATCACCCCCTCGCTCTCGCGCGCCCAGTTGAGCAGGGCGGCACGACGAGACGGAGAGAGCGCCACGCCCGTTGGCGACTGATGCGCGGGCGTCACGAGCACGGCGTCGATCCCCCCGCAGGACCAGGCAAGCGAGGCCAGCTCCGCTACACGGGCCCCTTCGTCATCGACGGGTAGGGCCACCAACGATGCCCCACCGGCAAGAAGGATCGCGTGATGTGGCGGCAGGCCGGGATCCTCGACAGCGATACGCGGCCCCCCGAGCGCTCGCGCGAGCAGCGCGAAACCCTGTGCCGCACCCGAGCAGACGACCACCGAGCGAGAATCGGCAACCACGCCGCGGACACGGCGCAGATGCGCGGCAATCGCGGTACGCAACTCGCTCGCGCCACGCGGGTCGGGATAACCGAACTGCCGATCCGGAGCCTCACCAAGCACTTCGCGCATGGTGCGCAGCCACGCGCTCCTCGGGAACGTCGCCAGATCCGGATAGCCGGGAAAGAAATCAAAGGCGAGCGCAGCCTGAGCGGGCTCGGCCGTCGACTCCGAGGGCGTACCCACAGTCTCGGCGACAAATGTGCCGGCTCCCGGCCGTGCGAGCAGATAGCCCTCGGCGAGCAGTTGCGCGTAGGCGTCCACCACCAGTCGTCGCGAGACACCGAGATCGCCCGCCAGCACACGCGTTGCCGGAAGTCTGGTACGGGCCGGCAGACGACCCGAGCGCACCGCGTCCCGCAACCCATCCTCGAGCTGGGCGCGCAGCGAACGACGCGAGGAGCGATCGAGCGCCAGCAGCAACTCAGGCCCGGAATTGGTTCCCATACTGGGCATCAATGTGGTCCTTTACAGGGCACCACAACCACCATATCGTGGGTGTAGCGACAGGCGGGGCCCCAGTTCCGCTGCGCGATCGACGACGAAAGGAGCACAAAATGAGCAGGATCGAAGGCGTACCCGCCAACAAAGCAAATCCGCTCGTGCGAATTATTTACCGCATGGTCCGCCGTGAACTCGGGCGCATGACCGGCAAGCGCGAGCTCACACCCGACATCCCGCTGCGTGCGCACCGCACCTCCCTGCTCGTCGGCTACGGCATCTTCGAGAGCGCCGTTGCGCGCAAACCGCGCGTCGACGCCCACCTGCGTGGGCTCGTGCAGCTCAAGTCCGCCGTCATGCAGGGCTGTGAGATGTGCCAGGACATCGGCTCCCAGCAGGCTTTGGCATGGGGCGTGGGTCAAGAGCAGGTCAACGATCTCTACCGCTACCGCCAGAGCCCGCACTTCGACGAGACCGAGCGACTCGTGCTCGACCTGGCCGTCGGCATGACCCTTACACCAGTGCAGGTCGGCGACGAGTTGTTCGCCGAGCTACGTTCGCGCTTCGACGACACCGAACTGGTCGAGCTGGTCAATCTCATCGCCGTCGAGAATCTGCGCTCGCGCTTCAACGCGGCCTTCCAGCTGCCATCGGTGGGCTTCAACGAGGGTGCTGCCTGCGCGCGCATGGAGGGTCCGCGGATTGCCGTGGAGGAGGATCCAGCCGACCTCCGCGTACCGCTGGCGACGGCCTGAACATCCGATCGCCCAACGCCGCACCGGCAGACGTGCGCGCTACCGCCGCACCACCAGCACGACACCCACAACCAGCAACGCGAGCCCGAGAATCCGCGTGGCGCCGATCGGCTGCTTGGCGATCCCCAGCAAACCGAAGCGGTCGATCAGCACAGCGGCGGTGAGCTGACCTGTGATCACCACGGCCGTCAGGGCGCTAACGCCAAGCGTACGCACGGTGAGGATCGCTACCGTCACATAAACCGCCCCCAACAACCCGCCCACAAACGCCCACCACGGAGCCTTGCCAACGTTGGCGAGACTGCCGAACCCTTCGCTGGTGAGCGAAACGATCAGTAGCAGCGCGACCGTGCCGACCGTGAACGAGACGGCCGCCGCGGGAACTGCGCCAACGGTGCGGCCGAGGCGCGCGTTGACAGGTGGTTGAGCGCCGACGAGCACGCCCGCGACCGCCACCAGCGCGACGGCGAGCAGGCGGCTCATCGAGACGAGCGCGGCCGCGGGCGTGCTCGCGGGCGGCAGCCCGCTCGCGCGGGTGTCCACACGCAGCGCCCCCATGCGCGGCGAGCCGGATTCCTCACTTGGCCTCCAGCCAGTTGCGCCCGACCCCAATGTCCACGGCAAGCGGCGGGGAATGCTCCCATACGCCCACCATCTCCTCCTCGATCAGCACACACGCCTCGTCAGTCTCAGCAGGAGGCCCTTCAAACAGCAGCTCGTCGTGAATCGTGAGAATCAGGCGCGTAGCGAACTCGCCCTCACGCAGCGCCGCGTGGCAGCGCACCATCGCGAGCTTGATGATGTCGGCTGCCGTGCCCTGGATCACAGTGTTCACAGCCAAGCGCTCACCGAGCGTTCGCACCTGGTAGTTGCGAGCCTGCAACTCAGGGATCTGGCGACGGCGACCCCACAGCGTCTTGACATGGCCCTCCTCCTTCGCCGACTCGATCGTCTCGGCGATGAAAGCCGCCACGCGGGGGAAGCGCTCCAGGTAGGCGTCGATGAAGACTTTGGCCTCCTCCAGGGGGATGTTGAGCCGATCTGCCAGGCCATAGTCGGAGAGCCCGTAGACGATCCCGTAGTTGATCATCTTCGCCTTCGAACGCATGCCCGGGTCGATCTGCTCCGGACTCACCTGGAAAACCTGCGAAGCCGTCGCCGTGTGCACGTCCTCCCCGCGCTTGAAGATCTCGACCAACACCGGCTCCTGGGCGATGTACGCCAGTACGCGCAGCTCGATCTGCGAATAGTCGGCGGAGATCAGCAAGTGTCCCTCCTCGGCCTCGAAGCAACCCCTGATCTCGCGACCCAAAGGTGTGCGGATCGGAACGTTCTGCATGTTCGGATTGGTTGAGGCCAGGCGCCCCGTCTGAGCACCTGCCTGCAGGAACGTGGTGTGAATGCGCGAGCGCTCATCCACCTGCTCGGGCAATACATCCAGATATGTCTTTATCAGCGTCGAGAGCTCGCGCCAGCGCTCGATACAGGGCACGATCTCGTGCTCCTCGCGAATCGCCTGCAGGACGCGTGCGTCGGTGGAGAAGCCGGTCTTGCCACGCCGCTTGCGCGAGAGACCGAGCTTGACAAACAGGATCTCCCCGAGCTGTTGGGGCGAGCCGATCGTGAACTCCTCTTCGGCGAGCTCGTATATGCGCCGCTCAAGGCCGGTGATCTCCTCGCGCACACGCCCCGTTATCTCCTGCAGGCACTCCAGGTTGAGGCGCACGCCGTGCAGCTCCATCTCGCGCAGTACCGCGACGAGCGGAAGCTCGATGTCGCACATCACGCTCTGAAGGCCTCTATCGGCGATCTGCTCGCGCTGCCACGCCGCGAGCGCGCTCAACAGCAGCGCCTCGCCGGCCAACGGATCCTCGACCTCAGCGGCAAACCCGCGCTCTTCGCACAGCTCCGCGAAGGGATAGCCGCGCCGCGCGGGCTCGAGCAGGTAGGCGCCGAGCATCGTGTCGTGCACGAGCCGCGACGGCACGGCGCCGAGCGTCTTCGCGTCGTGGGCGACCACCGCCTGCTCACCGCAAGCCCGCACAACCTCCTGCGGGTCGGCACAGTTACCAAGCAGCACTCCGGCGCGCGAGGCGCGGGCGGCCGCCTTCTTGCCCTGTGCCGCCCCCGCGGGGGGAGGATCAGGGGTGATCGCAAAGCGCCAGGGCGAGCCCAGGGCAAACAGCTCCCCCTCCTCCACCTCGGCCGCACGCACGGCCAGACACAACTCTTGCGGGCGGGTGCCGCTGGCCGTCTTCAGGCTCGCAATGTCAGCCACCGAGCCCTCACGCACGCGCCCGGCGAGGGTGACCTCATCGGAGGAGGCGGCTTTGGCCAGCTCAGCCTCGCCAAGCGCTTCTTCGACGCGACGCAGTGGGTCGCGCAGCTCCCAGCGGCGAAACACCTCGCGCAGGCGCGAGCGGTCGGGTTCGCGCGCCGCCTCGCTCTTGAGATCGAACTCGACGGGTAGGTCGCGCTGCACGGTGGCCAGTTGCTTTGACATGCGCGCGTCCTCGGCATGATCGATCAGGCTCTGCTTGCGCTTGGGGCCGCCAATGTCGCGCACATGGGAGAGCACACCCTCAAGCGAGCCAAACTTCTGGATCAGCTCGCTGGCGGTCTTCTCGCCAATGCCGGGAATGCCGGGAATGTTGTCGGAGCTATCGCCCTTCAGCCCGTAGAAGTCGGGGATCAGCTCGGGCGAGAGCCCGTAGCGGTCGATCACCGCCTGGCGGTCATACAGCTTGGTCTCGGTAATGCCGCGGGCGGTGGCCATTACCTGCACGAGGCCCTGCTCGTCGATCAGCTGGAACACGTCGCGATCGCCCGTGACGATCGTGACCGGGACGCCCGCACCCCGCGCCTGCTCGGCAAGCGAGGCGATCACATCATCGGCCTCATAGCCCTCAACCTTCACGTTGCGATAGCCGAACGCCTCGACAAGCTCATCCATCGCCGACCACTGCAGCTTCAGCAGATCAGGGCGCGAGCGACGTCCCGCCTTGTAGTCGGCGAACAGCTCCGTGCGCCCCGAGCTGCCGGCGTCCCACGCGACCATTGTCGGCTGCACACCGTGATCGGTGACGATCTTCACGAGCATCGAGGCGAACCCGAAGATCGCGTTGGTCGGCTCGCCGGTGGACGTCGCGATCGACTCCGGCAACGCATAGAAGGCCCGGTAGACGAGACTGGGACCGTCGATCAGAAAGAGGCGGCGCTCCACGACGAGCACTCTATTAGGACCTGTTCTTACTCAGCGGTCGAGCCCGCGAGCCGGTCCTGAGCAGTGCTCTGACAGTCCTCTGATCACACCGCATACGTGCGTGCAGGGGATCCACGCTCGGCAAGCTGCGCACAAGGCCGAGGGATCGACGCGAGGCGAGAAGCTCGAAGCAAATAACATGCCGGACCGCCCGGCCACCGCGCCGGCCAATCGAGGAGCCTGTTTCCAGTGAGCGTCACACCCAGTGCGCAGTATCGCCTGACCATCCGCGTCAAGATCGACGAGGCACGGAACATGCTGGGTGCGGTGACCGACGCGATCGGCGAGCAGGGCGGGATGACGATCGCCGTGGACCTGGTCGAGGCGGACGCGGGTCACAGCGTGCGCGACATCGTCCTGGACGCATCCAATCGCGAGCACTGGAACCGCATACTGGACGCGATCGGATCGCTCGCGGGGGTCGAGGTGATCGACACGACCGACCGCACGTTCCTGCTGCACGTGGGCGGCAAGATTGAGCAGCACAACAAGCACCCGCTGAAGACGCGCGACGACCTGTCGATGGCCTACACACCGGGTGTGGCGCGCGTGTGCACCGCGATCAAGGACGATCCCGACAAGGCGTTTCAGTACACGATCAAGCGCAACACCGTGGCGGTCGTCAGCGACGGCACCGCGGTGCTCGGCCTCGGCGACATCGGACCGATGGCGGCGATGCCGGTAATGGAGGGCAAGGCGTGCCTGTTCAAGGAGTTCGCGGGCGTCGATGCATTTCCGATCTGCCTCGACACCAAGGACACCGATGAGATCGTGCGTGCCGTGGGGCTGATCGCGCCATCGTTCGGGGGGATCAACCTCGAGGACATCTCGGCACCGCGCTGCTTTGAGATCGAGGAGCGCCTCAAGACGGAGCTCGACATCCCCGTGTTCCATGACGACCAGCACGGCACCGCGGTGGTGGTGATGGCAGCGTTGTTGAACGCGGTCAAGCTGACTGGCCGCAATCTGCCCGAGCTGAAAGTGCTCGTGATCGGCCTCGGCGCGGCCGGCGTGGCCGTCACGAAGATATTGCTCGAGGCAGGAGTGCACGACATCATCGGTTGCGACTCGCGTGGTGTGCTGTCGACCCAGCGCGAGGACTACCTCGACGGGAGCATGAACTCGGTCAAGCGCTGGTATGCGCAGTCGACCAACAGCGAGAATCGCAGCGGCGCGCCCGCCGATGCGATCGAGGGCGCCGACCTGCTCGTGGGCCTCTCCGGAGCGCGCGCTCTGCCCGTGGAGGCGCTTGCCAAGATGAACGACGATGCGATGGTGTTCGCGATGGCCAACCCGAACCCCGAGGTGATTCCCGAGGAGGCCGCACCGTATGTGCGGATCATGGCCACCGGTCGCTCGGACTATCCCAACCAGATCAACAACGTGCTGTGCTTCCCAGGAATCTTCCGCGGCGCGCTGGACGTGCGCGCGAAAGCGATCACCGAGGAGATGAAGATGACCGCCGCGCGGGCGATCGCGGCGATCGTCGACGAGCGGGAGTTGCGCGAGGACTACATCATCCCCTCGGTGTTCAACCGCGACGTCGCCCCCGCGGTCGCAAGCGCCGTGGCCGAGCAGGCGCGTGCAAGCGGCAACGCGCTGGCCGGTCAAGAGGTCGGTTATGCCCAGAGCGATACGCTGACAGGGATGGGCGAGCAGCGAGCAGGCTGACAGCCGTGCAAGTAACCGTCACCGGAGCGACGGGACTGATCGGCCCGCGGCTGGTGGCATCGTTGCGAGCGCGCGGGGACGAGGTGACGGTGCTCTCGCGCGATCCCGACCGGGCACGTGAGCGACTGGAGGATCCCTCGCCAGTGCCTGGTAGCGGCGAAGGTCGACGTGGGGCGCTTCAAACCATGCACTGGGACTTGCTAAGCGAAGTCGCACCAGTCGCGGCGCTCGCCGGACGCGGCGCTGTCGTGCATCTGGCTGGCGAGAACGTGGCCCAACGCTGGAGCGCGAGCGCCAAGCAGGCGATCCGCGATAGTCGCATCAATGGCACCAAGCATCTCGTGCAGGGCCTCGCCGCGCTCGAGGAGGCCGAGCGCCCACGTGTGCTCGTGAGCAGCTCCGCGATCGGCTACTACGGCGCGCGCGGCGACGAGCCGATCGACGAGGAGGCGCCCGCGGGAGACGATTTCCTCGCGCGCACGTGCCGCGATTGGGAGCTGGAGGCACTTGAGGCACAGGCGCTCCCCCACGCGGAGACGGGCGCGATGCGTGTCGTGTCGGTGCGCACAGGCGTTGTGCTGGAGGCTGGCGGTGGAGCACTTGGCAAGATGCTGCCGCCGTTCAAGCTCGGCATCGGTGGGCCGGTGGCGGGCGGACACCAGTTTGTCTCCTGGATCCATGTCGAGGACGTGGTCGGGATCGTGCTCGCCGCGATCGACGACGAGCACTGGCACGGGCCGATCAACGCCACGGCACCCGAGCCGCAGCGCAACCGCGATTTCTCAAAGGCGTTGGGCCGAGCGCTGCACCGTCCCTCGCTGCTGCCGGTGCCGGGTGCGGCCCTGCGCCTCCTATACGGCGAGATGGCTGAGATCGTGACCAGCGGCGCGCGTGTGCTGCCGGCGAAGGCCCTTGTACTCGGGTACCAATTCCGCTACCCGCAGCTCGATGCGGCGCTACGCGCCGCACTCGACACGGACTGACGTGTGGGTACTCAGCCGGATGTGCTGAACGCGCGCCAGAACACGGGCGTGCCGTTTACGACACGGTCGATCGCATAGCTCGACAGCGTCGTTTCGCCATCGGGCTGCATCGAGTAGACGCCCAGTACCGAATCGCGATCGTGGGTCGCGAAAAACTTGTCGATCACCGCCTGACGATCATCGCCGTCGGCGCCGGCGGCGCGGATCGCGGCGAGCACGACGCTCATGGCCTCATATCCATACAGCGCATACGGTTCCACGGAGGCGCCAAAACGCCGGTCGTACTCGGCGAGCATGGCCTGCGCCGAGGCCGGGTAGAGCTGCTGGGCGAGCACCGGCGAGCCAACGAACGTGCTGCTCTCCGCTGTCCCAAGGTGCGAGGTGAACACGCTGTTGAGCATCGTGGCCGACGCCAGCAGCGTCAGGCGCGGCGCCGCCGCGTGCAGTTCGCGCCACAGTTCCGCGGCTTCACTGGTGGCGGTCGCGCTGACGAATACGGCTTCGGCGCCGCTCTTGGCGACCTTGGCGACCTCGCCTGTGAAGGTCGAACCGGGTGCGATAATGATCGTGTCCTCGTCTAGCACCTTGATCCCCGCCTGCTCGGCGTCGCCCGCGACGATCTGCGCGAGCGGAGTGTCGAACGGGTCCTGGTCGATCACCACATACAGCTTGTGTATCCCCAGATGGCGCATCAGCGCGACCTGGGCCGCGGCCTGAACCTGATCGCCGGGAGCAATCCGCCCGAACGTGCGCTTGCCGGACAGATAGAAGCGTTCGGGCTCGCCCTCGCCCGCGTCGAGCGAGGAAGTCAGACCGACATACGGACTAGCAGGACTGACCTGCAGAATCCCCGCCGCGTTGGTGAGCGGCAGCGAGATCGCCGTGGCCCCCGAGTTGTAGTCGCCCAGGTAGGCGATCGTGGTCGGGTCCTGCGCCGCGGCCTTGGCATTGGAGGCGGTGGCCCCCGGTTCCCACTCGCCCGTGGTGAGACTCGAATCGTCAAGCGAGGTGTAGCTGACGGTGAAGCGGCCAATGTGCCCACCCGCGTTTGCGAGTGCCAGCTTCTCTCCGCCTTCGATCTGGTGGGAGATGCCCCCCTCGGGGCCCTGCAAGGGCAGGCTCGAATAGACGGTCAGCTGCTCGCCGACATCCTCGGCGGCCGTCGAGCTACCGACACCGCCGCATCCGGCCAAAGCCGGCACGAAGGCAAGAGCGGCGAGGCACAGCCAGCGCGCGTGCACGCGACGGCTAGTGTCCCGAGTCGCCGCGACGGCCCGGGAGGTAGCCGGAGAGGATCTTCACGGACGCACCGATAACGGTGATGAGCGTAGCGAGCATGAAGGAATCAAAGCCCTTCGCGCCAAGCGCCCACAGCACGATCCAGATGATCAGCCCGGCGGTTACGGTGAGTACCAGTCCCATTGCGGCGAATCCTATAACAGCCTGCGCACGTAGGACGCCGCCTATCGCGACAGCGCCATCGCAAGCTCGGCGACCAGTTCACCGACCGCACCCGCGGGATCCTCGGACTCGGCGGCAGCGCGCACCAGCCGCGTGCCGACGATCACCCCGTCGGCACCCGCCTGCGCGGCTTGCACGGCCTGCTCAGGGGTTGAGATGCCAAAGCCAAGCGCAACCGGAGCCGCGGTGCTCGCCTTTGCGCGGCCCACGATCTCGGCAAAGCGCTCCGACAGCGCCGCGCGCTCGCCGGTGGTACCGACGACCGACACCGTATAGAGAAAGCCGCGCGCTCGGGCACCGATCCGGGCAAGGCGCTCAGGCGGCGTGGTGGGCGCCACCAGCGGCACGAGCGCGAGCCCACGCTCCTCACACGCAGCCAGCACCTGTGGCGCCTCCTCCAGCGGCAGGTCTGGCACGATCAGCCCGCTCGCCCCGGTTTGCCAAAGACGCTCGACAAACGCCTCGGCGCCCGGCGCAAAGACCATGTTGGCGTAGCACATCAGCACGACCGGAACGCTCGGGGCAAGCGTCCGCGCGACCTCCAGCACACCGGTGAGACTCGCTCCCGCCGCAAGCGCGCGCGTGCCGGCGTCGTGGATCACCGGCCCGTCGGCGAGCGGGTCGGAATAAGGCACGCCCAGCTCGAGCAGATCGGCGCCCCCCTGCACGCATGCCCGACCGATCTTTGCCGACTGATCGAGCGTCGGAAAACCGCCCATCAGGTACGGCATCAGGGCGGCTTGCTTGCCACTCGAGGCAAACGCGGCCGCGATCCGATCGACGCCAGTCGCCTGCCTCCCGTCATGGGGAGTCGCGGTAGCGCTCATCGCCGGTTCCTCCCGATAAAAAGGGCCTGCTGGCCCGCGCTGAGAATGGCGACCGGTCTCACTGGAAGCCTCAAGGGCACACGCGAATCTTGTCTCCCAAAAACAAGATCAGCCCGCATCCAGCACCTCGGAAAGATCCTTGTCGCCACGCCCGGACAAGCACACGAGGTCAAGTTCGCCGTCGGATTGGGTCAGCGTCCAGGCAAGCGCGTGGGCAGTCTCCAGGGCTGGGATGATGCCCTCCAGGCGCGCGAGCACGCGAAACGCGGCCAGCGCGGCGCTGTCGGTCACCGCCTCATAGCTCGCCCGGCCGCTGTCGCGCAGAAACGCGTGCTGTGGTCCCGTACCGGGATAGTCGAGGCCCGCCGAGATCGAGTGCGCCTCGACGATTTGACCCTCCTCGTCCTGCATCACCGCCGACAGCGCACCATGCAGCACACCGGCCCTGCCGCCCACCGTCAGCGGCGCGCCATGACGAGCAGTGTCGATGCCATCGCCACCAGCCTCGACACCTATCAACCGCACCTGCTCGTCGGGGAGAAACGCGGTGAAGATGCCAAGCGCGTTGGATCCCCCACCGACGCACGCGATCACGCGCGCCGGCAAGCGTTGCTCACGATCGAGCAGCTGCGCGCGCGCCTCGTCACCGATCACCCGCTGGAGGTCGCGCACCAGGGCCGGGTAGGGCGCCGGACCGACGACCGAGCCGATTATGTAATGCGTGTCGTCGACGTTGGTCACCCAGTCGCGGATCGCCGCGGAGGTCGCCTCCTTCAGCGTGCGCGCACCCGCATCGACTGCTTGCACGCGCGCACCAAGCAACCGCATTCGCTGCACGTTGGGCGCCTGACGGCGCGTGTCCTCCGAGCCCATGTAGATCACGCACTCCAGGCCCAACAGCGCGCATACGGTCGCGGTCGCCACGCCATGCTGGCCCGCCCCGGTCTCGGCGATGATCCGGTGCTTGCCCATGCGCTTTGCCAGCAGCGCCTGGCCCAGCGCGTTGTTGAGCTTGTGCGAGCCCGTGTGATTGAGGTCCTCGCGCTTGAGATAAACGGGGCGACCAACACGCTCAGACAGACGCTCGGCGTGATACATCGGCGTGGGACGACCAGCGAAATCGCGCAGCAGCAGGTCGAGCTCGGCGCGATAGGCAGGATCCTCCCGCGCCTGGATCCACGCCTGCTCCAGCTCGGCCAGCGCCGGCATCAGCGTCTCGGGGACATACTGGCCGCCATAGCGCCCAAAGCGGTGCTCGACTGTGCTCACGCGGGCGAGCCTACAGGCGGCGAATCCTCAGCGGAGGGCTCGGCGGGGGCTGTTTGCACCGGCGAAATCGGATCGCCCGCCGGCGCGCGCTGCACTGAGGACTCAACGGTTTGCACCGGCGAAATCGGATCGCCCGCCGGCACGGGCTGCACTGAGGGCTCCGTAGACGAGCTGAACGCCGCACGATCGACAGCCGCGAAGAAGTCGCGCAACTTCGCGGGGTCCTTGCGTCCGGGCGCGCTCTCGGTGCCACTGGCCGTGTCAACCGCGTATGGGCGCACACGCTCGATCGCCTCGCCCACGTTGCCGGGTCCAAGACCGCCGCTGAGGATCAGCGGCGTCTTCGAGCGCCGCCCCACGAGCAGCTTCCAGTCAAACGTCTCCCCCGTCCCACCGCGCAACCCCTCACGACCGGGCTTGTCCGAGCGCGCATCGAGCAGATGAAAGTCTGTATGGAAACGCGCCGCGTCGCGGATATCGCCGATGTCCGATACCTGCAACGCCTTGATCACGCGCGCGCCGGTGCGCCGCGCGGCCTCACCGCAAAACGACGGGCCCTCATCGCCATGCAGCTGCAGCAGTGTCAGTCCCAGCCGCTCGCTCACGTCGACGATCTCCTCCATGTGGGCATTGACGAACACGCCGCACAGCTCGACCTTGCGGCGCAACGCGGTTGTGATCCGCTGCGCCTGCTCCAGCGAGCACTTGCGCGGGCTCTGGCCGAAGAACACCATGCCAACGGCCCACGCCCCCAGCTCGACGGACAGCTCGGCGTCCTCTAGCTGCGTGATCCCGCAGATCTTTACCTGTGTCGAGACATCAGACATGCTCCCAACGGTAGCGGGACGCCCCAGCATCGGGGCCTGCGGCTACCGCGGTCGCCGCGCACGGGCGGGGGTCCTACCCTTCGGGCGTGTTGAGGTTCTTCACGGAGTTGGGACGGCCAGTGAGCGTTGCTTTGATCGTCTTGCGTTCATAGCCGCCGCTGCCGGTGGCGCGCTCGACTTCGATCGAGATCGTGTCGCCGGGCTTCTTTGCCTCGATCACGCCCGCCAGCGCTTCCGAGCTCTCGATCGATTCGCCGTCGACCTTCACGATAATGTCGCCGCCGACCGACACCTTGCCCCCGGGAGTCTGCACTTCGAGGTTGCTGCCACGGATACCCGCCTTGGCCGCCGGCGTGCCCGCTTCGACCGACTCCACCAGCGCACCGCTCTTCACCGGCAGGTTGAGCGCCGAGAGCGAGCCGTCGACCGTGATCGTGCTCACACCGAGATACGCGCCACGCACGGTGCCGCCTTTCTCCAGTTCAGGAAGCTCTGACTTGGCGGTGTCGATCGGGACGGCAAAGCCGATCCCAACGCTGCCGTCGCCACTGCCGCCCGTCTCGATCTGCGAGTTGATGCCGATCACTTCGCCCTGCTCGTTGAGCAGCGGCCCACCCGAGTTGCCGGGATTGATCGGCGCATCGGTCTGCAGCACATTGGTGATCGTGAAGCCGTTGGGCGAGGTGATCTGGCGCTGTAGCGCGGAGACAACGCCGGTCGTGAGCGTGCGGTCATAGCCAAACGGGTTGCCGATCGCAAGCACCGGATCGCCGACCTGGGCCTTGCTCGAGTTACCCAGCGTGAGCGTGTGCATCGTGAGACCTTCGGTGGGGATGCGCAGCACCGCAAGGTCGTTGGAGGGATCCTTGCCTACCACTTTCGCTTCGACGGTCTTGCCGTGTTCGAAGCTGACCTCGATCTTCACCGCGTTCTCGACCACATGCCAGTTGGTGAGGATCGTGCCGTTGGAGTCGATCACGAAGCCCGAACCGGTGGCCGTGCCCTGCTCCTGGCTTTCGCCGCCGAGACTAAACGGCGATTCGACCTGCTTGACGATCGTGGATGTGACCAGCGCAACGCCGGGAGCGTCACGTTCGTATATCTGATGCGGCGTCAGACCCGTGCTCTGCTGGGAGGCGTTCGACGGTGCGATCGGCGTGGACTGCTGCACCACCGTGACCGTCTTCTGCGACGCGCCAAGTCCACCCGTCGCGGCGATCACCGCCACGACAATCCCACCGCCGATCAGGGCGGCCACGAACGGGATGGCAAACATGCGCTTCATGGACGCTCAGGATGACGCGCTGCGATCAACGCAAAATAAAGAGGACCATGCGAGGTCATAAAAGATTGGAACCAGCCTTCGGGGCTGATCATCCCGCCCCACCGAAATCCCCGCCTGTGCTCCCGAGAACATGTCGAGCCGCCCCACCGAAATCCCCGCCTGTGCTCCCGAGAACATGTCGAGCGCCGGAAGATCCGCCCAGCAATTCGACGATGGCTCGCGCGGGATCGGAAGCGCGCATCAGCGACTCGCCAACGAGCACCGCCGCGATCCCCTGAAGCTCCAGCTCCCGCAGCTGCACCGGCGCCGCGATCCCCGACTCCGAGACGACCGTCGCACCGGGAGGCATCTCATCCATCAGCTGGGAGGTGCGCCGCACATCCACGCTGAAATCGCGCAGGTCGCGGTTGTTGACACCGATCAACCCCGCTCCAAGCTCGACGGCGCGAGCCAGCTCCCGGCGATCGTGCACCTCGACCAGTACGTCCAGGCCAAGCGTCCTGGCAAGCTCGTGCAACGCCGCGAGCTCGCGCTGCTCCAGCGCCGCCACGATCAGCAACACCGCATCGGCGCCCGCCGCGCACGCCTCATACAGCTGGTAGGGATCGACGATGAAATCCTTGCGCAGAATCGGCAACCCGCATGCTGCGCGAGCGGCGCACAGATCGTCGAGCGAACCCTCGAAGTTGGGGCCCTCGGTGAGCACCGACAGCGCGCTCGCCCCGCCTTGCTCGTAGGCGCCCACGACCTTCGCAATGTCGGCGTGCTCTTCGCGCAAGCGTCCCGCCGATGGCGAGCGGCGCTTGAACTCGGCGATCACGCCGATCCCCGGACGCGCGAGCGCATCATGGAAGCGACCTCGGGGACGCTCAGAGCGAATCCCGCCGGCAACCACGGCTTGCTCTCGCGCGTCTTCCCGCGGGGCCCCCTTGCCAGCTGCCGCTGCCTGCGCCTGGAGCACCTCCAGCCGCGGGGCTCGATTGCCGGCTGGCGCTACTTGCGCCTGGAGCACCTCCAGCGACACACGCTGCTTGCGCCGCACCAACTCCGCGCGTGTTTCGGAGAGAATGCGCTCCAGCACCGTGGGCCGGCTCGGCACCGCCGGCTCGTGAGCTCGGGCAGAAGTCATCCCGCGACCTCAGCTGGAGCGTGCCTGCGACTCGCCTCCACATACCGCTCGAGAGCGTCACCCGCGGCACCCGCGGCGATCGCCGCGCGTGCTGCCTCAACGCCCTCCGCGATACTGTCGGCGGCGCCGGCCGCATAGATTGCGGCACCCGCGTTGACGAGCACGAGATCGGTGCGAGCACTCTGCTCGCCGGCAAGCACCGCGCGCGTCACCTGTGCGTTCTCGGCCGGCGAGCCACCACCGAGCAGCGGATCGGATGGGTCAGCCAGCTCGATGCCCATCTCCTGAGGGGTGATCGTGTAGCGCACGATCCGCTCGCCGTCCACCTCAACCACGTGGGTAGCCGCTGAGCTTGAGACCTCGTCGAGCCCATCCTCGCCGGTGACTACCAGTGCGCGCTGCACGCCAAGCCGCGCAAGCGCCCCGGCGATCGTCTCGAGAAAGCTCGCGTCCGCGACACCGATCAACTGGCGCGTCGCGCCGGCGGGGTTGGTGAGCGGCCCGAGCAGGTTGAAGATGGTGCGCACCGCCAGCTCACGCCTGACCGGGATCACGAACCGCGTCGCCTGGTGATGGGCAGGAGCAAACATAAACCCGAATCCAGCCTCCTCGATACACGCCGCGACGCCCCGCGGCTCGAGATCGATCCGCGCGCCCAGCGCCTCCAGCAAGTCGGCCGATCCCGAGGAGCTGGTCGCCGAGCGATTGCCGTGCTTGGCCACCGCACAACCCGCGCCCGCCGCGACAAGCGCCGCGGTCGTGGACACGTTGAACGTGCGCCGCCCCCCGCCGGTGCCGGCGGTGTCAAGCAGGTCGTGGCGCTCGGTCGGCACATGCGCAGCCAGCTCCCGCATCGTCGAGGCGAGCCCGGCAAGCTCGTCGACCGTCTCCCCCTTCGTTCGCAATGCGATCAAGAACGCCGCGATCTGGGTCTCCGAGACTTCGCCATGCATGATCTCGGCCAGCACCCCCGCGGCCTCCTCGCGGCTGAGGTCGCGCCGCGAGGCGACAGCGTCGATCGCGTTCGTAATGATCGGGTTCGGCATCAGTACGCGGTCTTCTCGAGCGAACTTTCAGGCATTCCGGACGCGGTCGCCGGGCCGCCGGCCGGCGGCCAATCAAACCCAAGGAAGTTCGCCAGCAGATGCTTGCCCTCGTCGGTGAGAACCGACTCGGGATGAAACTGAACCCCCTCGGCCGGCAGCTCGCGATGGCGCAAGCCCATCAGCACTCCGCCACCGTGCGCGCTCGCCTCCAGGCAGTCGGGCAACTGCTCGTCGACGATCAGCGAGTGATAGCGCCCGACCTTCAGCGGCGAGGACAGACCTTTGAAGATCGTGCGCCCGTCGTGCTGGATCGTGGTTGCCTTGCCGTGAACGGGCTCGTGCAGCTTGACCGTGCCTCCAAACACTTGTGCCATCGACTGATGACCCAGACACACCCCCAGGGTTGGGATGTCCGCTTCGGGCATCAGCCGGGCCACCTCCATGGAGATGCCAGCCTCGTTGGGAGTGCAAGGTCCCGGTGAGATCACGCAACGCTCGTAGCCATCCTCCAGCAGTTGCTCGACCGTTGCCGCGTCGTTGCGCACAGCACACACCTCGGCCCCCAGCTCACCCAGGTATTGGACAAGGTTGTAGGTGAACGAATCGTAGTTGTCGATCACGAGCACCCGCATGCTCACGCCCAATCCGGTTGATCGCATGCGAGCTCGACCGCGCGCAGCACCGCCTTGGTCTTGTTGACCGACTCCTCGTACTCATACGCGGGCTTGGCGTCTGCGACGGTGCCACCGCCGGCCTGCACGTGCGCGATACCGTCCTTGACAACGACCGTGCGAATGTGAATCGCCGTGTCGAGATCGCCCGTGTAGCTGAGATAGCCAATCGCCCCTCCGTAGCCGCCGCGCTTGACTGGCTCCAGCTCGTCGATGATCTGCATCGCGCGCACCTTAGGCGCTCCCGAAAGCGTCCCCGGTGGCAGTACTGAGCGCAGCGCATCCATCGCGCCAACATCCTCGCGCAGGGTGCCCGATACGGAGGAGACTATGTGCATTACGTGGCTGTAGGACTCGATCTCCATCAGCTCATCCACGACAACGCTGCCGTACTCGCACACGCGACCGAGGTCGTTGCGACCGAGATCCACGAGCATCACGTGCTCGGAGCGCTCCTTCTCGTCTTCGAGCAGCCCGCGCGCAATCTCGCGATCCTCCTCCGGAGTGGCGCCACGGGCGCGGGTTCCGGCGATCGGCCGTGTCGATACGCGCCGACCCGTGACAGTCAGTAGCGGCTCGGGGCTTGCACCCGCGACCTGGAAGTCTCCAAAGTCCAAGAAGTACATATAGGGGCTGGGATTGACCGCGCGCAATCCTCTGTATATGGAAAAAGCCTCCACCGGCACCGCGGCCGACCAGCGTTGAGAGGGGACCACCTGGAAGGCATCGCCCGCGTGGACGTACTCGATGATCCGCGCCACCATCGCTTCGAAGCGCTCTCGAGTCATGTTCGACTCAAAACGTGGAGCGTCGCGCCCGCTCGCCTTGGCGCCCACCGAGATTCCTGGCGCCCCGCCGGCGGTATCGACTCCGCCTCCGCTGGATAGCCCGGCGGGTTGCGGCACAGGTCCCGCCAGACAGCTGCGCACTTCGGAGATCGTGTGGGCCGCCGCCTCGCGTGCCCGCTCGATGTCCGCCGTGACGTCGAGGTCCGCATTCGCGAGGATCGTGATCGTGTGCTCGAGATGATCGAAGACGACAAGCGCGTCGGTCAGCATCAGCGCCATGTCCGGCAGGCCAAGCACGTCCGGACCGGGATCGCCGAGCGGCTCAACGGTACGCACCAGGTCATAGCCAAAAAAACCCACGGCACCGCCCATGAACGGTGACCCGGCCACACCGTCTGGCAAGGGCGCCTGACGGCACTCAGCGACCGCGGCGGCCGCCAGCGCATAGGGATCTCCCGGATCTCCGAGTGACCAGCGCAACACCGAGCGCGGTCGAAATCCGATGAACGAGTAGCGGCCCATGCGCTGACCCTGCTCGGCCGACTCCAGCAGGAAGGCGGGCTCGCCGGGCGCGAGCTCGCGCAACTTCAGAAACGCCGACACCGGCGTCTCGCAGTCGGCGATGAACGTCTCGCGCACGGGAATCAGGTTGTGCGTGCCGGCGACCACACTCATCGAGCGACCACTCCGCACATGTCAACCGCGGGAATCATCGGGAGCACGCTCCGCCCGCACTGACGGCGACACCCATCGAGCACCCTGTTGCACGCACGTCGACGCGCAACGCTCGTCTAACACCAGCTACACGCGCCCTAACGGCTACGTTCATCGAGCACTCGCTCAGCGTCAGATAGCGCACGCCCACGACTGTGCAACAGCACCAGCAGGTGATAGAGCAGGTCGGCCGCCTCTTCATCAACGCGTCCGTCGGTCTCCTCGCGGGCGGCGCGAGCGACCTCCTCGGCCTCCTCCATTACCTTCTCGCCGATGCGCCGCGGATCGTCGAGCAGCTCAACCGTATAGGAGCCCGTGGGACGTTCGCGTGCGCGCTCGCTCAGCGTACGCTCGAGCGCCGGCAGCGTCTCGTATCGCGCGCCCGGCTTTAGCTCGCCGCGATGAAAACAGGTGCGCTCGCCCGTGTGACAGGCCGGACCGGCCGGTTCGACCAGAGCAACCAGCGCATCGCCGTCACAGTCCACGCGCAGCGAGCGAACCGCCTGCGTGTTGCCGCTCGTGGCGCCCTTGTGCCACAGCTCGTCGCGCGAGCGACTCCACAGGTGCAGCTCGCCCGTGGCCCGCGTGCGCTGCAGCGCAAGCTCATTCATGTACGCGAGTGTGAGCACCTCGCCGGTGGCCCAGTCCTGCACCACGCATGGCACAAGGCCACGCTCGTCGTATACGAGCAACTGCTCCACGGAGTCTGCGGTCGATGCGCTCATCAGCGGAATTGTAGGTTGCAGGACGACAATGGCCTCGCTACTAGAACGCAAGCTGATCGTCGTGACCGGCAAGGGCGGCGCCGGCAAGAGCACCGTGGCCTGCGCGCTGGGACTAATTGCTGCCCGGCGCGGACTGCGCACGATCGTCATCGAGGTCGGCGCACAGCAACACATGACCGACCTGTTCGCCACTGAGAGCTCGCGCGTAAGTGCCCTCAGAGACGGCCAGCACGGCGAGCATCCGGACCATTCGAAGGACCGTCGCCCCCTGGAGCACGACCGTCCTGCACAGAACGACCCCCACCGTCCACGCATGCAGCGGAATCGTCACGGCGAGGAGATCGAACTCCAGCAGAACCTTTGGAGCACATCGCTCGATCCGGATCGAGCGATGATCGAGTGGCTGCAAACGCTCACCGGCCGCATCTCGGCGCGCCTGCTCGCGTCTAGCAGCACTTTTCAGTATTTCGCCGCCGCGGCGCCTGGCGCAAAGGAGCTGGTGAGCATGATCAAGGTGCGCGAGCTTTGCGAAGGACGTTATCTCGACAAGAGCGCGTCCGGCGAGAGCACGTCTAGCGAGAGCACGTCGAGTGACCCCAAGCCCGGCGATAGAGGTAAGTCACGCCCCTATGACCTGGTGGTGCTCGACGCTCCCGCGACCGGCCACGCGCTAGCGATGCTGCGCTCGCCGCAGACGTTTGCCGCAATCGTGCGAGTCGGCCCTTTGGCAGAACAGGCCGGCCGGGTACGGGGACTACTCGAAGATTCGCAACGTTCGGGGTATGTGGCGGTAACCCACGCGACGGAGATGGCGGTCACGGAGACGCTCGAGCTAGGGGAAGGCTTGCAACGCGGACTGGATCGTGACCTCGACGCGATCGTGGTAAACGGCACGGTGCCGCGACGCTTCACGCGCGAGGAGCTTGAGCAAATCTCAGAGTTCGACGCGAAGCGGACCCTCGAACTCGACGCGACGCATATCTCAGAGCTCGACGCGAAGCAGATGGCGACACTCCGCATCGACACGCGGGTCCTACACAGCGCAGCACAAATGGCCCATGCGGCGCATGAACGTGCTCGTGTCCAGCAGAGTCAGATCGCGCGTTTGCGCCGCCAGCGCTCTGCGGATGGGCGGTCGTCGGGCGTAGCGACGATTCGACTCGCATTCGCGTCGGAGCTGGATCTAAAGAGGGTGCGAGACATCTCGATCCAGCTCGAGCGTAAGTTGCGACATCTTGACGCGAGCGCTCAGGCGACCGACCTCGCGTGATCCCCAGCCGGTCGAGCAACCCTCCGTCCCCGCCAGTCGCGCCGCACACGCACCGACTCACGTGATCCCCAACCTGTCGAGCAACCCTCCATCCCCCCGCCAGTCGCGCCGCACACGCACCGACAGGTCGAGATGAACGTGGCATGCGAGCTCCCGCTCGATCTCCTTGCGCGCGGCGGAGCCGATTGCCTTGACCATGCGCCCCCCCGCACCCACGACGATCCCCTTCTGGGACTCGCTCTCCACCCAAATCAGCGCACGCACCCTCGTCAGGTCCTCGCGCGGGTGCTCTATCTCTTCAACGATCACCTCGACGGCATGGGGCACCTCCTGGAAAGTGCGTTTGATCACCGCCTCGCGCACGAGCTCGGCGAGCAGAACATCAAGCGGCTGATCTGAAAGGTCTTGCGCAGAGAACATGAAAGGACCCTCGGGCATCAGCTCGGCGAGATGCTCGAGGAGCGCCGATACCCCCCCACCGGTGCGCGCGGAGATCGGAAACAACTCCTCGCCGACGACGAGCTCGGCGGCCGCCTGCAATACCGCCACGGTCGCGGCTCGGTCGAGCCGGTCGACCTTGTTGACAGCGATCGTGACCGGTATACGCACATCGGCAAGCGAGTGTGCGATGAAACGGTCCCCCGGCCCCACACCCTGCTCGCCGTTCAATATCAACAACGCCGCGTCGGAGCCCTCAAGCTCCTGACGCACACGCCCGGCCATCCGCTCGGTAAGCGCGTCGCGAGGGCGTTGCACCCCAGGAAGATCGACGAGCACGATCTGCCGATCCCCCTCGGTGTGTACCCCACGTATCGCCCGCCGCGTCGTCTGCGGTCGATCAGAGACAATCGCGATCTTCCCGCCAACAATCGTGTTTATCAGCGTGGACTTGCCGACGTTGGGCCGGCCCGCGAGCGCCACAAAGCCGCTGCGCGTCATGAGGCACTCCAGCGCAGGATCTCCGCCTGCACGGCAAGCATCTGTCCGTCATCGATCTCGTGATCCATCCCAACCAGATGAAGCGCACCATGCACGATCGCCTCACGCAGATCGACTGTGTGCTCGGGACAGATCACAATGTCGCCCAGCTCGCGCGGGACTCGCCCGCCGGTCGGACCGCTCGGGTCGACGTTGTCCAGCTCGGCGCCGTCGATCGGGAACGAGAGCACGTCGGTAGGACCCTGTTTGCCGCGATACTCGACATTCAGATCGCTGATCCGGTCCGCGTCGACGAACTCGACTGCTACATGGCCGTCCCGCACACCGGCGGAAGCCAGCGCGAGCGCACATAGGTGCTCCACCTCGCACCGGGGCAGTCGAGGCGAGAGCAACTGTGCACCGAAGACCTCGACCTCGAGCATCGACGCACGCGATTCAGGCTCGACGCTCAGCCGGACGCAGCTCTGGAGCCTCGCGCCGGCTGTGCTCGTCGTAGGCCTCCACGATCCGCTGCACCAGCTTGTGGCGTACTACGTCCTCGCCGCCAAAGCGTACGAACTCGATGCCCTCGATCGACTCCAGGACCTCCCCAACCGCGATCAGCCCAGAGCGCTGCTCGCGTGGCAGATCAACCTGGGTTACATCGCCGGTGACGACCATCTTCGAGCCGAACCCAAGCCGGGTCAGAAACATCTTCATCTGCTCAGGCGTCGTGTTCTGCGCCTCGTCGAGAATCACAAACGAGTCGTTGAGCGTACGGCCGCGCATGAACGCAAGTGGCGCGATCTCGATCACGCCACGCTCCAAATGCTGAGAGACCTTCTCAGGGTCGAGCATGTCGTGCAGCGCGTCAAACAGCGGACGCAGGTAGGGATCCACCTTCGCCATCAGATCCCCCGGCAGGAAACCGAGACGCTCGCCCGCCTCCACCGCGGGGCGCGTGAGGATGATGCGGTTGACTTCGTGACGCGAGAGCGCAGCAGCGGCCATCGCCACGGCCAGGAACGTCTTGCCGGTGCCGGCCGGACCAACCCCGAAGGTGACAGTGCTGGAGCGGATCGAGTCGACATAGCGCTTCTGGTTGACCGTCTTGGGAGCCACCTGCAGACTACGGTGGCGCCACACGATGTCCTCCAGCACACGAGCTGGCGATTCCTGCGCGTCCAGCGCACCGGTGACCGCGGCGATCGTGCCCGGCCCGATCTGATGACCGCGGGCGATCAAATCGGAGAGCTCGTGCACAACCCGCTCACCAGAGCTCGTGTCCTGCTCGGACCCGTCGAGCGTGAGCAGGTTGCCGCGCAAGAACACCTTGCAGCACAGGTGGTCCTCCAAAGCTCGCAGCACGGCGTCCTGACTGCCCGCCAGCTCCGCGGCGACCTCGTTGGGAAGCTCGATCTGAGTCCTCATCCTCCGAGCGCCGCTCTGACCAGACCCGAGACTCGCTTGCCGTCGGCACGCCCGTCGACCACCGCCATCGCGCTCTTCATCGCCTGACCCATGTCCTTGGGTGACTGTGCTCCACTAGCGCTCACAGCCTGCTCCACGATCCCCTGCAGCTCCGCATCGGAGAGCTCGGCCGGCAGATACGCCTCGATCAATTGCGCCTCTGACTCCTCCCCGGACGCAAGGTCCTCGCGTCCACCGTCGCGAAACGCCTTGGCCGCCTCCAAGCGGCGCTTGCGCTCGCGGCGCAGGACGGCAAGCTCGTCGCCGGCGCCCTCCTTGGCATCCTTGCGCAACTCGGAGAGGACCATGCGCAGCGCGCTGAGACGCGGCTTGTCGCCCTCGCGCATCGCGCTCTTCACATCGGCTTGGATCTCCTCGACGATCGTCATCCTCAGCTCAGGATACGCCGACCGCTCACGATACATGTGACGACCCGTTGCCCTTTGCGGTCGCGTGCGCACGAGGCGCAAGCCGGCAAGTCGCCGGGATCGGCAGAATGTTCTCACCTTGAGCGCGTCCATCTACACCGATGCCCTAGCTCCATTCCTTGCAGAAGCCGAGCAACTGCGACCCGCCGGCGGCGAAGTGTTCGACGCGCATACGCACCTGGGACTCGATGAGGACGGTCGCTCGCTGGACCTGCCAACGCTGCTCTCACAACTCGACGGCGCGGGCGCGCGCAGGGCGTGCGTGTTTCCCCTGCACGACCCTGAGCGAAAGCCCTCCTACAGCGTGCCCAACGATCGCGTGCTGGCGTGGGCGGGCGAAAGCGAAGACAGACTGATCCCCTTCTGTCGGCTCGACCCAGCCGAAGCACCAGTGGCCGAGGGCGAGCGCTGCATCGCAAACGGCGCACGGGGGATCAAGCTTCACCCACGCGCACAGGCCTTTGCCTTCGACGGTGCCGAGATGGACGGCATCTTCACGCTGGCAGAAGACGCCGGCGTACCGATCCTGATTCACGCCGGACGCGGCATGCCGCCAATCGCCGACGGTCTGGCCGAGCTCGCCTTGCGCCACCCCGACGTGGTACTGATCCTCGCCCACGGCGCTATTTGCGACCAGGGCATCCTGACTTCGCGGCTGGCCGAGCATCCCGGTGTCCTGTATGACACCTCGTGCTTCTTCCCGGTGGATTTGATCGCGCTGCTGGCGCGGGCGCCGGCGGAGCGGGTCGTGTTTGCCTCAGACCCGCCCTACGGACTCACCGCCAGCGGACTGTATCTCGCGTTGCGCGTGGCCACTCACGCCGGCCTCGACGAGCAGGCCACACGGGGCATCCTGGGCGAGACGATGGCATGTTTGGTCGACCACAAAGAACTACCACCCATCTCCCCGCCACGCGGCGGTGAGCAGATCGTGATGTCAGGCCGCCTCGCGCGCGTGTATGGCTACGCGAGTCTCGCCGGGCCCGCGCTGTTTGCCGGAGTGATCGATCAAGCCAAGGGCATGCTCGAGCTGGCGATCGCCGCATGTCGCGACCCCCAGCCAGGTGCGGCCGGCGAGGCACTGGAGCAGATCGGCACGGCACTGATCGCGGCACGAGCACTATTGGACGTCCAAGGCGCCGAGCGTCCGGCGATCGACCTGCTGTTTCGCGCGGTGGCACGCGCGGCTACCGAGCCGCCCGATCCCTCGTCAACCACAGGGCAGACCATTCCCCGCGCTCGCGACGCACTCGCTCGCTCAGGCCAAGGCGCTTAGCGAACGCATCCGCAACCTCGTCGGCCTGCTCACGCAACAACCCACTCGCGATCAGATCAAGGTTGCCGGCTGGATCTGAGGCCGGCATCGTGTCGGCCAGATCGAGCAGCAGGGGTAGCAGCAGGTTGGCTAGCACCACCGTCCGCGCAGCCTCGTTGCGCCGCGGGTCGCTGTCGGCGGAGGCGTCGAGCACCGTGGGCACGCCCTCCCCATTCCCATCCCAGAAATGCCATGGCAACGCCTGCTCGCGCAGATCAAAACGGCGGGCCTCGATCGCCACGCCGTTGACAGCCGCATTTGAGCGAATCGCACGCACACTCTCGCGGTCGTTGTCGAGGGCGAGTACGGGGCGGTAGCCAAGCTTGAGCGCGGCGATCGCAAGCACGCCCGAGCCGGAGCCGACATCGAGCACCTCACCGTGAACGCCCCCGCTCGCGGCGTGCTCCAAAAGCAGCTCCAGACACATACGGGTGGTCGCGTGCGCGCCAGTGCCAAACGCCTGGGCAGGATCGATCACGATCTCCTGCGCACGCGGATGGACGCTGGGAGCCTCCCATGGCGGCCGCACGTGTAGAGCGGACACCGCGCCCGCGCAGGAACCGACAGCGGGCGACTCGATCAACACTGGACGGTGAAACTGCTTCCAGCGCTCAGACCAGTCGTCAGGCACTTCGCTGGTTGATATCTCAACCAGCGCACCACCCGCGGCCGCATGCAGATCCGGCAGGTCGGGCAACTCGCCCGGAGCACCGTACACGGCGTATTCGATGGTTGCATCTCCCCCATCCGTCGGCGGCGGCTCCAGCTCCTCGACCCCTCCGGGTGCAAGCTCCAGCAACTCAGCCAGCACGAGCTCGGCATCGACGCGCCGCACGCGCAGCGCCAGGCGAATCACGCGGGTCCGGGGCGCGAGACGCCGATCATGCAAGCTGGTGGCATTGCATGCCGATCACGCCGCCTGGTGGCGCAACACTCGACGCAGCTTGGCAAAGACCGATTCCTCAGAGCTCAGGTTGCGGTCTGTGAGGGTGTCGTTCAGGCGACCAAGCAACTCGCGCTGATTCTCGTCGAGATGGCGCGGAATCACGATGTTGACCACAACCCGCAGGTTGCCGCGGCGTCCTCCACGCAGTGATGGCATGCCCAGCTCGCGCACGGTGAGCACGCTCCCTGGTTGTGTGCCGGCGGGCACCTCAACCGCCGTGAGCCCATCGAGCGTTGGCGCCTGAAGCGTCGCGCCAAGCGAGGCCAGCGGCGCGGGGACGTCGAGCGCGGTGATCAGATCGTCGCCTTCACGCACAAAGCGCTCGTCGGCGCTTACCCGCACGAGCACATACAGATCGCCGGCGGGAGCGCCGTGCTCGCCCGCATGGCCCCGGCCACTGATACGGATGCGCTGACCGTCTGAAATGCCAGCGGGAACGCTCACCTGCTCGTTGCGCTTGACCGCCTGCTGTCCTCGGCCCCGGCACTCGCGACACGGAGAAGTTGGCATCCGCCCGTCGCCGTGACACGCATCGCATGGACTCGTGCGCATCATCTGCCCGAAGGGGGTGCGCACGACGCTCTGCAGTTGGCCGGCACCGTTACAGCGAGAGCAGCGCTCAATTGGAGTGCCGGGCTCAGCGCCGTTACCGTGGCAGTGCTCGCAGCGATCGATCGCCTCGTAGCCAACGTCGACCGTGCCACCCTGCGAGGCTTCCAGCAGGGTCATCTCGACCGCGACAGCAATATCACCTCCGAGAGCCTGCGCTGAGCTGCCTCCGAATGGGCTGCCGGAGCCAAAGAACGCGTTGAACAGGTCCCCGATCGAACCAAACGAGTCGAAGTTGGGCGCGTAGCCGCCGGAACGCAGGCCTTCGTGACCGTAGCGGTCGTATGTGGCGCGGCGCTCCGGATCGGACAGGATCTCATAGGCCTCCGCGGCCTCCTTGAACTTATCCTCGGCGTTAGGGTCGTGCGCGTTGACATCAGGGTGAAGCTCACGCGCCAAGCGGCGAAAGGCCTTCTTGACGTCCTGCTCGGCGGCATCACGGGAAACACCAAGCACCTCATAGGGATCGCGAGGGGTGGTGGCGCTCATCTGGTCCTCGTAGTGCTCATCGTGTGCTCATCGCGCGCTCGCCTGGTGCTCCTCGTGTGCTCATCGCGTGCTCGCCTGGTGCTCGTCGCGCGCTTATGGGTGCTCGTCGCGCGCTCATCAGTACTCGGCGTAGGCATCTTCGACGAAGCGCGAAAGCTCGTGGGCTGCCTCGCGCACAGTGGCGATCGCGCCGGCGTAGTCCATGTGGACCGGACCGATCACCGACACAGTGCCAAGCCTGCGACGCGCCAACCCATAGCCGGCCGCAACAAACGCCAGCGAGCGCATCGCGGGAATCTCATTCTCACGACCAATGCGCACATACACGTCGGGCTCGCCGAGCGCGGAGCGCAGCACCCGCAGAAGCGCGACGCGACGCTCCAGCAAACCCATCAGCTCGTTGATCTGGATCGCGTCGCGTAGGCGTTGGTTTGAGAGCATGTGCGCTGTACCGTCGACGTAGAGCGTGTCCTCCGTCTCAGTGGCGAGACTCCCAAACGCGGGTGCTAGGCGATCGACAAACGAATGCTCGCTGGCACCAAGGCTGGGATCCTCGAGTCGCTTGGAGAGCATGCGAGCACCCAGGCCGTAACCAACGAGTCGCTCGTTGAGATATTCACCGGCCCAGCCAAGTAGTCCCTGATCGACGGAACCGTCGAACGTGGTCAGCAGCTTGGACACGCCGCCGGTCGAGGTGATCACGACGACCATCACAACCTGTGGTTGCAGCGCAAGCACCTCGACGTGGCGAATCGTGGTCGTATTGAGCGATGGCGCTGAGACGACCGCCAGCAGGCTTGTGACACGGGAGATCGCGACGCTCGTTACACGCATCGCCTCCTCGATCTCCCGGCGCGTTAGGGACAGCGCGAGCGGACGGACCGGCGAGAGGCTCTTACCGGCGTCAAGCATCCTGTCGACCACATAACGATGCCCAGCATCGGTGGGCACACGTCCCGCAGATGTGTGGGGATGGGCGAGCAGATCGTGCTCCTCGAGCAGCGCAAGCTCGTTGCGGACAGTAGAGGGTCCACAGTCGAGGCTCGGGTCGGCGGCGATCGTCTTGGAGGCCACCGGCTGGCCACTATGCAGATAATCCTCCACCACCTTGCGCAAGATCAGCTCCTGTCGCGGTGTCAGCATGCTCTGATCTTAGGGTCTGCGTCCGCGGACCTAGGCCTGCGAGCCCTTGAACCTCTGCGACGCATACATGCGGGAACTCGAGGGGCCTACAAACAGGGGCCCCCGAAGCCCAGCGACACGGCGATCGGGAGCGCCGCCGCGATCCGAGCCACGACGCTCCTCGATCCAGCTCAAACCTGCAGCTCTGCCTCAGCGTTGCGGATGATTTGATTACCGGCCTGCTCGGCGACGGTATCGACGATCACACGACCATCGCTTGCCTCGCGAACGGTGCCACTAACGACGACCTCCTGCTCGGGCACGCCCATGCCGCGGAACTGCACCGACAGCCGCTTGAGCGTGGCAGGACCACCGGCCGCCTCGGTCTGCGCGCGCGCGACCTGCGCCATCGACCACAAACCATGCAGGATGCGCCCGGGCAGACCCACGGCACGCGCGAACTCCTCATCGATATGGATCGGGTTGAAATCGCCCGACGCGCCCGCATAACGAGCGGTGAGGTACTTGTCGGGAGTGACGCGAACCTCGGGGATCTGTGCCCCAACTGAAAGATCGTCCATAACTCAAACTCCTCGCACGATGTTGGTCCAGGTTCCACGACAGACCTGCTCGCCACGCTGGTTGACCGACACAGACTCGAATACGTAGTAGCCACGGCCATCGCGTTCTGAGATGTCCTTGACCGACGCTGTCGTGGTGATCTCGTCGCCCGCGACAACAAGCGGGCCCCACTCGAACTGCTGGCCACCGTGAACCATCATCGCGAAGTTCATTTCGACCTCTGGATCGAACAGCGACGGCGCAACCGACGGAGAGCTGTAGACAACCGCGAACATCGGCGGGGCCACGACATCGGCGTAGCCGGCGTCGTGCGCAGCCTTCTCGTCGAGGTGCAGCGGGTTGGTCTCGCCGACCGCGCGGGCGTACTCCTTGATCTTCTCTCGGCCCACCGCGTAGATGGTGGGCGCATAGGTCTTTCCGATCGCTTTGGTGTTGACTGGCACCGGGAAGGGCTCCTTGTGGGCTCGGGAAGGTATGCAAACGCCTGATGACGGCGCCGCGGCCGGCAGTTTACGCATCTTGGGCCCTTAAACACAAAAAGGCGCCCCGTGCGCCAGCGCGGATGACGGCGGGATGTCGCAGTGGACATCCCGCCGCACCGAGTGCGTTGCTGCACGGGCGCTAGAAGACGAGGTCGTCCTCGATCCCAGCTCCCACACCGACAAGCTCACGCTCCTCGTCATGGGAGCCCTCGGCTGCGTCCTCGTCCTCAGAGGAGCCGTTGGAGCTGCTGTGATCGCCGCGACCGTCGAGGAACTCGACGCTCTCGGCGACGATCTCGACGGCCTGGCGCTTGGCGCCCTCCGACGTTTCCCACTCGCGCCAGTCCAAGCGCCCGTCGATCGCGACGCGACGACCGCGGCTCATATAGCGATGGACCGACTCGCCCGCGAGACCGAACACACTGACATTGAAGAAATTGGGCTTCTCCGTATAGTCGCCTTCGATGTTCTTGCGGGTCATGTTGCAAGCGACGCGCAGGGCGCACACGCTCGAGCCGGATGGCAGCGAGCGCAACTCGGGATCGCTGGTGAGACGTCCGACCAGCACGACGCGGTTGATGTTCGAGTAGGACATGATGTTCTCCTTTGCTGTTGGCTCGCCCCCCGTTGAAGCTACGCAGCGCATGGGACGGTTTTCGGCGCAAGACACCCAAACGCGGCGTTTAGCCCTATTTGACGGGCTAAATTTCCCGCGTACGGATCTCCTCATGCGTCCCCTGGGCCGGCGCTTGAAAAGCCTCGGCGACCAGGGGACCCGGATCGCACGCGCTCGCCGCAGACCGCGCGGCTAGGCGTTGTGATCGCCCGCCCCGGGCAGTGAATCCAGAGGCAGGACGACGATCCGCTCGGATGCCTGTGCCTCCTCGATCGCTCGCGAAAGTGCCCGTTCGACGTTCGCCGGCGCGAAATACAACACGCCCGCGACCGTCCGGCTACGCGCCCAGGCGCGGCAGATCTCCACCAGGCGCGGGTGCGCCTTGACCGTCAGCTCTACCTCGACGGCAACCGGCAACTCGCCGGTCGTGCTCGGCCACAGCACGAGGTCGGGCCGGTGCCGACCTTTCTCGCGTGCCTGCGCCCAGCCGAGCTGTGCACTAGCAAGTAGACGGTCGTGCTCCTGCTCGTCGCGACGCAGTTCGCGCTCACCTGCAACCCAATGATCTGGGTAGCAACGCTCGAGCGCCGCGGCTACCGCAGCGCACTCGATCAGGTGATGAGCGTTGGACCCTTTTACATTGCACGTCTGCATGCCACGCGCATCACAGGCGCGCAGACCGGCCCGCGTCGCGCTGAACAGCGAGGGACGCCCAGACAACGGACGCTCGCGTGAGAGCAGGCCGGCGCGCTGGGCGGCGACCAGTCTCGCGCGAGCCGACGCGACGCTGACAGCGCGACGGTGAGCCAATGCCTCGGCTGTGACGGCTCCAAGGGAAGCCGTCCAGCGGGCAAGCTCGATCTGCTCGGGTGTGGGTGGGTGTGTGGATCGATTCATGTGGACCTCCTCGTCGTGGACCTGGCGACTGCCCGGTTGCTTGTCTTTCGGCGCGTGTGCGTGCCGGCTCATGAGGGCCTCCTTCCGCTGGACCGGACGACCGAGGAGTAGATCTGGCCGATGCGCACGTTGGCGCCCCGACCCGGCTCGATCGCCGCGACCCACCCCGGTGGCAGAGCGCGGATCCCATCGGGCGCCAGCAGCGGAGCGCTGGAGCGTGTGCGCGTCCAGCGGCCACTGTCGCTTTGCGAGGTACGCCACACCCCGCGACTGCCCGCAATTCGCGAGATCAGCTCGCTTGACTCGGGCACCACCTGGCGGTGGACGACCAGCGCGGAGAGATTGCCGAGCACCTGCTCCAAGAGCTGCCTGCGTCCCTCCGGGCGCAAGTCGGACAGCTCCTGGGTGCCCAGCAACAAGTTGATGCCCGCCGAGCGAGCCCTGCCAAACAGATGCACCACCTGCTCGGCCGCGATCGCCGCGAACTCGTCGATCACCACGACCGTGGCAACCGGAGAGCCCTGCAGCGCTGCCACCGTGGTTTGCAGGTCCTGCACGATCGCCACGCCCAGCATGTGTGCGAGCAGTGGCCATGCGTCGGCTTTGAGGTCAAAATACACAACAGCCCGTTCACGCACGGCGCTCAACAGGTCAAACGTGTGCGCGCCGGGTGTGGAGGGATCGAGCCACGGCGCCACGTCGGACTCGGCCATGATCGCCAGCCGATCGCGCACACCGCCAAGGTCGGCGCGCTGACGAGGCGTGAGCGAGTCCAGGTACTCATGGGTCGCCTGCGCCTGGCGCTCGGGCAGCGCTCTGGCGAGCACCTCCAAGCGCGCGGGGTCGAGCTGCTCGACAAGCGCCGGCAAGCTCACCTCGCTTCCCGCGCCGCGCAGAGCGCGCACCGCGTGTCCGAGGTAGCGCTGGGCTTGGCGCTGGTAGTGAGGCTCAGTGAAGCGCTCCCCGGCAAGTGCCTTGTCGGCGATCTCGCTGGCCTCACCATGACCGAACGGGTTGTACACAGACGGTCCCAGCGGAGACCATTCGACAAACCGAGCACCGGCTTGCCGAGCCGCGTCGAGCAGATGCTCGCGCATGCGTGGGTCTCCCTTTGGATCGATCACGACCGCGCCAAGTCCGGCTTCGACCGCTCGCGCCGCGATCCATGTCTCGGTGACCGTCTTGCCCGAGCCGGTGGCTCCGACGATCAGAGTGTGCCTACCGCCGTCGCCGGCCCCAAACGGGATCGAGATCGTCTCGCCGGACTCGGTGCGCCCGAGCACGATCTGTCCGTCTCGCAGCGCCGTCAATGCGGGCGAGGGAGCGATGCGCCCCCGCAGCTGCCGCGATAGTGAGCGCAATACATCTAGTGGGCCATCCCGACGCGCGGCGATCTCGGCGAGGTCGCCGCCTGCCATCAGGTCTTCACGGTGCCAGCGCCGACCGCGCACGGCTGCGCACAGGGCACCGGTGGCCAGCGTGAGCGACCATCCAGCGAACATCGTGGGATCGAGCACGACGGGTGCGAGGGCCGAGGCCGCCCAGGTCCAGCGCAGGTGGCGCTGGCGCATCACGCGCGCGAGGATCATGCCGGCTAGAAGGCCGAGGATCACGTGCATGGTGGTTGACATCAGCCAACCGACCAGCTCGGCCAGGGGCGCAAGCGGATTTACCGCTGGTTCTGTTGTGTAGGGGGACGACGGCATCAGCCGCTCCTTTCTGTGGACCGGTCCGTGCCGGTCGTGGTGGTTAACGAGCAGCGGCGAGACCGTGGGGCCTCGCCGCTGTGGTGAGCTCAACGGGTCGTTGAGGGCCCGCGACCTCGCGGACCGGTGAGGCCCGTTAGCTCGACAGGCCACTGGGGCCCGCGATATAAGGCTCAGCGAGTAGCTGAGCCCGTCAAGATGGTGGTGGGATCAGATCAGCCGGCGGCCAATGCCACATGTGGTCAGATAGGCGGTCGCCGACGCCCCACACATGTGGTCAGATCAGGCGGTAGCCGACGCCCCACACGTTTACGACAAGCCCAGGCGCACCAGCCGCGTCGAGCTTGCGACGCAGACGACTGGCATGGCTGTCGACGGTGCGCACGCCGACACCGAGACGTTGATGCCAGATCGCGAGAAGCAATTCCCGCTTTGAGCACACGCCAGTTGGATCGCGGGCAAGGTGAACTAGCAGCTCATACTCCAAACGACACAGCTCAACAGAGGCCCCGGCGACGAGCACAATATGTGCGCGGGTATCGATCTCAAGCGGTCCTACGCGCAATAGTCGCTTGGTGCGCGAGCCCTCGACGCGGCGCAACACAGCCTTCAGGCGAGCGCGCAACTCTAGATAGGACTGCTCGCCACCGATGAAGTCGTCGGCACCCATCTCAAACGCACGCAACATATCCAATTGCTCTGCGTTCGGATTGAGCACAATCGCGGGTAGGCAGTCCTCCCAAACCGACATTCCAGACGAGTCGCTCGTTGATCCACGGATCTCATCGAGTAGATCGAGCGCTCCGTGGGGGGAGTCGAGTGTGCAAAGCACCACCGCTCGAATCGAACGAGCACGAGCGAGAGTACGAGCATGCCCCGCGGTGCGAGCGAGTGCCGCGCGGTAGCGGTCGGCGCGAAGCTGCTCTACAAGATCACACCCAATCACCTCATCGCACTCGACGACAAGGATCGTCTCCTGACCCTCATCGCTACCGAGCTGCGGTGCTGCTTGGACAACCCGGCTGTTCACTGGAGCTCGACCTCGCGCGGGCTGATGCCAAGTCCTTTGCGCGCGATCACCGCAAGGACGTCGCTATGGACCCATGGCGTGATCTCCTTCTGTCCCCCTTCGGGCATGATCCCGATACGTCGAGCAAGCCAGCTGGTCTCACCGCTGGGCTTGCCGTGTCGATCACGCTTGACGATCCCACAGCGCAACGCGATCTCGCTCATGCTCACGCCGCGATGATCGATCGCATCGAGCACAGCTTCACGAAGGGCCCGGTTCAGAACGATCGGACTTGTGCACAGCCGCTCGAGCTCGGTGCAAAGACGGGTCAGCAGAGCACCGGGATAGTCGATCTGCCCGGCAATCGCCAATTCTGTAAGCGTGCGCATGGGCTCGTAGCTCTCAAGCGCGCCGACGACGTCACGCAGGCCAACCTGTTCCCACTCGCTGTCTTCACCGCCCGCCGAACGCCGGCACCAACGCAGCTGGGGGGCGGGTTGTTTCCCGGCAAGCGCCCCGAGACGGTAAGTGTTGCCGTCGGAATCCGCGACGTAAGCCCCAGATGCATGCGAGTCAACAGCATGCGCTTCGGATCCGAGCTCGACCGACGGCGAAATCTCAAGATCCTCGGGCTGCACCCGTCGACACCAGCGTCCGTTTGCGTCCTTGAGGTAGTGGCGGCAGATAATCTCGACGTTCTCGCGGGGCTCGTCGGCCGCAAGGTGCGCGACGAGCCGACGATCGCAGAGTGTCGCGGCATCGCGGTCGAGTACGAGCACGCTGCCGGCATGGCCCGGAAGCGCAAACAACTCGCGCGCACGGCCCTCGGCGTCGAGATAGCCGGCGAGCGGACAAGCCATGGCGATCCCAGCACCCCGCCGGGCGGACACCGAGACCCGAGAGAGCGGCCGAATGTGAGCTCCTCGGCGCGAGATTGGTCGCTGCGCGGCTGGCGATGAAACGGAGAGCATGGGCGGCATGGAGTGCTCCTGACGGTCGCGGCCACCTGGGTAGGTCAGGCGACCAAATTGCTGTACATCGGGTGCCTTGTAGGCCCGCACGGTCGAGCCGTCAAGCGGCGTGAGGCAAACGCGGCGAGCTCAGCAAGGGACCTCCGAGGCCCCCTAAAGGGGGTCTCGGAAAGCGCTGTTCAAGCTCAACTCGGCGACGGAAAGCTGGCCGCGGATCGCTCAGGATGTGGTTATCGAAACAGACGGTCGGCTGGCGTCGGGGCTGAAGCCTCGACCGGCTCGAGAGTCACATGAACACTGACGACGCGAACACGCAGCAACAATGCATCCCGGAGCAATCCTTGGAAGGAGGCGCTGGCTTGTCTCTAACTCTCGCGAATGCGAGTTGCGCGGTCGGCATCGACCAAAACGACTCATGGATACAGGGGAAAGGGAAGGACCAAAAGCCTAGCGGTCTTGGTGGGAAACGATCCATCGCGCAAGGCAAAGCGGCTCCTAGAACCACACGTGCCCCCCGACTGCACCGCACTCCTCCAGCGAAAACCGCCAGAATCCGGCGCCAAGTTTGCAGTCGCGTCAGTTCTTCGCGGGAAGGCGACTGCAGCATGGCGCGTCGCGTACATCAGGTGACTGCATGCAAAAGGGGGGTTATGGCCCGTGAAACAGGGTAGATGCACAAGCGTTGCAGAGCCAAGTCGGGCTTGAGATCGAAGCCTTCCAGGCCCAGGGTGGACTCGCGAGCGACTGACAAGAGCTAGACGCAGATGTGAGCAGTTGGCACCAATCGGCCTTGGTAGTCACAATGTCGGTTAGTGGACAAGACCGATGGACGTACAGCGGATCCGCCGCCGGGCGATCGGCGAGCACCTCGAAAGGCACGCAAGCGCACCCAAGCCATGGTTGATCCTCGCGCCAGAATGCTCCAGGCAATGCTTGCCAGCGTCGGCGAGAAGGGCTACGGGACGACAGTCGTGGCCGATGTGATCGCCAAGGCAGTGGCATCGCGGAAGACCTTCTACGAGCACTTCGGGGACAAGCATGCCTGCTTCTTTGCACTCAGCGACAAGATCGCAAGCGAATGGGTGGAGCGAGTCGAGCGGATTACCGGGGCGCCCGACGAGGACGACGCGGCGGACGAAGCGGACGCGCTCAGTGCCGGCAGGACCTCGCCTGTAATCGATGCCCTGGTGAACGAGCTGTTTGATTTGGCATCTGAGAGCCCAGCGGCACTCAGGGTTCTGGCCGTCGAGCTAACGGCCGCCGGATCCGCGGGCATCGAACGTCGTGAGCGCACACTCGAAGCCCTCGCGCGTCCGCTCAAAAGAGCACTTGGCGAGGATCCCGATAGTGGGCTCCTCTCGAGAGTCCTCGTCGGTGCAATTCTGCGCATCCTGTATGCGAGAGCACGACGTGGGGCTCGTGTGCGCCGACCGCGACGTGCAGACATGCAAGAGCTCGCACCAGAAGTGGCCGCGTGGGTTGGTCGTTACAGACCAGGATCGGATGCGATGTCCGCGCAGACAGCAGCGATCAATGCAGCCACCTCCATACCGGTGGGGGGACGTGCACCGGGGACACTGTCGCTCAGCTCACGCACGATCGAGCGAAGGGGCCTGCCTCGCGGCGAAGGCAACGTCTCGCGCAGCTTTGTCGTTCACAACCAGCGCGAGCGGATCCTCGATGCACTGGCGAATCTGTCGGCAGCAAAGGGCTACGGCGCAACCACGATACCCGAGATCGTCCAGGAGGCAGCGGTATCTGTGCAAGCTTTCTACGAGCATTTCTCCGGTAAGGAGGATGCGTTTCTCGTGGCGTATGAGCTCGGCCACCGCAAGGCGCTCGCAATCGTCGAGCGTGCATACGAATCCCGAGAGGACTGGCCCACGGCCGTGCGTGCAGGTATAGCGACGCTGCTTGAGTTTCTCGCATCTGAGCCTGCCTATGCGCATCTCGCGCTGATCGACGCTTTGACGGCGAGCCCGAAGGCCGCTAACGCCGCATATCAGGCGATCAATGGCTACGCTGCGATGCTCGAGCCCGGACTGGAACTCGACGCCAACGGTCAACCACCGACGACTATCGCGATCGAGGCAACCGCGAGCGCCCTATTTGAGCTGTGCTTTGTATATGTAGTAAGCGAGCGAGCGCGCGAGTTGCCCGGCCTGACAGATATAGCCGAATACATCGCGCTTCGACCCTTCGCGGACATGAGCGTGCGCTGAGTCTGGCGCCGAGCAGATCGTGAGACACATCCGCATGAAGACCCACGCATGGGTGACCTTGGCGCTAAGCATAATTGTGGTGCTTGTTCAGTGGCTCTTTTGTAATCAGCCGTGAATGATGCGTACATGGCAGGAGACGACGATGGAGAGATCGCCGAGCAGGTCAGGGCGTTTGGTAGCAACTTGCGCCGCGCTCGCATGCGTGCCGGTTATACGCAGGCCGAACTGTCCTCCGCGACCGAAGCCCAGGTATCACCCAAAGTTCCCGTCGACCGCGCTGCAATCAGCCGGCTCGAGTGCGGCGAGCGTGCCCCGGACATGCCCACCTTGTTGCGCATCTGCGCCGCGCTGGGGCTCAGGCCGACCGAGCTGTTGCGCGGCGTCGGGCGAAGCGACTCGCCAAGCAGCGGTCCGACGCACACCAGGCGGTCTGAAGGTGATCCGGCAGAGCGATTCGGCGTGAACCTGAGATGGGCGCGCGTCCACGCTGGTATCTCTCAGGAGCGACTTGCTCTCGATGCCAAAGTCGACCGTGCCGCGATCAGCGTGTACGAGAACGGCCGGCGCGAGCCAAACCTGCGCACGGTGCTGAAGCTTGCACTCAAGCTGGAGGTTCGACCCGGGCTACTGTTGAAAGGCATCGTTTGGGCTGGCAAGAACGGGGACTCGCATAGATAGCCGGCCACGCCTACCGGAAGAATTCGACCCCACCACATCGACCCTTCATTCTAAAACGGGTTCTTTGTGCCTATCCGGAAACCCGCCAGATGGACTCGCACGGCCCTCTCGGGATGAACCTGGGAGTTTCAGATGGATTCTTAGGGGTCCCGCACGGCAACTATGGCTCAGGTCATACCACACCCGCCGCACGGGCCCAGTACCCGGCACGAATCAACATCACGCCGAGGCTTGCTCGGACCGCAGTGGGGGGAGACTGCGGTATCCGAACCCTCTTCCCTTATCCGCCCATTCGGTTCCTGGGAAGTATTGAATTCCTTAGCTCACGATTGATGATCACCCGAAATACATGCGTGTCAGATATTGCCTGACCAAACGGTGATATTGATCGGATCCATATTCCGGATCTCGGACCGAAGGGGATCCTTGCACAACGTCGCAAGCATGTCAAGACGTACCGAAGGCCGTCAACAATCTGGTAACCAGCATCACCGATCATGGCCATCGCGCCCCACCTGCATGGGACTGACCGCCACCTGCATGGGACTGACCGACGCCTACATGTGGCCGACCGCCACCCGCATGGGACCGACGAACCCCCACCTGCACAGCAGCCAACGGAGTGCCCCACCTGCACGAGGGCCGACCGGGTCCGCGACTGGAGCCAGGAGAGGCCTTCTCCAGCTCGCACAGTCGCACCCAGTCGGCCCTCGGCGAGGACTGGCCGGCCTCTGAGACGCTAGTCCGCGAGACGTCCCGAGTCAGACCATGCCGCCTACGCGCTGACGACCGCCTCATCATGCTGAAAATCTCACGCTCTGTCAAATCCATAGAGATAGTTCCACTTGTTTGTTTCCTACTTGCAGATCGGGACCTTCCTGCAACTACTCCCAGCCAATCGAACCGGGCATCACAAAGTCGTATGAAGGACCGACTGGGAGTCGGATCGGTCCGAGGGGCTTCCTCCGGCCGTACGACCACGCCAGCCGGCCCTCCGGGGGGTGGTTGGCACGGCCCGAAGCATCTGTCATTGGCCAGAGACACTCAGAGCCGCGTCGTTTAGACCCATGGAACAGGTCTGGCGGGCATTCTTGGCCACTCCCACTGGAGTGTCAAGAGAACTCGCGGAGTCCCCACGGATTGTTTCCCATGCCCACACTAAATTTTAGCCAGTCGGACCATCCTTATATTCAGTAGTCGGCCTACTGCCTGATTATAAGGCAAATTCGATTTATCGATACCAGAGCCCGTTGCCTCCGCCCCGCGAGACTGCCTGCATTAGCCGTCCGGGCAACTCGCGTGACTTGTCCCAGCAATGCTCGCACTTCTTGTACGCGGCATCATCAACCAAGGCGGATCTTACGGAGTTCAATCAGCGGATCGCGCCGGCCGGGGCCGCCGCCGGCCGTTGAGACTCGCACCTCTGGAGGCAGACGAGGTACTCCCCACGCACACATCAGCCCCTCGTGAGCGTCGCGCTCAGAGGCAAATACCAAGCGTTCGCGTCCGACGTACTCCCAAGCCGATGGATACTCCCCTGCGTAGGCCCTGCAGGCAGTCAATACATGATCGGCCTGACGGGCACATTCGCGGGCACGCTCTCGATCTCGGCATACAAAAACCACGAGTGGCAGCTCAGCGTCTGGGCGAGTGTAGCGCTGAAGCTGGGTGGACCAACCAACAAGAAAGTGATCGTAGCGCTCGAGCTTCGCTGCGCCCGCACCCCCTGGCAGACGATCGTCAAGCTCGACAAGCAGCTGACGCCCGTTCTTTGAGGCGATCGTCACATCCGGGCGGACGCTTTGAAAATGCTCGAGCTCAATTCGCGATCCGGCGGCAACCGTATGCAGGAAATCGTGGGGGGTACGACCGCCGGGCAAGCACAGATCTGAGAGCGCCAGCAGGCGTCGCTCACCTGACTTCGAGCGGGATGGTGGAGTGATCACCGAGTCGACGGGACCGCTCAACGCAAGCGGACTGTCCACTAGCGCACGCTCCACGGCAAAGGCCCAGCCAGCCGCGCGAACGTCTTGACAGGCCTGTCGCAGTAGCCGATCGCCCTTACGTGGACTGGCTTGAATCGGAACGGGATCATCCAAATGCGACTCCTTGCTCATCCTGTAGCGCGCAGCCGATCCATCATGCTCCGCGCAAAGACCGGCTCCTGCGGGCGTGATTGAGTAGCACATCGGTACCCCTCCACCGTCTCTGCGGTGAAACTGAAAGCGTGCCACCAGACCGGCATCGGATAGCCGCTTCAGACGCCGCTGAGTCGTGGTCGCGGCTCGCCCCTCGTTGAAACGGCGATGGATCTGACTGCTGAGTACATGTCGCATCGAGGCGAGCATCCCGAGGATCTCGATGTCCAGCGGATCGGGTTCGAGTGCGATTCCGACCGCAGCAGCCTTGGCCCAGCGTACGCTGTGGACGGACCCGATGTCCACCAGCTCGCGATAGCTCTCAGCAACCGTGGAGGGAAGCCTCCCAACGGTCATTGGATCTGCCTTGCTGGATGCCGACACGAGGGTCTCGGTCGATACGCGACCGTTGGAGGCAAGCGACTCGGCGGCAGGCTCGAGATCCGCCTGCGACAACGGCACGACGCTCGCCGGAGGGCTAGCAGCCGACTCCAAGGCATGCACGCCGGCAGGCTTCGAATGCTGGCTGACAACCGCCGGGGCCGGCTCACGCTCCCAATGTGGCTGGCTGAGATCCTCTCGATAGCGTCCTCCCCGCTCGGCCTGTCTGGCAGCGTGCAACACCAGGCGCTGGTCGTCGACACGCAAGGGCATGGTGTGCGCGATGAATGGGGACTGTCGCCCCTCGGGTGTGACCCAACTGGCGATCGCGCTGTGCCGAGGCAGATGCAACCGTACGTCGGGGCGCCCAAGATCGGCCAGATTGCGGATTCCTGGCCGCACCGTGTCAGAGAACTCCGCCATCATCAAGCTCGCCGCAGCCCGAGCGTCCGCCACAGACGCAGTCGCAAAATACACGCGGTGAGCAAACAGCGCATCTAGCTGCGCACGCACATCGCGATCGATCCACTGCGAATCGGTCTGCCAGCATGCGACCGTCTCAAGTCCCGCGGAGCGCTTCAGCGCCATCGTTTCGGCGAAACCGCGGTTGAGCACAAGCGGTGCCTCATCCACCTTCAGCGCAACCGCCGTGCGTCGCTCGGCTGAAACCCCGTCCTGACAGCGCGCGAGCGCCGCGTCGAGCATTCCAACCAATAGCTGCATCAAGACGCTCGTGTTGCCTGCACCCATAGCCCCGAGCGCGCCCTTCACGACCAGCACCTCTCCCTCAGAGATCACCTGATCGAAGTTCACCTGCAGCGACTCGTTGAGCAACACCCGCTTGATCGAGGGCGAGTTGAGTAGTCGCGCGAGCTTGTTTACGGGCGCATCGAGCTTCGCCGTAGTCATGCCGCGCGCGTCAGCGAGTTGCGCCGATAGCTCGCTCGTGAAAAACTCCGAAATCTCCTTGAACTCAGGTTGCGTTCGCAAGCGCCCGGCGACGCGCGAACGGTAGGCATAGCCCTCTTCTCCAACCGAAAGCAGTCGCGCAACGTCCCACAACGTACTCGCGTTGTCATACGCGAGCACGGCGATGATCGCGTTGCGCAGATAGCGATCGGATGAGGCTTTGATCTCGCCCTCATCGAAGAGGTTCTTCAGGGCCGATACGACGTAATCAGCGATCGTATCGGCCGGCGCGTTCACCGCGAGCGGATTGAAGCCGCAGGTCGGATGAGCCAAGTCAAGCAGCGTGCACGTGCGCTCGGGCGCCACCAGGCTGACGGCCGCCTCGGCTGCGTCGCCCTTAGGGTCGAGCACGATCACGGCACACCTACTACGCCGCAGATCCTCGGCGACCGTTGCCACAAGGTAGCTTGACTTACCCTGCGCTACGGTGCCCGGTACAGCTGTATTTTGGCGACGCAGTTGAGGATGGATCGATACTGGACCATGCGCGTCACGCAGCGTTCCGCCCATCCCCTCCTCGGGCCGCATGATTGCGGGCGACGCCGGCGCGAGGGGAAGCGGATTGCGGGCAAACGGAACGGTCGAATATGCCACCGACGGCAGATGCCACACGCTTGCGAGCTCTGTCGTGGCAAACACCCCCTTTCGAATCGAGGGCAGCGGGTTGCCCTCACCGCGCAGTACACGCCGCGTATACAGACCAAAGCAGCCGTGGCGTATCGGCGTGCCGCGCTCGACGAGTCGATTCTCCGCACCAGTAGCGCGCAGCTCCGAAGCGATACGCTCGCAAACCGACCGATCCAGCCCAACGACGCGCAAATCCACGAAGAACAGCGGACAGTGCTGCACCGCGAGGCCGCCCTTCAGCTCCTCGTCCTCGACCATCGAGCGGTCCAGTGGCGGCAGACTCAGCTTGCGCATACGAGAGAGGTGATGCTCGTGGCGCTTATAGGCGCGCTTTGCATGGCCCTCGAACAGGGCTGGCGTGGGCGTCAGAGCGATCTGCACGAACGCAGGCGAGGCGCACGCTCGCATCGTCGTGATCAGACGGTTGACCGCCGGAGAGCGGTCGTGCTCAAAACGGTCGACCAACTTGGCTCGCTTTGTGAACACAGAGTGCTTCTTCAAGCGCAGCACGCAGGGCGGCGCCCCCGGCGCGCGAGCCGCGCGCTGCACGCGACAGTTCGGGTAGGCGCTGCGCAGGGCGGCCTCAACCAGCGGTTGCATGCCGACTGGACAGGTGAGCGACAGCCATGCCTCGTGGTCGCAATGAACCTCAAGACCGACCGATGGCTGACCTGTGAACAGTCTTCTCCACCAGCGACGCAGCAAACGCTTGTGGAGCGCCTCGAACATACTCACGATCGCTTGCGCCGTTGGGTCATCGCCACGGTAGGGGATCACCCTCAGCCGCACATATCGCCGCCGCCGCCGAGCGCGCATACGACAGACACCCACCACTAGCACGAACAACGCGATCGCGGCGCCAACAGCTATCGCCGCCGCGATCGGCATGAGTGTCCGCGCAATGGTCACATTTAGTGTGGAGGTCGCGATTCTCAGCACCAGTAGAGAGATTGGACTAGGCAACACGAGGCCCGCTATACACCCCCTGATCCGACCACACCCAAATAACGGGACGACTGCCGGACTCGGATTTAGAAAACCCAGTAGAGCGGTTTCATGGACCGGTCTTCGGCTGTAGAGGACCGCCTGCCCGGACTTGCCGCAGGATCAGCCAACGATCAAATCGATGTGCTTGTTGCCCCTGCTCTCAGCCAGTCTCCACACGCGCCGCGACAATCGCGACATCATCACGCAGCCGTCCCGCACCACTCGATAGAGCTTGACGCTCCAGCCGTTGCACCACTTGCTCGGGGGCGGCGCCAGCATGCTCGGCGAGCAGCTCGCACAATTCCTCGGGGGTCGCTCCTCGTCGAGGAGCACCGGCGTCGAGTAGCCCGTCGGTATAGAGCACGAGCGTGGAGCCTGGGACAAGTGTCATCCGAACGTCAACCACGTTCGAGCCGGGGCGTACACCGAGCATCATTCCGCGCAGGCTCACGCAGCTGGCTGAGCCGCCCGGCGTCAATAGCAGCGGCGGAGGATGACCTGCGCTTGCAATTACCGCCTTCACCGGATTGGCGCTCAAATCCAGACGCGCCACCACAGCGGTCGCGAATCGGTAGGCAAGCGAATGCCCGAGCATCACCTGATTGACGGCCCCAAGTACTTGCGCGGGACTGGACCGGACGAACGCGAACGCACGCACGCTATGCCGTACGAGTGCGGTCACTGCAGCTGCCTCAGGTCCCTTGCCACATACGTCCCCGACCACAAGCCAGCAACCTGAGGGCGTCGCAAACACGTCGTAGAAGTCGCCCCCAACCTCGCCCTCCTCGCCAGCTGGATGATAGGCGGAGGCGAGCGTGACCTGGTCGAGCACAGGGAGTGCCTCGGGCAGCAGACTACTTCGCAGCGTACGGGCCAGTTGCGTACGTGCGGCATACAGGTTCGCGTTGTCGAGCGCCATTGCAGCACGATCCGCGAGGTCACGTATCAACGCGAGGTGTTCGGGGTCCTCGGGTCGGTCATCGGTGAGATAATAGGACGACAGCGCACCAAGCAATCGCCCACGAGCGATCAAGGGGGTCGCCACTACCGAGTTATAGCCACTGCTCGTAATGAACTCGCGGGAGTCGGGCTCTGGCGCGATCTGCTCGAGCGTACGCGCGAGCGTCAAATTCGTCTCTACCACCGCCTCGCGCGAGCGGATCACGCGTGCTACCGGATGCTCGCCGTCCAGATCGAGCGGATGGTTGGCACGCAGCGCCAACAACCGCTCGACGGCCTCCTCGTGAACCGCCACCGCCACCGTGGCGCCAACCGTTCCGTCATCGCCCAGGAGGTCGATCACGCACATCTCCGCTAGCTGTGGTACCGCCATACCAGCAATCGTTCGCATCGTTTGACGCGGATCAAGCGACCGATCGAACACCCCTCCGGCCGCCGCCAGCAACTCCCTCGCCTCGCCCGCTCTACGACGTTGGCTTCTCCCCTTCCACAGCACCCCCAAACACCCTACCTCAAGAGCGTCGCTGGAACTCACATCGCAAGGTGGAGCAATCTACGCTTCCTACATTGGTCTGGTTGCCCGCTCAACCCGCTCGCCGCGCACCGTCAAGCGCCATTCGTTTGGCGCCCCCTTCGACTGTGCTTGATCGACATTTTCGATAAGTTCCAGACCCTCTAGGCGAGAGAGCAGCTTGGATATCTGACCTTGGTCGGCGATCCCAGCCCCATCCGCTACTTTGCGATTGCTTGCTCCCGGATGCTCCCTGATGGCACTCAGCACGCGCACCGTTCGATACGTCAAGCGCATATCGAGCCCCGCCATCGGGTCCCTGCCGACGCCCCGCTCCGCCTTAGCGCGTCGGCGTACCTGTGGGGCTGGACGAGTCAGTTCGCGAGTGGCCGCACGCGTACCAAGATACGGCAGGACGATCATGCTCATCAGCGATCCGTGTAGCGCAATGTATGGCTTGGAGCTGCGTTCGAGCATGCGCGTATGGATCACGGCAAACACTGCACCGGTCACGCCTTCGGCGGTCACGCTCGGCGGCTCACGCTTGGTCGTGGCAGCAGCGCGCCCGCCATCGATCGCCGCGCACAATTGAGCGAGCACACGCGCACGCGTCTCCAACACCCGCGGCCCTCCGGCGAGCGCGTCCACAAAGCACAATCGCGCAAGTTCGGGTTCCTCATCGATGAAGACCAACAGTGCCGCAAGGCCCGCGCGTATCCCCTCGCGCCACGACGATTCCTGCGCATAGGCCTCCACAACCCTTGCGCTCACCTGATCCAACGTACGCTCGAACACCGCCAAAAAGCAGTCCTCGCGGTCCGCGAACAAGTCATAGAACGTCTTGCGCGACACTTTCGCGCGATTGATCACCTGTGCGACTGTCAGGCGCGCATACCCGTTTTCCTCGATTGCCTCGACTGCCGCGCTAAGCATCCGAGCGCGTTGGATCTCAGTTACGTGCCCACGCGGCAACCCGTCCTGTTCTGGCCGCTGCGCCTTTGAGCGTGTCCTTGACGGGCGCGTCCTATCGATTGGAGCCATGTTTCCCTGCCTGGTCGGTGCTATTCAATGTTGATCCGAACTCCGTAGCCCGAGGGCACGGCACCCGGTTGCAAGCGCGACGCCTCCAAACGTTCTTCCGCGGCCGCGCGCCGCACACAGAGGTTCATGGGTTCGAGCGCTCAAGTCGAGCCGTGTCTCCTACTCCGTCCCTAAATGTCGTCGAGCCTCGCCAAATGCCGGTCGCACCGCACGTCCTGCCCACTCGGATCCTTGAGCGGCGAATTTGACGATCGGGCCGCCTCAACGCAACCAAACCGACCGCGAAGCCTCGCAGGACCAGCAATCATGTGGGGAAGCTCGCGAGAAATGTCTCTGACCGGCTCGGTCATACGGCGCGATCATCGCCAACGGCTGCCGCCTCATAGGATGGACTCCAGTGAGCCCCGACGATATCTGCCCCGTCGCCGAAAACTGTCTGCCGAGGCGGTGCCCCTGGGTGAGAGAGCTCGCGCGCCTCGACGCTGCGCTCTATGCCACGATCGCCGCCATACCGACGCCTGCGGTGGATGCATCCATGCGCCGCCTCTCCCACGCCGCCAATTACTCGCGACTGTCGATCGCCTCGGCGGCGACGCTCGCCATTGCTGGGGGTCCGTCTGGGCGTCGTGCGGCAACCGCCGGGCTTGCGTCGGTTGCGCTCACCGCGACCCTGGTAAACGTAGTGATCAAGCCGCTTAGCCGTCGTAGCCGACCGGATCGCACCGCCGAGCAGGTCCCAATAGGCCGTCAGGTACGAATGCCTGTCTCGACCTCGTTCCCTTCCGGTCATTCCGCGGCGGCCTTTGCGTTCGCGACAGGTGTGGGCACCGTACTGCCAACCGCCGCCATCCCGCTGCGCGTGCTAGCGGCGCTTGTAGCCTATTCACGAGTGCACACCGGTGTGCACTATCCCGGCGATGTGATTGGCGGCTCGCTCATAGGCACCGCACTCGCCCAAATCACCACGCGCGCGCTCGAGCATCGCCACGGGTGACAGCTGCGTCCGCCGGCAGCACGCGGCTGCGGACAACGCCGCTCAGAGGAATCACGCCCGGCGCGAACGCGAGATACTCAGCACTGCACCGACCAAGGCTTGTAACACGCTTGTGACATTGGCCTCAACGTGGGTTGAGAGGCTACTGTCAAAGTGTGGCCAGACACATTGTGATCGCGGGCGGAGGCTTCGGCGGCTTCTATGCCGCCAGGGCACTCGAGCGGCTCGTGGTCGACCGTGGCGCGCGCGTGACGCTCGTCAACGACGCGAACTTCATGCTCTACACACCGCTGCTCCCCGGTGCTGCGGGGGGCACGCTCGATCCGCGCCACGTGGTCGTACCGCTGCGCTCGCAGCTCGTGCGGACCGAGCTGTTGATCGGGAGCGTCACGGGCGCTGACCCCAACTCTCGCGTACTCGCCGTGCGGCGCGTCGACGGAGAGCGCCTCGAACTCGGCTACGACCAGCTGCTCGTGGCGCTTGGGTCGGTCTCACGGGTGCTGCCGATCCCCGGGCTCGCCGAGCACGCGACCGGCCTGAAGTCTCTGTCCGATGCGATTGCGCTACGCAATCAGCTGCTCACCTGCCTGGACATCGCCGAGTCTGTACAGGACCCGGTGCGCCGTGCTGAGTATCTCGGCTTTGTGTTCGTCGGCGCTGGCTATGCGGGCGTCGAGGGTCTTGCCGAGCTGCAGGACTTCGCTGCGCAGACGATCGAGCTATATCCGCGCTGTCGTGCAGATGGAATGCGATGGGTGCTCGTCGAGGCGCAAGAGCGGATCATGCCCGAGGTGCCCGCGAGTCTGTCCGCGTTTGCGACGCGCGAGCTGCTGGGCCGTGGTATCGAGATTGACACCCAGACCACGCTCGCGGCCGTGACGGCGCAAGGAGCAATCCTTTCAAACGGTGAGCATATTGCTTCGCGCACTGTTGTTTGGACCGCCGGAGTGGCACCCAGCCCCGTTGTCGCCTCGCTCGGGCTACCAGTCGATGAGGGTGGGCGGATCGAAGTCGACAGAGAGCTGCGTGTCACCGGCCGTCCGGGCGTGTGGGCGATCGGGGACTGCGCAGCGGTCCCCGACCCGAGCAGACAAGGGCAGGCGTGCCCGCCGACGGCCCAACACGCAATCCGCCAGGGACGGCTCGCCGCGTCCAACATCGCCGCGACGCTCCAGTACAAACCGCTACATGCCTTCCGCTACCGCACCGCTGGAATGGTTGCCGAGCTCGGCCACAACAACGCGGTTGCGATCACACTCGGAGTGCGCTGGCGCGGATTGCCGGCATGGCTGCTCGCGCGCACCTACCACTTGCTGCTGATGCCAGGCATCGGACGCAAGCTGCGTCTGCTGATGGATTGGAACGTAGCCCTGCTGTTCGGTCGCGACTCCTCCTCCCCTGGTCGTCTCGGCAGCGCAACGCCACTGCAATTCGCACAGGAGGAGTCGCCACATGCGTCGCGAGTAGTCGGCGTATCGTGAGCAGACGACGACGATTAGCTGCTTCAACTCGATGTCCGCTGTGGTGACTGCGGTTACGTCCCGGAATCGGTGTCTACTTGACACCGATCAGTAGCGCCATCTGAGCCGATGCGCTTTAGAGGTGTCATCGTAGTCTTACCGGGATCGCGAGGGTGTGACCGTCGATGGTCAGGCACAGCATATATGTGCCGCGTGGGATCGCTCTCGATGGGCGTAGGTTCGCGAGCGTGCCATGAGCATACATACGCCCGCTCTTGGTGAGCTGTGCTTGCGCACTGGCTTTAGTCGCCTTGCCGTAAAGCTTTACCGAGCAGGTAATTTTACGGCGGTTCTTTGTGAGCCGACACGTGACCCTGGCGTTAGGCCCGGCAGGACCAAGTGCGCCCTTTGCGCCTCTGCTTCCTTGTGAACCTGTGTCGCCTTTGGGACCCTGAGGGCCTTGCTGACCAGGGATGCCTTGTGGGCCTTGCTTGTCGGGTTCGCCGCTGGTGCCGGAAAGTAGCTGACCGCCCTCTCCGCTCAAGGATATCTCCAGGCCGGCGGCGTTAGCGGCGTAAACGATCAGCGACGCCGACCGTGATCCGCCGGCGCCTGGTGCGAACCTGACGAAGAGGGTGCATGTTTCAGCCGGTTGCAACGTCTCGCCGATACATTCGTCCGCGGTGACGATGAAGTCCGAGGCGTTTGCGCCGCTGGGCTGCACATTGTAAATCTGTAGCGCTTCGGAGCCCGCTGTCACGGTGACGATCTGCCCTGCACCGATCGTATCCTGTGCCTGGGTGGGGAAAGTCACGCTCGTAGGCGCCACGGTGGGTTCTTCTTTGCAAGCAGCCAACTGGCGAGCATACACCTCCGTTGGTATTTCCCCATTTGGTCCTTCGGGTGGACCAGTCTGGCCAAAGAGGTTGATGGCCTGAGAGTCGAACACAACGCGACAGCCGTTGGCCGAGATAGCGGCCTCTTGGCTTTCCTTGCTGGCCGATACTCCTTCGGCTCCGCTGGCGCGGTCGAGCTGCATTGTCTGTCCTGTGCTTAGATCGCGCAAGAAGAGGTGGTATCCGCTTGTGAATTCGCCCGCGAACAGGATGTCGCCTCCGTTGACGCTCCCGCCGAACGAACCGTATGCGTCACCTGCGATGCCGTTTGCATCCTGGCTTATGAGGGTTGTGCTTGTGGGGGTCGAACAGAGATCGCGAAGATAGATCTGCGGGCCGCTGATTTGGATTGGTTCGCCATTGATCGTGATCGACGAAGGTTCTAGGAGATTGCCGGCCTCGGAATTGAACTCCACCTCGCAGCCATTTTCACCCGCGAGCACTGGATCTTCCGAGCGGCCTTCACCGGCTTCTCCGCTGGGGGCTTGGCTGAGCAGTATCGTCGTACCAGTTTGTACGTCACGTAGGTATACCTGTTGGAAAATATTCGATTCTGTCCCAGGCACAAGGTTGGTCGCTCTCGAGACGAAGGGAACGTAGCGGCCGTCTGGCGAAATCGAATAAGCCTGGCTTTCTTGGTTGGCGATTTCTCCCGCAGAGCCACTGGCGCGGCTGACGGCAGTCGTCGTCCCAGTTTGCATGTCGCGTACATACAAGGTTTCGATACCGCCCTTCGTATGTGCGCCAGCAGGATTTTCCAGATCGGCCACCTCGGCTGCGAACACGACATATTGCCCGTCGTCTGAGATCGCCTCAGCGACGGCTCCACGGCTGAGGATCCCGCCATCTGTGCCACTCACACGATCGACCAGAATGGTTTCCCCAGTCCGTAGATCGCGCCTGTAGACATGTTGTTCTTCTGGTTCTTCATCGGGCAGGCCGGCAACGAGGTTGGTCGCCTTGGAGTTGAAGATCACGTAGCGACCGTCCCCGGAGATCTTGGCGTTTTCAACACCGGGTTCCTCCGCCGGTTCGCCACTGGAGCCGTTTGCGCGGCTCACCAGCTTGACTTCGCCGGTATACAGATCCTTGACGTATGCCTCGATCGCTCCGACGGGCCCTTGTTCGCCGAGGTTGGTGGAGTTGCTCTCGAAAGCGATGCAGCGTCCGTTGCCTGAGATCGACACCGGCCCGTAATCGACTGTGCCTCCGTCGTTTGCGTAAGCGCCCTGCTGTGTGATGGACACGGGAAATGTGTCGTCGGTCGTTTCGTCGCTGGCGGCGCGAGCGCTGGCGGCAAAGAACGCCAGCACGAGTGTCGCGAGCGCCATCGAGAGGATTGTGCTGTGTCCGCGCGCCGGAGCGCAGACCCTGGTCAGGTTCTGGTGGGACATCCGTGAACCCCTTTCCACGAGGGTGCTAGATGGGTAGGGATCGGAGGGAGGTCTCCTGGCTTCCAAGCCTTTCCCGCTACGCCTTCCCAGTCCCAAAGTGGGGCCAGTGGCTGCCGCGTGGGCGTGCGGCGGGCTGTTGCTCGGTCACAGTGGCGGGCCCGCGCCGGTCTCTCACCGGCTTCCCTGGCCACCGATCCGTGGATTATTTGGCCGCAGCGTAGCGCATCTCCTGGCGGGCTCGTTTGCGTACCGTCCGACGTGCGGCTATTGTTCGCCGAGTCACGCGCTCGAGGGAACCCGGTGGGAATCCGGGACTGACGCGCAACGGTATGGGCAGCGAGCCGAAGGCTTGAGTGCCCGAGTCCGAGTACTCGACGGGTGACACCAAACATACGGACCCTGTTCTCGCGAACGGACGGCTAGGTCTTCATCACTCTCGCCCTCAGGGTGGGAAATGAGATGTCCTTCCGTCCTTGACAGAAGGAGATCCATCCCAATGCGTACCTTGACCTATCGCCTCGCGCTGCTCGGCGCGTGCCTCTGCGGGCTGCTGCTGCCCGCAACCGCCTCGGCGACCTCAACCAAAGCAGAAATCGAAGCCTCTGTCAGTAAAGGCGTCACCTACCTGGAGGGTCTGCAGGAAACCAGCGGCGGTTTCCCCACCGACTGGGACATCGACTCGCTTGCGGCGGCTCATGTGGCCGCAGCAAACGTGAAGAAGGCCGGGGCCGAAACCGACGCTCGGACGTGGTACCGCAAACTGGTCGGCAACGAAACCGCCACGAAATGGCCAAAAGAAGCCCTGGTGACCGAATACGAGCGTGCCGCGCTGGTCGCCTACGCGGCCGGGATCGACCCGGCGCGAATCTCAAAGACACAGAACCTGATCGCCGGGATCGCCTCCTACTATCAGCCCGAAAGCCCTGGCTACTACGGTCCGCCCGGGAATTTCAACGGCACCGTCTTCGCGCTCCTGGCGCTCGCCGACGCAAAGACGACCGGCGGCGTTCAGCGTGTGCCCAATGCGCTGCTGAAGAAGTCGATCGAAGCGGTCGAAAAAAACCAGCACACCGACGGCGGCTGGGCTTGGGAAAAGGCCGAAGGCAACGAAACAAAGCTCAAAGCGGCCGCGGAACCCGACATGACCGGGGCTGCGATGGCCGCACTATGCAATGCGCATGTGGAAAGCTCGAGCAGCGTTGTCAAAAAAGGAGCGGCCTACCTCAAGTCGTTGCTGACTTCATCCAACGGCGCGTTTTCCTCCGAATTCGGCGCTAACACAGACTCGAATGCCTGGGCTGTGCAGGGACTGGACGCCTGCGGCGTCGAACCCCAAGGCATGGAATTCACGGCGTCGGGAACGAAAAAGACGCCAATCGACTTCCTCATCTCCCAGCAGCTCACGAGTGGCACAACGGCCGGCGCGTTTAGATACCTGACCACCGGGTCGACCGCGAACGAATACTCCAGCCAGGATGCGGTCCGCGCTCTGGCAGGCGCCGGCTTCACAGTGGCGCCGCCAGCGCCCACCGGTGGACTCGAACAATGGTTCGCCGAAAGCGGATTCAGCCTCAGCGAAGGCGTCAAGAGCCAACTCACGCTGATAGTCAACAACGAAAGCTCGGCTCTGAAGGTCTGTTCTGTGTCGGTCGAACCCAAGGCAGCCATGACGACGCTCGGCAAGGCTCTCGAAGCAGCGGTCAAAGGCACGGCCCCGAGCGAATGTGTGACAGGCTTCGACTCAGAAGCCGGTACTGAAGCGATCAGCCAGATCAGTGGCTATCCCAGCACGCCCAAAGCACTGTGGGACTACAGCATCGACGGCGGCACAGAAAAACAAGCGACGCTGACAAGCGAAATCCACCTAGGTGACACGATCTACCTGCGGTTCACCTAACAGCCCAGTCACATAGCGGTTGGTCCCGCGTGCGCTCGAGGTGTGCGCGGGACCAACCGCCCGTCGATCGCCCTCGCGGAAAGGGGCCAGGACACATGCGCACCACCATTGCAACACTGACCGTCGCAGCTCTCATCGTCATCACCCTTGCAAGCGCGCAGGCAGCGCCGATACCAATCAACGTACGGATCGAGGGCAGGAGCGAAACGTTGTTCGAGGGACCGATCTGGACCGAAGGTCATGACGTGCAGGCCGCCTCGGACAGCGAAGCGCGCGCGTGCGACGGGATCAACCCGCTAGACCCTCAAAACAAGACGCCGGGCCCGACCCCGACGACCGCATCTGTCGATGCGATGAGCCTGATCGGGGAAACGTTCGACGGGCAGTGGTATCCGGGCTACCATGACTATTTCATCACGCACTGGGGCCCGGATCGCGAAGAAGAAGGCATGTCGTGGGGTGTCCTCGTCAATAACGTCTTCACGGACGTCGGCGGCTGCCAGTATGAGCTCGGCACGGGCGATGAAGTGTTGTGGGCATACAATGCCTTCGGTCACAGGCCCTTTCTGGCCCTGTTCCCAGCGGGCGATAGCTCCGGTACTCGCCCGCTGACGACGACGGCGGAACTGAACAGGCCGTTCGCAGTCGAAGTTCTCGACTACAGCGACGACGCGGAAGATGTGCCACCCGCTCATCCGGAAAGGACGGGCTCCGCGACTTTTGAAGGCGCGGATGTCTCTCCTGTTATGACCAACCCCAAGGGCTTCGAGCGGGTTGAGACCGAGAGCCCAGAGACCGTCGCCACCAATGCTCAGGGCAAGGCAAGCATCACGTTCACCGAACCGGGCTGGCACAGAATCAAGGCTACTGCCGTAAACGGAAAAGGCGAAGAAGACGTGATCCGCTCGAATCGCTTGGATGTGTGCGTACCGAATGTGGGTGAAACTGGCTGCTGTGAACCTCCTGCCGAAGATGCTCTGCGCATTCCGTCGCGATATGCAGAAGAAGCCAAAGCGGAACACCCTAAGGAAACCGAGGAAATAAGCCCGAGCGGTGGCGGTCCGAGCGGTGGACAGCCGGGCACGGACAGCAACTCCGGCGGTGTGATCTCCGCGGGCGCCTCGACCACGATGCCCACCAAAACGTCGACTGGGAAAGCAGCGTACGGTTCGCCCACTCGTCTGATAATCGAGAGCGTCAGCCCCGCTCGATTGTTGTTGAAGCTCACCGCTGCCGGCGCGGTCACGGTGAGAATTGCCCTTCAGTCCCGCAAGGGACACAACCGTCGCTGGGAGAACCTCAAGACGATCGCTGTCAAGGCGAGCAGGGCCGGGCCGGTGAAGGTCGAGCTGCCACGATTGGCGGCGGGACGCTACCGCGTGAGCGTCGCTCTCGCCGCCGGCGAGAGCGTGGCGAGGACCCTGACTGTGCCGGATAGGTGACGATGACTCATATGCAGATGACCGTTGCCCCCGGGGTCCTCACGGTGGTCCTCGCGGTGTGTGTGGCCTTCTCTGTGTGCTCCGCCCGCCCGGCGCTGGCCGCCACGCCGAGCGCGACCAACCAGGCGCGCCTGGACAGCACCGTGCGCTACCTGCAGGACGCGCAGAACGCGGACGGTGGATTCGGTGGCGAGCCCGGCGGCGAATCGGACCCCGACTTCAGCGCCTGGGTGGCGCTTGCGCTCGCTGCTGCCGGGATCAATCCGCAAGACCAAGCGCAACCCGGTGGGGCGGATGTCTACGCCTATCTTGCCGAGCACGCGGGCGAACTGAAGCTCACTACCGATTTCGAGCGCGCGTTGCTCGTGGTGGACGCCTCCGGTACCTCACCGCACGACTTCGCGGGAGTCGACCTGATCAGCCAGATTCTGGGGCGCCAGATCACGGTCGCTCCAGAAGAAGGCGCGTTCATGCATCAGGCCGGAGAAGCGACAGCCGGGATCAACGACACCGTCTTTGCGATCCTTGCGCTCAGCCCGGTCGAGGAACCCGCGGCGCAGGAAGCCGTCCAGCGAGCAGCGAGTTGGCTGGAAGACGAGCAGAACCCGGACGGTAGCTGGCCCGCGGTCTGTCCTAAGACCGCCGTCACGACCTGCGCCAAAAGCGGCTCGGAATCAGGAGAAGTGGACATGACCGGCGCGGCGATCGAGGCATTGAACGCTGCCGGCCGTCACAACACGCACTCTCAGGAAGACGCCTTCGAATATCTGCACAAAGCCCAGGACCCGGACGGTGGCTTTCCGGAGTATCCGGGGGAAAGCGAACCGAACGTCGCCTCGACAGCCTGGGCGGTGCAGGCGATATGGGCGGCCGGCCAGAGCCCAGAAGCCTGGCAGACGGGAACGACGGGCAGCGAACCCCTTTCCTACATGGCTTCGATGCAACAGTCCGACGGTCACATCCGCTTCAAGGAAAAGGAAGAAAGCCTCGGGGTGTGGATGACGGCCTACGTAGCTCCCGCGTTCGCCGGCCAGGCGCTGCCGATTCCAGCTGTCCCAGAGGCCGTACCGTCCGCCACGACCTCGGCCGAGCCGATCTCAGCGACACCGGTCGCTGAAGGCACCGCGGAACCCGGACAGGGCGGAAAATCCCCTCAGCCCGGAAGTGGCGTGATCGCCGGTGGTGGTGGCAATGGCGCCGCTTTGTTCAGCCGCCCGCAACCCCAGAGTAAAGGCAATACGCCAGGTGGAGTGCGGCAACTTGGCAATACACATAGGCAAGCTTCCAAGACGAGCCACACCAAGCGCCAAGGCGGGCAACCAGGCGGATCTGAGGTCAGGGGTGTGCTGATCGGGGCACAAGCTCACGATACGCCCGAACCAGGTGCTCCCGGACTGCACAGTGCGGGAGCCGGCGGCAATCGGACGCCGTGGCTGGCATTTGCGGTCGAGGGCGCAATCGCGCTATTGCTGCTCGCCGGCTCACAGCTCGAGCGCAGACGCCCTCAGGTGATTTTGTGAACACGCTTGCCGCGACCGACGGTCTCGCCGAAGCGCTGGCGCGGATCGCCTCATCGCTGCGTACGCCCGTGCTGATCCTTGCGCTGCTGGTATTGCTGATGTGTGCGCTTGAGACTGGCCGTTTCGCCACCGAGCTGTGGTCGCGCGCGCGTGCCGGGCGCGGCGCGCTGGGAAAGCTCACTTGCCAGGTGCTTGCGGATCCCGGACGGGCCGCTGCGCTCGCTCGTCGGGCACCCAGCGCTTTCGCGGCGGAGGCCCTCCTGGACATATCCCACGCGATCCTCGCGGGCGAGCAGATGGGTATCGAGTACGCACTTGCCGATTACGAGCTCGCGGTTCAGAGGCGCCTCGATCGCACGCGGATCCTCGTCCGCGCGGGTCCTGCGCTTGGGTTGATGGGCACCCTGATCCCGCTGGCTCCAGGACTAGCGGCGCTCGGTCGCGGCGAGATCACAACGCTGGCCGGCGACCTGCGCACCGCGTTTGCCGCCACCACGATCGGACTGCTGATCGGTACGGTCGCGTTTGCGCTGACACTCACGCGTGCCCGCATTTACAGCGAAGACCTTACGGCACTCGAGCGAGCAGCGCTTACGGCGACCGCCCCTCACAGTCATGCGAACTCGCAACAGTCGGCGACACCAATTCCAGCGGCGGCGCACTCCGCACAAGCCCTTGCGATGCCACTGACCAGACCGCCGATCCCGACGGAGAGCGACACATGACTTGCCGCACCGGACTTGGCCGCCACGGACATATCGAAGACGCCGCCGGAGACCCGCTCGACGGCCTGGTCAACCTGTTCGACATCGGCATCGTTCTTGCCGTCGCGTTCCTGATCGCCGGCCTCGGCCCGGCACTCGACCAGCACACACACCGCCTGCAACAGCGGACATCGACGAGCACACCGACCACGCCGCACACCCAAACGATTCCCACACCGTCATCCAGTGCGCCGGCTGCCAGCGGCCACGGCCGAGCTGTCGGCACCGTGTACCGCCTCAGCAATGGCCAGCTCGTCTACGTGCAGAAGAATCCTCGACCATAGTTGGCTTGCCGGCGGTGGCCGCTCCTACCGCTTCGTAATGTAGGACCAGGCTCAGCGCGAGCTGGGACCGCAAAGCGTCTCACGAGCTGGGCAGCCTGCTAATCATCTCCTCAACGCCGACGGCCACAGCGTAGTTAACGCCAATGGCGGCGAAGTGCTGGCGGCCATAGGAGATCTTCGCCCCCTCCCGTCCGCGCAGATCTTCAAGATCAACCGACCCCTTCGTCTCGCAAATGAGGTAAAACTGTTCCGAGTCGTCGTACACGATCGCCCAGTCGGGGGTGTAGGGGCCGATTGGCGTGTCGACGATGAACCACGCCGGAAGCTTCATGAAGAAGCGTACCCGCCGGTTGTCATCGAGGCCCTTCGCGAATCGGCGCTCAACCTCGGAATCGACCTCGATGTGGTCGTAGAGGGTCTTCGACGCATTCTGGACTCTATATAGACGTGCGGCGTATCGCTCGATCTCCCCGCTTGCCTCGGGCTCCAACCGATGCGTATCCCAGCTCAGCCCGGGCACCGGCTCGTACCGGATTCCATCAGCCATCTGCTTGTGGAGAGCGGCGTTGATCCGCGAGATCACAAGCGCGGTGAACGCCTGCGGGTTTACGGTAAAGTCCACGAGCCGTCCGGACTTGCGGAGGATGCGTACAAGCGTGGCGCGCGTGAGGTCCGTCTCGTTCTGAAGATCCGCAAGGATATCCGGCAAGAACAGCGGCGTTGCTGTGTCGTACGCGTGTTGGTCGACATGCTTCTCGGCAGCGATTCCGGCAGGACTGTGCTCGAGCTCGACCACTTGGACTCGGACCTTTGGTGGCTCGATCTGCTCGGCATCCGCAATGGCGCGCGCAGCCGCCTCCACGAGTTCCTCGGTAGACAGCGAAACACGGTACTTGGTCCGCTTGCTTATACGATCCCAGAGCGCCTTGAAATCCGACCCGAGCATCACCTGCTTGCGGAAGTGGACCGCATGGCGCTTCTTCGCATTGACGATCCGATTCGCGAACACAAAGCGCGAGATCACATCGGTGATCTCGGCACCGACCGGCTCCATCCCCTCCGGAACGGCAAGCACAAAGCCTTCAGCGGTGGGATCGAACTTGGGCTGGACAATACCCTCCGAGTCCAGATAGCCGTTGGCGCAAAGGTGCTCCCAGAGGTCACGAGAGACACTCTGCCCTATCGGCCCATCGGATTCTCCACACGGTTCGCTGGGAAGAACGATCTTGGCGAACGCGTCCTCGGGGACGACGCCAAATCGCTGGCCCGTGTCCTCTTCATACTCCGTCTGGAGATCTCGGGCGAACTGCTCGTAGGCCTCGTTCGCAATGATGGTCAGGCGATTAACTTGCGGGTCGTGGATCCGCTCGCCGTGCTGGTCGACTGGGAGTCGTAGCCCACGCCCGATCTCCTGGCGCTTGCGGTCGGGAGCGCGCGTCTCGTTCAGCGTGCATATCTGAAACACATTAGGGTTGTCCCAGCCTTCTCGCAGAGCCGAGTGACTGAAGACGAAGCGCAGCGGCTCGGACGAGGACAAGAGCCGCTCCTTGTCGCGCATGATCAGGTCATACGTGTCGATGTCCGCCGCACTGTCACCGCGCGTGTCCCTAGCGCGCTGTTTACTGTCGACGCTGAAGTAGCCGCCATGCACGTGATCGACGAGCGGGAGGTTTAGATCTTTGTATCGCGGCTTCGCTGCGAGCTCGGTGTATGCCTCCTCAAACCACTGGCCGATCCGCCCAAGCTTCGGATTGCCATCACCGTCACTACCCCTGTAGTTCGCTACCCGATCAAGGAAGAACAAGGAAAGCACCTTCACCCCCAGCGGAGCGAGGATCCTCTCCTTGTCGAGATGTTGTCGGACGGTCTCGACAACCTGCGCCTTCTGAATATCCTCGTCAAAAGACGCCGAGGCCTCTGTCATTGTGATTTCAGCGCCGTTTGTAAACTCGACCGCCTCAGCCCCGGATCGGAGGGAGATGTCCGAAACCCTCCAGCCCTCAGCGTACTCTTGACGTTCAGCAGATGCGAGGACCAGATCGTCACCGCATCTGACCCAGATCTTCTTCGCCTTGAACGCTGACCCCTGCCCATGGTTGATCATTACCTGTGCGCGTGCCTTCGCGGCGTCCACCGCCAGGAGTCGGACGAATGCGGCATTTGGATTCTCGTCAGCCACGACGCTCGCAACCTCGATGCGCTTCACTAGGTTCATGTCGTAGGCATCGACTGGCCCGAGCCGATAGACGCGGTTGTATGCCCGCCGGTGGGTCGCGGAGTAGCGGAGTGTGCAGAACGGATTGAGCCGGGCGATGGCTGCGGAGGCCGCCTCCGATTCCATGTTTTGCGGCTCGTCGATGACTACGACGGGCTTCGTCGCCTGGATGAACTCAATCGGTCGCCGGCCCGACATGCGGTCATGGGCTCGATTGATGATGTTGGCCTTTGTCTGGTCCGCATCCTCCTCGATATCTTTCTGAAACGCCTGGATGTTCATGACGAGAAGCTGGATCGTGTTGGCGGTCGCGAACTGACGCACCCGCCCGAGATGCTTGGAGTCGTAAACGCTGGCATCGAACGGAACGTTCTCGTACAGGCCGCACAGGTGGTCGCGCAAGAGCTCGATGCTAGCGAGCACACCCTCACGGATAGCGACGTTCGGGACGACGACAACGAACTTGGTAAGCCCGTAGCGCTTGTTCAGCTCAAAGGCGGTGCGGAGGTAGACGTAGGTCTTGCCGGTGCCGGTCTCCATCTCGACCGAGAAGTTCATCCCATCCAGGGCGTCGCTCCTAACGATCCCGTTGCGCTCCTGCACTGCTCGAAGATTCACGAGGGTCGATGCCTGAAAAACAGTCTCATCCGTCACCACGGGGTTACCTATGCCCAGCTCGCTGAAAGCGAGAGTCGACGCAGACTGCGACGTTAGAAAGAATTGGCTGCTCGACAGCGGAAGCTCAGCGAAGAGGTCAACGACACTCGCTATCGCGTCGACCTGATGGTCGAGCGTCGCGTCGAACTTGAGTTTGAGCTCTGCCACAGCCGGCTCGCTAGACCATTCGGAGCGTGATGTCGCTCCCCGACCGCTGATTCCGTGCGCGGACAGTCTGCAGTGCATTGACCTTCAACTCGTCGCTCCCACCGAAGCCGGAATCGAGGACCAAGATCATCGCCGGGTCACGCTCAGCCATCGCCTCGAACGCCTCGATGGTCACTTGCGACGCCAGGCAGACGAAGAGCGAGCCTTCGCCGATCGAGTAGGCGGTCATTCCAGCGAGGTCCTCACGTTCCGCTCCCGAAGTGAGCGGATAGCCAGCCTTAAGCAAAAGCTCCGTGACCATCGAAGTCTCCGTGGCCGCTGCAGTGATGTGGTTGACCGCAACTAGTTCCAATTGCCCGACCACGCTGTCCGGATCGGTAATTCGAGCGTCCCACACGGCAAAGTTCGAGGCCTGCAGTCGGTAGGCGCGGAAACCGAAGTCTCGCTCGCCAGGTATCAGGTTGGGTTGCGATCTCAGGCGCGCGGCAGCGCCCCGAACACGACGACGAGTGATAGCGGCGATCGAACCCTCGGATTGACCCGTGACCGGTTCTGGGAGTTGGACGAGGACGACGCTGCGATCGCCGCCATCATCACTGTTCTGCTCGAAGACCGCCGTTGCGGTGGTACCCGAGCCCGCGAAAAAATCCAAGATGATGTCGCCTTCATCGACAGCCGTGGCTAGCTGGACAATACGTCGAATCAAGCCAACCGGCTTCGCGTTGTCAAACAGACCGGGCTCACCGACATCGGCGGCCAGCTGGTCTTTACCGTCCTCGTTAGCCCCGACGTGCTGTGCCGTCCACAACGTCGAGGGCATCAGACCCTGTCTGCTCTCAGACAAGAACCGCTTCAGTCGCGGTACACCGGTCCCGTTAGCCCCGAACCAGACACGGTCGTCAGCGATCTCAGCTGCCATCTTTGATTGTGTATACAGCCACGCTCGGCCAGGCGGAGGCCGCAATTGACGTCCGTCGGGTGTTTCAAGTTCGTAGAATTGAGATGCTGTTGCATGGCCAGCTTGAGCGATTGCTGGCACTGACAGCCAGTCCCCCCTTGGGTCGTTGTCTGGATTTTTGTATCGCTTTCTAGCCTCTTCTGTCAGCGGTAGCAGGTTACGCGTTGCCGAAAAGATGAGTGCGTCACGTGCAAAGCATACGATGTAGTCGTGCACAGCCGAAAAGACACCACGGTTCTCAGGCGTGACGCGCTTCTGCCAAATAATCGATGCGACGAAATTCTCCTCACCGAAAATCTCCACCATCAACGCGCGGAGGTTGTGAAACTCGTGATCGTCGATCGAAACGAAAATGACCCCATCTTCTCGTAGAAGGTTGCGGGCGAGGAACAAGCGCGGATACATCATTGACAGCCACTTCGAGTGGTAGCGTCCGTCTGTCTCGGCGTTCGCAGTGAGCTTCACGCCTTCCTCGTCGACCTGTCCCGAGTAGCGTAGGTAATCCGCGAGTCCCTCGCGGAAGTTGTCGGGATAGATGAACTCCTTGCCTGTGTTGTACGGAGGATCGATGTAGATCAGCTTTACCTTGCCGTAATACGCCTTCTGGAGGAGCTTCAGAACCTCGAGATTGTCCCCCTCGATAATGACGTTCTGGGTCGTGTCCCCATCAACCGAGTCGTCCGGCATCGGCACAAGCGTTCCGATCGACGGCTCTTGGATCGCTCGCATGCAGTCGGCCTTGCCCGACCATGTCAAACCGAAGCGCTCCGGTCCTGGCTCAACCCAATCACCAAGTGAGCGTCGCAGCGCGTCAAAGTCGATCTTATTCTCGCGCACTGCCTCCGGGAACGCAGCGCGAATGGCCGCGAGTCGGTCGTCGCGTGGAACCTCAGAAGCGAGATTGAAACGCTCAGGCAAGTCGGTCATGGTCACAGAGGCACCTCCAGGGGCGGTCATGTTACGGCGAAACGGACTGCGAAGACGCGATCCAAGGACTGGCGGACGGAGACCCGAGCGCCGCGCGTGCGAGGTCGGTCATGCTGGAGGAGAGTATCGGCGCTCCGTAGGCGGGCGCAGTCGTGCTCGTCGCCCGTCCCCGGCCTTCAGGAGCTCGTTCGCCGGCGCAACGCGTAGTTCTCGCGCTAGAACTTCTCGATCTGCTCGACCCTCAGCCCTCGAGAAAGCCAGGGTACCGGTCTGCGTTTTGCCCCCGCGGACAGTATGTGCCACGCCCAGCGGCCGGCCCCTTGTGGCGTTTTGGCCTTCAAGGCCCGTCGAAGGTCTTGATGATGTGGCCGTTGGCGGCTTGCCAGATCACTTTCGCTTGGTGGATGGCGCCGCCTCCTGGGCTGCGTGGCACGCTGACGACGACCTCATTGTTGACGGGCGCGATTGTGGTCGCGAAGGGGGGCGAGATCTTCGGGCTGTATCCGCTCGCCCGGCCGGCTGGGTAGCGCAGAGTGACCTTCGCGACACCGTCGGGAACGATCATGGCGACCGTTGAGCTTGTGCTCGAGCCGGGCGGCCCTGCCCCGACGTCCTTGCCCTGCTCGATGTCTGCGGCGGTAGCGCCACCACCACCGGTCGCACCGATCGAGCCGGCCCCGAGGTTGATGTTTGCATCGAGATGCATCATGCCTTGACGCGCCCTGGCGCCGCAACCGCCGACAATGGCGGGGTAGATGTAGTACGAGCTGCCGTGCACAATGCGGGTACGGCGTATGTAGTGGACAAACGCGTTGCGGAGGATCGCGATGCTGCCAGCCCCAGACGCGGTCAGGGTTTGCGGTAGCGCGTCCGCTGCCGTGGTGCGCCGGCGCAGCACGCCGAGAATCGAGAGGAGCGATCTACTCGGAGCTCCTTGTAGAACCTTGCTCGTATCTGAGGCGCACGCAGCCGGTGACAGTCGAGCAGCCTGCGACGGTGGGCGTCCTTGAGGCACTGAGGCACTGCCTGGCTGGGATCCCCCGCCGCCGCCAGCGAATGCCAACAGGTTCGCCGCGATCGCGGCGACTGCGACCGCGACAGCCACACCTCGGTGACGGCGCTGGCGTGCTCGTGCTTCTTCGATCACGCCAGCGTCGGGCGTCTCGACATGTGGTCGCTCGACCGTGATCGTCATCGGATGTCGGGGATGGTGACTCTCATTTATTGAGCTACTATGAATAGCACAATGATCGATGTCAAGATCGACCGCGACGACCCGGCGCTCCTGCACGATCAGGTCGCCGCACAGATACGCCGCGCGATCGCGGACGGCGAGGCAAGGCCGGGCGAACGCCTGCCGCCCGCCCGGCACCTCGCCGCCGTCATGCACGTCAACACCAACACCGTTCTACGCGCCCTGCGTCTCCTGCGCGACGAAGGACTACTCGAACTCCGCCCAGGCCATGGGATCCGTGTCAGCGGCACACCCCAACGCGGCGCGCTGCTCGCCAAGGCGATCGAGCTCGTTCAGCTCAGCCGCGAGAGCGGCTACAACCGCGCCGAACTGCTCGACATCATCCAACAGCTCCCATAGATTGCAAGGGGCATCGGCAAGAACGCTGCTAATTGGGACGTCACCGCGCGTGTATCGTCACGACGCGCGTATCGCGACTTTGGAAGACCGAGCTTGCCTCGTACGACACCGCGCCGGAGCTTCACATGCGGCTGGTCTCCATCAAGCTTGATGTGTCGCCACTGGAGGCCCGCGATGACTATGCTGGCGTCGTGCGCAAGTCGTGGTGGCGATAGGCGACCTTCGATGGTGAGCGCTCGGAGCCAAATCGCTGATTTCTGGGACGAGCTGACCGCCGCTTGGTTGGCCGGTGAAGATCAACTGCCCGACCCCCTACCACGCTGGCACGCGAGCTATGAGGGGCGTGGAGATGGGCAGGTCACTCGCGATGCGTTTGCCGAGCCCTACGTCGGCGATCTATGCGGGACCCCGCGCATGGTGGTCCTGGGCCTGAACCCGGGCCGCGCATGTCTCGACTTCCAGGGACGCAATGGCATCTTCGCCCGGGAGATCCGTGAACGCGGCTCGTACTCGGCGTGGGCTGCCGCCTTCCCCTACCTCGGCGAGGAGTGGTCGCGGGTCAACGGACGCAACCGCTATGCCTGGAGCCGACTGCGCTTCGCGCGCGACTGGCTTGGGGACCAAGAGCTCGCCGCGGATCAGCTACTCACGCTCGAGCTCTACCCCTGGCACTCCGCTCGAGTGACCGCGCCGATCGCGCCACCCGCTGACATCATCGAGGACTTCGTCTGGCAGCCGTTGGCCGACATTCAGGTCGAACTCGTCTTTGCGTTCGGCAAGCCGTGGCTGAGGGTATGCGACGCCCTGAGACTGCCGGAGGTCGGGCGCTGGGGACATGGCGGCGTAGACCTCGGCAGCCCGGTTGCCTCACGCGCGGCCGTCGCGTTCGCGTTGCCATCCGGCCAATGGGTGGTCGTCTCCTGGCAGTCCGGGTATGCCGGGCCACCGGGCAGGGAGGACACTCTTCGCCTGCGAGAGCAGGTGCTCGAAGCACGTGAGAGCATGCGGCGAGATTCTCGCCCGAACACGCAGGAATTCTCAGCGACACCACAAATAGCAGGCTTAGTCCATCCGATTTAATGAAGGCAGGGCCATCGGATCAAACGCGGTGGCTTATAGCTTTACCATGGAACGAGGTAGAGTCCCGATCATCACAATATGGGCTGCAAACCCCGCCCGTAAGGGGGTATGGGTCCTAACAAGTGGAGGTGGCAGATGGCCGAACTCGGACCGTCAGCAGAGGGAATTGTGCTGGCCCACTTCATCGTCTCGGACGACGTTGAGCGTTCTCGGCGCTTTTACACCGAGGTACTCGGCGGCAGGGTGGTCTTCTCCGGGGAGCCAACCTATGTCGCACTATCCAACAGCTGGATCATCATCAATGTCGGGGGAGGCCCGACCGACGACAAGCCCGCCGTCGCTCTGGAGACGCCACACGACCTCGACCGGGTCAGCAGCTTCCTTAATATCCGGGTGAAGGACATCGAGGCGGTATACGCCGAATGGAGCGCCCGTGGTGCTCAATTCCTGACGCCGCCGAAGCAGCACGCGTACGAGATCCGTTGCTACATCCGCGACCCCGACGGTCATCTGATCGAGGTGGGGCAAACCACGGACCCAGAGGGGGACTGGACCCCGCCTCAGTGGCTATCGAGTACGGCCGCCGAGGAGTCATGACGACCGCGGTCATCGGCACCGGGACGCTCGGATCGGTCATCGCACGCCTGCTGGCCTCAGGCGGCGAGACCATGCGGCTCTCGAGCGCCGACAATGAGTCGGCACGAACGCTGGCTACAGAGATCGGTCCAGCTACGGTCGTCTCTGACGACAACCGCGACGCGTTGCAGGGCGCCGACGCCGTCGTCCTCGCGCTACGGTTTACGGCGCTTGAGGGCGTCATAGACGAGATCGTCGACCGGCTAACCGACAAGCTCGTGGTCGTTCCGAGCAACCCGCTCGGCATCGACGCACAAGGTAACGTCTCGCGTCTCCTGCCGAAAGAGCAATCCTCTGGCAAGGTCCTAGCGGGGTGGTTGCCGGCGGGGACGCGCTTGGCTATGGCGTTTGGAACCCTCTCGGCGGATATCCTCGAGTCCTCTAGCAAGCGATCACCGGAGCTGGCGGTCCTCTTCTACATGACCGACGACGACCGTACCGGCGAGGAAGTCGAGCGGTTGATCCGAACAGCCGGCTTCGAGCCGGTGAAGGCCGGCGGGATCGAACAGTCGGGTCGACTCGAGGTGGGCGGCGACCTTCACGACCTCGTAGTCGGACCTACAGAGGCACGGTCATTGACCGGTGGGGCCTGATCGCTCCGTGGCCCTGGCCGGAGGCACCTCTTCGGTCGGGCCCTTCGCCCGGATGGGCTCCACGACGCTGACCATCGCTCATCGCTTCACTCCCACGCCCGTCCCCTCGGTGTAGCGAATCGCCTCTCCTTCGACTGGACTCACCAGGAACTGCTCGCGCTCGCCGCGATCCCAGGCCTCGCGCAGCCCTGGTGCGCCCAGATCGAAGTCGGGGCGTAGGTTGCGCATGACCTCGCGCAAGTCGCGATGCAGCTCTTCGACCGTCGGGCGCCCCCAGTACCAGTAGCCGTTGTAGATCGCGGAGATCTGAAGCCCAGGGGCGAGCACGAACGTGTGCGGGACCATCGGGTCGTGGACGGGGTCCGTGTACTCGACGATGTCGAGATCGTTGCACACCGTTCGCTGCGGGTCAGAGAGGAACGGGAACTTCGCACCGACGCTATCGCGGAACTCATTGATCTCGAGCTGGTTGTCCGTCGAGATCAGGGCTACGCGCGTATACCCCACCCGGAAGTCGAGGGATGCATCGACCAGATGGCGAAGGAAACGGTGCTCCTTCGGATCAAACCCGCCGCGTGAGAGGTGGAGTACCATCGGGTTCGAGCCCTGCAGGCCCGACAGACGGCGCACGACGCCGTCGTGATCGGGCAGTTCATAGTCGGGAAGGCGTGCCCCGACCTCGATATCGCCGCGCATAGTGAGCCTCCAATCGGAATTTTCGTTTCTCGCAGGGTGGCAGCTCAGCCGCGAGGCCTGTTGCCGAACTCAGCAGCGAGATCTGTCACCGTGACGCTAAGGAGGTTTCGGCCATGGCCACTGCGATCATCGGCACCGGAGGGTCGGATCGGTTATCGCCCGCCAGCTCAGGCTCGCTCCCGCAATGGACGGTGGTCAAGTGAGCCATCGCTTGGGTGACGCGACGCTTGCCCTGGCAGAGTAGGCGTCCACCGACCGTCGCACGAGGCGCTTCGTATTCGTCCTGAGCAGGCGGGTGCCTCGGCGTAGGGTAGGCGCTCGGATGTCGGGCGAAGCGAGAGCACCTCTCTTATGCGTCAGGTTGGGGTGCTTTCGCGGTCGCGCTCCTGTAGGTACGGTGCTAGGTACTTGGTGACGATCTTGCTCGGCGGCGACCACGTTGGCGTGTCAGTGGTCTCCGAGCCGAACCCGTGTCCTCCAGTGATGTGAGCGGTGAGGTATAGAGGCTTCCCGTTCGTCAACAACATGCCGTGGATCGTGGGGTTGAAGCGCTGAGGCGTCACCGATGCCCCAGCCAGCGCCGCGATCGACTGCGCGGCGGTGTCGGCCTGCTGCGAGCCGACGCCGCCGTGCTTAATGGGAAAGTCGGTTGCATCTCCGGCCGCGTAGACGCGCTCAACACCTGGGACCCGGCAGTATGGGTCCACCCGGATGAAGCCGTGATCGCCCAGCGGTATGCCGTGCACCTCGGGTCCGAAGAGCTCGGGTAGCGCGATAACCCGATCCACCTCGAGGTGTCGGTCACCGGGGTTGACCACGACCTCGCGGGCGTTGGGGACCTCAGCGTATGCGGAGGTGATCGTCTCGATGCTCGCGCGGGCGAGGAGCTCGGCTATGGAGCTGCTCGCCGACGCGCCAAAGATCGCGAGCGGGCTGTCCTCTGGAGTGACGATCGTCGTCTCCAGATCGATGCCCATGTCGTAGGCGCGTCCGGCTGTCATCAGCGCGAGCTCGTACAACGGCAGTGGCCAGGCGATGCGGCCGGGTGCAACAAACGCCAGCTTGTGGATGAAATCGCCCTCGACATCCTGGATCAGCCCGTGCATGGTCTCGTCCAGATCGCGGTCGTCGACCGTCAGGGCGTGCTTGTAGCGCTTGCTGATGCTCGCGCCAAGCGCGAGTACAAGCGCGTCGTACTCGATCGCCTCGTCGGCCTTCGTGTGGATCGTCCGCCCGACCGGGTCGATCCAGCCAAGTTCGCCGTGCAGGAGCGTTGCGCCGGCATCGCGCACGATCGGGGCGAGCGGATAGCGGCGGGCCGCACCGTGGGCGAACGGCTCGCGGACGACCATCGGCCGGTATACGAACTCGGTGTTGGGAGCGATTACCGTCACATCCGTTAGGTCGCGCCCAAGATTGGCCAGGGCCAGCGCCGTCTCGAGCGCGGCCACTCCGCCCCCTACGATGACAACGCGAAGCTGGTCGGGATACGAGCCCGTCCTCTCGGGGTGTGAAGCGCTGGCCATGAGCGCTTACCGGCGTTGCTTACCGGCGTTGCTGTTCTTGGCGTTGCTGTTCTTGTCGGCCTTGCTGTTTTTGGATGGCGCCAGGACTGGCGTGTCCGGCCCCTCTTCGCTCGTGCCGATGAGGATCGTGAGCAGGTCGCTGATTCGCTGCACACGGCCGAGGCGGTCGGGAAGCGGGAGGCCGGATTGGATCGTGTAGTGGTTGCGGCGGCCGTTGCGCTCTCGTGTGATGTAGCCGCCATCGGTGAGCTCCGTGACGATCCGATGGGCGGCCCGTTCGGTGATTCCGACTCGCTCGCTGATCTCTCGTAGAAGCACGCCTGGATCGTGGGCGATGCAGGCGAGGACCTGGGCGTGGTTCGTCAGGAACTTCCAGCGGTGAGTGGTGGCCTCAGTCATAGATAGAGACTAGCGTATCTAGATTCCAATTTCCTAGAAATCTATTTCCTTGATCTCAATTTCATGCTATGTTGTTCAAGTCCGCGGTGCTGTTCAGGTCGCTGGCGCTCATGCGCACATCCAACGAAATGAGGTTCACCATGCCCAGCTCAGTAATGCCACCTCCGTCCGCCGCGACCGCCGGCAACGGCGTACCGCCCCTCGAAACTGCCGATCATGTTGCCAATGGACAACTCCAGTCCTCGCCGCGCCCTCAGTCACCACGAAGCCCACTACTAGCGAAACTCACCGGCCTAACCTCGATCGCGATGGTCGCCGCACTGGGCATCATGATCGTCGGGATCATCGCCGTCGTCGGAGGTAGCTATGACAAGAAGGTTGTCCACGACCAACTCGTCCCACAGAAGATCTTCTTCCCTGCCGCTGGCAGCCCCGCGCTGCTACCCGGTGTGAAGCAGTACGCGGGTCAGCAACTCACAACAGGTAGCCAGGCCAAGGCGTACGCCAACAACTTCATCAACGTGCACCTCTCCAAGATCGCCGGCGGACAGACCTACGCACAGGTCAGCACAGCAGCCCTCGCCGCACCGACCAACGCAAAGCTGGCCGAAGAGAAGGCCACCCTCTTCCAGGGCGAGACCCTGCGTGGCCTGCTCCTGAACGCCTGGGGATGGTCACTAGTCGGTACCATCGCCGCCCTCGCCGGATGGATACTCATAGCGCTGGGAGCGATCCTATTCCTGCTCCCGCTGGCCAACTGGCAGGTGAACCTCAGAGGCCGAGGCGCCGCGACAGCCGGTGCATGATGAAGGCTCTCGTCTACCACGGTCCTGGCCAGCGCGGCTGGGACACCGTGGATGACCCCACGATCATCGATCAGACCGACATCGTCGTGCGAATCGACACCTCGACGATCTGTGGCAGCGACCTGCACATTCTCAAGGGCGACGTGCCCGAGACGACTCCAGGCACGGTGCTCGGACACGAGGCCGTCGGCACCGTGCAGGAGATCGGCTCCAGTGTGAGCACTCTTGCGGTCGGAGACCGCGTGCTCATGTCCTGCATAAGCTCCTGCGGGCGCTGCCGCTTCTGTAAGGAAGCCCGCTACGGACAGTGCCTCGGTGGCGGCGGCTGGATCTTCGGACATCTGATCAACGGGTTGCAGGCCGAGTACGCACGGGTGCCGTTTGCCGAGAACTCCGTCTACAAGGTCCCCGAGCAGCTCAGCGACGAGCAGGTTCTGTTCCTCGCCGACATCCTGCCGACGGCCTACGAGGTAGGCGTCCTGAACGGCAAAGTCTCGCCCGGCGACGTCGTGGCGGTGGTCGGCGCCGGCCCGATTGGTCTCGCGGCCATGCTCACCGCAAGTCTGTACACGCCAGGGCAGATCGTTGCGATCGACCTCGCCGACGGTCGACTCGAGAGCGCTCGGCACTTCGGAGCCGACGCCACGATCAACAACGGGCGCGAGGATGCCCTAACTCAAATCATGGAGCTCACCGACGGCATGGGCGCAGACGTCGCGTTCGAGGCCGTCGGCGTACCCGCCACGTTCGAGCTGGCGACTGAACTGATCCGACCTGGAGGACGGGTCGCGAACATCGGAGTGCACGGCCATTCCGCGACACTCCACCTCGAGAGACTTTGGACCCGCGACGTCACGATCACCACAGGTCTCGTAGACACCCGGACGATCCCGCAGCTGATGAGCATTGTGGCAAGCGGCCGCCTCGACCCGACGGTGTTCGCCACACATCACGTCGCACTGGAGGACACGATGAGCGCGTACGACACATTTGCCGATGCCGCGAACACCGGTGCACTGAAGGTCGTACTCAATGGAGCTGAGAGCGGCCATGGTGCCGAGGCACTCGTCGGTGCAACCTCGGCCGGATGACGCTACTGCGGGACAACTCATCGGTCACGCCCTGGGTGTCGGCAGTTCAGGAGAGCTCGTCTGAGCAGGTGACGCTCAGGCATCAGAGGGTCTCTCGCCGCCTGATAGCTTCAGACCACAGGCAGCCGAACAAAGGGGAGCCATGAGTGAGCAGAGCATCGAGTTCGTCAAGGGTGTCTACGGGGCGTTCACGCGAGGCGATGTGCCCGCCGTGCTCGGCGCATTCGCTGACGACATTGAATGGTACGAGGCTGAGGGCATGCCATACGGGGGTCTGCACCACGGCGGCGAGGCCGTCGCTCAGAAGGTCTTTGGCCCGATCGCCGAGGACGTCGAAGGCTTCGCGATCGTAACCGAGGAGTTCATGGGATCCGGTGAAACGGTCGCTGCGGTCGTCCGCTATACGGGGACCGGCAAAGCGACTGGGAAGGCTCTGGACCTGCCCGTCGTCCACATCTGGGATATCCGTGATGGCAAGCTTGCGCGCTTCCGGCAGTTCATCGACACGGTGAAGTTCGCTGAGGTCGTCCCCGTTCCGGCCGGCGGCCAGGCGGCCACGTAGCGCCCCCGCCCGACGACAGCGGATCGCGCTTTCGAATCGGACGAGCCGCGGTGGTCTTGGAGATGATCCGCGAGTGGCTGGTCGGCCAGGCGGAGCAGGAGCGCACACATCGGTTCCCGCTCCGCTGTTTGGAGGACGACTCCTTCGTGCACGTATCCTTCCACGACCATACAGACGACGAGGCCAACCCGAGCGCGTCAAGCGCCGCCTTCGCCCACTTCCAGGATGAACACAGCAGCAGGCGTGAGGGGCCCGTCGATCAACAGAAGGCAGAGTTGGTCGGCGCGTACATAACGACGATCGCCTAACAAATCAGCCCAGAGGTTGGGGCGTCAGAGTGGCGACGGCAATACCAGCAGCTCCTCCTCGTACTTTGCGGTAGCGGCGGTGGCGCCGGGCTGGACTGCTGCAACCCCTTGGCGAAGCAGAAGCCTGATCGCTTCGAGCTATCCGCTCGGTGGCGAGGGCGGGTGCAGAGTCTAATGCGTGCTCCTACTCGCCGTGCCGCGACAACAGAGCGTCATGCGCTCGATTTAAGGTGTGCGTAATCTCCGCAGCTGACAATTTCGGTGTGTCTACCGTCCTCGTTGTTGACGATGAGCCGATCGTGCGCGACGTGGTCGTGCGCTATCTAGAGCGCGACGGGCATAGGACGCTCGAGGCTGCCACCGGCGATGAGGCACGGGGCCTTTTGGAACGTGAGTGGCCGTCGTTGGTCGTTCTGGACGTGATGCTGCCGGGAGTGAGCGGGCTCGAGCTGTGCCGCTGGATTCGCTTACGCTCAGAGGTGCCGATCGTGATGCTGACGGCGCTCGGCGAGGAGGCCGATCGGATCGTTGGTCTGGAGCTCGGGGCTGACGACTACCTGACCAAGCCTTTCTCGCCGCGGGAGCTTGCGGTTCGAGTTCGCAAGCTGATGCGTCGTACGGCCCAGCCGGCCGTCAGCAGAGCGCAGGCGATCGCTTTTGGCGACGTCGTGATCGACCCGACGGCGCGTGAGGCTCATAAGGGTGGCGACCTGCTCAAGCTGACGTTGAAGGAGCTTGACCTGCTCCTGTTCTTTGCGTCGAATCCGCGGCAGGTGTTCTCACGCGACCAGCTGATGGACCGTGTGTGGGGATATGCGAGCGCGCTCGACACGGGGACGGTGACGGTCCATGTTCGCCGCTTGCGCAAGAAGATCGAGGATGACGCTTCGCGTCCGCGTCACCTCGAGACGGTTTTCGGCGTCGGCTACAGGTTCACGCCGTGATCGCTTTCGCGCTCATCGTGTCCTTGAGCACGCTCGTCGCGGGTGTGGTGCTGGCCCTGGCGTTGCGTCTGCTGCCGACGGTGCGCATGCAGCTCGTGGGACTTGCGCTGTTGGGGGTGGGCTTGCCGCTCGCTGCCGTAATCCTTGGTGGTCTTGTGATGTTTCACATGCACGACGACGTGAAGATCTTGGCTGTCGCAGCAGCCTCAGCCTCGACGGCGCTTGCCGCGGCGTTGCTGCTCGGAGGGCAGATCGCGCGGCGTATCCGTGGACTCGAGGTGGCGGCCGGCGAGCTTTCCGGCGGGGAGCTGAAAGCTCGCGCGCCGACTGAAGGGCCGCGCGAGCTTGCGCACGTCGGCGAGGCTTTCAACGCGATGGCGGGAAACATCGAGGCGCTGTTCGATGCGCGTCGCCAGCTCGTCGCCTGGGCGAGTCACGATCTGCGCACGCCGGTTGCCTCGATTCAGGCAATGCTCGAAGCGATCGAGGATGGACTTGCTTCGATCGACGAGTACCTGCCGGCGCTGCACCAACAGACGCATACGCTCGCAAGCCTGATCGACGATCTGTTCGAGCTCGCGCGCATCGACGCAGGCGCGCTCACGCTCGAGCTGCGGGAGGCCCAGCTCCCACAGCTCGTCTCCCACTGTGTGAGCGGCCTGGAGGCCGACGCGCGGGCGCGGCAGGTACGCCTGGAGAGCCAGCTAGATGACGCCTTGCCCGATGTGCGCTGCGCTCCGGAGCATGTGCAACGCGTGCTCCTGAACCTCGTGACCAACGCGCTGCGGCACACCCCTTCGGACGGCTCAGTGCTCGTCAGGGCGAGACAGCGCGATCGCGAGTTGGAGGTATCGGTTGAGGACACGGGTGTCGGGCTCAGCAAGGAAGCCCAGCAGCGCATGTTCGAGCGCTTCTGGCGCGATGACGCCTCGCGTACTCGCACAAGTGGCGGCGCCGGTCTGGGGCTCGCCATAGCGCGCGGCTTCGTAGAGGCACAGGGCGGTCGTATCTGGGCGGAGAACCGGCCCGAGGGCGGCGCACGCTTCGCGTTCACGCTCCCCATCGCAGAGCCCTCCACGATTGCCTGACCCGCTCAGTCGGCGGCGCATAACGATTCACGGAATGTTCATCTCCACGCAAGAGGCACGTTAGGAGTCCCAGGCATCGTGCCCGTGGTCGGGGAATGATCCCCACCAGTCCAGGAGGTTCACTTATGAAGCTGCCTCATCTCGTTATCCCGCTCGCGCTGGCCCTGGCCGGCGCCACGGCGACATCCGCCACTGCCCACCAGGGGCACGAATTTGGCCACAATGAATCCCCGGTCGTCGGTCACGCCTACGTCAACGACAACACCGCGCTATCGAACACCGTGGCGGGCTTTGACCGGCACGCCGACGGGTCGCTCACGCCAATCTCCGGCTCTCCTTTTCCTGTCGGCGGCGCAGGGCTCGGCGCCGGCCTGCCGTCACAGGGCGCGATCCAGCTCTCCAGTGATGGTCGCTATCTGCTTGCAGTCGATGCCGGCAGCAACCAGATATCGGTATCGCGAGTTGGCTTCAATGGCGTGCCCCAGCCGGTTGGCGCTCCCGTGTCCTCCGGTGGCGGCGAACCGCTCAGCATCGCTGTCTCCGGCAATCTCGTATACGTCGCCAACGCCGGCGCGAGCGCGCCGAACATCACCGGATTCATCCTTGCCCCGAACGGATCGCTGAACCCACTGCCGGGCTCGACCGTCTCGCTGCCGGCCGGCTCGGGTCCGGATGACGTGTTGATCGATCCCAGGGGCCGCAGGCTCGTCGTCGACCTCGACAACACCTCGACGATCGCAAGCTTTCACGTTCTTCACAATGGCTTGCTCGTCGCCGCTCCAGGCTCGCCCATCGCGGCGCAGGGAGCAGGACCGTTCGGCGCGGAGTTCAGGCCGAGCAATCCCTCACAGCTGTTTGTCAGCAACGCCCACGGCGGGGCAGGCAACGGAAACGTCTCGGTCTTCTTGGCGAGCGGCAGCACCGGCCAGCTGGCTCCGATCGGCGCATCCCCGTTCGCCGACCTTCAGACAGCTCCCTGTTGGGTGGAGATCAGCCACGACGGACAGTTCCTGTTCACGGTGAACACCGCGTCAGGCTCGATCTCGAGCTACTCGATCAACCCCGATGGCTCACTGGTCTTGCTCGGCAGCACACCGTTCGGCTCGGCTGGAGCCGGCGCCGTCGATGCCCGTTTGTCTCCCGACGGCAGGACGCTGCTCGTAGACGGAAGCAAAGCCAACGTCATCGCCTCGTTCGCGGTGAGCGGTGGAAGCCTCACCGAGCTGCCCAGCTCACCCACACCGCTGCCCGTGGGTGCCTTCGCAGCAGGCCTCGTCACCGACTGACGATTGCGGCCGCCGCCGGCTCGGGATACGTCTTACGAGCCGGCGGTGGGGCTGCGCCCTGGATTCACGATGACGCTCATCGTCTCGCGAGCCGGGATCTGATCGAGCTCTCCGCGTCTACGGGCACGCGCTACCCCTTCGCCGGGAGGGTCCGGGCGAACGCTACGCCACGTCGCACCCAGACGCCGAGCCGGCGCTTGGTCGCGAATCCCTCCGAGGAGACTAGGATCCAGCCCTTCATCGGCCGGCCGGTCATGTCGAAGACGCGGGTGTGAGGTCGAGCGAGCGCCTCATCAGATGCGTCCGGGCCGACCCGGACCATCAGCTCTCCACCATTGGAGATCCCTACCGCCATGTTGCCGTCGAGCAGGAACGCCAGCCCGCCGAACATTGCCTTCTCGATTACGCCGCGCTCGTCACCGAGCTGCTCGCGGATTCGATGGGCGAGCTCGTTGTCATAGGCCATTTCGGTATGTACCAACATACACCTACCGACGCCAAGCCATCAACAGCATACGTGTTCAACATGCAAAGTCGGAGCGGACTGGCGCCGGTGCGCAATCGACGCTCCCTCGTATGCATGCGCGGCCCCGCGCAACAGCCTCACCAGGGGTCGAGACGCGACGATCCGTGAAAGGTTTTGTTCCGCATTTGTTCCGCACCGATAGCTGCCAGTAGGCGCAGTTTGCGCCAAAAATGCCTGTTTCCAGGCTTTTCGTGAGGGTGAGCGACGGGATTCGAACCCGCGACCGCCGAGACCACAACCCGGAGCTCTACCAACTGAGCTACGCCCACCAAGTCGGCAGTCCGGAGTCTAGCGATACATGAGGAGCGCCTACCGCGACGATTGGCGCAGTCTGGAGTGGACCCCGTTTGACGATCAGCCTCATTGCGAAAACAGGTCCACTCCAGTCCGCGAAAGGCTTGTGACCAGCCGAGCGGCTCAAGCTCCGCGGATCGAGCCGGCGCCCAACCGAGCGGCGCTCAAGCTCTGCGAATCGAGGCGGGCACCGAGCCGGCAGTACTTGACCAGTTGTGTATCTGATGGAGGACCGCATCGATTTGCTCCTCCGAGGCACAGATCTCTGGCTCGCCGCTATCGCTAGCTAGGAGCACCACCGCGAGCCGAGACTCATAAAGTGAGCGAACAGCGTGTTCGGCAAGCCTGAGGCTTTCGCTTGCAACCCACTCGGGGTGGCGCTCGCAGGCTAGCTGCCACGCGATTGCCAGGGGGACAGTCTCATTGCCGAGCCTTGCAAGCACCTCAAGGCCGAGGGAGTCGGCCAACAGGTCAATGTCAGATTTGGGCGCACTGGCGGCCGCCGTATCAGTGGCACCCTCGTGATGGATGGTGCTTGCTCGTATCTGGATGCCGCTGATGCCCGTCGCGCCCAAGTCGCTCCCGCTTGCCTCGTTGGATGCCATGTCCGCACGGGTCGCGGCGAGCAGCTGCTGGGTGACGTCCCTACCGTCACGTGTAGCGGCGCGCCAGCCACGGCCCATCGAGAGTTGCTCGAGCGGTAGTTGGGGACCCTCGATGACCGTCAACTTGGCCTGGTTGGGATTCCACTTGCGTTCCCCGAACTCAAACCACTCTTGCCGCGCCCATGAATCGAGAACCGCCTCTCGCAGCTGCTCATCGGTGAGATTGAAGCGGCAGAAATTGTGAGGAAACTGGCGTAGCTCGACGTGATACATGCTGCTAAGCGTCGCAAATCGGCGCCCACAACGAGTTTCCCGACTCAACCACGGCAGGCGGAGAGCCGATGAGCTGCCCATGTCCAGCGTTGGCAAGCATCGAGGCGGTCAGCCGTCGCGCCCCAGCGTGCCGCGATGGCGCGTGGCGCACCTTCGCCTCGCACTGCCGCCGCTGCCCCGTCCGCGTGTGGCACTCGGCATGCTCGGCTGGGCGTTGCTTGGCCTGCCTATGCCACAAGAGCCCACTGACGGTGCAACCGGCACCGCTACCGTGTCGAGGAGTTGGGGATCTTGGTGGGCAGGCCATCCACGGCTGCTGCGCCTGCTCGTAGCACTGGCGCTGTGCTGGTCTACTACCTACCTCGCTTGGCGGATCGGCTGGAGTTGGCATCGCTCCAACCTTGTGCTGTGGGGCTGCCTGCTGTTGGCTGAGTGCTATGGCCTCTGGAATCTCGCGGCATTGGCGTGGCTCACCTGGGATGTAACGCCGCACGAGCGACCGCTCGCGTCTCCGGGCAGAAGCGTCGATGTTTATATCTGCACTTACGACGAGGCACCCAGCGTGCTCGAGGCCACGCTCGCCGGCTGCGCGCTGATGAGCTATCCACATACGACCTGGCTCTTGGACGACGGTGCCCGGCCTGGAATCGCCGAGCTTGCCCGCCAGTGGGGAGCGAGCTACATGACGCGCCCCGACAAAAGTCATGCGAAGGCGGGAAACATCAACCATGCGCTGCCGTTGACCGGCGGCGAGCTGGTGCTCGTGCTCGATGCCGACCATGTGCCGCTGCCTGACGCCCTGGACACAATGGTCGGCTACTTCGAGGACCCAGAAGTGGCGCTCGTGCAGACGCCTCACGACTTCTCAAACCACGACTCGATCCAGCACTACAATCTCGGCCGTCACGAGCAGTCGGTGTTCTTCTCAGCCATTTGTGCTGGCAAGGACCATCATGACGCGGCATTTTGGTGCGGTTCGTGCGCACTTATACGACGCGAGGCCTTGCTCTCCATCGGCGGTGTGGCGACCGATACGATCGCCGAGGACTTCCACACGACGATAAAGCTACACCGGCGCGGGTGGCGCACTCACTATGACGATCGCATCATCGCCCAGGGACGCGCTCCTCACGATCTCGCCGCGTACCTGCTCCAGCGCGATCGTTGGGCGCGCGGCAATCTCGCCGTGTTCACCACACCCGAGAGTCCACTGCGCGCGCGCGAGCTGACCATAAGCCAGCGCGTGAGCTACCTGGCCAGCCTTCTCTCATACCTGGCGGGCCCCATGCGTCTGCTGATGGTGCTTGTGCTCGCGGCTGTGCTGTGGACGGGAGCGCTCCCCCTGCGAATCGCCCCCCTGACCCTTGGCCTGCTGTGGGCTCCTGCCACTGTGCTCACTGTGCTTGCCGGCTCCGCGCTCTGTCGCGGGCAGCAGAGTAGCGGTGAGGCTACCCACTACGAACTGTGCACAGCAGAGATCTTTGCCCGTGCGCTGCGCTGCGTTGTTCGGCCCGGCCGCGCGAACTTTCGGGTGACGCCAAAGGAGGGTATCGACCGTGGTGGCTGGGAGGCGGTACGCCAGTTTCGTGTTTTGCTGGCGCTCGCGGTCCTGCTGGCCCTGGGTCTTGTGTTGAGAATTGCCGAGGACGCGGGCGTGGGGCCGCTGCCGGTGATGCGTGGCTTTGCCGCCTGGTTCGTGCCTGTGCTCGGTGCTTTTGAGTTGCGAAGAATCACACGCACGCTCGCGTTTGTGGGGCATCGGCGACAGCTGCGTGGCGAGTACCGGACTCCGATCACGGCCGCGGCAGTGATCGTCCCAAAGGTCGATCTCGCCAACGACGATCCTTCGCTACTGGGACGCATGCATGACATCACGACCAGTGGAGTCGGCTTTGAGCTGGCACGCCCGCTTTCCCTTGGCACGCTCGTGAGCCTCACAATCCAGCTGCCGGATGTCAGCGGAGAGCCGATTCCGACGAATCTGGAGGTAGCTGTGCGCTCGTGCCTGGCGCATGGCAAGGAATGGCGGATAGGCGCGGCGATCGTTGGCTGCGAGGAGGACGATCGGCGACGCGTGCTGTCCTATTGCAATGTTGTGTGGCCGTATCGTCGCTTGCGCGGCGAGGCGGAGGCCGTGCGGGCACTCGCCGCCAGCTCTGACAAACGTGCGAGCTCTCCTCGTCGGACTGCCGAGGCTACGCTCGCTCAGACCAGCTGACGCGACATCGAGCCTGGCAAGAGCGGCTCCTCGACTACTCCTGGGGCGGGCGGCGCTCGCGCTTGCGCTCAGAGTCCCGGCGCTTGGCTTGAAGGCGTCGCTCACGCGAGGCCACTGTGGGGCGTGTGGCGCGACGGCGCTTGGGGATAGCGAGCGCCATTGCGAGCCGCTCGCCCAGGCGAGCCAGGGCCAGCTCACGGTTGCGGGCTTGCGAGCGCTCGTCCTGCGCGATCGCGACCACACGCGGGCCGGCACGCGCCAGCACCCGCTCCCGCTGGGCGTCTGTCAGGGTGGGCGAGGCAAGCACGTCAAAGCTCGCTTCTACTCGGGAGGCGGTGACGTTGGCGTGCTGCCCACCCGGGCCGGACGAGCGACTTGCGCGCACCGTTACCTCCGAGAGCGGGATCGTCAGCCCGCCAGTGACACGTAGCGCCCGCTGGGTGCCCTCAGCTTCATCCAAGGCGGTCGTCGATCTACGCGCCTTGCGCGCTGTGATTGGCCAGCATTCCGCAGATGGTAGGCCGCTTACGGCCACGGAGTCGTATCGTTCGCTGTCGCCCGCGCGCATGTGACGCGCTGCGGTATCCGCGAACCATGCGCAAACCCCCTCAAAACAGACACTTGGCGGGCCCCGGTTCGCCACCTCTGGTCGCGCTCATAACCGGCGCTTCGAGCGGTATCGGCGAGGCCACCGCGCGGCGCTTGGCACAAGAGCCTGATGCGCAGCTGGTGCTCATCGCTCGCCGTGAGGATCGCTTGCGCGCACTCGCCGAGACGCTGCCGGCGCGAACCAGCTTCGTTGTGGTGGATCTGACCGCGCAGGACGCTCCGCAGAGAGTGCTCGAGCACATTCGCTCCCATCAGCTGAGCCCAACACTGCTGGTCAACAATGCCGGTGCGTCATGGCGCGCAAGCTTTGCCGAGGGTGGCCATGCCAACGTGCGTCGCACGATGGAGATCAACTTCGACGCGACAGTGCGCCTGACCGAGGCGCTGCTGCCGTCGCTGCGCTCCTCTGCCCCGAGCGCGATCGTGAATGTGTCCAGCACAGCCGGTCGCGTCGCCAGACCTGGTGCCGGCGCCTATTCGGCCAGCAAGTTCGCGCTGACAGGATGGAGCGATGCGCTATTTGCCGAGGAGCTCCCCCACGGAGTCCACGTGGGCCTTGTGCTTCCGGGCTTCATCGCAACCGAAGGCTTCCCCGCGGCCGAGCTAATCGCACGCCATGCCACGCGCTGGATCGTCTCGACGCCCGAGCGCGCGGCCGAGGCGATCGTCGATGTCGGCTTGCGCGGCAAGGCGGAGCGCTACGTGCCCCGACCGTACGCACTAGCAGGCATAGCGCGTGTGCTCGCCCCGGGCTTGGTGAGGAAGGCGCTCACCGGGGGCCGAGCCTCAGTGTTCGTAACGAAAACCGGGGCCGACACGGAGGAGTAGGCCGAGATCGTCGTGGGTGATCCGCCCGAAGAGCATCCTCGACGACCGGCATCCCTTAGCTTGGTTGAGGCACGATCCGGATATACGGCTTGGGTGTCTTCCAGCCGTCGGGATAGGTGGCCTTCGCCTCCTCCTCGGAGACCGAGCCGGCGATGATCACATCCTGGCCGGGCTGCCAGTTGACCGGTGTGGCCACCTTGTGGCCTGCCGTCAGCTGCAGCGAATCGATCACTCGCAGCACCTCGTCGAAATTGCGGCCGGTCGTCATCGGGTAGACGAGGATCAGCTTGATCTTCTTGTCCGGTCCAATCACGAACACGTTGCGAACGGTCTGGTTGTCGGCTGGAGTTCGCGTGTCGGAGTCCCCAGAGGCACTCGCCGGCAACATCCCGTACAGCTTGGACACGTTGAAGTCGCTGTCGCCGATGATCGGATAGTTCGGCGCGTACCCCTGGGTCTCCTCGATGTCCCTTGCCCACTGCGCGTGCTTGGACGACTGGTCCACCGAGAGGCCGATGATCTTCACGCCACGACGGTCGAACTCCGGCTTGATCTTGGCCATGTATCCGAGCTCTGTCGTGCAGACCGGGGTGAAATCCTTCGGATGGGAGAACAAGACTGCCCACGAGTCGCCGATCCAGTCATAGAAGTGGATCGGTCCCTCGCTGGAGTTTGCCTCGAAATCGGGGGCAACATCGCCTAGTTGCAGGGTCATCGTCCGTCCTTTCGGTCCACGCCAATTGGGTTGATCACTAATTCTACTGAATTTATCTCAGAATATCGCCAGGCCGCCTGCGAGCATCGCCTCCCCAGATTGTAGGCGCGTGCCTGGTCCGCAGAGCCCGCATGGGCAGACTACTCGAGGCGTAATGGGCAGACTACTCGAGGCGTACGTAGGCGAGTCTGCACGCAAGGTTGGCCGAGGAGCAGCGATGCTCGGGGCCGCTCGAACGCCACGCAAAAACCATGCGGACGTTCGAGGGCCCCGGCGCGCGCCCCTCAAGGGGGTAAGGGAGCGCGCTCACCAAACCGTACACCCCAACGCTGTTCAGTAGTTGGTCATGTCCCAGCTTGCGGACGCTTTGACGGAAGGCTAATATTGTCGCCGCGTTGCACGGTGGGCTTCGCCACGGCTTGCGCGGGGCGACCGCGGCGTGGAACGCTCAACCAGTGAACGTATGGGCGAAATGGCCCTCGGGGAAGGGCGCATAGTGAGGATCGGGACTCTTGCAAGTCATACGGGAGGGGTGCTCGCGGGCGTGGCGCTGCTCGTATGTGCTTCAGCCGTGCCCGCTCGCGCCGCCGAGACGGAACCCAGACCGTTTGGGATCGCCGAGTTCTCGATGCAGACCACCGAAGCGAGCCCCACGCAGTTATTTGCAAACGAGCCGTACGCGTTCAACCAGGCCGGAGGCCATCCAGTTGCGTTGACGAGTATTTTGGAATTTGCAAGCGAAGAAGTGGGAACGGACAACACGCCGGAGCCGGCGCGCGAACCAAAGAACGTCATCATCGACCTACCGGCGGGTCTGCTGGCAAACCCGCGAGCCACTCCGCGCTGTCCACTAGCCAGTGGCGGGCACTGTCCGGTTGATACGCAGGTGGGCGTGTTCGCTCTACACGCCTCACTCGCCGGAGACGTCGCGACGCTATTCGGGCCGATCGTCAATCTGACGCCATCGGACGGGCAGGCCGCGGAGCTGGGACTCGAAACACCACTTGGCATGTCCTTGCTGCTTGGCCACGTTGTGCGCACGCAGCAGGGCTACACCCTCGCACTCACTGCCGGCAGTCTTCCACCACTCGGAATTCTGAAGATCGAAATAACACTGTGGGGAGTCCCTGCTGCTTCCGTCCACAATCCCCTGCGCGGAATGTCATGCATCGAAGGCGGACCTAATCCGCATTCGGGCTGCCAAGGGGAAGAAGGTGCGGCCAGCGACGCAGAACCGACGGCGTTCTTGACGATGGGAAGCGAATGCTCGAGCGCACCTCAGAACGCTACGGCGTGGGCGAACTCGTGGGAAGAACCCGAACACTATGTGCAAGCCCAGTCGAGTCTGCCGGCAATGGCCGACTGTGAACGGCTGCCGTTTGATCCCGAAATCGCGCTGCACCCGGAAACACCGCTCGCCGACGAGCCCCTCGGCATGGGCCTCAACGTCAAGATCCCACAGATCGAATACGCCTCCTCAGTACTCGCCACACCACCGTTGCGCAATGCGACCGTAACCCTGCCACAGGGCGTATCGATCAACCCTAGCGTTGGCAATGGGCTGCAGGCGTGCGATCCCACAGGTCCCACTGGTATCGACCTCCCGACCGGCCTAAACGCCGGCGGCGAGCCGTTGCAGCCCGAAGAAGTTGGGCCCGGCGAAGAACGCGGTTTCGGCGACGAACCAGAGCTCGCGCCGGGCCACTGCCCCAAACAGTCGATCGTCGGCACAGCCCAGGCAACCACGCCGCTGCTGCCCGATCCGATCGAAGGCCACGTATACATGGCAAGACCCGAATGCGGTGGCTCGGATCCAGGCGAACAGGCGTGCACCGAAGAGGATGCCGTCGACGGGAAGCTCTATCGCTTGTATGTGGAACTCGGCGCCAGCAGCGAAAAACAGGGGGAAGGCGTGCTACTCAAGCTGGTGGCAGATGTTCAGGCGAATCCCGCGACGGGCCAACTTACGGTACGACTGACCGAAAATCCGCAACTACCCATCGGCGAACTGAGCCTGCGCCTGTTCGGCGGACCAAGGGCGCTGCTGGCCAACCCGGCGACGTGCGGCGTGGCAAGCACAAGCTCAGATCTCGAACCATGGAGCGCGCCCTACACAAGCGACGCCGACCCTTCCTCCTACTACAACGTTACGGGCTGTGCCAACCCACCCCCCCTGAACCCGGAGCTGATAGCCGGGAGCTTCAACGCCAATGCGGGTGCGTTCAGCCCGTTTGCGCTCACCGTCACGCGCGGCGATAGAGAACGGAACCTGACCGGCATCCAACTGCACGCCCCGCCGGGACTCTCAGCGATGCTCTCGAGTGTGCCCCTGTGCGAAGAAGGGCTCGCGAGCACGGGGAAATGCCCCGAAGCATCACGCGTGGGCAGCTCGCTGGTAGCCGCGGGCGCGGGCTCGCAACCGCTTCTCATGCCAGGCAACATCTACCTGACCGAAGCCTATGGCGGCGCTCCGTTTGGTCTCAGCATCGTCACCGACGCCGTGGCGGGACCACTGAACCTCGGGACGGTCGTGATCCACGCACGGATCGACATCAACCCGCAAACTGCCGCATTGACGATCGTAAGCGATGCGCTGCCTCAGATCTTGCTTGGCGTCCCGTTGCGCATCCAGGCCCTGACACTCGACATCGACCGGCCCGATTTCATGTTCGACCCGACGAACTGCAGTCCGTTGCGGATCACCGCGACGATCGCGGGCACCGATGGCGCCAGCGCGGACGTGACAAACCCGTTCACTGTCGGAGACTGCAGGAGCCTCGCGTTCAAACCCACCCTCAGAGCATCCACAAACGCCCACACCAGCTATGCCGATGGCGCCAGCCTGGATACGAAGCTGACGTTCCCCAAGATGGCATCTGGCACCGAGGCAAACCTTGCTCAGATCAAGCTCACGCTGCCCAAGCAGCTGGCGTCCCGGCTCACTACGCTTCAGCACGCCTGCCCCAACACCACGTTCGATGCCAACCCAGCGGCATGCCCAACAGCCTCGATCGCTGGAACCGCGCGAGCGCAGGCCCCGATGCTGCCCGGCGAATTGACCGGGCCCGTGTATCTCATCGCCTACGGCCATCGCGCGTTCCCCTCCCCCCTGGTCGTACTGGAGGGCGAGGGAGTCAGGCTCGATCTGACGGGCTCGACCGTGATCACGGCAAGCGGCGCGTCGAGCGTCGCCTTCGAGGCGATCCCGGACATACCGATCGACAGTTTCGAGCTGCATCTGCCACAGGGACCGCACTCGATGCTCGGTGCCACCTCGAGCCTGTGCACGCCCAGCAGGACCGTCGTCGTCCCGCACGAGATCACCCAGCACGTACACGGGCGCGCCGTGCACCGCTCGATCAGGGAACGCAAGCACGTGGCCGCGAATCTGGTGATGCCAAGCGAACTGCTCGCCCAGAATGGCGCGATCGTCGATCGAGACACAAAGATCGAAGTGAGCGGATGCGCCGCAAGCAAAGCGAAGGTGGCACGAGGATTGTCCATTCCTCGGGATCGCTAGCGCATTTGAAATGTATACTTGGCGTGAACCGAGGGAGGGTATGGACGCAATGCGCGCTTGCGTGGGTGAATGCATGAGACATGGTGCGGGGACAATCTCAGTCCGGCCTGCCGTCGCGATGTGCGCGACGGTGCTTGCTCTCGTGACCGCTGGCCTGCCCGTGCCCGCATTGGGATCGCCCGGCCAGGCGATCGCCAGAGAGGCCAGGAAATTGCAGTTGAGCGAGAACGCTCAGTTGAAGTTCACGCGCGAAGATGGATCGGCGCTCGTCGAGTACGGTCAGGCGACTGGCACCTACAACGCGCCGGTGAGCACTATTCTGACGATCCATTCGAGTTCCGTTACGGCGACGGTCACGATCTTTCCCAAGGGCGGCTCGATCACTGGAACCGCACAGGCGAACTACATCGTGAAGGGTTCCGTTGGCTATTTCGGCGGAAGCTTCACGATCACCCACGGCACCGGTAGCTACAGGCACGTGTCAGGCAGAGCGCTTGGGATCAGTGGGACGATCAATCGCGAGACCTTCGCCATGACCGTCAAAGCCCACGGTGAAATCAGCCTGTAGCCCCCCCAGCGTGATCGATCAGGCGCGATGATGGCTCGCGCGGCGAGCATTTTGCGTCTCGCCCGAACGGTTGCACTGGCGCTGGCCGGTTGTGCCTTTTGTGCGAGCGGCGCACAAGCCGCGCAGGGCGTGAAGCTAGGGGTGGCATTCGACCCCGACTCGGCAGGCCAGCGGACGACGATCGAGCTCAAATTGCGCATCAACGGGCAGGGCGATACTCCCCCGGCCCCTATGACGAGCCTCGACCTGCGGCTTCCTGCCAACATGGGCATTGCCACAACCACGCTGGGGCAGAGCAATTGCAACCCAGCCCAGTTGATCCGCGCGGGGCTGGACGGCTGCTCGGCCAACGCCCGTATCGGACTTGGCAGCGCCGCCGCGGTCTTGCCGGTCGGTGAACGATCGGTCCAGGAGAAAGTCTCGTTGAGCGCGCTGATGGGACCGCCCGCCGAGGATCGGCTGGAGGTCCTGTTCTATGTCGAAGGGCTGTCCCCCGTGCTAACCAGGCTTGTGCTTCCCAGCGTGGTTGTGTCGGGCTTGCCCCCGTTTGGCGAACAGCTCGAAACGACGGTCCCGTTGATCCAAGCGTGGCCCGAAGGCCCGAACCTCGCGCTTGAGACGTTCGATTCGACGATCGGACCACTGGGCCTCACCTACCACCGCACGGTCGGTGGCCGCAGCGTGTCCTACCGCCCGCAGGGCGTGCGAGTCCCCGAAACATGCCCGCCCGGTGGCTATCCGTTTGCTGCCGTGGCGCACTTCGAAGACGGCTCGCAGGCCACCTCCAACTACAGCGTGCCCTGCGCCAAACGTTGAACACTCACAGGCGATCGAGCTAGCCCAGCCAGTCACGTCGTGGAGACACTTGCGCCGCTCAAACGAGCCTGACTCCCCAGCGATCGCTGTGCGACTGTCCGGGCTCCAGCCGCACCAAGCCCTCGCCGCTTTGAAACGCGTTGGGGGCGCATGTCATTGGCTCGACAGCCAAGCCCCGTCGCCGGCGCGCGGGCGCGAGCGTGTCGCCCGTGTAGAGCTCCAGGAACTGGTAATGCTCATCTGCCCACAGCTCCACGCAGCTGCCGTCCTGGCGCGCGAGCCTGGTGACCGCGCGCCCGGCGGCGTCACGCACGAGGTCGGTGAAAGCGGAGTCGATGCGCATATCACCCAACCGTCGCGGGCTGGAGAAATCGAAGGCGCCACCCTGCACCGGCTCGCGGCCGCTTGGCAGCTGGCGCTCGTCGTCGGTGAGTACGCGCGTAAGCGCGGGCAGCTCGAGCACACAATCGTCAATCAAGCCCTCGCCAGATGAGATGTAGGGATGCTGGCCGGCCCCGTAGGGACACGCTCGCTCGCCGACGTTCGCGGCAGTGGTGGTGACCAGGAGCCCGTCGTCGCTCAGCTCGTAGGCAATCGATACCTCCAATGCGAACGGATAGCCGGGCTGCGGGTACAGCCGCGTGCGCATCACAACCCGATTTGACTCCCGCTCAGAGGCTCGCCATGGGCGCCAGCGCAACAGGCCATGGATCGCGTTGTGCGTGGGTGGCTCGCTAAGCGGCAGTTGATGCTCGACCCCGTCGAAGCAGTAGCGCCCATCGGCCAGTCGGTTTGGCCACGGGATCAGTGGAGCGCCGTGCGCGCCGTCGCACATCTCGTCGAGTCCGTAGGGCTCGAGCACAGGCTGACCCGCGACCGCATACTCACGCACACCCGCCCCTACCTCGACGACCACCGCGCGCTGCTCGCCGCTGACTATCTCGAACTGCTCACCTGATGGCACAACGCTCATGGTCGGCTTCTATAGTGACGGATAGGCGACTATTGGAGGTGAGCACCCGAGGTGCTGCACAGGCACATCGCGAAGCTCACTGGCGGACAGACCGCTGCACGCGTGCTCGGAGCAGGGCGCACGACCTTCAAGGCGTTTGAGGTCCCCAACTACCGTCGCTACATCTCGGGTCAGGCAATCTCGCTGTGCGGCACGTGGATGCAGATGGCGGCGCAATCGTGGTTGGTGCTGACGCTCACAGGCTCGGCGACCGCCCTGGGGCTAATCGTCGCCTTGCAGACGCTCCCGATCCTGCTTCTGGGTCCCTACGGGGGTGTGATCGCCGACCGCGTGGACAAGCGCCGCACGATGATCTTCCTGCAGGCGATGATGGGCTTCCAGGCGCTGATACTCGGCGTGCTCACGATCACCGGCGAGGTGCGCGTGTGGCAGATCGGAGCGCTTGCGATGCTGCTCGGCGTCAACAACGCCTTCGAGAATCCCGCGCGTCAATCGTTCATGCTCGAGATGGTCGGTCCCGACTACCTGCGCAACGCGGTTAGCCTCAATTCGGTGCTCGTAAACGTGGCCCGCACGATCGGACCAGCGATCGCAGGGTTGTTGATCGCGACCGTCGGCGAGGGAGTTTGCTTCCTGGCTAACGCGGCGAGCTTCGTCGCGGTGATCGCCTCGCTGCTGACACTCGATCTCGCGGCGATCCACCCAAGCCCGCCGTCGGGGCGCGAGCCGGGACAGCTGCGCGAGGGCTTGCGCTACGTCAAGAGCAACCGCGAGCTGGCAATCCCGCTGTTGATGATGGCGCTGGTGGGCACACTCGCCTACGAGTTCCAGGTGACGCTGCCGGTGATGGCCCGCCAAGGGCTGCACGTGGGGGCGGCCGGCTATGGCTTCATGACCGCCGCGATGGGCGCGGGCGCGGTGGTGGGGGGCTTGCTGGTCGCTGCCGTGGGCCGCACCGGTCTGCGGCCGCTCGTGTTTGCTGCGGGCGCGTTTGGAGCTGTGATCGGGCTCGCCGCGCTCGCTCCGAACTTGCCCGCGGAGCTCGCGGCGCTCGCGCTCGTGGGTTGGGCGAGCATCTCCTTCATGGCCACCGGCAACTCAACGCTCCAGCTCGCCGCCGTGCCCTCGATGCGCGGTCGCGTAATGTCGTTGTGGTTCGTGGCCTTCCAGGGCTCCACCCCGATCGGGGGACCGCTGGTTGGCTGGGTGATGGCCTGGGCGGGAGCCCGCGCAGGGCTGGGTGTAGGCGCGGTCACGTGTCTGCTGGTGGGACTGATGGGGATGATGGCGCTGCGTGGGGTCGCACCGTTCGCGCGCGGCGACAGCGCCCCTAGCCCTGCCGAGTCGTGAGCGCCCGCGCCCGGAGGCACCACGGGAGCACCCCCTAGCGAAGACAGCGCACCTACAGGCGGCGACCGAACATCACCAGCGGTAAAGGCCGCTACGAACGATCTTCCCCAAGGAAGTCGATCAGCAGCTCGTTAACGCACTCGGGCGCGTCGTGCTGCACCCAGTGCGTGGCATCGGGGATGCGCTCCATGCGCAGATCGGGCACCCACTCGCTCGCCGGTTCGGCCAGCTCGCTGCCGAGATGACGATCGAGCATCCCCCAGATCACCATCGTGGGCGCAGGGATCGGTTGCAGCCCCGCGAGGGTCGCGCGCGGCGAGCGGCGCAGAGCGGCGCGGTAGTAGTTGATCATCCCGGTGAGCGCCCCGGGCTGCGACCAGGCCTCCACATAGCGTTCGAGGTCCTCGTCGGTGAACGCCTTTTTGGAATCCGCGCGCAACGAGCGCTTGGCGAAGGAGAAATCGTCGCGCCCGATCAGGTACTCGGGCAGGCGGGGGATCTGGAAGAAGAACATGTACCAGCTCTTGCGCAGCTGCCGCAGTGTCCTGAGGCCCTCCAGCATGCGCGCGGTGTGCGGCACATTGAGGATCGCCAAACGCCGCACCACGTCGGGATGGGCCATCGCCACTGTGTAGGCCACGGCGGCGCCCCAATCATGGCCGACCACATAGGCGTCTTGCTCGCCGAAGCTGCGGATCAGTCCTGCGATGTCGCCCGCCAGCAGGCTCGCGTCATACGCGCGCCAACCTTGCGGCTTGTCTGAGAGGTCATAGCCGCGCATGTCGGGTGCGACGACGTGGTAGCCGGCTTGTGCCAGGGGACCGATCTGGTGGCGCCAGGAGTACCAGAACTCCGGGAAGCCGTGCAGCAACACCACGAGCGGCCCCTCGCCGGCCTCAACGTAGTGCAAGCGAATGCCTCCGCCGACATCCGCGTCCCCGTGGCTGAGTTGTGCCTCGGTCGTGCTCACGAACGTCATGGTAGACCTCGGCGTCCGCATACGATGTCACCGTGTAGTTCCATGAGCTTGAAAAGAGAGGATCCGTGTCCGTTCTACTGGTGATCGTTGGGCTGGTCGTCGGCGCCCTGGCGGGCGCCGCGGTCGCGATCGCGCTCGTACGCTCCAGCCGCGAGCGGCTGCGTACTGAGTTGCGGGAGATCTCGAGCGAGAGCCGCGAGCGGATGCGCGACGAAATGACCGCGATCTCGGCCGACGTGCTCAAGCAGACCGGCGACTCGCTCGCGCAGCGGCTCGCCGACCAGCGCCGCGCCGAGGAGGAGCGTGCCTCCGGGGAGATGGCCAAGCGCGCCGAGGAGATCAAGGGACTGGTCGGCCCTGTCAACGAGAAGCTCGGTCGCGTCGAGAGCGAGATCGGACGCTTGGAGCGCGAGCGCAAGCAGGCGCAGGGCGAATTGGCCAACATGGTGCGTCAGCTGCACGAGGGAGTCGGCGGCCTGCGCCAAGAGACCGGCAATCTGGTGTCGGCGCTAAAGCGCCCGAGCACGCGAGGCTCGTGGGGCGAGATCCAGCTGCGCAACGTGATCGAGATGGCCGGGATGGTCGAGCACTGCGACTTCTTGGAGCAGAGCACCATCCAATCCGAGGACGGACCGCTGCGACCCGACGTGCTCGTCAAGCTGCCGGGCGGCAAGGTGATCGTGGTCGACTCGAAGGTGCCGCTCGACGCGTATCTCGCCCATCTGGAGGCCCAGACCGACGATCAGCGCGCGGTGCAGATGGCGCGTCACGCTAGGCAGACGCGCGACCACATCACAAAGCTGGCTTCCAAGGGTTACCAGCGCCAGTTCGACGCGACTCCCGACCTGGTCGTGATGTTCGTGCCCTCCGACGGTATCTACCAGGCCGCGCTGGCAGAGGACCCCGCGCTAATCGAGTACGGCGTGCACCAGCAGGTGCTGATGGCCACTCCCACCACGCTGATCGGCCTGTTGCGAGCCGTGCACTACGGCTGGCGCCAAGAGCTGATCGCCGAATCGGCGCGCGAGATAGCCGAGGCGGCGCGCGAGCTGCACCGTCGGATCGCTCGTTTCGTGGACCCACTCGCCAAGGTTGGGCGTCAGCTCGGATCGGCGGTGGGCGCCTACAACGAAGCCGTGGGCTCCTTCGACGGCCGTGTGATGCCACAGCTGCGTCGTATCGAGGAAGCCGGAGCGAAGTCCGAGCGCGAGCTGGGAGCCCCCGCCCTGGTCGAGTCGAGCCTGCGGCCGCTCGCCGCGCAACCGTCAGAGGAGCCGGCGCTCGATGCCCCGCTCAACGGGGAGCGCGCACCGGAGCGGAAGCAGCAGCCGCGCTCGCCGGCAGACGACCCTGTTCCTCAACCGCAGACCGTTGGGAGCTTGCCCCCAGCAGGTTGACGCGACGACGGCGGCTCACCCACACGAGGATCACCAGCGCAACTGCCACCGGCACGGTCGCAGGCAGCTCGTCCACGGCGAAGAACAGCAAATCAAACGCGGTGGCAAGCGACGCCGTAAGTAGCGCTCCGGTGAACTGTCGCGAGCGATCGCCGGCCGCGGCGCGCTCGCGGACACTCCCAGTGCCGGCATCTCCCCCAGCGCGAGGCAGGCAGGCGAGCAGCCCGCCGAGCACTCCCGCGACGAACAGATCGCCGTAGCCCATCACCGCCGAACCGAACACCTCGGCCTGCAGTTGCGGCAACCCACCCACGGGGTGTGCCGCGTTGAGTGCGTTGTTGGGCGCCTGCAGCAGGTCGGAGATCACGAGCGCCGCGTCCGCGCAGGCCATTGCCACGATCCCCAGCGCCAGCCAGCGTGCGGGTGTGACGCCCCCAATCAGCGTGCCAAGCGCGACACAGCTGAGCGCGGTCAGTGCGAGCGCCGCGGCCTCCCCGCAAAGTCCGTCGCGATCGGCCCACGCGAGCACGAACAGCGGCGCCACCAGCAACGCCAACCAGGGTTTGGCCCCGTGCATTAGAGAGCCGAGCGCGAGCGCGGCGCCGAGTGGCACCCCGACGAGCGCGATATAGGTGAGTGCCTGTGCACTGGCCTCCTCGGCGACTTGCCCGACGGCCACGAACCCGATCACCGACAGCGGTGGCACAAGCGCCCATGCGCGGCTGTGTGTGCGCTCCAGCCATGCCGGCGACCAGGCGCGCGGAAGCGCCACCACCGCACCCTGGCAGAGCGACAACGAGGCGATCGAAATCCAGAAAGGCATCGTCACGGTCAAAATAGACACCTATGGCACCCAATCGCGTATATCGTCGCCGCCGTGGCGGCGCCGGCTTCGGTCTGATCGCGATCATTGCGCTGCTGATCGCCGCGGTCAGCTCGCATGGCGGCGCCACGCGCGCCAGGGCCCATGGCAGGATCCGCCATACGCCTGTCCGCCGCTTGAGCGCGGCCGAATTGGCGGCTGCGAGCGCCGAGGCCGAACAGCGCGCCGTCAACTCGGTGTTGGCCTACACGCCCGCGGTGACAAGTGGCGGCCCGAAGGGCAACGAGGTGGCACTCACCTTCGACGACGGACCCGGTCCCTACACCCGACAGCTTGTGGCAACCCTGGACAGATTGCATGTGCACGCCACTTTCTTCGCGATCGGGGAGCAGGAGCGGTATTTCTCCGAAGGCACGGTGGCCGAGCTCAAATCCGGCGATGTGGTGGGCGACCACACCGAGACCCACCCGATGATGGCCACGCTCTCCGCGCACGAACAGTATGAAGAGCTGTTTGAACAGATCGCTCGCATCGAACTGCTTGGCGGACCACGCCCACGTCTGTTTCGCCCGCCATACGGCTCGTTCGACGCGACAACCTTCAAAGAGCTGCACCGTTTGCACCTGCTGATGGTGCTGTGGTCAGTGGACACCTCTGACTACACACGACCGGGAGTGGGCGCAATCGTGCACACCGCCCTCGCCGGTGCTAAGCCCGGCGCGATCATCCTGATGCACGATGGGGGCGGCAACCGCCAAGAGACGATCGCGGCGCTGGCGGGGATCGTGAAGGGATTGCGCGAGCGTGGGCTGCACCCGGTCACGGTCCCGCGGCTGCTCGAGGACGACCCACCCCCGCACGGGCTGCCGTTGCCCACCAACCTGAGCGGCGACTGACCCACCGCCGGCCGCGGCCTACACGCGGAGGTTCACGCGACAAGCTTCGCGCCAGCGAGCGGACGTCAGTGCGCGAGCTGTACTGTCTTGACGACGAGCAGCACCATCGCCACGACCAGATAGCCGCGCAGCATGAGCATGCCGGCCTTGCGCCCGGGCGACCACACGGGACGCTCCAACAGTGCAAGCGGCGGCATCGTCCATGTGCTGCGCTCCACGGGCGGCTCCTCCTCCGATGCGATCGCGGGTTGGGTCGCGCGCCTGCGCAATGTGTAGGCGCCGGCGAGGATCAGGGCCGCGGCGGTACCGAGGCTGAGGTACTCGAACAGGCTTGTCACGTCGATGCTCGGGAACATCGTGCTTGCCATCAGGATCAGCGAGAGCTCCACCAGCACGGCGATGATCACGCTGGCGATCGCGTTCAGCCATGGCGGGTTCGACCATGGGCCGAGCACCTCGCGGTCGTTGCACAGCAGCAGCAAAAATACGGTCGCGCTTGGCAGGAGCACGCCCGCGAGCGCCTGCACCGAGGTGGTGATCAGACCGAGCGGGGCGCCCGGGATCAGCACGATGCCGGCCGCGAAAGCCACCATCAAAGTGAAGCTGGCGTAGAACACCTTGGCGTCGCGAATGCCGCGGTTGAGCGAGTGGCGTTGGCCGAACACGTCGCCGAACGCGTAGGAGGTGGACAGGGTCACGGCCGCGGCGCCGATCAGCGAGGCGTTGAGCAGGATGATCGCGAAGAACGTGCCGGCGGTCGAGCCGAGCGTGCGCCGTAGCTCGGTGGCAACCGTGCCCGCGTCGTTGAAGTGACCCGCGTACACCGTCCCGCCGAAGGCAAATGCCGTTACCGAGATCAGCGCTCCTGCACCCAGCACGACCACGAACGCGCCGATCACGGTGTCGGTGCGCTCATAGTTGATCCAGCGCGGCGTGATGCGCTTGTCGATGATGTTGGACTGCTGGAAGAACAGCTGCCATGGCGCCACCGTGGTGCCGACGATCGCGATGATCAAGAGCACAGCGGTCGAGCTGGCTCCGCCCTTGATGCTCGGCGAAAACGTGTCGTGGGCGATCGTGCCCATATCCGGGTGGGCGAGCACCAGCAATGGGATAACGAGAAAGTTGGCAACCACGAACACGTACATGAAGCGCTCCCAGCTACGGAAGCTGCCGGTGGATGTGATCGCGACCAGTGTCAACGCGGCAGCGGGTACCGCTATGTACCTGCTCACGCCGAAGTACTCCAGGGCGAGACTGACGCCGATGAACTCGGTGACGATCGTGAGAAAGTTGAGGATGAACAGGTCACCGACCGAGAACCAGCCCCAGAAGCGGCCGAAGCGCTCGTTGATCAGGCGTGCGTGGCCGACGCCCGTGACCGCGCCAAGGCGGATCACCATCTCCTGGTTGACGATCAGCACCGGGATCAGCAGCACCAGCGTCCACAGCAAGGTCGTGCCGTAGTTCTGCCCGGCCTGCGAATAGGTCGAGACGCCACCGGCGTCGTTGTCGCCGACCATCACGATCAAACCGGGGCCCATGATCGCCAAGAGCGCCAAGAGCTTCGCGCGAACGCCACGACGGGCGGCGGTGTCGTGCAGCTTGATCGTGCCGAGCGCGCCGCGAATGTCGCCGATGTGGGCCTCGTCGAGCACCGGCGGCACGCCGTCGGAGCGTGGCGGAGCGGACGGCGTGCTCAGCGTGGTCTCCTCAGTTGTGTCGGGGCGCTCAGACATACCGCCCGGACTCTAGTCGCGGGCAGGCCCGAATCGCACGGCCAGAGCAAGAAAGTGCCTCATGAGACACTCAGCGCTCTGCTGGGACGCTAGTCGCGGGCGAGGCCGAAACGGCGCCGCCAGCCGGCCGGCAAGGTGAGCTCCAGCACATCATCGACCGTGACCACGCCCACAACGTGCTCCTCCTCGTCCACGACGGGCAGCATCACGAGGTTGTAGTCGGTCATCGTGCGTGCCACCTCGGGCAGGTCGGCGTCGGTGTGCACCGACTCGGTCTCCTGCTCGGCGATGTCCGACAAAGGCGTGTGCGGATCGCTGCGCAGGAGCGTCACGATCGCCGCCGAGCCTGCCAGCTTGCCCTGCTCGTCGCGCAGGTACACAGTGGTGAGCGTGGTGGGTGCGATCTCACTGGAGCGCACCTGCTCGAGCGCCGCCGCCACGGACTCCTCGGCGGCGAGCACGATGCAATCGGGACTCATCAGACCACCGGCTGTCTCTGGGTTGTAGCCGAGCAGGCTCTCGATCTGGTGCTCCTGGGTCGGGGGTAGCAGCGAGAGGATCCTGGAGCGCCGGTCCTGCTCGATCTCCACGATCAAGTCGGCCGCGTCGTCTGGGGCCATGCGCGCGATCACGGCTGCGACCTGCTCGTCGGGGCGCTCGCGGATGAACTCGAGCTGGTGGTGCTCGTCGAGCTCCTCGAACACGTCGGCCTCGAGCTCGCGATCCTGGCCGACGGCCTTGATGATCTCCTCGCCCTCCTCGTGCGAGGCGGCCTCCACGAGATCGGCGATCTCCGCCGGATGCAGGTTGGCGAGCTTGCGGTGGGAGAAGCGCAGGCGCGCGGTGGGAACGTGGTCGACGAACGGCTCCAGCGACGTCCAGTCCAGAAACGCCTGATCGCCGATCCAGCCCTTCAGCGGGCGCGGCAAGCGCCGGCGCAAACGAGCGCGGCGGGCATTGTCCACCCCGACGACCCGCCACCAGCCCTCGATGCAGGCCAGCTCGATCTCGTGCGCTGTGACGAGCACCGGTGGATCTGCCTCGACGTCCACAAGCGTACGCCCGAGCACGTCCTGGCCGAGCAGCACCTCCCCCACGCGCCGTTCGAAGCGCTTGAGCGAGAGTTTTTCTCCCGACAGGCGCACGGCGCCTGTCTGCAGCTCGGCTACGCGCGCGATCGGCACGAACAGCTCGCGCCCACCGATGCGCGCCTTCAAGCCGGTCACTGGCGGATAGCCGCCGTCGGCGAGCCGCACGATCAGGTCTTCCACGCGTCCGAGCCTCTCCCCCGCCCTGTCGAGCAATGGGCTGCGCAGGACCGTCGAGAGGTGCATCACCGGCTGTGACAAAGCGTCCATACGTTAATGCTCCACCCGGACCATACCGCGCCCGAGGTCTACTCGCAGAGCAACGCCGCGCCAATCGCCCCACCGAGATCGCCGAGGCTGGCGAGACGCATGATCGGCGGCTGGTCGTCCTTGAACAGGTGCGGCTTCATCGCCGCCAGGATCCGCTCGAGCATCGGCTCGCCAAAGCGCGTGCCCAAGCCGCCGCCGAGCAGCACCAGCTCCACGTCGAGCAGGTTCACCGCGGAGGCGATCCCGCTGCCGAGCGCCTTCACGGCTCGCTCGATCAACCGCTCCGCAAGCTTGTCATTGTGTTGCAGTGCGTGCGCCCACACGCCGCTTGAGAGCGTCTCGCGTTTGCGCTCGCGCATGATCTCGAACAGGTCGGTGTGGTGGCCTTTCTCGATGAGCCGCTTCGCCTTGGTTTCCATCGCGCGGCGTCCCGCATAGGCCTCCATGCAGCCACGCCGTCCGCACGGGCAGCGCGCGCCGCCCTGCTTGACGACCATGTGGCCGATCTCGCCCGCGTCGCCACGACCGTGCCACAGCTCGCCGTTGAGCGCCACCCCACCACCAACGCCTGTACCCCAGAACACTCCGAGCAGCGATTTCGCGCCGCGACCGGCGCCAAGGAGCAGCTCCGCGTTGGCGGCCACCGACACGTCGTTGCCCAGTCTCACGTTCGGCCCGAGCCGCTCGGAGAGCAGCGGCGCGAGCGGGATCTGGTGCTCCCATTCCGGCAGGTTTCCCGCACGCGCGAGCGTGCCTGCCTGCGCGTCCACCTCGCCCGGCACTCCCGCGCCGATGCCATCGAGCTGCGCAACATCGAGCTGCGCCGCGCCCGCCGCCTCGGACATGCACGCGACGAGCGCGTCGATCACCGCGGACGGCCCACCCTCGTGCGGAGTCAGCCTGCGCGCCTGACCGAGTACTGCGTGATCCTCCGCGCGCATCACAATCGTCTGGATCTTGGTCCCGCCGAGGTCGATTCCGCCGTAAGTGGCCATAGGCTCGGACTTTACTTGTCCTTAGGGTGTTCTTAGCCCCTTCTTACCAGCCAACACCAAGATCGAAGGTGCCGATGACCGAGCGCACAGGATGTCCCTGGCTCAACTACCTACTGGGCCTCTTGTGTGTGGGCGCGATAGTCGCTGCCATCCTGCTCGTCGGACCGGCCTCCGGCAGCACGACCGCCGTGACGCGCACGGCCAAGGTCGCCGAAGGCGTCGTCCAGTCCACCGTGTCCGGTAGCGGCAACCTGCAGCCGGCCAGCCAGCTCAACCTGGGCTTCAAGACGAGTGGCACGGTCACAAAAATCTACGTGACCCAAGGGCAGTACGTCACCGAGGGCAAGCTGATCGCCGAACTCGACCCGCAGAGCGCCGAAGTGACGCTCGAACAGTCCAAGGCCGCGCTTCTATCGGCCGAAGCCAACCTCGCCAAGGAGGAAGAAACCGACGGCGAAAGCGCTACGAGCTCTGGCGGCTCGGGCACCGGCGGCGCTAGCGCGGCGGCTGCATCGGTTCACCCGATTGACGCTGAAACGCAACCGGAATCGACGACAACCGCCGCGCCTGACACCACTTCTGCGGACCCGACCGACACGTCCACTGCACCGAGCGCCACTTCCACAGAACCGACGCGCACCACCGGCTCGTCTAAGACCACTGAGCCTCGTGGCAACCAAGAAGAATCGCACTCCAGTAGCTCGTCTTCCAAAACAAGCGAAAGCTCCTCGGCCACCAAAACGGTTGTGAGCGCGGCCACACGCGAAGCCAACCTTGCCTCCGCCCGAGCGGCGGTCAAGAGTGATCAGCTGACGGTCCAGAGCGACGAAGAGGCCGTCGCCAGCACCAAGCTCTACGCACCTGAGACCGGCACGATCGTCTCGCTCTCCGGCCAGGTCGGAGAAGTCGTGTCAGCGAGCGGCACCACCAGAGCCTCGAGCAGCAGCTCGTCCGGGTCGGGATCCTCCGGATCGGGGTCCTCCGGGTCGAGCACGTCCGCCGCTGGGGGCGCCTCCACCGCGGGTCGTGCCTCCACTGGCGCCTCGAGCTCATCGGACTCCTCCGGCACCTCCAGCTCTTCTTTTGCGGTGCTGAGCGACCTCTCCTCGATGCAGCTCGTGGTGGCGCTCAGCGAATCGGAAATCGGCCACGTGAAAGTCGGTCAGATCGCCACCGTGACCGTCGAAGCGCTGGAAGGCCGCAAGCTGGCCGCCCATGTCAGCGAAGTGGCGACCCTTTCCACGAGCAGCAGCGGAGTCGTTAGCTATGACGTCACTTTCCAGCTCGACCAGATGGAAGCCGGATTGAAGCCGGGCATGAGCGCGACCGCCGAAGTCGTGGTCAAGCAGGCCGAAGGGGTCAACGTGCCGACCACTGCCATCTCAGCCAACTCGGTGACCGTCGTGCGCGACAGCAAGGACGTACGCCAGCGTGTTGTGACGGGCCTGGCGGGCAACACTTCGACGATCGTCCTCAGCGGCCTGAAGGTGGGCGAAACCGTCGTGCTGCCGGCAGCCATCAGCACGAGCTCCGCCACCAGCCTTACGTCCCGGCTGAGCCGCCTTGCCGGTGGTAGTGGCGGCGGGCTCGGCGGGGGAGGCGGCTTCACCGGCGGAGGCGGAGGCGCCTTCTTCAGAGGCGGTGGTTGATGCATCGCTCCCCGCGCCCCCACGACCAGAGCGAGACGCGCACGCCACGCGTGCGGCCGCTGGTGGAGCGCGCGCCGCCGGTCGGCGCCACACGCAAGAGCGGCACGACGCGTGGACGGGCGCCGGTGATCCAGGTGCACGAGGTCTCCAAGACCTTCGATCTCGGGCAGATCCATGTGCACGCCCTGCGCAAAGTCTCGCTGCGGATCGACACGGGCGATCTCGTCGGCATCATGGGCAGCTCGGGCAGCGGTAAGAGCACGCTGATGAACATCCTCGGCTGTCTGGACATACCGACGAGCGGTCGCTATGAGATCGACGGGGTCGACGTCAGTCACATGGACGAGGACGATCTCTCCGATCTACGTAACCGCAAGATCGGCTTCGTCTTTCAGAGCTTCAACCTCGTGCCGCGCACGAGCGCGCTCGACAACGTCGAGCTGCCGCTCGCCTACGCCGGCCTGGGTCGCGCCGAGCGCCGTCGCCGTGGCGAAGCGGCGCTTGCGGCGATGGGTATGGCTAACCGCCTGCACCACCTGCCCTCCGAGCTCTCCGGCGGCCAGCAACAACGCGTCGCGGTGGCGCGGGCGATCGTCACCAACCCGTCGCTAATCCTGGCCGACGAGCCGACCGGCAACCTCGACTCGCACTCCACCGAGGACGTGCTGCGCATCTTCGCCCACCTCAACGAAGAAGGCCGCACCGTCGTCTTGATCACCCACGAGCCCGACGTCGCCGACCAGACCAAGCGTGTGATCCGCCTCTCAGACGGCGAGATCGTCGAAGACCGTCGTTTACTGGGCGTGCGCGACGCACCGCCGGCACTGCACGCACAGAAGTCCGCCCACCATCATCCGGTGAACGCATGATCGGTCCGGGGACACTGCGGATCGCATGGAGCGGGATCACCGCTAACAAGCTGCGCTCTGGGCTGACGATCCTCGGCATGACGATCGGGGTCGCCTCGGTGATCGTGCTGATCGCGGTCGGGCAAGGATCCTCCAAAGCCGTCGAGTCACAGATCCAGAGCCTCGGGACCAACGTGCTGATCGTGATGCCAAGCGGCGGCGGCTTCCGCCTCGGCGTACGCGCGAGCACGGCGGGGACGGTGTCGCTGACCAAGGCGGATGCCGAAGCGCTTCAGAATCCCAGTCTCGCCCCTGACGTGAAGAGCGCCTCCCCGGTGGTCGACGCCACCAACGTAAAACTCGTGTACGGCAGCTCCAGCTACGAACCGTCGTCGTTCGTGGGCACCACGCCCTCCTATCTGACCGCCCACAGCTACAAAATCGCCGAAGGCGCCTCCTTCACCGAAGCGGACGTAAAAGAGCACAAGCGCGTCGCGGTCATCGGCCAGACGGTCGTGGAAGAACTGTTCTCCGGGGAGAGCGCCGTTGGGCAGAATGTGAAGGTGAACGGCAGCAACTTCGAAGTCGTCGGGGTACTCGCCAAAAAGGGCACCAGCGGCATCACCAACGAGGACGACGTCGTGATGGCGCCGATCACCACCGTGCAGAACACACTGAGCGGAGCGGGGCCAATCGACTCGATCACCGTGCAGGCATCCTCGGAGTCCGCGCTCAACTCCGCCGAAGCCGAGGTCTCCACGATCATCGAGGAACGCCACAAAATCAAGGACACCGCCGAACCCGGCTTCAACGTCCTCAACCAGGGATCGCTGCTTGAAACCTCAAGCTCCACCAGCAGCGTGTTCACGACCTTGCTCGGCGAGGTGGCCGCGATCTCGCTGCTGGTGGGCGGGATCGGCGTGATGAACATCATGCTCGTGAGCGTCACCGAGCGCACCCGCGAGATCGGTATCCGCAAGGCGATCGGCGCGCGGCGCAGCGACATCCTCACCCAGTTCTTGTGCGAGGCCGTGCTCGTGTCCTTGATCGGCGGGCTCACCGGTGTGCTCGTCGGTGTGATCGGCAGCCAGTTCGAAATCGCCGGGGTGCACCCGGAAATCGCCACCTACTCGATCTTCCTCGCGTTCGGCGCCGCTGCCCTCTCGGGCCTGTTCTTCGGTACTTACCCCGCGGCTCGCGCCGCCTCCCTGCGACCGATCGAGGCACTGCGCTTTGAGTGATCAACCTTCCCCCCAAGAGGAGTCCACGATGCCCACCGAGCAACACACCGTCGAACAGCAGGAGGAGTGGCTGGACGAGCCACCGGAGTCGGAGCTACCGCCTCGACCCCGCCGCCGGCTGCTCGGGGTGGGTGGGAATCCCATTCAAATCGCGCTGCTCGGTGTGCTGCTGATCGCCTGCGGGTTCATCGCCGGCGTGCTCGTTGAGAAGGGTCAAAGCTCATCGAGCTCCTCGGGCGGCGGCGCGTCGAGTCTCGCCTCGCGCTTCGCCGCTCTGCGGGGTGGCGCAGCGGGAGCTTCCGGGACCTCGGGCGCTTCGAGCACGGGCGCACGCACCGGAGCAGGCGCGGGTGGCTTCGGCGGCGCCTCGGGGTCGAGCGGCGGCTTCACGCGACCAACCGCCGGCACTGTGGCGTATCTCGACGGGAGCACGCTGTATGTGACCAACTCCGAAGGCAACACCGTGAAGGTCACGACCTCGGCCGGCACGACCGTCAACAAGACGGTCAAATCGGCCGTCAAAAGCATCCATCCCGGCGAAACGGTGACCATCACCGGCGAAACTGACGCGGACGGCTCGATCAATGCCGAAACGATCGGCGTCGGCTCCAGTGGCGGAGGGCTCGCTGCGCTGTTTGGTGGCTCCGGCGCGCGCGGTGGCTCCGTTGGCGGCACACACGGCGCGGGCGGCGAACCCGCGCTGTTTGGCCGCTAGTTATGTAAAAGTGGATCGCGTGGAGCGACGGCCGTGGGCAAATCCGCCAATCACGGAGTCGCGAATGCGCTCGGCTGCCCACACGGCCAACAGCAGAATCACCCTGAGAAGACCGATCATCGACAAAGGAGCTCCATGCCCCACACCAACATCAGCGGCGGCAGATCCGCGGCCGGCGTCCTATTGATCCTGTTGCTGGCCTGCTTTGGCCTGGCAGCGTGCGGAGGCTCCTCGAGCACCACGTCCACCGGCGCAAACGCGGCCGCAACTGGCACACCGACGGGCACCTCCTCAACAGGCACCTCCTCAACGGGCAGCTCCTCAACGGGCAGCTCCTCAGCCGGCACATCTTCGACCGGCACGGGCGCCACGACGCCCCGCGGAGGTGGCTCGGCGCGCTTTGCCGCGATCCGCGAATGCCTTCAGAAGAATGGCGTAACGCTCCCGTCGCGAACACCCGGCGGCGGTCGTCCAGCGGGCGGAGCGGGATTTCTCGGAGGCGGCGCTGGGACTGGGGGACGTCAATTGCCCAAGGGCGTGACGCGCGCGCAGTATGAAGCTGCCCTGAAGAAGTGCGGTGGAGGAACTCGCTTCGGTGGGACGGGGCGCTTTGCCACCAACCCTGTGTTCAAGGCAGCAGTCGCGAAGTACGCCGAATGTCTACGCCAGAACGGCGTGAAAGTGCCCGTACCGAACACGTCGGGCAACGGCCCGGTGTTCGAGACGAAGGGCATCAACACGGCCAGTCCGCAGTTCAGGGCAGCCACGATGAAATGCCGCGGCACGCTGTTGGGGGCGTTCAGGCGTCCTGGCGGCGCCGGCCGACCCACGCCCGGTGGATCTCCTGCCGGCAGCGCAAGCTCCGGCTAGAGCACAGACCTCGGGGGCCTTACGGGGCGGCGCAACAAGCGTCGCCCCGTATAAAGAACGTGTCTTGACGCCTGTCGAGGCAGCGCTAGGGCAGTACGCTGGTGCCAAGCCCGCGGTTGCTGGGCGCCGCTTGCTTGTCGCGGATCGCCGAGGCGCTTGGCTTGCTCGAAAGCTTCGGCGAGCGCAGGCTGCCGATCTGTCCGACCAGTCGCTGCCACTCGCTTGTGCCAAGAACGACATCGGCGGCGGGTATGGCGGTCTTGCTAGACGCCGTCTTTGCACGCTTGGCACTGGCACCGACGATCTTGCTCGTTGCCGCGCCCGACGCGTTGCCGGCGAGCTCGATCTTGATGTAGTTCGAGTAGTCCGCTGCCGCGATCGTGCTTGGCGCGCCCGGATACCTCATCAGGCTGACGATTCGCTTTGGCGCGAACTGGCTTGGGATCGTCAGCAGCGTGCGGATCGCGATGTCGGTGATCGTGCCCGCGCCCTGATGACCGGCGATCGGGATCCCGTTGATGGCCGCGATATCGACCGTGCCCGCGGGCGGGAAGCTTGTCGTCAGGCCCTTGGCCGTGTAGACGGGGCGTCCACAGCGCAGCTCCCCTACAGTCGGCTTCAGCCCACTGCGCGAGAGGAACACGAGCAGCGCGAGCGTCCGACGACCGACCTTGCCGGCGACAACCTGCTCGCGGTCGCATACGCCTAGCTTGATCTCGGGATCGCCGAGAACGGCGCTCTGAAGTTCGTTCTTTGAGAGCAGAAACGCATCGCTCGCGGTCGCTCCGGCGAGCACAGGACCGTCTTTGGCGCCCTGCGGGTGCAATGCGATCTCGAGCTGCTTCCAGTTGGTGAGGATCGGCAACGGATCGACCGCGCTCTTGGACCCTGCGGGGCGAATCGCGAAGCGCAAGCTCGCGTCCGGGCTTTCGCCCTCTGAGCCGAGGTGGCCGAGCACGGTGCCCTGCGCCACCACCGAGCCCTTTCCCAGCTTCATCCAGCCGGGCGCTGCCGCTTTCAGGCGAGCGGCCTGCGCCCTGATACGCGCGGCGGCGAGCGCGTCCGGATTGCCGGGATGCGCATACACGCGCGTCTTACCTGCGGAGGCCCCAGAGGATGCTCCCACTGGTGGCGATTCCTGGCCGGATGACGTCGTCGCGGCGGCGCCTGCCTGCTTGGATCGCCGCTTCGGCTTGGCGACGTGCAACGTCAGGGGGGGCTGGCTTCCAGCGCTCGCGGCCCGGGTTGGTTTTGGATCGCCGCTCGCTTCAACTTCGGCCAACGCGCCCTTCGGGACGTGCACCTGCGCCGGCTTGGGCAGACGATACTCGGGGGCAATGCTGCCGAGACCGGCATAGGTGAACACATCGCCGTAGGTGTCGCGCAGTACCAGGTAGCGGCCCAGCTTGCGGGACTTGCCGAGTCCGACCACGCGTCCGTCCTCGACTGCCACGACCGGGGCGTCTCTGCGACCCACCAGCTCAGATAGCTGTGATGGAGGGGCGGCGGCATTCAGCGCGCGTTCAGCGCTGGCGGCGCTGGCGGCAGGCGATGGAGCAGGTGTCGAGCCGGGAAGCGCGGAGGCCGCTTGCGAGGCCTTCGCTGCCCCTGCGACGGGCGGTTGAGCCAGCGTGGCGCCAGCGGTCGCGCTCGAGGAGCCTGTGAGTACCGAGTCCTGCCCGTCCGCCGGACTATCGCCTGGAACCGCTGAGCTTGCACTCAACTGCGCGCCCGCAACCGGCACGCTGCCCTCGGTGAGGCCGGTCAGCGTGGCGATCACCGACGGCGGATAGCTGGCAAACAGACGCGCTCGCAACAGCACCGATTCGACATACGCTTCGGAGTGGTTATAGGCAAGGATCGCCGCACGCAGGTCGGTGGACGCGCCGGCCGCATGTAGGTAGCGCGCGGCCGCGAATATGGCATCGACCGGGTTATAGGGGTCGGCGTAGCCCGCATTGACGGCATCGACCCCGTACTGCAGCCATGTCTCGGGCATGAACTGCATCCACCCGATGGCCCCCGCGGTCGAAACGGACAGGTCTGTGCCAAAGTTCGTCTCGACTTCGTTGATCGCCGCCAGGACCTGCCACGGCACCCCGTATTGGACCGCCGCAGCCTGATAGATCGGCAGCAGAAACAGCGGGATCCGATAGAAGGCAAGAGCCTGGGTCGAGGCGGCTGAGTCGGCGAGCATCGCGGCCAGTGCGCCTGACTGGATCGCCGCGAGCTGCGGTGCGGGCGCGATGTTGCCAGAGCCGGCGGAGGAGGGCGACGTCGTGGTCGTAGCGGGGGGCGTCCCGGAAGTTGTCCCCGCCGGGTTTGCCGCTTCCCCCTTGGTCGTCTGCTGTGTTCGCTGAACAACCACTTTTGGGCCGCTGGCCGGCGGCTGCGACGCTTCGGTGGTGGTCGGGGTGCTCGCCAGCGTGGTCGTAGTAGTCGTAGCCGGCGGTTCGCTTGCCGGAGTGGTTGACGTCGTTGTGGGCGTGGTCGTGCCCGGCGTCGTGGTCGTGCCTGTTGGCGTGGTGCTCGTCGTGGTCGTCTGCGCCGGTGCTTCTGAGGCTGGCGTCGTTGAAGCTTCCGGGGTGGGCACGGTGCCCGTCGAGGGTTCGCTCGCCAGCGCCGCGCCGGTCAGCGGTGCGCCCAGGCCAACCGCGGTCAGGCCACCGCCCGCGAGCGCCGAGAGAATCGCGCGACGCACCCGCACGGGTACAGGCGCCTTCGAGGACATGCCCGATCGCCAGGGGCCGGCGGGCGTCGTTGAACGCGCGCCATTTACGCCTGACATGCTCGTCCCCTGCTCATCGTGGTTTGGCCCCGTGGTCGCGGTAGAGCAGGGCGCCGCACGCGGCCGGCGCCCCCTTGACCCTATTCATATCGGCAGGGAACCACACCTTGGTAAAGGATTCGTAATCGGAGCTGTAATAGGGCGATGAAATCGTGTCCAGGCGCATATGGGCTCTCTCGAAACGTCCCCCAAGAGATCGGCACGCCCGTCGCCCACCTTGAAAGACGTCCATAGCGGCAGAGCGACCGGACTGTATAGATGGGCAAGGCGTCAACCTCAAACTTGGCCGAATTGGCCGACTTTGCGCACGCTGGCTTGCAAAAGACGTTACGCTTGTGCGAATGGAAGCTATTTTCTCGTTCCTGCAGGTGGTCATCGCGGTCGCGGTGATACTGCTTGTGCTCATGCACTCGGGCAAGGATTCGGGCCTCTCAGGCGCGTTTGGCGTCGGCAGCGGCCAGGGCCCGCTCGGTGGCGGGTCGATGGTCGAGCGCAACCTGAACCGCTGGACTGTGTTCTTTGCAGTCCTTTTCGCGTTGAACACGATCATCCTGCTTAAGAAACCCTGGTAGAGGACTCCTGGCGCTCGTCCGGCGTCTCCAGCTGGTCGAGGATCTCGACGGCTTCAGCACGCAACGTGCCGTTGACTACCTCGAAGTCCTCGCGCGAGAGCTTGCCTGTGCGGTAGTCGAGCTCGACATCGCGGATCTCCCGGTACTTCGCCTCGCGTGCCGCCTTTAGATCCTCCTGCCGCGGCGCCTCGGGCTCGGTGAGCTGGCGTGCCGCAAGCAATGGACGGCTCACCACCGCGATCACCACCGCCAGCAGGATGAGCGTGAGCAGGACGACCTCGATACTCAAGCGCGCGCCAGACCCTCTGCCGCACGGCCACGCGCCAGTACGCGAACGCGACGCCGAACGACGCTCGGGGCAGGCCACAGCGCGATCAGCCCACCGGCGGCCACGATTATTCCGCCGATCCAGATCCACATCACAAGCGGCGAGACGATCAAGTGGAATTCGGCGGGCGGCGGCGCCTTCAAGTATTCGCGCTCCATCACCGCAAGCGCGATCATACCCTCGTCGGGACGCACCAACGGAATCGTTTTGTTGCCGATTTCGACGATCCGCTTCAAGCGGGGAGTGTCGATCTCCGGGGCGATCGCACTCCAAACGTCGCGCGTCACACCCGCGTCCATGCTCACCTGACTGACGGGCGATCCGCCGATCAGATGCCCCACAGAGCCCTGGGACGGTTCACCAGAGTCGTAGAAGTCCTCCGCGGGCGTGAGCGTCGCCACATACTTGCCGTGCTTGGTCACGTTGAGCACCGCGCCGATGCTCATGGTGGAGCCGGTGTGGGCGGGATCGTACTGTGGTGTGATCGCAGCGGTGGGGCGCACGTAGCGCACGGTGTAGGCGCCCACTTTGGTCGACTGACCCGGCAAGAGGCTCAGCTCGGAGGCGTGCTGGAAGGACGATGAGGCGGCGATGCCCACGAACAGCACCGCGATCCCGATGTGCACGATGTAGCCGCCATAGCGTCTGCGATTGCGCGCAACAAGCCCCACCAGCGCCAGCGGCACGGGCTCGCCGGCCATCGCGCGACGCACGCGCACCCCGCGGAAGTACTCCTGGCCGATGCTGCCGAACACAAACCCCGCGCAGCAGAACATCGCCAGCGCGAACGGTTTGCCCGCGGCGATGCCCGTGGACATCAACGCCACGAGCACAATCAGCGCGAGTAGCAGCGGTATGACGAAGTTGCGCCGCGCGTTTGCGAGCGTGGCCCTGCGCCAGGCGATCACCGGTCCGATCCCGCTGAGCAGCACGAGGATCAGCGCCAGCGGCACCGTGTAGCGGTCAAACCACGGTGGACCCACCGACGCCTCATGGCCCGTCAGCGCCTCGGAGATGAGCGGGAAGTAGGTTCCCCAGAAGATCACGAAGCACAGGCCGACGAGCACGACGTTGTTGGCCAGGAAGATCGACTCGCGCGAGAGCAGCGAGTCCAGGCGGTGCTCGCTGCGTAGCATCTCCCGGCGCGAGCTGACGAGGTAGATCGAGCTGAGGATCAGCACCCCGATCAGCGCCACGAACGGAATACCCAAAGTCTGTCCGCCGAACGCGTGGATCGAGTTGAGGATGCCGCTGCGCACCAGGAACGTGCCCATGATCGCAAGCGTTCCGGTGGCGAGCACGAGCGACACGTTCCACACCTTCAGCATCCCCCGCTTCTCCTGGATCATCAGCGAGTGGATGAAAGCCGTCCCTGTGAGCCATGGCATCAGCGACGCGTTCTCGACCGCGTCCCAGCCCCAGTAGCCACCCCAGCCGAGCTCCGAGTAGGACCAGCGCGCGCCCAGCATGATCCCGACGCCGAGAAACAGCCACGCGGCAAGCGAGAAGCGGCGGATCGATTTGATCCATTCGGCATCGACTTTGCGCGCGAGCAGCGCCCCCATTCCAAAAGCCAGCGGCACGATGCACAGCGTGTAGCCCGAATAGAGCATCGGCGGGTGGATCATCATGCTGGGGTGACGCAGCAATGGGTCGAGCCCCTGGCCTTCGGCCGGCGCCGGGCTCGTTGTTTTGAAGGGGTTCGCATAGAACACCATCAGCGAGATGAAGAAGCCACCGAAGCCGAGCAGAATCGCCGTGGCATAGGCACTCACGTCGCGCATGCGCTTACGCGTGAGGAACAGCACTAGCGTCGACCACAGCGACAGCAGCCACGCCCACAGCAGCAGCGAGCCTTCCTGGGAAGACCACACGGCGGCGGCCCTGTAGAAGGTGGGCGTCGTCACACTGGAGGTGTCTGCCACCGTGTTGAAAGCAAAATCGTTGCGCAGGAACGCGACCTCGAGCACCGCGAAGGCGACAGTGAGAATGCCCGCCAGCGCATACACCGAGCGGCGACCCGACTCCGACCACTCGGCGCGCCCGGTCTTGACTCCGTATAGCGACGCGCCGATGCCATACGCGCACACAGCGAGCGCCAGTACGAGCGCGGCGCTTCCCAGCAGAGCCATTTAGTAGGTCTTGGTCTTGGGAGGGGCCGCCGTGTACTTGGACGGGCACTTGGTGATCAGCGAATTGGGTTCGCCAACAAAGCTTGAGCCCTTCTTTTCGACGGTCACGATCACCTCGCGCCCTTCACGGAAGGGATCGGGGACCGTGCCGGTGTAGCTGAGCGCCACCGACGTTTCGTCAGCCCTGTCCTGCACGCTGAAGTAGAGCGTCTGGCCTTCATGGCGCACCGATCCAGACTTGACCTTGCCCGTCAGCTGATAGCTGCGGCCCGCCACGGCTTCATGCACGAGCTGACTCGGCGTGACCGTGGGGCTGGCGGCGCTGAAGCTGGTGTAGATCAGGGCGCTTGCGAGCAGTACAGCCGCGCTCAACGCCACCACCAGCCGCACCCTTCGCTTGCGTGCGGGATCCATCTGCCGCGAATTATCCCAGAACCGTCCGCGTGTGCGCCGCATCGACGCTCGGCGACCTGCGTGCATGCGCCACATCGGCCCTCGACTGGCCTATCAGCCAGGAAATATCGACCGCGCAGCGAAACCTTTGGACGTAAGAATTGTCATAGAAGGCAGAGACTCGATGCGAACCAACCTCCGTCATCCAATTGCCGCTTGGCGCCACCACGAGATGCCGCCAGCCGCATCCGACATCACCGTGCGCCGCGTACGCGACGCCGGCGGCCCTGTCGATGAGGCTTGCTACCCGTGTGCGTGCGGCTACTTCTTCATCGCCGCGGTCTCCACCAGCGTGTCTTGTCCGCACTGCGGGCGTACGCAAGCCTGGTAGGGCGGCCCCGCCGATCGAGGCCGCCCTGGAAGCGGTCGTTACTTGAGGTGAACTTGCGGCTAACCGCCCGAGCCGCCAGCTCCAGCTTTCGTCCGACGCGATCGTTCCGCTGGCCTGCGCTTCGTCTCTCGGGGCGCGGAGGGCACGTTGCGCCTGTGAGGCCCTTCCAAGGTCTTGGGATCGACCGAGTGGCTGGCGACGGCCTGTTCGGCGATGTCCTGTGCCCGTCGCGGGTAGGCCAGGAGGGGCTGGTCTTCCAACGGCCGGCCGCGCCACCTTCAGCGCGCGGCCGACCTCAGCTTGATGCGGACCCGCGGTCTCAGTCGCCGATGAACGCGGCGGGTAGGTTGCTGCCGGGCACTTCGTCGGGCAGGTAGATCTTCGGGTCGCCCGGGTACGCCTGGTTTGCGCTGCCCAACCGTACCCCGACTGCCTGAGATCCTGGCAGGCTCGACGTCGGCATAAAGGGGCACGAGAGGATCGTGTGCAGTGTGCAGCGGATCGATGTCGTGGGTGCGCCGATGCTCTTGTCGCGACGACGCTGAGCGCGGGAGCGGGTCGGCATTCGTCAGCCGTCGGGAAGAGCAGCAAAATCACGCTTGGCCTTCCTGTACCACCCCATTCCTGAAATGGGATGCTTCCACCTACCCTTCATCTCCTTGAGAGCACTTTCGTGGGTTGCGTCGCCTTGTGTGACCACATCCTTTAGATGTTTGTCCTGTGCCTTGATGACCTCATCTGCGGTGTTTCCATGATGCGGGAAATCACACGGTCCACCCAATTGCTTACATGTCATTGTCTTCATAGGGCTCGCTTCCTTTCATGGCTGCGAATCGCCGAATGGTCGGCGGGACTCATCTATGCAGATCAGGTTATCCGCTGGATCGCGGGAGGTGCAGTCGCGAACCCCGCGCGACTGGTCTAGTGAATGGTGAGTTCACGGCCGTTACTCTAGGCGACCTCGGTGACCCGCGCTTCTCGATTCCTGACCGCTTGGGTCACCTGTTTCGCCACGAACGTCGTGCGTAGCGCGACCGCCGAGCGCGTCTCGCCCGGACAGTCCGATGCGGAACCGTTTGTGCTCGACGAGGTGCCAGACTGGATTGACGCTCTTGAACAGTTCCAGAGCTACTTGATGTGCATCCCCGAGATTGCTCGTGAGATCACGAGCTGCTGAATCTCGGCCGTGCCCTCGAAGATGTCATAGATCTTCGCGTCGCGGTGCCAGCGCTCGACGGGGAACTCGCGCGTGTAGCCGTTGCCGCCGAGGATCTGGATCGCGCGCTCGGTCACCCACACGGCGACCTCGCCGGACTTGAGCTTTGACATCGAGCCCTCGGCGTTTTCGAACGGAACCTGGTTGCGGCCCATCCATGAGGCGCGCCACACCAGCAGGCGGGCGGCGTCGATCTCCATCTTCATGCGCGCGAGCGTGAACGCGATCGACTGGTTCTCGATGATCTTCTTGCCAAACTGCTCGCGCTCCTTGGCGTACTCGAGCGAGTACTCATAAGCGGCGCGAGCGATGCCAAGCGCCTGCGAGCCCACGGTCGGGCGCGATGCCTCGAAGGTGGCCATCGAGGCATTGGACTTGTTCTTCTTGCCCTCCTTGGCGCGCGCGACGCGTTCGTCGAGCTTTTCCTTGCCGCCGAGCACGTAATTCTCTGGGATGCGACAGTCATCCAGATAGACGTCTGCGGTATGCGAGGCGCGCAGACCGTGCTTTGAGACCTTGGCGCCTTCGGAGATGCCCTTGGCCTCGCTCATCGGCACAACAAAGGCAGCATGCCCACGCGAGTTCAGCTCGCGGTCGACGGTCGCGATCACGACGTGCACGTCGGAGATGCCGCCGTTGGTTGCCCACGCCTTCTGGCCGTTGAGCACCCACTCTTTGGTGGCCTCGTCGAACTTGGCGGTAGTGCGCACAGCGCTCACGTCCGAGCCAGCGTTTGGCTCTGAGGAGCAGAAGGCAGCGACCTTGATGTCATCGGGAGTGCCGAAACAGCGCGGGATCCACTCGCCGATCTGCTCGCCGGTGCCCTGCCCGAAGATCGCGGCCACGGCGAGGGAGGTGCCCATGATCGCCATACCCATGCCGGCGTCGCCCCAGAACAGCTCCTCGTTGACGATCGGCAACGTCAGGCCGGTGGGGTCGGCGAAGAATTGCGCCAGCCCCTCGAAGCCGTAGAGCCCGATCTTGGCGGCCTCTTCGATGATCGGCCACGGGGTCTTCTCCTTCTCGTCCCACTCGTGCGCGGCGGGGCGCATCACGTCGGCGGCAAAGCCGTGCACCCAATCGCGGATGTCCTTCTGGTCCTGGCTAAGCGCCATCGAGAAGACAACGTCTTTGCCGGCGGCGCTCGTGATCGCCTCGACAGCGGCCTCAGCGGCCTCGGTCGCCTCGCTGGCGGTTACGTCGGTTGCTGACATCAGACGTTGGCTCCTTTGCTGGCTCGATGGTGTGGTGCGACGGAAACTGGATAGCCAGCGCCCGGCTGCTGCTCTCCCGCCGGACCCGACTTTTGCCCGGCGTTGAGTCCGGGGCCGACCACGGACTTACGCGCCCATAACTCGACAACTGAATCCTAGCAAAGCGTAAACGCTTGTCAACTGTGAGATTGAACGGCGTTTACATTCGCGATATAGTCAATTGTGATGGCAACCGTGCCCAGATACAGAGAGCCCGCCGCGCCGACGCGACTGTCACGCCGCCGTGAGCGTGAGCGCGAGATCATCGCCGCCACGCGCCTGCTGTTCGACGAACGCGGGCTGCAGGACGCATCGATCGAGAGCATCGCACGTGCCGTTGGCATCAACAAGGCACTGATCTACCGCTACTTCTCCTCCAAGGAGGAGCTGTACGTGCTCACGCTGTCGAGCTATCTTGCCGATCTGGCCGAACTGCTCGAGGAGGTGCCCGTCGAGCTCGATCCGGTCGCGCGCCTTGAGGAGGGCTGGCTGCGCTACACGGACTTCTGCCTGCGCTACCCGGCGTTTCTAGACTGCGGACTCTCGCTGATGCGCCGCTCCGCCGAGGAGCTGCGCGAGAGCATCTCCGACGCCATCTGGATTCGCCTCGGGCAGAACATGGCGGCCTGCCTGAGCAAGCTCTCAAAGATCCTCGCCGAGGGCGCCGCGCAGGGCGTGTTCCACGTCGAGGACCCGGACTTCACCGCCAACCAGCTCTATGCGCAGACGCTCGGCACGATGCACCTGGCGCGTATAGGGGTGGGCGTGCGTACCGTAAGCGGCAATATCCCCGAGCCGTTTACGATCGAGCCGGCGCGCGTGCAGCGCACCTGCATCGACGCGGTACTCGCGTCGGTCGGCGCTCGCCGCGAGGGCTGAGACACCCGCTACCTGGTTTCCCAGGCTTCCTCTTCGCGCGTGAGCGTAAGAACGTCCTTGGGCAGCTTGCCCGACGCCACATCGGCGACCGTCACGTGCTCCAGCACCTTGCGTAGATTGGCACGCAATGCAATCCAAACCTGCTGGAGGGATTCGGCCGAGCCAATGTACTCCACCTCCTCGGGACGCTGTCCGCGCACACCCACCAGTGGGCCGTCCACGGCGCGGATCACCTGCGCGAGGTTGACCTCATCGGCTGGGCGCGCGAGCCAGTAGCCACCCTCGGGACCACGCTGGCTGCGCACGATCCCGGAGCTGCGCAGCTGCGTCAGGATGTTCTCCAGGAACGACAGCGGAATGCCTTGGGCCTGGGCCACTTCGTCAACCTTGCGCGGCGCGCTCTGACTGCCGGCGGCCAGCTCCACGGCAGCCCTCACGGCATAGTCGGCCTTAGCGGTCACGTGCATCGATGCGCATTCTGTCCTAAACCGGCATGCGGCGGCGTCAGGCCGGCACGGCTTGCCCGTTGGCGGTCAGATCGACCTCAATGTTGCCTCGGGTTGCGTTGGAGTACGGGCAGACTTGATGCGCGGCCGCGACGATTCGCACTGCTTGCTCGCGATCGGAGACCTGGGGTAGGCTCACGTCGAGCGCGACAGCCAGCTTGAAACCCCCGCCCTCGGTTGGCAGCAAGCTGACGCGACTGTCGATTGACACGTCGCCGACCTCGGCTCGTTCGCGACGGCCCACAACGCCGATCGCACCCTCAAAGCATGCCGCGTAACCAATCGCAAACAGCTGCTCTGGGTTAGTGCCACCGCCTTCTCCACCCAGCTCCGGGGGCATGCGCAGGTCTACCTCCAGTATGCCGTCGTCAGTGCGGCCATGGCCTTCGGCCCGCCCGCCGGTGACGGTCGCCTCCGCGGTGTAGAGCACCTTCGTCATCTTGCCTCCGATCGTCGTGGACGCCAGGCTCCAAGCCTAGCCGCGTGCGCCGTCGACTCATCGCCCTGCGCCATTCATGAGTAGACCAAGTGCCGCTTGTAACAAGTTGCAACTTGTTACAAAGTCGTGGTACGGTGGCATCCGGCAACGTGCGGGAGGGCAGAGCAGTGAGGCAGCGTGACGTTGACGGAACTGAGACGGCAGCATCGCAACATCGCGAGGAAGACGCTACGCCAAGTCTACCACCCGCTTCTTGGTGGCCTTCGTTCGCGCAGACCGTTGCGGTTTTGTGGTTCACCGAACGCCACGTGCGTTGGGGAGTGCGCCATTTCGATTCGCCGCGCACGCATCGCCTGATTGCCCTCGGCGATTACGTCTCCGTTTGGGACCCACAGCAGATCAAGGAACTGTTCACGGCCGACCGCGAGCTCGTGCGGGCGGGCGAGGCAAACGCCCGCGCGCTCGGACACGTCGTGCCGAGCTCGCTGCTGGTCCTGGACGGGGAGCGCCACATGCGGATGCGACGAGTCATGTCGCCGCCATTTCACGGCGACGCGGTGCGCAGGTACGAAGAGACGATCGCCGAGCTCGCCGCAGCCGAGGTGCGGAAGTGGCCCGTCGGCGAGACATTCGCGATCCATCCCAGGATGCAGGCGATCGCGCTGGAGGTGATCCTGCGGGCGGTGATCGGCGTGCGCAATCCCGCTCGGATGGCGCGGTTGCGATCGTTGCTACCGCGCGTGGCACGGGCAAGCATCCTCGCCTACATAGCCGAGACGAGCCATCCGCGCTTTGCCGACGGTCGGATCGGAGCACTGCTGCCATGGTTGCGTGCACGCCGCGAAGCCGACACGCTGCTCTACGAGGAGATCGCCGCCCATCGCGCCGATCCCGACGGTCGCGAGGATGTCCTCGCGCTGCTGATCGCGACGCGCGACGAGAACGGTGAGCCGCTCAGCGACACTGAGCTGCGAGACCAGCTGTCGACACTACTGATCGCCGGACAGGAGACGACCGCGACGGCGCTCGCATGGTGCTTTGAGCGCCTGCTACGCCACCCGGCCGCGCTCGAACGCCTCATCGAGGAGATCGACAACGGCGACGGCGACGCCTACCTCGGCGCCGTCATCAACGAGACCCTCAGGGTTCGACCGCCGCTCGACGGAGCATCGCGCAAACTCTCAGCTCCGGTGCAGATCGGCGGCTACCTGCTGCCCGCTGGAACGATGGTCGTCGCCTCGATCGTCGGAGCGCATCTCTCCGACATATACCCGCAACCTGACCAGTTTCGTCCCGAGCGGTTCCTCGATCAGCCGCCGTCGCCTTACGCGCTGATCCCGTTCGGTGGCGGACCGCGCCGGTGTATTGGCGCCAGCTTCGCGCTGATGGAGATGAAGACGATCCTGCGCATCGTGCTGCGGCAGGTCGCTCTGCGCGCGCCCACCCAGAAGTCCGAGCGGCCGGTGCGCACCCGCCGTCTCACTACATATCCGGCCAGAGGTGGACGTGTGGTCGTCACGCACAGGAGGCATACCCCAGACCACCCCGGCAGCTGAGCACCGCTGCCACAGCACAAGCAGCACCAGCCGAGCGGGTCGCGAGCATCCGACCTGGGCACGCCGGATCGAGCGATGCCCAGAGCCGGAAATTGCCTCAGTGTCGACCAGAAGGGCTATCGCCTCCTACTTGGCGAACACCCGGTCGGCCACGCTCGGGTCGCCGAGCGTCTCAAAAGCGACGAGTTTTCCCTCGCCGTTATAGGTGAGCACGTCGGCGCTCTCGACCGCCTCACCCTCGATATGGACGGTGGTGAGGACCACGACCTTGTCGCCGTCGGCAACGAAGTCGTGCGGCTCGCTGCGAAAGTCCTTGCTGGCGAGCCTGCCCCACAGCTCTCCAACCGCCTGCTTGCCGTTGTAGATCCCGGTCAGCGCGTTGTCGCCCCGTGTCGTCCACTCGATCGAGTCGTCGATATTGCGCATCGCGCCCTCCGCGTCGCCGCGACCAAACGCGGCGTAGGCATCCCGTGCTGTCTGCTTGTTCTCTTGCGCACTCATAGCTGGAACTCCTTCCTCGTGTAAATAGCGAACGGTTCCACCATACGGAAAATTTGAGCCCCGTGTGGTTCGGCTCCTACGATACGCCCATCCAATAGTCTCGCGCCGCCGAACCTCACACAACGGTCTTGCCACAGGTCGCTTGAGAAGCTCGGGGCGGGGCACGCGGGCGCCCCACCGAAGGGACACCCGCGATTACGTCGTTAGCCCGTGCAGGCGAGCGTCACCTTGGTCGTCTTGCCAGGCTTGACCACTATCCTCTTACCACCGCATTTATGAGGCAACGACTCAATGCCGTAGCGTCCTGACACAACATCGGTCATCTTGAACACTCCACGTGCATTTGTCGTCGCCCTCCTGGCGATATGCACAGCTCGCAGATTGCCTTTCCCACTTCCTTCGGAGAGAACCACTGAAATGTTCCCCGGTTGAGGGAGGCCTGTGAGGCGCCCGGTAATGGCACCGAATGCTAAACCACGACTCGCCTTCGCTACCACCGTCGGTACAGCTGGGACAGACCCTTCACTTGGGATGGTTGCGGTCAGTTCTGTCACCGTTCCAAGGCTTTCTAGATCAACGCGTCCGCCACCTATCGTCCGTGCCTCTGGGAATCCGGTATAGGCATTGACAATGACTGACTCGACTTCACCGGATGAAGCCGTCGCGGTCCCACCCTTTCTTAGCCGTCCGATCGGAGGCGAGAAAGCGATCCCTCTTATTTCGACTATATAGGCGCTACTTTCATCCAATTCCCGCTGTAGTCTTTCATGTTCTTCCACTTCGGCAGTCGTGCAAGGCAGACCGGGAAAGCAGCTCGCCTTGCCGCTCGTCGTTGGCCCCGAGACAGCTTCGCTGCCGTTCAGCACCGCGCTCAACCGAGCAAAGGTGCCGTGGGCAACCCGTATGTTGATACTACCTGTGGCTGTGCACCCTCCCGCGCGACCTTGATGGCATCTTCCGCAGCGACCGTTGGAGATAGTTCTGGCCCAGTCGGCGCGTGATATGCGACAGGTGGTGATTCGTTGGTCGAAGACGCTTTTGCGGTGCCATGCGTGACGAGCAGCACACAGGCTACGCCCACCACCGTCAGCAGCACAAGTGCGAGGTTGTTTCGTTTGCTAAGTACCATAGTTTCAAATCGCTTTCCCACCCTACAGAGACTGCGGCATCTCCCCGGAATACTACGGATAGCCTATACTGAACCACAGCTTAATGTCAATATGCGGGCGAGCCAACGGCACCGCATCATCCTGTAGTCAGGAGACCTATTGCGTCTCCATCGAGAACTACAGCCACGTCGCGGCGATCAAGCCTGCCGAGCGGCAAGGCAAAACGCGTCCACTCCACTATCCGCCGATTATCTCGTCGACGCTTTAGTCCGATCCGCTTGCCATCCGATGGATCAGACGAGGATCCCTCCAAATGGCAGGTACGGACAACCAGATCATGCGACGCAGCGGACTCGTGCTTGTGGTGCTCACGTCGCTGCTTGCACTCACCGTCATGCCCAGTCATGCCTCCGGGTATTCGCCCGGCTGCGGCCAGGTCCCGATCGTCTACGGGATTCCGCCATGGGGCTTCCACACCGGTGCACCGATCACAGGAGCCACCGGCAGCTTCGCCCGCGGCCATGGCGAAATCAACCTGGAGGCGCACACCGTCTCCGGGATCCTCTGCCAGGAAGACCACATTCACAACCAGCCAACTCGTGCAATCACCATGACGGTCGAACACCACCTCGTGTACCAATCGCACTACGCGATGATGTGGGGTTTCCCTGGGAACATCATGAAGATCAGGGTCCGCGTGCGAGCCAGCAACGATCCGGAATGTAGAGTCGGAACCATCGGACGCGCGACCCTGTTCGCGAGCTATAACGGCGTGCGCAGCGACAGCGTCCAATTCAGCTTCCCAGCCTCCTGCAAGGACCACGACCACCTGTACCACGGAACACAGGTCAACAACCAGGTCCCGCCGCTGTAAGCGCCATCAGGGTCCTGGCGAGTCTCAAGCGGCAGCCGCCACGACGAGCAGCAGCCATTCCGCCCGAGGGCGCCATAGGCTGGAGCGCGGTCATTGCGAGCAATCACCATTTCAGCTCGATCTCGAGCTCGCGCTCGTCGGTCTCTACCTCCAGCTCGACCTTGAGCTGGAGCTGGTCGGGGACGTGAACCATGAAATGCATTCCGCCGCGGTCAAACTCCAAGTCGTTGTTACGAGCGAGCATGTCAGCAAGGAGTCGTAGGCGCTCCGCGACCTCCTCTCTGCTGACGGTCTCCTTCTGTTTAACCTCGAAGATGTCCATCAGGCCCTCCCTTCGTTATGGCTGTCTGTATCGTCACGAGCCGGCATGCGCCAAGTCGCCATGCTTAGCATGCACGGCGCGCGACCAGTTTCTCGCGGCGCGCGCCATGCCGAGTCGACTTCTTCTGAGTGTCGGCCGCTCAGATGACGTCCTTGTGCTGCCCGCCGTAGGCAGCCAGCCCATAGATGATCAAAATGTCGATCGCGAACAGGCACAGCGACCAGAACGGGTAGGCAGAGATCGACATCAAGGCCACGATCGCATTGATACTCACCACAACAATTCCCAACCATCGGCCATACTGGCCGCCGACCAAGATCGAGTACGCAGCGAACAACTCGAGTACCCCGATGACCAACACGACCCATCCCCACGTGTTGAGGCCACTCAAGATGTAGGTTGCGTTCTGGGTGAAGAACTTCGAGTTGCTGATCGCCGCGATCCCCCAGATAATGTTCAGGACGCCGGCGATCGTGATCATGATCGAGGCAAACAAAAGCCAGCCGCCGCCTTTGACTCCATCGCTCCTGTCCCGCGTTCGCATGGGGGTTATTTGCCCTTGATCTGCCATGCGGATCTCCTTTGCTCAAGACTCAGTTTGCCGATCGATCCTCCAAACTGTAATCCGAGCAGACCGAACTGCATCGGTAATTACCCGAACCATATGGGGATCGGGATCGCCTCAGGCCTGCTGGCCCTCCGTTCGCCTTGGCGTGCCTAGGTCCGGGCCGGTGCCGGCTCGGAGCCAGGTTGTCGCGTCGGCATTCGCCCGACGAAGAAAAGTGCGAGGGCCGCGATCAGGATCAGGACCGTAAGGCCGGCGCGGAGGCCGTCGAGGCGAGCTTGAGCGTTGGCGTCGAGCGCCGCCTGCGTCACCTCGCTGCTGGCGCCCGCTTCCTTTGTGGCGGCCTGGAGCTGCTTGTCGGACATGAACGGGATGCCGGCCGACAGCTCGGTACTCGCCCTGTCCTTGACGCTCTGGGTGACCGCGTTGTTCATCTCGATGTGTGTCAGAAACGATGCCGTCAGCACGGCGACCAGGATCGAGCCCGCGAGTGCCGTACCCAGCGAGGCGCCAAGGTTGGTCACCGTGTTCTGTACGCCCCCCACCTCCGAGCTCTGCTCGTCGGGCACCGCTGAGACCGTCACAGCGCCGAGCTGGGACGCCAGCGCGCCGATGCCGAGTCCGACTAGCAGCAGTGGAACGGTCACGATCTCGGCCCCTGCATCGACGTCGATTGCGGCCAGCAGCACCAGCAACCCGAGCAGAATCAAGAGGATCCCGACGCGTACAACCAGGCGCGGCGAGATGTCCGGGAGGAGCCGCGGCGCTCCCAGCGCCGCCGCCAGCAGGGTCAGGGACATGGGCATGATTCGAACCCCGGTGTCTATCGCCGACAGTCCTAGTGCCACCGACAAATAGAGCGGGATCAGGAAGAAGACCCCCATCATCAGGAGGTATTGGAAGAAGAACATGATCAGCCCGCCGCGGAGCTGCTCGTTGCGCAATAGCTGCGGATCGACGAGCGGCTCCTTGCTGTTCGCGACCAGCCGGCCCTCCCAGTGCAGAAACGACCACACCAGCAAGAGCCCGGCCACCATCAGCCACGGCACGGGCGACATCCCAAACCACTGGGGCGCACCCGACTTCGATACCACCCAGCCCCAAGAGCCGGACTTCAGCACGCCGAAGACGAACACGCCAAGGCCGGCGGCGCAAAGAAACGCACCCACCAGATCGATCTTCGGTCGGCGATCAGGGGGGGCGTCCTCGGCACGACGTGCCAGCACCAGGATGACCGCCACGAGCATGACCTCACCGGCAAAGACCCAGCGCCAGGATGCATAGGTCGTCGCCAACCCGCCGACGAGCGGACCAACGGCGATCGCGATCGCCCCGGCGGCCGCCACCAAGCCGTAGGCGGCAGGACGACGCTCAGCTGGGAAGTTGCCCGCAACCAGCGCGACGATCGACGGCAGGATCAGCGCAGCGCCGACGCCCTCAAGGAAAGACCAGCCGAACAGCAGCACCGGCAGGCTCTGGGAGAGAGCGGTCGTGAACGAACCGCAGCCGTAGATGACACAGCCGATCATGAACGCGCGCTTGCGGCCGATCAGCGCGCCTACCTTCGCCCCCGGGATCATCAACATCGCCATCACGAGCGTGTAGGCCGTGATCGCTCCCTGGATACCGGTTACCGTGGTGCCAACGTCCTCCGCGACGGTCGCAATCGAGACATTCATCACCGAGCTATCGAGCGCCATCAAGAACTGGCCGGCAGCCAAAGTCAGCAAGATCACCTGAGCGGCAGCGGCAGTGGTCTTCGTCAAGGTTGAATCGTTCACAACACTCAGCCTTACAGCTATCAGGGATATCGTGGTGTCAGAGGACCTACGATGCCGGCCTTCTGCGCAGTCGGCTCAGGCCCCATCAGCTCGTCGAATTTATTCGCTCATATTCGTGGAGACGCTCATATTCGTGGAGATTGACACTCCATCGTGATACCGTCAACGTGGCTGGCATCCTTTGGAGGACGACAGACGAATCAGAGGAGGAGCCGTGAGCAGCGAGGACTTGGAGCTGGGCCCCGTCGACATTGTCGTGATTGGCTTCCCTCCGGATACGCCACGGACCGGCGAGGCAATCCCAATGTTCGTGGACCTCGTTGACAGGGGGATCATCAGGGTCATAGATGTGCTTGTGGTCCAAAAGAACGCCGAGGGCGTCGTCTCGGGGCTCGAGATCGGTGACCTCGACGGTGACGGCGCGGGCGACCTTCTCGTATTCGAAGGAGCGCGGACTGGCATGCTCGGCGACGAGGATGCAGCCCTCGCGGGAGAGGCGCTAGAGCCGGGGGAAGCGGCTGTGCTGATCTGCTTCGAGAACGCCTGGGCCGGTCCCTTCGCCGCCGCGGTGAGCCGCAACGGGGGGCGACTGCTGGACTTCCAGCGGGTCCCAACGCAGGAGATCATCGCCGCCATCCAAGCCCTCAATGCCGCCGGGTCGGCATCCTAGAAGAGAAGGAGGCCAGCATGCCACTACTTCGCCGTGTTGCCCGTGTAGCCGCAGCCGGTGCCGTCGCGGGCGGTGCCGCCGGGGCCGTTCAGCATCGTCAGCAAGGCCGGTGGGCCCGACAGGAAGAAGATCAGAGGTCTGCTCAGGAACAGCAGCAGACGGCCGCCGCGCCGCCTCCGCCGGAAGAGAACTCGATGGAGAAACTCAAGGAACTCGGTCAGCTGCACGAGTCGGGTGTCCTCACCGACGAGGAGTTCGCAACCGCCAAGGCGAAGATCCTCAACGCCTAAACCGGCACAGGGCTTCGGCGGCCGGGAGCGCCACCCGGGTGGCGGCTGGCCGGTGAGCCACCCGGCCGCGCGGCTGGTGCTTGGCCTGGCCACGTCTCGCGTCTACCTGGGGGTCCACTATCCGAGCGACGTGGTCGCCGGCATGCTGTTCGGCATCTGTTGGGCAACCTATGTGTCGCGCTGCTTGCGGGAGCCTGAGAGCGCGTCTGAAGGCTCTCAGTCTCGATGACATGAGCGGGCGCGTTTCGACCCGAGCCGAGCGCTGGGCGCCGGGCATTCGCGTCGTCCGAACGTATCAGCGCTCGTGGCTGCGAGCGGATCTCGTGGCTGGCGTGGTGTTGGCGGCGATCCTCGTTCCGCAGGGCATGGCCTACGCCGAGCTGGCCGGCCTCCCGGCGGCCACCGGTCTGTATACGACGATCGCATGCCTGATCGGCTACGCCGTGTTTGGGCCCTCCAGAGTGCTGGTGCTCGGACCCGATTCCTCGATCTCGCCCTTGATCCTCGCTGCCATCACCCCGCTGCTGGTAACCGGAGATCCCGCAAGCGCAATCGCCCTGGCCGGCATGCTTGCCGTCCTCGTGGGACTCACCGAGATCGGCCTTGGACTGGGGAAGCTCGGGTTCGTCGCCGACCTCCTGTCAAAGGAGGTGCAGGTCGGATACATGAATGGCCTTGCGATCACGATCATCGTCGGCCAGCTGCCGAAGCTGTTTGGTTTCTCCACACATGCCGATTCGTTCCTCGCGGAGCTACGCGCATTCGTAGAGCACCTCGATCAGACGCAAACGACGACCCTCCTCGTCGGCGTCGCTGTGCTTGCCCTCCTGCTGGTGCTCCCCCGCATCACTACTCGGCTGCCTGCGGTGCTGGTGGGAGTCGTTGGCGCCACCGTCGCCTCAGCTGTGTTTGGGCTCGCCGGCAAGGGTGTGGTCACGGTCGGCGCACTGCCCCAGGGGATTCCGACGCCCACGCTCCCGTGGACGAGCGCCAGCGACGTCGTTCCCCTGTTCATCGCCGCGGTGGGCATCACGCTCGTGTCTTTGACCGACACGATCGCCACCGCGACGAGCTTTGCGGCTCGGCGCGGTGAAGAGGTCGAGCCCAACCAGGAGATGATCGGCATGGGTGCGGCGAACATCGCCGCGGGGCTCTTCCAGGGCTTTGCAATATCGACCAGCGGCTCACGGACGGCGGTAGCCGAACAGTCAAAAGCTGAGAGCCAGCTCACCGGCGTTGTGGGTGCAACTCTGGTCGTGGTCCTCCTGCTGTTCCTCAGCTCGCTGCTGGCCGACCTGCCGCAGACGGCACTGGCCGCCGTGGTAATCGTCGCAGCGCTGTCATTGATGGACGTGAGCATCTTGCGCCGCTACCTACGCGTGCGCAAGAGCGCGTTCGCGGTGTCACTGGTCGCGACCGCCGGTGTGATCCTGCTCGGAGTGCTGCAGGGCATCGTCGTCGCCGTCACGCTCGCGATCCTGCTCTTCTTCAGACGCAACTGGTGGCCTCACGGCGCCGTCTTGGGCAAGCTCGATGATGACGACGCTTGGCATGACGTTGACACTCATCCAGAGGCAAAGCAGATCCCGGGTGTTGTCGTATACCGCTGGGAGGCGCCGTTGTTCTTTGCCAACGCCAGCGCCTTCCGGCTGCAGATCCGCAAACTCGTGCGTGACCACCGACCTCAGTGGGTGCTCCTGCAGTGTGAGGCTGTCACCGACGTCGACGTCACCGCCGCCGAGATGCTCGAGCAGCTCGACAACGAGCTCAACGCCGCCGGGACCCACTTGGCGTTCGCGGAGATGCGCAGCCGCCTCCAGGACCTTACCTTGCGCTACGGCCTCATGGAGACTCTCGATCGCGAACACTTCTACCCCACGCTCGAGGCCGCTCTCGAGGAGATCCAAACCAGCGAGTCCTTACCGAGTCACCCATCTGGCGGGTAGACACCGACTAGGCGTTTGGCTGCAATATGCGTCTATCGCTTCTGCTCGAAGGGATCTTCCGGGGCGCCTTTGGGCGCTTGCTCCTCGAGGCACCGCTTGGCTTCGAGCAGCGCCTCGCGCTGTTGCTTGGTGACCGGTGGGAAGCGGGGGTCGATCTCCATCAACGTGTCGACCAGCACTGCCGACGCTCCGACCCGCGCGAACCACTTGCGGTCGGCCGGGATCACGTACCAAGGCGCCCACTCGGTGCTTGTGTGCGAGAGCATCTCCGAGAACGCCCTCTGGTAGTCATCCCAGCGCCCACGCTCGTTGACGTCAGCCGCGGAGAACTTCCAGTTGTGGTCGGGAAGGTCGATACGCCGCAGCAAGCGGACTCGCTGCTCCTCCTTTGAGATGTTCAAGAACAGCTTGACGATCCGCAGCCCGTTGTCGGTGAGATAACGCTCCCAGCCGTTGATCTCGCGGTAGCGGCGCTGCCAGACGTCCCCTGCCTTGGCCGCCTCCGGCAACTTCTGGCGATCGAGGTTCTCCGAATGCACGCGCACCACGAGCACCTCCTCGTAGTGGGAGCGATTGAAGATGCCGATCTCGCCGCGCCCCGGGAGACGTCGCGCGTAGCGCCAGAGGAAATCGTGATCGAGCTCCTCCGTCGACGGCACCTTGAAGCTGTGCACTGCCACGCCCTGCGGGTTCACCCCGCTCATCACGTGGCGGATCGTCCCGTCCTTCCCGGCGGTGTCGAGCGCCTGCAACACCACCAGCACCCCCCACGTGTCCTGAGCGGCCAGCCGTGCCTGGTACTCAGAGAGCAGTCGCACTCCCTCGGCGAGCAAGGCGACCCCTTCCTTCTTCCTCTTCACGCCTCCCTTGAAGGCAGGGTCAAAGTCCTTGGCAAGGGTCACCTTCGACCCGGGCTTCACCCGGAACGGCTTGATGAACTCCGCAACCCGTCTTTGACGCTTGTCGGTCATCCTTGCTCCATTCCTGACGCACAAAGCGTCGCCGCTCAATGAAGGCTATCCGCACCTCCCAGCCAACGCATCCGCAAACACCCCTAGACACGAGGAACCACCCACCGCCAGCGCCATCAGGGTTCTTGCCAGTTTCAAACGCCAGCGGGAGCGTCGAACGTGGGTCTCGCCCGTGGCCACAAGGGGGCCACAGATTCGTGTCTGTCTTAGCCGCGAACGCCTGCGTCCGTCCGCGCGGCAAACTGCGCGCAACCCCCCAGAATCCTCTTGCACAGAGCCAAAATCGGCTCTGCCAAGACGAAGCGGCGGACGGGCCTCGAACCCGCGACCTCGAGCTTGGGAAGCTCGCGCTCTACCAACTGAGCTACCACCGCGCTATGGCTGGATAATACGACGCTTGGCCGCCCATCGACCGTTGGGAGGCTGTCTCAGTGGACCGTCGGACTGGCAATGTGCCTCGCGACACACTCGCTTACCGCGCACCACTCGCACTCCACGCCACTCGCACTCTCTACGGGACCCAGGTCGGTCCCTATGGGACCCCGCCCGGCCTTCGAGCACTAGGCTTCCTATCAGCAGTGGCCAAACGTCTGTACATACCCCTGATCGTCGGCATGCTCGGCGCGGCTCTCATCGGACTGCTCGTGTACGGGATCGCGACCCAGGCTCCGAGCCGCTCACTCGATGAAGCGCTCAAGCACGGCACCTATCCGCAGGCGCCGTCGGCGAGCCACATGCTGCCACGGCTGTCGGGCACAGGCGGCGAAGCGCTTGCCGACTACAAGGGCAAGGTGGTGGTGCTGAACTTCTGGGCTTCATGGTGCGAACCGTGCCAGGAAGAGGCGCCGCTGCTAGAGCGCGCCCAGCGAGAGCTCGCGCGCCACAACGGGACCGTGGTCGGCGTCACATATCTCGACGTCACCCCCGACTCGCTCAGCTTCGTCAAGCGCTATCACCTGACCTATCCGAATCTACGCGATACCAACGGCGAATTCACCCACTCCTATGGCACCAACCAGCTACCTGAGAGCTTCGTGATCAACCGCAAAGGTCATGTTGTCGCGATCTCGCGTGGGGAGATCGACGAAGCCTTCCTGAACCGTGCGGTGTCGCTCGCGGAGAGCTCGTGAGCACGGCGCGAACACGATCGTCGGGATCCGTGAGCACACACGTGCGACGGCGAGCCTTCCGAGGGACGTCGGCTCGCTCGCGACGACATGTGGCCCGCCGTGTGTCCCTGCCGCTGGTAGCGCTCGTGCTCGCGCTCTGCCCAACGCTCCCGTGCGCACAAGCAGGCGCGACCGCGCCGCGCACGACACTGCTTGCGATCGAACATCAGGTCATGTGCGTGACCTGCAAGATCCCCCTGACTGTGGCCGAATCCCCGCAGGCCGCACGCGAGCGCGTGTTCATCCGCGGGCTAATCGCCGAAGGCCAAACGGAAGCCCAGATCAAGAATTCGCTGGTCGCCCAGTACGGCCCGTCGGTGCTGGATTTGCCGAGCACCAAAGGCTTCGACCTGGCTGCCTATCTCGTACCGATCGCGGTCGTGCTGGCGCTACTGGCGCTACTCGCCTTTCTGTTGCCGTCCTGGCGACGCCACGCGCTTGCACGTCGGGGCGTGGCCGAGGATGTGCCCGAGCTGAGCGCCGCGGACGCCTCACGTCTCGATGCCGACCTCGCGCAGTTCGACTGAATCCAGGCTACCTGGCGACCTACATCTCCGCGGGCGCGTCCACCCCGAGCAGGTCGAGCGCGCGGGCGATCGTACGCTGCGAGGCCACACACAGCGCGAGTCGCCGCGATTCGAGCGTTGGCTGACCGGCTTCCGATTGGTCGACGCCACCGGCCTCCGACCGGTCGGCGCCCAGTACACGGCAATCGCGGTAGAAGGCGGTGAACTGTTGCGCCAGCTCCAGCGCATAGCTGGCGATCCGGTGCGGCGCACGGCGCACAGCGGCCTCCCGCACCTCACCCGGAAAGGCAAGCAGCTTCTTGATTAGCGCGCGCTCGGCGGGGTGTAGTCCCTCACTGTCCTCCGCAGCGCTCTCCAGCGCCCGCCCTACGTGCTCTGCGCCGGCCTTCGCGAGCATCGAGGCGATCCGCGCGTGCGCGTACTGCACGTAATACACCGGATTCTCCGCCGACTGAGCACGAGCCAAGTCGAGATCGAGATCGATCGTGGTGTCGTGCGAGCGTGACAGCAAGAACCAGCGTGCCGCGTCCACACCGATCTCTCGCAGCAGATCCTCGAGCGTGACAAACTCGCCCGAGCGCTTGGACATCTGCGCGCGCTCCCCGCGCCGCATGAGATGCACCAGCTGCATGATCAGCATCTCCAGATGCTCGGGATCGCCACCCAGCGCCTCATACGCGGCCTTCATGCGCGCCACGTAGCCGTGGTGGTCGGCGCCCCACACGTCGATCTGACGATCGAAGCCACGCTCGCGCTTGTCCTGGTGGTAGGCGATGTCTGAGGCGAAGTAGGTGTGCTCGCCGCTGGAGCGCACGAGCACACGGTCCTTGTCGTCGCCGTAGTCGGTTGTGCGCAACCACAGAGCGCCGTCACTGCGATATGTGTGCCTGCTTTCTTCGAGTAGGCCAAGCGCATGCTCGACGGGGCTCACCGGCCTGTCCTGCTCATCGCGCAGGTCCTTGCGGGGCTCGTGCAGTGCGCTCTCGTATGCCCAGTGGTCGAAGTCCAGCACACGAAACTCCCCCAGTGAGGACTGCATGCGCCCGACCATCACTTTCACAGCCGCCGCTCCCAACTCCTCGGGATCGAGCATGGGCACACGCGTCTCGCCCACTCCGCCCGACTCTCCCGAGGGGCTCGTCTGGATAGACGACTCCTCGGCGTTGCGCGCGTGCGCGCCGAGCTCGCGCTCGACTTCCCCGACGAGCTCGACGACATAATCGCCGTGGTAGCCATCCTCAGGCACCTTCTCCGCACGCGCAAGCGCACGAATCGACTCGCCGAGCTTGCGCACCTGCGAGCCGGCATCGTTGACGTAGAACTCGCGCTCCACATGATGGCCGTAGAAGGCGAGCACCCGTGCCAGCGAGTCGCCATAGGCGGCGTTGCGGGCGTGGCCGACGTGCATCGGGCCGGTCGGGTTGGCCGACACGAACTCGACGATGATCCGCTCTGCGACAAGCGCTGTCTCGCCGCGACCGAAGCCCTCGCCCGCACCAAGCAACTCGGCCAGTGCCTCGCGGTGCCAGCCGTCGGCCAGAAACAGGTTCAGGAAGCCGGGACCCGCCACCTCAAAGCGCTGCAGACGCTCGCCCAGCCGACCCGCCAGGGCCTCACCTAGTCGTTCGGCCAATTCCCGCGGGGCAATGCCAGCAGCTGGCGCCAGCAGCAGCGCCGCGTTGGTTGAATAGTCGCCGAAGTCAGCTCGCGGCGGGCGCTCGAGCGTGATCGCCTGGCGGGCGCCTGCGCCGCCGGCGAGCTCTCCGGCCAGCGCCAGCACGGTCTCGCGCAGACCTGTCTCAGTAGTGGTTGGGCTCACCGGCGAGGATCTTATGGGGCGCTCCCCCGCACGGGTTGCGATACTAGCTGGGTGAACGATGAGAACCCAGGCGCCGAGCGCCACATAAACATTCATCTCTCCCCTGAGATCATGGGGGGCGTGTACGCGAACTTCGCGAACGTCAGCCACTCTGACTACGAGTTCACGGTGACCTTCGCGAGGGTCGACCACGAGGTCGAGTCCGAGGAGGTTCCGGGTGTGGTCGTCTCGCGTGTGAACATCTCCCCGCGCTTCATGCGGGAGCTGATCGACGCGATGGAGGACAACTACTCGAAGTGGCGCACCCGCGAGGACATCAAGAACCTGTCCGAGTACGGTGGCGCGGAGACTGGAGACGCGGACGAGTAGTGCCTTCGCACGCCTCCTCGCGGGAATGCGCGATCTCAGCTCGCTCCCAGCATACTTGCCCCTCTGTAATGGCTCAGCATCCCTGGTGAGGGCCCATGGAGGATGAAGGTCGCGGTCGTCTCAGACATCCACTCAAACCGCCAGGCATTTGAAGCCGTGCTCGAAGCGGTCGCCGACAGCGACGCTTCGGAGCTGTGGTGTCTAGGCGACCTGGTCGGCTACGGCGCCGACCCGGATGCGTGCGTGGAGTTGGCCAGCCGCCACACCGCCGTGTGCCTGGCTGGCAACCACGACATGGCGGTCGTCGGAGAGTTGCCGTTGGACGACTTCTCGCGGGGCGCGAGCATCGCGGCGCAGTGGACGCGCGAGGTGATCGCGCCCGCCAACCTCGGATTCCTCGAAGGACTGCGTCCGCACGGCCAGGAGGGGAGCATCGGTCTATACCACGCCAGTCCACGCGACCCGCTGTGGGAGTACGTGCTGTCGGCGCTGCTGGCCGAACTGTGCTTGGACGCCCAGCCGCACCGAATCGGCCTGATCGGCCATTCGCACGTGGCGCTGTCGTTCGCACGCCAAGAGGGTCAGCCGGCGACCGGCGAGCCATGCCGTGAGGGCACAGAGCTCGACGTGTCCAGCGGGGAATGGCTGCTGAACCCCGGCAGCGTCGGGCAGCCACGCGACGGCGATCCCCGCGCCGCATGGCTGCTGCTGGACCTGGAGGACCATTCGGTCTGCTATCGGCGGACACGCTATGACGTAGCCGGGGCCGCCGCCGCGATCAGGACGGCACGCCTGCCAAACTCTCTCGCTGAGCGCCTGGAGTACGGTCAATGAACTTGAAATCGCTTATACGTTTCACGCTGGTGGGCCTACTCGGCGCCGCCGCAGCGTTGCTGGTCTCTTGCGGAAGCACCGGCAAGGGTCTGATCCCGTCCGCCAAGGCGGGCCCCTTGCAGGAAGACTTCGAAGCGGTCGCGCAGGCGGCCGCGGCTGGTAACGGCAACTGCGCGGCGACCGAATCGGCGCTCGGCAAGACCGAGCAGGATTTCCTCGCGCTCCCCACAACCGTCGACGCGGGGCTGCACAAAACCCTCGAAGGAGGCATCGAAAACCTGCGCAAGCGCGCACTGTCGATGTGCATCCAACCGGCGGGCGAGGCGACCGGGACGACGAGCACGACGAGCACGACCGCGCCTCCAACCAAAACGACTACCACGGAAACCTCGACCACCCCGGCGACCACGCCCACCACGCCGAACACGTCCACCACCACCCCGACCACACCGACCACGACCTCGCCGAACACGAGCGGGGGCACTGAAGCGGGTGGCGAACACGAAAGCGAAGCCAGCGGCGAACACGGCGCCGGAGCGGGGGACGCCCAGGAAAATGGCGGCGGCGGGTCAAACGTCGGCGGAGCAAGCCCCGGAGGGGGCCAGTGAGCGAGCTCGAGATCGCCGGGCGCTACCGGGTCGAAGGGCGGCTTGGCTTCGGCGGCATGTCGCAGGTACACCTCGCCTTCGACAAGCGCCTGGAGCGTCGTGTCGCCGTCAAGCTGCTTGCCGAGCACCTTGCGGAGGATCCGACGTTCGTATCGCGTTTTCAGCGCGAGGCGCAGGCCGCCGCGCGTTTGATCCACCCCAACATCGTGCAGGTGTTCGACTCCGGCCAGGACGAGCGCAGCGGGCAGTACTTCATCGTGATGGAGTACATCGAGGGTCAGTCCTGCGCGGAGATCCTGCGCGATGACGGCTGGATCGAGGTGGATGAGGCGGTCGCGATCATCGAACAGGCATGTGAGGGCCTGCACTACGCCCACCGCCACGGCGTGGTGCACCGCGACGTCAAGCCCGGCAACCTGCTGCGCTCCCGCGACGGGGAGGTCAAGCTCGCCGACTTCGGCATCGCCAAGGCCACAGAGCAATCGAGCATCACGCAGGTCGGCTCGGTGCTCGGCACTGCCGCCTACCTCGCGCCCGAGCAGGCCCGCGGCGAGGAAGCCGGCCCGCGCGCCGACCTGTACGCGCTCGGTGTGGTCACCTACCAGCTGATCTCCGGTCGCCTTCCCTACGAGGCCGCCTCACTCACCGAGCTGGTGCTCAAGCAACAGCAGGAAGAGCCCGCGATGCTCGACACGCTCGTAGCTGCCGTCACGCCGGAGCTGGCCGAGGCGGTGGCGATCGCGCTCACGCTCGACCCGCGCGATCGTTACACGAGCGCGCGCGAGATGGGACGCGCGATCAGCGACGGTGCGCTCGGCATCTCACCGACTCAGCCCCACTCGGGTGCGCGCAGTGTCGCACGCGCCACCGAGGCAACGAGCGTGCTCACGAGCGCCACCCGCGCACACGAGGGTTCTGGGCGAGGCGGCGCGGCGGTGGTACCGCGTCAGCCCCGCAGGGGACCCGCGCGTGCGGCCGCCAAGCCGGTGCCGGCCGAAGCCGCGCGGGCGGGGTCAAGCTCACGTCGCTCGGGCGTTCGCAGGCTGTTCACCGTCGTGTTGGCATTGCTCGCGCTCGGCGGCGTGATCGCCGCGATCGTCGTGCTAACCGCCCCGGCACCCACGAAGATCACGCTGCAGAGAGTCGTCTACGAAGACGCCCAGGAATCCGCCGAAGCGCTCAAACAGCTCGTCCAGAACAACACGCAGTAGCGAACCTACATAGGCGAAAGGTGTAAGAACTACCGCCATTGCAGGCGGGACAACCGTCACTTGTTCCCACAGGCTAGCAGTCCTCACCGTCGCCTTTCAACAGATGGCTCCGGCGGTCGGACTCGAACCGGCATCTCACAAGTGACGGTTGTGCGTGTTGCCCTTACACTACAGCAGAACACAGTTGTCAGCATAGAGGGTGTTTGCGACGGTACTAGGCGCGGCGTAGCGAATTCGCAACCTCGGTGAGCCTCCCGTCAAGTATCCCCTGACGCAGATCGTCCATCAGCCGCGCCAGAAACGCGAGATTGTGCTCGGTCAATAGCCGCATCCCCGTCAGCTCGCCGGCGCGCACCAGGTAGGAAAGATAGGCACGGGAGAGCCCCTGCGCGCAGGCATAGCAGGCACAGTCCTCCATCAGCGGCTCCTCACAGGTGCGCCAAACGCTTTTGGTCAAGTCCACCCGCCAGCGGTGCTGCGGATCGGGCACGAGCGCGGTACCGTGCCGTCCGAGGCGCGTGGGCATCGCGCAGTCGAACGTGTCGATCCCCAGCTCGACGCCGCGGATCAGATCGTCCACCTCGCCGATTCCCAGCAGGTGGCGCGGTAGCCGCTCGCGCTCGCCCCCGAGCTCCGCCATGGCATAACCGACGACCTCATACATCTGCGCCTTCTCGGCGCCAAGCGAGCCGCCGATCGCCACCCCATCGCAACCGCTGGCGGCGACGACCCGGGCCGAGGCGCGGCGCATGTCCTCATACACGCCGCCCTGCACGATCCCATAGACAAGCTGGTCTTTCGGCCCGTGCTCGCCGTGCCAGCCCAGACAGCGCCGTAGCCAGCGGTGGGTGCGCTCGGTGGAGCGCTCGGTGTAGTCGCGGTCGACGTGGAAAGGGGTGCACTCGTCGAACACGAGCGCGATATCCGAGTGAAGCGCTGCCTGTACCGCCATCGAGTCCTCGGGCCCGATAAAGCGCTCGGTTCCGTCCACATAGGAGCGGAAGCGCACACCTTGCTCCTCGATCGAGATGATCGCGCCCTCGCGCTTTGCCGCCTCGCCGCCGGTCGCCGATCGGCCGGATCTCCGATCGGTCGGCGCGCGCGAGGGGCGGGACTTGATCTCGTCGGCAATCGTGCCGTGCCCCATTGAGAACACCTGAAAGCCGCCCGAGTCGGTGACGATCGGCCGCTCCCAGCCCATGAAGCGGTGCAGGCCACCGAGGCGCCCGATCAGCTCGGCGCCGGGGTTGAGCATCAGATGGAAGGTGTTGCCGAGCACCATCTCGTAGCCCAGCGCCTTGACCTCGGCTGGAACGAGACCCTTTATGGTCGCCTTCGTCGCAAGCGGCACGAATGCGGGCGTGCGAACGTCGCCGTGTGCGGTGCGCAGCCGTCCGGCCCGCGCGTTGGTGGCGCCGTCGCGTGCTTCGATAGTGAGGGCCACGTCCGGGCATCGTATTGCCCAAATGGACTCGAGCCACGCGCACGGGCGCGTTGGGTACCCGCGATGCGCACAGCAAACGATCCGCGGGGCAGTCGGGGGACCGCATCGGGCCGGCGGATACCCTGGCTCAAGCCCCCGAGGCTCCTCCATCATGCTCGCCGAGCTCATCAACGTAACTCACCTTGTCGAAACTTTTGGCTACCCGCTGCTGTTCGTGATCGTGATGGCGGAGTCCAGCGGTGTGCCGATCCCGGGCGAGACCGCCCTGATCGCGGCCGGCGTGCTGGCAAGCGCAGGCAAGCTGGAGATCCAGTTCGTGATCGCGATCGCCGCGCTAGCGGCGATCTTGGGCGACAACATCGGCTACCAGATCGGGCGCAGGGGGGGTCGCTGGCTGCTGGAACGACCGGGGCGCTTCGAGCGCCAGCGCCAGCAGGTGCTGGTCACCGGCGAACCGTTCTTCGAGCGTCACGGTCCCAAGGCGGTGTTCTTCGGGCGCTTCGTGCTGGGTCTGCGGGTGTGGGCGTCGTGGCTGGCGGGCGCCACCCACATGCGCTGGCGCTCGTTCTTCTTGTGGAACGCCTGCGGGGGGATCTGCTGGGCGACCGGAGTTGGGCTGGTCGCATATTTCCTGGGCAAGTCGGCCGGCAGCGCGATCGAAGCGTTCGGCATCTACGGGCTCGTGGCTCTACTACTGGCCATCGGCGTGTTCCTCGTCGGGCACCGTCGCCACCGCCGCCATCTCGAGGCGACAATGGGAGAGCCTCGTGAGGATCACCCGGACTGACTAATGCAGCAGCCAGGCGTGATTCGATCCCACATCTCGGCGAGCGCGTGCAGCTCCGGCTCTGAGAAGTGCGAGAGGAAATGCTCCTGCACGACAGCGCGGTGGGTGCCTCGCGCGGCTGCCAGTCGCTCGCGTCCACGGTCGGTGAGGCACGCGTAGGCACCGCGTGCATCGTGTTCGCAGCTACAGCGTCCGATCAGCTGCTCGCGCTCCAGACGATCCACCAGGCGCGTGAGGCCGCTGCGGGATAGCTGGGCCTGCTCTGCCAGATCGCACATGCGCATGCGCCCGCCGGGCGCATCGGTGAGATGTTGAAGCACCTCATACGAGCTGAGCGGCAGCCCGTGCTCTCGCTCCAGCCTGCTCTCCAGGCGCTTGGCCAGGGAGGCGTGAGCCCGCAGCAGACCTCGCCACGCGCGAAGCTCCGCGTCGCTCAGGCCGTCCTGGGAGCCGAGACTCGACTCCTCTCCCGAGGGGAGCTTCAGGACTGTCGCTGTGGCTGTTGCGGTGGACATGACGGCAATCGGCACTAGCTGCGTGCTGAGACGAACATAGCAGTGTCGGACACGAGAATCCCTGTCAACTGTGCCACGCGGCCTAGCTGAACAACCTGCTCAGGTTCTACAACTAGCTGCGGGTAGCCCTCCAGGCCCACCACATCATCAGCGGTTGCAGCGGCAAGCGCGCATACAGCGCCCAGCGGGGGATCTTGCGGAACTCCTCGGGCGCCCGCGCCATATGGATGTTCGCCGGAAACACGGCGGCGAGCAGCGCGATCAGGCCCAGTCCGGCACTACGGCGGGTCCACGGCAACAGCACACCGACTCCACCCGCCACCTCGGCAACGCCACTGATGGCCACGAGGCTTTTGGCGCTGCCCTTCATGCTCGACGGCACGATCCGTTCGTAGGGGCCGGGCATCACGAAGTGGTTTACGCCGGCGCCGACGAACGCCAGGCCGAGCAGCAGCCGTGATCGTCGCCCACCACGGGCGTTCTCGGTGATCTCCATGGGCGTATCTGTGTCCATCATGTCTCCCTTTGTTAGGACTCGATCAGCGACTGCCCGGTCATCTCCGTGGGCTGCGCGATCCCGAGCAGGTCAAGCACGGTTGGGGCAACATCCGCAAGGACGCCTCCGTGGGGGCGCAACGTTAGTCCGGACATGCTCACGATCAGCGGCACCGGGTTCAGCGAGTGGGCGGTGTTGGGGCTGCCGTCAGGCTCGAGCATGTGATCCGCGTTGCCGTGATCGGCGGTCACCACGCACACACCGCCACTGCTGCCGACGGCATCGAGCACCATGCCAAGACACTCGTCGACCGTCTCTATCGCAGCTACCGCGGCCGGGATCACGCCGGTGTGGCCCACCATGTCGGCGTTGGCAAAATTGACGATCCCAAACTCAGGCTGATCCTCCCCCCACGCGCCGACAAACGCGGCGGCCGCCTCGCGGGCGCTCATCTGCGGCTTGTGGTCGTAGGTGGGCACGTCGCGCGGGGACGGCACCAGCTCGCGCCGCTCGCCGCTATAGGGGGTCTCCTCGCCGCCGTTGAAGAAGTACGTCACATGCGGATACTTCTCAGTCTCGGCCACATGCAACTGCTTGGCGCCGCTGGAGGCGATCACGTGCGACAGTGTGATCGCCGGATGCTGGGGGGCAAACGCGACCGGATAGGGCCAGCCCTCCTCGTACTCGGTGAGCGTCGCCAGACGATTCACCGGAAACGCCCCGCCACGTCCCGCCCAGCCAGGCAGCTCCTCCGAGTCGGCTACCGCAGCTCCCTCAGCCACTGTTTCTCCAGCGGTTCCCGCTGCCCGCGTCGATGTCTCTCCGGAGCCTTCTCCAAAGCCTGGCTCGGCCAGCGCTCTGACGATCTCGCGCATCCTGTCGGGACGAAAGTTGAAGCACAGCACGCTGTCGCCGGGCCGGATGCCGGCCTCGGCGCCGACCAGCGTGGGCTCGATGAACTCGTCGGTCTCTCCTCGCGCATACGCGTCGCGCACCGCCTGCTCGCCGCTAGAGGCGTGATACGGAGCGCGGGCGTGCATCAGCATGTCGTAGGCGCGCTGCGTACGCTCCCAGCGGCGGTCGCGGTCCATCGCCCAGTAGCGCCCCACGACCGATCCAACACGCACGCCGGGCGTGCGATCGAGCTCGGCCAGGTAGTCGACGCCGGCGTGCGGCAACGTGTCGCGACCGTCGGTAAACGCGTGCACGACCACATCCGCCGAGGGCGCGAGCTGCTGGCCGCTCGCTGATTCCGCCGATCGGCGATCGGCGAGCGCGATCAGCGCGCGCAGGTGCTCAAGCGATGAATGCACTCCTCCGTCTGAGACGAGCCCGAGCAGGTGGATACGCGGGGCGTCGGAGAAGGCCGCCCGCAAGACCTCGTTGCGCGCGAGCGACCCGTCGGCGATCGCCTCGCCGATGCGCACCAGGTCTTGCTTGACTACAGCCCCCGCGCCGAGGTTGAGGTGGCCGACCTCGGAGTTGCCCATCTGACCTTCAGGTAGTCCAACCGCCGCGCCACACGCGCTCAGCGTGGTGTGGGGATAGGTGGACCACAGCTCGTCGAACACAGGCGTGCGGGCAAGCGATATGGCGTTGCCGGGACCGGGCTGCGCGAGACCCCACCCGTCGAGCACGACCAGGCACACGCTCGGCGCGCGCGCCGCGCCCGCGCCGCCTGGCGCGCTCATGGCTTGGCGGCCTCCACGATCGCGGCGAAGGTGTCTGCCTCGAGCGACGCTCCCCCCACCAGGGCGCCGTCCACGTCGGGCAGCGCAAGCAGCTCGGCGGCGTTCTCGGCCTTGACCGAGCCGCCGTAGAGGACTCGCACCCGCTCGGCAACCTCCGGGGCGCGCCCGGCCACGAGCGCACGCACGAACGCGATCGCGTCCTGTGCCTGCTCCAGGGTGGCAACCAGACCGGTGCCGATCGCCCAGATCGGCTCATAGGCGATCACCACCTCGGCAAGCTGCTGTTCCGGTACGCCGGCAAGGTTCTCGCCAATCTGGTGGCGCAGCTTGCGCTCGGTGTCGCCGGCCTCGCGCTCGGTCTCTGTCTCCCCGACGCACAGGATCGGCGTCAGCCCGGCGGCGAGCGCTGCCGGCACCTTCGACGCCAGCGCGCGGTCGGTCTCGCCAAACAGCTCGCGGCGCTCGGAGTGGCCGAGCACCACGCCGGCGATGTCGAGCTCGGAGAGCATTGGCGCGGAGATCTCACCGGTGAATGCGCCCTCGGGCTCGTGGTGCATGTTCTGCGCGTATACCTCAACGCGCGAGCCGCGTGCGCTGTCGACCATCGCGCGCAGATCGGTGAACGGGACGCAGATCGCGATGTCCACGCCGCTGACCGACGATACGCGCGGCAGCAGCGCCTGGATGTAATCCTCGGCCTGCGCCTCGGTCTTGTGCATCTTCCAGTTGCCCGCGACCAGCGGGGTTCGAGTGCCCGCCATCACGCCACGCTGGCGCCCTCGAGCGCCCGCACACCGGGGAGCGTGCGACCCTCGAGGAGCTCGAGCGTCGCGCCACCGCCAGTCGAAAGGTGATCGACGGTGTCCTCCAGACCGAAGTCCGCGAGCGCGGCAGCCGAGTCGCCTCCGCCGACGACCGTCACACCCGACGCCCGGGCGACGGCCTGGGCGATCGCGCGCGTGCCCTGCGCGAACGGCTCGTACTCGAAGGCGCCCATCGGACCGTTCCAGAAGATGGTGCCCGCCCGCGCGATCTCGGCGCTGTAGCGCTCAACCGTGGCGGGTCCGATGTCGAGTCCCATCCAACCCGCCGGCACCTCGACCCCGTCCAGCACACGATGCTTGGCATCGTCGGCGAGGCGGTCGCCGATCACCAGGTCGCTTGGCACCAGCAGGCGCGCGCGGCCGGGCTGCGGCGAGTGCGTGTCGCTGGCGCGCGCGAGCAACCTGCGGGCGTGCTCGGTGTCCTCCTCACCGCACAGCGACTCGCCGACCGTGTGACCCTGCGCGCACAGGAACGGGAAGCACATCGCACCGCCGATCGTCACCACGTCGGCCAGCTGCAGGAAACGGTCGATCACGCCGATCTTGTCGGCTACCTTCGCTCCACCGATGATCGCTACGAGCGGTGAGGCGGGATGCTCGAGGATGCCCGTCAGCGTGCTCACCTCGCGTTCGAGCAAGCGTCCCGCGGCACACGGCAGCAGTTGCGCCACGCTCGCGGTGCTGGCGTGAGCACGATGGGCGGCGCCAAACGCGTCGTTGACATACCCCTCGGCAAGCGCCGCCAGCGCACGCGCGAACTCCGGGTCGTTGACGGTCTCGCCGGGCTCGAAGCGCACATTCTCGAGCACCAAGATCTCACCGTCTTTCAACTGCTCTGCAAGCGCGCTTGCATGTGGGCCCACGACTTCGGGGGCCAGCGTGACCTTTGCTCCGGTGAGCTCGCGCAGACGCTCGACCACCGGAGCCAGCGACAGGTCCGCCTCGGGCCGTCCCTCGGGTCGGCCGAGGTGGGATGCGAGCACCAGTCGCGCGCCGCGCGCGCGCAGCTCTTCGATCGTGGGCAGCGCCTGCACGATGCGGGTATCGTCGGCAACCGCCGGCGCACCGTCGGCACCGGTGCTCATTGGCACGTTGAAATCGACGCGCACGAGCACGCGCCGCCCGCTCACGTCGAGTTGGTCAAGGCTCCTCATCGTTGTACTCCCATCGTCCTAATGGTTCCCGTTTTAGAGGCCGTCATGGCCCCTCGTGTCTCTGGCACAGTTTGAGCAATGCCAGTTCACCGTCGCTGCCCTACCCGCGGGCAGGCCGCCGAGCGGGCTCACAGCACCCTTTGAACGAGATCGACGACCCGGTTGGAGTAGCCCCACTCGTTGTCATACCAGGCGACCACCTTCAGCATGGTGCCGTCGATCACCGACGTGAGCTGCGAGTCGACGATCGAAGAGAAGGGCGAGCCGACGATGTCGCTGGAGACGATCGGATCCTCGGTGTAGGCCATAATGCCCTGCAGCGGACCGCTCTCAGCGGCCGCCTCGAGCGCGCCGTTGATCTCCTCGACACTCGTCTCGCGCGCACACTCGACCGTCAGGTCCACCACCGAGCCGGTCGGCACGGGGGCGCGCACGGCAAAGCCGTGGAGCTTGCCCTGCAGCTCCGGCACGACCAGCCCGATCGCCTTGGCCGCGCCGGTGGAGGCCGGGATCAGGTTGATCGCGGCCGCACGTGCACGGCGCAGGTCTTTGTGAGGGAGATCCTGCAAGCGCTGGTCGGCAGTGTAGGCGTGAATCGTGGTCATCAGGCCGTGCTTGACGCCGACCTTCTCCACAAGGACCTTGGCGACGGGCGCCAGACAGTTTGTGGTGCAGGAGGCGTTTGAGATGACGTCATGCCTGTCGCGGTCATAGGCCTCGTCGAAGTTGACACCGAGCACGACCGTCACATCTGGGTCGGTGGCCGGCGCCGAGATCACGACCTTCTTGGCGCCGCCTGCGAGGTGCTTGGCTGCGCTGGGGCGGTCGGTGAACAGTCCGGTGGACTCGATCACGACGTCCACACCAAGCGACTCCCAAGGTAGCGCGGCGGGATCGCGCTCAGCGAGCACCTTCAGCTCGCGTCCATCGACCACGATCGTGCGCTCATCCTTGGCTACGACCTCGCCCGGATAGGGGCCGAGGATCGAGTCGTACTTGAGCAGATGCGCCAGCGTGCGACAGTCGGTCAGGTCGTTGACGGCGACCCACTCGATCTCATCCGCATCCCCCCGAGCCATTGCGGCGCGGAATACGTTCCGACCAATGCGGCCGAATCCGTTGATTCCCACGCGTACGGGCATTCACAGCCTCCTAATCCAAAAATAATAAAAGAGGGGCCCGGCTCGCCGGCCTACGGCCGACTCCGCCACCCTCTATCCAATAAACGAGGGGCCCGGCTCGCCGGCCTACGGCCGACTCCGCCACCCTCTATGTCAAATGAGCAATGCCGGGCCTCAGGAGGGTCGCTCCGTTGCCCGGCGTGGGCCGAAAAGGCTATCAGCGGCCCTTTACGCCGGCCTTATGAGTCGCGAGAGCGCTTGTCGATGTCGCGGTGGGCCACGGCGACGACGAGCTCCTCGCGGTCGCGGTAGCGGGCGGCGAGATGCTCGGTGATCGCGACCGAGCGGTGGTGGCCGCCGGTGCAGCCGATCGCGATCACCAGGTGAGCCTTGCCCTCGGTTACGTACTCGGGCAGCAGGAAGTCCAGCAGCGCGTGCAGGCGATCGTAGAATTCGTCCAGGCGCCCGTCGCGAGCGATGTATTGCACGACGCGCTCGTCGTGACCTGTGAGCTCCCGCAGCTCGTTCTCGTAGTGGGGGTTCGGCAGGAAACGCACGTCAAAGGCCAGATCCTCCTCGCGCGGGGGACCGTGCTTGAAGCCGAAGCTCATGAACGTCAGTGCAAGACGGCCCACGCTCTGGCGGGGAAGCATCTCGTCGGCGATGCGGGTGCGCAGCATCGCGGCGGACATACCGGTGGTGTCGATCACGAGATCCGCACGCGAGCGCAGCGGCTCGAGCAGAGCTCGCTCGGAGGCGACGCCGGCGACGACACTGCCCGCGGGCGCCAGCGGATGGCGGCGGCGGGTCTCCTTGTAGCGCGTCGAGAGCGTTTGCTCGGCTGCTTCCAAGAACAGCACGTGGTGGGTGATGCCGAGCGCCTGCAGGTCGTCGACGACCGCTGTAAGCGCCTCGAAATAGACACCGCCGCGCACGTCTGAGACGACCGCGGCACGCTCGACCTTGGATCCCTCGTGGACAAACAGCTCTACCAGCGAGCGGATCATCTCGGGCGGCAGGTTGTCCACGCAGAAGTAGCCGGCGTCCTCGAACACGTTCATAGCGGTGGACTTGCCAGCGCCCGAGAAACCGGTGATGACGACGAGGTCCTGTAGACGCGACACTACGGACGGTCCAATTTCGCGGCGAAGAGGCAGGGGCCTGGCTGCGGCCATGTGAGAACCATTGTGCCTAGTCCAGCGGACGAACGCGACAATTCAGCCGGCACGATGCAAAAGCGCGTATATGTCTCGACCGGTCTTGGCGGGCAGACCTGGAACAGCCTGCAGCTCTTCGCGCGAGGCGGAGAGGACCGCCTCGGGCGAGCCGAAGTGGCCCAGTAGCGCGCGCTTGCGCGTCGGGCCGACGCCGGGCAGCCCATCCAACAGCGACCCGGTCATGGCACTGTCACGCCGCGTGCGATGGTGGGTGATCGCGAAACGGTGGGCCTCGTCGCGCACTCGCTGCAAGAGCTGTAGCTCGGGCGTGGCATGGTCGAGCAGGAGCGGCGCCGAGACTCCGGGCATGAACACCTCCTCGATGCGCTTGGCTAGAGAGATGACCGCCACACCGCGGTCAATGAAACCCTGCAACACGGAAAGACCAGCCGCGAGCTGGCCCTTGCCGCCGTCGATGACGACGATGTTCGGCAGCGCGGCGAAGCTCGCGTCATAGGAGGGGTCGTGCGGGGAAAAGTCGGCCTGCTGGCACCACTGGGCAAAGCGCCTGGAGAGCACCTCGGCCATCGAGGCGTAGTCGTTGGGGCGGGCGGGATCTTCAATCGTGCGGATCTTGAAGCGCCGATAGTCCGATTTCTTGGGTGCGCCAGCCTCGAACACGACCATCGAGGCAACCGTGTGGGTACCGCCGAGGTTGGAGATGTCAAAGCACTCGATACGAACCGGCACACTGTCGAGTCCAAGCGCGAGTTGGAGCCCTTCGAGCGCTTGCGCACGATGCTGATGGCGACGCTCGTCGCGCAAGCGCTCCTGGTCGAGTGCCAGCATGGCATTGCGCTCGGCCAGCTCCAGAATGCGGTGCTTGTCGCCGCGCTCAGAGGCGCGCAGCTCGACCGGCCCGCCCCGTCGCCGCGAGAGCGCCTCAGCCAGCACCGGACGATCGGAGAGCTCACGCTGTACGACCAGTAGCGCCGGGACCTGGGTGGGACCGCCGTAGTACTGCAGCAGGAACTCCTCGGCGACCTCGGCGACGTCGCGCTCGGTCTCGTTCGACAGGTAGAAGGAGTGACGGTCGGAGAGGATCCCGTCGCGTACCTGGAAGACCTGCGCGTTGGCGTCACGACCGTCGACGGCGATCGCGACAGCGTCGAACGTCCCAATCGAGCTCTTGGCGACGCGTTGGCGCTCCATCAGCGAGCGCACGGCCCGCAGTCGGTTGCGCTCGAGCGTCGCTTGCTCGTAGTCGAGCGTCGCCGAGGCGGCTTGCATGCGCTCCTGTAGATCGTGCTCGATCGCACTGAAGCGCCCAGAGAGGAAGTCGATCACGCCGTCAATGCTGTGGCGGTAGTCCTCCTTGGAGACGTACCCCACGCAAGGGGCCTCGCAACGCTTGATGTAGTAGTCCAGGCATGGGCTACCGCTGCGCCGCCCCGGTTCAGCGCCAGTGCAGGAGCGATACATGAACACCTTCGCGAGCACCTCCAGGGTTGAGCGCACGCGCTTGGCGCTCGAGTAGGGGCCGAAGTAGGCCCGTCCGGAGCGATGACGCTCACGGGTGAAATAGACACGCGGGTAGTCCTCGTCGAGCGAGATCGCGATGAACGGATAGGACTTGTCGTCGCGCAGACGGATGTTGAAGCGTGGACGGTATTGCTTGATGAAGCTCTGCTCGGCGAGCAGCGCCTCGGCCTCGCTGGCGACCACGATGCACTCGATCACCTCAACCGCCGCGACCATCTCGGCGTGCCCGGATGAACCGGTTCCCCGCCCACCCCCTTGCGCCTTTGAGAAGTGCGAGGCGACGCGCTTGCGGATCGACTTGGCCTTGCCGACGTAGATCACGCGACCGCGCTCGTCGCGGAACAGATAGACGCCCGGCTTGTCGGGCAGCGCGCGTCGTTGCGCCAAGAGGTTTGCTCGGCGGTGCTCGGCGTTGTCCGCCGCGGGTTGCGCGGGATCGCCCTCCCGTCGTTGCACGCCGTTGCTCAATACGTGCGCGAGTAGCGGTATACGGCGAGCAGCGTATAGACGGTAACGCCGATCAGCGCGAACCACGCGAACTCGCCGAAGCCCGTGCGCCACATGCGCGGCTGCGCTGCGGCAGTCACGAAGCCGACGGTGGCCGCGCCATAGAGCAGCGCGCGGTGGCGGTCACCAAGGCTGTACAGGGTGACGCGATGTTCGCGGTAGAGCCGGTAGGCAAAGAAGGCGAGTCCGGCGGCAAACACCACCCACAGAGCGGCGGAGAACGCCGAAGCCGCGCGTCCGCCGCCTGGCAAGAACTCGACGGCAGCAGCGATCAGGGCGACGATCGCGACATTGCGCGCAATTCTCAATCGGTCCACGACGCCGCTCCATTCACCGGGTGCAAGTGTAGAGGCACTCGAGCGGCGTCTCGCCTCTGTACGGGTACAGAAGCCGACTCGCTCGCGAGCACCGCGGACCCGTGCCCAAGCCGCCTGCCCACGGCGCGAAACGACAGTCGGGCAGAGCATCGAAAAGCAAAAACCCGCAACGTCCGGATTGATGTTGGCAAGTTATCCAACGTTTCCATCATGGGGTGTGTTTTGCGCTATACTTGGGAGGCCCATTCGGTCCTAGTGACCGGAACGAGGGTTGGTTGGCAGGCACCGGGGTACTCGTCATTCAGGTCAGAGAGCCCCGGTGCCTGTCTTTAAGCTGTCGGTGCTCATGTTCGGAGCCGTCAGCGCTCATGGGTCGGTGCTCATGGCTGGAAGCCACGCACGACGCACCTTGCATCCGGCGGCGTCGGCCGCGGGCTGGGTCAGTCCACCAGCGCGCCGAGCCGCTCGTAGGCCGTCTCGACCGCCCGCTTGGCGGCCGTGTGGCGGGCCTCGGACTTGGCTGCCTCGTACTTGGTCGCCCATGCGCCGGGATCGGCGAGCTCGTCTTCGAGCTCGCCTAGCGCCGCCTCTGCCTGTTCGACCGCCTGCTCGGCCTTGGTCTGCTCACGCGCGCGATTCTTCGACGGGCCGGCGGGTTTGCTGGTAGACGGGCCGGCCGGTTTGCTGGTGCCATTCGAGGCGCCGCCAGACCGCTCTGACGCTGATTTCGTGGTCTCGTCTTTGCCGGCCACTCGCTGTACTGGCCTTGATGGCTTCGGCACGTCGATACCCGCCTGGCGTTCTTCGCGCACCCGCACGTACTCGGGCCAGCCGCCGAGGAAGCTGCGCAGCGAGCCGTCTTCGATCGCGACCGTGCGGGTACCCACGGCGTCGAGCAGCGCACGGTCGTGGGAGACGAGCAGCAGCGCGCCCTCGAAGGAGCTCAACGCGTCCTCCAGCGCCTCACGGCTCTCAATGTCGAGATGGTTGGTGGGCTCGTCGAGGATCAGCACGTTGGGAGGGTTGGGGGTGCCGTTCATCAGGATCGCCAGCGACAGCCGGCGACGCTCTCCCCCGGAGAGCCCTTCCAGTGGCTTGTCAGCGTCCTCCCCGGAGAACAGGAAGCGCCCGAGCAGGGCCCGTGCCTTGCCCGGCGTGAGGCTGGTGGCGCGCGCCGCGGCCTCCACCACACTTTGGCCGGGAGGACCGCCCGCCCCCAGCTCCTCGGCGTGCTGGGAGAGGTAGCCGACCGTCACGTTGTGGCCCGTGGAGAGCTTGCCCGCGCCGAGCGCTCGCCGGCCCGCGAGTGTTTCGATCATGGTGGTCTTGCCAACCCCGTTGGGGCCCACCAGGGAGACGTGCTCGCCGCGCTCCAGCCACAGCTCTCCGTGGTCGAGCAGTACGAGCGGTCCCCCGCCCGCGCCGGCGCCGTCGATCTGCACGCGTCCGTCCTGCAGCTCGAAGATCACCCGGCCGCTGCGCTCGGGCGCCTTGAAGTTGAACTCGAGTGACGCGCGAGAATCGGACCCACCCTCCCCGCGCTCGATGCGCTCGATCTTGGCCAGCTGCTTGACGCGCGACTGTGCCTGGCGCGCCTTGGTGGCCTTCGCGCGAAAGCGCTCCACGAAGCGCTCCATCCGCGCGATCTCGGCCTCTTGCTTGTCGATCGCCTTGCCGAGCGAGATCTCCCGCGCGGCCTGCTCGCGTCGCCATGCATGCCAGCTGCCGGCAAAGAAGCGCGAGCGAGATGAAACCCCGCCCGCCCCGCCGTAAAGCTCGAGCACCGCGGTGCCGACGGCCTCCAGGAACCAGCGGTCGTGGGCGACGAGCATCACCGCGGCGTCGAGCTCAACCAGCGTCTGCTCCAGCCACTCCAGCGACTCGATGTCGAGATGGTTGGTGGGCTCGTCGAGCAACAGCACGTCGGCGCTGGTGGCAAGCGCGCGAGCGAGCGAGGCGCGTGTGAGTTGACCACCGGAGAACGTGTCCAGGCCTCGGTCGAGATCGGCGTCGGAGAATCCCAGGCCGTGCGTCATGACGGTGGCGCGATCGCGCCACAGATATCCGCCATAGGACTCAAGGCGTGCTTGGGCGCGGGCGTAGCGGTCCAGCAATGCCTCGTCGCTTGCGCCCGCGGTCATCTCGCCCTCGAGCCTCGCCAACACCTGCTCGACGGCGAGCTCCTCCACGCAGCCCGACAGCACATAGTCACGCAGCGACATCCCGCGGTCACGCGGGGGGCGCTGATCGTGGAGCGCGATGCGCACACCCTTGGCGACGCTCAGCTCGCCGCGGTCAATGCGCTCCTCACCGGCGATCATGCGCAGCAACGTGGTCTTGCCGGCGCCGTTGCGACCGGCGATCGTGAGACGTTCGCGGCGCTCGAGCTTGAACGACACGCCGCCGAGCAGCGGCTTGCCGGCAACGTCCTTGCGCAGGTCTGAGGCGGTGAGGAGGGCCACGTGAAGGATGGTAGGGACCCGCTGATATAAGATTCGAGACCTCATGCGCCGAGTGCTCGCAACCCTGTTCACATCCACGCTGTTGCTGCTCGTGCTCGCCCCCGCGGCGTTCGCGTACAACGATGGGCGCGGCTTCTACGGTGCGACCAACGACAAGGTGATCACCAAAGCCGGGTTCATCCTGATCATCTTCTTCCCGACGTTCGTGCTGTTGATGAGCCTGTTGCAGTGGCGCCTGGACAAGCGCAAAGAGGCGCGCAAAGCGGCCGCGAAAGCGCAGCTCGGCGACGCGCGCTGGCGCGGCGGGTGGTAGAGCCAGACCCCGTTCGCTACGAGCGCCACGGCGCGGCCGCGGTGGTGAGCATCGAGCGTCCGGAGCGGCGCAACGCCGTGGACGGGCCCACGGCCGAGGCGTTGCAGGCGGCACTCGAGCGTTTCGAGGGTGAAGACGACGCGCGCGCGATGGTGCTGTGCGGCGCCGGTGGAGTGGCGTTCTGCGCCGGGGCCGACCTGAAGGCGATCGACACGCTCGGCGGACGACTGATGTCCCCAGAGGGTCCGATGGGCTTCACGCGGCTTACGCCCTCCAAGCCGACGATCGCCGCGATCTCCGGGTTTGCGCTTGCCGGTGGCCTGGAGCTGGCGCTGTGGTGTGACCTGCGGATCGCCACCGAGGGCTCGAAGCTTGGCTACCCCGAGCGTCGCTGGGGGGTCCCGCTGATCGATGGGGGCACGCAGCGCTTGCCACGCATCGTGGGGCTAGGGCGCGCGCTCGACCTGATCCTCACGGGGCGCATCATCGACGCCGAGGAGGCGCACGCGATGGGGATGCTCACCGAGGTCGTCGCCGAGGGCGCGCACCTGCAGCGGGCGATCGAGCTTGCCAACAATCTCGCGCGCTTTCCTCAGAGCACGATGCTCGCCGACCGCCGTGCGGCGATCGAGGGGCTTGGGATGACGCTCCAGGAGGGCCTCGCGCTGGAGTCCCAGGCGGGGCCCGAGACGTATCTCGACGCCGTCAACGGCGCGCGGCGGTTTGCCTCGGGCGAGGGCCGCGGCGGAGCCGGAGCGGGCGCCTAGAGCCTCCAGGGCTTCGTGGAAGCGGGCCAGGGCTTATCCTCGACTGATCGACTTCGACGAGGAGACCTCATGGCCTATTTCGTGACGGGAGCAACGGGCTTCATCGGCCGGCGGCTGGTGGAGCGCCTGCTGGAGCGCAAAGGCAAGATCAACATCCTCGTGCGCGAAGACTCGCTTGGACGGCTGGACGAGCTGATCGAGCGCTGGGAAAGGGTGTCCGAGGCGACCGTGAGCAGGCGCGTGCACCCGGTTGTCGGAGATCTGCGCCAGCCGTTGCTCGGTCTCAGCGACGAGCAGGTCGCGGAGCTCGATGGAACGGTGGAGCACTTCTTCCATCTCGCCGCCGTGTATGACATGACCGCGTCCGTCGAGCTCGATACGGCGGTGAACGTGGGCGGCACCAACCACGCGATCGAACTCGCGGGGGCGCTACGAGCGGGACGCCTGCACCACGTGTCCTCGATCGCCGTGGCGGGCGCGTACAAGGGTGAGTTCAGCGAGGACTTCTTCGACGAGGGCCAGCGGTTGCCGTCGCCTTATCACGCCACCAAGTTCGAGGCCGAGCGCGCGGTGCGCGAACAGGAGCTGGTGCCTTGGCGCGTGTATCGACCGGGGGTCGTGGTGGGCGACTCGAGGACCGGTGAGATGGACAAGATCGACGGCCCCTACTACTTCTTCAAGGCGATCCAGCGGATGCGCCAGTTCGTGCCGCAGTGGATGCCACTGGTGGGGCTGGACCTCGGCAGGACGAACATCGTGCCGGTGGACTGGGTGGCGGGCGCACTTGACCACATCGCCCACCGCCCGCACCTCGACGGGAGGGCGTTCCATCTCACCTATCCCGGCGGGCAGCGCGTGGATGAGGCGATGAACGACATCGCGGCCGCCGCGCACGCCCCGCGCTTTGCGCTGAGCATCGACAAACGCGTGCTGAACGCGGTGCCCTCCATGCCATTGTCGCTTGCGATGCGTGTGCCTCCGTTTCGTCAAGCGCGACGACTGACGTTGCGCGAGCTGGGGATCCCCAAGGAGGTGATGGAGCACATCGAGCTCGTGCCGACCTTCGACACGCGCCAAGCCGAGCGTGCGCTGGCGGGCTCGGAGTACGAGCGTCCACCGGCGCTGCGCGAGTACGCGGTGCAGCTGTGGGACTACTGGGAGCGCGAGATGGACCCGAGTATCAGCCGCGGGCGCACGCTCGGACAGGCGGTGCGCGAGAAGCGCGTGCTGATCACCGGCGCCTCCTCGGGGATCGGGCGGGCGACGGCGATCAAGGTGGCCGCCGCAGGCGGGATCCCGCTATTGGTGGCGCGCAACGTGGAGAAGCTCGAGGAGCTGCGCGCGGAGATCGTGGCGGCGGGGGGCGTGGCGTATGTGTATGCGGCTGACATCTCCGACATGGATGAGATCGACCGGCTGATCGAGCGCGTGAAAGACGATCATCGCAACGTGGACATGCTCGTCAACAACGCGGGTCGCTCGATCCGCCGCTCGATCGCGCTCAGCTACGAGCGCTTCCACGACTTCGAACGCACGATGCAGCTCAACTACTTCGGCGCGGTGAAGCTGATCATCGGACTACTTCCGCAGATGCGCGCGCGTGGCTTTGGCCACATCGTGAACATCTCGTCGATCGGGGTGCAGACCAACCCGCCGCGCTTCTCCGCGTATGTGGCCTCGAAGGCGGCGCTCGACGCGTTCACGCGCGTGGTGGCCTCCGAGGTGATCGGCGACGGGGTGACGTTCACGACGATCCACATGCCGCTGGTGCGCACGCCGATGATCGCGCCGACGAAACTGTATGACGCGTTCCCCACGATCACTCCCGAGGAGGCGGCGGACATGATCTGCGAGTCGCTGCGCACGCGCCCGAAGCACATGGGCACCACGCTCGGGACGACCGGCGAGGTGCTCTACGCACTCGCTCCTGGCGTGGTCGATCGCATTCTGCACCTCGCCTACCGGGTGTTCCCCGACTCGGCCGCCTCGCGCGGGGAGAAGGGCACAGACGAGCGCGCGTCGCTTGAGCAGCTGGCGATGGCAAACCTGATGCGGGGCGTGCATTGGTAGGAAGACCACGCCACATGTGGCGTGGTCCCGACCGGTACATGTACCGGTCGGCCAGTCGGTGCATGCACCGACTGGAACAGAAATAGGATTGAACGGTGTCGAACGCGTCAATCGAGGTCCACGACCTGCACAAGCGCTACGGCGAGTTTGAGGCCGTGCGGGGGATCGACATCTCGGTGGCGAGCGGCGAAGTGTTCGGGCTGCTCGGGCCCAACGGGGCGGGCAAGACCACCACGGTGGAGATCCTGGAGGGCTATCGCGCGCGCAGCTCGGGCGAGGTGTCGGTGCTCGGCCACGATCCTGCCGCGCGCGAGCTGGCGCTGCGCAAGCGCATCGGGATCGTGCTGCAGAGCAGTGGCATCTACAGCCACCTGACCCCGCGCGAGGCGTTGCGCCACTGGGCGAGCTTCTACCCACACCCCCGCGATGTCGAGGAGGTGCTGAGCCTGATGGGCCTTCAGGAGAAGGCGGATGTGCGCACACGCAAGCTCTCCGGCGGACAGCTGCGACGACTGGACTTCGCTTTGGCGCTAGTGGGCGACCCCGAGCTGATCTTCCTCGACGAGCCCACCACCGGCTTTGACCCGCAGGCAAGACGTGCCGCGTGGGAGACGATCCGCTCGCTGCGCTCGCTCGGCAAGACGATCCTGCTCACCACCCACTATCTCGATGAGGCTCAAGCGCTGGCGGACAGGGTGGCGATCGTCAAGGACGGACGCGTGCTCGCGATCGGCCCGCCGCGCGAGCTGAGCGCGGGCGCTGCCCACTATCGCGTTGCCTACCGCGATCGAACGGGAGGGCTCGTCGAGCACGAGACCGATGATCCCACCGCCCTGTTGAACGAGCTCACGAACGAGGCACTCGCTCGCGGTGAGCGCCTCGAGGAGTTGAGCGTGGGTCGCCCGACGCTCGAGGACGTGTACCTGGAGCTGACCGCCGAGAGCGAGCTCGAGGTGCCCGACGGCGAGCGCGGAGCGGTGCCTGAGGGCGAGCAGGAAGCGGTGTCTGACTCCCAGGCACACCAAGCACAGGCGATCGCCAACGCGAAGTCGCAGGAGACGAGCAATGTCTGACGCGATGGTGCTCGGCTGGCGTCAGTACCGGCTGGAGCGACACATGTTCTGGCGCAACCCCAGCGCGGCGTTCTTCAACTTCGCGCTGCCATTGCTGTTTCTGCTCGCCGGAGGGATCATCTTGAACGGCAAGCAGCACGACCTCAACCTGCTGGTGCCCGCGATAGCGGGCATGAGCGTGATGTCGACGACCTTCACCGCGCTTGCGTACAACATCGTGTTCCTGCGCGAGCGCGGCGTGCTCAAGCGCATCCGTGGCACGCCGCTGCCGACGACCTCCTACTTCGGCGGGGTGGCGGCCAACGCGGTCACCAACACCGCGCTTCAGATCGCGATCATCACGATCGCCGGCAAGCTGTTCTTTGGGATCGGTTGGCCGCTTGAGTGGTTTGAGCTGGTGGTGTTCGTGCTGGCGGGTGTCGTGTGCTTCGCCGGGCTCGGGGTCGCCTTCGCGCATGTGATCCCCAACTTCGAGTCCACCGCGGCGTATGTCAACGCTGTCTTTCTGCCGGTGGTGTTCGTGTCGTTCTACGTGTTCGACAGCAAAAGCGCGCCCGCGTTCGTGCGCAACATCGCCGAAGCGCTGCCCCTGAAGCCGTTGATCGACGGTATTTCCGGCGCGATGGTGACCGGCAAGGGGCTCAGCGACAACCTGTCCGCGCTTGCCGTGATCGCGCTGTGGGGCGTGTTCGGTGTTTACTTCGCGGTGCGCGGTTTCTCCTGGGAGCAATCGCGCGACTAAAAGCGCACACACCTCTACTTCTGGTGTGACGACAACCGCAGGAGGGAAACGCGATGAAGCAGCTCGCCGAGGACGTGTACATGCTCAAGGGATTCCCGCCGAACGCGATCAACGTGTACGTGGCGGGCGATGTGCTGATCGACTCGGCCACGCGCCAGGCCGAGAAGCGCATCTTCAAGCAGATCGCCGGGCGGAAGCTGACAGCACACGCGCTCACGCACGTGCATCCAGACCATCAGGGGTGCAGTCACGTCGTCTGCGAGCGGCTGGGCATCCCGTTGTGGGTGGGCCAGGATGACGTGCCGGCGATGGAGACCGCGGGGAGCGTCGTCGGCGGGAAGGCGCCAGCGTGGCTGAAGCGCGTGCAGGAACGCTATTGGGTGGGTCCCCCCCACCCCGTCTCGCGCGCGCTGCGCGAGGGCGATGAGGTGGGCGAGTTCACGGTCCTCGACACCCCTGGGCACACGCGCGGCGAGGTCTCCTTCTGGCGAGAGTCCGACCGTGTGCTGATCCTCGGGGATGTGCTCAACAACATCAACCTGATGACCGGCATACCGGGACTGCATGAGCCGCCGGCACTGTTCAACGTCGACTCGGCGCGCAACCGGGCCTCGATCCGCAGGGTCGCGGCGCTGCGTCCCGCGCTCGCTCTCTTCGGCCACGGCGCGCCGCTGCGCGATCCCGACAAGCTCGCGGACTTCGCTGCGCAGCTGCCGGCGTGAGCGAGAGCATTTTCCTCGCCGAGGGTGACACCTTCACCCCGACCGAGCACGCGCGCGGCCCATGGGATCCGCGTGCGCTGCACGGGGGCGCGCCGGCCGCGCTGATCGCGGCCGCGTTCGAGCGGATGCACCCGGGCGAGGAGCTGCCGTTTGCGCGTTTGTCATTTGAGTTCCTGCGTCCGGTGCCGATGGCGCCGCTACAGCTGAGCACGCGCATCTCGCGTCCCGGCCGTCGCGTGCAGGCACTCGAGGCGGAGTTGAGCGCCGATGGCGTGACGGTGTGTCGCGCGAGCGCGCTGCGCATATTGCCCACTCCCGCGCAGCTACCGGAGCTGACACACAAGCTCGTCAAGGAAGCTTCGCCGCCGCGGATCGCTCCTCCGGCGGACGGCCAGGACGTGCGCTTCGCACTCGAAGGCTCCGATCACAAGAGCTTTGCGGCCAGCGCGATGGAGATGCGCTTCCTTGAGGGAAGCCCATTGGGTGGGGAGCTTCCCGGGCAGAGCACCCCGGCCGAGTATTCGCTGAGTGGCGCGGCGACCGTGTGGATGCGCCTGCGTCATCCGCTGCTCACTGGCGAGTCGCTCAGCCCGCTCGCGCGGGTGGCGGCGACCGCCGACTTCGGCAACGGCGTGGCCGCGGCGTTGCCGTTCGATCAGTACCTGTTCATCAACGCCGACCTGACCGTCTCGCTCGACCGGCGTCCCCAGGGCGAATGGATCGCGCTGCAGGCGCGCACGCTGCTTCAGCCCGAAGGCATCGGCTGGGCAGAGAGCGTGATCCACGACGAGCACGGACCTCTCGGGCGCGCGGCCCAGGCGCTTGTTGTGCAGCCGCGTTGAGCCGCCGCCGGTGCGACCAGGCACTCGTCGCGCGGACTGCGTCGAACGGCCACCGGCACATCAGAGTCCTCGTATCGCGACCTGTTGAGCTAGCGCGCTACGCCCGTGGCGGCACCCGAGGACGAGGCGATCTCGAACTCGGGCAGGTTGTTGCCCTCCTCCAGCTCGGCCAGCTCGCCCTCACGCTCCTGCAAGTAGGCGCGCAACGCCTTCTCCAGGCCCTTGCCCCGGCGAAAGCCCTCAAACATCTTGTGCACGGGCAGCTCAGGATCGTCAAGGCGGCTAACGATGCCCTTCAGCTCCTCGTAGCCCTGCTCAAAAGTGATCTGCTCGCGCATTCGCTCGCTGCCCACGTCGTCGGTCGGCTCGAACATGATCGCTTGCGACTGTGTGGCGTCGCTCATGGGCACTCCCCTCCTGTGATGTCGGTGATCGTGGCGTTGGCCTCACCGTCGGCGAAGCTCAACGAAAGCGTGTCGGCAGGATGCAGATCGGCGACGCTCTTGACCGGGATCCCGCCGGTGTCGGCGGCCATCACCCATCCGCGCTTGCGGAAATCCTTCGCGTCGACGACCGCGCCGAGAGCGTCGACGCGCTCTGTGTGGCGTGCCAGCAGGCGCACTGCGGCTGGGCCGAGCCTGTTTGCATCATGGTCAACGGCCTGGCGCTGAGTGACGATGCGCCGACGCAGTTCGCGGATCGCTTCGGCCGAGCGTCGGTCGAGGGCGGCGATCAGGTCAAGGCGCTTGCGCGTGACGCGCGCGCGCGAGCTGTGCAGCAACTCGCCCATACGCTCGACCATTGCGCGCGGACGCTCGAGGACGCGTGTGAGTGCCACGCGATGACGATCGAGCTCTTCCAGCAGCTCCGCGGCGGAGTAGCCGATCGCCAGCTCGGCCGCCTTTGCCGGGACGGGCGCGTACGCGGCCGCGACGTGGTCGCAGTTGGGGCGATCCTTGGTGTGGCCGATGCTCGTTATGACGGGCACCGCGCAAGCAAAGATCGCCCGGCACAGACGCTCGTCGTCGAAGGCGAGCAGATCGGCTGTCGAGCCACCGCCCCGGGCAACGACGATCACGTCCACGCCCTCGACAGCTTGGAGGCGTCCAAGCGCGTCGATCACCGAGCCGACCGCGTGCACTCCCTGCACCGAAGCGGGACAGAAAAGAATGTCCTGTGGCGGGAAGCGCCGTCGTAGAGCTTGGATGACATCGATGTTGGCATCGTTGCGAGCGGCGATCACGCCGACGCGTCGTGGAAAGGCGAGCAGCGACTTGCGCCTGTCGGGATCGCACAGCCCGTCGGCCTGCAGGCGGCGCAACGTCTCGGCCCGACGACGCAGCAGCTCGCCCTCGCCTGTAGGGCGTACGCGATCCACGATCAGCTTGGTGGCGCCGCGAGGAGCATAGAAGTCGACGCGCTCGTAGTGAGCTTGGACCAGATCGCCCTGGGCGGGAAGCGGTGAGCAGCGCGCTACACGGCCCTTCCAGATGCAGGCGTCGAGGCTCGCGGACTCGTCGGCGAGCGTCAGATACACATGACCGGAGGAGCGATGCACGCTGACCTGCGTGACCTCCCCCTCGATCCAGCCGTCGCCGAGCGCACGCAGCGCGCCCCCGATGCGACCGGCAACCTGCGCGACCGTGGGCGCGACGTCTGTCTGGGTCTCGATCAGCTCTGACACGAACGTCAAACGCTAAACGCTCAACCGGCGCGAGTCCTCCTGAGATCGCTCCAAGTCGCCTCCCGCTTCACGCGACGAGTTGGCGCTGCTTCACGTCGGCTCGGCACGACCGTTCTCCGCAAGTTCCACGATAGGGAGCGATACTGTTGTTCGGGAATAGCCTACCCTGTGCCGATGCGGTGGTTTGTCAGCGTTACGAGCCTGAGCCTGGTCCTGGTCCTCTTCGCATATGCGAGCACGTCGTCGTCCCAGGGATCGACGCTCCCACATTCGCCTAGCGCAGCCGAATCGTGTGCCGGTGGCGAAGCCCTCGAGACCGCCAACGAAGATGCAGCTGCCCATGAAGCCTATCTGAAGGCCCTGGCGGCAAATCCGGCAAATCAGTGCGCGATCTCCGGGTTGGAGAGGACCCGCTCTACGACGTCGTTTTGGACCGCTGTCGGCGAGGCGGCGGAAAACGCGGGCAAGCTGTTGGCCGCGCTGGTCCTGGTCTTGGTCTCGGCCGCGATCGTCGTCCTGCTGTGGCTTCACGTGCAGACTCGCTGGAAGCGGTTTCCGGGGATGCGCAATTTATGGCCGGCCAAGAAGATCCTCCGGCCCACGCTGCAGATCGGAAAATTCGACGATGCGGCTTTGAAGGAACGCCTTGGCACCCCGGTCGCCGGGCTCATCCGCGGACGAGTCACCTGGCGAAGCACCGACCGTAACGGACTCAACCTTGTGAGCGGACAGGCGGGCATCGCCAGCACACTCAGCTCGCTGGGCGACATCTCGAGCGAGACAAAGGGGGCCGTAGCAGTTGTCAACTTGCTCAGCGCAACGCTCCCGCGCCGACGCTTCGTACTCGACGGCGAGCTACAGCCGGCCGGAGAAGAGGGACCGGGTATCAGTCTGGAGCTCACCATACAGGGAGGCTATGACTCGCTTGTAACTTTCTGGGCGAATCCGCTGGGCCTATCCAAAGTTGACAGCATCGTTGCCTACCAACACCTGGCGATCGTTGCGGCGGCGTGGGTCGATCATCGCATGGTCAGCGCGCTCGACGGCGAGAACCTGCTCACCAGAGACCCTCAAAGCTGGGCTCTCTTCTCCAGCGGCGTCCAGTGGCAGCGACAGGGCAACCAGCAGCTTGCTCGCCACCTCTACGAACAGGCGCTCATCATCGACGGAGACAACGTCGGCGCCCTGGCCAACCTCGGAATTGTCGAGAGACTCGAAAACAATTTCGAGGAGGCAGAGAAGCTACTCCGTCAAGCAATCGGTTCACTCGAGAACAGCCAGCGAGAGCCCAAGCTCGACTCGATCTCAAATCCAGATTGGTACCGCGTCAAGTACCAACTCGCCGGTCTTTACGCCAACTGGGCGGTGGCCACCGAGGAACCCGCGAGGCTCAAGCACTTACGCCAGGACAATGCGAGCAACGAAGCGAAAGATCTGGCGCTCACGACCTCACAAGCCATCGAAGGACTGTCCGGGCAAGATCCCAAGCCACCACTGAGCAGGTTCTTGGAGGGAACCATCGAGCCCGATGCACTGGTACTCGCCGCGTCCACGATTCCAGCATCGGCCGATGCCCCATGGCCAGACACCCGTCCCGCGCGCAGCGAAGTTGTTGCGATGCTACAAGCGGATACGATCAATCCGCGGACCTTGATTGCCTTCGTAGAGAAGAGCAGCAATCGCTCGACTGACACCTATTACAACCTCGCCTGCTTCTATTCCATACACGGTGAATTCAAGAGGGCGACAGAGCGTCTACTCATGGCCGTGCGCGAGACCCAGCGCTCACGCCGTCTAGCGCTGGTCGAAGTGGTAAAGCTCGACCCAACGCTGGCACCCCTTCGCGCAAGTCTGCCTGCCGTTATCCCGAAGCTCGAAGTAGCGGCAGGCGAAAAATTCGACGAGCCAAAGATCGCGGAGGTTTCTCGCCTGGATTTGGAATTCAAAATAATCGAATGGTATGAATCTCAAGGCTGGGCGATGGATTGGGCCGCTCCCGGCACTGGATTCACGCTGATCGGCAGAAGCAACAAAGAGGCACTACTGGTGTCAGTGGCGAGCGGCCTGATATCTCAGACCGACGTCAACGCACTGATCGGCGCACGCACACGATTCCGCGAGTGCGATCCGAGCAATGGATCGATCAGCACGGCTTTGATTGCGCCAGCTGAGAAGCTGCCGCCCATGGTCTTGGAGGCCGAGCTCGAGAAGGCCATCGCACTCGCCGGGGAGAGCGACATACAAGTTTTTGGCGCTGGCGAGGAGGGCTTCAACAGCATCAACGCTCGAACCGCGTTGGTCGATCACACGGCAGTCTAGCGGGATCCCTACGGAATAGTTGCGTGTGCAAACATCTGTTATAAGGTAGTCGATACGCATCGACCCCGGGCCGGGTAGCCCAGCGTGCCCGGGAGCCACCAAACTAAGCCAAGCAAAGCAAAAGGGAGTTCCAATGTCAGACACCGCCACCGCCACATCCCCCGCCACCACGCCGCTGCCGACCGGCGCCTGGAAGATCGATCCGGTCCACTCGAGCGTTGAGTTTCACGTCAAGCATCTCGGCATCGCAACCGTCAAGGGCCAGTTCAAAGAGTTCGAGGGCACGCTCGAGGTCGGCCAGTCCGGCGCGCGCGCTTATGGAACCGTAGAGGTCGCGAGCGTTGACACGCGCGAGCCCCAGCGCGACGAGCACCTGCGCTCAGCCGACTTCTTCGAGGTCGAGAGCTTTCCGCAGATCACCTTCGAGTCAACGGCAATCCGCCCACTCGACGAGGACGAGTTCGAGATCGACGCCAACCTGACGATTCATGGCGTGACGAACAGCGTCACGCTAAAGGCCGTGTTCGAGGGCGCCGAGACCGACCCGCAGGGCAACGACCGCGTCGGCGTCTCGGCCAGCGCGCAGATCAGCCGTGGTGATTACGGCATGAAGTTCAACGCCGCGCTCGGGTCGGGCAATGTCGTTGTCAGCGACAAGGTCAAGATCCTTGTGGATGTGTCGGCGGTGAAGCAGGCGTAAATCAGCGAACGACGACGTCGCCCAACGCCTCGTCCACCGCGGCGAGCGTTGAGGCGTCGAGCGTTATGCCCGACGCGGACGCGTTCGCACGCACCTGCTCGGGCTTGCTGGCGCCCACGATCGCCGAGGCGAGGTTCGGTTGGCGCAGCACCCAGGCAAGCGCCAGCTGGGCCATCGTCAAACCGGCCTCCTCGGCGACCGGCTGCAGGCGCTGCACTGCTTCGAGCACAGGGTCCTGCATCAGCTGGCCGATGAAGTCGCTCATGCTGTCACTGGCGGCCCGCGAGTCCGCCGGCGGCTGCTCTCCGGGACGGTACTTACCGGTGAGCACTCCCTGGCCCAGCGGCGACCACACGATCTGAGAGATGTCCTCGCGCTCGCACAACGGGATCACCTCTGCCTCCGGCGCGCGCCACAGCATTGAGTACTGGGGCTGACTCGACACCCATTTCGCGATGGATGGGGACCCACCCACCCGCGCGAGCGACTCCTCGATCTTCTCGACCGGCCACTCGCTGAAGCCGATGTGACGGGCCTTGCCGGCCTCGACCACTTCGGTGAGCGCCTGCATCGTCTCCTGAAGCGGCGTGTCCTCGTCGTAGCGATGACACTGGTAGAGGTCGACGTAGTCCGTGCGCAAGCGCTCCAGGGAAGCATCGATCTGCTTGTGGATCTGTGCCGCCGAGAGGCCCCTGTCGGTATCGGACATCTGAAAGTAGACCTTCGTCGCGAGCACGTAGGAGGAGCGGTCATAGCCCGATAGCACCTCACCGAGCAGCGACTCGGCGGCACCGCGTCCGTAGATGTTGGCGGTGTCGATGAAGTTGATGCCCTCCTCGAACGCCGCCTTGACGCATGCCTCGGCCTGCTCGCGCTCCACTCCGCCGGAATAGGTCAACCAGGAGCCGAGGCTGATCTCTGAGACGTCGATGCCGCTGGAGCCAAGCTTGCGGTAGTTCATTGCAGGCACACTACCCGCTGCGGCGCAATCCGTGCCATGCCGTGTGCGATCTCGCCTTATCGTCGACTGGCCTGTATCGCGTACGCGGGTGGTCCTCCTACCGCCGCCGACCCGAGGCAAAGCTCTGGATCGGTGGTGCGACAGCTCGCATGTTGGCCGCCATCTCAGCGCCGTCCTGCCCCTCGACGTCGTCCTGCCCCTCTTCGGGCTGCGCGATCCCGTCTGCGCCCAGTAGAGGTCTGACCCGCGCCGAGGCACCGACGTTGACGGTCTCCTCCTCGGGCTCTGCAAGAAACCGTTCGAGCACGACCAGCTCACCTACGAGCACATTGAGCACGCCTGAGGACGAGCGCTCCAGGCGACCGCGAGCCAGCAGCAACGGCTCGGCGCGAGCGAGCGCACGGTGGCGCTCGTACACGGCACCCGGCACGATCAGGTTGACGGTGCCCCACTCGTCCTCGAACAGCAGAAACATCGTCCCCTTGGCGGTGCCGGGTCGCTGACGGGCGATCACCATGCCGGCCACCGCCACAGAGCAGCCGTGCGGCAGGCGAGCCAGCTGAGCGCTGGTGGCAAGTATCGGGATGGAAAGGCGCGGACGCAGAACCGCCATCACGTGATCGTCGACCGTCACCCCGCTGGTGGCATAGTCGGCAAGCACCCGCTGCCAGCGGTCGAGCGGGCGCAACCGGGGCGCCTGGGGCAGCTCGATCGGCAAAGCGAGCTGCACCGCATCGCCAACGGCCTCTCCGGGAGAAGCGATCCCCAACTGCCAAAGGGCAAAGCGTCTGCGTGCATCAGGCGAGCTACTCGCCTCGGTAGCCGCACCGGCGTCCACGAGGCTGTCGCAGGCACCCGCCCAGGCAAGCTGCTCGAGCGTGCCACGCCGCGTCGCCGCACGTGCGGCAAGGTCACCTAGATCAGCAAATGGACCGCCGCGTTCGCGCTCGGCCACCAGCTCGCGCACCTCATCGACAACAGCACCTTTGACATAGCCCAAGCCAATGCGAACACCCAGCCCTGCGGCCGCCGCATCCTTGCTTGCCAGCGTCTGCTCGCACGCGCTTTGCCCTGAGCAGGAATCGAGCTTCTCCACCGTGCACTGCACCTGCGAGGCGTTCGCATCGAGCCCCAGCACTACTATTCCCCGTCGCTGTGCCTCATGCACAAGGCTGTCGGGTGCGTAGAAGCCCATCGGCTGCTCATTCAAAAGGGCGCACAGAAACTCGGGCCCGTAGTGGACACGCAGCCATGTCGACTGATAGGCCAGCAGTCCGAAAGCGGCAGCGTGAGCCTTGGGGAAGCCAAAGCCGGCGAAGCCCGCGATCATCTCCCATACACGCTCGGCTGTCTGCGCATCGGCATCCACGTGTCGCATCGAGCCTTCCACGAAGCGCCTACGATGGCTGTTCATCGCCTCCTCTGAGCGCTTGCGGCTCATCGCGCGTCGCAGTCCTTCGGCCTCGCCCGGCGAGAAGCCCGCGAACGCCTCCGCCACCTGCATCACCTGATCCTGGAAGATGATCGTGCCGAGCGTACTTCGCAGCACCCGCTCAAGCGAGGGGTGCTCGTAAGGGATCTTGTAGTCGGGGTCTTCGCGCAGACGCCCGCGGCGCTCTATGTAAGGGTTGATCGCCCCGCCCTGGATCGGTCCGGGGCGCACGATCGCCACCTGCACGGTCAGATCGTCGAGGTCCTTTGGGAGCGTGCGCCGCAGCGACTGCATCTGCGCACGACTCTCGATCTGGAACACACCAACGGTGTCGGCCGCGCGAATCGCTTTGAACGTGCGGGGGTCGTCAAACCGGATCCGCGAGAGGTCGACGCGTTCGCCACGCGTGCTTGCGATCTCCTCGACGCAGCGTTCCACCGCCGAGAGCATCCCCAGCCCGAGCAGGTCGATCTTCAGAAAGCCGGCGTCCGCGCAGGAGTCCTTGTCCCACTGGACCATCTGCCGGCCCTCCATCGCCGAGGGCACCACCGGACAGCAGTCGATCAGAGGTCTCGTGGACACCACCATCCCGCCTGAGTGCTGAGAGAGATGGCGGGGCAACCGATATGCCTCATCCACTAGTCGCGCAAGCCAGCGCCAGCGCGTGGAGCGCACAGAGGCGGCATCTGCCCCATTGGAGCGAGCGTCGTTGGAGTGACGACCTTTGCTAGAAGCGCCGTCCGAAGAAGCTCTGCCCAAGCCGGCGGCAACGTCGCGCTCCACATCGCCCCTGTGGTCGGCTGTGCGCGCCATGCGCTCAATCTCACCGGCGGGCAGGCCCAGCACCTTGCCCAGCTCGCGGATCGCCCCACGAGCGCGAAACGTCGGGAAGGCCGCCACAAGCGCGGCGCGGTCGCGCCCGTAGCGTTCGTGCACACGCGGGATCAGAACCTCGCGGATGTCGCGCGGAAAGTCGAGGTCGATGTCGGGCAGCTCATGGAGATCTTCGTGCAGGAAGCGCCCCAGCAACAAGCCGTTTTCGATCGGGTCGATGTGTGAGAGGCCCGTGAGGTAGCACACGATCGAGGACACCGATGAGCCACGCCCGCGTCCGGGGGCCAGCAGTGAGCGTGCCGTGTCTGCTCCCCGCACCCGCAGCGCCACTTCACGTGCAAGCTCGAGCATGTCGTGGTGCAACAGGAAGAAGCCGGCCAGGCCGAGCCGGTCGATCACGCGCAGCTCCTCCTCCAAACGCGCCTCGGCCTGCGCACGAACGCTACGCGTGACCTGGCCGACCGTTCGACCGCTCGCTCCCACCCCACGCGCATGCTCGCTCGAGCGCAGGCGCAGTGGCGCCGGGCTATAGCGATCCTCCAGGCGAGCCCAGCACAACTCCGCCAAGCGTCGGGGGGCGCTCTCCTCTTCGGATCCCGGGTAGCGGTAGCCGAGATCCGTCTTCAAATCAAAGCGCAGCTGCTCGGCCAGGCACAGCGTCTCGCGCACGGCCTCGGGATGATCTGCAAAGCGACCGGCCATCGCCCGTGGACTACTCATCACGTGGGTGTGATTACCGCGACGCAATGGCTCGGAGGCGTCGAGTGTCATGTGATTGCGCAGCGCCACAAAGGCGTCCTGCAGCTCAGCGCGTGAGCGCGCATGGGCGTGCACGTTGCCGGTAGCCACGCACTTCACCCCCAACTCGCGCGCGAGCGTCGCGAGCGCGCGGTTGCGGGCACGGTCATGGCGAGCGTAGGGACGCTGCAGCTCCACGCGCAGACCTTGCGGCCCGAACGCCTCCAGCAGCCGCCGCGCTATGGGTTGCTCGTGCACGCCATGCTCGGCGCAACCGGTCAGGCACACGAGCCCCTCGGCATGGTCGAGCACAGTCTCCAGCGCCACCGACGGATGCGTACGCTCGCGTGCGGCGTTATCGCGCGTGCCGGCATGCGCGTGCGTGACGATTCTGCACAGGTTGCTCCAACCGCGCGCGTCGCGCACGAGCAGCGTCAGGTGGTGTCCGTCCTTCAGATCCACCTCCGCGCCGTGGATCGCCCGCACACCCGTGTCCCCGGCGACCTGGGCCAGCTCCATCGAGCCGGACACCGAGTTGTGGTCGGTGAGCGCCAGCGCGGCGTGCCCGAGCTCGGCCGCGCCGTGGACGAGCTCGTCGGGCAATGACACCCCATCCAGGAATGAATAGGCCGAGTGGCAGTGCAGCTCGACGTATGGCGGTGTGTCGTGCGAAGCGGATCTCATCTATCGACCCTGCTGGTCACTCAGGCGCCCTGGGTGAACCAGCCGCCCGCACACAGGTCGTGAAACACGACCAGATTGCGTCCACGCGCGCTCACGAGCTCCCAGTAGCGACGGCGCAGAGGCTGCTCCGTCCACCAGCGATCCTCCACCAGCCACGACTCGCGCACCGCCTCCACCCGCTCACCGTTGACTTCGCACAGGGCGCCGCCATGCGCGTGCACTCGGGCGGGGCGGGGCAGGTTCAGGGCCCGCGGAGGGCTTATCCCGACGGTCGGACTGGACGGGCCGACATCGCGCATGGGGTTATTCCGCCGATGAGCTCTCATCACAGCAGAGGTGTGAGCACCACGCGACGCTCGGGCACACGCGAGTCAGGGTCGATGCACACGGCACGCAGCGCGGCGTCCATTCCAGCTACCGCACGCACTTGATTGACCGCCTCCCTGAGCCGCTCACGGCGTGCCTGCTTGCTCTGCTCGAGCAGCGTGTGCTGCTCGCCACCGGAGGGACCAAAGCGCTCCACGCCGAGACGCAGCGACTCGGCGGGGGCCGGCAGCAGGGGCAAGCGCAACGACAATGCCAGCCCCACGCGCCTGGTGTCGCTGAGTGCCTGGCGAAACACCACCCGCTCACGCCAGGTCCCGCCGCCCACGAGCCGCGCCGAGAGCACGACCGCTCGCAGCGTTCTGCCACGACGCTCCTGGCGCGCAAGCAATCGATCGACGAGCACACCGAGCACACGCTGCAACATCTCTCCGCTACCGGCGTCGCTCACGTCCAAGTGCTCCTCCAGCGTCTCCTCAACGCTGCGAGGCACGAGCGGTCCGTCCTCACCGCCGGCCAGACGATAGGCAAGAGCACCCGGCTCGCCAAAACGGTCAGCCAGCACATCACGGGAGGCCGAGGCAGTGGGGCTCAGGCTCCGCAGCTCCCCCAGCGTGCGCACGCCAAATCGCCGAAGCGGCTTCACCAGCGCCGCGGTCCGCTCGCGAAAGCCAAGCAGCTCCACCGGCTGAAGTGCCAGATAGCGGTTCATTGCACGCGCATCTATGACCTTCGCACGACGGGTGCTCGTCTCAAGCGCGGCGGCCAGCGCGCAGAAGCGCGTCGGTCCCACACCGATCCGCACCGGCCTTCCGAGCGCGCGACGCGTGGCCGCGAGCGTGTTCTCATCCGAGCCGTACATTCCACGCAACCCGTCCCCAGCGAAATAGGCAAGCCCCTCGCACGCAGGCTCGACCGCCGCGCCGATTCCCTCAAGCGCACACAGGACTCCCTCCCATGCTTCAGCCACCACGAGTGGATCGGCCGGTATGAGCTCGAGTCCCGGACAGCGCGCAAGCGCCTCCCCGAGAGCCATCTCGGCGATCACTCCATGAGCCTCAGCCGCCCCCGACGCCTCCCCCACGCGTAGCTCCGCGCCAGCCATCGGAGCAAGCGCAAGCGCCCTGCCCGCCAATGCCTGCGCGCCGCCGGCGGCAACCGTCAGCGCGAAGCGGGGTATGTGGACGCACACGACCATAGGCGAACATATGTTCGCATATGGCTAGGCGTCCGCAACAGACAGTTGGCTCAGTCCATTCCCAGGGGGCCGCTGGCCGACCCGCTGAGGAACTGGCGCACGAACGGGTTCTCAGAGGAGAACATGCGCTCGGCGTCGCCCGCTTCCACGATCCGCCCCCGCCACAAAAGCGCGATGTATTCGCCGATCTGGCGCGCCGAGGCGATGTTGTGGGTCACGACGATGTAGGTGCCGCCGTGAAGCTCGTGCATCTCCTGGATCAGTTCGCACAGCAGCGCCGTGCGCACCGGGTCAAGACCCGAGTCGGGCTCGTCAAAGATCACGACGTCCGGTTCGGTCACGAGCGCGCGCGCGAAGCCGGCGCGCTTGCGCATACCGCCGGAGAGCTGCGATGGCGAGTCGTCCATCGCCTCGACCAAGCCCACGTCGGTCAGGCGCTGACGTACTCGCTCGCCGATCTGGCCCTCGGACATGTCGGTGTGCTGGCGCAGCGGGAACGCGACATTGTCGAACACCGACATCGAGCCGAATAGGGCGCCGTCCTGGAACAGCACGCCGATCCTGCGACGGAGTTCAAGCAGCTTGGGCATCGTCAGCGTTGGAACCGAGTTGCCAAGCACCTGGATGTCGCCCGAGTCGGGGAACATCAAGCCGATCAGGTGCTTGATGAGCACGCTCTTGCCGGTGCCCGACGGGCCGAGCACGACGGTGATCATGTCGTCGGGGATCGCTACGTTCAGGCCGTTGAGCACCGGGATTCCCGCCAGACGCTTGACCACGTCCGTGCAGCGGATCGACCAGTTGCGGTCCGTCGATTCGCCTGCCAGGTCAAGATCGCCGCCACTGGAGTGGTACTGGAACTCCTCGTCATTGTCCTCCATGCCCACGGGCGCCTCAAGGCCGGCGGCCTGCTCGCTGTCCCCTTGCTCCCCGTGAGTTCCCTCAACGCCCTCCACAGACGTAGATCTTAGTGATCGAGGCAGACCCGATCAACCACGGCTCGTAATCGCCGGCGAGCAGACCGCGATTGGATCGCAACCGGCGGGATGCTTTTGCCGCGTTACCGTGCATCTTTGCCGCGTACTCGTGCATCTTTCTGCGTAGCGCGCATCATCATTCGCGTACACCGGTACCAAGCCATACACATCTTCCTTGACAAATCAGGGCTGTTGGGTCTACGATCCCGGCTGGGAGGTAGAGTGCATGTTGCATGGCAGGCGCTCCGGCGCCGAATCGGAGCCCACAGACTCATCGATGGCCGTGGCGGGCAGCGTCGCGACCGCCCCTCGCCCCGATCCACGCAGACGACTGCTCGACGCGATGATCGAGACGGTCGCTCAGCGCGGGTACGATCGCACCACCGTCAGTCGAGTGCTGTCGAGTGCCGATCTCCAGGAGGCGGTGTTCAGCGAGCACTTCCATGACAAGCGCGATTGCTTCTCCAAGGCGACTGACGATCTGATTGGGCGAGTCGAACTTGCTGCCTTGGAGCGGTTTCAATGCGACACGCCCTGGTATGAGTGTGTGCAACGGGGGCTTGAAAGCCTGCTAGGGGCGCTAGCTCGCGATCCCGATGGAGCGCGCGTGGCGTTCGTCGAGATGTTGAGCGCCGGACCCGCCGCGTGCAAGCGTCAACGCTCGGCTCTCGCGCTATTCGCGTCGCTGATCGAGCAGGGCCGCGCGCACTGTCCTGACGACGAGCATCTGCCCGCACAAACCTCGGAGGCGATCGTCGGCGGAATTGCCTCGATCTTGCACCGCCGCGTTCTGCAGGCAAACATCGCGGAGCTACCCGCCCTGCACGCCGATCTCACCTACTTCGCGCTGCTTGCCTATCTCGGCCACGAGCGCGCGATGGCCGTGGCCGGACTGTGCGAAGCCTGAGATAGGCCACGCGTCGCTCCCTAGTGGCCGGCCTAGCAGCGGCAGCGCCAGCCTCGCTGGGTCGCTCCGGACTTTTCGCCCCACCTGGGTCGGCGTGACGTGCGGCATACACGGCTACCCCGCCGGTGTGGGCGTGACGTGCGGGAACTGGCTGGTTTGGCCGTTGAACGTGAACGGTCCCTGCTGGTTGCAGACAGGAGCCGCCACCGCATTGGAAGCGCTTTCCGGAGCGTTGACAATATGGTTTTCGATCAGCTGGTTGATGACGCTCTGAGTGATCGCTCCAAGTTCGGGGCCGGCCGCCGAGGGAGCCGAGTTTGCGCATGAAGCGCTGCTGAATACCTGCAGTCCGCTTGCAAGCGAGCGGAACGCGCCGGGCTGTGGGTAGGCGTTCGCGCGGTTGACGCCGATCCGCTGCGGGTAGACCGACAGCCCTTCGGGCTCGAGCACGTTCATCACCTTCAAGAAATGCTGCTGAGGCCCACCGGGGATGTTCGTGTTTTTCCCGTGGGTCTGAGTGGAGGCGGTAGCGTTGGCAAACAGCCCCTGCAGCTCTGGAATGTACTCGCTGAGGTACTGGAAGAACGGGTTGAAATTGTGCAGTGCCGAGCTTGTAGCTCCGACCAGAGGAACGGTCAGGTCGAGCTCCTTCTTGAGATCGGGGAGTCCCGTCTTGGCGGCCTGGGTGAACGGCCCAAGCGCCGTGAGCAACGAGTTGAATGGCGGCGTGAACGGCTCGACTGCTCTCAGCAGCGGAGTGAGCTGTTCCTCGGCGGGGCGGAACTGGTCGAGGAACGGTTCGGTGTTGACCGCAAAGCTGTCGACGCTGCGCAGCGCGGTCTGGGTGTTGCGCTCAAACGCGGGCAGCACGCGGAAGAATTCGGCCCACGCCTGACTGGCTTGGGCGGCGGCGTGGAAGGTGCGCTCGCCGTTTACGACGAAGCCGCGGTACTGGCCCTCGCGTGCTGTCAGGGCGTCGAACACCACACCCGTGTTGTGGATGCTCGCCCGCAGCGCCCCTTCTTGAGAGGCGAGGATCGCAACCAGCTTGTTGGAGTCTTCGATGAACGGCTGGATCTCCGCGAAGCCGGCGTTGATCTGTTCGCCCCGCCCGCCGAGGCCTTCTGCCAATCCTTGCTGCCATAGCTGGAACGCCTTGCGCGTTTCGGCGTTGAACGTGGAGAGGATGTCGTCGAGCGTCACCGAGGGTTCCACCTGCGTGGTCCGCAGCTGTCCGTTGTCCGGCAGCGGTGGCGCCGCCGCCTTCTGCGGCTTGAGTTCCACGTAGGTCTCGCCCAGCAGTGTCTTTTCGCGCAGGGCCGCACGCGTGTTGGAGGGGATCGGCGCATATTTTCCGGCGATTTCGATCGTCGCGTGCGTGAGCCCGTCCTTGTTGTGTTCGAGGCTGATCACGTGGCCGACGTTGACGCCGCTGATGCGCACGTCGGACTGTTCGGCGAGCGCGAGCGTGCGCGAGAGCTCAATCGTCAAGCGGTAGCCCTTCGGCTTGAGCGGCACGGGACCGCCGAAGGACTCCCACAGGAACAGCAGCAGCCCGAAGCAGCTCAGTGCGAACAGCACGATCACGAGGATGTTGGCCAGCGTGGGAGCGCGCTTTTGCATTAGTGACCTTCCTCGGCCGCGGTGGCAATACGCCCGAACGCGCTGTGCTTGGAGCCGAGCAGGTTCATCGTGAAGCCTTTGCTCGAGTCCGAGTGGCCGCGGTTGTGAGCCGTGATGGCCTTGGCTGCGCTGGCGCTTGCCGTGGTCGCACTCGAGCCCAGGCCGAGCGCCTGGCATTCGGCTCCGGTTGGCGGGTTGAATAGAGCGATCAGCAGCCGCACCGTCGGATTCACTTCGCCGGCGCCTTTGAGGATCGGCAGGATTTCGCAGTTCAGGTAGAGGAGCGTGCGCCCAAGCGGCCCGTGAGCGTCGGCGGAGCTGAGCACGCTGTTGAGGTCGTGGTTGGCCCAGTCGAGGAAGAACAGGAAGCCGCCCTGCTTGGGGCCGGGGTTGTAGGCGAGCTCGTTGAAGAATTCGTTGAACACCGAGAAGCCGCTCTGAAGCTTGGGGAATGCTTCTCCGAGTTCCTTGATCGAGGGCCCGAGCTCGTTGACGACGGGCGTCACTTCGCGCGTGAACGGCCTGACCTGGCTCTTGATGATCGGCGTGGTTTCCAGGAATGACTTGCGCGATGCTTCCTGGGCGGGCCCAAGTGCCTTCGCGAACGGTTCGAGCGCGCGCAGCGTAGTTCCCGTGACACTCGCGGTCTTGGCGAGCTTGCCGAACCCACTCTTGCTCTTGGCAAGCGCGCTGGGGAATAGCCGCAGTGTGCGCTGCACGTTCTGGTTCTGTTCGGCGAACGTCTTGAAGACGGCGTTGGATGACTCGATCAGCTGCGCGAGTTCGGTGTCCTTGTTGCCGAGCGCACTCAGAATCAGCTGGAAGTTGTGGATGCCGCGTTCGATGTTCTTGTGGCGCAGATGCAGTTCCTTGGTTATCTTCTCGGTCAGGCGCGAGATCGGATCGAAGCGCCTGAAGGTGGCCGACAGATTCTCCGAGTTGCCCTTCAGGCCGATGCCGCCGCCGTCGATCAGCTCCTGCAGGTATTCGCGCGTTTCGGCATCCAGGGCCGAGAGGAACTCCTCGAAGTTGACATCCGGCGCGGTCTGGGAGAGCGGGACGACATAGCCGCTTGGCGCGCGCCCGGAACTCGGCGTGCCGGGGTTGACCTCGACGGTCATGTCCTTCAGCTGCGTCTTGGGTCGCAGCAGCATCGTGGCGTCGCGATAGATGTACTTGGCGTACTTGGGCGTGATGTTCATCGTGACGAGCGCATCGCCTTCATGGAGATCCACGCTTGCGATTTCACCGATCTTGGCGCCCGCGATCGTGACGGCCTGGCCCTGGCCGGGCGTCAGCGCCTGCCCGGTTTGAAACTCGCCCTTCAGCGTGACGTAGCTCTTGCCGACCACCGGTACCCAGCTGGGCAGCGAAAGACGCTCGTTGGAGAGGATGTAGCCGCCCACGAACAGCGCGAGCACGATCATCACCACGATCGAGATGAATGCCGTGCGGTAGCGCTCGATCTGGTCGAGCAGCCCGCGCTCGCCGTGATGCTCGTCGGCGCTCATGAGCCACCCCCGTCGGCTGGGCCTTCAGAGAGCGGACCGTTGAAGTTGGGCGCCGCCTGCGTGTAGCACGGCACGAGCGCCTTGTAGGGAGGCTCGCTTGCCGGGAACGCGGGGCGCGTGCCCAGCGGCGACTGTGAGGTGCGAGCGAGCAGCGGCAGTCCCGGGCGAGTGCTGACACCAACGACGCTCGCGGGCGCCGACTTCAGCGTTTGGCTACCGGTGCTGATCATGAAGCGATCCAGCGGCCCGTTGCCGTCGAAGCTTTGTCCGACGCCGGCGAGACCCGCCGTCGCGTACCAGAACTCCTTGTAGTCTTCGACACCCGAGGTGTTCGATCCGTCCTGCAGCTTGGCGTTGCCTGCCGGGAAGAACACGTTGCTCAGGCACTTGGAGAACAGGTCGGTCTGTTTGAAGAACGGGGGCGAGGACACGATCAGGCTGGCGATCGTCGGAGCCGCCGCCTGCAGACCCTTGGCGAAGCCGCCGAGTTCTTCGGGTCCGAGCAGCGCCTTGACCTGTTCGATCCACGGGAAGGCCGCCGTGACCGTGGGTCCGGTTTGTTCGACGCCGTGAGCGAGCTCGAGCGAGAATTTCCTGATCGTGGGCGCGGCAGCGTTGAAGTTGACGGCAGCTCGTCCGCCGCTATGCAGCGCGCCGGGAAGCGCGGCGACGGTCGCGCTCAGACTGGCCGATTGGGCGGCCAGCGAGCCGAGGAATATGTTGAAGTTGCCTATCAGTTCACCAAGTTGCTGTTCGTGCACGTTGAGCGCGGCGGTCAGTTTCTCCGCGCCGGCGATCAAGTTGGAGAGGTCGTGTTCTTCCACGCCGCCGAGCGATTGATTGACGATCGCGCCGTTCTTTAGCGCTTCGGGGCTGTCGATGTAGAGCTTTTTGAGCGCCTGTGCCGCGTTCAGTCCGCGTACGGCGGGATCCTGTTCGGCGTTCTCGGCTGCTGTCGGCTCGCGCGTGAGTGCCGATCCGAATTCGATCAGAAGCGTTTGCAGGTTGGCGCGCGTGTCGGTGGTCAGCGCGTCCAGCACCTGGTCGAGCTGGACGGGGTCTGAGGTCTGTGAGACGGGGATCGTGGCACCGGATGAGAGCTTTGGAGCCGAGGGCGTACCTGGCTGCAGTTCGACGAACCAGTTGCCTTCCAGCAGGATCCGTGCTCTGATCTTCAGCGTCGCGTCGGCGTGAATCGGCAGCCCCGTCTTTGAGATTTCCATGCTCACCACACCCGTATCTCCCACCCGCTTGACCGAGCTGACCGTGCCGACGTCGACGCCGGCGATCCGCACCGGCGATTTGGGGGCGATGTTGACCGCCGTGTTGAACGCGGCGTTGAGACGGAAGCCGTGCTCGCCGGGAATCCGCTTGGTGAAACCGAAATACACGACGATCATCGTGATCACGATCACGATTACGCCGAAGCGCACCGGATTTGACTTCTGCAGGTCGACGACGGGGAGCTCGTCGTAGCGTTTCCACCAGCGCACGCGACTCATTTCTTGCTCGCTTTCGAGCTCTTCAGTCCGAGCGCTTCGAGTGTCTGCTGCGGGTATTTTTCGCCAAAGAGGTTTTCTTCGCGCGTAGTTTTTTCGGTCTTGGCGGTACCGACTCCACCCGGGACATTACCGATCGTGGCCTGACCCTTGGTGTAGGGCTCGTTGCCGGCTTCGCACTCCAGCGGTTGGCCGGGGCCACCGACGATGGGGTAGGGATTGAAGTGCAGGTGGTTGTTGTCTAGCGGGGTGCCGCCCGGCGTGTGATCGACCGAGGGACCGTTGGCGTAGGAGGAGGAGGGCAGCCCCTGGCTGTTGGGTCCGTTGGGCGCGAGCACGAGCGTGGCGCGGGCAACCGTGCCGACGCCGATGCTCTGCGAGAGCGTGCTGGCGAGGTTGCGGAATGCGAGAGTCACGTAGTTGCAGTTGGTCTGCGCCGGAGCGAGTCCCGCGAACAACGGGTTGCCCAGCGAAAGCGTGTGGGTGAGCTCTTCGATGCCGCTGATGATGATCGGGTTCTTGGCAAACGCCGCGAACGCCTGCGAGGCTTCGGCGACCTTGCTGTTGAGCGTGATCGCGGAGCGCAGGTTGACCGTGCCGACGGCGAACGCGTGCCCGAGCGGGGCGGCGACGGTGCGCAGGATCCTGGCGCTCGGGCGCAGCAGGCGGAAGAACTCGGTGCCCTTGTTGATGAACGACGCCTCGAATGGGAGCGAGTAAGTCGCCTGACGCAGCGTCGGCGGGCCGCCCTTTATCGCCTGTTCCAGCGATGGCGCGACGGTCGCCCAGGCGGTGAAGAATGTGTCCAGATTGCTGTATAGGGCGGCATTTTCGTTTGCCACCGGCGCCACTTCTTTGGCGGCCCGGTCAAGGGCGGCGAACAGTTGCCCGAAGCCGGTCTGCGGCGAGGCGAGATTGTGCAGCACCGGGATCGCGTTAGCGACGAGTGGGCGCAGCGCCACGATCGTTTCGTTGATCCCGATCCCACGCCCGGCAAGTCCGTTGCCGAAGCTCGTCAAGTTCACCTGGCTGGCGTTGCGCGTCTTGGTGTTGAATATGTCAAACAGCTGTGCGATTTCAACCGGTTCGCTGGTCTGCGAGACGGGAATCGTGGCACCCGGCTTGAGCGTCTGCGAAGAGTTGCCCTTGACCAGGGAGAGGTACTTCAGCCCGACAGCTGAGACCGATTGCACGATTGCTTTCGTGTTGGCCGGCAACGGCTCCACGCTCTTTTGAAGCTTCATTTCGACGATCGCCGTCACGCGACCTGTTTTTGGGTCTTCATACGGTCGTAGCGAGCTGACGATCCCGACGAGCGTGCCACCGATCCGCACCTGATTGCCCTTCTGTAGTCCTGAGGCCTCGGGCAGCTGCACGTTGATGTTGTAGGTGGGGGTGAACGGCAACCCGTTGTTGGCGTTGTAGGAGAGGAACACCGCCACGATCACGATCAACGTCGTGACCGCGCCGATCAGCAGCGGGCTGCCTGCCAGTGAATTCGAGCGACGACGGTTCATCTCAAGGAGTCTCCGTCGGGTCGCAGCCGAGTGCGCCATTGTCGGTGAAGGGCGAAGAGCCGTCCGCCGCGGGCTGAGTGGCAGAGCCGGGGCAGCGGCGCAGCTGGCCGGTCTTCAGGCCCTGGAGCACCTGCGAGGGGTTGGCAGGCTTGAGCGTGTTGTTGGCGCCGAGTTCGAAGTCGGGGAACAGTCCGGCGACCCGCGCGTAGTGGCCGTTTGCATCGTAGTAGCCGGCGACCTGGCCGAAATCGCGTACCAGTCCCTGAAGGTCTGGGCTGTAGGGGCCGAACAGCGCCGTTATGGGGAGCGATTCTTCGGCGGCGCGCACGCCGTCGGGCGAGGCCGTGGTGAGCGTCTGCGCGAGCGAGGGAAGCGCGAGCGCGACTTCTGTCAAGTCGTTGCTCGGACCGGGCTTGCTGATCGCTTCGCTCAGGTCGCTCACGACAGGTGTGGCGTTGTTGACCAGTAGTCGCAGCTTGGAGAAGAACGGCGCGAGCTGCTTTGTGTTGGTCTTGGAGACGTCGACCAGCTTCGTCAGGTCGGCGAGCGTCGGCGGCAGTTCTTCAAACGCGCGATTGCCCTCTCTGAAGGTGACGGGCAGCGCCTTTAGGCCAGCGGTGAGATTTGACTGTTGCGAGGCGATCGCGCCGAATGCGGTGTCGGCGTGGCTGATCAGTTCGGTGAGCTGCCCGCTGCGGTCGGCCAACGTCGTCGTCGCCTTGGCCGATTCGATCAGAAAGCTCGTGAATGTCGGCTGTTCGCGTCCGAGCTCGGCGATCACGTGGTCGAGCGCCGCCAGCGCCGGGGGGAAGTAGATCGAGTCGGTCTGCAGCGCCGCGCCCGCCCCGGAATATTGTTCGGCAAAGCCCCTGACGAGCTGCTGAAGTCCCTTGCGGGTATCGGGGTTGAAGATGCCAAAGAACTGGTCGAGGTCCACCTCACCGTGTGAGCTGGTGATCGGCAAAGTGGCGCCACTGGGCAGGGCGGGGCGATTGTTGGGGCCGGGCGAGAGCGCGACATAGCGATTGGCGACGCTCGACAGCGAGGGCTCCCTGATTTCGCTGGTGGTGCCTTCGTGCAGGGGCGTCAGCGAGGAGTTCACGTGAATCGTGATGCGCACCTGATAGTTGTGCAGCAGCGTGATGTTGTTCACCGAGCCGACGGGCACCCCGCCGACCTGTACCTGATCGCCACGCACGAGTTGGCCGGAGTTGGCGTAGATCAGCTGGTAGGTAGCGCCTCCACCGCCACCGAGCACAACCACAAGCAGGATCACAACCACCGCCGCAAGCGCCCCGAAGGCGGCCACGCGCGTCGTGTTCGCACGCCGCGGCGGACGGGCAAGCGGCGACGGGGGCGAAGACGGCGGAGGCGGAGACGCCGGCGGGCGTGGTGGAACGGTGGTGGCCATCGCGCTAGTTGCCTTCCGCCGCGGCCGGTACGGCCGAGCTCGAATCGGGGATCGCCGCCGAGGATGGCTTGGAGCTGACCGCCGGGTCGGGCACCTCGCCGAGGCGCGCGACGAGCGCAAGCCACTGCGCGGGCGACAGTCCCGAGCTGGCGACCCCAGCGGCGCGTGCCGCGCCGCCACCGGCGGGCTGCGTGAACGCGAGCTGGATCAGACCGGCGTAGCCCGGTAGCGACGCGCCGGCGGTCACTCCCGGCAGCGGCGTCGAGCTGGCGATCTGCAGTGGCTTCATGGCGCCCTGCAAGCCGCGGAGCTTGCGTACGGCAGCAAGCACCGGGGTCGATTCACCACCGGCGAGCACCGGTACTCCGTTGACGGCCGAGATGTCGACCGTGGCGCTCACGACTCCCACCGAGGAGACAGTGCGGCCGCCGATCGTCGACGGGCGTGGACAGCTGTGCGAGGAGACGGTCGGCTGCAGTCCCGAGGCGGACAGAAATGCGAGCGCCGCAAGCACGCGCCGGTCGACCTGACCATCCTCGATCAGACGTCGCTCGCACGCCGCGAGGCGAATGTCACGATCGCTTGGGACCTGCTGCTCGAGCTGCGTCTGTGACTCCAACAGCGCCTGGCCGGGGGTCGCGGAGATCTTCGCGAACGGATCGCGACCCTTGGCCTTCAGCACGGAGGAGCTCTGCAGCTTGACCCAGCTGTCGAGAATCGGCTTGGGATCGATCAACGGCGCGCCGATCCCGGCAGGACGGATCTGAAAGACGATGTGGGGTTCGGCGCTCGAGCTGAGGTGTCCGAGCACGGTGCCGGCGATCACCTGCACACCGACGCGCAGGGGGTGCAGATAAACGTCATCGGTGCCAGCCCTGAACACCTGAGTGGCGCCACGCGAGGCCTGGGTTGGGGCGCTCACGCCGGCTGCGCTCCCCGCGAGCCTGGCGGTGTGCGCGCTCTTGGATTCGATCGCTTCGAGCACCGGATAGAGCGCGGCGAGCGTGCCGAGCTTGGAATAGGTGTAGGTATTGCCGTAGGCGTCGGTCAGCGTGATGCTGAGCCCGAGCGGGCCATTCTGGCTGATCTGCGTGATGTGCCCGTCCTGGACGGCTATCACGGGAGCACCGGCCTGTGAGTAGATCGTCGTCCCGGCAACCGTTTGCGGGGAGGTCCCTTCGGTTGTCGGGAAGTCGTCGCTGTAGTGCGAGGCGGCATACACCGGGAAGCGTCCTTCGGTCAGTCCTGTGACCGCGCCGAGCAGCTGTGGCGGGGTGCCGCCCAGCAGCTGCGCACGCAACATGACCGAGTTCACGTAGGCCTTCGAATGGTTGTAGGAGAACACCGCCGCGCGGATGTCGGTGTCGCCGCCGGCGGCCTTCAGGTAGCGGGCGGCGGCGAAGACCGCATCGGCCGGGTTGTAGGGGTCCTCGAAACCGTCGTCGTTGACGTCCACCCCATACTGGCCCCACTCGCTGGGCAGGAATTGCATCCAGCCCTCGGCGCCGGCGCTCGAGATGCTCAGGTCGCGCCCGTAGTCGGTCTCGACTTCGTTGATCGCCGCGAGCACCTGCCACGGGATTCCGTAGGCGGCGCCGGCGGCCTGGTAGATCGGCAGCAAAAACGGCGGGATGCTGAAGCTATTGATGAAGAAGCTCGGAACGCCCGAGAAGGAGGACGCGCTCAACGTCGACGGCAGCGGCGGCGTGAGCGCCGATGGCGAGACCGCCTTGGCACCCGCGGGAGTCTGCGCGGACTGCTGAGTCGCGGGTGCGCTCGTGTGCGCGGGGACCACCGTGCGCGGCTGAGAGTGTTGCGTGCGCACTTCGGGCGCCGGTGTCGGCGGCGCTTCGGTCGTCGTCGTGGTCGTCGTGGTGCTCGGAGCGGGGGTTGGATTTGGGGTCGTGCTCGTGGTGGTCGCAGGCGTTGCCGCTTCAGAGGGCGCCGGTTCCAATGGCGGCGCCGGCACGGTTGTCGTGCCGGTGGAACTGGGCGGCGCTTCGGAGGGACTGGCGCTTTCGCTCGCATCGGCGACACCGGCAAACGTCAGCGCGAGCAGCGCCACGAGCAACGTGGGCAACATCCTCATGGGGGCTCGTCGGATCGTCATGGGTCAGTTGCCGAGTAGATAGTTGAGGAGCATGCCGCTGGCTTCGGGGCTTTCTTCGCCGGGCGTGTAATAGGTGGTGCCGGCCGCCGCGCCGCCGACCGGCACCGAGCTCGCCGGCGATGAGGCGGACGTCGAGGAGGGCGCCGTCGCTTCGGTGCTCGCGGCGCCTGTTTCGCCTGCGATCGAACCCGGGTAGCGCGCGATCGCCTGCGCCGGGGTCATGCCTTTCAGGACCGCGAGCGTGCGCGCCATCACAAGGCTCGTCGAGTTGGTGCTCGCAGTCGAAGCCTTGGCGCTGGAAGCGGCAGAAGCAGTGCTGCCTTGGATGAATTTGCCGGTCGAGCAGCCGGGATTCGTTTCGACCGCGTAGCTCAAACAGGTGCCCGCCACGCCTTCGGCCCGTATGAAATGCCCGAGCGCGTCGTAGCCGTTCACATTGCCCGCGCCCAGGTAGATGAAGTCGAGCAGGCGCTCGAGGCCGCCGGTGGAGCGCACGCTGGCGAGCAGCGAGGAGAAGTTGCTCGCGAACGGGTTGGCTTCCTTGCCGAGCGACTTGACGAGCGGCAGCAGCGGCTCGACCGCCTTCAGGGCTGGGCCGGTCGCTCTACCGGTCGCGCCGAAGGACTTGAAGAACGCCGTCGAGGTGGTCGAGAACGGCCCGATGTTCTGGAACAGCTTGTTGATGCCCGGCGCGGCGATCCCGAAGCTCTCAAGCGTCGGGGTCGTCTGTTCGGCGAAGCGCTGCAGCCGTTCGACGGCCGGTCCGAGCTGTTCCAGGAAGGCCGGGAAGTCGGCGAAGTTCTGTCCGAGTGCGCCGCGCTGGTTGGCGGTCGCCGTAGCAATCTTGTTGCTTTCGTTGATGAAGCCCACGAACCGCTCGCGGTCTGCTGCCAGCGGCGCGACCGCCTTGTCTCCTTCTTCGGCGAGGTTGGTCAGCACCTTGTTCTCGTTGGCAAGAACCGACAGCACCTTTTCCAGTTCCTGCAGGGCGGGGTTGGCGCGCTTGATCACTTCGTTGAGGTCTGGACCACGTCCGGCAAGACCCGCGCCGAACTCGTTGAGGATGATCGTGAAGCGCTGGCGCTCGGGCAGGCGTGTGATGTCGCCTAGCAGGTCCACTTCGACCGGGCTGTGGGTTTTGGTCACCGGCATTAGGTATTGGCCCGCACCTTCTTGACCGGAAGGGATGACCTTCAGGAAGGGCGGCGGCGGCGTACCTTCGACGCGTGGCTGGGTCGGCAGGCAGTCGACGTACTTCTCACCGATCAGCGCCTGCGGGCGGATTTCGCAGCTCGCGTCGGCGCGGAAGTTCTTGAAGTCTGGGTTGGTGATGTTCAGCACGACCGCCGCTTGGGCGTGGGGCGTGGCCGTGACCGATCCGACCGTGCCGACGTCGACGCCGTCGACCTTGACGTTCTCCCCGCTGACCAGGTTGTTGGCGTCGTCGAAGATCGCGCGGATCGTGTAGCTGCCACTCGACCCGCCTGCGCTGGTAGCGAGCAGCACGATCGCGACCAGCGCGAGCGCGCACCCGGTGACCGCGATCGCGGCCATACCCCTCCTGGACCCCTTGTTCTTCGTCCTCAACCCGACCCTACCTCTGTGTTCGATAGCGAGTACAGAGCGACCCACATACTATGGGCCGCCCCTCCTCACTGTCGTTGAGCCGTCCGCGCTTCAACGTACGCGCGCGCGTCTCGCCGTCTTCGATGTCTTGTTCAGTTGCTCTTTGTCCAAGTCCTGCCGGCGGCCGCCCATACATCCCAAATAAGAGGCGGCCGCCGTGCTTTTGGATTCGCTACCTCCGTCGCTCTACTTCTTGGGGCACGGCGCCTTGATGCTGACCGGCACCTTGGCTCCGCCGAAGAACGAGAATTCGGCCGTCACCGGGAAGCCGCCGCCCTTCGGGCACTTCGAAGGCACGGTCCCATAGGAGATCAGCTTTTTGCCCTGCTTGTAGGCAGCGCCGACCTTGACCTTGATCGATTCGACCACGCCGTATGGCGCTTCAGGCACGGTCACGACGAGCGGTATTTCGGCGTTGAATTCGGGACCGAATCCACTCGGACCGGTCGAGAACGCGCCCGTGGAGAGGATTTCGATCGAGGCCGGGGAGCGTCCTTCGGAGAAGAACGCGAGGCCCCCGCCCGGCGCAAAGAACGGCTGGATCGTCAGCGACTCATGGACACGCGTGCCGCCGAAGGAGACCACTCCGTTTGCGGAGCCGGTCGGGCCTGCGGAGGAGTTCTTCGGGCACTTCTGCACTTCGTGGCTTTCAAGCGTCGCGTTCGGGCATGTCGGAAAGCCCTGAGGGTGAAGCTTCGTGCCAGGCGGCGTGACGAATTTCACGCCGATCAGCGGTGGCGGGAAGCCACCGTATTCGGTGCCGCTGATGTGGATTTCGGTTTCGAGCGCCGCTCCGGCGCCGAGCAGACCGGTACCGGGCCAGGTGGGACCATTCGCAGCGCTTGGGTTCTTCGGGATCGGCACGATCTTGACTTTGACCGTGACTGTCGGCGCCGCCCCCGCGGCTGCCGGCAGGGCCAGCGTCAATACGGCAAGGCCGAGCAAGGCCAAACGGGTAGATGCTCTACGCATCAGCTTCTCTCCTCTGTTGATGGGTGCGCCCACGATCCGGGTAGCTCCGGATCCTTGACGGTCCGGCGACATCGAGTCCCCTAGGTCTCAGCCGTCAGGGAGCATTGGCGATTTGTCGGAAAGGTTAGCCGTATCGGCCGACAGGTTCAACTAGGTGGTGCGCTCGGCTGCCGAGAATTCGAGCTCTCCGCCGCCGTAGACGACATCCACGGGCTCGACGATCACCTGGCGCGGACCGGCCTCCACCGAGCCCGCGACGATCGCCTCGAAGCCGAGACCCTCGGCGAGCTCGACGACCCGCTTGCCACCGCCGAGCTCGCAGTAGACGGCGTAGCCGGCGCCCATGTTGAACGTCGAGTAGGCGTCGTGGGCATCCAGCTCGGCCTGCTCGACCAAGAACTCCAGCACCTCGGGCACGGGCGGCAGCTTGCGTATGCGGTAGGTCAACGGCTTTGATGGGCGCATCAGCTTCAGCAGGCCGTGGCCCGTCACGTGGCTGAGGTAGGAGACCCGCGTCTCCGATCCAAGTAGCGCCTGCACCAGCGGCACATACATCCGCGAGGGATCCAACAGCGCCTCCCCGAGCGTGCGACCACTGGGCAGCGCCGTCATGTAGCCGTCCGCTAGCCGCGCGGCGAGCAGTCGCGCAAGCGATGCGCCGTTGGCATGCAGGCCACTGGAGGCCACGAGCACGATCTCGTCGCCCGCCTGCAGCTCTTCGCCGAGGATCGCGGGGCGGCCGGCCGGCAGCGCGCCCACGGCCGAGCCGGCAAGCTCGATGTCCTCCTCGGCGAGGAGCCCCGACAGTGACGGCGACTCACCCCCACCCCACACGCAACCCGCGTCGAGGCACGCACGTTGCCAGCCCTCGAGCAGCGCCGCGGCGCGTGCGGACTCGGCATACCACCGCGAGGCGCCGGTAGCGAAGTAGGCGTTTGCGACGAGCGGCAGCGCGCCCACGCAACAGAGGTCGTTGAGGATCGCGGCAACCGTGTCGTAGGCCACCTCGGCAAAGCGGTTGATCCCGTGCCGTTCGAGCATGTGCCGGGCGATGATCGACTTCGTGCCCAGCCCCTCCATCACAAACGCGAGCGTGCGGCCGTCGAAGTCGAACACGAATGCCGGCTCGCCGCGCGAGGCGTCATTCGAGCGCCCACCGCGAGCGTCCAGCAGCGAGGAGGTGGCCAGCGCCCGCGCCATCGCCCGGCGCTTGCCCTCATCCAGGGCGTCGTAGTCGACGCCCGCCGCCCTGTAGTCAGCCGATCCTTGCGTCATCGGCGATGATCCTATTGCCCACTGCCGAGGAGGAGACGATGGACTTCCAGCCAAGCGAGCGCTGCATCGAGTTTCAGGAGCGTCTGCGGGCGTTCATGGACGAGCACGTGTACCCCGCCGAGCCGATCTACGAGCGCCAGCTGCGGGAGTCCGGCAACCCGCACCACCAGCCGGCGGTGATGGAGCAGCTGAAGACACGTGCGCGCGAGGCCGGGCTGTGGAACATGTTCCTGCCAGACGCCGATCACGGCGCGGGCCTGTCAAACAGCGACTACGCGCCGCTCGCCGAGATCCTCGGTCGCAGTCATATCGCCTCGGAGGCCTGCAACTGCTCGGCGCCGGACACGGGCAACATGGAGGTGCTTCACCAGTTCGCCACAGCCGAGCAGAAGTCCCACTGGCTTAACCCTCTACTAGAGGGAGAGATCCGTTCGTGCTTTGCGATGACCGAGCCGGATGTGGCGTCCTCGGACGCCACGAACATCTCGCTTTCAATCGAGCGCGACGGCGACGACTATGTGCTCAACGGGCGCAAGTGGTGGATCTCAGGCGCCCTGCATCCGCACTGCGGGATCATGATCGTGATGGGCAAGACACAACCGGCGGCGCCCCGCCATCGCCAGCAGAGCCAGATCCTCGTGCCGATCGGCACGCCGGGCGTGGAGATCGTGCGCGGACTGCCGGTGTTTGGCTACCAGGACCAGGAGGGTCACGCCGAAATCCTCTTCGAGGACGTGCGCGTGCCCGCGTCCAACCTGATCGCGGGCGAGGGCGACGGCTTCATGATCGCCCAGGCGCGGCTCGGCCCTGGGCGCATCCACCACTGCATGCGCTCGCTGGGAGCCGCCGAGCGGGCACTGGAGGCGATGTGCAGGCGCGCCGTCTCGCGCACCACCTTCGGCCAGCCCGTCGCCGCGCGGGCCAACATCCAGGATTGGATCGCCGAGGCGCGCATCGAGATCGAGATGGCGCGCCTGCTCACGCTGAAGGCCGCGTGGCTGATGGACACGGTCGGCAACCGCCACGCACGCACCGAGATCGCCGCGATCAAGGTGGCGGCGCCCAATATCGCGCTGAAGGTGATCGACCGCGCGATACAGGTGCACGGCGGCGGCGGCGTGAGCGACGATTTCCCACTGGCGTGGACCTACGCGCACCTGCGCACGCTGCGTCTCGCCGACGGTCCCGACGAGGTCCACAAGCTGTCGATCGCCCGTCGCGAGCTTGCGCCTTATATGCCGCCCGAGGCAAGCTGATCGCTGGGCCTGACCCCGGGGCCGCACGGGCAAGAGGTTGGTCGGGGCTTCTGGCCACCGGTAGACCGGGTCCACAATGCCGAGGGCCGGGTCCAAGGCCGAGGGGCTCGCTTACTCACCGCGGGCGAGACGCAGGCTGTAGAGGACTGCCGCCACCGACGTCGCCAGGTTCAAGCTCGAGACGCCCGCGCGCATCGGCAGACGCAGACGCGCGTCGGCACGCCCCAGCAACTCCTCACTCAGGCCATCTCGCTCGGTCCCGAACGCGAGCAGCGCACGCTCGGGCACCAACTCGGGTCGCAGCTCGTCACCGTCGGGGTCAAGCGCCAGCAGCGGCCTGTCGCTCTGGGGAAGCGCCCCCACACGCGCGACCGGCAACGCGTAGTGCAGCCCCGCCGAGCCCCGCACCGCCACAGGGTCCCACGGGTCCTGCCTGCCGGTCGTAAGCACCCCGGCGGCCTCAACCGCCGCGGCCACCCGGATCACGGCGCCAAGATTGCCAAAATGGCGCGGGTCCTCGAGCAGCACCAGCGGCGCCTTTCCGCTGGCGCCAAGCAGCTCCAGCGGATCGGTGCGCACGCGCCGAGCGACGCTCACGACACCCGTGTGCGGGACATAGGGCCCCAGCCGCTTGAATGCCTCGGCAGACAAGACCACGGCAAGCACCCGTATGCGCTCTATCAGGTCGGGGGCCAGCTCTCGCGCCAGGCGCTCCAGCTCATCGGGATCAGCGCATGCGACCACCTCGACCGAAGCGCCAAACCTGAGCGCGTGCTTGAGCGCGTGAAAGCCCTGCAGCACGACCAGATCCTCACTGCGGCGCGCCTCGTGAAAGCGCCGCACAACGGTGGGCGTGTCGAAGCTGGGCACAGCGATGCTCATGATCTGAGTGTATGGCGCATCGTGACTCGCGGGCACACGAGAACAGAGGCCCTAGTACCGTTCGCTGGAACGAATGTCAGGTGGCTGAGGCGCAGGTTTGACCTGCCCGGGCACGCCCCGCAAATCCAAGAAAATGTCCTCGGGCGCTCACTCAACGCATGATCCGGACGCAGACGGCGCCGATAGCCTCGGCGCACCAGCCGACCTCGCCGCCTGCTCAGCGGCGCTGAGCGAAGGTCGTCTCAGCTCGGCTCAGCTGGTCGAGCAGGCGCTCGCACGGATCGAGGCGAGCCAGCCGACGCTCAACGCGTTTCGCGTGGTGTGCGCGCAGAGAGCGCGCGCGGAGGCCGTCGAGGCCGACCGCCGTATCGCCGCCGGGGAGCGACTGCCACTGCTTGGTGTACCGATCGCGGTCAAGGACGACGTCGACGTGGCCGGCGAGCCGACGTCGTTTGGCTGTGGCGGCCCGTTCCCTCCCAAGCAACACGACAGCGAGATGGTTAGCCGCCTGCGCCGCGCCGGCGCAATCGTGCTCGGCAAGACCAACACGCCCGAGATCGGCCTGTACCCGTTCACCGAGGGTCAAGCGTTCGGCGCCACCCGCAACCCATGGAGCCTCGACCACACCCCCGGTGGCTCAAGCGGAGGGTCAGCGGCTGCGGTTGCCGCCGGGATAGTGCCGGGCGCCACCGGCTCCGACGGCGCCGGATCTGTGCGCATCCCGGCGTCTTGGTGCAACCTCGTCGGCGTAAAGCCCCAGCGCGGGCGCATCTCCACATGGCCCGACAGCGAGTCCTTCAACGGGCTCACATGCATTGGGCCACTTGCTCGCACCGTATCCGACGCGGCACTGCTGTTGGACGCGCTCAGCGGCAACCACCACCAGGACCTGCACGCGCCGCCGCCACCACCCGAGCCCTATTCGCAGGCGATCGCGCGCGAGCCGCGCCCGCTGCGGATCGCGCTTTCGCTGCGCCATCCGTTCAGCGGCGCGCCGGTGAGACTGCATCCGGAGATCCGGGCCGGCGCACAGCGACTTGCGGGAGTACTGCGCGAGCTCGGCCACACCGTCAGCGAAGCCGACCCGCGCTACGGCCTGATGGGACTCGCCCTGGTCGCCCGCGGGCAGGCCGGCGTATCGGAGTGGGTCACTCGCGTCCCCGACGCCTCGCTGCTGGACCCGCGCACTCGCGGCACGGCACGCATCGGCGGACTGCTCTCGCGGACGGTGCTGGGGCTCGCCAGGCGCTTGGAGCCGCTGATGCACCGTCGCGTCGGCGCAAGCTTCAACCACGCCGATGTGATCCTCACGCCCACGAGCGCCAGCCCTCCGCTCCAGATCGGCGCGACCGACGGTCTCGGCGGCTGGGCCACCGACCAAATGATCGCGGGCGCCTGCCCATACACGTGGCCGTGGAACGTGCTGGGCTGGCCCGGCGTGAGCATTCCCGCCGGTCTCACCACCGAGGGCCTGCCATTTGGCATGCAGCTGCTCGGTCCCGCCAACAGCGAGACCACGCTGCTTTCGCTTGCCGCCCAGCTCGAGCGCGTCGAGCGCTGGTACGAGCGCACGCCACCCACCGTGTTCGCCTAGACCGCTACACCCTCCAACAGGGTGCCCACCACCGACCACCGGGGGAGCCTCGACGCGAGCAGCGGTCTGACCATGCGATTTCATCCATTCCAGGTGATGGAAGCTCACGCCAGTCATGACAGGCTTGGCATGCACATCCCGCGCAAAGAAGGAGCCCAAGCATGCCCATACTCGCCGTCTCCAGCTCCGGGGGCATCCTCCTGGGCGCGATCTACGTGGTGCTGCTGATCACGCTCGGCATCCTCTCGATCCGCAAGGGCCACTGGATCATGTTCTTGATCGGCATCTTCATCCCCCTGTTTTGGATCATCGGAGCCCTGCTGCCCCCCACGCGCGGCACAGACGTCTACAGCTGAGCGAACCCACATCCTCGTGGGCATCTCCTTTCTTAACATCGCGCATCTGGGCTGCCGGCAACTCCTTCGTGAACAGCTCGTGCTCGCTGAGCACACACCGCGCGAAACGCGTTGGGCGATGCGCGCTCGCGATCAGCGTCCCAGCGTGCGCACGACCTCGCGCGCACGCCCGCGCAGGCCGCCCACCAGCTCACGGACCGCCGCGATCCCAGCGCGCAGCTCAACGTCGCCGACCTCGACCGGCAGCATCGAGTCCTGCAGCTCGATCAGCGCCGAGTCGGCCTTGCCCGCGAGCTCAACAGCCGCCTCGATGAGCTCCTTGGCGCTGTTCGACGGGGCGACCGCGGGCGCCGACTCAAAAGTGCGTCCAGGCAGCTCTGAGCGACTGGCGAACTCGTTATACGTTCGCTTGACACGACCATAGGCAAGCTGCACTCCCCGGAACAGCTCGGCCTCGAGCACGTCGGCGGCATGTTCGTCCAAATGCTCGTAAGCCTCCCCCAGCAGCGCGAGCGCGGAGTCGAGCTCATCCGCCGCCACCGCGAGCACGTCAAGCACCTGCTGTCTTGCCTCGGCGGTCGTGTAGGTCATGCCTTGGAGGTTAGTCGGTACTTGACTTAGACGAGACGCTCCGGTAGGGCACACACATACGACTGACAATAGAGCGCGAGCATTGAGCTACACTGGACCAGGGATGAGGGGACGCTTGGTTGTTTTCGTTGTGGTGCTTGCGGTAGGGCTGCTGCCCACCGATGCGCTCGCCGAATCCCAGCAGGACACCTCCTCCACCCACACCGCCCTCCTCGCCGCGTACACGACCCTGAACTCAGTCGTGAAAACGTGGCCCACCGTGGAAGCGAGCTTGCACAAACTCGAGCACAAGTTCGCCGCCGAATGCCCCGATGTTGGCGCGGGATCGCCCCAGAGCGAATCGGAGCAGAGGCTGAGCTACGAGGTAGCGGGCGCACTATTTGCTGCCGGCTACCACGCGGACGCGAAATTCGCTCAGACGTTCATCAAGGCGGTGAGCCCCCTGAAATGGAGCAACCCCGCGCTCACCCGACGTGCGCACAAGTTCATCAAGGGGCTACGCGAAATGATCTCGCTGCAGGAGCCCAACATCTGCGGCGATGTGCGCTCATGGACCGCAACCGGCTACGCGACGATTCCGCCCAGCACGCTGCAGTTCGACCAGCACGTCGAAGCGATCGAAGTCGAAATCCCCTCTCCACAGATCCTCTCCCCCTATATACAGCCCGCCGATCGTGGACTCTTTGCGAAGGTGGAGCACCTCATCAAGAGATTTGAAGAACTCGAATTTACGACGGGCCAGGACGCCTGGGACTCGCTGCTCGAAACGCTCGGGTTGCAGCAGTAGCGCGAGCCGCGGCCATTCGCGGGCAAGCTGAAGGCCACTATCAGAACGCAATAGCAGCCGCGTAGCAGGCAATCTCGATCAGCCGTGCCACGGGGTCAAGCCGCTTTCTTCGGTCCTGTCGACCCATTCGATCTGCGCCCACCTCGGAGCTGGTTTCTCCGTGCAACACAACCGTGCTGTAGATACCCGGCCGAGGCGCCCCGCCAAATGCCTTGCAATCGCAAGCGATGCGGCTGATGCAACTCCGAGTGACCCGATCAAGGGTCACCGACGCCGACGTCGCGCACCTTCTATGGCTGCGCCGCCAGATCGGCGATCGCCTGCTCGACGCAATCGTCGTATACACCGGAACGCTCGCCTACCGCCGCAGGGACGGCATCGGCGTCGTGCCGCTCGCCCTGCTCGGCCCGTAACAACTTGGGCGAACCCATAACGAGACACAGGAGGCGTGCCAGGGACGATATCATTCCCGTAACGGGCGCATCGTGACGAAAAAACGATGATAAGCTGCGTGGACTAGCGTCACGGTCATCTTTAAACGCTCTTTTTCTACATTTCCTGGCCCTTATGGTGATTTTTTCGTCTATATTGGGACAACCATGGCCACTACGACCCGTTTTTCGCTAGCCGACCAAGAGGAGGCCTTCTTCAGTTCGACCGCGAGGTCCCGCGCGGTGCGCGCGCTAATGCGCGAAGGCCGCATCCGTCACGTCGCCGGCCGGCTCTACACCAAGAACCTTGACGAGCCGTTGGAGGACGTGGTCCGTCGCCGAGCCTGGACCATCGCCGCGGGAATCTTCCCCGGGGCCGTGATCGTCGACAGAACTGCCTTTGAGGCGCGACCGTCTGGTCCGGAGGGCTCGATCTTCCTCTGCTCAGACACCAGCCGGGTCGTCCGGCTACCGGGCCTCGTCTTGAATTGCCGTCGCGGCCCAGGACCCATTGCGGGAGACACGCCGTTCATGAGCAAAACCCTCCACATGAGCTCCTGGCCACGTCGGTTCCTGGACAACATGCGTCTATCTCGCGCGCGGTCGGGCATGAAACGAACCCTGAATAGAGCAGAGCTAGAGGTACAACTTGAGCGCCTACTCGCCAACCGCGGCGAGGATGAGTTGAACAGGCTGCGTGACGAAACCGCCGACATCGCTCCTCTGATCGACCGCGAGGAGGAGGCCAGGGAGCTCTCGGGGCTCATTGGTGCGTTGATGGGAACGCAGGACATTCCCTTGGTGAGCACGCTTGGCAGGGCAACGCGAGCCGGCGAGAGCTGGGATGAGGACCGCCTCACCCTATTCGATGTGCTCTTTGCCGCCCTACACGAGTACGTTTCGATGAATCGGGAGGTACCGGAACGCATCAGCCCCAACTTCTCGTTTTATGAGGCGTACTTCTCCAACTTCATCGAGGGAACCGAGTTCACCGTAGAGGAGGCGCGGGAGATCGTCTTCGAGGGCGCGATGCCAGCCGACCGCCCACAAGACGCCCACGATGTCCTCGGCACCTTCGACCTCGTCAGTGATCCTGCGCTGCGCGATAAGACACCAGCCGACGCCGACGACCTATTTTCACTGCTGAGCACCTTCCATGCGCGGATCATGACGGGAAGGCCAGGGGAGCGGCCAGGCCATTTCAAGACCAAGCAGAACCGAGCCGGCAACACTGAGTTCGTCGCCCCCAGTCGAGTCCGCGGCACGCTGAGACGAGGATATGAACGCTACGGTGCTCTCCCCCCCGGTTTCTCCCGAGCGGTGTTCGCCATGTTCCTCATCGCTGAGGTGCATCCGTTCAGCGATGGGAACGGGCGTGTCGCTAGAGCATTCGCGAACGCGGAGCTCACCGCCGCCGGCCAGCAACGGCTTATGATCCCGATTGTCTTCCGGGATGATTATCTACAAGCGCTGCGCGCGATGTCTCGATTGAAGGCACCAACCGCATTGATCAGGGTCCTCTCGCGCGCTCAGGAGTGGGCCGGGAGCATCGACTGGTCATCGGCGAACTCGGCCGGTACGGACCTTGAGCGTACGCACGCGCTACTCACGCCAATAGAAGCCGAGGAGCAGGGCGTGATCCTCAGAACGACGAACGAGCTCGCCGACCCCAACCGCCCACTTTCACCTTACAGCTGACAGAATTGTCTTCTCTGTTGAAGCGCCCGCATAGCTGACTCCGGCTCGCCTGAATCCTGGGCTGCTGAGCATGATTTTAATCGGCGCATGCCCGTAGCTCGCGACTTCGAACGTGTGCGTGCGCAGGATCGGCAAACTGATCCAGTGGGCATAACGGACAGCCTTGCAAGCCGTATAGCCGTCCTGGCAGTGCGCGAAACTGTGTAGCGTTACCTTGATGCGCCGTCCGTAGAGTGCCGGGCTCACTTCGATGGTCAGACGGAACTTTTTCTCCTCTCGTGCTACACGCGCAATACGCAGCAGCGGCTTACGTGCTACTTTCGCGTGCGATCTCAACTCTGGCGCAATCGCTGCTTCGCACGCTCCGGCATCACATTCGCGCTTGGTCGTGAATGAAACGGTCTGTGTTGCTTGGATTCCTTCGGTACCTTCCCAGACGACCGTTGCCGTGTATGAGGTGCTGGGGTGCAGAGGGCTTACGGGAATGACATCCCCAGCCCACGACCAGAGCAGGTTACGGCCTTCGTAGGTTGTCGTCCCATCCGCGCTGCGCGCCGTGACCGCTTCTCCTGATGAGGACGTAAGCGCTGCGGAGACAATGTGTGGTCTCGATCCGAGACCGATGGCGTAAACGAGGATGCTCGGCCCGGTTTCACCTTCAGGGAGCCCTGCTGCCTGCTGTGGTGTCGTTGGCCACTCACTCGCGTCTTCGGAGACCGGGACGGAGCGTGGCCCTTCGGGGCTGAGGTAGCTGTAGAAGTGCGGAGTACTCACTTCGGCTAGCGACAAGTTGTTCCAGCCGAACCACATGCATTGCCAACCGCCCTGGCCGGGCTGGAATGTGGGGTCATTGGACCCAAACGTCGCGTAGACACCGTAAGCCGCTGAGGTCGCTAGCGGGTTGTAGAGGATTGACTCGTGCGCTGGAGCGCTTACCCACGGGGATTCGCTCGCAGACCAAGCGTTGGATTCCGGGGCCGCGATTTCGTGGTCTTCGAGATCGCATTCCGGGAGCAAGAGCGATTGATCGAGCGTGACCGGCGGTATCCCGTTTGCGACACGCTGCGCATTCAAGAGGGAGATCGCTTCTGATGCCGTCGTCGCGTGTGCTGCGACTGGCGCGAGAGCGAGGATGAGGCCCGTCGCGACCCCTGTCGTGAGCGTCCGCCAACTGGCTTTCCTGCTCATTCGTACTTGCTTCCTTGCCGGGGACGGCTTCGCTTACTGGAGTGCTCATGCATCGCCGAGATGTCTGCTTGCTAGGACTTTTGCGCTCCGACATGGACGGGTGTTCTCGGGGAGGCTTCCCCGGTTTCGGAAGGTCGAACCAAACTGCCCCAGGCTCTTAGGAGCGCAGTCTGCCAGCTGGACAACCTCGGGCTCCGTAAGCGCGATTAGGTCCTTCCTTCCCCGTGGCTGCTCAAGTCGGCTGACACAATCGCCCCGGGGACTTGGATCAGTCCCCCGCGCATGCGACACTGCAAAGCGTGGAGCCCGCTCACGTTACGCTTACCGGGGATCTGTCTGGCGACTATGTGGTCGAGGACCGTCGTCCCGACGGCCGTGTCCTCTTGCGACCTGACCTGAGCGTGAAAGCGATGCTCGCTCGCCACGGGGAGCGTGGACTGACCCCCGAGGAGTTCGAACAGCACTTCGGGCAGCTCCCTACAGACGGCGAGGGCTAATCAGTGGCCGACGCACCGGCCGCACCGATCGTGCCGGTGCAGTTCAACGAGGGCGCAATTGCCGAGGACCTGACGCACCATCCACCCGTCACCCGCAAGGCCCTCGACCTATTCCGGCGCGAAGTCGATCGCGACGGCGGACTATCCTTCTCGCGCCTCAAGGGCTGTGAAGATGAAGGCCGCGACGGCACCCGCCTCGACGGCTGCGTTAAGACCTATGTTCATGGCCCACAGGACGTTTCGGTCTCGTTCTGCTTCCGGTTGCCCACCCGACGAGACCACTTGCCTTGCGAGCCTTCGCATACGGTGTTCGCCACCCTACGGCTGGCAAGCCGAGCGTTTACGAAATCGCCGATCAACGACACAACACCTAAGCGCGACGAGATCGACCCGAGCAGCCCCATGGTCGTCCTGACCGCACGCGAGCGCGCGGCGGAGGCGGGCGCGGCGGCACCGCCGTTTCGCCCTTCTGCGCTGGCGTTTCCCCTGCGTCGATCCGCGTTTCGCGGACCTCCGCAGGAGTCACAACCAGTGGAGACGGCGGGAATCGAACCCGCGTCCGCGGTCGCGTCTGGATGGCTTCTACGAGCGTAGCCGGCGCTCTGATCTCATCCTCCGCTAGCCTCGCCGGCCGGGTTGCGGGGGACCAGCCTCCTAAGGTTTTCCCGGGTCAGCGGAGGCGGGCCTCGCCGGGTGAGCCTACTTTCTGATCCCGAGGATCCCCGCCGTAGGCGAGCGGGGCTCGAGACCTCGTGCCTTAGCTATTGACTAAGCAGCGAGGGCGTACTCGTGAGAGTCCGCACTTATGGTTTTCCCGGGTGTTTTACGAGGCCGCCCGGGACCTCGACTCGCGACCATCCACACGAACCAACCGCGTCGAAGCCTGTCGTCCCCGTGGATGCTGCCTGCTCAGTGTAGCGCCGGGCGTGTGGACCCTACGGCCACCGAACCCAAGAGGCTGAGCAACGGCCTCTAAGGACGGGTCTTCAAATGCGAGCAACAGGGCGAGCACAGCGTTACAACAGGGCGAGCGCAGCGCTTAAACAAGCCGACGCGTCCCGGGCCGCCTTGAGGAACCTGCTGCCGGTCGGCCCGAGGGCCTTCCGGGGGCGGGTGGCGCGGCCTCACACCTCGGTGGCCTCGCTCTTTGCGGCTCGGGTCCGCGTCTACATCTAACGTACGCCTGTTTTGGGCCCGCGTCAAGGGGTCGCGCGATTCTTTTCGCAAGTTCCGCAAAAAGGTCGCAGAGCACAGCCCTGGAGCAAGCACGAGACGGGCCGCGGCCTCGCCGGAGACCACCGACCGAACCCCTCGAACAGCACTCTTAGGCGCCACTTATCGCAGCTGCCACAATGGATGCATGGACAGCGAGCTTCCGCTTGCGAGCGAGAACCCGTTCGGCGGCCCGCCCGCCGTCGCCACCTACCCCAGCCACACGCTCGCGGCTCCAGCCGCGCCCGCCACCGGCGCGCCCCACAGCGACCAGGCACCGTTCGGCCATCAGCGACCGAGCGCTCTGCGCAGGCTGCGCAAGCAGATCGGCAGCGGACTCGCGGGCGTGCTCGCGCTGTTGGCGAAGTTCGGCGCGGCCATCAAGGCGCTGGTGATCGCGCTTCCCAACCTGAAGCTATTTGTGACCGCGGGCACCGCGCTGGTTTCGGTCGCCGCATACAGCATCTTCTTCGGCTGGGAGTTCGCGGCCGGCTTCGTGGTGTTGCTGTTCGTCCACGAGATGGGTCATGTGATCGCGCTGCGTCGCGAGGGGATCAAAGCAAGCGCGCCGATGTTCATCCCATTCATGGGCGCCGCGATCTTCTCGCGCTCGCTCGGCGACAACGCGCTTGCCGAGGCGCGCGTCGGTCTCGCTGGCCCGATCCTCGGCAGCATCGGCGCTGCTGCCGTGGCCGCCGTCGGCGAGCTGACCGGCAGCTCGCTGCTGATCGCGCTTGCCTACTTCGGCTTCTTCATCAACCTGTTCAACCTGCTTCCGGTGATACCGCTCGACGGGGGTCGCGCGGCGGCCGCGATGACTCCGTGGATGTGGTTCCTCGGTCTCGGCGTGCTGGTCGCACTCGCGTTTCTGGACCCGGGAAACCCGATCCTGTTGATCATCGTGCTGTTCGCGGGCTTTCAAACATGGCATCGCTGGCAGCAGCGCAAGACCCGCTCGATCGAGCAGGCCGCGTACTACCGCGTGGCGCCCCAGCACCGGCTGCTTGTAGGCGCCGTTTACGTCGGTCTGATCGTGCTGCTGGTGTTCGGCATGCACGAAACCCACATCCTCTCAAGCGGCGGCCACAGCTTCGGCTCGATCTGAGCGCGCGTCCACCCCGATGCTCGCGCCCATCAAAGGCCCTCACCGCCGCGCTTCGCGGATTCCCCGTTCCATGTCGCGCTTTGAGTCGCGCTCGCGCAGCGTTTGGCGCTTGTCGTAGAGATCCTTGCCGCGGGCGAGTGCGATCTCGACCTTTGCGTAGGGACCCTTGAAATAGATGCGCGTAGGTACGAGCGTAAGACCGCGCTCTGAGGCGCGCGCCGCGATCCGCTCGATTTCAGAGCGATGCAGCAGCAGCTTGCGCTGGCGCTCGGGATCGTGATTCTCACGCGAGGCGGGCTGGTAGGGCGGGATGTGGATCGAATGCAGCCACAGCTCGCCTTCGCGGACCGCCGCGTAGCCATCCTTCAGTTGCGCGCCGGACGCACGCAGCGCCTTGACCTCCGTGCCCTGCAGCGCAATGCCGCACTCGATGCGCTCGGTGAGCTCGTAGCGGTGAGAGGCGTAGCGGTTGCTTGCCACGTCGCCCGCGCCGATCTTGCGCTTCTTGCCCTTTGTCCTTGCCACCCGTCGAGCCTAGCTGGATGGTGCCAGGTCCACGCGTCCGGCCGCGGCGTCCACGCGCACTACGCGCACGTCGATCGGGTCGCCGAGACGCAAGGTCGCGCCGGAGCGCTGGCCTCGCAGGATCGTGCTGTGCTCGTTCAGCTCCCACCAGTCGCTGCCCTGCTCGCTTCGCATCAGCCGGACCGGGAGCATTCCCTCATAAATGGGAGTGGGAGTCCCGCGGGCACGCCCATCCAAATCCCCATCCCCCACTCCTCTCCCCTCATCCGCTCCGGGCCCAAACGCGACAAACGCGCCCGCGCCGATCAGGCCCGTCACCTCGCCGGCGAAGACCTGCTCATAGCCGCCGTCGAGCAGCGCCTGTTCGAGCAGAAAGCACGCGGCGATGTCGTCGCCCTTGTGCTCGAGCTTCGCGGCCTCGCGCTCGCGCCCGGAGGTCCATTCGCCCAGCTCGCTCAACTTCGCCCGGCCCGTAGTGCGCTCGCTGGGCTGGGTGGGCTCGATACAGGACAGCAGCGCGCGGTGGCACACGAGGTCGGGGTAGCGGCGAATCGGCGAGGTGAAGTGGCAATAGCAGGAGGAGTGCAGGCCCGCGTGGCCGACGTTCTTCGGCGAATAGTGGGCCTGCTTGAACGAGCGCAGCACAAGCGAGGACAGCGCGATGCGCCCGTGGCCGGTGCGGCGCACGTGGGCGTTCACGCGCCGGGAGATCTCGCCGACGAACTCCGCCGCCCGGGCCGGCAGCAGCGGATCGGGAAGCGGCGGCGTGGCCACGCTCAGCGAAGCCAACTGCGCCACGAGCGTGCGCACGCGCTCGGGATCGGGACGCTCGTGCACGCGATACAGGCACGGCGCCCGAGACTGCGCGAGCTGGCGCGCGACCGCTTCGTTGGCGGCGATCATCAGGTGCTCGATCAACCGGTGGGACTCGGTTTGCGCGCGCGGCACGATCTCCCGCACTTCGCCGTGCTCGTCGAAGACGAACTCAGGCTCCTCGGAATCAACCACGAGCGCGCCGCTCAGCTCGCGCGCTCGTTGCAGCTCAGCGGCGGCCGAACGGGCCGCGGCCAACGGGCCACCCCAAGGTTCCGGTGCCGGCTGCTCGCCCGCGAACACGCGATCGACCTGCTCATAGTCGAGGCGCATGTCCGAGCGAATCAGCGAGCGGTAGAAGCTCGCCGAGAGCACCTCGGCGCCGTGCAGCAGCATCTCGACGCTCACCGCCAGGCGCTCGGCGCCAGGCACCAGCGAGCAGGCGTCGCTTGAGAGCGCGTGCGGCAACATCGGCTCAACCCTGCCCGGCACGTACACGCTCGTGGAGCGCCGGCGTGCCTCCAGGTCGAGCTGTGAGCCGAGCGTCACGTGCGCGGCGACGTCGGCGATGTGCACCCACACGCGCACCTCCGGACGAGCGGAATCCGATTGCGCGCGCTCGGCGGAGATCGCGTCATCGAAGTCGCGCGCGGTGGCAGGATCGACTGTGAACGTCGGCAGCTCACGCAAGTCGCGCCGCTCCCCCGCTTCGATTTCAGCCTCGGCCTTTGACCACGCGCGCGCACCGGCCTTGCGCGCCTCGCGCTCGACGGCTGTGTCGAAGCGACGCGCGTGCCCAGCCTCACGCATCATCTGCTCGATCGCGTCGCTCGCGGTTTCGGTGCGCTCTTGCGGAGGCCACACGACGCGCGCGCTGGATGACCCTCGCCGCCGCGGCGCCGCGGTTTTGCCGCGCGAGGCGCTTGGTTTGGGGCCCCGAGCGCCGGGAGTCTTTGTGTCCTTGCGCGCATCGCCGGCCGTGGCGCGCTTGCTTGACCCGCCAGTTTTTCCGTGCTTGCTTGGCCGGCTGGCCTTGGCCTGTTTGCGTGGCCCGCCGCGCGAGCCGCCGCGCGGCGGGCTCATTTGACCTTGGCGAGCAGCGTGTGCAGCGCGACTTGTAGGCCGTGTTCGCTGTCCACGCCGCTCGGCACGCGCACTTCGGGAGTGATGCCGGCCCCCTCCTTGACGCCGCCGCCACCGAGGTTGCGCCCGTTGGGCGTGAAGTACTCGCCGACGGTGATCTTGATCGCGCCCCCGCCCGACAGCGGCTCGAGCTCCTGGAAGACGCCCTTGCCGTATGTGTGGGTGCCCACCACCGTGGCGCGGCGGTGGTCCTGCAGCGCCGCCGTGACGATCTCAGAGGCCGAGGCGGTGTCGCGATCGACGAGCACCACCATCGGGACCTGCGCGGGGATCGCATCGCCAACGGCGGTCAGCACGATCGTGGGCTGAGCGCGTCCGCGCGTTGTGACGATCGTGCCGGATCCGATGAAGATCGAGGCGATCAGGCGCGCTTCGCTGACGAGCCCGCCGCCGTTGGCGCGCAGGTCGAACACGAGCCCGCGCGCGCCATGCTTGAGCAGCTTGTCGACCGCCGAGCGCACTTCGCCGGCAGCGCCTTCGCTGAACGTCGCAAGGTACACCCAGCCGAGCTTGACGCCATGTACGGTGCGCATCTGGGAGGCCACGACCGGCTCTGAGATCGTGGCGCGCATGACGGTGACGCTACGTGCGCGTGCGTGTGGCGCCCTGAGCGTGAGCCGCACGTCCGTGCCTGGCGAGCCCTTGATCAGCGCGGTGGAGACGCTCGCGGGAACCCCATGCAGCGAGCGGCCGTTGACGGCGACGATCGTTTCGCCGGCCTTCAGCCCCGAGCGTTCGGCGGGCGAGGCGTTGAACACTCTGATGATTTCGAGCCCCGGCGACTTGGGGTCGATCACCACGCCGATCCCAGCGAAGCTCGAGGGCTGGTCGAACGTGGTGAATTCCTTGGGGCTGAGATAAGTCGAGTAGGGGTCGTGAAGGCTTGAGATCATTCCCGCGATCGAGGCGTTTGAGAGGGTCGACTGCGACACCGGCCGGTAGTAGTCGTGGGCAACCCGTTCGATCGCTTCGTCCACGACCTGCGTTTCGTGGTCGGCGAGGAACGCTTTGCGGGCGAACCCGGGGAGGTCGCTGGGGTGTCCCCCCAGCCAGACACCGAGCACCAGCAACACGGGCAGCAATAGCGCCAGCACGACGATCGCGGTCCGTTGCTTGCGGGACTCCATATGGGGCAGCCTACGCACTCATCCGGCCGCCTGAGGCGGTCAGGGACCCGACGGGAAGTCGCAGTGGATTGTCAGCTTGGCATAAGGTGAGGGTATGGCGAGCATCCAGACGACAACCGTGGCGGCCAACGGCCTGCCCGTCTACACCGTGGGGCTGCCCGGCACGCGCGCGCTGACCGTGCTGGTCGCGTTTGATGCCGGCGCGCGCACCGAGCGCGCCGATGAGAACGGGATGGCCCATTTCCTCGAGCATCTGGTGTTCAAGGGCGGCAAGAAGTTCGCCACCTACAAGGACGTCAACGAGACGGCCGAGCACCTCGGGGGCGTGCTGAACGCCTACACCAGCCACGATCTCGTCGCTTTCCACATCACGGTGCGCGCGGAGTCCGCGCCGCAGGCGATCGACCTGCTGAGTGACTTCGTGGGACGCCCGAAACTGGACGCTGAGGAGCTCGACCGCGAGCGCGGCGTCGTGATCCAGGAGATCAACCGCTCCTACGATCAGCCCTCGACCGTGGCGGAGTACCTGATCGACCGGGCCGCGTTCGGCGAGCATCCGCTCGGGCGCACCGTGCTGGGCCCCGAGGAGAACCTGCGCGGCTTCACGCGCGAGGGAATCGTCAGCTTTCGAGAGCGACGCTGGGCCGGCGTGAACGGTGGGGCTTTCTTGGTAGGGAATATCGAGTTCGTGCCCGAGCAGGACAAGCTGGGCGAGCTGTTCGCCCGCTTCCCAACGCTTCCCGCGCCCGAACCGTATGTGCCCGCACCGGAGTTCGCCCCGGAGACCCTGGTCGAGCAACGCGACACCAACCAATCGCACCTGCGCATGATCTATAGGCCACGGGTGGACGTGGCAGATGTGAAACAGCGCGCCGCGCTGTCGATCTACTCGACGCTGTTGGGTGGCTCGATGGGCTCGCGGCTGTTCGAGGAGATCCGCGAGAAGCGCGGGCTGTGCTACTCGGTGTATGCGATCGCGCACGCGTTCGCGGACGTGCCGATCCTGCAGCTCGGCTCCGGGCTTGATTCGGCCAAGTGCGTGGAGGCATACACGCGCATGCGCGAGATCGTGGACGAGCTGCGCAGCGACGGACCAACGGAGGAGGAGGTGCAGCGCGCGCGCGCTTACTCCGCTGGCAGGCTGGTGCTGGCGTTTGAGAACACCAACGCGGTCGCCCGCTATGGGGCGAGCCAGAAGATCGTCTACGGCGAGGACATCGATCCCGATGCCGCTATCGCTGCACTTGACGCTGTCACGTTCGACGAGGTTCGTGAGGTGGCTTCGAACGTCGCCGATAACCTTGCGGTCGCCTGTGTCGGGCCACACGAGCAGGGCGATTTCTAGCGTCCTTGCGCTGCTCCAAGCACCTGCTCTCCGTGCGGGGTGAGCGTCCAGTAGTTGGGGTAGCCGGGGCCATGCTGGCGCGCATTGGCGATTAGTCCGAGTCGATCGAGGCGCCCGAGCAGCTTTGAGGTCTGTCCCTCGTCGGGGACTTCGGCCCCCTGGGCGATCTCGCGATTGGAAGAGCCGGGGTGCTCGCCGATGAACAGCAGGCAGCGCACCGTGCGGTAGGTGAGGCGCATCTCCAGGCGCTCCAGCAGCCGACCGCTGCCACGCCCCGCGGTCGCTTTCGCCGGCACGGAAACATCGGGCGCGGCCCGCGTCAGTTCCTCGCCCGCAGCGCGCGGACCGAGGTAGGGCAGCGCGATCAGCGCCATCAGCTGACCATGCAGCTGGATCAGGGGGCCGGGAGGCACGGCGGCGCCGTCTGAGCGAGTCGTGGCCGCCGCGTCATCTACGACCGCCCCAGCGCCCGCACCGGCGGTGGCGTCCTGTTCCAGCAACCGCCCATGGACGACCGCAAACGCGCCCCCGACGATACCCTCGGCGGTGAGCAGAGGTTGCTCGGATCCGCGCGCGGGCGCATCCGCTCCGAGCGCGGCGATCAACTCGTCGAGGACCCGCGCGCGGCGCTCGAGCACGAGCTTGCCGGCGCCGAGCGCCTCAATCACGCACACGCGCGCCAGCTCGGGCTCGGAGTCCAGGAACGCGAGCAGTGCCGCGAGCGCATGACGGACCCGATCGCGCCAGGAGCGCTGCGAGCGGTAGGCGTCAATCGTGGCGCTGCGCGCCTGCGCGAGTCCCCACTCAAACGCTGCCAGAAAGCAGTCCTCGCGCCCGTCGAACAGCTCGTAGAACGTGCGCCGCGAAACCCCGGCGCACGCGACAACGGGCGCAATCGCGGCACCGATATAGCCGCCCTCGGCCGCGACCTCGACCATCGCCGAGAGGATCCGCGCGCGCTGGATGCCGTAGACCTCCTCGCGCCCGTCAGGGTGCTCGCGCGGGAAAGCGTCGCTCCCCGGATGGAGCCGATCCAAAGCCGGCGACTTGTCGTTGCTCACGGACATCCCTCCCCTGCGCATGACTCTAGAGCGAACGCGGCCCGCCGTGGGGAACCATGCGGACCGCGCTCGGCGGCGGTGCTATCTCTTCTTCTTGTGCTTGTTGGTTTTCTTGGTCTTGGTCTTGACTGTCTTTTTCTTGGGACAGCCGGTGGCCTTGATCGGGGTTGACTGTTTGAGACTGACACCGTTGGCTCCGACGAAGATCGTGGGCATCGTGAGCTTGCTGGTGCAGAGGTTCCCGTTCGCGGCAAGCGCACTGTCGCTGCCCTGGGGCAGTTTGAGTTCGAATACGCCGATTGGGACATCGGGGATCGTTCTGAACGTGCTGCTCGTGATGCCCTGGGGACTGATGAATGTTTCGCCGTGCAGGTAGACGGTGACACCCTCTCCCGACAATGCGACGATCAGTTCGGGGAACTTCTGGCCACCATGACTCACGAAATACGCCGGGCCTTCCAAATGAACCGGCAGCACCGGAGTAGTTGCCGTAGCCGACCCGATCCTCGAATCCGCCGGACACGCAGCCGGGTTTGCCGCAAAGGTCGCTGCCGGACACGCCTTCTGTAGCGTTGTTAGCCTCGAGGGTAGTTGCTTTGGCAGGTCTACCTTGACCTTCCCGATGTTCGCCTGCGTCCCGAACGCGGCTTTGGGATAGGTCAGCTTCACGTTCAAGCTCGCCCCGTTAGCCCGCGAGGTTTTCCCGCTGGTTGAGACCGAGAAGATCGGTTTGAACTTCAGGATCGCACAGTTGGTGACCTGGAACGGAACGTGCAATACCGACGTTGCACCCTGACTGCTGGTCAAGCTACCTCCAATTTCCTGCGGAGCACAGTCGGTCGGGTTGAACGTGAAATCCGACCTGTTGATCGACACGTTCACGTGCTTGATCTCTAGCGGGATCCCGTCGATGAGCTGCGGGATCGCATACGGACCGGTCGCATCGCTAGTGATCGTCAGTGCTGCGTTTTCGGGGTTGACTTCGATCTTCGCCCTGACCACAACCTCACCAAGGTTGAACGGACCAGCCTTCGCGGGATTGACGATCGACAATCCGTACGGCGCGCCCTTGTACGGGCCGGTGATGTACACCTTGCCACCCGTGACCGTATACGGGTTGCCGCCCAACCCAACGCTGACGGTCGTTTCCCCGATCAGGCTTTCCGGGCCGCATGTACCGGCGTTTGCCTGTGCTTCATCGCACAGCTTGACCGAAGACAATGTCCCCAGCAAGCCCGAAGGCATCTTCAGCTGGATCGCATCGAGATTCTGGTTGCCGTCTTCGCGGCTCATCGTCATCGTAAACGGCGTGAAAGCGCCGGCTTGAATGTTCAGGCTGCCCGTCGTCAGGGATGGGTCGAATGGCAACGGGTTTGAGCACGGCGTCCCGTTGGGACCTGAAGTGATCTGGAATTCCGAGGAGGAGCCGACCGGTTCGTTGCCTGACCACGGTGCGATCGAGGCGGTAGTCGTATACCCACCGCAAAGCGCCGGCGTGCCCAATGGCGCCCGTGAGCCACCGAAGAAGTTCAGCCTGAGATTTTCGAACGGTAGCTGTGGCGTGTCCTTGAACGTCGAGACGAGCTGGCCTGTGCCTTCCTGGGGTTTGACTTCGCCCGCGAGCTTTACGATCACACCCGACACCGGGTCTTTCGCGACGATATACAGCGCCACCAGGCTCCCGAAGGGATTCGCGTCCTGTTGGGCCAAATAGACCGCGCCCACCAGCTTGTTCGGCAGCAGCGGCGTTTCGATTTCCACCGTCCCGACCTTCGAGGATTCAGGACATGTCTGTTCCGCCGCACTTTCAAGGCCGATTTCGCCAAGGCCGCACGAGGACAATCCGTCCGCGCCCGCCGGGTTCAGCGCGACACCGGCCGGCAGCGTCACTGTTGTGTCCTTCACCGTGGAGTCAGCTAGACCCGTCGGGTTTAGGCTCGCTTCCTGGTCGACATGCACACCCACCGTGAGTCCTGTCGGAGTGCTAGCCTGCTGACCGTCCGGCGTGACATTGATCGATGGCGCAAAGCTCAATCTGTTGCACCCGTCCAGACCGTACGGTTCGCCGATGCCGCCCGCGCCTGTCTGGGAGATGTATTCACCGGGTGCGCTGAACACTCCGGGCGCAGACCACGAGTCCGCTTCGACGGTCGTGTGCCAGGGGCCCGTGCACGAGGTAGGCATGATCAGGAACGGCTGGAGTTTTTCGTTGGCCGAACACAATATTTCTTCGCCACCGAATTCCTGCGGCGCCGTATGCTGAATACATTCAGCACCGCGTGAAATATCGTGCCGATGGTCGGCCGGCACACCCCAGAACGTGACCTGGGTACCCAGGAATGGGGCCTCGATGATGTTCGGCACCGTTACGACCACCCCATAGTCTCCACCCGTACGCACGGACGTGTCGAGGATCACCGGTCCCGCTGCCGTTTCAAAACCAAACCTGGCTGGCTCGCCCACATTCGGTTCCAGACTATATAGCGGTTCCGATAGAGCGAATGGTATGTTCTTATCGTCAGCTGCGTTGTCTATGATCGGCGTAGCGACCCCCACAGCCGTGTTCAACGGGCAATTACGTTCGTGCGTAAACGCGAACAGGCTGCACTTCGGGAGCGGAGTCGGGTTGCCTATCAAGCCGGGCGGGAGACTGAAGCGCAGATCCTTGGTCAGGGCCACCGGTTGCGCTTCCGGAACTATGGCACCTTCTTCAGATTTATAATAGTTAGCCTGGCTCCTCCTCCATACCTCTCGGCTTTGAGTATTGAGTGATAGTGTAGTCGTAAGCTGAAACGGATGCGAGCCAGCCTGCGTATCAGGCCCGCCGCCTTCTTCTTCAGGAGTCACTTCGTAGTTTTCAATGCCGTAAGACGGCACTATTTCATTCGATGAGAGTTCGCGCCGCGAGACCACCGGCTGAACGCCACCGCCGGACACGCTCACTTCATTCACGCCCGCGACAGATCCAGGGAGCGCCTTTACGTTGATCGCGAGGACGATGCGTTCGTAAGGGCGGACAGGCGTGCCATACAGGCACGTCACCGTATCAGTGGACACCGAACAGAGTTTCGGGACCGTAAAGCCGGCTTCCGCAAAATTCTCTAGAAGTTCTTCCAGACGGTACTCCTGTATTGTGGCGAAATTGATGGTGCCTCCGCCTTCGGCCTGCACAGGGCGTGAAGACTGCACACCCGCCGTCGTCAAGCCCGCTGGAAGCTTCTCGGTGACCGTTATAAAACCCTTCGTTTCGTCTTTAGTGCCGGCTTCTACGACATGTTCTATCCATGTGCCGTTCGTGGGAGCGTCTCCGAGATTGCTAATTTCCACGTCGACGGTTCCTTCATCACCGATCTTGCTCGGCGGGGCATACACTGTGTTCACGTGCCACCACGGCATCGCCGCAGAGGCCTGATCTACCGCGCCCAGCATAAGCGCCGCTACGGCCAGCGCGCTAGCGACGAGAGTATGTCTCACAATTGATGGCCCGATCATCATCGCTTCCCCCTCCTCGTCGCGTTCGCGCTACGAGACCGTCGAGCCCCGTAACGTCTGTTTGCCAAGCGCTCACACACACTCCGCTGCCTTCGATTCTTCTTCGCACGACATGCCCGCAACGCCCGCGCGAGCCTCTGCTCACGGGTCAACGACTTCGCCCCAGGGCGAGCAGCAGAAGTTTGCGCCACATTGCCGATCCCTGAGAACGTCGCGCTAGGCGCAGGACCAAAGATCGCCGGTTGCGGTGAAGGCGCCGCCTTGCACGCATCGCCCGACGTGCACGGAGGGGGCGTCACCACGGCCGCCGGACAGGGGACGGTCGTCGAGCAGACACGTGCGTCGTACACATCGTAAGCCGTGTCGTAATCCTGACCCGCCAGCCTGCTGTTTGTGATGAAGAACACATCATTACCATTTTCGCTTGCGTCATAGAAATCCGATTCGCTGTCGGAAGTGCCGGAGGAGAACAGGTTCACGCATCCATCCGAACGTGCGCTGAACGTAGTGGTCGCGCCCGTGCAACTCCCCACGCCGGACGGCTCGTACTCATATACATTCATCAATCCGTTTGTCGCCTGCGGTACGATCCCATCGGGACTGTCGAAGAACACGCGTCCGTTATCGGACAGAAATCGAGGTTGATAGCGCGAGATACCGTGAATTCCGTCAGACCCCTCAAGCCAACCAGGGGTCATCCCGGCCAGCCAGTGCCCACCGGATTCTATTTCTTCGCGTTCGTCCCCTGAAGCCCCTTCGTCCTCTGAAGCCCAGGCCCTTTCTCCGTCCACCAACAACGAGCGAGTCCCGTCGAGCACTCCCACGGGCCGGGCCCCGCTGGGGTTACACGATACACACGCCAAACGGTTCGAGTCGGCGTCGTAAAGATATACCTCCTCGTCCGGTTGACCGCTGACCGCATCGATATTGTCATAACCAGTCAAAAATCTGTTCGACATAAACGACACAAATCGACCATTGCCCGATACCATCGAGATCACCCCCGGATGGTAGACTCCCCCACAATCACAATGTAGACCAAAAATCGTGGAATCCGTTGTTGGCGCAAACCAGCTTTTTTCGTCTTCGATCGACAGCGTCGCAACGAATATGGTGTTCCAACCAGCCGTTCCGTCATGCAGCACATACAGATTGTCCGCGCCGTTGGTGGCACCGGCGGCCAACACACTGGTTGCCACGAAATACACGTAGGAGCCATCTTCGCTTGCGCCCAGGATCGCATCCTGCACCCCCGCATTCGACTCACTGGGGGCATGATTCGCGGTGAGGTCGGTCTGCGCGTCTGTTTCGAAGTCCACCTCATAGAGTTCGCCGTGTTCTCGATAGAAGATCCGTGAGCCGTCGCTGCTCATCGTTTGGAAATCCGCGTTCCGGCCACCGATCTTGATCGTCCTCTTTTCGGTCATGTCGCGTACGAACAATTCCACCGGTCCTTCATCCAATGTGCCAAAACTCCAAACAATCCGCCGGCCGTCGCCGGACAGGGCGTGAGCTGAAATGTCGTTGTTCCCCTCCCCGGCGTAACCGAGATCCGCACCGGGCTTTGACATACCATCCGGCAGCACGTTCACCAGTTGCAGCTGCCCCTGACTCCACTCATATAGATTCTCAGGACCATCGATTGTCTTCCCAGTCCCAGCATTGGTTTTTTCTTCGATCAAGTGAGAGACGGCGCCTTCCTTCAAGGCCAGTGGCGACTGCAATACGACATGGCTCAAATCTGGAGTCCCACCGACTACATTCAGAGCGCTGCCCCCACCGCCAGCCCCCAGTCCGCCAAAGGCCGTTCCCTGCGGTTCCACATCGCGCGGGGTCACGAGTGGACTGTAACAGGTACTTGGCTGCGCCACACAGGTCACGTTGTTACGGAGATATGGCGTGCGTTCCGTCGCTTCGGATGATAGCGGCGGCGCTGGGTTCTCACCGTTCTGTTCCGCTGCGGCCAACGACAGGTCCGAGGAGAACAACATCAACGGAGAACCGTAAAAGAACACGCCCAAACCCTGCAGGCGCCCGGAGATGCCTTCCACAGGCAGGCTGCCCGGTATGGAGACGTTAACCGTGCGCCAGCCGTTCGGGCCAAGCCTGGAGATGACCGGTGTAACTTCGACCTTACCCGCTGGATCTTCTCCGATGGTATCACTTGCGACATAAGTGATCCCGCCGCCTTCGGTAGCGGCCTCGTAAAGCCCATGAGGCCGAATCAGTGCACCTTTTTTGTCAGCAGGCGAAACCAGTTCCCAGGCCCGCCCATCGGGAAGCGTAAGCTCGTTTTCCCCGATTTGTGTCGTGAACGAATGATCGATACTTTCGATCGTGCCCGCTTCACTGGTCGTTATCAACTTGTAATGATAGGTAGTGTCGGGTTCAAGTCCCTGAATGTGAAAGCCGCCTACCGGGACATAACCGACACCTTCACCCACATTGCCACTCAGCACGTGACCGTACGCGGTGCTTGTACCCCATTCCAAGCGATAGCTAGTACTCGAACTGAGCGGATCGACCCGCGCGGCGAGTGTTGCGCTCGTTGAAGCTACATCCGCGGCCCACGGGCCTTCGATCCGCGCAGATGGCTGCTCTTCAAAGCTTTCAGCAGCGCCAAGCGCGGTTTGGCTCGTGGTGTCGCTTGCTACCACACGCCAGTGATAGGTCGTGCCCACAATGAGCGTTTTCGCGGGCAAGGCCGCTTCTACCTGGTGTTCTTCGAAGTCTTGCGAAGCGGCCCCCACCGGGGTCAGGGGAGTACTTGACGCGTTCGCAAAACCATTCGCCTCGAACTGAGAATCGTCGACATATTCGAAGCGGTAAGAAGTGTCGTTGCCCTCGGGGTCGATCGTCGCTTGGAATCTAGCCGCGCCACGCAGGCCAGGTGTCGCGACCTCGCTACCCGGCTCGACCAGCGGACCGGGCGCAGGCACAGCCAGCTTCCACACATCGCTTTCAAGCGGATTGGACACGTATAGTGCATCCAGGGCTTCGGAGAAGGCCATGCCTTTGCTGCCGGCCGCGGTCTTGGCGCCGAAACTCGCCAGCTCCTTACCTGTCGAGCTGTACTCCAAAACGTGAAAGCCACCGCTCGAATCGGCGACGAACACGTTTCCCGATCCATCGAGCGTAAGCGCTTCGACCGCTTCGCTTGCTTCGTCGAACTTCACCGGCGCTTCAGCGCCGTTCGATTCGAGCTCATGGACGCCAGGGACACCTTCGATCTTCACGAACATGTCGCCGGCAGAGTTAACCACAAGCGAGGTGACCTTCCCTTCGGTCGTCAAACCCGACGGCAACACGACGTTTTCCGTCCAAGCGCCCGACGGTGAGAACACCTCGACCCGATCCTTGTCGCCCACGTACACAGCCCCATTCGGACCAACGGCAATATCGCTGCTGTCTGCTGCCCAATCGAATTCCCCATCGCCCGTGCCTTCGATGCCTTTCGTGCAGGCTTCGCCGGCGAGGCACACATCCTTCTGCGCTTCGGTGGCGCCCGGAGTGTTGTCCTCCGTTTCGTTAACGTGACCGCCGAACATAAGCAGGAATTTCCCGGAGGAGTCGAACTTCTGTACACGGTCGTGGCAGAAATCGACCACGTAAACGTCCTGGTAGGAAAGACTAAGCGGATCGTTATCGACAGCCACGGCCTGAGCACCACACGTACCGGCGAACTGTCCGGCGCCCGGACCGGATTCGCCTTTTCGGCAGCCCGTGGCAATCGTGCACGTCTGCAGTTCTTCAGCAGGGCTTTCCAGGTTCACCTTCCAGCCCCAAGCGAACAGGAACCCGCCGGACCCGTCGAACTTCGAGACCCGTTCGTTATAGAACTCGCCTACATACACGTCGCCCGTCTGCTGGTCGAGACCAAGACCGATGGGATTAGCCAGCTGTCCAGCCCCTTCGCCAGGTCCACCGAACGGGTTTGCCGCGAACGCCGAACCGGTCCCGCACACCAGCACACACACAAGCCCGCACAGCGAGGCCGCGGCCAGTCCGCGGATCCCTCTTAGCAAGGACGCCCTCAGGATGCCCGGTGCGCCCGCGGCAACCCTCAGCCTGTCGACGAGTTGACCCGGGAGAGCTTCACCCACAATGTGTGCCACCGCGCTGTACGCGCGGTGGGGCAAAAGACGGCTTCTCATCAGGACGTTCCCCTCCTCGTGGGCTGCGACTATGGACCCGCGCCGGCCTGTGGGACCCTCTCCCCGCCGGCTCTGCTGTAGAGAACCTTACTCGAAGGTGAGTCTAGTTGTCAATGGCAAATGTAGACGTGTGTTGGGGGTACGACACCTGTGCGCCCGTAGCAGGGCATAGGGCGTCACCACGGGCTTTCCCCCGCGCAGACGCCTTGTGGGTCGAAGTCGAGGCGCGGCCGGTGTCAGCCGAGGGCGACCATGCGGTCGATCGGCACGCGTGCCTGCTCGGCGATGTCCGCGGGCACGCGGACCTCGAACTTCATCTCGCGCAGCGCGTCACGCAGCTTCTCCAGCGTGATCATCTTCATGTAGACGCAGGAGGCCTCGGCGTTGGCCGGGATGAACTTCACGTCGGGGGCGGCCATTTCAAGCGGGTAGAGCATTCCGGTCTCGGTGGCCACAACGGCCTCGCGCGGGGAGCTGGTCTCCCCCGCCCTACCGGCAGCGTCCTTCTCGATCTCATCGGCGTAGCGCAGCATCCCGCCCGTGGAGAGCATGTGCACCCCCTCGGAGGACACGTCGCCGGCGGCGACGTACTCCATGATCGAGGTCGTGCACCCACACTCGGGGTGGATCAGAAAGTCGGCGTCCGGGTGGGCGGCGCGCGTGGCGTCGATGTCCGAGGGGCGGATGCCGGCGTGCACGTGGCACTCGCCGTCCCACACGTGCATGCGCTTGCCGAGCTCCTTCTCCACGTAGGCCCCAAGCCACATGTCGGGCCCGAACAGGATCTCGGTGTCGGGGCCATGCGTCTCATATATGTGGCGCACCACGTCAACCGCGTTGGCCGACGTGCAGCAGTAGTCGGTCAGCGCCTTCACCTCGGCGGTGGTGTTCACATACATGACCACCACGCCCTCTGGATATGAAGCGCGCCACTGCCCCAGCTGCTCGGCGTCGATCGACGCCGCCAGCGAGCAGCCGGCATCGAGGTCAGGGATCAAGACCGTCTTCTCCGGGCACAGGATCGAGGCGGTCTCGGCCATGAAGTGCACGCCGCAAAAGACGATCACATCGGCGTCCGAGGCCCCCGCCTTGCGCGAGAGCCCGAGCGAATCCCCGACGTAGTCGGCGACGTCCTGCACCTCTGGCACCTGGTAGTTGTGGGCGAGGATCGTGGCGTTGCGCTCTGAGGCCAGCGCGCGCACCTCCGCACTTAGCTCGGCGATCTCTGAGGGGCTGAGAGCCGGCAGCGGTCCCTGCGTGGGGATCATCGGCAACGTCTGCACCCTGTCCAGTCTATCCCGGCTCCGATATGCCAGCGAGTGATGCGCAACACATTCCGGCCTCACCTGACCGCCGAGGCGCCCCGCACGGCCGTCGCATATTCTTGATGCGGTGAGCAACGCGATCTCTGGAGACGAGCTGTCCGCGCTCGTGCGGAGCGCGCTCGCCGAGGACGTCGGGAGCGGCGACGCCACGACCGAGGCCACCGTCGCTGTCGATGCACGCGCACAGGCGCTGATCACACAGAAGGCGCCAGGAACGATCTATGGGCTCGATGCGGCTGAGGCGACGTTCTCGCTGCTGGACCCCGACACGCGCTTTGAGCGCCTTGTCGAGCAGGGACGTTGGCGCGAGCAGGGCGGTCCGGTGCTCTCGATCGAAGGCTCGGCATGGGCGCTTCTGACCGGCGAGCGCACCGCATTGAACTTCCTCGCCCACCTCTCGGGAGTGGCGACGGCGGCAGCCCACGCCGCCCGGGCCGTGGAGGGTACGGGCACAACCGTGCTCGACACGCGCAAGACGACCCCGGGCCTGCGGATGCTGGAGAAGGCGGCCGTCGCGGCCGGCGGCGCGTCCAACCACCGCGTTGGCCTGTATGACGCGATCCTGATCAAGGAGAACCACATCGCGGCCGCGGGCGGCATCGCGCGGGCCGTCGCTCGCGCGCGCGAGCGTGCCCCACAACTGGCCGACACGATCGAGGTCGAGGTGCGCAACCTCGAGGAGATCGAGCAGGCACTTGTCGCGGGTGCCCCGCGTCTGCTGCTTGACAACATGAGCGTCGAGCAGCTACGCGCCGCCGTCGCCCAGGTCGCGGGCCGCGCGAAGCTGGAGTCAAGCGGCAACGTCACGCTCGAGAACATCCGTGAGCGCGCGCTCACGGGTGTGGACTACATCTCGATGGGCGCGCTGACCCACTCCGCGCCGGCGCTCGACCTGTCGCTGATCGTGCGAGCGCTCTGAGACCTGGGCCCGCGCTACTTCAACGAGGAAGCGACTTCATACGACTCACCGCCGGGCCGCCTGGACCGAGAAGGCGCTCGAGCCACGCTTCGGCACGCGGGAGGTCCAGGGCGCCGGCCGTGCTCATCTCCTCTATGTCGGCCCAATCCTTCGTACGGTCGAAGAGCGCCTTGAACACAGCCAGCGCTGTGCAATCGAGTACGGGGATGGCGCGACCTTCAAACTGGACCATCCGCACGCCTTGGGCAACCTCGTCGTGGAACTTGTGGATGTCGAGGAAGATGTCGATGGGAGTGTCCTCCCACCAAACCCGTACCTGACCTTCGCGCTCGAGTGCGTGCCTGTTGGCATTCGTCACCGTCACAACGTCGGGCAGGGCAGCGCATACGTCGTTCGCCCGTCCTGGATCGACGAAGACATTCACGTCCAGATCGCGCGTACCGCGAGGCTCTTCGGTGCAATAGGCAAGCGCAATCGCCCCTCCAAACGCGTGCGGGAGCTTGGCGTCGGAGAGTGCGTCGTGGATGTCAAGCAGGCGGCGACCCAGCAGGCTCATTGGGCAAACCGACTGAGCGGCGGGTAGGAGAGCTCTCCGCGCCGCCGACTGGGAAGTGCCTCGGCCAGGTCGAGAACCTGCCCGAGAATCCGCCCCGCCCGCGCCGTGTCTATCGGGCCGCTGGCTCGGCCGATTTGCAGCTCCAGGCCCGCGGCCGCGGCGAGACGAGCCAGCGCATCAACTCCCGGCTGGCGACGGCCATGCTCATATGCGTTTACGACAGACCTTGGCAACGCGGCTCGCCGGGCCAGCTCGGCCTGGCGCAGACCACTTTCGCGGCGGATCTCGCGAATCAACTCACCAGCCACTCGGTCAGCGACATGCATAATCCTATGTTAGCGTATTCGCATACAGAAATGGGGAATCAAGTGAGCTTATACGCTAACAATCAATCTTTGGAAATCGAAGGGCTCACGAGATCGAAGAGGCCGACTTCAGCAGATAAGCACGCACAAACCCATCCAAATCCCCGTCGAGCACGCGCTGCACGTCGCCCATCTCATAGTTGGTGCGGTGATCCTTCGCCATCGAGTAGGGATGCAGCACATACGAGCGGATCTGCGAGCCGAAGTTGACGTCCTGCGCCTCGCCCTTCTCGCGCGCGATCTCTTCCTGGCGTTCGCGCTCCTGCTTCTCCACGAGCTTTGAGCGCAGCATCGCCATCGCGGTGGCGCGGTTGGAGGTTTGCGAGCGCTCGTTCTGACATTGCACCACGATCCCGCTGGGTCGGTGGGTGATGCGCACGGCCGAGTCGGTCTTGTTGACGTGCTGGCCACCGGCGCCCGAGGCTCTGTAGGTGTCGACCTGCAAATCGTCCTCGTCGATCTCGACCTCGCCGCTGTCCTCGACGACGGGCGCCACCTCGACGCCCGCGAAGCTCGTCTGGCGACGGTGGGCGGAGTCGAACGGCGATAGGCGCACCAGTCGGTGCACACCCCGCTCGGCCCCGAACAGACCGTAGGCGTTTTCCCCGGAGACCCTGAGCGTGGCCGACTTGATGCCCGCTTCCTCGCCCGCGCTCACCTCCAGCAGCTCGACGCCGAAGCCGCGCCGCTCGGCCCAGCGCATCATCATGCGCAACACCATCTCGGCCCAGTCCTGCGCGTCGGTGCCACCCGCTCCCGCGTTGACGCTCACAAGCGCGTCGCCCGCGTCATAGGAGCCTGAGAACAGGCGCTGCTCCTCGAGCTCCGCCAGGCGCTGCTCGACCGAGGCCAGGTGCTCCTGGACCTCCTGCTCGAGCTCCGGCTCCTCCTCGGCCATCTCTACGAGCCCGTCGAGATCGTCCACCTCTGACTGCAACCCCGCGAACGTCTGCAGGCGCTTGCTTGCCTTGGCGTGCTCGGAGGAAACCTTGGCGGCTGCCTGTGCGTCGTCCCAGAAGCCCGACGCCTGCATCTGTGTTTCGAGCGCTCCGATGCGCTCGCTCAACCGAGCTGGGTCAAAGATAGTCCGCGAGCAGGGTCAGCTGCTCGCGGATGGCCGCAAGGCGTTGCGGCGTCGACTCGCTTGGGGGTGCGGTTGCCATCGGATCCAACGCTATCAACAGTGGCGGCACGATCGACTATGAGCCCGCCACACGCCGGCGATCGGATCTCATAGAGCCAACAACCTCCTGTCGTCCAAAGTCTGGTCCAAAGTTCAGTACTTTCGTCCAAACTTGCGATTGCCCACACCCACATCGTGTACGCTGATGTCATAGCCGTTATGCCTCGTACCGAAGCCATACGTGATGTCAATCTACGCTTCGTCGTTCATAACACGCATGAGCGGATTCAGCTCGCAGCGATACACGCGCTCGCCGCGAACGGATACCAGGCGATGGGCATACGAGACATCTGTGCCGAGGCACATATCTCCACCGAGACGTTCTACAAGCACTTCTCCGACAAGCAGGAAGTCGTGCTCACGGCCGTGGAAGCCGGACTGGATCAAGTCATGGGGTACTGCCAGGAAGCATTCCGGGCAGCCCCCACCTGGCCGGACGGAATGTGGGACGCGCTAGAAACCGGCGCCAAGTGGAGTGAGCGCGAGCCCGCGTTCTCGACCGCGGCGATCTCCGAACTGCTCACTGTCGGACCAGACGCACGCGAGTTGTTGAGCTCGCTGATAGACGCGTTTGCACTGTTTCTGCAGCCGGGCCACGCACTGCTCGAGTCCCACGCACCGCGTGCCCTTGACAAAAGTATCGGCGAGCGCGTCTTCGAACTGCTCTACACATATCTGACACACAGCTCGCCCGAGACGCTCTCGACGATCGTCCCCGAAGTGGCACGCACCGCGCTCACGCCATTTCTTGGCCCACGAGCCACCGAGGCCTTCATCGCCCACCGCCTAGCCGACTGCTGAAGCTCTTTCTTAACTCAGGCCCTACGCGCCGTGGCAGCGCTTGAACTTCTTACCCGATCCGCACCAGCAAGGATCGTTGCGACCGAGTTCGTGCTCTGAATCGGTGACGCGTTGCTCGACGACCGGTAGCGCCCCAGCCGGTTCGCCTTCGCCGTCATAGCCCACATCGCCAGGTCCAGCCGCGGCAGCGGCGGCAGCGAGCGCACCGGCGCCCATTGCGCTCGAACCTCCCGAATAGGAGACACGACCCGCCCGTGTGGAGCTGCCCGAGGCAGCGAACGCGGGAACGGGAGCTCCACCGGCGCCACCCTCCCCGCCATTCTGCGCGTCGACGCTCACCTGCACGTTGAAGATCATGCGCGTGAAGTCCACCCACACGCTATTCATGAGATCGCCAAACAGCTCGAACGCCTCGTTCTTGTAGGCGACCAGCGGATCGATCTGGGCGAACCCACGCAGGTGGATGCCCTCGCGCAAATAGTCCATGTCATATAGGTGCTCGCGCCAGCGTTCGTCGATGATCTGCAAGATCAAGAAGCGCTCAAGCGCTCCTATCAGCTCCTGGCCGAGCTCCTGCTCGCGCGTGCCGTAGTGCTCAAGCGCCATCTGGCTGACACGCTCGTTGAGATAGCCGGTGTCGACCGTCTCCGGATCGAGCTCGTCGTCGCCCAGCTCGACCGGGAAGAACTGTCCGAGCGCGGTGAACAGCCCGTCGAGGTCCCAGTCCTCCATGTAGTCACCCGGCGTGTACTGGTCAATCGTGCGCTCGATCGTACTGACGACCTGTTCGCGCGCCTCCTCGCCCATTTCCTTGCCTTCCAGCACCTCGTCGCGGTAGGCGTAGATGATGCGGCGCTGCTCGTTCATCACGTCGTCGTATTCGAGTACGCGCTTTCTGATCAGGAAGTTCTGTTCCTCGACCTTCTTCTGGGCCTTCTCGATCTGCTTGGAGAGCATCCCCGCCTCAATCGGCTCCTCGTTGCCATCCTCGTCCAGCCCGCCCAGCCGATCGAGGATCTTGTAGATGCGATCGCCCGCGAACAGGCGCACCAGATCGTCCTCGGCCGACAGGAAGAAGCGGCTCTCACCGGGGTCGCCCTGACGGCCGGCGCGCCCACGTAGCTGATTGTCGATGCGTCGGGACTCGTGGCGCTCGGTGCCACAGATAAACAGGCCTCCGGCTGCCACAACGCGCTGGCGATTGGCCTCCACACGAGCTTCGATCTCCGGCAGCAGCTCCTTCATGCGCTGCTCGTGAGCGGGATCGGCCGGGTCGAGGTCGCGCTTTGCGAGCTCCAACCGCGCAAGATGCTCGGGGTTGCCGCCGAGCTTGATGTCCACACCACGACCGGCCATGTTCGTCGCGATCGTGACCGCGCCGGGCTGGCCGGCCTCGGCCACGATCTCGGCCTCGCGAGCGGCGTGCTCGGGCTTGGCGTTCAGCACCGTGTGGGTAATCCCGCGTTTCTTCAGGCGCTCCCCCAGCAGCTCCGACACCTCGACGGAGATCGTGCCGACGAGCACCGGCTGTCCGTTCTCATGGCGGGCCGTGATCTCTTTGACGACCGCCTCCCACTTGCCCTCCCTGGTCTTGTAGACCTGATCGTTGCGATCGTCGCGGACCATCGGCATGTTCGTCGGGATCTGCACGACCGGCAGCTCGTAGATCTTCATGAACTCGGTCGCCTCGGTCAGCGCCGTGCCGGTCATCCCGGAGAGCTTGTCGTAGAGGCGGAAGTAGTTCTGGTAGGTGATCGTGGCGAGCGTCTGGTTCTCCTCCTGCACGCGCACGCCCTCCTTCGCCTCGATCGCCTGGTGCAGTCCTTCAGACCAGCGCCTGCCGTCGAGGATGCGCCCGGTGAACTCGTCGATGATCTTCACCTCGCCCTCGATCACGGCATAGTCGACGTCGCGCTTATACAACGATTCGGCGCGCAGGGACTGGATCAGGTGGTTGACGAGGTGCCCGTTCTCGGCCTTGTAGAGGTGGTCGATGCCGAGGAAGCGCTCGGCCTTTGTGACACCCTGCTCGGTGATCGCGACCGTCTTCTGCTTCTCGTCGAACTCGTAGTCGAAGTCGGCCACGAACCCCTTCTTGGTGCGCGGGTCCATGCCTTCGGGGGTCTGCCCGGCCTTCAGACGGGGCGCAAGGCGAGCGAACTTCACATACAGGTCGGCCGCCTGTTCGGGCGCACCGGAGATGATCAGCGGGGTGCGCGCCTCGTCGATCAGGATGTTGTCGACCTCGTCCACGACCGCAAACGGATGGCCGCGCTGTACCTTTTCAGAGAGGTCCTTGGCCATGTTGTCGCGCAGGTAGTCGAAGCCGAACTCCGAGTTGGTGCCGTACACGACGTCACACGCGTAGGCCAGCTGCTTCTCGTCGTAGGGCTGCTGGTTTTGTAGAACTCCGACGCTGACGCCAAGAGCGGTATAGATCGGGCTCATCCACGCCGCGTCGCGGCGCGCCAGGTAGTCGTTGACCGTGACCACGTGCACGCCCTTGCGCTCCGGCGGCGCGGGCTCTGAGCCATTCTCGCTCGAATCCGAGCTTGAGCGACCCTCGCGCACCGCCAGCGAGTTGAGCACGACCGCAAGCGTTGCCGTCAGCGTCTTGCCCTCGCCGGTCTTCATCTCGGCGATGCACCCCTCGTGTAGCGCCATCGCGCCGATCAGCTGCACGTCGAAGTGGCGCATGTTCATCACGCGCTTGCCGGTCTCGCGCACGATCGCAAAGCACTCCGGCAGCAGATCGTCCAGCTGGCCGACCTTTGATCGGTCGCTCTCGCTCGCACGCTCGCGCAGCACGTCCATGCGCTCGCGCAACTCCTCCTGGGTCTCCAGTTCGAGCTCTGGCTCAAACGCGCCGATCAGCGCAACGCGCTTCTCGTACTGCTTGAACTTCTTTGCCTCGCCGATGTTCAGCGCACGATCGAGAATCGACATGCGTTCAGGGTACCGACTACACAGCGATGATTGCCCGTCAGGCTCCCGCGGCTGGGAAAGTCGTGCGGGACGGCGGCGGCGGACCGAGGTGAGCCTCGCGACGGTGGCGGCGCTTGTCGCGGTGGCGCTTGACCTGGCGCGCCAGCTCGTCGACCACGAGATTCAGCGAATGCAGCATTTGTGGCGAGGCGTCGCGAGCCCTCAGCGTTATGCCCTTCAAATAGAGCGTCGCCTCGGCCACATCGCTGTTGGCCACACGCGGGTTTGGCTCCCTGAATATCTCGAACTCCAAGCGAGCGAACTCGGAGACCTGGCGGGAGACCTTCTCCAGCCGGCGCTCCAGATGCTCGCGCATGTCGTCGGTGACCGGGACATTGCGGCCCTTGATGTCTATCTGCATCAGGGACTCCCTTCACTCGGAGACGATGTGCATCCATCCTACCCCTCTTGGCAGCGACTATGTGGCCGCTTTACACGGATGTTCGACGCGTACCATCCCAAGCGCTGAGTAGCCTCGGCTGCGCCTCCCAAAAGGAGGCGGTTGCCCTCGTAGCTCAGTGGATAGAGCTCGTTCTCTGACTCAGGACGGGTCCCGGGTTCGAATCCCGGCGGGGGCATTGCGATAGGCATCCCCAGCATCGACTAGACTTGCGCTGAGTCAGAGGACTGCTCTTGCTGAGCTGGATCTGTCCAGTACAACAAGTGTTCCGGGGGATCTGCGTACGCGGGTCCCCCGGTTCTTATCTGGGCCGCAAACTCTCCAAGATCCCCGCGTGCCCGGCGATCGCGCCGATTAGGATCGCGCCCGGAGCTACCACGGTTCCGGGCAGGACGATGCTGTCGCGCAGCTGCGCTCCCTCGCCCACGCGCGCGCCATCGCCAAGCACGAGCGGACCCATCAGTCGCACATCCTCGCCGAGCACAACGTCCTGGCCGATCCACACAGACCCCTCGACATCGGCGCTCCGCGGCACAACGCTCTCCCCCGCCACGATCAGGCCTGGGGCAACCTCCCGACCCTCCACCTGCAGGCGCAGCTCGCCGCGTAGCACGTCGAACGTGCCCTGGCGCAGCTCGGCGAGCGAGCCGACGTCGTTCCAGTACTCGCGCACCTCGTGTATGTGGAAGGGAATATCGTTGGCAAGTAGGGTCGGAAACACATCCTGAGCCCAGTCCACGAACGGGCGATCGGGGAAGTAGTCGAAGATCTCGGGCTCGAAGATGTAGATACCGCAGTTGCCGAGATCCGACAGCGCTTCCTCGGCGCTCGGCTTCTCCTGAAAGCCCGTGATGCGCCCGTCGCGGTCGTGCAGCACCACCCCGTACTCACGCGTGTCGGAAACCTTCTTGACAGCCAGCGTCGCGACCCCGCCCGATTCGCGGTGCCCTGCGGCGAACGCGCTCAGATCGATGTCGGTGAGCGCGTCGCCTGAGATGACCAGGAACGGCTCGCTACCGAAGAAATCTGCGCATCCGCGCACACCGCCGGCGGTGCCGAGCAGCTCTGGCTCGAAGCGATAGGTCAGGCGCTCGCCGAAGTGGCGTTCGATCGAGTCGGGGAAATAGTGCAGGTTGGCGATCACATCGTCGAAGCCGTGACGTTCGAGCAGGTCGAGGATGTGCGCCATCACGGGCCGATCCAAAACGGGCACCATCGGCTTGGTGATCTCGTTCGTCAGCGGGCGCAGACGTGTTCCGAGACCCGCCGCGAGGACCATTGCTCTCATCGGCAGCGCAAGCTATAGGAAAAGCCGCGCGGACGAGCGGGAATCATTCCCAGGAGCGGAAAAGCCACGCGGACGAGCGGGAGTCATTCCCAGGAGCTGCGATAGACGCGCTGGTCCTCGCGCAACTCGTCGATCTGCACACCGAGCGAATCGAGCTTCAGGCGCGCCACCTCCTCGTCGATCCGATCGGGGACCGCCAGCACCGCCGCCGGCAGGCTGCCGGCTTCTTTGACCAGATGCTCGACGCACAACGCCTGGCCCGCGAAAGACATGTCCATCACCGACGCTGGATGGCCTTGCCCAGCCGCGAGGTTGACAACCCGCCCCTGCGCGAGCAGATTCAGCCGCCGGCCATCTGAGAGCGTGTGCTCTTCCACCAAGGGCAGCGCCTCGCGCCGGCCGCCGACAGCCAGCGCACGCAGATCATCGAGCTTTATCTCCACATCGAAGTGTCCGGCGTTGGCGAGCACCGCGCCGTCCTTCATACGCTCGAAATGCTCGCGCCGCAGCACGTCGCGACCTCCGGTGACGGTCACGAACACATCGCCGCGCTCGGCCGCCGCGAGCGCACCCATCACCTCATAGCCCTCCATGCGCGCCTCCAGGGCACGCAGGGGGTCAACCTCGCAAACAATTACCGACGCGCCGGCCCCGCGCGCGCGCAACGCGACTCCGCGCCCTGTCCAGCCATAGCCGAGCACCACCGCGACACGTCCGGCAAGCAACAGGTTGGTGGCGCGCAAGATGCCGTCGATCGTCGACTGGCCGGTGCCGAAGCGATCGTTGAAGGCGCGCTCGGTACGCGACTCGTTGACCGCCAGCACGGGGCAGGCGAGCGTGCCCTGCTCGGCGAGCGTCCTCACGCGCACGAGCCCAGCGGTGGTCTCCTCGGTGCCGCCCAGCATCTCCGCTGCGCGCACCGGGCTGCGCTCGTGGATCGCACCGATCAGATCCGCGCCGTCGTCGATCGTGATTTGGGGTGCACCCTCGACCAGCTTGTGCACGTGCTCGGCATAGCGCTTGGCGCTCTCGCCATATGCGGCAAGTACGGTGGCGCCATGACGCTCGACGAGCGCCAGCGCCACATCGTCCTGCGTGGAGAGCGGGTTGGCGGCGCACAACGCCACCCGCGCTCCCCCGGCGATCAGGGCCCGCACGAGATTGGCTGTCTCGGCCGTCACGTGCAGACAGGCCGCTACGCTCACGTCCTCGAGTGGGCGCTCGCGCCCAAAGCGCTCGCGCACCTCGGCCAGCACTCGCATCTGCGAGTCGGCCCATTCGATGCGGGCCTGCCCGCTGTCGGCGAAGCTGGAGCCTGCGGGATCAGTAGCGATAGTGGTCGGCCTTGTAGGGACCGCCGACGGGCACGCCGATATAGGCCGCCTGCTCCTCGCTGAGCGTTGTCAATTTCACGCCGAGCGCATTGAGGTGCAGGCGCGCGACCTTCTCGTCGAGGTGCTTGGGCAGCACATACACGCGCTTCTCGTACTCGTCGTTCTTGGAGAACAGCTCGATCTGGGCAATCGTCTGGTTGGTGAACGAGTTGCTCATCACAAAGCTCGGATGGCCCGTGGCGTTGCCGAGGTTCAGGAGGCGTCCCTCGGAGAGCATGATGATCGCGTGGCCGTCTGAGAAGACCCACTCGTCGACCTGCGGCTTGATGTTGATGCGCTGGATCCCGGGCGTCTTGAGGAGGCCGGCAATGTCGATCTCGTTGTCGAAGTGGCCGATGTTGCCGACGATCGCCTGGTGCTTCATGCGCGCCATGTGCTCGGCGGTGATGATGTCCTTGTTGCCGGTCGTCGTGACGAAGATGTCACCTCTCTCAATGACGTCCTCGAGTGTGTTGACCTCATAGCCCTGCATCGCTGCCTGTAGAGCGCAGATCGGGTCGATCTCGGTGATAACGACGCGCGCGCCCTGGCCGCGCAGCGATTCGGCACAACCCTTGCCGACATCGCCGAAGCCACACACGACCGCGACCTTGCCGCCGATCATCACGTCGGTGGCGCGGTTGATGCCGTCGATCAGTGAGTGGCGACAACCGTAGAGGTTGTCGAACTTCGACTTGGTGACCGAATCGTTGACGTTGATGGCGGGGAACAGCAGCTCGCCGCTCTCCACCATCTGGTAGAGGCGGTGTACACCGGTGGTCGTCTCCTCGGTGACCCCCTTGACGCCCTGGCCGATCTTCGTCCAGCGCTGCGGATCTTCCTCCAGCGAGCGCGTAAGCAACGAGAGCACGACCTGAAACTCCTCGGACTCCGCCCCAGCCGGATCGGGGACCGCGCCCGCGGCCTCGTACTCGGTGCCCTTGTGTATGAACAGCGTGGCATCGCCGCCATCGTCGAGGATCATGTTGGGACCAGATGATTGGGATGGCTCAGGGCCGGGGGGATCCGATTCATCGGGATCAGATTCCCCGGACGTTCCGTCCTCACCCGGCCAACGCAGCGCGCGGTCGGTGCACCACCAGTACTCCTCCAAGCTCTCACCCTTCCAGGCGAATACGGGCACCCCGCGCGGGTCCTCTGGAGTGCCATCTGGGCCCACCGCCACCGCCGCGGCCGCGTGGTCCTGAGTGGAGAAGATGTTGCAGCTGCACCAGCGCACCTGGGCACCGAGCGAGGTCAGCGTCTCGATCAACACGGCAGTCTGGATCGTCATGTGCAGGGAGCCCGTTATGCGAGCGCCGGCGAGCGGCTGAGCGTCTGCATACTCGCGACGGATCGCCATCAGGCCGGGCATCTCGTGCTCGGCGAGCGTGATCTCCTTGCGCCCGAACTCGGCGAGCGAGAGGTCGGCCACCTTAAAGTCGGTGTCGGTCAGCGTGGCGGTGGGGGTCATGCGATCTCCATGGTCGTTTGTGGCTTGGAAGCGGTGTTGACTGGATCTGGCGTCGTCTCGGAAGCCAGGTCGGCGCCGGCGGGAGACGACTTGACGGCGAGCAACAACCGCTGGTGCTTCTCCTGCTCGAAGCGCAGCCAGTCGGCGGCGCTGACGTGCTCGGGGCGAGCCGGCTCGGAGGCGAGCCATCGATCGATCTCCTCACGCAAGGTGGGATCGCGGCGCAATCGCAAAGCGAACCCAACCTCGCCGAGGTCGATGCCCTGATCCTCGAGCAGTTCGCGCAACGTGCTCAGACGTTGTAGCTCCGCCGGTCCATACAGGCGGTAGCCGGACTCGGACCGGGCGGGCTCGACCAGCCCGATGCTCTCGATGTAGCGCAGCATCCGCGCCGACCAGCCGGTCGTCTCGGCTGCCTCGTTGATCGTCAGCGCATCGAGCTGCGGGGCCTGCATTCCGCAGACCTTATCACGACCGTGTCAAGGTTCTGGGCGCGCTTGACGCGCGACCGGCTAGCGCTTTACGAGATCGGCCTTGAGCTGTTCGATCAGCTTGACCGGTCCCGGATCGACGCCGCGCAGGGTGGCCAGGTAGATCGAGACGAGGTCGCCCAGCAGCACCAGCGAGATGACGCGCTCGATCGTGGTCTGCCCGCGCGTCTCCAGGCGAAAGCTAGCCGAGGCGTTGCCGGCGATCAGCTTCTCGGTCAAGTCCATGCGCTCCTTGACGCGTGGATGGGCGTCGGAGTCGTCGAGGAACACGGCCGAGAAGCGGCCGACGTCCTGGGCGCCGTCCCAGCCCTCGAGCTCGTTGTGGTCGAGCTCGGGCAGCTCATGGGCGAAGGCGGGCTGCTTTGAGTTCTCGTTGATCTGTGTCTTCCAGCGATAGGCGATCGGGACCGTGAGCCCGGCTCCCGCGATCACCGGGGCCGTCCCCAAGAGGCCGCGCGCAACCTGCTTGGCCAACGAGTCATCGGCCGCATCGGGACCCCACTCGGCCACGAGCTGCTCGGTATGAGACGCTGCGACGTCGATCTCAGAGGTAAGCCGTGGCCCGGCGCCGCATAGCGCCGCCACCTCGAGCGCCGCCACGGTCATGTAGGCGACCGCGGCGCGTGGCTGGAAGCCGCCTGGAAGCGGTATCACGGGCACGCTGTCGGCACGCGCCATCTCCGCCAGGCGTCCACCGGTGGTGACGACCACTCGCTGCGCGCCAAGCGCACCGGCGGACTCGTAGCAGGCGAGCGTCTCCTCGGTGTTGCCGGAGTAGCTCGCGCACAGCACCGTTGTGTCGGGCGTCGTCCACGACGGCAGCCCGTAGGCGCGCGTTACGAAGATCGGTCGCGAGGAGTGGTCGCCGAGCGCGGCACGGGCGAGCGCGCCGCCGATAGCCGAGCCGCCCATGCCCGCCACTACAAGGCCGGCCGGTGTGTCCCACTCGGCCATAATCGCCGACTCCACCCGCCATAGCGCGTCACGCAAATGCTCGGGCAGCGACAGCACATCATCCAGCTGGCCAGACGCGTCCACGCGCGCAATCGCCTCGCGTGAGAGGGCATCAGTGGTCGGTGTGGCGGCGCCGCCGACTTCGCTCATCTACTCGTCTCCTGTTGAGGGTGGGCCAGAGTGTATGGGTTGGAACTGTACGGGCGCACGACGGATAGGTCGAAGCACGGCCAGACAGGCGGACGAGGGCGAGCGCAGAGCTAAAACTTAATTGCGCCGTCGGGTAGTTCAACACCGGGGAAGATACGCGCGCCGCCAGCGATCGTGTTGTCCGCCCCCACCGTGACTCCCTCGCCAAGTACGGAACCTTCCTGGATGTGGGTGCCGGCGCCGACACGACACCCAGCCGCCACGATGCAATCGCGCAGCGTGCAATTCTCGCCGATCTCGGTGCCGTTGAGGATCACGGCACGCTCGACGGTGCTTCCGGCGCCGATCTTTACGTCGTGGCCGAGCACGACCAGACTGCCGACGTGCGCGCCCTCTGCGACCGCGGCGCCGGCCTCGATCACCGCGGGCGGGATCGCGCGTCCGCTCACGAGCGCGTCCGCGGACACCGACATGTAGCCGTCGCCGAGACGCTCGCGCACCGCGGTTTGGACGTTGCCCTCGAGGATGTCGAAAGTGCCCTGCAGGTAGCGCGCGGGCGTGCCGATGTCAAGCCAGTAGCTCTCTGACGGGTAGCCGTAAAGGCCCGCGCCGATCAGCCGCGGCCATACTTCGCGCTCGATCGACACGTTGCGTCCGGAGGGCACCAGCTCGAGAATGTCACGCTCCAGCACGTACGCACCGGCGCTGATCAGATTCGTGTATGACCGAAGAAGAGGGGCCCGGCTCGCCGGCCTGTAGCCGGCTGCGCCACCCTCTATGCGGTCAGAGCTCGGCTTCTCGATGAAGTCCTTGACAGCACGATCGTCCTTCAAGCACACCAGACCATAGGCACTGGGGTCCTCGACTGGCACGAGCGCCAGCGTAGCCTTGGCGCCTGTGCGCTCGTGCTGGGCGATCTGCTCGGTCAGGTCGATGTCGGTGAGCACGTCCCCGTTGAGCATCAGGAAGCGCTCGTCAAGCAACGACTCGGCGAACTTCAGCGCGCCGGCGGTGCCACGGGGATCGGGCTCCTCGACGAAGCGCAACCTGATCCCGTAGACCGAGCCGTCGCCGAGCACGTTGCGCACGCTGGTGGCGAGAAACCCACACGACATGATCACATCGTCGATGCCGTGCGCACACAACCACTCGAGCATGTAGGAGATGAACGGCCTGTCCACCAGCGGCACGACCGGCTTGGGCACGGTCGAGGTGAGCGGGCGCAGGCGCGTGCCCTCCCCGCCGACGAGAATCACCGCTTGCATCAGTGTCTACCGATCCCCTCGTAGGTAAGACCGGCCGCGCGCACAGCCTCGCCATCGAGTGCGTTGCGCCCGTCGATCAGCAACGTCCCCCGCATCGCGCGGGCGACATCGCTCCATTCGAGCTGCAGGAACTCTGGCCACTCGGTGACCAGGATAACCGCGTCGGCGTCGACGATCGCGTCAAGGGCCGAATCTGCGTAGTCGAGCTGGGGCATCAGCGCCCGCGCGGCCTGCTCGGCGACCGGGTCGAATGCGCGTACGTGCGCGCCCTCGGCCTGTAGGCGCGCTGCGAGCACAAGCGAGGAGGCGCCGCGCATGTCGTCGGTGTTGGGCTTAAACGCAAGCCCCAGCAGCGCCACTCGCCGGCCCGCCAGCTCCCCTAGGTGACGCTGCAGCTTGGAGACCACCCTGCGCTTTTGCAGCTCGTTGACCTCGATCACAGCGTTGAGCAGCTGAAAGTGATAGCCGGAGTTGCCGGCGAGCAGCTTCAGTGCGCTGACGTCCTTGGTGAAGCAGCTGCCGCCATAGCCGAGCCCGGCCTGCAGGAACTTTGGGCCGATGCGATCGTCAAGGCCCATTCCGCGCGCGACCTCGACGACGTCCGCGCCAAGCACCTCACAGACATTGGCGATCTCGTTGATGAACGAGATCTTGGTCGCCAGGAACGCATTGGCCGCGAGCTTGATCATCTCCGCACTTGCCACGTCGGTGCTGACCAGCGGAGCGCCAAACGGCTGATACAGCCCCACCACCGCCTCGTGGGCCCAATCGCCCTCCCCGCCGATGACGACGCGATCTGGGTGCAGAAAGTCACCGACGGCCGAACCCTCCTTCAGGAACTCGGGGCATGACACGTAGCTGAAGCCGGACTTGCCGCGCTCTCCGAAGATCCGTCGGATGTTGGCTCCTGTCCCGCACGGCACGGTCGACTTCATCACGAGCGCGTGACCGTCGGGGGTGGGCATCGAGTCGACCACACTGTGCACGGCCGACAGGTCCGCGTCGCCGGAGTGCGTGGGTGGCGTGCCGACCGCCACGAACAAGAGCCGCGCGTGCTCGAGCGCGGGCGCAAGCTCGGTAGAGAAGTGCAGGCGCTCGCGGTTGCGCGCCATCAGCTCCTCAAGACCCGGCTCGTAAATGGGGATCTCACCACGCTCCAGACGCGCGATCTTCTCCGCATCGACATCGACGCACCACACCTCACTACCCAGCTCGGCAAACCCAACGGCGGTGACCAGCCCCACGTAACCGGTGCCGATCACCCCGATCGGCTCGCGCTCGGCGCTCATAGGCTCACGCCTCAACGGCGAGAAATGCCTCGTAGCGCTTGATATCGCGCAGGGCGCGCGCGCTCTCCTCTGAGCCCTCCTCGGCATGCTGGGCCGACGCGCGGGCGTCGGAGAGCTGCGTCTCGATTGTCGGGCGATCGAGCGCGTCCGGGGCGATCGCCTCCTCCACCAGCACAAGCGCACGGTTCTCGGCGAACTGCAGGTAACCCTCGGCCTGCGCGAAGCGCACGATCTCAGACTCCGAGCGGTACAACCGCAGCTCGGTTGGCTCAAGGCGAGCCAGCAGCGGCTCGTGGTTGGCGAGGATGCCGATCGAGCCGACCGTTGTGAAGGTCGAGAGCATCTCCACCTCTTCGGAGAAGACCTCGCCCTCGGGTGTGAGCACTTCGACTGGGAACTTTGTGTGCGCCATGATCTACTTCTTGGCCGCCTCGACGACCTCGTCGATCGTGCCCTTTAGGAAGAACGCGCTCTCGGGGACCTCGTCGTGCTTGCCGTCGATGATCTCCTGGAAACCCCTGATCGTCTCGGCGATCGGCACATATGCGCCCGGTGTGCCCGTGAACTCTTCGGCGACGAAGAACGGCTGGGAGAGGAAGCGCTCGATCCTGCGCGCGCGCTGCACTGTCAGCTTGTCCTCATCAGAGAGCTCGTCGATTCCGAGGATCGCGATGATGTCCTGCAGCTCCTTGTAGCGCTGCAGGATCTCCTTGACCTGGTTGGCGACACGGAAGTGATCCTCGCCGAGGATGTCGGCCTTGAGGATCGTCGAGGTCGAGTCCAGCGGATCGACCGCGGGGTAGATGCCCTTCTCGGAGATCGCCCTTGAAAGCACCGTGGTGGCGCCAAGGTGGGCGAACACCGATGCCGGCGCCGGGTCGGTGAGATCGTCGGCCGGCACGTAGATCGCCTGCACCGAGGTAACCGAGCCCTCGCGTGTGGAGGTGATGCGCTCCTGAAGCTGGCCCATCTCGGTCTCGAGCGTCGGCTGGTAGCCCACTTGGGAGGGCATCCGCCCGAGCAGTGCGGAGACCTCGGAGCCGGCCTGCACGAAACGGAAGATGTTGTCGATGAACAGCAGCACGTCCTGGCCCTGGTCGCGGAAGTATTCGGCCATCGTCAGACCGGAGAGGGCCACCCTCATACGTGCTCCCGGGGGCTCGTTCATCTGGCCGAAGACGAGCATCGTCTTGTCGAGCACGCCCGACTCCTTCATCTCCAGCCACAGGTCGTTGCCCTCGCGCGAGCGCTCGCCCACGCCGCAGAACGCCGACAGCCCGCCGTGCTCCTTGGCGAGGTTGTGGATGAGCTCCTGGATCAGCACTGTCTTGCCCACGCCGGCGCCGCCGAACAGCCCGACCTTGCCGCCCTTGGCGTATGGCGCGAGCAGGTCGATCACCTTGATGCCCGTCTCGAACATCTCGGTGGTCGGCGTCAGGTCCTCGGCGCGTGGGGCATCCTGATGGATGCCACGGCGTTGAGTGTCCTTGGGCAACTCCTCGCCGAGGTCGATTGTTTCCCCCAGCAAATTGAAGATTCGCCCTAGCGTCGCCTCTCCGACCGGCACCGTGATCGGGCCGCCCGTGTCGATCACCTCGGCACCGCGGGCCAGGCCGTCGGTCGTGTCCATCGCGACCGCGCGTACACGGTCATCGCCGAGGTGCTGCTGGACCTCGCACACGAGCACATCGCCACCGGCCTCCGTGCTGACACCCTCGGCCTCCTCGGCGGCCGCCGCGGCCGGACGGGCAACCGTGATCGCGTGGTTGATCTCGGGCAGGCGGTCGGGAAACACGGCCTCGATCACGACGCCCTGGATCTCCTCGATGCGCCCAACGTTGCGCGAGGCGATTCCATTCGCTGCTGTGGCGGGCTCTGTGGTGGTGCTGGGTGGCATTAGCTCTCGAGTCTCCTAATCATCGGTTCAAGTTCGTTTCGTGGTGGCTGCGCGCAACTGGAAGGGCGTCCTAGCTGAGCCCCTCGGCTCCCGCAACGACCTCCATGATCTCCTGGGTGATCTCGGCTTGGCGGGCGCGGTTCATTTGCAGTGTGTACTCGGTGATGATTTCGCCGGCGTTCTCCGATGCGCTGCGCATTGCCGTCATCTGAGCGCCGAAGAAACCTGCGGCAGACTCCACGAGCGCCCGGTAGATCGATATCTCGATGTAGTCGGGAACCAGGCGCCTGAGGATTTTCTCGGGGTCCGGCTCGTAGTCGACCGGTGTCGGCTTCGGGGGGGCAGATGCCTCTCGCGAGCCCGTCGAAGCGTCCTCCTCGTCGCCGGCGATCTCCTGGTGGGAGAGCGGGAGCAGCCGCTGACGAGTGACGTGCTGGGTGAGCGGCGATACGTAGGAGTTGTAGAGCATCTCGACGCGATCGAGGCGGCCGGCCACGTAAGCCTCGATCACGTCGTCGGCGATCGTGCGCGCGTCAGCATAGGACGGCCGGTCGGAGAAGCCCGTATAGCTACCGCTGAGCTCGTGCCCGCGGAAGGTGATCGAGGAGACGCCGCGGCGCCCGGTCGCATACCAGCTGCTGCTCAGCCCCTCGCCGGTCAGCTCGGCAGAGAGGCGCACGCCGGCACGGATGATCTGGGAGTTGAAGCCGCCCGCAAGGCCGCGGTCGCCGGTGACGAGCAACAGGCCTACTTTGCTTTCAGACTCGTGCTCACGCAACAGCGGCAGGTTCGCGGCCTCCGAGCCGGCCGCCTGCGCGGCCTGGCGTGTCATGCGCCCGATGGCATCCGCGTACGGACGCAGAGCGGAGATGCGCTGCTCTGCCCGTCGTAGACGGGCCGCTGCCACCATCTCCATCGCCCGGGTGATCTTCTGGATGTTCTTCACCGAGGCGATCTTGTTCTTGACGTCGCGTTGAGATGCCATGACTATTGACCTCGGCTGGCGCTAAGCCGCCTGGGGCTCCTGCCGGGCGGGGGACTCATCCTTGCGCAGTGGCGCGTCCTCATCCAGCGGCTGACCTTCCTCGTCGAGGTCGTAACCGAAGTCTCGTGCGAAGGCCTCGACTGTGTCGCGCACCTCCTTCTGAGTCTCATCCGACCAGTCGCCGCCGTTGATCTTCGCGCGCAGCTCCGGGTGCTGGGAGTGCAGCCTTTCGGTGACCGCGAGCAGGAACTCCGGCACGCGCTCGACGTTTAGGCGGTCCAGATAGCCGTTGGTCGCGGCGAAGATCTGCACGACCTGATCCTCGACGGCCAGCGGCGCGCGCTCGTGCTGGTTGAGCGTCGCCACCAGGCGTTCGCCGCGGGCGAGCGTGCGCTGCGTGTCGGCGTCGAGGTCTGAGCCAAACTGCGCAAATGCCTCCAGATCACGGTACTGGGAGAGCTCGAGCTTGATTCGTCCTGCGACCTTCTTCATCGGGCCGATCTGTGCGTTACCACCGACGCGCGAGACCGAGATGCCGACGTTGATGGCGGGCCGCACACCCGAGTTGAACAGCTTCGACTCCAGGAATATCTGCCCGTCGGTGATCGAGATCACGTTCGTGGGGATGTACGCGGAGACGTCGCCGGCCTGTGTCTCGATGATCGGCAGCGCGGTGAGCGAGCCGCCACCGAGGTCGTCGTTGAGCTTGACCGCGCGCTCCAGCAGACGCGAGTGCAGGTAGAAGACGTCGCCCGGGTAGGCCTCGCGTCCTGGCGGGCGGCGCAGCAACAGCGACATCTGGCGATACGCGTAGGCGTGCTTTGTGAGGTCGTCGTACACGCACAGCGCGTGCTTGCCGTTGTAGAGGAAGTGCTCGGCCATCGCGCAGCCTGCGTAGGGAGCCATGAACTTGATCGGAGCGGCCTCATCGGCGGGGGCGGCAACGATGATCGTGTTCTCCAGCGCCCCATACTCCTCAAGCGTTTGCGCGAGCGCCACGACCGTCGCCATGCGCTGGCCGATCGCCACGTATACCGACACCACGCCCGTGTCCTTGTTGTTGATGATCGTGTCGATCGCGATCGCGGTCTTGCCGGTCTGGCGATCGCCGATGATGAGCTCGCGCTGACCGCGGCCGATCGGGATCATCGCGTCGATCGCCTTCAGACCGGTCTGCATCGGCTGCTTGACCGGCTGGCGCTGAACGACGCCGGGCGCCTTGAACTCGGCCGGGCGCCGCTCGCTGGTGGCGACCTCTCCCTTGCCGTCGAGCGGACGACCCAGCGGATCCACGATCCGGCCCAGCAGCGCGTCGCCAACAGGGATCTCCAGGAGCGAGCCGGTGCGCTTGACGGTGTCGCCCTCGGACACCTTCTCCCACTCGCCGAACAGCACGGCGCCGACGTTGTCGGACTCGAGGTTCAGCGCCAGACCCGTAACGCCGTGAGGAAGCTCGAGCATCTCGAAGGACATGCAGTTCTCCAGGCCGTGCAGGCGCGCGATGCCGTCGGCCACGCTCAGCACGGTGCCCACCTCGGTCAGCTCGGCCGTGCCGCTGTCGAGTCCCTCGATGCGGCTCTTCAGAATGCTTGTGATCTCGTCAGGATTGATCTGCATGTTTTCTCCTAATTAGCGAGGGGCCCGGCTCGCCGGCCAGTGGCCGGCTGCGCCACCCTCTATGAAGAGGCTCCTTGGGCAACGTGCCTGCGCAGCTGCTCCAGTCGGTTGCGAATAGAGGCATCGAGGATCGAGTTACCGACCCTGATGACGATGCCGCCGAGAATGTCCGGGTCCACGCGCGCGGCCAAGGTGACCTTGCGCCCAGCGCGCTCTCCGATCGTCTTGCCCAGACTCTCGGTGGTGGCCTCATCGAGGGCGATCGCGCTCGTGATCTCCACCGGCAGGGTCTTGTTCTCCTCGTCCCACAGCCGCTCGTATTCGTGACGGATGCGGAAGATGACGGGCATGCGGTGATTTTCGATGAGCAGCGCCAAGAAATTGAGCAGGATCTCATCGGCCCCATCGAGCAGCGTGGGCAGCGACTGCTGCTTCTCGACGCTCGAGAAGTAGGGCGAGAAGAAGAACACGGCAAGTTGGCGGTGCTCATCGAGAGCGTCCGCGAACTGGCCGAGTTGCTCACGGATCTCATCCAGGCGACCCTTCTCCAGGGCGACCTGAAACAGCGAGCGTCCGTAGACCTGGGCTAGCTCCTCCATTAGGGGCGTCCTTTCGGCCCGCTCGTCAACGCCGGGGTCGGCAAAACCAGCCCAGGATGACGTGTCGGAATCCTAGATATCAGTGGCGAGCGGGCCGTCATCCGAATCAGTTCTGCGCTCCCGAAGATAGGCTCGAGAAGTCGAGCTCGCTCAGGGCCTCCTCGACCAGGCGACGCTGGTCGGCGTCGTCGAGACTCTTGCGCGTGACCTTCTCGGCGGCCATGATCGTGAGGTCGGCGACCTCACGACGAATGTCGTCGAGCGCTCGCTTGGTAGCAGCGTCGATGTCGCGCTCGGCGCGCTTGGCGGCCTCGGCGAGAATCTCCTGGCCACGCTCGCGGGACTCGTGCTCGTGCGTGTCGGCGGTTTGGCGCGCACGCTGGACGATCTCCTCGGACTGGGCGCGAGCCTCCTTCAGGCGCTCGCGGTATTCGGCCAGCAGCTCATTGGCGTCCTTACGGGTCTGCTCGGCGGCGTCGATGTCGCCCGCGATCGCTTTGGCGCGCTTGTCCAGGGCTTCACCGATGACCGGGTACACCCACTTGCGCAGGATGAACAGCGAGATGGCGAACACGACGATGGTCCAGATCATGATCCCCACATTTGGGGTGATCAGGAACGAGCCGCTACTGGAGGCGAGTGGGATTGCAGCGTGCATCTCGGCCTACAGGAAGAAGGCGATGAAGCCGCCGACAAGGCCGTAGAAGAAGCACGCCTCGGTGAGCGCGAAGCCAAGCCACTGATCGCGCTCGACGTCGGCGCGCAGCTCGGGCTGGCGGGTCTTGGCCTGGATCGAGGCGTTGAACACCGCTCCGATGCCCGCCCCGGCACCAGCGGCACCGCCACCGGCTCCAACGCCCAGCGCGATCGCGCGACCGGCATCCTGGCTCTGCTTGATGATCGGTTCGACGACACCCAGCAGCGGGTGGATCGCACTCAAGAGGTGTAGAAACTGCATCGCTCGATAGCTCCTTGTTTGTTAGTGACTTTCGACCGCTCCGCCGAGGTAGATGGCGGTCAAGATGGAAAAGATAAAGGCCTGTAGACCAGCGATCAGCACGGCCTCGAAGAGGAAGATCGCGATTCCTGCCGGCAGCAAGAACCAGGACACAAGCTGCAGCCCGACGAGCACGCCCAACTCGCCGCCCATGAACGCGATCAGCATGTGACCGGCGAGCAGGTTCGCCCACAGTCGCACCGTGAGGGATATCAGGCGCAGGAAGTTGGAGAGGATCTCGATCGGGAAGATCAGGAGCACGATCACGCCTTTGACGCCACCGGGCATCAAGCTCTTGAGGTATCCGATCGGGCCGTGATGCTTGACTCCCTCGTAGGTAAACATGACGAAGACGCCGAGCGCGAGGATCAGCGGGAACGCGACATTGGTGTCGGCCGCGTAGATCTGAAACGAGGGGATGCTCGCTCCGAACACTTTGAACGTCTCACCCGAGTTGACCGGCAGCGGGATGTAGCCGATCAAGTTGCTCACCAGGATGAACACGAAGATCGTGGCGATCAGCGGGAAATACTTGCGTTCCATGTCCTTGTTGAGGTTTTCCCTCGACATGTTGCGGGTGAAGTCGTAGAACATCTCGACCGCCGCCTGGAGGCGACCGGGGCGTTGCTGCAGGCGCCTCGAGATGTAGAGCATCACCCCGATGGTGATGCTGGCCGTGATCAGCAGATACAGAACACCCTTGTTGAATGCGACCGGGCCGAGTTTGAACCAGCTGTCGAGCTTGAACTCATCGGTGGGGGAGAAGACGCTGCTGGCGACCGCCGGGGCCTTATGGGCGGTTACGCCGAACAGGATCACGAACAGCACGATCCCGCCGAGCCACACCCCCAGGACCGAGTAGAGGACCTTCCGTCCCTGGCTCATCCCCTGCTTGGCGGGAGCCGGTGCTCCGGGAGCCGGTGCTCCGGCGGGCGCTACCGCTGCCACCGCGCTCATCGCTGCGCTCCTTGCGGTCGTCCGCTGACCACACGCACGGCGAATGCGACCGAGTAGGCGCCGAAGATCATGAGCGCGGCGGCCAGCCCGTCTGAGCGTCCGCCGATGACGGCAGCGAGCACAATCGCGCCCGCGAGCAGCCAGATGCGTCCGAACCCGTCGATGAGATTGAGACCGAAGCGGGCATTGGATCCCTGCCCGGCGATCCAGTGCCTGGCGGCCCGGGCGACCACGTACTGCAGCATCCACGCTGTCGCGCTCACGACAACGCCCACCGCGGGCGCACCCAGCGCCAGCGTGACGGGCACCGCCACCGCCACCAGGATCAGATCGAGATGGCGCAGCGCAGCGCCCAGGGGGTTTGCGCCGACTTGTGCGTCGGCGCTTTGGGCCGCTGCGCTCGCGCGCGCGGGGACGGTGACATCACTCATTGTCGCTAGTCGGTCGGGCATATTCGATGGTGGTGGGTGGGCAGGTGGGTGGGCTACCCTACACATCCAAAGGCCCGCGCGCGTTTAAGGCGGCGGACCCCTCGCTCCCCTCAGAGCACGTCGTCGGTGGCCGCCGCGAGTCTACCTGTTTTCCGACTTAGTAACAACTTTGTGACATGCGCTACAGCCATGTAGCCAAGTCGCACGAGTGCGAACGCGAGCGCAAACGTCACGAGACCGCCAACCAGGTCGAGCAGATAGTGGTTGCCGGTGGACAGCACCGCGAGGCCCGTCACGCAGGGATAGATAACCGCGAGCATGCGCACCCAGGTGCGTGAGGAGAGCCGCCACAGCACAAGCGTGCACCACACCGCCCAGGCGATGTGCAGCGAGGGCATCGCGCCGAACTGGTTGGCGTCGGCGGCAAGGCTGCCCGTGTGCCAGGAGCCGATCGTGTGCGTGGAGGCCACGACGTCGGTGAAGCCCTTCCCCGCGAGCAGTCGCGGTGGGGCCACCGGATATCGCCAGAACACGATCAGCCCGATCACGTTGATCGTCACGAGCACGCTGCGCATGGGCCGGTAGATGTCCGCGCGCTTCCACCACAGCCAGACGAGCAGCCCGAACGTGACGATGAAATGAGCGTTGTCGTAGTAGTAGGAGGTGATCGCCCCGAGCGTGTGGTGGACAGCCAGCCAACGGTTGAGCGTGAGCTCGGGCGAGAGCTGCAGCGAGCGCTCGAGACTGAGGATCGCGCGACCGTGGGCAAGCGCGGTCTGTTCGCGCACCGGAGCCAGATTGTTGATCGCGTCATACACCCACGCCAACCATGCGATCACCAATACCTCGCCCCACCAGCGGGGGCGTTTGACCTCCTGCGGGGTCGGCGCCGATCCGCTGCCGACGTCAGGCTGCGTCACGAGTCTCGGCCTCGCAACGCGCTCGGCTGTGCTCGAATCGGGCAAGCAGACGATGTTATCCAGCGGCGAAGCCAGAACGAGGCTTCGACGACCTTCTCAAGGCAGCACAGCCTCGATGCCGCTCTCGCCGAGCGCATCGAGCGCCCGCGGCAACGCGAGCACGGTGCGCCGCCACGAGTCGGGCGCGCTGTAGTCGTCGGCGTCGTGGAGCAGCAGGATCGACCCCTCCTGGACACCGTCTGTCAGGCGCGCAGCGATCGACTCGGGTGTGGCGCGCTTCTCCCAATCGCGTCCCCAGTGGGTCCAGAGAAGCGTGCGCCGCCCCGCCTGCTTTGCGAGGCGTAGCGCTGTCGCGTTGAGCACCCCGTAGGGGGGGCGATAGAGCATCGGCGCGACGCCGGTGGCGTCCTCGATCGCCGCTTGCGCGCGTGCCAGATCCTCGCGAACCTGCCACGGCGAGAGCCGCAACAGGTTGCGGTGGCGGTGGCAGTGCAGTCCAATCGTGTGCCCGGCGGCGAGGATCTCCGCCGGGATCGAGGGGTTGCGCAGAACCTGCTCGCCGACCAAGAAGAACGTTGCGGGCACCCCACGACTCCTCAGGATCTCGAGTACCGTGGGGGTTCCCTGCACGTGCGGGCCGTCGTCGAAGGTGAGCGCCCAACCGTGCTCGCTCGCGGTGCGATCCTCAACCCCCAGCGAGCGGCGCAGTGCGGGCCAGATCGGCGCCGGCGAGCGCGGAAAGCCCACCGGCCACGAGCCGGCAAGCGCCGGCAGCGCATAACTCGCCATCGCCACGGCCGCCGCCGCGCCCGCGATCCGGGGAGCGGTGCTGCCATGATCGGTTGGATAAATGCTCAAGCTCACGCTGGGAATCTTGGCGGCGGTGGCCGCGTCGGCCTTCTACAGCCTAGGGGTCGCGCTGCAGGCGATGGATGCCAAGCGCACTCCTCACACCGAGCATCTGCATCCCGCGCTTGCCCTCAATCTACTGCGCCGTGCGCGCTGGCTCGCTGGGACTGGCCTCTCGATGCTCGGCTGGCCGCTACAGGTGGTGGCACTGCTGCTCGTATCGCTGGTGGTCGTGCAGCCTACGATGGCCGTGGGGCTGCTCGTGCTGCTGTTCTTCGGCGAGCGCATGCTCGGCGAGCGCGCCGGACGGCGCGAGCACCTCGCGATGGGCGCGATCGTGATCGGCGTGGCCGGCATCGCGGCGTGCGCCCCCAACCGCAGCACCGCGCACACCAACAACATCACCGTCACGCTCGTACTCGTGGGGCTTGGGCTGTTGACGCTGCTTCCATACATCGTCAATCGCGTACGCCGACCAGCCGCTTCGCTGACGATGATTGCAGCGGGACTGGGCTATGCCTGGAGCGGCGTGGCGACCAAGCTGTTCTCCGACGATCTCTCCCGAGGTCGCCTGTGGTTTGCGCTCGCCTGGGGGCTCTCCACGGCAGCCGCCTCGGCCGTGGCGGCGCTCAGCGAGATGAGCTCGCTGCAGATGCGTCCCGCGATCCAGGTCGCGCCGGTGGTGTTCGTTACTCAGACGGTCGTACCGGTGGTGCTCGCACCGCTGCTACTGGGGGAAAGCTTCGCCTCCACCCCGCTCGGCGGCGTGCCCTTGTCGATCTCGCTGGCGGTGCTTGTGGTCGGCGCCGCCGCACTGGCGCGCTCACCGCTCTTGCTCGCTTTGATGGAAGGCGAGCGCGTGAGCGAGCCAAGTGGCTCGACCGACAGCCCGTCGGAGCGCAACCACGACACGATCCGCTCGATCCCGCTCAGCGATGACGGCAAGCCGTCGGCGACAGACACCACGACGACATCCCCGGCACGCGCCGAGCGCTGAGGAATCGGCCCACCGGCTTTCAGACGCAGCGCGCCGGCGACGGGCGTGGCGCCCGCCGTGCGAGCGAGCACGAGCTGGCCCACGGTCAGACCTTTGGGGGGCTGCAGGAAGTAGAAGCGATGGCGCAAACCAAGCGCGTGGGCTTGGCGGCTCAGTGTGCCACGCGTGCGCACCCACCGAAATACCGAGCCCGAGTGCGGCAATTCCGGCATGAGTTCGTCGTGCAGCATGTGCAGATCGGCGATCGTGCTCGACGCGTAGGCGCCGTTGTCGGCAAACGACGCGTGCACGCCGGCACGCTCGAGCTCACCGGCGAGCCGCGGTACCTCGCCGGCCGGAGCCCGCACCACGAGTCCCACGTCGGGCGCGCTCGTGTCGACTTGCTTGAGCGCGTGCCCACCCAAGAACAGCGCGGCTACCGCGGTGACCTCGTCGGTCGACATCAGCCACGTGCTCACCGCGAGCAGTAGCACGAACTGGGTGACAAACGCGATCATGCGCAAGCGCCACAACGGGATCGGGCGCACTCGGCGGGGCGCGTCGAGCACCAGATCGACCGCGGCCGGATCGAGTGCGACCCTCGGCGGGTCGGCTAGCTCAGGTGCCGCGATCGTGTTCTGACCGGCGATCGCAAGCAGCCCTTCGCGGGGGTGCGCGGCGCGTCCACTGAGCGCGTGGTGTTCGGCAAAGCTCGCCTGCACCTGCTCGCTCAGCTCCTGCGTGTCGTTGGCTAGGCGCAGCAGACCGAGGTCGGCCATCGCGCGCGTGTTCAGGCGGGCGTGGCCCACCGGAAGTCCGTAGGACACGACGGGCGTGCCGGTGGCCTTCGCCTCCAGGCAGGTGACGCCGCCTGTGGAGTGCACGAGCGTGTCGGCGGCGGCCAGTATCTCGGGCATCCTCTCGGTGAAGCCATACACGTGCACGCGCGGCTCGCCGGCGAAATCCTCGCGCAGACGTTGCAGCAGCTGCTCGTTGCGTCCCGCCAGACATACGATCGCGCTCACCCCGGGGATTTCGGCGATCGTGCGCACGGCACCCTCGACGTCGCCGACTCCCCAGCCGCCGCCGGAGACGACGACCATGCGGCCCTGTGCGGGCAGGCCCAGGGCGCTGCGTGAATCGACCTGGGAGCGCTCGTCGAGAAACTCGGAGGAGATCAGCGGGCGGACGAGCCGGGCGCTCCCCTGTCCGGCGATACGCTCGACCGAGTCCAGCGACTCGCCGTACATGACGAGATGAGTGTCGATACCGGGCTGGGCCCAGAAGAACAGGCCGGTGAGGTCGGTGATCGTGGCAACCGTCGGACAGCACACAACCTGTGTGCGCCGCAGACGCGCGAGTACGACCGTGACCGCGGGATACGTGGAGACGACAACGTCTGGGTCGTGCTCGGCGATTGAGCGGGCGAGTGGACGCGAGCCCAGCAGGCACAGCAGTCTGCGCGCCAGTACCCGTACCGGAGCGACACTCTCAAGCAGCCAGTACACGACGGTGTAGGTCCACGGAAAGAATCGCAGCTGCACGCGGTAGCCGTCCTCGACAACCGGCTGCAGCAGCGGTCCCATTGCAGCGAGCCCGTCGATCACGGTGACCTCGGCGGGCTCGGGAGAGCTCTCTATCTGCCGAGCGAGCGCGCGTGCCGCGGCGGCGTGACCCTCCCCCACGTCGGCGGAGAGAATCAGCACGCGCTTGGGCCCGGAGCGCCGGCGCGATGTGTGTGTGCGGTTACCGCGTCGCATACAGTTCAAGCCTTGCCCATCTGCCGGACAATTCGGCTCGGTCGCGCGCATGGTGACGGATGCTCTGGAGGCACGGCGACATGAACAGCGTAGCGACCGCGCAGAACGCTCGCAGCTCCGCGAGCCGCGCGGCGCGCTCCCCGATCGCCCTGCGCACGCTGGGAACCGCCGGGCTCGTAGGCGTGCTCGCAAGCGTGTTTGGCGTGGCGGCCGGCGCGGCGGGCGTCCCCACGCAGTACGTGCCGGGCCGCAGCGGGGGCTGGCCGGCGTGGCTGTATGGGCCGCTGCACGACCTTGGGCTTGGGATCGGCTCGAGCAGCTTTCAAGCACTGACGCTCGCGATGTGCGCGAGCTATGTGGCGGTGCTGCTCGCCGCGCGGGTGCTCCCGGGCAGGGCGATCGCCGCGGCGATCGTGGCGGCGAACGTGATATTGCTGCTGGGACCACCGCTGATCTCCCAGGATGTGTTCGGCTACCTGTCGTTTGCGCGACTGGGTGTGCTGCATGGCCTTGACCCCTACACGCATGTGGCCGCCGAAGCCCCCACCGATGCCGTGTTTCCGTTTATCGGATGGTCGTTTCAGAACTCTCCCTATGGCCCGCTGTTCACGCTTGGCAGCTATCCGCTGGCGCCGCTGGGGCTGGCGGGTGGACTGTGGGCGCTGAAGGCGGTCGCGGTCGCGTCGAGCCTGGGCGCGGTGGCACTGACCGCGCGTGCCGCCGAGAAGATGGGGCGCTCGGCAAAGTGGGCGGCGGTATTTGTCGGTTTGAACCCGGTGATGCTCGAGCTGGCTGTGGGCGGAGCGCACAACGATGCGCTCGTGCTGCTCGTGCTCGCGGGTGCCCTGGTCCTCGCCGCGGGCGCATCGCCACGGCTGCGTGCCGCGGCGGGACTACTCGTTGTGGGCGTGGGCGTGAAGGCATCCGCGGGTCTGGTGTTGCCGTTTGTGGTGCTCGCGCCACCCCGACTGAGGGAGCGGTTGCGAGTTGCGGGGAGCGCCGCCGGGGCGCTTGTGCTGCTCGCGGTCGTGGCGGTCGTTGGCTTTGGCGCGCACGCGTTTGGCTTCGTCGACTCGCTCGGCGAGCAGCAGCAGCTGATCGCCACGCACAGCATTCCGGCGGAGACAGCGCGTTGGTTGGGGCTCGGCGGGTTGCCGAGCTGGTGGCGCGATCTGTGGGTGGTGGGATTCGTACTGGTGTTGGGCGTGAGCTTGTGGCGCACCGCGCGCGGCGCGGACTGGCGCACGATGGCTGGCTGGGCGACGCTCGCGCTGCTGCTATCGACCGCCTGGCTGCTGCCCTGGTATGCGATATGGGCCCTGCCGCTCGCCGCTCTCGCCGATAGTCGCCGCCTGCGTGGAGCCACGCTCGCGTTCTGCGCCTATGCGATCCTGATCCACCTGCCGCTCGCCGACCCGCTGCTGAGCCCCGCCAGGCACATCGCCCACACCAAGCGCGTCACGCGCGTGCGGGCCGTCGGCGCGAGCAGGGGCGCGAGTGCCGCTGCCAACGACGGTGTCGTATTCGCCGGTCTCCAGGTCGCGGGCGACCCCGCGCTCGATCTCCACGGGCGAGGCGTCGGGGCGCAGACGACGCAGGCGTAGCGCGTCGAGGCGACGGAACTTGAGAATCTCAAGCACATATACGAGATACACACTCGCGGCGATGACTAGCAACCCAAGCGCCACCATCACAAGCGTCCAGCCTAGGTAGAGCTGACCTTTGTGGTTGGAGTAGGGCACGAACCGCAGCGCTAGCGCGAAGCCGGCGAGCATCAGCGTCCACGCGTATAGATAGGCGATCGTGCGCCTCGAGGAGAAGCCGATGCGGGCCATGCGGTGGTGGAAGTGCTCACTGTCGGCCGCGTATATGGGGCGGCGGTACTTCAAGCGCTTGAGCACGACGAACGTGGTGTCCAGGAAGGGGACGGTGAGCAGGATCAGAGGCAACACGAACGACACCACCACAGGGGTCTTCACGGCCGCCTCCACAGCCACGACGCCCATCAAGAGTCCCAGCAGGTTGGCCCCGCAATCGCCCATGAAACTCGAGGCGGGCGGGAAGTTGTGGATCAGGAAGCCGAGCGCCGCCCCGGCCGTCAGCGCCGCGAGCACACCCGGTTCGGCGCGGTCGAGATCGAAGGCGATGATCGCCAGCGTGCCGGCGATGATCACGCACACGCCGGCGGCGAGGCCGTCGACGCCATCGGACAGGTTGACGATGTTCATCATCACCACTAGACCGATGACGGTCAGCGCCGGGCCCGCGTTGGTCGCGCCGGCGTTGGGGAAGTGCAGCGTGCCGGCGAACGGCAGGGTGATCGACTTGACGACGACACCGAAGTGCACGACGATCACGGCAGCGGCGATCTGGCCGGCGAGCTTGACGATCGGGGGCAGCTCGAAACGGTCGTCGAGCGCACCCACGACGGTGATGAGCGCGGCGGCGATCAGCACGCCGCGCCACATCTGCTCGCTCGATCCGTAGCCGGCGGGCAGGAACGCGAGCGTCGCGACGAGCACGCCCGCGAAGATCGCAAGACCGCCGAGCAGCGGCGTCGGGCGACTGGAGAGACCGCGCTGGCGCGGCTCGTCCACAGCGCCCACGGCGCTCGCCAGCCGCATCGTGAGCGGCGTCAGCAACGCGGTCACGGCCGCGGCAACGAGGAATGCGGCAAGCGCGTCGAGTTGATTCAGGTGCGCCATCGACTCGCGCACAGCATCGCAGGCGCGGACGTCGTCAGCGCTATGCGGGCCGATTGGAGATCCCTGCGATCTCCAATCGGTCTGGGGCGCTCAGGTGCTCGTACAGCGGATGGCGCTCCACGACCGCCTGCACGCGCTCGGCGAGCTCGGCGCGGCGCGACTCGAACTCGGGCGTGAGCGCGATCGCGACGACCTGGCCGACCTCGGTGAACTCCTCGACCCCCAGCCCGCGCGTGGCCAGCGCGGGCGTGCCGATGCGTAGGCCCGAGGCCTCCATCGGTGGGCGCGGGTCGAAGGGAACGGCGTTGCGGTTGACGGTGACGCCGATCTCGTGCAGACGATCCTCGGCTTGGCGGCCGCTCAGCTCGGGCTCGCACGCGCGTAGGTCCACGAGCGCGAGGTGCACGTCGGTGCCACCGGTCAGCACGTTGACGCCGTGACCGGCCTGCATCAGCTGCTCGGCAAGCGTCTTGGCGCCTTCGACGGTGCGCCGCTGGCGCTCGGCGAACAGCTCGCTGGCCGCGATGCGAAGCGCGACGGCCTTGGCTGCGATTACGTGCTCCAAGGGGCCGCCCTGCTGGCCGGGGAACACGGCCGAGTCGATCTTCTTGGCGTGCTCGGCCTTGCACAGGATGATCCCCGCGCGCGGGCCGCCGAGCGTCTTGTGGGTGGTGGTGGTGACAACGTCGGCGCCATACTCCAGCGGGTTGGGGTGCAGTCCGGCGGCGACGAGCCCGGCGAAGTGGGCCATGTCCACCATCAAGAGCGCTCCGACTTCGTCGGCGATCTCGCGGAAGCGGGCGAAGTCCAGCTGACGTGGGTAGGCAGACCAGCCCGCAAGCAGCAGCTTGGGGCGCCGCTCGCGTGCGATGCGGGCAACCTCGTCCATGTCGATCGTGCTCGTCTCGCGGTCCACCTCGTAGGCGGCGATGTCATACAGGCGCCCCGACACGTTGATTCTCATGCCGTGGGAGAGGTGGCCGCCGTGGGCGAGCGAGAGGCCCATGATCGTCTCGCCTGGCTGCAGCAGAGCGTGGTAGACGGCGGTGTTGGCCTGTGCGCCGGCGTGCGGCTGCACGTTGGCGTGCTCGGCGCCAAACAGTGCCTTGGCGCGATCGATCGCAAGCTGCTCGGACACGTCGACCCACTCACAGCCGCCGTAGTAGCGCCGTCCCGGATAGCCCTCGGCGTACTTGTTGGTGAGCACCGAGCCCTGGCATTCGAGCACCGCCTGCGGCACGAAATTCTCCGAGGCGATCATCTCTAGCGTGTTCTGCTGGCGCTCGAGCTCGCCGCGCAACGCCGCCGCGATCTCCGGGTCCACCTCGGCGAGCGGGCGGTTGAAGTAGTCGGGACTGAGATCGGACATGGGCGCGCTCCTAGAGCTTGTGAATAGCTGTGAGTGCCCAGGCGCGCGGCGAATGCTCTCAGCCGCTTCCCGGTGGTCCTTTCCACCTCTGGCGCCAGTCGCGGCTGCGCTTTACGAGGCTAGCACGACCGCTGCGCCGAGTTTCATCCCAAGCGACCCCTAGCGTTTGCTCCATGCCGAGCGACTCGCGCGAGACAACCGATCCCGACGGACGTCTAGTGCGGTTCGATCTACGCACCGAACAACATCTGGCACGACGTCGTCCTCAAATGCTCGGCCACGTACAGGCAATACTCGACGCGGTCGCACGACCGGATATCCGCGAATGCGATCCGGCACCCGGACGCGAGCGGTTCTTTCGTCGCGATCTCAGGCCCACACGCTATCTGCGTGTCGTCGTAGACTTCAACGAGTCTCCAGCCTTTGTGGTTACAGCCTTCGTCCAGGATCATGAGTGGTGAGCAAACAAATGCAAATCACAATCGGCAGTACTACATTCGATCAACACGAGTACGACGAGCGTGGCGATGTGCTCTATCTGAGTGTGGGAGAGCCGCGAACGCCTTTCCGGACGCTCTCCACGCCTGAGGGGCACGCGGTGGACTACGACGAGTCGGGAGTAGTGATCGGGATGGTGCTGGTGAATGTCAAATTCTTCCTCGAGCGCGACGGGGCGCTGACCGTGAGCCTGCCGCCAGACAGGGTGCTCGCAGCGAAAATCGCGCCGGCGCTAGTCGCCGCCTGAGCGCCGCCCCAGCAGTTGCTCTACAGCGCTAGGCCCTAGCGGTCCCGCGCGCACGATCCGCCAGATGCCATCCCGCTCATACCGCGACAGGTCGATCACGGTGGAGGCGATGCCGGATAGCTCGCCACCATCAATCAGCATATCCACCCCCTGGCGCAAATCGATCGGAATATCTCCCAGCCGTCGCGGATCGCTGCCACCCGAACGGTTGGCGCTCGATTGCATAACGGGCACGCTCAGGACACTCAGCGGGGCGAGCGCGGCAGAGAGGACTGGGACACGCAAGCCGAGCAGGCCCGTGCCGGTCGCGGCTGGATCGCAGGCGTGCGGGAATCGCCGTTCGGGGTTGGGGAGCAAGAGTGTGACGGGACCGGGTAGGAGCGCATCGAGCGCGATACGCGTGCGTGGGCCCAGCTCGGTGAGAGTCCGCAACGCCGGATCAGGCGCGAAGAACATGATCGCCGCGGGCTTGGCCGGGGATCTCCCCTTCAGCTCGTAGATGCGTCCGATCGCTATCTCGCTCTCGGGAGAGCAGGCGAGTCCGTAGACGGTGTCGGTGGGAATCACCGCAACCCCGTCGCCGGCCAGGCACGCCTCAAGCATGGTGGCATCCGCCGAGGTGAGCGCCACGGTCATCGCTCCCCCACAACCACACGCTCGATTCCGGCGAGGTCGCACTCGGCGCGGACCGCGGGAAAGCCCGCCACACGCATCAGCTCGCCAACGCTGGCTGCCTGTCCGGCGCCGACCTCCAGAGCAAGCACGCGCACGCGGGGACGCGTGGCCGCCCGATCCACCAGCAGGCGGATCGCATCGAGTCCGTCCTCACCTGCGAACAGGGCCAAGGGTGGCTCGTGACGGACGATCTCGGGGGAAAGGGTTGCCCTGTCTCCGTCAGGCACATACGGTGGATTGGAGAGGATCGCGTCGAACGCGTCTGGCACACCGTCGAGCAGGTCGGCGCTGAGCCAGCTCACGTCGAGACCGAGGTGCACGCCATTGCTGCGAGCCAGCTCCAGCGCGTCCTCGCTGAGATCGCTGCCGCTCACCTCTAGATCGGGACGCTCGTCCTTCAGTGCGAGCGCCACGGCGCCGCTGCCGGTGCCGACGTCCAGCACGCGCGAACCCTCCGGCAGGACGAGCGCGACTTCCACAAGTAGCTCGGTCTCCGGGCGCGGGATCAATGCGCGCCGATCGACGGCCAGCTCAAGGTGGCGAAAGTAGCGAGCGCCCAGGATGTAGGCGACAGGCTCGCGCTCCACCGAGCGGCGTCGCACATAGTCCTGGAAGATGCGCACTGCTGGGCCCGCGACGGTGGGATCGCCCTCACCCTGACGGGCACAGGCGAGGAGCAGCCGCTCGCGCGAGACCCCGAGCGCACCGGCGAGCAACAGTTCGGCGTCCAGGCGCGGGGTTTCGCAACCGGCGGCCGCGATCGCCGTGACAGCTCCGTCGAGCGCGTCGCGAACGGAGGTTCCGCGAGCAAGCGGTCCAACATGGGAATCGGACATGGTTTGGATTTGCGGGGCGTGCCTGACGGGTTCAAACGGCCGTCTGAGCCTCCAGGCGACGGCGCTTCTCATCGGCCTGCAGGGCGGCTGTGATCTCGTGCAGGTCGCCTTCGAGGATCTGGTCGAGGTTGTGGACGGTGAGCTTGACGCGGTGGTCGGTGACGCGTCGCTCGCCGTAGTTGTAGGTGCGGATCTTCTCCGCGCGGTCGCCCGTGCCCACCTGCGAGCGTCGGTCGGCGGCGAGCTCTGATTGCTGCTCGGCCAAAGCACGCTCGTAGAGTCGGGCACGCAGTACGCGCAGCGCCTTCTCGCGGTTTTGAAGCTGGGACTTCTCGTCCTGCATCGACACGACGATCCCCGAGGGCTTGTGCGTGATGCGCACCGCCGAGTCGGTCGTGTTGACCGACTGGCCGCCCGGGCCCGAGGAGCGGTAGACGTCGATCTGTAGGTCGCCGGGGTTGACTTCCACGTCGACGTCCTCAGCTTCGGGCAGCACCGCGACGGTGGCGGTGGATGTGTGGATGCGCCCCTGAGACTCGGTCTGCGGGACGCGCTGGACGCGGTGGGTGCCACCCTCGAACTTGAAGATCGAATAGGCGTAGGGTGGGTGGGATCCCTTAATCGCGAACGTGTACTTGCCCTCGCCGATCTCAAGCGGCTCCGGCTTCAAGCCGACACGCTCGGCGTAGCGGGTGAGCATCCGATACACGTCACCCGCCCATAGTCCGGCCTCATCCCCGCCGGCGCCGCCCTGGATTTCGACGATCACGTTCTTCTCGTCGTTGGGGTCGCGCTCGACCATCGCGAAGCGGATCTCCTCCTCCAGCTGCTCGACGCGCTCGCGCGAGGCGATCAGCATTTCGCGCAGCTCTGGATCCTCACCACTCTCGCCGATCAGCTCTTCCGCGCCGGCAGCATCGTCGCTCGCGCGCCGCCATTGCACCGCAAGCTCGGCGGCGGGCTCGAGCTGGCGATAGGCGCGGCCGACTTCCGCGTAGCGTTCGCGGTCGCCGATCACGGCGGGGTCGGTCATCTGCTCGCCGAGCTCGGCAAAGCGCGTCTCGATCTGCTCGATCAACTCTTCGATCATCGCCCCAGCTTACGGGGCGGAGATGCCACCACCGGGGTCGCGGCCCTCGATCTACGCCACAACCTCCACCCCAACGAGCTCCGCCGCGCTCATGCTGCCGGGCGTCTCGTGCTCGAGTACGGCCTGTAGCGCCGCGATCGCCACCGCCAGCTGGTCGAGGTCGGGCTCGCGCGTGGTGAGCAGCTGCAGCTTCAACCCAGGCCACATCACCGCTTTGACCCAGCGCCGGTTGCGGTTGCGTCCGGCGAACTTGATGATCTCAAAGGAGATGCCAGCTATCACCGGCACACCGAATATGCGGGTTGCGACAAGCCAGTACCACGCGGGCATGCCGACGGCCCCGAACACGAAGATCGACACGACCATCACCACGAGCAGGAAGCTCGTGCCGCAGCGCGGGTGCAGTCGCGAGAAGCGTTGCGCGTTGGGCGGGGTCAGCGGCAATCCCGCCTCAAAGCAGGAGATCGTCTTGTGCTCGGCGCCGTGATACTCGAACACGCGTCGCAGACTGTGCACGCGCGAGAGCGCCACCATGTAGCCGAGGAAGATCGCTGTGCGCACGATGCCCTCGACGATCCAAAACAGTGCGGAGGAGTGCAGCTGGCTCTTGACGAGGCTCGTCAGGCCGAGCGGCAGCAGGAAGAACAATCCGATCGCAAACGCCATCGAGACGATCACCGTGCCGACCCATACGACCGAGGAGATCTCCTGCGGGTCCCCGTCGGCCTCGTCCTCTGGGAGTTGCGCGTTGGCGGAGATGCCAAGCGCCTTGAAGCCGATCGCCAGCGACCCGCCGAGCGCGACGATCCCGCGCAGGACAGGCATCCGCAGCCAGCGGTGGCGCGCCAGTACGGAGCTGAGCGGCGACATCGTGACCTCGATCTCACCGAGTGGCTCGAGCTGGCCGTCGCGCTCCTCGCTACTGAGCTGTGCCTCTCTCGCGAGTGCCACCTCCAGCGAGTGCGATATATCGCGCGGGCTACCATCGTGCGCTGGACCCTCGCTTTGCTCCTCAAGAGTGTCGGGCAGCGGCTTGCGCACCGCCACCGCCCAGTGGCGCACGCCGCGCATCATGACTCCCTCGAGTACCGCCTGTCCCCCAAGGGGAGCGTCGCGTGCGGCCGTCAGCTGGCCGTCGGGTAATTGAACCTCGGCGCCGAGCGGTGCTCCGGCGCCGTCCGCACCGCTGGTCGCGGGCGCGCTTGCGGTCGCCTGGAGGTTGCTGGCTTGCACCCTCCCACCGACAACCGGGCGAGAGGACATCGTGCTACTGGGGGCGAGCCTGATCCGAGCCAGCCCGCCCGGCATTCGCTTGCGCGCTGTGCAAACGTCCCTTGGCGACCCGGCGTTGGAAGCGCTCGACGCGTCCACCGGTGTCTATGAGCTTCTGCCGGCCCGTGTAGAACGGGTGGCAGTTGGAGCACACCTCGACGTGGATCTCCTCCTGGGTCGCCCGCGTGGTGAACTCGTTGCCACACATGCATCGCACGTGCGCCTCAACATAATTTGGGTGGATCGCAGCCTTCATGCTCAGGGCATTCTAGCGAGCTTCGCGCCGATCGGCCGACGGGCTGCGCGGCAGGCCGATGGGTTGCCCGGGCAGCGAGCTGGCGGGGCGTGACTGCGGAGCCTCAGGCAAGCGGCGTTTGTGTGGGTGCGGGCGTCGTCGGCGACGGCGTTTGCGTGACCTGACCGGCAAGTGTCGGCTGCAGACAGTGCGAGGTGTGCAGTTCGGCACGCTTGAGCACGTGTCCTTTGCCGTTCAGCCAGCGGAACTGCACGAGCGCCCTGTAGGAAGCGGGGGCACCCAGATCGGTGACCTGCTGGACATACTTGTCGATCTTCACTCCCGGTTCCGATCCACGCCAGATGCCCAGATTCGGCGCCGCGAGGGTGTGGTATTCGGTTTCGCCACGCATGCGCTGCTGAAGCTCGATCCTGATCTCCATCCGCTGCGTCGAGCCGGTTGCCATCATCTGCGCGGCGAAGGTCGCCGACCGTTCAGACTGAATGGTTGAGGTAGCGCATTGTTCCAGCGTCGCCGAGTAGCCGGTCGTGTCGGTCGGCGTTGGCGTAGTGCCGTAGCGCACGTCTCCCCGCGCGAACGCGACCTTTGTGCAGACGATCGCCGCAAGCGCACACGTCAGTACGAGCGCCGCCCTGGCGGCTCGGATGAGTTGGAACGTCGTCCTTGCCATTCACAAGCCACTAACACTCATGAGCCCGCGATGTTTCGCACAAAGTGGGCACAAGTGTCTTCGTCGTTATGTTCCTGAGCTTCATCGACCAAGCAGGACAAGGACGCAGTCCGCGTGGCGTGCTTGGCACGCGAGCGGGCAAGGACACAGTCATGCGCAGCGTCGATGGAGCTCAGGTGATCTGATAGAGGGGACCGTCGCCTCCCTCTGGCGTGGTGAGACGCCCGCCCTTGGCTGTGATCGCACCACACTGCACGCAGTTGGTGTAGTTGACGATCACGTCGACGGTACCCGTCTCCCCCGCGTCCTCGGGGATCTCATACACGCCGGCCGGGCACATCCAGCGCCACGTTTCGGCGACCTCGCGCGGGACGTGCTTCTGCACGCGGATGTGGTTGGGGGCGTCGTCGCGCGTGGCGTTGCCGGTGATGAACACGCTGGAGAGCTTGTCGAAGGTGTACTTGCCGTCCGGCTTGACGTAGACGTCCTTGGTGTTGCCGATGAACACCGGGATCGAATCGTTGCGGTGCCAGTCGGCGCGACCGGGAAGCTTGCCCTTGGTGATCTGCTGGATGCCGGACAGGGGGCCGCCGAGGAGCAGTCCCTTTTGCAGGGGCTGGCGCGCGTTGCGGACCTCCCACAGCTCTTTGCCGACGGAGGAGTTCTCGATCGCCTGCTCATAGTCGGAGAAGTCGCTGCTACCGCGCTTGAGCGCCGCGTAGATCGACTCGGCCGCGAGCATCCCAGACTTGATGCAGTGGTGTACGCCCTTCAGCGCCATCGTGTCGACCATGCCGCCGGAGTCCCCGACGAGCACCGCGCCAGGCATCGAGAGCTTGGGCATCGACCAGTAGCCGCCGCCCGGCAGCGCCTTGGCGCCCCAGGCGACGCGCTCGCCGCCCTCGAGGATTTTGCGCACGAGCGGATGCGTCTTGAAGGTCTGCAGCAGGTCGTGCGGGGAAGTTGTGGCATCGGCGTAGTCCAGCTCGACGACAAAGCCGATTGAGACCATGTCCTCACCGGTCTTCTCGTTCTTCATCGGATAGATCCATGTACCACCGATCTGCCCGTACTTCGATGAGATTTTCAGCGGCCAGGGACCCATCGTGTGGATCAGGCGGTCGAGCGGCTTGGAGACCTTCCAGACCTCCTTGACGCCAAGCTCCCACACCTGTGGCTCGCGACCTTTGGCGAGATCGAACTCACGGATCGCGGCTCCCGTCAAGTGACCCCAGCAGCCCTCGGCGAGGACCGTGGCGCTCGCCTTGATGTCGGTGCCGGGCTCGAAGTTGCCGAGCGGCTCGCCCTCCTTGCCACGGCCCTTGTCGCCGGAGCGCACTCCGGCGACACGACCCTCCTCCACCACGAGCTGGGTGGCGGCCGTCTCGGTGAGGATGTAGGCGCCGGCCTCCTCTGCTTGCTGCTGCTGGTAGCGGGCCAGCGCCGAGACGGAGACGACCTCATTACCGTGGTTCTTGAACGGCGGCGGCGTGGGAATACGGATCGAGGCTTTCGAGGTGGGCGTCAGGTAGACGGCCTCCTTGTGCACCTCACCGAAGGCAAAGCCCTCCTCACGCCACTGCTCACGGGTCATCTCCGGAAACAGCTCCTGCAGCGCTTCGGGGCGCATGACCGCGCCGGAGAGGTTGTGCCCACCGCAGGTCTTTGCCTTCTCGACAACCGCCACCGGCACTTCGCCTAGGCGCTCCATCATCTCCGGGTCGTCGCCGAGCAGTTGCAGCAGGCGGTTGGCGCAGGCGAGACCGGCGGTGCCACCGCCGACGATCGCCACGCCCACCTCGATCAGCTCGTCCTCGGGATCGAGGCCGTGCTTGACGAACTCCTTTTGGGGATCGACGGGCGGCGGGAAGGCCGCCGGGACGACCTTCCCATTGTGAGAGCCGTTATGAGATGACATTGCTTGCCGCTCCTTTTCGCTCACGCATCCGCTCGGGTGGGTGGGAATCAATTCCTATGGGAATCAATTCCTAACCGGCTTTCTTGGCCTTCACGGCCTCGGTCAACTTCGGCAGGATCTTGTTCAGATCGCCAACGATGCCGAGGTCTGAGAATTCGAAGATCGGCGCGTTTGAGTCCTTGTTGATCGCGACGATGTTCTCCGAGGACTGCATTCCGACCTTGTGCTGGATCGCCCCGGAGATGCCCGCCGCCAGATACAGCTTCGGCGAGACCGTCTTGCCGGTCTGCCCGATCTGTGCGGCATAGGGGTACCAGCCTGCATCCACGACCGCACGGGTGGCGGCCACTGCGGCGTTGTTGCCGAATGCCGCCGCCAGGTCCTCGGCGAGCTGGAAGCCCTCGGCCTTGCCGAGACCGCGTCCACCGGCGACGAGGATCGAGGCACCCTCGATGTCGACGTCGGCGCCGCGCTGCTCGCCGCGCATGACCATCGTGGCCTGCTTGGCGTGATCGCTCAACTCGAAGCTGACCTGCTCTACCGGAGCGGGGTGGGCGGGACTTCCATCAATCTCTTTGATCTCGAACGCGTTGAGGCGTCCGATCACGATCCCCACCGAGGAGCGGTATTTGATTTCCGAGATGGCTGAGTCGCCCAGGATCGGGCGCTCGGCGATCAGCTCGCCACCCTCGGCGCGCACGGCGGTGACCTCCATCGCCACACCGGCGCCCAGGCGCGCGGCCAGACCAGCGCCGATCTCAAAGCCGAGCAGGCCGCCTCCGAACAGCGCGTACTTGTAGTCGCCATTTGAAATGGCGGCGCCCATCGCGTCGACGACCGGCTGGGCGAGCCCTTCGGGGCCCTCGGCGATGAGGACCCTCTTCGCTCCGTAGTTACCAAGCGAAGCCGCCAAGTCCTGCGGGACGCCCTCGCCGACGAGGATCGCGTGCGCCTCGCCGCCGAGCTCGGCGGCGAGCTTGGCGCCCTCGGAGACCGCGCCGAGCGAGTTCTTGTTGATCGCGCCTTTGTAGTGAAGCGCGTAGACCAGGATGTTTGCCATCTAGATCAGCTTCCTCTCGTCGAGCCAGGCGACGATCTTCTCGACCGTCTCGGCGGTGTCCTCGTCTTCGATGATCTCGCCCGCGGCCTTGGCGGGAGGAGCCTTCGCGGCGATCCATTGCGCGGCTGAGTTCTCGCCACCGACCTTCGAGGTGTCGACGCCGACGTCGCCGGCGGTAACGGTGTCGAGCGGCTTCTTCTTGGCGCCCATGATCGCCTTCAGCGAGGGGTAGCGCGGCTCGTTGATGGCGTCGCCGACGGAGATCACGGCGGGCAGCTTGATCTGCACCGTGTCATATCCATACTCGGCCTGGCGCTCGCAGCGCAGGGAGGCGGCTTCCGGGGTGGGTGGTGGGGAATCCGAATCCGACTCGACGTCCATCTTGATGACCTGGGTGAGCGAGGGCATGCGCAGGTGCTCGGCGACGACCGCGCCGATCGTGTAGCACTCGCCGTCGTCTGACTGCTGGCCGAGCAGCACGAGGTCTGGTTTCTCGCGGTCGAGCGTCTGCGCCAGCGCGTAGCCGGTGGCGGCCACGTCCGAGCCGGCGACCGCCGGATCGGAGAGGTGCACGGAGCGGTCCGCGCCGAGCGAGACGGCCTTGTGCAGAGCGCGCACAGCGCTCTCCGGGCCCATCGTCACGGCCACGATCTCCTCGACGGGGGCGACGCCGCCCTCGCGAATCTGCATCGCAGCCTCGATGGCGTGCGTGTCATAGGGATTTAGGTTCTTCTCCCCGCTGCGGTCCATGCGCCCCGTCGAGCTGTTGATGCGCTTCTCGACGGCGGCGTCCGGGACCTCCTTCACCAGGACGCAAATCTTCATTCAGCTAACTCCTTAGAGGGTGTCGATTGGGCAATCCTACCTCAGTTGACTGACGAGTCAATCAGGCAACCAACGTGCTACTACCGGCCACGTCACGCGTGGATATAAGCACTTTTTGGACGATGTGCGATAGTGACTACTATTTGTAGCTACGATAGTAGTTTAACAAAAAAGGGACAACACACCACGCTCAGCTAACCTGACGCGCGCTGGTGGCCGCGCGAATGAAATCCACGATCGCCTGGGTGGGCGCTCCAGGAGTGAAGACCTCGGCCACGCCAAGGCTCTTCAGCTCGGGTATGTCTTCGGCGGGGATCGTTCCCCCAACCGTCACGACCACATCGTCGATCGACTGCTCGTGCAGCAGCTCGACCACGCGGGGTACCAGGGTCATGTGGGCACCGGAGAGGATCGACAGGCCAACCGCGTCGGCGTCCTCCTGGATCACCGTCTCCACGATCTGCTCGGGCGTTTGGTGCAGACCGGTGTAGATGACCTCCATGCCGGCGTCGCGCAGCGCACGCGCGATTATCTTCGCGCCGCGATCGTGGCCGTCGAGGCCGGGCTTGGCCACGACGACGCGGATCTTGGGATGGGTAGGACTCGATTTGTCCGTCTCGGCCATCTCAGACCTTGATGATAAAGGCGTCGCCCTGACCGCCGCCGGAGCAGATCGCGGCACAGCCAAGGCCGCCACCACGACGGCGCAACTCGAAGAGGAGGCTGCCGATGATGCGCGCACCTGAAGCGCCGATCGGGTGTCCGAGCGCCACGGCGCCGCCGTTGACGTTGACCTTGTCCTCGTCGATCCCGAGCACGCGAATCGAGTTGAGCGTGACCGAGGCGAACGCCTCGTTGATCTCCCACACGTCGATGTCCTCGGCTTTCAGGCCGGCCTTCTCAAGCGCCTTCTTGGCCGCCGAGGCGGGCGTGCGAGCGAGATAGGCGAACTCGTCGGCTGACTGGGCGTGGGCAACAACCTCGGCAAGCGCCTGCTTGCCGTTGGCTGCGGCCCACTCCTCTGAGGCGACGACCAGGGCACCGCCGCCGTCGTTGACGCCGGGGGAGTTGCCGGCCGTGTGCGTGCCGTCCTTGCCGACCAAGCCAGGCAGAGCGGCGAGCTTCTCCAAGGACGTATCGCGGCGCGGGCCCTCGTCAATCTCAACCACGGTGTCGCCCTTACGGCCTTTGATCGTGACCGACACGATCTCCTCGGGTAGACGGCCCTCGTCGGTCGCCTTCACCGCCAGCTCGTGCGAGCGCAGCGCCCAGCGGTCGAGGTCGGCGCGCGTCAGCTCCAGCTCATCGCCCACTTCGGTGGCCTCGACGAACATCTGCTTGCCGGAGAAAGGGTTGGTGAGGCCGTCGTGGACCATCGCGTCGAGCGCCTTGACATCGCCCATGCGAAAGCCGAAGCGCGCACCCGGCAAGAGGTAGGGAGCCTGTGACATCGACTCCATGCCACCGGCGACACCCACCTGCACGTCCCCCGCGCGAATCGCCTGGTCGAGGATCACGGTGGCGCGCACGCCCGAGGCGCACACCTTGTTGACGGTCTCTGAGGAGACCTCCTTGGGGATGCCTGCCTTGATCTGGGCTTGGCGCGAGGGGATCTGGCCTTGGCCGGCCTGCAGCACCTGGCCCATCACGACGTGCTCGACCTGCTCGGGCTCGACACCCGAGCGCTCGAGTGCGGCCTCGATCGCGATCGCGCCGAGCTCGGTGGCGTCGAGCGTTGACAGGCCTCCTCCCATCTTGCCGATGGGCGTGCGCGCGGCGCCGAGGATCACGGTCTTGGGCATCGAGGCGATTCTCCTGAAGTCGGGGGGGCCGTCTAGGCAACGGCCAGAGAACCGCAATGCTACCGAGCCGGCTATCGTGCTCGGATCGTGAAGGTTTCCTGGACAGCTGAGCAACCCGATAAGTGCGAGGCCGATACGATCGCAATCGGGGTGTTCGAGGGAGCCGAAGCCCCCGATGGAGCGCCGGAGCAGGTGGGTGAGCTGCTGGCAAGCGGCGAGGCGCGCCGCTCGTTCAAGTCGCTTGCACTGGCCCATGCGGAGGGCAAGCGCTGGCTGATCGTAGGACTCGGCGAGCGCGCGAGCTTCAACCCCGAGCGGGCGCGCGTGGCTGCCTCCTTGGCACGCGAGCGTGCCAAGGAGATATCGGCCAAGGTGCTGTGCTGGCAGGTGCCGAGCGCCGGCGGCGAGGTCGCGGCGGCGCTTGTGCAGGGAACAATGCTCGCCGACTACAGCTTTGACAGCCATAAGTCCACGTCCAAGGGCAACGGCAAGCCAGATTCCGACGGTAAGCCAAAGCACCTGGAGGCCTTGGTTTTGAGCGGCAATGGCGATGACGATCTGGCTGGGGTTGTGAGCGAGGCGGCGATCGTCTCGGAGGCCGTCAACGAGGCGCGCGACTTGCAGAACCGCCCCGCCAACGACTTGACTCCGACGGCGCTTGGCGATCATGCGCGATGGCTTGGCGAGCAGATCGAGCATCTGTCGGTGCAGGTCGAGGGACGCGAGGGCATCGTGGCGCGCTCGATGGGCGCTTTTGCCGCGGTGGCGCAGGGCTCGGAGCAGGAGCCCGCGCTGATCACCTTGCGCTATGAGCCGCCAAACGCGACTGGCCCGCTGCTGGGATTTGTGGGCAAGGCCGTGACATTCGACAGCGGCGGCATCTCGCTGAAGCCCGGCGCGAAAATGGCGGAGATGAAGTTCGACATGTCCGGCGGAGCGGCCGTCATCTCAGCACTGGCGGCGATCGCCCGCATGAAGCTGCCGGTGCGGATCGTGGCAGTGGTGGGCGCCACCGAGAACCTGCCGAGTGGCCACTCGATCAAGCCCGGCGACATCGTGTGCGCCTCCAACGGGAAGACGATCGAGGTCAACAACACCGACGCGGAGGGGCGACTCGTGCTGGCTGACTGCCTGTGTCATGCGATCGGCCTTGGCGCCGAGCAGGTCGTGGACCTGGCGACACTGACCGGCGCGGTGATCATCGCGCTCGGCTCGACGTATGCGGGCCTGCTGTCAAATGACGACGCGTGGGCGGCCCGCGTGAGCGAAGCGGGCGAGCGCAGTGGCGAGATCCTGTGGCGACTGCCGCTGCACGAGGAGTACGACGAGCTGATCAAGGGAAAATACGGCGATCTCGACAACGCTCCCGAAGGACGCAAGGCGGGCACGATCGTGGGAGCGGCATTCCTGTCGAACTTCGTCGGCGACACTCCGTGGGCGCACCTTGACATCGCCGGCTCGGCGTGGGATCTGGGGCGCGCCTATGTCGGCAAGGGCGCCTCGGGGTACGGCGTGCGTCTGTTGGTCGAGCTTGCTCGTTCCTACTGCTCCTAGATGGACTTCGACCTCTCCCCCGATCACGAGCTGATCCGCCGTACCGTGCGCGAGTTCGCCGCCGGGGAGGTGGCACCCGTCGCCGAGGAGCTCGACAGGACGAAATCGTTTCCGTATGAGATCGTGGCGCAGCTCGGGAAGCTGGGGCTGATGGGAATCCCCTTTCCCGAGGAGTACGGCGGGGGCGGCGGGGACACGCTTGCCTATGTGCTGGCGGTGGAGGAGCTGACGCGCGTGGACTCCTCGGTGGCGATCACGCTGTGCGCCCACACTTCGCTTGGCACCCAGCCAATCTACCTGTTTGGCTCAGAGGAGCAGCGACGCGAGTGGCTACCACGCTTGTGCTCGGGCGAAAAGCTTGGTGCGTTCGGTTTGACCGAGCCCGAGGCGGGAAGCGACGCCGGCAACACCCGCACACGCGCACGCTTGGACGCCGGTGAATGGACCATTGACGGGGCCAAGCAGTTCATAACAAATGCAGGCACCGACATTTCGGGTGTCGTGTGCATCACCGCGGTTACGGGAAGCGATGATGTGGCACACGACGCACGGGACTCACCAGCGCACGCCGGTGGCACCGCGAAGGAGATCTCCAACATCCTCGTTGCCAACGGAACCCCAGGCTATGAGCAGGGCGAGCCATATCGCAAGATGGGCTGGAACGCCTCGGACACGCGCCCGCTCAGCTTCACCGATTGCCGCGTGCCCCAGGAGAACCTGCTCGGCCCGCGCGGACAGGGGTTCAAGCAGTTCCTGCACATCCTCGATATCGGCCGCATCGGCGTGGCGGCAATGGGCGTCGGGCTCGCGCAGGGCGCGCTCGACGAGGCGCTCGCCTACGCGAGGGAGCGCCGTGCGTTCGGCAAGCCGATCTCGAAGTTCCAGGCGATCCAGGCAAAGCTTGCCGACATGTCCGCGGAGATCGAGGCGGCACGGCTACTCGTGTACAAGGCCGCGCGCGAGAAGGATGCGGGGCGCAACTTCACGCTGACCGCCGCGCAGGCCAAGCTGAAGACAGGGCGCCTCGCGGTGCGCTGCACCGAGGAGGCCGTGCAGATCCACGGCGGCTACGGCTACATCGAGGAGTATCCGGTGTGCCGCTTCTATCGCGACGCGAAGATCCTCACGATCGGCGAGGGCACCGACGAGGTACAGCAGATGGTGATCGCCCGCGCGCTTGGGGCCTAGCGCGGCTCTAGCACCACAAGCGGGATCTGCCGCTCGGTGCGCCGCCGATACTCTTCATAGCCCCCATAGACGCCAACCGCGAGCTTCCATAGGCGGTCGTACTCCTCAGGCGTGGCTACGTGCGCGTGCACGGGTATGTGCTTGGAGCCGATCTGAACCGTGGTGTCGGGGTTGGCCTTGAGGTTGTAGAACCAGGCCGGGTTCTTCGGATAGCCGCCCTTGGAGGCGATCAGGATCACGTCCTCGCCGTCGCGTGCGAACACAAGTGGCGTATAGCGGCGCTTGCCGCTCTTGGCGCCAACGTGATCGAGCAGCAGCATCTCCGGGGCGCCAGGGACGCGGTGGCCGATCAGACCGTTGGTGGCGCGATAGACCTTCGCGTGCCCACCCATCAGGCGGATCAAGGTCGGCCAGGTGCGGTCTGCCAGGTTGAGGTAGTCGAAGGCCATAGCGTGGCACTGTAGAGACTGTCGCGGAAAGCTGACGGCAGCTCGGCTGGCCAGTCCCCTGACTGCGGCATCTGTCACCACCTCGGCGCTCTGTCGCCTCGCCAACCGCGCCGGACCGTCCCGGGCGATACGCAGCATGGCGGCGGACCCTTCGGGCCATAGAGACTTGCGCGAGTCGAACCACGAGCCCCGCTACCGGGCGTAACCCGCTGGAATCTCGGGTCACGAGAAGAGACGTTCGCCGACGAAGCTGCCGGGGGTCAGTCCGGGTGGGCAGGCGAAGATGGCGCTTGCGATGTGCAGCGTGTGATGGTTCAGCGCGTCCGAAGTGGCAAGACGTCGTTGTATAGGGATGAACTGGCGGCTTGGGCTTCGCTGGAAAGCGATGAAGAACAGGCCGGCGTCGATCTCCCCGCTTTCCGGTTCGACACCTTCTGAATACGAGTAGCCGCGTCTGAGGATGCGCTGCCCATCGTTGTTCTGAGGGTTGGCGAGACGGATGTGGGCGTTGGCGGGGATTACCGGTTCCCCGTTGCGTGTAGCGGTCAGGTCCACGGGGTCGGTTTCGTTGCGCTCGCCCAACGGGGCGCCTGTGAGCTTGGTGCGTCCGATCACGCGTTCCTGACCTTCGATGGTGGTGCTGTCCCACACGTCAAAGACGATCCTGATGCGCCGCACGATCAAATAAGTCCCGCCAACCATCCACGACGAGCCATCCGCGCCCTGTACCCACACGAAGTCGCGCATCGCCGTGGTTTGCTCGGCGCGAATATTGTCGGTGCCGTCCTTGAAGCCCATCAGATTCCGCGGCGTGCTCTGCGAGGTGCTGGTGCTCGACGTGCGTCCGAACCCCGGTTGAGCCCAGCGCAACACCGCCGTCCCGTTCGCGATGCGAGAGAGGACGTGGATCGCGTGGAACGCGACCTGTGGATCGTCCGCGCACGCCTGCACGCACAGGTCGCCGCCCGACCGCGCCGGTTCCAGATCGTCACCCTGGAAGACGGGCAACGGCTCAAGCTCTGCTGGGCGGCTACCCGCGAGCCCAAAGCGATCCGGACCACCGGATCCGAATAGGCTTGGACCGAACCCGAACGTAAGCGTCAACCGCGACGCCCCCAGCCCAATCGCCTCACCTGTTTCCACCGGCCGCTGACTCGGTTCCTCAGAACCGCTGGGTTCATAGCTCACTCCGGTCGTCATCGCCGCTGCGGCTACAGTCCACTGCTGCAACATCGAGCGAAGCGCTTCGACGCTCCCGCCCGTCACGTCAAACGCCGCGAAATGCAGATACTCCTGAGCGGGCGTAGCGATCCCAGCCTGATGGACGCCATAGAACGGGACCGTGCCCTGCGACGTTTGCGGAGATTGGGATATCGTCGCGCCTCCCCCGAACGCGCCCGTGAGGACATGATCCACACCGGCACCGACCCCGAACAGCGCCGCACCCGAAAGCACATCACGGCGCGTCAGACCCGATCGCCCCGAACTATCTGATGTCACCGCACCCCAATCCCTCATCCGTTATTCGTACACGATCATACGATGGAACCAACCCGCCGGCATCCACGGCGCTCAAACTGACACGGCTCGCAGCCGATAAGCCCGACTATGCGGAACACTATCCTTGGAGCCATCCTGGCAATCTGGGGCGCAGCCATACTCATCATCAAGATCACCGGAGGCGACGCGAATCACGGCGGCTCCTACGGAACCGGCCAAACCGCAGCGCTCGTGTTCGCGGTCATCCTCATCGTCGCCGGCGTACGAGCAATCCTCGGCGGCCAATACAAGCGACATGACTAACTAAGCCTCGTACATTTGTGTAACTCGGCACAAATACCCAAGGTCGGCCACGACGATTAACGCTACGCGGTCTCCCGCGATCCTTCCAGCGCTTACCTACTGAGTACGCCATCCCGTCGGGTCCATATTCACGGATCTGTCCGCTACCATCTCAGTCTCCCGATCATATGGTTGATCTTCGATTCTGTAGACGTTCCCGTAAAGACTTTCAGCCCAAACCGGGCACCATACATCGACCCCCTCATCGACCAGACGAACAAATATCTCCGTGGCGTTACCAACAGGAAGATTCCTGGCCACCTGAGCATCACTCATACCAGAGCCCAGCAAGCCCAGGATCAAATGTCGCAAAGTTTAGACCGTCCCCATCACCAAGGCCAGCCAAACAGCCGGACGTCTCCATCCACCTGACCAAAACATCAGGCGGCTCCTGCCCAACCGGGATATCCGAAGTTAGTCTAACCGTCTTTGGCTTGCTCGATCCTGGTGATCCACTAAAAAGCCATACCTCATCAAAGCCGGTAAAAAATTTATAGTCGTCTACGAGGCAGAGCATGGTTTCGCCACCAATTACAAGGTCGCCACTAATCTCACTGTGGTCGGCCCCCATCTCTAAAAGTAGAGGCACAAGACTTGGAAGCTGACTAACCCCTTCCGTACTGTCAATAATCGACACAAGAACAGAACTACTAATAACAAACTCGTGGGGCAAACGATGCAACGCCACCGTTATATTGAGCTTTTGGGTCCAACCGTAGATTAGTTTTTGGGCCATAATTATCTCATTCTCCCGGTTCGATCGGTCTGCCAGGTTGACGAACTCCTTCAAGCCAATCATGTGCGTGTGGATCACCCGCACCATGATCATGCCCGAAATCGAAGTCCTTTGATGCCATCCCATCGGGCCCATATTCACGAATCTGTCCGCTACCGTTGCCACGATCAATAACATCAGTGCTGTTGGGAACGCCTTCGCGCGGCAAGCTCCTTGGTAGATCCTCCTCGGCCTCCCTGGCAATGTCCTCTCCGGTGTCGAGTGCTGCTGCCTCCTCGTCGCCAAGGAACGATAGTCCTATAGCCACGCCGACCGCCTCCCTTATGGCGGGGATCATGGTCTGCGCACGCGCGCGTTCGCGAAACCGACTGGCACAACCGTCGTAGGCGCGCAATGCATGGACACACAACCTGGTTCGAGACGTCGTAGACGTGCTGGCCGCATCGAGGGGCAGGCTGTCGGGTCGTTCAATAACAGCCCGAGTGCTATTCGCAGAGCTGACAGCCGCGTGAACAGACCACGAACAGCACAGCAACGCACTTGCTAGCGTGCATGCAACCAGCAAGCTCCTCACTCGTCGGGCCGTCGAACGTGTCACTTGGCATCGGGAGCACTAGCTTCAGCCCACGCGCGGAATCGCTCGATCATCCTGGGGAGCGCGGTAGGGTCTCCAGCGGCGTGGAACCTGCCCTTCACGTCGTCCTTCCAGAAGCGCGACCATTGCTCTCCCAGCTCAGATTCCTCTGGCTCGAATATCACATCGCGCAACGCCGTCCCCTCAAGGTCTACCTGCAAAGACCATCCCGGATTATCTAGGGTCGTGATCGTAACCCCGTATGTATGCTCCCAATCGCCATCGATATGGCGGTGGTACCACTGGGCAAGCCATTGAAGGTCGGTCATATCGCCTACGGAATCTCGATCGGCAGGGGAGTGCGTACGCCACCAGGCGTACCGGGGTCGTGAACGTGGGGTGTGGGGACATATTCGCCGGTCACCTTGTTGAAGTGCGGCCTCCCCCGCTTGGTCGTACCGAAGAGTCGGCCGGAACGGCTCGGGATCCTCCGGAGTGGAGGGTCCGTACGTCGTGTATTTCGTAATGTTTCCTTCCGTGTCCCGCGTGAAGGTGCTGAAGCTGCCATCAAGCCCGTCCTCTCCGGCGTCTAGTGCTGCTGCGTCCTCGTCTCCAAGGATCTCATTGGCCTGACGCGAAGATCGCTGGGGCTGGTCCGCAACGCGAACCGGCCCATTTACACGCGGTACGCGGGCTGACGACTTAACGACGGACGTCGTAGCCATGACATGCGCGTCGTAGACGTGGATCGCCCCGACTCCGAACGCAGTATCGGCGGACGACGCCGCTCTCACAAATGACGGTGCGGCCAGCACCAGAACCAACACAGCTAGGGTGACGACGGCCCGTATGTTGAAGTTCAGAGCACGCGGAGTCGTAGACATAATCTCAGTCTGTCTTTGCGAGGACCGCATCGACAGCCTGTCGCTCTGACAACATTGAAACATCAAGCTCGCTCATGGTCGAAGCCCTCCTGGTCCGAAGTTCTGCCATGAGGTCGTATTGACGCCTCCGTTTGTGACCTGTCCGTTAGGCACCAAAGTCACCGCCTGGCCCAACGCAAACAACCTAGTGTCATATGTGATCCCAGTGAGCTACGAATCCGTCTTGAGTCGTTACTACATGGCTAAAGCCAAGGGAACTCAATACATCACGGACGGAATCTGTGGGCGGAGCTCCCAAGACCCTAATGGAGTTCGCTGACGGCACGTTACCGCCGGCAATCCCATGATGGAGCTCTATCGTGTCAATTATTGACAACAAATCCCCCTCTGTACCTCCCGTTCCTGTAAACAGAGTAACCCCATTCATGAGCGGGTTGGCTTCTTGCGGAGGATGCTCGCTCCAAATCCTGTGTACCACTCTCTTGGTCGTTGGCGTTTGCACCACCCACAAGTGACATGAGCGAGATAGAGCAGCCAATCTTGACGCAAACTCGTCGGAAAGTACAATTACGATTTCTCGGTCAATCTTCGCCATGCTATTCGTTCGGCCCGATTGGTCTCCCTGGGCTTTGGCGGACACCTTCAACCCAGTCGTGTGCGTGTGGATCACCAAACCCATGATCGTGGCCGAAGTCAAAGTCCTTAGCCTGGATCCACCGCGTGGATTGATGGTTGGGTGGTGGTCGACGTTTTTTGGAGGTGCGGCGCGGTCTGATCGTGCGTCTGTGGACGCGGTGACAGCGGAGGAGGCTTCAAGGGGGTGTGTCGGCGTGTTTTCTGGCAGGGCGAAATCGCCGGTGTCGGCGCGAGGTGCATGATGGTCGGCGAGTTCGGCGGACGGCGGTCAGGTCGCTGCGGGTAGTGCGCGGATGCGAGCGAGCGCGCGTGCGAAGTCGTCCTGCCAGGGCCAGCGAGCGGGTAGGTGAAGCGTCCATTGGCGACCAGTGCGGGTCAGTCTGCCGGGGATGCGAAGCAGTCGCCGGCGGAGGGTGCGAGCGGCACGGAGGGTTTCGCCGGGTAGTCCGATCAGTGATGTCCAGCGCGCCATGTTGTGCGCGATCGCGGCGATCACTGTCCAGGCGCTGTTCGCGGCAAACTGGCCGGAGGGGAAGTGCGCCAAGGCTTGGTCCTTCAGGTCGCGGATCGTGAGCTCGACGACGGCGTGCTGGCGGTGCTCAGCCTCCACGACCTCCAGGGCGTCGGTGCGGTTGGTGATGAACGGGAAATACCGCCAGTCAGGCCACAGCTCTGCTTGCGGGCCGATGAGCCGGGTGCGACGGACGATCAGCCGTCGTCCGTGACTGGTCGTCTCGGCGATCTGCGCTTCACCGTCTTGGGAGTAGTCCTCCAAGGTCTGCCACGCCTTCTCGGGGATCTGCTTGATGGTCTCAGGGACCCAGAACTGCAGGCGCACACTGATCGAATAGGACCACCCGGCGCCCTGGAGCCTAGCGATCAGCTTGCCGTTCCAGAACCCCGAGTCGGCCCGCAGGAGCTTCTCGCCACTCGCGCCTGCCCGCGCCACGCGAGCGATCAACTCCTCAGCGAAGCGCACGACACCGCGCTGCGTGTTCGCCTGCCCCTTGCGCAGCCGAACATGCAGGACCTCCCCCGTCCCAGCCCGAGAGGCGAGCAGCGGATGGTAGCCACGCTGTTTGGTGTACCCGAAACCGACACCCTCCTTCTTATAACCGTAGGCCTGGCCGATAAAACTGTCCACGTCAACGATCAGCCGTTCGGCGCCCGGACTGGCGCCCGCCCGCCACGCACGCATCAGCGCCTGATCGAGTACCCGGTCGAGCTGGCGCACATGCCCAAAAGTGAACGCCCGCAAAAACGTCCCGAGTGTCGAGGGCGCCGGCAGCCAGCCACCCAACAATCGGCGGGTGCGACCCGCTCGCAACACATCACAATCATCGATCGAGTCAGCGCCGAGCAGCATCGCGAACACGAGCGCCATCACCTTGCGGCCAGGATTCGCAGCGCCCGGAATATCACGCCGAAGCCTTACGAACCGACCAACCAACCCCTCAATCCCAAGCCGGCCGGCCAACGTCGCGACCAGCGCGATACCCGCATCTGAGACCACGCGATCATCATCGAAAACTACCCGCACACCGTCCAATCCGACCCGCTCGTCATCCTGCACCATACGAGTGACCTCCTGACCCCGGGCCGCGACAGCCGCAATCTGTCGCTACCAAGCCCGATTCAGGAGGTCATTCAACGCCCCAACCCGGACAACACCGGTGGATCAAGGCTTAGTCGGTATGCCATCTGGACCATAGTCGCGTATTTGTCCACTTCCGTTGCCACGGTCGAGGACCGCCGTACTGTTGGGCTCGCCTCTATATGGAAGACTTCTCGGTAGAGCCTCCTCGGCGGCGTCTGTGGCGGCGTCCTCGCCGGCGTCTAGTGCGGCTGCGTCCTCGTCTCCAAGGATCTGATCGTCCATGCAGACGGATCGCTCGGCACTGGCCCATGTGGAGCCATCGGCAAGCGGTGTGGCGATCAGTGATGTGGTCAACCGGGTCGTAGGCGCAACCACGACGTCATAGGCGTAGAGACCATGAACTGCCGGAGCACCGTCCGCCAAGTCAACGATGCCACCATCGAACCCGCTGTCCGGCGTGTTCGGATCTCGACGTGAGCAGAGACTTTCGACTCTACGACCTCCGACGAAGATTCGGTTAGCGGGGTTGAAAGTTCCGGCGCGATCTTGAGTCCTCGGCGAAGGAATGGCGAGCGCGGCCACGGGGTTGAGCGCGGCGAGCGCGAGGATCGTGGTGAGGGCGGCCAGGAGAAGAGCGAGCCCGCGGGCTTGACTAACCTTTCGGCGGCTACACAACAAGTTCACGAGCCCCCGCGAAAACACGATACATCTCATACTGTTGGGAACGACCGTCGAACCACACTATATCGTCATTCTCGAATTGCAGTTGCAGGTTTACGTTGTCTCTTACAGCAGCAGATACCACCTTCTTGCCGACCAGTCGAACAAGCGAAGTCTCCGGTGGCCTGATTTTCTCCTGACGCGTCACCGGTATATCGTTGCTATCACGAAACTCGTAGGTCACTCCACTCTCGGTCGTAACCAGAAGTCTTTCATCCCCCCCAAAGTCTAGATTAATTGTATTCTCACTAAACGTTAGTGTCTCTACACGGCGACCCACAAAGATAGCCGCATCGAAATCATTAGGAAGTGTGTACATCAGCAGCTCAATTCGTTGGCGGTAGTGGAATGTGCGTTTCCGGCTGTCCTCCGGGTTTCATCGTTGATGGATCTATACCTTGCCACCCTCCTTGGGTCATGGGCTTCTCAAGTCGCCAATAGCCATCTGGGTATTGATCTGTTGGCTGCATAACACGGACTCGCCAGCCTGGCGGTACATCTGCAGGATCAAGAGGTGGCTGAGGCGCATTTGTGGGAGGCTCGAAGTTTGGAGCTGGCAGCGGCTGAGACGACTCTGCGGCCTCTGTGGCAACGTCCTCTCCGGTGTCTAGTGCTGCTGCGTCCTCGTCGCCAAGGATCAGATTGCCTGTTCGCGTGGATCGCTCAGCTACTTGACCACCCAAATCTTTGACGCCTGGGGTGGCAGCCCACGACGTGGCCGCTCTGGTCATACGCACAGCGACAATGCCGTGAGCCCGTCCGAACGACGGTCGGTCCGCTTCGTCCGAGCGCCTGGACACCACGACCCCGCCGCTTCGGGCGTGCGAATCTCGGCATGAGCAGGGACTTTCGACGCTCCGACCCCCGGCAAGGATGCCGCCGGCGGGGTTGAAAGCCCCGACGCGATCCTGAGCCCCCAAAGCCGGGGCACCGAACGCGGCCACGGAGCCGAGCGCGGCTGGCACGAGGATCACGGCGACGACGGCAAGGAGCAGAACGAGCAAGCGCACGACACAGCAAGGACGACGGCCGAGAGGATTCCGGCGAAACCGACGGTGATCAAGCGTCACGGCGTTGAAGGGGCATCGTCGGAGCCAGTTCGCGCCAAATGTAGATTCTCCCACACAATCATTGAGGCAACGTCACGTTTCCCCCCGATTGTGGGGACAAGCTCCGCAACCTCAAAAACAGTGTCCTTGCCACTTCGTGGAATCTCTATGGCCGCACCGCCAGCAAAACTCACAGATAGTCGGTCAGGCAGTTCTGCAGCACCGTCGACGAGTCGTCCTATCAGTTCGCACAGCACGTCCCGTGACCCCGCTTGTGGGAATTCGTGCCGTAGACTACCCACAATGACTACCGGTGGCGTGAGGCTGCGAAGAACCGGCCCATCGAATATGAATTCGACATAGTTCCTCACGAACGCCACAGTGCCAAGCTCGCAGCCAACCAGATCCTCTAGCTCCCGTACATCGCTCGTCATGGCAGATGCCTCCATGGATCGTCATTACTTATTGTCCGCCCCGTCAGGGGATTGACCGCCTGCCCCTGCTCGTTCATATAGACTGTGTGGGCAGGATTCTGCGGGGTCTCGTCCATGATGCGGACACCAGTCACATCGCTGTTAAGCCCGCTACCACCTTCGCCGCCTGTGTATTGCATCCCGGATCCTCTGGTTGGGATGGGACCGTCCGCGCCCTCTGGCACGATCGCAGATGGACCCTCCTGGAAACCAATGAACGACGTATCCTCCGCTGCGTCTAGTGCTGCTGCGTCCTCGTCGCCAAGGATCCGCCCGAGGGTACGAGGGGATCGCTCGGAAAGGTCGTCAAAGGGACCATCAACGTGCGGTGCGTCAATCAGCAACGTGGTCGATGCCGTCATAGGCGTGGCGACAACGTCGTAGGCATAAGCTGGACGTGGGCGTGAGCGGACGTTTTCAACGGTCCGACCCCCGGCAAGAATCGTGATGGCCGAGATGAAAGCCCCGGCACGGTCCTGACCCCTTGGAGGATGGGCGCCCAGCGCCGTCACGGGGCCAAGCACGCCTGGCAACAGACCCAGGACAACGACTACCTGGAGGAGGACCAGTCGCCGCAATCGCTGGGCACGTATGGTCGTGATTCGACTCATCAGGGAGCTGCTAACTGTCCAGCAACGATCGAGCTTCACGTACGATGTCTTGCTCGAACTTGACCCGATCTTCAGGACGCTCTTCCCACTCACTCGCTGCGTAGATAAATGGATCGAGCTCAGAGATCGGCTCGATTGAGACGCACAATGTCAGGTCCCATATTTGCTTGGCCCCCGCGTATGGTGCGATTGTCCCGTTGGTGATCTCTGAAGCAACACCGCGCGCCAGCAACATGACCGCCTCACGCTGGTTCGGCTTCGGCACGCTCAGCTCATTCAAGGCCCTATCGAATAGGGCGCGGGCTTCGCTGATATCGGCATCCGATAGAGCAATCAGCGCGGGGGAAACCAGCCCACCGTTCAACGCGGCATCGGCAGCGCCGGGAAGATCCTCGGGGCCGGCCAGCCCAAGCACCAGTTTGGCCGCCACGTCAATAAGTGCATTGGGGCTCACTTAATCTTGAACCCTTCCCGCAAGCCCGTTGCGAGATGTTCCCAATAGTGGACCGTCGTCTTTGAACCTTCGAGACTTCTGTGCACATGCTCCATCTTCGCCCAAGCATCCTCCGGGTATTGAGGATCATTGATTTCGCCCTCCATAATCCGCCGTCCAGCACCTGCTTCAGCCTCCTCCAAGGTTAGTTGCTCACTTAGGTCTGTGGCGGCGTCCTCTCCGGCGTCGAGTGCTGCTGCGTCCTCGTCGCCAACAAAGTATCCCGTCGCGATTCTGCTGTCTGGGGTGTTTGGATCTCGGCGTGAGCGGGGGTTTCTGACACTTTGACCCTGGGTGTGGATGTGGGTGGCGGGGGTGGAAGCCCCGGCGCGGTTTTGAGCCCCGAAAGCCGGGGCGCCGAGCGCGGCCACGGTGCCGAGCGCGGCCGGCACGAGGATCGCGGCTAGGGCGACTAGGAGAAGAACGAGCGGGGCCGGGACACGGCGAGCACGGTGGCTGTGAGGAGATGCTGGATAGTGGGCGTGTTCGTGCTGGGCGGCCATGAGGAGCGGACGATAGAGGTCGAGGCGGCGGGCAGGAGGCGGATTGGACCAAAGGACGAGACGGCCGCCGCGTCGAAGATCATGGGGTCATGACTGCCCCAGATCAGCCAGCGCTCGGTGTCGCCGTGAGGACGATCCGCGAGGAGAAGGGCCTCAGCCAAGTCGCGCTGTCCGGGGCGACCGGGTTCCGCCAGAGCTGGGTCAGTGATGTGGAGAACGGTCGGCGTCATCCGAGCTTCGCGAGCGTCGTGCGGTTGGCTGCTGGCCTGGGGGTGCAGACCTCGACGCTCGTCAAGTGTGCGGAGGGATTGGCCGGCGAGTGAGACTCCTTTTCGAGTACCCCAAGATGTGATAGAAGTTTAGTGCGATAAGCCCAAACAAGTGCCCCCGCGCTGCAGGAACAGCCGGGGGCGTGGCACCGAGAGGTATCAGCTCCCGGCGCAGACGCAGCCTATCCAGCGGCGGCTGAGCGCGATTGCTGTCTTCCCGGGGCCTCCAATCAAAGGAGGAACCGATGAGCCCGAACACACCATCCGAGCACGAACGCAGTCAGATGTTGGCCGCAGTCCTGCTCGCCTTGCTGATCGACGCCGGCCTAGCAGGCTTGAATACGGAGCAGGCCGCCGAGCAGTCCGAGCGTGACTATGACTCAGGTCCCGAACGTTTGGAAGTCGTCGCGGCGCTCGGATTGCTTGTCGAGCATGATCTTGCGACGCACGACGGTGAGCGTTGGCGAGCCACGCGCGCGGCGTTGGCGAGCCGTGTCTTCTCGTTCTGAACCACACGCTGGACCGCCACCGACTGAGCAACCCGGAGCGCCGCGCAGCTCACCGACGTGCGCGGCGCTCCCTGCACGGCACATCGAACGCCAGCCCTGCGCTTGTCGGCCGCCGCGATCGCGTCCTTGACGAACCCAAGCGGGCTCTGTAGGCGTCCCTGCGGCGCCGCTTTCGCTGCGCTTCGCGTCACCGCACACAGTTGCACCAACGGTGCCCGGTCACGCTCCCGCCAACGCTGCCGGCACCCGAAAAGGAAGCACAGACCATATGCACGCCAAAGCGAGCGCTGTGCGATTGCTGTGTCCTGAGCGTGCCTGGCGGCACTGTAGCCGCGCTGTTTGGTGGGTCTTTTGGGGTCTCAGGAGGCCCGTTGGCGGGGCTGGTTTGGGGCGCCGGGGTGCGTGGCGGCGTGGATCGCTTGGAGGGCGCGTAGCGAGACTTGGGTGTAGACCTGGGTGGAGGAGATGTCGGAGTGGCCGAGCATCTGCTGGATGTAGCGGATGTCCGCACCGCCTTCGAGCATCAGAGTGGCCATCGTGTGACGGAACAAGTGGCACGCGCCAGGCTTGCCGACACCCGAGCGGCGCACATAGGAGCGGGCAAGCTGGCTCAGACGCTCGCCGCTGAACCGCTCGCCCTCGACGGTCAAGAACAGGACGCCCTCGTCGGGCACGAGAGCGAGCTTGGGTCGGACATCTGCGAGGTAGCGCGCGCACCAAACGCCGGCACGCTCGCCGGTCGGGATCATGCGGTCCTTCTTGCCCTTGCCTTGGCGAACCGCGAGCGTGCGACGCTCCGCGTCCAGGTCAAACACTTTGAGGTTCGCGAGCTCCGAGCGGCGGATACCAGTCGCGTAGAGCAGCTCGAGCATCGCCCGGTCGCGCAACCCCAGCGGCTGGGAGAGGTCCACTATCGCGAGCACCCGCTCGGCCTCTGAGGCGCTCAGCACCGCGCGCGGTAGACGCTGCTCGACCTTGGGCAGCTCAAGCTCCGAGGCCGGGTTGTAAAGGACACGGTTCGCCCGCGCCAGGTAGCGAAAGAACGTGCGGATCGGGACCAGCCGCTGCTCTTGAGCCCTGAACGACAACGGCTGCCCGTTGGGCTTGCGGCGATAGTAGAGCGCGCGCTGATAGGAGTCGAGCATCGGCTTGGTCACCTCGCAAGGACGACTCACACCCCGCTCGGAGAGCCAGTCCGCGAGATAGGCCAGTGCAACGCGATTGTTCTGGATCGTCCGTGGCGAATAACCACGCACCGCCAAGGACTCACAAAACACCTCGACCAGCACCGGGAAGCCCTGACCATCCCCGGGATCGCCCGGGATCACCCTCGGCGTCCGCTCACCACGACGCCCCATCTCAGGCCCCCGCCACCGCAGCAAGCGGCGGACGAGCGTCCGCCGACCCGTCCCCGACCGAGGGGCGACCATCCCCCGACCGATCCCCCGCCGGCCCCGACCGATTTCCTGCCGGCCCCGACCGCTCGCCGTCATAACCACACTCAGGTGAACCCGCCGGCTCGTGGAGCTGGTCGGGGTCGATCAGGCCCGCCAAGCGCGGCTTGCCCTGCTCGTCCGCGCCGTCCCAAGCAAGCTCGTAGACGTAGGAGCCGTGCGGGCCACGTTGGCACCACAACAGCTCAAGCGAGGAGAGCCGACCCAGGTGAACCTTCAGCTGAGTGTCGCCCCAACCAAACTGCTCGCGCAGTTCGCGACGGGTGAAGCGAACACGCTCGCGGAGCGTGCCCTGCTCGGCGGCGACCCGCTCGACGTGGGCCTCGATCAGCGAGAGCAGCCGTCGTGTGCCAGGCGGCAGCTCATCCAGAGAACGGCCGAGCACCGCGTGCGCGAGCCGGTTCGCCAAAACGATGTCCTCGCGTGTGGCCTCGATGTATGTCAGCACGCCACCCTCAGCGGTGGCCGTCTTGCGGGGCCGCTGGTGCTGGTGCAAGAGCGCGATCACGCGGATCAGCGTCAGGTACTTCATATGATCGCGGCGGGTGCGGGTGCGCGCATCGGAGAACGTCAACGCGCGGGCGTAAGGGTTAACGACCGCCAGCGGTTCAAGTAGCCGCTGCGCGTCCTGGTGGAGCTTGAGCACCTGCGCGCGCTGGCGCTCTGCCAACAATCCGTCCAGCGTCTCACGCTCGCGCTGGCGCTCATGGATCGCCCTGGTCTGCTCGCGCTCCTCATCCACCGACAGGACAACGCAACGGTTCAACAGCTCCTCATCAACGTCGATCGTCGTCGTCGTCAAGAAGATCGCGACCGGGCCGCGCACCGTGTAGGTATGAGTCACAAGCCGCCCGGTCTGCCCCTCCTTGCCCGTCGAGGCGATCCGCAGCTCGCCCTCCGATTGCAAGAGCTTCAGCGCGTAGGCCGCGCGCTCGGCGCCCTCCTCCTCAGCCACCGCCAACACCTTGTGCTGCAAATCCGTCTCGCCCATATAGAACAAGCTCTGGCCCGTCATCGCACTGAACGACACACGCTCCTCCTCTGGCACCATCGCAAGCACCGCCTCCTGCAACGCCGACTTCCCCGCCGCCGACGTGGACTGCACGATCACCGCCAACGGCCGGTCCAGCTTGCGTGACACCGCCGCGAGATAGCCGATCAGGCAGTTGGACTGCTCGCCGACCATCCCGACACGCTCGAAATCGGCGACGATCCGCTCGATCAGCGTGGGATCTTTAAGCAGCGACAAAGCCCGCTCGCGCTCGGCCTCTGAGAGCTGGACCACGGGCTCGTTCGGTGCCTGCGCCTCGCGCACCGCCCGCTCGGCGTGCTCCTCACACGCCAACAGCACCCGTCCCATGTCACGCGCGATCAGCTCCTGCGCGACCCCAAGCTCCTCGCCGGCCGCTCGTGCGAACACCCCGCGCGCGCGCGCCGAATACAGATCGAGCGAATCGACGTGAAAGACCTCACCGCGTCGCGGATGCTCACCCGCAACGAACACGTTCACGCGCAACACCTCAAAACTGCTCGCCTTGCCCAACCCACGGATGCGCCAGCGCCGGTCCTCGACCCCGATGCGCAGCTCGTCGCCTTCGAGTTTCACCACCGGCCCCGTGGCAGGCGCCTGCGGCAGCGGCGAGGCCGGCGGCAACGCAGGCGACTCGGCGGCTGAGAGAAGATCACCCTCGCGATCCTCGTTTTCCTCCTCGCCGCCCGGCTGCTTGAGGACCGCGAGCACCGGCATATCAACCTCAGACTCTGCTGGCGCAGGGGGCAAGGATGGGACGCCAGCACTAATCCACACCGCCTCGCGCAAGAGCTGCGCGAGCGCGCCCGCCGGCTCCTGGGTGCTCGTCGCGAAACTGTTGGCGTCCTGGCCAGCAGGGAACAACATCCGAAAGCACTCCATCCCATCCCCACCGAGACGCTTCGCCAGAGCCTCAGCGCCACGGTCACCCGCCTCGTCACGGTCAAACGCGATCAGCACGCGCTCCACGCCCGCGTCCTTGAGCGCCGCGTGCAGCTCGTCGGTGAAACCATCCGCACCGAACGCCGCGGTCACATTCCGCAACCCATACCGCCAGAACGTGAGCGCGTCGATCAGCGACTCACACACAATCACCTCACCACCACACGCAGCAAGTGCATCAGCGTTGAACACGCCCCGTCGCGGGCCGGGCAGATAAAGATGGCGCGCGGAGCCACGATTGTTCAAGTCATCGCGCAGCTTGCGCCCATAGAGCTGCACCACCCCACCGTGCGCGTCACACACCGGGATCACCAGCGACCCCGACAAGTGCTCGTGCCCCGACGCTCGAATCACCCCAAGCGCCTGCAGCTTGCCGCGCAGCTCCGCGCCCGGCTTGCGATTCTTCGCCGGCAGCCGGTAGCCGAGCGTGCGATTGGCATAACCCAAGCGAAAACGGTCGATCAGCTCCCCACCGCCCAAACCACGACGCTCAAGCACCGCCAACGCCTCCGGTGACTCCCTCAGCGTCTGCGCGTAAAAACCGACGACGCGCTCCAACAACTCGCGCTCATCAGCACCAATCGGCAACGGCGAGGGCAGCTTCGCGACCGTCGAGCGCGCCGCGCGACGACCGTCAAGCGCCGACGGAGCCACCCCGTCGCGCAACAACTCGACCGCGTGACGAAACGACACGCCCTCCGCACGCATCACCCAGTCGATCACCGACCCACCCGCCTGACACGCGCCCATGCAATGCCACAAGTTCTTCTCGGGCGAAACCACCAGCGAGCCCGTGCGCTCCTCGTGGAACGGACACAACCCCACCCAATCTTTGCCCTGGCGGCGCAGCTCAACACCCGCCAACTCCACCAGCCGCTGCAAGGAGACCTCCTCCTTCAACCGCTCGATGACCTCCTCTGGAATCCTCGCCATGCCTTCCTCAACCACACCCTGTCAAGACGAAATTATAGACGCTGTGCGCTAGCATATATGCGTGCGAGGACAAATGCTCTCCCAAGGCAGCCATATCGTCTCGGTGATGGACTTCCCCGAGCGCCTAGCCAGCCTACGCAACGAGCGCGGAATGACCCAAGGCACACTCGCCCAACACGTCGGCATCCACGTCTCCCAACTACGCCGCTACGAGGCCGGCAGCAGCTCACCCACCCTCGAAGTACTACGCAAGCTCTCCATCGCCCTATCCGTCAGCGCAGATACGCTCGTCTTCGACGCCGAACGAAACCCAGACCAAGAGCTACGCCTGCAACTAGAAGCCACCCAACGCCTCACACCCCAGGACAAAGAACTCGTCAAACGCTTCATCAACGGCCTACTACTCAGCCACGAAGCCAAACGCCTCGCCGCATAAACAGCAGGCGCCACAAACGCGACCCCGACCTACCGCGCGATCAACGCGCGCAACGCCACAACAGCCTTCGCGACATCACGCCGCTCCTCATCGCTCAACGATGATCGTCCTTCGTCGAGAGCGACCGCGTAGATGATCTCAAGCGTATCCCACACACGGCGCAACTCAGCAACCCAACCAGCATCGGACACATTCTCCAGCTCGTCGATGGCCGACTCAACACGACGCACAAGCCGCCCAAGGTTAGACAGACCATCCTCATAGCCAACGAGCGCCTTCTCGATCACGCCAACAAGCAACTGCTCTTGCTCACTCCGATCGGCCATGAACCCACCTCATCGAACCGTCACCACATTCCCGCTGCCACCGACAACAACGGTCACACCATTCTGCCCGGAGTACACCGTCGCACCATCATGCCCGGCCGACGCCTGCCCATTGGTAATCGCATCCTCAACCGCACTCGGCGGAATACCCCTCCCCTGCATACGGTCGAACGCGTGACCCGAATACGGGCGACCGTTAATCTCACCCGGCACGTTAGTCCCCGGCTCGACTTCAATCGGATTCCCACGGCGACCAACCGGCGTACTCGCATCAACTGCGTCCTGCGCGACCCTCTCGCCCTCATCAGCAGCGGCTGCCTCCTCGTCGCCAACAAAGTATCCCGTCGCGATTCTGCTGTCTGGGGTGTTTGGATCTCGGCGTGAGCGGGGGTTTCTGACACTTTGACCCTGGGTGTGGATGTGGGTGGCGGGGGTGGAAGCCCCGGCGCGGTTTTGAGCCCCGAAAGCCGGGGCGCCGAGCGCGGCCACGGTGCCGAGCGCGGCCGGCACGAGGATCGCGGCTAGGGCGACTAGGAGAAGAACGAGCGGGGCCGGGACACGGCGAGCACGGTGGCTGTGAGGAGATGCTGGATAGTGGGCGTGTTCGTGCTGGGCGGCCATGAGGAGCGGACGATAGAGGTCGAGGCGGCGGGCAGGAGGCGGATTGGACCAAAGGACGAGACGGCCGCCGCGTCGAAGATCATGGGGTCATGACTGCCCCAGATCAGCCAGCGCTCGGTGTCGCCGTGAGGACGATCCGCGAGGAGAAGGGCCTCAGCCAAGTCGCGCTGTCCGGGGCGACCGGGTTCCGCCAGAGCTGGGTCAGTGATGTGGAGAACGGTCGGCGTCATCCGAGCTTCGCGAGCGTCGTGCGGTTGGCTGCTGGCCTGGGGGTGCAGACCTCGACGCTCGTCAAGTGTGCGGAGGGATTGGCCGGCGAGTGAGACTCCTTTTCGAGTACCCCAAGATGTGATAGAAGTTTAGTGCGATAAGCCCAAACAAGTGCCCCCGCGCTGCAGGAACAGCCGGGGGCGTGGCACCGAGAGGTATCAGCTCCCGGCGCAGACGCAGCCTATCCAGCGGCGGCTGAGCGCGATTGCTGTCTTCCCGGGGCCTCCAATCAAAGGAGGAACCGATGAGCCCGAACACACCATCCGAGCACGAACGCAGTCAGATGTTGGCCGCAGTCCTGCTCGCCTTGCTGATCGACGCCGGCCTAGCAGGCTTGAATACGGAGCAGGCCGCCGAGCAGTCCGAGCGTGACTATGACTCAGGTCCCGAACGTTTGGAAGTCGTCGCGGCGCTCGGATTGCTTGTCGAGCATGATCTTGCGACGCACGACGGTGAGCGTTGGCGAGCCACGCGCGCGGCGTTGGCGAGCCGTGTCTTCTCGTTCTGAACCACACGCTGGACCGCCACCGACTGAGCAACCCGGAGCGCCGCGCAGCTCACCGACGTGCGCGGCGCTCCCTGCACGGCACATCGAACGCCAGCCCTGCGCTTGTCGGCCGCCGCGATCGCGTCCTTGACGAACCCAAGCGGGCTCTGTAGGCGTCCCTGCGGCGCCGCTTTCGCTGCGCTTCGCGTCACCGCACACAGTTGCACCAACGGTGCCCGGTCACGCTCCCGCCAACGCTGCCGGCACCCGAAAAGGAAGCACAGACCATATGCACGCCAAAGCGAGCGCTGTGCGATTGCTGTGTCCTGAGCGTGCCTGGCGGCACTGTAGCCGCGCTGTTTGGTGGGTCTTTTGGGGTCTCAGGAGGCCCGTTGGCGGGGCTGGTTTGGGGCGCCGGGGTGCGTGGCGGCGTGGATCGCTTGGAGGGCGCGTAGCGAGACTTGGGTGTAGACCTGGGTGGAGGAGATGTCGGAGTGGCCGAGCATCTGCTGGATGTAGCGGATGTCCGCACCGCCTTCGAGCATCAGAGTGGCCATCGTGTGACGGAACAAGTGGCACGCGCCAGGCTTGCCGACACCCGAGCGGCGCACATAGGAGCGGGCAAGCTGGCTCAGACGCTCGCCGCTGAACCGCTCGCCCTCGACGGTCAAGAACAGGACGCCCTCGTCGGGCACGAGAGCGAGCTTGGGTCGGACATCTGCGAGGTAGCGCGCGCACCAAACGCCGGCACGCTCGCCGGTCGGGATCATGCGGTCCTTCTTGCCCTTGCCTTGGCGAACCGCGAGCGTGCGACGCTCCGCGTCCAGGTCAAACACTTTGAGGTTCGCGAGCTCCGAGCGGCGGATACCAGTCGCGTAGAGCAGCTCGAGCATCGCCCGGTCGCGCAACCCCAGCGGCTGGGAGAGGTCCACTATCGCGAGCACCCGCTCGGCCTCTGAGGCGCTCAGCACCGCGCGCGGTAGACGCTGCTCGACCTTGGGCAGCTCAAGCTCCGAGGCCGGGTTGTAAAGGACACGGTTCGCCCGCGCCAGGTAGCGAAAGAACGTGCGGATCGGGACCAGCCGCTGCTCTTGAGCCCTGAACGACAACGGCTGCCCGTTGGGCTTGCGGCGATAGTAGAGCGCGCGCTGATAGGAGTCGAGCATCGGCTTGGTCACCTCGCAAGGACGACTCACACCCCGCTCGGAGAGCCAGTCCGCGAGATAGGCCAGTGCAACGCGATTGTTCTGGATCGTCCGTGGCGAATAACCACGCACCGCCAAGGACTCACAAAACACCTCGACCAGCACCGGGAAGCCCTGACCATCCCCGGGATCGCCCGGGATCACCCTCGGCGTCCGCTCACCACGACGCCCCATCTCAGGCCCCCGCCACCGCAGCAAGCGGCGGACGAGCGTCCGCCGACCCGTCCCCGACCGAGGGGCGACCATCCCCCGACCGATCCCCCGCCGGCCCCGACCGATTTCCTGCCGGCCCCGACCGCTCGCCGTCATAACCACACTCAGGTGAACCCGCCGGCTCGTGGAGCTGGTCGGGGTCGATCAGGCCCGCCAAGCGCGGCTTGCCCTGCTCGTCCGCGCCGTCCCAAGCAAGCTCGTAGACGTAGGAGCCGTGCGGGCCACGTTGGCACCACAACAGCTCAAGCGAGGAGAGCCGACCCAGGTGAACCTTCAGCTGAGTGTCGCCCCAACCAAACTGCTCGCGCAGTTCGCGACGGGTGAAGCGAACACGCTCGCGGAGCGTGCCCTGCTCGGCGGCGACCCGCTCGACGTGGGCCTCGATCAGCGAGAGCAGCCGTCGTGTGCCAGGCGGCAGCTCATCCAGAGAACGGCCGAGCACCGCGTGCGCGAGCCGGTTCGCCAAAACGATGTCCTCGCGTGTGGCCTCGATGTATGTCAGCACGCCACCCTCAGCGGTGGCCGTCTTGCGGGGCCGCTGGTGCTGGTGCAAGAGCGCGATCACGCGGATCAGCGTCAGGTACTTCATATGATCGCGGCGGGTGCGGGTGCGCGCATCGGAGAACGTCAACGCGCGGGCGTAAGGGTTAACGACCGCCAGCGGTTCAAGTAGCCGCTGCGCGTCCTGGTGGAGCTTGAGCACCTGCGCGCGCTGGCGCTCTGCCAACAATCCGTCCAGCGTCTCACGCTCGCGCTGGCGCTCATGGATCGCCCTGGTCTGCTCGCGCTCCTCATCCACCGACAGGACAACGCAACGGTTCAACAGCTCCTCATCAACGTCGATCGTCGTCGTCGTCAAGAAGATCGCGACCGGGCCGCGCACCGTGTAGGTATGAGTCACAAGCCGCCCGGTCTGCCCCTCCTTGCCCGTCGAGGCGATCCGCAGCTCGCCCTCCGATTGCAAGAGCTTCAGCGCGTAGGCCGCGCGCTCGGCGCCCTCCTCCTCAGCCACCGCCAACACCTTGTGCTGCAAATCCGTCTCGCCCATATAGAACAAGCTCTGGCCCGTCATCGCACTGAACGACACACGCTCCTCCTCTGGCACCATCGCAAGCACCGCCTCCTGCAACGCCGACTTCCCCGCCGCCGACGTGGACTGCACGATCACCGCCAACGGCCGGTCCAGCTTGCGTGACACCGCCGCGAGATAGCCGATCAGGCAGTTGGACTGCTCGCCGACCATCCCGACACGCTCGAAATCGGCGACGATCCGCTCGATCAGCGTGGGATCTTTAAGCAGCGACAAAGCCCGCTCGCGCTCGGCCTCTGAGAGCTGGACCACGGGCTCGTTCGGTGCCTGCGCCTCGCGCACCGCCCGCTCGGCGTGCTCCTCACACGCCAACAGCACCCGTCCCATGTCACGCGCGATCAGCTCCTGCGCGACCCCAAGCTCCTCGCCGGCCGCTCGTGCGAACACCCCGCGCGCGCGCGCCGAATACAGATCGAGCGAATCGACGTGAAAGACCTCACCGCGTCGCGGATGCTCACCCGCAACGAACACGTTCACGCGCAACACCTCAAAACTGCTCGCCTTGCCCAACCCACGGATGCGCCAGCGCCGGTCCTCGACCCCGATGCGCAGCTCGTCGCCTTCGAGTTTCACCACCGGCCCCGTGGCAGGCGCCTGCGGCAGCGGCGAGGCCGGCGGCAACGCAGGCGACTCGGCGGCTGAGAGAAGATCACCCTCGCGATCCTCGTTTTCCTCCTCGCCGCCCGGCTGCTTGAGGACCGCGAGCACCGGCATATCAACCTCAGACTCTGCTGGCGCAGGGGGCAAGGATGGGACGCCAGCACTAATCCACACCGCCTCGCGCAAGAGCTGCGCGAGCGCGCCCGCCGGCTCCTGGGTGCTCGTCGCGAAACTGTTGGCGTCCTGGCCAGCAGGGAACAACATCCGAAAGCACTCCATCCCATCCCCACCGAGACGCTTCGCCAGAGCCTCAGCGCCACGGTCACCCGCCTCGTCACGGTCAAACGCGATCAGCACGCGCTCCACGCCCGCGTCCTTGAGCGCCGCGTGCAGCTCGTCGGTGAAACCATCCGCACCGAACGCCGCGGTCACATTCCGCAACCCATACCGCCAGAACGTGAGCGCGTCGATCAGCGACTCACACACAATCACCTCACCACCACACGCAGCAAGTGCATCAGCGTTGAACACGCCCCGTCGCGGGCCGGGCAGATAAAGATGGCGCGCGGAGCCACGATTGTTCAAGTCATCGCGCAGCTTGCGCCCATAGAGCTGCACCACCCCACCGTGCGCGTCACACACCGGGATCACCAGCGACCCCGACAAGTGCTCGTGCCCCGACGCTCGAATCACCCCAAGCGCCTGCAGCTTGCCGCGCAGCTCCGCGCCCGGCTTGCGATTCTTCGCCGGCAGCCGGTAGCCGAGCGTGCGATTGGCATAACCCAAGCGAAAACGGTCGATCAGCTCCCCACCGCCCAAACCACGACGCTCAAGCACCGCCAACGCCTCCGGTGACTCCCTCAGCGTCTGCGCGTAAAAACCGACGACGCGCTCCAACAACTCGCGCTCATCAGCACCAATCGGCAACGGCGAGGGCAGCTTCGCGACCGTCGAGCGCGCCGCGCGACGACCGTCAAGCGCCGACGGAGCCACCCCGTCGCGCAACAACTCGACCGCGTGACGAAACGACACGCCCTCCGCACGCATCACCCAGTCGATCACCGACCCACCCGCCTGACACGCGCCCATGCAATGCCACAAGTTCTTCTCGGGCGAAACCACCAGCGAGCCCGTGCGCTCCTCGTGGAACGGACACAACCCCACCCAATCTTTGCCCTGGCGGCGCAGCTCAACACCCGCCAACTCCACCAGCCGCTGCAAGGAGACCTCCTCCTTCAACCGCTCGATGACCTCCTCTGGAATCCTCGCCATGCCTTCCTCAACCACACCCTGTCAAGACGAAATTATAGACGCTGTGCGCTAGCATATATGCGTGCGAGGACAAATGCTCTCCCAAGGCAGCCATATCGTCTCGGTGATGGACTTCCCCGAGCGCCTAGCCAGCCTACGCAACGAGCGCGGAATGACCCAAGGCACACTCGCCCAACACGTCGGCATCCACGTCTCCCAACTACGCCGCTACGAGGCCGGCAGCAGCTCACCCACCCTCGAAGTACTACGCAAGCTCTCCATCGCCCTATCCGTCAGCGCAGATACGCTCGTCTTCGACGCCGAACGAAACCCAGACCAAGAGCTACGCCTGCAACTAGAAGCCACCCAACGCCTCACACCCCAGGACAAAGAACTCGTCAAACGCTTCATCAACGGCCTACTACTCAGCCACGAAGCCAAACGCCTCGCCGCATAAACCAGCCCAGCCGCCTCCCCCAGCGCGTCACTAGTCTTGACGAAGAAGTCGCGCGATCCAGTCGTCCGTTTTCACATTGTCAATGTCAAACGTCATCCGCTGCTCCGTGACGGCCAGTTGGTCGCCGGTCAGCCAAGACGGCATCGAATCGACCACCTGCAAATCACGAAACTTCTCGTGGACCTCATCCACAGACCGCGCCCAAACAAACGCCCAGACACCACCCTGCCCATAATCATAGACTACGAGGAATCGGCTCTTTGCGGCATTCTCCGGCAAGCTAGAACCGGTTAAACGGTGTTCCCGGAGTTCTGCTCCAGAATGGTATCCACTTCTTTTTCCACCCATTGCCTGAACTCATCCAGCGAACTGACAGATACTCCGTCCCGCACAATGTGATCCTCAAGGCCGTCGACGAACTTGTCCCCTCGCCAGAACGACATTCGCAGCTCGCAGTTCTCCCGCCCATAAGTGAACCATCGCTTGACTTCGACTGTAGCTCGAAGACCAGGCGCAGACAGCGCTGCACTTCGCGCCGCCAGAACTCCATGCGCCAACTCACGAACCGCCTTATCGATGTCCGGCTGCTCCGTCACGGAGACCCCACATCTGGGTATTGAACCCACTCGTCCGGGAATTGCCGTTCGCCACCATATTTGCCAATGTACGTCTGGTGTTGGTGAACCACATCGCCTTCGACGGTGACCCTGTGCGCCGTCGAGATCGTTTCTTCCCCCACGCGCTCTTTTCCGTATTCCGAGATTCCATCGTCCGCGCCAGGCTTCTCCCGCGTCTTCCAAGTCCAACTCGGACCCTGCTCCGCCTCCTCTGCGGCCTCTGTGGCAACGTCCTCTCCGGCGTCGAGTGCGGCTGCCTCCTCGTCTCCTGGCGTGATTATGGCCCCAAGGATCCCCGCATCTACGCCCCCCTCATACGCCCCGGAGGAAAAGTCGGGTTGTCCGATGCCGAGTCCGCTACGTATGTCGCGCGTGAGCCCACCGGTGTATGCGTCCATGAAACCGGTGATGTTTTCGCCGAGTTCTTCGAGGAAGCTGTAGCCGGTGGGGTCGGTGTAGTTGAGTGGGTCACCGCCGGTGTAGGCGTAGAGGTTGGTGCCGCTGCCGGCCATGCCTGCTGGGTCTTGGTTTGTGAACCGGGTGGTGGTTGGGTTGTAGTAGCGGGCGCGGTTGTATTGCAGGCCGTCGCCATCGTTTTCGCGTCCCGTGTACTGGTAGGGGTTGGTGCTGGTATCGCCTGTGCTGGTGGTGGCACCGAACGGGTCGTAGGTGTATTCGGTGGTGGGCGTGCCGCTGCTGTTGGCTAGCGCGATGGTGCTGCCGAGCTCTTCGGTCAGGTAGGAGTCGGTGCCCGTGCTCGTGGTGCGCGCGTAGCGTTCGTCAAGCGCGAGACCGTTGAGGACTTCTGCGGTTTTACCTTCGGTTGTTTCGTTCGCGACGTTCCCGCCGTCGTAGAGGTAGCTTGTTGTAGTGCCATTGACGGTCTTGCTTAGTCTGCGGCCGAATGGGTCGTAGGCAAAGCTCCTTTTGTTTGAGCCTTGGACGAGTTCGGTGAGCTGGTTGCGGTCGTTATAGGTGTAGGTTGAGCTGGCGTCTTTGGTGAGGTTGCCGTCGGCATCGTATTCGAGTGTGTGGCCTCCGCTCGAGGTCAGCTCGTTCGCGGCGTTGTAGGAGAGGTCATCGATCGCTTCGGGTAGACCGGTGCGCGCGAGGCTGCCCGAGATCGTGGTGATGCGCCCGAGCGCATCGCGCGCATACTGCAAGCTCCCCATCTGGGCGCCTTCGGGGTTCTCGTAGTCGATCCCGGCCAGCTGCGACGCGGCATCGTAGGAGTAGTTCTCGCTGTCGCCGTCGGGCAACACTGTTTGGGTGTTCAGGCCGTCGGGGTCGTAGGCTAGGGAGACGTTGCCGTTGGGCGCTTCGATGCCGGTGAGTTGTCCGTCCTGGTTGTAGGCGTATTTGGCGACTTCTTTTTCGCCGATGCTCATGCTGGTTGGCTCGCCATTGGCGTCGTAGGTGTAACCGACGGTGCCGTTAGGTCCGGTTTCGCTCGTCAGGTGATGGTCGAGGTCATAGCCGAGCGTGTATGTGCCGCTGTGGGAGTCTTTGGCGGAGCTGAGGTTGCCTTCGATTTCATAGGCATAGGTAATGCTGCTCGTTGGCGAGCCACCATCGACGGACCCGAAGGACACCGATTCGAGCCGGTTTAGCGGGTCGTAGCTGTAGCTCGTCTTTTGGCCCGCGGGGTCGGTGGTGCTGGTTAGCCGGCCCTGGCCGTCGTAGGTGTAGCTGGTGGTCTGGTCCAGCGCGTTGGTCCATGACGCGAGCTGGCCGAACGCATTGTATGTCCCTGTCTGCGTCTCGTCGCGGGGATCGGTGACGGAGACGATGTTACCGTCAGCGTCATACCCGTACGTCGTTTTCTCACCGGCCGGGTTCGTTTCGCTTGTCAGCTCGTTGTCGTGATCGTATGTCAATTCCGACATGCGGCCTTCGGGGTCGCGGATGCCGACCGGCTGCCCAAGGGTATCATAGGCGATCTGTGTTTCATGGCCAAGCGGATCGATCACACCAACCTGATCGCCGTTTTCGTACTTGTAGCTGGTGGTATTTCCGTCAGCGTCGGTTTCGAAGGTTAGCTCGCCTTCGCTGTCGTAGCCGAATGTTGTGCTGTGACCCATAGGATCGACGATGCTCGTGAGGTTGCCCTTGGTGTCGTAGCCGTACCGGGTGGTGCGTCCAAGGGCGTCAGTTATGCTGGTCGGCTCGGAGAAGTCGTTGTAGGCTAGACTCGTCGTGAGTTCGGGGCCATTTTCTTCGGACCCACCACCAGTCTGTCTCCTTGCCGTTTGGTTGATTTTCGTGATGTTACCGACACTATCGCGCGTCAAGTATGTCGTTTTTCTAGACGACGCTTCCGGGGTATATGCGTCTCCATATCCTTTGAAGACGTTAGTCGATTCGTTGACAGTCTCAAGGTCGTCGTGTGAATCACGGCCATAAAAAAGGCTTATTTCGGGGGATTTTTCAGGGTTTATATATTCGCTAAACAGCGAACCTTCGCTAAAATACAGCTGACGCTTTAGGCCGGTCGGAGTTACCACTTCTCCCGGTGTAATAGAGCACGGGATTTCGCCGAATGCCACAATAGTATACGATTTCCTACCAACCTGTTCACTCCTACAATGGTATCGCCTTTCATATGTAAACCTATACGTACCGGCTCCACCTAGTGTCTGTGTCGCGACTTGTCCGAACTCGTTGTAGGTGTTCTCGATAATGTTACTGTCTCGTGCGTCGATGACTGCGGTCATTTGGTTTTTTGAGTTGTAGTCGTAGCGTGTAACGCGCCCCATCGGATCGATGACCTTCACGAGGCGCCCGTGACTGTCATATTCGTATCTCACGGTCTGACCGGCGTTGTCCCCAGCTTCGATTATGCGGTTGTCGCTGTCGTAGCGGAGGTCGATCCAATGATCGTGTGGCGCTCGCACTTGGACCACTGGACCTTTTGTGCCGCCCCCTTCGCGTATTAGTGTTATGCGGTTGCCGTTGCGGTCTTCGATGTACTGCAGTGGCGCTAGCTCACCGAATATAAACTTCATGCCGTCCTTGCGTTCGAGCGTCCAGTCTTTTGTTGGGATCGTCCAGCGCAGTATTGAGCCCTGCCATTGTCCTGGTGTTTCGACGGCTTCGTATTCCGCGTTTTCATATCCCGTGCCCGAGGATGTTCTGACGTACTTGATCTTGCTGCCGGCGGCAAGCACGAGGTATGCGGTTTTGTAGTTTTCGTCTGACCATAGGTGGATTTCGAATGGGCTTTGTGTCCCCACTCCGAAACTGTAAGAATTGTTGTCCTTTTGACGATACGTGCGGGTGAGTGCGAGCGGCATCAGCGAGTCGGGGACTTGGAGATCGGTGTGCTGGTATACGAACAGGCCGGTCGCTAGATCGACGGGGTCGCCCGCGTTGATGCTCGCACCTTCCTTGGGCCCTGTTTCTGGTGCTTCGAGTTCGGTAGTTATCATCGCACCGGTGAATTCCCATATGCGCACGTTCGGGTCGGGGACTACCTGTTGGCCGTTTGTGCTGACGGTCCCCTTGCCGTAGACGTACCAGCCTCGGCCTGTAGGATCGTAGTTCCAGAACTCGACTCGTTGGCCGGGAGGTAGGTGACCCCAGTTGGGGTAGACGATTTGTGCGCCCTTGCTGAGATACGCTCCGCCGGGTTGCACAGTGAAGTACGTCGGTACCCCAGTGGCGAAGAGGGGTAGCGGGAATGGTGGACGATCGACGGGGATCGCGGTGAGGTTCACTTTGCGGACCAGCGATCCTGTGGCTGTGCGCACCGTGGTCCCGGCGGGTAGGCGGACTTCCAGTCCGGGGATATGGGGGTTGGTGAGGACCGTTTCGTGCTTGGAGTCAGCGGGGATCGTTTTCTCGCCTGCTGCTTCCAGCGGTGTCATCCAGATCGTGTAGCCGAGCGGAGTGATCTTCCGGCTTGCGACTTCGACAGCGACGGTGAATTGTCCGTAGCGGATGTTGTGCCCCTCGGCTGTTTCGCCGTCGATGATGAGCACATGGTGTCCTGCGGGTAGCCCGGCGAGCAGGAAACGTCCTGTGCGATCGGTTTTTGTCTGCTTGTTGGTGCCTTGGATGGAGAGCGTGAGGTTGGCGAGCGGCATCCCGTCGATAGCGAGTGCCTGTCCGGATAGGCCCGTGGTGCCGTGCGTCGCTGCGAGTGCTGGTAGACGTTCCCATGGCGATGGGGCACGTCCTGTCATCCAGTTCTCGTCCTTCCGGTTGTTTGCGCCTGGCGTCCACGTTGCTGGGTAGGGCGTCTTGTAGGCATCCAGTTCCTGTGCGGAGAGAGCAGACTGGAACGACTCAGACGCTGCGTTCGGGGTCGTGTATGACGACGACCGTGGGGGCTCCTGGGCGCCCTTCTTGGGTGCTCTCGGACGGGTTGCGCGCCGTGCGCGCGTCAACCTACGGGACCGGTGGCTGTTGGTGGCGCAATGCGCGTCATGCCCGCGATGAGGCCTTGACGCCGCATGCGAGCACCCTCGGCCGCTACGCGCGTGCTCGCCGACACGGATGCGCTTTGCGGGTGTCTTCCTTGTGGCAAGCTCGCATTTCTTTGCGCGGGCCTTCTTCTTGACGCAGTGCTCGACGATCGTCTTCGCGGCAGAAGTGCTGTGCTGGGTGGTGTCGTGCCCGGTGGCCGTTGGGTTGGTAGTGGCGAGAGGCGGTGGGGTGATCGCCGCGAGACTCACCACGGGGGGCGTGACTCCCCCCTCGTGCAGTCTTGCGACGTGTGGTGCGAAGTCGCCTGAGCTTTTCGCGGATTCTTCACCGACGGTGACGGTGATCTCCCCTTCGCCCGCGCCTTCGGGGACTGTCACGATCAGGTCCGTCGCGCTTGCTTCATCCACCGTCGCGGTCACGCCATCGAACTTAACGGTGTCGTAACTTGGTTCTGGACTATAGCCGGTGCCGGTGATATCCACGTGCGCTCCCGTTGGTGCGTGGGATGGCGTGACGGCCAGTACGCTGACGGTGCTCTGAGAGTCGCGTTTGATCGACAGCAGGTTCCCGTCCGCGTCCCATTCGTAGACCGCCGCGCCGTGACTGGGATCGTCAACTATGTGCAGACGGCCAACTTCGTCATACAGGTAGCGGATACCAGGACCCGACCCGGCGACGATCACTGGCGACGCGGGCGAAGTCTCGTTCGCCGATCCTTCGCTGTCGGTCGCGGTGACGATCACTCGCAGCGTGCCCGACAGGTCGGCTTCCACGAGCGTGTAGCGCTGCGCGGTGGCGCCCGCGATGTTCGAGCACGCTTCGCCTTTGGAGTTGCACAACTGCCATTGATATGCGTAGGAAAACGGTAGCGCGCCACTCCATTCCCCGGGATCAGCACTGAGCGTGCTACCAGATTGTGGACTGCCCGCGATCCCTGGCTCTGCAATGTTCCCGAGCGTGTTCGCCAGCACGACCCCGCTAGCTGCCGAGGACGCTGAGGTTTCTCCGGCACCGTTGCTTGCGGTCACCTCGACTCGTATCGTCTTGCCAACGTCTTCGCTGGCGAGAACATAGGTGGATTCGCTCGCACTGCTTATCGATTCACAATCTTCCCCGGTGCTGTTGCATCGTTGCCACTGGTATGCGTAGGTGATCGGGGATGCTCCCGCCCATATGCCCTTTGTGGCGCTGAGTGTATGCCCGGCGATAGTCCGCCCTGAAATGGTTGGTGAGGCGGTCGAGGACGGGGCGGTGTTTTCTACCGTGAAGCTGATCACAGGCGTTGTGTACGTGTTTGCGGCACGATCCTTGATCGTTGCGCGCAGTTCATATTCCCCCTCGGTCAACGTGCCTGTCTCCATATCGCACCCATACACCGCGCCAAACAGAGGCATGGTCTGGGCAAGACATGCTTCTTTCCAGGTGTCGCTCCCCGACGGCGTGACTTCCAGGATCCATTCCGCGACGCCCGATCCGGTGTCTTCTGCGTAGCCCTGTGGTTCGAAGGCGCCGCTGACGGGCGAGAAGACTGGATAGAGGAACCCTGTCGGTGGCGTGCTATCGACCGTCACGGGCACGGGAACGGTGGTGTAGGTGTCGCCACTGTCCCCGGTCACAAGGACGCGCAGTTCGTAGGCGCCGTCAGTGAGACCTTCTGTTGCAATCGAGCAGCGATACGTGGACCCGCTGACCGGCGTGGTCTGTGCCGGGCACGCGGCGCTCCACGACGAGGTTCCCGACAAGGCGACTTGTACTTCCCAACTTTCGACGCTACCGGTTTTAGCCTCGCCTTTCCCTTCGATGGCGACGGTACGCGCAAGGATCGACGGAGCTTCCAGGGTCCCGCTCACCGTTTCGTTGGCGATATGCAGATCCACTGTCGATGCCGTGTACGTGTTGCCGGCATTATCGGTGACCTTTGCGCGAAGCTCATAAGTCCCGTTCGTATATTTACTGGTTTCGATCGGACAAGCATATTCGTCGCCGCTCACCGCGATCGTTTGCGCGGGACAGACTTCGCTCCATGTCGATGATCCTTCCGCTGCTATTTCCGGTTGCCATGACTGCACGCCGGAGCCGCTGTCGCCAGCGGTCCCCGCGATCGCCAAGACGCCTGCCACGCCGTGCGACGGGGGCGCCGTGACCGATCCCGTCGGAGGCGTGTTGTCCACCATCGCGCTCAGCGTCGATGTCGTCACAGTTTCAGAGGCTCCACCGCTCAGTTTCGCTCGCAGTTCGTAATCCCCATCAGGGTAGCTTCCGCTGGCGGTCGCCCACGAGCATTCAAACCCACCGACCAGACTCGGTGTGAGCGATCCGCACAGCGTGTGCCACGTTCCCGACCCAGCCGATGCGACTTCCACGATGACGCTTTCCAACGACCCTTCCACTCCGCCTTCGCCACTACCTGTCACGATCGCCGTTCCGGCGATGTATGGCGAGAGCGTACCTAGAGAACCGGTCAGTCCGCGAGCAACCCACGTCAGATGCGCTCCTTCGATCAGGACCGCAGACAGATCGGTCCCGGTAACGATAATGAAAGTACCAGCGGAGAACACGATCTGCGCGCTGCCAGTCGTGTGCCACGATCCGCCTGCTGCCTCTTCGGCGATACCGCCGTCGCTGAGTTGCAGTGTCCCGCTCTGCCCGTTCACAGTATCTTGGTTATCGAACGGTACAGCGATATCGAATGTGTTCGCGCTCCCAACATTCACGTTGAATGTGCCCGTGTTTATGACCGCAGGCGCGCTTCCTTCGGTCGTGTAGATCGAGTCGTAGTTGGGGCCAGAAACGCACGAAGCGGGGTACGCGTCGGCGTTAAACGTCCCGGTATTATTTAGCTGCGCTCCGTTTTGCATCGCTATCTGTCCGGACAATCCACCACTCCCGCCGACCGTTAGCGTCCCGTCGTTCACTACGTCGGTAGCGCTCACCGTCAGCAGGGAGCAGGCTGCGTCATCGATTTTGCCGTTTGCGCCGGGACCCACGATGAGACTCCCGCCCGTTACCGTAGAGGTGCCGCTCATGCCCAGCGAGGAGGTCACCTCAAGCGTGCTTGAGATGCTCACCGTCCCTCCCGTGACGCTCAGGTGCGCGACATCGGTCGTGCCTTCCGTGATCGCTAGCATGCCGCCGCTGAGGTCAATCGTCGCCGCACTGGCGTTTAGGTGTTTGCCCGTAACGGACGCTCCCGCGATGCCGATAGATCCTTCTCCGGATAGCGTGTCGCCAGAGAGCGCGAATGATCCACCAGTGAATAACAGTGTCGTACCGGATGTCGGCGACCACATTCCTTCTGTTCCTGAACCGCCGTCGGTGAGCTGGATAGTCCCGCTCGATATTTTTACGGTGCCCTGATTGTTGAGGGGAACGGCGATCTGCGCGGTATTGCCGCTTCCGATATCAATATTGAAGGTCCCGGTATTAGTGATGCTTGGTGACGAGCCGCCGTTGTTGCGGAACGAGTAGCCGTTTGATTCGGGACCGCACCCGGACTCATAGGCGTCGGTGTTAAATGTGCCTATATTTTCTAGGTTCGCGCCGTCCTGCATCGTGATGGAGCCGTCCAGGCTGCCGCCGCTAGCACCGACGGTGAGCGTTCCGTCGTTCACGAGCTTCGCTTCGCTCAATAGTAGGCGCGAGCAGCCGGGATCGTCGATCGTGCCGCTAGCTCCGGACTCCACCACGAGATCCCCGGTCCCGCTCACAGTCGGACTACCGCTCGTGTCGAACACTGATGTCACATCGAGTGTCGCGGCGACACTCACGATCCCGCCCGTCAGGTTAAGGTTCCCGACGGTTGAGGTTCCGCTTGATGCATCGAAGCTACCACTACTGACCGCGAGTTTGGCTTCTGAGCCATCCAGGCTTTTCGCGGTGACGGTCGCGCCAGCCACACTGATGGTGCCAGTTCCCGACCAGTTTTCGCTCGACGATGAGAACGTGCCGCCAGCGAAGTCTAGGGTCGTGCTCGATTCCGCAGACCACGATCCCCCGCTGCCCGCGCCACCATCGCTGAGTTGCATCGTTCCGCTCTGGACCGTCACCGCGCCCTGATTATCGAAGGGCAGATCGACGGTGACCGTGTTTGAGCTGCCAGCGTTCGCGTTGAATGTACCCGTGTTTGTGACTGTGGGCGTGCCGCCGCCGTTGGTTTGGATCGAGGCTTCGTTGCTTCCGGGCACACAGGTGGCCTTATACGTGTCCGCGTTGAGTGTGCCCTCATTTTCCAGTTGAGCACCGTCCTCCAAGTCGATCTGGCCACTGGACCCACCGCTTGAGCCGACCGTCACCGTACCGTCGTTGACGAACTTCACAGCATTCAGGGTCAACAGCGAGCAGGAAGAGCCGTCAACTGTGCCGCTCGCCCCGGACTGGACTGACAGTTGCCCTGTGCCGCTCACGGTCGCGTCGCTTGAGGATGACAGCGAGGTGCTTACATCCAAGTCTCCGGAGATCGCCAGTGTGCCGCCCGTTAGCGACAGGCTACCGACAGTCGATGCTCCGCTCGGTACTTCGAGTGTCCCACCGCTCACCGAAAACTTTGCTCCTGACGCGTCGGCTTCCTTCAACGAGAACGAGTTGCTTGTGATGGCTACACCGGCTCCGGAGGAGCTGGTCCAGGTACCGCCCGCCGAGGATGAATCACCGCCCGCCGGCGTCAGCGTACCGCTCTGCACATCCACGGTACCCTGATTGTTGAACAGAACATTGACCGTGACGGCATTCGCGCTGCCAACGTTCACGTTGAACGTACCCGTGTTAGTGACGCTGGGTGTGCCACCCCCGTTGGTTTGGATCGCGGCGTTGTTTGTGCCTGGCACACAGCCAGCCTCATAGGCGTCCGCGTTGAACGTACCGGCGTTCCGCAACAACGCACCGTTTTCGAGATCGACCTGACCACTGGACCCACCGCTACTGCCTGTGATGATCGTCCCGTCGTTGACGAACGTAACGCCACTCAGCAGCAGCAGCGAACACGCCGAGTTATCGACCGCACCGGTCGCACCGCTCTCCACGTACACGTCCCCGGTCCCGTCGAGCGCGGAGTTCCCGCTCGTTTGAAGCGAACCGTAAATATCAAGCGCACCGGGATCGGTGAGGACTCCGCTTTCCAGGGCCAGCGAGTTGATTTCCGAGACGGTCGAGCCGTCGCTGAGTTCCAGCGACCCGCCATCGACGGTGAGGCTACCTTCGCCCGCGAGCGAGCCGACGTCGTGACCGGTGCTTGTGACCTGCACGCTCGCACCGGTGGGGATGCACGCACGGTCAGTACTGCTGGGCACACTGGCGCTCGACCAATCGCCCGCTGTCGTCCATGATTTCCCGCCGGCGTCACCAGTCCACGTGTCGGTGCAGCCCGCTTCGGTGCCAGCTTCGCCTTCGCTGTTCTCGATCCAGGTCGCTATCGGACTGGTGGTGTAGGTGTTGCCCGCTTTGTCGGTGATCACGGCGTGTAGCTGGTAGGAGCCATCGGTGAGTTCGGTCGTGTTCAGCGAGCAACCGTATTCATAAAGGCCTTCGCTGGGACTGGTCTGAGCCGCACAGGCGTCGGTCCAGGAGTGCTCGCCGGTAGGTGTGATCTGAAGCTGCCAGCTCTCCACACCGGAGATGGCGTCGGTCGCGGGACCCTTGACCTCGACGGTACCTTTGGAGTGGCGTTCGAGTGGATCGAGGCTGCCGCTCGGCGGCGTGTTATCCAGCGTGACCGACTGTGTTGCCGTTGTATACGTGTCGGTCGCGTTGTTTAGGACGCGCACTCGAAGTTCGTACGCTCCGTCGCTGTAATCGCTGGTGATCACGGTGCACGCGTAGCTCGATCCCGATACCGGCATCGTCTGCGGAGTGCACGCATCACTCCATGAACCAGCGCCGGCGGGCGTGATCTGCGTCACCCAACTCTCAACACCGGAGATGCTGTCTTCCCCGCTGCCTTTCAGGCTCACGTCGCCTTTCAGGTACCCGGTTTCGCTGGCGGTGTCGAGGGAGCCTGTCGGTGGAGTCTTATCGACCCTGGTACTGGCGGTGGAGGTCGTGTACGCGTTCCCCGCCTTGTCGGTGATGAGCGCTCGGGCGCCGTAGACGCCTTCTGAGAGACTCGTTGTGCTCACCGTGCATCCGTAGGTGCTACCGCTGATCGATGTAGTCTGCGCGACGCACCCGTCCGTCCATTCCGAGCTTCCTTCTGGGGCGATTTCAAGCTGCCACGACGCGACACCCGACCCGGAGTCACTCGCGCCACCCGTGATCGTGCTCGCGGCACCAATATAAGACGGTGGTGTCACGGACCCGCTCGGTGGCGTGTTATCCACGAGTACCGTAATCGCGGTCGTAGGTCCCGTCTGCGGCGGCGTTTCGCTGTTGCTGAGCTGCGCCCGCACCTGATAGTCGCCATCGGGAGAACCTGACGCCGTGTTCCAAGAACAGTCGAATTCACCGAGCATGTTTGGGGTCAGCGGGCCGCACAACGCTTTCCATTCGCTGTGCCCCGCGGACGTCACTTCGATACTCGCCGCCCCGAACCCAGAACCACCGACACCTGTCCCGCTACCGGACACCGTCACGGTGTGCGACGCGTAGGGAAGCGCGTTCAACGACCCTCTCGGCAGCGTGGACACCGGGACTCGTTCTACGGTCCCACCAGTGACGTGCACCACGGATAGATCGACTTCTTCGCCGATCAAGAACGTTCCCGAACTAAAGACGATTTCGCCTCCACTCGCTACCTGCCAGTAGCCGGTGGCTACGTGTTCTGGCACGCCACCGCCCTCGAACTGAATTGTGCCGTCTTGCACTTCCAGAGTACCCATGTTGTTAAACGGAACGTTGACTGTCACGGCGTTAGCGCTACCAACATTGACGTTCCACGTGCCTGTGTTCGTGACTGTTGGCGTGCTCCCACCATTGTCTTGCAACGAGGCTTCGTTACTGCCGGGAACACAACCCGACTTGTAGGCGTCCGCGTTGAAGGTCCCGGTATTTTCCAGCTTCGCGCCATTCTCCATATCGATTTGGCCGCTGGAACCGCCGCTACTGCCCATCGTCAGCGTCCCGTCATTGACCAACTTGACAGTGTTCAAGGTCAGCAGCGAGCAGGAGGATCCGTCGATCGTGCCGCTAGCATCAGACTCGACCGTCAACTGTCCTGATCCGCTCACCGTCGCGTCGCTGCCCGACGAGAGCGACGAGCTAACATCAAGGTCGCCAGCAACATCCAGTATCCCAGTACTCAACTCCAGGGTACCGATCGTAGAGGTTCCGCTGGCTATTTCGAGAGTGCCGCCTCCAACTTCGATCTTCGCGTACGAAGCGTCGGCATCCATCAACGAGAAACCACCCGTGAAATCGACCACCGCTTCACTGGACGTCACCCACGTGCCACCCATTGACGCGGAATCTCCACCCGTTGGCGAGAACACCCCACTTTGCACGTCCACTGTTCCCTCATTATTGAACGGTAGATTGACCGTCACGGCATTAGCGCCACCTACATTTACGTTCCACGCGCCCGCATTCGTGACGCTCGGTGTGCTACCACCATTGGCCTGGAGCGACGCTTCGTTGCTGCCCGGAACACAGCCAGCCTTGTAGGCATCCGCGTTGAACGTCCCAGCATTTTCCAGCTCGGCGCCGTCCTCCATGTCCATCTGACCACTGGAACCGCCACTACTGCCCATCGTCAGCGTCCCATCATTGACCAGCTTGACAGTGTTCAAGGTCAGCAGCGAGCAAGAGGATCCGTCGATCGTGCCGCTAGCATCAGACTCGACCGTCAACTGTCCTGAACCGCTCACCGTCGGGTCGCTGCCCGACGAGAGCGACGAGCTGACATCGAGATCTCCAGCAACCGCGAGTGTCCCGCTACTCAAATCGAGAGTGCCGATCGTGGATGTTCCGCTGGCTATTTCAATAGTGCCGCCCGCGACCTGAACCTTCGCTTCTGACGCATCCGCGTCCGCGAAGGAAAAGCTACTCGTCAAGTCGACCGTCGCCCCGCTTGAGGTCACCCATGTGCCGCCGGCCGAGGACGAATCCCCACCTGTGGGAGACAGCACCCCGGTCTGCACATCTACCGTACCGTCGTTGTTGAACGGCATATCGATCGTTACTGAGTTCGAGCTTCCGACATCCACGTTGAACGTGCCCGAATTGGTGACGCTCGGTGCGCTCCCACCATTGGTTTGTATCGCGGCTTTGTTGCTGCCCGGCACGCAGGTAGCCTCATAGGAATCCGCGTTGAATGTCCCGGCATTTTCCAGCTTCGCGCCATCCTCCATATCGACCTGCCCGCTCAGACCGCCACTGGCGCCCATCGATGCGGTCCCGTGATTGACGAACGTAGCGCCGTTCAACGTCAACAACGAACACGAGGCTTCATCGATCGCGCCAGTAGCACCGGACTCCAACACGAGACTCCCAGAACCGCCGACCGTCGAGTTGCCACTCGTCGCAAACGACGAGGTGACGTCAAGTTCACCAGCGACATCCAGTGAGCCGTCGTCGAGGGACAGGTGGGCGATGCTAGATGTTTCCAGGGCGCTCGCGGCTTCCAGCGAGCCGCCGGAAAGAGCGAGGCCCCCTTCGCCCTGAATGGAGCTCGCATAGTTGGTGCCGCCCGAGACCTCGACGGTATGCCCCGCCCCAATGCACACCACATCACTCGACGTTGGAACGGCCGACGTAGACCAGTTGGACGCCGTCTGCCAGCTGCCTTCGCTAGAACCCGTCCACATATCAGTGCAGAGCGGTTCAGCGGCAGCGTTGGCCGGCCCCACCACGAAAAACACGACCATCAGCAGCGCTGCGAGCAACCAGAGCCGGCGGGCGGGAGAAGCCGCAGCCGCGACTAAATCGCGCCGCCGTACAAATACTCCGAACCGAGCCGACTTGCGCGACACCTCCAGCATATCCCCTCCGATCCCGCCCGCTCACCTGATAGCGGAAGGGTTCTATCATACGGTCGCCAGGGAACGCGGCCACATCTAACGATCATTCCAAAAAACGGGATAAATGCTTGGTGTGCGGTCAGATGTCGGTCTGCACACCAGGCGTGGCCCCAGCGAGAAAGGACAACCAGTCCGCCGCGCCTACACCGGTGTGGCCAGCGGCCCGACGGCGACCTGTGGCCAAGGCGCGGCCGGACGACCGAGGTAGAAGCCCTGCACGAGCGGCACGCCCAGCTCGATCAGCGCGCTTAGCTCCGAGGGCGTTTCGATGCCCTCGGCGACGAGCAGGCTGCCGACGTGGCTCGCGTAGCCCACAAGCGCCCCCACAAGTGCCTGGCGGTCGCTGTCCTCGTCGATACCCGTGATCAGCGAGCGGTCGAGCTTGAGATAGCTGGGGTGAACGGTGGTTATCTGGCGCAGTCCGGAGTAGCCGGCGCCCATGTCGTCGACGGCGAGCTTCGCGCCGCGGGCAAGCAGTGGTTGCATCGTTTGCTGGAGTTGGGATTCGCTTTGTACGAGCGCCTCCTCGGTGACCTCGACGATCAGACCGGAGAGGTCGCTTGGATGCTCCAAAAGCTCGAGCGTGCGGTGGTCCAGTAGCACGGGTGCCGAGAGATTCACCGACAGCAACGTGCCGGGCGGGCGCGAGCCGAACAGTTCGAGCGCCGCGCGCAGACATGCTCGCTCGAGCAGATCGCGCTCGCCGAACTCCTCGGCGACCGCGAGCCAGTGCAGCGGACTGTCGGTGCTGCGTCGCCCGAAGCGAGCTAGCGCCTCGTAGGCATGGATCGCGCCGCTACAGGGATCGACGATCGGCTGCACCGCCATCGAGAGGCCCCTGCCTTCGATCAGACGATCGAGCGTGCCACGGGCGCTGCGCTCGCCGGTGCCGCTGAGCGAGCCGCCGGTGTAGGCGGAGATCTGTCCGGCGAGCCCGCTGCGCTTGGCGACGCGCAGGGCGATGTCGGCGGCGCGCAGCAATGCTTCGCCGCTGTCGCCGTCGGCCGGCGTGCGGGATATGCCAACGCACGCGGAGATCGGTCGAGGATCGTCCTCGGAGCGCGCGGGAAGCGTCTCCAGCAATGCTCTGGCAAGCACCACGGGATCGGCGGTGCGCGAGATCACGGCGAACTCGTCTCCGCCAAGGCGCCCGACGGGTTGCTCGGCGCCGGCGAGGAGCAGCAGCCGCTCGCCGACGGCCGCCAACAGGGCATCGCCGGCTGCGTGGCCGTGCGTCTTGTTGACGATGCCAAAGCGCTCCAGGTCGAGCAACAGCAGCGAGATCGGCGCGGATCGCTCCGATCTCTCAACCGTCTGCTCGAGCGCGGCGCGGAAGGCGGCGTAGGAGAGCAGTCCGGTCAGGTCGTCGTGATCGGCGTCGTAGCGCGCCTGGTGCAGCAGATGGTTCAGCTCGCGTGTGAGGCGTCCGCTTGTGAGCAGCAGGCCGACCGCGGCCGCGTATAGCGCCGCGTATTCGAGGCTGAGATGACCGGTGCGTAGGACCGGCAGTGTCAGGGCGCCCAGCACCACCATGCGACCTATCCAGTGAACGCGCCCGCCACGCGCGAGCACGTGGGGGTCGGTTTCGGCGATCGGCGGAATGTGGTCGCCGATCTCCGATGCACTGACGTCGGCCCTCACGCTGAACACGTCCCAATATTCGACACGTTGTGGCGGGCGCTTTAGGATTGATCTCGCGATGCCACGAACAAGTGCCGATATTGGAACGGGCGCCGCGCACGAGCAGCCGGCCGGGCCCGTCGCACTCGCAGACTGCGCGCGTGCGTTCTGGCGCCAACCCTCACCCCCATATCTCTTCGGAGCGGTGCTGGTCGCGCTGGTCCTGAGAGCGGCACAGGGCTCGTGGAGTTGGCGCGATCTCGTGATGGTGGCGGGCCTGATCGCGGTGACCCCATTCGTGGAGTGGGCGATACATGTGTACATGCTGCACTCTCCACCGTTTAATCTGCTGGGACGTCGTGTGGAGATGCTGACCGCACGCGAGCATCGCGCGCACCATGAATCGCCGGGCGTGCTGAATGGGGTGCTGCTGCCGGTGTATGGCGTGCTCGTGTTCCTACCGACGATTGCCCTGACCGACTGGGCGTTGTCGTTTCCGATCCATCTTGTGCTTGGCGGCCCACGTCTCGCCTACGCGACGACGGGCGTGCTCACGAGCTTTGCGATCCTCGCCGCCTATGAGTGGAGCCATTTTCTGATCCACACCCCTTATCGACCGAAGGGTCGCTATTTCAAGTCGATCTGGCGCAACCATCGGCTGCATCACTTCAAGAACGAGCGCTACTGGTTCGGCGTGACCTCGACCGTGGGCGACCGTGTGATCGGCACGCTGCCCGACCAGCGCACGGTCCCCCGCTCACCTACCGCGCGCACGCTACGCGAGGACAGCTGAGCGGAGCACTGTCCACCTGCACAGGGCTTGGGGTACACACTCCGCGTAGCGACTCGCCATCGCCACGTCGAGACCGGTCGGTTAGGCCGCGTAGGCCACGATCGTCTTGTCGGTGCAGCCGATCAGTCGGTAGTGGCGGTTTGCGGCCAGCTTGCGCATCACCAGGATCTTGTGACCGGGACCGTTGCAATAGACCACGCCGTGGCCGTAGACCAGCAGCACGTGATCGATGCCTGCGCCGGTCCAGATGTAGTTGGTGCCGTGGCTTGCGTAGATCCAGTCGTCGCCCACGCCACCGTAGAGATGGTCCACCTGAGTCGTGTCGTTGCCTTCGGCGTGGGAGTCTCCCCAGATCACGTCGCCGACGGGACCGGCGTGGATCGTGTCGTTGCCGTCTCCGCCGAGTAGCTCGTTGTGCCCGATATTGACCGGCACCAGGTCGGTTTCTTCGTACTTGCGAGCGCAGAGAGTGGGCAGGCCGGCGGGTAGGGTCACCGCTGGGAACAGCGGCGGCTGGGCGGCGTCGGATGAGCTGTCCTCGCGCTGGCATTCGAGTTCGAGCTGCTGGAGCGTCGTGAAGCGGGGGCCGTCGCCGATGCCCGGAAAGCCACAGTCGTGGTAGTGGCCGCCCGTGTCCACGCCGTCGCAGGAGTAGCTGGGATCCGTGCCGTCGAACGGATCGTGTCCGGGGCGGCCGTCGAGCGGCCGGGCCGCGTTGGACGAGTTCTGAAGCAACATCCCGGTGATCTCAGGCCAACCCAGATGGCTGGCCTGCGCCGTGCGCGCCCGCGGCGTGCGCGTCTCAGCGGAGCGAGCGACAGCCGATCCGCTCAGCACGACCGATACGGCGATCGCGCCGGCACAGAGCGCGATGTGGCTTTTACTTTTGAGGCGGGCTATTGCCCCAGGGTGACAGGCTCCGGTATGGATGGCGCCGTTTGGCGGACGTATATCCGTCCAGTTGGTCACCCCGCTTTCGCAAAACAGCGGGCGTCAGCTTCGCGACTCGCGCTCCAATAGCGTCGTGGCGGCACTGGCGGGATCCAGGCGGCGCTGCACAACCTCGTCGAGCAGCCGCTTGAACTCGGCGTCCTCGCGCAAGTCTTCCTCCAGGCGCCGGCGCATGCGGGCGGTGGCGATCGCGAGCACCTCGTTGCGCAGGTTGCGCCCGCGACGCTCTTGCAGGGTGCCCTCGTCCAGGATGTGCGCGCGGTGCTCGTCGAGGCGCTCGATCAGCTCACCGGTGCCCTTGCCGTGCGCGGCCTCGGTCTTGACGATCGGCACGCGCCATGCGCCGCGCTCTGAATCCCCGTTGACATTGGCCAACGAGAGCACGCCGCGGATCTCGCGCACCATCGTGTCGGTGAGCGGATGGTCGGCCTTGTTGATGACGATGATGTCGGGAATCTCCATGATGCCTGCCTTCAGCGCCTGGATCGAATCGCCGGAGCCGGGCATCAGGACGAGCACGATCGTGTCGGCGTGGTCGATGATGTCGATCTCGGCCTGACCGACGCCGACGGTCTCCACGAACACGTCCTGGCGCCCGGCGGCATCGAGCAAGAGCGCCGCCTGCAGGGCGGCCTCTGAGAGCCCGCCGAGCGCGCCGCGGTTGGCCATCGAGCGGATGAACACCCCATGGTCGAGGAAGTGCTCGGTGAGGCGGATGCGGTCGCCGAGCAGCGCACCCTGCGTGAACGGCGAGGAGGGGTCGATCGAGAGCACCCCGACAGTGCGTCCGGCCTCGCGCCGCGCTTTGGTAAGCGCGCCGATCAGCGTGGACTTGCCGACCCCGGGCGGCCCCGTGAAGCCGTAGACTGCGGCTTTGCCAGTGTGGGGATAGACCTCGCGCACGAGCTCCCAGCCCTCGGGGCGGTCGTCCTCGACGAGCGTGATCGCGCGTGCGAGCGCACGGCGGTCACCGTCGAGCAGGCGCTGGGCAAGAGTAGAAGACACACACCGAAGTATCTCCGAAAGACTCCTGGACCCATCCGCCGCCCAGAGCGTCGGAGTCCAACGCCTCGCGTCCCGGCGTTGGCACACCCAACGTCCCCTGCGCGGGGCTCTAGGATGCGCGCTCGTGAAACAGCTCAAAGAAGCGCTGCGCACATGGCGGTGGATGCGCGAGAACAACATGGTCAACCGCCACTACGCGCGCCTGCTGGCGCGCCTGGCATACCTGAAGCTGCGCCACGGCAAGCGATTGCAGACCGATGGCATCTGCTTCATCTGCCCGGGCGTGAAGTTCGAGATCGGCAAGCATGCCACGCTGCGAATAGGCCGTTGGTCATGGGTCGGGCACGACTGCAAGATCAGGGTGCACGAGGGCGAAGTGTCGATCGGGGCGAAGACCGTGATGGGCCAGGAGTGCACGATCTCCGCCTACCAGCACGTGTCGATCGGCCGCGAGTGCATCATCGCCGACCGGGTGATGCTGATCGACTTCGACCACGGTGTCGTGGAGGTGGAGCGCCCGATCCGCCTGCAGGGCATCTACAAGCGCGACGTGCGAGTCGGCAGCAATGTTTGGATGGGTTATGGGTCGTGCATTCTGAGAGGTGTGAGCGTCGGGCACAACAGCATCGTGGGCACGAACGCCGTGGTCACCAAGGACGTCCCCGAGAACGCGGTCGTGGGCGGCGTGCCGGCGCGAGTACTGCGCATGCGCGATGCACCAGAGCGGTTGCGCTGGTGACAGCTGGATCGCGTCCACGACTGTCGTTACGCAAACCTGCGTAACGCAACTTTGCGTAATCCTCCGGTTGCTGTCCAGGAGCGCGACGCTAGCTCGGCGCGGGTGAGTACGTTGTTTAGGTCCCGCGTCGCCGCGGCTGGGCGCGGGGTACGCGGGGTATCGAGGGCGTCCACCCTCTAAGCACGCGCGCGTTCGGGTGCTGAGCGGTGAGTTTGAACAGCTTGCTGTGCCCTGCTCCCGCGGGAAGCTGGCGGTAGTTGAGGAGATCGCTTTCGAGCAGTGTGGGATGACCGGGTAGCGCGACGTCGATTAGACGCTCGACAATGGGCAGGAACGTCTTCGGGTCGACCAGGACGACAAGTCGCGTGTGGATGGCAACTCTCCTACCGTTGGCGTCGTAGCTGGCGGGTCGGCTTTCGAGCTTCCACAGCAATCGGCTGTCGCGGCGCTCATGACCTACAAGCCTCATCAGGCCGTCGCGGTAGAGCTTGCGATAGAGCGCGATCCCTTCCACTCCTTCGAGGGTGATCCCGCCGAACGCCATCCTCGTCGTCAGGTCACGCGGAACCTTCCTACGAACGATCGTGCTCACTTCGAGACGACCACGTGACCACGTTTCGCGGCGCCCGGGCGCGGACGCCGATTCGCTGAGATGCGTCTCGCGCTTTCCGTCGTACGCTTCGACGAACGTCAGGCGCTCCCGTCGCAGCCCCATGCCGGCATCGTCCCATTCTTGCCAGCGCAGAGTGCTGCCGGCCTGGATGCCATGCTCGATACGAGTGATGTAGGTCGCTTCGACGATCCCGGGCTTGGGCGAGGTTGCCGCGTAGGCCGCGGCGGCCACGTTCACACCGGGACCGGAGGACCCGGATGAGAGCACCACTCCGACCACGCTCGCGGCAAGGCACAGAGGAGCAACCACAAGCAGGCGTCGGCGGCTTCGCGAGCCTCCGCCGGTCGACGAGCTTCCATTGCGGCGCTCGTCGAGCGCGAGCGTGACAGCGTCGTCTTCATCTTCGATTAGACCACGCAAGCGCTCTGGCGACTCCACTGTCGGCGGGTCGAGCACTGGGTTGGACGCCGCGAGACGGGCCATCGCGTCAACGGTCATGGGGATGCCTCCATCGGTAGGGACGAGCAGGTCGTTGGATCGGAGCGCTCGCGAGAGAGCGCCTGGGTCAGACGTCGCCGCGCGCGCGACAAGCGCACCCGCGCGGTCGCCGGCTTGACACCAAGCACCGTCGCGGCCTCCGCCGGTGAGAGTCCATCCCACGCGACCAACAGCAGCAGTTCGCGATCGGCCTCGCTCAGGCGAGCAAGAGCCCCAGCAAGCACGGCATCGGTCAGACCCGCGAGCGCTCCGTTGCCGAGCCGACGGGTCTCGCCGGGCGAGCCGCCGTGAATATCTACGGCAAATGCCCGCGAGGGATCCTCGACGAGGGTCTCGGACGTCTCGAGGATCGGTTCGCCGGCACGCTCGGCGAGCCGATCGCGCAACGCTCCACGCCGACGCTCGCCGCGCCGCTGCGTGCTCAGTACGCGCCTGGCAACACCGAGCAGCCAAGGGAGAGGATCAGCCGGGACATCGTCAAAGCGCCGCCAGCACACGAGGAACACCTCGGCAACCACGTCATCGGCCGCGGAAATGTCAGCTCGACGCAGCACATACGCCTTGACCGCCGGGCCATGCTTTGCGTAAAGCAGCTCGAAACGCAATCGCCTCTCCACACCTACAAAGTGGCCGGACACGAGCGAAGCGTTACATCTCAGTCCACCGGGCCGGCCGGCACCACCCGTTCGCAGGACTAACCGGTCACGGCTGCGATCAGATCGACATCCGCGTCGTGGTGGAGTTCCGGCTCACCGCTACTGTCTGCCGCCGATTGCTTCTTGTACGGCTTGGCCACGCTCGGTGAGCGCCCATGCGTTGGCCTCTCCCTTGGCGTGACCCACACCGTGATTCTCGATCAGCCCGACTCCCTGGAGGCGCCGCAAAAGACGTGAGGTCTGGCCGTCGTCGGCGATACCGGCCGTGTCGGCGATGTGCCGGTTGGATGGATAGCGGCCCCGCTGGCCTTCGGTGGCGATGGTTGCGAGCACCAGCGCTGTGCGGTAGGTAAAGCGGATCGGGAGATCCTTGAAGGGGTCGCCGGGACCATGGGCGGTGGTGTTTGTGGTGCGGGGCGCCGGCCGGTCGAGCTCGCGCCGGGCAGCTGCCGGGCCAAGATAGGGGTGGACGATCAGCGCCATCAACGGGCCGACCAGCTCGACAAGCGACGCGTGGGGATCCTCCAGCAAGCGCGCGTGAATGACCGACAATGCCCCGCCGACGACACTCTGCGCAGTCAACGGCGGCAGAGCGTCACCCTGCTTGGATTCACGCCGCCCCTCATCAATGACTGTTGCGAGCATGTCGAGCATGTGCTTGCGACGCAGGGAGACCTCCGGCGCCGCCCTGAGCGTCTCGATAACACACAGGCGCGCAAGACCGGGCTCCGCGTCAAAGCACTCCAGCAGGGCAATCAGAGCAGCGCGTATACGCGCGCTCCACTTGCGCTCGCCTTCGTATGCGGGCAGCACGCACTCGCGGATCCGCCACAACGCATCGTCGAGCGCGGCCAGCACGCACGCGTCATGGTCGGTGAAAACCTCATAGAACGTGCGGCGCGAAACGCCTGCGCGCTTGCACATCGGACCGATCCCCGCACCCTGGACGCCTTGCTCGCTCACAAGTTCGAGGAACGCCCGCAGCAACCGGCGGCGCTGCATATCGATTACATGAGCACCCTGACGCCCCAGACCCTGCGTAACAGTTGCCCTACGTGCCACAACATCCTCGTGGTGGACTGAGATAGGGCAGCAGCATCGTGCTCATGCTCTTTGTGTGCATGTCATTTCTTCTTGTTGTGTTTGCTCTTGTTCGTCTTGGTTTTCTTGGTCTTGTGCCTGATTGTCTTTTTCTTGGGGCAGCCGGTGGCGGTGATCGGAGTTGTCTGTTTGAGGTTGACACCATTGGCACCGACGAAGATCGTGGGCATCGTGAGCTTCGCCGTGCAGAGATTCCCGTTCGCCGCAAGCGCGCTATCCGGTCCTTGCGGGAGCTTCAGTTCGAATACGCCGATCGGGACGTCGGGGATCGTTCTGAACGTGCTGCTCGTGATCCCCGCGGGACTGATGAACGTTTCGCCATGCAGGTAGACGGTCACACCCTCACCGGATAGCGCGACGATCAGTTCGGGGAACTTCTGCCCACCATGCGACACGAAATACGCCGGCCCTTCCAAATGAACCGGTAGCACCGGTGTGGTCGCCGTAGCCGAGCCGATCCTCGAGTCCGCTGGACAGGCTGCTGGGTTCGCTTCGAAGGTCGCTGCCGTACACGCCTTCTGCAATGTCGTCAAACGCGATGGAAGCTGCTTGGGTAGATCGACCTTGACCTTCCCGATGTTCGCCTGGGTACCGAACGGTGCTTTGGGGTAGGTGAGCTTGACGCTCAAGCTTGCACCGTTGGCCCTTGATGTTTTCCCGTTCGTCGAGACCGAGAAGATCGGTTTGAACCTCAGGATCGCACAGTTGGTGACCTGGAAGGGGACATGCAGGGTCGAAACGGAACCCTGGCTGCTCGTCAACGATCCTCCGATTTCCTGTGGAGCGCAATCGGTCGGGTTGAACGTGAAGTCGGGACGGTTGATCGAGACGTTCACGTGCTTGATCTGCAACGGGATCCCATCGATGATCTGCGGGATCTGATACGGACCGCTCGTGTCGCTCGTGATCGTGAGCGCCGCGTTTTCGGGGTTCACTTCGATCTTCGCCCGGACCACGACATACCCGAGGTTGAACGGACCGGCCTTCGCCGGGTTCACGATCGACAGGCCGTACGGTGCGCCCTCATACGGGCCCGTTATGTAGACCTTGCCGCCGGTGACCGTATATGGGTTGCCTCCCAAGCCGACGCTGACGGTTGTTTCACCGATCAGGCTTTCTGGACCGCACGTTCCCGCGTTGCCTTCGGCTTCCCCGCACAACTTGACTGACGACAATGTTCCCAACAAGCCTGAGGGCATCTTCAACTGGATCGCATCAAGGTTCTGGTTGCCGTCTTCCCTGGACATCGTCATCGTGAACGGTGTGAACGCTCCAGCCTGAATGTTCAAGCTGCCTGTGGTTAGCGACGGGTCGAACGGCAACGGGTCAGCACACGCACTCCCGTTCGGGCCGCTCGTGATGTCAAACGTCGAACTGGGCTGCACCGGCGTGTTGCCCGACCATGGCGCGATCGATGATGTGGTCGTATACGCACCACACGATGCCGGCGTGCCCAACGGTGCACGCGAACCACCAAAGAAATGCAAGACAAGATCTTCGAACGGCAGTTGTGGTGTGTTGTCAAACGTCGATATCAACTGGCCGGTCACGGGATCGGGTTTGACTTCACCCGCGACCTTGATGCGCACACCTGACACCGGGTCATACACGACGATATACATCGCGATCAGACTCCCGAACGGATTCGCGTCCTGTTCAGCCAAATACGCAGCGCCCACAAGCGGGTTAGGCAGCAGTGGCGTTTTGACTTCTACCGTTCCGATCTTCGAGGATTCGGGACATGTTTGTTCTTCTGGGCTTTCCAACGCCACAGCAGCCTGCGAGCACGCGGATAGGCCGTCCGCGCCCGCCGGGTTGATCGCCACACCAGCCGGCAACGTCACCAGCGTATCCTTCACCGTCGACTCCGCCAGACCACTCGGGTTGAGGCTCGCGTCCTGTGGTATGTGCTCGTCCACCGACAATCCCGTCGGCGTACTGCCTGCCTGCCCGTCCGGAGCGACGATGATCGACGGTTCGAAATTCAGACGATTGCACCCGTCCATTCCGTACGGTTCACTGGAAAGATTCTGTGAAGTGTATTCCTTGGGGGGACTGTACTGGCCGATGTGTTCCCACGAGTCGCCTTCTACGGTCGTGCGCAACGGGCCCGTACATGACGTCGGCATGATGAGAAACGGTTGCACCGTTTCCTGCACCGGGCATCCCGGTTCTTTCAATCCCCCACCCAGGAACGTGAACGTGCCAAGACATCTGCCGCGCTGACCTTCGTGGCGCGCATCCGCTGGCACACCCCAGAACGTCACCTGCGACCCGATGAAATACACGCCGGCGGGAATATCAGGGACCGTCACGACCACACCATAGTCGCCTCCGGTACGCACCGACACGTTGAGGATCACCGGTCCGAGGACCGTCTGGAACCCAAAGCGCGCGGGCTCACCGACAGCGGGTTCGACGCTGTACAACGGAACTTGTTTTGATTCCGGGAAATGGTAGGTCTCCGCGACTTTTTTGATGATCGATGCCGCAACACCGATCACTGTGTCGTTGGGACAATCCTTTGCTTCGTTGTGCAGGAACGTATACATGCTGCACTTCGGAAGCGGCGTCGGATTACCCACAAGCCCCGCGGGTATGTCGAAGCGCAGGTCCTTCGTCAAACCTATCGGCTTGACTTCCTGCACGACTTCGGTGCCCGAATGCGATATCGATGGGACTGTCACCGGTTCTGTCTTTGTCGTGAACGTCAGTGACGTAGTCAACTGGAAAGGGTGTGACCCCGCCTGCGTGTCGGGAACACCGCCTTCTTCTTCAGGCGTCAATTCATAGCCTTCCGCACCGTAGCCGGGCACCGAATCGCCGAGCGAAAGCGCGTGGCGCGAAACCACTGACGGCGCATCACCACCACCGGAGACCTGAACTTCGTTCACGCCACTACCGGCGCCGGGTGCGACCTGCACGTTGATCGCGACCATCACACGTTCATAAGCCAGCAGGATGCCCGTATAGGTACACGACACGCTCTGTCCCGCTATCGTGCACGGCATCGACATACCGGCGGGTTCAGCGAGTTTGCCACCACCACCACCGTACACGTAGACCGGAGTGACACCAGCCGGCAGCTTATCGACGATGCTCACCGCATGTTCAAACCCGGCGACAGGCGCATCGCCGAGATTACTCACTTCAACCACCGCCGTGCCTTCAGCACCAGTCTGTGTCGCGGGCGCGGAGATCGTGTTCACATGCCACCACGGCATCGCCGCGAACGACTGACCCACACACGCCACCAGCAACACGCACACAATCAAACCTACGAGCAGAAGACCCTTCTCGACCATGTTCTTTCTCAAAGCACCCATGCCGATCACCCCTGACCCTTCCTGCTCGCGGTAACAGTCGCCCGGCGCGCCTTCCTACCCTTGATCTTCTTACGCTTCTTTCTGGCTTTCCTGGCGACCTTCCGCTTTGGCTTCTTGGTCTTGCGCTTGACCGCGCTCGGTTTGGCTTCTTCGACCACGTTGCCAACCCCGTTGAACGTCGCGCTCGGCGCGGGACCAAAGATCGCCGGCTGCGGCGAAGGCGCCACCTTACACGAATCACCCGACGTGCACGGCGGCGAGACAACCGGGACCACCCTGCACGGAGACTGCGCCGAGCACGCGTGCGCGTCATACACATCATAGGAATCGTCATAATCTTCGCCCACGAGTTTCCCGGACGTCGCGAAGAACACATCATCCCCATTTTCACTCGCGTCGTAGAACACAGATTCCGCACTCGAGATACCGGACGAGACCAGACTCACACAACCCCCCGACCGCGTACTGTAGGACGACGCGCTCGTCGAACACGTGTCGCTTGCCGGCGCTTCACCACCAGCCGGCGGCTCATACTCATACACATCCTCCAACCCGTTCGTCGCCTGCGCCACCAACGCATCGGAACTATTGAAAAACAAGCGCCCACCATTTGACAAATAGCGCGGATGATACCCGTAGGAACTTGCGGAATACGCAGGATGCGAGCTGGGAATACTCCCAGCCAACCAATGTTCGTCAGATGGTTCCCCCCACATACTGCCGCGATCGACCAGTAGCGAACCCCCGAAGCCTTCGGCAGCCGCACTGTCGAATACGCCAACCGGTCGTGCGCCCGTCGGGTCACATGACGCGCACACAAGCCTGTTCGCCGCAGCGTCGTACAGGTACACCTCCTCATCCGGCTTCCCACTGACGGCATCTCGATTGTCATAGCCAGTCAAAGACCGCTCAGACATGAAGGCGAAATAACGACCGTTCGGTGACGCACTCGAAGCAATTTTGCCCAAATCAGGCGGCCCATAAATTTCCTGCGTGTACCAGGTCGCTTCGTCCTCGCCAGAGAGCAACGCGATGAACCTCGGTGCTTCCCATACACCGCCGTTGTTGTGCAGCACATACAGATTGCACCTAATGTTAGTCACTCTAGCCGACGGTTTGTTGACACAGTCTCCGGGTGTAGCTGCTTCTCCCTCGGCGTTGGGGGTCGCGCTGAGCACGCCGTTTGCCACGAAGTACACATAGGAGCCGTCTTCGCTGACGACGGCGAGTTCCTGCAGACCAGCGCTGCTTTCACCGGCGCCGTAATCCGATGTCAGGTCGGTCTCGGCACCCGTCGCGAAATCGTATTCGTACAAGTCGCCGCCTTCCACATAAAAGATCCGCGACCCTTCACTGTTCATACTCTGCAGCACCGCATCCGCTCCACCCACACGCACGGTCTTTTTTTCGACCATGTCACGTACATACAAGCCGCGATAATCCCCGCTTTCGTACGCCGAATTCCACGTCCATGCGATGCGCCGACCATCGCTCGACATCGCGCGTTCGACACCCGCACGCGGTACACCTTCCCCATCTCCAGAAGGAATCATCCCGCCGAAGGCGGCACCTTCAGTGCTTATTGGTGCCGACAGCGCCGAACCGTCAGGCAGGATGTTGACGAGCTGCAGCCGGCCGGCGCTCCACTCATAAATGTTTCTGGATGGAGTTCCGCTAGGTGCTTCGGGAGTCAAGGCAAGCGGAGTCTCGAACACGACATGACTCAGGTCGGGTGTCGCAGCCAGCACGTACAATTCATATTCACGATATTCTTTGGGATCGGTAGGAAGCCCGGGTCCATGCGGGCCATATTTCGTGCCAGGTGGCACGTCCGCCTGCGATACCAACGGCGTATAACTCCCCGCGCCCGAATTGTCGCGCAAATAAAGTGTTTGTTCATCCACTCCCGGCGCCAACAGGTCCTGCGCATAGAGCAATCCCTGCGACAGATCCGACGAGAAGTAAGAATATGTTTCAGAGTTACTGACCAGAAGCACATCTGGCGACCCCGCCGGTGGCTGCGGAGGCGCCGGGATCGCTATATCCTGTGAATGCCAACCACCTTCGGGACCGCGCGTCGAGAGGACCTGTGAGACACTCCCCCCAAATGTGGCACGCGCACCCAACGGGTTTTCTCCCAGGTGAGGACCCTGCGCTGCGTAGGTGATCGCGCCGCCGGAGCTCGCGGCCTGCGTGAGTTCCCCGCTGTTGCGCGGTTCGATCACAGCGCCATCTTTGTTCGCCGGCGAGACCAGTTCCCACTGGCGCCCGTCGGGCAACGCCGATTCTCCGTTTACGGCTTGGGTGGTAAACGTGTGATCCGCGCTTTCCGCCGTGCCATACACGTTGCTCGCAACGATCCTGTAATCGTAAGTCGTACCAGGCTGCAGGTTCTGGCGATGGGCACTGACCTGTACTTCGCTTTCGCCTTCGCCCACGCTCCCAGTCACAACTTGCCCGTAAGCCGTGCTCGTGCCGTATTCAATGTGGTATTCGGTGCTCGTCCCAAGCGGGTTGATCCCCGCCGCAAGCGTCGCGCTCGTCGCGGTTACCCCCACCGCCCACGGACCGTTGATCGATGCCGGCGGGACCGTCGTGAATGTCTGATCGGGACCATCGACCGTTTCCTGGGAGTTGGTCGCCACAACGCGGTAGTGATAGGTGAGCCCGGACTGCAAGCCGGTGATTTCCTGGCTGACGCTCACGTTGGTTGTTCCCGAGCCGATATCGGCGTTTGGAACCGGGATGCTCGTCCCGTAGGACGTGCTCGTCCCGTATTCGAAACGGTAGGTGGTATCGAACCCAAACGGGTCGACCTGCGCCTGCAGCACGGCCTTTGTACGCGTGATACCGCTGGTCGGCGCTGCTTCGATCCGCGGTGGACCGGTCGTCGTGACCGTTTCGTCAGAGCCGCGATCGACTCCATTTGTGTTCCCCGCGACCAGACGGAAATGATAGGTCGTGTCCGCATGCAGACCGGCCAGTTTTAGGCTTACCGGCACAGGAGCCGTGCCGGAGCCGATCGAGGCGAGCGACTGTTCGCAGGACGTGCTCTGCCCGTAGGAGACGCTCGTACCGTATTCGAATTGACAAGAAACGAGAGGAAGGCCATCGGGGTTGACGCTGCCGTTAAGCATTGCGCTCGCAGGCTGAACGCCCGAAGTGGCTTCGGTCGTGGTATCGGGGATCACGAGTTCGGGACCGAAGACCGCCATCAGTTGCTGAAAATCGTCAACGGCATACACTTCACTGCTCGCGGTCAGCCCGATGCCGTCCACCCCGCCTATACCGAGATGTTCCCCTTCTTCGCCAAAGACACTGATCCGCTGACCCGACTGGTCGTACTCGACGATCCCGGCTGGCGAGGGATAATGCCCTTCCGATACGTAGACGTCATTGGTGTGCTGGTCGACGGCGACCGTCTCAGGCCCTTTCGTGTTCAGGACCGATGAGCCACCGCCCGGTTCAAACTTGACAACGCTCTGGCCGAAATTGGTCAGATAGACGTTGCCGCTGGAATCGACCGCGATCGTGCTCGGTTCGTCGATCTCGGCATTGACGATCTGAGAAATGTATTTGCCGCCAGACGCTTCGAACTCGTCAACGACATCGTTGGCTCTATCGGCGACATATACGTCGCCGGTTGTGCCTACCGCGACGCCAGTTGGGCCGAACGATCCCGCTGGTGTGCCCGCACCGTTGAATTCCGAGAGCAGCGTGCCGGTAGAACTAAATCTGTAGACCACTTTGTTTTCGGTGCCCGCCACATACAGATCGCCTTTATCTGGGCCGCTCGAATTGTCGACCGCGATAGCGGAGAAATAATAAAAAAGTCCGAGAGACCCCTGCGGGACCGACGTACCCGTGATCTCCCCGAGATATTTGCCCGCACTATTGAACCTGTAGATCGCGCCCGCCGATCCATCCTCGATATACACGTCGCCGCTTGCCTGATCGACAGCGACACCACCCATTTCGCCCCCGAACGACCCGCCTGGCACTTCCTGCCCGCCAAAGCCGAACTCGAAATTATGGACAACCGCCGCGGAAGCAGAGCCACCGCACAGAGCCACACTCATCGTCAACACAAACGCGAATACGACCGGCAGCACACGACGAGCAGCGAACCTCATAGACACATCCCCTCCCGAGAGAAACCAGCACGATGCCCCGCCCGCGGGCACAGAACACCTACAGGCGCACGAGCAGCGACCACAGAACGACCCGCGACCACAGAGGCACCAGAAACCCCGCGCGCGTCAACAGAGCGCTCACATCCATACGGCTGCAAGCGCCCCTTCGCGCAGAAAGATTCAAGCCGGGCGTTATGCCCGGCGCGCCGCGCTAGCGGCGGAAAACGAAGATCAGCGAGGCCGCGCCAGAGAGAGAGAGAGAGAGAGAGAGAGAGACGCGTCAGCGACGCTGACGCGTCCTATTACGCCAGCCCCGTGAGCACACGGACTCTCAAGCACGTTGATCCCCAAAGAATGCACGCGAAAAATAACCCTCTCTAAGAAGTGCGACCCGGTCCCTCTCCCAAGGGCCCTGCTCTACCGGATAAAAGTCGACCACAAGGACCAACCCAAAACCCGACCTTATGTCTACCCGGCACCCCTTGTGGGCTGTCGAGTCATTGGCTTGTTATACACGAGCTAGGAACTCGTGTCAACCCCCGTTTGGAAGATAACCCTCTTTATGGTCCAAACAAGACCCTGGGATCGACTGCCGCCGCGAGGTTGCGTGGAGCTTTTGCGTCCCCGCCGGGAGCTTCGGCCAAAGCGCGCTCCAGCGCCTTTACGTGACCTGTGAAGCGCTCGCGCGCGTATAACGTCGCCAGTTCGCCTGAGACCATGAATGCCCAGTCGCTTGCCTGCAGCGCGAGCAGCTCTCGCAATGCGGTGGTACCCGCCTCGACTCCGTGGGCAAGAGTCTGAAGCTCGGCGGCGCGCGCGGCAAACGCCATGTCGGACACCACCGGGCTCGACCAGGTGGACAGGTTGCCGTGCTTTCCCCACGTGCTCGCCTCCCACTCTTCGGTGTCCACCGCCACCGGGGGGTCGCGCAGCGCTCGTGCTTCGTCGAGGCGCACGAGCGGTAGTTCCTGCCTGGTGCACTCCTCCACGACCGCACGCAGCCAGTCGACGCCCTCGTACCACCAGTGGCCGAGCAGCTCGGTGTCAAGCGCGCACACCACCAGGCCACCGTCGCTCACGCGCTCGATCGTGCGGGTGACGAACTCCTTGGCGTGCTCGCGCGCCAGCCCCAGGGCCAGCTCTCGATCGTACGCCCTGCCGTCGTTGGCCCACGGTTTGTGATGATGGATCGTGTGGTGGTGGTAGTCGCGGTAGCTGCCGTGCGCCGGATAGCCCTCATCGCTCCACACGCGCGCGATCGTGGTGCGATCGATCGGTACGAGCACGATGCCCGCCTCGCCCACCATTGGACGCAAGTGCTCACTCGCACCAAGGCCGTAGCGACTGGTCAGCTCGATACAGGTGGCGCGCACACCCGCTTCCTCCAGCAGCGGCTCAAGGTAGGGGGCGTGGGCGCACTCGGGCAGCCAGAAGCCTCCCTGCCAGCCCTGGCCGAAGCGCTCGCGGTGGGAGTCCACGCCGGTTTGCACCTGGGCGCGCACACCCGCGTCGGTTGCCAGCAGTGGCAAGACCGCGTGCGTGGCTGAGGACGTCCACTGCGCGTGGCGCCCCAGCGCGCCGAGCAGATCCCCGTCCAGCTCTCGGAAGCGCTCGAGCGCCAGCTCGTACTCGCCCCACGAGCGCTCCAGCTCGCGCGCGAGCGTCTCGTGGCCGCCCTCGCGCAAGCCAGCGATGTCTTCGGCGTGAGTGCGGCGGCGGACCTCGTCCACGAACGCTTCGAAGCGCTCCCCCACTCCGGGCGCCTCCAGCTGGTCGCACAGCACCGGAGTGAGCGACAGCGTCAGCGGCACGCCCGCGTCGAGCAGCTCGAGCATGGGCAGGTAGCTACCGGCGATTGCCTCCCACAACCACTCCTCGCCGAATGGCCAGGTGCCAAAGCCCTCCACGTAGGGCATGTGCGTGTGCAGGACGATCGCTAGCTCCCCTGTGGGGGAGGAACGTCTCATAGCCCGGCGGCCATAAGACGTTGGGCGTAGCATTGGAGCGTGTGCCTCACGGCCTGGAGGCCGTGGCCGACACGAGGGTTGCCACTCACTGGCGGCAAACGGCGATGAAGTCGAGTGCCTTGTCGATGTCCGCCTCAGCCGCCGGGCGCAGGGCGAAGTCGCTTGCCGCGATCGCGAGCGTGAACCAGTCATAGAACGGTTTGGTCAAGCGCAGGCGCGGGTGGAGCGCATCCCAACCGAGTTTCAACGCGAACGCGTGCAATCGCAACTTGCGCGCGTGGAACAAGCCATACATCTCAACCGTCCCAAACGTGCCGCGACACAGCTCCTCGAACTCGCGCGAGCGGTACTCATGTATGTGCCAGGGATTGTCCGAGCGCTCCGCGCCCTTGGGGGCGAGCGTCAGCACGTTTGGCGTGGATACGAACGCGACGCCCTTCTTGTCGCTCTCGCCCACCAGCGAGCGGAAGTGCGCAAGCACCGCGCCCGGGTCCTGCAGGTGCTCGATCGTCTGCAGGAACACGACCGCATCGGCAGTCTCGGGGAACGTCTCGACGAGGTCGCGTGCGAAGCGCAGGTTCTCGCGCGGGTAACGCAAGCGCGCGTGCTCGTGCGCCTCAGGGTTGGCGTCCACCCCCACGACGCTCGCGGCGCTACGCGCGAGCACGTCCGAGCCGTAGCCCTCGCCGCAGGCCATGTCGATCACGCGCAGACCACCGACGCGCGCGGCGATCCACTCATACACCGCCAAGTGGCGACGAAACCAATAGTTCTCCTCGGGCACGTCCGGCAGCGTGCGCTCGCCAGTCAGCGCGAGCGGCGGCACGCCCTCGGGCTGGTTGCCCTGCTGGAACAGTGGCGCCGGGGCGCCCTGGAGGCCGTTGGCGGGCGCACCCTCGGGGGCGCGAGCGGAAGGGCCGGACACGAAGCGCGAGTATACGAGCAGCGCGGGAGCGGCGAGGGCACGCCCAGCTATCCCATCCCATATCCTCCCGCGCCGTGACACCCGTGCTCTCAGCGGAGGAGATCCGCGACGTCAACACCCGCTACCACGACGTGGCGGCCAATCACTACGACGCCAAGTGGGGCATCGACTTCGGCGACGTCGGCCAGGCCCAGGTCACCTCGAAGGTACACAAGGCACTTGGGCGCGATCCCCGCCATTTCGATCGCTCCCTGGAGATCGGCTCGGGCACCGGCTACTTCACGCTCAACCTGATGCGTGCCGGCTTGATCGGGCAAGCAACCTGCACCGACATCTCTCCCGGAATGCTGGCCACGCTGAGCGCCAACGCCGAGCGGCTCGGCCTCGACATCACAACAGTGCCCACCGACGCCGAGCGCCTGCCCTTCGATGACGCGAGCTTTGACCTGGTGATCGGCCACGCGATCCTGCACCACATCCCCGACCTGGGCCAGGCGTTTCGCGAGTTCGCGCGCGTGCTCGCCCCCGGCGGCACCGTCCTGTTCGCCGGCGAGCCCTCGCGCTACGGCGACCAGCTCGCGAAAGTCCCCAAGCGCGCCGCGAGCGCCGTCGCGCCGCTATGGCGCCGCGCGATCCGCGCGCGTCCCGCCCCGCCGGCGGACGGTGGGGCGCCGGAGGCGTCACTCGAGGGCTCCGTCGACGTACACGCCTTCTCCCCGGGAGAACTCTCCGGCTTCGCCAGCCAAGCTGGCTTCACGGACATTCGCGTCACCGGCGAGGAGCTGCTCGCCAACTGGTTCGGCTGGACTAACCGTACGCTGGAGGCCACCGCCCATCCGGAAGACGTGCCCTGGGGGTGGCGGAACTACGCCTACCGCGGCTACCTCGCGCTACAGAAGGTCGACCGCACGCTGCTTGAGTCACGGCTTCCGCCGGCGATCTTCTACAACCTCATTGTCACGGCTTCCAAGCCATAGCATCTCATTGGCCCATTGGGCCAATGAGAGTTAGATTGGGAGAAGATAGTCGTAAATGCGACTATTTAGGGGCACCCGCCCGCTCAAGCGCTGGCGCTACGTGGGGGTGTTTGGCGAGCAGTTCATGATCTGCGCGGCCTCGGTCCAAGTCGGGCCGGCCCGTCAAACCTTCTGGGCCATACACGAGCGAGCGACCGGTGTCACGACCGAGCGCACCCGCATGATCCCGCGCCGCGGAGCGCTCGACCTGACTGCGGGGCGCCTGCGAATCCGCGACGACGCCGTCCTGCTCGACCTCGCACTCGACGAAGACGACGGCGTCGAAGCCAGATGCGCCAACGGCAAGGCACACGTGTGGACACGCAAGCAGGCCGGCGTTCAGGCACACGGACGTCTGGTTCTCGGCGCCCGCCCACCGATCGACATCGAAGCGCTCGCGGTGATCGACGACACCGCCGGCTACCACACGCGCGTAACCGAGTGGTGGTGGGCCGCCGGTGTCGGCGATGCGCCGGATGGCGCCCCACTTGCCTTCAACCTCGTGCAGGGCGTTAACGATCCGCCGTCCGGAAGCGAGCGCGCGGTATGGGTCGCGGGCGTCCCCCGCGAGGCGCCTCCGGTGCGATTTTCCGAGGACCTGAGCACGATCGCCTCCGCGGACGGCTCAGAACTGCGCTTCGCACCCGAGGCCGAGCGCAGCCGCAGCGACAACCTGCTGCTCGTGCGTAGCGACTACCGCGCTCCGTTCGGCACGTTCAGCGGCACGCTGCCGGGCGCCATCCCGCTCGCGCACGCCATCGGCGTGGTCGAGCACCACCGCGCTCGCTGGTAGGGAACGTATGGTTGCGCAGCGAGCTGAGGCAGATCAGGCGGCGGGTTGGGGCGGCCTGACCTCGAGCCCTCCGCAAACGGTCTCCACGACGAGCTGCTTGGCGCGCTCCAGGTCCTCCTCGCCCTGGGGCAACAGCCCAAAGATCCAGCCGGTAAGTACCTGCTCGATCGCACCGTAGAAAGTCATCGCGGCGAACTCCGCGTCGATCTCTGCCTTGAAAACGCCTTCCTGCTGGGCCTTGACGACGATCTCCCCGATCAACCGATAGGCCTCGCGGATCTGGCCCAAGTGCGTCTGACCGAACGAGTTGGCCGCGCGCGTCACCTCAACGATGATCACCTTCATCAGGTCGGGGTCGTGACGGTAGCTGTCGATGATGAACGAGGCGATCGCACCGAGCTTCTCGCGCACCGGGACCGGCTTGCGGTCGACCTCGCGAATCATCTCGAGCATCACGCCCCAGCGCTCCAAGAAGAGCGTGTTGAGCACTTCCTCCTTGGAGGGGAAGTAGTGATAGAGCAGACCGTAAGCGACACCCGCCTCGTCGGCGATGTCCGACACGCGGCAGGCATGAAAGCCCTGGCGCGCGAACACGCGCACGGCCGCGTCGAGGATCGCGCGACGGCGGTCGGGCACGGCCTTGGCCCTGGTTGAGCTCAACCTTCGGTCTCCTGGGGACGGACACGCGCGACATCGCGCGTGTCCGGCGTGGGAAGTGGGGCGTGCGCCTGCGCCGAGGAGCGGTGGTAGAGCTGGGGTCGGCGATGGGAGAGCAGCGGCATGCGTGTGCGCACGGCGTCCTGGTACTCGAAGTCGAGCTCTGCGACCACATGTCCGGGCGTGTCGGCGCTCGCTCGCGCCAGTACGCCGCCCCAGGGGTCGACGATCAGCGAGTCACCACCGGAATGGTGGCCGCCGGGGTGCTCTCCAACCTGGTTGGCAGCCACGACGAACACCTGGTCCTCGATCGCCCGGGCGCGGATGAGCGCCTCCCAGTGGTCGCGCGTGGTCGGCAATGTGAAGGCCGATGGCAACACCACGACACGGGCGCCACGCAGGGCGAAGATGCGAAACAGCTCGGGGAAGCGCAGGTCGTAGCAGATCGCCATGCCCAGCTTGCCGCCGTCGCTCAGCTCGCTGACGATCACCTCTTCTCCGGGCTCGTCGGTGTCGGACTCGCAGTAGCGCTTGCCCTCGATCTCCACGTCGAACATGTGCAGCTTGCGATACACCGCCTTGATCTCACCATCGGGGCCGACGTGAACGGAGGCGTTCGGCAACTTCTCGTGTCCCGCGACACGCTCGACCATCGAGCCGGCCACCAGATCGAGCTTCAGCTCGGCTGCCGTCTCCCGCGCCCAAGCGATCGCGCTTCCGTCAAGCGGCTGGGCGCCGGCGCGCAGATCCTCCGGGCTGCCCATGACCGTCCACTTCTCGGGCAGCACCACCAAGGTGGCGCCATCGGCCGCGGCTGCCCGTACGTGCCTATCGGCGGCGGCTATGTTGGCCTCCACATCCGCGCCAGAATTCAGCTGAACAGCGGCAGCCCTCGGATAGATTGACTGGTCAGTCAATGTTGCGATGATAGCGCCGCTTGGCGTCGTCAGGCTAGAAACGAGTCTTGCTTGGCTCCCTCGGGGGGACCGGCAACGGCGCCCTGCTCCAGTAGCTGCGCGATCTGCTCATCGGTGTAGCCGGCCGCGCGCAGAACGTCCTCGGTGTGCTTGCCAAGCGCAGGGCCAGGCAGTCGGTTGTGCGCGCCCGGGGTGCGGTCAAGCTTGACGGGGAGACCGAGCTGGCGCACACCGTCGCTCACGCCGGGCTGGTCGAGCGTGACCACCATCTCGCGCGCTTGGACGAGCTCGGAGCCGAGCGCCTCGTCGAGTTCGAGCACAGGCTCCAGGCAGCAGTCGTGCTCAGTGGCGAACTGCGTCCACTGCGAGCGCGTGCGGCCCTTGAAGATCTCCACGACCTGCTCGTGCGCCTCGGAGCCCGGTTTCTCGAACTGCTTCTCGATCAGCTCCTCGCGTCCGACGCCGCGACACCACGCTTGCCAGAACTTGGGCTCGAGCGCTCCGAGCGTGACCCAGCCGTCGGCGCACTCATACGGTCGGTAGCAGATGACCGCGCCCGCCAGCAGCTGCTCGCCGCGTTTGGGGACCTCGCCATCGGCGAAGTGACGACCGACCACCATCGCCAGCCACGACAACGCTCCGTCGGCCATCGAGACGTCCACTGCCTGCCCCTTGCCCGATCCAGGATGGCCCGGCGCTCCGTCGCGCTCGCGCAGCGCTGCCATGATGCCAAAGGCCGCCATCAAGGCGCCACCACCGAGGTCGGCTATCTGACCCTCCGATTGAACGGGTGGCCCATCCTTCTCGCCGGACAGGCCGAGCAGCCCGATCAGGCCCAAGTAGTTCATGTCGTGACCGGACGCGTCGCGCTTGGGGCCCGTCTGGCCATAGCCCGAGATCGCGCAGTACACGAGCCCCGGATTCTCCTCGCGCATGCGCTCATAACCGACGCCAAGCCGATCCAGCACGCCGGGCCGGAAGGACTCGAGCACCACATCGTATTCGCGCACCAGCCGCAACAGCACCTCGCGCCCGGCCTCGCTCTTGAGGTCGATGCGGATCGAGCGCTTGTTGCGGTTCAACGAGAGGAACATCGCCGACTTCGCGCTGTCCTCGGCGCCCTCGTAATACGGAGGAGCCCAGCGGATGTAGTCGCCGGCGCCGGTGTCCTCGACCTTCAGCACCTCGGCGCCGAAGTCGGCGAGCAGCAGCGAGCAGAAGCCTCCCGGAAGCAGGCGCGAGAGGTCGAGGACCCTTATCCCCGAGAGCGGAAGGCTCATCGTGGACCTGTCCAGTAGCCCGTACGACGATAGATTGACCTCTCAGTCAAGGCGGGAAGGATAGCCCCATGCGTCGATATCATCCGTGCGGTGGCCACCGTCGCGCATCCCCGTATCGAGCCGCCCGAGTACCTCGCCCTGCAGGCGCGCGCCGGATGGCGACTCGACGTCGAGCTCATCGACGGCGAGGCCGTAGTGATGCCGCCAACCGGCGGATGGGCGGCATCCCTGCAAGGCGAGCTGTTCGTGGCGCTGCACCGCTGGCAGGAGCACACTGGAGACGACGGGCTGCTCTTGCAGGATGTGTTCGTCACGATGCCGAAAGGTCAGTATCTCGCCCCCGACATAGCGTGGTGGAGCGCGTCGCGGCGCCCACCACTCTCAAAGGGAGCGATCGAGAGTGTGCCCGACCTGGTAGTCGAGGTGCTCTCGCCCGCCACCCGCGCCAACGATCTCGGCGTCAAGCGCGAGCTGTATCTCGACTCGGGAGTGAGCGAGCTGTGGCTCGCCGACCCCAGCTCACGGACGGTCACGTGTGTTCGAGCGGACACCGAGGGCAGCGTCGCGATCGGCGAGGCGGGAACCCTGCGCAGCGAGCTGCTGGATGGCTTCGCGCTGGAGCTGACAGAGCTGTTCTGAACAGTCCCCCGCTCACCGAGCAATAATCGTGCTAATTGAGCCTGGTTTTAGCTCGATTATGTCATTATTAGCACGATGCGTAGCTTCATCGACCTAGACAGGACATTCGGCGGCCAGCCGCGAGCGCTTGGTGCTGTGCTGGCGCGGATCGACACCGCGAGAGGCCAAGAGAGACTCTTCGAAGACCAGCTGCCTGAACTGTTGAGATCCCTCTCCGAGCATGCGCGCGTCGCCTCGATCACGGCCTCCAACGCGATCGAGGGAGTCGTCGTGTCCGCCGAGCGCGCCGAGCGCATCGCCGAAGGCAGTGACCGCTACCGCAACCGCAACGAGAGGGAGTTCGCCGGCTATCGAGATGCGATTGACTCGCTTACACGCGTGGAGATCTTCGAGCCTCTGACGATCCCTTTCGTCATGCATCTGCATCGTCTGCTCTTCCATTACACGGACGGTCGCGGCGGTCATCTGAAGAACGAGGAGAACCTGATCGTCTCGTACGGGGGCGGCCGGCGCGAGACGCTGTTCACACCCCCACCACCACAGGAGACCGAATTCCTTCTGAGCGAGCTACTCGCGCGCTATGAGAATGCCAAGCAAGAGGGAGGCACCCATCCGCTCGTCCTGATCGGCGCCATGATTCTCGACTTTCTCGCGATCCACCCAGTCGCCGACGGGAACGGGCGCCTGGCGCGGCTGCTCACAACACACGAGCTGCTTTCCCGGGGCTACGGCGTCGCACACTACGTGAGCGTCGAGCAACGCATCTATGAGTCCAAGAACACCTACTACGCGAGCCTGTATGAATCCCAGCGCGGCTGGCACGAGGCCCGGCACACGATCTGGCCGTGGGTCTCCTACCTCGCCCATATCCTGGCCGACGCATATGACGACTTCGAGCAACGCGTCGCAGCCGAGCGCCGGCGACCCGCCAGCAAGCAGGACCGCGTCCGCGACTACATCCTCAACCAGGCGCCCACGGCATTCCAGCGCCGCGACATCGAACGCGCTCTCCCCGGCGTCAGCCAGGCCACGATCAGACTGGTGTTGAACGAGCTGCGAGACGCGCGGCAGATAACTGCCGAGGGCTCAGGCCCAGGCGCCCGCTGGCGGCGGCTGTAGCGCCGTCATCTCTGCGGCTTTACGCGATACCCAACCGACCGCGCGCCTCGGCCACCGTCGCCGGGCGCCGCCCAACGTCCTCGGTCATCTTGCGCGCCTGCGCGATCAAATCGCCATTTGAGCGGGCCATCGAACCGTCGGGCAAATACAGGTTGTCCTCGACGCCGGCGCGAATCGAGCCGCCCAGTGTGAGTGCCGCCGCGATCAGCATCCACTGTTGGCGGGAGATGCTGATGACTCCCCAGTGTGACCCGGCGGGAATGTTCTCGACCATCGCAGCCAGATTGCGGGCGCTCGCGGGGATGCCGCCGACGACGCCCATGATGCAATCGACATGCAGCGGCGCTTTGAGAATGCCCATGTCCACGAGCGGCTCCAGCGAGCCGACGTGGCCGACGTCGAAGCACTCGTGCTCGGGCTTGATGCCAAGCTCGTTCATCGCAACCAGTAGCTCGACGATCTCCTCGAATGGGTTCTGGAAGACCATCTTGAAGACGAAATCTTTGCGCGTGCGCGAATACTTGGCGTAGTTCATCGAGCCCATGTTCAGGGCGGCGACTTCGGGGCGACAAGCACGCAGGTAGTCGATGCGCTTCGAGGTTGGCACGCCAACCGTGCCGGTCGAATAGTTGACGATCACGTCGTCAACGGCGCCACGAATCGCCTCTGTTATCGCCGAGAAGTCCTCGATCTCATAGCTCGGCGTACCGTCGGGTTTGCGCGCGTGGATGTGGATCATCGAGGCGCCCTCGTCCACGGCTCGCTTGGCCTCGGCGCCGTACTCCTCGGGGGTGTAGGGGATCGCGGGACACTGCTCGCGGTTGGCGATCACGCCTGAGATCGAGCAGGTGATCACTACAGGGTCATCCAGGCTCACAGGTTTCCTCCGTGGATTGATGCGATGGTCATACCGGGACAACTCCCTGCTTCTTCCAAGGACGCTCGATCTTCTTGCCCTCGGCCAGCTCCAATCCACGGCAGATCGTGACGCGAGTCTCGCGCGGGTCGATCACGTCGTCGACCAGGTCGTTGCCCGCGGCGATGTAGACGTCGAACATCTTTTTGAAGTTCTCGATCAACTCGGCCTTCTTGGCAGCTGGATCCTCGGCCGCGTCCACCGCCTTGCGGAACGCTATCTCCACGACGCCCTCCGCCCCCATGACGCTGATCTCCGCACTCGGCCACGCCACGATCAGGTCGGGCTCATACGCGCGCCCGCACATCACGTAGTAACCGGCGCCATAAGCCTTGCGTGTGATCACGGTGATCTTGGGGACGGTGGCGTTGGCGACCGCGTAGAGCATCTTGGCGCCGTGGCGGATGATGCCGGCGGCCTCGACCTTCGTGCCGACCATGAAGCCCGGAACGTCCTGGATGAACACCAAGGGAATGCCGAACGCGTTGCAGAGGTTCACGAAGCGGGCTGCCTTGTCGGCCGAGTCGTTGTCGAGGATGCCACCAAGCTGCTTGGGCTGGTTTGCGACGATCCCGGCGGGGCGACCGCCGAAGCGCGCGAAGCAGGTGATGATCGTCTTGGCCCACTGGCCCTTCATGTCGAAGATCTCGCCGTCGTCCACGATGCGACTGATCACCTCGTACATGTCATACGGCTTGCGGTTGGACTCCGGCAGCACGTCGAGCAAATCCTCCTCGCCGCGCTCGATCGGGTCGGACACGGGCCGCACGGGCGGGCGCTGCTCGCAGTTCTGCGGCATGAACGACAGGTATTGCTTGATCCGTTCGATGCACTCCTCGTCAGATGCAACCTCCATGTCGCCTACTCCCGACTTGCGGCAGTGCACGCGCGAGCCGCCGAGCTCCTCCTGGGTGACGTCCTCCCCCACCGCGGCGCGCACCAGGTGCGGACCGGCGAGCGCCATCGATCCTCTGCCCTTGACCATCGGCACGAAGTCGGCCAAGCCGGGAATGTAGGCGGTCCCGGCGGCACACGGCCCGAGCAGCGCGGCGACCTGCGGGATCACCCCACTCATGATCACCTCCTCGCGGAACAGGTGACCCGAGCCGGCGAACATCGCGCCGGCGGCCTCCTGCACGCGCGCGCCGGCGGAGTCGAGCAGCCACACGAACGGGATGCGCTTCGTCAACGCCAGCTCGCGCAGGCGCGTGACCTTGAACTCGCCGGTCATCCCCATCGAGCCGGCCATCACCGTGAAGTCATAGGCGCATACCGCGGTCAGGCGCCCGTCGACCTTGCCGTAGCCGGTGATCACACCGTCGGCGGGCGCGTCGACGCCGTCCATCGAGCGCTGGGAGGTGTGGGGCTTGCCGTGGATGCCCAGCTCGACGAACGTGCCCTCATCGACTAGCAAGGCGATGCGCTCACGCGCGGTCAAAGCGCCCTTCTCGTGCTGGCGGTCGATCTTCTCCTGGCCGCCGCCGAGGCGAATCTGCTCGCGGCGGGCATGCAAGTCCTCCACGAGCGGTCGCAACAGGGAGGTCGTCGGCTCGTCGCTCATCGGCCCCTGCCCTCCATCTTCATTTGGCCGGCGATCGAGATCATCGGCCCTTCCACTGAGGCTCGCGCTTCTCGAAGAATGCCGTCACGCCCTCCACGACGTCCTCGGTGGACAGCGCGAGCGTGAGCTGCGCGCGCAGGTAGTCGAGCGCGTCGTCGAACGGCATGTCCAGCTGGCGGCGCATTGCTTCCTTGCCCAGACGCATGATTAGCGGCGACTTCGACGCGAGCTTGGCCGCCCACTCGCCCACGGCGGCGTCGAACTCGCCGGCCGGCACGACCTTGTTGACGAGCCCCGCCGCGAGCGCGTCCCGCGCCGACCAACGCTCGCCGAGCAAGAGCAGCTCGTTGGCCTTCTTGCGCCCGACGTTGCGATAGATCAGAGCCATGATCATGAACGGGAAGGCGCCGACGTTGATCTCGGGCGTGCCGAACGTGGCGTCCTCGGAGGCCACGACCAAGTCGCAAGCAAGCGCGATCCCGAGTGCGCCGGCGAGCACGTGCCCGCGCGCGGCACACAGCGTCGGCTTGCCGAGCCCGACGATCAGCTTGAACAGCAAGACGAAGCGATCCGAGCCGAAATGCTTGTGCACAAGTGCCACATCGGCCGCGAAGCCGCCGAGATTGGCGCCGGAGGAGAACACCGTCTCGTGCGAGGAGGCGAGCACGATCGCGCGCGCCAACTCATCCTCACGGGCACACTCGAAGCTTGCGATCAGGCCGTCGAGTACCTCCGGTGAGAGCGCGTTGCGCGTTGAGGGCTCGTTGAGCGTGATCGTGGCCACGCCATCGGTCACGTCATAGAGAACAAGTTGGTCAGACACGCTCGGCATCCTAACCGTCCCTCCAATCCACCAACGCGCGGTCTGGCCACCCAGCCAGTAACCGGTAGCCTGTGCTTGGCAAAGCGCTAGCGTCTGGCTTCGACAGCACGACCAACGCGACGACACGAAACGATCCAAGGAGCCACAGCCGAAATGGCCGCCACCGACACCGTCTTGAAGCCCGACCACCAGAGCAAGCGCAAGCACTTCATCTTCACCGACGAGCACGAACAGCTGCGCGAGTCGATCCGCGCCTTCGTGACCAAGGAGCTGGCGCCGCACGCGGAGGAATGGGAGGAGACGACGTTCCCCGACTCGGTGTTCAGGCGCATGGGCGAGCTGGACCTGCTCGGCCTCGACAAGCCCGAGGCCTACGGCGGCCAGGGCGGCGACTACTTCACGAGCCTCGTGCTGGGCGAGGAGATGACCGGCGCCAACTCGGGCGGGCTGGCGATGGGCGTGGCGGTCCACACCGACATGGCGATGCCCCCAATCCTCGCGTTCGGCAGCGAGGAGCAGAAGCAGGAATGGGTCGTGCCGGCGATCAAAGGCGAGAAGATCCTGTGCATCGGCATCACCGAGCCAGACGCCGGCTCGGACGTCGCGGGGATCAAGACACGCGCGGTGAAGGACGGCGACGAGTACGTGATCAACGGCTCGAAGACCTACATCACCAACGGCCACCGCGCGGACGTGATCGTGCTCGTGACGAAGACCGACCTTGATTCGGACCCACCCACCCACGGCAACTTCACGCTGTTCCTGGTGCCGATGGACGCGCCCGGGGTGATCCGCGAGAAGAAGCTCGAGAAGCTCGGGATGCACGCCTCCGACACGGCGCTGCTCGCCTTCCAGGACGTGCGCGTGCCCGCCAGCGCCGTGCTGGGCGAAGTCGGCAAGGGCTTCTACCACATCATGTGGGAGCTCCAGGGCGAGCGGCTGATCGGCGCGGCGGGTTCGGTCGCTGGAGCGCAGAAATGCTTCGAGCGCACGCTCGTCTACGCCAAAGAGCGCAAGGCCTTCGGCCGCGAAATCGGCAAATTCCAGGTGATCCGCCACAAGTTCGCCGAGATGGCGACAAAGATCGAGTCAGCGCGTCAAATGGTGTACGTGACCGCGTGGCGCTTTGCCAACGGCGAGTACCCCGTGCGGGAGATCTCGATGGCCAAGCTGCACGCTTCGCGGATCGCGGTGGAAGTCGCCGACGAGTGCATCCAGATCCACGGCGGCGCGGGCTACATGAAGGAGTACGGCGTGGAGCGCGCGTGGCGCGATTCGCGGTTGAACCGCATCGGTGCGGGGACGGACGAGATCATGCTGGATGTCATTGGTCGTTCATATGGCCTTTGAGACAGGGGCGCATGCGCCCCTGTCCCTGACGGTGCATGCACCGTCAGGCCGACCGGTACATGTACCGGTCGGAACCAATTTCATTTTCAACCCACACATGACGAAGCCGTGACCAATGGAGAACCCAGGCTGATCACGATCCCGATCAGCCATTACTGTGAGAAGGCGCGCTGGGCACTCGAGCGCGCGGGCGTGCGCTACCGCGAGCAGCGTCATGTGCAGGGCATCCACCGAGTCGCGGCACGACGCGCGGGCGGCGGCACGACCGTGCCGGTACTCGTGACCGACGGGGACGTGCTCGGCGAGTCGGGCGAGATAGTCGCTTGGGCCGACGAGCGCACACCCGAGCAGTCGCGCCTGCTGCCCGGCGAGCCGGTCGAGCGCGCCGAGGTGGAGCGACTCTGCGCGCGCTTCGACAAGGTGCTCGGCCCGAGCAGCCGACGGCTCGTGTACGTGCACATGTTCCCGCAGCGCAAGCTGGCGCTCGATTTCAACAACGCCGGCATACCCGCCTGGGAGAACCGGCTCGCGCGCGGCGGCTGGCCGCTGTTCGAGCGGCTGATCTCGCGCGTGCTCGACATCTCTCCCGGCTGCGAGATCCGCGACGAGGCCACTGTGTTCGGCGAGCTGGACTACGTGGCGGAGCTGCTCGCTGACGGCCGACCTTACCTGTGCGGCGAGCGCTTCACCGCCGCCGACCTGACGTTTGCGGCCCTGTCGGCACCCGTCGTCGTCCCGTCCGAGTACGGCACGCCGCTGCCGCAACCAGAGGTAATGGCGCCGGCGACAGCGGCGCTCGTCACGCGGGCGCGCGAGCACCCGGCTGGTCGCCACGCGCTCGACATGTTCGCACGCCACCGACATGCGAGCGCGACCGCGGCGACCGCATGAGCCACGCCTCCGCCATCCCGGACGTCCTATGAGCATGCCGCCACCACTCCGAGCAATCCGATGAGCACACCGTCGCCGCCCTTCACCGACGAGCACGAAGCGCTGCGCGAGTCGATTCGTGGCTTCCTCGACCGCGAGCTGGCGCCGCACGCGCAGGCATGGGAGCGCGACGAATGGTTCCCCGACGAGGTCTTCGGAAAGCTCGCCGCGCAGGGCCTGCTCGGCCTGAAGTACCCGACCGAGCTGGGCGGGCAGGGCGGCGACTACCTGCACGAGGCGGTGCTCGTCGAGGAGCTCTCGCGGATCGGCTCCGGCGGCGCCGCGGCAGGGATCGGCGCGCATGTCAACATCGCCACGCCGCCGATCTGGAAGTTCGGCAGCGACGAGCACAAGCAGAGCTACCTGGCGCCCGCGATCAAGGGCGAGAAGATCGGCGCGCTCGCGATCACCGAGCCCGACGCGGGCTCGGATGTGGCCGCGCTGCGCACGAAGGCTGAGCGGGTCGACGGCGGCTGGGTGGTCAATGGCGAGAAGACCTACATCACCAACGGAGTGCGCGCGCACTTCATGGTCACAGCGGTAAAGACCACGCAGGATGGCGGCCACCACGGGATCTCGTTCTTGATCATCGATCGCGGCGAGGGCGTGAGCTCATCCAAGCTCAAGAAGCTCGGCTGGCACGCCTCGGACACCGCCACGATCGCCTTCGAGAATGTGTTCGTGCCCGAAGAGAACCTGCTCGGCGAGCTACACGAGGGCTTCAAGCTGATCATGGCCAACTTCCAGTGGGAGCGCCTCGCGATGGCGCTGGGGACGGTCGGCGCGATGCAACTCGCCTACGAGCGCACGGCCGAGTACGCACGCGAGCGCACCACCTTCGGCCGTCCCCTCTCAAAGCATCAGGCGATCAAGCACAAGCTCGCCGACCTCGCCACCAGCGCCTACACCGCGCGCTGCGTCACCTACGACGCGCTGCGCCGCTTCGTAGGTGACGAGGAACCCATCAAGCAGGTCACGATGGCCAAGCTGATGACCCAGCGCGCCTCCTTCGAGCTGATGGACGAGTGCCTGCAGATCCACGGCGGCATGGGCTACATGGGCGAGCACTGGGCCCAACGCGCCGCCCGCGACGCCCGCCTGGGACCGATCGGTGGCGGTTCTGACGAGATCATGCGCGAGATCCTCGGCCGCCTGCTCGACCTCTAGCCGTCCCGGTCGCGCCTGCTCGTCGGAATAGAGAACAGGCCGGTCAAACGCTGGGACCCCCGACGGGTGGTAGGTGGCAGGTGGTAAAATGAAAGGATATGAAGAAGATGAGCATCTATGTGGACCCAACGGTGGATCGCGAGCTCACGCTCCGAGCCGAACGCGAGGGCACGACCAAGGCGGCCCTAATCCGCAGGGCGCTCGCCGACGCGGCCGGCATCCGCCCGCGCCCGCGCGCGGTCGGACTCTTCTCCGGCCCCGGCGACCTGGCACGCAACCTAGACAAGTACCTGGCGGAGACCAGGTTCGGGGAAGTGTGATCGTCCTCGACTCCTCCGTCATGCTCGCGTTGGTCGACCAGGGCGACGACGACCACGAGCGCGTGTGGAAGTGGATAGAGGACGTGCCAGACGAGCTATGCACCACCCCGCTCGTACTCGCCGAGCTGGACCACATGGTCCCGTTGAAGGGCGGCTCGGTTGCCGCGGAGGCCGTGCGCGAAGACTTCCGCGACGGCGCCTATACGGTCGAATGGTGGCGCTCGGCGCTGTTTGAGACGATCGAGATCGCGAGCCAGTACGAGTCGATCGAGCTGGGCCTGACCGACGCCTCGCTGATCGCGCTGGCGGCACACCTCGACACCATCAAGATCGCCACGCTCGACGAACGCCACTTCCGCGCCGTGCAACCGCTGGCTGGAAATGGTGCCAGCTTCACGCTACTGCCCGCAGACGCCATCTGACCGACACCAAGGAGTATTCGACTCCACGCGATAGCGCCAACACTGGCAAACGTTCGTCTGGCAATCGAGCCCAAGGCTCAAACTCGCGCACGATCCTGCCGATGCCGAAAGCGTGTATCGCTGTTTGACGCTTCTTCTCGCATTTGCGACGGCCGCGCTTGGGACGGCCCTGCCCATGACAGCAGGCGCCGCAGGCACGCACTCTCGCGACGGGAGCGTGCACGTTCGACACCTGCGCATCCACCGTGCCCCGCGCAAACACTCCAAACACGGGCATAAGCACAAGCGCAAGCACCATGGCAAGCAGGTCGTGCACCACCGCGCGCGCAGGATGCTTCCCGCCACCGCCGCGGACGAATGCCCGAACGCCAACCTCACGCCCAACGCGAGCGACATCGCAAACGTCGTGGCCGCCACGCTGTGTCTCGTCAACGACGAACGCATCCGCTTCGGCGAGCCGGCGCTGATCGAAGACCCACACCTGGCAGGTGCCGCGGCCGGCCACTCGCGCGACATGGACGAGCACGACTACTTCGCGCACACCAGCCCTACAGGGCAGACCCTGCTGATGCGCATCGAAGCCAGCGGCTTCATCCCCAACGGCAACGTTGGGTACACGCTCGGCGAGAACATCGCGTGGGGCACGCTGTGGCTGGGTACCCCGCGCGCGATCGTGAAGGCGTGGATGCAGTCCCCCGGTCACCGCGCCAACATCCTCGACGAAGCCTTCCGCTACACGGGCGTGGGCGTCGACCCGAACCTGCCGCAGTCGATGTCAGGCGGCCAGGCCGGCGGGATGTATACCCAAGACTTCGGCACCATCATCGGCTGACGCCAGGCTGAGCGGGGCCTGCTGCTCGTGCCTAGCACGGGGCGGTTGTGGGAGAGCATGGGTTTGGCCAGGCGGATAACCTCCGATGCCCGACCACTACAAGGAGAATCAATAGACATGGGAGTTCTCGACGGTAAGTCCGCGATCGTGACCGGCTCGGCGCGCGGCATTGGACGCGCGACGGCTGAGCTGCTGGCCTCGCAAGGCGCGCAGGTGCTGATCAACGACCTCGACGGCGACGTCGCCGAGCAGGCATCCAAAGAGATCGCGGGCGAGACCGCCGTGTTCTCGGGCGACTTGACCAAGGGCGATGCGCCCGAGAAGCTCGTACAGAGCGCGATCGACGCGTTCGGGAAGATCGACATCATCGTCAACAACGCCGGCTACACGATCGACGCGCCGATCCACAAGATGTCAGACGAGCAGTTCCAGGCGATGCTCGACATCCACCTGATCGTGCCGTTCAAGGTGATCCGCGCCGCCGCGCCGCACCTGCGCGAGCCCGCCAAGAAGGAGCGCGAGGAAGGCAATGAGGTGTTCCGCAAGATCGTCAACATCTCCTCGATCTCGGGCACGATGGGCAACGCCGGGCAGGCCAACTACTCCTCGGGCAAGTCGGGCGTGGTGGGCCTCACAAAGACAATCGCCAAGGAGTGGGGCCAGTTCAAGGTCAACGTCAACGCGGTGGCCTTCGGCTTCATCGACACGCGCCTCACGGCCGCGAAGGTCGAGGACAACACGATGGAGATCGGCGGCGAGAAGGTGCAGCTCGGCATCCCTGAGCAGATGCGCGGAATGGCCTCGATGCTGATCCCGCTCGGACGTCCCGGCACGGCCGAGGAGGCCGCCGGCGGCGTCTTCTTCCTGTGCTCACCGTGGTCCAACTACGTGCATGGGCAGGTCCTCAACGTCACCGGCGGCCAGTTCGTCGGGATGACCTCCTAAGCGACGAAGCTAGCCGGCGGCTGGGCCACGCGGCCCGGCCGCCGGTTTCTAGGCTGCGGGCTTACGAGCTGATACGAACTGGGCCATGCGCATCACCTGCTGCTCGACGTCGACCAACCCGTGATCGCGCAGCGCCCCGGTGATCTGATCCCGCGTGAACATGAACATGCCGGACTTGCGCTTGGCCGTCCCACGGCGTTCTTCGGACTCTCGCTTGCAGGTCGCCAGAATGCCGACGCGAGCGCCGGGCGCCGCCACGCGCACGATTTCGTCCAATGCCCGCATCGGTTGCTCGAACAGGTGCAGGGCACCGAAACAGCCAACGGCGTCGTAGCTGGCAGTGCGGAATGGCAACACTGCACCATCCCCTCGCATATAGGCCAGGTTCCCGCTTGGACCCCGGCGAACCGCGGCCGCCAGCATCGCCGGCGATGCGTCCAATCCGACAACCAGCCCGTCCTCACCGACCGCGTCGGCAAACAAGCGCGTTGTAGAACCCGGACCGCATCCCACGTCCAGGACGCGGTTCCCTCGCGAAGGCCCGAGCATCCGCAGTGCCATGCGTCGCTCCTCGTGGCGCCCCGGCGCTTTGATGCCGGCCACCAAGCGCGCGACGATCGGATGCACCAGGCCAACGTATACGTAGGGCATCATTTTGTTGAGTGCCGCCTGCTGGCCACGGTGCGATCCCGTGGGATCCGCATCGCCGAGTAGATCGAGATAGCCATCCCGCATGCGCACGTCGGCCGGCCGCTCCGCCGGCTCGAACAGCGTCAGCGCCTGCTCGATCGCGGCTGGCATAGAAACAGTGGTGGAGGCCATGCGGACAGATACCACCATACCGTCGTGCGGAGCTGAGGTCAACCTTTATTTGGAGCGGGCGCGCGAGCCGTGGGGCTCGTGTGACCCACGATCAAATCGTCGCCGCGCCCTTGGCTCGCGGCTCGGCTCGACGTTCGGCCCGGCGCTGCTCGCGCACGCGGCGCAGCATGCCCTTGCGGCCGTGCTGCTCGAGACCCTCGTAGAGAGCCTTGATCTCCGTCAGCACATCTTCGGCGACCGCCTGCTGCTGCTCTCGCGTGGCTCCCTCGACAGCCTCCCAGCGCATCGCGTCGCCGTACTGGACCGTCACCTTTGGGAACTGCAGGCGCTTCCAGTTGCGGATACGGCTGGACCCGTGAATCGCAATCGGCACGACCGGTGCGCCCGTTTCCAGGGCGATCCGCCCGATACCGGCCTTGGCGTGGTCGGCCAGTTTGCCATCGCGCGAGCGTCCGCCCTCGCAGTACATCGTGATCGCCCCTCCACGCTTGAGGATCGCTTTGGCGGTCACGAACATCTCCTCGTCGCGTGCGCCGCGACGCACGGGAAACACCCCGCCGTGGGTGTAGACGAACTGCATCGGCCCCTTGAACAGCTGTGACTTGGCCATGAACCTGACCTTGCGGCGGATGTAGCAGCCCATCAGGAAGTGGTCCATGAAACTGAAATGGTTGGGCGCGAGGATCACCGCGCCCGAACCGGGCACCTTCTCGGTCGATATCGGACGCGCCCTGAAGAACGTGTAGGCGTACAGAGACGTGAGCAGCCGCGTCGCCTCGTAGCACCAGTCCGGTTCGCGCGTGCGTGCGCGCTCGTGGAAACGATCGAAGTACTCCTTGGGACGCGGGTCGGTGTAGACCTGTTCGCGCATCGGCGCCAGCTCACTCATCTAGTTGCTTCTACATCGCCGGACGGTCAAGGTTACGCGCTGCCTTGACTGCGCCGGCCCATCCCGCCAGCAAGTCGCGGCGCTCATCCGCACCCATGCGCGGCTCATAGCGCGCGCCCTGCCGCCACCCCTCGCGCACATCAGACACCGTCCACGCGCCAACGCCAACCCCCGCGAGGTAGGCAGCGCCCAGCGCGGTCGTCTCGGCTATCTCGGGCACGAGGACCGGCACACCGAGCACATCGGACTGGAACTGCATCAGCCACGAGTTGGCGGTCGCGCCGCCGTCGGCGCGTAGCTCGCGCAGCGGCTCGCCCGACGCTTGCTCCATCGCCCGCAGCGCATCGACCGTCTGGTAGGCGATCGCCTCCAGCGTCGCGCGGGCCAGGTGCGCCCGACCCGTGCCACGCGTGAGCCCGACGATCGTGCCACGCGCGTAAGGGTCCCAGTGCGGCGAACCGAGCCCCGTCAGCGCCGGCACGAAGTACACGCCGTCGTTAGTGTCGAGCGACGCCGCAAGCGCCTCCGCGTCGCTGGCCTGCTCGATCACGCCAAGCCCGTCGCGCAGCCACTGCACGGCGGCTCCCGTCACGAAGATCGAGGCCTCCAGTGCGTACGTGCTCGAGCCGCCGATCCCCCAGGCAACGGTGCTCAGCAGGCCGGGTACGGGTGCGGGTGCCGTGAAGCCTGTATTGAGCAGTGCAAACGAGCCGGTGCCGTACGTGTTCTTGCCCATGCCCGGGTCCACACACGCCTGACCGAACAGCGCTGCCTGCTGGTCGCCCGCGACGCCCGCCACCGCTGCCACGTGGCCATGCAACGCCTCGGCGCGCGTCGTGCCGACGGTGCCCGCGCTAGCGCCCACACGCGGCAGCGACCGCACGGGTATCTCCAGCAACTCGAGCAACTCGGGATCCCAGCGGTTGGCGGCGATGTCGTACAGCATCGTGCGCGACGCGTTCGAGGGGTCGGTGACGTGCTCGCCACAGAGCTTGAAGATCAGCCACGCGTCGATCGTGCCGAACACCGCCCGCCCCTCGCGCGCACGCTCGCGCAAACCCTCGACGTTGCGCAACAGCCACTCGATCTTCATCGCCGAGAAATACGGGTCGAGCACAAGTCCCGTATGCGTGCGCACAAGATCTTCGTAGCCTTCGACGCGCAACTGCTCGCAGCGCTCAGCCGTGCGCCGATCCTGCCACACGATCGCCCTGTGCAATGGCTCGCCCGTCGAGGGATCCCACACGCACACCGTCTCGCGTTGATTGGCGATACCCACCGCGATCAGCTCCCCCGGGCGGACTCCGGCATCGGCGAGCGCCTCGCCCGCCACCGCTCGCGTCACCTCCCAGATCTCGTTCGCGTCGTGCTCCACCCAGCCCGGTCTAGGGAAGTACTGAGGAAACTCGCGATATGCCCGAGCAAGCGGCTGCGCGTGCTCGTCGAACACAACGCACTTCGTGCCCGTGGTCCCCTGATCGATTGCCAGGATCATCGTCGCGTGCTCGCTCGCTTCACACCCACCACGAGGCGCAGCCTATCCGCTGGCGTCAGTCGATCTCGACCCGCGGCAGCAGGCGCCCCAGGCGGGCCGGTAGCCACCAGTTGCGCTCGCCGAGCAGGCACATCAACGCCGGCACGAGCACAAGTCTGATCAGCGTGGCATCGATCGCGATCGCCCCGGCGAGCGCAAACCCGAACTGCTTCAGTTCGAGGATGTTGGCGGTCACGAAGCTACCGAATACGGCCACCATGATCGCCGCCGCCGCCGAGATCGATCGAGCCGTGTGCTCGACTCCGGCTACCACCGCCAAACGATTGTCGCCGGTCTGACGCCAGGTCTCCTGCATGCGACGGATCAGGAACACCTCATAGTCCATCGACAGCCCAAACAGCAGCACGAACATGCTCATCGGCAGGAATGCCTGGACGAAGCCCGGGCTTGTGAAGCTCAGCAGACCTTCTCCGTGCCCGTCCTGGAAGATCAGCACCACGAGCCCAAGCGTGGCCCCCGTCGCAAGCAGGTTCATGAGGACCGCCTTGACCGGCAACACCACGCTTCTGAACACGATCAGCAGAAAGATCAACGCCAGGCCGAGCGTGATCGCCATAACGAGGGGCAGCTTCCTGCTTGCTTCGTCAGACGCGTCCAGCGACTGAGCCGTCCAGCCACCCACGAGCACCGTGGGTCCGCCCCGCGCGCTGACCGCGGGTGCCAGGTCTGTGCGCAGATAGCTGACAAGGGCGCTCGCCGTCGGAGAGTCGACGGCTACCGTTGGAATCACCGTCAGCAGCACTCCAGCGGTGGAACGACTCAGCAAGACACTCGCGACTCGCCGATCGTGGTGCAACCGACGAGCCAACGTGCGGGCGCCCCGATCGGCCACGACGAGCTTTGAGTGCGGGGATCCAGTCGGGCTCTGATCTACGACCACCACGTTCACCGGCCCCGCCATGCCCGGGCTGAAGGAGCGCGCGAGTACCTGTGAACCCTCACCCGAAGGCGTTCCCGACAGCGAGGAAAAGGCAAGGTTGATCCCATATTTGATGCCGAACACCGGGGTCGTCGACGCAATCAGCAAAATCGAGACGATCCCCGCGGCCACGACCGGACGGCGCATCATCGCAAGCGCCCATCTCGCCCAACCCGAATTGCCCGCCGTTGCCCCCGGCCGCACCTGCGGGGGACGCAAACGCTCAGGCAACGAACCCGCGTTGATCCGCGGGCCAATCTGCGCGAGCAGCGCCGGCAGCAACGTCAATGCCGCCACAAGCGCGCAGATCACGGTCGCAAACGCGCCCACCACGAACTCCCGAAAGATCGGGGCGCGGACCACCAGCAGCGAAGTCAACGACAGCCCGACGATCACACCGGAGTACAGGATCGTACGGCCCGAGGTGGCAATCGCCGCGCCCACCGCCTCGGCGATGCGCCGGCGTTCTCGCCGTGGGCTCTCCGGCAGGCGCGCCAGCTCCTCGCGAAAGCGACTCACGATGAACAGGGAATAGTCGATGCCGATCCCCACCCCGATCATCGTCACGATCGTCAGCAGGAATACGTCGAAGGTGAGCAGTCTCGCCAGCACCGCAATCACGCCGTAGGTCAATAGCAGGCTGGCTCCTGCCAGCAGCAATGGCACCACCGCGGCGGCGAATGCGCCAAAAGCCAACAGCAGGACTAGCAGCGCCACCGGCACGCCGATCGCCTCGGCACGCTCAGAGTCCGCCGACTCGACCTGCGCGATGTCCTTGGCGATCGAGGAGAAACCCGTCAACCACGCTTGGACCCGATGCCCACTCGCCAGCGCGATGGCCGTTTGCACATCGCCCGCGCTCTTGAACCGTTCGCGACCGCTACCGTCCAGCGCGACCCGCCCGACCGCGGCGTGCCCTCCGGCCGATATCACCACCGGTGCACCGTGACCGCCATAGGGCCCAAGCACACTGGCCACCCCCGCCTCCCGGCTGACCACTCGCAGAACTTTCGCTACAACAGCGCGAAATTCGGGGTCCGTCGCTCGAAGTGAGCGCGAATAGAACACGAGCGCGTCCTGCTCACTGCCAGCGCCGGGGAAGCGCCGCGCGAGCATGTGTTCGACCTGCGAGGACTGACTGTTTTCGACCGAGTAGTCGGGCGCGCTCAAGACCTGCTTGAGCGTCGAGGACAGGCTCGCGCAGAGGAGCAGCACGATCGCCCAGGCAAATATGACCGCGCGGCGGTGACGCGCCATCGCTACACCCCACCGGTGCCAGGCCGAGCTCTCGCTCTGCGGTCGCTCCCGTTGGCGGCTCTCGCGGGAGCGACCGGAGCGCGGCCGGGGCGCGGACACCGTGCTCATCGTCGGGCGCGATAGGCGCGCATACAGTCCAGTAGCTGCCGTCCGCGATGAGCGAAGCCGGCCGGCGTGCGGCCCGTGGCGCGGTGATCGAGGTCAAGCTCGATCTCCACCACGCGATGGCCGGCGCGCGCGGCATCGATCGTCATGCCGACCTCCATGCCAAAACCGTCGGCGAATGGCAACACGTCCGCGAGCGCACTCGCGCGCAAGGCACGCTGGCCCGATATGGGAGCCTCGAGCTTCAGGCCACAGCGCTTTTGAATCGCTCTACGGGCAAAACCCACCACCAGGCCGAGCCCGCCACCCACGCGCCTGGAGAACACAGCGACCGCCAGGTCCGCATGGCGCTCGCGCACAGCTTGCGCGAGCGCCGCCAACAAAACGGCTGAGTCGCCGAGGTCGCCGTCGCAGAGCACCACCACCTCACAGCTAGACCGCGCGAGCGCGTCGCGAGCCACGAGCGTCGCCGCGCCACCCTTACCGATCGAGTGCTCGCCGCGCACCACCCTCGCCCCGAAACGCTCCGCGATGGAGGCCGTCTCGTCGCTGGAGCCGTCGTCGGCAACCCACACGGGGGCATCTGGAAAAGCGCCCGCCAGGGCTCGAAGCGTCGCTTCGATGCGATCGGCCTCGTTGTGGGCTGTGACGATGATGAGCGTGTCCTGGTCCATGGTCGATCGGCGGCGGCTATTCTCCCTGACCGTCACCCGATCGATGTCCCCGGAGGTTTGCGCAATGGCTGAGATAGAGGCTCATATCACCGGCACGGTGTGGAAGATCGAGTGCGCCGTCGGCGACCGCATCGAGGAGGGCGACACTGTGGCGATCCTCGAGTCGATGAAGATGGAGATGCCGGTCGAGGCCGAGGACGCCGGAGAGGTCGTGGAGATCCTCTGCGAGGAGGGTCAAGCGGTCAGCGAGGGCGACACGCTCGTCGTGCTGGGCTAGCCTGTGCGCGCCATGTCCGATCCAAGTCCCGTGCGAGAGCTCGCCGACGGCAAGCTCTTGGTCGACAGTCCGGCAAGCGGAGTTGTGCGGCTGAAGATCTTCAATCCGCGCAAGCGCAACGCGCTCGATCGGCCGATTCTCGATGCGATCTCGGCGGTCCTCGAGGATGAGGCCGCGCCAGGATCCCAGACACGCTGTGTCGTGTTGACCGGCACCGAAGGCATGTTCTCCGCCGGATATGAGATCGGCAAAATCAGCGATGAGCGCTTTCAAGAGGAGGCGGAGCGTCTGGTCGCGTATCCGTTCACCGAAGCGATCGAAGCGCTTGAGGCCTTTCCGTATCCGACGCTTGCCTCGCTGTGCGGGCACACGATCGGAGGCGGGCTTGAGCTGGCACTCGCCTGCGACCTGCGGATCGCCGCCGAGGATGTCAAGCTTGGGATGCCCCCGGCAAAGCTTGGTCTCATTTACTCGCATACGGGTCTGCGGCGCTTTCTGGACACGATCGGCGCGGCGCGCACCAGGGAGCTGTTTCTGCTTGGCACATACATAGATGCCCCCAAGGCGCTTGGATGGACGTTGGTCAACCGTGTCTGCGCGGCGGACGATCTCCAGTCCGCCACGCTCGCGATGGCCAGCGAGCTCGCCGGCAATGCTCCCCTGGCACAGAAGGGCAACAAGCGCGTCATCGCCGCCTTGCTGGACGCCGCGGGTCAGTTGCCAGCGGACATCGAAGCGGAGCTGATCCAGCTACGCCTCGTGTCCTTTGACTCGGAGGACCTGCGAGAGGGGATGAGCGCATTCGCCGAGAAGCGCCCTCCGCGCTGGCGCGGCCAGTAGAGCGGCAGCTCACGTCGTCCGCAAGGCAACAGCTCGCGCCGTCAGCGGCGCGCGGGCTCGCGCCGTCAGCGGCGCGCGGGCTCGCACCTTCAGCGGCGCGCGGGCTCGCACCGTCAGCGGCGCGCGGGCTCGTGCAGTCGGCAGCGCGGCAGCTCATACCGGTTGGCGGAACAGCCGCAGGCGCTCCTCGCCAATCGAAGCGCGCAACTCTGGATCTTCCACCCCGAGCCCCTCACGCTCAGCCAGGCACAGCACCCCGATCTTGCCGACATGGCGGTTGAGCTGCACCTCGCGCGTGGCCTCGCCCACTTGCTCCAACGGATAAACGGCTGAGAGCGTTGGCACGATTGCCCCGCGCTGAATCAGACGGTTGCACTCACATGCCTCCTGCCAGTTTGCGGCGTGGCTGCCGATCACTCGCTTGACGCGCATCCATAGGCGACGGTTGTCGTATTCGTGCCGGTAGCCGGTGCTCGATCCGCACGTAACTACCGTTCCGCCACGGCGCACGAGATACACAGAGGCCCCGAAGGTCTGACGACCGACGTAGTCGAAGACGATGTGCGGGTCTTCGCCGAAGTGGCGGCGGATCTCGCCGCCAACCCGCTTGCCCAACTCCGCGTCACTGAGCCCGTCCAGCTCAAGCTCGTCGCGACGCAACACGAGGTCGCAGCCCATTTGCTCGAGCAGCTTCGCCTTCGCGGCAGAGCCGACAACACCGATCGCGATACCTCCACCGTTGCGGATCAGCTGGATCGCATAGGCGCCCAACCCTCCCGTGGCACCCCATACGAGCACGAGGTCTCCCTGCTTGAACTGACTGGCGCGGGGGCTGACGAGCATGCGATAGGCGGTAATCGCGCACAGCGTGTTGCAGGCGGCCTCCTCCCAGCTCAGGTGCTTAGGCTTGGGCAGGAGCTGGTCGAACTTCACCACCGCGAAGTTCGCCAGTCCCCCGAAGTTCGTCTCAAATCCCCAGGCGAGCGCATCCTCGGCCAGGATGCCATCCACTTGAGAGGCCGGGTCCTGATAGTCGACGTTGCTGGGCGAGAGCACGACCCGGTCTCCGACCGACCAGTTGCGCACCGATTCGCCCATCGCCACGATCACGCCGGCGCCGTCGGACCCAAGCACGTGGTAGGGACGGTCGTGTCGTGCGTCCAACTTGCTGCGGCGTCCGAGGCGTTCCAGAAAGCGGAATGTGGAGATCGGCTCGAACGTTGCCGACCAGACGGTGTTGTAATTGATCGCACTGGCCATCACCCCCACCAGCACCTCGTCAGGAGCGAGCTCGGGCATCGGCACCTCACCCACGTGAATCGTGCGACGCACATCCTTGTCGTGCTCGCCCTCGAAGACGCTCTCGTCCTCCTTGGAGAGGTGGGCCGCCAAGTATGTCGAGGGGATCTCACAGCTGGCGAGCTCCTCGGCGCTCGCTTCCGCCGTCAACGCCTCGGCGAGGCTCTTGCGAGCGCGATAGTCAACGGCTGCGCCCGCCCCTCCGGCGTCCTCGCGCGGTTGCTCCTGGGAAACCTGGTCTGATTGTTGCTTCAGCATGCCTCCATCACCCCTTGCTCGTTCGTCGTGTTCTGTCATCAAACAGTCTCGATGTCCACGTTTGGATTGCCTTCACCGTCGGGCTGACTCTGTGAGCCCGGCTCGCTCGCGTCAGATGGCTCTCGCAGGCAAGCGTCGATATATGCGGCGAGGGCGTCAGGAGTCGGCCGCTCGAGCATCGCCTTTATCGGTATCTGCAGGCCGGTGATGACATTCAGGCGAGTGCGCAACTCGACTGCCGTCATCGAGGTAAAGCCAAGCTCCAGCAAACTCACAGAGGAATCGATGGCGTCCGCCGAGATGTCGCCTAGGACAGCTGCCGCCTGCTCGCAAATGGCATCGACGATGATCTGTCCTCGCTCCTGCGGCGCCCCCTCGCTCAGCCGCCGCGGCAACGCCCCTCCGTCGAGATCCTCCTGCGCATCGGACTCCGTGAAGAGTCCATGCCCGTTGATCGAGCCATCGGACCCAAGGCCGGCAATTGCCCGGCCGAGAGGAGGGGCAACCCAGTAGCGCCGGCGCTGAAACGCATATGTGGGCAGAGGCGTGCTGCTTCCCCCCGCGCTTTGCAGTATCGCTCCCCACTCGACTCCCACGCCGTGCACCCACGCTTCGGCGAGCGAGCCCAGGAAGCGACGCGGCCCGCCTTCGCCTCGCCGCAGCGATGCCACCACCTCAGCTGTATCCACGTGCGCCTCGGACTCCTCGATCGCCTCGGAGATCGAATGCGCGAGGATCGGATGGGAGCTGACCTCGACGAATAGGCGAAAGCCATCGTCGAGCAGGCGCTGAATGGCACCTTCGAACTGCACCGGCTCACGTGCGTTGCGATACCAGTACTCGCCATCCAGGCCGATGGTGTCAAGGCGAGCAGCCGTCACGGTCGAGTAGAAGGCGAGGAGGCTTGGCCGGGGCACGAGCCCCGCCGAGCACTCCGACAGGCGATCCCGCAGCGGCTCCATGTGAGGAGAGTGCCCCGCGCCGAACACGCCGGCAACCTGACGAGCGCGGATCTCCTGCTGAGCGCACTCAGCCAGCAGCTCCCGCAATGCCTGCGACTCGCCTGAGACAACCGTCGATGAGGGTCCGTTGCACGCCGCTATGAAGACCCTCCCCTCCCAGGGCTTCAGCAGGCCGGCGAGCTTGCGTGCTCCCAAGGCGATGGATGCCATCTCGCCGGTGCCGAGCGCGGCGCAAAGCACCTTGCTGCGACGCGCGACAAGCTGTGCGGCATCCTGCAGCGAAAGGCCGCCCGCCACGTGAGCCGCCGCGATCTCCCCCTGCGAATGGCCAACGACGGCGGCGGGATGCACACCGCAGGCACGCCATAGCCCTGCGAGCGACACCATCACGGCGAACAGCACGGGCTGAAGCACGTCCAGCCGCTCGAGCGGCGGCGCGCCGTCCTCACCACGCAGCACCCCGGTGAGGCTCCAATCGACATGCGGGCCAAGCGCACTCTCACAAGCCCCGATGTGCTGTGCGAATACCGGCGAGCCATCCATCAGCTCGATTGCCATGCCCGCCCACTGAGACCCCTGACCCGGGAACACGAACACCGGCCGGCTCGATCCGCTCCCGGCGACTCCCTGGATCACGTTCGACGCGGCCTCGCCGGATGCGAGCGTATCCAGGCCACTCAACAGCTCCTCACGCGTGTCGCCGACGATGACCGCGCGGCGCTCGAATGCCGAGCGCGTGGCGGCGAGCGAGTAGCCGACATCCAGCAACTCGCCTTGGGGTCGATCCTCGACCCACTCGCGCAAACGGACGGCCTGCTCTCGCAATGCCCCCAAGGTCTTGCCGGACAGCACCCACGGGACAGGTGCGCCCGTGGCGAAACAGAGAGGGAGCTCCTCGCCGTGGCTGGGGTGATCGCCATCCGGCGCGTAGGCTTGCGCAGCACGGGCGAGCTTGCGAGCGTTGCTCGCGCCCGCCCCGGCGCCGGTGCTCAGGCCCACGCCCGCGCCGGTGCCCGCGCCGTCTGAGGCGATTGCTTTGTGCTCGCCGGCGTCGGGCGCCTCCTCGAGAATCAGATGCGCGTTGGTGCCGCTGACCCCGAAAGCCGACACCGCGGCTCGCCGCGGCTCGCCCCCGCGTGGCCACTGCACTGACTCCGTGAGTAGGGAGACATTGCCGAGCGTCCAATCCACCTGGCTGCTGGGAACATCGGCGTGCAGCGTGCGCGGCAACTGTTCGTGGCGCAGAGCCATCGCCATCTTGATCACGCCCGCCACGCCGGCCGCCGCCTGGGCATGGCCGATGTTGGACTTCAGCGATCCCAGCCACAGCGGGCGGGCGGGCGGGCGCTCCTGACCGTAGGTCGCGATGAGCGCCTCCGCCTCGATGGGATCCCCCAAGCGGGTACCCGTGCCGTGCGCCTCGACCGCATCCACCTGTGCCGCGGCGATGCCGGCGCTTGACAGTGCTTGACGGATCACCCGTTCCTGGGCACGCCCGTTGGGCGCCGCGAGTCCGTTGCTCCTACCGTCCTGGTTGACGGCGCTGCCCCGTATGACCGCGAGTACATCGTGTCCCAAGCGTTGTGCATCGCTAAGGCGCTCGAGCAGCAGCATCCCGGCACCCTCGGCAAAACCCAGCCCATCCGCGGCGTCAGAGAACGACTTGCATCTGCCGTCGGGGGCAAGACCGTGCTGGCTGCTGGTGACGAGCAACATGAAGGGAGTGCAGAGCACGGTCACGCCTCCCGCGAGAGCAAGCTCGCACTCGCCACGGCGCAGCGATTCACACGCGAGATGCAACGCGACCAGCGACGAGGAGCAGGCGGCGTCGAGGGTGAACACGGGACCTTGCAAGTCCAGTAGATATGCCAGACGTCCAGACATAACGCTGGCGCTAGAGCCCATGCTGAGGTAGGTGAGCTGGTCCCCGGAACGCGGCACGCCCAGAAGACCGGCGGAATAGTCGTTGCCGGCCAGACCGGCGAACACCGCTGTGCGCGTCCCGCGCAGCGAAACCGGATCGATGCCTGCTCGCTCGATCGCCTCCCACGACACTTCCAGGAACAGGCGCTGCTGAGGATCCATCATCAGCGCCTCGCGAGACCCGATGCCAAAAAAGCCGGCGTCGAACTCGCCCGCGTCGCGCAGGAAGCCACCTTCATCGCTGCATATGGCGCCAGGCATCTCTGCATCAGGGCCATGGATCGCCTCGATGTCCCATCCCCGATCCGCCGGAAACTTCGAGATCGCCTCGCCACCGGCGACCAGCAGATCCCATAGCTGCTCCGGCGAATGCACCTGCCCGGGATAGCGACAGCCGACCCCCACGATCGCAATCGGCTCCTGTACCGCGTTCTCGATCTCCTCGAGACGCGCGCGCGCATCGTGCAACTCGATCGTGACCTTCTTCAGATACTCGAGCAGCTGACTGTCTCCGACCGTCACAATCCTCTTCCCCCGCCATCGTTGTATGAGATTGGCCTCAACGCGCACCCAGCTGTGTGTCTATGAGGTCGATCAGCTCGTCAGCTGTGGCCGCCTGGATCTCCTGCGCGAGCGATGGCTCCTCGCAAGCGCGACGCTCGTCATCCTCCTCGCCAGACAGGTCCATATCCCCAAGTTGCACCATGAGAGCATCGAGTCGCCCCTGTACCTCGGCTCGTTCACCGTCATCCATATGAGTCGCGACGATCGCGCTCTCGAGCATCCCGAGCTCCTCGTGCACAAGCGTTCGATTCAAAGTCTCCTCTCTGGTGATCCGCTCCAACAGGTAATCCGCCAAGTCGGCGCTACTTGGATTGTTGAAGGCAAGCGTGCTGGGCAGCCCCAGTCCCGTGACGGCCATCAACCGGTTGCGCAACTCGACGGCCATCAGCGAGTCAAAGCCGAAATCCTTGAACGTGCGCCTGGGGTCCACCGCCTCGACGGCGCCGTATCCAACGATACGCGCCACCTCCATTCGCACAGCCGTGAGCAGGACGTGTTGGCGCTCATCCTCTGAGACAAGCCGCATGCGTTCGCGCAGGGCCTGCCCCGCAGCGTGCTCGTGGGCACGATCCTCCTCGCTTTGCACGTGCTCGGTCCGCTCCTCGCCGTCCCACTCCTCCCCGACCCGCTCGCCGCTGGCAACGTATGAATCAGCGTTATGAAGCGATGGCGCCGCACTCTCCAGCCAGTAGCGTTGCCGCTGAAAGGCGTAGGTCGGAAGCCGCACGAGGTTGGCTCCGCTTTCCTCATACAAGGTCTTCCAATCGACCTCGACACCATTGACCCAAATCTGCGCCAGAGCACCCACCAGCGCCTCCGACTCGGATCGCTCGCGGCGCAGCGTCGGCACCGCCAGCACCTGTCCCTCACTGTCCTCGCACGCGAGGCATTCCCGCGCCATCGCACTCAGCACGCCATCCGGCCCGAGCTCCAGAAAGCTATGCACTCCCTGTGCGGCCAGCCAGCTCATGCCATCGGCAAAGCGAACCGGTTGGCGCGCCTGGGCCGCCCAGTAGCCGGGGTCACGCAAACGCTCAAGCGTGAGCGGCTCACCGTCCAGGTCGGACAGGACCGGGATCGCCGGCTCGACAAACGACAGTCCGTGAGCCAGTTCGGAGAGCTCGTCGAGCATGCCGTCCATCCGCGCTGAGTGGAAGGCGTGACTGACTCGCAGGCGCTTGACCTTGTGGCCATCCAGCTCCCATCGTTCGAGGAGACCCAGAACCGGTTCCTGCTCACCGGAGATCACAACCGAGGAGGGACCGTTGACGGCCGCGATCGAGACCGTGTCGACCTGCTCGCCGATGAGCTCTACAGCCTCCCGCTCGCTTGCCTGCAATGCCACCATCGCGCCGCCTGCCGGCAGAGCACCCATCAGACGTCCGCGGGCCGCTGCAAGGGTGCAAGCATCCGCCAACGACAACGCACCACTGACGTGCACAGCCGCTAGCTCTCCAATCGAGTGGCCGAGCAGGAAATCCGGTTTGATCCCCCAGCTCTCCAGCAGGCGAAACAAAGCCACCTCGAGCGCAAACAGCGCCGGCTGGGTCAGCTCGGTACGGTCGAGCGGCTCCTCCGCGGCGCGAGTAGGACCGTCCTGCTCGCTCCAACTGTCGTTGTGCGCGGTGCCGGTACCAAACACAACCCCCATCAACGACCTTCCGAGCAACGGATCCATGCAATCGCACACACGCTCGAACGCGTCCCTGAACGCCGGGAAGACTCCATACAGCTCACTGCCCATCCCCACACGCTGAGCGCCTTGACCGGTGAACAGAAAGGCCACACCTGCTTTGCGGGTCCCTCCCGCTCCACGCAAAAGCGAAGGGACATCTTCGCCCTGCGCCAGGGCCGCCACGCCACGCGCGAGCTGCTCGGCGTCACTGCCGAGCAGGATTGCACGGTCGCGTAGGGCCGCGCGACCGGCCAGCGAGAACGCGACATCAACAGGCGCGAGCGTCGCGTCCTCGCCAAGGCGTCGCGTCAAGCGCGCCGCCTGCCCGCGCAGGGCCGCCTCGCCCTTCGCGGAGAGCATCCATGCGATAAGCGACGGCCCAACCGCGGGACCACCGGGCTGGGATTCCCCCTTCTCGCCGCTCACGTTCACCTCATCCCGCCGCCTCGGATTGACCTCGGGGGTCGACTCCCGAGGGTCAGAGGGTCTGTCGGGCCCTTCTTGCGAGTGCTCGCGCTGGAGCGGGGGCGCCTGCTCCACAATCACATGGGCGTTTGTGCCACTCACCCCGAACGCCGACACCCCTGCACGCCGTGACTCCGCGCCGGCAGACCAGTCAAGCTCTTCGGTCAACAGCCTGACGTTGCCGACCGACCAGTCAACCTGCTTGGACGGCTCGTCGACGTGCAACGTCTTGGGAAGCTTTTGGTGGTGGAGCGCCATAACCATCTTGATGACCCCAGCCGCTCCAGCCGCCGCCTGCGTGTGCCCGATGTTCGACTTGATCGATCCAAGCCAAAGCGGACGCTCTGGCGCTCGCGCGCATCCATAGCTGGCAAGCAACGCACGTGCCTCGATCGGGTCCCCGAGCGTTGTACCCGTGCCGTGACCCTCGACCACGTCAACCTGATCGGGGGAGAGCCCGCAGCTAGCAAGCGCGGCACGTACTACGCGTTGCTGAGCACGGCCGTTCGGCGCCGCAAGGCCGTTGCTCGCGCCGTCCTGATTGATCGCGCTGCCGCGCACCGTCGCCCACACGCGGTGACCAAGACGCTGCGCGTCGCCGAGCCGCTCTAGCAGCAGGATGCCCACGCCCTCGCCCCAACCCGTGCCGTCGGCGGCATCGGCGTAGGACTTGCAACGACCGTCGGCCGACAATCCGCGCTGGCGCGAGAATGCCTGAAAAGACACAGGTGTCGGGAGAACCGCAACCCCTCCTGCCAGCGCAAGCGGACCTTCCATTTTGCGCAGATATTCACACGCGGTGTGCAGCGCAACCAGCGAGGACGAGCAACCGGTGTCGATCGTCAACGCCGGCCCCTCCAAGCCCAGCGTATATGAGATGCGTCCCGACAGAACAGACGCGAGACTGCCCGTGCCGAGATAACCCTCGACGGCTTGCAGCGCCTCGGATGTCGCACCCGTCGCCTGGCTTGCGTAGCCCATATAAGTTCCTCCGATGAACACTCCGGTGCGGCTGCCTCGCAGTGTGTGTGGATCGATGCCGGCGTGCTCGAACACCTCCCAGGCGGCTTCCAGCAGCAGGCGCTGCTGCGGGTCCATTGCCAGCGCCTCACGCGGAGTGATCGAGAAGAACTCGGCGTCGAAGTCAGCGGCGTCATACAGAAATCCGCCATCCCGCGTGTAGCTGGTACCGGGATGCTCCGGATCGGGGTGGTAGACCCGCTCGATATCCCATCCGCGATCGACTGGGAACCCACCGATCGCGTCGACCCCGGCGTTGACCAACTCCCAGAGCTCATCTGGCGAGCCGACCCCACCTGGATAGCGGCAGCTCATACCGACGATGGCGATCGGTTCCTGCCTATGTCCCTCGAGCTCCGCCACTCGCTGGCGGGCGTCGTGCAGCTCGATGGTGACGCGCTTCAGGTAGTCGCGCAACCTGTCGTTATCGCTCATAGCGCGCGCCCCGTCCTGTCGTGGAAAACCTCATCGCGATTGGAGCTGCTCGTCGATGAACTCGAAGATCTGCTCATCGGTGGCGGCTTGGATCTGCTCGGCCACCGATGTATCGACCGAGAGCTCATCGTCGCCCGCGAATCTGCCCGCAAGCGCCTGCAGGCGTTCGACGGCACGCGTGCGCTGCCCTTCATCGGTCACAGAAGCGAGCTTCAATTCCAGGCCGTCAAGCTCAGACTCGAGATCCTTCTCAGCCGAGTCCGAGCCGCCGATCTCACCGGCAATATGCGACCCTAGCTCCAGACAGTTCGGAAAATCGAAGACGACCGTTACCGGCAGCGCGATCCCAGTGTCGGTCTGCAACTTGTTGCGCAGTTCAACCGCCATCAACGAGTCGAAGCCGAGCTCCCGGAATGGTTGCTCGAGCTCCAGCGAGTCTGGGCTGTCGTGTCCCAGCACGCCGGCCGCACTCGAGCGCACCAAATCCAGGACCGCTCGCTCTCGCTCACGAGCGGACAGGTTCCTCAACTCGAGCAATCGGCTCGCCTGGACCTGCTCCTCGCCGGGCACTACGCCGGAGAGGCTCGCGAGTGCTCGCTGTACCTCGGGTAGATCTTCAATCAGCGGGCGCGGGCGCGCAAAGGCATATGTGGGCGCGTACAGGTCCCAGTTGATGTCCATCAGCGCCAGGCACGTCTCGTCACGGTCCAGTGCCTGCTGCAAGCCGCGGATCGCATACTCGGGGGGCATGTCCACGGTACCCCGACGACCCAACGTCTCGCGCACAAGCCTGCCGGCGCCCTCGCCTCCCCACAGACCCCAGGCGATCGAGGTCGCGGCCAGACCGAGCGTACGACGGTGTTCGGCCAACGCATCGAGGTAGGCATTGGCGGCCCCGTAGTCCGCCTGGCCGGCCGACCCGGTGAGAGAAGCCAGCGATGAGAACAGTACGAACGCGGACAGACCCATATCGGCTGTGAGCTTGTGCAAGTTCCAGCCTCCGGCCACCTTGGCCGCCAGCGAGGTCTGCATCTGTTCAGGCGTCAGTTGATCGAGCACGATCGCCTGCCCGAGACCGGCGGCATGCATGACGGCATCCAGTGGATGCTCCGCCGGAATCGAGTCGAGCAGCGCTCGCAGGCTCTCCTGATCGGTCACATCGCAGGCGGCGATGCTCACTTGCGCACCAAGCTCTTCGAGCTCCTCGCGGAGATCTTCCGCGCCGGGGGCCTCAGCGCCAGAGCGGCTCACCAGCAGCAAGTGATCGGCGCCTGTCCGCGCCAACCAGCGCACCACGTGGCCACCGACTCCGCCCGTCGCTCCGGTCACAAGCACGGTCCCGCGCGGCCGCCACCGCGTACCCTTGTCAGACAGCGCACAAGCGTCCACGAGACGGCGTGCGAATAGCCCCACCTCGCGCACCGCTACCTGATCCTCCACGCCGTCTGACCCGAGCACTGCGCATAGCCGGTCCAGCGATCTTTCACAGAGCGTCGCCGGTAGATCGATGAGCGCACCGAGCTGCTCGGGTTGCTCGAGCCCGATGGCACGACCAAATCCCCATGTCATGGCCTGCACGGGACCGGCGATCTGCTCGTCCGCGGCAGTTGCCACCGCTGCGCGCGTGAGCAGCCACATACGCGCCCCGATCGCCGTGTCGCGCAGTGCCTGCACAAGGACGAGTGTCGCCATGAGACTCCAAGGCACGCCCACCAAATCGGGGGCAAAGCTCTCATCGAGTGCCAGCAGCGAGACGATCCCCGCGACCGAGGCACCGCTCTCGTGCCCTTCAGCGCCCGTCTCCTCCGAGGGCTGCCCGTGCTCGTCTCGCGCCTGGGCGAGCGTCTGCTCCAGATGGGCGCGCATGCACGCACGGTCCATCTGAAAGTCACGCTCAATCGTTATCGGTACCACGCGCGCGCCATGAGCTTCAAGCGCCGCGATCACCTTGAGTACCCACTCGTCCTCAGAGCGTTCAGCGGGGATCAGCACAGGCCAAGTGCCGCTCAGCGTCGCGGCGGGCTCGCCAAGTCGCTTCCACGCGATCCGATAGCGCCAACTGTCGAGCACCGAGTCGGCGCGGCGTCGGTCTCGCCAGTTCTCGAGCGCCGGCAGTATCGACTCGAGCGAGGACCGCTCCGTCTCGTCTTGGAGGCCCAGCAGAGTGACCAGACCATCGGCATTCTTACCCTCGACGGCCTCCCAGAAATCGTGATGAGCTCCATCCTCAATGCTTGCGGAGCTCTGCACGAGTGGAGCGTCCGGCCAGTAGCGCTTGCGCTGGAAGGGATAGGTCGGAAGCGCAACCTGTCGCGCTTGGGCCTGATCGAACAGGGCGGTCCAATCGACGGGGACACCGGCCACCCACGCTTCAGCGAGTGAGCGCTGGAATCTGCGAGGCCCACCATCGCCGCGCCGCAGAGAACCAACCAGCCGAACCGAGCCCGTACGCGCGTCGTGCCGCGAAACCTCGTCGGAGATCTGCTGTAGCGGGACCGTCAACCCGGGGTGTGGGCTGATCTCGATGAACGTGCGGTGACCGTCGCTCAACAGGGCGCGCACCGTCCGTTCGAACTGGACGGGCTCACGCGTGTTGCTGTACCAGTACTCCGCGTCGAGACCCGTCGTCTCTATCTGCGTACCGGTGACCGTCGAGTAGAAGGGCACCTCACCGGCAAGTGGGACGATATCCGTCAACACTTCGAGTAGTTCATCGCGCAGCGGATCGACCTGCGGCGAGTGCGAAGCGACGGTAGCGGGAACCTCACGGGCCCGTATGCCCGAGTCGGCGCACTTGGCGAGCAACTCGGCGAGCTGCGCCCGCGGCCCCACCACGCTCACCGAGTTGGGGCCGTTGACGCCTCCGATTGAGATCGCATCACCCCATGGCTCCAATAGCTGCCGCACGTGCTCCTCCGAAGCCGCTAGCGAAACCACCGCACCGTGTCCGACAAGTTTGGCGAGCACCTGACTGCGCAGCGCGACGACGCGAGCGGCGTCCTCCAGCGAAAGCCATCCCGCAACGCACGCCGCGGCGATCTCGCCCTGCGAGTGACCGACGACCGCGTGCGGACGTACGCCACAGGCACGCCATAGCCGCGCCAACGAGACCATGACCGCAAACAGGGCGGGTTGCACGACGTCGAGCTGGAGGAGCCAACCAGACTCGTCGTGCTCGTCGCGCAGCACATCCAGTAGAGACCACTCTATGAACGGGTCCAGTGCCTTACCGCACTCCTCGATGCTGTCTCTGAACACCGGCGAGCAGCGCAACAGCTCGTTTGCCATTCCCGCCCACTGAGAGCCCTGCCCGGGAAACACGAACACCGGACCTATACCGCGCTCGATTTGCCCGCTCACCGAGTTCGTCCCCCCCTCGCCGGAGATGAGCGACTCGAGTTCGCCGGAGAACTCGCGCGAATTCGCGCCCAGCACGACCGCACGGCGATCGAGCGTGGCGCGGGTGCCGGCCAGCGAGAAACCCACGTCGCGAGGATCGGGAGCTTCTTCCCTATCGACGAGGTCCTTCAGGCGAGCCGCCTGCTCGCGCAATGCAGCCCCACCGCGACTCGAAAATGTCCATGGCGTGATCTCGTCGCCGAGCACACCACCATGCCCCTCTCCATCCTGTCGCGCCTCGACCGGCTGCTCTGAATCGGCGAGCGGACCCTCCTCCAGGATCAGGTGTGCGTTGGTGCCGCTGAGCCCAAACGATGAGACTCCAGCCCTTCGTGGCTTGCCGTTGGTCGCCCAAGCCACGGGCTCTGTCAACAACGATACGGATCCGCTCGACCAGTCCACCTGCGTGGAGGGGGCGTCGACGTGCAGAGTCTTCGGCAACCTCTGGTGCTTGAGAGCCAACACCATCTTTATGACCCCAACCACCCCGGAGGCGCCCTGGGCGTGGCCGATGTTCGACTTCACCGAGCCGAGCCACAACGGCGGTCGCCCGGCGCGATCCGATCCGTAGGTTTGCAGCAGTGCCTGGGCCTCAATCGGATCGCCCAGAGCCGTACCTGTGCCGTGAGCCTCGACGGCATCGACCTCGGCGGCGGACAACCCCGCGTTGGCCAGCGCCTCGTCGATCACCCTCCGTTGGGATGGCCCGTTGGGAGCCGTCAGCCCGTTGCTGGCCCCATCCTGGTTTATCGCGCTACCGCGCACGACAGCCAGCGGCCGGTGCCCTTGACGACGAGCATCCGAGAGCCGCTCCAATACCAGCAGGCCCACGCCCTCAGCCCAATTGGTGCCATCAGCGCCATCGGCAAACGGCTTGCAACGGCCGTCTCTCGCAAGCACGTTTTGCCTGCCGAAGCCGGCGAAGGCCGCGGGTGTGGTCATCGCCGCGGCGCCACCTGCCAGCGCCAGCGTGCATTCTCCGGCGCGCAGCGCCTGGCATGCCATGTGAATCGCCACCAGCGAGGACGAGCATGCCGTGTCCACGGAGATCGCCGGACCCTCCAGCCCAAGTGTGTATGCAATTCGCCCGGAGAGCACGCTCGCCGAGTTGCCGCTCACCAGAAAGCCATCGAAGTTCTCTGGAGTGCTCTGCGCATGGCTGCCGTAGTCCTGCCCACTGGTTCCCGTGAACACACCTGTGCGGCTGCCGTGCAGGAGGTCGGGGCTGATGCCGGCATCCTCCAGCGCCTCCCAGGATGCCTCCAGGAGCATCCGCTGCTGTGGGTCCATCGCAAGCGCCTCGCGCGGGCTGATGCCGAAGAAGGCCGCGTCGAAGTCCCCCAGGTCGTAGATGAAGCCTGCCTCGCGTACGTAGCTCGTGCCAGCTTGCGAGGCATCTGGGTCGTACAGCCGATCGAGATCCCAGCCGCGATCGCTCGGGAACTCAGCGATCGCGTCTCGGCCCTCCGCGAGCAGCTCCCAGAAATCGTGCGGCGAGCACACCCCTCCCGGTAGACGACACGCCATACCGACGATCGCGACGGGTTCATCTCGGGAGGCGGTGCGCGCGCGTGCCGGGCTGGACTGCGCTGGCTGCTCGCCGACCATCTCGAGTAGGTGGTCCACGAGCAGCGTTACCGTCGGATAGTCGAATGCGAGGGTGGCCGCCAGGCCCATTCCGGTCACGGTGTTCAGACGGTTTCGCAACTCCACGGCAAGCAGCGAGTCAAAGCCAAGCTCCTTCAGCGCACGAGTCGTGTCGATCGCCTCGGGCGAGGCATGCCCCAGCACGGCGGCGACCTCCTCGCACACCAAGCGCATGAGGATCCCGCGGCGCTGCTCGCCGGCCGTTCCGCGTAGCCGCTCCGCGAGTATTCCGCCTCGCGGCCGGGCCGCGCCTGCCCCCGAGGCGGAGACCAGGCCACTCAGAATGGCGGGAGCTTCTCCGGAGCTCGCCAGCGCACGCAACGCGACGCGATCCAAGCGCACGGCGACCGTCAACGCATCGATGTCGCTCCATGCCAGATCGAGCAGCCGCATGCCTTCCTGTGATGAGAGCGCGGCGACCCCGTAGCGGCGTATGCGAGCGATGTCGAGCTCGCGCAGGTGCCCAGTCAGGCCGGTGGCCTGTTCCCACGCGCCCCACGCGATCGAGACCGCCGGCAATCCCTGCGCACGCCGGTGCGCGGCAAGCGCGTCGAGGAACACGTTCCCCGCCGAATAGTTCGCCTGTCCCGGTGCCCCTACTACCCCGGTCAGTGACGAGAACATGACAAACGCGTCCAGGTCACTCTCTCTCGTCAGCTCGTGTAGGTGCCAAGCGGCGTCCACCTTCACCGCCATCGTCGTGTCGAGCCGCTCCGCGGTCAGCTTCACGATCGAGCCGTCGTCAAGCGCTCCCGCGGCGTGCACGATCGCCCGCAGCGGCCGCTCATCTGGAATGCCCTCGAGCAGCTTACGCAACTGCTTTCGGTCGCTCACATCGCAAGCGACGATCAATGCCTCCGCGCCCAGCTCGGCGAGCTCAACCCGAAGCTCATCCGCACCAGGGGCGGCGGCCCCTTGTCTGCTGGCCAACACAAGGTTGCGAACTCCGTGTGATTCCACTAGATGCTTCGCTACGAACCCACCAAGAACGCCCGTGCCGCCGGTGATGAGTACCGTGCCAGCCGGGTCGACGCACGGAGGGGGAAGCGTGAGCAGGATCTTGCCGACATGACGCGCTTGTGCCATGAAGCGGAATGCCTGCGGCGCATAGCGCACGTCCCACGCCCTGTACGGCAAATGCTCGAGCGCTCCCTCTCGAAAGAGCTCGAGCAGCTCTTGGAGCATGCCCTGTATGCGCTCGGGTCCCGCTTCGATCAGGTCGAACGCCTTGTAGATGACACCCGGCCGCTTTTCAGACACCTCGCTCGGATCGCGGATGTCAGTCTTACCCATCTCCAGGAACCGTCCACCGTCGCGTACCAGCTCGAGCGACGCGTCGACAAACTCGCCTGCCAGGGAATTCAGGACGACGTCGACCCCCTGTCTGTCGGTCGCGTCGAGGAAGTCCTCGCGGAAGCGAAGGTCCCGCGAGGAGGCGATGTGCGACTCGTCGAGCCCTTCCGCCCGCAGCGTCGGCCACTTGTCGGGACTGGCGGTACCCAGCACCTCCGCGCCAAACCAGCGAGCGAGCTGCACGGCGGCCATTCCGACACCCCCCGCCGCGGCATGCACGAGTACGCGCTCGCCCCGCTTGAGCCCGGCCAGCTCGACAAGGCCGTAGTAGGCGGTCAGGAACGGGGTCGGCATGGCCGCTGCCTGTGCAAAAGACCAGTCATGTGGAATGGGGACCACGAACCGGCGATCGGTCAGAGCCTGCGAGCCGAAGGCGCTGGTAAACAGCCCCATCACGCGATCGCCGGGCGCCAGGTCCTCGACGCCCGGACCGACCTCGATCACCACGCCCGCACCATCGCTGCCGATCGAGTCCCACTCGCCCCGCAACGGAACTACTCCCAGAGCGGTGACCACATCGCGGAAATTCACGCCCGCGACGCGCATAGCCACACGAAGTTGCCCCTGCTCCAGCGGAGCGTCGAGCTCCGCTGGAACGACCACACGCAGATCCTCGAGCGTGGATGTGCTCCCAGGCGCCACACGCCAGCGAGACTCACCTGGCGGGAGCTTGAGCGAGCCCGCGGAGTCGCGCACCAGCCGAGGCGCATAGACGATCCCGTCGCGAATCGCTAGCTGCGACTCCCCGGCATCGAATGCTCTCACCGCCGCACACAGCGCCGACCAGCAGTCCCCCTGACGTTCGACGTCGAGCAGCGCAAGCCGCTTATTGCCCTCAAGTTGCGCCGAGCGGGTCAACCCCCACAGCGGAGCATCGAGCAGTCCAGCTACGGGATCCCCCGGAGCGGCTGCCACCGCACCTTCGGTAATCAACACCAGTAGCGAGTCGCTGAGGCGCTCGTCGGCTATCCATTCCTGCAGAAGCTCAAGCACGCGCGCGGTGCTCGCGCGAGCCTGCTCCGGTAGCCGCTCTCCCTTGGTGGTTTGCTCTCCAGAGCACAGGGCACCACGGCAGTCCGCGAGTACGACGCGAGGCACACGCACTTCATCCGAGACGGCACCACGCAGGGCAGCGAGATCGGGAAAGCGACGGTGCTCGTGCGCAGGTGCACCGACGTCGGCAAGCGCTCCTCCGCGCTCTGGGTTCCCAGGCCTCGACCCCTGATCTGAGTCTTCCCGGTCCTCGCCCAGCAACGCCCAATCGGTGTCTTGTACCTGATCGATCGACTTCGCGTCGCGGCTGTCGGATGTATCAGCAGTTGTCTCGTCAACCTCGCCGATCTGAGAGCTTGCCAACGCGTCCAGCTCCAGCGCGGTCCACTGGACCCGATAGAGCGACTCCGAGTCACCCGCGCTCTGACTGCGCAACTGCTCGGGACTGACGCTGCGTGTGGCCAGCGAGTCGACCGCGATCACGCTTGTCCCCCACTCGTCCATCGCCGAGAGCGACAGGGCATTCTCGCCCTTCGCCATGAGCGCAACCCTCAAACCGCGGATCCCACCGGTGGGCGTTGGATATAGCCGTACCCCGCTCCAATTGAACGGGAGGCGCACCGCGACGTCGTGCTCGCTCCCGGCGGCGATCGCGTGGAAAGCCGAGTCGAGCAAGACTGGGTCGATCGCGAATGTCGCCGGGCTCGACCGCGCGCCACTCGAGAGCGCTCCTCTGGCGGGGTCCTCTGGGCGGGCAACCTCGACGAACAGCTCATCGCCTCGCCGCCACACTGAGCGCATACATTGGAACGTCGGCCCGTATTGCAGGCCCAGGTCTGCCAGACGGTCGTACAGTCCCTCGATGGGCACCGGCTCGCAACCCGGCGGCGGCCATACCTCTCGAAGCTCGGAACCGAGCTCGTCCACAAGCGTGGTCGTCGTATCTGGCTGAAGTGTCCCCTTGGCGTGCCTCACCCAGCCCGCGTCTGCCTGTCCGGAGTCCTCGACGATCGCCGAACGCGAATACATGCTCACCTCACGCAACCCTGACTCTCCTGGCTGCGACACCACCATCTGTAGCTGCATAGAACGGTCCTGCTCGAGCACCAGCGGCGCTTCGATCACAAGCTCGGCCACCGTCGAGCAGTCCACCCTACGTCCCGCGTGCAGTGCGAGATCCAGGAATGCGGTGCCGGGCAACAGCACGACCCCCATCACCGAGTGATCCGCGAGCCAGGGATGCGTGGCAAGCGATAGGCGTCCGGTGAACAGCAAACCTTGCTCGTCGGCAAGCTCCACTCCAGCTCCGAGCAGCGGGTGTTCTCCCGACATGAGGCCCAACGCGGCTGGATCCTCGCTGGAGCCACGTTCCAACCAGTAGCGCTCGCGCTGGAAAGGGTACGTAGGCAGCGATACCCGGCGCGCACCGGAGTCCTCCATCAGCGATGCCCAGTCGACGTTTACTCCACCTACCCATGCGTCCCCCAGCGACGCCACGAAGCGCCGCGGACCACCCTCCCCGCGGCGCAAGGAGCCAAGCGCCCTCATATCTCCGGCGGTCTCCTGGATGCCCATAACGAGCACGGGATGCGGACTGACCTCGATCGCCGTACGACATCCGGCTGTCACGAGTGCCTGCGTGGCTGCCTCAAAGCGCACCGTCTCGCGCAGATTGCGATACCAGTAGTTCGCATCGGCCTTCTCGGTGTCGAGCAGACCACCTGTCACTGACGAGTAGAAGGGAACATCACCGCTGCGCGGAGCGATCGACGCACACGCATCGAGCAACTCTTGGCGGATTGTCTCCACATGCGCTGAGTGAGCCGCATAGTTCACAGGTATCTCACGCGCCTTTACCCCATCCGCTTCACAGCGGGCGAGCAGACGCACGAGCGCCTCTCGAGCACCTGAGACGACCATCGATGACGGCCCGTTGACCGCGGCCAGCGACAACTCTCCCTCGTGGCTCTCCAGCAGCCTAAGCAGCTCACTCTCAGAGAGGGCGACCGAGGCCATACCTCCCTCTCCCGCGATTGCTGTCAGCGCGTGGCTGCGAAGCGCGACTATGCGGGCGGCGTCACCCAGCGACAGGCCACCCGCTACGCACAGCGCCGCGATCTCGCCCTGGGAGTGACCGACAACCGCATCGGGCTCAACACCGCATGCCCGCCACAGTCGCGCCAGAGACACCATCACGGCGAACAGGGCTGGCTGCACCACATCGACCCGACTCATCAATTCCGAGTCCCGCTCACAGCGCAGAACTTCCAGCAATGACCAGTCGGTGAATGGAGCCAGCGCCTCGGCGCACTCTGCGATGCCCTCGGCGAAGACCGGCGAGCAGTCAAGCAACTCGGCCGCCATTCCATCCCATTGGGAACCCTGTCCGGGGAAGACGAACGCCACACCGCCACTCCCTGAGACTGACGCGGATCCGCGCAACAAGCCCGGGCCCGAGCGACCGTCGGCGAGCAAGCGAAGACTGTCCGTCAGCGTCCGCCGATCGGAGCCCACGAGTACCGCGCGCTCGCTGAACCGGCTGCGAGCAGTCAGCGAAAGTGCCACGTCGAGGGGACACAGATCGGGTTTGCGTTCAAACCGCTCCAGCAGTCGGCCCGCCTGGGCCGATAGAGCCGCCTCGTCATGCGCAGAGAGGACCCAAGCGACCCCGTGCTCCCCCGTCAATCCCAGCCGGACGCTGTTGGCGGAGACCTGCAGAGCATTTTCGGGTGACCCTTCGACCACGCCGTCGACGAAGACCCGCGCCCCAGCGCCTGGCGACTCCTGCCCGACGTTCTCGACCGCGTCTCCTTGGTCCTTATGGGTTGTCCGCTGCTCACGGATCGTGACTGGAGCCTCCTCGAGGATCACATGCGCATTGGTCCCGCTGATGCCGAACGACGAGACCGCGGCGCGGCGCGGCCGATCATCCCCGGATGGCCAGGGCCGCTCCTCGGTGAGCAGCGCAAGCGCCCCATCCGACCAGTCGATCTCCCCCGAGGGCTCCTCGGCGTGCAGGGTCCGTGGGAGCATGCCGTGCTTGAGAGCCATCGTCATCTTGATCACCCCGGCAACTCCAGCCGCTGCCTGGGTGTGGCCGATGTTCGACTTCACCGCACCTAGCCACAGAGGATGCTCGGGGCCTCGGGCGCGCCCGTAGGTTCCGGCCAGTGCCCGGGCCTCGATAGGGTCCCCAAGACGCGTACCGGTGCCATGCGCCTCGACAGCGTCGACCTCGGCGGCTTCAACTCCCGCATTTGCCAGCGCCGCCCGGATCACTCGCTGCTGGGAGGGACCATTTGGGGCTGCCATGCCATTGCTGGCGCCGTCCTGGTTGACGGCACTGCCGGCAACCAGCGCAAGTACGTCATGGCCCAAACGCTGGGCATCGGAGAGACGCTCGAGTGCCAGAACACCTACGCCCTCCCCCCAGGAGGCCCCATCGGCCGCGGCGGAGAACGGCTTGCACATGCCGTCGGCAGCCAACGCGCGCTGGCGGGAGAACTCGATGAAGGTGTGGGGCGTCGCCAGAATCGAGACCCCTCCGGCAAGCGCGAGCGAGCACTCGCCAGAACGCAGAGCCGCGATGGCCAGGTGCAACGACACCAGCGAGGACGAGCACGCGGTGTCAACCGATATTGCCGGGCCCTCCAGACCAAGCGTGTAGGAGACGCGACCCGATACGACCCCACCGGCAGCGCCGGTGCTTAGATGACCTTCGACGTCGGCCGCCGATGAACGGGATAGACCATAGACGTAGTCGTGGAAGATCACACCGACGAACACACCGGTGGACGTTCCACCCAAGCCGCGCGGATCGATGCCGGCGCTTTCGAGTGCCTCCCAAGACACTTCCAGCATCAAGCGCTGCTGAGGATCGGTGGCCAGCGCCTCGCGCGGGCTCATCTCGAAGAAGCCGGCGTCGAACAGCGCGGCGTCGTGAAGGAAGCCTCCTCGATTGACATAAGTCGTGCCGCGGTGGTCGGGATCGGGATGGTAGATGCCCTCGATGTCCCATCCACGGTCCGTGGGAAAATCAGAGGTCGCGTCGCGGCCCGCGCACACCAGCTCCCAGAGATCCTCCGCCGAGCGCACGTCTCCCGGATACCGGCATCCGATCCCCACGATCGCTATCGGCTCGCGCTTACGCCGCTCGAGCTCCTCGAGCCGGTGGCGCGTGGCATGGAGGTCTATGGTGACACTCCTCAGATACTCAAGTGTCTTGTCCTCGGTGCTCATGCCCACCATCGCCTTTCGATTCGGTCGAGCTCGCCGCTCATGGCTGCCTTAGCTGTCTGTCGATGAAGTCGTAGAGCTCATCGGCGCTTGCGGTCTGCAAAGCCTGCTCGGTGGACGCGAGTGTCTCGTCATCGCCGTTTGCGGCGTTCAGAGCCTCGAGTAGTACTTGCAGACGTGAGGCGGCCTGCTCCCGCCTGAAATCCTGTGCGGGGATCGCCGCGAGCGTCCGCGCCAGTTGGTCGATCTCACGCTCGAACGATCGGTCGGCTGCCTGCTCCGGCGCCAACTCGTCGAGCAACGCGTGGGCTAGGGCCGTTGGCGTGGGATATTCGAAAATCAAAGTCGCCGGAAGACCCAGGTCGGTCTGGTAGGCAAGCCGGTTGCGCAATTCCACACCCGCGAGCGAGCTGAATCCAAGATCCTTGAAGGTACGTTGCACGTCAATCGACTCGGAAGTGATGTGACCGAGAACGCGGGCTACCTCTCCACGTACCAGATCGAGCACAACCGATGCACGCTCATCCTGGGCGGTTCGCGACAGCAACCGGGCGAACGTGCGCCGCGACGAGCCAGAGGGGCTCCGTGAGCGTGCTCGAACCATATCGCGCAACACCGCGGGCAATTCGCCCGTGTCGGCATAAACGCCAAGGGCAGCGCTGTCCAGTCGAGCTGCCACGACCAGCGGCTCGTTGACGCGGAGTGCCTCGTCCAACAGCGCGAGACCCTGCTCGTCGGATAGCGCAAGCATGCCGGTCCTGCCGATCCGTCGGCGATCGAGATCCTGCAGGTGGCCGGTCATCTCACTTTCGCGCGCCCACAAACCCCAAGCGATTGATGTCCCGGTATGACCGAGCGACCACCGATGGGCGGCCAACGCATCGAGAAATACGTTTGCCGCCGCGTAGTTCGCCTGTCCAATACCGCCTATGACCCCGACAACCGATGAGAACAACACAAACGCCGACAGGTCCATCTCTCTGGTTAGCTGGTGAAGGTTCCACGCGCCATCAACCTTGGCGGCGAGTACATGATCGATTCGCTCGGGGGTGAGCGAGCCGATCAGGCCATCGTCGATCACGCCCGCGGCATGGATCACCGCGTCGAGCGGGTGCTCAGGCGAGACGGCGGCGAGCAACTCCCCCACCTGCTCACGGTTTGAGACGTCGCATTCGACCACCCGTGCCTGCACACCCAAGAGCGACAGCTCGCCGACCAGCTCGCTGGAACCGCTCGCTCGAAGACCTCGGCGACTGGCCAAGAGCAGGTGACGGACGCCATGCTCAACCACCAGATGCCGCGCCACAAGTGCACCGAGCCCACCGGTTGCTCCAGTGATCAGGACGGTGCCCTGGGGATCAAAGGTGCGCTGGCCATCAAGATCCAACCGCGAGGCATCGCCATCTGCCGGCGAGCGAGGTGGCTCACTCGAGTGTGCCCGCTTCATCCGTGGCACGCGTATCGCGCCATCTCGCAGTGCTAGCTGTGGCTCGTCAAGCGCAAGGGCATCACTCAACGATCGCCAAGAGGCCTCCTTGCCGTCGATATCGACAAGCACCAATCGGCCCGGATTCTCTGTCTGCGCTGAGCGCACCAACCCGATAACAGCGCCCCCAGCAAGATCCTGTATACCCTCCGACGTACCTGTGGCAAGCGCTCCCTGGGTGAGCACTACGAGTCGACATTTAGAGAAACGCTGGTCGACAAGCCACCCCTGCAACTCCCCCAACACTCGATGCAAGAGCACCCTGACCGCCTCGGGTGTGTCCTGAGCCCACGTTTCCATGGAAGGCCCATCATCTGTCTCACGTGAGCCTGTCCTGTCAGTGCTTCTCGCATCCAGCAAGATAATTCGGGGCGCCGTCCCGTCGACTCCAGTCGCCTCGGCGAGTACCTCCATGTCCTCAAATATCTGACACTCCACGTCCACTGAACGCAGCGCATCGCAGACCGCCAAAGCGCAGGTCATCAGCGGGGTCTGCTCAAAAACCGCCACCGAACTTGGAGCCTCGATCCAGCGAAGCTGAAATGTCCCGTCCTTATGGCGATCCACACGTTCGCCGATATCCGCGGCAGCAATCTTGCGCATCGCAAGCGAATCGACCGACGCGATCAATCGACCACTCTCATCACCCAACGCCAACGACACAACGTCCGCCGCGGAGCGCGAGAGGTGTACACGCAGCACGGTGGCGCCAGTCACCGACAATACAGCACCCTTCCAAGAGGACGGCAACCACAGCGTGTCATAGGCATCCGCGCCATCAAGCGATGCGGCAAGCCTAATTGTGTGCAACGCGGCATCCAACAAAACCGGATGCAAACCGAATCCCTCGGCCAGCTCTGCCTCCGCGTCCGACAGCTCGACCTCCGCGAAGACCTCGCCATCGCGCCGCCAAGCCATGGTCAGACACTGAAAGGCGGGGCCGTACTCAAGGCCAGATTCCGCTAGTCGATCATAGAGATCGTCGATCTCCAAAAGCTCAGCGCCCGTCGGAGGCCATACACCGTCCTGACCTAGTACCGACCCTCCAACGCTCGTTTGACCCTCCTGCTCAGACGAGCCAAGCGAGCCAACGGCGTTACACGACCATTGGCCCTCATCCAGCGTAGAGTCGCCACGCGCAGACTCCCAACGCGAGTGGAGGCTGAAGGAGCGATCGCCCGCATCGTCGGCGGCGCCAACCCTTACCTGCAACTGTGTCGCATGCTGCTCGTCCAGCACTAGCGGATCCCGCAAGGTCAATTCACGCACGAGATCACATCCGAGCCGAGAGCCGGCATGAAAAGCAAGCTCCAAGCATGCCGTGGCAGGAAGCAGTGGACTATCGAATACCAAATAATCGGCAAGCCATGTGTGGTCTCGCAAAGACAAACGAGCTGTGAACAACCACTCGTCGCTGGCCAGTCCGACCGCGGCACCAAGCAATGGATGCTCAGCCGGACTCTGACCGACAGCCCGCGCGTCACCGCCTGGCAACCCAGAGTCAAGCCAGAACCGCTCGCGCTGGAATGCATATGTGGGCAAGTCGACAAGCTTTCCTCCCGAATTCTCAAACACAGCCCGCCAGTCGATGTTCACGCCTCGCACCCACAGCCGAGCGAGGCCGTCCATCAGCGTTTGAACCTCAGGACGCTCGCGGTGAAGCATCGACACCGTGGCCGAGACCGGTCCCTGCGTGCCCGTAACCGACTTGCCATTAGCTCCAGCCAGCCCATTGACGGAGGTTGAAGCCGGCCCAACGCCCATATCCATCGATATCAAGCACTCCTCGACCATGCCGCTCAAGACTCCGCCAGGTCCCAGCTCAAGGAAAGTGGTCACACCTCGATCGGCAAGCCAGCACACTCCCTCCCCGAAACGCACGGTTTCCCGCACGTGACGCACCCAGTAATCAGGTGTGCATAGCTGATCATCAGCCACGGCTTCACCTCCCAGGTTGGAAGCGACTGGGATTCGCGGATACTCGAACGACACCGCTTCGGCGACCTGCATGAATTCCTCTAGCATGCCGTTCATTCGCGGAGAATGAAACGCATGAGACACTGACAGCCGTCTCACTCTGCGCCCACGCTCCTCCCATACCGAGGCGAGGCGCAGCACGACACCCTCATCACCAGAGAGCACGATCGAGGATGGGCCATTGACAGCAGCTACGGCAACGCACCGCTCGACCTCGTCAATATCGACCAAAGATTCCAACGCCTCCGCCTCAGAGGCTTGAACCGCGACCATAGCGCCACCCGCGGGTAGTGACCCCATCAGACGTCCCCTCGCGGCGACCAGCGCACATGCGTCCTCGAGCGAGAAGACACCGGCAACATGCGCGGCGACAATCTCGCCAATCGAATGCCCGATCAAGAAGCTCGGCGTCACACCCCACGCATCGACGAGCCTATACAGAGCGACCTCGAGGGCAAACAAACCAGCTTGGGTGAACTCCGTCCGATCCAGCAGCACCGCCTGCTCCGAGCTGTCCGTGGCGAACACAAGCTCTCTCAACGGGAGACCCAAGTACGAATCCAACCCCTCGCATACCTCGTCGAAAGCTTTCGCGAATACCCCAAACCGCGCATAAAGCTGGCGGCCCATTCCCGCCCATTGCGAACCTTGACCGGGAAACATAAACGCAATCTTCCCGCCACCATGCGCGCGACCGCAAACCACTCCAGGCCCAGGCTCGCCCGCCGCAACGCTGTCCAGTCCGGCAAGCAGCGCATCGCGATCACCACCCACCACCACGGCGCGGTCCTCGAATTGAGACCGACTCAACGCCAACGAAAGCGCCACATCGGCTGGCGCAAACTCTGGATATTCTCCCAAATGCGAACTCAGCCTTTGCGCCTGGCCCGCGAGCGCACCCGCACCCTTGGCCGAGAGCAGCCACGGCACTACAACCGGCTCAAGAGAACACTCGGCGCCTGATGAATGCTCCAACCGCGCTACTCCAGCCTCCATGGTCGCCAACCGTGGAGGCTCTTCGAGGATCACGTGCGCGTTTGTGCCCGAAATCCCGAATGACGAGACTCCCGCTCGGCGCGGACGCTCCCCCTCGGGCCACTCATGCGCCTCGGTCAACAGCCGGACGTCCCCTGCTTGCCAATCAACCTGAGGCGTGGGCTCGTCCACGTGCAACGTTGCCGGCAACACCCCGTGACGCATCGCCATCACCATCTTGATAACACCGGCGATACCAGCGGCGGCTTGGGTGTGACCGATATTCGACTTGATCGATCCAAGATGGAGCGGACCGTCAGAGCGATCTTGCCCGTACGTCGCAAGCAACGCTTGCGCCTCAATCGGGTCGCCGAGTGTCGTACCCGTGCCATGCGCCTCGACAACATCGACCTCTTGAGGTGAAAGTCCGGCATTGGCGAGCGCTTGGCGAATCACACGCTCCTGGGAAGGACCGTTCGGCGCCGTCAGGCCGTTTGACGCTCCATCCTGGTTGGTCGCACTGCCACGCACCAACGCAAAGACACGATGTCCGTTGCGCTGCGCATCTGAAAGGCGCTCCAGCACGAGCAAGCCCGCACCCTCGGCGAACCCAGTCCCATCCGCGGCCGCCGCAAACGACCTGCACCGCCCATCGGCGGACAAACCACGCTGACGACTGAACTCGATGAACACACTTGGCGTCGAGAGCACAGTCACGCCCCCCGCCAGCGCCAACGAGCACTCTCCCTGACGCAACGCCTGACATGCCAAGTGCATCGCCACAAGCGAAGACGAACAGGCCGTATCGACAGTTACCGCGGAGCCCTCCAACCCCAACGAATAAGCAACTCGTCCCGAGACGACGCTACCGGCCATACCTGTACCCAGATAACCCTCAAGGTCCCCAGCACGCCCGGGCCCGAATCCCATCGCATAATCAGCGGCACTGATACCCGCGAACACCCCGGTCGGACTGCCACGCAGCATGGTCGGATCGATCCCAGCATGCTCGAATGCCTCCCACGCGATTTCCAGCAGCAACCGCTGTTGGGGGTCCATCGCCAATGCCTCGCGCGGACTGATCCCGAAGAACTCAGCGTCGAAATCGCCAACGTCCTCGACAAATCCGCCGCGGCACACATAGCTCGCGCCCGCACGATCGGGATCGGGATCAAACAGTCGCTCAAGATCCCAACCACGGTCCTCGGGGAATCCAGAAATCCCATCCTTGCCAGAAGCAACAAGCTCCCACAGGCCCTCCGCCGAACCAACACCACCCGGATAGCGACATGCGAGACCCACAACCGCAACATGCTCATCCGAGCGCGCCACCGACCTCCTGACCACACCACGACCGCGCTCGTCATCCTGCGCCTGCGCGAGCAAGCGTGTGGCCACCGCTGTCGGCGTTGGATAGTCGAACACCAAGGTGGCGATGAGCCTGAGGCCCGTCGCCTCCTCCAAACGGTTGCGCAGCTCCACCGCGCTAAGCGAATCGAACCCGAGATCCTTGAAAGCGCGCTCAGGATCGATCGCCTTTGACGACGCATGCCCCAATACCGCCGCTGCGTGACTGCGCACCAGATCGAGTACCACACCCTCGCGCTCACCCTCCGCGACGCCCGCCAAACGCCGCGCGAGCGAGCCATCCGCGCCTCGTTTGCGTCTGGTGGACGTGCGGATCAGGCCACGCAACAGCGCCGGTGCCAGGCCTTGACGAGCCTGTGCCCGCCACACCGAGAGGTCGAGCGTGACAGGCAACAAAACCGCCTCGCCGAGGGCGCGTGCGGCGTCGAACAGCCTTAGCGCGTGCTCGTTGGAAAATGGGACTATCCCGGTACGGCGCATACGGATCGGGTCAGCCGTCATCCCTCCCTCCTGGGCCCACGCTCCCCACGCGAGCGAGATGCCCGGCAGACCCTGAGCCCGTCGACACGCCATCAACGCATCCAGCACAGCATTCGCTGCCGAATAGTTGCTGACACCGAGGGCACCAAACGTTCCCGACGCCGATGAGAACACGATGAAGTCAGACAGATCGCATCGCTCGGTCAACTCGTGCAAATAGACCGCCGCGTCCACCTTGGGACGCAGCACGCGCTCCAACCGCTCGCGATCCAGTGACTCAACCACGCCGTCGTCCAAGACTCCGGCCGTATGGATTACCGCGCTCAACGGTTGCTCTGGCGCGATCGAATCCAACAATCCAGCGAGCGCCACCCGATCCGCCACGTCACATGCCTGCACCCGTACCTCGGCGCCAACCCCTTCGAGCTCGGCCCGCAATTCGGTGGCGCCCTCCGCGGCCGGGCCCCGACGACTCACCAATAGCAGGTGGCGAGCACCACGCTCAGCCAGGTGCCTGGCGACCAGCCCCCCAAGCACACCCGTACCGCCCGTGATCAAAACCGTGCCCTCAGCGCCAAGCGGTGACTGCCGCGCCGGCAGCCCGGGTCTGGTCACACGCTTCAAGCGCAATGCGTAAGGCTTGCCCCCACGGATCGCGAGTTGCGGCTCATCACCATCGAGTAGACCTCTCAAGGTTTCTGACGAGAGCTCGCCCCGGTCGAGGTCGATAAGCATTAGGCGTCCCGGATGCTCTGATTGTGCGCTGCGAACCAAGCCCCACACACCGGCACCGGCCAGATCAGGCGCCTCGCTATCCGTGACTGCAACGGCACCGCGTGTCAGCAGTACCAAACGCGTGTCGCCTAGCTGCTCAGTGCCCAACCAAGACTGCACCAGCGTCAGGGCCCAATCGGCGGCGTTGTGCACAGCCTCGGGAAGCTCATCATCAGTCATGACTAGAGCCAGCAAGACATCGGGCAGGGTCACCGCGGCCGTCTCGTCCGGCGTCTCGCCAAGTCTTTCGGCGAATGTGGCGATGTCACGGTAGCGCGGGACAGCCTCAAGACCCTTGACATTCAGCTCGCCGAGGATTGCCATGTTGTGATCGGTGCCGTTCGGGGAGAGCGATGTCATCTCGACCCACTCGAGCCCGAACAGCGTGTCTCGATCAGCACCACTGCCAGCGGCGGCTCGTAGCTTCTCGACGTCAACGGGCCGCGCCATAAGCCTTGCGACCGAGAGTACCGGTAGGCCGTTCTCATCGTTCGCCGCAATGCAAAGCGAGCCCTCGTCCGTGCTCAACCGAGCGCGCAATACGCGTGCGGGGCTCCCCTGCACATGCACGCCGCTCCACGAGAAGGGCATCATGCCCTGACTGCCGTCGACTTTATCGGAGGTATTTCCGTCCATCGCGGCAATCACGGTCGTTTGCAAGATCGCGTCGAATAGCGCCGGGTGGATGGTGTATCCGCCGCTGACTTGCTCGTCGTCGAGTGCAACTTCTACGAACACCTCTTCGCCGAGCCGCCACGCCCCGCGCAAGCCCTGGAAGGCGGGCCCGTAGCTGAAACCAACCTCCGCAAGACGGTCATAGGCATATTCGATGTCTATGGGTTGTGCATCGACAGGCGGCCAGACATCGACCGTTAGCTCTGGCGAATCGACGCTTGTGGACGGTGTGAGTGTGCCGCTCGCGTTGCGTATCCATCCGGTATCGGTGTCGTCGGCCGTGGTTTGTGCGGAGCGTGAATAGATAACAAGCTTCCGGCGGTTTTCCTCGTCTGGCTCACTAACGCTTAGCTGAAGCTGTATCGCGTCGTGTTCGGGTAGGACGAGGGGCGCCTCGAGTGTGAGCTCTTCGATTTCCTCACAGTCGACCTCGCCGCCGGCACGCAGGGCGAGCTCGACCAGCGCGGTGCCAGGCAATAGCACCGTGTCCAGTACCACGTGATCGGCAAGCCAGGGATGCGTATCCAGTGAAACGCGTCCAGTGAACAGCCATTCATCGTGGCCAGCAACCTGTAGGGCCGCGCTCAACAATGGATGTTCGGCGTTGGTGAGCCCCGCAGCCGCGACATCGCCGGCGGTCGCGCGTGGCGAGAGCCAATAACGCTCGCGCTGGAAAGCGTAGGTTGGCAAATCCACCTGTCGTGGCTGGTATTCAGCGAACACGGTCTCCCAGTCGAGTTGCACACCGTGCACGAAGGCCTCCCCGAGCGAGAGCATGAATCGCCGCATCCCGCCCTCGTCGCGTCGCAGCGATCCAATCGCAACGATCCCATCCGAAGTCTTCGATGACTGCTCATCGATGGTTTCCTTGACCGCCATTGTCAGCACGGGGTGTGGGCTCGCCTCGATGAACGTCGTGACACCGTCAGCGATCAGCTCGCGTGTCGCCTGGGCGAACAGCACCGGGTCGCGCAGGCCGCTATACCAATACTGTGCGTCCAAGAGCGCGGTGTCGATCACCTCGCCCCTGGCGGTGGAGAAGAACGGCACCTCGCTCGAGCGCGGCTGGATCGACGCGAGCGATTCGAGCAGCCGCTCACGAATGCGCTCCACTTGTACCGAGTGGGATGCGTAATCGACGGGGATCATACGGGCACGCACCCCCTCTACCTCACATGCCACAAGTAGCTCATCAAGCGCCCGCGGATCACCCGAAACGACGGTCGAGAGCGGGCCGTTGAACGCCGCGACCGATAGACGATCATCCCAACGTGCCACAAGCTCGACGATCTCACTTGCGGAAACCGCTACTGACGCCATACCCCCGCTACCCGCAAGTTCGCCAAGCGCCTGACTGCGCAACGCGACGACCCGCGCTGCATCCTCCAACGACAATCCGCCGGCCACGCACGCCGCCGCGATCTCCCCCTGGGAATGCCCGACCACCACCGCCGGGTGCACCCCGCACGAGCGCCACGATTCCGCCAACGACACCATCACCGCGAACAAAGCCGGTTGCACCACATCCACCCGCTCAAGCGAAGGCGCGCCATCGACGCCACGCAGTACGTCCTCGAGAGAGAAGTCAAGGTGTGGCGCAAGGGCATCGACACAGGCCTGCATCCGCGCGGCAAAAAGCGGAAATGACTCCCACAACTCAACAGCCATCCCCACCCACTGCGAACCCTGCCCCGGGAACATGAGCGCCACCTTCCCGCCCCCGCGCGCACGACCCCGAACCAACCCCGACGCAGGCTCTCCAGCCACCAATGCGTCAAGGCCCCCCAACAACACATCCCGATCGCTACCCACAACTACCGCGCGGTGCTCAAGGCAAGCACGACCCACTGCCAACGAAAACGCCACATCAACCGGCTCAAGCCCGGAACGCTCAGCAAGATGCTCGCGCAGCCGCTCAGCCTGACCGCGCAACGCCTCCTCACTGTTGGCCGACAAACACAATGGAACCGCCGGCCGCGATTCCCGTGGCTCGGCAGAACGCTCAGACTCGGCCGGCGCCGGTGCCTCCTCCAGAATCACGTGCGCGTTGGTGCCGCTGATCCCGAACGAGGAGACCCCGGCCCTGCGCGGATTCTCACCCCCAGACCACTCGACCGGCTCAGTGAGCAACTGGACTTCACCGAGATTCCAATCGACATGCGGCGTCGGAGCGTCCACATGCAGTGTCGCCGGCAGCACGCCATGACGCATTGCCTCAATCATCTTGATTACACCAGCAACACCAGCCGCCCCGCCAGGATGACCGATATTGGACTTGATAGAACCTATGTAGAGGGGATTGTCGGAGCGCTCCTGTCCGTAGGTTGCGATCAATGCTTGCGCCTCGATCGGATCGCCGAGTATGGTGCCCGTACCGTGCGCCTCGACCGCGTCGACCTCACTTGGGGAGAGTCGCGCATTCGCGAGCGCTTGACGGATCACACGTTCCTGGGAAGGACCGTTCGGCGCCGTCAAACCATTCGAGGCTCCGTCCTGGTTGATTGCACTACCACGCACCAACGCCAGCACGCGATGCCCTGAGCGCTGAGCGTCCGACAGACGCTCAAGCACCAACAGGCCTACGCCCTCAGACCAACTCGTCCCGTCGGCAGCCGCCGCAAAAGACTTGCAGCGACCGTCTGACGCCAGTCCCTGCTGGCGGCTGAATTCGATGAACATCGCCGGCGTCGATTGCACCGCCACACCGCCAGCCAGCGCCATTGAGCATTCTCCGGATCGCAACGCTTGGCAGGCCAAGTGCAGTGCCACGAGCGAAGATGAGCAGGCCGTATCGATCGTTACCGCCGATCCCTGGAGCCCCAACGCATACGCAACTCGTCCCGAAACGACGCTCGTTGTGTTGCCGGTCAGGCGCAACCCCTCAAACTCGGGAACACCGCCAGAGGCCACGCTGTACTCTGCCGCACTCACTCCGGTGAAAACGCCAGTCTCACTCTCGCGCAATGAGCTCGGGTCGATTCCCGCGCGTTCAAATGCCTCCCAGGCAACTTCGAGCAATAGCCGCTGCTGGGGGTCCATCGCCAGCGCCTCCCGCGGACTGATCGCGAAAAACCCAGCGTCGAAATCACCCGCGTTTGCGATGAACCCACCATGGCGCACATAGCTCGTGCCCCCACGATCGGGATTGGAACCAAACAAGCGCCCCAAGTCCCAGCCGCGATCGTCGGGGAACTCCGAGATCCCGTCCACCCCAGAGGCCACCAACCCCCACAAGTCCTCCGGCGAGAAGACCCCGCCTGGGAAACGACAAGCCATACCCACAATCGCAACCGGCTCGTCCGAGCGCGTCACCGACCGCACGGCTACACCACGGCCGCGCTCAGTACCCTGCGTCTGCGCGAATAGGTATGTGGCAACGGAGGCTGGTGTGGGATAGTCAAAGACGAGCGTGGAGATGAGTCGAATGCTCGTTGTCTCTTCCAGGCGGTTGCGTAGCTCAACGGCACTGAGGGAATCGAATCCAAGCTCCTTGAATGCCCGTTGTGGATCGATCGCATCCGGTGAGGCGTGTCCCAATACGGCGGCCGTATGACTGCGAACGAGATCAAGCACCACGCCCTCGCGCTCGCTCTCCGCTACATCCGCCAGACGCCGGGCGAGCGAGCCGCCAGCGTTGCGTTTGCGCCTGGTAGGCGAATGCACCAGTCCACGCAGCAGAGCGGGCACCAAGCTTTGACGCGCCTGAGAGCGCCACACAGACAGGTCGAGCCGAACAGGAAGTAGCACCGGCTCGCCGATCGCACGGGAAGACTCAAACAGCGCCAGCGCGTGTTCGTTTGAGAGCGGCACCATCCCGGTGCGGCGCATCCGCGCGAGATCGACCTCTGAGAGCTCACCCGTGATCGTGCTCTTCTGCGCCCACAACCCCCAAGCAAGCGAACTACCCGGCAGACCCCGAGTATGGCGGCGCACCATCAACGCATCCAACGCCGCATTCGCAGCCGCATAATTACCCTGGCCAGGGCTACCGAGTGTCCCAGCCGCGGATGAGAACACGATGAACTCGGACAGCTCACATCCCTCTGTCAACTCGTCCAGCCAGATCGCCGCGTCCACCTTGGGGCCCATCACTCGCTTCAAACGCTCGCGATCAAGCGACTCGATCACACCGTCATCCAAAACCCCCGCGGCGTGTACCACCATCCCCACGGGGTGCTCGGAGGGAACCGACTCCAACAACCGGGCCAGCGCTCCGCGATCGGCCACATCGCACGCCTGCACTCGCACCTCAGCACCAAACTCCCCAAGCTCTGCCCGCAATTGGCCAGCGCCCTCCGCGTCCAACCCCTTGCGGCTGACCAACAGGAGGTGACGAGCGCCGCGCTCTGCCAAATGCCGAGCCACCAGCCCACCCAGTACGCCCGTCCCACCCGTGATCAAAACCGTACGTTCACCACCGAACTGTGTCTGCCCGGTCGGTGGCTCAGGTGCGGCCACACGCCTCAAACGCAACGCATGAGACTCGCCCCCACGGATCGCAAGTTGTGGCTCATCCACGCCGAGCGCAAGCGTCAACATCTTTGGTGAAAACGTAAATTCCCTCGGTGAATCCGGATCGTCCGGATTGCCGTCGAGGTCGATGAGCACGAAGCGCCCAGGATGCTCTGACTGCGCGCTACGGACCAGCCCCCACACGCTGGCACCGGCCAACTCAGGGGCATCCCCCTCTTCGACCGAGACCGCGCCACGCGTGAGCAACACCAGAGGCGTATCACCCAGCCGCTCCTGCGCCAACCACGACTGCAACAACTCCAGGGTCCGACCAACGGCGTCATGCGCGCCCGCGGGAAGCTCACTGTCAATCGCGATCGGAGCAATAACAACATCAGGTGCACCTTCATCGAGCGCTTCTAGGAATGTTGCAATGTCTGGGTAGCTCGGAGCACCCAGACCCTCAATCTCCATCTCTCCCAGAATCGCCACGCCACGCTCGACATCGTTCGTCGATGGCACAGCGACCTTTACCCACTCGAGTCCGAAGCCGAACAGTCCATCTCGTTGGCCATCGGTGGCAACGCGTAGCCGCTCCGCGTCAACCGGCCGCGCGATGAGCCCCTGGACCGAGACAACCGGGATCCCATCCTCGTCGCTCGCCACCACGGCGAGCGCACTACCGTTCACACTCAGTCGAGCGCGTAGCACTCGCGTATCGCTCGCTGCTACATGCACACCATTCCAGGAGAAGGGCATCATGCCCCGACTCCCATCAGCGTTGTCAAAGCTACCCTCGGCCAACGCGGGGATGGCTGCCGTCTGCAGAATCGCGTCGAATAGCGCGGGGTGGATGATGTATCCGTCGTTGGCCTGCTCGTCTGGGAGTGCGACTTCGGCGAATATTTCGTCGCCCTGGCACCATGCCTGGTGCAGTCCTTGAAACGCGGGGCCATAGCTGAAGCCGACTTCCGCGAGACGGTCATAGACATAATCCGCGTCGATGGGCTGCGCACCGACCGGCGGCCACGCTTCGGTTGCGGGCTCGAGCGTAGTGTCGGTGGGCGCGAGTGTGCCGGTGGCGTGACGTATCCAGGGCCCTTCGCCCGGGTGATCGGATGACGCTTGCGCGGGACGAGAGTGGATGGCGATCTTTCGGCGGTCCCGCTCGTCTGGTTCGCCGACGCTGAGCTGTAGCTGTACGGCGCCCTGCTCGGGCAAGACCAACGGTGCTTCAAGCGTAAGCTCATCGATCCCCTCGCAGGCGACCTCACTGCCGGCGCGCAAGGCGAGCTCCACAAACGCGGTACCGGGCACAACGGGCACTCCGAAGGCCACGTGATCGGCCAACCACTGATGCGTTTGCAATGAGACGCGTCCGGTAAACAGCCACTCGTCCTGACCAGCCACCTGTACCGCCGCACCCAACAACGGATGCTCGGTGTTGGTGAGTCCCGCTGTTGCCATATCGCCGCCACCAGCATGTGGCGTGAGCCAGTAGCGCTCACGCTGGAAAGCGTAGGTCGGCAAATTCACCCGCCGAGGCCGGCACTGCGCAAACACAGCCTCCCAGTCGATCTTCACACCGTGTACAAACGCCTCTCCGAGGAACTGCATCAGCGACAAGTCCTCAGGGCGATGTGCGCGTAGCGCCGACACCACCAGCGCATCCTCATCATCCAAACAAGCACCAGCCATGGCACTCAGCACACCATCGGGACCGAGCTCCAAAAACCGTGTCACGCCAGTCTTTTGCAAGCAATTCACACCGTCGTTGAAGCGCACCGTCTCGCGAACGTGACGCACCCAATATTCGGGCGTGTACAACTCATCGCCGACCAGCTCACCGGTTAGGTTAGAAACGATCGCGATTCCGGGCGCACCGAACCCGAGGCCAGATACAACCTTCCCGAACTGCTCCAGCATTGGATCCATGAGCGGGGAGTGGAACGCGTGACTGACGCGCAACCACTTCGTCTTCGTCTCCTTCCAGCCCTCGCTCCACCCCGCCAGCGCGTCCCGCTCACCTGAGACCACAACCGCATTCGGAGCATTGACCGCGGCGATCGCGAGACGGTCTCCCAGTCCGTCAAGGCTTGCGCGCACCTGCTCCTCGGTGGCCTGAACAGCAAGCATCGCACCGCCCTCGTCAAGAGCGCCCATCAATCTGCCGCGCGCAGCAACCAGAGCACACGCATCGGCGAGGGAGAACACTCCGGCGACGTGCGCCGCCACCACCTCGCCGATCGAGTGACCGATCAGGTAGTCCGGCCGCACACCCCAACTCTCCAGGAGCCGGAACAACGCCACCTCGACCGCAAACAAACCAGCCTGCGTGAACTCCGTCCGATCCAATGCCCCCGGGTCATCGGTGGCGAACACCAGTCCTCTCAGCGACCGCCCCAACAACGGATCCAACCCCTCGCACACTGAGTCAAACACCCCCGCAAACTCTCCGAAACGCTCATAGAGTTCTCGGCCCATCCCAGCCCACTGCGAACCCTGCCCTGGAAACATGAACGCCACTGCTCCAACGCCGCGAGCACGGCCCCTGGACACACCAGGCGCAGGCTCACCCGCCAGCAGCGCGTCGAGCCCCTCAAGCAGTGCGTCACGATCACCACCTACAACCACCGCGCGATGTTCCATGCGAGCACGACCCACCGCCAATGAAAACGCGGTATCAACCGGCTCAAACCCGGGACGCTCAGCCAGATGCGCGCGCAGACGCTCAGCCTGACCACGCAACGCCCCCTCACTCTTTGCCGACAGACACAACGGAACTACCAGCGACTCGACAGGACGCTCAGCTCCGAGAGATTGCTCAGACTCCAGCGGCTGTGGTGACTCCTCCAAGATCAAGTGCGCATTCGTGCCACTGATGCCGAAGGCGGACACACCCGCTCGACGCGTCACGTCGGTACGAGGCCACTGCACCGGCTCCCGCAGAAGCGAGACCACGCCGGCAGACCAATCGACCTTTCGCGACGGCTCGTCGACATGCAGCGTCTTCGGTAGCCGCTCGTGCCGCAAAGCCATAACCATCTTCACGACCCCGGCCATGCCGGCGGCCGCTTGGGTATGGCCGATGTTCGACTTGATGGAGCCCAACCACAGAGGCTTCTCCGCAGACCTCTGACCGTAGGTGGCAAGCAACGCCTGCGCCTCGATTGGATCGCCCAGCGTCGTGCCTGTCCCATGTGCCTCAACAGCGTCCACCGCTTGCGCCGAGAGGCCGGCGTCCAGCAGCGCATCCTCGATCACCCGCTGCTGCGAAGGCCCGTTGGGAGCCGTCAGGCCATTGCTCTCCCCGTCCTGGTTGACCGCGCTGCCGCGGATAAGCGCAAGGATCTGATGATCGAAGCGCTGAGCATCTGAGAGGCGCTCCAGCAGCAACACACCCGCGCCCTCGCCCAAGGCCGTTCCGTTAGCTGCCTCCGCGAACGGCTTGCAGCGACTGTCGGCGGCAAGACCACGCTCGCGGCTGAAGGCAACGAACATGTCCGGGTCGGGCATCACGGTGACGCCACCCGCCAGTGCCAGCGAGGACTCCCCTCTTCTCAGAGCCTGGCAGGCGAGGTGCAGAGCAACGAGCGAGGACGAGCACGCGGTGTCGATCGAGATCGCGGGGCCCTTGAGCCCCAATGTGTAGGCGACGCGACCGGACACGACGCTTGAAGAACTGCCGGTCAATCTTTGAGCTTGAAGATCTTCGACCTGATTACCTCCCGACAGGCCATAGCCGAAGCTGCCGGTGCCAACAAACACCCCTGTCGAGCTGCCATGCAGCAAATCGGGATCCAGTCCGGCGTGTTCACATGCCTCCCAACAGACTTCCAGCATCAGCCGCTGCTGCGGATCCATTGCGAGTGCCTCACGCGGGCCCACCCCGAAGAACGCCGCATCGAAGTCCGCTACGTCATGGAGAAATCCCCCTTCGCGCACGTAGGTGGTACCAGGATGGCCGAGATCGGGGTCATACAGAGCATCGAGCTGCCAGCCACGATCGTCGGGGAACCCGCTCATGCCGTCGATGCCAGCATCGACAAGCTGCCACAGCCCCTCGGCGGAGCACACCCCACCTGGGTAGCGGCAGCCGACGCCGACAATCGCGATTGGCTCGCAACGGCGCTGCTCGACCTCTCTCAACTTGCGACGAGCCTTACGGAGATCGAGTGTCACCCGTCTCAGATAATCGCGAAGCTTATCGTCTGAGATTGTCATCTCGATGCTCGACAAAAGAGTGAATAACCCATCATCTGCTAGGAGACCCCAAACTCGCGATCTATGAGCTCGAAGATCTCATCGTCGGTGGCCGAGCCCAGGTCATCCTCGGCCGTCGGCTCCGCATCGATAGAGTTATCCGATGATTCCCATCTGGAGAGAATGCTCTTCAGGCGTGCCGCGATGCCGATTCGCTGAGCTTCCTCCGCCGACATAGCCGAGAGCGTAAACTGCAGTTTGTCGAGATCGATGCCGGTACCCATCGCAGGCTCGGCAACCTGTGCGGAGATCTCGTCGAGGATATAGCCGGCCATGACCTCGGGGGTCGGGTAGTCAAATGCGAGCGTTGTTGGTAGATGTGCGTCGGTTGCGGTGTTGAGCCTGTTGCGTAGCTCGACGGCTAGTAGTGAGTCGAATCCGACGTCCTTGAGTGGGCGTTGTGTGTCGATCGCATCGGAGGTTGAGTGTCCGAGGACGGCGGCGATCTCGCCGCATACGAGTCGAAGGATGATTCCACGGCGCTCGTCAAGAGGAGCTCGCCTCAGCCGTTCGACGAACTGAGCGCTTTCTCCGCCTTTCGCCTGCACAGACGTTGTCGAGCGCACAAGATCTCGCAGCATCGCCGGCAGCTCGCCAGTGCGCGCACGTGCTTGCAGGGCGCTGCCCACAAGTCGGATCGGGACGGTCAGCGGATCGGCATCCGTCCAGGCGGCGTCGAGCAACTCCAGACCCTGCTCGGAGCTGATCTTGGCAACACCTGAGCGGCGCATACGCGTCAGGTCAAGCTCGCTCAGGTGCCCCGTAAGACCCGTTTCCTGCTCCCACAGACCCCATGCCATCGATGCCGCGGGCAATCCCTGAGCACGGCGGTGCGCGGCGAGAGCGTCGAGGAACACGTTCGCCGCCGCATAGTTGGCTTGCCCGGCCGAGCCGAGTACACCGGCCGCGGATGAGAACATGACAAACGCGTCCAGCTCCTGCTCGCGAGTGAGCTCATGCAGATTCCACGCCGCGTCCACCTTCACTGCCATCACCGAGTCAAGCCGCTCAGCGTTGAGCTCGGCGATCGAGCCGTCGTCGAGCGCACCCGCGGCATGCACCACCGCACGCAGCGGATGCTCGACTCCGATCGAATCGAGCAGTCCCTTGAGTTGCTCGCGATCGCTCACGTCACACGCGACGATCCTCACATCCACACCGCGCTCGCCGAGCTCTGTTCGGATTTCGCTTGCGGCGGGCGCCTCGGGCCCCTGCCTACTGACGAGCAGCAGGTTACGGACACCATGTCGCTCGGCCAAGTGCGTCGCTACGAGCCTTCCCAGGGTTCCCGTCCCGCCCGTGATCAGAACCGTCCCGCCGGCCGCGACCAGTGGAGTGCTTGGAGGAAACGTGAGCACGATCTTGCCGACGTGACGAGCTTGGGCCATGAAACGCAATGCCTCCGGCACGCGGCGCACATCCCAGGCCCTCAGCGGTGGATGTTCGAGCAGCCCGCGCTCGAACAGGTCAAGCAGTTCACACAGCATCTCCTGAGTTCGATCTGCTCCAGCTTCGATCAGCTCAAAGGCTCGATATGCCACCCCTGGCCAGCCGGCACCAACCTCATCTGGGTCTCGAATATCGGTCTTGCCCATCTCCACGAACCGCCCGCCCTCGCCCACCAAGTCCAGCGAGGCATCAAGGAGCTCACCCGTCAGCGAGTTCAACACTACGTCTACACCGGCCCCATCTGTGCCGGCGAGAAAACGCTCTCTGAACTCGAGATCACGCGACGAGGCGATCTGCTCAGCACCAAATCCGAGTGTTCTCAGCGTCTCCCACTTCCCGGGACTTGCGGTACCCAGCACTTCGGCCCCAAGCCAGCGTGCCAACTGTCCCGCGGCGATCCCCACACCACCCGTGGCGGCGTGCACCAGAACGCGCTCACCGCGCTGCACTTTTCCGAGGTCCACAAGACCGTAGAGAGCGGTGAGGAATGCCGTAGGCACAGCGGCCGCCCGCACAAAAGACCAGCTATCGGGAATCGGGGCAAGGAAACGTCTATCCGTCGTCGCCTCTGATCCGAAAGCGTGATCGAACAACCCCATCACGCGATCGCCGACCGTCAGATCCTTGACTCCTGGCCCCACCTCCAACACCACGCCCGCGCCATCGCCCCCGATCGCGTCCCACTCCCCACCCATCTCCACAACACCCAAAGCCGTCACCACATCATGGAAATTCACACCGCCGGCACGCATCGCGACCCGCACCTGCCCGTGCTCGAGCGAGTCACCAGACTCCGGCAAAGCCACGATCCGCAAATCCTCGAGTGTGCCCGCGCCGCCTGACTCCACACGCCAACCAGACTCGCCCACGGGCGAGCTCAGCGCACTGCCAGACCCACGTACGAGCCGCGGTGCATACATCACTCCATCGCGAACCGCTAGCTGCCACTCACCGGCAGTCCGGATCAACCCGACCGCGGTGCGCAACACATCCCAACAGTCACATTCACCATCCATATCGACCAGCGCCAACCGTCCATCGCTCTCCGCCCGAGCTGAACGCACCAAACCCCACAACGGCGCGTCGACAAGCCCATCCATATCCTCTCCCCCACCGACAGCAACAGCGCAGCGCGTCACGAATACCAGGAGCGACTCGGCGAAACACTCCGCCTCCAACCATTCCTGCACAAGCTCCAACCCACGAGCAGCGCTCGTGCGAGCTGCTCCTGGCAACAACCGTAGAGCATGATGCTCCACTCCGGACGAGTCGGCAAACACAACCCGTGGCGGTGTCTCTTGCCCATCCTCGACGGCACTACGCAAAGACGCCAGGTCCGGGAAGACCGCACAAGCAGCCGGCACCGCCACATCACTGTCGGTCAACAATGTGCGACCGTTCTCGTCGCTTGCCAGCAAAGCCCACACGCCGCCATGCATCGATGAGCCACCCTCACTCGATGGCTTGCCATTCGCCCGCACGCCACTCACAGATAGCTCTCCATCCCGCGGCTCGAGCACTTTGTCCTCGATCGCGAGTGGAGTCCATCGAACCCGATACAGCGAATCCTTGCCGCCTGCCCTGCCGGCACGTAGCTGCTCAGCCGAGACGGGGCGGCTGAGCAGCGATCCGACTGTTAGCACGCTTGTGCCCAGCTCATCCACGGCAGACAGAGAAATCGAATCCTCGCCCGTCCGGCACAGCTCGACTCTCAAGCAGCGAACGCCGGGCCTGTAACCGGAATGCAATTGCACTCCACTCCAGGAAAACGGCAGACGCACACCTTCATTCCCCATGAAGTCGACAGTCTCATCGTCACCTGCTGCCATCGCGTGCAACACGCAGTCGAGCAACACCGGATCAATCGCAAACGCCTCACCATCCATCCGATGGTCAGCGGAGAGTGCGACCTCGGCGAACAAGTGGTCCTCGCCACGCCGCCAAACCCCCCGCAACCCCTGGAACAGCGGTCCGTACTTCAAACCGACATCCGCCAGGCGATCGTAGAGTCCCTCAAACGGCAGCGGTTCACAACCCTCTGGCGGCCACGCGCCCGTGAGCGCATCGCCGGGTGACTCCTTATCCGATCCATCGGCCGAGAGGAGGATGCCCTCGACATGTCTGACCCACTCGACAAGGCCCGCATCAGGCTCTCCCTGGTTGCACTCATCCTCGCCATCAGACGGCTCCGGACGGGAGTACACGCTCACATGACGCAGACCCGGCTCATCAGCAGCCGAGACAACGACCTGCAACTGAACCCCTACCCCGTCTTCCAGCACAAGCGGCGCCTCGATCACAAGCTCGCGCACGACCGCACAACCAACCTGCTGCCCCGCATGCAACGCCAACTCCAGCAGCGCCGTACCGGGTACCAACACCACACCCAGCACCTCATGGTCGGCCAGCCACGGATGGGAAGCAAGGGAGATCCGTCCCGTGAACAACCAGCCACTTCCGTCCGCGAGTGGGACAACCGCCCCCAAGAGCGGATGCTCCCCCGAACTCAAGCCAACTGACGCGGGATCTCCATTGCTCCGATGCTCGAGCCAATAACGCTCTCGCTGGAATGGGTATGCCGGCAAAGACACCCGCCGCGCGTCAGACCCGTCGAACAACGAGCCCCAATCCACCTCTACCCCACGCAGCCATGCTTCCCCCAACGAGATAAGGAAGCGCCGAGCGCCACCTTCACCACGACGCAACGAGCCCACCACACCCACGTCACTCCACGCCGCCACATCAGCGATGTTCTCGCTCGCAAACTTGCGCTCAACGGTCTCCTGAACCCCCATTGCAAGCACCGGGTGCGGACTAGTCTCGATCACAGTGCGACATCCGTCCGAGAGCAACGTCCGCATAGCGCGCTCAAACCAAACGGTCTCACGCAAGTTGCGATACCAATAGTCGGCGTCCACAGTGGCCGTGTCGAGCAGCCCACCCGTCACCGACGAATAGAAGGGAACCTCACCCGAACGCGGTTCGATCGAGGCACAAGCGTCCAGCAACTCGTCGCGAATCTGCTCCACGTGCACAGAATGGGCCGCATAATCCACCGGGATCTCACGTGCCTTGACGTCCTCGCTCTCACACCGCGCGAGCAACCTCAACAACCCGTCGCGCCCACCAGACACAACCGCCGAGCTTGGCCCGTTCACCGCCGCGAGCGAGAGTTCACCCTTGAAATCATCAAGCCACTCCGCGAGCTCACACTCCCCCAACGCGACCGACACCATCCCACCCTTCCCGGATATGGCGGTCAGCGCGCGACTGCGTAGCGCGACAATCCGGGCCGCATCACCTATCGACAAACCACCGGCCACACACACGGCCGCGATCTCACCCTGTGAATGACCCACAACCGCATCGGGGTGAACACCACAGGCTCCCCACAATCTCGCCAACGCCACCATCACCGCAAACAGCGCGGGCTGTACCACATCGACACGGTTCAACAACGCCGACTCAGTCCCACCGCCCAACACATCCACCAGTGACCAACCTGTGAATGGCGCCAACGCCTCCGCACACTCGGCGACGCTCTCCGCGAATACCGCGGAACAAGCCAGCAACTCCCCAGCCATGCCGACCCACTGAGACCCCTGGCCGGGGAAGACAAACGCCAGTCCACCACAGCCGCCCGCGGGCACGACACCCCTTACCAACCCCGCGGCAGATTCACCATCCGCAAGCGAGCCGACAACAGCGGCCAAAGCCTCACGCTCCTCGCCCACGACCATCGCCCTGTGCTCAAAACGACCGCGATGGGTAAGCGAGAGCGCCACATCCAACGGGCGCATACCATGATCGCGCCGCACCCGCTCAAGCAAACGCTCACCCTGAGCATCCAATCCCCGAGCATCCCGAGCGGAGAAGATCCAGGGAACTACGCGCCCATCCACCAAACCCACGCGCGACGGCCCATTGGATACCCCACCATGGGAATCGAGCCGTCCGGCATCGCCCCTCCTGTCAAGTGGACGCCCGGGATCGTACGCCAGATCGACCCCCGAGCGTGGAGCCTCCTCGACTATCACATGGGCATTTGTGCCACTAATCCCGAAGGACGACACTCCGGCACGACGAGGCTCGTCGCACACAGGCCACGGCACCTCATCAGTCAGCAACGCCACGGCACCTGTCGACCAATCGACCTCTCGCGAGGGCCTATCGACATGCAAAGTTCGCGGCAGCAAACCATGCCTCAGGGCCATCACCATCTTTATAATCCCGGCCACACCCGCCGCGGCCTGTGTATGCCCGATGTTGGACTTAACCGAACCGAGCCACAGCGGACGATCCCCATCCCGCTCGCGCCCGTAGGTAGCAAGCAACGCATGGGCCTCGATCGGATCGCCCAGGCGCGTACCGGTCCCATGCCCCTCCACCGCATCCACCTCTCCAGGCGAAAGCCCGGCATTGGCGAGCGCCTGCATGATCACGCGCTGCTGGGACGGTCCATTCGGTGCTGTCATCCCATTGCTAGCGCCATCCTGGTTGACTGCGCTGCCGCGGATCACAGCGAGCACGTCGTGGCCCAAACGCCGTGCATCGGAGAGCCGCTCCAGCAGCAACACACCAACTCCCTCTCCCCAACCAACCCCATCCGCATCGTCCGCGAACGCCTTGCACCGAGCATCGGATGCCAACCCACCCTGATATGCAAATTCGCTGAACAGCGCAGGGCTTGAGATCACGGCGGCGCCACCAGTCAAAGCCAGTGTGCATTCACCTGAGCGCAGGGCTTGGCAGGCGAGATGTAGCGCCACCAGAGAGGACGAGCAGGCGGTGTCAATTGTCATTGCCGGCCCCTCCAAGCCGAGACTGTAAGCGATGCGCCCCGAGGCAACGCTCGTGGACCCTCCGGTTATGCCGTGTCCCCCAAGCGCGGGCGGCAGTCCATTAACCGTGCGGTGATAGTCCTGCGAGCCGATGCCCGCGAACACTCCGGTCTGGCTGCCGTGCAGCGAGTGAGGATCGATGAGTGCGTCTTCCACCGCCTCCCAATAGGTTTCGAGCATCAGCCGCTGCTGTGGATCCATCGCCACGGCCTCTCGTGGGCTTATCCCGAAGAAGCCCGCATCGAAACATGCCGCGTCTTGCAGAAAGCCACCTTCCGGGCAATAGTCCACTCCCTGGGTCTTATGGCCGTCGGCCCGCGGCTCAAGTGCATTCCACCCACGATCCCCGGGGAAGCTGGAGATCGTGTCCTTGCCCGCTCGCAGGAGCTCCCACAGCTCCGCCGGAGATCCGACTTCGCCCGGGTAGCGGCACGCCATCCCAACGATCGCAACCGATTCCTCGGCCGCCGCCTTCGGCCGCTTTGCTTGCACATTCGAGCGCCTGCCAGCCAGCTCGTCGACCAGATGACGAGCGAGTGAAGCCGGAGTTGGGTAATCGAAGATCAGAGTTGCCGGCAGGTGCACTTCAACCCGAGCGGCAACGCGGTTGCGCAACTCCACTCCCGCCAGCGAATCGAACCCGAGCTCCTTGAACGAAGATTGCACCTTCACCGCGTCGGGAGTGCTGTGACCGAGCACACGAGCCGCCTCAGAGCGGATCAGATCCAGGAGGATCGGCTCACGCTGATCGATCTTCGCCTCGGCAAGACGCCGCCCAAACGAGCTCTCATCCAAACCGGCTTGACGTGAGCGCACACGGACCAACTCACCCAGCACGGGATCCAGCTCACCGGCACGTGCGCGCGCACGCAAGGCGCTCATGTCGAGTCGAGCCGCCACCACCAGCACCTCGTCGAGCACAAGCGCTTCGTCCAACAGTCCGAGCCCTTCATCGCCAGCCAGCGGACGAAGTCCCATCTTTGCGACGCGGTCGCGATCGAGGCTCCCCATGCCTTGAGTCATGTCACTCGCCTGTTCCCACAGGCCCCAGGCGATCGACGTGCCGACCAGGCCCGACTCGCGGCGATACAACGCCAACGCGTCCAGGAACGCGTTGGCCGCCGCGTAGTTGGCTTGGCCAGGGCTTCCCAAGGTGGAGGCGATCGAGGAGAACAGCACAAACGCCGACAGATCCATGCTCTTTGTGAGATCGTGAAGATTCCAGGCTCCGTCAACCTTGGCGGCGAGCACCCGATCGACGTGCTGCTCGGTCAGCGAACCGATCACCCCGTCATCCACCACTCCAGCCGCGTGGAACACCGCATTGAGGGGGTGCTCCGCAGAGACGTCCTCCAACACTGCCTGAACGCGCTGGCGATCTGATACATCGCAGCTCACCACGCTCGCGCTGGCGCCCAAGCGCGAGAGCTCGTCGAGCAATTCGCTGGCCCCGTCGCGACGCAACCCCTCACGACCGATCAGAAGAAGGTGGCGAACACCATGTTCGACAACCAGGTGGCGTACGAGCAGACGCCCGATTCCACCCATGGCGCCGGTGACCAGCACCGTGCCGTCCGGATCGATCGAGGTAGGCAGCCGCAACACGTTCTTGCCAACGTGCCCGCCATTGCTCATCCGCCTGAAAGCGTGCGGTGCTCGCGCGACGCTCCAGGTCGTTATGGGCGAAAAGCGCAACACATCGCGCTCGAACAGTCCCAGCAGTTCCGTCAGTATCTCGCGCAGCCGATCCGGCCCCACTTCGAGCAGGTCGAACGCTCGATACGCAACGCCCGGATGTTCGCGGGCGAGCCATCGAGGATCGCGGACATCGGTCTTCCCCATCTCCAAAAAGCGGCCCCCGTTGGGCAGCAGTGCGAGTGAGGCGTCAACCATCTCTCCCGCCAGAGCGTTCAGCACAACATCCATCCCGCGCTCATCCGTCGTCCTCGAAAACTCGTCCCTGAACGTCGGCGTTCTCGATGAGGCAATCTGTGAATCCTCGAGTCCCTGAGCACGAAGCTCATCCCACTTGCCCGGACTCGCCGTAGCGAACACGTCGGCGCCCAAGTGCTGAGCGATCTGCACCGCCGCCATGCCCACTCCCCCAGCAGCCGAGTGAATCAGTACGCGCTCACCCTTTTTCAAGCCGGCAAGCTCGACAAGCGCGTAGTACGCGGTGGCGTAGGCGATTGGAACCGATGCCGCCTGTGTAAACGACCACCTATCGGGAATTCGTACCACCAGACGACTGTCGGTGACCGCAACCGTGCCGATCGCCCCACCTAGCAGACCCATTACGCGATCGCCCGGTGTCAGGTCTCGCACCTCATCTCCAACCGCCAATACGACGCCGGCCCCCTCGCCTCCAATCTCTCCCTTACCCGGATACATCCCGAGCGCCACCAGCACATCCCGGAAGTTCAGCCCGGCAGCGCGCATCTGAACTCGTACCTCACCGGGCGCCAAGGCGGCTCGTGCCTCAGGGTTGGGCAGCAGTGCGAGACCATCAAGCGTGCCATCCTGCTCAACCCCCAACCGCCAGGCATCGGCGTTCGGTGGTGGGCTGAGCACTCCGGTGTTGTGCATGGCCGCAAGCCGCGGCACCAGAGCTTTGCCATCCCGCAGCGCCACCTGGGGTCCGTCGAGCACCGGCGCCTGAGCAAACTCAGACCAGGAGGCATCCTCACCATCGATGTCTATGAGCCGAAGACGACCAGGGTTCTCCCACTGCACCGACCGCACCATCCCCCAGATCGCGCTCCCCGCGAGATCGCGAGGACTCTCGCCTGGTAGCACCTCGAGAGCGTTTTGTGTCAGCACCACCAGCCGAGACCCGGCGAACCGCTCGTCGGCGAGCCACTGCTGAACCGAACCCAATAGGCGATGCAACGTCATCTTGACGGTCTCATTCGCCTGCTCAAGAGGCGATGGTGCGGACGCGCCACGCTCAGCCAAAGAACGCATGTCGAGCAATACGTGAAGCGGAGCCGTCCCATCGCCCTCCATGTTCGCGGCCATCTCCTGCATGTCGGGATACACGCGACACTCGATCCCTGCTGAGTGCAAGGTCTCGCACAGCGCTGTGGAACATGTGAGGAGCGCCCCGGGCGCACCGGGTGAGGACGACGCGTCGAGGGAGCCCGCCGCCAAACCCTCATCCCGCCACTGCAGGCAGAACATCCCGTCGTGCCGTCCCACATTGCGCACTCCGCTCCCGGCCGAGACGGGGCGAGTCATCAGCGACCCAACGGATGCAACGAGCTGCCCCTCCTCGTCCAGCGCGACGAGCGCGACGGCATCCTCAGCCGTGCGCCACAAACGCACGCGTAGCGCGTGGGCACCGGCTCTCGCCAACCTCACATCCCTCCAGCAGAACGGAAGCGACATGCCGTCCACCGTCGCTCCCGCGGGCTCGCGGGTATCGACAGCCATCCCGTGAAGAGCCGCGTCCAGCAGCGCGGGATGCAAGCGGAACTCTTCGATCTGCTCGTGCTCGGCAGGAGGCAATACGACCTCGCTGAACACTTCTCCATCCCTTCGCCACGCACGGGTGACTCCCTGAAAGACTGGACCGTACTGAAAGCCATGCTCGGCGAATCGACCGTAGAGCTCGTCCACGTCCACCGCCTCCGAGCCCACCGGTGGCCACAACGCATCGTCAAATTGCGGGTGAGATCGGTCTGGGCCCTCACCGTCCTCCCAGGAGCCGATGAGCGACTCATCAACGCCACCCTCGTGCGTAGGGTCCACAAGCGACCCAACGGCATGACATACCCAGTCCGTCTCCTCGAGCATGACGTCGCTGGAGGCAAGGGCGGCGCATGAATGGATGCTCACGGTACGCACGCCCGTGATGTCCGTCTCGCTCAGCCTGACCTGCAAACGCACCTCATCCCGCGCACTCAATGCCAGGGGCGCCTGCAAGACAAGCTCCCGCACCGTGTCGCACCCAATCCGGGCGCCGGCGTGGAGAGCAAGATCCAAGAAAGCCGTGCCGGGCAACAGCGCTCCCCCGAGCACGACGTGATCCCCAAGCCAGGCGTGATCTCGAAGAGACAGCCGACCCGTGAACAGCCAGCCGCCCTCCGACAGCGCAATGGCGGCACCAAGCAACGGATGAGAGTCCCTTAGCTGTCCCGCCGCCGACAGGTCAGCGTCACGCGAGCTCGATTGATCCAACCAATAGCGCTCTCGCTGGAACGCATACGCGGGTAGCGTCACCAATTGACCGTCGGTGTCTGCCAGGATCAATTTCCAGTCGACATCCAGGCCGCCAACCCACGCCCTTGCGAGCGCTGCCATCAACGTGTGAGACTCCGACCGACCCGCCCTCAGCAGTGGGGCGACGACTGGCGGCGCGTGATCGCGATCGTCGTCGCCGAGGCACTCCTCGACCATCGGACTGAGCGCGGCGTCGGGTCCCAGCTCGAGAAAGAACCCCACGCCACGCGAGCGCAACCAACCGACGCAGTGAGCGAATCTGACCGCCTCGCGCGCATGACGAACCCAGTAGTCCGGGTCACATATCTCTTTTGCCGAGAGCGCCTCTCCGGTCAGGTTGGAGACAAGCGGAATGCGCGGCGCCCCAAACGACACTTTCTCGACGACACTTCTGAACTCCTGCAACATGTCGTCCATTAGCGGTGAATGAAACGCGTGTGACACCGGTAGCCGCTTGGTCTTTCGCCCCTGCCCCGCCCACGCCTCGGCAAGGCCAAGTACCGGCGACTCATCCCCTGAGAGCACGACCGACCTCGGACCGTTGACTGCCGCCAACGCAACCCGATCCTCAAAACCGCGCAACGCTTCAAGGGCCTCGCTTTCAGAGGCCTGCACAGCCACCATGGCCCCGCCAGCGGGAAGCTCGGCCATCAAGCGTCCGCGAGCGGCGACCACGACGCACGCATCCTCAAGCGAGATCGCTTGAGCGACGCATGCCGCCGTCAACTCGCCGATCGAGTGACCTGCCACAAAATCCACACGCAACCCCATACTCTCGATCAAGCGAAATAGAGCCACCTCAAGCGCGAACAGGCTCGTTTGCGTGAACAAGGTGTGATCCAACAGACGCAGGTCGCCCGCACCGCCCTCGTAGCCCAATCGCTCTTGATCGACCTCCACCCGCTCTCCGAACATGACCGCGCGCAGCGAGCAGCCCAGCGAGCCATCCAGATGCCCACACACCTCATCCAGTGCATCCCTGAAGACGGGGAATGCCTCATAGAGAGCCTCGCCCATACCAACACGCTGGGCTCCCTGACCGCTGAATAGCACCGCCAACGCTCCGTCACGCTCACCAGCGACGCCCTCAAAAACAGAGGCGCCCGGCGAGCCATGTGAGAGCTCCGCCAGCTCCTGAGCAAGACTCTTTCGATCGCCGCCCAGCAACACCGCACGATGCGCGAACATCGTGCACCGCCCGGCTAGCGACAGACCAACGTCCACCATACTCAGATCCGGCGCGGCACTCAGGTGAGCGCTCAAGCGGCCCGCTTGAGCACGCAATGCCGGTTCATCCTTCGCCGAGATCACCAGCGGCACAGGATCCAAGCGCACGCGCCCCTCCTTGATGGAGGACCGCGATCCCAAACCTGACGGCTCGGCCATGGGCGCTTCCTCGAGGATCACGTGCGCATTCGTTCCGCCAATGCCAAACGAAGACACACCGGCACGCCGGGGGTGGCCGTTCTTCGACCATGCCACGGGCTGACGCAGCAAGGACACGGCGCCCTCCGACCAGTCCACTTGCGTGGAAGGCGCATCAACGTGCAACGTCCTCGGCAACAGATCGTTGTGCAACGCCATCACCATCTTGATCACACCCGCCACCCCCGCCGCGGCCTGCGTGTGACCAATATTCGACTTCACTGAACCGAGCCACAAAGGATGAGCTGGATCGCGATCCTGGCCATAGGTGGCGATCAGCGCCTGCGCCTCGATCGGATCGCCCAAGGCCGTTCCAGTACCGTGAGCCTCAACCGCATCCACCTCATGGGACGAGAGTCCCGCGCTCGCCAACGCCTGCGCGATCACACGTTGCTGGGAGGGACCACTCGGCGCCGTCAACCCGTTACTGGCTCCATCCTGGTTGACCGCGCTTCCCTTCACCACAGCCAACACACGACGTCCCTCGCGCAGCGCATCGGAGAGACGCTCCAACACGAGCACGCCAACGCCCTCCGCAAGGCTCGTTCCGTCGGCGCGGTCGGCAAAAGCCTTACAGCGAGCGTCGGGGGAGAGTCCTCGCAGGCAAGAGAATTCCGTAAAAAGCCCCGGTGTCGCAAGCACGGTTACGCCGCCCGCCAGCGCCAGCGAACACTCACCCGAGCGCAGGGACTGACACGCAAGATGTAGTGACACCAACGAGGACGAGCACGCCGTGTCAAGCGTCACAGTGGGACCCTCGAGACCAAAGGTGTAGGCGACGCGTCCAGAAAGCACTCCCGCGGAGCCACCGGTCAGGCGGTATCCCGCGAAAGCCTCGACTTGGCTGTTACCAAAATGGAGATAGTCCTGCACGCTGATGCCCGCAAACACGCCCGTTGCGCTGCCCCTCAGCGAGCGCGGGTCGACACCGGCGCTCTCCAGCGCCTCCCAGCAACCTTCCAGCAACAAGCGCTGCTGCGGGTCCATTGCGAGCGCCTCGCGAGGGCTGATCCCAAAGAAGGCTGCGTCAAACCCCGCGATGTCATCCAGAAACCCGCCCTCCCGGACATAGCTGGCACCAGGACAGCCGGGCTCAGGGTCGTACAAGCTCTCAAGCTCCCAGCCGCGATTGTCGGGAAAGGCCGAGATGGCGTCACCGTCGCGTGCGACCAGCTGCCAAAGCTCCTCTGGAGAGCACACTCCACCCGGATAGCGACAGCTCATGCCCACAATCGCGATGCGCTCGTGGCGTTCTTGAATGAGACGGCCGTTCTGCTGCTTGAGTCGCTCGACATCCTTGAGCGACACCCGCAAGGCCGCCATGGTCTCCTCGATCGAAGGTGAGCTCATCCTGCCCTACTCCGCCGTGGCGCCTTGTAGCGCCTTCTGGACGAGCTCGTTGGGACCCAATGACTCGATCAGTTGGATGGCGTCATCGCCGTGATCCAGTTGCCGCGCTTGGTTGCCGGAGGCGTCAGCCAGACTCAGCAGCGCTTGGAGCAAGCCGGCCTCACGCAGGCGGTTCAGCGGAACGGATGCGATTACACGACGGATCTCACTCTCGTCCCGCTCGCCGTCTACGGCCACCGGGGAGAGGCGCGCGAACAGATGATCAGACAGCTTCGCGACGGTTGGATGGTCGAAGACGGTCGTGACCTGCAGTCGCAGGCCGGTTACCGTGGCCAACTGGTTACGAAGCTCAACCGCGGTCAGCGAGTCAAAGCCCAGATCCTTGAAAGGAGACTCCAAATCCACGGTATCCGGCGAGGCGTGCCCCAGCACATTCGCGACCTCACTCAGCACCGTCTCCAGAACGATCGCCCGACGCTCCTGCTCGGTCGCTTCCGCCAGACGGCGAGCAAACAAGCCACTATCCGCCACGCTCTTGACCGAAGTGTGTGTCAGCCCGCGCAGGAGTGCCGGAGTGGTCCCTCTCTGGACTTGGGAGTGAAGCGCCCAGCGGTCAAAGCGTGCCGCCACCACCAGCGCCTCGTCGACCGCGAAGCTGAGATCAAACAGCTCGAGAGCGTCTGCCGGAGCGAGCGGACGGATCCCTCCACGGCCAAAGCGTGCGATATCTCCCTCGGCGAGCCTCGAACCCATGCCCGCGTCTCCATCCCATACTCCCCACGCGAGCGACAGGCCGGGCAGACCGCGTGAGCGACGGTATGTCGCCAATGCATCCAGGCACGCGTTGGCAGCGGCATAATTGCCCATTCCGGGAGCGCCCAGAATTCCGGAGGCTGATGAGAACAGCACGAATGCCGAGAGCTCCAGGTGCTCTGTAAGTTCGTGCAGATCCCACGCCGCGTCGAGCTTTGGCGTTAGTACGCTGCTCATCTGCTCATCGGTCAACGAAGTCACGACCGCATCGTCAGCGATCCCGGCCGCATGGATCACGCCACCTAGCGGATACTCCTTCGGCGATGAGGCAACCAGCGACTCCAACTGATCGCGTTCGGTTACATCGCAAGCGAGCAACATTGCGTGCGCACCCAGGACCGCCAACTCCTCCTGAAGATGCACGGCTCCTGGAGTGTCGGCGCCCCGCCGGCTGGCCAGCAGCAGGCTTTTCACTCCATGCGCGGTCACCAGATGCCTTGCGATGAGAGCTCCGATGCCGCTGGTACCTCCCGTGATTAGCACCGAGCGCTCCGGATCGAAGGCGACTTGCTTCGGAGCATCCTTGCCAATCGAAGCGAGGTCCGTCGCATCGGCCGCGACGCTCGCCAACCTGGGGACCAGCGCTTCCCCGGACCTGATGGCAAGCTGAGGCTCGTCGGAGGACAGCGCAGCCCTAACAGCAGCGGGTAGGGCTCCCAGGGAGGGCTCCTCGGCATCGATGTCCACCAAGAGGAAGCACCCGGGATGCTCCGTCTGCGCGGAGCGCACCAGTCCCCACACCCCCGCACCCGCCAACCCTTGCGTGCTGTCGCCGGGCCGCACGGCGAGTGCGGCTTCACTCAGCACCAAGAGTCTCGCGTCTCCCAAGCGCTCGTCGGAGAGCCACTGCTGTATGACCCGCAAGCTTTCTCGCGGCAGCTCGCGCGCACGCCGCCTCAGAGCGACGGGCGAGTCCTCACGCGATCGATCGCATAGGTCCAGTAGGACCATCTCGGGCAAGCGCGCGCCGGAGCTCAACTCGTCTGTAAGAGCGCTCAGGTCAGGGAGGATCCTCACGACTGCTCCACCTGCCGCAAGTCGCTTGGCCAAAAGCGATTCCTCGCTGCCGAGCAACACCCATTCCTCACGCTCAAGGTCCTCCCCGTGCTCCAGGGAAGCCACTGGAAGGGACATCCAGCTCACGCGAAGCAAGGAGTCGCGGCGAGCGCGGCGCACGACCGCCAGATGCTCTCCGGAGATCTCCCTGGTCACCAAAGAGCCGACCGACGCGACGAGCATGCCGGTCTCATCGATCGCGGTCATAGAGAGCTTGTCGGTGTCTGTGGCGCGCACACACACGCGCAGTGAGCGAACACCTGAAGCGTGGATACTGACATCGCTGAAGGAGAACGGCATGCGTGGGACGGTCGCACGCTGATCGCTGCCCCCATCGGGCTTCTCATCGTCGCCGAGCCTCATCCCCGCTAGCTGAAGTGCGATATCGAGCAGCGCAGGGTCAAGGCAAAAGGACCCTGCCTGCGCCCGCGCCTGCTCGGGGAGAGAAAGCTCCGCGAACAGCTCTCCCCCCCGACGCCACACTGCGCTCACACCCCCAGAGGCCACACCGTAATCAAGCCCCTGCATAGACAAACCGTCATATAGCTCATCAAGCCCGATCGGACTTGCATCCGCGGGGGGCCATGCATCCCCTGGGCGCTGGACCGACCCATCGGGGCCCAATTGTTGAGCGCCTTCGGTCGCAGTGGCCAGTGCGCCGCTTGCATGATGTGTCCACTCGGCGGCATGCCAGTCGTTCCCCGAGGATCCGCCAGAACGCGCGTAGATGGTCATCGGGCGTTGCCCAGACTCGTCGAAAGCCCCCACGCGAACCTGTAGCTCCACAGCATCCTCCGGTCCGAGCACAAGCGGGGTCTGAAGCGTTAGCTCACACACCAGCCGACAACCGATACACCACCCAGCGTGCAGCGCGAGCTCGAGGAACACGCTCGCCGGCAGAAGGACACTGCCCAGGACGGAATGCTCCGCAAGCCACGGGTGATCGAGCAGAGAGACACGTCCCGTGAACAGCCAGCCGTCCTCATCAGCCAGCTCCACCGCGGCACCGAGAAAGGGATGCTCGACGGCCAACTGCCCCAGTGCGGAGGGATCACCGCCACGAGAAGCGCTCAACCAATAGCGCCCGCGCTGGAAGGCATACGTGGGCAGCTCCGGAAGCTCCGCCCCGGAATCTCCCAGCACGGCCGTCCAGTCGATCTCCACACCATGCACCCACGCTTCGGCAAGCGCCCTGGAAAAGCGCTCTGGCCCACCGTCATCGCGACGCAGTGAGCCGATCGCCGCCACCGCGCCGGACACCGCCGAGCCGACCGATGCGTGGCCCCGTCCAGCTTCCACCGCGAACGCCTCGATCGTCTCTCGAATACCGACGACCAGCACCGGATGGGGGCTCACCTCCACGAAGGCATCGATGCCGTCCTCCAGCAGGCCGCACACAGCCTGCTCGAATCGAACGGGCTCGCGCGTGTTGCGGTACCAGTACTCCGAGTCGAGCTCTGCCGTATCGATCTGTGTTCCCGTGACAGTTGAGTAAAAGGGCACATCGCTCGCGAGCGGAGTGATTCCCGACAACACTTCGAGCAGCTCTTCGCGGAGCGGGTCTACCTGCGGCGAATGCGACGCGACGGTCGCCGGAACCTCACGTGCCCATATGCCAGTCGCGGCACACTCGGCGAGCAGCTCGGCCAACTGCGGCCTCTCACCTACCACCGTCACCGAAATGGGACCGTTGACCCCTCCTACCGAGATCGCGCCCCGCCATGGCTCCAATAGCTCTTCGACGCGCGCGAGCGGCGCCGCAAGCGACACCACCGCACCGCGGCCAACGAGCTTTGTGAGAACTCGACTGCGCAGCGCGACCAGGCGAGCCGCGTCTCCCAGCGACAGTCCACCCGCCACGTGTGCCGCGGCGATCTCGCCCTGGGAATGACCCACCACCGCCGCCGGATGCACACCGCAGGCACGCCACAACTGCGCCAGGGAGACCATTACCGCAAAGAGCGCCGGCTGCACAACATCGATCCGCTCGAGCCCAGGAGCCGTGGCCGCGCCTCGCAGTACATCGTCCAACGACCAGTCGACGTGCTCTGCGAGTGCCTCCGCGCAGACGTTCATCCAGTTTGCGAATACGGGAGAACAATCGATCAGCTCAAGCGCCATTCCCTGCCATTGGGCACCCTGGCCGGGAAAGACAAAGGCAACCCGTCCCCGACCGCGAGCCACACCCTCGATCAGGGCACCGTCGGCCACCGAGTTGCCCGTGCCAACCTCGTCATACCTAGCGCTCAAGACCCCGAGATCGCCCAACAACCGCTTACGTCCGTCTCCGACCACGACCGCGCGATGGGCAAGCGCGGCCCGCCTCGCGAGCGCTCTTCCCACCTCGCCAGGAACGAATGCGTCCTCATCGCCCGCGATATGCGCCACCAAACGCTGGGCTTGGGCGGGCAGAGCCCGCGCGCTGTGAGCTGAGAGCATCAAGCTCGCGCAGCCGGTGCGGAAAACACCTTCAATCTTATTCTCAGTTTCGCTTGTATCTACGGGCGCTTCCTCGAGGATCAGATGCGCATTGGTGCCGCTGATGCCGAACGATGAGACGCCGGCACGACGAGGCCTATCACCAGATGGCCAGGGCTTCGACTCAGTCAGCACCGACACCTTGCCATCTGACCAGTCGACCTGAGAGGAAGGTCGATCGATGTGCAACGTGCCAGGCAGCACACCATGGCGCATCGCCATCACCATCTTGATCACACCGGCAACCCCCGCGGCCGCCTGTGTGTGTCCTATGTTTGACTTGATCGAGCCAAGCCACAGTGGATCTTCCCCGGTGCGACCCCGTCCATACGTCGCGCGCAGCGCTTCGACCTCGATCGGATCACCAAGCCTGGTTCCCGTACCGTGTCCCTCCACGGCATCCACCTCGTTCCCGGACAACCCGGCATTTGCGAGAGCCTTTTGGAGGACACGCTGTTGAGATGGACCGCTGGGCGCAGTCAAGCCATTGCTGGCGCCATCCTGGTTGACCGCACTGGAACGCACCAGCCCGAGCACGCGATGACCGAGGCGACGGGCGTCTGAAAGACGCTCCAGCAACAGCACCCCCGCGCCCTCCGACCAGCCAACGCCGTCAGCGGCATCGGCATATGCCTTCGACCTGCCGTCCGGCGCGAGTGTGCGTTGGCGAGAGAGTTCGACAAGAGACTGAGGGGTCGCCAATACGGTTACGCCGCCTGCAAGTGCCAGTGAGCATTCATGCGAGCGCAGGGCGCCACACGCAAGGTGCATAGCGACAAGCGAGGCCGAGCACGCGGTGTCGACCGTAATCGCCGGACCCTCGAGGCCGAGCGTGTACGCAACTCGACCAGACGCGACAGAGCCAGCGCTGCCGATCCCCAAATATGCCTCGAGCTCCGGCGGCGCCTGACCATTCGCGCGCGCTCCATAATCGTGGTAGATCACACCAGTGAAGACACCTGTGTCGCTCCCACGCAACGAATCAGGTGGCAGGCCCGCACGTTCAAGTGCCTCCCAGCACACCTCCAACTGCAATCGTTGCTGCGGATCCATCGCGAGCGCCTCGCGCGGATTGATACCGAAGAACTCGGCATCGAACTCATCCACATCATGGATGAATCCCCCCTCGCGTGTATAGCTCGTGCCGGCGTGATCGGCATCCGGGTGATACAGCGCGTCAGTTGACCAGCCACGGTTCGTCGGAAACTCGGTAATCGCGTCGACGCCCGAACTCACCAAATTCCACAAGTCCTCGGGAGAGCGAACTGCACCTGGGTAACGACACGCCATGCTTACGATCGCGATGGGCTCGTCGACCTCGACGGAGTGTCTGGTTGCGGCGACCATGGCGGTGGAACCCGTAAGCAGAGCCAGCAAGTGACCAGCCAAAGCACTGGGAGTTGGATGGTCAAAGACGAGCGCCGTCGCAAGGCGAAGGCCCGTCGCCGCGTTGAGCCGATTGCGCAGCTCCACTCCTGCGACCGAGTCGAAGCCGAGCTCCTTGAACGTGCGCTCTGGGGACAGCCCCTCGGGCGAGCGGTATCCCAACACGCTGGCCGCCTCCGTCAGCACGATCCCTAGCACCAGCGACTTTTGCGCGAGCGCAGACATACCATGAAGCTGCCCCGCAAGCGAACCTCCCGAGGCAGGCTCTCGGGGAGACGCCGGTGAGATAGCGTCAATCCCCTCTCCGCACTGTGGTGAGTTGTGCCCGGGAGCGGGATCCTCGACAGATCCGTGGGCGGCGACAGGACGGTCGGCGGCGAGCGATCGATCCGCGACGGGATGCTCGACGCCGAATGGCTCGTCAAGCTTCGACGATCCCAACCAATGACGCTCCCGCTGGAAGGCATAGGTCGGCAGCCCAACCCCAGGTTTGCCGGCCACGGAGAGAACGCTTGCCCAATCCACGTCGATACCGTGCACCCACAACATCGCGAGCGAGCACAGGAAGCGCTTTGGAGTACCGTCTCCTCGCTTGAGCGAATACGCGACCAACGCGTCGTTCTCCCCGCCAACCGCATGGTCGACCGTGTCCTGCACCGCCACCGTCAGAACCGGGTGCGCACTGACCTCGAGGAACCCTCGGTGACCGTCATCCAACAGCCTGTGCACGGTTTCCTCGAAGCGCACTGTCTCGCGCGCGTTGCGGTACCAGTAATGGGCACCCAGTTGTCTGTGATCGAGCACTCCGCCGGTGACGGTCGAGTAGAAGCTCAGCCCACCCGTGTGAGGCTCAAGGCCGTCAAGCGAGTCGATCAAGAGGTCGCGAACGACCTCAACCTGAGCGGAATGACCCGCTCCGTAGGCCGCCTGGATCTTTCGCACGCGTGCGCCAGCGCCCACACACTCCTCCAACAGCTCAGAGAGTGCGTCCGTCTCGCCCGAGACGACCAGCGACGATGGACCGTTGACAGCGGCCACCGAGACACGACCTCCCCATCGCGCGATGCGCGACCAGACATCCTCCGCGGACAGGGCGACCGAGGCCATCGCGCCTCGCCCCGCCGCCTGCGCCAGCACCTTGCTTCGCACCGCCACGATCCGGATTGCTTCCGCCAACGAGAGAGCGCCGGCCACATGGGCTGCCGCGATCTCGCCCTGTGAGTGACCTATGACCGCGGCCGGTTGCACTCCGCACGCGCGCCACAGATCGGCCAGCGAGACCATGACGCAGAACAACAGTGGTTGCACCACGTCGATTCGATCGAGGCCCGGGGCATGCGGTGAGCCGCGCAACACGTCCTGAAGCGACCAATCCACATGCGAGGAAAGGGCATCACCGCATGCCTGAATTCGCTCGGCGAAGACGGGCGAGGCGTCGATCAGCTCCAACGCCATGCCCTGCCACTGTGAACCCTGTCCCGGGAAGACGAACACCGGACGTCGGATGACCCCAGAGTGGACGCCCTGGACGACGCTTGCCCGTGATTGTCCGACCGCCAGCGAGTGCAGCCCCTCCAGCAGCTCCTCGCGGTCGGCTCCGAGCACTACGGCGCGGTGCTCGAAGACTGCTCGACCGGTCACAAGCGTGGTTCCGACGCCATCCAACTCTAGATGTGGATTCGCTTCTAGGTGCTCTGCCAGCTTGCGTGCCTGAGCATGCAGCCCCGGCGCGGAGCGACCCGATATCGGCCAGGCAATTAGGCCTTCGCCCAGTGGGCCGCCGCGGTGCCGGGAGCGGAGAGCCCCAACTGTTTGCCTATCGGAGCTCGGTGCCTCACCGACCACCACGTGACAATTGGTTCCCCCAAGACCAAAGGAGCTGACACCGGCCAGACGGCCGGACTGAACGCTCGGCCACGCCTGCAGCTCTTGCTGCACGCGCAGACGCAACTCCCGCAGGGGTACGTCCGACCGCGGTCGCTGAAAGTTGAGACTCGCCGGAATCTCCCCGTGCTTGATGCACAGCGCCGTCTTCAGAAGCCCCACGATGCCCGCGGCCGCCTCCAGATGCCCGAGGTTGGTCTTGACGGATCCCACCGGCAGGGGCCGATCGGCCGGACGAGCCGAGCCGAGCACGGCACCAAGTGCCGTCGCCTCGACGCGATCTCCCAATACGGTGCCGGTTCCGTGCAGCTCCACATACTGCACGTCCGAGCGCTTGACACCAGCGCGCCCATAGGCAAGTCGGAGAACCTCTTCTTGAGCCGACTGGCTCGGCGCTGTCAACGTGCCGTCGCTACCGTCGTTGTTGACCGCGCTCGAGCGAATAACACAGTAGATCGAGTCGCCGCCCGCGAGTGCGTCAGACAGCGGCTTGAGCAACACCACCGCGCCACCCTCGCCCCGTACGTAGCCGTTTGCCCGCTCGTCGAACGTAAAGCAGCGCCCATCCGGGGAGAGCCCTCCGAAGCTGGATGCCTCCAACAGGCTGGCGGCGGAGATATTCAGATGGACGCCGCCCGCCAGCGCGAGCTTTGACTCCCCTCGGCGCAGGCTCTCACATGCCAGGTGCACCGCAACCAATGAGGAGGACTGCCCGGTGTCAACGGTCAGGCTCGGACCATGCAGGCCCAGTCTGTGAGACACGCGGTTGGCAATCATGCCGCGATACAAGCCCGTCGCCGCATGACGCGTCACGCCGGCGATGCCGCGCGCACGTGTCAAATCGGCGTAATCGCTCGATATCGCCCCGACGAACACGCTCGTGTGGCTACCGGCCGGACCACCGGGAGGGATGCGAGCGTCTTCAAATGCCTCCCAGCACAACTCCAGGCCCAAGCGCTGTTGAGGATCCATCGAATCCGCCTCCCTGGGCGAGATGCCGAAGAAAGCGCAATCGAACCGATCGACCTGCTCCAGGAAAGCTCCGTATCGGGCCGCGGGCGAGAGCGCGTCAAGGACAGCGTGGTCAACGGGCCAGCGGTCGGCGGGCACCTCCGAGATCGCGCTCGATCCCGCTTGCAGCAATCGCCAGAACGCAGCGGGATCGGAGGCACAGGGCACCCGGCAGGCCATACCGACGACCGCTATGGCCGAGCCGTCACGCATCGAGCATCGAGCCCTCGGCTCGTGCTGTGACGCCTCTCATGCCTGCAAAGCGTGCACACGCTCCCAACACGACGCAAGTGGCCCGTACGATCTCTTCGTCTCCCCCAGGTCGATCATTCTGCTCGTCGCGAGATGGCTTTCTCGACACGAATCAGAAACATGAGTAGCGATACTAAGACAAGACACGCCCTGTTGTCAATCTCGCTGGGAAGCGCGACCCGAAGGGCTCAAACATCCGTCCAATACAGCGATCGCACAATGTGGTGTCGCGCCGACGCTCAGGCTCCCGGCGTTGCGCCTACGGACGTCGGGACGCAATAAACGCTCTCGGTAGGATTGATTTTGCGATATTCCAAAGCTTCATCTATGTACCAAGATGCTCGCCGTCCGGGCGAGGGGCAACATCTTCGAAATGCCCTGCTCGCGGGCGGCTGGCAAGCTGAGGTGAGATAGTGTCCCCAAACGTCCCAGGGAGATAAACACCATGTCTACTTCTCGTAAAGAACAGAAGGGAACCCAGCGCGAGCGGCTGCTGGACGGCATGCTCCTGGCGGCCGTCCGCAAGGGATACGAGGGAGCCAATGTCGCTCAGGTGATCGCTCACGCCGGCGTGTCGCGACCCACCTTCTACGAGTACTTCATCGACAAGGACGACTGCTTCCTAACGGTTCATCGCGAGATATCCGAACAACTGTTCGAGCGCGTCAGCGAAGCGGTTGAGGCAGAGCCACCAGAGCGGGCCGTGCAGGCGGGCATAAGGGCGCTCATCCTGCGTGCCGAAGCCCGACCCGATCGCGCCAGGTTCCTCGTGAACGAGACGCTTGCCGGTGGCCTGCGAGTGCTCGAGCAGCATGACCGCACTGTCGGGCAGATCGAGCAGATCATCGAACGGGCTCGTGCGAAGGCCTCGCCGAAAGCATCCACCCCAGATCTTCCGACCAGAGCTCTCGTCGGCGGAATCTGTGGGCTGCTGGCACCACGACTGCGTCGCAACGAACACGATCTGCGCGAGCTCGCCGAGCAGATCGTCGACTGGATCGACGGCTACTGTCAGCCAACCGATCTCCACCGCTGGCGCACGCTGGAGCCCGGACCGCCCCTACCGGCCCCCGAACATGTCTCCGAGCTGGCCTTGCGCATCCCGCCGGCACTGCCGCAAGGGCGCCCTAAGCTCACCTCCGCGGAGGTCGCGCGCAACCAGCGCGAACGTATCCTGTATGCAACCGCTGACGTTGCCGCACGCAAGGGCTACGCGGCCGCGACCATCGCCGACATAACTTCGACAGCCGGCGTCGACAGACGCGTCTTCTATGCCAACTTCCCCGATAAGCAGCAGGCATTCCTGGCCATCCATGAGGCTGGCTTCCAGCAGTTGATGGCCGTCTGCGCAAGCGCCTTCTTCAGCGGCTCCAGCTGGCCGGAGCGCATCTGGGAAGGCATCCGTGCCGGGACACACTTCGATTCCACCTACCCAATACTCGCCTACATCGGCTACGTCGAATCGCACGCGGTTGGCAGCCCCGCGATACAACGCGTCGAAGACAGTCATGCCGCCTTTAAGATGTTTGTGCAGGAAGGCTATATGAGCACGACCACACCGCCTCCTCGCACGGTGCTCGATGCGATCTCGGCCACGATCTTCGAGATCGGCTACTACCACGCGCGCAGGCATCAGATCCATCAGCTCCCCCGGCTCACACCTCACGCCACCTATCTGGTGCTCGCGCCCTTCTTGGGGCGCGCCGCGGCAAACGACTTCATCGACGAGAAGCTACGCGAGTATGCCCAAGCGAACGATTCCTCCCGGAGCGAGACGCCACCCAAGACGACTACTCGCAAACCCCGTCAGACGGTGAAAGCCTCGCGTGCGCGTGCAGTGGCCGCAGAGGCCTGAGATGCCAGTGCGTCGGCCAGCCGGTCGATCAAAGCCGACGCTCTTTTGACCGCCCGATCCAGTAGCAGGAAGCCATGCATCTGATCCTCGACATGGATGTGCTCGACTGGCACGCCCGCGGAAGCCAGTCTCTGCGCGTAAGCGATACCCTCGTCGCGCAGAGGGTCGAACTCCGCGGTCATGATAAAGACTGGTGCAAGACCGCTTAGATCTGGAGCGGAAAGAGGAAACAGATAGGTACCGTCCGGACGACCGGCGACGGGCATGTAGTTGCCCATGAACCAACGTAGAGTCTCCTCGTCAAGCGTATATCCGCTCCCCCTCTCTCGACGAGACGCCCAATCGCTATGTCCACCGCCCGTCATCGGATAGGCGAGGACCTGCAGGGCCGGCATGGGCGCACCAAGGTCGCGCAAAAGCAGCGCGAGGCAGGTCGCCGTCGTGGCCCCAGAGCTTTCACCCACAAGTGCCAGACACTCCGGGTCGCCCTTCAGCCGCTCCGCGTTATCGAGCAACCAGCGATAGGCCATATGCGCGTCCTCGAGCGCGGCCGGATGTCTGTGCTCAGGCGCCCGACGATAGTCCAATGCGGCAAGGAGCCACCCTGAACGCCGAGCAATGCGACGGCACAGGCGATCGTGTGTGTCCAGATCGTTGAGCGTCCAGCCACCCCCATGCAGGAATAGGGCCACCGGAAGCACACCAGCCGCGGGGCGATACAGACGAAGACCCAAATCCCCGTGGGGCATGGGCAGCGAGATGTCCTCGACGTGGTGGATGGCAATCGGCTCGCCTCGAGTGACGAACGCCGCCCTCGCCTGCTCACGAGCCTGCTCCACCGGGAGAGTGTGGACCTGCGCTGTGCCCGCCGCGCGCATCACTTCGAGCAGAACCTCGGCCTCTGGGTCCAGTCGGGGGGTCATCGGCGCGCAAGCATGTCAGACACGCCGGCTTAGCGCAACGCCAGCTGCTATCACCGTGCGCACAGGGTTACAGCCGTGAGGATGACGCCGTCGCATACCCTCCACTTGCCGGGGAGAATCTGGAGTGGGCCATCCGCCAGCGACGGCCCCGATACCAGCAGTCGCGCCGTGAAAATCCCCGCAGTCCCCGCGCCAGGCTCAACCTCTACGACGGCATCTTCGAAGCCGAGCCACCGTTTTGCGAGCGGGAACCAGGCCTTGTAGACGGACTCCTTGGCGCTGAACAGCAGGCGATCCCAGTGCACCTCAGGCAACACTCGCTCAAGCCGCTCCAACGATGGCAGCTCCTCGGGCCTTGCGATATCGCCGAGAAGGCCCGCCGGCAGTGAGGCGTCGAGCTCAGCATCGATGCCAATGCTCACAACATCGCCAGAGCACGCTACGGCGCATGCTCGGTAGCCCTCGCAGTGCGTGATGCTGCCGACCACCCCAGCAGGCCAGACGGGCTCCCCACGTTCGCCGGTTGGAATCGCCACAGCCGGAAACCCCAGCTGCACAAGGGCCGCGCGTGCGCACGCGCGCGCCGTTGTGAACTCGCGCCGGCGCTTCTCAACTGCCTTGGCGACCATGAGCTCCTCCTCGGGAAAGAGTCTCGCGGTAGTCGTGTCGTCTCGCGCCTCGACCGCGATCACACCGCTCGGCAGGATCTCCTCGATCACGACCCCTCCGGCGGAGGCATGATCTGGCGGAGGACTGCTCTGCGCGGGTTGCGACGATGCCACTCACGCGGATAGCCAAGCGAGACCTCCTCGAATCGAACGCCGTCATGCCATGTCGTACGCGGAATGTGCAGGTGACCGTATACGACCGCAGCGGTCTTGAAACGGCGATGCCAGTCTGCGGTACGCGTGGTGCCACACCACTGCGCGAACTCCGGATGCCAAAGCACCTTCGTCGGAGCGTCGATGAGAGGAAAGTGGTTGACCATCACAATCGGGGTGTCACCGTCACAGGATGCGAGCATCCGCTCGGTGTACGCCACTCTCGCGTGACACCAAGCATCGCGACTTGCATACGGATCTGGATGCAATAGATACTCATCACTACAGACCACTCCCGCCCGATGGGCAAGCGCCAGCGACTGCTCCTTGGTCGGGGCGATGTTGCGTCCGAACGAATAGTCGTACAACACGAACAAGGGCGCGATCGTCAGCGGGCCGCCCGCTCCCTCCCATATCGCATAGGGATCCTCTGGCGTGAGCACCCCGATCTGTTTACATATCTCTACCAAATGGCGATAGCGCTGCTCGCCGCGTAGCTTCACGCGTTCATCCGGTGTGGTCCACAGCTCGTGATTGCCAGGGGTCCATACAACCGTCGCGAATCGTTCGCAGAGCAGTCCGAGCGCCCACTCGAAATCGGCGATCGTCTCGCTGATATCCCCGCAGACAATCAACCAGTCGGCATCGCTCTCCGGTCGTATGCGCTCGACGATCTCGCGGTTCTCCGGATGCGTGACGTGTAGATCGCTCACCGCCAACAGTCGCTCGCGAGTGTTTTCTGGCGTGCTCATTCACGAGTGCCTGCTGGCATGCTCATCGGCGCGATCATACTTGCGCCCCGCCAAGCCGCCGGCCAGCCAGCATCGGTCAGACTCGTGGCGGTATCCGCCGACCCGTACGACGCCGCACAGTTGACGATCGAGTGGCTGGCGTACTCCGCAAACGCCTTCCCGGTACTGTCCCGTGCGCTCCATAATTTCCAAATGCCCGAGAACGACCGGAGGTCGCCGCCGATGCCGCCGCTGATAACTCGCGAGGAAGCACTCCAGCTCGGCGACCTCGAAGATCACGCCGAGATCGAAGCGCTGGTCGAGCGCGCGTGGGCGGCCCGCGTGGAGCGCTTCTCGGACTCGACCGACATGTGCTCGCTGGTAAATGCGAAGTCCGGTGGCTGCGCCGAGGACTGCGGTTTCTGCGCTCAGTCGCGCTTCGCCGAGGCGGAGACTCCACTACACGCAATGATGGACCCCGAGCAGATCCTCGAGCACGCGCGCGCCGCGGAAGCCGCCGGCGCCCATCGCTTCTGCATGGTCACCCAGGGGCAGGGCCTGTCAAAGCGCGACTTCGAGAAGATCCTCGAGGGGGCGCGGCTTGTCGCGGAGAAGACGAACCTCAAGCGCTGTGCCTCGATCGGGCACATGTCCGCGGCACGCGCCAAGGCGCTTAAGGAGGCCGGCATCCAGCGGGTACACCACAACGTGGAGACGGCCGAGAGCTACTACGACGAAGTCTCGACCACCGTGCGTTACGAGGGCCGGCTGCGCACAATCCAGGCAGTGCGCGAGGCAGGACTTGAGACCTGCGTCGGGGGCATCCTCAACCTCGGCGAGAGCCGCGAGCAGCGTGTGGAGATGGCCTTCGAGCTGGCCGCGATCGACCCGACGAGCGTGCCGATCAACCTGCTCAACCCGCGGCCGGGCACGAAGTTCGGCGACCGCGAATACATCGACCCCTGGGAGGCGGTCAAGTGGGTAGCGATCTTCCGCCTGATCCTGCCTGAGGCACTGTTTCGCTTGTGCGGCGGACGCGTCGAGAACCTCGGGGAGCTACAACCCCTTGCGGTGAAGGCCGGGCTGAACGGCGTGATGATGGGCAACTTCCTCACCACGCTCGGATCGAGCCCAGAGGAAGACCGCGAGATGTTCGAAGGGCTCGGCCTGAACGTCGCTCGCCAAAGCGACAACGGATCCAACCCGCGACCCGACAACCGCTCCGGCTGGCTGGACGGCGAGACGCCGGATGTCGTCGAGGAGCTACTGGATGACAGCGGCGGGCAGTCCCCCGGACGCGAGGGCCTCGAGATCCGCATGTGGGACCCCTCGACCCAACTGCGCTTCCAGGCCAAACGTGCAGTGCCACCGCGACCTGACGGCGCGCGCAACGCGGTGCCCGCCGGCTGGGGGGATTGACGCGCCGCGCCGAGATGAGCGAGCAGGCCGGCGAGCCGCAAGCGACACCGCGATGATCATCTCCGAGCGCCAGTCATGAACGAGATCGAAGAACGCTTGAGCGAGCTGGAGCGGCTTGGCTTGGATCGCCGGCTACGGACAGTCTCCGGGCCGCAGGGGCCACGCGTGCTGCTCGAAGACGAACCGGTGCTGCTGTTGTGCTCAAACAATTACCTCGGGCTGGCCGATCATCCACTGGTCCGCGAGGCGGCGGCTGACGCGGCGATGCGGCTGGGCGTCGGGGCCGGCGCGTCGCGGTTGGTGTCGGGAACGATGACAATCCATCGCGAGCTGGAGCGGAGGCTGGCAGCATTCGAGGGCAGCGAGGCTTGCGTGCTGTTCGGTTCGGGCTATCTCGCTAGCCTCGGCGCGATCGGCGCGCTTGCCGGCCCCGGCGATGCGATCTTCTCCGACGAGCTCAACCATGCATCGATCATCGACGGCTGCCGTGCGTCGCGAGCGCAGGTGGTGGTGTATCGCCACCTCGACACCGATCACCTGGAGCGCTGTCTGCGCGAGCACGGCGGCAAGGGTCGGCGCGTGATCGTGAGCGACTCGGTCTTCTCGATGGACGGCGACGTGGCGCCGCTGGCCCAGATCGTGGAGCTGGCCCGCGCGCACGAGGCGCGCGTGATCGTGGACGAGGCACACGCGACAGGCGCGCTTGGGGACGGCGGTCGCGGCGCAGTCGCCGAAGCCGGACTGCAAGGCAAGGTCGACGCGCTGATCGGCACACTCGGCAAGGCACTCGGCTCATACGGCGCATATGTGTGCGCAAGCGAGCAAATGGTGCGCTATCTGATCAACACCGCGCGCCCGTTCATCTTCTCGACCGCTCCACCACCACCGTCGATGGCCGGCGCGCTGGCGGCGCTGGAATTGCTGGATGAGCACCCCGAGCAGGTGACCGCTCTGCACGAAGCGGCCAGCGCCCTGCGCAGCGCCCTTGCACGCGAGGGCTTTGCCGTGCGCGAGAGCAATATGCACATCGTGCCGCTTGTCGTGGGCGACAGCGAGCAAACGGTGAACTTCTGCCAGGCGGCACTCGAGCGAGGCGTGTTCGCGCAGGCAATCCGACCACCGACCGTGGCAGGCGGCACTTCAAGATTGAGACTGGCAACGATGTCCTCCCACAACGCTGAGGAGTTGCGCCACGCGGCGAAGGTCCTAGCCGATGCGGCACACGAAACGGGGCTTGACCCGTCGCGACTCGGAGAGCCCTCGATACTCGGCGAGCGCTCCGCGACGCGCAGCTCGCACGAGACATCCACATCGAGCCACGAGCCTGCATCCAAGCGCAGGTTCACCCGCGTCGCCTAATCCCACGCGCGTGCGCGGCCTATTCGTAACAGGCACCGGCACCGGCGTTGGCAAGACCATCATAAGCGCCGCGTTGCTGGCAGCAATGAGGGCCACGGGTGCGCCGGTGGGCGCCTACAAGCCCGTCCTCACTGGCCTCGACGAGCCATCCGGGCCGTGGCCTCCCGATCATGAGCTGCTCGGCCTTGCGGCCGGAATGGAGCCAGACGACGTCGCGCCGCTGCGGTTCGGACCGGCGGTGTCTCCACACCTTGCCGCGGCGATGGCGGGCCGGAGCATCGAGCCGGCTGGTCTCGTTGCACAAGCCCGTGCGGCGGGCGAGGGCCGCACACTGATCGTCGAGGGCGTAGGCGGCCTGCTCGTGCCGCTGAGCGACGACTTCACCGTGCGCGATCTCGCCGTCGAGCTGCGACTTCCGCTGCTGATCGCCGCGCGTCCCGGGCTGGGCACGATCAACCACACTCTGCTCACGATCGACGCCGCGCGAGCCGCCGCGCTCACCGTCGCTGCCGTGGTGATGACCCCGTGGCCCGCAGAGCACTCCGAGATGGAGCGCTCCAACCGCGACACGATTGCGCGGTTGGGCGAGATCGAAACCCTGGGCTTGCCTGAAATAGCAACACTGGAGACAACCGCTCTTGCATGGGCGGGAGCAACGCTCCCGATCGAGCTTTGGCTAGGTGGGCAGAGCTAGTCTGACTGCTAACTTCACACCGCTCACCGATGCACAACAGCAGCGCTCAAACTCGCGGCCTCGACTGGCTTGGATGCTCTCCATTGCACGTATCGCATTCGCCCATTCGCCATTTCGGCGTAGAGCTTCGAGCCGGTCAGTCCTAGGCCAGCTTCAACGAGCGCCACTGTGACTGACGGCATCTTTTCCCGCAAACGCGAACCAAAGGAGGAGCGCGACACCGCATCTCGCGCCGCAAGCACGTTCTTCGTGATATCGACGCAATGGTCGATTACCAGTCCGGCCTGCCTCAGTTGAGCGGTCATGGCATCCGCTTCATCTCGCTTGTGCGAGATCGCGATATCCGCATACAAGAATGATCCGCCTGGGCGCAAAACGCGAGACACCTCTTCGAAAAAGCGCAATCTGGATGGGTAGCAGTGCGATGACTCGACATTGACGACGGCATCCACACTGTTGTCCTCCACCGGCAGATTCTGCGCGTCGCCCTGCCGGAACTCGAGGTTGTCAAGGCTGTGATGCTGTCGACACCATACGATCAGGTCGTCGCTGAGGTCGATGCCGAGGAGCGATGCGGGGTGACACGTGCGAGCGAGGTGCGCGCTGCCAGCGCCGGGCCCACAGCCCACCTCCACTACCGTCGAGCCATCGAGATCGGCTCCACTCACAACCTGCTCGTAGAGACGCTCAGAGACTCGATTGACAACATCGTCCGGATTCTCGCCGCTAAGTTCCCAGGGATCGTCGAGATACCCCAGATTCAAGAAACTCGCGACACCCTCAGCAAGGAATACGCTGCAGGCCACGCTGTAGAACGACTTCCACGTTCGTCGGCGGAGAATACGCGGAGGCCGCAAGCTGCGCGCAAGCGGTAGCAAAACCTGTCCGGCACGCAACCAGTGGACGCGGAGCCGCATCGAAAGACGCGCGATCATCAGTATCCACCCATGCGCTCTGCGCGCCGGAAGCCCGCGCCACTGCCGGACAACTTCCCATCCCCCTCGAACATAACCGCAGCTTATAGTTGCACTGACTCCATGTCAAGGTGTCGAGTAATAATATCAATGACCTATCTACACACAGCCACCACCGCACCGCGGACTCCCGCAATGCCGTCCTCGCCGATATGTATACAGGCATCGTGTAGACGAGCTCCCGAAACGGGCTGGCGTGACGAGATTGGCTATCTCGTAAGAGTTTCATCCCAAGCGAGCCATAAGGTCGGCGTATGGCTGGTTAGATGTTGCCGACGCATCTCCTCTTTGGGCGTCGCCGGGGTCCTACCCCCGGAGAAAGGTGATGCTATGTCACAAGCAACATACGTCCTAGCCGTCGACAGGTGTAATGCGACGGATTTCAAGCTCAATCCTCATCCAGCGGCCAGAGCCACCAACCCCTCGGTCACCCGAGCGAGATCGTCTCGGCCGATCACATACGGAGGCATCGCATAGATCAGATCGCGAAACGGCCGCAGCCAGACTCCCTGCTCGACAGCGGCGGCCGTTGCGGCCGCCATGTCTACGTCGTGCTCCATCTGCACAACGCCGATCGCACCGAGCACGCGCACGTCGACGACCCCGGGAAGCTCGCGGGCGGGCGCAAGGCCCTCGCGCAGGCCCCGTTCGATACGTGTGACATCCTCGCGCCAGCTCCCGTCGGCGAGCAGGTCGAGCGAGGCGAGTGCGACCGCGCAGGCGAGCGGGTTGGCCATGTAGGTGGGGCCATGCATCAGCGCACCGCCCTCGCCCGAGGAGATCGCTCGGGCCACCTCAGCACTGCAGAGCGTCGCGGCAAGCGTGAGGTAGCCGCCGGTGAGCGCCTTGCCGACACACATGATGTCCGGTGCGACGTCCGCGTGCTCACAGGCAAACAGGGCACCGGTGCGTCCGAAGCCGGTGGCGATCTCGTCGAGGATGAATAGCTGTTCGTGCTCTCGGCACAACCGGCGTAGCACCGCCACATATTCGGGCGAGTGGAAGCGCATCCCGCCCGCGCCCTGCACGACCGGCTCGACGATCACGGCGGCGAGCTCGTGGGCATGGCGATCAAACAGGGCGCCGACGTGCTCGACCCAGGCCTCATCCAGCGGACACTCAAACCCATCGGGGGGGCGTTCGGTGAACACCTGCTCGGCGAGCGTGCCCGTGAACAACGAGTGCATCCCGCCAACCGGATCGCACACCGTCATCGCACCAAACGTGTCGCCGTGATAGCCGCCTCGCACCGTTAGCAGCCGCGTGCGCTCGGGGTGGCCGACCGCGCGCTGGTATTGCAACGCCATCTTGATCGCCACCTCCACCGACACCGAGCCAGAATCGGCGAAAAACACGTGCTGAAGAGCATCCGGCGTGATTTCGACGAGGCGCTCGGCGAGCCGCGCGGCCGGCTCGTGGGTGAGCCCGCCGAACATCACGTGCGCCATGCGCTCGAGTTGCTCGCGCACCGCCGCGTCGAGCGCCGGATGGCGGTAGCCGTGAATCGCGCACCACCAGGAGGACATGCCGTCGATCAGCTCGCGCCCGTCGGCCAGGCGCAGACGCACGCCCTCGGCAGAGACCACCTGTAGCGGCGCCAGCGAGCCGGGCAGGGCCGAGTACGGATGCCAGACGTACCGTCTGTCGAGTTCGAGAACCTCCTCCACGTTCATGCGAACTAAGAGGCTGGGACGTTCGCTGGGCAAGCGAGACACGATTGAAGAGGCCCGCCCACCCCGCGTGGCGTGATACGCACGCGTGCTGGCCGATCGAAGATCCCGTCGATCTTCGATCGGTAGGACGCGGTATCGCGCAGCTCAGCGTACGTCCCAGTCAATCCTCGTACAGCGTGAAGTCTCGCTTACGCGCGCCGCACACCGGGCAGAACCACGTGTCGGGAATGTCCTCGAAGGCAGTGCCAGCGGGGATGCCCCCGTCCGGGTCACCCTCCTCGGGGTCATAGATGTAGCCGCAGGACTCGCAGATCCAGCGTTGCAGGGTTTGGGTTGCGCTCATGCACATAACACTACCTGGCGGTAGGGTCCTTGGCATGAGTCGTGCCACCTCAAGCAATCATGGGAAGCAAGCCGAGGGACTCGACCGGCACGAGCCCTCCAAGTCCGGTGAGCAGCTCGATCTCGATCGTCACTCGGGCCCAGGCCAGAAACTCAACCTCGGCGAGCACACCGAGCCCGGCCAGGGACTCAACCTCGGCGAGGCCACGTCTCCACGCCAAGCCGCCACCGTGATCCTGCTGCGTGGCGGCGCCACCGCGCTGGAGCTGCTGCTCGTCAAGCGCACCGAGAAGGCCCGGTTCATGGGCGGCGTGTGGGTGTTCCCAGGAGGCGCCGTCGACGAGAGCGATCCACCATCGCGCGGGACAGGCGGGGACGCGCATCGCGCCGCGGCCGCGAGAGAGCTGTCCGAGGAGGCGCGCATTACGCTCGTCGACCCCGCCACGCTCGTCGAATTCTCGCGTTGGATCACACCCGAGGAGGTATCGATCCGCTTCGACACACGCTTCTTCCTGGCCGAGCTACCCGAGGGACAGGAGCCCCACGTCGACGGACACGAGTGTGTCGATCAGGGCTGGTTCACTCCCCAAGATGCGCTCAGCGCTCACGAGCGCGAGGAGATCCTGCTCGTGTTCCCCACGATCAAGCATCTCGAGCAGCTCAGCGCGTTCTCGACCGTCGCGGATTTGCTTGGCTACGCCAGCGGACGCGAGGTGCTGCCCGTGCAGCCTAAGGTGTGGTTCGACGGAGAGGTCGCACGCGTGCTGCTCCCCGGTGAGCCGGGATATGACCGATGACTCCGCACATCACACATCCACACAACGGGAGCATTTGACAGACGGGGCCCTCACGGGACCGCCGCGCACGGAGCATCACGACGCACGCAGCAGCCGCCCCCGGCGGCAATCCCCCAAATCCTCAGGAATGCTGAAGTCCACTGACCACGTGGGTCACAGCATTGATCAGTGCCAGATGCGTGAACGCCTGCGGGTAGTTGCCGAGATGACGCCCGCTCGACGCTTCCAACTCCTCGGCGTACAGACCCAACTCGGATGAGTACCCCAGTAGTCGCTCGCACAGCCGGCGCGCCGCGAGCTGATCGCCGATCTCAGACAGCGCCGACACCAGCCAGAACGAGCAGATCAGGAAGGTGCCCTCCTCGCCGCTCTGCCCGTCGTCGGTCTCATCGGTGCGGTAGCGCAGCACAAGCCCGTTGTCGGTCAGCTCCTCGCCGATCGCCGTCACGGTCGCCCGCACGCGCTCGTCCTCGGGCGGCAGGAAGCGCATCAGCACGATCAGCAGGTTCGACGCGTCGAGCGCGTCGGTGTCGTAGTGCTGGCGAAACACGCCGCGCTTGTCCACCCCACGCTTCAGGATGTCGGCCTTGATCTCCTCCGCGGTGCCCTGCATGCGCTCGGCGTGCTCCTCCTCGCCGCGCCGTTCGGCCAGCCGCGCGGCGCGATCGCACGCGACCCAGCACATCAGCTTCGAAGACACGTAGTGGCGCGGCTCGCCGCGCGCCTCCCAGATCCCCTGGTCGGGTTCCTTCCACACGCGCGCCGCGCATTCGGCCTGGTCGACCAGCACCGGCCACAGCCGCTCAGGGATGTGGTCGCGCTGCTTGGCGTGCAGGTACACCGAGTCGAGCACCGCTCCATACACGTCGTTCTGGCGCTGGTTGTACGCGCCGTTGCCGACTCGCACCGGACGCGCGCCCTCGTAGCCCTTGAGGTGATCGAGCGTCGACTCAGCCAGGTCCTTCTGCCCCTTGATCCCGTACATGATCTGCAGCGACCCGTCCTCGTTGCGCTCCATGTCGGCCACGTACTGGATGAAGTCATCCGCCTCCCAGTCGAGACCGAGCGCGTGCAGCGCCCACAGGGTGAACGACGCGTCGCGCATCCAGCAATAGCGGTAGTCCCAGTTGCGAGACCCCCGCGGGGTCTCCGGCAACGAGGTCGTGGGCGCCGCCACAAGCGCACCCGTGGGCATGAACGTGAGGCCCTTCAGCGTCAACGCCGAGCGTTGCAGATGCGCGCGCCACGGATGGTCGGGATAGCTGCCTTCCGCCAGCCACGTGCGCCAGAAGTGGCTGGTGCGCTCGATCCGTGCCTCCGCCTGCTCCGAGGTGCGCGGCCCGCGTAACTCCTTCGTCCACGACAGCGCACAGAAGCGCTTCTCGCCCTCGCTCATCGTGTGACGCGAATGCGCGCGGTTGCCCTCAATGCCCATCCGCGTGTCGCTGAACAAGCGAAACGCCGTCTCCCCGTCGCTCGCGTCCAGGCCGTGGCCGTGCTCGTCCTCGACATAGCTCCACTTCGCGACGGTCGCGCCGTAGTCGAGCATCGGCTCGCACACCATCTCGACCTGCACCTGGCCCTGGATGCATTCCACCAACCGCACCAGCAGGTGATCGGCGTCCCAGTCGGTCGGCGGACGCGTATGGTCGGTGTCACGGTCCTCGTCGTGCCAATCGCTGATCGTCAGCGCGTCCACCACCCGCAGCCACCCCTGCGGGGTCATCCACGTCGTCTCGATCACATTCGTGCCGGGCACATAACGCCGTCCCACGGGCACATACATGCCATACGGACCAACCCTGAAGCTCCCCGCCCCGCGATCGAGCATCGCGGCAAACACCGACGGCGAGTCGAAGTGCGGCAGGCACATCCACTCGATCGACCCGTCGGAGGCGACCAGCGCACCGGTGTGACAATCCGACAGAAAGCCGTAGTCGGCGATCGGCGGGAACGGCGAGTCGCCGACCGGCGGGGGCGGCACCGTGGGCGTCGGCGGTGGGGGCGCGCTGCCTGGCATCAGCGCTCGGACACTAACAAGCTCGCTCGACGCCGTCGGGGAGTCGTCCTTCTTCCGCGAGCTTGTCAAGGTGGGCGGCGAGCGTCACCGTCGCCAGCGGCCGCAGCTGCTCGGGCACGTCAAACCAGGCCGCATCGAGCAGCTCCTCGGTGCTGCGACAACCGCCGTCGAGCGCCGCCACCAGCAGCCGCTCACGCTCCAGACGATGCTCTATGTACTGCGCGATCCGCTCGCGCGGAGTCCAGATCGGCGGGCCGTGCCCGGGACACAACACCTTCAGATCTCGCTCCGCCAACCGTTCCAGGCCCGCAAGATAGCCCGCCAGCGCACCGGGGTCGGGGGCAACGAACACGCTGCCTTCCCCGAGCACCGCATCGCCGGTGAAGCACACATCGCCCATCACCAGCGCGAAGTGGTCGGGCGCGTGCCCCGGTGTGCACAGCGCCTCAAACGGTCCCACGTGCACCCCATCGCTCAATTGCATATCAAGCGTCGGCGGTGCACTCTCAGCCCCACCTGCCGCCGTGTGCGCTCCGGGTATGCCCCCCTCCGGTGTGCCCTGTGGGGCGCGAGCGGCCGCCAGCGGCGCAGGGAAGCGCTCGCGCAACGCCCCCACCGCCTCTGAGTGGTCGATGTGGTCGTGGGTCAGCACCACCCCGCCGAGTCCGCCCCGCCGCACGAGCGCGCTGGCCAGGTTCTCCAAATGCTCGTCAACCGCCGGCCCAGGATCAACCACCCATGCGGGATCGCGCCCCACCACCCAGCTATTGGTGCCAGACATCGTCAGCGGGCCAGGGTTCGGCGCCCGCACACACACCACATCCCAGTGCTGCAAACGCTCAGCGTCGGAAGTCAGGGAGCTCATCCCCGCGACGTTACCGCTACTTGTGCCGCCCCAGCCTGTTAGTGAGGGTAGACACAAGCAAGGAGACCGCAATGATCAGACGCACCGTACCCATCTTGGCTTGCCTCACCGTCATCGCTGCGGCGCTCCCAGCGATCGTGCAAGCCGCCCCGAAAGTCTCGGTCAGCGCGAAGATCCTGCCGGTCCCCATCAATCCAAGCTCCGCCAACAGCAAGTCGTATCCGAAAACAGGCAACATCCTCGGAGCCGGCGCCTCGGTGGAAACGCAGTTCACCATCAGCGGTACCGAATATGGAGGCTTCCCCTCGCCGCTTACCGGCGTAGTGGTGTATCTGCCCTCCGGCACGAAGCTACACCCAGCCGGATTTGCGACCTGCTCGAACGCGATCCTCGAAAGCCACGAAATCTCGCGCTGCCCGAAGAAGTCGATCGCCAGCCCCAAGGGCCAGGTGCTGGGCGTTGTCGCCTTCGGTGGCACACGAGTCCAGGAGAAAGCGAGTGTCCAGGCAATCTTCACGTCCGGTGGAGGCCTCTCGTTCTTCACCGAAGGCACCACTCCTGTCGATCTGGAAATACTCTCCACCGGAAGATTCTCCACGGCCGCCAAGCCGTTCGGCCCTAAGCTCACCGCCGTCGTTCCATTGGTGACAACGGTACCGGAAGCCCCCTACGCATCGGTTCTTTCGATCAAAATCAGGGTCGGTGCCGCATACGTGCAAGGCAAAAAACTGGTTTCCTACGGCACGGTGCCGACCAAGTGCCCCAAGGGCGGCTTCCCGGGCAAGACCGTACTGACATTCCTGGGCGGCGAAACATCGACCGCCAGCATCAAGGTTCCCTGCCCCAAGAAATAGGGGCGCGAACACGTAGGCCAGAGACAGGACGAGCGCGGGGGGAATCCACTCGCCGCCGGCGGGGAGGCCGTAAGGCCCGGCGGCGAGTGGATCTCTTTTTTGTGGGTACATGCGGTGCCACGCCGCGGTCCACGCCCGGCTGGCGCCTGACGATCGAGCCGCGACATATGCGAACATGTGTTCGTGCGCTGGAGCAACCTGACCAACGAGGCCGACGGGCAGCGACGGCTGCCGGGATACCGCGACGATGCGGTGGTGCGCCATTTTGACGCGCCCGAGGCTCTCGATATGCGCTTCTATGAGGTTCGCGCCCGCTCGGTGCTCAACCGAGTGCCTGCGCGATCGCGGATGCCCTTCAGTTGGACGATCAATCCCTACAGGGGATGCGGTCATGCATGCGTCTACTGCATGGGGGGAGAGACACAGATCCTGATGGCAGATGGGCGCACCAAGCCACTTGCCGATCTAATAATTGGCGACGCGATCTACGGGACGATCCGTAGCGGCGCGTACAGACGCTTTGTGAGAACGCGGGTACTCGCGAAGTGGTCAAGCATCAAGCCGGCATACGCGATAGAGCTTGAAGATGGAACACAGCTCATCGCGAGCGAGGATCATCGCTTTCTCACTGGACGCGGATGGAAGCACGTCATCGGCACCGAATCGGGGCCGCTCCAACGTCCGCATCTCACGCTGAAAAGCAGACTACTCGGCCCGGGAGGCTGTGTCCGATCACCCGATCTCGACGACGACTACCGTCGGGGATACCTCACCGGACTAATCCGCGGCGATGGGACCCTAGGCTCATACACGTACGACCGGCCCAACAGGCCACGCTCCACAGTACACCGCTTTCGCCTCGCTCTAACCGATATCGAGGCATTGGACCGCGCCCAGGACTACCTTGCCAACCTTGGCGCGGAGGTCGATCGATTCGTGTTCGCCGAGGCGACCGGAACACACAGGTCCATCGCCGCGATTCGAACCTCGGCCCGACTCCATGTTGCACGAGTCAGGGAGCTGATCGATTGGCCGATACTTCCCAACCTATCGTGGGTCAAGGGCTTCCTGGCAGGCATCTTTGACGCTGAGGGTTCCTGCAGTGAGCACATCTGGCGCATCTCCAACACCGACCCCGAGATAGTCGCGTGGATCAAGGCGTGTCTCGGTCGCCTGGGCTTCGACTACGCCGTGGAGCCACTTTCCGGGCGCAACGGGCTCGTCAGCATTCGGCTTCGTGGTGGACTTCCCGAGCGGATGCGATTCTTTCTCGGCACCAACCCCGCAATCACAAGGAAGCGATCGATCGACAACACCGCCCTGAAGACAAACGCCAAGCTCGGTGTCACCTCCATTCGCTCACTGGGCCTGGTGGCACGCATGTACGACATCACCACGGACACCGGCGACTTCATTGCAAATGGCGTGGTCAGTCACAACTGCTTTGCTCGGCCAACCCACGAATACCTTGGCTTCGACGCCGGCCGCGACTTCGAGCGGGAGATCGTGGTCAAGGTCAATGCGCCGGAGGTGCTGCGCCGCGAGCTGGCGAAACCGTCATGGAAGCGCGAGCACGTGGCACTCGGCACCAACACTGACCCCTACCAGTGGGTGGAGGGCCGCTACCGGCTGATGCAAGGCATCTGGGAGGCGCTGCGCGACGCGGCCAATCCATGCTCGGTGCTCACCAAGTCGCCGCTGCTCTTGCGCGACCTGCCGTTGATGCTCCAGATAGCCAAGCGCACCACATTCGGCGCCACCCTCTCGATCCCCACGCTGGACGAGCGCGCATGGCGCGCCACCGAGCCTCACACTCCCAACCCCCGCGCACGTTTGGAGGCTGTCGCGGAGCTCAACCGCGCCGGGATCCCGACAGGCGTGCTGATCGCCCCGCTCATGCCCGGAATCAATGACGCGCCGCATCAGCTCGAGCCGTTGCTTCAGGGCGCCATCGATGCCGGTGCGAAGAGCATCGGTGGAGTCGCACTACACCTGCGCAACGGGGTCAAGGAGGTGTTCATGGACTGGTTGCGCACGCAGCGCCCCGAACTTGTTGAACGCTACGAGGAGCTATACAGACGCGGCGCCTACGCTCCTGGGGAGGAACGCGACCGGCTTGCCGGACTGGTGCGCGGGCGCGGCGTCGGGAATAGATTCGGAGGAGACCCCAGACTCTCCTCCGAGCCAGCGGATCCGCCCGGCAAGCCGGTCGCACCGCAGCAGCGTTTGTTCTGAGCTGTCTCGCGCGACTTAGGTCGGACAGCCCAGCGTCCAGCTCTTCAAGCCACTCGTCGATTTCGGCGCACGACCGGTGAACTTCAGACTCAGCTTGTTGTACACGCGCAGGCCGGCTTTGCATTTGCGGATGCTGCCAGCCTTTACCGCCACCGGGTAGCGGACAACCTTGCCCCCCGCGCAGTTTGGATTACACGTGTTCATTTCGAAGGTGCCGCTCGCCTGTGCGCTGACCCCTCCAAAGCTAGACCACCGCAGTTTGCTGAGAACCGTGTTGCCATCGCCGCATGTCAGCGTCAGCGCCTCGGGACGGCTGCTTGCACTGTTGCAATTGGTGATCTTCACGGTGGATGCCGCGGAAGCGACCACCACGGCGAGCGAGACCAGGGCGACGGCAAGTGCCACGGCGATCGAGGCTTGCATGCGATAACGAGACACGGCACGGCCACAGTAGCGTGCATCATGCTCAGATGATTTTTCCGAAAACTCAATCATGTTGGATAGCTGCCTCCATTTGAGGGTCGGACTCGGTTGTGTCCAGCTCCTCTTGTACCCCGCGTCGCAGCCCGACGAACGCCGTGATCGCCGCCACCGCCATAATCACTGCCATCACGTAGAGCACCGAGCGTGTGGCATAGGCGAAGTCGAGCCGCACGAAGTGTGGGATTGCGCTGACGCTGCCGCTGCGTGACTGAGCGATGCTCGACGCCTCGGCGTGCGCCTTCGCGCTCGGCACACCAAGGGAGATCAGCGAAGTGGTGACGCGCGAGCGCATCTGCGAGACCAGGATCGTGCCAAGGATCGCAAGCCCCAGGCTGGCGGCGTAGTTGCGGACCGTCTGGGTGATGCCGGTCGCCTCGCCGTAGGAGAGCCGCGAAGCGCGGTTGACGGCATCGGTACTGGCTGGACCGAGCATGAATCCCATGCCGGCGCCGGCGATGATGATGTCCCACTGCTGGGAGGAGAAGTCCAGCCCGGTGACCTTTCCCGCCCACAACCAGAAACCAACGGCACTCAGCGCGCAGCCGAGCACCACCGGGCGCTTGGCCCCACCGCGGTCGAGCATCCGCCCACCGATTTGCGCTGCAATCACGAACCCGATGAAGAAATACAGGAGGTACAGCCCGGCCTCCGAGGGCGTCTTGCCAAGCGCGATCTGAGCGTACTCGCTGGCAAAGAAGAACACAGGGAGAAACACCAGCATGGCGATGCCAAGCACAAGGTTCTCGACGAAAAACGCACGTATGCGAAAGATGCTCACCGCGATCAGCGGCGAGGTAGTGCGCGCCTCCACGAAGAAGAACACGACCAACAGCGCAGCGCCCACGGCGATACAGGCGCCGGTGGCGGGATCGCTCCAACCCCAGACCGTTGACTGCTGGAAGCCGAACACACTGAGCGCCACACCGGAGGCGATCAGCGCCAAGCCCCGATAGTCCATACGTGCGGGACGATGCACCGTGTGCGGTTTAGAGAGCACGATCAGCACCAGGGCAATGATCGCGACGGGAATGTTCACCCAGAAGATCGCACGCCAAGTCCACTGGGTGAGATAGCCCCCGAGGATCGGGCCGATAGCAGTGAGGCCTCCGGCGATCCCGAAGAAGATCGCAAGCGCCTTGCCTCGTTCGCGCAGCGCAAACGTCTGCACCACGATTGCGAGAGCGGCCGGGAACATGATCGCGCCGCCGGCGCCCTGGACGACGCGAAACGTCACGATCCACGCCTCGGCGAGGCTCCCCTTCGGCGTCAGCCCGCACATCGCCGAGGAGGCGGCGAACACGACCACGCCGAGCGTCACCATCTTGCGATGACCCACGGTATCGGCCAGTCTGCCGCCAAAGGCGAACAGCGCGGCCAGCGACAGCAGATAGGCGTTGACCGCCCACTGCACACCGGTGCTGGTGAGACCCAGCTCCTTTTGAACTTCCGGCGCGGCGATCGAGACGATCGTCTGGTCGATGAACGTCATCGCCACGGCGAAGATCATCGCCGCCAGGATCAGGTTCCGCGATTGTCCATTGGTAGCGTTACCGACTGACATTGCGCTCGTCCCACAGTATCGACCCGCACGTAAAGGCGGCGCGGGGGTCAGCTCAGGCGGGCGCGTCGGCGGGCAGGCCCACCAGCTCAGCGCTGTGCTCCCACAAGCCCTCGGCGAGCACCTCGTCCTGGGCTTGCGCGCTGGGAGCGAGCACTTTCTCGTCCTGCACGTACTCGCCGGTGAGCGCGGCCGCCTCGTCGGACACCGCGAGCCACACCAGCGAGCGGGCACCGCGCTCGGGCGAGCGGAAGAAAGGCGCGCCGATCGTTGTGAGCACCTTCCAGATGCCGCCTTCGTTCTTGCCGAAGCCGGTGCGCACGACACCGGGGTGAAAGCAGTTGGCGTGCAGCTCCGGCGCGCGCTTGGCCAGCTCGCGCGTGAACAGGATGTTGCAGAGCTTGGAGGTCCCGTACACGCGCATCGCCGAGTAGGACTTCTCGGACTGCAGGTCCTCGAGGTCCAGGCGTCCTGAGGTGTGAGCGTCGGACGCCGTGGTCACCACCCGTCCCCCATCCAGAAGGTCGCGCAACAGGTTGGTCAGCAAAAACGGCGCGAGATGGTTCAGCGCGAAGGTCTGCTCGAAGCCCTCAGAGGTCTCTTTGCGCGAGGCGAACAACGCTCCGGCGTTGTTGGCTAGCACGTCGATCTTCCCGTAGCGCTCGCGGACCTCCTGCGCGAGCGTGCGAACGTCGGCCATCAGCGTCAGGTCGGCGACGTGCTTGTGGACCTCCGCGCCCCCACCGCTCGCGCGGGCAGCTTGCGCAACGGCCTCCACGCGCTCACGCTCGCGCCCCACGAGCGCCACCTCGACGCCCTGACGGGCAAGCTCGATCGCGGCCGCTTGGCCGATACCGCGCGTGGCTCCCGTGAGCAAAACAAGCGTCATGTCCCCAACGACTCTACGAGATCGTCCCAGCTGAGGTCATCACGCGTGAGCACGCCATCCCACAGCGTTCGATCCTGGTCGGCGAGCAGCACAAGCTCCCCCTCGGGAACCGAGCGTCACTACGCGAATCGTGAAGCAACAGCCAATCAGTCCTGCAGCTCTTCGGACACAGATTGGAAGATGGCCATCTGCTGAGCCAGCGCCTCGCCCGTATAGGCGTCGATGACGAACCTTGTCTCGAGGATCAGCCGCCCAGCGGCGACGGTGGTATCCGCGTCTGGCCCCGCACCTCCGGGATGTTCAACGCCACCTCGTCCACAAAGCACCACGACCATGTCTCGCCCGGCTCCAACGAATGCATCAACGGGTGGCCGCTGGACTGGTAGTGCGCCGTCGCGTGACGGTTGGGCGAACTGTCGCAACAGCCGACGTGACCGCACTCCAGGCAGATGCGCAAGTGCAGCCAGACGCCGCCCATTCGCAGGCAATCCTCACAGCCCTCGACCGACTCGGGCAGCTCGGTTATCTGGATCTGATCCAGGTGGGTACAAGCGGGCATTGGATCCTCCAATCAGGTCTCTTGGGTACCAGTTGACATCGAATCTTTCGATCGGGTCTCTTGAGTGTTAGTTGCCATCGAATCCTCCGATCAGGCTTTTTGGCTGAAGGGCAGCCGCACACGAAAGACGGTGCGACCGGGTTGACTGTCGAGCGTGAGCGAGCCGTCGTGGCGCTCGACCACGATCCGTCGCGCGGTGGCCAGACCCAGACCTGTGCCCTGCCCGACGTCCTTGGTCGTGAAGAACGGGTCGAATATGCGCCCGGCCAGATCCTCCGTGATGCCGGGACCGTCGTCGGCGATCTCGACGACCGCGCAGTCGCCGTCGGCGCGCGTTGTGATCGTGATCGTGCCCTGCTCACCCAGTGCGTCGATCGCGTTGTCGAGCAGGTTCGTCCATACCTGGTTAAGCTCGGAGCCACGCACCGTGAGCTTCGGCAGCGCACGGTCGTAGTCGCGCACAAGCGCGATCGTGGTGTGCTTGAGCTTGTAGCTGAGCACCGTGAGCGTGGTCTCCAAGCCCTCGTGCAGATCGACCTCCACAAGCGCGCCTCGATCCATGTAGGCATAGGACTTCACCGCGCCCACCAGCGAGGACATACGATCGGTGGACTCGCACAGCTCGGCCGATAGACGACCCGCGGTCAGCGAGGCCGCAACCCAGCGCAGCGCGGCGTCGGTTGCGGGGCCCGCAAGTTGGGCGACTCGTTCGAGCCACTGCCGATCCACCCCGGCCGACGCCAGTGGCTCGGCAAGTCGCCAGGGCTCCCCCACCCCCATCGCCTGCATCTGCTCCAGCAGCTCGTCCTCGGCGTCGGCGGCGTCCAACACGTCGAGTGCCGTGGCTGAGGCCGCTTGCGCAATCGCCTGCCGTTGCAGTCCCACCAGAAGCGCTGCATCCTCCCGCTCCACGCCCGCCTCGACGAATGAGGCCAGCGCCGAGTCGATCGCCTCCAGCGCCTCAGTCATCTGCGCGGCGGCGCGACGAGCCGCGGCCGCGGGATTGTTGAGCTCGTGCGCGAGGCCCGCGGCCATCGTGCCCAGCGAAGTGAGGCGCTCGCTGTTCTGCTCGCGCTCTGTCACCCTGCTCATCACCGGCGCGACCTGGCGCATCACGCGCTGGTGGATCTCGGGCTGGGCGAACGCGAGACGCTTGAAGTCCTCCGGCGGGACCGTTGCCATGCGGCAGTCGGTCTCTGCCTGCATACGCACCCCAAGCGTGCCACCGGTCAGCACCGCGATCGCCCCCATCCAGGTCGGCGCCGTGTGATGGCCTACCGGCTCACTTCGACCTTGGGCGAGGATCAGAGCCTGTGCGCGGCCCTCGAGCAGCAACTGCAAGCCTGGGGGCTCCTCGCCCTGCTCGGCGATGATCCCGCCCGGATCGACGTGGCGAGTGCGTGCGAGCGCTACCCACTCGGCCAAATCCGTGTCACTGAGACTGTCGAACAGGTCGACGCCGCGCAGTTCCTCCAGTGTGACCGGCGGCTCGCTCACGCCTCGACCACTCACGCCTCAACCAGATACTCGTGGATCAGTGAGACCGCCATCGAGCCCTCGCCCACGGCGCTGGCGACACGCTTGATCGAGCGTGCGCGCACGTCGCCGGCGACGAACACTCCCGGCACCGTGGTCTCCAGTATGTAGGGCTCGCGCTGCAGAGGCCAGCCGCTTGCCTGCGCGTCGCGTCCGGCAAGGATGAAACCACGCTCGTCGCGCGCGAGCACGCCATCGAGCCAATCGGTGCGCGGCGAGGCTCCGATGAACACAAAGCAGGCGTCGGCTTGGAGCTTCTCCTCGCCGCCAGGACCGCTCACCCGCAGACACTCCAAGCGCCCATCGTCGCTTTCGGCCGCAAGCGCTGAGCTGCCCGTGCGAACCTCGATGTTGGGTTGTGCCGCGATCTGCTCGATCAGGTAGTGAGACATCGACCTCTCAAGCGAAGAGCCACGTACGAGCATCGTCACCTTGGCTGCATAGCCACTGAAGTAGACAGCTGCCTGACCGGCCGAGTTGGCGCCGCCGATGACAACCACATGCTGGTCAGAGCAGCCGCGAGCCTCGGTCATAGCCGCCCCGTAATAGATCCCCGCGCCGGTAAGCTCGGGGAAGCCGGGCGTGTCCAGCTGACGGTAGGAGACGCCAGAGGCGACGATCACACAGCTTGCGCTCAACGCCCCGCCGCCGCTCAACTGCACCAAGCGCGCGGAGCCCTCCGCGCGTAGACCGACCGCCTCCTGGACGGTGAGCAACTCTGCTCCCAATCGTCGAGCCTGGTCGGTCGCGCGACGCGCCAGATCCGAGCCGCTCAAGCCGGCCGGGAACCCAAGGTAGTTCTCGATGCGACTCGATTGACCCGCCTGGCCGCCCGGCGCCTCACGCTCCACCATCACGGTCTTCAGTCCCTCCGAGGCGCCATACACCGCGGCGGCGAGCCCCGCCGGACCACCGCCGACGACCACAAGATCGTAGTGCTCCTGCGCCGGCGTGCCGCTTATGCCAAGGCGCTCGGCGAGCTCGAGGATCGTCGGACGCTCGAGCACCGTGCCATCCTCCAATAGAGCCACCGGCAGGCGCTCGGCGTCCACACCGGCGACGCGCAGCAACTCGCGTGCTTCGCTGTCGCGTTCGACGTCCAGCCAGCGCGCCGGCACGCGGTTGCGTACAAGGAAGTCACGTAGGTCGTGCGACTCGCGCGAGAAGCGGTGTCCCACCACGCGCACACCCCCGGATTCAAGCGCCGCGCCCGCCTCCCAGGTCGTGAGCAAGTCCTCAACGATCGGGAACAGCTGCTCCTCCGGGGGATCCCACGGCTTGAGCAGGTAGTAGTCAAGCGCCACCTCGTTGATCGCCGCAATGGCCGCCTCGGTGTCGGCGTACGCCGTCAGCAGTACTCGCTTGGCGTCAGGCACAATCGTGCGCGCCTGCAAGAGATACTCGGTGCCAGGCATACCCGGCATCCGCTGATCGGCGATCAGCATTGCCACCTGGTCCCCACGCGTGCGCAATTCGCGCAGCACCTCCAGCGCCTCGACACCCGAGGTGGCGCGCAGCACCCGGAAGCGCTCGCCGAAGCCGCGGCGCAAGTCGCGTGCGACCGCCGCGAGGACCGCGGGCTCGTCGTCCACCGCAACGATCGCGGGGCGACGCTGTGGTGGTTCGCGATCGAGAGTGGCAGCTACGCCCGTGTGCTCCCGCTCCACCTGATCGGAGGTCTCCGACATGTCGCGTCTAGCGTAGACGCCAATCGCGCAACCATGAGCGCCGCCTCGGGCGCGATGCTCACAACGACCCCCCGAGACCGGCTCGCCTTCTGAGGTCTGGCACATGGAGATGCTCGACGTTGTCCCGTACCAGCGTGACCTTCGGGGGTCCTTCGCCAACCCGCAACTCGAGCAGGACGGCGCCCTCGCGCTCTGCAACGAGGCGCGCGGAGCTGGTGAGCGCGGCGATTTCACCGCGCTCGACTCCGCAAGCCAGAAGAAATCGCTCGGTCCGGTTGCTGGCGGCTTCCTCGCTGTCCAACTCGAGCTCCTCGACCAGCACGGTCGGCGCGCCCGCGCCTCCCTCGACGCACAACACGCACGCGGCCATGTCATCGGGACGCGAGTCGGTCTGCTCCACCACCCTGCTCAGAAGTGCCGGCGCGCTGACCCGCGGACCGAGCTCGGCCAGCGTATGCTCGAGCCGCTCGGCGCCAAACAACTCTCCCCCCGTTCGCGCGTCAGTGACACCGTCTGTGTGGAAGCAAACACGTGAGGAGCCCGGCACCGACACCACCGTCTGGCGGGTGCCGGTACGCATGCCGGCGCCGATCGGCGGCGAGGAGCAGATCACAATCGGGGCGATCGACTGTGAGCCGAGCACGATCGGCGGCGGATGACCGGCGCAGGCGTAGACCAGAACGCGCTCGCGCGGGTTGTAGGTCGCCGCCACGACGGTGGCGAACGACTCCCCGAGCTGGCGCTCGAGCACGGTTCCCGCCGTCTGCACCGCGACACGCGGGGACAGACCCGCCTCGAGATAGGCCCGCAGCGTGAAGCGTACGAGCGCCGTGTGGGGCAACGCCTGCCGTCCGTGCCCGGATACGTCTCCCACGATGACCGCCAGCTTGCCGTCATCAAGTGCAAACACGTCATAGAAGTCACCACCCGCCGCGGGGCCATCCGCCGGACGGTATGCAACCGAGGTACCCACTGGGCCGATCCGGGCGGGTGGCAGTGGGAGCAGCGCCGCCTGCAACAAGCCCACATCCTCGAGCAACTCTCCACGTTGTTGCTCCAGGCGCTTGGCACGCAAAGCGATGGCGCGCGAGCGTATCCCCAGTGCAAGCGCGAGCGCGATCAGGACGCCGATGAGAACCCGCACGGGAACGGGCACTACGTTGACGATCTTGGTGATGGTAGTCACGATCGGCGATGTGCGCCTGTACTTCCTCGCGCCATGATCGGCGCTTCGCACGTGTTTGGCTCGAGCGGTGCCAGCCGCCGCGACAGACGCGCCGGCCGCCAGTGCCCTCGTACTTGGCGAGGACCTCGCGCGAGTCGCACTTGCGGTCGGCAAGCGGCGTTGGGCGTGCCGACGGCTGCGCCGAGGGTGCTGTGAGCGGGCGGCGCCTGGCTGTTGCGACGTCCTGGTGATTCGCGGGGTAGCGGCTGCGGTGGGCGTTGCTGTTATGGGGATCGCTGCTGTAGGGGTCGCTGTTGTGGGAGCCGGTGTCGTGGGGGTAGCAGTTGTGAGAGCCGGTGCTGTGGAGACTTTGGCGGCGGGGGTGGTCGCCGTGGACGTGCCCGCCCCTGCCGAGCGGGATGCGGACGTGGAAGCACCGGTCGGCGACGTGCGAGTGAGGAGCGTTTTGCGCGAAGCGCCCGAGGGGACTATGCGGGAGCTGGAGTCGCGTTCACCCGCTTCGTCTTCCGCTCTACCAGTTCTACCGTCTGAAACGCGCGAGGTGGCTTGCCCGACGTTCGTGCGTTTGCGCCCGGCGCTTCGCTCTTCCTGACCGCTCGATTCCCGCCCGTGGCGTCCACCCAGTCCCTGTTGGGGGTAACCGCCAGAGCCTTCGCCCGAGCTCTGTTGTTCGTGACGAGCCGAGTTTCCCTGTTCGTGCCCATAGGAACTTTCTCGTTCATGCCCATCGAGACTTTCTCGTTCGCGTCCACCCGAACCGCGCTGTTCGTGGCTTTCCCATGCGTGGCTCCGCGGCTCGCTTTGTCCTTGCTGTCCCTGTTCTGGTGGGACACTCGCCGTCGTCGGATTGCCTCTCGCATTCGCCGAGGGGGCACTGGGGATCAGCCTCACATGGCCTGGGATGGCGGCGAGGGCGGGGATGCATACCGAGGCCAGTGCGCAGCACACGAGAACCGTCATCGCCACGATCCGCAGGCGTGAGTGAACCGGCGAGCGTTGTGCGCTCGCTTGCGGGCCGGACGGGTTGGTCAACCTGTCCAAGCGTCGCTCCCCTGCGCATATGCGAGCGCCTCGTCGAGCGTCGGAAAGATCTCAAACGCACTATCCAGTCCCGCGAACTCGAAGATCTTCAGCACGTTGGGTCGTACGCAGACGATCGCCAATCGGTCTTCCGCATCGAGCCTTCTTGCAACGCTCACAAGTATGCCCAGAGTCGTCGAATCCATGAAGGTGACGAGCGAGAGGTCCACGACAAGCCGCGTACTACCTCGCTCCACCGAATCGAGGAGCATCCACTTCACGCGGGGGGCAGTCGCGAGATCGAGCTCTCCTTCAAGCGAGATCACACTCGTGCGCGCGTCAAGCTCACGCTGAGCGATTCCAAACGTATTTGAACTCGACTGCGAACCGTTGTCATCGATCCGACTGGGCATCGCGATCCTCACTTCGCGCGCTGGCCATGTTTGCGGGATTTGCCCTGCAATTGAGCGCAAACGCGCGCCCACACCCTTTGGATCGAGTCGGCCACAATCGGTCCGTGCTTCAAGTATAGGGGGGCCGATCAAACAAACGGCCAAGGCACTCTGTGGGCCAGCGCGGGAGACGACGGCGACCTGCCCGGCGCCTGACAGCTCCGCCGTCGCCACAGCGTCCTACGATCTACCGATGGCGATGTACGCTGAACGAGAGGACACACCGGCGGGACGCAGCGGCAAGCGCGTGCTGCTTGGCATGGGGATAGTTGTGATCTTGGCAGTGGCCGTGCTGCTCGTGGCAGTGTTCGCCCTGTCTGGGGTAAGCCTCGCGGGCGACCCGACAGCGCTCGCGCGCGTGAGCGTGCAACCGTTGGGCGGCACGATCGAGCACGTGCAGGCGTTTGGAGCGGACGGCAGGCCGGTGGCGCTCGCGGTACAAGGCGGTCGCTTGACGCCGCTGAGACGGTTGACTCCAGGCGAGCGGGTGACGATCGAGGTGAAGGTGCGCAGACCGGGATGGCTCAGCTGGGCGCTCGGCGACGAGCGCACCGAGCGGTTGATGCTACGTGCGCCGGTGGCGCACGTCACCGAGCAGTGGATGACTGTTCCCAGCGGCTCGGCGGTGCGCGTCAGTTTCGACCAGCCGGTGAGCGCTGTGGCGTACGGGAGCACCGGCAGCCTCACCCATCGCACGTTGAGCGATCCGCAGAGCTCGGTGTCGCTTGGCGCGCAACCGCAGACCGGAAGCGTTGAAATCGCGGCGGCAGCGCGTCCCTGGGAGACAGTTGGCGCTCCAACACAGGTGAGCTGGTTTCCACAGTCCAACGTGACAGTGATGGCGACAATCCCCGCCGCGGGCACCCCGATCTCTCCTTACACTCCGATACGTCTCACATTCTCAAAGCCCGTGAGCGAAGCACTGGGATCGGCTCGCCCGTCGATCTCACCGAGCACGCCGGGGCAGTGGCGGGAAACCGACAGTCACACGCTCGTGTTCACGCCGTCGGGGTTTGGAGCGCCGCTGGGCTCGCGGCTACGCATTCAACTTCCACACCAGGTCGCGGTGGCGGCGGGGACAGGCGACAGCTTGCACGCCAGTAGCCAAATCGAATGGACGGTGCCGCCCGGCTCGACGCTACGCCTGCAGCAGTTGCTTGCGCAGGAGGGCTACCTGCCTGTCGATTGGCAGCCGTCGGGAGCGCCCGTGGCGCGCACGCGCAGCGCCCAGGCGCAGGCGGCGGTCGATCCCCCTAGCGGCAGCTTCAGCTGGCACTATCCAAACACCCCGCGGCAGTTGCAGGCGATGTGGGCACCGGGGCAAGCCAACGCGATCACTCGCGGCGCGGTGATGAAGTTCGAGAACGCCCACGAACTCACCGTCGACGGGATCGCGGGATCCTCAGTTTGGTATGCGCTGCTGAGCGATGCGATCGCCGGCAAGCATCTGGAAAGCGGCTACACCTACGTGTATGTGCATCGCGAAGTCCCGGAGATCCTGACGCTCTGGCATGACGGCCAGACAGTGCTCACCACGCCCGCGAACACGGGTATCGCTGGAGCGGAAACCGAACTTGGGACGTTCCCCGTGTTCGAGCACATTCCCGAAGGTACGATGAGCGGCACCAATCCCGACGGCTCCCACTACGAAGACCCCGGGATCAAGTGGATCAGCTACTTCAACGGCGGCGACGCGATCCACAACTTCGACCGCGCGTCATTCGGCACGCCCCAGAGCCTCGGCTGCGTCGAGCTGCCGCTCGCGGCCGCCGCGCAGGTGTGGCCCTACACGCCGATCGGCACGCTCGTCACGATCGAAACCTAAAGGCCGGGCTATGCTCACGAGCTCAGGGGTAAGCACAGGTCCGGAAAACGGTCCACAAACGATCGTGCAGGCTAGAGATCTGCGTCGTCGCTATGGCGAGGGCGAGGCCGCGGTCGATGCGCTGGCTGGGGTCACGGTGGACTTTCCCAGCGGGCGCTTCGCGGCGATCATGGGCCCGTCTGGCTCGGGCAAGTCGACGCTCATGCACTTGCTCGCCGGGCTCGACCGACCAAGCGCCGGAACGGTCAGCATCGGGGGAGTGGAGTTGACGGCGCTCGACGACCGTGCGCTGACGCAGTTGCGCCGCGATCGCATCGGTTTCATCTTTCAGACGTTCAACCTACTGCCGGTGCTGAGCGCCGAGGAGAACATCCTGCTGCCGCTGTCGATCGCGGGCCGCGAGGTCGACCGTGAGTGGTTCGACCGTCTCGTGGACACGGTTGGCATCCGCGACCGGCTCAGTCATCGGCCCGCGGAGCTCTCAGGCGGCCAGCAGCAGCGCGTGGCGGTAGCACGCGCGCTGATCTCGCGCCCGGCGGTCGTGTTCGCCGATGAGCCATCCGGCAACCTCGACTCCAAGTCCTCCGGTGACGTGCTCGAGCTACTGCGCCACGCCGTGGATGACTTCTCCCAGACGGTCGTGATGGTCACCCACGACGCCCGCGCAGCATCGTTCGCCGATCGCCTACTCGTGCTTGCAGACGGTCAGATCGTGCACGACGGCGAGGCCGGCAGTCCCGAGCAGGCGCTGGACCTGATGAAGGCCGTGGGCTGATGCTCACGCTGGTGCTGCGCGGCTTCGTGCAGCGCAAGCTCCGGGTGCTATTGACGGCGATCGCGATCGCGCTGGGCGTGGCGCTGATGGCCGGCACCTACATCCTCACCGACACGATCAACCATGCCTTCTCAGAAGTGTTCGGCAGCGCATACGCAAACAAGTCGGTAGTCGTGACCGAAAAGGAAACGCTCGGTGGCTCGCAGGCATCCTCGCTAACCGAAGCGACGCTTGCCCGCGTGCGCGCCGTGCCAGGCGTGGCGGCGGCCTCGGGCGACATCTCAACCAGCGCCGCGTTGCTCACCACCTCCGGCAAGCGCCTCACCAGCGGCGGCGCGTTTGGGCTCGTCGATGCCTTGCAGCCGCCGCGCTTCGAGGCGTTCACCGCAGCCGTGGGTCACCTGCCGAGCACGACGAGCGAGGTCGCGATCGACCAGGCGAGCGCCAAGCGCAACCATCTGATGCTCGGCCAGCAGATCGTGATCGCGGGTAGATCCCCGGCGCGGCACTACACGATCTCGGGCATTGCCAAGTTCGCGGGCAGCGAATCCTTCGGCGGCACGACCGTCGCACTGCTGCAGTCAAGCCAAGCCCAGTATGTGGCGGGCGAACCGGGCGCATACGACAGCATCAACGTCGCGGCAAGCCCAAGCGTCGCGCCGCGGGAACTGGCCTCGCGCATACGTGCCGTCCTGCCGAGAACGCTGGTGGTGCGCACCGGCGCCCAGGAAGCCGCCAACCAGACCTCCGAACTGGAAGAAAAGCTGAGCTTCCTGCGCACTTTCCTTTTGATCTTTGCCTATGTGGCGCTCCTGGTGGGCGCGTTCATCATCTTCAACACCTTTTCAATCACCGTCGCCCAGCGCACACGCGAGTTCGGCCTGCTGCGCACGCTGGGCGCCTCGCGCGCGCAGATCATGCGCACAGTCGTCCAGGAAGGCCTCTTGCTGGGCGTCACCGGAGCCGTGATCGGGCTATTGCTTGGAATCTTGCTCGCGCCGGCACTCGACGGGCTGTTCAAGGCGTTCGGGGCGGACCTGCCGGACAACGGCACGGTCCTGGAGGCTCGCACTGTGATCGTCTCGCTCGGCGTGGGCATCGTGGTGACGGTGCTCGCGGGCCTCTTCCCGGCGATGCGCGCGACGCGCGTGCCGCCGATCGCCGCGATGCGCGAGGGCGTGCAGATGGAGCGCCGTCACCGGCTGATTCGCTGGCGCCCGCGGGTGATCCCCGCGCTCGGGCACGCGATCGGCTCGCTCGTGGCCTGGCGCGGCATCACCGGGCGCCTGGCGCGCGAGAACTCCGTGCGCCAGCCCGGGCGCACGCTCGTGACCGCGCTCGCGTTGACGGTCGGGCTTGGGCTCGTGGCGTTCATCTCGGTGCTCGCCGCGGGCACGAAGACAACCATCGACAATGCGGTCAACCGCTCCTTCGCGGGCAACCTGATCGTGCAGAACTCCCATAACGAAGGGGGCATCCCCGCGGCGGTCGCGCCTGCGGTGAGACAGGTCCACGGCGTGGGCGAGGTCACCGCGATCGCCTTCACGAAGGGCAGGGTGCGCAACGCCTCAGAGCCGCGCGCACCGGTGATCGACGAACAGAGCGCCGTGACCGCGATCGAACCCGAATCGTTTGCGAGGATGTACAAGATCGAATGGGAGCACGGCTCGAGCGCGACGCTCGCCACGCTCGGGCAGGGCGGCACGATCATCACCAAGAAGTTCGCAAACGCCCACAAACTGCGGGTGGGAGAGCGCCTGTCGGTGGCAACACCCTCCAGTCACGTGGTGAGCTTGACGGTGCGGGGCATCGTCTCCGAAGAAGTGCTCGGCCTGCTCTCCAACCTCACGATCTCGCGCTCGCTGGCGCGCACCGCGTTTGGGCAGCGCGAAGACGGGGTCAACTTCGTCGCCTACGCCCCCGGCGCGAGCGGCGCCGAAGTGCAACACGGGATCAACGCGCTCCTGCGCCGCAGCTTCCCGCAGGCCCACTCGCAGACCGCGGCACAGTACACCCAGGAACAAAGCAACAAGGTGAACAAGTTCCTGCTGCTCGTCTACGTATTGCTCGCGCTATCGGTGATCGTGTCGTTGTTTGGGATCGTCAACACGCTCGTGCTCTCGATCTACGAGCGCACTCATGAGCTGGGGATGATGCGCGCGATCGGCACCTCGCGCCGCCAGATCCGCCAGATGATCCGCTACGAGTCGCTGATCACCTCGCTGATCGGTGGGGTGCTCGGGCTGATAATCGGCGTCGTCGGGGCGATCCTTGTCACCGCTTTCGCGCTGTCAGGCTCAGGCTACGTGCTGTCGATACCGGTGGGCACGCTGGTCGTGTTGCTCGTGGTCGCGGCGCTCGCGGGGGTGCTGGCGGCGCAACTGCCGGCACGCAGGGCCGCACGCCTGGACGTGCTCAGTGCGCTCGCCTCCGAGTAGCACGGCGACGAGCACAGAGAGACAGCAGTTTCGCTCTAGACGAAATTTGCCGAGTTCTCGCGCGGACTCCAGTCGAATGGATTGGTCGTGTCGTGGATTCTGTCGGCGTTGTCGGAGACCGCGTAGAAAACGCTCGATCGCCCTGGCAGCGGCTCGACGCTCAGACACGCTTCGATAGCGCTTAGAAGATCGGCGTGACTCAGCCAAGTTGCGGTCTGCCCCGCGCCCGTCTTGACAGAGTCATCTCGCGTCACACCACCAAACCGCACACCGATGAACTCGAATCCGAACTGCTTTGAGAGGGTCTTGCCTACCTCCTCCTCGATGAGCTTGTGCACGCCGTATGGCGTCGCGGGGGAATAACTGCCCGGGATGGTCAACGGCTCAACGGCGGCGGGATCGCGGTGGCTGTCAGCATGCACCGAACTGGCCATGATGAGACGTTTCACCCCGGCTTTGACTACCGCCGTGAAGACATTTACGTCTATCTGCACGTTCTCCGGATAGATGCGCATACGCCGCTCGACGGGGTCAGTCGGTGAAAATCTGCGGGCAAGGTGAATAACCGTGTCAACTCCAGGCATTTGCGCCCACAGGACCTCATAGTGGGATATGTCATCAGGCAGGTCCACACCCCTGATCCGGTATTTCTCACCCAGCCCACACCGAAGCACCGAACCGATGATCCCTTTGGAACCCGTGATCAGGATCATGTGCATCCAGCCGAGCTATCCCGGAGCTTGCCTTTCGCTGCGCTCCTGCTCTCGTGCGCGCCGGTACTCGTTTACGACTATCTCGGTGAGCTCCTCGACGGAGGTCTCGTTCGTTGGCTTGTCGAGTGTGATCACTCCGTCTTGGATCATGCTCACGCGGTCGCACGCCTGCAGCACGTGGACGTAGTTGTGGAGGATCATGATGATCGACACTCGACCCTCCGCCTTCAGCCGCGCCACGAGGTCGAGGATCATCGAGCCCTCCTTGGCGCCCATCGCGGCAAGCGGCTCGTCCAGCAACAGGATGTCGGCATCGGAGTTGACTGTGCGTGCAACCGCGATCGCTTGTCTTTGCCCGCCGGACAGGCGCGCGACCGCGACGTCGATCCGTGGGATGTTGATCCCGATCTCGTCGAGCGCCGTGCGGGTCTCCTGCTTCATCCGCCGGTTGGCGAGCAGTGGAATCGGGTGGTGCACGTGCTCGCGACAGAGAAACATGTTGTGGTAGACAGACAGTTCGTCGATCAGCGCAAGGTCTTGAAAAACGGTGTCGATCCCTTGGCTGCGCGCGTCGTCGACGCCGCGGGGCCGGTAAGGCTCTCCGTGCAGGAACATCTCGCCTGAATCCTGCTTTTGAAAGCCGCTGATGGTCTTGATCAGGGTGGACTTGCCCGAGCCGTTGTCGCCCAGCAGACCGAGCACCTCGCCCTTGCGCAGGTGCAGGTTGACGTCGCGCAGCGCGGTCACGGGGCCAAAGCGCTTGGAGATGTGTTCGACTCGGAGCACGTCGTCGGGCGCCGAGGTTGGCGGGACGACAGTCTCGATTGGTTGCGCGTCAGCCACTGCCATGCCCCCTGCGCGCGCGTTGGACGTAGACGTTGACGGTCATCGCCACGATGATCGCCAGTCCGAGGTAGAACAGCTTGTAGTTGGCGTTCACCCCTTGGAGGACCAGACCGTCTTGGAGGATCCCGAGGAACAGCGCACCGATCAGTGCGCCGATCACGGTGCCGGACCCGCCGGCCAGCAGTGTCCCGCCGATCACCGCCGAGGCGATCGCGAAGAACAGGATTTCGTTTGCTCCGGAGGGGTCGGGCTGAACCGACCCGGCGCGGACGGCCTCGAGGATCCCGACGAGCCCGGCGGTGAGACTGCAGAGCACGAAGTTGCGGATCGTTATGAGCCTCACCGACACGCCCGCCTCGGCCGCACCGAGCTTGTTGGAGCCGATCGCCACTGTGTGCAGGCCCCAGCGCGTGAACGTGAGCGCGGTTTGCAGCAGGAACACGATCACGAGCGCCCAAATGAACTCCGAGTACGTGCCCGCGCCAAAGATTTTTGCAAACGTGCCGACGTGATTGACCGTTTCGACGAGGAAGATGTGGTGAGAGTTGACCACGTGTTCCACCTTCACCGTCGTTTGGTGAACTTGCGCTCCCGGCGTGTTGACCGGCGCGCCGTGGGAGATGATCAGGCTGAGTCCCTCGAAGGTGAACAGCATCCCGAGCGTCGCGACGAATGAATTGATTCCGACGACCGCCGTGAAAAAGCCGTTTACGGCGCCCACCGCCATACAGCACAGGAGCGCGATCACCACGCTTGGCACTAGCGGGATCCCGGCGGTGGACAGCTTGTAGAACAGGATCGGAGAGAACAGGTACATCGCGCCGATCGACAGGTCGATCTCCCCGAGGATCATCACGAACACCTCGCCCGCCGCGAGAATCGTAAGCGGCGCGAAGTACGGCAGCAGCGTCTTGAAGTTGGCGCCCGTCAGGAAAGTGCTGGTCTCGAGCGAGAAGTACACCGCCGTGACGATCGCCACGACGATGATGCTGCCCTCGCGCAGGGAAAGCACGCGCGCGAGCGGACCATTCGAATCGATGGAGCGCGTCCGCCGTCCCGGGCTCTGTTCGGTCGCCTGGTCCTCAGACGCAGGCGGTCCCCCTGTCGCGCTTGACACCTACGGGCTCCTCCACTTGGCACGCATAGCCGTCACGAGCTCCTCCACTGGGCGCGAGTGTCTGTTGCGATCACTAGGCGGGTGTGCCGGCCTTGATCGGAACCACCTTGACTTCGGTTGACGTCCCCTCATAGCGGGTCTTGGATTCGACGTACGGCGCAACCGTTTCCTTGTTGAGGAACTTCAGCCCCGTGTCCGTTTCGGCAGGGCCCGTGAGCGAGCCCGACACTTGCCACATGAACAACTGCAGGACCGGGAGGAAGCCCTGTAGATAGGGCTGCTGGTCGATCGTGAATTCGATGTTGCCTTCCTGCAGCAGCTTCTGCGTGCCTTCGGTCAAATCGAAGCCGCCGGCCTTGATCCCCTTGGCGGGCAATCCGTACTTCTGCATCACCCGCGCGAGGCTTTCGGTGCTGCCTCCGTCCACGGCGTACATGCCCTTTGTGCTCTGATGACCGATCCAATAGGCGTCGATCGTGGAGAGCTCGCCCGGTACCGCCGCGCCGGTCGCGACCGTGTGCACCGTGATCGGCTTGCCCGAGGCCTTGATCGCCTTTTCAGCGCCTTCGATGCGTGGTTGCAGATTGGCCGATCCGGGTGTCGCGATGAACAGCGCGACGTCGCCCGAGCCGACCGCTTCGACGATCCGCTTACCCATCTGTTCGCCGGCCAGCTTGAGGTCCTGCCCTATATAAGACAGGCGCGCGTTGCCGGGCGCGTCGGCGTTGTACGCGACGACGGGGATGCCCGCTTTCAACGCCGATTCGACCGGAGCGTTGAAGGCGTGCAGGTCGATCAACGCGACCGCGATTCCATTGGCGCCGCTTGTGATGGCGGTGTTGACCGCGTTGACCATCTGATTGACGTTGCTGCTTTCCGAGCCCGTCCACTCATACGAGCATCCCAACAGCTTGCACGCGTCGGCGGCCCCGTATTGCGTGGGGACGAAGAACGGATTCGTCGTCACGTGGTTGACGATCACGAATTTGTAGTTCGGATGGGAGCCGAACACGGCCGCGCTGCCGCTACCGCTGCCACTGGCGCTCGAGCCGCTGCTTTTGCCGCAGGCGGCCAGGATGCTGCTCGCCGAGCCGGCCGCTATGCCGGTGAGCGCGGTACGACGCAGGAACGCACGACGATCCAAGCCTCTTTGGCCGACCTCCGAATGCTCTAGGCGCTCCAGCCGCTCCGTGAGCTCATCGACCTGATCTGTCTCTGGCATCTGTATCTCCTCCTCTATGGAGGCTGCGTCAGGCGACGCAGCGCCCACTAGTACATTTACCCCCTGGCTCCATTCGTATTCAGGAAACTTCGTGTCGAGGCCTCTATCGTCAAGGCATGGCTCCGGCATTCGCCAGCCCACAGCCGCCCTCCGGGCGGTCAGAGATAGGCGGGCGCACAGCGCAGGGATCGGATGCCACCCGCCGCGAAGGGAGCGACTCACATGGACGTGCGCAGGAGCGATACGAGGCCTATGGGCCCTTCAGCGTCGAACGGCATGTCAAGCAAGATGGCAGGGCACTCATCCTCTACGCTCGCCGACAGCGCCGGGACGAATGAGCGAGCAGCGCTTCAACGAGTTGCGCGGAGAGGAGGTCCTATACGCGATCCAGCGACAGGACCGCACTTTCCTTCCCTCGGAGGATCACTGCCCTCTATGCCCGACGCCAGCCGGCTCCCAAGCCATGGGCGCCGTGCGCACAGAGATCCCTGTGGCGGCGTTTGAGATCGCCGTCTTCGACAACCTGTTCCCCGCTTTTCGAGCGCCGCGGGGAGCGGCGGAGGTGATCGTGTACACCGACAGTCACCACGGCTCCTTCGGCATGCTGGCGCCCGAGCGCGCGGAGGCGCTGATGTGGGTTTGGCGCCATCGCTACCAGGAGCTTGGCGCCAGAGAGGACGTGCAGTACGTGCTCATCTTCGAGAACCGGGGAGTCGAGGTCGGCGCGACCTTGCACCATCCACATGGGCAGGTCTACGGTTACCCGTTCCTGCCTCCGGTGCCCAAGCTCGAGCTGGCAGCGGACGCGCGCCTGGGGGGATGTGCGTCTTGTGAGCTGCTGCGCCGCGAACTGCAGGACGAACGGCGGATCGTGCACGAGAACGAGCACGTCGCCGCATACATTCCCTATGCGGCACGCTGGCCGTATGAGACGCATGTCGTCGTGCGAGAGCATCGCTCGAGCCTGCTCGACTGCGAGCCCGGTGAGCTGCGCCTGCTTGCCGAGTGCCTACAGAGCCTCACTCGAGGCTATGACGCCCTGTTTGCCAGGCCCTTCCCGTATGTGATGGTCGTCCACCAAGCGCCCACCGACGGGCATTCCGATGGGCATTTGCATGTCGAGTTCTATCCGCCGCTGCGCACGGCGACCAAGCTCAAGTATCCAGCTGGCTCAGAGCTTGGTGGAGGCACGTTCGTCGGCGATACGCTGCCCGAGGACTCTGCCGAGGCACTGCGCGAGGCGATCGCCAGTGTCGCGTGAGAGCGTTAGCGCTTTTGCTCCCGGTCGCGTAAACCTGATCGGGGAGCACACCGACTACAACCAAGGGCTCGCGCTGCCGTTCGCGATCGCCGAGGGAGTCACGGTGCACGCGAGGGCAAGCAGCGAGGAGCGCATCCTCGTGCGGGCACTCGACTGTGGAGAGCAAGACGAGTTCGCGCTCACCGAGCCCACAGGCGCGACGGGCTGGCGCGCGTACGTGCGTGGCGTCGTCGCCGAGCTGCGCCGAGCCGGGCACTCGCTGGTCGGGGGCGAGCTGGAGATCGGCGGCAATCTCCAGCAAGGCGCCGGCCTGTCCTCCTCGGCCGCGCTGGAGGTCTCCTTGTGTCTGGCATTGCTCGCCCTGAGCGGGGAGACGGAGATCGACCGTGTCGGGCTCGCCAAGTTGTGCTCGCGCGTGGAGAGCGCATGGGTGGGCGCGAACACCGGGATGCTCGATCAGCTCGCTTGCCTGTATGGCGCACCGGGGATGGCGATGCGCATCGACTTCCAGACATTGGAGATCGAGCCCGTCCCGCTGCGGCTGGAGGACGGCTGGCGACTGGTGACGCTCGACTCGGGCGAGCGCCACGAGAACGCGAGCTCCGCCTATAACCAGCGTAGAGTCGAATGCTCTGAGACGTGCGAGCTGTTGGGCGTCGGTTCGCTGAGAGAAGCGAGCTGGGAGGAGCTCGAAGGACTGCCCGAGCGGCCGCGAAGACGCGCACGCCACGTGCTTAGCGAGAACGTGCGAGTGAACCGAACGGTGGAAGCGTTGCAAGCGGGCGACCTGCCTGCCGTGGGGCGCCTGTTGAATGCTTCCCACGCTAGCTTGCGCGACCAGTATGAGGTGTCCACGCCGGCCGTCGAGGCGACCGTTGGGCTACTGCTCCACGCGGGCGCCGCCGGTGCGAGAATCGTGGGTGGCGGGTTTGGAGGACATGTCCTCGGCCTGCTCACGCCAAGCGCTTGTGCACCGGAGGGCGCCCGCGAGGCGCGGGCGAGCCCCGGTGCTCATCTGAATATCCGGACCTGAGCGCGATCAAGCGGCGGCCGCCGGTTGCATCACCGTGAAGGACGCTCCCTGGGGGTCGATCAGACCCGCGAAGCGTCCGATCGGCATGTCCATCGGCTCGTTCGTGACGGTTGCCCCGAGCGCGCGGGCCTTGGCGACGATGGCGTCACAGTCGGCTACCGCAAAGACCACACCCCAGTGCGGTGGGATCTCAGCTGGAAAGTACTCATCGGTCATCTGCATCATGCCTCCGACCTGTTGGCCGTCGAGCTCCCAGACGGTGTAGGTCTGGGGCGCGCCCTCAAAACCGGGGGGACGTCCCTCCCAACCGAAGACTGCTGTGTAGAACGCCTTGCCGGCGTCGGCGTCACGGGTGAGCACCTCGTTCCAGCACAATGAGTTCGGCTCGTTAACGAGGTCGGCGCCGGTGAACGTCTTGGGCTGCCACACGCCGAAGACGGCGCCGGTGGGGTCGGCGAAGAGCGCCATCCGCCCGATGTCCATCACATCCATCGGCTCGAGCACGACGCTGCCGCCGGCAGCCTTGACCTTGGAGGCAGTCTCCTCGGCATCGGCGACGCTTATGTAGGTGGCCCAGGCGGTGGGCTGGCTCTCCTGCATGTGGCCCATCAGACCGCCGATGCTCTTCCCGTCCTGCTGAAACATGCGATACCCGCCAGTCTCGGCAGGTCCCGGCTCTGTCGCGCTCCAGCCCATCAGCTCGCCGTAGAAATCCGCGGAGGCATTGGTGTCAGGTGAGGCAAGTTCGATCCAGGACGGGGTTCCGGGTGCATAGTCGGGCATGGGTTCTCCTTTGCGGACGGGGACGCTCACGATCGTGGCAGATCGAGGCCTGGATTTCATGTATTCCCGGTTGGCACATGTGCCAACCGGCGACGGCGCGCACGCGCGCCGTCGAGCAGGGCCGCATGCGGCCCTGCTCGACCCGTACATGTACGGGTCGGCCCCCGGCACATGTGCCGGGGGACCTAATCATTGAGAAGCAATCCCGGTGAGGACAGGTGGTCGGTGCTCGCGGTGGCGCCTGTCGGTGCGGACACGTCGCTACGCTCGCATCGTGACGCCGGAGGAGCTCGCCAATCTTGCGCATCTGCGCCGCGCTCGCGATCTGATGGACCGCGAGTATGCGCGTCCGCTTAACGTCGCCACGCTCGCCCGCGCCGCGCTGATGTCGACTGCACACTTCTCGCGGCAGTTCCGCGCGACATACGGGGAGACGCCCTACACCTATCTGATGACACGGCGAATCGAGCGGGCAAAGGCGCTACTGCGCCTCGGCGACCTGTCGGTCACCGAGGTCTGCATCGCGGTCGGCTGCACATCGCTCGGCTCGTTCAGCGCGCGCTTTACCGAGCTGGTGGGCGAGACGCCAACGGCCTACCGGGCCGGTGACCACAGCGCGCTCGCGAGCGTGCCGGGCTGCCTCGCCAAGGACCTCACCCGCCCCAACCGCAGGCCGAGCAGGATCGGAGAAGCACACAGGACGCTGGCTCGCTAGCGTTGGGAGCATGAACCTCACACTTTCCACATGCTTCATCCTGGTCCATGACCCCGACCTCGCACTGACCTTCTACCGTGACGAGCTCGGCCTCGAGCTGCGCAACGACGTCGCCCGCGAAGACTTCCGCTGGATCACTGTCGGCGCCGCCTCCCAGTCCGACGTCTCGATCGTCCTCACTAACTACCTGAACGGCAGCCCCGCCGACAGCGACGCGCTCGCCGCCCTCATAGCCAAGGGCGCCCTCAACGGCGTCCACTTCCACACCGATGATCTTGACGCCACGTTCGAGAAGCTGCGCGCCTCGGACGTCGAGATCGTGCAGGAGCCAACCGAGCAGCCGTGGGGCACGCGGGACTTTGCCGTGCGTGACCCCTCCGGCAATCTGGTGCGCATCGACCAGCCACCTGCCGCGTGGTCGTGACGCGGCCGACGCGAGCGCAATACCAGCTCACCTGTATCAGTCTGGTTCACGAACGACTAGCAATGCTCCGGCGCCTGTTGGCGCCAGTGCCTCGCTGACGAGCCCGTCGGCCCGGACCAGTTCGCGGAACTCGCTGAGCTCCTCCGCGTGCGAGATCACGTTGTCGACGATCAACAGACCACCCGGTTTGAGCACGCGCACCAGATCTGGCCAATAGTTGGTGTAAGCCGGGCGTTCGGCGTCCAAGAAGATCATGTCCCATGTCCCATCAGACGCCTCACGTAGCGTCACAGCGGCATCCTCGACACGCAACTCGACCAGGTCGCGCAACTCGGCACGATCGAGGTTCCTCGCTGCCTGGGCGCTTCGGTCCGGATCGATGTCTGTGCTCACGAGATGCCCGCCGGCAGCGCGCACGGCGTCGGCCAGCCACAACGTCGAATAACCATTCGAGGTGCCTAGCTCCAGCACCGCGCGCGGCCGGATAGCGCGTATGAGCACAGCCAATAGTTGCGCCGTGTCCGGCTCGACGTTGCGCAACCGCTCCAAACGGTCGGCCTTGCCCGCGTCATGCGCAACGCCGTGGCTGTGCACCTCATCGAGCAGAGCGATCAGCTCATCGTCCATCGAATCCCTTCCACATCATTGGCTAAAGCTAGTGACGCAATGCTAACGTCATCCACAGCCAGCTCAACACCTCAAAGATAGTTGCGTCTCATGGAGAATAGTCGCGTCTCACGGAGAGCTTGGAGCGATGCGATAGATCTTCCCGGTCGCCCAGTCACCGACGAGCAGCGACCGATCGGGGGCGAATGCGAGCGCCAGGGGATTCTGGAGACCCGTTAGGAATGGCGTGACGGTACCCGTGTATGTCGAGTCGGTCATCGCGAGTGGGACCCGTTGGACCTTCGCCTTGTTCCACTCGGCGACGAGGGCCGACGTTCCGATGCTCGCCCCGAGTTGACCGACTACGAACGCGATGCCACCCACCGCTCCGTGAGGATCGAGCACGGCGACCGGTTTGGGAGTCCCACCGCAGGATGGCCCACCCTGTCCGTGACATTCTGGAAAGCGCCAGTCCTGGCCTTCCTTGACAATCGCAAGCCAGTCGCCCGGGGTAGCGGCGCCGAGGTTGTCTTGCTGGTTCATGCTGACGAATAGGTTGTCAGTGCCAGGAAAATAGGCGAGACCGACGGGTGCTCGGATGTGACCGGCGTAGAGGCGCAGATCGCTGCCGTCAGGACGAAATGAGACGATCGCGCCATCCCACTTGGATGTCGGGGTGCAGTGGTCGCACGTGGCACTGACACCCATCACGAAGCGGCCGTCGGGCGCCATCACGAGTAGGTTGTTCTCGCCTTCGGCCATCGGACCCTTGAGAATCTGACGGTGCTCGGTGAATCGCGTGCCGTTGAAGTCCCAGTAGACATCCACGCGCCCGACCGATGCGACGTAGAGCTTTCCCTCATACCAATCGAGGCCAAGCGGATTGTTCAAACCGGACACGATCTTCCGCGCGCGATCACCGGCTTTGGGGATGAGATACACGCCATCTTGTGTATGGGTTTCCAAGCCAGCGGCCGTCAGCCACAGTCCTCCATCTGGATCGAAGGCGAACACCGCCACCGTCGGCGGCCCCTGGGCATAGACCGTGGCCTTCAGGCCCGGGGGGCCCATCAAGCCTGCGCCAATCGGAACGAGTTCCGACGTCGGGCGGGATGTCGGGCGGCTCCTGTTCGCCGAGTCGCATCCCGAGAGCACCAGCGCCGCGAGAACCAGTGCAGCGATACCGAGTCGGAAGTAAAAACAAGTTCTGAAAGCGCGATTAAACATGGCGACGTCGATCAACGTGAGTGCCCGTGGTTGCCCACATGGTATTCGTCATTGACAAAAGCCACGCACCGGCCTCGACCAAAGTACCACCACGCCTGGACTGATTGCTCTGATGGATCATCATCAACGTCGGAGGAGGTCCGACCGACGACAATGTGGATCGTCTTCCCGCTACTGTACGTGCTCTATACGCTGATATCCCCACCAGCACGCGGGACTACGACTATGAGTCCACATAATCTGCAAGTCCACATAATCCGTGTAAAACGTTAGATGAGAAAAGATGGGTGCCGCTAGCCCTGTTCGCTAGACCAGGATCGGGCCGGCGTCGCCGATGATGCAGCCGAGACTGCAGAAGTAATAGTCGAGTACGCACCAGAAAGCCCGCCACGAACTGCCCCCTGCCGCGTCGGCGCAGAGTGCATATTTCTCCTGGCACGCATATTGGCAAAGATCGAGCGTCGGTCCTCCTTCGTCTCGCTCTCGCGCCAGTGCACTAGAGCCGCCCGCTCCGCAGCCAGCGCATCCCCCACGCCCAGAGCGCGCGGTAGCGACGGCAGCCAGAGCTTGATCGGCTCTTGCCGAGAGCGTTTGCACGTAGGTCAGCTCCGCCGTGCTCTTGAAGAACACGACGCACGGCTCCTCCGGTCGCTGCGGGTCCTGCACGATCCGAACGACCGCGTCAGTGGAAATCTCTACGTAACTGCGCAGGCTCAGGTCTCGGTAGAGGCGGACGCGATCCTCTACGGTTGAGCCTACATAGCCACCTATAGTCAGGACATCGCCACCGGCGTCCAAGAGACGCTGCACCAACGGATTGACGATCGGATGCTCACCCGGCATGGGTCCTCCTTTGGACGCTTAGACGCTGGTGACCCGCCAGCGCGCTGCGCTGAGCGCATCATGACTTCTTAGGGTCCATTGTACGGGATTTGCCGGGTACGTGAGTTTTGAGCGCTTCGAGGAGATGGGACGTTCGCCCCGATATTTCGACGCGTTTTAGCGACTTTTCGCGGCTATTCGCAGTTCTGTATGGCAATCGGGGCGCCCGGATTCGAACCGAATCTGGGGGATTCTGTAGGGCGCAATCGTCCGTCTTTACTGGGCTTAGCCCTGATCATTCAGTAAGGGTGTGATTGTCGTTTGTGGCGCGGGGTGGTATCGGCTGTGAGGTGGATGGGGTGTGCGGGGTTGAGGGAGGGGGTGCGCGCTGTGTTCGGATCGGTCGTGTTGAGCGCGGCGCGGGCCGTTTTCGCGCAGGCCGCGGTGGGCGTCTGGCGCCTGCGTAGCGTGGCTGTCGTGGGGAGCCGGCTGGCGGTTTAGCCTGCGGGCGCGGGGAGCGCTTGGAGCTTTGAGAACGCAGCGGCGAGCTCGCTCGCCCAGGGCCAGGTGGCCTGGAGTTTGAGGCGGGCGCGTCGTTCGTGGAATGCGAGTCGTGCGGCTGTGTGGAGTAGCCGGTAGCGCAGGCGCTTGGGCTCGGCGTTGGCGAGTTCGCCGTCGAGCAGGAGTGTTTGTGACCATGTGATGAGGTCGTGCGCGATCAGCACGAGGTAGACCCAGACCTGGTTCATCTGGAAGTCCTTGAAGGGGAGCTTGGATAGACCGGTGTCCTTGTCGTTGCGGATGTGATCCTCGGCATGGGCGCGCTGGCGTTGGCGGAGCTCCAGGGCAGCGATATCTGGGTCGTCCTGGTCGGTGAGCAAGACCTGGAAGCGGTGTCCGTCGTGGTCGGTGAACGACAGTTGCGCCCCGGGGTGCGCGCGCTCGCGCCGGCAGATAAGCCTGGAGCGATCCGGCCAGCTACTCAGATCAACCAGGTGGGTGATCTCCGCGACCTGCCCGTTCGGCCGCCAGGCGCCGTCCCGATCAAGCGCCGGCAGCCAAGCGGTGTCAGGCACGGCAAGGATCGCGCTGCGGACGGGCTCGGTGAGATCGAACCCGACCGAGAACCCAAGGCGTCCCTCGCGGGCCCAGTTCACGAGGTCGTGCGCCATCCCGGCTGAGTCGGTGCGCAGCAGGATCTCTATCTCCTGGATGTGCTCGACGGGGATCTGTTGCAGTGCATCTTCGGCGACCATTATTTGATCGGCGGCATTGTGCGGTGCGGCGTTGCCCGGTCTGAGCGTCCCCGCGAGCGCCTCGCCCGTCTCGTCGCAGTAGGCCATCATCGGCTGAAAGCCGTAACCGCCCTTGTAATTCGGTGCAGCCCGGTCCTTCAGAGAGTGCGCGGTGATCAATGTCGCGTCCAGGTCGATCGTTATCCGCTCCGGCTTCACGCCCAGCTTCCAGGCGCGAGCGCGTGCCTTGGCGTGCGCGGCGCGCAGACCATCCAGAAGCTCGGGGTCGGACGCGACCCGTTCGACCACGCGATACGCCGTCGAATCGGACGCGACCCTGCCGAACAACGCGAGCTGATCGCGCAGCCCACCGAGATCAGAGACGCACTCCCCACCATCGGCGAGCATCACCGCCAAGTCCCGCACAACCAGGCCAGGATCATGGCCTGAGCGACGCTCCTTCATCCCCGCCAAGCCCAGCGAGAGCGCTCTAGTGAGACCAGTCTTATCCGCCACCTCGGCGAGCAACGACGCGCCAGCATGCCCAACCAAACCCTCTCCGTCCGCTGTGACCTCTACCTTGAAATCGCGGCCATCGCGCTGCACCCGCAAGGTGACCTCCTGAGCCGGGGAACAAGGACCTCAACAACCCCAATTCTCCAAGCTCAGCCGGACATTCCCGCACCCCCGCCAGCCGGGGGTGCGGCCGTTAACGCAAGATCGAGGTTAGGTGATCTCAGGTCAGCTGAGATTTGCTCAAATTGGAACCTTGAATGGAACCTTGGGCGAGCCTGGATCGACGCTTGAGTTCGAGCTTGTCCACCAACACCGGAACAAAGCCAAGGGCGTCGCCAGTCTCGCCGGACACCTCCACGAGCACCACGTCGCCGTAGTCGCTGACGACCGTGCCCACCGTGCCTGCTGGCCAGCCCTGAACAGCTTCCCGGAACAGGACGACATCGTGTTCTGAGATCGGATGGGCGACAGCCACACGTTGAGTCTACGCCGCCCTTGTTGCTTCAGGTACCCATCCCAGCAGGAGGAGCGGGAGGGTCGCGATACGTGGTGGGCGGCCGTACGGGATCGACACCTGGACTTGCGCCGAGCTGCAGCGCGAACTCAGCAGTCCCCCGCTCGCCGTCACCGATGCGCTCGCCGACCTCGCCGGGGCAGGGCTCATCCACGTGCACGGCGAGATCGTGTTCTCCAGCCGCCCGGCGCGGCGGATGGACCATGGTTCGGCCGCCTGGCGGGCTGACGAATGTACGCCCTTCCGGTGGGTCACAAATCTCGCCGTCTCAAATTCGAACGGTCGCCTGTAGATGCTGCAGCAACGTGAGACGCTGTTGCAACCCTTCGCCTTTAGCGACGACAAGCCACGCCCCGGGTATCCGTCGAGCAATTGTCTCTCCTTCGACTCCCGGTCCCTGGAAGATTCCGGGGTGTCCTTGTAGCGGCTGCATCGCCGGCAACGCTGCAGGGGTCGTTCCGGGCCGTGATGCATCCAGCAACACACCTGCGACGATCGGCCAGTTCTTGAAGAGGTAGCCCGTGTACGCACACGAGACGAATTCCCGGCCGTACACTTCTCGGTGCGGCCTGACCTGCGTCATTACGCTACCCCCTCCCACCACGAGCCCAGCAAGAGGCGATGCCTCAAGCCCACAAACACCCTTCGGAGCGCTGGCCGGGTGTTTCCACGATCGGGAAGGGACGAGGAACCTGATCTGAGGGTGCGGCGTCGTCTGCGGGATCATAGTCCCACTGGAGTTAAGCGCCGTAAAACTGGGGTGCACCTGCTCAAGCAAGCTAAGCCCTCGACGTTCGACGACTGCGGCACGCAGACCATCCGGGAGCACGGACTCAGTTCTAGTAGGGACCGCGCGACTAATACCGTTGACCGAGACCGCCGCGGCTTCACCTGTAGTCAACACGACACCTCTATCTGCGTATCCGGGGCCAACCCCATCCCATGTTTCGGCAACAATTGGATAGCTAACCGGTCGCGAGTAAAGCGACGGGCACTCACCCGGCAAGATCGTCATACACCAGCCACCCTCGCCGCCTCCGATTGGTGGTAGCAGCAGCACCCGTGCATGGCTGACTACCAGTGTGCCGACATTTACATTGCCGAGCTTTTGGGAGCCCGCCCCGACCGTCTGGGAGCACGACGAGGCGACCAGTAGAAGTGCCGTCGCCGCAAGGATGGCTAGGCTTCTCGCGCGCACCGCAACACATATGTTGTTAGATCTGGCTCGAAACACGCCAACTCCTATTTGTAACAACAGGTCATTTTCACTGTTTTTTATCAGTCATCAGGGCCAATTTCAAACCCGGCATCGAGCAGTTCGGCATAGAAGTCGTGACTACCTTCCCCAGTACACGTTAACACTCCCGTCTCCTCTCCTTTGGATACAAAATTATGCGAACCAAACACCTTTCCCCACGTCCACGCTCGGTAGCTGATCCCCTCCGAACAATACTCTATTATCGCGTGCGCCCTGCCACTACTGGTATCTTCAAAAATTTCTCCGGACCCTTCGTGGCCTTCGCGGCCAGTCGTTAGATTTTCATTATATTTCAGATTCTTAAATCCACAACTCGGTCCACATTCCGGGTCACTTTCGACAAGTATCACTACCTGAAGTTCGAAATCCAACACCGGCCTGCTGCACGTAAAAATTGATCCGGCGAACAATAGGTTCGGAGCAGCTTCACCGAACATGAGAGTTATTTTGCAGCTTATACGTGAGCTCGCGCAGGCGCCACTACCCAAGCATTCCGAGCCAAATTCTTCAGAAACCGTCAACCCCGGCTGCCCATTTCCGCCAAGGGCTTTTTTTGCCTGCTCAGCATTCGCAACCTGTTGCGCTGACGCTGCCGCGGCAGACGCTTCAATGCCTGGCGAGATCATGCTGATGTATGCGGTGGCTTTGTTTTCTGCGGTGGGCGGCGCGATGCCTTCGGTTTGGAGTGGGCGCCCGGTCTGCGGGACGTAGGTCACGCCATCTTGGGTGATAAGACCGGATGATTCGCTTGAGACTCCTTCAGCGCCGAGCCACGTGTACTTCGTCGGCGGAGTACCGTTTAGCGGCGCACCGAACTCCGTGCTGTTGTAACTGGTTAGTATCTTTGTTTTGGTTTCGAGGTCCGATGCCGTCTCTACAACGTCTCCTTGCAGGTCATGGATTTGTAGAGTGATCTTACCGTTGCTTGATTGTATCGCTGTTAGCGTGCCGTCGATTCCGGGGATGTCGCGGGTCCATTGTGTCCATTTTTTGGCTTCTTCTTCGTTGGTCCAAGCAAGTGCTGATCCTGGTCCCGCGTAGTGCGCCACGGTTTCGAGAACGGGTTTGCCTTCTGTTTCGGTCTTGGTTTCGCGTACCCGTCCAGCTGGGTCCATGACGTACTTGTAGGTCTTGCCGTCCTGGGTCTGGGTTGCGACCTGGTTATCGACGTAGTATTCGGTTTTGATTTCCATTTCCGGACCGCCCGCGTCAGCGCCTGGTAGTTTGGTGGTGTTTCCGAAGGTTTCGTAGGATACGCCATTGTCGATGAGCCGGTCGGCTGGGTCGTATTTGTGGGTTTCCGTCGTTCCGCCTTCGTTCGCGCACTTGCCTTCGCTAGTGGGAGGGCGGCTGGTTAGGCTTGTGCGGTCGGATTCTTCGTCGTAGCCGTAGACTCGCGTGACGCAGCTTTTGCCGACTGGGGTTTCCTGCACTTGTGTTAGACGGCCTGTCACATCGTAGCCGTACGTGTCCGTGGTCAGTGTGTTAGCGCGTTCGAATGTTTCTCCGTGCATCGAAGGAACTGTTGTTTCTTTGAACCATGTTTCTGGACACGTTTTTTCACAGTGTGCTGTCTTTTCGTAGCGAATGCTTATCGGTTCGCCCGTCGCGCTGTATGTATCTGTGGCGGTCATGGCGTTTGGATAGGTCTCGTTGATGATCTGACCAGCGGTGTCACGGGTCACTTTGAATGTCCCGGCACCCGAGTCTTCTAGCTTAATCATGAATCCGCTAGGTGCTTCATAAGTGTACTTTTGATAAGTTGATTCTTTTTTGCCGCCCGCTTCGATGACGCCAGCAACTTCAGTGGTGCGGCCGTCAATATCATGCTTATAGGTCGTTATGCCACCGTCGGCGTCGGTGTACTGGCGTGAAGCCGAGCGTGCGGCTCGTGCTCTTGAACGCGAGCGGGTGCGACTGCAACGAGAGGCTGAACGCAAGCGCGCGCACGACGAGAAGGAACAGAAGGAGATCTATCTCAAACAGCGGACGAGTGCAGCACAGCAGCTCACAGACGAGATCGCCCGGCTCATTGGCGAACTGAACAACCTCCTGGCTGCCTCGCTGGCGAAGAAGCCCCCCCTCGACTTTGAGATGCTCAGGGAGCAGCCAACTTTGCTCAAGTTTGAACCCGGAAAACTTGCAACGCCGATCGAGCCCCCAAGCCTTGTGTTGCCTGCGCCTCCCACCAGCTTGGAGAGACTGCGTCCAGGAGCGAAAGCGAAGCACGCACAAGCCATCAGCGATGCCGAAGCAAGCTACGCGGAGGCGCTGACACAAGCCGTTCAGGCGGAGCGCGAACGGCGGACTGCTCTGACCGATGCCGAACGTGAGCACGAGGAACGCGTGCGCACCGAGGGCGAACGTGTCGCCGCACACAACTCAGAAGTAGACGCCTTCAAGGCGCGCTACGAAGAAGGCAGCACGGGAGCGGTCATTGCCTACTGCTCGACGGTGCTAGCCGCCAGCCGCTACCCCGAGAATTTTCCGCAGGAGCACAAAGTCGCATACGTGCCCGAGTCGCGGCAGCTCGTGATCGAGCTCGATCTGCCGACTTACGACGTGGTGCCAGAGGCGCTTGAGTATCGCTACGTCAAGGCCAAAGATGAGATCGCCTCAAAGGCGCGTCCCGCCACGCAACGAAGGGCTCTCTATACGAGGGTGGTCTCGCAAGTGACCCTGAGAACGGTACACGAGATGTTTGGAGCCGATCAGGCTGGCCACATCGATTCGATTGTCTTCAACGGGCATGTCGACACGATCGACCCACGTACCGGCCGACCGACAAGACCGTGTTTGATCACGCTGCGAACGACCCGCGACCTGTTCGAAAATCTCGATCTTGCTCGCGTCGAGCCCGAGGCTTGTCTGCGAGGGCTCAACGCATCGGTCTCACGAAATCCAGCAGAGCTGAGTCCGGTGCGACCAGTCCTTGAGTTCAACATGGTCGACCCAAGGTTCATCGAGGAGACGGACATTCTTTCCTCAATCGATCAGCGGCCCAATCTCATGGAGCTGACACCAGGGGAGTTCGAGACGCTGATCACCAACCTCTTCGAGAAGATGGGCCTGGAAACGCGGATGACCCAAGCTTCGCGTGACGGTGGAGTTGACTGCGTTGCCTACGATCCACGACCCATCTTCGGCGGAAAGGTCGTAATTCAAGCCAAGCGCTACAAGAACACGGTCGGCGTCAGCGCAGTACGCGACTTGTTCGGCACGATGCAGAACGAGGGCGCGAGCAAGGGCATCCTCGTCACAACCAGCGGATATGGCAAGGCGTCATTCCAGTTCGCTGAAAACAAGCCCCTTGAGCTACTCAGCGGCAGCAACCTGCTCTACCTGCTAGAGGAGCACGCAGGGATCACAGCCAAGATCGAACCACCGGAGGACTGGGTCCAACCCGAAGAACAATCAGCCGGCGAAGCGCAGATCGCGACGGCATCTCTGCCCGACGTGAATACCTGAGCCTCGTGGGCCATCGCGGCGAACGCGATGTCGTCGCGGCACCGACGTGGCGTCAGTCTCTGCTCAGGCGCCGCCAGCGGGCGCTCCTGCCGGTGCCGAGCGACTTGATTCGGTCCTCATCCTTCAGTTGGCTCAGCACTCTGTTGATGTAGCCGTCGCTCACCCCGGGGGCGGCTTGGCGGACATCGGCAATCGTGAACTCGTCAACCATCAAGGAGTCGATAAAGCTCGTGATGAGAGCCCGCTTGGAGCCCCGCCCCGCGAGCGCTCCGGTGCGACCCTCAAACTCCTTGTAAGCGGCGAGCAGGATCCCGAGGAAGTAGCTCGTCCAAGGCTCCAGGCTGTGCTCGCCCTGGTGCCATCCACGGGTCGAGCTGCCAAGCGCTTCGTAGTAGGTCTCCCGGCTTGCGTCGATCAGCTTCTCGATGCTGATGTAGCGACCGACGTCGTGTCCGACGATGTAGAGCAGCCAGAGCGTGATCAGCCGCGACATACGGCCGTTGCCGTCCCGGAACGGGTGGATAACCGTGAAGTCGAGTACGTACGCGGCACACAGCAACAACGACGAATAGGGTCCGGAGTCGAGTGCGCGACGAAACTCGCTGTGCAGGTCATCCATCGCCTTGGGTGTTAGGAACGCCGCCACGGGTTTGAAGCGGACAATCCTCGTGCCGTCGGGCAGTCGTTCCTCGACCTCGTTGTCGATCCTCTTCCACTGTCCCGCGTCGCGGTCACCGACATACCGGTGGAGATAGCCGTGCAACTGCTGCACGTACCGGGGCTCGAACGGTATGTCGGCGCCGTTGGCGTGGATGGTCGCCAACACGTCCCGGTAGCCGGCGATCTCCTGCTCGGATCGAGTCTGCGGCGTGGTCTTTTCGGCGACAAGCGCTTCGATGCGCGCGAGCGGGGCGCGTATGTTCTCGATCGCATTCGAGGCCTCAGTGCTCTGGACCAGCGCAACCTTGCGCAATGTCTCAAGGCCCGTTGGGTTCTGCTGCCGATAGAGCTCCGCCCTTCCCTTGGCCTCTGCGATGCTCGTCAGCGCCGCGACGGTATCGGGAGGGAGCGCGCCGAAGTGCCGCACCAAATCATCAAAGCTACCCATACCGCTAAACGTACCACTAAGCGCGGCCAAGGTATATGTTTAGCGTTTGTAGGTGCACGTTCGCGGCATTCGTTTCGCGGCAATCCAGATGTCTCGAAAGACCATAGGGGCCGACACCAAGTGCCTGCCGGGTGCAATTGACTGGCTGTCCCGTCTTCTGACCTCACGGCCGATAGGGTGGTCACATACGCGAGATTGGAGTCCGCGAGATGAAGAGGACACTCAGCCAGACACTGCGAGCGGTCGCTCGCGGCCAACAGGTACGCGTGACCCTACGCGGACGGCCTCTGGCCGACATCGTCCCAGCCACCGCCTCAACCAACGACGATCGACTGCGCGAGTTGGTAACCCAAGGGCGGCTCATGGCGCCAGCGCACACGCGACCGAGACAGGCACCCAAACCCGTAAAGAGCAATCGCGGCGCGTCGGGTTTGGTGCTGGCCGAGCGGGAAGCCGAACGCTGAACCTCTACCTCGATGCGAGCGCGCTGGTCAAGCGCTACATCACCAAACCCGTCAGCGACACCGTCCGCGACATTATGGACAGCGCGAGGGCTGGTTCATGTGCCGGGTCGGCCTGCCTCGTAGAGACATCCGCGCTGTCGACCTGAGCACAGGCCAAGCAGCCACAGGGGCCGTACGCGAAGAGTAGCCCGCGTTCGGCGTGATCGAAGTAGACCAGCGCCTGGTCGAAGACGCCGCCAGACTCGCAATCGACCGCGAACTGCGCAGCATGGACGCTCTGCACCTCGCCGCCGCCCTGGTGCTCCCCCGAGAGGACCTCCTACTCGCCACCTGGGACCGCCGCCTCCACGCCGCCGGCAAAGCCGAAGGACTCGCGCTCATGCCAGAAAAGCTCGACTGACCGGCAAGCGCATCCCCGTCAAACCGGGTGCGGAGGACCGCGGGACCAAGACAAACCCGTGGGGGCGAACACGCGCGCTTGGATGACGAAGCGCTCGTCCCGTTCGACGCGATCGCGTCGAACGAAGCTCAGCACTCGTGTCTGCGAGCGCTACGGCCAATGGCTGGGGCCGGCGGCCTCGATCACGGCTGAGCCGAGAATCGAGGCGTCCGCCCCGCGTGGGTCAGACGTGATTGCAGACAATGCATTCGCGGCTGACCCAAGAACTCGATACGCGACATCGGGTGCTCGGGCGAACTCGTTCCGAAGCGTGACCCACCAGCCGGAATCCAGCCACAGAATCACATCTTTATCGAGCCCGACGCGGCCTTGGCTGGGGGCGCCAACGACCAACTGGATGTTGTTGCCGCCGAGCCGCTTCTCGTCGTACGTGACGGTCATATCGAACCGGAGTAGCCGGTTGCGCGGCGCGCCGTGGCCCGTGGTCCAGGTGCCACTCTTCGGATGTAGCTGATAGCGGGTGATTTGGCCAGGCTACAGCCGCGTCGACATGTGTCGCTCTACGCGAAGGCCAATCGTGCACGGCGGTGAAGCAAGCCCTCCTGCTTCGCCCGGCGAAAGCGACCGTATTCGGCTCGTGGACGGCGCTGCTGAGACTCGTCCGTCCTTTGCGAGCGTGAGCGCAGCTCTTGTTCGGACCTCCGCGCGATTTCGCTAGGGCCACTGTCGCGCGGTGGCCCGCGTGCGTTTTGGCGTCGGTGTCTGGCTGCTCGCCCTTGCCGTCGTTCTCTGCTATTCCGGCGTCTGGTGGGGAGCGTTTCTGATTGCGCCAGCGGCGCTGCACTTCTATCTCGGCTACTGCCTGCAACGGGTATCTAGAGCTAGCTGACGTTGCGCTCGCCAGAGGTGTTGGGACGGCGCGGGCTCAGCGCTGTGACACCAGCGTTCTCTGCTGCGTGTCGTCCGGTGAGGTTGCGGCGGGAGCGAGCAGTACGATCCGCTCGCCGGGGCGCAGCTCGACGTCTGCGCGGGGTGCGATGAGTTTGTGTCCTTCGCTGGCCGCGAGCACGCTGGAGCCTTCCGGCCAGTGCATCTCGCCGAGGCGGCGTCCGCAGGCGGTCGCCTGCGGACTGATCGTGATCTCGAGGATCTCATAGCCGTACAGGGGCGTGGTGGGGACGTGGATTTGCTTGTGTGGTTCCTTGACGGCGAACTCGGCGGCTTCGGCGCCTCGCTCGATCTCGCGTGCCGATCCTTGAGCGCGTCCTATGAGCGCGTGCATGACATCTTCGCGTGTGATCCACCCCTGCAGCGTGTGCTCGTCGTGGGAGAGGACGGGCAGCCCGTCGTGGCCGTAGAGCACGAGCTGTCGCAGCGCGTGCTCGAGGTCCTCATCGCCGAAGAGCACCTGTGGGTCGCGTACGTCGCTCACGGGACCCGCAAGCCTGGCCAGCAGCTCGCGCGAGACAGCAGCCGGCCCTGCCTTGAGATCGGCCGGCGCTAGTGGGCGAGTCCGTCCGTCGTCGTCTGCGACGGACTGCATCACCTCAGCGACGGTGAGCGTTGCGAGTGCGCTGGTGGCCTTCTGCTGCTCGATGTCGATGCCGCGGCGTAGCAGCTTGGTCGTGTAGATGGAGCCATAGGTGAGCTGCTTGCTGGTGGCCGCGGCGATCCCGCAGGCGAGCATCACGGGAAGCGTGAGAGTGAAGTTGCCGGTCATCTCAAGGACGCTCGCGATCGCGGTCAGCGGTGCCTGGGTGGCGCCTGCGAACACGCCACCCATCGCGATCACCGCGTACATCGCCGCCGGGCCGACATCGCCTCCGAAGATGTGACGGGCGATGACGCCGAAGGCCATACCGCCGGCAGCGCCGGTGAACAGCGAAGGCCCGAACACGCCACCGGAGCCACCGATCGAGAGGGTGAGGCTCGAGGCGACTACCTTGCCTACCATCAGGATCACGATCAGCCAGAGCGCTTCGTGGCCGGCGACGATGTTTTCCATAACCGGGTAGCCGACGCCGTACATCTGTGGCAGAGCGAGCAGGAGCACGCCGAGCGCGATACCGCCCACCGCGGGGCGCGCCCACTCAGGGCGACTCTTCCATACGCGATCGAGATAATCCTCCATGCCGTAAAGCACGGTCTTGAAGCCCACGCCGAGCAGACCGGCGGCGAGCCCGAGCACGGCGATCAGCAGGTAGGTGGCGTCCGGGGGCGCGAGCATGTTGTGCGGGAAACTGGAGAAGAACGGTGCGGAGCCGAAGAACGCACGGCTGATCAGATCGGCGGTTACCGCCGAAAGAGCCGTGCCGAACAGAGCGTCCAGCGAGAATTCGCGCAGCACGATCTCAAACCCGAAGAACAGGCCCGTGAGCGGCGCGTTGAACGTGCCCGCGATCCCGCCGGCGGCACCGCACGCGACGAGGATGCGCAGGCTGCGCTCGGACATACGCACCCGTTGACCGGCCGTCGAGGCGAAGGCCGAGCCGATCTGCACGATTGGCCCCTCACGTCCGACCGACCCGCCGGTGCCGATGCAGATCGCCGAGGCGAACGCCTTGACGAGCGTCACCTGCGGGCGGATCCGCCCGCCGTTCTCGGCGACCGCGAGCATCACCTCCGGTACCCCGTGGCCGCGAGCCTCGCGGGCGAAGCGCTGGATCAACGGCCCGTAGAGCAGGCCGCCGAGCACCGGGATCACCAGGAAGAAGCCGATACCCAGCCATGCCAGGTGCAGGCTCGCCACGCGGCCCTGCTGGCCAAACTGCTCGTGCCCGGTCGCGATCCACGTGACCGCGTACACCAACTCTCGAAAGACGACCGCGCCCAACCCAGCTCCCGCACCCACCAGCAGCGCCATCACTACCAACCCCAGCCGCGAGCCGCCCAACCACGTCGTTACCGCGCGCCCCCTCCTCACTGACCCCAGCCCAGCGACCAGTCCTGCTCCGGCACCTCACCGGCCGCATCGGCGAAGAGACGCAATGCCATAAGCGCCGAGGCTCGCTCAGCGCGCGGCATACGCCGCAAGATCTTTGCGATCTCGACGCGACGACGACGGGTCACCTCCTCCACCAAGGCACGCCCCGCTCCGGTCAGCGAGATGCGCACCACCCGGCGATCCGCACTGATCCTCCGCCGCTGAACAAGCCCCTTGCGCACGAGACGATCACACATACGCGTGGCCGTCGAACGATCCACCCCCAGCGCGCTCGCCAGATCGGCCGGACGCTGCGGGCCGCGGGCCGCCAGTTCCACAAGCGCGCGGTACTGGGGCAGCGTCACATCCTCCGCCAGATCCGCCAGCGAACGTGCGGCGACCGCCACCAGCGCACGACTCGCGCCCAGCACCGCGTCCACGAGCTCGTCGCGATCCTCGGGCCGCTCACCGATCTTCCCAGCCGCAGACATTCGATGCACAATGCGATTATTGCACTATGCACCTATTCTGCCGTGAGTCCCCGCTTGGCTTGACTAGTGCAATGTTGGGGGCGCGGTCTGCTTTGCGGCCGACGAGTCGCTGCCGCGCAGGGCCGGAAGCGAACGTGCGGATGGGGTGCCGAGGATCAGGGCAGGGCGCGAGCGGCGAGGATTGCGTCCAGTGCACCGTCCAGGGCTGAGCGGAGCTGGCTGGGATCGCGCCGGATCTGGGTGAGCAGCAGGCCGCCTTGTACGGCTGCGAGCGTGCGTTGCGCAAGCGCGCCAGGGTCGGCGTCGAGTCGTAGCTCGCCGCGGGCTGCCATTCGCTCGAGTCCTTCGCGGATCGCGGACTCCCAACGGTCGAGGCCGTCGACGAGTGCGAGGCGAGCGCCCTCGTCCCGTTCGGCGAGCTGGCCGGCAAGCGAGCCGATCGGACAGCCGCCCTTCGCGCGGCGTGTCTGCTGGAGGGTCACGAGCGCGTCGGTCCAAGCGCGCAGACCGTCGATCGTGTCGAGCTGCGCGAACAGCTCGGCTTGTCCGCCGAGGACGTCGTCGCTGGCGGTACGCGCGACCGCCCGCATGAGGTCGTCGCGGTCGGAGAAGTAGTGGTAGAGCTGGCTCTTGGATGCGTGTGCCCGGGTACGGACATCGTCGAGTGACGTGCCCGCGACCCCGCGTTCGGCGACAAGCTCCGCAGCGGCACGCACGATCCGCTCGCGCGTCTCGCGTCCTCTCACGGTCGCCGGTTGAGCGCTCGCCACGAGGCGGATTATAGTTGGTTGGACTGATTAGTCCAGTATTTGGTAGGCTCAGCTCCCTAGTGGACTGAACGGTCCAAACTGGGCCAACGCGAGAAAGGAACGAGCAGCGATGACAACGATCGCCGAGCAGGTCAACGAGGTGAAGGCAGCCGCCGCCAGCGGGCTGCCCGCGGAAGTAGTCGCCGTGTTCGAGTCTGATCAGGCCGCGCTTACCGCCGGCGGAGTCCCGGCCGGGGCAGTGTCCGTTGGCGACACCCTGGCGCCGTTCGCCCTGTCCGACGCGACGGGCCAGGCCCGGACTCTGGAGGAGCTAACGGCGGGTGGTCCTGCCGTCATCGTCTTCTACAGGGGCGGCTGGTGCCCGTACTGCAACGTCACGCTTCGTACCTACCAACGGGATCTTCTGCCTCACCTCGGCGCATACTCGGCCCGTCTGGTCGCGATCTCGCCGGAGGTGCCGGACGCGTCGCTCAGCACACGGGAGAAGGCCGGACTGACCTACACCGTCCTTAGCGACACGGGTGTCGAGCTCGCCTCCTCGCTCGGACTCACGTTCGAGCCCTCCGAGGACGGCCTCGCGGCACAGCGCAAGCTCGGCGTCGACATCCGTACCACCCGTGCGGACGGCGGCACCGTGTTGCCGATGCCGACCGTCCTGATCGTCGACCGCAACCGCGTTGTGCGGTTCGTCGACATCCACCCCGATTACACCGGCCGGACTGAGGTCGACGACATCCTCGCCGCTCTCCAAACGCTCCCAAGCTGACAAAAACGCCTCTCGCTCGCGCCAGAACCGCATCATGCGACTCACCGCAGTCCTGCTCCGCTTCCAAACACGAGCATCGTCAGCGCCGTGCCCGTTCTCTGCGTTGCGCGGAAAGCTCGCTCGGGATCAACTGTGTTGGCCCGCGGTCGGCGGGATGCCGAGATCGAGTTGCGCCAGACGCTCCGGGTCGAGAAGAACATCGATCCGGGCGACCTTTCCGTTCGTGACGGTGAAGGCCATCACCGAGAACACGCGGCCGTGCGGCGCCACGACCGCTCCTGCGGCGCCGTTCACGAGCGCGGGTCTGATGAACTGGTAGAGCTTCGAGTAGGTGGCCGTGTGCGCGGCCACGGCGTCCGCGCCGTGCAACACGAGCGAGGCCTCTGCGCGCAGGACGCCGCCGTCGATCCTCAGTTCGACGTTGGGGTCGAGCACCTCCAAGAGGGCATTGAAGTCACCATCGCGCGAAGCGGCGAAGAACGCATCGACGACCCGCCTCTGCCGCGCGAGGTCGCGATCCGGCTCCGGCGAGTGACGCACGCGCCGGCGGGCGCGGCTGGCGAGCTGCTGGGCGGCCGCTTCGGAGCGGCCAAGCGCGGCGGCGATGTCAGCGAACGGTACGCCGAACACGTCATGCAGCACAAACGCGAGTCGCTCGGCGGGAGTGAGCGCGTCGAGCACCACCAGCAGCGCCAGACCAATGGACTCGGCCACAAGCGTCTCATGTTCCAGTTCATCCTCCTCAAAGCTGACCACCGGATCTGGGACGTGAACCGAGAGCTCCTCGCGTCGCGCTCGACGAGAGCGCAGCATGTTCAGAGACACCCGGCCGACAACCGTCGTCAGCCAGGCTTGCAAGTTCTCAACGGTCCCCGGGTCCTGGTCGCGAATCCGCAACCACGCCTCCTGCAGGGCATCGTCGGTCTCGCTGACCGATCCGAGCATCCGGTAGGCGACCGCGCGGAGATGCGGTCTATGCTGCTCGAACCGTTCAGTCAGCCACTCGCGCTCATCCATCGTCAGCTCTCCGCTCTCGCGGTCAGATGATCACCAGTGGTTGTGATAGCCGACGTGGGTGATCAGCGCCGCCGCCGCCAGGACCAAGAAGAACACAGCTCCACCAATCTGGCGGTCGCGGACTCGTAGGTGAGCGGTCACGGCACAAATGAAGTACAGGACGAGGCCGATCGCTGCAGCTGTCCCGAGCGCCGGCACGGCGAAGCCTGTCAGAAGCCCGACGGCGGCGGAGGCCAACAGCGTGCCGAGCGGGACCATCCACCGCTGGGAGACCTGTACCCGGTCAGCGACGACCTTGACCGACTCGGCACCGACGAAGTTCAAGCAGGCGGCGTAGCCGTTCGCGAGTGCCGCCAGGATCGTGGTAATGAGATAAGTGACGTGCATACCTCCTAGACACGCGTCGCCTGGAGAACCTGACAGCCGACGATGCCGCTCCTCCCAGCACGACGAATCGTCGACCGGCTCGAGGCTGGCCCTGGGCACCCTCAACGGCTGCCCGCGAAACCCTGCCTTGCGCGGAAAGCGAGTGCCTGCCCACGACGCGATCGCGACCGGCCTCAACGAGCAGCGAGTGCCCGGCTCCGCGTCGCGATGCCCATACTTCTACCGTACCCGACACCCCTGCAGTATCGCGAGCCTACAACAGCAAGCCACTTCCGGAACGCTGCACTAGCCCGGATCTTGCATGAAGCAGCAGCGGCCCCGATGGTCGGGGCCGCTGAACTGTCCGCCCGAGCTGGGATTCTGGGGTTGCTGAGACCTTGGAATCGAGCTTGGGAGGGATCACCTTGAAGGTGACACGCGATGGGCGCAGTTTCACAGTAGATGTCGTGCCGGACGGAGAGGGTTTGGTGTCGCACGCGGGCAGCGCTTTGCTGGCCCGGATGGCTGATAAGACGGGGCTGACGGGCGCGCTGTCGTGGGGGCTTGCAGGCTTGAAGAAGCGGCGTTCCGGGCACGATCAGGGTCGCGTGGTCCGTGACCTCGCGGTGATGCTCGCCGACGGCGGGGACTGTTTGGCTGACCTTGGGGCGCTCGGCGATCAGGAGTCGCTGTTTGGGGGTGTCGCGTCGTCCTCGACGGCGTTCCGGCTCGTCGACCGGATCGCCCGGGACCCGGAGGGATTGGAGCGGTTGCGGGATGCTCACGCCAGGGCACGAGCGCGCGTGTGGGAGATCGTGGGCGCCCCGGAGCGTTTGACGATCGACCTGGATGCCACGCTCGTCGGCTCGCATTCGGAGAAGGAGGGCGCGGCCGGAAACTTCAAGGGCGGCTACGGGTTTCACCCGATGCTCGCCTACGCGGATGAGACCAGCGAAGCGCTCGCCGGCGAGCTGCGGCCGGGGAACGCCGGCGCGAACACCGCCGCCGACCAGATCAAGGTCGCCGAGCAGGCCATCGGGCAGATCCCCGCCGGGCACATCGAGAACATCAAGCTGCTGTTGCGCGTCGACTCCGCTGGTGCCAGCCATGAGCTGCTGGACTGGTGTCGGGAGGGCCGGATCGAGTTCTCCGTCGGCTATGAACTGAACGAGGCGGTCCGTGCCGCGATCCTCGAAATCCTTGACAGTGACTGGGTTTCAGCGCTCGACCAGGACGGCAGTCCGCGCCCCAACGGGCAGGTCTGCGAGATCACCAGACAGCTCGATCTGACGGGCTGGCCGGAGGGGTCAAGGGTGATCGTCCGCCGCGAGCGCGCGCACCCCGGCGCGCAACTCTCCTTCACCGACCATGACGGGCATCGCTTCCAAGCGATCCTCACAGACCAGCCCGGCGAGATCGCCCACGTCGAGCGCGATCACCGCGGTCGCGCAAGAGTCGAGGATCACATTCGCAACGACAAGGACACCGGGCTACGCAACATGCCGTTCCGCGATTTCGAGCACAACCGTGTCTGGCTCGAGCTCGTGCGCATCGCACACGACCTCATCGTGTGGACCCAGCGCCTGCTGCTCACCGGCGAGCTCGCCCGCGCCGAGCCCAAGCGCCTGCGCTACCGGTTGCTGCACGTCGCCGCGCGCCTCTCCTTCCACGCACGCACCGCGACGCTACGCATACAAGCTAACTGGCCCTGGTCCCAGGATCTCACGATCGCCTTCAAGCGCCTCAGAGCGCTCCCGGCGCCTCCGGCCTGACCCGACCGCCGGCCCCGAGATGACGAGCCTCACCCCGGCGCGACGCGCCCCACGAAGCCTGCCCGCGTACCCCGCAAAACCGCCGCCACGCCCCTGGCCGCACCACAACCACCCACAACCCGATCCTCCGCGACGACCCCAACTGGCCACACCCACCACCACTCGGCCAAACACTCACATCAAACAGCTTCATGCAAGATCCGGACTAGTAGTGCTCCGTTAGGTGGGTGGTGCGCGTAGGTGGTGGTTGGGCGGCAGCTCTCTGCGGCAGGTGGGGCATGTGCCCTGCCAGCAGGCCAGGAGTGCTTGTAGCTCCCGGACGACCCGGAAGAGGGTTAGGCTGCCGCCCTGGCTGGAGGACGGTATTGTCGCTCCAGGGTGAGGAACGCGTGCGCGATCGAGACCAAGGTGACGTGGTGGTTCCAGCCGCGGTAGGTGCGGCCCTCGAAGTGGTCAAGGCCGAGCGCGTCCTTGAGCTCGCGGTAGTCCTGCTCGATCCGCCAGCGCAGCTTTGCGAGTTTCACCAGCGTCTTCAGTGGCGTGCCGGCGGGTAGGTTGGACAGCCAATACTTGACGGGCTCCGGCTCGCCCGAGGGCCACTCGCACAAAAGCCAGCGCACGGGCAACTCGTCAGCGGCCTTGTGCGCTTTGCGACGCAACTTGATGTTCGCTGGTCTGACCCTCAGCGCCAAAAAGCGAGAGGTCATCTTCCCGCGCGTGCCCTCCCGCCAAGTGACAGTTACCGCGGCCTTCTTGGGAGCGGCGAGCGCCAGTTCCCGCAGCGAGGAGAGATCCTGCCGGTAGCGGGCGCCAGGCGGACGACCGCGACCCTCATAGGCCGGATGCTCGCGCTGCACGTTTTCGCTATACGCCGATGTGTTGCCCTTGACGTCGAGCACATACTCAAGACCGCGCTCCTCCAACCCGCTGCGCAACTCGGTAATACCACCGTAGGCGCCATCACCAAGGACGACAGGAGCTTCGATCCCCCACGAGCGCAGCTCGTCGATCATTTCCAGCGCCTGACGCCACTTCTCGGTGTGGTGGATGTCCTCTGGCAGCTTGGCTTTCAAGCGCCGATCCTGGTTGAACTCGCTTTTCTCATCCCACTCCTGCGGGATGAACAGCCGCCAGTCAAGCGGACACGACGCTTGCTCTGACGCGGCGTTGATCGACACCCCGACCTGACAGTTACCTACCTTCCCCAGCGCACCTGAGTACTGACGCGCGACCCCGACCGACATCTTCCCGAACTTCGGGAACCCAGTGTCATCAATGATCCACGCCTCCGGCTCGATCTCCCCGCTCATCCGTGCCGCCAACGCTCTGCGCACCGGCTCGGAATCCCACGGCGACTGATTCACGAACTGCTGCAAGCACTGCTCATCCCCATCCTCCAACCGAGCGGCCATCGGCTCGATCGACTTACGCTTGCCATCCAACATCAACCCACGCAAATACACCCCGCCCCAACGCCGCTGATCCTTCCGGCGCATCGACTCGAACATCTCCCCAGCGAACTCCTCCAAACGACCCCGCACACGCACAAGCTCACCCGGCAATAAACCAGCCACAGCCTGCATCTTGACCTCCCCAATCGACAGCAGCATCGACGAGAAGATTCAAGACCCCGACCCAAACTCCTCTAACCTAACGGAGCACTACTAGCGGTAAATCCAAGCGGTGAACCGCTCAGGCCGCAGTCACGATGAGCACCCCCGCGAATAGGAGATAGGTACCGACAATGGCGATCCCCGTGCTGCGATGCAGGCCGCGATAAATGTATGCGCACAAGAGCGTGAGCACTGTCATCGCCATGTAAGAGGCGGCGACGAACGTCGTCTCTGCTGAGGGTGCGTCCAGACCGAAGATCGTCGTAGGGATCAGGAGCCCTGCCAGGATGTTGAACAGGTTGCTGTTCAGCCCCGTACTGAGCACCGCCGCTCCCCTCCCACGCGCGGCCAGGTAGATCGCTGCGACAGCGTTCGGAAGGCTCGTGACGGCGGCTAGGACGAGGGCGCCGATAATGATCCCAGGGACGGCGTGGCGGCTACCCAGCTCCGAGGCGGTTCGCTCCATCGCGATGCTTGCGCCCACCACGACAAGTACCGCACCCGCCGCGATCACGGCGTCGCGAGCGCGACCACGGGCGGGATGGATCGCGCCCTGGAGCTCCGTCTCCTCCTCGCTGATCGCTGCCGCCAGCCAGCTCGCCCATGTCGCGGGGAGGCGAAGTCGAGTCAATCGATCGTGGCGTATACCGAGGATCACCGCGTAGGGCACGAGCACGGCCAGCACCGCGAGGAGCCCGCCTAGCGGCGAGCAGACACCCGTCACGAGAGCGAGCGTCACGAGACAGGTCCACAACGCGACGGCGCCGGCAAGCTCGATCACGCGGCGGTGTAGCGCGACCTCGCCGGCCACGATGCCGGCAAGGCCCAGCAGCGCAGCAAGATTAAAGATGTTCGAGCCGATCACGACACCCGCGCCGACACGCTGGTCATGGCGCACGAGTGCTGTGACCGCAGCGGTGATCTCGGGTGCGTCGGCCGCGAGCGCCGCGAGCATCCCCAGCAACGCCTCGGAGAGACCGAGGCGGCTACCGACACGCTCAAGCCGTACTACGAGCACCCAGCTCGTAGCGACACTGATCGCGGCGGCGAACACAAAGGCAGCGCCCAGAGCCAGGTCAGGCACGCAAACGACCCAGCACCCGAAGCAGAACCTCGCGAGTGGCGCCTACAGCGGGCGTTATGTTCGGCGCATCGAGCTGGTTTGAGTTCACCTGGGTTCCCCCCTGAGAGGGCTCGCCGACCAGGCTTCCCGGCACACCACCACCCAATCTATCGGCGAAAGCCGTGCGCCGCACCGCGATCCGTGCTCGGTGGCGCCGGCGGCCTCACGATGTCCCGCGGCGACATGGGAGGCCAATACTCTGCGGACCGGCGGCCCTTGGCTACCTTGGTGGGTCGTTGGTGGGTCGTTGGTCGCGGCAAGGGACGATCAGCCACCGTCTGCCGGGGAGCCTGGTCGGCGAGATCACAATTGCGCGCCGGCAATGCCGGCTGGCCTTCTCCCCTGGGCCTGGTATTCCCGGCGCTTTCCGGACCGGTGCTGTCCGGCGTGTCAACGAGCGGGACGCGTGTCCGCTCTGTCGGCTTAGTCGGCTTATCCCTGGCCGATTCGGCACAGCTCAATCCGCGGTAAACGACACTGCGGTAAGGAAGAGCGCCTCTATCGCTCGAGGACGAATGCCTTCATCGCACTGACCGGCGTCTCGCCGGTGGGGGTGAAGGTGCCCTTGGCCGTCAGCTTGAGCTGCTTGGAGTGCTTGAGCCGCCGCTTGCCGGTGGCAGTCAGTTTGATCTTGATTGTCGCTGTTCCAGCTGCCGAGAAGTTCTGCTGGCCGGACGCGACGAGCACCGGCTTGTGCTTTGTCTTCTTCGCAAGATGCGCTCCGGACGGAATCTCATACCAGTCGATCACAGCGGTTCCGGCCTGGAGCGCCCTGAAGGAGATCGAGACCACGCCGCTTTTTAGCAGCGCGGTAATCGTCACATTCTTGCCGGACGGTACGATCTCGCCCTCAATTAGCTCTGTTAGCGCCGCGATCTGGGCCGGCGTGAGGACGCTCGCGGTGCTCCCGGTACTGGAGCTGCCACCACCCGAGGTGACGCTCATGATCGTGGGAGCCGAAGGTAGGGTGCCCTGCAACGGGTTGGTGACTGTGATCGTCTGCTGTACCTGTGGCGCCGGCTGGTACTCACTGCTTCCGGTCTGGTTGGCGTCGATCACGCATGTGCCCGCCCCGGTGAAGGAGATGTTGGCGCCGTTGGCGCCCGAGCTTGAGCACGCCCCCGCGGTTGTCTTCGAGGTGTCTATGCTGAACATCACCGAGTTACCCGAACCGCCGCCGGTCGCCGACACGGCGTAGCTGCCGCCGACAGCCGCGGGTGAGGGCGACGTCGAGGTAAACGTGATCGCCTGCCCCGCCGGTGTGACATTGATCAGCGTCACACCGGTAGCGCTCCCGGGCTGCAAGGTGGTCGGCAGCGAGTTCGACCCGATAACCGTGGTGACACCGTAGAAGTCGGCGAAGCTGACTGGGGTTCCCATGACGTCGGCCTGCACTTGCCCCGGACCCCCAGCGCTGTTGCCGTTGAGCGCAACGGTCAGCCCCGTTACCTGCTCACCCATCGAGTCGGGGCTTGCGAACGGCCCGAGGTCGATGACACTGCCGCCGCTGGTCGGGTCGTTGCCGACGAACAACACCAACGGTGGCGGTGTACCCACCAGTGAACTCGGCAGCAGGTTCGGGTTCGCCTGGAAGGTCGTGGGTCCATTGGTTGCGCCGTCGACGATCGTGACGTTGGAGAAGCTATCGATCCCAGGGGAGCCGCCAGCGGGCGTGATCGTCAGGTCTCCCGGGCTACCGGGCGTGTCAGCATTCACCGAAACCGTAAACACACCCGACGGCTCACCCCTCAAATCAACCAAGTTCGTGGCACCAGCTCCGCCGGTGAAGGTCAACCCGGACGCGGCTCCTGGCTGAAAGGTCGCCGTCCCGCTGCTCGGGCCGTCAATAACCGTGATGTTGACGAAGCTATCATCGTTCGGCGACCCACCGTTGGGCGTGATCGTCAGATCTCCCGGGCTCCCGAGTGTGTCGCCGTTCACCGAAATCATAAACGAACCTGGCGGCTCGCCCGTCAGGTCAAGTGTGTTCGTGACGCCCTCTGAGCCGTTGAAGAGGACCCCGGATGCGGTACCGGACTGGAAGGTCGTCGGCCCATTGGTTGCGCCGTCGACGATCGTGACGTTGGAGAAGCTATCGATCCCTGGGGAGCCGCCAGCGGGCGTGATCGTCAGATCCCCCGGGCTCCCCAGCGTGTCAGCATTCACCGAAACCGTAAACACACCCGACGGCTCACCCCTCAAATCAACCAAGTTCGTGGCACCCTCTGAGCCGTTGAAGGCCACCCCGGACGTAGTCCCAGGCTCGAAGGTCATCGACCCACTGGACGCTCCATCGACGATCGTGACATTGGAGAAACCGTCACTGCCCGGTGACCCGCCGGCGGGCGTGATCGTGAGTTGCCCCGGGCTTCCGGACGTGTCACCGTTCATCGCAACCACAGATAGACCTGTAGGCGCGCCCACCAGATCGAGCGTGTTCGCGGCACCGCTCGCACCCGTGAAGGTCAACCCGGTGGCCGTACCAGGCTCGAAGGTCACCGACCCGCTGCTCGGGCCATCGACGGTCGTGTAGGTACTTACGGAATAAGACGTGCCCGTGCACTGCGGGACGCCACCGAGAGACACTACATAGTTGCCCTCACTCGCCGTCACGATCACGGGTTCAGTGGGGGTGGCCGAGCCTTTAGTCGCGATCGAAAGCGTCGAGCCGGCCGCGCTGCACGTCACCGTGGGCGCCACGCCGCTCACCAGAGCCAGACTGTGGGACGCGCCCGCCGAGACAGCCGAGACCCCACCCAGATGCTGAGCGCACGGAGCTGTTTCCCCCACCGCACAAACGGCGACGGGCACGTCGCTCGGGCTTTCACTGCCGTCGCCTGGGGCGTCGCCCCAGGCCATGACCGTTTCGTCTTCAAGCAGCGCCAGACTATGAGCGTTGCCCGCCGAGAGCGTCGTGACCCCACTCAGTCCACTAACCGCCACCGGCGTCTCGCTGCAGGGACCAAAGAAACATCTTTCAGGACCACTGACGGTGGCATCACCCAACTCCCCGTGGCTGTTTTCGCCCCAGGCCATGACCGTGCCGTTTTCCAGTAGGGCTAGGCTGTGGAACAAGCCGGCTGCGACGCCCGTCACGCCACTCAGATGTTGAGCGCACGGAGCTGTTCCCCCAACCACACAAACAGCTTCCGGCACGTCGCTTTCGGTGTCGGTGGCGTTGCCCAGCTGGCCTTCGTAGTTTTCGCCCCACGACATGACCGTGCCGCTTTCCAGTAGCGCCAGGCCGTGGGACCCACCGGCCGAGATCGCCGTGACCTCACTCAGTCCGCTCACCGCCACCGGCACGTCGCTGTTGATCATCGTGCCGTCGCCCAACTGCCCATGTTGATTATCGCCCCAGGTCATGACCGTTTTTTCGTGGGTTGTTTCGTTTTCCACGAGAGCCATGCTGTACTCCACCCCGACTGAGAGGGCCGTGGCCCTGACCCCGAGCGGCAGGCTGACCGCCACCGGCACGTCGCTGTTGGTCGTGTCGCCGTCGCCCAGCTCTCCGTACCCGTCCGTTCCCCAGGCCACGACCGTGCCGTCTTTCAGCAAGGCCAGACCGTGGGACCCATTGGCTGAGATTGCCGTGACTTCTTTCAACACGTTCCCCTTGCCTTCCGAGCAAGGCGGCGTCGCTGCCTCCGCGCAAACCGCCACCGGCACATCGCTGTCGGTCGTCGTGCCGATGCCAAGTTCCCCCTGTTGATTATCGCCCCAGGCCATGACCGTGCCGTTGCTCAGCAAGGCCAGACTGTCTTCCTCGCCGGCTGAGATCGCCGTAACACCGCTCAGTCCACTTACCGCCACCGGCACGTCGCTCTTTGTCGTGGTGCCGTTACCCAGCTCGCCATCGTAGTTCAAGCCCCAGGCCACGACCGTGCCAGTTCCCGCAGCCGAGGCCGCAACCTCTCCGAACGCCATCGGCACGCCGACCACGAGCACGACGGCCACCGCTGCAGCCCCCCACAGGTTCCCTCCGAACAAGGCCAACCATCGCATGTCGTCCAGCGAGTCTACACCGACGCAGAAGCCACAAAGATGTCCAGGCACGATCCCAACGCACGCGCAATACCACCAGCAACGACACTGCTGCACCGGACGAGCTGCGAAAGCCTGGGCAGGCCTTGGTCGGTCTCTCCTTTCTCCCGGGTACGGAAGCCAACTGCAGCCTCCATAAACATGCTCGGCCGACTGTGGACCCGGACGACTCGATCCCTCGTATCACGCCAGACTTTAACACCAGTCGCGAGCCGCCCCACAGGCTCATCCTGCGGGAAATCGCTCTTTCCCAGTCGTCGCCATGCACGATTCCTTCGTAACACGCCCAAAGTCGGGATAGCGACGCACAGTAAGAAGAATTTCAATGCCGCATAATCGAGGAACGCGACGTAACCCGCGCTACGTCGGGGTCGTCTTCTACAAAGGCCACACAAGGTGGGTAGGGACCCATCGCACGGTCGCGGAGTACCGGCAGGCAGCGTTCGCACGCCTCAGCGCGTTGCGCGAAGAGGTCGATCGCATGGAGGGTCGTCGTGTCCCGACCGTGAAGGAGTTCGCCGGGATCATACACGTGAACGGCCGTATCACGATGACCTGGCCCGAAGGTCAGCGTGCCTACAAGGAGACCGGGCGCTGTCCATGCACGGTCAGGCGGATGCGCGAGGGCCTAAAGCCGTTCGTCCGCGATTTCGGGGAGCGTCAGCTCGACAGCTTCACCCGACAGGAGGCTCTGAGCTGGGCGCTGCCTCGCGACCGCCACGTCCAGCAGTCCGTGAGCCAATTCTTCAACCACGCTATCGACCAAGACCTGATCATCCGCAACGTCTTCACGCGCCTGGGAGCAATCAAGCGCACACGCCGGATCGACCGGCCCGACTTCCAGATCATCACCAACGAGCAATACCAGCGACTACAGGACTGTGCACGCGCAAACCGCACAGACAGCTACGGACTGATCCTCCAAGGCGCGATCCTCACCATCGGCGAGGCAGCACTGCGACCCGGCGAGATATTTCGCACTGCAACACAGCGACATCGACTTCACCGCCGGCCTGCTTCACGTACGCCGCCAGATCGACCTGGACACCGGCGTGATCTACTGGCCCAAGGACGACGCTCCAAGAGAGATCGTGATGAGCCCTGCGCTACACAGCCACCTGGAGACCGTGCCCAGCCTCAGCGAAGAGATCCTCCTCCCCACCCCCCACGGCAATTACATGCGGCGCAGCAGCTGGTCAGCGCACTGGCACTCAATACGAGCCAGCGCCTCGATGCCTGGCCTAGAGCTCTACGAGTTCAGACACCGCGCGCTGCAATGGATGATCGACCCACCAGAGGACGGGGGCCTCGGCCTCGACATCCAGACAGCCGTACGGATCGTCGACCACAGCGACAGCGGCCATCTCGTCTGCAGCACCTACACCAAGCTCGCACAGCAACAGGCCAACGCCCGTGCGATAAGCGCCATGAACACTTACCAACACCACATCGAGAGCGAACACTCCGCGTAAAGAACACAACTTTCTTCACAGCTCGCCATCGCGAAGCGACAAGGCCTCATCCGACTAGAAACCGGTGACCTCTCCGGTTGCACATGCCCTGCCCTGTTGCCCGATGGGTAGCGATGTCGATCGCACGCGCTCCACTACCCCGCACACGCCCGCATCCGAGCGCAAATGACCGCAAACTCACCCCATCGTCTCGCACGAGTTTGGTCGCCAACGACCCTTCAGTGCTGGAAAAGAATCCGGCCCCCGCTGCAATAGATCTGCAAACGCCAGGCCCACCTGCATGCACGCTTCCTGCACAATCACCTCGGAAAGGACCGCAATTTGCGGTCCTTTCGAGCCCAGAATCTGGATTTGAACCGGGAACCTTCCGGGCACCCCCAAACCAACAAAAAACCCCGCAAATCGCCTGGTTTCGGAGACTGCTAGGTCTAGCCTCTAATCGGGGCGAACGGTTAGAGTTGGCTTTCCTGAGCGGTTTTCGGGGAGCCTGCGGTCCCATCTGCGGTCCTCATACCGCGCCCATACCTGGCTTTGCGCCCTTCGAGGCCGGACGTATGCCATCCCGCACATACGTATGCTGCTGGCAGACGGCTCGGTAATGGCCATCCTCGGGGCGAGTTACAGTGTTTGGGGTGGATCAGTTTCGCGCACACCGAGCGGAGCACAAGTGATCGTGGGCACCTCATCGACTGGCCACGTCGCACCAGATGTGTACCGCAGCCCTGCAGGTCTGCTCGCGCTGCAGTCCCTCCCGAAGGTCGGGCCGGTCACGGCACTTGCGGCTGCACTCCACGCAACCGCTATGACCAAGCTGCTGGAGCGCCACAACACCCAGCTGGACGGCGCCTTGGACCGTGCGCACGAGCGCCTCGAGCAGTATCGGGAGGCCGGAGTGAGCGTCCTCGCGTTCTTCGATGAGCGATACCCCGATCGGCTACGTGACCTCCCTGATCCACCGCCGATCCTGTACGTCCGTGGCAACCACGCGTTGCTCACGCGTGACCGTCTCGTCGCGGTCGTCGGCACCCGTGAGCCGACGCGATTCGGGACGACCGCCACTGCCGAACTCACCGCCGCTTTGGCTAGAGACGGCTGGGGAATCGTTAGCGGTCTTGCGAAGGGCATCGACACCATCGCGCATCAGACTGCACTGGAGGCCGGCGCGCCAACGATTGCCGTGATGGGGGGAGGCCTGGACCGCATCTATCCCGCCGAGAACAAGCAACTCGCCGCCCGGATCCTCGATCAGGGTGGGGTGCTCGTCTCGGAGCAGCCATTCGGTGTGCAACCACGTCCACAGAATCTGATCGCCCGCGACCGATTGCAGAGCGGCCTATCCGTAGCCGTGCTCGTCGCGCAGTGCGGGCTGCAGAGCGGAACTATGCACACCGTCCGGTTCGCGGCCGGACAGGGCCGCCCGGTGTTCTGTCCCGTCCCGAGCAGCAGCAACGGCGCCAGCGACGGTCTGCGCGCATTGCTCGAACGCCCCGCCAGCGAACTGTGCTCGATCTTGCCCGCATGGCGCAACGCGAAAGCGCTTTGCTCCCGTCTTGGCGAGCGTCCGCTCGGACACCCAATCGAAAAGAGCCGCCTCGCGGAGTTCATACGCGATGTTTCCCTGGCAGGTGAGTGGTCGCGACTAGACCGTGACCACGGCACACTGCTTGAGCCGCTCGCACTGGAGTACGGCTAGACGTCAGGCGCAACCTCTGTGTACCCGCAGCCCAGCGGGTAAAAGTTCGCGCAGCCGATAAACGGCTTGTAGCCAGAGGTGACTAGCCGCAGCAACCCTCCACATGCAGGGCACTCCCGAGGCAGACGGTCCTGCGTGACGGCGAAGGCAAGAACGATTACCCGAGCCGCACCGCTGGCGAGCAGCGCACGACGACAGTCCTGAGTCTGTCCGCCGCTAGTCATGACGTCATCCAAGAGCAGCACGCGCTCCCCGTCCAGAGAGGCCGCGGCGAAACGGTCTCGTGTCCGCTCAAGGCGTTCCGCTGACCCGTAGTGCTTGTAGTCCTCGTCACCGTGGAGTTGGGTGAGCACCTGGCCGCTCTCGCGCACCCCGATCGTCTCGGCGAGCGCGGCACGGATCGACTCAAAGCGGTCGTACTCCTCCCCCGGGGCTGGTGGGACCGACGTGATCAGGTCAACCTGCGTTCCCTTCCAGTTCGTCTCAGCAAGTCCGCCGATCATCTCCGCGATCCGCTCGCCAGCGTCGGGATCGCCCTTACCTTCAATGATTAGCCGCGACAAAGCCGAGGTCGGGTGCCTCTTGTCGGTGGTCGAGAAGTACCTACCAGTGCCGTACACGCCGCCGCCAAGACGTAGCAGCGAGCCCCAGTGCCATAGCGGCCTCTCGTGTGCAAGGACCGCCTCGGCAAACGCATGGCGTGGCCCGGCGTTCTCGATGACCTCGATCACGCGGTCCGGCCGGGCAACCGCCACATCCGGCCAGCAGCGCCGCCACGCCTCGGGTGCCCGGCGCGCCCATGCCACACCCACGCTGAGCGCACCGGCATTCTGGGCAGCCCCCACGTCCGCCGCGTCATCGCCGACCATCATGCACTCCTCGACCGACACGCCCAGGCCAGTGGCCACCACCCGCAACGACGTCGGGTCCGGCTTCGTCGGGTATGCGTCGGAGCCGGTGATCAATACGTCGTAGGGGATGTTGAACGCGTCGAGCAGGCGCTCCGCATACCAACGCGGACTGTGCGTCAGTATCCCGACGGGCATCCCGGCACTCTTGATCCTTGCCGGTAGCTCGGCAGCCTGCAGAGAGGACAGATCGTCCTGATAGAGCCGAGCCTCGTCCAAGCGCCGGGCGAGTCGGTCACGCCGACCGGGGGCGCGGTCGGCACGCAGCATGCTCGTGTCAATCAGCGTCTCATCGAGATCGAATACCACCGCACGTATCACGCGACCATTCTGGCAATCTGAATGGGGCTCGGCGGACTGCCAGGCAAGAGATGCGCGCAGCCGTTCAGCTCTGTCCGCACTCAAACGGCCGTGTGCTGCGATCCTTTTGCGGTCCCTTTTCGCACCCGCTGCGGTCCGCTTGCGGTCTCCAGACCCACGAATAGCCGCGAACACGAGCGAACACGCTCCCCCGATGTCCAGCGTTTTCGGGGAGATTCGCGCGTGTTCGCGGCTGTTCGCGCTTCTCTAAGACAATCGGGGCGAATGGTGGTGGTTGGCTTCATTGCTCGCGATTGATGTGGTCGTGTGCGGTTTCGGGTGCGGCCTGCGGTAGATCGAACAGGGTGGGCTGTTCGTGTCGCGCCTGCCGAGCCTTCCGACGTGCGGTGGCGCTTGGTGGAGTGGCCCCGTGTCCGTTAGCGGCGTCGGCGTATGCGCCGACGATGCGGTCGAGGGCGCGACTCTTGTCACGGTGGCCGTACAGGCGGCGGACAAGATTGCCACCGTCCTGATGACCGAGCGCGATTGCTACGTCCTCGGATGACATTTCAAGCTCGTTGACCATGTACCAGCCCGCGAAGTGGCGAGTGGCAAGGTAGAGACTGCCTTCCCAGCCTGCAGCGGCTCTGACGGCCTTCCAGTGGTAGGCGCGGGAGCTGGGGTCCAGTGCTCGCCGCGCAGCGAAACGAAACAGAATTCGCACTCACGTGCCAGGCTGGAGAGCGCGTCGCGGGCGTGCGCGGTCAGCGGTGCCTCGCGCCGCATGTGGTTCTTTGGCGTGTCGAACGTGCGGGCCGCGGCGCTGAACTGCTCGCTTACGACGATGCGCGCGCGGTCGAAGTCGATCCGCTCCCACCGCAGCGCGTCAAGCTCGCCGGGGCGAAGGCCGGTGAACGCGGCGACTTGCAACCACGCCGCAAACGACGGACATGCCAGTTTGCGGGCGTGCGTGATGATCTCCCATACCTTCTGCTCGGTTGGTGGTTGCTGGTCGCGTCGGCCCTTGCCGCGTGAGATGCCGAGCTTCTGAAACGGGTTGCGGTCTATCAGCCGACCAGCCTTCACCGATGCCGCGTCGTTGAACATCGAACACAATCCCTGGACCGATCCGGCATGGCCACCGCCCAGCGAGCCAGTCGGCGATGATCTCATCCCCGACTTGGATGATCGGAACATCGCCGTAGCGCTCAGTGAAGCTCTTGGTCAGCTCGCGGCGGCGGATGTCGCTCGACTCCTTTGGGCGCGCGAACAGCGGATCGGTTGTCCAGCGCTCCCAGAAGCTACGAACGGTCAGGTCCCTCGCACGGACGGTCCCCAACCGCTCGCGTGCCTTCTCGCGCGCCCGCTTTGCTTCGGTCTTGGTCGCGAACGTACCAGGACCGCCAACGACCGTCGAGACGCTGAGGTTCTTCCCGGTCGCAGGGTCGTAGACCTGCGCTCGCCAGCGACCCGATGGGAGCCGTGTGACGCTCACGCCGCCCTCTCCCGTTCTGACGCCCAGGAGATAGCCGCAGACGGCCGGAAACGGCGCGTGCGCCGCCCCCACGTCACCGACGGCATACCTCGGCGACCATCCGATCCACCGTCGCCAAGCTCACACCCATGATCGAGGCCAGCTCAGCGCGCGCCACGTAGCGCTCAGGCGCGACGGGCTGCACGGCAGCTGCGTGGGTTTCCGGGTTTGGGTTTTGTCCCCTCACACGGGTATATGACCGTGAGCGGCCGAAAACGGCCATCGACTTTGCGTTTGGTTCCCGGAACAGCCAATCGCTGCCCCATTGCGAGACACCCTTGGCGGCGCGCCGGATCGCCGCGTGGACCCGGTGGGTCGATCCCGAACGATCCGGCACAGCCAGGCCAACCACCGTCAGAGCGAAAGGCCGTCCATACGCACGGCGGCGCGGGTCGCGAACACGAACTCTCCGCAGCGGTGGATCAAGCCCGCAGCCTGCAGACTTGCGACTGCATCGACAGTCCCGAGATGCTCGCCGCGCTCGCGTTCAAGCTCCGCAACCGACCAAGGCCGCTGCGAATCGGAAGCCAGCAACAGACTGAGGATTCCTTTCTCTGCCCGCTCCTCGTCATCAACGGGCATCCGGCTAATCTCATCCTGCATGGGAAGGTCCTTCCTTTCCTTGCCACGCCCCGGGCAGTTAGAGCTGCGCCGGGGCACTTTTTGATTGGGATTCCGTCAAGCTGAGCGCCAAGACGCGATCAGCACTACCACTTGCTTGTCAGCATACACTAAAAGAATGCTGTAGAAATGTCTGACGTAGACCAGAAGCCCGATCTCCCAGCACTCCACCGCCTCGCCTACTCCCAGGATGGCCTCTTCACGACACGACAGGCCCAAGAACGAGGCGTCAGCGCACAGCTTCTCGCCCACCACGCCCGATCAGGCCGGTTCCAGCGGATGCGACAGGGGCTCTATCGCCTCAGCGACTACCCAGCAGGCGAACACGATGAGATCCGCGCCGCATGGCTCACCGTCGGGATGGAGAGGGCGGTCGTCTCGCACGAGAGCGCGCTCGTGCTGCATGGGCTCTCCGACGTTCTGCCAAACACAGTGCATCTTCTCGTCTCCCGCGAGCACCGGGGAGTCCGGGCGCCCAGCGGCGTAACCCTGCACACCGCTACCGCCTCCATACCGAACGGCGACATCACGACCCGCCACGGCATCCGCGTCACAACCCCGGCGAGGACGATCATCGACGCGGCACGCTCAGGCACCGCGCCAGAGCAGATCCAGATGGCCGTCCGCCAGGCCCTCCAGGAAGGCCGCACCACGCCGGACCAGCTCGCCGAGCACGCCGAGCGAAACGGCGGACACGTCGCCGCACTCGTGAAGCAAACAACCGAGGAAGCTACCGCCGCGTGAAGTACGACACCGCCGAGGCGTTCCGAGCTGCGCTTGATCAGCGCATCCGCAACGAAGCGACCACGACCAACCTGCCGGTGATGCGGCTACGCAAGCGCGTCGCCTTCGAGCGCTTCCTCGCCAGGCTCACCGTCGCGGAGCCTGGAAACTGGGTGCTCAAGGGGGCATTCGCGCTGGAGCTGCGACTCGGCGTGCGAACACGCACAACCAAGGACATCGACCTCGCAGGAGCCGACGACGAGCTGACGGCGACCACAAGACTCATCGCCGCACAGGCGATCAACCTCCACGACCACTTCAGCTTCGATGTAGTGCGCACCGCGTCACTCGACCAAGCAGAAGCATTCCGAGCCGTCCGCTACAGCGTGACTGCCGAAGTCGCAGGACGACGCTTCGAGCAGTTCCCCGTAGACGTGGCTCTCAACGAGCGGCCAACTTCCCCCTCCGAACGTCTGCCAATCCCGAGCCTCTTGGACTTCGCCGACATACAGCCCATCGAGATGCCCGTGATTGCCCTGGAGCAACACATCGCCGAGAAGGTCCACGCATACACTGCTACCTACGGCCCACAAGAACAGCACAGCACCCGAATCAAGGACCTCATCGACATCCTCCTGATCGCCGACCTCGCCTCCCCACACGCCGACCGCCTACACACGAGCCTCGCCACGACATTCAGCACCCGCGAACGCCAGCCACTCCCCACCGCGCTCCCGCCGCCGCCAATCTCGTGGGCAAGGCCCTACACGAGCGCCGCAGCAGACGTCGGGCTACCAGCCGACCTCGGGACAGCGCACACCGAAGCCGCCACCTTCCTCGACCCCATCCTCGCCAATGCCACGACCGGCCGCTGGAACCCCACACAGAAGCGCTGGACCATCTCCTGAGCAGCAACACAGGCTCCCCCTTCCGAGCCACGCTGCCGCCCCAACCACGCACCGAAAATCTCGCACAGACTAGATGCACGGCAGTGCGACGACACAGCAATTGCTGGGTCATGCGGCTGAAGCGATCCGGCGCAAACGGGCGCTGGGCGGTACTGATCAGGCCGCACGGTCCCCGCGAGATAGTCGCGATTTGGCCGCTACAACTGCTGAGAACTGCCGCCCGCTCGGGCCGAGTCACGAGCGCGACGGCCAGACGGGGCGTGCCCGTGATGACTTGTGCGCGTAGGCTCTAACGCATGATCGGACGAGTTCAAGACATCTGATGCGACTAGTGAAGCTCTCCCTCGCTGGCTACAAGCGGTTCGGCGAGAAGACCTCGGTCAACCTGGATGGGAAGCTGATCGCTCTCGTTGGACCAAACGAGGCCGGCAAGACGACGATCCTGCAGGCGCTGGCTCGGATGTTCGACACCTCCCCGATCTCCCAGCGAGAGCGGACGCGCCCATCTGAGCCCGGTGAGACCGATGTCGCCATCGAGTCGGTTTGGCTGCTTGACGGCGACGATCTAGCTGGCATTGAAGTACCTCACGGCTCGCAGCCGCCTCGGTGGCTCACGGTCGGGCACAGGATGAGTGGCGAACTGACGCATTCGCTCAGGCCGCCGATACGACGCGACCGGGAGCCTCGCCGACGCTTGGTCGAGGTCCTGGAGCAGGCACGGGCGAGCAAATGGCTCAGTTCTCTTGACGAAGCCGACGGAGATTTTCGCCTGGTTGAGCTCGACGAGACGATCCAAGAGCTCGGTCCCGACCCTGCCACGCTTCCCGACGCAACGATCGAGCGTCTCCGCCTGCTTCTGGATCGGCTCTCGCCAACAATCTCAGACGCGCCGAAATATGCCGAGAACCTGCCGGAACGTATCCAGGCGACTATCGACCATGAGACAGCACCACATCCGAACCCCGTCGCGATCAACGTGCTGGGGGCGAGGCTTCCCCCGGTCCTGATGTTTGACCTGTCGGCCAGGGAACTGGCATCGTCTTATGACTTGATTCAGGTCACGGACCAGCCCACTCCGACGGCCCTTGAGAATCTCGCCAACGTCGCAGAACTTGACCTGCACCGGTTGCGAAGCCTTGTCGAAGCAGATGACCGCGCTACGGCAGAGGAAGTGCTGGACGCTGCGAATGCGAGATTGAACGCGCGGCTCGCGGACGCGTGGAGCCAGTCCATAGTCGAGACTCGTCTGACCCGCGAGGACTTCGTCCTTCGGATTTACGTGCGGACCGAACAAGGCGGGCTCCAGGAGATCGCCGAGCGGAGCGACGGGTTGCGAGCCTTCCTGGCACTTGTTGCCTTCACGAGTGAGTACACCGAGAGGACACGGCCGATTCTCCTGATCGACGAGGCGGAGATCCACCTCCATTACGACGCCCAGGCCGACTTGGTGCAGATGCTCGAACGGCAAGAACAGGCGCAACAGATCATCTACACGACCCACTCGGCAGGATGCCTGCCGCCGGACCTTGGGACCGGGGTCCGCTTGGTCAAACAGATCCCGCCCGGTGATCGGAGCACGGTCGAGAACTGGCCGTGGGCCATCGGAAGCGGTTTCGACCCGCTTCTGCTCGGAATGGGCGCCAGCACAATGGCCTTCGTACCCACGCGAGCCGCGATAATTGGCGAGGGCGCCGGTGAGGTGGTTCTACTTCCCACTCTCCTTCGGCAAGCCACGGGAACAGAGTCGCTCGAGTTCCAGGTTGCTCCGGGAGTCTCCGAGGCGTCGAAGGAAACGATCGGCCTCGTCAATCTCCAAGGAAACCGAGTGGCTTGGCTTGTGGACGGCGACGACGGAGGCAGCGACAATGCGCGCCACCTCCGGTCGAGCGGGATCCCGGCGGAACGTATCGTCGCCCTCGGGGGCGCCGGCAGCGGCCTCGCTGTGGAGGACCTGGTTAATGTCGAGTTCTACGTCGCGGCCGTCAACGAGGAGCTTCGAAGATCGGGCGGGGAGGAGAGCGCCACGCTGGCCGCCGAGGACGTCGGCGCGGTGGGGCGACCGTCCGCCGTCGCCAAGTGGTGCTCCGAGCGCGACTTCGATTCGCCGAACAAGGGCGCCGTCGCCCATCGGATAGTGGAGCAGCGATCCGAAGGGAGCCTCGTGGATCCAGAGCGCGTCGACGTATTGCTTGAGCTTCATGCTGCCCTGGTTAATCTGCTGGCGCCCAACGATGGCGAGGGCTCCAAATGAGGGCTCAGACGCAACGCCCGAGCGGAGGTTGTCGACCGCTCGATCCGACGACTCCCGGCGACCATCGAGACCCATGGCGGCGAGGAGCCCTAGGAAGTCTCCGACGGTGGGGGCGCCTTGTCCATGGTTGAGGCATTTCACGTCGACAGGACCGGTGCGCTCGCTGTCGGCGCCGTGCTGGGCGTCGAACCCTCGCCTTCCCTGCCCGCCGGCGTACCAGCTCTAGATGACGAGTGGAAGAACGGATTGACTCGCCACGGGGTCCAATACGCCCTTTCCGATCAACTAAACGGGAGCACTGCCCCCGAGTGGTTCTTTGAGCTCGTCAGGCGGGGGGAGTTCCCAAAAGCCCCGTCGCGATTCCAGACGGTCTTCGCCTTCGAGTCGATCCATGACGCACGGGCCTTTCGATTTGAGTTTGGCGGGAACTATGGGGTTCCAATCGTTCGTGTGAAGGGCGAGCGTGCCCATAGAGCGAATATGAGGCTAATCCGCTGGACAGCTCCCTCGGTCTCCACTCTCGCTAACGCACGGGCCTATTGGCGGGGAGACCAGGGGGTTGCTACTCCGCTCTGGGAGTTGCTCCTATGCCCGCCCGTCACTGTTCTAGGCCTCGTGGGGGAGCACGAAACGCCGTAGTCACGCGTATCCGAGCGATCCAACCTCGGAACGCTCCAAGGGGCCAGAACGCAAGCCTGTTGGACGCCCAGTTCCCCGGTCCTGACCAAATGCGACCGCGCGCCCGGCAACGTCGTGTGCGGTCTGTGCCTTTGCGCCATGTGCGGTTCGTGTGCGGTCAGCACCAAAAGCCAGTACCTCAGCCAACCCGACAACATCGGCCTTATGCCCCTGAATCGGTGTCCCAGAGCCGAATCCAGAAGCTAGGGAGTCTCCCAGCATCTCCCTGACTCCAACAGCAATTCAATCGGGGCGCCCGGATTCGAACCGAATCGGGGGGCTTCTGCGGGGTGCAATCGCCCGTATTTACTGGGCTTAGGTGATCTCAGATCAGGTGAGATTTGCTCAAATTGGAACCTTGAATGGAACCTTGGGCGAGTCGTCGTCTCAGGTGCGCATTCCGGTCGGCGGCGCGGGAGGATCGCGATAGGTCGTCGGCGGGCGCACGGGCTCAACGCCTGGAATGACGATGTTCTCGCGGAACAAGCAAAGCGCCTGATGGTCTGGGCGGGCGGCGCTCGGATAGAGCACCCCGCGATATCCCCCTCTATGCAGCTCTTCACCGATGGCTTGGAACTGTGGCCAGCTCCGCCGGCCAGGACGGGAATGGGAAGGCCGAGCTTCGTCGGCTCGGTGGCCGTGGAGAGATCGGCGATGTCGCTCACGGCGACAGCCCACCGCCACAGGTCACGGGGCATCTGATGGGTGGGCGGAAGCCCGATCTCGGCGAGCATCCGATACCACTCCGCCCAGGCCGTCTGCTCCTCATCGGCAAGGTAGATCGCTGCCAAGTTACTGCCCACCTGCCACCGCCCACTTGATGGCGGAGCCGCCAGCCACAACGGGTCGCCGCCGTGTGGCGCCTGCCGCCACCACAAACCCGCGACCGACACACGCTGGACACCGGACGCTACGACGGCAGGCCTACGAGAAAGAAGCCTCTTCGAGAGCGGAGACCAACTCCGCTACACGCATGTAGTCGCCGCTGGCGATCACGTCTATCGGCTTGCTCTCAGCGAGCGCCGGGACGGGCTTACGCAACCAGACCGCAATATATGACGGCTCCATCACGCGCGCCAAACGCTCCACGAGCGCCGACAGCTCGATCAGTCGCTCCGCCCTCTCCCCCGTCGGAGAGCGCGTATGCGCAAGCCATGCACGGGCCGTGCTACGAGCCACGCCTGTCGCACGCGCGATGTCGGCATCCGTGAGCTGCGCTATCTCGTGGAGGTAGACAGCCTCTCGGATGAGCGGATGCGGAGCTAGGGCAGGTGACGACACCTCCTGGAGTGTAGCAAGATTGCAGCCAGTTTGTAGGTTACCGGTGGACGGGAATACAAGGCACCGACAGCCTTATCGCCCAGCTGCTTTCCTAGCGCTTTTCTAACCAATCGGGGAGACAGGTGTTGGAGGGGTTGGTTGAGCGGGATTCAGTGGGACGTGGGCGGTTTCGTGGGCGGTCAGTTCGGCAGTTGCCCACTGGCCGCAACTAGGAAGACGGCCTCTCAGCTGCAGTCGCATCGTTGGCCAAGCGCTCGCGCAGCTTCTCCAGTTGGGGGCGCAGGATCGGCAGTTCCCGCTCCACGACATCCCATACGAGAACGAGGTCGACGCCGAAGTATTCGTGAATAAGCTTGTCGCGCATTCCGGCGATTTGCCGCCACGGAACCGCAGGCTCAAGAGCACGAGCGTCCTCAGATATACCCTTGACCGCCTGGCCGATGATCTCGATATTGCGAATCACGGCGTCCTGCGTCTTGCCGTCCGAGAAGAACGCCTTCTGACCGTCCGCGGTGTAGTCCGTGATGGCGTCGATCGCCTCGATCGCGTGCGTGAGGTAAGTACGCTCGTCCTTCACAGGACTACGGCGTCGGCATATATCCGCTCGCGCAAATGCGGACTCACGCCGCCCTCGCTGAGAACATCAACGTGGGTACCGAGCAGATCCTCAAGGTCCTGCCAAAGCCCCACCAGATCGAGCAGATTACGGCCCGATTCCATCTGCACCAGAAGATCCACATCGCTCGCGGCGTCTGGCTCTCCCCGCGCCATCGATCCGAACACGCGGACATTGCGCGCACCATGCTCGGCGGCGCAAGTCAGGATCTCCTCGCGCCGAGCGCGTAGCCGGACGAGGTCGAGACTAGGAGTCGAAAGGCTCATGACGGAAACCACGTTACCGCCAGCGAGGGCGGTACGAACTTTGGCTGCATCAACCGACCTCGGCAAGGACCCGCCGACGCTCGGGCTCGGTGAGCGCACCCGCGAATGGAGAGTTCTGGCGCAGGTCGTCCGCGTCGGCGCCGACTGCAGTGATCGCGTCGCGGATGCTCGTCACGGGCATGGCAAGGACACGTTCCCATCTCTGGGTGTAGACGGGGTCGTTTCGGCCCTGCTCACGCCAGCGATAAAGGACGTACTTGGCATCAGCGACAGTTTGCTTGCTCAACCTCCCTGCCACGGCCTGGTGATATGCAAGGCCGCGCAGATGCGTGCGGTCATAAGAACTGCCCTTCCCATCGTGCGACCAATCCACGCTTAGCCGCTCAGCGGCGTGCTGTCTGCTTCTCAATGCAGCGGCAAGCGGGTGGCGAACGGTCCCATCAGTCTCGCTGGAGCGTACGGCTTCGTAGAGATCGAGCAGCGCCGCAACCGGCACCTCCTGACGTCCTGTCGCAGTGAACACCAACGGCACATCGCCGCTCTCGATCCATCGTTCCAGAGCGGTGTGACTGACGCCGAGCAACTTCGCGGAAAGTCGTCGTGAGATGGTCTCCCCCAGTTCCTGTTCGAGTCCCAGACGGACGGCGAACAGGTCTTCGTTGTCAGGCACGAGACTCCCAACGCGCCGAAGCCGCGCGACGTTTTCAAAAAGCTGTTGCTTGCGGTCCATGATCGCCATATCGCAAAGGCTAGTAGTCCTGTTGCCAAAAATCGAATAAAACGGCAACATGGACCCCCGAGCGTCTCATCGGGCCTACCACAAGCTCGCCTGAGTGAAGCTAGCCGTCCGCTCGTAGGCCGCCGTAACGCGATCCAAGGCGCGCTCGTGGTCACGGTGGCCGTAGAGGCGTCGCACCAGCTCGCCGCCATCGGTGTGGCCGAGCGCGATCGCCACGTCCTCGGAGGGCACGTCGAGGACGTTGACCATGTACCAACCGGCGAAGTGGCGGGTCGCGAGATAGAGGCTTCCGCCCCATCCAGCCGCGACCTTGACGGCCTTCCAGTGGTAGCCGCGAGCACTAGCGGTCCAGTGCTCGCCTCGGATCGGCGCAAAGCAGAACTCGCTTTCGACAGGCAGAGATGTGATCGCCTCTCGCGCCGGATCGGTCAATGGAGCCTCGCGCGTCAGACCATTCTTCGGGAGTGTGAACGTGCGCGTCTTGACACTGAACTGCTCCACGACCAGGATGCGAGAGCGTTCGAGATCGACGTTCGTGCGTCGCAGCGCATCCAGCTCGCCGGGACGAAGGCCCGTGAATGCGGCGACCTGGAGCCATGCGGCAAACGATGGGCTCGCCAGCTCGCGTGCGCAGCGGATCAACTTCCAGACCTGGTCCTCGCTCGGCGGCTGCTCGTGACGACGACCCGGGCCCTTCGAGATCCCGAGGCGCGTAAACGGATTGCTACGAACCAATCGCCCCGCCTTCGCCGAAGCCGCGTCGTTGAACATCGCCCGCAATGCCGGGACGGTGCCGTTGCGCTTGCCCCCCGCGAGCCACTCGCCGACGATCTCATCGTCCACTTGGTCGATGCGCCGGGCTCCGTACCGCTCGACAAAGGCTCGCGTCCGCTCGCGGTTGTGGATGTTCGTGGAGTTCTTCGGCCGGGCGAACAAGGGATCGGTCGTCCAACACTCCCAGAAGTCCCGAACCGTCACGGCGGCCACGCGAACAGTCCCCAACCGCTCCCGCGCTTTCTCGCGTGCCCGCTTTGCCTCGGTCTTGGTGGCGAACGTACCGGTGCCACCAAGGACGCGTGAGACGCTGACGTTGTGTCCCAACGCCGGGTCGTGGACTTGAGCGCGCCAGCGGCCTGAAGGGAGCTTCATAACGCTCATGCAACCCTCTCCCGTGCCGAGGCCCACGAGATCGCCGCAGACGGCCTGAAACGTCGCGTGCGCCGCCCCCACGTCGCCGATGGCATCCCCTCGGCGACCAAGCGATCGATAGTCGCCAGACTCACCCCATGATCTCGGCCAGTTCTCGTCGGCCGACGTAGGGCTCCGGGGACGTTTCGCGGCTCGGGTATGGATCGCTCTCCATACCCTTATTGACCGTGAGAAGGCCAAAGCGGCCATGTAGTTTGGTTGGGGCCTGCTGGGGCCCTGTTTTGGGCGGGTTGGCCGTTGTGGAGCTGGGCCTGTCAGGGCCGGGTGGTGTGGCGGCTGGGTAGTGGCGTCCGGTGCCCCGTAGGCGACGGGATGACTCGATTGAAACGGCTGGCCCCGGGTGGGTGCCTTTCGTTGGATTTGTCTCCCGCCGCTTGCCACGGACGCCGCCATGACTTCATAGAAGCGTGCTCGCTTGCTCGACATGGCTTTGTCTGGCGGTCTCCACAACACCAGTGCCAACCAGTAGACGAGGAGACCACAATCGATGATCGCAGTAGGCGTGGACACCCACAAGGACCAGCATCACGCGGTAGCACTCGACGGGCTCGGACAGTTGCTCGCAGAGATCGTTATCAACACCGATCTCGCCGGCTACCTCCAGTTCGCCGGCTGGATCAGCGAACTCGACGGGCAGGTGCTGGTCGGGATCGAGGGCGCCGGCAGCTACGGCGCCGGGCTCTGCGAACACCTCCAAGAGCACGGGATCGAGGTGTTCGAGGTCGAGCGTCCACGCCGCCAGGAGCGCCGCAAAGGCAAGTCCGATCGCCTCGACGCTCTGCTGGCAGCGAAGAAAATCCTCGCCGGTGACGGCCTCTCAACCCCTCGGGGCACCGGCAAGCGAGCAGCACTACAAATGTTGCTGGTCGCTCACCGCTCCCTCGTCAGCGAGCGCTCCCGGCTCTACAACACCATGCAAGCGCTGCAGATCAGCGCACCGAACGCGCTACGCGAACGAATCGGGCAAGTCAAGGGCGGCAAGAAGCTCGCCCAGCGACTCACAGGAATGAGGACACGACCGACCGCGAGCCTGCAAGAGAACACCACCCTGGAAGTCCTGCGCGACATGGCCAACCGGACTCGTGCCCTCGACACGCAAGCCAAGACCTACGCGCTCGAGATCGAGAACCTGACACGCTCGCTCGCACCCAGACTCTTGGAAGAGCCCGGCGTCGGACCGATCTGCGCCGGCAAGCTGCTCGTGTTCAACCCCGCCCGGTTCACCAGCGAGGCAGCATTCGCTCGCGCCAACGGGACCGCACCACAACCAGCATCATCAGGCAAGACAATCCGCCACCGTCTCAGCCGCGGAGGCGACCGACAAATCAACACCGCGATCTACACGATCGCGCTCTCCCGCTCAGTCCACCACCCACCAAGCCGCGCATACATCCAACGACGAATCAGCGAAGGAAAGACCAAACGAGAGGCCATGCGCTCACTCAAGCGCTACCTCTCCAGACACCTCTACAACCAACTCGCAAAAACACCCTTGACAACATAGAAGCATCCCAAGCAATTTTGAAATTGCCCCCTGAACCCCGTAACGGCGGGCCATTTAGAGGCGCTCGCACCCGTAGGCGAATCGGCCAGAGGGCGTTCGCCGAATCGCCCACCGACCTTGCGGTGACGCAGCAAGAAGCAGCGATCCGACGTACCCATGCTGAACGTCGCCTAGAGCGAGAGGCGATCCATGCACAGCGCTGCGCGACTGGCAAACACGAAATCGCCGCAGCGGTGGATCAAGCCGACAGCGTGCAGCGCAGCGATGGCATCGGCAGCAGCAAGCGCCTCCCCCACCTCGCGCTCCACCTCGCCCACCGACCACGGCCGCTGCTCGTGCGGGCGCAGCAGCAGCCCCAGGACCGCTTTCTGCGCTCGCTCGTCCTCTTCTCTTGGGTTCTGGCTAGTCTCGTCCTGCATGGAAAGACTCCTTTCCGTGCCACGCCCCGGGCAGTTCGCGCTGCGCCGGGGCACTTTACGTTTCGATGTAGGTGACTTATAGTCCATAGACTAATAGTCGTCAAGGCGGAAGGCTGCGCCCCATGCCTATCCGCTCGCCCGCTCATGCCGCCTTCGGCGAGGCAATCCGCCAGACGCGGGGGGAGTTGGGCCTATCCCAAGAAGCCCTCGCGGAAGCCTGCGACCTCGACCGGACCTACATCAGCGGCATCGAGCGAGGCTCGCGCAATCCGAGCCTCACGAACATCCTCAAGATCGCCACCGCACTCAACAGCCGCCCGGCGGAGCTACTCGCTCGCGCAGAAGACTCCCAGCGCACAAGCTCTCCAACCCAACCGGCAGTTGCACAGGCAACGGACAGCACGAAAGCGCGCACAGACTAGATGCACGGCTGTGCGATTGCTGTCGGACCGCAACCCGTCAGCAACGGCGAACGTGGTTCTCGCGCGATGCCTTCCGCCATGCGCTCTACGATCGGGTCCAGCTAATAGGCGAAAAAGTCGCACCCAGGTGGTTCAATGGCAACACGCATCCGATATATGGGCAACAAGCATGACGTAGCACCGACGGTGGCTGCGCTCGTGCGTCGACGTCGCCCAAATCAGCCCTTCCTCGACATATTCTGCGGTCTCTGTTCCGTGGGCGGAGCTGTGGCCCGGACAGGACACCGCGTCATCGGAAATGACGTCCAAAGTTACGCAACACTCGTCGCCGGCTGCCTGATCGCGACGCCGGCAGGGCCACCCTCACCACCGGCCCTCGCTAGTGATCTACGGCGCAGCTACCTGCACAACCGGCGCCAGCTTGTGGCGCGGTTCGAGCAAGAGATTGAGGATGAGCAACGCATTCTGGCTGCGTCAGATGCCTGCGCTTACCGACAGAAATACGCCGAATGGCGTCATGCAGCTAATGACACCACGATCGCCGCAGAGCTTGCTTCAATTTCCCGTACTAAACATCGAATCCCCTATCGGCTGGCAACTCTTACCTTCGCGTGGGGTTATTTTGGCCTTCTCCAGGCAATAGAAATTGACAGCATTAGATATGCCATTGATCGCGGACGTGAAACTGGCCGGCTCACCCCCGCAGACGCCGACTGGGCGTTGGTGTCGCTACTTCAGGCTGCTAGCTGTGCATCCGCTAGTCCCGGACATTTCGCCCAATATCTACGACCTGATAGCGATGAGGGATGCTTACGCATTTTGCGTCAGCGCCATCGAAATATTTGGGGCCAGTTTTTGCATGAGGCGTCCATACTGACGCCCTATGGTAGTGCGAATTGGCGGGATGGAAATGCAGTAACACAAAGTGATGCACTTACAATCTGGGACGAACTCGACGACCTAGGATTTGATCAAGGAATCGTGTACGCTGATCCTCCATATTCTAAAGACCACTACTCGCGCTACTATCACGTACTTGAGACACTGACTGAATACGACTATCCGAGCGCGGTCGGCAAGGGTCGATATCGTCCCGACCGTTTTGCAACACCATTTTCGCTTAAGACTTGCGTCGAGGAGGCTATGGCCGACTTGTGTATAGCCATTGCAGAGCGTAGGTGTACGTTGCTCCTAAGCTATCCAAGCAACGGCCTCCTCAACGCTGACTGTGGCATCGATCCCGGAGATCTTCTGAGCGAACACTTCAGTCGCGTGAAGCTGTTGATGCGCCAGCCAACGAGCCACTCTACCCTCGGAGCCCGTCACGGAAGTGCTCGAAAACCAGTTGAGGAGTTGCTCTGGGTCGCACGCTAGTACTTAGGGTCGAGAGAAGACTGAACTATGTCCGTTCGTGATCACATGCGAGCATGCAGAACACCGCATTGCCGATATGATCCCCACGATACATATATGATTCCGATGATTCTAATCACCGCCTAGCGGCGCCAAGTGCTCCCATCCCGCTTAGCCCAGCTATTGCCAATGCCTCTCCAGGACGCTGATCATGCCAGCTGATACCGGCATCTCCCTCATAGACCCGGAGAAGTTGCGGCCAAACCCCGAGAACCCGCGGCTCATATTCCGCCAGGACGAGCTTCGCATACTGCAAGACTCTATAAAGCACCAGGGAATACTGGTACCTCTGACGGTCTACCGCGAACGCGGGAGTTACGTAATTCTCGATGGTGAGCGGCGTTGGCGTTGCTCCCTCAAGCTAGCTCTAGACAAGATTCCGGCAATTGTCCAACCAAAGCCGGACCCACTCCAGAACCTAATGATGATGTTCGCGATCCATAATCAGCGGCAGGAGTGGGATCCGCTACCAACTGCCTACAAGCTCAGCGAGCTTGAGCAACGTCTCACTAAGACCTGGGGGCGCCTACCAACCGAGTCGGAGTTGGCTGAGCTTGCATCTATTACACGTGGCGAGGTTCGCCGACTAAAGGCCTTGCTCGCTCTACCGCAAGAGTATCGGACCGAGCTTATGGACGAGCTTGAGAAGCCTCGACCTGACCAAGTTCTTACCGTTGACCACGTATTGGAGGCGACACGCGGGGCTGCCGCGCTCGCAAAGCGCAGCGTGATCGACGGAGAAGAGGAAGAGCACTTGCGGCGAGCAGTCGTTGACAAGTTTAAGGCAGGAACTCTCACGAGTACGGTTGAGCCACGATTGCTTGCGCGGATGGCACGCGCAGTCGAGCGGGAGGAGATCAGCCCCAGAATTGCTCGTCGGGCGACGATGCGCATCATCAGTGATCCAGAGTACACAATCGAGCGGGCTTTTCGAGAGTCTGTACAGTCGGCCGACTTTGCTCATGGAACTGAGCAACTCGCCGACAGACTCTCGGCGCGTATTAAGGAACACCAAGACGAAGGATTTGAGCCAACCGACTCGCTCCGTCAAACTCTTGAAAGTCTAACCAAGTCGATTCGCCGACTCTTGCGTAGCTGAGGTTTCCGTGAACTTCGAGTTTCGGACGGTCCCTGATGAGCTGCTCAGGATCGCTACGTCCGCAGCAACATGGCTAGAAAGCCACGGGTACAAGGTGACACCTGAACGTCACGAATTGGGGTACCCATTTACCCCTACCCTGCACGGCAAGCGCTCATCCTCCACAGCACTCATAGAGGTTGACTCCGAGGTAGCCCTCGACCGCATCAAGCAATGGGTCGCCTACGGAAAATCCAGGTCATCGGATACGCGCGTTTGGTATGCACTCGCTGATGACGTACCCCGTACCGGCGCGCAGGATCTTCAACTCAAGGACTTCGGTGTGGGCCTCCTGCTCGTAGGTAAAGCAGGTGCGGTGGAGACACTTGCTCCAATGGACCTCGCCCTAGGCATGCAACTCCCTCCTATAGAGACTCTATCACGACGAATGCAAAAGGCTCTTGGTCCAGTCTATGAGCATTTTGAGCGCGCCGAGTGGCGAGAGAGTTTTGCAGAGGCCTGCCTCGTACTCGAGGAGGCTGCACGTAAACACCTGTGGAAGGGAGTCCGCGCTGGCCGTATCGCAATCGTAAGAAAGAATGGCACTCAAGAGCGTCTAACAAAGGACAAAATCGATAAATTCACAGCGGGCCAGCTAGCCGACCGCTTTGGGCGTATTGTTCAACAAACACACGCAGATCGTGTAATCGGGGATTCACTCAAGCGTGTTAATGGTGATCGCATCGACGTAGTCCATCGTAAGAGAAAGGCGGCTACAGAGGCGAAGCTGCGGCGCAACGTGGGAACCCAGATGTGGCTAATCATCGGCGCTCTCAAGGAGATCGACCAAGCTCCCTGATCGTCGTCGTTATGCGCATGACTCCACGTGAACTAGCACATAGCCACCACCGGACGACGCGTGGGCGGTCAGATTCTTGGCCGTGGGCGGGTTCGTGAGCGGTCGGCCCCGAAGCGCTTCTCCCGGCGACCCTGCGCCCTTCCGGACTTAGAGCGCCTGCAACCCAAGCGCTAGAGCTAGATCCCGCGCTTGGAGACGCCCCCGGTCCCCTCCAGCATCCAACCACTCTTCAATCGGGGCGCCCGGATTCGAACCGGGGACCTCGCCGACCCGAACGGCGCGCGCTACCAGGCTGCGCCACGCCCCGACGCAGACCTCAGTATCCCACACAGCGCCCGCGAGACCTGCCATGCGCACAAAGCCCGCGATGCGCGCTTCCCTTGACGGCCCGCTAGGCTCGCGCGATGCCCTGCCAGCTGCATGAGGCCATCAGCGAGCTCAACAGCCTGCTCCAACCTGAGCGCTTTCGCGACTACTGCCCCAACGGCCTGCAGGTCCCTGGGCGCACCAACATCACCAGGCTTGCCACCGGTGTAAGTGCCAGCGTCGAGCTGTTTGAACGGGCGATCGCCGAGCGCGCAGACCTACTCCTCGTCCACCATGGCCTCTTCTGGGGACCGGCGCCCGCGCCGATCGACACCCGCATGAAGCTCCGCCTGAAGCTTCTGTTTGACGCCGACATGAGCCTCGCCGCCTACCATCTCCCGCTCGACGCGCACCCGCAGGTCGGCAACAACGCGCTGATCAGCCGCGCACTCGGGGCAACCTCGCTAAAACCCTTCGCCCTGCATAACGGCGAGCCGATCGGCTTTCTTGCGCGCTATCCCGACGACGGCATTCAGGCAAGCGACCTGTTTGAGCGCATCTCAAAGCTCACGGCGCGCACCCCGCTCCTCTTCGACGCTGGGCCCGAACGAGTCCGTAGCGTGGCGATCGTGTCAGGTGCTGGCGCCAACTACCTACCCGACGCGATCGCGGCGGGTGCCGACGCGCTCCTTACGGGCGAGCCGGCGGAGCGCGTGATGGGCGAAGCCCAGGAGGCAGGCATCCATTTCATCGCCGCCGGCCACTACGCCACCGAGACGTTCGGCGTGAGGCGACTCGGCGAGCATCTCAGCGAGCACTTCGACCTGGAGCATGCGTTTATCGACGTGCCCAACCCAATATAGGCGCGTCGCCCACGCGATGTGCCTGGCGGGCATGGATGATGACGATGACCCGCACCGGCATGGACGATGAAGATGACCAGCACGGGCACGGACGATGACGATGACCCGCACAGGTATGAACGATGAGGATGGCCCGCAGGATCCGACGCGCATCGCCCGCCCGGCGTTCACTCGACTTGGCTCCTTGGCCAGCTGATCGCAAGCCACCTCGCAAAGGCCCTAAGATCCATATTGTCGTCGGGGTTATCGAGGAGGAGAGTCATTCTATGAAGGCCAGCGCCACAGAGTCGACCACTGGATCGAGCACGATCGCCGATCTGATCCCGCGCTCGGCCGGCGAACGTCCCGAGCACGTTGCGATCCGCTACAAGCGCGACGGCGAGTGGCACGACGTCAGCTATGCGCAGTTCGCTGACATCGTGCAGGAGATAGCCCTTGGCCTGATCGACCTTGGGGTGCAGGCAGGCGAGCGGGTGTGCATCCTCGCCAACACTCGCCCCGAGTGGTCCTACGCAGACATGGCCATCACCTCCACCGGCGCAGTGGTCGTGCCGATCTACCAAACCAACTCGCCCGAGGAGTGCCTGTGGGTGATTTCCGACTCGGGCGCAACCGCGATCGTGTGCGAGGACGACGAGCAACTTGCGAAGATCGCCGAGATACATGAGCAGGTCCCGAATCTGCGCACTGTGATCGTGATGGACTCGTCCACCAGCGAGCCGCCGATCCCTGCGATCACGCTCGATGAAGTGCGTGAGCGCGGGCGCGCTCACGACGCCGCCGAGCTTCAGGCGAGGCGTGAAGCGGTCAAACCGGAGGATCCATTCACGTTCATCTACACCTCCGGCACCACCGGCCCACCGAAGGGATGCGTGCTGAGCCACGGCAACTACGCGTCGATGATGCAGATGCTGCGCAATGTGGGTCAGATCGAGGATGACGAGGTGGTCTACCTCTACCTGCCGCTCGCGCACGCGTTTGCGCTCTTGATCCAGCTGGCCACGTTCGACCTCGGCACCACAATCGCATACTTCGGTGGCGACACCAAGCAGATTGTGGGCGAGCTGATGGAGGTCAAACCGACCTATCTCCCCTCGGTGCCGCGCATCTTCGAGAAGATCTACACGCTCGCCAATGCCACAATCGAAGCCAAGCCGCCCGAGGAGCGCGAGCAGGCCGCTAAGGCGATCGCGCTCGGCATGAAGGTGCGCGAGCTGCAAGCCAAAAACGAAGAGGTCCCCGAGGAGCTGATGAAGCCCTTCGAAGAGGCCGACGAGCAGCTGTTCAAGAACGTACGCGCGATCTTTGGCGGCAATGTGCGCCACGCGGTCACCGGCGCGGCGCCAATCGCCAAGGAGATACTCGAATTCTTCTGGGCCGCGGGCGTGCCGGTGCTCGAGGGCTACGGGATGACCGAGACCGCCACGGCCGCGACGGTGTGCACAGTCGAGGACCACAAGTTTGGCACCGTTGGACGACCGTTTCCGGGCGTGGAGCTCAAGATCGCCGAGGATGGCGAGGTACTGATCAAGGGCCCCAACATCTTCCAGGGCTACCACAACAACGCCGACGCCAGCTTTGGGTCGATCGAGCATGGATGGCTGCACACGGGCGACCTTGGCTCGGTCGACGATGACGGCTTCCTGTCGATCACCGGTCGCAAGAAGGACATCATCATCACCGCGGGCGGCAAGAACATCACGCCCGCCAACCTCGAGAACGATCTCAAGCAATGCCGCTGGATCTCACAGGCGGTGATGCACGGCGATCAGCGGCCATACCCGGTCGTACTGATCACTCTCGACGAGGAAGAGATCGCGACATACGCGCGCGAGCACAACCTTCCCGAGGACACATCAAAGCTATGCGAGGAGTCCTCGGTGCGCGAGATGATTGGCCAGCAGGTGGAGCGCGCCAACCTCCGCTACGCGCCCGTCGAGCAGGTCAAGAAGTTCGTGATCCTGCCACACGATCTCACCCAGGAGACGGGGGAGCTGACACCCACGCTGAAGGTTAAGCGCAACGTCGTCGCCGCAAAGTACGCGGACGTGCTTGACGCGCTGTACGCGAACTGAGCGCACTGCGGGAGAACCACAACGGCTCTGAAGAAGGCGGGCCGGTAGACATACCGCTTGCTAGGCCCAGGACAGCGACGAGTAGCCGCCCGCGGCGAGTTCTCCGAGCGTACGACCAAGCGTCTCGGGATTCCACTGACCGGGCGCGGCAAGCATCGTGCGCACACCCGCCTCGCCGATGCCGACGAGCGTTTGCCCAGCGAACTGCGCAGCCGCGTCGAGCCGATCGGCAGGAACCTGCTCGCGCAACCACATTCGCGCCACTTCGGCGATCGCGTTTATCTGCCGGTCACGTCCACGCTGCACCCTGGCTTCGATGACCGCGGCCGCTTCGCCGTCGCCGAGCAGAGCGATTCTGTAGGACTGTGGTGTGTCCATCACGGCGCGCAGCATCGACGTGAACCCCGCTATGAGCGTGCTTCGCAAGTCTTCCGAGCGAGCGCCTAAGGCAAGCGCGGCGCTGAACTGCGCGAGCATGCGTTGCTCCTCTCTGTCCAGCAGAGCCCCAAACAACTCAGCCTTGCTCGCGAAGCAGGCGTACACGACGGGCTTGGTGACACCCGCGGCGCTCGCCACCGCGTCCATCGAGGTTCTCTTGTAGCCACGCTCGAGGAACAGTTCGAGCGCGACGTCGAGGATCAGCGGCCTTCGTCGCTCGGGCCCAAGATGAGCCGCACGAGGACGGAGAGCCGGGCGTACCTGGGAGGAACTTGCGGACATCTTCCTACTACGGTAGCTTCTTACTCGACAGCGATGCAAGTGACGCCCGTCAGCCAGCTGGCGACGACACGATGCGGCGCGACTGCTAATCGCAGCTTGGGGGGGCCAAACATGCATACCGATCACGATCCTGAACACACCGCCAGGCGATGGCGATCAGGCCCCGAAAGGCCCCAATCGCGACCGGCGCGGGCACGCAACTCCGCCCGCAATCCCCGAATTGTGCGCTCAGATCCATCTTCTTGCACGAAGACGGGCGCTCAGCTGCGAACATAGAGTCCGATGCGCTCAGATCCCAGCGACAACGGCGGGCTGTTCGCAGGCCGCCGACCCGGCACAGCGCCGGTCCGCTTCCGTGCACTACCCAAGCGCGGCAGTGACTCCCGCCAGCGAATCGATCGCCATCTGGCCAACTGGCTGTTTGTTGCGATGGTGATTGGCAGCCTGCTGTGCTGGGGGCCGATCCCGATCGCGTGCCTATGGGTGAGCGCGCAGATCAACTATCTCACCGGCAGCGTAAGCATCGGAGTACTGGTGGGACTCGTGTCGCTCGGCGGGCTGCTGTTTGGCGCGCTGATGATCTTGCGACGGATCGACAACGCGTGGATACTCGTGCGCCGCGCCGCCGGCTACGACCAGCGCTTGGGCGCGCTAAACCGCGTGTTTGGCGCGACCGCCGCCGCGTGCGCACTCGCGTTCTCACTGTGGTTCGTCGTGCTCCACGGCCCGGGACAGACCGTCAGCTCCGGCAACCGGCCGTGAGCACAACCAGCTACCAGTACGCTGTAACCGGAGGCTAAGCCGTGGGCCTGCTCGACTATTACAAGCAGTTTGAGGGCATGAGCGAGGATGAGGTCAACAGCGGTTTGCGCGAAGAGGCCGCGGAGCGCAAGCGCAAGGCGCTCACGCGCGTGGCTACGCTCGACCTCTCCCAAACCACGTGGCCGGATCTGCCTCACTCCGAGATCGTGAGCGCGATCACATTCGTTGCGCGCCGCGGTATGCAGCGCTACCCGCACATGCGCGGTTCACAGCTGCGCGCGAAGCTCGCCGAGCTTCATGGCGTGGAGCCTGGGCGAGTGATCATTGGTAACGGATCCGCCGAGCTCTTGAGCGCCGCCACGCGCGCACTGATCGGGCCTGGCCAGGAGCTGGTCACCTCCTGGCCCTCCTACCCCCTGTTCCCGATCATGGCCCGCCGTGCCCACGGCCGCGCGGTACCCGTCAGCGAGGGCGGCGTGGACGCGCTGCTGGCGGCGGTAAGCCCCAACACGCGGGTCGTGGCGCTGGCGAGCCCCAACGATCCCACCGGTGAGCTGCTCCAGACCAGCGAGCTGCAGCGACTGCTCGCTGGACTGCCGGAGGGAGTCGGCGTGCTGCTTGACGAGTCCCTGGTCGAGTTTGCCGACGTCCAACCGATCGGCTCGTCGCTGGAGCTGCTTCGGGATCACTCACGGCTGCTGGTGTTTCGAAGCTTCTCAAAGGCATGGGGCTTGGCGGGACTGCGCTGCGGTTACGCGATCGGCGGACCGGGCGCGGAGAACCTGCTGGCCGAGCTCGAACCAGACCTCGGCGTAAGTGAGATCTCCCAGGCGGGGGCGTTGGAGGCGCTTCGGATCTTCCCCGAACAACTTGCCAAGCGCGTCGCGCGGGTCGCACAAGAGCGCACTCGCCTAACGACCGCCCTGCGTCAACGCAATTTCGAAGTGTCTGACAGCCAGGCCAACTTCCTGTGGGTTGCCCACCAGAGCGTCGACGGCGGTGAGTTGGCGACGCGTCTGGCACGATCGGGCGTGTTAGTGGCCGCCGGCGACGCGCTCGGCGAGCCGCGCCACGTGAGGATCGCGATCCACGACGAGGCCGCCTCCACGCGCCTGCTCAGCGCAATCGACCGCGCACTGGAGCTAGCCGGCTGAGCCGGACTGGCGCAGCAGCGCGCCGGTGGTGCCTTCGAGGATTTTGCGCCACGCGCCGACCTGCTCTTCTTCAGCCTCGAAGTGACCGACCACCTTACGCACGCGACGCTCTGAGATGTCGATGCCGTGGCGCGCCCAGATCTCGCTGTAGCGCTCGTATTCGTTGAGCAGGTGGTAGGTGACCGACTGGAAGCCGTGGCGGGCTATCTCGATGCGCGACGAGAAGCTCATGATCGAGGTCTCGAACATCAGCTCGTCGGTGGGCTCAGGCTCGATCAGCACGATGTCCACACCGGGATAGCGCTCCTCCCACATGCTCGCCAGCTCGTGCAGGCGGCGGTGGCCGAGCAGCTTGAACGCCTGATAGCCGATCTTCGAGAAACCCCTGTCGGAGATTCGTTGCGCCGGACGCCCGCTGCCGTCATCACTGCGGTCATTGACGAACGGCACAATCGGGTTGATCACGATCACCAAGGACGCGCCTGCCTCCACCGCGATGTCGAGGTTGGTGGTGGACACGATCCCCCCGTCGATCAGCTCGCGGTCTCCAACCCGCACCGGGGCGTAGACCATCGGCAAGGCACCGGACGCGCGCACGGCGGTCGAGATCGGCACGTCGTCGAAGCCCTTTGAGCCAAACACGATCCGCTCGCACGAATCGAGGTCGGTGGCAACCAGATACAGCTCATGCGCGAGCTCGCGGAAGTCGTCGTGGCGCCCGTCCTCTTCGAGCACCCTACGCATGTAGCGCTCGATGCCCGCGCCCGTGTAGGCGCCACTCGGCAGCACCTCGGCGATCCCGAGCACAATGTCGATCAGCGACACCTGGCCGAGCTGGGGCAGCAGCTGGCGCGCGAGTAAGGCCATCCGCAGCGGCAGCCGCACGCCGGTGCGCGCAAGGCCGGGAAGGTTCAGGCGCAGCAGATCGCCCAGGTCGATGTCCCTGAACGCCTGCGGACCCTGATGGGTGACAACCCGCATCATCTCCTCGGGCGTGACGCCGTTGGCGCACAGCGACGCCACAAACGCGCCCGCGGAGGTGCCCACATATACGTCGAACTGGTTGATCGTGCGGTTCGCGGCAAGCAAGTCGAGCGCGCGCAACGCCCCGATCTCATACACGCCGCCGGTGAATCCGCCTCCCCCGAGTACCAACGCCGTCTTCTTGGATTGCGGCTTGCGCCGCCGCTTCGTGCCCGCCTTAGCGCTCCGCTTGGCGGTGGTCCGTGTTGTAGTGCGCGAGCCGCCCTTGGCGGCCGCCTCCAAGTTGACAACCTCGCCCATCAGCACTGATTGTACGTAGTGTTACCGGACCGCATGAGATCCCCCAAGCTTTCCGTCGCACTCGCGACGCTCACAGCCGTCGCGTGTGCCGGCCTCTCGACAACCTCTGTGTCGGCCGAGTCGAGCGCGAACAGCAGGCGGTCGATCAGCAATTTGGCCGTGTCGGGCACCCACGGCACGAGCAAGCGAATCGGCCACGAGTCAAGCACCCAGAGCGCGTTGAGCACGCAACTCAGTCGCGAGCTGTCTGTCGCCGGATCACAGTCGGGAGCTTATGTGTATGACCTGACGACCTCCACGCCCTTGTTCGGCGAGCGCGCCGAAGTCACGCGCCCACCAGCCTCGGTCGAGAAGCTCTACACCTCAACTGCCGCTCTGGAGCTGATGGGCCCAACGGCTACGCTCAGCACCACCGTGCTGGGCACGGGCCACCTCGGCGCGAACGGAGTATGGGAGGGAAATCTGTACCTGCGCGGGGGCGGCGATCCGACGTTTGGCAGCACCTCGTTCATCGACAGCCACTACGACGGCCAGGGCGCCTTGGTGTCAACGCTCGCCGAACAGCTGGTCAAGACGGATGGGATCCGCGGTGTCACTGGCACCGTCGACGGCGACGAGTCCTACTTCGACTCGCTGCGCGGCGAGCCATCCAGCGACTACCAGCTCGACCCCTACCTGGAAGGGGTGCTCAGCGGCCTCACGTTCAACCGCGGCGAAACCGGCTCTGAGAAAGGGTCTCATGCTCCCGCCGAATACGCGGCGCTGCAGTTGCGAGGCGCGCTGCGCACCGCGGGCGACACGATCCACGGCGGCGGCGCCGCGACCACGCCGGCCGGCGCGACACTGCTGGCAACCACCGACTCGCCTCCACTCTCGACGCTGCTTGGCCTGATGCTGCCCCCCTCTGACAACTTCTTTGCCGAGACCCTGGTCAAGGATCTCGGCGCGCGCTACGGCGGCGCCGGCACGACCGCGGCCGGAGCGGCCATGGTGCGCAGCACGATCGCCTCCCACTTCGGCCTGCACCCGAGCATCGTCGACGGTTCGGGGCTGTCGCGCTCAGACCACACTTCCCCGGAGCAGATCGTGACGTTGCTCGGCGATCTCTCCCACAGCCCGCTCGGCACGACGCTTCGCAAAGACCTCGCGGTCGCCGGTGAGAGTGGCACGCTCTCCGAAAGGATGCGCGGCACCCCGGCTGCCGCGCACTGTCAGGCGAAGACCGGCACGCTCACAGGCGCCTCGAACCTCGCGGGCTACTGCCAGGCAGCCAACGGCAACGTGCTCGCGTTTGCGATCTTCAACGATGGGATCGCAACCGAAGCGGCACACGTGGTTCAGGATCGGATGACGGCCGCACTCGCAAGCTACTGAGCGAGCAGGTCCAGCAGCCCGCGCTCGTCGAGCACCCGCACGTGCAGGCGCTCGGCCTTCTCGAGCTTCGAGCCCGGCCCCTCGCCCGCCACGAGATAGTGGGTCTTCTTCGACACGGCGCTCGTCACTCGTCCTCCCGCCGCCTGAACACGCTCGGTGGCCTGCTCGCGCGAGAGCGTCGGCAGCGTGCCGGTCAGTACCACCGTCTTGCCCGCCAACGGGCCACTGGTGGGCGCCGGTCCGGCTTCGGCAAAGCACAGCCCGATCGCGCGCAGGTCTGTGATCAGCGCCAGCATGCGCTCGTCGTGCAATTGCGCGTGGATCGAGGCGCTCATCTTCTCGCCGATGCCGGGGGTCTCGGCCAGCTCCTCGGCGCTCGCGTCCAGCAGCGCCACGATGTTGCGAAAGCGCATCGCCAGGTTGCGCCCGGTGACCTCGCCCACCTCCTCGATACCGAGTGCAAACAGCACGCGCCCAAACGGTCTTTGCTTGGAGGCTTCGATCGCCTCCAGCAGCGCGGCCACCGACAGCTCGCCAAACCCCTCCAGCTCGAGCAGTTGCTCGCGGTGCTCGTGCAAGCGGTAGTAGTCGGCAGCGGTCCTCACCAGGTCCTGCTGCTGCAGCAGCGCCACCTGCTTCTCCCCCAGCCCCTCGATGTCCATCGCGGCGCGCCCCACGAAATGCTTCAGCAGCTGCCACGCCCGCTCGGGACAGTCGCGGTTGGGACAGGTCGTGAACACCGAGTCCTTGGGCTTGACCGTCGGCGTGTCGCAAAACGGACAGCGCGCCGGCGGGCGCGTCACGAGTGGGCGATCCTTGTGCTCGACCACATGCGGCGCCGGTGAGACCACCTGTGGGATCACGTCGCCCGCGCGCAACACGATCACGTCCTCGCCCGCGCGGATGTCCTTGCGCACGATGTCCTCCTCGTTGTGCAGCGTGGCCAGCTTGATCACCACGCCTCCCACGGCCACCGGCTCGAGCACCGCGTAGGGGCGCAGGTCGCCGAACTTCCCCACGTTCCACATCACCTTGTTCAGGCGTGTCAGCGCCGTGGTCGGCGGAAACTTCCACGCCACCGCCCAGCGTGGGTCGCGACCGACCGAGCCCAGGCGACGCTGGAGTTGCAGGTCCGACACCTTGATCACCACGCCGTCGATCTCGAAGTCAAGCTCGCCGCGGCGCTCCTGCCAGCGCAAACACTGCGCGACCACCTCGTCCTCGCTCTTCAGGCGCTTAATGTCGCGGTTGACGCGAAAGCCGTGCTCGCGCAACCACTCGAGCGCCTGCCAGTGGGTCTCGAATTTGAGATCCGGCGCCACACCCACCTGGTAGGCCCACATCGACAGCGGACGCTCAGCCATCAGCGCGGGGTCGAGCTGGCGCACCCCGCCGGCGGCCGAGTTGCGCGGGTTCATGAACGTCGACAGGCCTTCCTCGGCGCGGCGCTCGTTGACCTCCGCGAAGTCCTTCAGCGACATGTACACCTCGCCGCGCACCTCCAGCAAAGGCGGCGCGTCCTCGATGTGCAGCGGGATCGCACCGATCGTGCGCAGGTTGTGCGTCACGTCCTCCCCCACCTCGCCATTGCCACGCGTGGCACCACGCTCGAGCGTCCCGTCGCGATACAACAGACTCACCGCCAACCCGTCCACCTTCGGCTCCACCACGTACTCAAAGCGCGTGCGCACGATCCCTTCACGTCCCAAGTGCGCCTTCATCCGCTCCACCCACGCGCGCAGCTCATCCTCGCTGCGCACATTGTCAAGCGAGAGCATCGGCTCCAGGTGCGCCATCTTCTCCAGGCGCCCCACCGGCTCGCCTCCGACGCGCTGGGTCGGGGAGTCCGGCGTCTGCAGCTTTGGATACTCGGCCTCCAGCGCGCGCAACTCGTCCAACAGCGTGTCGTACGCGTCGTCGCTTATCTCCGGGTCATCGAGCACGTAGTAGCGGTGCCCGTGATGCTCGAGCTGCTTGCGCAGCTCGGCGGCATGCACGCGCGCCTGCTCGGGTGGCCCGCTCACGCGCTCCCGCCGTCGAGCACGGGCGCGAGCAACGCCTGCAGGTCGAAGCCGCGCAGCACCTCCAGACCACCGCGGTGGGTGAGGTCGAAGTGGATCGGCGTCACAGCTATACGGCCCTCCGCCACCGTGGCCAGATCGGTACCGGGCTCGTCCCGGAAGCCCGGATCGGACCCATATATCCAGTAGCGCCGGCGCGTTGGCGAGCCGTCCTCGTGCGGCACCACCTTCAGCTCGTCGCGGTAGATGCGCTTGCCGAGGCTCGTCACCTCCACCCCGTCGGGCTCACCGGCGGGCACGTTGACGTTGAGCAACGTCCCCGGGGGCATCGGCAGCTCCTCGATGCGCTCCACAAGGCGCGCCACAAAGCCGGCTGCCACGTCGAAATCAAAGCCCCCGTCGTAGCGGAAGTCAAGCGCACGTCCACGCGACTGCTGGGACACCGCGATCGCCGGCAACCCCAGTACGACACCCTCAAGCGCGGCCGCCACGGTACCCGAGTAGGTGATGTCATCGCCGAGATTGGCACCGTGGTTGATACCGGCCACTACCAGCTGCGCGTCGAAGTTCTCAACCAGCCCCAGCCGTGCGAGGCGCACGCAATCGACCGGCGTGCCATCGGTCGCATAGCCCACGGTGCCGTCGGCGAACGACACCTCCTCCACCCACAACGGCCGGCGTGTGGTGATCGAGCGTGCCATCGCCGAGCGGTTGCCGTCGGGCGCGATCGTCACCAACCGCACACCTGGCACATCGACCAGCGCGCGGCGCAACGCCTGCAGGCCGTCGGCCTCGATCCCATCATCGTTTGTGAGGAGTACGTCCATCCCCTCCAGCATAGGCGTCAGCCCGGCCCTAGTACCGCACGGAGGCGAGCGCCAAGCCGTGCGCGGGCGCCGTCGGACCGGCGTGCGCTCGCGGCCGGCCCTCGAGCAACTCGCCGAACTGCTCGAGCTCTCGGCGTCCAGCAGCGATCTCGAGCATCGTGCCCACCAGCACCCTGTTCATGTGCCTCAAGAATGAATCCGCCTCGATCCACAGCTCGAGCACATCCCCGCTCGTGCGCCATTGCGCGTTCAGGACACGACGATCAAAGCGCGCGTGTTCGGTCTCGGTGGGTGTGAACGCGGTGAAGTCGTGCTCTCCGGGCAACAGCTCGGCGCACCGCTCCAGCAGCGAGCGGTCCAGCGCCCGCGGCCACCAGAACGCACGCCTGCGCTCAAACACGTCGCGCGTGCGCCTGGCTAGCACGCGATAGCAGTAGATCCGGCTCGTGGCGTCGCGCCTGGCATCGAAGTCCTCGCCGACAGGCTCACAGGAGAGCACAGCCATGTCTCTGGGCAACAGCGAGTTCAAACGCAGCGGGTCGACTGCCTCGTGACGGTAGCTCACTACCTGCCCCCACGCATGCACACCACGGTCGGTACGGCCCGCCACGGTAACCGTCAGTGGCTCTCCGTCGCGGCCGTGCTCGCCCAGAACCGTCCGCAACGCTCGCTCCAGCTCCGCCTGCACGGTTCGCAAGTCGGGCTGGCTCGCCCAGCCGGCGAACTCAGCGCCGTCATATTGCAGCGTGAGCTTGCTAACCACCTGTGCTCTGCCCCTCTCGCGGCATCGTCACCTAGCGCCAACTAACGTCTCGTCCGCCGCGCCGGTGCCCAACATTCGCGCGCCGACCGCGCAATGCGACCGCTACACCAGCTCGAGGTACACCATCTCGGTCGCGTCGCTGCGACGCGGACCGAGCTTGAGGATGCGCGTATATCCGCCAGGCCGCTCGGCATAGCGGGGCGCGACCTCCTCAAACAGCTTGTGCACCGCAAACTTGTCCTGTGCAAGCGCCGACAGCGCCTGACGACGAGCATGCAGATCGCCACGCTTGGCGAGCGTGATCAGCTTCTCGATCTCAGGCTTGACCGCCTTGGCCTTCGCTTCGCTGGTCTTGATCCGCTCGTGCTCGAGCACCTCCTTGGTGAGGTTCATGAGCAGCGACTTGCGGTGTGCCGCATCGCGACTGAGCTTGTTCCTGGTCTTTTGGTGTCTCATAGCTGGTGTTGGAGTCTAGCCTCTAGGAGGGTCGATGGGCAAGCGGGGCAAGATCAAAGAGGCCCAGCCCGCCCGCGTGGCGTGCTAAGCACGCGAGCTGGCCGATTGGAGATCCCACAGATCTCCAATCGGTAGGACGCCGCCCCGCGCCGCCCAGCGGTCCTCCCAGTCAGTCTTGACGCAAGTGGAGACCGCGCGCCTCAAGGGTTTCGATGACCTCGTCAATCGACTTCTTTCCGAAGTTGGGGATCGCGTTGAGCTCACCCTCGGACTTGGAGATCAAATCGCCGACGGTTTGGATGCCGGCGCGCTTGAGGCAGTTATACGAACGCACTCCAAGCTCGAGCTCCTCGATCAAGATGCTCCACTCCTCGCCCTGTAGCGCAGCGGGAGCGCCACCGCCGCCAGCCGCCAGTCCATGGCCGTCGAGCTGGCCACCAGGCACCGCGCGCAGCTCCTGGATACGGTCCGCGTCAGTGAAAATCGCAAGCTGGCTGATCAGCAGCTCGGCGGCCTCGCGCAACGCGGCCTGCGGCTCGATCGAACCGTCGGTCTCGATATCGAGCGTGAGCTTGTCGAAGTCAGTCTTCTGTCCAACACGTGCCTGCTCGACGGCATAGGCGACACGCCGCACCGGGGAGAAGATCGAATCGATCGGGATCACGCCGATCGGCTGATCGGCCGACTTGTTCTCCTCAGCCGGACGGTACCCACGGCCGCGGCCAATCGTCATGTAGAGCTCAAGCTTCGTCTTCTTCTCAAGCGTCGCCACGTGCACGTTTGGATTGAGGATCTCAACGCCAGCGGGTAGATCGATGTCCTTGGCCGTGATCTCCCCCGGTCCGCTCACCACGAGTGGCGCCTCCACCTCGCTCGCGTCGGAGTGCATCCGGCACACGATGCCCTTCAGGTTGAGCACAATGTCAGTCACGTCCTCCTTGACGCCCTCAACGGTCGAAAACTCGTGCGCCACGCCCTCGATGCGCACGCTCGTGACGGCGGCGCCGGCGAGCGAGGACAAGAGCACACGCCTCAAGGAATTTCCAAACGTGTAGCCGAATCCGCGGTCGAGCGGCTCGATGGTGAACGTGCCACGGTTCTGCTCCACGGACTCGCTGGTGATCCGGGGGATTTGGAAGTCGAGCATCAGGGTCCTAACGTCGTGTTGGTGTCCTACCGGCGCCTACTAGCGCCGGCTCTGGCGCGTCACAACCCCCATCAGGCGGAGGTCGGACGCGGGGAAAGCGCCTACTTCGAGTACAGCTCGACGATGAGCTGCTCCTGCACCGGTGCGGCCACCTCACGCCGCTCCGGCTTGCGCAGTACCTTGGCCGTGAGCGACTCATGGTCGGCCTGGAGCCACGCGGGTATCTGTCCGGTGAGCTCGGTGGCGTCCCTTACCACCTGCATAGCCGGAGTCTCAGCCTTGATCGCGATCACGTCGCCAGGACGAACCTGGTAGCTGGGAATGTCGACCCGGCGGCCATTGACCGTCCAATGGCCGTGGCGGATCAGCTGGCGCGCTTGCCTGCGTGAGGCCGCAAAGCCGAGACGAACCATGACATTGTCAAGACGACACTCCAGCAACGCGAGCAAGTTCTCACCGGTGATGCCGGGCTGACGCGAAGCCTTCTCGTAGTAGCCATGGAACTGCTTCTCGAGCACGCCATAGTAGCGGCGGGCCTTCTGCTTCTCACGCAGCTGCAGACGATACTCGCTCTGCTTCTGGCGCCCACGGCCATGCTCTCCGGGCGGGTAGGAGCGTCGCTCGACGCCGCACTTGTCGGTCAAGCAGCGCTCGCCCTTGAGGAACAGCTTCTGTCCCTCACGCCGGCACTGCTTGCACTGTGGTCCTGTATCTCTTGCCATGTCTAATACTTCCCTCTCTTAACACCTCTGGCCCGTCTGAGATGGTCGTGAGTCGAGCCAGACAAGGATGCAGCGAGCGTGGCGTGCTTGGCACGCGTGCTGGCCGATCGGCGATCCCGTCGATCGACGATCGGTAAGACGCAGTATGGCGAAGCGCTCACGACCATCTCAGACCCGTCGCCGCTTGCGCGGGCGACACCCATTGTGGGCCTGCGGGGTCACATCCTTTACACCCGTCACCTCGAGCCCAGCGGCCTGCAGTGAGCGAATCGCGGTCTCGCGACCCGAGCCCGGACCCTTGACGTAGACCTCGACCTTCTGCAACCCCTGCTCCATGCCCTTGCGGGCGGCGGCGTCGGCCGTGACCTGGGCGGCGAATGGCGTCGACTTGCGCGAGCCCTTGAAGCCAGCGCCGCCGGCCGACTCCCACGCGAGCACGTTGCCCTGGGTGTCGGTAAGCGACACAATCGTGTTGTTGAAGGATGTCTTGATGTGCGCCTGGCCGATCGGCACGTTCTTCTTTTGCTTGCGCCGACCGCGGGCAGGGCGCTTGGGAGCTGCCATCAGCATGCCTCCATGACATACGCGCATACATGGCTAGCTGCGATCGGAGTCCGCCAAGCCGGTCCTGAGGTGGTGAGCGTTATGCGGGCGATCACTTCTTCATCTTCTTCTTGCCCGCGACCTGCATCCGCTTGGGACCCTTGCGGGTGCGTGCGTTGGTCTTCGTCTTCTGCCCGCGCACCGGCAACCCGCGGCGATGGCGCAGGCCGCGATAGCAGGCGATCTCTTGCAGGCGCTTGATGTCCTGCGAGCGCTCGCGGCGCAGATCGCCCTCGACGGTGAGCGACTGGTCGATTGCGTCCCGTAGACGGGACACCTCGTCCTCGGTCAGGTCGCGAATGTATGTCTCGGGACTGACGCCCACCTCGCTCAGGATCTTGTTCGAGGTCGAACGGCCGATGCCGTAGATGTAGGTCAGCCCGATCTCAGAGCGCTTGTTCAAGGGGAGGTTGACTCCAGCGATACGTGCCATCTGCCGGCTAGCCCTGTCGCTGCTTGTGACGCTTGTTCTGGCAGATGACGAGAACCGCTTTGTGGCGGCGAATAATCCTGCACTTCTCGCACATCGGCTTGACCGACGGTCTTACCTTCATGATCCCTTTCGGCTGGTCCCTGCGACCGGCTCTGGCTGCCGGGACGGCCGCCGCTACCGCGTCGTGGTTTGTGCTCTTGCGCGCCAAGCTTCGCGCGTATCGAGCAGGACAGCGGATGGTAGCAACTATCTCGTCGAGATCGCTGCTTCCTGCGAGCAACCCAAGCTCGCGCGGCGAGCGACCGGCGCCGTGTGCGCCAACCTCCTCGCAAATAGGTCGCCGCACGAATACCGGCACGCCTATCCCGTCGAAGTCGCGGTTTCCCTGTTGGCCGAGGCAGACACCCGCTCCTCGGCAACAAGATGCCAGGGCGTGAGCACTCGGGGTCCCTCACGCGTGATCGCCACAGTGAACTCGAAGTGCGCCGCAAGCGAGTCGTCCTGGGAGAAGATCGCCCATCCGTCGCCGGCAACCCGCACCGCGGCGCGCCCAGCGGTTGTCATCGGCTCGATCGCCAGCACCATGCCCTCCTCTAGCAGCGGGCCCTTACCGGGCTTGCCGTAGTTGGGGACCTGCGGGTCCTCGTGCATGTCTTTGCCGACTCCGTGCCCAACGAGCGAACGCACAACCGACAGGCCGGCGCTCTCGGCGACACGCTGGATCGCATGCGACACGTCGCCCATCCGATTGCCGGGCCTTGACTGCTCCACGCCGGCATGCAATGCCTGCTCGGTCGCATCGAGGAGGTTCTCGGCTAGCGGGGTCACATCGCCGACGGCGAAGGTGCGCGCCGCGTCGGCCACCCAACCGTCGAGTGTCACGCCGATGTCAACCGACAGGAGGTCGCCGCGCTGCAACCGATACCGACCCGGGATTCCGTGCACGACCATCGAGTTGGGCGATGCGCAAATCGAGCCTGGGAAGCCGCGATACCCCTTGAAGGTCGGGGTGGCTCCTTGCGAACGAATGAAACGCTCGGCAGCAGCGTCAAGCTCCTCTGTGCTCACGCCGGGCCGGATCTTGCCGGCGATCAGGTCGAGCGTCGCCGCCTGAACGACGCCGGCGGCAGCCATCTTCTCGATCTCCTCGGGGGACTTCTTGATAATCACCCTTAGGAGCTTATCTTTACAGCTCGTCCTCCATGCGTAGCGTCGCAACCGTTGCGCGGATATGGTCGTGCACCTCATCGGGGCTGCGCTGGCCGTCGAAGCGGCGGAGCAGGCCGGCATTCTCGTAGTACTCGATCAGCGGCGTGGTCTGGCGCGCATATACCTCGAGGCGCCGGCGGATCGTCTCCTCCTTGTCATCCTCGCGCTGGATCAGTCGCGAGCCATCCTGATCGCAGATCCCCTCGCGCTTGGGCGGGTCGAACTCGACGTGATAGACGTGGCCGCCCTTCGAGCACACGCGCCGACCGCCAAGGCGCCGAACCACCTCCTCGTCGGGCACATCGATCAACAGGGCGGCCATCAGTCGACGTCCGGAGTCCTCCAGTGTCTTGCCGAGCGCGTCGGCCTGGCTGGTGTTGCGCGGAAAGCCGTCGAGCAGAAATCCTTCGCGGGCGTCTTGCTCGCCGATGCGCTGTCCGATCATCCCGAGGATCACCTGATCGGGTACCAGCTCGCCGGCCTTCATGTACTTCTGCGCCTCTCGTCCCAGCTCGGTGCCCTGCGCCAGCTGCGCGCGCAGCATGTCGCCCGTTGAGATGTGCGCCAACCCAAAGTCGGCCTTCAGACGCTCGGCCTGCGTGCCCTTGCCGGCACCGGGAGGACCCAGCAATATGAGATTCGTCTCAACCACTTATGCAAGAGCCTACCCGCTGGGGCCAGGCTCCTACTTCAAGAAGCCCTCGTAGCTGCGCATCATCAGCTGCGCCTCGAGCTGCTTCATCGTTTCAAGCGCCACCCCGATCACGATTAGGATCGACGTGCCACCGAAGTCGAAGTTCTGGTGGGTCTGGGCGAACAGGATCGCCGGCAGAGCCGCCACGGCCGCTAGGAACAGCGCACCAGGGAACGTCAATCTCGCAAGAATCCGGTCGAGAAATTCCGCAGTCGGGCGCCCGGGGCGCACACCAGGGATGAATCCGCCGTACTTCTTCAAATTGTCGGCCTGATCGACCGGATTGAAGGTGACCGCGGTGTAGAAATAGGCGAACACGATGATGAAAATCGACTCGCCCAGCACGTAGTGCCAGCCGTTGGGCGTGAAGAAATCCGAGACGCTTTTCGCCCAGGGCGTGTGGATCAACTCTCCGACGGTCGGCGGGAACGCCATGATGCTTGCCGCGAAGATCACGGGGATCACCCCTGCCATGTTCACGCGCAGCGGCAGGTAGGTCTGCCCACCCTCGCTCATGCGCCGGCCAATCACGCGCTTGGCGTACTGGACCGGTATGCGCCGCTGACCTTCCTGCACGAACACGATCCCGGCGACCACAAGCAGCACCAGGAAAGGCATCATCACCTTAAACACCTGGTCCTGGGTCGTCCACCAAGCTTCGAGTCCGGTCGGCAAGCGCGAGAGGATCGAAGTGAAGATCAGCAGCGAGATGCCGTTGCCGATCCCCCGTTGGGTGATCAGCTCTCCGATCCACATCAAGAGCACGCAGCCGGCGGTCAGGCAGATCACGATCAGGAAGATGTGAGGGAGATCGAAATGCGTGATCACCGATTCGCCGGCGCTGGCCTGCAGCGAGTGGAACAGGAACACGTAGCCGATCGACTGGGCGAAGGCGAGACCAACGGTCAGGTAGCGCGTGTACTGCGTGATCCTGGCCTGCCCCACTTCGCCTTCCTTGGAGAGCTTCTCGAGCGAGGGCACCACAACCTGCAGCAGCTGCAGGATGATCGACGAGGTGATGTAGGGCATGATCCCGAGCGCGAAGATCGCGATCCGCGAGAGGCTGCCGCCGGAGAACAGGTTCAGATAACTGAGGATCCCCGAGCCGCCGAACTGCTTCTGGAGGTTGTTGACGGCGGTCAGGTTGACGCCCGGCACGGGGACGTGTGAGCCCAGTCGGTAGATCAGCAGCATCCCTGCTGTGAACATGATCTTCTTGCGGATGTCCGCAACCTGGAAGGCGCTGAGAATCGTCGAGAGCATTGGTTTAGCCGGTCACGCGGAGATTGCCCGCACGCACCGGTCGTGTGATTCTAGCTCTCGATGAGGGTGCAGGTACCGCCAGCGCCCTCGATACGCTCGCGTGCGGCCTTGCTGAAGCCGTGCGCATGAACCGTGAGCGCCTTGCTCAACTCACCCTTGGCCAGCACCTTGACCGCCACGCCTTTGCGCGTAGCCAATCCCTTGGACTGCATCAGCTCGAGCGTGACCTCGGTGCCGGCGTCAAAGCGAGCCTCAAGGTCAGAGACATTCACGGGCTGGGTGTGAGTGCGGAACATCTCAAAGGGCATCGACTTCTTCATGTGCGGCCCACGGAGCTTGCGCATGCGCATGTGGATCGGCATCTGCCCGCCCTCGAAGCGCGCGCGGCTCTTGGCACCAGAGCGCGAGCCGTAGCCCTTCTGGCCCCTACCAGCGGTCTTACCGGTACCCGAGCCTTCGCCCCGCCCGACGCGCTTGCGCGGACGGCGGCTGCCGGCGGCCGGTTTCAGCGAGTGCAGGCCGACGCGCTGCTCCTGCTCGTCCTTGGCCTCCTCAGTCTGCTTGGCCGTGGCGCTCTTGGCGGCGGGGCTCATGAACTTTTCTCCTTGGCCGCGCCCTGGACGGCTCTGCCCTCGCCGGCTCCGTCCTGGACCTCGACGAGATGGCGGACAGCGTGGACCATACCGCGCGCCTGCTCGCAGTCCTTGACCTCGACGGTGTGGCCGATGCGCCGCAGGCCGAGCGAGCGCAGCGTGTCAAGCTGACGCTTATTGGAGCCGCTACTTGAGCGCCTCTGGGTTACCTGGAGTGTCGCCATCAGGCGGGTGCCTCAGTCGCATCGCCGGCAGGCTCTGTGGAACTCGCATCGGCGGAGCTGTCCCGCGCGGACTCGACAGCGGTGACAGCGGCGTCCTTGCCGGCGGCTGTCGGGTCCACGGGGCCTGCATGCTTGGCCTCGACACCGCCAGCCGGAGCATTCTCGCCGGCGGCTACCGGTGCCTCCGCGCCATCGCCACCATCGACGCTCTCCGTGGCACCGTTGGTCGATTGCTCGGTCAACCCGAGCACCTTGGCGATCGACAGTCCGCGCAACTCGGCGACCTCGGCTGGCGTACGCAACCCGCGCAGCCCGGCAACCGTCGCCTTGACGAGATTGATCGGGTTCTGGGTCCCGAGGCTCTTGGAGAGGATGTCGTGGATGCCAGCAAGCTCCAGCACCGCGCGCACGCCTCCGCCGGCAATTACGCCGGTACCGGGAGAGGCCGGCTTCAAGAGTACGCGCCCGGAGCCAAAGATGCCGGTGGTCTGATGAGTGATCGTGCTGCCGTGCTTGGGCACACGGAAGAGATCCTTCTTGGCGCGCTCCACACCCTTCTGGATCGCCAGCGGAACCTCGTTGGCCTTGCCATAGCCGACGCCCACCACTTCGCGTTCGTCGCCTACAACGACCAGTGCTGTGAAGGAGAAGCGCCTACCGCCCTTGACGACCTTGGCGACGCGGTTGATCTCCACCACGCGCTCCTGGAGGTCGAGGCTGCCTGCGTTGACTGATCGATCTGAATTCATAAGAGTGAGAGAGGGTAGCGGGGAACCGAGCCTAGACGGTTATGCCTGCCTCGCGGATCGCCTCGGCGAACGCGCGCACATGGCCGTGGTAGCGGTAGCCACCACGATCGAACACAACCTCCGAGACACCTGCAGCTTTTGCGCGCTCGGCCATCAGCTCTCCCGAGCGCTTGGTCCGCTCGAGGCTCGCAAGCTTACGCAATTCAGGCTCATACCAGTGCACGGCTGCCAGCGTGCGAGCGCTCGCGTCATCGACCAGCTGCGCCGAGAGGCCGCGGTTGGAGCGAAACACCGACACGCGCGGGCGCTCCGCCGTGCCAGACACCTTCGCCCGTACGCGGCGACGCCGTTTGAGACGGCGGGTCTCCTTGGTAAGGACGGTCATGCGCGCTTTCCTACCTTGCGCTGCACGTACTCGCCCTCGTAGCGGATGCCCTTGCCCTTGTAGGGCTCCGGCGGGCGCTGCTTACGGATGATCGCGGCGATCTCGCCGACCTGCTGCTTTGAGATGCCCTTCACGACGATCCTCGTGGGCTGGGGAACTTCGAATTCGATGCCCGGAGGCGCCTCGATCGGCACCGGATGGGAGTAGCCAACCGCAAGCTCGATGTTCTTGCCCTTGAGTTGGGCGCGATACCCAACGCCCTGGATCTCGAGGCGCTTCTCATAGCCGGTCGTGACACCCTGAACCATGTTGGCCACCAGCGAGCGCGTGAGGCCGTGCAGCGCACGATGCTCACCGCGATCGGTGGGACGCGACACGAGCAGTCGCTCGCCATCCTGTGCCACTTCGATGTCACGCGGGATGCGCTCGGACAACTCGCCCTTGGGACCCTTGACGCTTACCGACTCGGGCTCGATCGCGACGGTCACGCCCGATGGCACGGGGATTGGTTGTCTACCGATTCTCGACATGACTTCAGACCTACCAGACCTGGGCGAGGACCTCGCCGCCAACGCCGGCGGCGCGCGCGTCGTGGCCTGTCATCACGCCGCGCGAGGTGGACACGATCGAAGTTCCCATGCCGCCGAGCACCTTTGGAATGCGCGTGGCCTCCACATAGGTACGTCGACCTGGGCGCGAGACACGCCGAAGACCTGAGATCGCAGAGCGACGATCGTCGGTGTACTTCAGTCGGATTTCGATCAGCTGACCGGCACCGCCATCGCGTGCCGGTAGCACCGCCCAGGAGTCGATGTAGCCCTGCTCGACGAGGATGCGTGCGATCTCCGCCTTCAGCGTGGAGGCGGGAATGTCGACGGTCTCGTGCGCTGCATGGATCGCGTTGCGGATGCGCGTGAGGAAGTCGGCTATGGGATCTGTCATGGACATAAGAGGGCTCTGTATTGGAGTGTTCGAAAAAAGAAGTTTGTTATGAGCTAAATGGTTCTGGGCGAAATGGTTCTGAAATAGAAGGAATCGAAAAAAGAAGTGTCCCTACCAACGCCGCCTACCAGGAGGACTTCGTCATCCCCGGTATCAGGCCGTTGTGAGCCAGCTCGCGCAAGCAGATTCGGCAAATCCCGAACTTGCGGTACACCGAGTGCGGGCGTCCACAGCGGTTGCAGCGAGTATATGCACGTGTCTTGAACTTTGGCGGGCGCGCCTGCTTGACGCGTAGCGAGGTCTTGGCCATCAGTCGTCACTCCCGTTCTCTGAGCTCTCGGCGCCTGACTCATCAGCGCCTGAATCCTGGTCGAAGCCGGCGGGGCGCCCTTGGGTGGCGAAGGGCATCCCAAGCGCCTGCAGGAGGGCAAACGCTTCGACGTCGCCCTTTGCGGAGGTGGTGATGGTGATGTCGATGCCCCTGATCTGGTCGATCGAGTCGTAGTCGATCTCGGGGAAGATGATCTGCTCGCGAACGCCCATCGTGTAGTTGCCGTGGCCATCGAAGGACCGTGGGTTCAGACCACGAAAGTCGCGGATGCGGGGGATCGCGATCGAGGTGAGGCGATCGAGGAACTCGTAGCCGCGCTCGGATCTGAGCGTGACGGCCACGCCAACGGGCATTCCCTCGCGCAGCTTGAATGCCGCGATCGACTTGCGCGCGCGGCGCACGTTCGGCTGCTGACCGGCGATCGTCGCAAGTTGCTCGGTGGCAGCCTTGAGCACTTTGGAGTCCTGCTTGGCGTCACCCACCCCCATGTTGAGGGTGATCTTCTCGAGCTTCGGCGCCTGCATCGGTGAGGAGTAGCCGAAGCGCTCGATCAGTGTGGGACGAATCTCCTCGAGATAGCGTGCTTTCAAGCGTGATGTTTGGGCGGTGGTCATCATCGTGCCTGTCAGTCGAGTCTTGTTCCCGAACGCTTGGCAACCCGATAGCGCTTGCCGTTCTTGCGCTCGACGCCGATACGGGTGGGCTTGCTGTCCTTGGGGTCGAGCAGCATCACGTTGGAAACATGAATCGGCCCCTCGCGCTCGATCACACCACCGACTGTCTGACCGCGTTGGGTGTCGGCGACCTGCTGGGGACGCATGTGGCGCTTGACCATGTTCAGGCCCTCGACGTACACGCGTTCGTTGGTGAGCTCGACGCGCAATATGCGGCCCTGCTTGCCGCGGTCCTTGCCCGCCATAACCTGAACGTGGTCGCCGGAGCGCACCCGGAGCACCGGACGCTTCATGGGTGTCTTGGTGCGAGCCATCGCTAGAGGACCTCCGGCGCAAGCGAGACGATCTTCATGAAGTTGCGATCGCGAAGTTCGCGCGCCACCGGACCGAACACGCGCGTACCGCGTGGGTTGTTCTGGTCGTCGATGATCACGGCTGCGTTGTCGTCAAAGGAGATGTAGGTGCCATCATCGCGGCCGAACGGCTTCTTGGTACGCACCACCACGGCCGTGACCACATCGCCCTTTTTGACGGCGCCGTGGGGATTGGCCTGCTTGACGGTCGCGGTGATGACATCCCCCACGAACGCATAGCGTCGCCTGGAGCCGCCCTTTACGCGGATACAAAGGATCTCGCGCGCACCCGTGTTGTCGGCCACCCGAAGCCGTGTCTCATTTTGAATCATCGCGCCTTCTCCAAAACGTCAACTAGTCGCCAACGCTTGGTGCGCGACAGCGGACGACTCTCGATCACCTGCACAACATCGCCCTCGTGGGCCTCGTTGTTCTCATCGTGAGCGTGCAAGGTGCTGGAGCTGCGCACGATCTTCTCGTAGCGGCGGTGACGGCGGGCCACATCGATACGCACGGTGATCGTCTTGTCTGCCTTATCGGATACGACAACTCCCTGACGTACCTTGCGGGCACCCTCGACAGGAGCATGCACCGGCGCAAGCGGCTCGCGAGCGGGAGCAGTGACCCGGCGCTCGACTGCCTTGGCGCGTTCCTGTAGGCGCCGCGCGCGGCGCCGGACGGCCTTTGCGCGGCGCTCGGCGACGCGCTCGGAATGACGCTCCTCGGGCGTGCGCGACGCGCGACCCTCGCCCGTATGGGTAGACCGCTCACGACGGCGGCGCTCCTTTGGGGAAAGCTGCTCGGCCGGCTCCGCCGGAACGGCCACGGGCGGCGCTGAGGCGGCCTGCTCGGGGCGAGCCTGCTCGCTCACCTCAGCCTCGACCTCGGCATCCTGGGGTACGTCGTTGTCTGTCTCGTCAGCCATGTCTATCCGTTTCAGTCTTCGTGCTCGACTTATCGATTCTTATTGCCACGCTCTGCGGCCAGGACTCGTTCGTGGGACACGGTAAGCGCGCGTGCCAGGTCTCGCCGTGCACGTCGAACTCCGGCGGTGTTCTCGAGCTCGCCGGTCGCGTTGGCAAAACGCTTGCCAAAAAGATCCTTGCGAAGCGTCGTTATCTGCTCGGCGAGTTCTTCGGCGGGCATGTCCCTGATCTCCTTGGCCTTCATAACCGCTCAGTCCTCGCGCAACACGAACTTGGATTTGACGGGAAGCTTGTGCGCCGCGAGCCGGATCGCTTCGCGCGCGAGCGGCTCAGGCACGCCGGCGAGCTCGAACATGACGCGTCCGGGCTTGACCACGGCAACCCAGCCTTCTGGGTTTCCCTTGCCCGATCCCATGCGCGTCTCGGCCGGCTTCTTGGTGACCGGCTTGTCGGGAAAGACGTTGATCCAGACCTTCCCACCACGCTTGATCTTGCGAGTCATCGCGATACGCGCGGCCTCGATCTGGCGGTTGGTGAGCCAGCCTTGCTCGAGCGACTTCAGGCCGTACTCGCCGAACTGAACCTTGACCTGACCGCGCGAGAGCCCGCGGCGACGGCCACGGTGCTGCTTGCGGTGCTTTACACGCTTGGGTGACAGCATCAGCGCATCCCACCTCGATCGGAGCCGCCGCGTCCACCCGTGGACGGCCCGCGACCTCCCGATCCGGATCCACCCGTCCCGCCACCGGGACCACGACCAGCGCCACCCGGACCGCGACCGCCACCTGGACCACCACGGCCGCCGCCCGCGCCACGACCGCCGGACCCACCTGGCCCGCCACGACCTCCACCACCCTGACCGCCACGACCGCCGGACCCACCTGGCCCGCCACGACCTCTACCGCGACCGTCGCGTCCATCGCGACCGTCGCGGTCTCCGCTTGGAGGAGCAGGCGCGCTCATGTCTGTGAGGTCTGCACCGGTGTAGCCCTCGGGCATGATCTCGCCCTTGTTGACCCAGCACTTCACGCCAATCCTTCCAAAGGTGGTACGGGCCTCATAGAAGCCGTAGTCGATGTCCGCGCGCATCGTGTGCAACGGCACGCGCCCATCGGAATAGCTCTCCGTGCGTGCCATCTCCGCGCCTCCGAGCCGACCGGACACCTGGACCTTGACGCCCTTGGCGCCCGAGCGCATCGCGCTCGTGAGCGCGCGCTTCATCGCGCGACGGAAAGCGACTCGGTTTTGCAACTGCTCCGCGATCGACTGGGCTACAAGCTTGGCGTCGAGCTCGGGACGCTTGATCTCGAGGATATTGACCTTGATCTGCTTGGAGGTCATGCGGTGCAAATCACGCCGCAGCGCGTCCACTTCGGCGCCCGACTTGCCGATCACGATACCCGGGCGGGCGGTGTGGATGTTGACCTCGAGGTCGTTTGAGTCCTTGCGGATCGTGATGTCCGACAGGCCCGCATGCGCAAGCTTGGCCACGATGTGCTCGCGGATCTTGATGTCCTCGGCCAGATACTCGGCGAAGTGACGCTCGTTAAACCAGTTGGACTTCCAGTCGTGGATATAACCCACGCGCATTGCCTCTGGATGAACCTTTTGACCCATGTCTTCTCGAAATCCTGTCTTGGTTTCTCGGCCCGTGCCTACGGCTTGGGCGTCAGTGTGATCGTCAGATGGCTCGTACGCTTGCGGATTGGCGTCGCTCGTCCCTGCGCGCGCGGCCGAAAGCGCTTGATCGTCGGCCCCTCGTCGGCGTATGCCTCACGAATGAGCAGATCGTCCTCGATCAGCTCATGGTTGTTCTCCGCATTGGCGACCGCGGACTCCAACAGCTTGCTCCAGTCGCGGGCCACCTCACGAGGGGTGAATGCGAGGATAGCGCGTGCCTCATCTACAGACTTGCCCCGCAAGTGTCCGCACACCATGCGCGCCTTGCGCGCCGAGGTGCGCACGTAGCGTGCCTGAGCGCGCACAACCTTGTGGCGTGAGGTCGACGAGGCGGACTTGGCCTCGCGACGGGCGGTGCTCGCAGGCTTTTCGCCTTCGGACGCAGCAGCAGACTTGCCGGCCTTCGCGGCGACCGACTTCTCCCCTGCGGCGGCCGGCTTCTCGGCCTCTGCGGCAGCAGGCTCATCTGCCTTGGCAGCATCGGTCTTCTCCGCCTCGGCGGCAGTCGCCTTCGCGGTCGCGGGCTTCTTTGCCGCAGCCTTCCTTTGAGCGGGCTTCTTCGTGGCAGGCTCCTCTGCCGCGACGGCAGACTCGTCCTCGGCGGCAGCCTTGGTCGTGGGCTTCTTCGCGGTCGGTTTCTCAGCAGCCGGATTCTCAACAGCAGACTTCTCGGCCTCGGCCTTCTCAGCAGCGGCCCTCTTCGCAGCAGGCCCCTTCGCGGCGGCCGGGTCGGCCTTGGCCACGGGCTTTGCCTGCTCCTCCTCGCCCTCGGGCGACTGCTCGTCGGTGGGCTTCTCAGCGCTCATCGGACCTTCCCGGAGCCAGCGTGACCGCGGAACATACGCGTGGGAGCAAACTCGCCGAGCTTGTGGCCGACCATCGACTCACTAATGAACACGGGAACGTGCTTCTTACCATCGTGCACAGCAAGCGTGTGACCCACCATCTCGGGGAAGATCGTGGAGGCACGCGACCATGTTCTGATCATCTTGCGCGTGTTGGCCGCGTTCATGGCCTCAATGCGCGCCATCAAGCGCTCTTCCACCCACGGGCCCTTCTTACTTGAGCGACTCATCGCTGCTTACCCTTCCCGCGACGACGGCCGCGCACGATGTACTTGTCGGAAGCCTTGTTCTTCTTGCGCGTGCGGTAGCCGAGCGTGGGCACACCCCAGGGCGTGACGGGATGACGACCGGCGGTCGTGGAGCCCTCGCCACCGCCGTGCGGATGGTCTACGGGGTTCATCGCGACCCCGCGTGTTTGCGGGCGCACACCCATGTGGCGCTTGCGTCCGGCCTTGCCGACCTTCACGTTTTGATGCTCGGCGTTGCCGATCGTGCCAACGGTGGCGCGACACTCCGCGCGCACCATGCGCATCTCACCGGAGGGAAGGCGCAGCGTGGCCATGTCGCCATCCTTGGCCATCAGCTGAACCGACGCGCCGGCTGAGCGAGCCATCTGCCCACCACGACCGGGCTGCAACTCGACATTGTGGATCACCGTGCCGACGGGCATGCGCGAAAGCGCAAGGCAGTTGCCTACGGCGATTTCGGCGTCCTCGCCGGAGGCGACCGTCATTCCCACCGTGAGCCGCTGCGGAGCAAGGATGTAGCGCTTCTCCCCGTCGGCGTAGTGAAGCAGCGCGATGTAGGAGGAGCGGTTGGGGTCGTACTCGATCGCGGCAACCTTCGCGGGCACGCCGTCCTTGCGACGCTTGAAGTCGATCCGTCGGTACAACCGCTTGGCGCCACCGCCGCGATGGCGTGCTGTCTTGCGGCCGTGCGCGTTGCGTCCGCCGCTCTTCTTCAGGCCCTCCACGAGCGTGCGCTCGGGCTCTGTCTTGGTGATCTCGGCGAAGTCCGGATAGGAGGAGAAGCGCCGACCGGGGCTCGTGGGCTTGGGCTTGCGAATTGGCATCGGTGGCTCCTAGTCCTGAAGGCCCTCTAGGCCTTGGAAGATCGGGATGCTCTCGCCGCTGCGTACCTCGACGATCGCCTTCTTCCAAGCGCGCGTGCGACCACGCGTGATACCGCGACGCTTGGGCTTGGACTTGACGCTGAGCGTGCGCACCTCGACCACGTGTACGTCGAACAGCGACTCGACCGCCTGGCGAATCTGGGTGCGGTGGGCGTCGGGGTGGACGCGAAACGTGTACTTGCCCGCCGCGGAGAGCACGTAGCTCTTCTCGGAGAGCACCGGCTTGATTATCACCTGTGAGTTGTCCATCAGGCTTTCTCCTTTGCGGAGGACTCGACTCGCGCTGTGAGCAGTGGGAGCGCCGTCTCGGAGACCAGGAGCGAGGCGGCTCCAAGCAGGTCGGCGACGCCGACATCCTGGGGCGTGAGCACCGCTACGCGGGCGAGGTTGCGAAACGACAATGCCGCCGCGGACTCCTCGGCGCCGAGCACCACGAGCGTGGGCTGCGGCTGGTTCCAGTCGTCCAGCAGATCGCGGGCCTCGCTGGTCTTGGGCGCCTTGAAGGCTGCCGCGTCCAGCACCGCCAGCGAGTTGCGCTGTGCGTGCAGGGAGAGGGCGCTGCGCAATGCCGCGCGCTGCTCCTTGCGGTTGACCTTGAACGTGTAAGAGCGGGGCTGGGGACCAAACACGACTCCACCGCCGGTCCATATCGGAGAGCGGCTCGAACCGGCGCGGGCGCGTCCCGTGCCCTTCTGGCGCCATGGCTTGGCGCCTCCGCCCGAGACCATCGCGCGTGTCTTGGTGGCAGCGGTGCCGCGCCGGCGCGCGGCCTGCTCGGCGCGCACGCTCTGGTGCACGAGCGGTCCGTGGAAGGCCGCCCCGAAGGCCGAATCCTCGAGCTTTGCCTTCTTGGATGCACCGGCGCCTGACGCCGGGCTGAGCACGGGCGCGTCAGGCATCGCCACGCACCTCGACAACGCCGCCGCGCGGTCCGGGGACCGATCCGCGCACGAGTAGAAGGTTCTTCTGGGGGTCGACGGCCACGATCTCAAGACCGGGCTGGGTCGCGCGCTTGTTGCCCATCTGGCCGGGTCCGCGTATCCCGGGGCGCACGCGCGCGGGATCGGCCGAGGCGCCGATCGAGCCGGGAGCGCGCACGTTGTGGGAACCGTGGGATTTGGGGCCGCTTTTGAAGTTGTGTCGTTTGATCGTGCCTTGAAAGCCCTTGCCCTTGGAGACGCCGGCGATCTTCACGCGTCCTCCGACCTCGAAGGAGTCGACCGTCACAGACTGGCCCAGCTGCAGGTCCGCGGCCTCACCGCGAAACTCAACGAGGTGGCGCATCGGAGCGGCGTCAGCCTTCTTCAGGTGCCCGAGCTCGGGCTTTGAGAGGTGCTTCTCCTTGGTCAGCCCGAAGGCGAGCTGCACAGCGTCATAGCCGTCGCGCTCTGCGGTGCGCACAGCGGTCACCGGGCACGGCCCGGCCTCGAGCACGGTCACGCGAGCGACCGAGCCGTCGTCCTGGAACACCTGGGTCATCCCCAGCTTCTTGGCGAGTATCGCTGGCATGAGTGACTAGGTGGCGAGACGAATCTCGATGTCAACGCCCGCGGGAAGGTTGTCGAGGCGCTGCAGCGAGTCGACCGTCTTGGGGCTCGGCTGGTGGATGTCGATGAGCCGCTTGTGCGTGCGAATCTCGAAGTGCTCGCGCGAGTCCTTGTCCTTGAACGGCGAGCGGATCACGCAGTAGACGTTCTTCTCCGTCGGCAGCGGCACGGGGCCGGACACCGTTGCGCCGGTGCGCGCGGCTGTCTCCACGATCTCCTTGGCCGCCGACTCTATGGCGGACGTGTCGTACGCCTTCAGTCGGATGCGGATCTTGTTTTGTGTCGCGGCTGCCATCTGGATTCTCAGCGGTTCTTTCTTGCTTGTTTGTTTGGCGCTTCTTTTGCTTTTGGGCCGTGTCCACCCAACTCACTCCGTGCGAGACGGAGCGAGAGACAAAACGAACTTCCCAAGGGGAGGCCCGTCTTCCATCGCTCCCCACAACGGAGCTAATTCGTCGTATCTGACTGTCAATGAAAAGGCGCCTCGCAAGTACGAGGCGCCTTTTTGTACTACTCGATGATCTCGGTGACCACGCCCGAGCCGACCGTGCGCCCACCCTCGCGGATGGCGAAGCGCAGGCCCTGATCCATGGCGATCGGCTGGATCAACTCGATCTCCATCTGGACGTTGTCACCGGGCATAACCATCTCGACGCCGTCGGGCAGCTTTGCCACACCGGTGACATCGGTCGTGCGGAAGTAGAACTGCGGCCGGTAACCCGTGAAGAACGGAGTGTGACGACCACCCTCCTCCTTCTTGAGGATGTAGACCTCAGCTTTGAACTTGGTGTGCGGTGTGATCGAGCCTGGCTTGCACAGCACCTGACCGCGCTCGATCTCCTCGCGCTTGGTGCCGCGTAGCAGGCAGCCGACGTTGTCGCCAGCCTGACCCTGATCGAGGATCTTGCGGAACATCTCCACGCCGGTCACGACAGTGGTCGTGGTGTCGTGGACTCCCACGATCTCAACCGTGTCGCCGGTGTTGACGATTCCCTGCTCCACGCGACCGGTTGCGACCGTGCCGCGACCGGTGATCGTGAACACGTCCTCGACGGGCATCAGGAACGGCTTGTCGAGCTCGCGCACGGGCTGGGGGATGTAGCTGTCGAGCGCCGCGGCAAGCTCGACGATCTTGTCCTTGTATGCCTCGTCGCCTTCGAGCGCCTTGAGCGCCGAGCCGACGATGAAGGGAATGTCGTCGCCGGGGAAGTCGTATTCGGAGAGCAGCTCGCGCACCTCGACCTCCACCAGTTCCATCAGCTCCTCGTCGTCGACCATGTCGGCCTTGTTGAGGAACACGACGATGTACGGAACGCCCACCTGACGGGCGAGCAGGATGTGCTCACGCGTCTGGGGCATCGGGCCGTCGGCCGCGGAGACCACGAGGATCGCCCCGTCCATCTGGGCGGCGCCGGTGATCATGTTCTTCACGTAGTCGGCGTGCCCTGGGCAGTCGACGTGCGCGTAATGACGGTTCTCGGTCTGGTACTCGACGTGCGATGTGGCGATGGTGATCCCGCGCTCCTTCTCCTCCGGAGCGTTGTCGATCTCCTCGAAGCTACGGGCTTCGCCGCCCATCTTCTCTGCCAAGACGGTCGTGATGGCAGCGGTCAGCGTCGTCTTGCCATGGTCGATGTGACCGATGGTCCCGACGTTGACGTGCGGCTTGTCGCGCTCGAACTTCTCCTTCGCCACTTGTGTTCGCTCCTAAATCGACTTGGATGTTCGCCGCTAGAAGGGCGAACCTGGGAAATCTATCTAAATGGGGATTTTCTTGACTGCTGCCTGCTGTGGGGACTTCGCTCGCGCCTGCGATCAAGCAGGCACGGGCTCTCCTGTGCGCTGCTCGATGATCTTCTCGGCGATGTTCGGCGGTACCTCCTCGTACCCCTCGAACTGCATCGTGTAGTTGGCCCTGCCCTGCGTATTGGAACGCAGGTCGGTGGCATACCCGAACATCTCGCTCAAAGGGACCTTGGCGTGGATCGCGAGCGCGTTGCCGCGCTGCTCGGAGCCCTGCAAGTGCCCGCGGCGACGGGACAGATCGCCCATCACATCGCCCATGAAGTCCTCTGGCGTCACGACCTCGACCGCGAACACGGGCTCGAGCAGCACCGGCTTGGCGCGCTTTGCCGCCTCCTTGCACGCGATCGATCCGGCCACCTTGAATGCGATCTCGGAGGAGTCCACGTCGTGGTACTTGCCGTCCACCAGCGTGACGCGTACGTCGACCATTGGGTAGCCGGCCTTAACGCCGTTCTCCAAGGCCTCCTCGACGCCCTTCTCGACAGCCGGGATGTATTCCGAGGGGATCGCTCCACCCTTGATCTTGTTGACGAAGTCAAAGCCCTCGCCGGGAGCGGGCTCCATGTCGATGTAGACGACGCCGAACTGGCCCGAGCCGCCGGTCTGGCGCACGAACTTGCCTTCGATCTTCTCGACCGTTCCGCGGATCGTCTCGCGGTAGGAGACCTGCGGACGTCCAACGTTTGCCTCGACGCCGAACTCGCGCTTCATACGATCGACGAGCACTTCGAGGTGCAGCTCGCCCATGCCCGAGATCTCGGTCTGACCGGTTTCGTCGTTGGTGCGCACCTGGAAAGTGGGGTCCTCCTCGGCAAGACGACCCAGGGCAACGGACATCTTCTCCTGGTCGACCTTCGTCTTGGGCTCGACCGCCACCTTGATGACGGGCTCGGGGAAGGTGATGTTCTCGAGCTTGATCGGCGCGTCGGGCGCGGCCAAGGTGTCGCCGGTGATTACCTGCTTGATGCCCACGGCGGCGGCGATGTCGCCGGCGTAGACCTCGGAGACCTCCTCGCGCTCGTTGGCGTGCATCATCAGGATGCGCCCGATGCGCTCGGAGCGACCGCTGTTGACGTTCAAGACGCGCGAGCCGGCCTCGAGTTTTCCGGAGTAGACGCGGAAGTAGGTCAGCTTGCCGACATAGGGGTCGGCCATGATCTTAAACGCGAGCGCCGTAAAGGGCTCGGAGTCATCAGCGTGACGCTCGATCTTTGGCTCCTCGCCGTCGCCCTTGACAGGTTCCAAGCCGATGACAGCCGGCACGTCAAGCGGCGAGGGTAGATAGTCGACAACCGCGTCCAGCAATGGCTGCACGCCCTTGTTCTTGAAAGAGGAGCCGCACAAGACGGGAGTGAGCTTCGTCGAGAGCGTAGCCTTGCGGATCGCCTGCTTGAGAACGTCCTGGGGCACCTCGGCCTCCTCGAGGATCAACTCGAGCAGCGCGTCGTCGTAGTGAGAGACCTCCTCCAGCAGGTGCTCGCGAGCAGCCTCGGCGGCTTCGAGCAGCGCCTCGGGGATCTCGGCTTCTTCCTGCTCGGTGCCGAGCTCGTCTTTGTAGACGATCGCCTTCATCTTCACGAGGTCCACAACACCCGCGAAATCGCCCTCGGCGCCGATCGGTAGCTGGATCGGTACGGGGTGCGCGGCAAGCCGGTCGATCATCGTTTGCACGCCCTGCTCGAAGTCGGCGCCGGTGCGGTCCATCTTGTTGATGTAGGCGATGCGAGGGACGTGGTACTTGTCGGCCTGGCGCCAGACCGTCTCGGACTGGGGCTCGACGCCGGCGACCGAGTCGAACAGGGCGATCGCGCCATCGAGGACGCGCAGGGAGCGCTCCACCTCAACGGTGAAGTCGACGTGGCCGGGGGTGTCGATGATGTTGATGCGGTGGTCGTCCCACTCGGCGGTGGTGGCGGCGGAGGTGATCGTGATGCCGCGCTCCTGCTCCTGTTCCATCCAGTCCATCACCGCGGCGCCCTCGTGGACCTCGCCGATCTTGTAGGTGCGCCCCGTGTAGTAGAGGATGCGCTCGGTCGTCGTGGTCTTGCCCGCATCGATGTGGGCCATGATCCCGATGTTGCGGGTCTTTAGAAGTGGAAACTTGCGGGGCATGTTTAGGTGATTGGAAAGCGGTCGGTACGGATCTGGGGCTGCATGGAAACGGTCGCCTCAAAGGAGGCCGCCGGTGGCGCTAAGGGCAAAAAAATGGGCCCTTCGGGCCCATGCGCTACCGGTCGTCGGGCGTTTCGCTGCTCTATCTGATGGTGGTCTCCATGTTGGATACTGCCTCGCCGAGGGCAGGGCCTACCCGGCAGGCGGAGGCCGACTATAGCAGAGCCACCTACCCGGTCACAGCTCACATTCGAGCGTTGCGGGGACGCGAGAGGGCTACCGCTCGTCCTCGCACGCACCCTTATCCGGCTCGTCCTCGAATACCTCGTTGAGCCGCTGCAGCACGCGTGTGGTTACGCGCAGATCTTCCGCGTCGACGCCGGCCAGGACCTTCTCCCAGCGTTCTTGCCAGACGGCGCGCTTGGCCTGCACCTTCTCCTGTCCTTGGGCGCTCAGGCAGCTGACGACCACCCGCCGGTCGGCGTCTGAGCGGGTGCGCTCGACGTGGCCGGATGCGGCGAGGTGATCGAGCATCTGTGTGACGGTGGCAGGCGTGAGTTGTGCGGCGGCGGCGAGATCTCCGGCGGAAAGCGGCCCTCGCTCGCTTAGCTCGATCAGCAGTTCCATCTGTGCGTGGCTGACCTCCGAGCCGATCAGATGGGTGTCGCGCCCGCGCAGGCGACGCAGGCTGCGGAACACACGACGGAATGCCTTCCCGAGGTCGAGCAGCTCGGCCTGCCACTCCTCGCGGGAGCCCTTCACCGGTAGCTCGCTGACCTTTGGCATTGTGACCAGTGGTCGCTAGACCCCAACGGCCTCCGCGAGCGGCTCGGGTTGGCTCGCGCGCGGCTCCGCATCGGTTTGGGGACGCTCGGCGCGCAGCAGCATCAGACACGGGATCAGCGACAGGGCGGCGATCCCGAGCGCCCACCAGTATGCGGTGTCGAACGCTCCCGCCAGCTCCTCCGGAGAGTGCGCGTGGGCTCCCGCGCGCTGCAACACGACAGCGAGAATTCCGGTACCGATCGCGCCACCGGTGCGCTGCAGCGCATTGATCTGCGGCGTGGCGTCGGAGATCTGGTCGGGGCGCATCGCCGAGAAGGCGGCGCTCATCGCGGGCATGAAACACAACCCGATGCTGAGACCACGCACGACAAGCACCGCCGAGATCGCGACGATCGAAGTGTGGGCGCCGATGAACGTGAAGGGAATCGTGCTGATGCACAGCAGCGAGACTCCACAGATCGCCACGCGTCCACCGCCGAAGCGCTGTGTGAGGCGACTGGCAAGCGGCATCGCGACCAGAGCGCCGATCCCCTGCGGACCGGTCAACAGCCCGGTGTTCACGACACTCTGCCCGCGCACTTCCTGGTAGTAGAGAGGGACGAGGATCATCGCCCCGAACAGCGCGGCGCCGAGGCCGAAGTTGGTGAACGCGGCGCCGGCGAACACGCGATTGGCGTACATGCGGATGTCCAGTAGCGGATTCTCGATACGCAGCGCGTGCAAGCAGAACAGCCCGATCAGCACAAGGCCCGCGAGCGTGGGCAGGATCACTTCCCCTGAGCCCAGCGCGGCGCCGGAGCCGAGTTCGCTGATGCCGTAGATCATCGCGGCGAACCCGGTGGGGAGCATCGCGATGCCGAGCACGTCGAGCTTGCCCGCTTCGCCGGAGTCGGTGTGGGGCAGCATCCGCCAGCCGAGCACGAACGCGAGTATCCCGATCGGAACGTTGACGAAGAAGATCCAGGACCAGTGGAGGTTCTCGAGGATCAAGCCGCCGACGACCGGGCCGAGGATCGGCGCGATCATCGCGGGCATCGAGACGTATCCCATGACCCTGCCCATCCGCTGCGGGCCGGACACCTGGGCCATGATCATCATCGCGACCGGCATGATCATCCCCCCGCCGGCGCCTTGCAGGATGCGGAACAGCACCAGCGAGGTGATCGAGTTGGCAAGCCCACACAGCGCCGAGCCGAGGGTGAACAGCACTAGCGAGGTCATGTAGACCTGCTTGGCCCCGAAGCGGCGTGCCGCCCAGCCGGTGACGGGGATCACCGCGGCGAGTGAGAGCAGATACCCGGTGATCACCCACTGCACCTGGGACAGCGGACTGTGCAGATCGTGCGAGAGCGTGTGCAGCGCGACGTTGACGATCGTCGTGTCGAGGATCGACATCATCATCCCGAGGATCACCACACCGCACACCACCCACACGTGGCGCTCGATCTTGGTCGAGGCGGTCGGATCCCCCTGCTCTATTACCTGACGCGAAGACATTTGGTACCAAAAGTTTAGGTACCAAACCTTTTTCTTCAAGGGTCTGGACTGTGTTCTGCGTCACACAGGCGCCACACGGCGCGGCGGGCTCTACCAGCGGTAGTGCGCGAAGGCCTTGTTGGCCTGCGCCATGCGGTAGATGTCGTCCTTGCGCTTGTAGGCGCCGCCCTGCTGGGACTGGGCGTCCATCAGCTCGTTGGCGAGACGCTGGGCCATCGTCTTCTCGCGCCGGTTGCGGGCGAACTCGACCAGCCAGCGCACCGCGAGCGTGCGGGCACGGCGGGCGGGGACCTCGACGGGAACCTGATAGGTGGCGCCGCCGACGCGGCGGGAGCGAACCTCAAGCGACGGAGTGAGTGCCTTGATGGAGAGCTCGAGCTGCTCGACCGGGTCCTTGTCGCTGCGCTCGGCGAGCACCGCGAGCGCGTCATAGACGATCCGCTCGGCGGTGGACTTCTTGCCGTCGAGCATCACCTTGTTGATGATCTGCTGCACCAGCTTGGAGCGATGAATCGGGTCGACGTCGATTGGACGTACTTGGGCGGCCGCGCGGCGTGGCATGTGCTTGCTACTTCTTCTTCACGCCGTACTGCGAGCGACCCTGCTTGCGGTCACTGACGCCAGCGGCGTCGAGCGTGCCGCGCACGACCTTGTAGCGCACACCTGGAAGATCCTTGACGCGACCGCCGCGCACGAGCACGACGGAGTGCTCTTGCAGGTTGTGACCCTCGCCGGGAATGTAGGCGGTCACCTCAATCGAGCCGGCGATACGCACGCGCGCAACCTTGCGCAGGGCGGAGTTGGGCTTCTTCGGGGTCGTGGTGTACACGCGCGTGCAAACTCCACGCCGTTGCGGCGCGGCAACCTTCTTCTTGCGTCCCTTGCCCGACTTCAAGCCGGGGGTTGCAAGCTTTTTCTTCGGGGCAACGCGGCCCTTGCGCACTAGTTGCGAGGTGGTCGGCATTCGGGGCGCAACTGTAGCAGCGTCACGCACTTGGGGCGATGCCGGCGGAGCGCACGGGCGCGGGCATCAGCGCCGCGGCGACGAGCACGAGTACGAATGCGAGCGATTGAAACACGATCCCGGTGGCGCTGCCCGGCATTGGATCGCCAAACACGACGATTCCCCCGGCGATCCCGGCGATGTTGGCGGCGGTCCCGGTCACCGCGATCACTGGCACGGCTTCACCGTCCTGTAGGCCACGCGCGGAGGCATAGAAGGCGAGGATCGATGCAAGTACGGCGACCGCGAGCCAGGGACTGAGCAAGACGGCAATCGGCCCGTGGGCGCCCACGATGCCGGTCAGCGCCTTGATCGAGGTGTCAGAGACACCGAACAGGATTCCAGAGGCGGCGCCGAGCATCATTCCGTGGTGCTCGACCGGACCACCAATGCGAGGGCCCATGATGAGCAGGCCGCCAAGACCGAACAGCCCGGCCTCGAATGAGATCATCGCGGGGTCGGAGAACTGGGAGTGCGCTCCGTGCATGGCTGGCAGGGTCAAACCGAGTAGCACCAGGCCGGCTGCCATCAACCACAGTCCGAGCCACTGACGAGGGCCGACCTTGAAGCCGAACATGCGATCGGCCATCACGGCGATCAGCACCACCCCGGCGGCAAGCGCGACCTGAACGACTGACATTGGCGCGAGCGCCAGCGCCGCCACGTGCAGGATCCAGGAGGCCGTCGCGACGATCATGCCGATCGCGAACCACTTGGAGGAGAACAGGGCGCGGATCGAGCGCAGTGGGTGGCGCACCTCCACCTGGGCCACCGAGTTGGCGCCCCGATACTTGTAGAAGAAGCCAAGGTTGGCCACGAATGCGCAGGCGAGCGCGAGGAGTATGCCTAGGTCTAGAGTCATGGTGGAGAACCGGACGGGGTCATCCATCGGCAGCACGGGGAGGATGCTTTACTGCACCGACGCGACTCGGGCAGATTACCGGTGGATACCTGTGTGCGAGCTAAAGACAAGCAACGCCTAACGCTGCGACAACCGAGCCGTCCACTGCTGCTCGTGGACATCGACGGTGTTATCTCTCTGTTTGGGTTCGAGCTCGCCCATGCCGGGGCGCGACCCGACGGGTCTTTCCATTCGATCGACGGCATACTGCACTTTCTTTCGTCCAGCGCGGCCGAGCACCTGCTCGGGCTGTCTTCAGTGTTCGAGCTGGTGTGGGCCAGCGGCTGGGAGGAGAAGGCCAACGAATACCTCCCCCACCTGTTGGGTCTGCCTGCGTTGCCCCATCTCAGCTTCGAGCGGTCGGTGGGGCGCACGAACGCCCATTGGAAGCTCGACGCGATCGACGCCTACGCTGACGATCGGCCGCTGGCGTGGATCGACGACGCGTTCAATGAGGCGTGCCACGAGTGGGCGAGCGCGCGCGAGCCGGCCACCTTGCTCGTGGAGACGATGCCCGCGAGCGGGCTCACCGAGCGTGAGGCGAAGACACTGGGGCGCTGGGCGATCTCGCTGCGAGACTCGACCATCCCTTAACGGAACGGGGACGCACATGTGCGTCCCCGCGGGACGGTACATGTACCGTCCCGGACAGCGGCGCATGCGCCGCTGTCTCACAAAAGTGGGACCGCCGTTACTCTCCGGACTCCTCGGGCACCTCGAGGTCGCCCAGCCCCTCGACAAAACCGGGGTCCGTGCTGCCAGCGCCGATCTTCTCGAGCGAGGCCAGGTCAGCGTCGAACTCACTTCCGTATCCGGTACCGAGCGCTTCGCCGTCGGTCAGGCCGAGCTCGGCCGCGATCTCGTCTTGATCGAGCAAACCGACGTCGTCGATCGCACGCGGCAGCGGTTCGGACGGTTCGATCTCGATCCGCCGGTAGCGCTTGAGCCCGGTGGCGGCAGGGATCAGCTTGCCGATGATCACGTTCTCCTTGAGGCCATTGAGACGATCGATCTTGCCCTCTAGCGAGGCGTCGGTGAGCACCTTGGTGGTCTCCTGGAAGGAGGCTGCCGAAAGGAACGAATCGGTGTTCAGGGAGGCCTTGGTGATGCCGAGAATGATGTCCTCGAACTGAGCGGTCTCACCACCCTCCGCGATCACCGCGTTGTTGGCGGTCGCGAATTCGTAGCGGTCCACAAACTGTCCGGGCAGGTAGTCGGTGTCGCCCTTCTGGTCGACGCGCACCTTCTTGAGCATCTGTCGCACGATCAGCTCGATGTGCTTGTCGTTGATGTCCACGCCCTGGGACTTGTAGACCTCCTGAACCTCCTTGACCAGATACTGCTCGGTCTCGGTGCGCCCACGGATCGCCAGGAGCTCGTGCGGGTAGAGCGAGCCCTCGTTTAGCTGCTTTCCGGCTTGGATCTTCTCGCCCGCCGTCACGTACAGACGCGTACGCCGTGGGAAGGCGTGGCGATGCTCCTCGCCGGCCTCGTCGGTGATGACGACCGTGAGCGCCTTCTCTGTCTCTTCGATCGAGACGACGCCGTCCTGCTCGGCGATCTTGGCCAAGCCCTTGGGCTTGCGTGCCTCGAATAGCTCGACCACGCGCGGTAGGCCGTGCGTGATGTCCGCGCCGGCGACGCCGCCGGTGTGGAACGTGCGCATCGTCAGCTGCGTGCCGGGCTCGCCGATCGACTGCGCCGCCACGATGCCGACCGCATCGCCGATCTGGGCGGTCTGGCCGGTCGCCATCGCACGGGCATAGCAGGCCTGGCAAACACCGCTGGGCGCCTTGCACTTGAGCACTGAGCGCACTGGCACGGTCACCTGCACGCCCTTCTCGTACTCGTCGGTGAACGCCTCGACGATGTCGGCGAGCTGCTGGCGTCCGATTTCCTGTCCTCCCTCGGCGAGCATGCGTCCGCGCTTAGTGGTGATCGGTTGCGCGGCCGTGCGGCCGACAAGGTTTTCGTTGGGTTCGCGGCCGTCGTTCCAGACGGTCATCTCGATGTGTTCGTCGGTGCCGCAGTCGACCTCGCGGATGATCACGTCCTGAGCGACGTCCACCAAGCGGCGGGTCAGGTAGCCCGAGTCGGCGGTACGCAGGGCGGTGTCGGCCAGTCCCTTTCGCGCGCCGTGCGTGGAGATGAAGTACTCCAGCACCGACAAGCCCTCCATGAAGTTGGACTTGATCGGTCGCTCGATGATCTCGCCCTTTGGATTGGCCATCAGGCCGCGCATTCCGGCGAGCTGGCGAATCTGCTTGAAGGAGCCACGGGCGCCCGAGTTGGCCATCATGAAGATGGGGTTGAGCGTGTCGAGGTTCTGGATCATCGCCTCGGCCACCTCGTCGGTGGCTGCGTTCCACTTCTCCACGACCGCCTCGTGGCGCTCCTCTTGGGTGATCAGGCCCATGTCGTACTGGTCGGTAATGTCGCCCACGAGCTTGTCGTACTTGTCGAGGATCGACTGCTTCTCGGGCGGGATCACGACGTCGTTCTTTGAGATCGTGATGCCGGCCTGTGTGGCGTACTTGAAGCCCAGATCCTTGAACGCGTCGAGGACGAGGGAGATCGTAGTCGCGCCGTAGGTCTGCACGAGCGCGTCGATCAAGCGCGTGGTGTCGCGCTTCTTCATCGACTGGTTGACGTACACGTACTTGGACGCGTCGAACTGATCGCCAAGCGCTTCGGCGAGAGCCCGCTCGATGCGGTCGTTGTAGATGATGCGCCCAACCGTCGTGAGCAGGTGCCCGCCCTCGCGTCCCATCGGACGGAACTCGGCGATGTCGTGCAACGTCACCACGCTGGCCTCGTAGGAGAGCTCGGCCTCCTGCGCGGTGCGGAACACGTGCGGACGAGGCTCATAGGTTGCCCTGTCGATCTTCGACAGCTCGTCTGCTTCGAGGCCATAGGTGAGGTAGTAGGCGCCCAAGATCATGTCCTGGGTGGGCGTCGCCAGCGGCGCGCCGTGCGCCGGGCTGAGGATGTTGTTGGAGGACAGCATCAGGATGCGCGCCTCCGCCTGGGCCTCGGCCGACAGCGGTAGATGGACCGCCATCTGATCGCCGTCGAAGTCGGCGTTGAATGCGTGGCAGACCAGCGGATGCACCTGAATCGCCTTGCCCTCGACCAGCAGCGGTTCGAAGGCCTGAATACCCAAGCGGTGCAGTGTGGGTGCGCGGTTGAGCAGCACCGGGTGCTCGTGGATTACCTCCTCGAGCACATCCCAGACCTCGCCGATCATCGAGTCGACCATCTTCTTGGCCGCCTTGATGTTCTGCGCGGACTTGCGCTCGACCAGGCGCGCCATGATGAACGGCTTGAACAACTCGAGCGCCATGATCTTCGGCAGGCCGCACTGGTGCAGTTTCAGGTACGGGCCGGCGACGATCACCGAGCGTCCGGAGTAGTCCACGCGCTTGCCGAGCAGGTTCTGACGGAAGCGGCCCTGCTTGCCCTTGAGCATGTCGCTCAGCGACTTCAGCGGACGGTTGCCCGGGCCGGTGACGGGACGGCCGCGACGGCCGTTGTCGAACAGCGCGTCTACCGCCTCTTGCAGCATGCGCTTCTCGTTGTTGACGATGATCTCGGGCGCGCCGAGGTCGAGCAGCCGCTTGAGGCGGTTGTTGCGGTTGATCACGCGGCGGTAGAGGTCGTTGAGGTCGGAGGTGGCAAAGCGACCACCGTCGAGCTGCACCATCGGGCGCAGCTCCGGTGGGATCACCGGCACGGCGTCGAGCACCATCATCTCGGGCTTGTTGCCGGACTGGATGAACGCGCTGACTACCTTCAAACGCTTGACCGCGCGAGCCTGCTTCTGGCCCTTGCCGGTCTTGACCTGCTCCTCCAGTTCGGTGCGTTCGGCCTCCAGGTCGACCTGCTGGAGCAGGTCGCGGATCGCCTCGGCGCCCATGCCACCGCGGAAGTATTCGCCGAAGCCATAGGAGGAGCCGAAGCGCTCCTTGAGCTCGCGGAACGTGGTCTCGTCGTGCTCGATCTGCTTGGACTCCATCGTCTTGAACAGCTCCCAAACGTTGCGCATCCGCTCGGCGCCATCCTCGATATAGGCTTCGGTGTCGGCGATGTCGGCCTCGAAGGTCTTGTTCAGTTCCTTGATCAGCTTCTCGCGTTCCTCGTCGGAGATCTTCGAGAGGTTGAGATCCAGCGAGTCGGCCCACAGGTGATCTTCGTCGTTGAAGGAGGTCTGCTTGCCGTTTTGTAGATACTTCTCGCGACGCGCGAGTGACTCACGCAGTTCAAGCACGCGCTCCTGCAACTCCGCGGCGTAGGAGTCGAGAACCTTGTTGACCTCCTTCTCCAAAGAGTCGAGATCCTTAGAACGGGCCTCGTCGTCCACCCATGTGACGATCGAAGCGGCGAAGTAGAGCACCTTCTCGAGCTCCTTGGGCGCCATGTCGAGCAGATAGCCGATGCGGCTGGGCACACCCTTGAAGAACCAGATGTGGCTGACCGGAGCGGCAAGATCGACGTGGCCCATACGCTCGCGGCGAACCTTTGAGCGTGTGACCTCCACGCCGCAACGCTCGCACACGATGCCCTTGTAGCGCACGCGCTTGTACTTGCCGCAGTAGCACTCCCAGTCCTTGGTGGGACCGAAGATGCGCTCGCAGAACAGCCCATCCTTCTCGGGCTTGAGCGTGCGGTAGTTGATCGTCTCGGGCTTTGTCACCTCGCCGGAGCTCCAGCCCCGGATCTGCTTGGAGGAGGCGAGGGAGATCTCTATGGCGTCGAAGTTATTTATGTCGATCATCGGTCACTCCCCTCAGCCGGCTCGCCCACAGGCTCGCCGGGGTTGTCCAGCTCCTCGAGGCCGATGGCGTCCTCGACGAGCCCCTCTATGTCGAGCGCCACCTCGGGCTCGTCGTCCTGGTCCTGACCATCCTGCTCGTCGCCTGACGCGGGCACCGCAGCGTCGTCCTGCGGCTCTGTCTCAGAGACCTCGCCGGTCGGTGCACGAACGCCTGAGAGGTCGATGCCCAGCTCCTCCGCGGCGCGCAACAGGTCGTCGTCTTCGTCGCGCAACTCGGTGTGCTGACCCTCCTCGGAGACGACCCCAACGTCAAGCGCGAGCGATTGCATCTCCTTGAGTAGCACCTTGAAGGACTCGGGGATCGACGGCTCGGCGATGTTCTCGCCCTTTACGATCGCCTCGTATGCCTTGACGCGTCCGACCGTGTCGTCGGACTTGATTGTGAGCATCTCCTGCAGCGTGTAGGCGGCGCCGAATGCCTCCAGCGCCCACACCTCCATCTCGCCGAAGCGCTGACCGCCAAACTGCGCCTTGCCTCCCAGCGGTTGCTGGGTAACCAGCGAGTAGGGGCCGGTCGAGCGAGCGTGGATCTTGTCGTCAACAAGGTGCAGCAGCTTCAGGATGTACATGTAGCCGACGGTGACCTGCTCCTCGAAGGGCTCGCCGGTGCGACCGTTGAACAGGGTCATCTTTCCGGACGCCTGCTCGCCGACACGACGAGACTTGTCGACGTCCATGCGAATGCGACCCTCGTGCGCGTCCTGCCACTTCACGAGCGCGGTGTCGACATCTTCGACGGTGGCGCCGTCGAAGACCGGCGTGGCGACATACACACGGGGCTTGCCCTCAGCGGTGTGGGCTTCCATGTGGGCTTCCTTGTATGCCTCGGTGCCGTCGTCGTACCAGCCCTGCGCGGCGGCCCAGCCGAGGTGGGTCTCGAGGATCTGCCCAACGTTCATGCGACTCGGCACGCCGAGCGGGTTGAGGATCACGTCGACCGGAGTGCCGTCCTCTAGGAACGGCATGTCCTGCTGGTCGACGATCTTTGAGATAACACCCTTGTTGCCGTGGCGGCCCGCGAGCTTGTCGCCCTCGGAGATCTTGCGCTTCTTGGCCACGAACACGCGCACGAGGTCGTTGACGCCGGGCGGCAGGTCATCGCCCTCGTCGCGGCTGAAGGTCATCACGTCGATCACCACGCCGCCCTCGCCGTGGGGCACCTTCAGCGAGGTGTCGCGGACCTCGCGCGCCTTCTCCTTGAAGATCGCGCGGATCAGCTTCTCCTCGGCGGTCAGCTCGGTCTCGCCCTTGGGCGTGACCTTGCCGACCAAGAGGTCGCCCGAGGCGACCTCCGCGCCGACGCGCACGATGCCGCGATCGTCGAGGTTGCGCAGCGACTCCTCCGAGCGGTTGGGGATGTCGCGCGTGATCTCCTCGTCGCCGAGCTTGGTGGTTCGGGCGTCGATCTCGTACTCCTCAATGTGGATCGAGGTGAGCTCATCGTCCTGCACGAGACGCTTGGAGAGGATGATCGCGTCCTCGAAGTTGTAGCCCTCCCAGGACATGAACGCCACCATCAGGTTCTTGCCGAGCGCCATCTCGCCCTTGTCGGTAGAGGAGCCGTCGGCCAGCACATCGCCGGCCTTGACCTTCTGGCCCGAGCTGACACGCGGCTTGTGGTGGATCAGGGTGCCCTGGTTTGAGCGCATGAACTTCTGCAGCTCGTACTCGTCCTTGCCATCAGGGGTCTCGATCACGATCCGGTTGGCATCGACGAAATCGATCGTGCCGCTGTTGCGAGCGAGCAGCACATCGCCCGTGTCAAGCGCTGCACGGCGCTCCATGCCGGTGCCCACCAGCGGGGCATCGGTCTTCAAGAGCGGCACGGCCTGGCGTTGCATGTTGGAGCCCATCAGCGCACGGTTGGCATCGTCGTGCTCCAGGAACGGGATCATCGCCGTGGCAACCGACCAGATCTGTTCGGGCGAGACGTCGACGAGATCGACGTCCTTGGGCCCAACGGTCACGTACTGACCTGCCTGGGTGCGACACAGGATCTCCTTGTCAAGCAGCTTGCCGGTCTTCTCGTCGATCGGCGTGTTGGCCTGGGCGATCAGCTGCTCCTCCTCCTGGTTGGCGTCCAGGCGAACGACCTCCTCGATGGCGATGCCGTCCTTGACGACGCGGTAGGGGGTGGTGACGAACCCATACTCGGACACCTCCGCGAAGGAGGACAGCGAGCCGATCAGGCCGATGTTCGGACCCTCGGGCGTCTCGATCGGGCACATGCGCCCGTAGTGGGTGGGGTGCACGTCGCGCACCTCGATCGGCGCGCGCTCGCGGGTTAGACCACCGGCGCCAAGCGCCGACAGACGCCGACGGTGCGTGAGCCCAGCCAGTGAGTTGGTTTGGTCCATGAACTGCGACAGCTGCGAGGAGCCGAAGAACTCCTTCAGCGCGGCCACAACCGGCCGAATGTTGATGATCGTCTGCGGCGTGATCGTGTCTGCATCCTCGGTCGTCAGGCGCTCGCGCACGACGCGCTCCATGCGGTAGAGGCCGATGCGGAAGGCCTCCTGGATCAGCTCGCCAACGGTACGCAGACGGCGATTGCCGAAGTGCTCGTACTCATCGAGATGCTCCTCGACAGGCTCACGCGGCATGCTCGTCGCCTCGGCCGCATAGTCCTTGATCTCGATCTCCGGCTCCTCGGGCATGCCGAGGCGCTTGGGTAGCGAGACGAGCTCCTTGACCAGCGCGAGAATGTCATCGTGGGTGAGCGTGCGCGTGTCGATGTCGATCTCGAGACCGAGTCGCGAGTTGAGCTTGTAGCGACCGACGCGCGTGAGGTCGTAGCGCTTGGGGTCGAAGAACAGCTGGTTGAGCAGCGCCTTGGCGTTCTCAACACTCGGCGGCTCGCCGGGACGCTGCTTCTTGAACAGCTCGATCAGGGCGCCTTCTTCGGTGCGCGTCTGCTCGGTGTCGGCTTCGATCGTGTTGCGGATGTAGTGCGAGTTCTCGAACAGCCGCAGGATCTCCTCATCGGTCGCGTAGCCCATAGCGCGCAAAAGCACCGTCACAGGCAGCTTGCGCTTGCGGTCGATGCGGACGAAGACCTTGCCCTTCTTATCGATCTCGAGCTCCAGCCACGACCCACGAGCGGGCATCAGGTTGGCGATGAAGACCTGCTTCTCGCGGTCCTTGGGCTCCATCAGGTAGGCGCCAGGCGAGCGCACGAGCTGTGTGACGACCACGCGCTCGGTGCCGTTGATGACAAACGTGCCGCGCTCGGTCATCCACGGGAAGTCACCCATGAAGACCGACTGCTCGCGGATCTCTCCGGTCTCACGATTGATGAACGCGACCGTGACCGTCAGCGGACGGGCGTAGGTCAAATCCTTCTCGCGGCATTGCTCGAGCGAGGCGACGGGCTCGTCAAAGACGAACTCGCCGAACTGCACGGCAAGGTTGCCGGTGTAGTCCTCGATCGGCGAGATGTCATCGATCGTCTCACGCAAACCGCCCTTTTGGGGATCGGTCAGCCACAGAAACGAGCGGCGCTGGATATCGATGAGGTTGGGTACGTCGACAGACTTGGACAGACGCGCGAAGGACCGGCGCGTCCGGAGAGCATCAACAGCAGCCAAGAAGTGACTCCTTCGGAGGGCGAGAAACGGGCAAAGGCGGGCGCAAACGCGCGACCAACAAAGATAGCACAGACTATCGGCGCCCTCAAGTGGGGCAGCCAGCGCTCACGGACCCCACCCTCGATGACCGCGTATGTAGCGCGACATCTTGCTGCTTTGGGTGGCTGCGACTATCGGCCAGCGAACCTGATTCTACAGCAGAAAAGCCGAATTTGCGAACAGCGCGAGCTGCGGGGGCATCCGCATGGAGCCCCCGCCGCCACTAGCTGTAGCTATGAGCTGCGACTACTTCAACTCGACGGCGCCTCCGGCCTCCTCGAGTTCGGCCTTGAGCTTGTCGGCCTCCTCGCGCTCGATGCCCTCCTTGACGGGCTTGGGGGCCTCGTCTACGAGAGCCTTGGCCTCCTTCAGCCCGAGGCCCGTGGCGGAGCGCACGACCTTGATGACCTGGATCTTCTTGTCGCCCGCTGCCGTCAGGATCACATCGACGGTGGTGGGACCCTCGTCCTCAGCCGCGTCGCCCCCTCCACCACCACCGGCTGCCGCCACCGGTGCTGCCACGGCAGCTGCCGACACGCCGAACTCCTCCTCGAGCGCCTTGATGCGCTCGGCGAGCTCGAGCACCGAGATGCCCTTCAGCTCCTCTATCCACTCCTGTGTGCTTGTTGCCATCGGTCAGTCCTCCTTGGTCGCTTCGGCGCTCTCGGGCTCATCCTGCGCCGATGCGTCCGTGTTGTTGTCGTCTTGCGCCGGCTCAGATGCCGGCTCAGCTTGGTCTGGGGTCGAGGCCTCCTCGGCGGTCACCCCTGCCTCGGGCTGCGCCTCGGCGGCGGGCTCCTCGGCGGGCTCCTGCTCAGCGGAAGCGGGCTCGGCGGGCACCTCGACAGATGCCTCCTCAGCCGGCGTCTCCTCAGCTGCCACAGCCTCGGCGGGCTCCTGCTCAGCTGCCGGCTCTGGGGCAACCGGCGCCGCCGCCTCGGCCGGGGGCTCGCCCGCCGGAATCTCGCCCGATGCCTTCTTCTCCTGCACCTGTCCGAGCGCGACCGCGAGGCCACCGACGAGCGCGTTCAACGTGCGCACGAGTCCGGAGATCGGCGACGCCACGATCCCGACGAGCTGCCCATAGAGCGCCTCGCGCGAGGGCAGACGCGAGATTGCGCGAATCTGGTCGGCGTCGAGTACGTCGCCGTTCATCAACCCACCCTTAAACGGCACCAGCTGGGTGATACGCGCGAGGTCCGCGATCGCTTTAGCCGCGAGCGCCGCATCGCCGCGCACGAACGTGAGCGCGGTGGGACCCGTGAGCATCGGCTTCAGCGTCTCCGCGCCCACCTGATCGGCAGCACGTTCGGTGAGCGAGTTCTTGACCACGCGGAACGTGGCGTCCACCTCGCGGAGCTTGGTACGCAGCTCAGCCGCCTGGGGCACTGAGATGCCGCGGTAGTCCACCGCGAAAACCGCCTCGGAGGTGTTGATCTCCTCCGCAAGTGCCTCAATGGTCGCTGCCTTTTGCTCTCGGTTCATGTGGTTCCTTGCTCTCGTAAGACGCACAACGCCCGCACACGGGCGGGCGTTGAGAGCGAGGATGAACCTGTCTCAATGCTCCACCTGTCCCGGTCTTCTCCGCCGTGGCGGCGCCGGGGGTCTCGGGCGGTGAGCTGTCGATTAAATCAGGCTGCTGCCGGCTCTCCGACGATTTCGCGGGTACGGGTGGGGTCGACTTTGACGCCTGGACCCATGGTCGAGGTCATCGTGACCGTGCGCAGGTAACGGCCCTTCGCCGCCGAGGGCTTCGCGCGAACGAGCTCTTCGATCACAGCCGCATAGTTCTCCAGCAGCCGTTGCTCATCGAAGCTGGCCTTGCCGATCACAAGATGCACGATCGCGGTACGGTCGGTGCGGTACTCGATCTTGCCGGACTTCGAGTCCTCGACGGCTTTGGCAACGTCCATCGTGACGGTTCCGACCTTCGGGTTGGGCATCTTCCCGGACGGGCCGAGAATGCGGCCGAGGCGGCCCACCACCGACATCAGGTCGGGGGTTGCGATCGCCACATCGAAATCGTCGAAGCCGTCCTCCTCGATGCGCTTTGCCAAGTCCTCGGCGCCAACGACGTCGGCGCCGGCCTCCTGCGCTTCGCGGGCCTTCTCGCCCTGCGCGAACACGGCGACCTTGACGTCCTTGCCGAGCCCGTTGGGGAGCGCGATCGTGCCACGCAACTGCTCGTCGGCGTGACGCACGTTGAGTCCGGTGCGCACATGAATCTCGATCGACTCGTCGAATTTCGCATTGGCGAGGCCCTTGACGAGCGCAACCGCCTCGGCGGGCTCGTGCTCGCGGTCGCGGTCGACCTTCTCCAAGCCATCGCGATGGCGGCGTCCGTGGGCGCTCATGACGCAACCTCCACACCCATCGACCGCGCGGTTCCCGCGATGATCTTGACTGCTTGGTCGACATCATGGGCATTGAGGTCGGCGAGCTTGCGCTCGGCGATCTCGCGCAGCTGCGCGTCGGTGATCTGGCCGACCTTGTTGCGGTTGGGCTCACCCGACCCCTTCTCCAGTTTCAGAGCCTGCTTGATCAGGACGGCCGCGGGCGGGGTCTTGGTGACGAACGTGAACGAGCGGTCCTCATAGACCGTGATCACGACCGGGATGATCGTGCCGGTCTCCGCGAGCGTTTGCGCGTTGAACGCCTTGCAGAACTCCATGATGTTGATGCCGTGCTGGCCCAGGGCAGGGCCGACCGGAGGCGCCGGGCTAGCCTGCCCACCGCGTGCTTGCAGCTTGATCGTTGTGAGTACCTTCTTGGCCATTGTCTATCCCACGCCTAGAGCTTCTTAACTTGGTCGAAGCCCACCTCTACAGGTGTCTCCCTGCCAAAGATTGATACCAGGACCTTGAGCTTGGCAGCATCGTCGTTGATCTCGGAGATCTCCCCGGAGAAGTCTGACAGCGGTCCCGAGACCACCTTGACGGTCTCCCCGATCGTGAACTGAGCACGAGTGCGGGGCGCGGTGGCGACCTCCTTGTGAAGCAGCCGATCAACCTCCACCTGGGTGAGCGGCACCGGCTCCTGGGAGGACCCAACGAAGCCGGTTACGCCTGGCGTGCCCTTCACAACGCCCCACGAATCCTCGTTGAGCTCCATGTTGACGAGCACGTAGCCGGGCATCGTGCGCTTCTCGACGGTGATCTTCTGGTTGTCCTTCATCTCTGAAACCGACTCGGTGGGGACGACCACCGTGCGCACAGCGCGCTGCTGGCCAAGCGAGACGACACGGTGCTCGAGATTGTGCTTGACCTTGTTCTCGTGACCGGAATAGGTGTTTACGACATACCAACGAAACATTCAGCTTCCTGACAGCTTGAAATGGTGGATAAGACAGGGCAATGCGAGAAACGGCGAACAGACGCTACTTGGTGTGAGCGCTTACCTAGAGGATGAAGTTGATGATCTTTCCGGCCAACCAGTCGGCCGCACCGAGGTAGGCGCCGGCAACCGCCACGAAGCCGAGCACGACCGCTGTGGCTTGCGTGACCTGGCGACGGTCGGGCCACTGTACTCGTTGCAGCTCGGCCCAGCTGGCACGCAGGAAGGCGACTGCTCGAACGGGCAGGGGTTGAGAGGGCTTGCGAGCCGGTGTTGTCTCGGGAACGGCGCCCTCTGAAGCGGCGCCCTCGCCGAACGCGTCCTCGGCCGACCGCCGCCCACCGCCACGACGTCCGCCCCGTCCGCCGCCGGCAGGAACAAGCTCGGCCGGCTCCAGCTCAACCGGCTCCTGCTCACGAGAGACCTCGCCATTCTCAACTGGCGTGAGCTCACCGTCCTCCAGCGGCTGCTCGACCGGGACGCCACCGGCGCCACGGATGAGCGCGGCATCGAACTCGTCGACATCTCCAGCGTGAGAAAGGGCTCCCGGCAAGTCGGCGCGCACAGGCCCATTTGTGGATGGGGTGCGCGCCCCCTCGCGTACGGGCCTCGAGCGACGTTGTCTGGCGCGCTTGCGGTCACGGGCCACAGCTGCGCTCCGCGCTAGCGGGTCTCCCGGTGGCTGGTGTGACGACGACACCAGCGGCAGTACTTGCGCAGCGACACCCGATCGGGATTGTTGCGCTTGCTCTTGTTTGTTTGATAGTTGCGGTGCTTACACTCCTCACAGGCGAGGGTGATAGCGATCCGTACGTCTCCGCGAGCCATAGTAAATATTCCCTGCGTAGTCGTCGTCGGTAGCGCCCAGGACAAGAAAACCTCGCCCAGGCGCGAGGTGTCGCAAAGTCTAGCGCGGCCGAGCGCTCGGCGCGGCGGGGTAAGCGCCGGGGAATGCCCGGCGCGGCGAGATCGGCTGATGCACGAGGCTGAGGAGCCAGTGCCTGGGCTATGGCAGTAACCGCCGGAGCATGGCATAGACGAGCGCTTAGGCCCCATCGGTGGCGGCTAACGTGCGGCATAACGCTGCCGATAAGCGGGCTAACGACCCGATCGATCGACCAACCGCGAGAAGGAGACACGTGCCATGCATCTGCCAGAGCCGATAGAGGCGAGCGTTCATGACGAGACGTTTGCGGGCGTGACCTACCATATACGCGGAGCGCTCGTGCCCGAGCTTCAAATCGAAGTGGGCGGGGCAAGCGTGATGTTCGAGCATCACGTGCTGCTGTGGAAGCAGACCGGAGTCGACGTCGAGCTGAAGAAGCTTCCGGGCGGGATGAAGCGCAAGATCGCGGGAATGGAATACTTCGTGACGCGCACCGCGGGGTCGGGCAGAATCGCGTTCTCGCGCGATTCGCCGGGGCAGTGCGTCCCGCTGCACCTGCGCCAGGGCGAAGGCTTGGACGTTCGCGAGCACCAGTTCGTGGCGGCAACCGACAACCTCGACTACAGCTTTGAGCGGATCCATGGCGTGCAGAACATGCTGCTGGGCGGCTCGGGGATCTTCATGGACAAGTTCCGTGCCACGGGCGGCGATGCGTTGGTGTGGTTGCATGGTCACGGCAATGTGTTCCTGGTACAGCTCGACGCGGGCGAGCAGCTCGACGTGGAGGCCGGCGCTTGGCTGTTCAAGGACCCCTCGGTGAAACTCGAGGCGGTCACGATGGGCCTGAAGTCGGGCATGTTCGGAGGTGGCGGCAAGCTCACCTGGAACCGCTTCACCGGGCCTGGGCGGCTGGCGATCCAGACGATGTTCATCTCGCCGCAGGAGGGCGTGGAGAACGGCAACGCCGGCGCGGCGGCCGCCACCGGTGGTGTCGCCGGTGCGCTCGTGGGCGGACTGCTGAAAGGCTGAGGCTTACTCGTACAGCGTCAGCGTCGCCAGGATCACGTACAGCGCGACGAGCGCCCAGCCCTCAAACGCAGCCGCTTCGCCATCGCCAGTGATCTGCCACATAGCCAGCGCCATCACCAGCAGCGCGCCGATGTACACCGGCGCAAGCGCGAACGTCAGCGTCGTGGCCAACAGGAACGAGACCAACACGAGCAGCGGGAATAGGAACGCGGCGATCTGCGCCACCGAGTTCTTGACGACCGAGATCGCAAGATCCGAGCGCCCCTTCCATGCGAGCACGATCCCGGCGGTGTTCTCGACCGCATTGCCCGCGATCGCCACAATCACAAGGCCCGCAAACGCTTGGGAAATTTTTAGCTGCACGATCGCCGGCTCCAGCCCGTTCACGAACCAGTCCGACACGAACGCAGAGCCGACACCTGCCACAACAAGCAACCCGAGCGTGAAGCGCAGCGACAGTCGCGGCCCGGCTCGCTCGGGCTCGGGTGCATCACCCTCGACCCCGGGCAGCTTGTCGGCGCGCAGATAGGGCACGACCCAGGTGAGATACACCACGAGCAGACTCACGGCGCCAACCGCCGAGATCGCGTCCACGTGGTGGCTGGCAGGATCATGTGTCGCCAGCGACAACCCGAGCAGCACGATGATGAACACCGTCACAAGCAACAGCGTGGCGGTGTCACGCGGCAGGCGGTGAGAGAAGCGCATCACACCGTCAGGCGCCCGGTGGGCGCCCACGACGATCACAAGTCCCAGTACGAGCATCGCGTTGGCGAAGATCGAGCCGATAATCGCCGTTTGCGCGACCACCAGCTCGCCCTTCTGCAAAGCGAAAATAACCACGAACAGCTCCGGCAGGTTGCCGAGCGTGGACTGCATCATCCCGGTGACCGCAGGACCGAAGCGCTCACCGAGCTGCTCGGTGGCGAACGACACAACCCACGCCAGGCCCGCGAGCGCCAGCGTCGCTACCGCGAAGCGCGGCACCGCGACCCACTGTCCATAGTTGGCCACGCCCGCCAACGCCGTCAAGATCGCGATCATCAAGAGCGCGGCGCGCTCCGTGGGAGTGAGACGGCTCATCTCGCCTGCCGACAATAGTGTGGACAGAGGCTGAGTCGCGCGTCGATGAAATGGCGCTCACTCCCGCTAGGCTTCCCGACCGATGCGCCTCGCCACCTTCGTTGCTCCCGGCAGCCCCCACCCGCGTACCGGAGAGGTTCGCGGCGAGCAGCTCGTGGCCTATGCCGACGAGCGCTTGACTGTGCTCGATCGCCTGCGCGACCCCGGTGCGCCTGCGGCTGACGGGCCGTCCTTCGCGCTCAGCGACGTGACGCTGCTTGCTCCCGTCCCTGAGCCGCGCGCGATCTTCGGGATCGGCCTCAACTACGCCGATCACATCGCCGAGACCGGCGGCGCTGCTCCCGAAACGCCACTTGTGTTCACGAAGCTGCCGGCCTCCGTCGTGGCGCCAGGCGCCTCCGTGCGCTGCCCAGCCGTCGTCAAACGCCTGGACTACGAGGGCGAGCTTGCCGTCGTGATGGGCGCGGACGGACAGGTTGGTGGCTACGCCGTCGCCGACGACCTCACTGCCCGCGACCTGCAGGGGCGCGAGACGCAGTGGACGCGCGCCAAGGGCGCTGACGGCTTCTGCCCCTATGGACCCTGGATCACGACTGCCGACGAGGTACCCGACCCGCACGCGCTATGGCTTCGCACCTGGGTCAACGGCGAGCTGCGTCAAGACTCCTCGACATCGAACCTGATCTTCAAGGTCGGTGAGCTTGTGCGGTTCATCTCGGAGACCTGCACGCTCTCGCCCGGCGATTTGATCCTCACCGGCACACCGAGCGGCGTGGGTATGGGCCTAGACCCGCCGCGCTTCCTCATCTCCGGCGATGTGGTGCGTATCGAGATCGAGCGACTTGGCGCGATCGAGCACGCGATCGCCTGAAGTCCGCAACAGCCAGCCGCGCCCTCGCCGGAGGCGCACGAACAAGAAGGCTCAGTGAGGCTCTAGAACGCGGTCGATCAGACCGTACTCGAGCGCCTGCTCGGCGGTGAAGAAGCGATCGCGCTCCATGTCCTCGCGCACCTGCTCCTTCGATAGACCCGTGTTTTCGGCGTAAATCTCATCCAGGCGCGCCCTCACCGTAAGGATCTCGCGGGCATGGATCTCGATGTCCGTGGACTGGCCTTCAAAGCCCGCCGAGGGCTGGTGGATCAGGATGCGCGAGTTCGGCAAAGCCGCGCGCTTGCCCTTCGTGCCACCCGCTAGCAGCAGCGAGCCCATCGACATCGCCACCCCTACGCACATCGTGTGGATGTCGGGCTTTACGAAGCGCATCGTGTCGTAGATCGCAAGGCCCGAGTACACGCTCCCGCCGGGCGAGTTGATGTAGATCGAAATGTCCTTTTCGGGGTCCTGGGACTCCAGGTGCAGCAGTTGCGCCACCACCAGATTGGCCACCTGATCTTCGATCGGGGTGCCCAAGAAGATGATCCGCTCGTTGAGCAGCCGCGAGAAGATGTCGAACTCGCGCTCGCCGCGCGCGGTGCGCTCTATGACCATCGGGACCAGGGGCATCGAGCACACCCTATCGATCCGTGGCCGGCGATCCGGTGGCGGCAATTCAGTCACCGTCGTGTCGCCGCGCCAACGCTTGGGATTGTGGACATAATGGCTGGGCCGATGTTTCCCCTGAACCTCCCCAATGTGCTCACGATCTTGCGCATCATGCTGGTGCCGGTGCTGGTCGTCGCGCTGCTTGGCAACACCCCGTCAGGAGACGTGCTCGCTGCGGTTGTGTTCGCGCTCGCCTCGCTCACCGACTTCGTTGACGGCTACCTAGCGCGCACGCGCGATTCGATCACGACCTTCGGCAAGCTGATGGACCCGCTCGCCGACAAGCTCTTGATCGTCGGCGCACTGCTTTCGCTCGTCTCCCTGCACCGCCTGGAAGGGTGGGTAGCGATGGTGATCATCGCGCGCGAGCTGGCGGTAACAGTGCTGCGTGCGAACGCCGGCCAGTCTGGCGTGGTGATCGAAGCATCGATGTTCGGCAAGGTCAAGACGTGCGTGCAGATCGCCGCGATCCTCGCCGTCATCGCGGTGCACGGCTCCCCCCTGTGGGTGTCGCTGCTCGTCTACCTGATGGTCGCGATCACGGTGCTCTCAGGCCTCGACTACTTCCGTCGAGCCACTCGTCCAGCGTCGTCTGATGCGACACGGGTGGGCCCTCCATCTCAATCTCCTGGCGCAACTCGCCCATGAGCCCGTGGCGCTCGGCCACCACGTTGTGCTGGTGGATCGTCTCCAGGTTCTCCTGACGCGCCAACACGAAGCTGGCCTCGGGCAGCTCGGGAAAGCGCCCCACCACGCCGGCGAGCATCTCGCGCACGCAATCCTCGACAAAGCGTGGACGGCGATGGGCCTTTTCTACGACCTCGACCTCATCCGAGCGCTTCATCAGCTCGTAGATCTCCGAGGACATCGAGCTCTCCACGATCTCAAGCAGGCTCGACGCGTCGATCTCGGCCACACAGTCCTCCACGCATCCGATGTGCAGCGTGCCCAGCCCGCGCTGGTTGTGGGTCGCAACGGGCACACGCTCCAGTATGCGCTCGACCTGCTCCTCGCTGAAATCGTCTGCGAGCAGGCGCTCGCGGGCACGCGCGGCGACCAGCTCCTGTGCGCACGGACACGCGGTCATCCCGGTCGCCGAGACCCCCACCAGCTGGCGGGTGCCGCTCGGCAGAGCGACTGCGCGACCGTAGAGCGTGTAGATCTCCTGCGTGCCCACACCCGACACGGGCGCCGGCTTGTGCTCGGGATAGCGCGCGGCGATCGTCACCTCGGCGCGCTCCGCGCCCTGACGTTCGCGCACCAGCTCGGCGATGTGCCTCGCCAGCGTCTCCGCCCTGAACGGCGACTCTTTGAGCACCACCTCGCCGATCGCCTCGTTCACCACCTCCTCAAAGCGCGACATGTGCGCGCCCTTCTGATCGGATCTCAAGTCGACAAAGCACTCGAGGCGTGCGAAGAACAGCTCGTCGCGGATACGGATGACCTTCTCCACCCCGGTCACCCCCACGCGCGAGAGCCCCACGGGCACCGACGGCATGCGCGCTTGAACGTCATCGCCAGCGGCGCTGGTTGGAAGCGATGGTGTGGTGCGCATCGTCGTAGCCACCCTGCCGGCAAGACTAGCGGCCCAACGGGCCAGGCCAGGGCGACCGGCGCCGCCGACAACCATATCTGGTATCACTCAGCACATAGCTTGGATTGCCAGCGAGCTGCGATCGGGTTGGAATCCGAGGGCGCAAGAAGCGCATACACTGCCAGTGCCAAACGGAATCGCATAGGAGGCCAGTAGTCAGGTTGGGGGAGGCCGAAGCGGGGGGTTGTTTCGGCGGGGAGTTGTGTGGATCCTGGGGGGTCCGAAGTGAGTACCACCACTGATGTTTTGCTTGCGGCCACGGACGCTTCCGTGGCCGAGCTGGAGGATGACGAGGTCGAGTTCGACCACCAGGCATTGCGGTCTCGTCTCGAGGAGATCCACAGAGGCGAGATCGATCTGAGCGTCGAGCCGAGCATCGACTCGCTACGTTTGTACTTGCGCTCGATCGGCCGTGTGCCGCTGCTAAGCGCCGAGGAGGAGGTGTGCCTTGCTAAGCGCATCGAGCGCGGCGACGTGGCCGCCAAGCAGCACATGATCGAGGCCAATCTGCGCCTGGTCGTGTCGATCGCCAAGGGTTACCTCGGGCGCGGCATGAACTTCCTCGACCTGATTCAGGAGGGTTCGCTCGGTTTGATCCGCGCGGTGGAGAAGTTCGACTATCGGCGCGGCTACAAGTTCTCGACCTACGCCACCTGGTGGATCCGCCAGTCGGTCACTCGCGCGATCGCCGACAAGGGCCGCACGATCCGCATACCAGTGCACATGGTGGACCGGCTCAACAAGGTCATCTACGCTGAACGCACACTGATCCAACAGCTTGGCCGCGATCCCAGTGCAGCCGAGATAGGCGCCGAGCTGCAGTGCTCGGTGCAGGAGGTGCGCGAGGTGCAGCGCATGGCTCAGCAGCCGGTGTCGCTGGAGAAGCCAATCGGCGACGAAGACGACTCCGAGCTGGCCGACTTCGTCGAAGACGCTGCCGCGCAAACACCCTTCGAGCTCGCATCCGAGGCCCTCCAACGCCAAAGCGTCGAACGCGTGCTTGCTTCGCTTCCAAAGCGCGAGCGGGAGGTGCTCGAGATGCGCTACGGAATCACTGGCGACCGCGTGCGCACGCTCGACGAGGTCGGACGCGCCTTCAACATAACCCGCGAGCGCGTTCGCCAGATCGAGAGCCGCACGCTCAAGAAGCTCCAAACCGCGCCCGAGGCACAGCAGTTGCGCGAGGCCAGCTGAGAGCGATCGGCGCCCGCCGACCGGGCGCCGATTTGGGGCCGACCCCGACGCTGATCGAGCACTACAATGATGCGCTCGCCTACGGCTATCGTCGAGGATGCCTGGTGGGGTGTCCGAGTGGTTAAAGGAGATCGGCTGTAAACCGATTGGCTCTGCCTACGCAGGTTCGAATCCTGCCCCCACCATCTTTCGATCAGTGCTCATGCCCGCCATCGGCGAGCGCCCGCAGTCCGACAAGTCCGAAAAGCAGAGGCGACGATCGTCTGTAGACTTTCCGTCTGCGGATCGCGACAGTAATGGTCATGGATGTCGTCCGGGAGCAGTTCGCCGCCAATCTGCGCCGCCATCGCACGCGCGTCGGGCTCTCCCAGGAGGCACTGGCAGACGTGTGCGATTTGCATAGGACCGAGATCAGCCTGCTGGAGCGCTGCAAGCGCTCGCCGCGCCTTGAGACGATCGTGATCCTCTCAAGGGGACTCGGGCTGTCCTCGCCCGCCGAGCTGCTCGAGGGGATCAGCTGACCGCTCAGTCCCATCTCGCCGTGGCCAAACCCAGAGTCGACACTAGAGTTCCAGACGGTCAAAGCACGAGGCGGCGCGCGTCACGAACACGAAGTCCCCAAGCCGGTGGATCAGGCCGGAGGCCTGCAGGCTCGCAAGGCCGTCGATCACTTCCACCCGTGACACACTGAGCTGGCTGACGACCTCCTCCACCGACCATATGCTTCCCGCTTCAAAGTTCAGCAACAGACCGAGAATCGCCCCCTCCGCCTGCATGTCCTGCTCTGCAATGACGCAGCTGCCGCGTCCGCTCATTTGTTCGGCCCTCCTTTAGCGCCGAGGCCCTGACCGCCGCTCATCTCTCGGCTGCCGAGCCTGCCCTTTCGTAGACGCAGACCAAACTACTCAACCACCCGGACGAAAATACGAACACAGGTTCGCAAATGATTCCCAAGCGAGCCGATCGCGGTGCCTCATACCGGAGCAGGATCGGTTTCCTGAAGGGCGCTCGCGGCGGTCTCGCCCCGTGCCTCCCTTGAGTGTTCGCGGCTGTCGCGTGAAGAGATCAGGATGGCGGCGAGGATCGCTCCGACGATCGCGAAGCCTGCGCCTACGAGAAACGCGCGGTCGTATCCCTTGGTGAGAGCAACCGATGTGTTGTGGACACCTGCGTGCAGGAGGCTCTGTGTGCGGCTGTTGGCGACAGTGGCGAGGATCGCGAGGCCGAGTGCGCCACCCACCTGTTGGGAGGTGTTGATCAGCCCAGAGGCGAGACCGGCCTCGTGTGGCTTGGTGCCGGTCACCGCGGCGATCGTCACCGGGACGAAGGAGAAGCCAAGCCCCAACGACGCGAGGATCGACGGTCCGAGGACGTCAGTGGCGAAGGAGCCTCCCGGCGCCCGCACCCGCGAGAACCACAGCAGCGCGACCGCGATCAAGAGCAGTCCGCCGATTAGTGTGGGCTTGAAGCCCACACGCGTGACCAGTTGTGAGGCGGCGCCGGCGGAAAGAATGATCCCTACCGCGAGCGGCAGGTAGGAGACCCCGGCCTTGATCGGCGAGTAGTGAAGGACGTCTTGGAGATAGAGAGAGATGAAGAAGAACATCGAGAACAGCGACATCCCGATCAGCAAGCCGACGATGTCGGCGCCGCGGAGCGTGCGCAGTCGGAAGATCGAGAACGGCAGCAGTGGATGGCGCTGGCGATGCTCGATCACGACGAACGCGGCGAGCAGGATGGCTGCCCCCGCGAGGCGTAGCAGCGTGTCGGTCGATCCCCAGCCGACGTTCACGGCGTCGACGACCGCGTAGACGAGCAGCGCCAGTCCAGCGGTGACAGTCACCGCGCCGGGGATGTCGAAGCCCTCGATGTCGTCTTTCGCGTGGCTCTCCAGCAGTATCCGTGGCGCGAGCGTGGCGGCGATCAGGCCGATGGGGACGTTGACGAACAGCACCCAGCGCCAGGAAAGGCCGCTCGTGAGAATCCCGCCGAGCAGCACGCCGGCCGCGCCGCCGGCGCCCGCGACCGCGCCCCACACGCCGAGCGCGCGGTTGCGCTCAGCTCCTTCGGCGAACGTGGTCGTGATGATCGAGAGCGCCGCCGGTGAGACGATCGCCGCGCCGAGTCCCTGGGTCGCGCGTGCGACGATCAGCCACGCCTCCGACTGGGCCAGGCCGCCGGCCAGCGAGGCGAGCGAGAAGAGCACCAGGCCGATCATGAACATGCGCCGACGGCCGAGCAGGTCCGCAAGACGCCCTCCGAGCAGCAGGAACCCGCCGAATGTGAGCGTGTAGGCGTTCACGACCCACGAGAGGTCATCGCGGGAGAAGTGCAGGTGGGCGCCGATCGAGGGGAGCGCGACGTTGACGATCGACGCGTCGATGACGATCACGAACTGAGTCATCGCAAGCAGCATCAGCGCGAGGTTCTTCGCGCGGGGCGTGTCGAGCGATGGCGCCTGGGGTTGGACGAACGAATTCATTGGAAGCTGACCTCCGGTTCCGGTTTGCGTCCGCGACTATAGTGAACTATGATTCCGCTTGTCAAGGGAGCTGGGTGAAAACACTGTGACCGTCACGTCAATCGAGACCGAGCGCCCACTGCGCGCCGACGCTCGCCGCAACCGCATGCGCATCATCGACGCGGCACGCGAGCTGTTCGCTGGCGAGCAGCCCAACGTCCAGATGGACGACATCGCCCGTCACGCCGGCGTCGGCGTCGGCACCGTCTACCGGCACTTCCCCGACAAGGAGGCGCTGATGGGAGAGCTCGTGCGCCAGCGCTTCGAGCTCTTCACCGAGAACCTCCGCCACGCTCTGACAGATGAGCACCTCGGCGCGTTCGCGGCGCTCGTCGGCGCGCTGCGCGCAAACCTCGCGTCTGTCGCCGAGGACGCCGCGACCCGCTTCGCGCTCATGAGCGGCGGCGAGCGCGTCTTCGCTCACGCCGCCTCAGAGATGGAGCAGTTCATGCTTCTCGCCAACAAGCTCGTAGGGCGCGCTCACCGCGCCGGCGAACTACGCAGCGACTTTCAGGCAAGCGACATCCCAATGGTCATGTGCGGGATCTGCGCGACGATCGGCACGAACAAACCCGACTGGGACTGGCAACACCACCTCGACCTGATCCTCCAAGGCGTACAACCGCCGGGGTCAGCGCCGGAGGACTGACGGGCCGACCGTCCAGCTCGACCGCCAACAGCGAGTAACGCCCAGAGGCGATCGGTTCGCGCCAAGCCGACGCGGGGATTCGAACCCCGGACCCCCTCCTTACCATGCAAGGGGCCGCACGGGGCTTTTTCCCTGCAAAACAGCACCATCCTGTAAGCGTTCAGTTGGTTGGGGGATATGATCGGGGCGTGTCGAGCCTCTTGGTGTGGAGCTGGTTGAGGCGGAAGCGATCTATGACGCTGGGCGTGAGGTGGTCGTGGGGGTGTTGTTGCGGATGGACGCTCAGATCCAGGCGTTGACCGCGCGTGTCGCCCGTCAGGATGAGCGGATCGAACAGTTGGAGCGCCGACTGAATCGCAGCTCGCGCAACTCCTCTGTTCCCCCGAGCGCCGATCCGCTCGCCGGCACGCCGAAGCGTGGCAAGTATTCATCGGGTCGCAAACAGGGTGCCCAGCCCGGACATGAGGGCAACGGTCGGTCGCTGTTGCCGGCGTGGGCTGTGGATCAGGTGATCGAGTATTGGCCCGAGCGCTGTGGTTGTGGTCACGTCTTCGCCGTAGAGGAGCACGTGCCGGTGAGTGAACCTGTGCGCTGGCAGATCGAGGAGTTGCCAGCGATCTCGGTCAAGGTCACCGAGCACCGGTGTCATCGGGCGCGCTGTCTGGGGTGTGGTGAGCAGGCACGCGGCGAGCTGCCGAGCGAGGTCGCCCAGAGCGCGTTCGGTCCCCGCTTGCAGGCGGCGGTCACGACACTCTCGGTGCGCAACCGGATCTCCCGGCGCGACGTCGTTGAGTGCTGCGAGCAACTGTTCTCCTGCAGGATCAGCACGGGCACGGTGGACGCGATCCTCGACCGGGCCGCAAGAGCATTGGCCGAACCACACGCCGATCTACTGGAAGCGCTTCGCGGCGCGAGCGCGGTAAACATGGACGAGACCGGTTGGCGGACCGCCGGTCAGCGCCGAGCGCTTTGGGGCGTCTTTGATCAGCGCCACGCCTATCTGCAGGTCGCTGCTGACCCTCACGAGGATCACGCCAAACAACTACTCGCCGACACCAAGGCAATCGTGACCTCCGATCGCTGGTGGGCCTACGCGCACCTGCCGCTCGCGCGCCGTCAGCTCTGCTGGGCTCACCTCAAGCGCGATTTCGCCGCGCACGCCGAAGGCTTGACGGCCGAGAAGGAGTTCGGTGAGCACGGACTCGCTCTCTGTGAGCGCGTCTTCTGGGCCTGGGAGACCTTCCAGCACACCAGCGACCAGCACGAACTCAAGCTCGCTATCCGCCAGCTCAGACGCGAGTCCAAGCCGATCATCATCGGCTACGCCCCAAAACGGGCGCGCAACAAGTATTGCCGCGGCATGACACGAAACCTCATCAAGGCATGGCCAGCGCTATGGACCTTCGCCACCCACCCCGGAGTCGAGCCGACAAACAACCACGCCGAGCGCTCCCTCAGAAGTGCCGCCATCTACCGCAAGCTCAGCCTCGGCAGCCAATCCGAAAACGGCGAACGCCGCATCGAGCGACTCCTCTCCGCACACACCACCTGCCGCCTACAACACCGATCCCTCTTCGACTACCTCACCGAAACACTCACCACACACGCCCACGGCGACCCCTCACCACTGCTCACGTAAGCGATCCAACCCACTGAACGCTTACATAACTTGGCGTTCCGTGGCGTGCCGTGACGGTTGCTGGCGCGGTGTTGTCCAGTACGGCGATGCTCGCGGTGAGAGCCGTGTGGCTGCGCAACTCCTTGAGGTGTGTGCGCAAATTACCGCGCAGCCCCGTCGCGCCGAGCACCGACATTCCAAACTCGCCCGCACGCGGGCCAAGGCGGTATCGACGCGAGCGAAGCTGCTCGAGATAGTCGAGCGCGACAAGGGTGCTCACGTAGCGGTGCACCGTTGCGCGAGGCATTGCGAGCTCATCAGCGATGTCGACGATGCCCAGGTCAGGGCGAACAGGTGAAAAAAGCCGAAGGATCGCAACGCCGCGCTGGAGTGATTGAGATAACCCGCCGTCTGAGAGCCCCGGGACTTGCTGAGAGGTCATTCGATCACCCGTCGGCGACTCTTGGCGGCAGTCTCGCGCTCTTTTTCTGTGCCGCGTACCGACCGAACTGAAGGATTGGTGGCTCGTCGAATTTGCTGAGACTCTTCAGCTCCACGATACCGCTCCCCAATTCCCAATAGTGAATGCCAAGCAAGTTTGGCGACGGGCCCAGCGGATACCACCAGGCACAAACCGGGTCCAACTCGTCTTTCGGCACGCGACCGATGCCTTGAATATCCAACACCTTCTGCAGTCCATCCAGTTCCCAAGGCTGCGAGCAGACCAACAGCGCGCAAACCGCGGCCACACGGTGAAGCTCCAAATACGCCCGGTGGCCTTCAACCGAGCTGGCAAACCCGCTCCCGAGCACAAACGGCCGTAACACGCGGTCGAGGTGGAATCCTTGTCGCTGTGCCTGATACCAGGCCAGTGTCATCGCCATGTACAATTCTTGCTCGTAGAGAGCGGCTTCAGACATTGGGAAGTCGTCCTCACCGCTCATCGGCAATCAGCGTCCAAGCTCTCTCGCCGTTCGACGAGTCCGCTTGCAGGTAGCCAGTTCTAGCCAAGCGCTCAGCGTGTCGGGTGACATCTTGCGGCTGCGCGTGAATGATCTCGCTGATTTCTGCCGTCGTGAGTGTCGGGCGCTGTCGGGAGAAACAATCGAAGATGCGTAGCCCGATTGCTGTGTCGCGCAGCTCGTCACTCGTAACGACCACGAACGGAATTGGGTTGCGTCGAACGGCGGTGGTGACGCTTTCATTGCGGCCGTCACCAAGGTCGTGTGAATCGTGTGAGCTCACGTCACACGTGTCCGCCCGACAACGCCTCGCGTCGCCGATCGTCCTTGCGCGCTTCATCTAGTGCCTCGCGTGCAAGCTCGTTGGCCTGCTCGTTCCACGTGCGTTTCACTAGCACTACGGACCATTGGGGATGTATCCGCAACATATAGGCTATCTCCACACGCAGCGGCCTGAGTTTTTGCTTGTTGGCGAGTGGCCCACCACGGACACACCTGGCTCCGTCCTTTCCGGCGGCTCACCCATGCGCACCCCGTGTTCGGGACTCTGCCGGGTCAGGTTGTTCTTGCTGCTCCGCGACGGTCAGGAATTCAAGTGTGCCGTTTCCCAGCTCCACATAGTGAATCCCCAAACCGTCAGCGCCGACAAGCTGCCGCCACCACGCCGCCCAAGGTTGCAACGCTCCACGCGCACTTCTTGTCAAAGTCAGCGGCACGGACCCACCAGTGACGGACGGGTGGCCGCTCGCAATGAGCAGAATGGTGTAGGCGACATGCCTCATCTCTACGGGCGAGCGCGCCAACGATCCCGCGAACCGCTCGCCGAGCACGTACGAACGCAACAACTCTTGGCGCTGTTCATCCAGCGTTCGTGTCGTACACCGTAGTTCCGTGACAGTCACACGCACGTCCTCGTCCAGAGACCTGATTGGGCGTGCGGTCCGGGCCTTCGGGGGCTGCGGCGCCTTGGCGAGCGTGTACGCGCTTGGGGCGACCCGTTCCAGACGGTGAAGGCTCACGAGGTTCCTAGCGATGGCCTCGACAGTTTCGGGCGAGAGATCGAGCCTCTCGGCGATCTCCCGTGAGGTGAGAGTTTGACCTCTGGAGAAGCACCCCAACACCGAGACTTCGCTTTTGATCGAGGCGCCGGCCCTTGCAGGGCGCAGCCTGCGAGCGCGCAGGGAGCTGCGGCTCCAGGGGTCTCCTTCAGGGCAGTCCGGCAGCATCTATTGACCGTTCGCCTTCGCCCACACCAACACTTGCTCAGCGCTGTTCTCGGGAGTCTCAACGGGATGAACCGCCTCGGCTACTTCGCCGTGGCGTACGATGAGTATCGCCCGCGCAAAGACCGTTCCCCCGTTGGCCGAGCAGGTGGGCAGACCTAGCGCTTGGGCGAGGCTAAGCTCGGGGTCGCTGAGAAGCCAGTGTAAGACGCCGTGTGTCTCTGCGGTTGCGAGTTGTTCATCCTGGGACTGGCTGCTGAGGCCAGCCACGAGAACACCGTGACGGAATAGCTCGTCGCGGCGGTCACGGAATGCCCGATGCTGCGCAGCGTCGGCCATCGGTGTCTCCTGCCCGCCGTCGACGGATGCGGTGTTCCCGGGATACACGTAGATCGCGGTGCAACGGCTCGCGTAGTTCAACAGGTCCACCAAATCCAGGCGGGTCGTGTGGAGCTTTATCGAGGGGATAGTCCGGCCGACAAGTCCGCCTGCTAAGTGGTGGGGATCCTCGCTGGCGCTCATCGCGTCGAGCTCACCAACCGCATTTGGGGCAGCCGCGTCCCCGTTGATTGTGCGTGGTACCGCAGTGCGGGCATTTCTGGATGCTCGCCAGCACCATGAGGAAGAACACGGCAACCACAACGATCACGACGACGAGCAGTGTCGCCCACGGTTCAGGCATCACGCAGCCGATCCATCCGGCGGTGCACGCCTCGAGGGCGTGCACCGCGGCTATCCTCGTTCAATGGGCCACGTGGGTAGGGGGGATGGCGCGCGGGCGAGCAGCCCCTGATGGGCCAGAATGGGCATTGGCCGCTGGCTCGCCCCGAGGCACACTGGGCGGGTAACGCTGGTCGGCCGTCCGGAGCTTCCTCGCTGCCGTCAGCGCGCTTGCTGCGAGGCTCCCGCTCGACGGGACTGCCGACCTGCATGGATGTGTCTCGTTGCGCCATCCCGCAGCGATATTTGCACTCCTGAGTTCGTATCTGTCGAATCGACTTCCTCGGAAAAGAGAAACATTCGCCGGGAAAGGTTCTTTTTCGCGGGGAAAGGCATTTCTTCTCCAGCGAAGCCAAAACGCCCACGGTGTGTCCCCCGTCGGTTAGCGTCCGGTTGACTGAACATAGCCGCGACTCAGTGTGGCGAATTAGACGCTCTCAAAGTCGAGCGACGCTGGATGCAAGTGGGTTGCCAGCGCCGCTCACTAGTCTGTAGCCGTAACCGCGCGCTACCGTTGGTCCCTGCGCAAGATTACTCGCGCCCCGGCGTGCGGAACAAGGATCGCACTGCGCCACCGCGGATGCTCGATGCGGCGACTCGCTGGCAGCACTGCTCTCTCCGCGAGAACGTGTCGGAGGATCGTCTTCACCTCCGCGAGCGCGAAGTGTCGTCCAAGGCAATGCTTGGCACCCCCACCCCACGGCAGCCACGTACGCGACTGGGCACGAGCACCGAGGAACCGCTCAGGCCGGAACTGATACGGGTCGGGGTACAGCTCGGATCGGTGGTGCATCAGATAGGTACATGGAGCTAGGTGCACACCAACCGGGTAGGTAATGCCGCCGATCTCGACCGGGCGTGCGACTCTCCTCGGTATCGTGAATACGAACACCGGCTTGTGACGCATCGTCTCATTTACCGTCGCCGTCAAATAGTCCTCATCGTCGTCGTGTAGCACTTCCTGCGAAAGCCGGCTCTGCACCCGCGGGTTGTGCGCCAGGAGCAGGAATGCCCAAGAAAGCTCCCCGGTAGTTGTTTCGTGCCCGGCGAGAATCATCGACATTACATTGTCGCGGACCTGTTCGTCGGACATCTGTGAGCCATCCGGGTTCTCCGCGACGAGCAGCAGGTCGAGCAGATCAGCGGGTTGCCTCTCGGATTCTGAGCGCCGCTGGCCGACCAGGCGATAGATCAGCTCGTCGGCTTCGGCGCGCTGTTTATCGAACCGTCGTGCCATGCCGCGCCAGCCCGGTATGTGACACAGCTTCGGCTCCTGAAGGATGAAGCTGTCACTGATGTTCAGCATCTTCATCAGACGCTCGTGTAGCGGTATGAGTGAGGTGGTCTGGTCGCTGAAGATCACCCGCAGAATTACCGTTAGTGTCAGTCCACGGATGAGTGGATGAAGGGCAATAGGACGATCTAGCGGCCAGGAGGCGACATCTTTCTCAACAATCGCGGTGAGCGTAGCGGTCTGGTCTGCAACCATTCGTTGATGAAAGGCGGGAGTTATCGCCTTGCGTCCGTATGCGTGATTGTCTTCCTCAAGCAGCATGAAGGATTGTCTACCAATCAACGGTGTGAGGATCGAGGCGCCTGCCCCGGGGTGTAGGTCTCGGGAGTCTCCGGTTAGAACAGCCCGGATCTCTAGCGGGTCGGTCAGGAACACGATCGGCGGCATGTCTACCGGGAACAGGGTGAATCGGTTGCCGCAGAGGGCTTGACAGCGCTCTAGATAAGCAAACGGCCACCGTCGCCCACCGAGGGTTTGAAGGATCACCGGATGCGGAGGGCTTGGCGGTAGCTGACGTTTGAGCTCTGCGATTGTTGATGGCCGGTTGATGAGTGACATGGTTTGCTCCTTTGTTTGTTAGGTCGAACGCAAGGCATAGGCGACTCGCCATAGCCTCAAGATGGGTAGAAGGGCACGGGTGAGAGACCCGCCAGCGGACGCTATACGCGATGTGCCATGACGCATTGCTGCCGTCCGTGCGGAGTCCTTGCTCAGATACATCGCGACCATGCTCGCCACGATTAGCTGGTGCTTCTCGCGATCGCGCAAAGTGTTAAGTTCGAATAGACTGCGTCGAACTAGCCTGCACACCTGCTGAACGCCGTCAGACGGTGTGGCGTAATGGGCGATGTAACTGTGGTCGCCACTTGTGATGTCCTCGGCATAGTCAGCGTAGCTGTCCAACATGCAAGCCACGGCCGACGCCCACGGGCTATAGGCGCGTCTAGTACTGAGTATTTCTGTGTCAGTAAACGACGGTTCGCACGCGAGGGCCAGCAACGCAAAGATCGCTAGTCCGGCTGACGCTGCGCCTGTGAGCTCAAACCATGCGGCTTGACGGCAAGCCGGGAACTCGTCGGCTGCCCACGCCTGGAGAGCGCTATCCCGAATCGACGGATCGGGCTCGTGGTTGAGGGCGAGCACCTGGGCTCGTAGGGCCTCTTGGACAATTAGAGGGCGCACGCGCTCATAGCCCGGGAGCTGTGTGCAGCAGTCCCGGCAAGCATCGACGAGTGCATCTAGGTAGCCGCCGTCGTCTCGCCACGGGTTGTGGCGGTAGTAATCGCGGTTGGGACAGTCGGCTTGTAGCGCGTCAACGAGCGCTAGGTGAAGCTGGCGGCCGTTAATGATGCCGGCGGTTGCCCCGCGCTCGCTGACGCAATCGAGGTAGTCCCAAAGGATCTGGTAGGCGACCGTGAACCGCAGGAACGCCGGATTGCGCTGGTGTGGAAGGGTGGCAAATAGCGCGGCGCCGTCGCTTTGAGCACGCTTGCGCTCTAGCGCGTCAACAGCGTCTGCGTGTAGCGGCCCGTTCGGTATCCGCCGCGCTATCGCATGCCAGTAGCGGACCTCCGTCGCGACGCTGGGCAGCCCCCACACGAGCTCGCGGCTGGCGGCCTGGAGCACCGCTCGGAGCTGTCGGGCGGACAGTGGCGCAGGGTCGCAGGCGGGGTAGCAGCTACCAGCGGCATATCTAGTTCCAGACGGGGATGACCGTTTTCGCCGGCACACGCACCACCAAGTAACCGGGGATAGCGACCATCGCGACGGTCAACGCCGTTACCAACGCGAAGCTCGTGACCGCCGCTACGCCTTCGATGTTGTAGATGATCGGAAAGCCGGTGACCGTGGACAGGAAATGGCTCCCCAGGAGTTGTGCATACAAGCCGCCGACAGCGCCGATCAACGCTCCCGATCCGAAGAGGATTGCGCTCTCATAGAGCAACCATCGCCGTAGGACGCCTTCATCGAAACCTTCACACTTCAGCGCGGAGACTTGATCGCGGCGTTGCCAGACCATCGCCCCCATTGTCAGTGCTAGCGCTAGGATCGCGGCCAACAGGACGAGCACCCTGATCTGCGTGAGACGCGACAGACCTTGAGCGGCGGCCTGATAGTGAAGTTCCTCGCGTTCAGAGGCACTTTGCACGGCTAGGCCGGTTCCGACCAGAACGTGCCGGGCCGCTAGCTGCACTGCGTTCTCGAGGTACGGTGCGGTCTGGATCTCGTATGCGCTCGGTTCGCTACTAGCCCAAGATCGCGTATACGTTTCGCCGCTGAGAATCACAGCGCCAGGCGGCCAGCCTAGATTCGTGACGACGCCGGCAAGTCGTAGAACCTGCGGGCGGGGCGCCGGCAGTGTGAACGTCTCGCCGATGTGGAGGTGGTATTCGCTGACCAGAGCCTTCGAGAGGACCGCCCACCCGCCTTGACGTACACGCGCGGTCGCAAGCGTTGCGTTGGCGCTCAGAAGCTCAGCGTCAGGGATAGGGTGCGCCACGGCGCTGCCTGGCGCGATGACCCATACTCTCCGTGAACCCCAATCGAGAAAGCTGCCGTGATAGGTCACTACCTGCCGCACGCCGCGTAGTCGCGCCAGGGCGCGAGCATCCACGGCACGGAACGGGACAGTGGTCTGCAGGCTCGCGCCGCCCTTTGGCACTACCCACAGATCGGCGCTTGAGTCCATGCCACGTATCGAGGTTTCAAGCCCTCGCCTGAGATTTGTTTGTGTACCCTGAAACTCAACAACCCCGAATACCGCGACTGCGGCAACCAACGCGATTGCGATGGAGCGAACCCTAGTGTGGTCTGCGCGCAGTTCCTTCGCGGCGAGCGCTGCGGCGACCGAATTGGATGTACTGGCGATAAGACCGAACAGTCGGATGCAGACGCCGAACAGGAATGAGAGCAGACAGACGAGCGCCGCGACAAGCGCGATGTTCCCGATGATCGCGGCCTTGGTAGCCGCGACCAGGGTGAATGTGGTGATTCCGAGAAGCACAACGCCCGCGAGGACTGGGGCCACGAGACGGGCTATGTGGTGGTTTTTGACACGCGCGGTTGGCTGAAGGGGGGTGGACACAATCGTCCTGACAGGCCATAGCACTCCCGCGATCGACGCCAACATCCCGGCTGAAACGGCCAGAGCGATGCTCTGCAAGGTCACGACGCGTTGCGAGCCGACCGGAAACGCCAGTGTCAGATAGCCGGGCGTTGTGTGGAATACCAGGATCGACAGTAGCTCTCCTAGCCCTAGGCCGACCACACACGCGAGTCCGCCGATCACGAGCGCGTCGGAGAGGAGTACCTGTACGGTCATCCCGCGGCTCCAGCCATCCGGGCGCAGATCTGCGATCAGCTTGCGTCGGGTGGGCACCGTAATGAGCATGGCGCACAGCGCGAACAGGAATCCGACGAGAGCGCTGATCCCAGAAAACAGCTGCTCGCTCTGACTCTCTGGCCCTACTGCGCCTTGAAAGAGCTGGGCTTCGAACTTGGCGGGATCTAGATTGACCTGCCATCGGGCGGCGAGTCGCGCGAGATTGGCCCGCACTTCGGCGGATCGGCGCGGGGCGTAGCGCACAAACACCCTTGTCAAGCGGTGGCTTGCGCCAAGCAGTTGCTGAGCGTAGTTGATCGACGTCACGGCGACCGGGCTATGCACTAGCCCGCCGATGTCCGCTTCCTGAAGTGTCGCGCCAACGAGCGTTTCGACGTACCGCGCCCCGATTTGCAGACGCACAGGCTCCAACGGGCCGGAGTCAATGGCCTCTGCGAGCGGGGCGGGCAACGCGATCGCGGGCTGCTTGGCTAGCTGGCGGGCGGAGAAGCGTTTTAGAAGGGGACCGCTTGCGCGTACCGCCTGTGGTTCGACGCCGATCAGATCGACAGAGCGAGTGCCGCCAGGGGCGACGATGTTCAACTGACGCTCCAGCAACGGCAACGCGACTTGGACGCCGGGAACCTTCCTGACTTCGGCGAGCAGGCGTTCCGGGGCGCCTTCGGGTCCCCTGGCCTTGAGCTCTAGTTGGGCGCTGCCGACGAGCTGGTTATTCAGCTGCGTGACGGATGCGGTAAGGCTCGCGCTGGATACCTGCGAGGCGAAGAGCAAGGCGACGCCGACCGCGATCCCGATGATCGCGAAGCCTTCCTGCATGAGTACCGCTTTCGCTTTCAGACGCGCCCGGTAGATGTAGACGACACCCGCCAGACCCATCCCCGAGGTCCCGGTCCCATCCTCATCGTCGGCTAGGCAGGTCGTCGGGTCCTCGGTCGCCTTGAAGGCTTTGCCCCATACGCGCATCATCTCGTCCTCAATCCCCGCGCCAGGGCAACGAGGCTGGAACCAGGAGGTTCTCCGGCCGGTACTCCTCTAGGCGCCCATCACGCAGCTCATGCACCTGGTCGGCGAATGGCGCGGCTGCCAGAACGTCGTGCGTTACGAGGAGAAGCGCCATGCCCCGTTCACGGCAGACTTTGAGCAGCAGCTCAAGCACCTCTTGGGTGCGCTCGCTATCGAGGTTCCCGGTCGGCTCGTCCGCGAGAAGGAGCTTTGGATTTCTAGACAACGCACGCGCGATCAGCACGCGTTGGCGCTCACCTGTGGATAGCTGCTCAGTCTTGTGGTGCAGGCGAGCACCGAGTCCTAGCTGGGTGAGCAGAGGCGCGGCCCGCTTGGGCGCCTTGCGCACACCGGACATCAGCAGCTTCAGCGCGGCGCTATCGACCGCCCTGGCGCCTGGCTGGAGCGTGTGCGGCCCCCTCACCATTCCGAGCACGTTCAGGCGATACTCGTCGCCTTCTTTGCGGGACATGCGAACAACATCGCGACCGTCGACTAACACGGACCCGGCGTTTGGCTGCTGCAAGCCGGCGATCAACTCGATCAACGTCGTCTTGCCGGACCCCGATGGGCCGCACATGACGACGAACTGGCCAGCGGCAACCGTCAACGACACGCCATCCACGGCGCGGACCACGTCGTCGCTACCAACTTGGTAGTGCTTGACGAGATCGCGAAGCTCGAGCATTACGCTGAGCCTACGCCTCGCGATTTGTGTTGCTTGTCTGTTCCTGGGAAGGGGAGGATGTCGGCGTCGTTCACGACGAGGCCGGTCATCGACTCGACCGTTCCTTTGTAGATCGTCAGCACCCGGTCGACAAGCCCCGTCGCGTCTCCCTCGGCGACGCTGAATAGCACCGCGCAACCACGCCCGGACTCCTTCATCAGCTCACGCAGTAGATCAATCGCTTCGTCGGCCGTTGGAGCATCCAAACCACCCAGCAGATCGTCGATCACTACAAGGCGGGGGTTACCGCAGAACGCCCGCGCGAACGCGGCTAACACCTGCTGCCGAGGGGACAGCTCAGCCCATTTCTGCCGCCCGTACTCCCGCATCCCGACACGCTCAAGCATCTGCGTCGCCCTGCGTCCTATAGCACGCAACTGACCACGCGAACGCGACGCCAACGGCCATCCCACCCAATCGCCGACATCGAGCGGGAGAGCCGGCCCGACGCGACTGAGCCACAAGATGTCGCTTCCCAGCATCTCGCTGCGCTGTTTGTCCGAGAGAGTCGTCAGCTCACGATCCCACAATCGCACACTCCCCTCATCCGGGCGCTCCACCCCAGCCGCGACCTTCAACAGCGTCGTCTTGCCGTCCAAGCTGCCGCCAACAACCTTCGCGATCTCCCCGCACCCAACCTCAAACGACACGTCATTCAACGCAACGACGCACTCACCGCCAAACGAAACCCACTTCGACACCCCAGCAACAACCAGCAAGGGGCTCAGCCCTTGTCGAGACGCGCGAGCAGTAACTCGAGTTCCTCGCGGAGCTTCATGCAGCGGCGTGCCATCACCATCAGCAGTTCGTATTCATCCTTGAGTCTCATGGCGTCCAGCTCGGCACGAACGTCGATCCCGGGCAACGCGTCTCGGAAGACCTTTTGGCTGTGCGCCCGTGTGTACGCTTCGTCGTACTGGAGTCTGAATGCTGACTCTTCCTCGCGAACAAGCCCGATTTGTGTGCGGATCTCCGCCGCTCCTTCGGTAAACGCGAGCCTGCCCTGCATGGTGTCGCGTGTCTTTGGCGGGATCACGGAGCGCAGACGCCAGCGGCGCGCGAGCGCGTCGCCCTCCTCTGTGGCCTCGTAGAGGTCCAGCGAAGACTTTGAGCCCTTCTCGACGAGACGCAGGTAGCCGCCCTCAAGGAGTTTCCGCACGTTGTTATGGGCTGTGCTTTCGGAGAACTGCGCCGCCGGGAACTTCTGCCTGAGACGCCGGCTGATGCCGGACACGGAGTCAGGCTGCTGGGAAACAAGGCTCATGACCGCTATTTGCGGAGTCATGCTCCTGGGTATCTCCTCGGGTGGCATAGCCCGGAACATTAGCTCAAACGGATGGGCTTGTACTGCCTGCTCGAACCGTGCTATCGAGCCAACAGGTCGGGGTGGCCCCTGGCCTCACCGTCTGCAGTTGGTGGCGCGAACTGGGCTGTGGCGGCGTCGAGAGCGAGACCCAAAACGCCAAGTCAGAAACAATTGCGGTACATCTCGTTCTCGGCGAGTGCGCTCACTCAAGATTGGTCTGCCAGAAGCCCGACATCAACCTAACATCCAGCCGTCTATCGTCGGGCGTCCTTGTGTTGCTTGTCTGTTCCTGGGAAGGGGAGGATGTCGGCGTCGTTCACGACGAGGCCGGTCATCGACTCGACCGTTCCTTTGTAGATCGTCAGCACCCGGTCGACAAGCCCCGTCGCGTCTCCCTCGGCGACGCTGAATAGCACCGCGCAACCACGCCCGGACTCCTTCATCAGCTCACGCAGTAGATCAATCGCTTCGTCGGCCGTTGGAGCATCCAAACCACCCAGCAGATCGTCGATCACTACAAGGCGGGGGTTACCGCAGAACGCCCGCGCGAACGCGGCTAACACCTGCTGCCGAGGGGACAGCTCAGCCCATTTCTGCCGCCCGTACTCCCGCATCCCGACACGCTCAAGCATCTGCGTCGCCCTGCGTCCTATAGCACGCAACTGACCACGCGAACGCGACGCCAACGGCCATCCCACCCAATCGCCGACATCGAGCGGGAGAGCCGGCCCGACGCGACTGAGCCACAAGATGTCGCTTCCCAGCATCTCGCTGCGCTGTTTGTCCGAGAGAGTCGTCAGCTCACGATCCCACAATCGCACACTCCCCTCATCCGGGCGCTCCACCCCAGCCGCGACCTTCAACAGCGTCGTCTTGCCGTCCAAGCTGCCGCCAACAACCTTCGCGATCTCCCCGCACCCAACCTCAAACGACACGTCATTCAACGCAACGACGCACTCACCGCCAAACGAAACCCACTTCGACACCCCAGCAACAACCAGCGATTCGTTCACGCGCAGCCTCCAATATGGAGCGTACACCGGAGTGCGCACTACCAGGCTACGGTTCGGGTGTGGGCAGCTGCGTCTTTTGCGATAGAGAGGCTAGAAGTCGAGAACACGTTATCCTTCGCCAGCTCGGCGAGACGCTCAAGAAGTCCCGTCCCCTTCCTCCTGGAATGCGCAGAATCGGGCTGACGCCCTGTACACTCCGCCTCGGGAAGGGAGGCCAAGACTCTGGAATGAGCCGCGTCGGGCCCCGATCTAGTGACCACTGAGGTCTGCGCAGAGTGCAACAGTAGATGGCTGGCCCCGCTTGAGAGCCGCGCAATGCCGTACGGTAATGCTCGGCGACGAGGCCGATCTGCTCTCCGACGACCAAATTGCGATGGCCGCATGGTGCTACAGGACGATGCTGCTGATGCAGCTGGTCCGTCCCGGCGCCGACTCACGCCGACCGTTAGGCTCAGCTCCTGTGCTGGGATCACCCAGCTGATCGCGAGCGCCGGAAGGATGAAGATATGACCAGGACCAGCGCGACCGCGAAGAACATTGCCCTTGGGAATTCGCTGCTCGGTTTCTTCAGCGAGGACACATGAACAGCGTTCATCTCCATACCCGAATAGGAAAGGAAGTCGTTGACGATCAGCACGAGGCTCGCGATCCCGGTCCACTGGGGCACCAGGTGACTGGCGTTCATCGGCGCCGCCGAAGCATTGCCCTGGAGCAGGTAGACAACCCCCAGGATCACCAGCACCGCTCCAGGGATCAGCGTGCCCACCACAAGGCCACTGGAGGCGAGCTTCGCGATTCCACCGGTGCCCCGCGAGCAGACAGGAACACCCCCGCCCAGAAGACAACGACGATGACCACCCCCGTATAGATGCCGTTCGTCGCGAGATCCGGGTTGAACACATACGCCAGCGTGCTCGCGACGAACCCGAGCAGCGTCGGGTAGTAGAAGATCGTCATCGCGAACTGGCACCAGACCGCGAGCAGTCCCCAACGCGGTGAGAGGCCCTCGCTCACCCAGCGAAAGACACCGCCCGACCAACCCGACGCCAGCTCCGCGACCAGCGCCTGTGGCATCAGGAACACGATCGCCGGCACGATGTAAAGGAACACGCACGCCAGCCCATAGACGGCCATCGTCGGTGCGCTGCGCAGGCTCGCAACCGACGCGGTCGTCATAAACGCAAGCGTCACCCACGTGATGGCCTTCGGCTTCGGGATCGAGGTCGCCGCAGACTAAGCCTGGATCCACTGGTGTTGTCCGGTGGTGAGGGTTGAATGACCTCCTGAATCGGGCTTGGTAGCGACAGATTGCGGCTGTCGCGGCCCGGGGTCAGGAGGTCACTCGTATGGTGCAGGATGACGAGCGGGTCGGATTGGACGGTGTGCGGGTAGTTTTCGATGACGAGCGCGTGGTCTTAGATGCGGGTATCGCGCTGGTCGCGACGTTGGCCGGCCGGCTTGGGATTGAGGGGTTGGTTGGTCGGTTCGTAAGGCTTCGGCGTGATATTCCGGGCGCTGCGAATCCTGGCCGCAAGGTGATGGCGCTCGTGTTCGCGATGCTGCTCGGCGCTGACTCGATCGATGATTGTGATGTGTTGCGAGCGGGTCGCACCCGCCGATTGTTGGGTGGCTGGCTGCCGGCGCCCTCGACACTCGGAACGTTTTTGCGGGCGTTCACTTTTGGGCATGTGCGCCAGCTCGACCGGGTACTCGATCAGGCGCTGATGCGTGCGTGGCGGGCAGGCGCCAGTCCGGGCGCCGAACGGCTGATCGTTGACGTGGACAGTTTTATCGGCCAGGCCTACGGTTATAAGAAGGAGGGTGTCGGTTTCGGGTACACCAAACAGCGCGGGTATCACCCGCTGCTCGCCTCTCGGGCTGGGACGGGGGAGGTCCTGCATGTTCGGCTGCGCAAGGGGCAGGCGAACACGCAGCGCGGTGTCGTGCGCTTCGCTGAGGAGTTGATCGCTCGCGTGGCGCGGGCAGGCGCGAGCGGCGAGAAGCTCCTGCGAGCCGACTCGGGGTTCTGGAACAGCAAGCTGATCGCAAGGCTCCAGGGCGCCGGATGGTCCTATTCGATCAGTGTGCGCCTGCAGTTCTGGGTCCCTGAGACCATCAAGCAGATCCCCGAGAAGGCGTGGCAGACCTTGGAGGACTACTCCCAAGACGGTGAAGCGCAGATCGCCGAGACGACCAGTCACGGACGACGGCTGATCGTCCGTCGCACCCGGCTCATCGGCCCGCAAGCAGAGCTGTGGCCTGACTGGCGGTATTTCCCGTTCATCACCAACCGCACCGACGCCCTGGAGGTCGTGGAGGCTGAGCACCGCCAGCACGCCGTCGTCGAGCTCACGATCCGCGACCTGAAGGACCAAGCCTTGGCGCACTTCCCCTCCGGCCAGTTTGCCGCGAACAGCGCCTGGACAGTGATCGCCGCGATCGCACACAACCTGGCGCGCTGGACATCACTGATCGGACTACCCGGCGAAACCCTCCGGACCGCTCGCACCCTCCGCCGGCGACTGCTTCGCATCCCCGGCAGACTGACCCGCACTGGTCGCCAATGGACACTTCACCTACCCGCTCGCTGGCCCTGGCAGGACGATTTCGCACGCGCGCTCGCTCGCATCCGCGCACTACCCGCAGCGACCTGACCGCCGTCCGCCGAACCCGCTGACCATCATGCACCTCCCGCCGACACCGGCAATCTGGCCCTGCCAGAAAACACCCCGACACACCCCATTGAACCCTCGCCCGCCGTCACCCGCGTCCACGGACGCACGATCAGACCTCGCCGCACCTCCAAAAAACGCCGAACACGACCAATCACCAATCCACGCGGTGGATCCAGGCTAAGGCACTGACACCACACGACCAGCTGTGGGTTCCATAGCCGCCATAACAAATAAAAAATGTACGGATCGCACACAATGGGCGGCATCCCAAAAAACCCGCAGTCGGAATAGGTTAACTACGTATACAGGTTCACCTACGTAATCTTCTGTGATCAGCGCGCCGTTCCCGAGGCCCGGCGCTCCTACTCGCCAGGACCAGTAGGTCAGAGATCAGCGACGCAATTGCCCGGGAATCTCGGCGAGCGCGGGATAGAGCGAGACGCCGCCGAGCACCCCGAGTGCGATCGAGACGATCGACCCAATCGGTGTCACGAGGTCTGCGCCGATATCTGATCGAGGCGCAGGCCAGCGCCGAACTGGGGGATCGACTCGATCGTGGTCGATCCGGCGGAGCAGAGCGTGCGATGCCTTCTGGTCCTTTCGATCCCACCCTAGAACGGCTCCAGCGATGGCTACGGGGGTTTGTGCGACAGCCTCGCTGGAGCGGTATTTGATCAAGCCGACGTCGGGAATCGAACCCGAGACCTCCGCCTTACCATGGCGGCGCTCTACCAGCTGAGCTACGTCGGCGCTGGCGGCAAATCGTAGCCGTTCTCGGGATCAGCGGATGGGCTAAGGCCGACAAGACCACTCGCTCTACTCAGGCGTCAGGCCCCAGCGCGTTCGCCGCGGCCGCACAGAAGCCCCGAACTCTGGGTAGCTGAGGGCGCCGCTACTCGCCGAGGCGGCGCAGCGTCTCGCGATGCTCCTCCATGAGCGCATGGCGGCGTTTGGCGCGTGCGCTCGCATTCCCAGGCAACCCAAAGGTCAACCGAGGCGGCTTGCCCTGTGCTCGTACGGAGGGCCGAGGCGGCGGGTTTGAACCCTTGGGTCGGCTCGCGAAGAACTTGGGTTTCACGGTACTCATCACCTGAGCTACGTCGGCGTGGCCCCGAATCGTAGCCCACGAGCCGCGCCTGTCGTGCATCACACGGTGGAGCGGATAGCTCTAAGCCTGGATCCACTGGTGTTGTCCGGTGGTGAGGGTTGAATGACCTCCTGAATCGGGCTTGGTAGCGACAGATTGCGGCTGTCGCGGCCCGGGGTCAGGAGGTCACTCGTATGGTGCAGGATGACGAGCGGGTCGGATTGGACGGTGTGCGGGTAGTTTTCGATGACGAGCGCGTGGTCTCAGACGCGGGTATCGCGCTGGTCGCGACGTTGGCCGGCCGGCTTGGGATTGAGGGGTTGGTTGGTCGGTTCGTAAGGCTTCGGCGTGATATTCCGGGCGCTGCGAATCCTGGCCGCAAGGTGATGGCGCTCGTGTTCGCGATGCTGCTCGGCGCTGACTCGATCGATGATTGTGATGTGTTGCGAGCGGGTCGCACCCGCCGATTGTTGGGTGGCTGGCTGCCGGCGCCCTCGACACTCGGAACGTTTTTGCGGGCGTTCACTTTTGGGCATGTGCGCCAGCTCGACCGAGTACTCGATCAGGCGCTGATGCGTGCGTGGCGGGCAGGCGCCAGTCCGGGCGCCGAACGGCTGATCGTTGACGTGGACAGTTTTATCGGCCAGGCCTACGGTTATAAGAAGGAGGGTGTCGGTTTCGGGTACACCAAACAGCGCGGGTATCACCCACTGCTCGCCTCTCGAGCTGGGACGGGGGAGGTCCTGCATGTTCGGCTGCGCAAGGGGCAGGCGAACACGCAGCGCGGTGTCGTGCGCTTCGCTGAGGAGTTGATCGCTCGCGTGGCGCGGGCAGGCGCGAGCGGCGAGAAGCTCCTGCGAGCCGACTCGGGGTTCTGGAACAGCAAGCTGATCGCAAGGCTCCAGAGCGCCGGATGGTCCTATTCGATCAGTGTGCGCCTGCAGTTCTGGGTCCCTGAGACCATCAAGCAGATCCCCGAGAAGGCGTGGCAGACCTTGGAGGACTACTCCCAAGACGGTGAAGCGCAGATCGCCGAGACGACCAGTCACGGACGACGGCTGATCGTCCGTCGCACCCGGCTCATCGGCCCGCAAGCAGAGCTGTGGCCTGACTGGCGGTATTTCCCGTTCATCACCAACCGCACCGACCCCCTTCGAGGTCGTGGAGGCTGAGCACCGCCAGCACGCCGTCGTCGAGCTCACGATCCGCGACCTGAAGGACCAAGCCTTGGCGCACTTCCCCTCCGGCCAGTTTGCCGCGAACAGCGCCTGGACAGTGATCGCCGCGATCGCGCACAACATGGCGCGCTGGACATCACTGATCGGACTACCCGGCGAAACCCTCCGTGCCGCTCGCACCCTCCGCCGGCGACTGCTTCGCATCCCCGGCAGACTGACCCGCACTGGTCGCCAATGGACACTTCACCTACCCGCTCGCTGGCCCTGGCAGGAGGATTTCGCACGCGCGCTCGCTCGCATCCGCGCACTACCCGCAGCGACCTGACCGCCGTCCGCCGAACCCGCTGACCACGATGCACCTCCCGCCGACACCGGCAATCTGGCCCTGCCAGAAAACACCCCGACACACCCCATTGAACCCTCGCCCGCCGTCACCCGCGTCCACGGACGCACGATCAGACCTCGCCGCACCCCCAAAAACGCCGAACACGACCAATCACCAATCCACGCGGTGGATCCAGGCTAAGACCAACCTTCGCTAGACGCAACCCGAAGCTCAACAACCTGGACATGACTCAGTTAGGAGTCGGAACGGTGTAGCGGAACTCACGACCACCATGTCCACGAGTTGGTTTGGCTCGCTCACGCTGTACGGCACCACTTCGCAAAAGTAGGCGCAGTCGATTATTAGCCGCTTGAGGCGTCAGATCTAGACGCTCAGCCAGCTGATGGACATTAAAGGTCCGCAGAAACAGCGCAGCTTGTAGGGTGCTTGCAAGAACATCATCGGCACCGAGAAGCTCCGGGCCCGCTTGACCTCCGAGTGCCAGCGCATAGAGATGATGCCGACGCAAGGTTGCGTCGATCGTCTGCGACACGTCCACGCTCGCTCCATAAATCACGAGAGGGTGTTTGTCGTAGTAGCCAGCTACACGCCCGCCGAGCAGTCGGCCGATAGAGGCATCAACGAATGGCACTGACACCGCTCGCACGTTTCTAAAGTCCAAGAACACTGGCTGATCATCGACTAACTGCTCAATGGAGCGCTCTATCTTGGCAAGAGCGTGCGCACCGGCATCGGCACCAATCAGTACCGCATCGCTGCCGAACTGATCCATCTCCATTTTCACGACATCCACAGTATGGCTGTTTTCATCAACGTTCGTGATTTCCATGTGGGAGGATTATGTCCTACCCTACGGACAGAATTGTCGAAGCCGAAGCTACGTCTCCGAGATTGGTTGTTTGGCGCCGGTGGGAAGCGCCGGCTGCTCAACGCGCTGCTACGCGACGACGTCGATCGCGCGTGGAGAGAGACCGAACTCGCCAGTTCGGCCGAGCTTCATGCCAAGGGGAGCGTGGATGTACATCTCAAGGCGCTCCTTCAACTCGGAGTGCTAAGCGAGGAAAACCTGTCCTACAGGCTTGTGCGAGACCACCCGCTGGTCGAGCCATTGAGGGATGTGCTCGCGGCGCTTGAGACGATTGAGGACACCGAACTGAAGCGCCCGCCATGACCTTACTGCTAGCGCAGAACGCAGGAGACCCGATACGAGTCACGCTCGATCGTTGCCTCGTGCATGACTACGGCGCCTACGCTAGCGAGGTTCCAGCCAAGCAGGACCGCAAATGGCCACGGACAAGCGATGTACAGGCGCGTCTGCGCAGGCGCGTACTTGGCTCGCGCGTCGCGAATCGCATTGGCGATTCCGCGAGCCGCTGCATTGGCTGTTTGCGGATCAATGGCGTGGCGGTCTGGCCCTCCGGGAGGTCGGAAGTGGAGCTCTGCACGGGCAGGGCCGCCAGCCGCGATTCGGGCTGCATCGGTCACATCAGCGCTCGCATGCACCATCACGACGAGGTCACCCTTTGGGTCTGAGCCCGGCCGTGGTGATGGTGTCTCCCAACCGTCGAGACTCGCAGGCTCACGGCTGGTCTCCCATATATCGCCGAAATGCTGAAGTCGGAGTTGCCAGCGAGTTGGCTCACGGAATTGGTAGCCAAGCGCAAGCGCTGCCGATAGATGTACGGCACCGCTGATCTCGAGCACTCGCTCGCATTCAGGCCTACCTCCCTGGATCGTATGCAGCGCCTGTTGAAGGTCCGCGAGCGCCGGCTGGATCTTCTCGTCCCACACCGCGACGTCGTAGCGCTCGGGGTCATGCTCAAGCGGCGGCGCCAACGCGAGATGCACGAGCGATTCGTCCAGCACTGCAATCGGGTCGCGGGTCTCAATATGAATCCGCGCTGGCCCGTCCGTCCAGCTGCTTCCTATGTAGGCCCGGAGAATCGCGTTGGCAGCATCGCGCAGGCCTTCGAATAGCTGCGCCTCATCGACAGGCGCGCCGAGCGTGGCGCCAATATCAATACCAGTCTTCTCAAATACGGCTTGCTTGCCGGCCTGCACGCTGTAGCCGCGAAAAATGGCTCCAGAAAAGAACGTGTCGTCGCGATTGCGACGCCGATCCATCGCCCGCATCTCAACCTTCGGAATGAACCAGGAGTCCTCGATCATCCCAGGCGTAGCTGAGAAAGACCGGGCGTGCCATGTCACGAAAGCGGGAACAGTGGGCCGAAGATGTCATCGCGCCATACGTGGAGTGCCTCGCCATTTTTTCCTTGCTGCGCGAGCCGCCGTGCGCGTGAGACATTCTCGGCCGCCGTGGCGAGTTGGTTGGCCGCGGTTTGGAGTTGCGCAGGTTCGGAAGCAAGCCGATCGCTGATAGGCGGCCCGAGTTTTGCCGGGTCCTCCCACGTCTCGGAGATGCGCTCCGCCGCAGTGGCGAAGAATGTCTGCAGCTCGAGCGAGTAGTGGCCACCGAAGCCACGGTTGAGTATCCCGACGATCGCCACGAGCCATGTTTCGAGCATTGCTCAAGACTTACGCTTCGACCGGACGCGCACGTTGTAGGGGCCACGAGTGTTCCTTGCATTCGGGAGCAATCATGGAACGGTTGCGATAGGCGCCTCGAGAGTGGCGAGATGCCGGCTGCTCAGGCGGCAACGCTGGATGCTGGCGCTTGAGACTCTTGGCGCAGGCGCTCGACGTGCTCGGGACCGAAGGCGAGCATCATCGCCGATTCCGCCAATCTGGTTGCGGCCTGCTCATCGAAGGGCACCCAGCCGTCGCTGGTGGCGACCACCAGCTGGTCTTTGGGGCCAAGCAAGTCATAGCAATGGTCGGTCATACGCTTATTCTACTCCGCTGTCGCGGGATTGCCAGACGCTTGCATCCGCGCAATCAGGAGCTCAGCGAAGGGAAGCGCGGTGCGATTCTCAGCGTCCGGTTGCAGCGCCCACCCCAGCGCCTCGTCGTGCTCGGTCAAGGCGTCCTGGAAGTCAACGGTCCGGCCGCCCAGCGAGACAAGGGCGCCCTGCAGCGCCGGGAAGGCGCTACGAAGATTGCCATCGTCGAACGGGTGCGTCCGCAGGATGTCCGCATACAGCGACGCGGCCGCGATCGCCGTCTCCTTCGCCGAGCGCTGCTTGGGCTCACACCGCTCCCGCTCGGCGTTGTATGCGGCGAACGTCGTGCGCAGCTCCGCTCGAATAAGACCTGGGTCAGACCCCGACACCAGCCTCCCCCGCAGCTCTCCGTCCTCGCGCCAACGCACGCCAAACTGGGTCTGAGCGGTGCGCAACTGCCCGGCCTCATGCGAAAACGTCGTCTTGAAGATCCCCATGTGCCAGCGCAACAAATCCTCGAGACCCATCTGCAGTGGGCGCAGCGCCGCGTTCCTGGTGACATCAAAGACCACACGGCTCAAACGGACAGTGATCTCCGCCGCGGTCTTCTGCGGTGTGCCAAAGGCCGGCGAGAGCGAGCGGTAGAACCGGGAACTCTCATCGTCACGAAACGCGGCGAACCCGGGGAACATCTCCTCTTGGTCATCGTCTGGCATGGGCGGTCAAGCTATCAGATATCCGTCTGCCTATCCGCTAAGCTATCCGTATGTCTACTCTCCAACTTCGCCGTGAACGCAGGCCCGAGTCTCTTGCAAGAGCGGTTATCGAGCTGCTCGACGACTACCAATGCCCCATCTCGACCCAGGCCGTCCGCGTCATCCTCACCGCGCGAGGACGACCAGTACCCGCCGAACGCCTCAGCCGGCTGGCCGCCTACCAGCGCGAAGACTTCGAGCGGACCAGAATGCCGCCCGAGCTGTGCTGGACCCTGAGACCCGACGGTGTGGCCGTGACCCCACGATGGTGGGCACGCGGCCAATGGCGGCTGCTGCGACGGATTCAGAGCGACGACGTAGTGCCAATCTGGTACGCGACCCTCGCCACGCGGCTCTGCCACGATCTCGCCAACCAACGCGGCGTACCCGACCCGCACCTCGCAAACCTCGCGCTCGCAGCAGCCAACGCAGCCCTGTGGGGTCGGCGGACATTCGAGCTTCCCGCTTCCAAAGAGGACTGGATGCGCATCTACCAAGAGGTCTACGCCCCTCACAGCGGCGCCCTCAACAACCGCACAGGCGGAACGGCCGAACAGTACGAGGCCGAGAAGGCACTCAACGCAGCACCGGGATTCAACCCGCTGTTCGGCCGAACCTAAGTGTCTGGCTCTCGCCTTTGGGCGCATGCGATCGTGCGCCGCGCCGAAGCTAGCCGTTAGCGTGCAACATCGCATCGGCTTCAGCAAAGACGAGGTGTGTTGCCGCAGCTTGGCTGACCTCATCGTCTCCGCCATCACCGGACCAGCGAAGGAGATCGAGCATCCGGAGCTTTCTACGGTCCCATGAACTCAACGTAGCCGGGATCATCCACAGGAAATCGCAAAAGCCATCGCACACCGGCCGCGGATAACGTGAGTAGCGGAGGCGGCAGAAGGGTGAGATGTCAGCGCCGTTGTACCGGCGACGAAGGTGAGCAGCGCGCAGCTTGTCGTCAATCAAGTCATCCGCTATGAGTAGGCGCTGTCCGCGGAAGCCTGCTTGCTCAACGTGGATTGCCTCCATGAGAGCCGGCTTGAACTGCCGCTCGAAGACTCCAACGGGCGCACCCTTGAGTTGGATCTGAGTGTCTAAGCGTGACTTTGGCCCGCCACGTTTCATGATTGCGCCTCTGATCCACACCCGCTGCTCGCGGCTACTCCGACGAAATGCCTCGGTCATCATCGCCTGGCCGACCGTGACAGCGTCCGTCGCATACCGAAACTGAAGTGCAGCTGCGTCCGACTGCACCCCACCTGAGACGTCTACACCGGCAGGCAACGCGGACAGGCCTGCTAGCACGACGGCCCTGAGCTGCCTCTGGCCAGACCGCGCCGCATTGACTCCTCGGGTCCGATAGCGGCTCTTCATGCCGAGGAGGTCGATATAAAGCAGCGGCATCGACCCATTATGTGCAGGTTCGTCGTGGTCGGTCTGCGGCAAGCCTCGCCGGGACCGTGACCGTGGCGGTCGCTTCCGCGCGGACTGTCCGGAATCCTTCGCGATCGCGGCGCACGATCGCATTCGCCCAAAGGCGAGCGCGTTGCCTGTCGACTTCGAGACTGCTGGATCGGACGACAAGTAGCAGCCCGATCCAACGCTGACCCTGCGCTTGCTCTCGCCGTCAAGCGGCAGCCTGTCGGCTGAGGTTCCGCCCAGTAGTACGTTTCGCCGGCGAGCGGCCTCCGGTGGTTAGCGGCTGGCGCAGCTTCGGGCCGGGAGCGCAGCCAGGGGATTATCAGACCCTATAAGCCATTATCAGGTTTTCTTGATAGTGCCTTATACCTTCTGATAGCTCTGCTACCTTGCACCCGTGGACCCGCTCGCAAACCCCTATTCGATGAGCGCCGGCAACCCTCCGCGCGCCCTGACCGGCCGAGAGACGCAGAAGCAGCAGTTCAGGACCATGCTCGGTCGCCTCGCCCGCGAGATGAACGAGCCGAGCATGATCGTCTTTGGCCTACGCGGCGTCGGCAAGACGGTCCTGCTGCTGGAGTTCGAGAGCATCGCGGACGCCTCGGGATGGACCGCGCCCGACCCGATCGAGATCCGCTCGGATACAGACTTCCGTGCCGAGCTCGCCGACGCCGCCTACCAGGCGCTGCTGCGTCTCGACCGTCGCCGTGCGCTCGGCGACCGGCTCAAAACCTTTACCCGCCTGCTGAGTGGCTTCAAGGTCGGCGCGAGCATCGAGGGCAGCGTCGAGTTCTCGTTCGACCCGAGCGCGGTGGGTGGCTCGACGGGCAACCTCGAGCGTGACCTGACCCACCTGTTCGTGGAACTCGGCGAGACGGCGCGAGAGCACGAGACCGGCGTGGTGTTCCTGATCGACGAGATGCAGTTCCTCAAGCGTGAGGAGATGGAGGCAGTTGCGGCTGCCATGCATCGGATGTCCCAGAAGCAGTTGCCGATCGCATTGGCCGGCGCGGGCCTTCCTCAACTCCCTGGTCTGATGGTGGATGCCAAGTCCTATGCCGAGCGTCTGTTCTCCTACCCGGAGATCGGACCACTGAGCCCCGACGCCGCGCGCCAGGCGCTGTTCGAGCCAGCCCAAGCGGAGGGCGTCGGCTTTGAGGATGACGCGCTTCAGCGAATCGTTGAGCTCTCGGGCTGCTACGCCGCGTTTGTTCAGGCATACGGCAAGGAGACATGGAACATGGCGCCGAGCTCGCCGATCACCCTTGCCGACGTGCAGGCCGCCGAACCCGTCGTTGAGGCCAAGCTCGACGAGGAGTTCTTCCATGTGCGCTTCGAGAAGGCCACGCCCGCCGAGCGACGCTACATGGTAGCGATGGCGGACCTCGGCGACGGCCCCTACAAAACGGGGGACGTCGCCGGGCGCCTCGGCGGTCGGGCAAGCTCATCCTCTGTGCACCGAGACAGCCTTATCAAGAAGGGTCTGATCTTCAGCCCCGATCACGGAGAGGTCAATTTCACCGTCCCACACTTCTCGCCGTTCATGCGCCGCCGCTACCCGCTATAGCCTCCAAGTGGGCAAGCACCAAAGCTAGGCGCAGTTCGTGAGCACTGCGGGTGTATCGAGCACCGGCCTCCAGCCGAAAAACATCTGTTCGTCATCTAGTACCAGTAAGCAATGACGTTATTACCCTGGGGTACTATCTGACAGTTCTGCGCAGTGAGCCGCATGGTCCCGCGGGCCACCTTGATCGCGTTCTCGTTCGGCGAGTTCGGCTTGCTCGCGAGGTCGGCGATGACGTGCGCATAGTGGCTGAGCAGGGTCGCGGGGCTGTGCCCCATCCACTCGGAGATTTGCACGAGCGAGTGCTTGCCTTCGTGGATCAGCAGGCTCGCGAAGCTGTGGGGCAGGTCGTAGGGCACGGGGCCTTCGTAGGTTCGCTTGGTCTTGCGCTTGCCGTTGCTAACGGTCGTGGTCTTGGTGATCGTGGCGATGCCGATCGCTTCACACGCCGGCTGCCAGACGCGCGATCGCCAGTCGCGCCAGTCGTGGTCGCGCCAGGGCGCGCCGTCTGGGCGAGCGAAGATCAAACCGCCGGGTCCGCTGCACGCGTGCTGGTACTCCCGTAGATCGGCTTGCAGCGCATCGAGCAACGGTGGACAGCGTGGCGGGCGGTTGGTCTTCTGGCCCGGCACGATCTCTCCGTCGATCCACTTCTGCTCGACCAGGATGGTTGTCTTGCACAGATGCTGGTATTCGAGGGCGAGTGCCTCCTCGGGGCGCAGGCCGGCGTACGCGAGGACGCTCACGAGCGTTGCGTCTCGCAACCCGTGGTCGGAGTTCAGCAGCATCTGTCTGCGCAGCGCCTCGACGTCGATGGGACGCAGCGGCTTGATCGTGCGTTTGCGTCGCACGCGCGGCTTGGCGATCAGCTTGACGACATTGACGCTCGCCCGATCCCATTCGACGGCCCGCGCGAACATGCTCTGCAGCAGGCCCAGGCAGCTTCGGATCGTGGCCGCTCCCGCCCCGGCCTCTTCGAGTTCGAGAACGAACTCCGAGAGAACCAACGGGGTGATCTGGCGCAGTTCCATCGCACCGAGCCGCCTGTTGATGTGCGCGTTCCAGAGACAACGGTACTTCCTGCGGGTGCTCCTCTCGAGCCGCGTCTCGACATACAGACGCCAGAACTCCTCCATGAACTGTTCCAGCGTCCGGCGTCCCGATTCGAGCGCCGGGAGGTCGCCGGAACGCTTGAGTAGGCGCAGGCGCGCCTTGAAGTCCAAGGCGTCCTGTGGGGAGTCGAATGTCCGCTGGTCGCGTTTGCCCCGGGCGTTCTGGAAGCGAACCCTGTAGGCGTACTGGGCCTGACCGGCCGCGCGGGCGGCGCTTGCGAATCTCAACCCCTGGGATCCGATTCGGACGCACGTTCAGTCCCACATCGGCTCGCCGATGAGGTCACTCGACCATCGCAGATCACCGGGCATTTGCTGGCGTGCGCGCCGCTCGACGCGAGGCCCTCAGGCCACCGCCGGTATCCCTCGAGGCCCAGAATGCCCCCAGGAAGCCCCTGCGAGCGAGTTCTCTGCTGCACTTTCCGTCTGTTGAGAGGGCGACATGATTCTTTGCCCTCTTCCTTACCATGGAGGTGCTCTACCAACTGAGCTACGTCGGCGCGAGCGCCAATGCTAGCGAGCGCGCTCGGTCGAGAGGATCGCGGCAACCGTCCTGTGCGTGGGACGCCCAGCCTGGCGCCCCACGCACCTTGCGCACTATCTCCGCCTACCGCACGGCGGTGGTAATAGCGCTGTGATTGCCGGGCAGGTTGACGGTCACGGACAGTCCTCCGTGGCCGACAACATGCTTGGCCGAGAGCTTCGCGGTCACAGTTCCCGCTCGCAGCGATCCATACCCGCTGGCGATCGTCTTGCCGTGACGTACGACACGGACCCTGAGCCGGCTCGCTTTGGAGGTGACTCGCGCCACCGAGGCGTTCTCTTGACAGCTGACGTCGATCTGATTGCCTTTGATCGTGATTGTGCAGGTGATCGGCCCGGCGCTCTTACCGGGAGGGCCCTGGGGGCCGGCGGGACCCTGGGGGCCGGTCGCGCCCTTCGCACCCGCGGGACCCTGAGGCCCGGCAGGACCCTGTGCCCCAGTAGCGCCCTTCGCACCTGCTGGGCCCTGCGGGCCAACGGGACCGACCGGACCCATCGGGCCCTGCGGGCCGGTTTTGCCTTCGGGACCCTGAGCGCCTTCTTTGCCTTCGGGGCCGGCAGGACCGACGGGACCGGTTTTGCCTTCTTTGCCTTCGATGCCCGTGGCGCCTTCTTTGCCTTCGGGACCCACGGGACCGGTTTTGCCTTCAGGACCCTGAGCGCCTTCTTTGCCTTCTGGGCCGGCAGGTCCGGTTTTGCCTTCAGGTCCGGTTTTGCCTTCGGGTCCGGTTTTGCCTTCGGGACCCGCTGGTCCTGTTTCCTTGACGGTGAGCTGCGTGGTGAGGATGTTCCGATACAGCGCCGGGTCGCTCGTGCCAGGCTTGTACTGGAAGTAGGGATTGGTGCCGATCGCGGCGGCTTCGGGGCCGGCCGTGGGCAGCGGCTTGGCCGTGCGATAGCCGGAGAACAGCATCGTGAGACCGCCGTCGGGGTCCTGGATCACGTTGGGGTCGTACGCACGCCCCGAGTAGTACGCGGTGATTCCCAGCGGCAGATCGACGCCTTCGCCGAGCAGTGCGTCCTCCTCAGCCGAGGCGGCGAACGTGGGGTCGGTCTTCACGAGCGGCACCGGCTGGGACCATTCGATCCCGTTGGTCGAGTTCGAGTAGAAGATCTGCTCGAACGCGTCGCTGTCGCCGTCGGCGCAGTCGGCGCCCGACATGAACATCGTCTCGCCTTCGGCGGTCGGGACGATCGTGCCGCGCGATGCCACCCAGCGCAGCTGGTCGATGCCGGTTTGTCCCACGGGCGTGGTGTCGCCGGCGTTGCCGGTGTAGGAGGGGTTGTTGAGGCCGCTCACGACGCCGAGATCGTGGAAGGCGATCCCGTCGGTGGTGTAGGCGGCCCGCACCACCGTGTAGTCCTCGTTGTTTTTGAACAGCGTTTTGGGCTTTGCGCTGCCCTCGCCGGTGGCCGCGAGTTCCGCCGAGGAGGACGCGCAGGCGCCAGGACCGCCGATTTCGTATTCGGCTTTCGTGCTGACGCTGGTGGTCCCGCTTGGCAGGCTGCTGGATGAAGCGGTGCAGCCGGTGAGCTCATCGCCCTTGCCGGTACCGCCGGAGTCGGTGTCGGCACCGGTGCACGTGACCGTCGCGATCCCTTCTCCGGTGGTGGGGCTGGCGGAGTTGTAGCCGAGACTGATCGTGACCGCCGGGCTGAGCGCGGTGGGCGTGGTGCTCGGCTGGGTGCCGTTGGTGAGGCTCGCGTGCGTCTGCGCGCCGGCGCCGGTGTAGCCGAAGCTCGACACCGGGATCGCCACGCCCCCGCCCGAGGTGGGGATCGACACGCTCTTGGTGCCGCCGACGATCCCCGAGTAGTAGTAGTTGAGCAGCTTCTCGCCGTAGATCACGACCGTCGCGCCACTCGGGATCGAGCTGCGCTGCGTGCCACCCGGCAGCGTCGCGGGCAGACTCGACGCGGGTACCGTGCCGATGATCCCGTCGGGGGCCTGCAGCCCTGCTCCGGTGGTCGTTCCCTCGGCGGTGGGGTCGGTGACCATCGCCGTGTCGGGCACCTCCGGCGGCGCCACCAGGTGGTCACCTTCGGCGACGCTCACCGACTGATCACCGGTCTGCCCGGCGGCGTCGACCGCCACGCAGCCCTCGAATTCGGTGGCTGTGGTTTTTTCGGTGCAATGGATGACCGGCAGCGTCGAGTCGCCCAGGTTGCTGTAGCTGGTGCCTGCGCCAACGTCAACGATCTGCCCACCGGGGCCGCCCTTGAGGTTGGCGAAGTTGGCGGTGCTCGCCACCTTGACGATCACGCCGGTCTGGTTTTCCTGGTAGTTGGGCACCACGACAGCGCTGCTCGCGGTGGTGATGCCGGCTTCGGTGATCTGGTTGCTATAGCCGGGCGGCGTGTTCCCGGTCTGTTCGTTGTTGGGGTTGGGACCGGCATCGACCGCCTCGGCGGCGGGCAGGTTCTGGATCGGATCGCCCCACGGGTACTTGCTGGAGGTGACCCAGTCGAGCTTGTGCACGAGCAGGCCCTGCCCGAGCGCGTCGCCGCTGACGCGGTTGAGCGTGTAGAGGTAGTAGCTGCCCGTCGGGCTTCCCTGCGTGCCTGAGACCTCCTGCACGTAAGGATGGCCCTGGCCGTTGTCGTTTTGGATGCCGTCAGGACAAACCTTGGGGTCGAGCTCGAGCTTCTCATCGACGAAGTGCCAGGTGTTGCCGTTGTCGAACGAGTTGGCCACCACGATTGCCTCGTCGGAGTCCTTGGGGCGGTAGTCGAAGAAGCCGGTGAGCACGTTGGGGTCGTTGGGGTTGCGCATCACGTACGGGAAGTAATAAGGAGACATCGGCAGGATGCTGCCGACGGGCTGGCGCAGGACCGCGCCGGTCTCGGGGTTGGGGCCACCGCCTGAGCAGTAGCCCGCGAGCGGACCGGGGGTACCGGCGAAGCCGGTCGCGTAGGGCAGCGAGCCGGACGGGTTGGCTTTGGTCGCGCTACCCGGGTAGACGGAAAGATTGGGTGTGGCGATCGAGCTGAATTCGACCGTGGGCGTGCCACCGAAGGAGAAGGTGGGCAGCGACGCACCATAGGAAGCCGCGGAGGGGTCACCCTGTGACAAGGTCCAGGGGGCGGGATTGCCTGTCGGGGCAGTGACCGTGTCGAGCAGCGGCGTGGCGGCGACATACGCCGGTCCGGCGCCCGCGGAGGACACGGCGGCTCCGAGCGCCAGGGCGATGGCGACGGTCGACATCAGAGCGACCGTCGTTGAGAGCAGGCGTCTGTGCATGTGTACATTCCCTTCCGGGTGTGCGGGTTTGGGCGTTGGGTGGAACCGCGGTGGCCACGATGCGCGCTACCTACACCGGCACGTCGCGCATAGACGGCGAGCGGCTCCTATGCGTGCAAGCTAACCCGCCACGAACGGGCGATTTGTGAAGGAAGTGAGACCTGCCGGTTACCATCGCGTGGACTTGGTGCAAGCCGGGACACACGATGCAGCCAACGCGACCACACGAGCAAGGAGCACAAGAGCAGGGAGCGGAGGAGCCTTTCGCGGGAGCGGCGGGGCCCATCGGCGAGCGTGTGCTCGGGTGGATCGTGCCGGAGCGCAACCCAGAAGGCGCCGTGTACGGGATCATCACGATCGGCGCGCTGCTGGCGGCCGAGAGCGGGCTGCGCGACAGCTACGTGGACACGGTCGCCTCGCTGGTGATCGCGGTGGTGCTGTACTGGTTTGCGCACTCCTACGCCGACGTGCTCGGGTTGCGACTGTCCAAGCAGCGGCTGATCAGCTGGGAGGAGCTGTGGCAAACGTTCGTGCAGGACTGGTCGATCGTGCGTGGCGCGAGCGCGCCATTGCTGGCGCTGCTGGTTGCCTGGGCCGCGGGAGCCAGTCAGGAGACCGCGGTGACGGTGGGCGTTTGGACGGCAGTGGCGGGCCTGATCGTGTTCGAGCTTGCGGCGGGCATCCGCTCTCGTGCAAAGCCCGTCGAGCTTGTGCTGGAGCTGCTCGTGGGGGCGACGATGGGGCTAGCGATCCTTGCGTTGAGGGCACTGCTGCACTGAGGCTCGCCTCAGAATCGATGGTTGGTTGGATCTCGGATAGCCTCGACATCTATGCGAATTCACGGCAGTTGTCGTAGCCTGGACCCCGGATGTACGTAGACAATAAATCTCTGACATGGGATAATCTTGTTTCCAAGACTCCTTGATAGTCGAGGGGCTCTAAGCATTCGAGGAGATAGAACACGTTGACGGAGGTTGGGAAGAACCTCGCAGGCGGCACGCTGGCGCCGCTGTATGAGCGCCTACCGCGAGGCCCCCACCGGATGGACCCCGGAGAGGTCGCCGAGAACCAGCGCCTACGCATGTACGGGGCGATGGTCGAGGCGGTGGCGACCAACGGCTACGGTCGCACGAGCGTCAAGCAGGTAGTAACCCTCGCAGGCGTGTCGAGGCGCGCTTTTTACGAGCAGTTTGCCAACAAGCAAGAATGCTTTCTGGCGACGCTCGATCTGATCGCCGCTCAGGCAATCGAAAGTATCGGCAGCACATATCGCGCGACCGAGGGCACATTCGAGCAGCGTCTGGAAGCCGCGTTTGCCACGTTTGCCGAGGTGGTGCGGCGCAACCCGAAGGGAGCGCGCGTGATGCTGGTCGACGCGCCCTCAGCCGGCCCCGCGGGTTGGCAGAAGCTAACCGAGACGCTGAACATCTTCGAGCGTCGCCTGGCGGCGAGCTTTGCGCACGCGCCCGATGCCGGGCCGCTGCCCGAGCCGGTGACCAGCGCGATCGTTGGGGGCCTGCGGCGCGCGACGTTCGTGCGCCTGGTCGAGGAGCGCACGGAGGAGATGCCCGCGTTGGTAGGAGACATGGTGAGCTGGACGCTTGTGTTCATGACCGACGAGCTGAGCCCGCTTGAAGTCCCGCCGCGCGAGCTGCCGGTCGAGACTCGCCTGGGCGAGGAGGACGACCGTGCACGTGTGCTGCACAGCGCCCTGGAACTGGCGGCGCTCGAAGGCTATGGGAACCTCACGCCGATGCGGATCGTCGATGACGCCGGCGTATCGATCGACACGTATTTCAATCTGTTTGAGGACATGGAGACTTGCTTTTTGGCGGCGCTCGAGAACCTCCGCGAGGAGGTGCGCGCGACCGTTTCAGACCCAGGATTGGGCTCCAGCGAGGAATGGTCCGCAGCGGTTCGCAGGGCATTGGACAGGCTGCTGCGGTACTTCGCGGCGAGGCCCGCATACGCGCAGACGATCGCGACCGGCGTGTTTGCGATGGGCCAGCGCGCGGTCGATTTGCGTATCGAGCTCGCCTGCGAGGTGGCAGCCAGTCTCACCGCAGGCGCCCCTGGCCCCCCGCTGACGGATCTCGCGCAGGAAGGGATCGAGGGTGCGATATGGCACACGATCTATCTGCAGACGGCTTCCCGCGGCGCCGGCTCGCTGCCGGAACTCTCGGACTATCTGGCATATGTCGTGCTCGCACCATTCCTCGGCGCCGAGGAGGCAGCACGGATTGCGATCGGAGCGCGTCGCCCGGCCGTTGCCTAACCGCTGCCCAGGGTAGGCCTGCGGTCGAGGCCCAGGGAGCGCCAGACCGCAGCGGGGTGAGGCGCTAGCTTTTGCGCCGGTTACGCAACTCGGCGAAGTGCGTAAACAGAATGCCAACCAACAAGGAAGCGACGATCACGATGATCAGTGGCGTCTCGCTCTTGCCGAAGATCCAGTTGACCTCGACCTGTTTGACGTTGAGCACCGCAAACAACGTGACAAGCACGGCCAGGATCACCATCGCAGCGGTCCGCGCCGTCTCGCGTCGGCTGCGCTTTGCCGGCGCCCGCGTGGGATCGGATGCAGCCACAGCTTGATGCTACCCGCTGGAGCGCTGGGCAAGCTCGTCCTGCACCCATGAGCAGCCGGCAGACAGCTCAGCTACGCCCATCGCGGCAGCCACGTTGAGTGCCATGCCTTGGCGGAAGAAGTCGTCCAGACGCTCGGGCTCGGCGCCGGAGAGATCATCCACGAACGCGACCAGCTCGGCATAACGTCGCCGCACACGCGCGCGCACCAGCTCGTCGTCGCAGGCAGCGTAGGCCTGGTGCTGGAGCATCAGATAGTCACGGTCGGTCGCAAGTAGCTGCTTGTAGGCGCGGCCCATCGCCATCAGCACATCCTCGCAATCCTCGGGTGCACAGCCGGCGTCAAACTCGGCCGCGGCACCGGCAAACGTTTCGACAAAGCAATCGAAGCACCGATCGACGGCGGCAAGAAACAGCTCGCGCTTGCCTGCGAACAGGCTGAACACATACGGCTGGGCAACGCCAACGCGTCGCGCGATTCGATCGACCGGCGTGCCGTGCAGCCCGCTACTGGCGAACTCGTGCACAGCGGCGGCGATCAGCGCTTGACGGCGCTCGACGGCAGGCACACGGCGACGTGCTCCTGCTGCATCTGCGGTTGACGGTTCGGTGCTCATGCAGCGATTCCCCAGCTCCCATGTTGGCGTAACCCCACCCATAGGCTAGCGGTCGCTAATAATTTTTTGGGGGATGGGGCGTTCCCTCGTTCCGAACCGCTCCTGCTGGGTGAAACCCGCGGCTGTCTCCGCAACAAGCGACTCCCAGTGGGGTTCACTGGCCTGGGCTTGATAGCCCCAGGTAGCGCGCAAGGCAGAGACCAACGCGAGGATGGGAGCAGGCGATGGCGAATAGGGTTGCCGGGATGAGAGTTGCATCGGAGAGCACCCATAAGCAACGCGCACAGCCGGCGCCGGCGCAATCGACGTACGCGCCGGCGGCGATCGCGACGGCCAGAGGACTTTGGACTTCGATCGCCATCGTGACGGCAGCCGCGCTCATACTGGGCGGGTGCGGCTCGGGTGGCACAAAGACGGTGTCGATATCCAGCGCGACAGGCGCGCACACGACCACACAGCAAAAAACGACCACGGGCACGACCAGCTCCTCCCCCACAACCACAACTCCGACGAGCACCACCACGAGCACGAACCAGACCGGGGGCGCGGAAGCTACCCGCACCACCACCGCACCCGCGTTCACCAAGGAATCGACGAGCGCCGAAGGCGTGGGGACCGCGGTGGCTGTGATCAAAGCGCATGGCTACACCCCCAGCGAAACCTCCACATACAACCCCTCGAACACCCTGCACGTGCTTGTCGGCACCCGCAGCGGCTCAAGCGACGGGTATGGTCAACAGGCGTTTTTCTTCGTCGGTGGACGCTATATCGGCACTGACACGAAGGAACCCAGCGCGAGCGTGAAAGTGGTCGGGCAGAGCGACACCGAAGTGACGCTCGTCTACCAGCTCTACAAGCCGGGTGATCCGTTGAGCCACCCGAGCGGTGGCGAAGCGACCGTGCGCTTCCAGCTCAACAACGGACGGCTGGTCGCGCTCAATCCGATCCCGCCCGCGACCTCCTCCACGGCAGCCGCGCGAAATTAAGCGCGAGCGGAGCACTCCTGACGGGTAGATTGCCTTCTCAGAGAACTCCAACCAGGAAGGGGATCCGATGAGCCAGGCGATCGAGGGTCGTGCCGAGGAGCTGCTGAAGGCCAAGAACTTCTGCGTAGTGTCGACGATTCGTCCCGACGGATCGGTGCATGCCGCACCCGTGTGGATTGACGTGCAGGACGGTCACCCGCTGCTCAACACCGCTGAGGGGCGTGCTTGGCCCGAGAATCTCAAGCGCGAACCGCGCGTCACGCTGACCGTGCAAAACACGGAGAACCCCTATGAGTATGTATCGATTCGCGGGCGCGTAACAGAGCAGACTCATGACGGCGCCGATAAGCACATCGACTCGCTTGCGATGAAGTATCTGGGCCAGGAGAGCTACCCCTACCGTCAGCCGGACGAACAGCGCGTGATCATGCGAGTGCAGCCCGACTACGTGCGCGTAAACGGTGCCTGAGCGCCTCCACGGCTCCTGACCCGGGCCTCACGGTGGCTGGGGCCGCGGCGGATGCGCGCCGCGGCCTGGCGCGCAGCAACTCAGTCCCCTTTGACGCGAGCCTGCAGCCGCCGCCACAACGACGGTGCTCGCGGCTGGGTGCGCAACCAATCTTCGCGCAACAGCAGCTGTCCCCGTCGACGCGCCTCCACGACGCACTTCGTGTGGGCATGGCGGCGACGACTTTTGTCGTCTTCGGGAAACATCAGCATGTGCTCGCCCAACGCGGGCAGGTGGCGCCCACAGATCGGGCAGCGATAGGTGGCCGGCTTGTGGCTATGTGCGCTGCGCACCGTCCACCAGCGCGCATCAGGCAACTTTGACATGAGCACATTGTCGCGGCGATAGCCTCCAATGTGGAGGCAATGCGTAATGGCTATTGGAAGCGATCCAATTGAGGGTGGTGCAACGGAGGTGCGGCAGGCCGATCCCGCCGAGCTCGTGCACGACGCGCGCAAGGCGATCAAGCGCATGCGCGCGCTCGCGCGGTTGCTGCGTCACGAGCTCGGCGAGTCAGAGTTTGGGCGTGTCAACGACTCGCTGCGCACCACCGCACAGTGTCTGGCGGGAGCGCGCGACGCCGAGGTGCGACTGGCGACGTTGCGGGCGCTGTCCAAGCGTCATCCGAAAGCGCTCGCGCCAGCTCGGATCCGCCCGCTCAGCGAGCGACTGGAGAGCGAGCGTGGGAAGGCGATCGAACCCTCAGACCGCGACCAGATGCTTGCCGATATCGCCTCGATGCGCGCACAGCTAGCCCACTGGAAGATCGTCGAGCGCGACTTCAAGGCACTCGCCCCCGGACTGCGACGAATCTATCGCGAAGGGCGCCAGCGCGCTCGGCTTGTAAGGCAAGAGCACGCGCGCAATGCCCAGGCTCTACACGACTGGCGCAAGCGGGTCAAGAGTCTCTACTACGTGCTCGACATGCTCGGCGGCTCAGATTCCGTCGGTGCGCGACGCGCCACCCGCCGCGCCGATCGCCTTGGCGATCTGCTCGGCGACGAGCACGATCTGTGGATGCTGCGCGCCTACCTCGAGCAGCATCCCAATGCCTTCGAAGGAGACAACGCGACACGAGATGCTCTGCTGAAGAGGATTGAACGACGGCGTAAGCGTTTGCGGGAGCGCGCGCTTAAGCTCGGAGCACGACTATACGGGCGCAAACCAACCAGTTTTACGCGGCGCATGGGCCACTCGCTGGCCGCCTGATCAACGCAGATTTTGGCTTGCGCAGCCACGGCTGACCATCTTCGGGGTTTACCCGTGCAGCCAGCGCCGATCAACTCAGGGTTTTTCCACGCGCGGCCGATGTAGTTGACGACTCGCACATCCATGCGCGCTCAACTGCGACCCAACACCTCGACGCTGTTCCTGGCCTGCCTGATCGGAGGGCTGGGCGTGCTCACGCTGCACGTCACACTCGACTTCGGTGGCAGCGGACTCGACGCACTGTTTGAAGCAGACATCTTCAACGCGCTGCTGTTCGGCTCGGCACTCACCGTGCTGGCGCGTGGGGCCCTCGTCCCCGAGCAGCGCGCCGCCTGGCTGACGATGGGCGCCGGGATGCTGTGTTGGAGCATTGGCGAACTGTATGACGTGCTGTTCATAGAACACACAAGCGCCGCGGCCGGCGGCAGCGTGTCGCTGGCCGACGCTTTCAACCTCGCCGCCTACCCCTGCTACTACGTGGCGATCACGCTGCTTGCCAGAGCCCACCTGCGCGAACTGCGGATCGGGATGTGGCTCGACGGGCTGATCGCTGGGCTCGGCGCCGCGACCATTGGCGCGGCGCTCATCCTCCCGCCGATCTTGCATAGCGCCACCGGCGATCTCAGTTCGCTGGTGGTGTCGCTCGCCTATCCGATCGGCGACCTGCTGATGATGATGTTTGCACTAGGCGCGATCGCCATAACCGGCTGGAGACCGGGAGCCATGTGGCTACTGATCGCCTCGGGGATGCTCGTCAGCGCCGTCGCCGACTCGACCTACCTCTACCAGACGGCGATCGACTCCTACCAGCCAGGCACGTGGCTTGAATGCCTATGGCCGTTGGCAGCGATTCTTATGGCGATGGCTGCGTGGACGCCTGTGGTTCCCTTCCAGCAACGCCGCATGAAGAGCTGGCAGATGACGGTCGTGCCCACGCTCGCGTTGTTCTGTGCGCTCGGTGTGCTCGTCTACGGCAACGTCGGCAGGCAGCTGACGCTGCCGGCGCTGATCATCGCCGCCGCGACCGTCCTGGCCGTCGGCGCGCACTTGATTGTCACGCTGCGCCAGAACGTCATGCTGCTGGCCCACTCACGGCGACTGTCGCTAACCGATCCACTCACCGGCCTCGGCAACCGGCGCCTGTTGATGGGCGATCTACGGCTGGCATGCAGGACCGCCCAGCCGCAACAACCGCGTGAGCTCGTGCTGTATGACCTCGACGGCTTCAAGCGCTATAACGACTCCTTCGGCCATCCCGCGGGCGACACGCTGCTCGTTCGCCTCAGCGAACGGCTGAAGTGCGCGGTGGAGCCGCACGGAACGGCCTATCGCATGGGCGGCGACGAGTTTTGCGTGCTGTTCGACTCCGACATCACCAGCGAAAGTCACGTGGACCTGAGCGTGGCGGCGCTGTGCGAGCACGGTCCGGATTTCTCGATAACCACCTCCCACGGGGTGGTGCTGATCCCCGAAGAAGCATGCGATCCAGATTCGATCATGCAGCTCGCCGACCAGCGGCTGTATCGACGTAAGGAGGAAGCCGCTGCGCGGCGCTCAGTTTACGCTCACGACGACCAGCACACTCTCGCCCTTTGGGAGCACGACCGAAGCCCGCTCGCCGGCGCGACGCCCGAGCAGGGCGCGAGCAACCGGCGAATCCGCCGACAGCCGCCCTTCTGAGGGAGACGCGTCGTGCGAGCTGACGATCCGCCAGCTCCGCTCGGTGCCCGCCTCGTCGCGAACCACGACCGTCGAGCCGAATCCAACGGCCCCGTCGCTCGCCTCAGACTCCCGCACCACCTCAGCAGTTGAGATTCGTTCGCGCAATTTCGCGATCTTGGTCTCCAGGTGCGCCTGGTCGTTCTTGGCGTCGTGATACTCACTGTTCTCTTTGAGATCCCCCCACTCGCGCGCCGTCTTGATGCGATCGGCGATCTCACGGCGACCATCGCCCTCCAGGGTAAGCAGTTCGGCTTCCAACTCCTTCAGTCCCTCGGCGGTGATCATGTTGACGGCGTCGGCGGTCATCCGCCGTCAACACTACTCGTAACGCCCGAACGCGGCTGTGGCGAGACCCTCTACCCAGTGCACAGCCCAACGCAAGCGGTCCGCGGCGGGCGGGGCAACGAGACTCCTCAGAAGTACGTGCTGGGTGATGTGGACAGCAGCGCATAGATCTGCACGACCGCCGCCTGGTCCAGGAGCTGGGTGGTGGGCGGCGAGCCAAACGCAAACAGGCTGTCGCTCAAGCGCTGGTGGACCCAAACGCTGTTTATGTAGGTTTGCGCAAGCGTCAGCCCCGGCGGGTCATGGGTGACCGAGTCGAGATACATCAGGTTCCTGAAGTACACCGACACAAAGAACGGGTTTTCGCTGAGCAGCCGAGGGATCGTGAAGTACGACAGCGCCGCCTTGGCGGTCTGGCGAGCCTGGTAGAGGTAGGCGCCGTTACCAGTCGCCTGATACAGCAGCACCCCGGCGCCCATCATCGAGCCCTGGTTGTAGCTCCACTCGGTCTTGTCGATCGCGCCGTGCAGGCGAATATGGTCGTAATAAAGTTCGTTTGGCGTGCGCAGACAGCTGCGCACCCATTCATAGGTCGTCTCCGCGAACTGCAGATACGCCGCGTTGCTGGTCAGGCGATACAGCTGCACGCCGAGCTCCGCGGCGGGACCGTCAGTGACTGTGTTGCGTTCGGTGTTACTGGGAGCGTCGGAGAACGGCACGCCACCTGGGCACGCAAGCTTTGGGTTGGTCGACCACCCGGCCATCACGAACTGCATGATCTGCTCGGCCTTTTCAAGCAGCGACGCTTCGTGGTGCTCCTTGTAGAGCCGCACCAGCTCGATCCCGACCCACTCGTTGTCGTCGTAGTAGCTCGCACCGCCCGGCGGCACCACCTCGCCGTTGAACGACGGCAGCGTCGGGGCGGCGATACCCGCGGCTTCGGCGGGTTCGGAGCCTTCGCCGGTTTCTTCCTCTTCGGGCTGTTCGCCGGCTATCGCCTCGCCCGGGGGCGGGGTGGGATTCCAATACTTCTGCAGGCCATACAGGCGCACTTTGAATTCGCTTGAATAGGTGCTGGCCGCGGTCGCCGCCTGGCCTGGAATGTTGGACACGCTGACGGTCGCCGCCAGCGCTTGGGAGAACGGCCACAGGAAGGAGTACGGTTCACCCAAGTACAGTCCGGTGCCGGGTATGTAGAAGTTCTTCTGCATCGCTTCATACGCGAGCAGCGCGCGCGCCGGATTGCCGCGCAGGACCGGCTTGCCTTTCTTCTTGGTGGTCTTCTTGCTCGCCGGCGCCTTGGTCGCGGTGCTCGTCATTTTCGTGCTCGGAGCGCTCGCCGGCGGAGCGCTCCCCGGCGAGACGCCACCAGTGGAGCTGTCGGCGAATTCGCTGGGCCGCGCGAGCTTGCGTGGACGTTCGGCCCCCGCCGGATATGGCGAGGACACAGCCGTGGCAGCGAGGGCGGCTGGGGGCCCGAGGGCCGACGCCCCGGAGAGCGCGCACATACCCGCAACCGCCGCCAGGGCGAGCAAAGACCCGGTGCGGGCCGGTGGCACGTATGCGCTGCGTCTCATCAAGACCAAACCTCCATGACAAAGTACAAAGCTGACCGTGCGCACCCGGCCCGTGCAACAACACGATCACTGCTGCCCGATCGCGGTTGCCCGTCCGCGCCGCCCGTCAGAACACGCTCGTAGAACAAACGGTCGCCACAAACGATGCGCTGGGGGTATTGTGCGCAAGCTAAGAACCTCTTTCACATAGGGTTGCGCGTTCAGCCTGCCGGTGTGTCGAGGGGACCGTCCAAGCCATCGCTCCAGGAGACGCACGTGACGACAGTTAGAGAGGCCGCGTTCGAGCTGCTGCGCTCACGCTCGATGACAACGGTGTTCGGCAACCCGGGCTCAACCGAGCTTCCGATGCTGACCGAGTTCCCCGCCGACTTCCGTTATGTGCTCGGCCTGCAGGAGGCGACCGTCGTGGGGCTGGCCGACGGCTATGCGCAGGCCAGCGGAAGACCGACGCTCGTCAACCTCCACACCGCGCCGGGTGTCGGCAATGCGATGGGGGCGATCTTCAACGCGCAGGCCAACAAGAGCCCACTGGTGATCACCGCCGGGCAGCAGTACCGGTCGCTGATGACGCTGCAGGCCAATTTGACCAACCGCGACGCGGCACGTATGCCCCAGTCACTCGTGAAGTGGAGCTATGAGCCACCACGCGCTGAGGACGTGCCGCATGCTCTAGCGCGAGCGATCCACATGGCGACGCTGCCCCCACGCGGACCATCGTTCTTGTCGATTCCGATGGACGACTGGGGCGCGGAGGTGGACGATGACGCAGTCGCCCACCAGAGCGCGCGCACTGTCCTGGGCGCGACCCAGCCGGCGCCCGAGGCCGTGGAGGCACTGGCGCGACGACTCGCTCGCGCCGAGCGTCCCGCGCTCGTCGCCGGTCCGGAGATCGACGCTTGCGGAGGCTGGGATGCCGCGATCGGGCTCGCCGAACTGCAGCGTCTGGCGGTGTACGCCACGCCGGCCACCGGCGGGGGACGACTCGGCTTCCCCGAGGATCATCCGCTGTTTCAGGGCATTCTTCCGCCGGCTGTGCTGCCCCTCGGGGAAATGCTTGCCACACATGATCTCGTGCTGACTGTGGGCACTTCGGTGTTTCCCTACTACCCCAATGTGCCTGGTCCGCTGTTGGCGCAGAGCACCACGCTGGTGGCGATTACCGCCGACCCCGACGAGGCCGCACGCGCACCGATGGGCGACGCGATCCTCGCCGACCCGGCGCTCACGCTGGTCGCGCTCGCCAACGCCGCCGGCGAGTCAGACCGCTCGGCGCCTCCGGCACGCCCGGCGCCCGAGCCGGCGCCGATCACAGAGCCGATGAGCCCATCCACCGCGGTGCGCGCGCTCGCCGAGGTATTCCCCGCAGATGGGATAGTGGTGCTGGAGTCGCCGTCGGCCACGCTCGCACTGCGCAACCAGCTGCGCCTGTCGGCGCCCGGCAGCTACTACTTTTCCTCCGGCGGGGGACTCGGCTTCGGCATGCCGGCCGCGATTGGCGTGCAGATGGCACAGCCCAGCCGACCCGTCGTGTGCGTGATCGGCGAGGGCTCTGCCCAGTATGCGATCCAGAGCCTGTGGACCGCCGTCGCCTACGACGTGCCCGTCACGTTCCTCGTGCTGCGCAACGACGAGTACGCGATCCTGAAGTGGTTTGGCATGCTCGAGGACATCGTGGACGCACCCGGACTAAATCTGCCTGGCCTCGACTGCGCCGCGGTCGCGCGCGGCTATGGCATGAGCTCGTGCGCGGTCGATGGTCCTGAGGAGCTCGGCGAGGCGCTCGGCAAGGCGCTTGCGTCCGGCAAACCCGAGCTGGTGGAAGTGCGAGTCGCTCCGGGGATGGCGCTCGCGTGAGCCACGCCACGCCCGATGTGATCGTCGTCGGCGCGGGGCTCGCTGGCCTGGTGAGCACGCTGGAGCTGCTGCGCAGCGGACACACGGTGCAGCTGCTCGACCGCTGCCAGCCAGAGCAGCTGGGCGGCCTGGCGCGCGAGGCCTTTGGCGGCATGTTCATGGTCGACTCCCCCGAGCAGCGCCGCTCGCGGATCCCCGACAACGAGCGGTTGGCGCTTGAAGACTGGCTTCGGATCGCCGACTTCGACGATGACGACGTGTGGCCCAGACGCTGGGCCGAGCAGTACGTCCTGCGTGCACGCGACGACGTCGGGGCGTGGCTGCGCGAGATCGGCGTGCGTTTCTTTCCTGTCGTCAACTGGGCTGAGCGCGGCAACTTCGGCGACGGCAACTCGGTGCCGCGCTTTCATCTCACATGGGGCACCGGCAAGGCATTGGTGCAAGCGGTATGGGGGGCAATCGAGTCCCACCCGCGGCGCGGCGCGCTCGACCTGCGCCTGCGCTGGCGAGTCACCGAGCTCCTATCCGAGCAGGGCCGGATCGTCGGCTGCCGCGTGAGTGCCGAAGGCGAGGGACCGCCGAGCGCCGGCAAGACAAGCGAAGGGCCGATCGACGCTAGCTCCCCTTCAATCGAGGCGCGCGAATACGAGCTCCGCGCCACCAAGGCGGTCGTGATCGCGGCCGGCGGGATCGGCGGTAACCTCGAGCTGATCCGTCGCGAATGGCCCACTTCGCGACTGGGCAGCCCACCCGAGAAGCTGCTTATGGGCTCGCACTACTACGCCGACGGCGCCTTGCATGAAGAGGTCTCGCGGCTTGGCGGGAACGTCACTCACCTCTCGCGCATGTGGAATTACTCCGACGCTGTGCGCCACCCCAAACCCCAGCGCGAGCATCATGGCCTGAAGCTGATCCCGCCACGCTCGGGGATCATGTTGAACCCTGACGGCTGTCGCTACGGGCCCGTGCCGGTGATGCCCACCTTCGACGCCTACGCGGCACTGGAGCGCATGTGCGAGGACGAGCGCAAGTACTCGTGGCTGATCTGCAACTTCAAGATCGCCAAGCGCGAGCTCGACGTGTCGGGGTCACAGCACAATCCAAATCTACGCGAGAAGCGACTCGTGCCGTTCCTACTCAGTGTGCTGCTCGGCAAGCCCGGCCTGGTGCGGCATTTTCTGGAGGGCTCGCCCGATTTCGTCTCGGCCCCGACGCTGCACGAGCTGTCCTCCAAGATGAATGAGGTAACCGGCGAAAGCGCGATCGAGGCCGCCGTGCTGGAACGCGAAGTGGGCCGCTACGACGAGACGATCGCGCGCGGCAAGGGCCTGTTCAACGACGACCAGCTGCGGCGCATCGGCCAGTTGCGCAACTGGCGCGGCGACCGGCTGCGCACGGCACGCTTCCAGCGCATCGTGGACCCCGCCGCGATGCCGCTGATCGCGATTCGCCTGCAGGTGATGGCCCGCAAGAGCCTCGGCGGTATCCAAACCGACCTCGGCTGCCGTGTGTTGCGCGAGCACGCCGACGAGGCGATCCCCGGACTGTACGCGGTCGGTGAGGCCGCCGGCTTCGGCGGCGGCGGCGTGCACGGTAAGCGCTCGCTGGAGGGCACGTTTCTTGGTGGCTGCGTGTTCACGGGCAGGCTCGCCGCGGCGGCGATCGCCGGCGCCGAGCTGCCAGTGCGCATCCCCCCACGCGTCGACTAGAGCGCTCACGGGGCATACCCGGTCCTATGGCCAGCTCGCCAGATACCCGCTACCAATACATCGCCGTCGGTCACGTCACGCGCGATGTGATCGAGGACCGCGCCGACGGGGGCCAACCCCAACCAGGCGGGGGCGCTTTCTACAGCGCCCTGCAAGCAGCGCGCCTCGGCCTGCGCACGTTGATCGTCACGAAGGGCGCTCCTCGGGAGATCGAGTCGTTGCTCGAGCCATTCAGTGACGAGCTCGACCTGCGGATCCTCCCAGCAGAGCACACCACCACGCTAAGTACGTGTGGCGCCGGCGCGAAGCGCCGGCAACGTCTGCTCGCTTGGGCGGGCCCGATGCTCGAGCCGCTCACGCTCGAGGCCGAGATCCTGCACCTGGCGCCTGTTGCGCGAGAGACGCCCGTGCGCTGGCAAGGCCGATCCGACTTCCTTGGCATCACTCCCCAAGGTCTCCTACGCCGTTGGGAGCAGGGCGAGGATGTGCCACCCGTCCAGCTTGACGCAGCCCCACTGTTGGGCGACATACCGCTTGCGCCAACCGCGGACATCGCGCAAGGCGACATCTCACTAGTCGAGCTGGACCCAGCCTCGCTGCCCGAATACTTCGATGCGGCTGTTATCTCCGAGCAGGAGTACGGTAGCTGTCGCGCCCTGTTTGCCGCGGCACGTGGGCGTGGGGCGTATGTGGCCGTGACCGCCGGCTCCAGGCCCGCGACCGTGCACTTGCCCGACCCTGAGGGCGCGACCGTCACGCAGGCCGTGCTGCCACAGCCTGTTATGCCGCGCGATGACCTGGGCGCGGGAGACGTGTTCGCGGCCGCGTTCTTTATCGCGCTGGCGGAGGGACGCAGCCCGCTCGAGGCCGCCACGTTCGGCCACGCCGCGGCCGCCGTTCGCATCGCGGGCGTGGGACCCGGCGCGATTGCCACTCGCGCCGCGATCACTCCCTAAAAGCACCCTCGCGCGCAAGCGCGGCATCGAGCAGTGGCTTCAACTCGTCGAGGTCGGCCGTCTCGTGGTGACCTGCGGCCAGTGCCGCAAGCAACACGCAGCCACCGACGGGCGCCATCTCGACGACGGCAACCTGCGCCCGCGGCGCGAACTCGCGGATGGCGCCGGCAAGCGGTACTACAAATAGCTCGCCCGCCTTGAACGCGCTACCGATCAGGCCAACAGGGAAATCGTCGGCCAGGCTCGTCTGCTCGACGACCGCAGCGATCTGCCTTGCGAGCTCGCCGGCCGCGCGCACGTACAGTTCGCGCGCCACGATGTCGCCGGTATGTGCGACGCGTGCCGTCTCGATCGCAAATGCGGCGATTTCGCCCTTGGAGAGAGGCTTGGAGTAGACGAGCGTGGCGAGCGCCTCCACACTCCGCACCTCAAAGAAGTCGATCGCCGCGGCGCTCAATGCCGTCTCTGGGCCCGAGCCCTCGCGATCGGCGAGCGCGGCCTTGATCGACTGAATTGCAAGCCAATAGCCGCTGCCCTCGTCGCCGAGCACGTGTCCCCAACCACCCGCGCGCCAGGCGCGTCCGTGCGGGCCGACTCCGAGCACGTTGCTGCCGGTACCCGAGATCACGCCCACACCGGGGCGTGCGGCGGTGGCGGCGGCCCAGGCGCCGACCACATCGTTGACCACGACCCACGTGCCCGGACAGCGCTCTCGCACATGCACGGTAACCGCGTCGGTATCGGTACCTGCGATCGCAAGCACGGCGGCGTCGAGTTGCTCGCGTTCGATGCCGGCGCGTCCAATCGCCTCATCGGTCGCCTTCACCAGCGAGTCAGTCGCCGCATGCGCACCAACCGCATCGGCGTTGCTCGAGCTGCCGTGGCCGAGGTGAAGTGTTTGCTCTTGCAAGTCAAGCACCGCCGCGAGAGTCTTTGTCGCGCCACCATCTACGCCCATCACAAAGCGTGCACGACTGTCGATGATGGAGGACCGGTTGGCAGCGAGCGCGCTGGTAGCAGACACGATCAGCGCCGCGGGCAGTCTCACAAGCGGTTCGCGCTTCACGGCGTGATCCTCGCAGGAGTCACCCGTGGCGGGAGTTACGATCGTGAGAGCAGTCGCTAGAGCAGCTGCTGATAGATCAGGAACAGGTTCATGAGCGTGATCGCCGCGGCCAGAGAAGCGCCCACGACAATCGTGAGGCGACGGTTGACATGGATGCCCATGACGTCGCGATTGCTGGTCAGCATCACAAGTGGAATGACCGCAAGCGGGATGCCAAACGACAGGACCACCTGGCTGAGCACCAGCGCGTCAGTCGGATTCACGCCGATCGCCAGCACCACGATCGCGGGAATCATCGTCACAGCACGCCGCAACAGCAATGGAATCTTGATGTTGATGAACCCAGCCATCACCACCTGCCCCGCATAGGTGCCAACGCTCGATGACGATGCTCCGGACGCCAGTAGCGCGACGGCGAACGCGAGCGCCGCGGTACCGCCGACGAGTTGGCCAAACTGGGCGTGGGCCTGTTGGATCGTGCTCAAGCCCGACAGTCCCGGCACGTGGAAGAGCTTGGCCGCAACGGCGAGCATCGCCATGTTGACGATGCCCGCGATTCCGAGCGCGATGATCACGTCGAGGCGCTCGAAGCGCAGCACGCGACCGCGCTCATGGTCGTTGCGGCACGGCATGCGCCCATTGGTGAGTGCCGAGTGCAGATAGATCACGTGCGGCATCACCGTCGCGCCGACTATGCCTACCGCCAGATACAGCGAGCTCGTGCCATCAAGAGAGGGCAGCAGGCCGTGTAGCGAGTCGTGCGCCGATGGGCCGATACGCAGTGCCTCGTATAGGAAGCCACCGAAGATGATGCCAAGCAACCCTGTGATGGCCAGCTCGAAGCGACGGAATCCGTGTGTTTGCAGCTCGAGGATCGCGAACGCGATCATGCCCGTGATAAGGCCGGCAGGCAGTAGCGGCACACCGAACAACAGGTTCAGGCCGATCGCGGCGCCTAGGAACTCCGCTATGTCAGTGGACATGGCCATGATCTCTGCCTGCGCCCACAATCCCCATGTGACGACACGCGGGAAGCGCTCACGGCATAGCTCGGGCAGATCATGGTCGGTGACGATGCCGAGCTTTGCCGATAGGTACTGGATCACCATCGCCATCAGATTGGCCCCCAGCACAACCCACAACAGCAGATAGCCGAACTGTGCGCCGCCTTGCAGATTCGTAGCGAAATTGCCTGGATCGACATATGCGATTGACGCGACAAACGCGGGCCCGAGCATCGCGAGCGTGGCGCGAAGCCTCCCCCGCGCCAGCAGCTGCTCGAGCGCGCTGGGCGCCCCGGGCTCGGGCAGAGCGACCGATGCGCCCTCGAGCGCCGCGGCAGGTCGTAGAGCGGTCTCGCTCATAGGACAACCATCGGCTCTCGAACGGATTCGGCGACCAGCCTCATGCCTCCCCCTCGACTACAACCGAGGACTGGACGTCGACGCGCATCGCGCGCGGGAGCTCTCCACCGAGCATGTGCTCGGACCCATCGACGCTAACGAGCAATGGGCCGCCGAACGGCTGGCGCTCGAGCACGTGTATGTGTCCGCCCGGCAGGATGCCTTGCTCGTCCAGGTAGCGCAACATCGCCGGATCGGAGTCGGACACGCGCACGAACGTGCCCTCCTCACCTGGCTCAAGACTCTCCAAACTGCGCGTCGGATGCTCATCGAGCTCCAGCTCGGCGCTGGGGATCGGGTCGCCATGGGGGTCGATCGTGGGATGTCCGAGCTTGGCCGCGATCAGCTCCTCCAATTCGTCGGAGAGAACGTGCTCGAGCACCTCAGCCTCATCGTGCACGCGATCCCAGGGCATGTGAAGCGCCTCGGCCAGATACAGCTCGAGCAGCCGGTGGTGGCGAATCACCTCCAGCGCCACCCGGCGTCCCTCGGGCGTAAGCCGTACTCCCCGATATGGCACGTGCGAGATCAGACCGAGCTCGTCTAGCTTCTTGAGCATCCCCGACACCGAGCCGGTGGTCAGCTCCAAACGCTCGGCCAGCGCGTTCGTTGGAACGGGTTCCTTGGTGCGGGTTTCGAGTGTGTAGATCGCCTTGCAGTAATCCTCGACAGCGGGCGAGCGCACGCTTTCCTTGGTAGCCATACAGAAATAATAAGGCATGCCAAGATTTACTTCAAGCCTTTCCGTAAATATCCACTGGACATCGCCCGTTAGGGATCCTGTTCAGATGCCCACCCCGGACCGTGATCGACTCCGGCCCCTGACCGACCCAAGGCACAACGCAGACCACAAGCACGACTGGCCACGCGGCCAAAAGCCACAAGAGGCGAGTAACATCGAAAAATCGCGTCCCCCGCGCAGCGATCACGAAAGGCTCCCATGACTGCCACCGACGCCAACCTCCAGGACCAACCGGCCAATGCCAACCTCGAGGACCAACTAGCCGATGCCAACCTCGAGGACCAGCTACTTCTCGAGCGCGAGCATTGGTCCGACGGGCCTCCCCACGGCCTGTTCAAAGAAATGCGTCAACGCTGCCCCGTGCACTGGACGCCGGAAATCACCGAATACCCGGAAGAGGGAGGCTTCTGGTCTGTGACGAGCGCCGAGGATGTACACACGGTTAGCCGAGACTGGCAGACCTACTCCTCTGAACTAGGGGGCATAACCGTGCTCTCCGCGATCTTCCCGCTTGAGCTGTTCCAAGCGATGTTCATCGGCATGGATCCTCCCAAGCACGATCGCGTGAAGGCGCTGTTCCAGGCTGGGTTCACCCCCAAGCGAATTGCCGCCCACGAGGACGCAATCCGCGAGATCGTGTCAAGAACGCTTGACGGCCTGAAGGGACGCGAGTGCTGTGACCTGGTGAGCGACGTGGCCCAGCCGGTCGTCTCGCGCGTCATCGGGAGCTTCATGGGCATACCTGAGGAGGACGACGCGACGTGGGCGCGACTAATGAACTCGACGCTCGGTGCGGGCGATCCGGACCTCAATCCCGATGGCGTGGAGGCCGTGATGGACAAAGAGGTCCCGGAGATCTTCGAGCGCTGCGGGCGCATGATCGCCGACCGGCGCGAGCACCCGACCGACGACTTGACAAGCGTGCTCGTGCACGCCGAAGTCGACGGGAGCAAGCTCGAGGAGCACGAGATCGTAATGGGCTTCTTTCTGCTCGTGGCGGCCGGTAACGACAGCACCAAGGCCACCTATTGCAGCGGCATGCGCGCGCTGATGGAAGATTCAGAGCAGCGAGCGCTGGCACTTGAGGATCCCACGCTCGCTCCGGGTGTGGTGGAGGAGTCGCTGCGCATGTTTCCCGCGTTTGCACACTTCAGGCGTACGGCGACGAAAGACACCGAGCTCGGTGGCAAGCAGATCAAAGCCGGCGAGCGAGTCGTCATGTGGTACGCCTCATCAAACCGCGACGAGTCACGCCATGAGGATCCCGACCGCTTTGACCTGCGTCGCAAGACCGAGCATCAGGCCTTTGGGGCGGGCGGACGGCATTTTTGTCTCGGTACCGCGCTCGCCCGTTTGGAGCTGCGCATCCTGTTCGAGGAGACGCTTGCGCGCTTCCCGGGAATGGCAATCGACGGCGAGCCGCTCGTCGTCGAGTCGGCGTTCATCAACCAGCTGAAGACATTGCCCGTTCGTTTGAACGGGTAGTACCCGACGCGAAGAGCGTAGAGGACCAATGGTCACGATTGCCGAGATCGCGCTTGCCGACGAGCCCGGGCGTTGGGAGTCGCTTGGCTTCTCGGTGTCCAACGCGATTGTGCAACTCGGTTCCGTGCGGATCGCGCTCACGGGTGAAGACGCCGGTCGGGGAATCCTCGGGTGGTCACTGCGCGATGTCGCGAGTGTCGAGCTCGACGGTCTCCCCACCGCGGTGTCAAAGGCGCCGACGCCCAACGTGGAGATACCAGGACACGACAACGGCATCACGACGATCGACCATATTGTGGCGATGTCGCCCGACCTCGACCGTAGCGTGATCGCACTGCAAGCGGCCGGGCTCGACCTGCGCCGCATCCGCGAGCAACCGACGCCCGCCGGAGCCCCCCGCCAGGCATTCTTCCGCCTCGGCGAGGTCATCCTTGAGCTGGTGCAGGAGCCGGCCCAGATCGTGGCCGCACGCCCAAACGGTGCGAGCGGCCCTGTCCGCTTCTGGGGCCTCGCGCTGCTCAGCGACGACCTGGAGCGGACTGTCGCGCGGCTCGGCGAGCATTCGAGTGAGATCCGCGCCGCGGTTCAGCCGGGCCGCAGAATCGCGACTTTGCGGCGTTCCGCGGGACTTGCGGTGCCGGTCGCGCTGATGAGCCGCGCCGAAAACCGCGAGTAGGCCACAATCCACCGTGATGGCGTCCTCCGAGGACAACGAGGCAGGCTTCAGGTATGGCGTTGTATTCCTGCTGACACTCACGCTGCTGGTATTCGTGATCGTCACCCCCGGCGAAAACTGGTCGCGGGCGGTCGGATGCGCTTTGCAATGGCTCGCGCTGCTGACGGTCGTGGCCACCTCGCGCACCAGCAGCAACGTGCGCCGATCGACGGCAATCGTGCTACTGGGCCTCGCGAGCTTCACGGTCGTGGGCGAGGCCGCCGGCGCGCTCTCCGATGCTCTGCTGTTTGCGATCAGCGGGCTGCTGTCCGCTGCCATCCCACTGGCCTTGGTCGGCGGCCTGCTGCGACTGGTGCGTGCACACGGTGTGACGCCGCAGGCCGTTGCGGGAGCGCTGACGCTGTATCTGCTGCTTGGCCTGGTGTTCGCTTGGACAATTGGATTCGTCGCCAAAGTCGAGACCGCCCAGTACTTCGTCCAGACAGCAAACGCCTCCACCAGCCAGATCGTGTACTTCAGCTTCACCGTGCTGACCACCACCGGCTTCGGCGATCTGAGCGCCGCCACGCACATCGGGCGAGCGCTCGCAGTCGTCGAGATGCTGCTCGGCCAGCTCTATCTGGTCACGGTAATCGGCGTGCTCGTCGGCAACTTCGCCGGACGCTCACGGCGGGCTTCGGAAACCTCCCAACAGGCTTCCCCCTCGCCAGCGCAACCCGACGGCGGTAGTCTCTGAAGTCCTCAGTTCTCAGGGAGCACGCCTGGGTGCTCCCCTTCATAGGAAATGCGCTGCTCGATCGCCCGCGCGCTGGCTTCCAATGTCGAGATGTCGGCTCGGCGCATCGTCGGCGATCCCCTGTGAGGACTCTCTCGGGAGAGGGCGAGCTGTCGGAGCACGCCCTGCAGAAGCTTTGGCGGCGATAGTTCAGGGGGAGCACTACCAACGCCGGCCGCGCCAGTTTGCACCGGTTGGGTAACGGTCCGCCCGTCATGCAACCGGATCGTGGCAGTGATCGCACCGCGGAAGAACTCTCCGCTGTAGACAACGATGAACACGTGTTGTGGCCCGGCGGGACGCAGTGTGCGCACGTCGCTCGGCGTTGCCAGCGTGACCGATTCGACATCCGGTTCAGCGCGCCCCGTGATGACAGTCTCGCCTTCCAGTGTGCGCCGCTCTATCTGAGGCGGTGTGAGCATGGTGGGAGTGCCTTCGGAGAAACTCTGTGCAGCCTGGCTTTGCACGTTGAATTCAACCGCCGGCGGGTGGCGATCCACGAACGGACAGGCTTTGCTGCGCACACGACCGACACACGGACCGCCGCTCCCCCACCCACTCGGCCCATTGGTGACCGTGCCGTCGCGTTCTGAGACATCCGCGAGACGACCGTCCACGATCCGCCCATATGACAAAGCCCCGTCGGGGCTCGCAGCAGAACCCCAGGGCGCGCCGCCGTCGGGATCGGGAGCCCGCGCCTGAGGGACCATCAGCACCGAGGGCACCGGTAGCGTCGAGGCGGCGCTCGGCGCAATCGTGTGTCCGTGCTCGACTATCGAGACCCGCAGCGGCGCATCCCAGTAGCGCCCGAGCAACACAGCGAGGTACATGTGGTTGGCGTCCGTCTTGAGCTCTCTGGGAGCCCCGGCGCCCAACAGCAGCGGATGAGTTGCCTGCGGCGGGAGCATTCCCGCGACCACCGTGCGGGTGGGCGTCGGTGTGTAAGCGTAGGGACGGTCGGTGTAGCTCACCACCTGCACGATCGGATGATGGGTCGCCACGTATGCGACACCGTTGCAACCCCCGAGCCCCTCGCCTTCTTGGCCGGCCGCCAGTGGACGCGAGCTTGCGCCAGAGCCTGGCTCGAACAATGCTCCCCTACGACGAACACCCACCTGGAGGCAAACGAAGCGAGACGGAGTGGAGCCCCCGAAACGAGCACGCGGATTGGGCTGCCCCTGCCAACTGCGCAGCACCCAGTCGGGGGCGCCCGCAGGGTCGCTTGCGTGCAGCGTTTCGCGCACTGTGCCCCGGATGGGGACCGAGATCGGCGGGAGTTGGGCATTGCTCGCCGACACCGGTTGGCGGTAGGCCGGATCGTCCGGTTCGTTCAACCAACGCTTGGCCGCCGCGCCGTTGAACACTTTCCCGCCGGATTCTTCGCGGAGGTTCGCCGAGCGTGTGTAGGAGATCGAGCGTCCGTTGTGCAAGTGTGCGGTGAGCGTCAGCGAGTGTGGATCCACGTGACCGTCGAGCACCGCCAGGAACACGCCGCCGTGAGCGTCGATCGGCACAATCCGCGGAGCACCGGCGCCGCTCAGCGTTAGCGAGACGACGCGGCGCGAGACCGCACCGTAGACGAGTGTGCGTGCCGGTTTGTTGCCCCACGGATACCCGGTACCTTCGCCGCCGCCGGGCACAAAACGACGCATCAGCACGAACAACGGTTGCTGCCCGAGCCGGCCACAAACCTCGGGTGTCAGGGAAGCCCCCTCGCGATTTGGGTCAGAGCGACCCAGCTCCTGGGAGGCCTGAGCACAGTTCTCGTCTGGGTAAGAGCCCGGCCCGAGAGCCGCGTTCCCACTCGCCTGCCAAGGCGAGCCGCCGTCTGGATCGGCCACTTCAAAGACGGCGGAGGAGGCGAAAGCGATCGTGTGACCGTGCCCGTTCGCGGTGATCACAACTACGCGCGGGCGCACTTCTTCGACATAGCCCCGATACACGGTGATGAAACTGCCGTCCGGTCCGAGCGTCAGATGTCGTGCGCCTTCGGGGCCGTAGGCGGTCACCGAGCGCGCACCGACGCCTGCAATCCCGTTGACCACCGTGCGGGCTTCGGTGGTGGCGTCTCCGAGGAACACACGCGCACCGGCAAGCAGCGGACCATTGGGAGATTGCACGCCGCACGCATCCACCCCACCGAGCGGCAATGCGCGGAACACATGATCGAGACCGACAATGCCGAACTGGCCGTTCAACACTTGCCCAACCGCTGTACAGGTCTCCCCCGCGCGCGTGCGCGAAATACGGATATCCCACGGTGGCGCAGCCGGATCGGGGTCGGGAACGTCCAGCCTGGCGAGATGCGCGCTCGAAGGAATCGGCACACCGCTGGAACTCAGATCGACCGCGTTTGGAGCCGGCAACGGCGCTCCGCGCGAGATCAGGATTGCGGCAGCAGCGACCCCTGCGAGCAGCAGTGCGAGCGCAACGCCGATCACCAGCGCCCGCGGCAGTGGACTTGGTAGCGGGTTACGACGACGCACCTGTGGCTCCCCGAGCCGACGGAAACGCTCACCGAGCGCATCGAGTGGGGCGAGTGGCTCGGTCATCACGATCCCCCCTGTGTCGCTGCTCGCACGTCAAGCGCTTGACCGAGCGTGCGCAGCCCGCGCGACACGCGCGCACGGGCGGCCGGCTCGGAGATGCCCATCTCACGCGCAACCTCCTCATACGGCCGTTCCTGCACCACACGCAACTCCAGCGCGCGGCGCTGCTCGGCGCTCAGCCGCCCGAGCTCGTCGCCGAGCGCACCACGTAGTTCAGAAAGCTCAGCGCGCCGCTCGATCAGCCGCAGATCGTCCTCGTGCGCCACCGGCACCTGGATGCCCAAGCGCAGGAGCGCGTCATGCTCCACCCGTCCGCGCCGCAGGTAGCGCGAAAGCTGACGACGAGCGATCGTGTACAGCCACGCCTGGCGCTCCTCGCGCGAGCGCCCGCGCAGCCGACGCCAGCCGACATAAGCCTGCGCAAACGTCTCGGCCGTCAAGTCGAGCGCGATCTCCGGATCGAACGTGCGCCGCGTGAAGAACACAAGCACCCCTTCGCTTTCCCGTCGGTAAAGATCATCGAACTCCCCCAGGTCGGCCATCAGCAATCAATGTGCCATCAGGTGGAGAGTTGTGACGCAACCGCTACTCGTGCGTCGCGCAAACTCGCTGCCAGCGCCTCCACTGCGGCAACCACGGCTGCGTCGGCGAGATTCGCATAGCCCAGCACGAGCGCCGGTGTGGAGCCGCCGACTCCCTCGATCGCGATGCCACGGGAACGCGCCGCCTCGAGCGCGACCTGCTCGCTGACGCCGTCGGGCAGACCGACGACGATGTACAGACCGGCGGCCGCGCCGGACACGCTCGCCTCAGGCAACTTGCTCGCAAGCGCATCCAGTAGAGCCTCGCGGCGGCGACTGTAACGACGTCGTTGTCGACGCAGATGGCGGTCGAGCTCGCCCCGCTCGATCAGATCGGAGAGCGCCAGCTGGTTCAGCGGCGAGGGCATGCTGCCACGTCTGCGCTGGCGGACGGCGAGCTGCTCGGCGAGCCGCGACGGAAGCACAAGCCAGCCGAGGCGTATCGCGGGCGCTAGCGTCTTGCTGGTCGAGCCTGCGTAGGCGACATGCTCGGGGGCAAGCCCCTGCAAGGAGCCGATCGGCTGACGATCGTAGCGGTACTCGGCGTCATAGTCGTCCTCCACGATCAGCGTGTCGTGCGTGCGTGCCCACTCCACAAGCGTCAGGCGACGAGCGGCGGAGAGGACCGCGCCGGTCGGAAATTGGTGGGCGGGCGCAAGCGCAACCGCGTCCAATTGCTCGTGCCACAAGCGCTCCACGACCAGACCATGCTCGTCCACAGGCACAGGGTGCGTGAGCAGACCCGCGTCGGTGGCGGTCTCGCTCATGCCCCGCCAACCTGGCTGCTCGACTGCCACGCGACGGGCGCCGCCCGCCACCAGCTCGCTCCATAGAAGCTCGACGCCCTGGCGTGTACCACCCGTGACGACAATCTGCTCGGGCGTCGCGCGCACCCCGCGAACCCTGCCGAGATATGCCGCCAGCGAAGTACGCAGCTCGGGGATGCCAGCCGGGTCGGGATAGGCAAAGCGCTCATCGGAAGCGCCGCGCATTACCCGCGTCATCGCGGATAGCCACGCCGCCCTTGGAAAGCCGTCGAGCGCCGGGCGATAGGGGTTGAGGTCGTGGCGGACGGGGCCGCTGGGTACGATGCTCCCAGCGCTTGGCCCAGCCTGTGGGGCTGCCCCAGCCACACTGGTACCGCCTCCGCGCCGTGTTTGCAGGTAGCCCTCAGCGGCGAGCTGGGAGTAAGCGTCCGCCACCACCCCGCGCGAGACGCCGAGCTGAGCGCAAAGGGCGCGCGTGGAAGGCAGCCGGCTGCCGGGCGCAAGTCGTCCGCTGCGCACCGCCTCACGCAAGGCCCGCTCGACACGCGCGCGTAGCGAGCTGCCGGAACCGTGGGAGAGGTCGAGGTGCAAATCCATTTGGCCCTAGATTCTCACACGAACTTGGCTCTTTCCACAGAGCCAAGTCAGGCGTAGAGTGACGACATGCCCACACCTCGACGGCCCTCAGTCACGCCCATGCCGGACCCCCGAAAGCCCTCGCGCGCAACCAAGGCCCCCTCTCCCCGCACACGCGTGCGGCGGATGCCGGCTCGTGCCGACTACGAGCGCGAGACGATCGAGGCGATCCTCGACGAGGCGATGGTTGCGCACCTCGGCTTCTCGGCGGACGAGCAGCCCTATGTGGTGCCCACACTGCACGCGCGTGTCGGCGAGCAGGTCTATTTCCATGGCTCCAGCGCCAGCCGCACCGTGCGAGCGCTGGCGGCCGGGGCGCCCATGTGCTTGACGGTGACGCTGCTCGATGGGCTCGTGCTCGCGCGCTCGGCGGTGCACCACTCGGTCAACTACCGCTCCGTCGTCGTGATCGGGCAGGCACGGGCGATCGAGGAGCCCGCGGAGAAGATGGTCGCGATCGAAGCGTTCACCGAGCGGTTGATACCGGGACGCTGGGATGAGGTCCGCGGGCCCACCGCGAAAGAGCTGAAGGCGATCCAGGTACTCGCGCTGCCGCTTAACGAGGCGTCCGCCAAGCTCCGCAAGGGACCCCCGGTCGATGACGAGGAGGACTACGCGCTAGATACGTGGGCCGGGGTTATTCCCCTCAACACGGTCGCCGACGTGCCCGTCCCGGATTCGCGCCTTGCCGACGACACTGCCGTGTCGCCGGCCGCCCGCGCTTGGGTCGCACGGCGCGACGTCGATCGCACCCGCGATAGAGCGGATCGGTAGCGCTCGATCCGACGGATTTTCCGGCGCGTCGGATCTTTATTCGACGCAGGGCAGTCGCAGTCGCTCTGCGACTAACCGGACCTAGCCAGCGAAGCTCGAGCATCTCCGGGGGGCCGTCGATCGCGGTCACGCTGGCGGCATGAGGAGCCAGATCCCAGACTCCGTCCGCCGGATGCGGCGCGCAAGCGCCTAGATACTTGCTATCTCAAGTATCGGTAGGTACTGGCGGGAATCGGAAGTCCGGCTGGACGGCAGCAGCCATACATAGCGCGGACGCCGCGCAACCTACGAGCATGACGCCAGCATCCTCTGCAGTCTCCTTGGAGGAGCGATCCGGGAAGTAGCGGACCCGGAGACGAGGGTCATCGGGATCGAGAGACAAGCGAGGTTCATCGCGAAGGATCTGCGCGCTTTTGCTCAATGAGCCCGCCTCGATACGCACATACGACGCCGCCGTCAGATGCCATCGAGGCTCTTGTTGATCGCAGCAGACTTCGACGATCGTCCTGAGCCATCGCTCGGAGAGCGCCGAATACTCAATCTTCCCATTTTGGGTGTGGTCAGGTGCAACGTTTGAGGGCTGCATAGTCAGGATCGTTAGTAGGTCGGCGATCGTGCGCGCATGAACCCCAGCGAGTAGAGGAACTCCCACGCCACCACCCATTGGAAGCACTGGGTCTGTGAGGATCTCTGAAATGAGTTCGTGAAACGTCATAAAGACCCTTATCAACAGATCGTCAATGGTGTCCTCACTCGAGGGTGTTGGCACGGTGGCTCGTGCGTAGCTCAGCAAACGAATCACAGTTGCGAGCGCGTCGGGATCAGGCGGCCGAAGGCACGCGTCGACATCGAAGTCGATATCCATAGGCCGGTAGCCTAATGCCTAGTCGGGTAGGCGGCAATATCTGAACTTATTGAACAACGGATAGGACTATGGTCACAGTCCATGCGCATATATCCAAGCCGCTCGAGTCTGCCGCGTCGCCCTGTTGCGAGGACGCGCGATCGAACTGCTTTGGCGATCAGCATCGACGAGCCTCACTAGCGCAAGCTATGAGCCGTGTAAGTCGAATGTAGGAATACCCCCACGCTCCCCGCGTGGCACGTCAGAATCGGGGCCATGAGAATTCTGGTGGTAGAGGACGACCGTGCCGTGCGCGAAGCGTTGCGGCGCGCGCTCACGCTCGGCGGCTACGAGGTGCAAACCGCCGAGGACGGCGAGCGCGCGATCGAGATGGTGGTGCGGAACGTCCCCGACGCCGTGGTGCTCGACATTGGCCTGCCGGGCATCGACGGCCTGGAGGTGTGCCGCCGCCTGCGCCTGCTCGGCAGCCGCGTGGCGATCCTGATCTTGACGGCGCGCGAGCAGGTGAGCGACCGTATCGACGGCCTCGACGCCGGCGCCGACGACTACCTTGTCAAGCCATTCGACGTCGAGGAGGTCAAGGCGCGCCTGCGTGCGCTGCTGCGCCGCACCGGCTCCGGTGGAGACCCCGACGCGCTCTCCTTCGCCGAGCTCCGACTTGACAGCGCGCGTCACGGTGCGGAGGTCGGCGAGCACTTCACCGAGCTCACGCGCACCGAGTACCAGTTGCTTGAGCTTTTGATGCTCAACCCCAAGCGCGTGCTCCCCCACAGCCTGATCTACGACCGTGTGTGGGGTTATGACTTCGGACCTGCCTCCAACGCATTGCGCGTATATGTAGGTTATCTGCGACGTAAGTTGGAGGGAGCGGGGGCGCGCCCCCTGATCCACACCGTCAGGGGTGTGGGCTATGTGCTGCGCGAGCCATGACCGTCCACGAGCCCCACGCCAGGCGACACGCCGCGGCTGGAGAAGCCGCGGCTAGCGTTGGCGCGCCATGACGCTGCGCGCGCGCATCGCGGCCGTAGCCGGGCTGGCGGTCGCACTCACCGTGCTCGTCGCGGCGGTGAGCCTGTACGTGGCGGTGCGCTCGGACCTTCGCGGCGAAGTCGACAAGTCGCTCGTTCAGCGCGCCGCGGCGTTCGCGCCACCTGCCTCCGCGGACGGTCGAGCCCCTGCAGAAGGCGCCTCCGGTCTGCCCGGAGGGTCTCCTCCACCCGCAGGCCCTTCACCGGACGGGCAACCTCCGTCACGCACGGGGTCATCCTCGCGCAATGGCCCGCAATCCGGGGACAGCGACGGATTCCCGAGCAGCGTCGAGCCGGCGCCGCTCGGTGGGCCCTCCGGTTACGTGCAGTTCGTCGCACCCGATGGCATGGTCCACGTGCCCGCCGGTCAGGGCTCCTCCACCACGATCCCGCTGAGCGCTGCTGAGGAGGCGATCGCGCGCAGCGGCAAGGGACGCGTGCTGAGCGACCGCGCCGTCAAAGGCACCCAGCTGCGCGTGCTCACGCTCGGCACCGGCGCGCGCGGAGCCGTGCTGGTCGCGCGACCGCTCACTGAGGTCGACAACGAGCTGAACCGGCTGCTGCTGATCCTCGCGATCGTCGGCGTGGTCGGGATCGCGCTCGCCGCGGCGCTCGGCGCGCTGGTCGCACGTGCCGCGCTTGCACCCATCGCGCGCTTCACGCGGCGCACCGAGACGCTCGCCGGCAGCCTCGACGTCTCACAGCGCTTGCCCGACGGTGGTCGCGACGAGCTCGCGCGGCTGGCCGGCAGCTTCAACGCCACCCTCGACGCGCTCGAGCGCTCCGTCGAGGCGCAGCGCAACCTCGTCGCCGACGCAAGCCACGAGCTGCGCACCCCGATCGCCAGTCTGCGCGCCAACATCCAGGTGCTCGCCGACGCCGAGCGGCTGCCGCCCGAGGACCAGGCAAGCCTGCGCGCGGACATCGTCAGTGAGCTGGACGAGCTCACGCGACTCGTCGGCGACGTGGTCGAGCTGGCACGTGGCAGCGAGCCCGACGGCGCGCTCCACGACGTATCTTTGGACGAGATCGTGCGTGGCGCCGTGCGGCGTTCACAGCGACGCTCACAGGCGGCTTTTCAGGTGAACCTGGAGCCGACGATCGTCCGGGGTGAAGCCGAGCGCGTCGAGCGCGCCGTCACGAACCTGCTCGACAACGCGCGCAAGTGGAGCCCCGCGGATCGGCCGATCGATGTCTCACTGCGCGACGGGGTGCTCACCGTTCGCGATCGCGGCCCCGGTTTCGAGGAGGCCGATCTCCCCCACGTGTTCGAGCGTTTCTACCGCGCCGACCGCGCCCGCAAGCTGCCTGGCTCGGGGCTCGGGTTGGCGATCGTTCGCCAGGCGGCCGAGGCGCACGGCGGGTGGGTCACGGCGGAGAACGCGGCCGGCGGGGGCGCCCGTGTGCAGATCAGCTTCGGCGCTGTCGTCGATACGGCGTAGCCGCAGACTTACGCCGCGGCCGCGGGTCCCTGCGAATCGTCGGAGCTGGGCGCGCGGTGGGTGCTCCACCAGCTCCAGCCGCCGACGGCGATCACCGGCACGGCGAACATCGCGGAGGCGTACCAGTGCATCATGCAGGCAAGTACAGTCATCGGCCCGCAGATTATCACGCTCATTGGCTGGTAGCGCGCCCAATCAGGGTCAACGGACTCGGCGGCCGGCTACCACGCTTCGTCACCGGCCGAGGCCGTGCCACCGCCCTCGGCCGAGCGCACGCGGCGACGGCGTACGAACACGACGAACGTGAGCGCGAGCGCGATCAGCACGACGAACACCGCGATCGCGGCGGTGGATGCTTTGGAGCTATCGGGCACCCAGTACAGCGCGCCGTCGATCGCGCCCTTTTGCGTGCCCACCATGATCGGCACGCTCCAGTCGAAAATGAACGTGCGCTTGCTCTTGTCCTTGACCTCGGGGGGCGCCACTGGGCTCATGTAGTGGATTCGATGGTCGTGCCATTCGAATTGACCGGTGCGATCCACCACCACCCACTTGGGGGGGTCGTTTGCGTTGGCCGAGGCGGGCACGCTTACGTCGGCGTAGAAGTTCGTGTTGAGATACACAGCCGGCGAGCGCATGTTCTCTTCGGCGGCGCCGTCGGGCTGCAAGCGCGCGTAGGGTTCGCCCGAATAACCGTAGATCGTGACGGTCTTGCCGGTGTTGTTGCGCAGCAGCAGACGGTCGGCGAACTCCAGTACTTCCAGGCTCAGCCCTCGTACTTTGGGGGTCACAGACGTTATGTAGGTGCGGTAGTCGTAATTGCTGCCCTGGTCTTCGATCGGGCTCCCGCTCTCGGTGATCGTGGGCTGCTGGAGCGCGGCGTCGGCGCCCGGTGCGCCGCCGAGAGACGCAAGCGCGAGAACGGCAAGCACCGCAAACGAGATCTGAGGCGCCCTCATGTGCCCACCGCCGAGAGCAGCCACAACCCAAAGCTCGTGAACGCGACCATCACCGCGAGCATCCAGTACTGCGAGCGCACTGCCTCCTCCGGATTGCGGTAGATGCTGAGCGAGCGGTCGTGCGCGAGCGCGAGACCCCCCACGTGGCCTGAGACGAGCGCCACGACCTGCACGTACCAGATCGCCGCGTAGGAGATGATCGTGTAGTCGATCTCATAGCTGTTGGTGCCAAACAGGTTGGTGCCGTTGCCAAGCGGGTCGGAGGCGAGATAGCCCATCGCCTGACCTTGCCAGATCAGCAGTGAGAAATAGTGCGCGAGCACGTACGCGAAGCCGATCGGCACGAGCGTGTGGGCGAACACGTGAGTGAGCCGATCCTTGTCGTAGCGCGGGCTGACGCTGTGCACACCGACGATCCCGAGCCTGTAGATACCCGCGACGAGCAGCACGCACAGCACGAGCCCCACCGAGTAGGCGAGCTCGAGCGCCGGGATGTGGTTGAAGCCGAGATCGGCGAACACGCTCTGCAGACTCGGCTCGCCGGCTTTCCACACACCGCCGTTGCTGAAACCGTCGAACGTGGTCGTGCCGATCACTGCGCATACGAGTCCCACGGTGCCGTTGATCACCGGCATGTCCGCCAGGCCGCTCAGCAGCCGGCGCGAGTAGACCACGCCGTCCTCGTCCTGACACAGCGGAGCGATCCGCGAGAACAGGCTGAAGTACACGCCGAACGCGTCCGCGCGCTTCTCCCACGCCTCCACGCCGAACAACCCCATCCCGGCGAGCATCGTCAGGAAATATGCGAGCGACAGCGCCGCCAGAGTCGAGGGCTGGTCGCGGTCGGGCACCACGTACACAAGCTCCATCCACGCGAATCCGATCAGGCCGGCGACCGCAGGCCACATTCCGAGCTTCTCTGGATAGCGAAACGGCGCGCGGGCGAACGCACGCGGCGCGACGTGTCGGCCGGCCCATCTGATGGCGCGCGCGCACGAGCGCCATGGGCTCAGCGCGCGAAACACATCCCCGCACACAGCGCTCGCCAGTGGCATGCCGACCCAGAACACCACGTAAATGAAGGTCGGGGTGAAGTTCACCGACCAAATCTGGGTTCCATCAAAGCCGCTGTACAGCACGAGCACGAACAGCCCCATCCCAAAAAGGCTCGCCAGCCGCGCAACGACAGCGGGCAGCTTGAACAGCCGTTTGCGGTGCTCGCTTTGCAGTTGCGGGCTGCGCCACATCGTGGAGAGCGCCACGAAGGAGACAACCAGCACGATCGCCGCGGTCCAACTGAACAGCCACACGGGAATCGGCAGGTCCGCCTTGCCGACGATCCCGTGCGCCGAGGCGCCTGCAGGAAACAGCAGCGCCGCCAAGCCAAGGCTGCCGCAGACGCACGGCAGCAGACGACGCGGTGTGATCATGCGCGCGCCAGTGTATGCGAGGCTTGTGGCCTGTGATCGCACTTGCCACCTCGACCAGCGCGGCCGGGGCGCTCAGCGAGCTCCTCCCACTTGCTCTGCTTGGCCTCCTCTACACCAAGCGGGCACGCACGCTCGGGCTCGGGCGCCGGCCCGTGCCCGGCTGGCGCCAGGCGTGCTTCTACGGCGGGCTTGCCACAATCGCACTCACGCTGATCGCTCTCACCGGGGCCGGACAGGAACTGGTGACGGCGCATATGGCTCAAGAGCTGCTGCTCGGCGACATCGCCGCGCTACTGCTCGTGCTCGGTCTCACCGGTCCGCTGATCGCACCGATGATGCGCATAAGGCTGTTCAACCGCCTGAGCGTGCTCGCCCACCCGCTGATCGCGTTTCCGCTGTGGGCGATTAATCTGTACGCGTGGCATCTTCGGATCTTCTACGAAGCGGCGCTGAATCACCCGGGTGTGCACGGGCTCGAGCACGTGATGTTGCTCGGTTTCGGGGTCAACATGTGGATGTGCCTGGTCGGGCCGTTGCCGACGCCGAGCTGGTTCGGCAACGGAGCGAAGCTCGCCTACGTGGTCGCGGTGCGCGTGACCGGCGCGGTGCTCGCCAACCTGTTCATGTGGTCGGGCAACCTGTTCTACGCGCACTACACAAGCGGCGACGCCGCCCGGCACATCTCCCCAATCGCCGATCAGAACATCGCGGGCGCAGTGATGATGATCGAGCAGAGCGCGCTCACGCTCGGCCTGCTCTACTGGCTGTTCCTGCGCAGCTCCCGCCAGAACGAGCAAGCCCGTGAGCGGCTCGGCTTGGCGCGCTCGCACACGGTCTGACGCTGAGGTTCAGCTCGACGCCGGCAACTTCAGCTCGACGCCAGCAACGGCACGTCGTGCGCGATTTCCTTCGGCGCGAAGCTCGCTTCGTAGATCGTCGTGAGCTTCCCGCTCGCGTCGATGCCATACACGATCGCGGTGTGGTTGACGAACTGCGGCTGTTCGAGATCCTTCGCGGAGCCCACGTGCCACGCGCTCCACACGGGCGCGAGTTCGTGTGCGGAGCCGATCAGGTACTTCATGCGGCCTGTCATCCCGTGGTGTGCGAGAAACGCCGCAACCGTCTTGGGCGTGTCGCCGCGCGGGTCCACCGACACGGCGATCACCTGCGCCTTGGCGGCCTCGGCGGGACCCATCATTTCCTGGGCGACACGCAGGTTCGACGCGATCAGCGGGCACACGTCGGGACAGTGTGTGTAGAGGAACGTCACGAGCACCGCTTTGCCGCGGTACTGGTCGAGGCTCACCCGTTCGCCGTTGTAGTTGCGCAGCGACAACGCCGGCGTCGGCTGGGGGGGCGTGACCGCGGAGCCGTCGTAGCCGGGCGCTTTCACACGGTGCGGCGCGCCGCTTGTCGTGAGCAACGCGACGCCGCCCGCGATCACGACGATTACGAGCAGCGCGAGCATCAAGCGCGGGCTCAACCCGCCGCTCGCCGGCGGCTCGGAGGACTGCGCCGACGCTGACTGCTGTGCTGTCATTATCTGGCGAAACTAGCATTACTGGAGGGAGCGACATGCACGTTGAGTGGTTCGGACAGTCTGCCTTTGCCCTGCGCGCACCAGATGCCAGCGTGTTCATCGACCCCTTTGGCGATCTCTCGCCGATGGCCGAGCGCGGAATGCAGTTCGACTACCCAGCGATCGAGACGAGAGAGGTCGATCTGCTGCTGGTTACCCACGAGCACCTGGACCACAACGGCGTGGAGGCGATCCCCGGCGAGCCGACCACTCTGCGCTCGACCGCGGGGCGGCTGGAGTCGCCGATCGGCGAGATTGTGGCAATCGCATCCGAGCACGACGAGCAGGCCGGCACCCAGCGCGGCCCCAACACGATCTTCGTGTTCACGCTCGGCGGGGTGCGCGTGGCGCACTTCGGCGATTTCGGCCAGAGCGAGCTGCGCGAGGAGCAGGCGACGGCGATCGGCGATGTCGACCTGCTGATTTTGCCGGTCGGCGGCGGACCCACGATCGGCGCGGGCGGCGCGGCCGCGATCGTAGAGCGGCTGCGACCGAAGTGGGTCGTGCCGATGCACTACCGCACACCGAAGATCGGCTTCCTGGAGGACGCCGAGGAGTTCCTCGCGCTGATGGACCGCGTCGAGCGGCTGGAGACTCCGAGCTTTGAGACGGGCGAGCTGCCGGCGGGCGACGGGCCGGTCGTGGTTGTTCCCGCGGCGCCCTAGCGCGAAAGTCGATCGGAAAGTCGATCGTTGTGAGCCCACGGCGTGGGGCGTAGCCGCTCGCGCCGGGGCCGCGTGCGGCGATCCGCCAGGATGCACGGTGGATGTCCGCGCCTCGCAATCTCCTCAACCTGAAGGAAGTCGACAAGGGCTATGGCAGCCGCTCGGTGCTGCGCGAGATCACGCTCGGAGTCTCGGCCGGCGAGCGCATCGGCGTGGTCGGGCAGAACGGCGGCGGCAAGTCCACGCTGCTGCGTCTGATCGCGGGCGCCGAGGAGCCGGATGCGGGGCTGGTGACCCGTGCCGGAGACGTTGGCGTGGCGCTGCTCGGACAGCAGGACACGCTCAGTGAGCACGCCAGCATCCGTGAGGCACTGGTCGGAGGTCGCGCCGACCACGAATGGGCCGCCGACAGGGCGTTTCGGGACGTGCTCGACGGCCTCCTAGGCGGCGTGGGGCTGAAGCGCTTCGCCGCGGGCATGGACACACCGATCGACGGGCTCTCAGGAGGCGAGCGCAGGCGCGTCGCGTTGGCTCGCCTGCTGCTGGACCCGCCTGAGCTGCTGCTACTGGACGAGCCCACCAACCACCTGGATGTGGAAGGCGTCGATTGGCTCGCTCGGCACCTGGCCGCGCGGCGCGGCTCGATGCTGGTGGTAACACACGACCGCTGGTTTCTGGACGCCGTGTGCACCGACACCTGGGAGGTGTCCGAAGGAGCCGTCCACCAGTACGAGGGCGGCTACGCCGCCTACGTGCTCGCCCGCGCCGAGCGCGACCGCCAGGAGAGCTCTCGCGAGGGCAGGCGCCAGCAGCTGCTGCGCAAGGAGCTGGCCTGGCTGCGACGCGGGCCCCCGGCGCGCACCACCAAGCCCAAGTTCCGTATCGAGGCCGCCAACGCACTGATCGCGGACGAGCCACAGGCCAGGGACCGCGCCGAGCTGCTGCGCTTTGCCGGCTCGCGGCTGGGCGACAAGGTGCTCGATGCCGTGGAGGTCTCGCTCACGCTCGGCGCACGCGAGGTGCTGCACGGCCTGACCTGGCGGCTGGGCCCGGGCGACCGCGTGGCGCTGGTGGGAGTCAACGGCTCCGGCAAGACGTCGCTCGTGAGGCTGCTCGCCGGCGAGATCGAGCCCAGCGCCGGGCGCGTCGAGCGCGGCGCGACGGTGCGACTCGCCCACCTATCCCAAGACACCGTGGAGATCCCCGGGCACCTGCGCGTGCTCGAGTCACTCGAGGAGGTGCGCAGCCACGCCACGCTCAGCGATGGGCGCGAGATCACCGCGAGTCTGTTGTGCGACCGCTTCGGCTTTCGCGGCGAGAAGGCGCGCACGCTGGTGCGCGACCTCTCAGGCGGGGAGCGCCGCCGGCTCGGGCTAATGCGCCTGCTGATGGCGGGACCGAATGTGCTGCTCCTCGACGAGCCCACCAACGACCTCGACATCGACACGCTCACAGCACTCGAGGACATGCTCGACGGCTGGCCCGGGACGCTCGTGGTGGTAAGCCACGATCGCTATTTCGTGGAGCGGGCGTGCGAGAACGTGCACGCGCTCACCGCCACGGGTGGGATCCGCCATCTTCCAGGCGGAATCGAGCAGTATCTAGAGGAGCGCCCCGACACAGAGAACGGACGCCCCGATGTCAAGACGAGCCTCGCCCCTGGAGCAAAGCCAGACATGTCTCCCGGTGCGGCGATCAGAGCCGCGCGCAAGGAGGTTCAACGCGCCCAGCTAGAAGTCAAGCGTTTGGAGAGCGAGATCGAGAAGCTGACGCGGCGCGAGAGTGCGCTGCACGAGCAGATGACCGCGCACGCCACCGACCACGGTCGCCTGGCCGAGCTGCAGGCCGAGCTCGAGCGGGTTGTCGGCGAGCGCGAGCGGGTTGAGACAGGTTGGCTCGAAGCATCTGAATCGCTCGAGCGTTGATCGCAATTCACACCGTGGAGAACCGGATCGGTCGACGTGCGACCCGATGACAGACACGCGGCCCGTCCCTGGCGCTCGCTTACCGGCATACACTCTCGCTCACGTGGATGTGTGGATACCCGATCGAGCGGGTCGCGACGCGGTTGGGGAGCTGCCGGAGTGCGTCGCGTTGGAACTAATCGCACCCGACGGCGAGCTGCCGGAGGGGATCCTCCACGCGGAGTTCTTGGTGCCCGGCTCGGACGATCCCCGCGTGCTCGACCTGCTGGAGCGAATGGGCGAGCTGCATGTGATCCAGACCCTCTCGGCGGGAGTCGACTGGCTGGTCGGAAAGGTGCCCGCAGGAGTGACGCTGTGCGACGCGGGCGGAACCCGCGACGTGGCAGTCGCCGAGTGGGTGCTTGCCGGGATTCTTGCCTCCACCAGGACGCTCGGCAAGCTGCGCGATCGTCAGCGCGCGCACGATTGGGAGTGGAGCCAGACGCGCGAGCTTGCGGGGAGCAGCGTGATGATCCTCGGATACGGCTCGATCGGCGCGGCCGTGGAGGCAAGACTTGCCCCCTTTGAGGTGGAGCTGATCCGCGTCGCGCGCCACACCCGCGCAGGCGTGCACGCGGTGGATGATCTGCGTGCGCTGCTGCCCCGAGCCGATGTCGTGGTCGTGCTGTTGCCACTCACACCCGCCACGAGCGGGTTGCTGGACGCGGAGATGCTTGGGAGCATGCGTCCAGGCGCGCTACTCGTCAACGCCGCCCGCGGTGCGATCGTCGACACCGAGGCGCTGCTGGAGCTGTTGCGAGCGGAACGTTTGAGGGCGACACTGGACGTGACCGATCCCGAGCCGCTGCCGGCCAAGCACCCGCTGTGGGACGCGCCGGGCGTAACGATCACTCCCCACCTCGCCGGCGACACAGTCGCGGCTGAGCGACGCGCGTTTGCGCTCGTCGGCGAGCAGGTGCGCCGCTACGTTCGCGGTGAGCCGCTGGCGAACGTGGTCGAGCACGGCTACTAGCCTGTGCGGCCCCCGAGGCCATCGAGCTCGGCGCCTGTCAGCTGTCGCCCGTAGGGCCCCCGCCCGGTGAAGCAAACAGCGCCGCAGCGGGCCGCGAGAGCCAACGCGTCGGGCACCGCCAGACCCGCGCCCAAGCCGTAGGTGAGCCCCGCGGCAAACGAGTCGCCACAGCCATAGGAGTCGCCGCCATCCCCCAGCGCAATGGCGGGCGGGATCGCCGGATCCCAGCGTCCGGAGGCACCGTCGCGCTGCGTGTAGGCGCCGCCGTGCGCGCCCTCGGTGGACACCACCAGCCGGGCCTCGTCGCGTGCACGAACGGCCTCGCGACACTCCACCGTGTCATCTGCGCTGAGCACGAGCGCGTCGAGCTCGACGCCGTGCGCGAGCGCGTCGAGCGCGCGCGGACTGCTGAGGAGCACCCGTGCGGCACGTGCCGCACGCAGGGCGCCGACGTCTCCGGCTGTGAAGTACACGGCGTCCATCTCAGCGAGCGAGCCCCATGGGATCTCCGCGTCGTCTAGCATCGGCTCCAGGCGCGATCCGAAGGTCGTGATCGTGCGCTCGCCGTCATCGTCGACGAGTGTTACTGCTGTGCGGGTGGGCGCACTGCGTCGGGATGCCCACACATGCACGCCGAGCTCGCGCAGGCGCTCCACGGTGCGAGCTCCATGCTCGTCTTCGCCCAGAGCCGTAACGAGCACAGCCTCGCCTGCCAGGCGCGCCAGCTGCACCGCCGCGACCGCTCCGCCGCCGGCGGGCTCCTCGAAGGGATCGTGCGCGTGCATCACCTCGCCGGCGCGCGGTACGTGGGGCACGCGCGCGAAGCACACCCACTCGACATGACCCACGACCGCCATCTTTGGTGCGCTCGGATTCACGCAGGCAGTCTCACACACCAACGGACGCCACGACTCGCAACAGTGCGAGCGAGTTCGATGACTGCCGCGCGCGCATGTTGGGTATCTCAGTGGCGATCATGCCGAATATCTCACTGGCAGGCATGAGGTTGGGGCAAAATACGACTATGCCGTGCGGCCGAGTGGATCCACCCAGGATCGACAGAGGCGGTCTACGGCTTCAATGAAAGGACACACCAATGATCCTTGCAACCAGCTATCCGTTCCTGGAAGTTTTCTGGACGATGCTGATCTTCTTTGCTTTCATCGTATGGATCTGGATTCTTATCACCGTCTTGGCCGACATCTTTCGTCGCCATGACACATCTGGTTTTGCAAAGGTCGCGTGGATCATCTTCATAATCGTGCTTCCGTACCTGGGGGTGTTTGTGTATTTGATCGCGGAGCACAAGGGGATGACCGAGCGCGCCGTCAAGAATCAACACGACGCCCAGACGCAATTCGACCAGTACGTTCAATCGGTTGCCACCAAGGGCGATCCGACCGAGCAGATCTCCAAAGCCAAGCAAATGCTCGACAACGGCACGATCACACAGGTCGAGTTCGACCAGATCAAGCAGAAGGCGCTCGCCGCGGCGTAGTCGCTTCCCCACAGTGCCCATCCGGCGGTTCAAGCTAAGTCATGCAGCTTGAGCCGCCGGACGCGCGCCGCTAGGGATACCCAGATAGGCTCGGCTGGTGAGCATGCGGGTCGACTACGAGCGCCACGGACGCACCTATGCTCGACATCGGCGAGCGGATCCACGGATCGCCGCGCGCATCGATGCCGCGCTTGGGGATGCGCGCACCGTGCTCAACGTGGGTGCTGGTGCGGGCTCATACGAGCCGTGTGACCGCTGGGTACTTGCCGTGGAGCCGAGCGCAACCATGCGAGCCCAGCGCCCCCCGGACGCCGCCCCCGCACTCGCCGCGCGCGCGGAGGCATTGCCCTTCGACGACGATGCGTTCGACGCGGCGATGGCGTGTGTGACGATCCACCACTGGGACCCAGTCGAGACGGGCCTGGCCGAGCTCCGCCGGGTTTCGCGCGGGCCGGTGGTCGTGTTCACGTTCGAGCTCGATGCACTGCCGACATGGCAGCTCGAGTATTTGTGCGAGGGGGTAGCAAAGGAGCAGCCGCGGTTTCCGGCGATCGAGGACGTGGCGACAGCGCTCGGCGGACGCACGCGCGTGGAGCGGATCCCCACACCGGGCGATTGTGTGGACGGATTCTTCGAGGCGTTCTGGAGACGCCCTGAGGCACTGCTCGACCCACAGGTCCGCAGCGCCCAGTCAGTGTGGGCGCTGCTAGAGCCGGGGGTGGAGCAGCACATCGTGGAACGCTTGGCTGCCGCACTGGACTCCGGTGCGTGGGACGCCGAGCACGGCCACCTGCGCGAGCAGGACAGCTTCGACGGCGCGTTGCGCCTCGTGATCTCCGAGGTCTAGCTCGCGACGGCGGACGCGAGCGCGGGATTCGCCTTGGCCCAACGCACGATCGCGTCGGAGCCGGCGATCACGGTGTCGTCGTCGAGCACGAGGATCGGCACTGCGCGCTGTCCACTCAACCGCTCCACCTCGGCCCGGTCGCGGGCACGGTTTGGCAAGGTCCAGAACATCATGCCCCCGCCCTTGACGGACTTGCATTCATACGCGTGACCGGCGTGGTCGAGCGCCTTCGCGGCCCTGCCACACGGATGCGCTATCGGCGCCGGCAAACCGCCGAACGATGTGCCAAACGGACACACATAGAGAACCATGTGGACATGTTAGGGCGGACAGTAGGCACAGGTAGCGACAGATTGCGGAAATGACCGTCGCGGCGACGGTCTTTTACGGATGGCGGCCGCATGTGTGAGTAGTTGACTCGCCCATGAGCATCGGCCGTTCGAGCACGGACAGCCGTGCCTTCAAGCGCGGACTGACCGCGTGCTCTCACCCAGACGCGAGCGTCCACAGGTCGCTCGACATGCCAACAGGAAGCGAGATGCAATGAGCGACAAGCCTGTTTTCATCTACGCAGCGACCTATGCCGATCGAGCGGACGCGCTCGCCGACTACGACAGCCTGATCGAGCTCCACCGGGCAAAGCTCGTCGGCACGTATGACGTGGCGGTCGTCACCAAGGACCCAGACGGCAAGGTGCACGTCGAGAAGCACGAGAAGCCGACCCAGCACGGCGCGTGGGGCGGAATCGCGGTCGGCGCGCTGGTCGGAGTTCTGTTCCCTCCGTCGATCATCGGCGCGGCGGCGGTCGGGGGCGTTGTCGGCGGTGTCGGGGGACATCTTCGCAAGGGCATCTCACGGGGCGATGCCAAAGAGCTTGGAGAGCTATTGGAGAACGGAGAGGCAGCGCTGGTCGTGATCGGGGAGTCTCGCCTGGAAGAGCAGCTCGACAAGACGCTACAGCGCGCGGAGAAGTCGATCGAGAAGGAAATCGACGCCAACGGCGAGGAACTCAAGCAGGAGCTCAGACGCGAGCTCGACGAGGTCGAGACGGGCGCGGCCAGCTGAGCGGAGATGCCCGCCTGCCTGAGTAGATAGACGCCGAACCCGGCGCGCGAGGCTGCTTGCCGCCTACGCCGAGCTAGAACCGACCGGGGCGCTGTCGCGATCGGGAACGTCTGGCTCGGCGGCGCGCAGCGCGCGCGTCAATAGCCGCCAGAGCGTGGCTCGTTCCTCGGCGTCGAGCGCTTGGAGCACCTCGTCCTCGATCGTCTCCTGCGCGCGCTCGGCCTTGATCAGCGCGCGGCGTCCTTGTTCGGTCAACTCGACGCGATGGCGACGGCGGTCCTCGGGGTCGCGTCGGCGGGCGACATGGCCAAGATCCTCCAGCTCGTTGAGCAGCAGCACGACGTTGTTGGCGTCCATGCACAGCGCCTCCGCCAGCTCCTGCTGGGGCGCACCGTCGTGGTCGCGCAGGTAGCTGAGGGCCATTACCAGGCGCATGTGAATGCCTAGCAGCTCCTCGGTGCTGCGGCGGTAGACCTGCTTGGCCAGGCGCGTCAGCAGGACCATCGAGCCCAAATCGGCGGCGTGCAGATCGCCAGTGTGATTTTGCTTGCTCATAGCCGGCAGATTATACCATGACGCAGCAATCATCACCGCTAACAAGATGATACTTGTTAGATGGATTATCCCTGCTATGTTGTCCCCGTGACCCAGATCGGAAGGAGCAACATGAGCACCGCGACCGCCCCCACCGAAAACATTCAGCGCACACGAGGCGCACAGCAGACAGCCACCCGCAGCGAGGACCATCGCAAACGCGAGCGCCGACGCTGGATCGCGCTTGCGGTGCTTTGCCTTGGGCAGCTGATGATGGTGCTCGACGCGACGATCGTGAACGTCGCGCTGCCCTCGATCCAGCGCGAACTGCACTTCTCCCAAGGCAATCTCACGTGGGTGATCAACGGCTACCTGGTCACCTTCGGCGGCTTCCTGCTGCTGGCCGGCAGGATGGGCGATCTGGTGGGACGCAAGAAGGTCTTCTTGACTGGCCTCGTCATGTTCACCGCGGCCTCTGTGTTGTGCGGGTTCGCCCAGGATCAGACGACGCTGATCGTCTCGCGCATCATCCAGGGCGTCGGCGGCGCCGTCGCCTCAAGCGTGATCCTTGCGATCATCGTGACCGAGTTCCCCGAGCGGGTCGAGCAGGCAAAGGCGATGGGCATGTACGCATTCGTCTCGGCTGGCGGCGGCTCGGTCGGGCTGCTGGCCGGGGGCGCGCTGACACAGTCGCTCGACTGGCACTGGATCTTCTTCGTGAATGTGCCGATTGGCGTGGTGGCGTTTTTGCTCGGCTGGATGTTGATCGAGGAGAACGAGGGCATCGGTCTGGCCGGCGGCGTAGACGTGCTCGGTTCCTTCCTGATCACGCTCGCGACGATGCTTGGCGCGTTCGCGATCGTGAAGTCCAGCGAATACGGGCTGCTCTCGGCGCGCACGCTTGGCATCGGTGGCGCATCGCTGGCGCTGCTTGCCGGCTTTCTTGTGCTTGAGTCGCGGCTTGCCAACCCGATCATGCCGTTGCGGATCCTGCGTCAGCGCATGCTGATGGGGTCGAGCCTCGTGCGCGGGCTGCTCATCACCGGCATGTTCTCGGCGTTCTTCCTCGGGGCGCTGTATCTGGAGCGCGTGCTCGGCTATGACGCGATCGACACCGGTCTCGCGTTCCTGCCGTTGACGTTCGCGATCGCGGCGATGTCGATGGGCATCTCGGCCAGGGCCGTGCAGCGCTTCGGTGCTCTGCAAACGTTGATGGCCGGCCTGGCTGGGATCGTCGTGGGCTTGCTTTTGCTCGCGGCGCAGGGCCTGCACGCTAGCTATTTCCCTGGCCTGTTCTTCGCGTTCCTCACGCTCGGGCTGGGTGCCGGCGCTTCGTTCCTGCCGCTGCTGACGATGGGGATGTCCGATTCATCTCCACGCGATGCCGGCCTCGCCTCGGGCATCATCAACGTCTCGGTGCAGCTGTTCGGCGCAATCGGCCTGGCGACGCTTGGCACGATCGCGACCGACCACACCAACGCGCTGAGCGCCAGCGGGCACTCGCTGGCCAGCGCCTTGACCGGTGGATATCACATGGCCTATCTGGTCGCGGCTGTGTGCGTCAGCCTGGGCGTGCTTGCGGCGTTCCTGGTGTTGCGCCCTCCGGCCATCGCACAGCAAGAGACCGTGTCGGGGGCCGAGGAGCTCGAGCCTAGAGCCGAGGTGGAACTGGTCGCGGCGTAGACCTCACCCGACACATCTGGCGCGGCCCCTGCTCCGACTCGCGCATGCACGAGTCGCCCCGAACGGTGCAGCACCGTTCGGGCCAGCGCCACATGTGGCGCTGGCTTTCAGAGATTTGAGTGTCATTCCCTGAGCCCACAACTAGAGGACGAAGGGAATGAGCATCTTCGTGCTGCCCCGATACGCCGGATACCTCGTGGGGAATGTCACAGTGAGATTCTTCTCCTCAACGGACGCGCAGTAGTAGAAGTACGCACCCAGGATCGCGACGATGACGAGTCCGATCAGATTTGTCACGAGTGCGGTCCCAAGCAGCCCGGCGAGGAGTCCCGAGTAGATCGGGTGACGAACGAATCGATAGGGCCCGGAGGTGACGAGCTCTGGCTCAGCCTTCTGCGTCATCGGCATCCCCCAGTTGCGCCCGAGCTGGATGCGAGACCAGATCGCCAACGCGATTCCGGCGGCGAACACGACGGCGCCGATGATTCCGAGGACCGGGCTGTGGACAGCCAGGCCCCCGCCGCGGAAGACACGGACGAGTAGGACCACCGACAGGGCCGTCAGGCCATTCAGGGGGATCCGACGTCGGCTACTTCTGCCCTCCTTCACGCCAAAGGCGGACGCGAGCCAGTAAACCCAGAAGACGATCCAGGCGACGTCGATGGCGGTTATGAGCGTGTGCATGGTCGTTTGACGAGTTTGGGATGTGGGCCGGCTCGCGATGGGGTCTCAGTGCGGCGGTGTCGCGAATCCGACGGTGCCGTGAGCGGCGAGCACGTCGAGTTCCAGCTCACCGCCGTGCCCCTGGACCCGGCTCATCGAGATGCCGCGAACCTCAGCACGGTAAAGCGCCTCCAGCACGTCGTTAATCTTCTCCGGTCGCACTATCGCGATCACGAGCTTCACGATGTTCCCTCCCGATCTGATGAGGCCGGCCCGGAGCCTACAGGCGCATGGTCAAACGATGACCGGCCAGCCGCGGCCTCGCACGATGACGGCGACACCGGTACTCGCCGGCTCCGACAATCGCCGCGTTGCCCACGCCGTCGTACGATTCCGTACACTTCCGTACCTATTGCTATCGTGTAGCTATGACGACAATCAAAGCTGAGGAAATCCGGATTCCTCGCCGGGCTCGGGAGGCGGTTGCCCATCACGAGGAGGTTGTGGTCTTCAACCGGGAGCGACCGGTATACGTGATCGTCCATCCCGACGATCATGGGCAGCCGGCTGCTACGCGTCGCGGACGGTCCTTGAGGGAGGCGCTTGCCGTGCTCACGCAAGCCGCGCCGCCCGATCCTGCGTTCGCCGAGGACATGGAAGCAGTGCTCGACGCCATCGGACCAGCACCTGCCGATCCATGGGCACAGTCCTAGATACCACCGTCTTTATCGAGCTCGAGCGAGCCATGCGCGGCCTGCCCGCCGCACAGAGGATGGCAACGGTCGCCCAGCGTTTGGGGTCGCAGCTGGGCGAGAGCGAGGAGGTTGCAATCGCCGCGATCACCGCCTCGGAGCTGTTGCACGGGGTACATAGGGCCACTGACGAGCATCGCGGAGGACGCGCGGCGTTTGTGGAGGCCGTACTCGCGGCATTCCCCACGCTTTCCTTCGACCTTCTCGTGGCGCGCGTCCACGCAAGACTCTGGGCTGGTTTGGCCTCATCGGGAACTGAAGTCGGTGCCCACGACCGACTTGTCGCCGCCACGGCCATGTCTGCCGGATGGCAAGTTGGAACGGCCAACATCCGTCACTTCGCGCGAATCCCAGGACTGGACATGACGCCTCTCCAACTAACCTGATCCCCAACGGCAGACCGTCCCACGATCCTCCTTCACCATCCGCCCACTGCGAGCCTTCGGGATCACGCCAGGTAATCGCGGTAGGGACCATCGTTGCCGGCCCCCCCAGATCCAGCGTGCGCGCTAGCGCACTGGGCTCCTGCCTTGGGTTCTGGCATCGGAGCGTTGGTTTGGCCAAGGGTGCAGGGGCCGAGTTGGCCGGTTGAGAATAGCTGCGTTGACTCGTTGGCTACGTTTGCAGCCAATGCCATCTCCCGATACAAGTGTTCGAGCCGACCAAATCCCGGTGGACGAGGAATCTGCATTAGCGCGCTGGCCTCTGATGCCGTGACAGCATTGGTTGCTCGCGCGAGCTGCACTTCTGCTCGCGCGATTTGGGTGCCTCCCGACCAATCTGCGTGATTTTGGCGTTGTAACGTTTGCCCACAGTGCGCACCTGGGTGCCGTACGTGCGTGCAGTGACGACCTGTGCCGAACTCGGCGCTTGTGATCTACTGCCTGTCAAGCGTTGGCTGCCACAGCCGCCAACAGCGCCTGCGTAGACAGCGACTATCACCATCGTATCCACGAGCGCTGGCGCCGCGCTAGGACCGCTAGGAGCATGGTTCCTCGAAGGTTGTCAACGACGATCCGTCCGGAATCTCAATCCTGTTTCTTGCCGCACTGATAGTGGCACCAACTGCTGCAACAATACCAGCGATCCCACCAAAAAGTCGGAATCGCCCCATCTTAAGATCTCGATATTCAGAGCTAGAAACATACCGCACCACATATCCGTAGCGAGTCGTCACGTAGCGGCCGTCGCGAACTACTGGCGTTTCAAGCATGACATGATCACCAATCGCAATAACCGCTACGCCCCAGACAACACAAACGATGAGAAGGATGCGCCAGGCGCGGGGGGCGCGAACCCATACCGTACTGAGGCCAACGCGAACCGTGCGTTGTCCGACAACCTGCGTATAGCGACCAACCGAGTACGCAAACGTGGTAATTGCCGACCCAACAATAATCCATGTCAAAAGCCCGGAGTGTCCGACATATACCCAAAGGCTTACGGTCGTCAACACCAAGGCTGCGCTGGCGAACGATACCGACACCATCGCCTCGGTCCAATTCCGGGTTATGCGTTGCCTAAAGGCCAATCTCAAAGGTTTCCGTTCCTGACAAAGCTCCATACTGGTCGGCGCCAGCCCCAATACCTAGAGAGCCTTCGCCTCCACTGATCCGGGTACCGCACGCGCTGCCACCGCCACAGAACGTGTCTGCGGATACCCCGCCGCCAGCATGAATTGATCCACCAAGATGCTCAAATGGACCACCGAGTTCTGCAATATGTTCCGCGTTTGAACCTTGCAGACCAATCCCGGCAGACGCTCCGGCCCCAGATGCGATTCCACCATTGACTGTCCCGGTAACCCCGACTTCGCCTGAAGAACTCACTTGTCCGCACACGCCGGTGCCGACTCGAATATCCAGCGCAACTTCCCCGCTCACACAGATCCCAATTGTCACGAGTTCGCTCGGATCGTACCGGTTCAATGGGTTGTCGTCTGCGTAGTTGTAGGTCGCCCGAGTGAGCCATACAAGCGGGTCAACGGCAAGGAATTGTGCGGTGGCCGGGTCGTAAACGCGCGCCCGCATGTAGATCAACCTCGTGTCTCTGCTGGTGTATCGCGCGTCAAACAACGGTCCGCCGCGACTCCGGCCTCTGACGTGATTCGATCCGGGCGTGTGCAGGGACTTCCGGCACTCCGACCCCCGGCGCGGGCGCCAGCGAGCAGGCCGAAGGCCCCGGCGCGATCCTGAGCCCTCGCAGCAGCTCGGCGCCGGGCGGCTTCGGCGGCTAGGAGAAGATGCCGGATGGCGGGCGTGTTCCTGCTGTGCGAGCACGAGACGAGACGATAAAGCTCGCGGCGGCGCTCGGAGCGAGCGCTGGACCAAAGGGCGAGCCCGCCGCCGCGTCGAAGATCATGTGAGCCATGACTGCCCCCGATCAGCCAGCGCTCGGCGTCGCCGTGAAGGCGATCCGCACGGAGAAGAACATCAGCCAGGTGGCGCTGTCCAAGGCGACCGGGTTTCGTCAGAGCTGGGTCAGCGAGGTCGAGCACGGCCGTCATAACCCGAGCTTCGCGAGCGTCGTGCGCTTGGCCGCTGGCCTGGGCGTGCGGACCTCGACGCTCGTCAGGCGCGCGGAGAGGTTGGCTGGCGAGGGCGACTGAAAGCCCCTTTTAGGACTTCCGTCGGATGTGATAGACCTTTGGGGCGATAAGTCCAAACAAGTGCCCCCGCGCAGATTGGGTCTGCCGGGGGCGTGGCACCGTGAGGTATCAGCTCCCGGCGCAGACGCAGCCTATCCAGCAGCGGCTGTCCGTCATCGCTGTCTCCCGGGGCCTCCGAGCGAAGGAGGAACCCACGATGAGCAAGAAGTCGATCCCCGACGAGTTCGTGCTGGCCGCTATCGAGCGCGCGCAGCGCCACCGCACGCATGACTCTCCCGGCGTGCCGATCTGGCAGGTCAAGGAACACCTGGGCCTGCCGAAACACTCCCCGCACGTGCGGCGGGTGCTCTCCGCGCTGGTGCAGGCCGGTGTCTTGCAGCCGGCGCGAGCGCATAGCGTGGAGCTGTGGGCGCTCACCGGCAAGGGCCGGCGCCGGCTGCGCTCAGCGCAGGGTGTCGAGCTGCCCGAGTCCCCGCAGCACCGCGCCTGGCGTGATGCCCACACGCTCGCGCAGCAAGAGATCGAGAGGCTGCGCAGCAGCCTGGGCGAACGGATCGCCGAGGCGTCCATCCTGCTCGGCGACGAGGACGCGCACTCCGATGCCTGGTTCGAGCTGGCCGAGCGGCTGCGCCGCGCGGCGTGGGTGCTCGGCTCCGCGACCCATTGCCTGCGCGAGTGGCCCGAGCCCGACGAGGCCCGCCCGGACACAGACGAGCAGACCGAGCCCGGTGACGCCCAGCTCGGGGAGAAGGAGCGCCGCCGCAAAGCCCGCCGCGCCGGCCGGCGCAACACCACACGCTGGAGCGACACCGACTGAGCAACCTCCGAGCGCCGCGTCGCCCTCAGACGCGGCGCTCCTGCACGCGCTTGATCCCTCGCCGCTGCTCAGGGCGAGCGGGCGGGTTTTCGCGTCCACGAGAAATTCATCCGGGGGAAAGAGGCTGCTCGCAACGACGTGTAGGTAGGACCCCGCAAAAGGCTTGCGGGGACCGCCTGCTCATGCGCCGCACGCCACCACCGCCACCCGCTCCCTCGACCGACGACCAGCTCGTCGTGCGGGTGCAGCTGACCATCTCCGACGCGGAGGTCAACGCGACGGTCATCGTGCAGCGCCCGCGCGCTCGCCGGCGTCTCGCCGTGCTCGCTGACCGTCTCCCCGAGCTGCTCGCGGGCGCGATCGTCGGGGTGCTCGTCGAGCACCTGGCCGCGCTGCTTGCGACCCTGCTGTGAGCGCTCTTGCCCGCCGGCCCGCCGAGCGCCCGCCAGAGCCCCGCACCGCCGCCGCCATCCTGGCCGTCCCCGGCCTCTCTGCGCCCGCCAGCACCACCGCCGAGCATCCGTCCTAGCCGGCCTTCCGGCCGGCTCTGTAGGCGCTCCTGCGGCGCCGCTTTCGCTGCGCTCCGCGACGTCGCACACAGTTGCACCACGGTGCGCGGCCACCGCCACGCGCGCCCTGCCGGCACCCGGAAAGGCTGCACAGACTAGATGCACGGGCCAGCAATGGCACAGCAATTGCTGTGTCCTGAGCCGGGGGCCGCGAGCGCCGACGAGCGGAATCGAACACCGGTAAACGTCGGGAGTGTCATAGGAACTGTGTAGGCACGAGCGAAAGAGATCGCCATGCCTACTACTACGCAGGATCACATTGAGTCGCAGGAGTTGGTGTTCCCCGCCGGCGGGGAGCGCAGGGAGTCCGTAGGGCGAGGGGAGTGGACCGGCGGCGGGGCGCCCGTCGCGGACGCCCCGTCGCTCTCGCAGGAGATGGTCGATGAGGCCGTTGGCCGTTCTGGTGGCCGCCGTCGCGTGCGGCAAGCTTTGAGGGTGCCGTCTGAGCGGATCAGCGATGAGTTGATCGATGAGCTGCTGGCCGGCGCGAGCACGGAGGAGGAGATCGCCGGGCCCGGCGGGCTGCTCGCCGATCTGACCAAGCGTCTGGTGGAGCGGGCGATGGAGGTCGAGCTGACCGAGCATGTGGGCTACGAGCCGCATTGCGAGCCGCCCGGCGGCGCTGGGAACCAGCGCAACGGCACGACGCCGAAGACGCTGATCTGCGAGCACGGGAAGGTTCACCTCGACGCTCCCCGCGACCGGGACGGCAGCTTCGCACCGAAGATCGTCAAGAAGCGTCAGCGCCGGTTCGTTGGGTTCGACGAGAAGATCCTCGCGCTCTACAGTCGCGGACTCTCCACGCGGGACATCTCCGCGCACCTGGCCGAGATTTACGGTGTGAACGTCAGTCGCGACCTCATCTCCCGCGTCACCGACGCGGTGATGGACGACGTGCGGGAGTGGGCGAAGCGGCCATTGGAGGACATCTACCCGATCGTGTTCCTGGACTGCATGGTCCTGAAGATCCGCGAGGGCGCCACGGTGCAGCGCCGCGCGCTCTACCTCGCCTTGGGCGTCACGCTCGACGGCGACCGCGACGTGCTCGGCATGTGGTTCCAGGAGACCGAGGGCGCGAAGTTCTGGATGCAGGTCCTCACCGACCTGAAGACCCGCGGCGTGCAGGACATCCTGATCGCATGCGTCGACGGCTTGAAGGGCTTCCCAGAGGCAATCGAGGCGATCTTCCCCAAGACCACCGTCCAAACATGCATTGTTCACCTCATCAGGGCGAGTCTGCGCTACGTGCCGCGGCGTGAGCGCGAGCAGGTCGCCCGAGACCTCAAGCCGATCTACACCGCCAAGGACGCCGACCAAGCCCAGGCCGAGCTCGAGGCCTTCGACGAGAAGTGGGGCGAGCGGTTCCCCGTGATCACCCAGGCCTGGTTGAACGCGTGGGAGCACGTCATCCCGTTCCTCGCGTTCCCACCCCAGGTGCGTCGCGTCATCTACACCACAAACGCGATCGAGGCGCTCAACCGCCAGCTGCGCAAGGCCATCAAGACGAAGGGCAGCTTCCCCAACGAGGACGCCGCCCGCAAGCTCGTCTACCTCGCCCTGCAGAACGCCGTCCCGCAATGGACACGAACCCGGAACTGGACCACAGCGCTACTCGCGTTCAAGATCCACTTCGGCGACCGCGTCCCAGACACTGCAAACTGACCGTCACTGATTGACACCCACGGAGTCACTGTTACACTTAACAAAGAACCCCGCTTACACAGTTAATCTGACGCCCTCTAAACGTCCGCTGGCTGGGGTGCTGCGGACGTCTGGAACGACAGCGGCGAGGGGGTGAGGGCCTTCCGTGGGGCTCAGGCGGCGCTCTTGCCGTCGTGGCCGTGGAGATCCTGCTGCTCGTCTTGGGCTTCGACGTCCAGGGCGCTCTGTAGGGCCTCGGCGGTGTCCTGCGGGTCGTTGCTGGCCGCGCCGGGGACGAGGCCGCTGGCGGGGCGCAGGGTCGCGCCCTGGCGCGCGCCGTGGCGGGTGCTGTGCGGCTGGTTTGACGCGCCGGGGTGCGTGGCGGCGTGGACCGCCTGCAGCGCTTTGAGCGAGACTTGGGTGTAGACCTGGGTGGAGGAGATGTCGGTGTGGCCGAGCATCTGCTGGATGAAGCGGATGTCTGCGCCGCCTTCGAGCATCAGCGTCGCCATCGTGTGACGGAACAGGTGGCAGCTGCCGGGCTTTGCGACCCCGGAGCGCTTGACGTAGCCGCGCACGTGGTCGGTCATCGTCTGCACGCTGAAACGCGCGCCGTCCCACGTCAAGAACAGCGTGCCGTCGTCGGGCTCGACCGCGAACTTCGGGCGCACGTCGGCGAGGTAGCGCTGACACCACGCGCCGGCTCGCTGCCCGAGCGGGATCATGCGGTCCTTCTTGCCCTTGCCCTGGCGGACCATCAGCGTGCCCCGCTCGATATCCAGCCCGAACACCGTGAGGTTGACCAGCTCCGCGCGGCGGATGCCGGTCGCGTAGAGCACCTCGAGCATCGTGCGGTCGCGCACCCCGATCGGCCGGGACAGGTCCGGGCAGGCGAGCACCTGCTCGGCCTCCTCGGCGCTCATCACGGCGCGGGGAAGGCGCTGCTCTGTCTTTGGCAGCTCGATCTCTGAGGCGGGGTTGTAGAGGATGCGGTTGGAGCGCATCAGCCAGCGAAAGAAGATCCGCACCGGCACCAGGCGCCCGTGCTGCGCCCGGAAGGACAGCGGCTGCCCGTCCGCCTTGCGGCGGTAGTAGAGCGCGCGCTGGTAGGCGTCGATCATCGGCTTCGTCACTTCACTCGGGCGGCTCACGCCGCGCTCTGCGAGCCAGCCCGCGAGCCACGCCAGCGAGCCGCGATGGCCGTGGATCGTCCCCGGCGCGTAGCCACGCACCGCGAGGGACTCGCAGTATTCGGCCACCAGCAGCGGGAAGCCTTGGGTGTCCTCGGGGTCGCCCGCGATCACTTTCGGCGGGTTGCGTTCACCACGACGCGGCACCGCTCAACCACCCACCACGGCGAGCGCCCGACCGGGCACCGACCGCCCCCCGACCGGGGGCCGACCAGGCCCCGACCGATCCTCCCCAGGCCCCGACCGATCTTGTTCGTAGGCGTGCGCGTCGAGCTGCTCGGGGTCGATCAGCCCAGCCAAGCGGGGCGCGCCATCCTCGGTGCTCTCGCCGTTCCATGCCAGCTCGTAGAGGTAGGCGCCGTGCGGGCCGCGATGACACCACACAAGCTCAAGCGAGGCGAGCCTGGCGAGATGAACCTTCAACTGCGTATCGCCCCAGCCGAGCCGCTCGCGCAGCTCCCGGCGAGAGAACCGGACCCGCTCGCGTGCGACACCCTGCTCCTCGGCCAGCGCGGCGACGTGACGCTCGATCAGCCCGAGCAGCCGGCGGGTGCCCGGTGGCAGCTCATCCAGGGAGCGCCCCAGGACCCCATGCGCGAGCCGGTTCGCGAGCACAATGTCCTCGCGCGTGGCCTCTATGTAGACGAGCTGCTCACCGTGCACGCTCGCGGTGCGCCTCGGCCGCTGATGCTGATGCAAGAGCGATCGTGCGAATCAGCGTCAAATACTTCAAGTGATCGCGGCGCGTGCGGGTTTGAGCGTCTGAGAACGTGAGATGGCGGGCGTAGGGGTTCACGACCGCCAACGGCTCCAAGAGGCGCTGCGCGTCCTGGTGAACCTTCAACACCCGCGAGCGCTCCTGCTCAGCCAAGAGGCCCTCCAGTGTCTCGCGCTCGCGCTGGCGCTCGTGGATCGCCCTGGTTTGCTCGCGCTCCTCATCCACGCTCAACACGACACAGCGGTTCAGCAGCTCCTCGTCAACGTCGATCGTCGTCGTTGTCAGGAAGATCGCGACCGGGCCGCGCACCGTGTAGGTGTGAGTCACAAGCCTTCCGGTCTGCCCGTCCTTGCCGGTCGAGGCGATCCGCAGCTCACCCTCTGACTGCAACAGCTTCAGCGCGTAGGCGGCGCGCTCGGCGCCCTCCTCCTCAGCGACCGCCAACACCTTGTGCTGCAAATCCGTCTCACCCATGTAGAAAAGCGACTGGCCCGTCATCGCCGAAAACGACACGCGCTCCTCCTCGGGCACCATCGCCAGGACCGCCTCCTGTAGCGCGGACTTCCCCGCTGCCGACGTGCTCTGAACGATCAGCGCCAATGGCCGGTCGAGCTTGCGGGAGACGGCCGCGAGGTAGCCGATCAGGCAGTTGTTCTGCTCGCCGACCATCCCGACACGCTCAAAGTCAGCGACGATCCGCTCCACCAGCTCGGGGTCCTCAAGCAGCGCAAGCGCCTCCCTGCGCTCGGGCTCGCTCAGCTCGACCACGGGCTCGGCCGGGGCCTGCGCGCCGCGCACGGCCCGCTCGACGTGTTCCTCGCACGCCAACAGCACGCGGCCCAGGTCACGCGCGATCAGCTCCTCAGCCACCGCCAGCTCCTCACCGGCCGCGCGAGCGAACACACCCCGCGCCCGCGCCGAATACAAGTCAAGAGAATCGACGTGAAAGACCTCACCACGGCGCGGGCGCTCCCTGGCGACGAGCACGTTCACCCGCAGAACCTCAAAGCTCGTGACCTTCGCCAGCCCCCGCACCCGCCACCGGCGCTCCTCGAGCACCACCCCCAGCTCATCGCCGGCGAACTCCACCACCGGCGCCGAGCTCGCCGCCGCAAACGCAGCGGCCGAAGCGGCTGGAGCGGCTAGGAAAGGATCACCACCAGGCTCTGTCTCATCCTCCTCGCCGCCCGGCAGTTCCTCGACAGCCACAGGCGCCGGGGGATCACCAACGGGCTCTGTCTCATCTTCCCCCTCGCCGCCCAACTGCTCCTCGACAACCACGGGCGCCGGGGGATCACCAACCGGCTCGGGCTCGACCAGCACCACCGCCCGACGCGCTGGGGCCGCGCCAGCGCCCAGCCACACCGCCGAGCGCAACAGCTCCGCGAGCGCGGCTGCTGGGTCCTCGACACCACACGCGAACGAGTTAGCGTCCTTGCCGGAGGGGAACAGCACCCGGAAGCACTCCACGCCATCCGCGCCCAATCGCTCGGCGAGCTTCGCGGCGCCTCGATCGCCAGCCTCGTCACGATCGAACGCGATCAGCACCCGGCCAACGCCAGCGTCTTTCAACGCGGCGAGCTGCTCGTCGGTCAGGCCCTCAGCACCGTAAGCGGCCGTGACGTGCCGCAGCCCGTTCGCCCAAAACGTAAGCGCGTCGATCAGCGACTCACACACCACCAGCTCCCCGCCAGCCACCCCCAGGCCCTCCGCGTTGAACACGCCACGCCGAGGCCCCGGCAGATACAGATGAAGCGGGGTGCCCGCCCGCAAGTCATCACGAATCTTGCGGCCGTAAAGCTGCACGACACGCCCAGCCCGATCGCACACCGGGACGACGAGCGACCCCGATAGATGCTCGTGCCCTGAGCCACGCAGCACCCCGAGCGCCTGCAGCTTGCCGCGCAGCTCCGCGCCCGCCCGCCTGTTTTTCGCCGGCAGTCGATAGCCAAGCGTGCGGTTCGCAAACCCCAGCCGGAACCGCTCCAACAGCGCGCTATCGGCCAGCCCGCGCCGCTGCAGATAACCCTGCGCCTCCGGGCTCTCCCGAAGCGTCTGCGCGTAGAAGCCCGCCACGCGCTCCAACAGCTCGCCCTCATCAGCACCCACCGCAAGCGGCGAAGGCAGCTTCGAGACGGTCGAGCGCACCGCCCGCCGCCCGCCGAGCGCCGACGGCGCGACCCCATCGCGCAGCAGCTCGACTGCGTGACGAAACGAGACGCCCTCCGCGCGCATCACCCAATCGATCACCGACCCGCCCGCCTGGCAGGCGCCCATGCAATGCCACAGGTTCTTCTCAGGCGAGATCACCAGCGAGCCCGTGCGCTCCTCGTGAAACGGACACAGCCCCACCAGGTCTTTGCCCTGCCGGCGCAGCTCCACGCCCGCCAGCTCCACCAGCCGCTGAAGCGAGACCTCCTCCTTCAACCGCTCGATGACCTCTTCTGGAATCCTCGCCATGCCTTCCTCAGCCGCACCTTGTCAAGTCGAAATGTCGCGTCTTTTGAGATAGCATATACGCGTGTCCCGACGAATGCTCCCAGAAGGCGGCCATAGCCTCACGCGACCAGGACTGGACCTGCTCGCGATGGACTTCCCCAAACGCCTAGCCGCCCTGCGCAACGAGCGCAAAATGACCCAGCGCTCGCTCGCCGAGCACGTCGGCGTCCACGTCTCGCAAATCCGCCGCTATGAGGCCGGCGACTCCTCGCCCACCCTCGACGTGCTGCGCAAGCTCGCAGTCGCTCTGTCCGTCAGCGCGGATACGCTCGTTTTCGATGAGAACGAGCGAGGCCCCGACGAGGACCTGCGACTGCAATTCGAGGCCACCACCCGCCTCTCAGACGACGAGAAGCACGTCGTCAAGGCCGTCATCGAGAGCATCCTCCTCAGCCACGAGGCCAAACGCTGGGCCGCATAAGCGCCGCCCTGGCTGGGGGGCTTAGCTGCTGGGTTCCCAGATGATGTACGTCTCAGCGTCGTAGGCAGCAACGATCACCGCCACGAGCGACCCGACGACCGCGTCCGCGATATCCGTGTCGAGGTCCGTGCCGTCCACCAACCCCAACTTCGACGCCGACGTGACAAATGCGTTCAGCGGATACTTGCCCGAGCCGCGATGCAGCGTAAGAATCGCGGCATCTGCCCCGCCCTCAAGCCCGGCCCAGTGAATCACCTGTTCACCAACAAACGCCGTCAACAGCAGCCCGTCCAAACTCGGTTTCGGGTCTCTCCTCAGCCTCAGACAGTCCTCGACCACCACGCACGCTGCACCCCGCTCAGTCAGCGTTTCGAGCACCTTGGCAAGGGCGGCTCGCGCCCCGCCCGTCGTGACTACTCCTCCTTCACGAGGTTTCGCCAACCGCGCGGGGTCAACCGTGTCGGGGGCGAGCGTGTATGCGTGACCCTGGTGCTCCTCGATGAACTTGAGCGCAGCGGGCGAGATCACCTCTCCCTGGCCGAGCGAGTAACGCAGCCAGTCGAGTGCGACCGTCTGATCTATCTCAGTGGATATAACCGAGCCGGTCATGGCTTTGTGGGTTCTATCCGGCCTTCCGGGTAGATGCGATATTCCGATCCGTCCGGGGCTTCGTAATCGTAGTGCGGGCCGATCGGCTCTGCGTGACCCAGGTCCGGATGCAAACTTTCGTCAGTGTCGGGATCCCACCACGACCCTTCATTGCTGCCCACCGGCCCTTTGCCCATCCATTTGAATTTCGATCCGGGTGGCGTGGCTGGGTTGCCGCAGCTCTCGCGTTCGGCTTCTTTTTTCTTGAGTTCTGCTTCGCCTTCGTCGCCGCCTTCGTTGCCTGCGACTGCTGTAACGACGCCTATGGCTGCGCCGGCGGCTGCGATGCCTGTGCTGATTCCTGCGGCTCCGCAGGTGCCGATGTCAACGCCGGGGATCTCGATGGTGGCGCCGCAGGCCGCATCAGCGCCGCCGACGCCGCCGGCCAGTGGCGTCCAGAGCAGCCCAACCGCATCCTCGCGGTTCACCGGGTTGTCGCCGGTGTAGGCGTATGGTTCGCCCGAGATCGCCTCGAGCGGATCGACGGTGAGGAATTGTGCGGTGGCGGGGTCGTAGACCCGGTTGCGGAGGTAGATGAGTCCGGTGTCTGTGCTTGTGTATTGGGCGTAAAACAAAGGGCCGCCACGATCCCGGCCCTCGACGCGATCCGATCCGGGCGTAAGCAGGGACTTCCGGCACTCCGACCCCCGGCGCAAGAGCCGGCGGCGGGCGTGAAGGCCCCGGCGCGATCCTGAGCCCTCAGAGCAGCACCGAGCCGGGCGGCTTCGGCGGTTAGGAGAAGATGCCGGATGGCGGGCGCGTTCCAGATTGGCGAGCATCAGCGCAGACGATAAAGCCCGCGGCGGCTAATAGAGCGAGCGCTGGACCAAAGGACGAGCCCGCCGCCACGTCGAAGATCATGTGAGCCATGACCGCCCCCGACCAGCCAGCGCTCGGCGCCGCCGTCAAGACGATCCGCGAAGAGAAGAACATCAGCCAGGTGGCCTTGTCCAAGGCGACCGGGTTCCGCCAGAGCTGGGTCAGTGACGTGGAGAACGCTCGGCGTCACCCGAGCTTCAGCAGCGTTGTGCGCCTCGCCGCCGGCCTGGGGGTGCAGACCTCGACACTCGTCAGGCTCGCGGAGAGACTTGCCGACGACTGAGGCCCTTTTAGAGTACCCCAAGATGTGATAGACCTTTAGGGCGATAAGCCCAAACAAGTGCCCCCGCACCGCTGACACGGCCGGGGGCGTGGCACCGAGAGGTATCAGCTCACGGCGCAGACGCAGCCTATCCAGCAGCGACTGTCCGCCATCGCTGTCTCCCGGGGCCTCCAATCAAAGGAGGAACCGATGAGCCCGAACACACCATCCGAACAGGAGCGAGCCGGGATGCTGGCAGCGGTCTTGCTCGCCCTGCTGATCGACGCTGGCGACGCAGGCTTGAACACCGAGCAGGCCGCCAGGCAGTCTCAACGCGATTACGACTCCGATCCTGAGCGCTTGGAAGTCGTCGTGGCGCTCGGGCTGCTCGTCGAGCACGATCTTGCGACACACGACGGTGAGCGTTGGCGAGCGACGCGCGCGGCGTTGGCGAGCCGCGTCTTCTCGTTCTGATGAGCGCGGTCACGGCCGTGCTGCCATGAGGGTGGCGCGGCCGTGCATGGCGAGAGCACCCAGCGCGGCCCGTCGAGCGCCCGCCAGAGCCACCCACGCCCGCCGCCGCTGCCTCTGCCGCGCTCTTTGTCATCATCCCGTCGTCAGCGATCCCTCAGCGACCTCTCAGCGTCCGCCAGCCTCCGAGCGTTCCCGCCCCGAGCCTTCTGGCCGCCTCTATAGGCGTCCCTGCGGCGCCGCTTTCGCTGCGCTTCGCGTCACCGCACACAGTTGCACCCAGCGGTGCGCGACCCATCCTCAGCGCCGCCGCTGGCGTTCTCCGCCAACGCCTGCCGGGCCTCGAAAAGTCTGCACAGACTAGATGCACGGGCCAGCGCAGACACAGCAATTGCTGTGTCCTGAGCGGGCCGCGAGCAGGCGAACATCACGGTGCCGCACCGTTTGGTGCAAGTGTGTGAGCGCTCCTGAGAAGGTCTGCGGCGGCTTCGGCGCCGGGAGGGCGGCTAGGGGTGTGAGGGCCTTCTGTGGGCTCAGGCGGCGCTTTGCTCGTCTTGGCCGTCGGGGGTCTGCTGCTCGTCTTGGGCTTCGGCGTCGAGGGCGTCTTGCAGGGCCTCGGCGGCGTCCTCACCGCCGCTCGCCGTGTCGGGCGTGAGGTCGCTGGCGGGGCGCAGGATCGCGCCGTGGCGCGTGTTGCGGCGGGTGCTGCGCGGCTGGTTGGCGGCGCCGGGGTGCGTGGCGGCGTGGATCGCTTGGAGGGCGCGGAGCGAGACTTGGGTGTAGACCTGGGTGGAGGAGATGTCGGAGTGGCCGAGCATCTGCTGGATGTAGCGGATGTCCGCGCCGCCCTCGAGCATCAGCGTCGCCATCGTGTGACGGAACAGGTGGCAGCCGCCGGGCTTGCCCACACCGGAGCGCTGGACGTAGCCGCGCACGAGTTCGGTCACGGTCTGCAAGCTGAAGCGAACGCCGTCCCAGGTCAAGAACAGCGTGCCGTCGTCGGGCTCGATCGCGAGCTTGGGCCGCGTCTCGGCGAGGTAGCGCTGACACCACGCACCAGCGCGCTGGCCGACCGGGATCATGCGGTCCTTCTTGCCCTTGCCTTGGCGCACCATCAGCGTGCCGCGCTCGACGTCCAGCGCGAACACCGTGAGTCCCACCAGCTCCGCGCGGCGGATGCCGGTCGCGTAAAGAACCTCAAGCATCGTCCGGTCGCGCAACCCGAGTGGCTGGGAGAGGTCGGGCACCGCCAGCACGCGCTCGGCCTCCTGCTCGCTCATCACCGCGCGGGGAAGACGCCGCTCTGTCTTTGGCAGTTCAAGCTCAGACGCGGGGTTGTAGAGGATGCGGTTGGAGCGCATCAGCCAGCGAAAGAAGATCCGCACCGGCACCAGGCGCCCCTCCTGCGCTCTGAACGACAACGGCTGCCCGTCGGCCTTGCGACGGTAGTAGAGCGCGCGCTGGTAGGCGTCGAGCATCGGCTTGGTCACTTCACTTGGGCGGCTCACGCCGCGCTCTGAGAGCCAGTCCGCGAGCCACGCCAGCGAGCCGCGATGGTTGTGGACCGTTCCCGGCGCATAGCCGCGCACCGCCAACGACTCGCAGAATTCAGCCACCAGTAGCGGGAAACCCTGGCTGTCTGAGGGGTCGCCCGCGATCACTTTCGGTGCTTGGCGTTCACCGCGACGCGGCACCTCAGCCCCCGCCCGCGACAGCCGCAAGCGGCGGGCGACCCCCTGCCGACCGGCCCTCGACCGGGCGCCGACCGCCCCCCGACCGATCCGTTTTTGCCCCCGACCGATTCTCACCGGACCCCGACCGATCGCGGTCGTAGTCGTGCGCGTCGAGCTGGTCGGGGTCGATCAGGCCCGTCAGCCGCGCCTCGTCTTCGCTGGCGCCGTCCCACGCCAGCTCGTAGACGTGCGCGCCGTGCGCGCCGCGCCCGCACCACAGAAGCTCAAGCGAAGCCAGCCGCCCCAGGTGAACCTTCAGTTGGGTGTCTCCCCACCCCAACGCCTCGCGCAGCTCGCGGCGGGTGAAGCGGACACGCTCCCTGACCGTGCCTTGCTCGCCGGCCACGCGCTCGACATGCGCCTCGATCAGCGAGAGCAGCCGTCGGGTGCCGGGCGGCAGCTCATCCAGCGAGCGCCCAAGCACGGCGTGCGCGAGGCGGTTCGCCAAAACGATGTCATCGCGTGTGACCTCGATGTAGGCGAGCTCGCCGTCGGCCGTCGCTGTCGTCTTGCGCGGACGCTGGTGCTGGTGCAAGAGCGCGATCGTGCGGATCAGCGTCAGGTACTTCATGTGGTCGCGCCTGGTGCGTGTCCGCGCATCGGAGAACGTCAGACGCTTCGCGTAGGGGTTGACGACCGCCAGCGGCTCCAATAGACGCTGCGCGTCCTGGTGGAGCTTGAGGACGTGCGCGCGCTCGTGCTCGGCGAGCAGCCCGTCCAGCGTCTCCCGCTCGCGTTGGTGCTCGTGGATCGCGCGGGTCTGCTCGCGCTCCTCATCCACCGAGAGGACAATGCAACGGTTCAACAGCTCCTCGTCGACGTCGATCGTCGTCGTCGTCAGCATGATCGCGACCGGGCCGCGCACCGTGTAGGTGTGAGTCACCAGTCGCCCGGTCTGCCCGTCCTTGCCGGTCGAGGCGATCCGCAGCTCACCCTCTGACTGCAACAGCTTCAGCGCGTAGGCGGCGCGCTCGGCGCCCTCCTCCTCAGCGACCGCCAACACCTTGTGCTGCAAATCCGTCTCGCCCATGTAGAAAAGCGACTGGCCGGTCATCGCACTGAACGACACCCGCTCCTCCTCGGGGATCATCGACAGCACCGCCTCCTGCAATGCCGACTTCCCCGCCGCCGACGTGGACTGCACGATCACCGCCAGCGGCCGATCCAGCTTGCGCGAGACCGCCGCCAAATACCCGATCAGGCAGTTGGACTGCTCGCCGACCACCCCGACACGCTCGAAGTCCGTCTCGATCCGCTGCACAAGCGCGGGATCGCGCAACAGCGAAAGCGCGTGCTCGCGCTCAGCCTCGCTCAGCTCCACGACCGGCTCGACCGCCGCCTGGGCCTCGCGCACCGCGCGCTCTGCGTGCTCCTCGCACGCCAACAACACCCGGCCCATGTCACGCGCGACCAACTCCTCAGCCACACCCAGCTCCTCGCCCGCAGCCCGAGCGAACACACCACGCGCACGCGCGGAATAGAGGTCAAGCGAATCGACGTGAAAGACCTCACCACGCCTCGGGTGATCCCATGCGACGAGCACGTTCACCCGCAACACCTCAAAGCTCGACGCTTTCGCAAGGCCACGCACCCGCCAGCGCCGCCCCTCGACCACCACGCGCAACTCCTCTCCATCCAGCTCGACCGCCGGCTGCACAGGCACCGCCGGCGTCGGCGACGCAAGCCGAGGCTGCGACGGCTGGGCGACTGGGAGAGGATCAAACCGGCGAGCACGCTCAGGCTCCGGGACCGGCTCGGCCCTCTCCTCCTCGCCGCCCTCCCGCTCGACAGCAGCCGGCGCCGGGGGATCGCCGGCAGGCTCAGACTCGATTGGTGCCGGCGCCGGCCGCGCGGCCGGCTCACCCGCGCCGACCCACACCGCCTCGCGCAAGAGCTGCGCGAGCGCACCCGCCGGCTCCTCGACCCCAGCGGCGAAACCGTTGGCGTCCTGCCCCTGTGGGAACAGCACCCGGAAGCACTCGATCCCCTCGCCACCGAGACGATCCGCCAACACCTCAGCACCGCGATCCCCAGCCCCATCGCGGTCATAGGCGATCAGCACCCGCCCAACACCCGCGTCCTTCAAGGCCGTGTGCAGCTCGTCGGTGAACCCGTCCGCGCCGAACGCCGCCGTGACGTGCCGCAGGCCATACCGCCAGAACGTCAGCGCGTCGATCAGCGACTCACACACAATCAACTCACCGCCCGCGACAGAGAAACCCGCCGCATTGAACACACCACGACGCGACCCCGGCAAATACAAGTGAAGCGGAGTGCCCGCGCGCAGATTGTCGTTCAGCTTGCGCCCATAGAGCTGCACGACCTCGCCCTCGCGGTCACAGACCGGGATCACCAGCGACCCTGACAAGTGTTCGTGCCCAGAGCCCCGGATCACACCGAGCTTCTGCAACCTGCCGCGCAGCTCCGCGCCCGCCTGACGATTCTTCGCCGGCAACCGATAGCCGAGCGTGCGATTCGCATAGCCCAACCGGAAGCGCTCAAGCACTTCGCCGTGCGCCAGGCCACGCCGCTCCAAATAGCCCAGCGCCTCCGGGCTCTCCCGCAGCGTCTGCGCATAGAAACCCACCACCCGCTCAAGCAGCTCGCGCTCATCCGCCCCGACCGGCAGCGGCGAGGGCAGCTTCGAGACCGTCGAGCGCACCGCCGCACGACGACGACCGATCGGTGTCGGCGCCACGCCATCACGCAACAGCTCGACCGCGTGCGGGAAAGACACGCTCTCCGCACGCATCACCCAATCGATCACCGACCCGCCCACCTGACACGCACCCATGCAATGCCACAGATTCTTCTCCGGCGAGATCACCAGCGACGGCGTGCGATCCTCGTGAAACGGACACCGCCCCACAAGGTCTTTGCCCTGCCGGCGCAGCTCGACCCCGGCCAGCTCGACCAGCCGCTGAAGCGAAACCTCCTCCTTCAGCCGCTCGATGACCTCCTCTGGAATCCGCGCCATGCCTTCCTCAGCCACACCCTGTCAAGTCGAAATTCAGCGTCTTTTGAGATAGCATATACGCGTGTCCACACGAATGCTCACCAAGGACGGCCATAGCCTCACGCGACCAGGACTCGACCTGATCGCAATGGACTTCCCCCAACGCCTAGCCACCCTCCGCAACGAGCGCAAAATGACCCAGCGCTCGCTCGCCGATCACGTCGGCATCCACGTCTCACAGATCCGTCGCTACGAGGCCGGCGACTCCTCACCCACCCTCGACGTGCTCCGCAAGCTCGCCATCGCACTGTCCGTCAGCGCAGATACGCTAGTTTTCGATGAGAACGAGCGAGGACCCACCGAAGACCTACGACTGCAATTCGAGGCCACCACCCGCCTCTCCGACGACGAGAGACACGTCGTAAAGACAGTCATCGAGAGCCTCCTCCTCAGCCACGAGGCCAAGCGCTGGGCAGCATAAGAGGCGCCCACCCCTCACGGGCATCGCCGACGACGAACGCTAAGACATCGGCCGTCGGTCAATCGCTTGGTGGCAAGGCTCGCCACTCGAAGCGCTCGGCGAAGTCGTCAAAGCATGGCTCGCAGATCCAGTGGTAGTCGGCCCCGTGCTCGTGCTCAGCCGTGGTCGTGTAGCCCTCGACAAGGATGTCCGCGTTGTCAGCCACCCACCGGTGATGATCCTCCGAAAGATCGGGGTCCATGAACTTCGCCCAGCAGAACTCGCAGTGGTCGTGATCCCACGTCTCACTGCGAGCGCGATAGCGCTTCCAGACGAGCGCCGCCCCTTGCAGGTAGCGCTCCTGGCCGCCGAGCCTCCAGTCATCGAGAGCATCCCGCTCAGACACCAGACCACACGCTCGGCCGCGTAACCAGGACGGCCCCCGGTCGGCTCAGCTCGACTCCCAGATAATGAACGTCTCGTCGTCGTAGGCGCCCACGATCAACGCCACAAGCGACCCAACCACCCGGCCGACGATGTCGGAACCGAGATCGGCGCCATCCACAAGCCCAAGCTCCTCAGCGGACGCCGACGTGACAAACGAATTCCTTGGATAGCCATGTGAGCCGCGATACAGCGCAAGAACCGCGGCGTCTGCTCCTCCCTCAAGCCCCGCCCAGTGAATCACCTGTTCACCAACAAACGCCGTCAACAAAAGCCCGTCCAAACTGGGTTTCGGATCACGCCGCGAACGCAGCTCGTCCTCGACCACCACGCAGGCCGCGCCACGCTCGGCGAGCGTCTCGATTACTTGCCCGATAGCTGCATCCCTCGACGGCCCTGCTCCCGGCTCGATGACCAACCCGTCACTTGGTTTCGTCAGCCGGGCGGGATCGACCGTCTCCGATGCGAGCGTGTAGGCATGACCCTCGCGTTCCTCGATGGCCTTGAGCGCCGCAGGTGAAACGATCTCTCCCTGCCCAAGCGAGTGCTGCAACCATTCGAGCGCGACCGTCTGGTCGATCTCTGTGGGGATTACCGTGTTGTTGGTCATGGCTACTTGGGTTCTATCTCGCCGTCGGGGTAAATGCGATACCTTCCGCTCGGACCTTGGTAGTCGTAGTGAGGGCCGTGTGAGTTCTCGCCCAAGTGTGGGTACAAACTTTCGTCATTATCGGGGTCCCACCACGATCCTTCGTTGCTGCCCTCCGGCCCGTTGCCCTTCCATTCAAATTTCGATCCGGGCGGGGTAGCTGGGTTGCCGCAGTTCTCTCGTTCGGCTTCTTTGGCCTTTAGCTCTGCTTCGCCTTCGTCGCCGCCTTCTTCACCGGCGATGGCTGTCACGACGCCAACGGCAGCGCCGATAGCTGCGGCGCCGGTGGCGATGCCTGCGGCTCCGCAGGTGCCGATGTCAACGCCGGGGATCTCGATGGTGGCGCCGCACGCGGCATCGGCGCCCCCGGCGCCGCCGGCCAGCGGCGTCCACATGAGCCCTACCGCGTCGCCGTAGGTCAGCGGGTTATCGCCCGCGTAGCTGTAAGGCTCGCCCGAGATCGACACCAGCGGATCGACGCTCAGGAACTGCGCCGTCTTGGGGTCATAGACCCTGTTGCGCAGATAGATGAGCCCGGTGTCGCTGTTGGTGTATTGGGCGTAAAACAAAGGTCCGCCGTGATCCGGCCGTTTGACGCGGTTCGATCGGGGTGCGGGCTCTCCCGCAGCGTCTGCGCATAGAAGCCCACCACCCGCTCAAGCAGCTCGCGCTCATCCGCACCGACCGGCAGCGGCGAGGGCAGCTTCGAGACCGTCGAGCGCACCGCCGCACGACGACGACCGATCGGCGTCGGCGCCACGCCATCACGCAACAACTCGACCGCGTGCGGGAAAGACACGCTCTCCGCACGCATCACCCAGTCGATCACCGACCCGCCCACCTGACACGCACCCATGCAATGCCACAGATTCTTCTCCGGCGAGATCACCAGCGACGGCGTGCGATCCTCGTGAAACGGACACCGCCCCACAAAGTCTTTGCCCTGCCGACGCAGCTCGACCCCGGCCAACTCGACCAGCCGCACAAGCGCGACCTCCTCCTTCAGCCGCTCGATGACCTCCTCTGGAATCCGCGCCATGCCTTCCTCAGCCACACCTTGTCAAGACGAAATTGTAGAAGCGGTGCGCTAGCATATATGCGTGCGAGGACAAATGCTCCCCCAAGGCGGCCATATCGTCTCGCGGCCAGGACTAGACCTGATCGCGATGAACTTCCCCAAACGCCTAGCCACCCTACGCAACGAGCGCGGAATGACCCAGGGCACACTCGCCCAACACGTCGGCATCCACGTCTCGCAACTCCGCCGCTACGAGGCCGGCAACTCCTCACCCACCCTCGACGTGCTGCGCAAGCTCGCAATCGCACTGTCCGTCAGCTCAGATACGCTCGTTTTCGACGCCGAGCGAGACTCGGACGAGGAGCTACGCCTGCAACTAGAAGCCACCGCACGCCTCACAGCCCAGGACAGAGAACTCGTCAAGAGATTCATCAACGGCCTCCTCCTCAGCCACGAAGCCAAACGCCTCGCAGCATAAAGACACACGAATCGGCTCGCTGACCGGCCTCAGCGAGCCGGACTGCACGACGTGCCGCCTATTCGGCTTCAGCCCTGTGGACCGTTCGTAGCGCCCTGGCGACCAGCCAGTAGAGAGTCAAGAACAGCCACCCACCAAGAAACAGAACTATCGCCGCGACAACCGCCGAGACAGTAGCTGCGACACCAGTCTTGCCCTTCGTTTGCACGTTGCGATATGTGTGAACGGAGCCAACGACGGTCACCGTGACGGCAAGGACCGTCAATCCCGCAAATAGGAACCATGCCAGTGCATCAGCAACCACCGTGGCTACCATTCAAAATCCACCGATCCATTCGGATGAATACCTGGCAAATATATCTGTGGACCTTGAAGTGATGGCGGCAGGAATGAGTGCAACGGGTTGATGTAGCCTCGCGTGCCCTCATCGCAGACCGACTCGCCGCCGAGCGTGAGGTTCTTGGCCTCGTCAATGGCAGCATCGCCCGCCAGCCCGAGACCTTGGAGAGCAGCGAGAGGCAGGTTGGCCATATGTGAAACGACTTCCCCTGGCAGGCCGAATTCTTCGCCGAGGCCATTAATCCCGCGCGCCACCTCGTAGCTTCCGTAATAGACCGCGTAAGGCGGGACCGCCGCAACGTCTAGCCCAACATGAAGGACCGTTTCACCCGCGCTTTCCAGGTCGCCGAGCACCGACAGTCCGCTCGGATCGCCATAGGTCAGCGGGTTGTCGTTGGCGTAGTTGTATGGCGCCCGGGTGATCGGCACGACCGGATCGACGCTGAGGAACTGTCCGGTGGCTGGGTCGTAGTTGCGGGCTCGTAGATAGACGAGTCCGGTGTCCGAGCTGGTGTATTGCCCGTCGTACCCGAGTGGGGTGGTTGTGGTTCCTTCGCAGGTGGGTGTGCCATATGCGCTGTAGGTACATTTGCCGGTGACGGTGCCGGCGGAGCCGGTCAACAAGCGCGTCGAGCCCTGCTGGTCGTGGTGCAGGTAGGCTGGCGTTTCGCCGGTCAACTGCTCGACGGGCACACCGCCAGGTCCGTAGATGTAGCTGTTGGTCCCGTCGCTGAGGAGCAGAGGCAGTCCTTCGGTCGGGTCCCAAGCGAAGTAACTGGTCGTGCCTTTGATTGTTTGTGATACGCGCAGTCCTTCGCCGTTGTAGGTGTAGCTGTCTTCGATCTTGGGTACTGATTCTTTTTCGGGGCGTTCGACGGAGGTCAGGTTAATTGGCTGCTTTTGGGACATGCCAACATAGATGTCTTGACTACGATTTACGGTCTTCGGCAAGCACAGCGTTAACAGACTCTTGCCAATCGCCGAGCGCCGCTGGATCAGTCGAACGCCCATCACTTTCGATTTCGACATCTCCGACCAATGGCCCTACCTGCCCCATACCATTCGTTTGCTTTGAATACACCTGCAAGAACTTTGCCATCGCGCGAAAACCTTGGCTAGCAGTAAGTACCACATCATCCATGTCCGCCAGTTTGACTGGCCCCTGTGTTGTCATCTCAATTTACTCCTTGACTCATGGAAACGGTACATTGTTCACGCCCCCATTGGTGATAGAACCATTGAACACCTTCGCCCAAGCCTGCGTACCGTTCGGAAGTGTTTCGCGGTACAGGACGTCCCCTTCACCGCCGGTCCTGACGTAGTTCCCTGGCTTTACGACGCTTTCGATCAGCGCTCGGTTCTCCGGCGTGTCCTCCGCAAGATGGCCCTCTGCGTCTCGGAAGATATGACTTGCGGCACCATCGGCGATCCCCACCCCCTCGTCGGCCCCATCCCCTCCTGCAAACAGAGCGGCGCCGGCAATCGTTCCCTCTAGTCCGTGAGCCACTGACGCCAGATAACCGCACCCACTTTCGTAGGAACTAATCTCTTCTTCATAATAAGGGATCGGGTTGAGTGGGCTTTCAGATATGACGTTGCCTTCGGTCCAAAAGCTTTCACTGAACGGGTTCCAACTACTAAGTCCTGACTCATCTCCATGATTCAGCGGGTTATCACTGGCGTAGTTATATGGCGCTCCAGTGATCGACACCAGCGGATCGACGGTTAGGAATTGAGCCGTCGCGGGATCATAAGTTCGCGCCCGCAGGTAGATGAGTCCGGTGTCCGACGACGTGTATTGGCCGTCGTAGCCGAGAGGCGTGGTCGCGGTCCCGGTCGAGCCGGTCAGTTCCCCGTAGGCGCCGTAGGTGAACGTAGCTTCGGTTTTCCCGGTAGACCCAGTGAGCAGCCGGGTCGAACCCGACTGGTCGTGGTGCAGATAGAGGACCGTCCCGGTGCTGTTGTTGATTTGCTCGATGGGGATCCCACCGGGACCGTAAATATAGCTGTTCGTGCCATCGCTCAGAATCAGCGGCACATCTTCAGCCAGGGCCCACGCAAAGTGGCTCGTCGTGCCAGAGATAGTCTGCGATGTGCGCAGTCCTTCCCCATTGTAGGCGTAGCTATCTTCGATCTTGGGCACGGATTCTTTTTCGGGGCGTTCGACCGAGACAAGATCACCGGCCTGATCGTAGCCATAACTGGTCGCGGGTCCCGTTTCGGGCGTCCTTTTCGTGCGATCGCCTCGTTCGTCGTACGCGTAACTCACACCGGTACCTTTTTCCAGCTCATCGCCTTCATTATAGGTGTTCGTGCTCGATCCCTCAGTAGTCGGATTGTTGTCGCCATCGTATTTGTATTCGATGGTACCGTATTTCGTGAGACGGTTGTTTTCGTCGTAGGCGGTTTCCGTGACTTCGGCGCCGGGGAGACCTTTGGAGGTGGTCTTCTTGACTTGGCCGTCGCTGTCACGTGTGTAGACCAGCGACCCCAGCACTTCAGAGCCCTTGTCCATCTTGACTTCGGTCATCTGATCGGCGTCGTTGTACGTGTATTTGTCTTCGTCTTTTGTTTCACTCGGGAAAACCACCGCCTTTAGCCCAGAGTCTTCGTTGTAGGCGAATTTAGTCGAATGCGTAAGCCAGTCGGTGAGTTTTTCTAGGCGCCCGTCTTTGTCGAAGGCACGCGTTACTTCCTTTTTGTTTGGATAAGTGATCTTGGTCTGCTGGTTGCCAAGGTTGTATTCATACTTGACGACTTCTTTGTTGCCGTTTTCGGCTTCCGTCAGCCGGCCCAACTGGTCATAGGCGTATTTCGTCGTTCCGGTTCCGTCGGCCATTTTGGTGCGGTCGCCGTCTTCGTCGTATTCGTATTTGATCGTCGACGGTTTGCCGGTCGAGTAGCTGACTTCGGTGAGCCTATTTGCAGGATCATAGGTGTAGGTGGTGGTGTGGCTTTCGGGATCGGTGACCTTGACGAGGTTTCCAGCCCCGTCATATTCCTTGAGAGTTTTCTTCCCGAGCGTGTTGATTTCTTCGGTGACCTCCTCGACAGCGTTGCGCACATATTTTGTTTTATGTTTGTTGCCATTCGCCTGGCTAACTACCTGCCCGTCAGCGTCATATTCAGTTTCAGTGATCGTTTTGTTGGGCTCTTCGACCTTGATTAGCTCATCGTCACCGTCGTAGGTGTACTTGGTTTTATCTTTGTTGCCATCGGTAACCGCTTCAACATGGTCGTCGCCATCGTATTTGTATTCGGTTGCGTGGCCGAGGGGATCGGTGACCTTCAGGGGGAGCCCCTGAGCGTTTCTTTCAATTTTAGTCTTGAATGATTCCGGTTTCCCGCCACTTATGTTGCCGCGCGGACTGACTTCCGCGGTGATCTGGGAGTCTTCGTTGTATTCCCAGGTGCGCTTATTGCCTTCTGGATCTATTTCGGCAATGCGGTCACCCTTCGAGTCATATTCGTATTTCCAAGTCTGTTCCAGTGGGTTAGTCACGCTTTCAGGGTCACCGTTAGACGCATATTTGTACTTAGTGATTTGTGTTTTCCCGCCTGGCGCTGGTCGTTCTATCGTTTCGGGATTGCCGTGGGTTTCCCGTTTGATGGTAGTAGTCTCGCCCATTGGCGTCGTTACTGTTTCCACGTCGTGCTTGCTGTCGTACGTCCATTTGGTTTCATCGCCGTCGGCGTTCTTTTCGCTCGTGCGATTGCCAGCTGAGTCGTAGCCGTATTCGGTCTTGTGGTTGTTCGGATCTATGATTGCGAGCAGCTCGTCCGAGCCACTATATTCATACTTCGTGGTTGCCGCATTGGTAGTTCCCGATGCGCGCGTCACACTTGTCGGTGAACCGTATTCATTGAATTGCTCGACGGTGGTCGAGCCGTTGGGTTCGGTGATCGTTGTTTCGCTGCCTGATTCGGTCGTGGCGTATTTCCAGGTGCGTTTGCGGGACATCCCGTCCGTCTGAGAGATGACCTGATGAGCCTCGTCGTATTCAGTGGTAGTGGTGTATTCGCGTCCATCTGTTTCAGACGTCAACTCATGTTCAGAGTTGTATTTATATTTCCAGCGGGCTTTTTCTTCGCCTGGCAACACAACGCTTACGAGGTTGCCGGATTCATAAGTGTATTTTACGGAGTGACCCATCGGGTCTTTGGCGCTTTCGACCTCACCTTCAGAATTATAGGCAAATGTTATTTTCCGCCCAGCCGCGTCACTGATCGATTCGAGTTGGTTTTTGGAGTTGTAGCTCATCGTTAGGGTGTTGCCGTCTCTATCCACTTCGCTCGCCAGCTCGCCTGAGCTGTTGAAATGTAGAGCGGTCTGGTCGGGCAGGGTGTATACGTACCCGCTTCCTTCATCCGCTAGCTTTGCCTGCACCAGGGCCGTGGGAGCGTTCCAGGATTCTTCTTCGCGCACAAACACAACTGCGCTCCCGTTATCCTCATAGACAATCGCTTCCTTGCCTTCATCCTTAAGTTCCACGTGGGCGTTATATGATCCTGTCCACCCAAAGCCAAACGGACCCGCTGTCGCTTGTTTGACCGCCGCAAGCGAATTGTACGTTAGTGCTAGTTCCAACGCTGGACCATTGCCTCCTACCGCGAGGTCCGTCTGTGTCGAAGTCTCGTTACCGGTCGCACAGTTCACCGGTTTGCCTGCATGACACCCGCCGCGATCCGGCTCGCCTGGACTGTCCGGACCAAGCGATTCGCTTTCCTTATCTTCGATTTCCCGTTCCTCGTCGCTTTTGTGAGGGAACATACCTTCGATTGCCCCACGCCCATACGGGTGTTCACTGATTTCCTTGAGATCATTTTCGTTTATTTGCGACGGTGCTCGAGTGGGGAGCGTCACACTCGAGATTTTTGGACGCGCCGGAAGACCGTGTTCTTCATTTGATTTTTCGATTTCAGGCGTAATCTCACTAGGTGCAGGCACGCCCACCGGAGGACACGCAGATTCCGAGCTGACCTCTAGGGGCTTATTTTCGCCTATCTTCGGGAAGTTGCATTCGTCGGTATAGTACTTGTAATATTCGTAGATCGTTAGCGTACATATATCACCGTACCATTTCCGGGTAACTTTATATGTATTGAGCTGTTCATCGGTGGCCCCTTCCCATGGCGATTCGGTGACCCCTGCCATATTTGTGTAGGTAGTACATTCCGGGCCGCCCGATTCAAACTCTTGAATCCCGGTCCACCACAACCCGTCGCAGCCTTCAATATATGTGCCAGGTGGATGATGCAAGGTCGAGTACCCCTCACCTTCATTTTCCCACCAAGCGTTACGCAGTTCCAAATGACATCTGTCCCGTGTTTTTTTATCAATTTCTTCGAGGACTTCTTCGACATGTTTTTGGTTGAAAGTAGGAATTTCAAAGAGTTGGTCCAGTCCGTTTCCCAGTTCGACGCCGACAAGCGTGTCTTTTGTACCGAATTTCATGCCGGAAATGACGGATGCGCCCAATTCCAGTGGCAGCGTACCAGCGGTCTCGCCCGCGAGATCAAGGGTGTCCTGTGTTTCATCATTAATAAACTTTTCTTCTTCACGAGCGTGCTGGACACCTTCCTGAGCGTCGCTGGCGATGAGTTTGGGAACGTTTTGGATGGAGGTCGCCCCGTTGAACTCTTGAGCGGCACAGTGTTCCTCCAAACCCATGCACTCACCTACAGGCTGAACCTCTTTCCGCCACAACTGCCATTCCTTGGCCGACCAACTCTTTAGTAGTTCGCCGCTATCGGATCTTAGATAATGCACCCCACCTTCGACCGACCACGTATCCCCGGTCGCCACGCTCGCGGAAGCCGACATAGCCCCACCAAGCATAAACGTGAGAATAAGAATCGGCAGGCACGAAAAGCGTGTGATAACCGATGCTTTCCCATCCGCTCTCATGAGATCGACTCCCCTTCTGAAGTTGACTGATCCAACAAGTTTTTGCTTTGCAGCACCATCTCGGCGGTCACCTGCAGCAAATACCCGTGAACCCAGGATAAACAGCATACGCAATCGTTCTCACATGATGGACGCGAGTCGTGGCACTATTCTTCATTTTGCGGTTTTTGCACAGTTGCGAGCATCAATACACTCCTACACGCGAGTCCCGTAAACAATTGTGATCTACCAATTGTCTCCCGTTTTCTATTCCATTGGCTAATGATTGGCAATATAAACGCCACAGGCACGATAGTATTAGTCCTGTTTCCCACTTTACGGTGCCACTCCTCGGCCGACTATCCAACGTGACCTCGCTCGTCATGACCTGTCCTCGTCATCCCGTCGAAAACCAAGGCGCGCAGAGATATTGTCGGCAGTGGCCAACACGTGCGACGATAGCTGGCTAACCATTTCGCGACGGCCCTTTAACGTCCGGTCGGTCGTTCCGGTAGGAGATCGAGACGAATTCGATGGTGCCACCGCCCAGTTCGACGTAATGTACCCCGAGACCATCAAGCGCGTCAAGTGCGTACCACCAAGCGGCGGCCCAGTCGAGCGCTTCCCGCGGCGTGGGCTCCAACGTGAAGGACTCTCCGCGTTCTTGCTGTCCCGCGTGCTTGCGCGCGAGGCGCGCGCAAGCCGATGCAACTTGTAGGCCCTCCACCCGCGACTCAGCGACGGATCGCGCGAAGCTGCGACCGAACACGTAAGGCGACAGGGGCCACTTCCGACGTTCCTCGCCTGTAAGAGTCCGACACCACGCCTTTGTGACCGCAACATACAAGTCTTCATCCGATCGTGGCCAGCACGGATCGGTAGGCGCGGGCGCGGTGCGGGCGGTCATCGGTGGGTCCAATATCGCCGTTGCCACGTTTCAACCGTCTCCGCTACACCGAGAGCTTATGGCGTGTCTGATGAGACTCGGCCACCTCAAGTAACCGCGTCCCATGCAGGCACGGGACATCTCGGTACAAGGTCGTGGCACGGGCGGCGCGGATCGCGGGGAAGACACCATGCATGGATGTTCCCTTGCTCCGCGCGCCGCCACAACTGGTGCGACCAGTACTAGTGCGACCAGTACTGGTAATTCCAATAACAATATTAGACGCGTGGTTTTCTTAGCACAATCCCATGGATAGTCATCGGACGGCGCGTCGCGCTCGCATGACCAGCAGTACAGGTCTCATCAGGTCTTCCATCGCGCCGAGCACACACTGTCGGCAACATGTTGTGCTCTCGTCGAGCGCGCCTCGGGTGCCGAGAGGTAGAGTCCTGCCATTCCTGCAAGGAGAACGGTGTGGCGGCACGCCTACGGCAACGCTGTGAGTGCGGTACGCGGGGGATCTCCCGAGCGCGCCTGTGCCAGTAATGAAGCTCGCGTTGTACGCGAGGAAACACATTCAACCAGTAGCAGTAAGCGGCCGAGAGGAACGCGGTTGTGAGTGCCGCGTGATGTCCAACTCGTGAGGCCAAGTTGGTGCCGTCCGCCTGTAGCGCTCGGCAACACGCTCACTCTTGAAAACTGGCTTCCGGTGAGACCCTGGCCGCGGACAGACCTGGGAGTGCGATCACGCTCAACGCAATACCCGCTACGAGCGCGATCGTGAGCAGCAGCTGGACCTCGCCGAGGGAGAATGGTGCTGGAAACCCGGTGGTCAGCTTTAGCCAGCGTCCCGCGAGCGCGTGACCGTAGATTCCGAGGATCGCTCCGTCGGCGCACCCCACGCCTAGAACGATCGCGCTCTCAAACAGAAGCGAGCGCCATAGCTGCCTGCTTTTGTATCCCTGTATCTTCAGCGAGGCGAGTCGTCCCCGCCGCTGCCAGATAGACGCGCTCAACGCGAACGCGACCGCGAGTGCCGCAGCAACCAGTAGCAACGTCGATATCTCACCGAGGGTACGCAGCGCCTGACTAGCACTGGCCGTGAACTGCGCTTCTCGTTGAGCGCGCGTCTGCACTGAGAGTCCCGGTCGCGGGCCGAGCGCGAGTCGGACCATTCGCCGTCCGGCCACCGGACTGACACCCGGCTTGAGGTTAACCTCGATAGCGGCAGGATCGGTCGTTTGCCAGTACTTCTGGTAATCGGCGGCGGCGATTGTGAGCGCACCCGAGGGCCAGCCAGTGTTAGTCGTGATCGCTGCCACACTCAGGTGCTCGGGGCCAGCGGGAGTCGGGAGCCAGAAGCTACTGCCTACGTGCAGTCTGCGTTCGGAGGCGAAACCGGCAGAGACGGCCGCCCAACCGCCTTGGCGGATCAAGCGACTCGCCTGTATGTAGTTGCCTTCGAGTAGTTGGCTTGATTGGAGCACGACATCGTCTCCTGGTGGACGTGCTCGTATCCACAGGCGATGGTCCCCCACGTTCAGGAGTCCGCCCTGATAGACGCGTGCAGAGGCCACTCCGGGAGCGTGTGCGATCTTCGCGAGTGCGCCGTTAGCGTGGAAGCTGTCTGTTGTGAAGACGCTCTCGCCGCTCGTCACCCACACGTCGGCGGTGCCGAGGAATTGGACGATGGCGGCGTGCAATCCCCGCGATAGGTCTGCGCGCGCGCCCTGGATCGCGACGCTCCCGTATACCGCGACGGCCGCAATCGCAGCCAGCACGATCGAACGTGTCGCGGTCGCTTTAAGTTCGACGATCGCGAGTGCGAGCATACTCCCGCGCATCCGTTCGCTTAGGGGCGTCATCGCGCCGACAACGCCCGTTAGGACGGCGGGTATGAGGCAGGCAGCGGCAAGCGCGAGCCCGATTCCTCCAACGATTGTGAGACTCGGATCGATCAGTGTCCCAACCGCGACCACCGCGATCAGCGCGATCCCAGCGATGCCAAACGCGACGATCGTGCGCGTCCCGATGCGCTGTCCTGGCTGCCCACTCTCGCGCAACGCGGCGTCAAGGGGCTTGTTTGAACGAAGATCGAGAGCCGGGGGCAATGACGCCAACAGGACAGCGACAATGCCGCAAGCGAGCGCCAGAACGACCGTCGTTAGAGCGATGACGGAGTGAGCGCTCACCGGGAACGCGATCGTCAGATAGCTTGGAATTTCGTTGAAGACGGTCCGAGCCAGAACTGCTCCCGCGACGATCCCCACCGTTGACGCGGCGACACCCAGCATCAGTGCTTGGGAGCCGAGGACGAGGAGGACTTGGCGGGGACCGAAGCCTTGTGTGCGCAGCTCGGCAACGAATCGGCGTCGCTCGGGGACCGTCAGCAACATCGCGTTGAGCGCGAGCAGGAACCCGACAATCGCGCTGATCGCCGCAAACAGCGTCGTCGACTGACCGCTCGGACCAGCAGCGTCGCTCAATAGCTGGATTTCGCTGTCTGCCGGTTCTACGTCAAGCCGCCCGGCGGCAAGCCTACGAAGCTCCGCGGCGACCGTGAATTCTGAGCCGTGTTGCGGCCTGATGAACACTTCGGTGACCCGGCCTGGGAGATAGGTGAGGCGCTGAACCTCACCCAACAAAGCGACCGCGACCGGACTGGATGCCACCGGGCCAATCACCTGGCTACCAAGCACAGCACGAACCGTCGCCGTATGAGCTTCCCCGTTCGCCAAGACCGTGACGTTTTCGTTAATTTCCGCGCCAACTGACCCGGCGACCGACGACGGAAGACCGATCCCACCCGACAGCAATCCTTCGGCGACGCTCGCGTCTTTCGCCGCAGACGCTCCAAGTCCGGCCAGCACCGGCGTTACACCGATCAACTGGATCGCCTGTCGCCGTCCCCGCGGACCGACGATCACGGCGTCCAACCTAAGTACCGGCGCAGCCACTTCGACACCCCTAAGCTCCCTCACGCGTTCGACGAGCCGTGTGTCAAAGCCCGCCGATGACCGAGCGGCAAGCTGTAGACGCGCGGACCCGGTCACAGCGTGAATGAGCTGGGACTCCGAGCTGGTTGTACTTGTGTTCGCGACGAGCACACCGAAGAACAAAGCAACACCGATCGCGATGCCTACACCCGCGAGAAGCTCTTGGAGCTTATGGCAGCGCAACCGCCATCCGTAAAGAGCGAGCAGCGTGCTGACTCTGACTTTTTGGATCGTCGGTGTGAGCGCGCGCCGCTTGCTCATCGACCCACCGACGTGCTTGCCCGTTCCGTATCGAGCCCTTCAGCAAGTTGGCCGTCTCGCAGCGTATGGACACGATCGACGAACCCCATCGCCTGCGGATCATGCGTAACGATCAGCCCCGGTATCTGGCGCTCGTGACAGACATCGCACAATAGTCCCAGAATCTCGGCGCTGCGCTTAGAATCGAGATTGCCGGTCGGCTCGTCGGCCAGCAACAACCGCGGTTCGTTCACGAGCGCACGAGCTATCGCCACACGCTGGCGCTCACCCATCGACAACTGCTCCGGCGTGTGCTGAACGCGCATGGCGAGACCAACCCGCTGAAGCCAAGGAAGTGCCCTCTCCTTCGCCTCGCGCAGTGTGAAGCCGTCGGCCAGCAGCTTCAGTGCCGTATTACTCAAAGCGGAAGCACCCGCCACCAAGTGAAACGACTGGAAGACGAAACCCACATCGCGCAACCTGAAGTTGTCGGCCTCCGAGCCCGACATAGAAGAAAGATCGTGCTCACCGAAGAAAACACTCCCGCTGTTCGGGCTACTCAGACCGGCCGCGAGCAGCAATAGTGTGGTCTTGCCCGATCCGCTTGGACCGTACAACCCGACAAACTCTCCGGGGGAGATCCGCAGTGATACACCGTCGACAGCTCGCACGGTCTCTCCGCCGCTGGCGTAGTGCTTGACGACATCGCGCAGCTCCAGTGCGCTCACGATCAGCCCAGCGATCCGTCGGAAACGCGCCCCTGTCGGAGCGGGACCACCTCTCCCTCCTTATCTGAGGAGCGCAACACGCCTCCGCCAATCGTCATAATGCGCCTCGCACGACGGACTATCCGCATGTCCTCAGAGGCCACAAGAACAGCAGGAGTAGAAGCACGACCAAACGACGTAATCAAACCGTAGAGCTCGTCACGCTCACTGGTACTGAGTACCACCGCAGGTTCATCGATCAACAGCAACCTCGGCTCATGTACCAGCGCTGCCGCCAAGCCCACACGCAAAGCCTCACCAAGCGAGAGCCTGTCGATCGGCATGTGCGCGCAGTTCAGTACACCCATCCGCTCCAACTCCTCCCGTGCGACCCCACGGGCCTGACGGAGGCTCAGCGAGTCCGCGAGAAGCGGCAAGGCGACATAATCGAGCGCATCTCGGCGCGCTCCAGACTGCCTGTTCGACGTGACAAAACCGATGCCATTAGCGCGCAACCGCTCAGCACGGGCGTCCCCAGAGAGTCGAGTCAGGTCCTGGCCATCGAAAAGAATCCGTCCCTCATCCGGCAGTTCCATCCCAGCCGCAAGGCGCAACAAGGTGGACTTACCCGAGCGCCGCATACCCCAGACGCCGACAAAATCTCCCGTATCGACTTCGAAGGACACGTCATCGAGAACTGTAAAGGGGCGACGCCCATCCCAATGGTGCTTTGTGACATGCTCGAAAGCAAACAGGCTCATAGCCCTTGGATACCATGCTTGACGGCATAGTCGAGCATTGATTCGCGAGTACGCATGATCCATCGCAACTCGCCTTCCAAACGCTCTTCGGTCCACGTGCTCGACACGTTCATCCTCAACCCAGTCCACGAGGACATTGGAACTTCAGCATCTAAGCATTCCGCGAGCCGATCCAAGCACTGCCGTTCGTACGTATCGAGCGTCCGCAACAGCACAAGCACATCACACGGTCGCGAGAACGCGAACTTGATCTGCAACTCGGCACGGATCGCATTCTCGGACACGGGGGTAGCCATCCACTCGCTCACCGCACGCTCGGTAAGGTCGGTCGCGCCATACACCTTCTGAGGTGCCCCATCGTCATTCTTGCCCATCCTGCAGTCCACAAGGCCCTGTTCTACTAGCGTCGTAAGCATCTTGTAGACAAAACCGGGGTCAATCGCCGACGCCGGCCCCAACCGCCTCGCAGCCAACGTCGCCAACCTCCACGGATGCGTCGGTTCGCCCAACTCCAACAAGAGCGCGAGCAAAGCCCCTTTCAAGGGCGAGCCCCTCATCCACTTCCTGTCCACAGCCGCCTTAGCCACCGCCCACCCTCCGATCCCGGCCCATTCGAGATATGCAGACTGTCGGAACCATAGCCGACACGGCGCTTCAGCGGACTTGCCCGGAAGTGTTCGCGTCCTCAGACTCCGGCGCGATGCCGTGTGAGCGGATCAGCGACGAGCTGGTTGATGAGTTGCTTGCCGGCGCGAGCAGCGAGGAGGAGATCGCTGGGCCCGGCGGGCTGCTCGCCGAGCTGACCAAGCGGCTCCTGGAGCGCGCGATGGAGGTCGAGCTGACCGAGCATGTGGGTTATGAGCCGCATTGTGAGCCACCCGGTGACGCGGAGAACCAGCGCAACGGGGGGCGGCGCCCAGGTCGCGCAGGAGTACCTGGCAACGGGATTGCTGGACGAACTTGAGTTCCACGTCGTTCCGGTGGTGCTCGGCGACGGTGCTCGCCTCTCCGACAACCTCCGGGACGCGGAGGTGCAGCTCGAGCAGGTCCGGGCCATCGAGGCTCCCGGCGTCACCCACCTCAAGTACAGGAGCGTGAAATGAAGCAGGGCGTGTGTGCGACGAGTTGTGCTCACGAGCGGGCGGTATCGGTCGGTCGGCCCTCCCGAAGTCATCGGGCATGTGCTCACGGTGTGCCGTTCCATACGCGCAAACCCTGGCCGTAGCTAAACTTTGGCGAGCCGGAACAGCGGTCGATAAAGACTGCTCTCCCGCGGCCCGGCTCGCGTCATCCAACGCAAACCTGACCGCTGTCATCTCTCTCCCCCCTCCAACACGACCACCAGGAGATCATGCAATGAAAAGACACGCCCTGCTCCTCGCAATGACTGCCAGCGCTCTGCTCGCGGCTGGCACGATCGCTGTCGGCCCCGCGGCCGCCGGCTCAACCCTGCCGACGCTCTCGCTGACGATCACCAACTCCTCGATCGCGGTCAGCGGCGCTACGCAGTCGGGCGCCGTCAACGTAGTGTCGAGCGCGACCGGCGTCAAGGAAGCAGACGTGATCCTGTTTCTCCTGAAGCCCGGCGCCACCTTCGACGAAGTCGAAGCCGCCATACAGAAGGCCCATGGCAACACCAACGCGACGAGTAAGTACGGCTCGATTGTGTTCAACGCCGAAGTGAGCCCTGGCCAGTCAAGCGAAGCCCAGACCTACCTGCAACCCGGTCAATACGTTGCCGTTCTACCCGGAGGAGAAGGCAAGGGTTCCAAGGCACACGCCCTCTTCACCGTGACCGCGGCCGCATCGCCCGTGCCGCTGCCGGCGCCAGAAGCCACGATCCGCTCGATCGAGTTCGGCTTTCAGGGACCGAGCACCCTGCACGACGGCGAGCTTGTGCGCTTCGAAAACGAAGGCTATCTCGTGCACATGGACGTCGCGGCGCCCGTCAAGAGCATGAAGGCCGCTAAGCAAGCCGTCAAGGATCTGCTGGCCAACAAGGAAAAGGCGTTTGAAAAGCTGATCGCCGGGCCGCCTGCCGGTTTCGCCGGGCCGGTTTCGCACGAAGCCTTCCAGCAGGAGACGATCACTGCCAAGCCAGGTATCTATGTGGAGCTGTGCTTCATGGACACCCAGGACGATCGCAGTCACACCCAGCTCGGCATGGAGCGCATCATCCACATCGTGAAGTAGCGCGCTAGCAGCAAGGGCGAGTTGGTCCGGTCATGCCGTTCCCCCCGGCGCATGCGCCGGGGGGCGGGGCGCACGCTCGCGCGCGCCAGGCTGGCGATGTTTTGCACTCCCACTCACATCCACGAGACGATGGCGTACAGCAGGCCACGAGCGAACACTCGACAGCTATCCCGCGAGGTCGGTCAACAGCCCCTCGACCACAAGTTCCTCCTCGATCCGTCGCCCGATCCGGCGCATCGCCGCACCGAGCTCCGGATCCCAGCTCGCCTCCACGGGCGCGCCGCTGAGCGCCTGAGACGCCGGAGCAGATGCCGCCGCTTGCACGTACTGCTCGGCGTCGAAGCGCCACGGCGCCACCGCCAGGCGGGTGTGCAGGACGTTGCCGATCCGCACCCCGCCCCAGTCGAAGTCGCCGTGGTGGACGAGGCGCGCACCGGCGCCTGCGAGCGCGCGCAGCAGGTGCATCGCCGCGGCGCCCGGCTGGCCGCTGGTGCACACCAGCGGAGCGCATCTGGACCCGTGGCGGTCGGCGGCAAGCGTAACGACCGCGCGGTTCTCACAGATGTACACCGTCTGCCCTGAGATGCCGCGGCGCGAGGTGCTCTCCCAGCGTGGCATGTCGCGCACGAGCTGACGCAACGTCAACCACACCGGCTCCCCGCTCTCCCGCGCGATACCCAAGATCCGACCTGAGGCACTCTCCCTCTCGCCCGGCAGTCCCAGCACGAGCACGACACTTGACAGCTCGTCGCATAGCAAGCCGACGCTGGCCCACGCTTCGCGACGCGCCTCGGCTTGTGACTCGTCCGGATCGGGGCCATCGAGTCCCGCGAGTGCCCTGACCGCGCCGAGTGCGAGCGTGGCAAGCGGCCGGCCGTCGTCGAGTGCGTGCGCGCCTCCGGCGGCGCGCGCGGCAAAGCGAGCCAATGGCTCGCCGTTGGCCGGGAGCGCTTCAAGCACCGTGGCGAGCCGCTGAAGCAGCGTCAGCGCGGCATCTGGGTCGGGCTCTGTGCGCTTGACCGCGCCCGAGCCGCGCAGCCGCGCAAGCCACACTGCCAGCTGCTCGCCTCTGGGCGCGCCGGGCGCTAACCGCCGCTCAACAAGCTCGTCCAGCGGCGCAAACGCCCGCTCCCAGTCGGCCTGCTCAGTCGCGAGTACATCCGCGCGCACGACAACCGCGCCCGTGAGCGCCACCACCGCCGCCTCCAGACCATCAGCACAAGCGCCCGAACGACGCAGCAGCTCGTCCACGTCGCGCAACGACACGCTCAAAGCACGACCGGCGCGCGGGGCGCGACCGAGCAGGCGCTGAACCGCGCGGCGCTGAGCGGGCGAGGCATCCGCGAGCGTGACGACGCCGTCGAGTGGCTGGCCCAGTTCGAGCCGACGACGCACACGTGAGAGCAGCCACGCGAGGTCGGGGGCGCCGAGCAGCCGCGCCAGCCGATCGTGCTCGGCGGTCAAAGCAACTGCCCGTTGCCGGGGGCGCTGCGCTCGCCGGGCTCATCCATCCCGTCCCCCGCCGCCTCCGCCCCAACAGCGCCGACGCCCGCTACCGGACGTTTGACCTGCGTGCGCGTCGCGCCATCCCACTCCCAGTGGCTGACGAGCACGGCCGGGATGCCGTCCATGCGCGCAAGCTGCGCTATCGCAAGGCCGGGCACCTCGCGATAGCAGCCCCACTCGCGCTCGCTGGTCATCACCACGTCCAGGTCGAAGGACGTGAGCAGACCAAAGCACTTGGCGCGCGAGTCGTCATCGACGCCGGCGAATGCCTCGTCGAGCATCACCAGCCGCGGTGCGTGCGGGCTGCCCGCCGAGCTGTAGTAAGAGGACGCCGCCGCAAACAGGGGCACGCTTGCTGTCAACACGCGCTCGCCCCCGGAGGCGGGACCCGTGGCGCTGCGCCACGCGCCGCCCTGGTGGCGCTCGATCGCGAAGCGGTGCCAGGCGCGGTAGTCGAGCGCCTCGGTGAGCTGCTCGATCCAGGTGCCGGCGACGTCACGTGAGCGCACCTCCTGTATCTGCGCTTGCAGGAAGGCCCCGACCGCGACGCGATCCTCTTGCGACCATGCGTCGGCGGACTGGCGCAGCAAACGCTCGCGTGCCTCAGTGAGACCCGGCGGGCCGTCCTCGACGACGCGCCAGCGCAGGCGCAAGCGCATGCCGGTGCTCGTCGGACGGCCGGCCAGCTCGCCGTTGACTTCGCCGACGCGCTGCTCGGCGTCAGAGATCAGTTCCTGCAGGGTGCCCGCGACCTCTCCAACGAGATGGTTCTCGAGGATCTCGCGCTCGCGCTCGTCCAGCAAACGTTCGCGGTCGCCTACCTCCTCGGCCAGCGCGCGCGCAAGCTCCGGCACGGTTGTAGTGCGACCACGGAATACGACCTCGACAACGATCCCTTCCTCGGGCATCGTCGCCGACGCGTTGTTGCCGTGGCGGCGCAGCGCGTCGCCGAGGACGTTCAGCTCGTCGGTCACTCGACGCGAAGCACGCTGCAGCGCGGGCTCGTCGTCGGGGGCGTCGGCCAGCTCCTGCTCGATCTGGCGCGCCACACGCAACCCGGCCCTAACGCTCCACTCCTCCTCGCCGTCCTCGGGAAGCTCGACCTCGCCGAGCGCAACCGCGATCAAGCCGGTGCTTGCGAAGCGCCGCAGCGCGTCCACGTCCGCCAAACGCTGCTCGGTCGCCTGCTCCAGCTGTACCGCAAGCTGCTGGCGCCGGCCGTCTTCCTTGCCCTCCTCGCGCTGGGCGCGCGAGCGTCGCTCATCCGCCTCGCTCTGGGCACGCCCGTTTGTGCGCAAGTCGCTCGCGACGCCGGCGAGCTGGCGCTGCAACTCGGCCACCGCCGCTCCGACCGTTTGCGCGAGCGTGTCGTGGCGCTCCTTGCGCTCGGTCGCCTCACGCTCGGCCACCCCCCGACGCTTGTCCTGCTCCAGCGACTCTCGAGTTGCGCTCTCGACATCCCTGCCCGCGTCGACCGCCGCCTCATAGGCACGATCGAGCGTAGCGATCGCCGGCCACAGTCCAGCGAGGGCAACCCCGAGGGACTGCAACCCAACCCGCACGCCCTCGAGCGCCGCGCGCTCCTCGGGCAAGCCCAGCTCTGCGGCGCTCTCGCGCACGTCGCTCTCCGCCCGGGTAATGGCCGCCTGTGCCTGCTCGCACTGCTCGGCCGCCTTCGCGATGTGCTCGGCGAGGCGCAGTTGCTCGCCGTCCACGGCGGCGAGCTTGCCGTGCGCGTCGCGCAACGACTCATCGTTTGGCATCGCGCGCAGCTGGCGCTCCAACTCCTCTCCGCGCTCGCGCAAGCGCTCACGATCGGCGGCCAGCTCCTGCAACCGGCGCTTCGCCTTGGCGAGGAGCCGCTCCAACTCGACGAGCCTGGCACGGCGCGCCGCGTCGCGGGCGCCGCGACCGATGAACGCCGCCGCCCGCTTGCTCCAAGCGCCACGCAGCACGCCGTTGCGAAACTCCCCCTCGGGGGTCACCCAGACCGGCCCATCGTCCTGCGCGAGCGAGACCGCCGCGAGCACGCGACGCACCGCGTCCTCGCCCACCGTTCGCGCTTGGGGGTCCTCTGGATCGAGCGCCGGTTCGAGCACGTCCCGTAGGCGTGCGCCGGGGTCTCCGGCATCGCGCACCGTCGCGCCCGCCCCGGCATCCGCCGCAAGCGCGCCGTCGTCGACATTGGGCGCGAGCAGCACATCCGAGGTACCTGAGGCGAGCAGCTCGCCGTCGGGGCTGACCCAGGCGTCGAGTATGCCTGACGCCTCCAACGCCGCCTCGATGCCAGCGCGCCGCTGCTCGGGCACGTCTGAGCGAAAATCGACCAGCAGCCAAAGTGGCGCGCCAGCGCGCCCATCGCGCGCGGCGGGGTCACGTGTGTGCGGGACCGGCGGCAGCTCGTGCTCGCCGGCGCGCGACCGCTCAATCGAGGCTTCCAGCTCGCTCGCTTCCTCAGTCGCCTCGCGCTCTCCGGCCTCAAGCTCGCTTTGCTCTCGTGCGAGCGCCGCGCTTGCCTGGCGGCCCGCCGCGCCGACGAGTTCCACCAGCGGGTTGGGACCGCTGAGCGTCTCCACCCACAACTCCAGGGCCGCGAGCGGCTCCGCCACGTCTGAAACGGCGAAGGCGGTGGCTGTATCTAGATATAGGCGCGCCGCCCTGGCCAGCTCGCGGCCGGCCTCGGCCACCTGCCTGCCAGCTTGCTCGCGCCGCTCGGCAAGCGCCGTGGCTTCGCTTGCGCGCTCCTCCTGGCGCTCGCGCGCGGCGAGCAGCTCGCGTCGGCGATCGGCGGCCGCCTCGAGCAGTGTGATCAGATGGTCGATCGCCCGCTGCTGGCGCTCGAGGAGCTGTTCGGCGCGATGGCGCAGCTCTGGCACATCGATGGCGCGCTCGGGCACCCCGAGCGCGCTGCCCACCGCCTCAACGAACGCGGTTGCGATCCCGGCCGCGACGGCCTGCTCGGCGGCGGCGGCTCGCGCTCGGACCAGCTCGTCACCGGCCTGCGCCGCGCGCGCGTCGGCGTCGGCGAGCCGCTGCTGCTGTTGGTGCGCCCTGGCGAGTGCCTGCTCGTGCGCCGACTTGGCCCCGGTCGCTAGCTCGGCCGCACGGCGGGCGTCCTCTGCGGCGCGCTGCAATTCGCGCGCGCTGCGCGCCTCCGGGCTCTCGTGCAGCGCACGTTCGCGCGCGCGCAAGCGCTCCTGCTCCGCGCGCAGTGCCGCCAGCGCCTCCTGTGCCTGCGCCAGCTCGGCGCGCGCTTTCTCATAGGCAGCCTGCGCATCGGCCAGCTGGCGACTGACACGATCGAAATTGCTCTGCGAATGGCGCGGCGGGGCGGCGCGGCGACGGCAGGCGATGCGCGCGTAGTAGCGGTAGGTGTCGAGGTAGACCGTGGCGGCGTCACGTGCCTGCACCATCGCGGTGAGTGCGTCGCGGTCCTCCTCCAGCCCGCGGAAGGCCTCGGCGACGTCGGCGATCAGGGCTTGGTCGAGCGGCGGCAACGCTCTCGTGAGCGCTCTGGAAAGAGTGGCCTCGCTCGGGCGCTTGGAGAGCTGCGGGGCACGGATTTCAATGAGCAGATCGATCAAGGCGCTGTAGCGCTGACCGAGGGCGAACAGCGCCTCGTCCACCGCTCGGCGGTAGGCACGCGCAGTTCGATGCACAGCGCCGCGCGTGCCGATTGCGTCCTCCAGGCTGTCCCGCTTGAGAGCGCGCCCGGTGCCATCAACCAGCATCAGGTCCTCGCCAACTCGCTGGTCACTGATGAAGAACCAATGGTCGGAGACGCCGCGACCGGCGATCGCCTTCAGGCCACAGCCGAGCGTGCAGAACTGAGCGCCCTGCTCGGCATCGAGCCGACCGAACTCGAGCCACGTGTAGCCGAGACGTTCGGGATTGGGGTGCTCGCCGCCGAGCAGCAGATTCCAGTCCATGCGCTTCTTCGGGTCGGCGTCGGGCTCCACGCGGTGGGGCGACAGCTCGCCGTCGAGCAGGAAAGGAAGTGTCATGGCGAGCACCTTGGACTTGCCGGTGCCGTTGTTGCCGCGCAGCAAAAGTCGCCCGTCGCGAAAGCGGAACTCCTCCTGGTCGTAGTAGAAGATGTCCACCAGGCCAGCGCGCAGCGGTTGCCAACGCTCTCGCTCGGGTTGCGGGAGGCTTTGCACGGTCACGCTGGGAGCCCCAATTGCCCCTGCCCTGCCCGTCCAAACCCATTCGGCCCCGGCTCTGGCGAGCCGGGCTGCTCGGACCCAACCAACTCCAGCTGCGTGCGGCTCTCCATGATCGTCGGGTCCGCGAGCGCGTAGCGGGCAAGCGCGGGCAACGGCGTCACGCCGGCCGGCCCACGACGCACGAGCCGCAGCGCTGTCAGCCGCTCGAGAGCCGTGTCAACCAGGAGCGCCTCGGCGCCAGGCTCCTGTGCGGCACGGCGCCAGTAGGACTTGTGCTCCTCGGCCAAGCTCCGCACGAGCCGGCACAGCTCGTCCTCGGAGACGGGTTGCTGGCCCTCGGGGCTGGCCCCGACTCCAAGCTCGGCCATGACACCATCCCCTCGACCCTCAACAGCGCCAGTCCCCTGCTCGGCCACGGCCCCCTCCCCGAGCCGGCCCGCCAAGTACTCGGCCAGGAGCAATGTCACATGCCCGTCGGTGCCTGTGTCTGGCATCCGCACGTCAGTGAGGTCGTCGTCTGGGTCAACCATCGCGATCCCCTCTGCACGAATCTCCGCGACGAGCCCGGTCAGCTCTGAGACGCGCCTGGTGAGGGCGGCGCGCTGGCCCGTGAGGTATGCCAGCTGCTCGGCGTCGAGTTCCTCGTAGTAGAGCACCGGGTCGTCGAGCAGGCGTCGCGTGAGGTGGTGGCGCAGCGCGCGGTTGCGCAGGTCCTCCGCTTCGGGCAGCGGATCGGCCGCAAGCTGTGAGAGTCGCTCGTCGAGCTCGCGGGCGGTAATGGTCGACGGGCCGCGCGATGGTGCAAGCACGCCGGCCAACACTCGTCGCTGCACGTCATAGAGGGCATCGCCGGCGTCGCGTATGTAGGCGTCCTCGTCGCCCGCCACCCTCCCCAGCACGCCCAGCTCCAGCAGCAGGCGTACGACCGCGACCAGGTCTGCGCGCTCCTCGCGCCCGCTCAACGTGAACGTCACACCGGCGCCCGCCAGCTGCTCGTCCGCGGCGGCCACCGTCACTCCTTCGGCCAAGCGTCCGAGCGTGATCTGGGCGTCTGAGCGCTCCAGCACCGACAGGGCCAGGCAGGTGAGCACGTAGCGCCGGCGGCTAAACGGAGCGCGCGAGCGTGTATCGCGAGCCGGATGCGTGGGGTCGTCGGTCGTGGGAGTCAGCTTGACCAGTCGCGCCACCTCGCTATCGACGATCAAGCGCCAACCCGTGTTCGCGTCAAACCACGAGCGCAGCTCGGCGCCGTAGCGGCGCACGAGCCGGAACTCCTCGGCATGGGCACCACCGGCTCGCAGCAACGGTCGGCGCAGTAGCGCGCGCACGGCCCGCCTCATGTTCGCCTCTCTGGCGCCCTCCAGCGCGCTGTCGAGCGCATGGGTCACCTCGATGCCACCACCGAGGAGTCCTCGCTTGCGTCAACCAAACGCGCGTCGGGCGCGGATCCGTTCGCCGGCGGGCTGAGGTCGGTTATCTCGATTACGTGGTCGGGGCCTCGGAATATGCCCGCGGGAGTTTGAATCTCGATGGTGCCAGCATCTGCGAGCGCGACCAAGCGCACGGCGAGTGTGCCGTCGACGGTTGTGGTGGCGATCTCGCGGCGGTCGGGGCGGCGCGCCGCCAGTGCGTCGCCTAGCAATGAGAGGAACAGGCCGAAAGCGTCAGGATCGAGCTCGCCAAGCTCTCCAAGCTTGGTGGGCCGCTCGGTCGTAAGCCGCGCCCGCGCGGCTGCTGTCTGCTCGCTCTGCTTGGCAACGAGCTGCGCAAGCAGGCGACGGCCCTCCTCACGGTCGGCGATCCGGTTGGCGCGGCCGCGACGCTCATAGCTGCCTGTGCGTCGCAAGCGCGGGCTGATGTGCAAGGGCGGAGCCTCGCGCCAGGATGTGGACGCCGGCACCGGCCGCTCCTCGCGGGCTGTGCGCGTGTCGCTGTCGAGCACCAAATGGCGCGAGCCGTACAGGCCGAACGCGCCGCGCCACAACCGGTGCCGAGCACCGTCGTCGGGCGCCTCGGCGAACCACAGAGCCAGAGCACGGAAATCGGCGGAGCGATCGGAGCGCCCCGAGCGACGTTCATTGAGCGTGGCGACCACCGCCAGCAGGTCGGGGATCGCCTGGCGCGCGCGGCTGCGCAACAGCTTTGCCTGGCTTGGATGGCCGGGCTCGGAGACAAACCACTGGCGCAAACCCTGCCAGCGCTCCTGCCACATTGCCATGCCGGCGCGATAGGCGAGGACGCGGGGGTCGCTCTCGCCAGCGAAGTTGTCGTCGCACAAGCCGTCCTCACCGTCCGACCGATCCGCGCTGTCCCTCTCGGCGGTGACACCCGGGGCGGCGTCTTCGGCGTCGCGGCGCGCGACGATGCTGAGCAGATGTGTCACCTCGGCATCCTCAAAACCGAGCAGCAGGCCCGATATTTCCGCGCCTACCGTGAGGAGATCCGAGATGAAGCGCTCCAGGTAGTTGACCAGCTGGTCCTTGTATGCCCGGAAGGCGTCCACATCGGCGTCGTGGAGCTCGATCGTGCGCCGCAGCGATCCCATAAACGCCTGGGCATTGCTGGCGAGACCTTCGGAGCGATCGACAAGGCCTCGCAACAGCAGGCCCAAGCGCGCGGGATCGGGATCCGCGTCTCCCGCCAGCTCGCGCAGGGCACGCAGCTGAGTGGCGATATCCGCCAGAGCGACAGCTTGCAGGGTGCCACGCTTGCCGAGCTGCTCCTCATACACGCCGAGCGCCCGCTCGGCGGCCTCGCCCGCGTGTGTCAGCTGATAGAGAAAGCGCGCGCGATGGAAGTCCTCAACCGTCATGACCCTGCTGGTGTCAGGATCGGCGCGCAGGTTGCCCCACTCCACGAGCTTGCCAAGTGCCTCCGCGAGCGCCTCCTCGGATACGCGGCTGCTCGCCACTCTCTGCGCCAGTGCCTCTTTGAGATCCTCGCCGCGCAAGTGCACCACGAAGCGCCGCTTGGCCGCCACGAACTCGCCCATGATGAGCCTGTACAAGGCCACGTTGGGTGTTGCAAGGTGAGCGAACGGTTTGAAGGAAGCGGACTCCACGTTGGGACCTTAACCGTCGAGGTGGACCGTTCGGGACAGGCTGGCCGGATTGTCGCCGGATTGGCAGTCTCTGCTGTTCATCTGGCGCATGCGCCAGATGAGGGGGCCGCACATGTGCGGCCCCCTCCGGGCCTTGCATGCAAGGCCCGGCCGGACGGTGCATGCACCGTCCGGGACAGGGCCGCATGCGGCCCTGTCTTCGCCCGAGAAAAAATGCGGGAGCACCCGGCAGGCACCTCAGACAATTGTGTGCAGTACTATGAGCATGTCGCTGATCGTTGGAGAAGCACTGAACCGCCGGGCCGACCTGCAGAAGCGAGTCGCACAGCTCCAGGATCGCCTGTCCAATTGCGTGCTGGCCCAGGAGGGGGAGGAGCCGCCCGAGAGCCCGGCTGAGCTACTGGCCGAGCTCGATCGGCACTGTGACGAACTGCAGGGGCTGATAGCCCAGATCAACCACACCAACGCGCGTGCGCAACTGGCAACCGGTGAGACCGTGACAGAGGGGATCGCACGCCGCGACGTCATCGCTCTACGCCAAGGCGCGTTGCGCGCCGCGATCAAAGCGGCCACGGGTGGCTCGGGCTTTGGGCTGAAGCGCTACAGCCGCTCTGAGATTCGGATGGTGCGCCACGTCAAGGTCGCCGAGCTTCAGAGACGACTCGACGCGCTCGCCCAAGAGCGACGCGAACTGGACAACCGGCTACAGGAGCACAACTGGCAGGCGACACTTATGGAGTGAAGCAGTCGGTAGCCGACAGGAGCGAGCGTCGAGGCCCGCGACCGGCCAAAGGTCGCACATCCATAAATCCTTGGCAGGAGCGCCGGGGCAAGCGCAAACGGAAGCCCGAACCCAGAGCACCGTGAGCCCAGCAACCCGCAGCTCACACCAGGTATCGCGGATCGAGCACGACCTGACGCTGACTTGCCGGTGAGGGTGGGCAAGGGGACTGTGCGATGAATGGCAGCACCAGTGACGAACCGGCGACTACGCGATCGATCGACAATACGGTTACGGAGTATGAAAGAAATAGGACGAGGCAAGGCCGTGCTCGACGTTGATTACCAGCAGTTGCTTAATGCGGTCCATGTACCAGAGGACGCTGGCGAGCACGCCGAAGCGCTGCAAAGAATACTTCTGCGCATTCCCGACGGTTGGGGACGCTGGATTTCCTGCGATCGCGGCTGGTATCCGCTGCTGGTCGAGCTCGACGCGCAGCTACGCACCCCGCTGCCCAACTATGTGTTTCACCAGGTAAGGCGCGCTTCTCCTGATGGGGAGCGGGAGTTCACGGTCCCGACCGACGCGCCAGAGGCGGGAGGCACACTCAGCTGGAATTCGACGACGATCGTCGCCGCCGAAGCGCACGCGTCATCCCGGCGATCCTTGGTGCGCTAATCGCTGTACCTGGCGATCATCGTGCGCCAGCGCCACTCGCAGTTCCCCGGCCCCGGCCGCTGCGAGAACAACGTTGTCGGCACCCCGATGTGGCCGGGCTATGCGCTGCGCTCGCTTGGTCTGTTCGCGGCGGTCGCGGCGATGTTGGTGCTGATGGGCGGGCTGATCCAGATCAATCCGGTATGACTATGGGGCCCTACCACCCCGACATCGGCACCAACGGCGCGCAGCCGGACTGGTACCTCGGCTGGCCGATCGCTCGTGAGTCGAGCAGCTGTTGTCAGTAGGTTTCGGGCGGTTCGTAGGGCGGCCGTCCGCTGGCGCGTCTTGGCCGCAAAGCAAAGAGATACAACAGCGAGAGCACCAAGCCAAGGATGCCGGCGAGCATCAGGATCAGGCCGATCGTCTGGATAGAGATGCCGGAGACAGTCGCGGTGACTGCGTAGCGCAGGATTGCGCCTACCGCGATGAGGAAGATGGAGCTGCCGATGCTCATGGGTTTGCCTTACCCGCGCTGGTGGAATTGAAACGGCCTCGGTTCAGCTCTTCTTGTTGTCGACAGCGGCTCGTAGCTGGGTCTTGTTCATGTGTGAGCGGCCTTTGACGCCCAGGCTACGGGCCTCCTGGTAGAGCTGTTCGCGCGTGCGTCCGCGTGGCCCTGGTTTGCCGGAGCGAAGGCCTCCGCGCCGACCGGAGGAGATGTCACTGGTGGAGGTACGCGAGCTGGTCTGGGCTTCACCGCTGCGGGCGCGCTCCTTGTTGACGGTGCGCGCCGCGATCTCCTCGGCCCGTTTGAGCGACGCGCCCTGTTGACGCTCGCTGTCCTTGACGTGCTCGTATTGGCGCTCACGCTTGCTGCCTTCTTTCACACCACGTGGCGGCATTTCATTTACCTCCAGTCGGCTACTGATCGTTAATGGTCGCTTGCAGGATCGAGCGCACCCGATGCGCCTCGCCGCGGACGCCAGCTCTTGAGATCGTCGGCTCAGCAATCGGCTGCGTGTGCCTGAGTAGCCGCCGCACCGCTTCAGAGACGCTGGTGAGCTGTGGGCTCTCGCGATTCGGCCGGCGCATGCTGCTGTCATCTGCCGGGAGTGCTGGAGTGGGTGTTGTGTTTTCGCTCATGCCGAGGCGGATGTGAGCTTTGAGGTGGCGCTTTTGCTGTCATTGAAGTGCGGCAGGATCTCGCCGGCGTAGGCCTCAAAAAAGTGCTCTTGGTCTGGGCCGATCTGCTGGACGTAGAGCTCGTCGAAGCCTGCGTCCTCGTAGCGTCTGATCGCCTGTAGATGCAGGTCGAGGTCTGGCCCGCACGGGACGGCTTCGGCCACCATGTCTTCGCTGACGAGTTCTGATGCCTGCTCGAAGTGTGCGGGAGTCGGCAGGATCTGCGCGAGCTCGCCCGGCAACTGCTCGTTGGGCCACAGCCGGTGCGCGGTGGCACGCGCCTGAGTCTCCTCGGGCGCCCAGCAGACCTTCATCCCGCCGGCGACTGGGCGCTGCCCCACGGCGGCGTCGCGGAAGCGCTGCACTTCTTGCTCGTCGGGCCGGACGGTGCAATACCCGTCACCGATCTTGGCGGCGAGCTTTGTGGCCTTGGGCCCGAACCCGGAGATGAGAATCAGCGGTGTCTGCTCGGGCAGATCGTAGATGCGAGCGTTCTCGACGCGGTAGTGACGACCGCGGTGGCTTTGCATCCCGCCTTGCCAGAGCGTGCGGATCACCTGCACGGCCTCCTCGAGCATCTCCCGTCTCTCATAGGCCTGCGGCCAGTGGTCGCCGAGGATGTGCTCGTTGAGCGCCTCGCCGCTGCCGAGCCCAAGCGCAAAGCGGCCCTCCAACAGGACCGCACAGGTCGCGGCGGCCTGTGCGATGACCGCCGGGTGGATGCGCACGGTCGGGCAGGTGACGGCGGTCGTAACGTTCATCCTGGAGGTGGCCTGGGCGAGCGCGCCGATTGTGGACCACACGAAGCCGCTGTGCCCCTGCTGACCGTTCCAAGGGTGGTAATGGTCTGAGATCCAAAGCCCTTGGAAGCCGGCATCCTCTGCCATGCGCGCCTGCCTGATGAGCTCGCGCGGGTCGAACTCCTCGCTTGACAAGAAATAGCCGATTCTCACGTTGGAGCTCTCCTTCGATCGTCAACGTTCATCGCTTCCATACCCGGCCGGGGCGGGCCTCAATCCGCGCTGGCAACATCATGTGCTCGGGCTTTGTGCACCGTTCAGGGAGCAAATGGCATAAGCGTCAGCAGGGTCATCCTCGTGGCCCGCGAATAGACATTGGATGACGGACGTTCCCCAGGGCGCGGTGCTGGAACGCAACCGTGACCTCGCCGGCCGCGGGCACCATCCGTACTACCGCCGTTCGCTGGCACGCCAAAGCTCAGTACCGTTGATGGGTATGCCGGACCCGCAGAGCGCGAAGGGCAAGGCCCGCCACGAGACTCAGCTCGAGCGCCTTGACCGCAACCTGGAGGAGATGACGGGCGAGCTGCGCGTCGTTGTCACCGGCGTACAGGTTCTGTTTGCGTTCCTGTTGATCGTGCCGTTCGACACCGGCTTCGCGCACGTCGGGAACTTCGAGCGCACCGTGTACTTCATCACACTGATACTCGCAGCGTTTGCGGCGGTGTGCACGATCGCGCCCTCTGCGGAGCACCGCTTCCTATTCCGCCACGACGACAAGCAGTACCTCGTGTTCAGCTCAAATCGGGTGGTGATCGCGGGCCTGGCGTTTTTGGCGCTGGCGATGTGCGGCTGCCTACTGCTTGTCACAACCAAGCTGTTTGGTGTGACGGCGGGCGCGGTGACGGCGGTGCTGGGGACAATTCCGTTCGCGGTCTTGTGGTTTGCGCTGCCGATGAGACGGCTACGTAGTCTTGATGGGACCGAGCGCGAGCCAAGCCATAGATAGCCCGAGGCGGAGGTGATGCTTTCTTTCGCTGAGCGCCGGTCCCGCCGAGCCCCTACATGCTGCCACGCTCGCGCAGAGCGAGCCGACCGCGCATGTCCGACGGCGCTTAGCCTCGGTGAGCGAAGAGGGTCTCAAGTTCGACCGGCGTTCGAGCGATTGCGTCGGCGCTAGCCGTACGCAGCTCCACCTCCGACCCGATTCCCCAGAGAACGCCGATGGCGTGGATGTCGTGCTTATGGGCGGCGACTACGGCTGGACTAGTGCCTCCTCGCCCACCAGCGCACGGAACGTCCGGTGCAGGGGAGGGCCGAGATACTGGTGGAGTTCGTGCTCCGGTCTTGGAGGCAAACCTTGCGATGTGAGTGCGCTATTGACGCTGCGTGCGAACGACACCCGTGAATCAACGAGTACGCCGTCGAGGTCGAACAGCACAGCGTCGTGATCAGCCATCCAGTGGATCATGACGGCGAGTCTCGCCCGCTGGTTCGCTGGCGCCGCCGAGGTGCAAGACGCCCTAGAGCGGTTCGATCCGGCCGGAGATTTCCTGGAGCTCGCGTGCGGGACCGGACTGTGGACCCAACGACTGGCCGATCCCGCCGCCAGCATGACCGCGATCGACGGCTCCCCGGAGATGCTGGAGCTGTGCCGCGCCCGCGTGAACAATCCGCATGTCAGCTACATCCAGCCAGACTTGTTCGCGTGGGAGCCCGACAGGACATACGACGTGTGCTTCTTTGGCTTCTGGCTCTCGCACGTCCCGGAGGAGCGCTTCGAGACGTTCTGGGAGAAAGTCCGACGCGCCGTTGGAACGCCGAAGTGCAAGCCACGAGCGAGTTCTTCATCTACGGGCAGGCAACCCCCGGGTTATAGAGCCGGTCGTTACAGACACACCGCTCTACGCTGCGCTAATCGACGCGCTCGTTGCATCCGACTCATCTCTGCTCGGCCTGATCGAAGCAGTGCGGGCGCTGCCTTATGGCCGTCCCCGTGATCGCAGCGTGGAAGGAATGCTGCGCGAGCGTCGCGGCACCTGCTCCACCAAGCACTTGTTTCTCGTCCAAGAGTTGTCCGAGCGCTTCCCCGAGACCGACCCGCTGATCGTCCATCGTGTCTACCGGCTGGATCGCGCTCGCGCCCGGGAGCTATTTGACACGAGGGTCGCCGACGTCGTTCCCGAGGATGGGCTCGTCGATGTCCACCGTTACCTCAGCATCGTGATCGACGGCCGACGCATCACCGTCGATGCGACGTTCCCCGGGCCGCCGTGGGACGGCCGCTCATCGCTGCCGCTCGCCTGCGGTCCCGGGCGCGACTACCCCGCCAGTGAAGATCCCGACGCCGAGAAGCGCGCGCTTGAGGCTAAACATTGCGACCCGGCTGTCCGTGAGCCGTTCATCTCGGCGTTGGCGTCCGTAGAGCGGCCGCAGCGGTAGCCACACCCGCTGCCGAGAACACCAGCCCTCCGGATAGGTCGGCGTCCACTCGTCCTCGACCGCGTGCCTCGACCAGCGCGGAGAGCATGTCAAACGCGTCGATCGCGATAGCGGCAACAGCAGCCGGCTGCTCGAGGCGCCGCCAGCGCCGACTGGCAAGACCGACCGCCGCTACACCTATCTGGTGCGCGCCGAACCCGCGAACGAACAGTCGAGCCTCTGGATGCTCGGCGGTATCCGCCGCCAGCCTCAGCTCGGCCATCTTCGGCGGAACGAAAAGTGCCCCCAGCCCGTAGCTCACGCGGAAGAGGCTGTTGACGAGCATCAGGCTGCGTTTCGACACGTTCGCCGGAGCCTAACCGGTCCCTCCAGCCGTGGGTACCTCCGATCAGGTCTGTCCGGTTCTTGCGCCGGGCTGTGGCGAGGAGGTAGAGCACCTTCATCGCGGCTTGCTCGTTGGGAAGTGGCCTCGGTGACGGACTGCGCGGCGAAACCTAGCGTTGAGGCTCTCAATCGAATTTGTCGTGTAGAGGATCTTCCTGAGCTCGAGGGGGAACTCGAGGAACGGCACGAACTCTTGCCACGAGTTCTCCCAGCTGGGGCGGGGTTTGGCAAATCGAGCCCTCGATCACCCGGTACGGAGCCCCCAACTGCAGCCGCTCGCGATAACCTTGTTCCTGCGTAAAAGACCATACATGCGGTGCATTGCAGGTGATCTGGTTCTAGCAGCAGCCCCGTCCCCTGTGTATAATAACTTTCTGCAAAATGATGACAAGGGCACGATAAATGCAGGAAGGAGCCTTGGCCATAGAGCGCGAGGCGACGCATCGCCTGCCGGAGATCCTGACTGAGTTGCTTGGCGAGCCTGGCCTGCGTCTCGATGCGCCTTCCGAGACGGACGGCGAGGCCGATCTCGTAGGCCACGACGAGCAAGGCCACCGTTGGGTCTTCCAGGTCAAGGCGTCGAGCCAGCCCGGCCGCCTCGCCGACGCCGCGAGCCGGATGCGCGACCTCCAACGTGACGACACGATCCCGGTCCTAGTAGTGCCATACATGACTCCCGCGGGAGCCCGTGCTGCGGAGAAGGTGGGACTCGGCTGGATCGACCTGTCCGGCAACGCCCGCATCCGCAGCGACGATCTCTACGTGCGGGTCGAGGGTCGCCCCAACCAGTTTCGATCGCGAGGCCGGCCCTCATCCCCGTTCGCACCCAAGAGCGCGCGCGTGACTCGGATCCTGCTCGAGGATCCTGGCCGGTGGTGGCGCCAGAAGGAGCTCGTGGCGGCTACCGGTCTCGATGACGGCAGCGTCTCGCGCATCGTACGACGACTCGACGAAGAGCTGCTGCTGGAACGTCGCGAGCGCGAGCTGCGCCCACGCGACCCCGACCGCCTGCTGGACGCCTGGGCGCAGGACTACCGCTTCACCCACCACGACATCCTCACCGGCCACATCAGCGGCAGCGGGATCAAGCTCGCGCGCGACCTTGTACAACGCCTTGGCGCGCTCGACATCCGCCACGCGTTCACCGGGCTCCCAGCCGCGTGGGCGATCGACCACTTCGCCCGCTTTCGCCTCACCACTGTCTACGTCGAGGGCGATCCCCGCAACGCCGCCAAGCGCCTAGAGCTACGCCAGAGCTCTGCGGGCGCCAACGTGCAGCTCGTCGGACCGGACGACCTCGGCGTCTTCATTGGCGAGCACCCCCATGATGGGCTCAACTGTGTCTCCCCATCACAGGTCTACCTCGACCTGCTGCACCTCCCCGAGCGCGCGCCCGAGGCCGCCGAGCACCTACGCCATCACCATCTGCACTATGCCCCCGTCGGATAAGCCCCGACACCACAGCGGCTATCAGCGCGAGGAAACCGTGCTGGTCGAAACCGCCTGCCTGACGGTGGCCGTGACCCTCGGCGCGATGATGGACCGGCTGTGCATCGTCGGGGGGCTCGCCCCCAGCCTGCTCATCGATCGCCAGGCCGACGCCGATCCCACAGACGAGGCCGGACATGCCGGCACCAATGACCTCGACGTCGGCCTCGCCGTCGCACTGTTCGACGAGCAGCAATACAGCGAGATCGCCAGACGCCTACGCCAAGAGGACTTCGAACCGGACGTCAACGACCGCGGCAACCCCACACCCCAGCGTTGGCGACTCGGTGAGCTCAACGTCACCATCGACTTCCTCATGCCACCCATTCCGGGCACCGAACAGGGCGGCAGCGTGCAGCCGCTCGAGGACGACTTCGGCGCCCTTATCGCCCCCGGCCTGGAACTCGCCTTCCAAGAGCGCGAGCTGATCCAAATGGACGGCCACACCCTCACGGGCGAGCAAGTCAGCCGCATCATCCCAGTCTGCGGACCCGGCGCCCTGATCGTGCTCAAGGCCCTCGCCCTCACCGACCGCGGCGAGCCGAAGGACGCCTACGACATCGTCTACGTGCTGCGCCACTGGCCACACGGCATCACCGACATCGCCGACCGTATCGCCCGCCACGCGACCGATCACAGCGAGGTGGTCGAGCGCGCACTCAAGTCACTCACCAGCGACTTCGCCGAATCCAACAGCCTCGGCCCCCGCCGCGCAGCGCAATTCGAGAGCACCGGAGACCTCGACCCCGCCGCGACAGCCGACGCCCACGGGTACGTCGACGACCTCCTGCGTGCCTGTCGCGAGCGCGGGCTGCCCAAGTAGCGCCGTACATAGTCGATCGAGACCCCGTGCAAGTCCCCAGCCCGCCGCACGCGGATCGCGCATGTACAGTCCTACCGGTTGGCTACGGTCTGGGCATGCTTACCCCCACCGAAGCTGCCTCTGTGCTGCTGAAGTACGCACCGCAGGCCGCGCCGATCACATGGTGCCAGCTCGCCGCCGCGATCGGGGCACCGTCACCGTCAGCGGCCCGGGCCCACGGTCGGCGTATGCACCTGGGTCGAGGGCGTTGGGCTAATGCATCGATGTATGAGTACACACGCAAGGAGCTGCACCCCGAATGGCCCGAGCCGCTGCCGCTGGTGCGGGCTTCCCTCGAAGAGCTCCTCGTTGGGCGTCGTGCGCCAAGGACCGGCCGGCGTCGGGGCAACTCTCGATCCGCCAAGCCCAGCCGGGCCACCGCTACCGGACATGGAGCTATGGCCTGATGCGTCGCCAACCCGGCGGCGAGCGTCGGCGGGAGGCGACAAGGACACTCTCGGTGGGTGAGCGGATCCAGGTGCTGGTGGCCTACGAGGGTCGCCGGCTGGTCGGCTCAACAGTCATCTACTTCGTAGACACACGCAGCGAGGAGGACACCGACATCCACGAGATCGTCGGCCCGGGCTCCGTGGGGCCGATCTTCACGAAGGCCTCCCATGACTGGGGCGGTCACGCGATCGTCATGGACTCCTTTTGGGTCGCGCCCGATCGCCGCCGCGCAGGAATCGCGACGGCAATGGCCGAGCGGGTCTCAAGCATCGGCCTGCCGGCGTGGGGCGAGTTCCGCGACCCCTGGTTCGCAGCATTCTTCCTGGACCGCTGGCCGCCTAAGCGCCCGGTCCGCCGAGGCCGATACTGGCCGCTGTACGAGGCTAACCAGGATGCGGCCGAATGGGCGGATGAGGAAATCCAAGAGCGCGCGGAGCTCGACGTGGCGCTGTGACTCAGCGACGACGAGCTCACCGAGATGGCCGAAATCAGCGAGAGCCCAACCGAGTTCCTGGACAACGCAATGACCCCCCACGACGATGTCCGTGGCGGACTGGGCGACGGCGGCTGGAAACTCGATATCGAGAACGCCAGCCTCGCCGCCGACAACGGTGGCTGGCGCCTCACCGGGCAAGTGACCATCACCTACCTCGCCGAGCCGCAGCTCACCCGAGCGGGGCTGGAGGCATACCTCCTCTCCCCCTTCGACATCCAGCCGAGAACCCACACGCTCGAACAGGTACTCGACACGACAGTCATCGCAGCCGTGAGGTGCAGGCTCGCCCACGGCGGCGGCCGCCTCGAGCACTGGCAGCTCTCCACATCCGCAACCTGATCTGCTGGGATCGACCGCGAGGGATTCGCGGTTGGATGGGCTCGCGAGCAATCGAGATCCGCCCGCCGGTTCAGGAGCCAGTTGCTGACCGGAGTTCGCTGCGCCGTCCACGTAAAGCCCGCAAGAGCTTGACCCAGCGCTTGACCCAGAACCACAGCCAGAACCTGACCACCTCTCCGCCCGCAAAAAAGCCCGCCTCTCGCTTATCGTCCGTAAGATGATGGGTAGGTTTGGGGCGTTTGAGGCGGGTTTGGGGTGCGTTGCTTAGCGTTGGTTTCTTCTGCCGAGGGTCGAGCTAACGTCGTTTGGTCGTCTGCTGCATCCCTACATAAGTGCCCCCGCGCTGCTATGAACAGCCGGGGGCGTGGCACCGTGAGGTATTAGCTCTCGGCGCGTGAGGCAGACTATCGAGGATTAGGTGGGTTGCTTCATGCTCGCTCTTAGCTGTCTTCTCGGTGCCTCCGACCCCTTGGAGGACTCATGATTATTAGGATGATCCCTGATGAGCTTATTCTGGCTGGGATTGAGCGGGCTGAAACTCACTCTTGGCGCTCGGAACAACCGGGAGTGATGATGAGTGATGTGAGGCGGCATGTGGGGCTTCCGAAAACCTCTCCTGGTGTGAAGGCGCGATTGATTGAGCTGGTTGAGCAAGGCGCTCTTATCAGAGACCGCCGTAATGGGGTTGAGGTTTGGGTGCTCACAAGCAAGGGTCGCCGGAGGTTGAGTAAGAAGCGGCGATCAGGGATGGCACTTACTCTCCCTGAGTCACCACAACATGAGGCTTGGCGGAAAGCTCGGGCACTGGCCGAGCAGGAAATAGACGCCTTTCACGAGACCCTACGGGATTGCTTGATGGAGGCTCTGGATCTACTAAGCACGAGCGCTGGTTCTGATGCTTGGTTTGCTATGGCTCCGAGATTGAAACAAGCGGCTTGGCGAGTTGGGTCAGTGACTCATTGCTTGCGAGAGTGGCCTGAGCCAGTTGATGCGCAAGCTGATATTGATGAGCGCCTCACACCAGCGGAGAAGAAGCTCAGTGATCAAGAACAGTATCGGCGGAAGTCCCTCAGGAGTGGCCGTCGTAATCCCTTGAACTGGAAGTACGATGACGCACCATTCATCATCAGGTAAGAGTGGGTCATCACGGCTTCTCAAAAGGACTCATGGGCTCCATGATTTCCCCGCATGCCTGGCAACGCGGCGCGTGCTGTGAATTGTGCGCTTCCTCGTGACCACGAAAGTACGTGAACAGTGTTCTCGATTGTTCGCGGAAGCACTCAGGGCACCGCCACCACTTCATGAAGCGATCATCGCGGTATATGTCGTCAGGCAATCCATCTGTCATTAGGCAATCCACCCATCTAAATCGTGCGGGAGCATATCATCATGCCGTGCTGCAGATAACCACTACGATGCCTTCTGAAGCATGGGAGAAACGCCTACAAGCGATGTCCGAGCGTATGGGGTGCCCAGGCGATTACGAGGAGGTCATAGGACGAGCCTTATCCTTAGCTGCTGGCATAAGTTGGCACTTGCAGGAAGAAGGTTCCACACTAGAAATCTACTCCCCACTGCACGGGCGGATGGTCTGCGAGACAGACTATTTCCTCTCTGGTCACGGACCAGGACTAACCGAAGAAGAAATGGGCGACTTCATCGGTTGAATGTATGAAGACCATGACTCAATGGACTTACACCCCTAATAGTGGCAAAAAGCCCGTTTTGCGTGGCACCGATGACAATCTAGCGGAATATCGGTGCGCGTCCAAACCGCAGCTATAGTTAGAGGGTAGGTCGTGCTCGTGCGAAACTTGTGTTGGGAGTCGTGCCTTGACACAAGTGAAAGTATGGACGCAAGAAATCTATAATATGAGTATCATAAAGAACGGCGCTCTAGTGAAGCGCCGTTCGTCTTTAATGCACGAACTCGGCGCCCGTCTGGAGTCGTTTGCAATTCTTGAACTATGATCACTAATATTATAGTAGTGGCCTCGTCACCTTCTGTTGTCGAGGCTCTGATTCTCTCGACGGAGGTGACTAAGTTGATTCGTCAACTAACGTCAAAGAAGTCGTAGTGATGAGGCCTTCTGGATTTCGGGGAGCGGTCACACAGATGAAGGGAGGACTTTCAACTGGTAGGAAGAATCGGTAGGTAAGCAGTCCCTGGGAACACACTATTCCCTGGGGCTGCTTATAACATATTCTCACCCGAGAGTGCGAGTTAAGCGCTTAGCTACGGTCTAAGTGACAATTCCCCATTATGATCAACGATACTTCTACGATGACCATTAGGGCGGCCTTGGTTACTCAGTAGCCATTTATGTATGCCTCTAGCATAAGCAGCCTCATCAGCCCTACCATTCCGCTCTAGCTGCATCAAGAGGAGGGCTCGGTTCAAGCGCTCACGGTTCGTCATCGTGGCCGCTCTCATATCAAGCTGATTACGCAACCAGTTTAGGGTCTCCTCCAGAGCGCCAGTCGTAAAAGGATTACTAGCCTCCGGGTAAGGCGGCTTGGTTTCCAATTGAGCGAGGACAAGGGGCTCAATATGCCTGATGTGCTTTCGTAGTTGAAGCTTCTTTGTGCTCAACCACTCTTGCTTAAAGCGTTCCCAAGTGCTCACACTGTCAAAGGCCCGCGCTACGAAATCGTAAGCTGGAGTACCCGGATGGTGCAAGCCGACCGTCGTCAAATGGTAGTAACAACGCTGCTTCAAGTGATACTCGCAATGATGGATGCGCGCTTCCGGCCAAGCACTCCCAACGGCCCTGATAATCGGGTGACCTTGATCGCAGACAACCCTCTTGGGTTCCCCGGTGAGTCCTTTGAGGAAGCCTTCCCAATTCTTTCGTTGAGTGGCTCGATGACCGGCTACTGCTTCTAGCTTGTAAAGCCGCATCCGTCTCAGGTCTTTATCCCAGCCCATCGCCGCGAGGATGCTGAAGGAGGCTCCGGCTTGAAGAGGAACCGTGGAGCCTGACCGAGCAGTCCGCCTCAGAACGAACGGGAGTTCATCCAAGAGGACGGAGCCTGTAGTGGGCCAGGAGTCGTCCTTGAACGGCTCATAGACCACGGGAGCGAAGACCTCTACCCAATCTCCTACGAGCTGCCCATGCCGGGAGAGGCGAACAACGCCTTCCTTATTCGTCGGCCATCGCTCAGCCCTTCCCCTGACGAATGAGGCGGCTTCGCAGTACGAGGCTCCTTGACCGACTCGAACGAGAGCTGCTGCGATCTCGCGGATGGCGAAGCCGTAATACCGAGCTGATTGCGGTCCCTCGTGATGAGCGTAATCCCGCTCGCACTCAATACAGAAGCCCTCGCGAGTTGTCTGCCTCGGCAAGACTTCTGAGAACTCATGAGGACGATCCCCATTACTGGGGACACACTTCCAGCGAGGCCGCTTATGGCCTACTGGTCCCCGGAATCCGTACCGGCGGACATTACTGCCCTTGTGCTCTGGACGCGGGCACTCAGGGCGAGGACCAGCTTGCTTACGACCAGCCAACGCAATCCCTCCTAACGACCTCCTCGGCAACGACTACCGATACCTCAACCGTAGGAGCACGAGGACACGCGCATCGGAGATTCCGCGATGAGCAAACCGACCAGAATCGGCCCGAACTTAGCCAAACCTACTCAACCCCATCTTACGGACGATAAGCGAGAGGCGAAAAAGCCCCGCATTTGCGGGGCTTTTTCGAGTAGCGGGGGCAGGATTCGAACCTGCGACCTTCGGGTTATGAGGTCGGATCGGGGGGTTCGGCCTATCCGAGATTCCCCGTGTTTACTGGGTTTCTGGGGGGCCCAGTCACGCCCAGTTTTGCTCAAATTGATGCCCGCTCCGGTCGACCGCGAGCCCGACAGGTCGACACGCTCTCAAGCTGCTCGCCAAGTGGGACGCTAATGGAGGCCTTGCCTTGTCGAACATCGCGATTAGCGTCGGCCAGCAGCGGTGATGCTCGCGAACCACTCATTTTGGCCGGCTCGGACCGCTGTACCACCTGCCTGCGGCCATAGACCGCGCGGGCGCTTGCCGAAGCGTGCCGTGTGCGAGCAGCTATTCGCAAGCGTTGTTCGCTTGTTGCGGTTCTTGGGTTGGTTGGCTGGAGGGTCGTTGTGTTGCCGGGGTGTGTGTGGCCGCGTGTCGCAGAAGGCGGGGGAGGATCTGGCGGTGCAGAATCGATACAGGTGGCCAGAGGATTTTGGCGATCGGCTTGTCGTAGCGCACGTGTGTGGACAGCGTGACGCGTGCCGGTTCGGTCTGGAAGAGCAGGCGCGAGGTGAGGTACCAGGAGCGTGACTCGATCGTGAGCGAGTCGGGCTCCCGGTCGACGATCGCCCATCCGAGAACGTGCTTGGGCGATGTCCGGCGGGCCAAGCGTAGGTTGAGTCCGTAGCGGAAACCGATGAGGAGAAACCAGCGCACGGACCGTGGCGCATCCTCGAACACGGCGCGCGCCCACTGCTCGGGGGTGCGCTCGTTCGCCGCGGTGACAGACGCCTCGAAGGAGTCGTCGTAGTCGCAGCGGTATGCGGCGAGGCTGCTCGGCATCCGCCTCACGACGCTATCTGCCCCCGCGCGTTTGGGCGCGCTTCGTTCGGGTGATCGTTCTCGAGGCGTGCCGAGGCGGCCTTCCAGGTTGCCATGTCGTATCAGGCTCCGTGTCTGCTCCTCAGCAGAACCTGCGCTCCGCGGTTTGGCGGATAGGTGACAAAGCGCCGGCGCGGGCGCTCTGGTTTCGCGTCGGGCGCCTCCAGCTCGCACTGGGCGAAGACGTGGCGCAGAATGACCTTCATCTCGAGTGTCGCGAAGGCCGCGCCGATGCAACGGCGCGTGCCGCCGCCGAAGGGCAGCCAGGTGTAGGTGTCCGGGGCGTCTTCCATGAAGCGCTCCGGTCGGAACGCGTCCGGTTCGGGGTAGAGGTCGGGCCGGCTGTGCGTGAGGATCATCGAGCACGTCAGGAGCGTGCCCGGCGGTACCGTGTAGTCGCCGACGGCGAACGGCGAATTCACCTGGCGGGCCACTAGCGGCACGACGGGGCGCAGGCGCAGTCCCTCCTTGATCAGACAGTCCAGATACCGATCGTCGTCCTCGGCGACCGCGGTGCGCAGGCGCGCGTGGACCTCGGGCGTACGCAGCACGCGCTCAAAGATCCACGCCAACCCCGTAGCCGTCGTCTCGTGGCCGGCGAGCAGCAGCGTGACGAGCTGGTCGCGCAACTCCTCGTCGGTCATCGCCTCCCCGTGCTCGTCGCGCGCCCCGAGCAGCATCGAGAGGATGTCCTCGTGCTCGGCGAGCCTCGGGTCCGAGCGCTTACGGGCGATCTCATCGAAGAGGATCGCATCGACGCGCTCGCGCAGCGCCACGAAGCGCCGCCACGGGCTGCGGGACCCCATGTCGCGCTGCAGGACCGGCCACAGCAGCGCCGGGGAGTTCAGAAGCTTCGGCAGCAGGCGTTCCAGCTCGGCGGCGCGCGCGGCGTCTTCGATTCCGAGCACCGCGCGCAGGATCACGCGCAATGTAATCCTTTGCATCGAGGTGTGCGCCGAGAACGGCCTGCCAACCGGCCAGCTTGCGATCTCCTCGTCAGCGATCTCTCCGATCAGGTCCGCATAGACGCCCATGCGCTCGCCATGAAACGGCGGCAGCATCAGTTTGCGGCGGTTCAGGTGGCGCTTGCCGTCGAGCAGCAGCACCGACTCGGGCCCCGCGACGGGCTGCATCACGCCGTTGCCCTCACCGGCACGCAGCTGGTCGGGGTCGCTCGTGAACACGCGCTTGATCTCCTCGGGGTCGGCAATCACGACCAGGAAGCCGACGGGCCAGATCCGCAGCGAGAAGATGTCGCCGTAACGGCGCCGGCAGCGCTCCAGCAGGTCGTGTTCGGCCAGCAGCCAGTATGAGCCAAGCAGGTGGCGAGGAACGTGGGGGCCGGGCGGGGCTTGGGAGATGTCAGCAGGAGGAGCCTGCGGTTCGCGTGGCGGGACGTCGCGCCAGCGGGATAGGCGGCGGGCTAGTGCCGGTGTGTCTGTGTTCGTGGGCGTCGCTGTGGCGGTGGGTGTGGATGGGGCTGTGACTGTGGCCGCTTCGGTGTTCATGTGGGCTCCTTGGCTCGGAGGGTCATGCCGTCGTCGATCAGCGAGAGGATCTGCCCGAAGAGGTCCTCAGACACGGCGTCGGGCTCGGTGAGTCGTTGAATCGAAAGTCCGTCGACGAGCGCGATCACGGCGGTCGCGAGCTGCTCCGCTGCAATCGCCATCGGAACGCCGATCGCCTCGTGCCGCGCGCGCATCGACGCGGCGAGCTCCTCGCGCAGCCGCGCGTTGCGCTCGGCGTAGCGCGCGGCCACCTTGGGGTCGCGCACGGCGAGCGCGGAGTACTCGTGAAAGAGCAGCACGACATCGTGTCCGTGCTCGAGCACGGCGGAGATGTCGCGGCTCAGATCGCCGCTGATGTCACGGTCAGCAGGCGCCGACGCTGCGCTGGTGATCAGCGTGCGCAGCTGCTCGTCGAGCTCGTCCAGCAGCGCGAAGAACAGCTCGTCCTTACTCTCGAAGCTCCAGTAGAGCGCGCCCTTGGAGAATCCGGCCTCGGCGGCGATCTCGCTCATCGAGGCACCGTGGTAGCCGCTGCGCGCGAACACTCGCGAGGCCGCCGCGAGGAGTTGCTCGCGCGAGCTGCCCAGCTGTGCCGACCTCGCCTTGACCTCGGCCTGCCGATGATCGAGCTTGGCTGGCATCTTCAGGAGTATACCGACCGGACGGTATGTAGTCAATCAGGGCTCGTAGCAAGCTCGCGTGCTCGGCGAGCGGCGAACTCCGCAACCTGCTGCTCCACGCGGCGCATGCCCTCCATCTCATCCTCAATGCCCTCCGTGATCTGACTCTCCTCATCGGCCATCAGGACTCCACGCTCACCAACGGTGTAGCGCTTCACAGCAATCGGCGTGACGATGCCCTGCAGTGTCAGGTGGGCGACCGCCTCGTCTCGGTCGGCGCAGAGGATGAACCCGACAGTGGCGCGATCCTCGTCGTTAGCGATGAGTTCGTTGACGGCGTTGACGTAGAGATTCATCTTGCCGGCGAACTCTGCCCTGAAAGGTCCCATCTTGAGGTCGATGACCACGAAGCGGCGGGTCGGATGGTGGTAGAAGAGCAGGTCGAGGATGAACTCCTCCTCGCTAATTTGGACCGACCGCTGGCGTCCGGCGAAATAGAAGCCCTCGCCGAGGGCGAGCATGAAGCGTTCGATGTCGGTCAGGAGTGCAGCTTCCAGGTCGCGCTCTCTGGCGCCGTCGGCCAGGCGCACGAAGTCGAGGACCACGGGATCGCGGGTGATTCGCTGCACAATCTCGATGTCGCCATCCGGTAGCGCGCGCTCGAAATTGGTGATTGCCGCTGCCTGGCGCTCATGGAGGCGGCTTGCGATGTGGTGTGCGAGTTCCGCGTTGGACCAGCTCGACGCCCGCGCCGCGTACCAGTCGCGCGTCGGCCGGTCGGAGAGCTTGTCAAGCAGCAGCGTCACGTGGGCCCACGGCAATGCTGCAATATCGGACTGCAGCATTTCTCGCTCGGGCCATGCCGCAGCGAATGCCCGCATGTAGCGCAAGCTCCTCACTGAGAAGCCGCGCGCACCGGGGAAGGCCGCTCTCAGGTCCGCGGACAGCCGCTCGACGATCTTGGGACCGCCGCGTCCACGGCGATTGCCCTCTGCGATTTGGCGCCGCAGGATCTCGTGGCCGATCTGCCAATACACGTCGATGAGCTCCGCGTTGATCGCGCGTGCAGCCCGTGCCTGCGCGCTACGGATGCGCCCCTTGATGTCCTCAAGGAACTCCTCGTAGCTCGGGCTCGGAGACTCCGGGGTATTAGTGGAGGACGTGGAGGAAGATCAGACATGAGGTTCCCGAGCGTACTGGTCAGATGCGATGGTTCTCGGCTCATCGTCGCCGCCAAACGCCCGCTCCACGAGCGCTGCCCCATGAGTGGGGTCGGGCGCGTAGTGCCTATAGATCTCTGTGGTCTTAGCGTCGGCGTGGCCCATCCACTCCTGGATCGCGCGCAGCGGCGCTCCGGCCGCCGCCATCTGCGTACCAAAGGTGTGGCGCAACTCGTGGAAGGTGATCGTGCGTGCCCCGGCCTGGTCGAGCGCGTCCTTGAAGCGCTTGCGCATCTTCGATGGGTCGAGCACGTGCCCTGTCTCGGGACGGCAGAAGACGAGATCGTCGTCGAACACCTCTCGTGGGTGCGCACGTTGAAAGACTGTGACCGGCTACCCCGCGCCGTAGAGGAGCACCTTCGTGAAGCCGCTTAGAGGCCGCCACGCGCCGCCACCGGCTCCGCCGTTGCCAGACACCGACGGCACGGCGTTCGGGTGACGCGTACACGAGGCGCTCCAGGGATGGACCGCAACCGTAGACATCAAGGCGTCGATCGTGCTCGCCGTGGAGACCGCCGTCACCGGAGCCGCCGCCCACGAGCTCATCACGAACCACGGCGAACTGCAGAGGGCCACCGGGTTGCACCTAGCCGCCGCAATCACGGCGCTCGCAGCGCTGACGGCGGCCGTCGGCTGTGGCCTCTGGGTAGTGTTCCCCCGCCTCGAGCACGCGAGAACCGCGCAAGCCGCGTCCAGCGGTCTCATCTACTTCGGGCACCTGCGGAACCGAGACGCCGGGGACATCGCACAGGCGCTCGGAAACCTGACACCCGAAGAGGAGCGTCTCCAGTTGGCCCGCCAGTTGCGCGTCACCGGTAACGTCGCTTGGCGCAAGCACGCGTGGTTGCAAGCCTCCATTGTCCTGTTCGCGATCGGCGTGGCACTTCTCGTCATGAGCTTCGTCGCATGGTGAGCAACCTGGACACGCGGGACGCAACCACGAGGGCAAACGGAACCCTATTGGAACCTAGACCCCCACCGACCACCCTCTCTGCCCACAAAGTAGCGGGGGCAGGATTGGAACGTCTACCCGCGACCGCGCTCTTCGTATCGAAGAAGACTGGTATCTCGGTGGCCGACCGTAGGACACCGGCCTCACGAAGTGGTATTGCCATGTTGCCGACCCCGAGCGACGGCGGCCGAAGACGGACCGAAGCCGCGCCTAGCCTCGATTCGTCACGAAGCGGTGGGTGGCGTCCAGCAGGTGAGTTTTGAGGTGAGCGGGCGGCTGGATTGCTGTGGGGTGGTGGCGTGGGCACGGCGGGGCTTCGTTTCGGGGGCGCTCGACTGTCCTCGCAGTCGTTTTGGGTCAGGGTTGATCTTCGGCGGGGTGCCGGGGAGCTGGCTTTAGATGTGGGTGTGCGCGGCGGCTGGGTTCAGCCGTAGGCGGGGAGTGTCCGCAGGCGCTTGAACGCGCGTTGGATCGCTGTGGCCCAGGGCCAGTCGGCGGGAAGGTGCAGGGTGCTCCTGCGTGCGTGGCGGGTGAGTTGCCCGGCGACGTGCAGGATGCGGTAGCGCAGGCGCTTGGGTTCGCTGATCTTGTGCTCGCCATCGAGCACGAGGAGCTGTGTCCAGACCATGATGTCGTGCGCGAGCAGAGCGAGCTCGAACCACGCGGCGTTCGCCTTGAAAGAGTGGAACGGGAGGCGCGAGGCACCGGTCGCCTTCAGCGTCTTGACGCGGTCCTCGACCTCGGCGTGCTGGCGGTGCAGGGCCTCCAGGGCCGCGATGTCCGGGTCCTGCTGATCGGTGATGAAGCACTGAAAACGGTGTCCGTCATCGTCAGTGAAGCTCAGTTGCGCTCCGGGGTGAGGACGCTCGCGCCGGCAGATCAGCCGGGTGCCCGTCGGCCAGGAGGCCAGGTTGACGTGGCCTGTCAACTCGGCTACCCACGCTCCCTCGCGTGGCTCGCCGTCCTGGCCTGCCGCGGGTATCCACGCGGTCTCTGCGAGCGCGAGGATCGCTCCTCTGACCCGCTCGCTGATCGCGTATCCGAAGGAAAAATGGATGCTGCACTCGCGGCACCCTGAAGCAAGGTCGTGGCTGGCCCCGGCAGAGTCCGAGCGTGCGAGGATCTCCCCATCAAGCGCGCTCTGCGGGAGCTGCTCGAGCGCGAGCTCCAGCACGCTCAAATGATCCGCCGCGTTGTTGGCGCCCGCGTTCCCCGGCCGCAGGATCCCGGCGAGTACCTCCCGCCCACAGCTGGCGAGCAGCGGGTTGAACCCAAACGCACCCTTGTAATGGCCGGCGGCGTGTTCCTTCTCGGAGTGGATCGTGATCGGGGTCGCGTCGAAGTCGAGGATCACACGCCCGGGAACCGCCCCATGCTGCCACGCCCGCCCGCGAGCGACGGCACGCGCCTGGCGGACCCGGTCAAGCTCCGCCTCCCCGATCGAGAGAAGCACCCGCCGCGCCGTAGAAACCGACGCAACGTCCCCAAACAGCGCCGGCTGACCAGCCAGCACCGCGAGGTCTGAGACGCACCGTCCGCCGTCGGCTGCCATCACCGCCAGATCGCAGAGAACCCGGCCGGGATCGTGACCGCAGCGCCGCTCCCGGGTGCCCGCCAACGCCCCGCTGAGCCCGTCCGCCAACCCCAGGCGCTGCGCGACCAACGCCAACAGCGCGCTGCCCGCCCGCGAGGACAAACCCATGGCGTCCGCGACGACATCTACCGTATTGATCGTTGAACGTCCCATCACCTTCAAGGTGACCTCCTGAGCGGGTGGATTGCTGAGCGTGGAAGCCGCAATCCTGCCCGCCAGGGCAGACGTTCACATCACATCGAAGCCCAGCCCACAGACCCTTGATGACGAATCGAGGCTAGGAAGCGCTGGGCGCGGTGTCGATTGCGGCGATGAGCGCTGCCAGCGCCGCTGCCGCTTCGTCGATGTCATTGGGCTTGAAGCGGTTCTGGCGTGCCAGCGCGACAAACGGAACGCGCCAGCTGTCGTATACGGTCAGGGTCGGAGGCCAGGTGTGCTTGTCCCGCACCGCGAAGATGTCTACACAGGCTTCGCGCACATGGCCAAGCCCGACGTCGTAGAGCAAGTCTTCGACCAGGAGGATGTCCATGACGTCGCGAAACCGGTCGTTCTCGCGTCCCTCGTCGAACACCTCGGTGCAGGCGTGGAGCTTTTGCGCGACCTGGTAGCGCAGGGAAACGCAGTTGGCCGCTTCGGGCAGCGGGACCTGAAGCGAGTCCAGCGACATGGCCTTTACGCGGTCGAGCTCTCGGCCCATCCTGCCCTCCACCGGCGCCATCTCAAGCTGGACGCTGCCCCAGCTGCGGCCCTTGTAGCTCAGCCGCAGGCGAACCCTCACCGCTTTCGTGTTTGGGATGGTCTCAGGCGTCTCGCGAGTTAGGTTGAAGCTATTCCAGGGCTGCGTCAACGCTTCGTCGAGGCGGTCGATGATCTCCTCGGTCCGGGCGCGGAACGCCGCGTCGTAGTCGCCGGTGGCACGAGCTCGCAGCTGCAGGCGCAGCTCCAACGCCAGACCACCCTTAAGCAGGAAGATGGGCTCGCCATCCTCATCGCGAACCCGGTCAAGGACAGCGGTGACGATCATGGCGTTCAACCACCGCTGCAACCGCGCCGGCGGCATGCCTCGGTCAGGAGCGTGGTTACCGATGAGCCGCTGCAGGTGGCTGACGTCACCCGGTAGCTTCTTGACCTTGTCAGCCATGGCGAGGCGCCTGCGGTAGGTGACGCATAGCGGCCAGCCGGTCTGCGGCCACCTTGGTGATTAGCCCGCGAGCGCGTGCCGTCTCGATCGCTTGGTCTATGAGCTGCCAGCCGAGCGCCTGTTCGATGCCGCCGAGAATCGCTCGCTCTGGGATCACAATCGGGATGCCCTCGTGCCAGCCGATCTCGGCATGGTCCAGATCGAAACGATGCAGCCGGTAGATATCCGGTACCGCCTTGCGAGTGCGGAAGCTGCGGGGGACCGTAAGGTGGATGGCATTCGGGTTCACGTCGCATAGCTCGTGCAGGTCTAGGGCGGTCTCATGACTGAGCACGCCGCGCCGGCCGGTCCACATGACGGCCTCCATGTAGGCGTCGAGCCGCGTGACCGGCACCATCGGCATCCGGTACAACCCATAGCCGCGGTGATCCAGCGTGTGGCGTGCTGCCATCAGACGCAACTGGGTGGGATCGATACCCAGCTCTCGCGCGTCAGCCGGCGTGAGGTAGCCGTACTGCTGCTGAGCGTGGCTGAGCAGCACCGTGAACGTCTTCCCGGGCATCGTGTACGAAGCGTATCATAATAATACGAAATGCGCAGATGCGGTCAGCGTGACGAGCGACTCCTGTAGCTTGCCGGTCGTGCATGTCGCGGGAATAGATGTGTGGCGCGGCCGGTGGGTCGCCGTCGTGCTGAACGATGGCCTGTACGAGCGCGCCACGATGGGATCAGATATCACCGATCTCTTGAGCACGCTCTCACACATGGTCGCCATTGGGATCGACATGCCGATCGGTTTGACGAGCGGGAACGAGCGGCGAGAGGCCGACAGAGCGGCTCGTGAATTCGTCGGCCCTCGGGGGAGCAGCGTCTTCCCGACCTACCCGCGAGAGGTCTACGAAGCGGATACATACGACACGGCGCGCGAGCGGTGTCTCACCCTGACGGGCGGCTCGATCTCCAGGCAAGCGTACGGGCTGCGGGACCGGCTACTCGAGCTTGAAGAGGCAGTCTCAGCACACGACAACGTGTTCGAGGTTCACCCCGAGGTCAGCTTCCGCGAGATGGCGAAGCGACACCTCGCGTGGAGCAAGACATCGTGGAATGGCTTTCAAGAGCGTGTTCGGGTGCTCGGCGAGCACGGTCTGGCGTTGCCGTCGGAGATCGCCGAGCTGGGCCACGCCGGCACCGAGGACGTGCTCGATGCCACCGTCGCCGCTTGGAGCGCCGCGAGGATCGCAAGCGGCGCGGCACACAGCTTTCCCGATCCGCCACAAGTAGTAGATGGGAGACAAGTCGCGATCTGGTGTTAAGGCGAGGCCGGGCGCCGGAGCGTTGTGAAGTTCCTCGACCACGCCCGATCAGTCAGCCTCGCTTCCCTCCAAGCCTGCGGGCTGGTCTGCGGTCTCAGCAGCTGCCACTAGGACATATACCACTGTAGCGATCCCGGCGAACGATCCAGACTCCCACAGCATGCTATTGAGACCAGTCGCAACTAGTTCAGACCGGAAGCGGCATGTGATACGCCCCAGAGAATCCGGGCATAGAGCACATCTCGTCGCAAGGGTGCTTGTGCTGGGGGAAGACAACCAAGATTGTGCCGCTTATGCAGTAGTCGGCGGTGCCTTGGCACCACCCGCGAGAAGCTTTAGTGCGCGCGGCCGCGCGCTACCTAGCCTCGATCTTGCGTTAACGGCCGCACCCCCGGCTGGCGGGGGTGCGGGAATGTCCGGCTGAGCTTGGAGAATTGGGGTTGTTGAGGTCCTTGTTCCCCGGCTCAGGAGGTCACCTTGCGGGTGCAGCGCGATGGCCGCGATTTCAAGGTAGAGGTCACAGCGGACGGAGAGGGTTTGGTTGGGCATGCTGGCGCGTCGTTGCTCGCCGAGGTGGCGGATAAGACTGGTCTCACTAGAGCGCTCTCGCTGGGCTTGGCGGGGATGAAGGAGCGTCGCTCAGGCCATGATCCTGGCCTGGTTGTGCGGGACTTGGCGGTGATGCTCGCCGATGGTGGGGAGTGCGTCTCTGATCTCGGTGGGCTGCGCGATCAGCTCGCGTTGTTCGGCAGGGTCGCGTCCGATTCGACGGCGTATCGCGTGGTCGAACGGGTCGCGTCCGACCCCGAGCTTCTGGATGGTCTGCGCGCCGCGCACGCCAAGGCACGCGCTCGCGCCTGGAAGCTGGGCGTGAAGCCGGAGCGGATAACGATCGACCTGGACGCGACATTGATCACCGCGCACTCTCTGAAGGACCGGGCTGCACCGAATTACAAGGGCGGTTACGGCTTTCAGCCGATGATGGCCTACTGCGACGAGACGGGCGAGGCGCTCGCGGGGACGCTCAGACCGGGCAACGCCGCACCGCACAATGCCGCCGATCAAATAATGGTCGCCGAAGATGCACTGCAACAGATCCCCGTCGAGCACATCCAGGAGATAGAGATCCTGCTGCGCACCGACTCAGCCGGGATGGCGCACGACCTCGTGAACTGGGCCCGCGAGGGACGCCTTGGGTTCTCGGTCGGGTTCGATCTCACCGAGCCCGTCCGCAGCGCGATCCTTGCCGTGCCTGACACCGCTTGGCTGCCGGCGCTTGATCGGGACGGCGCCTGGCGGCCGAACGGGCAGGTCGCGGAGATCACCCACCTGGTTGATCTGAGTAGCTGGCCGGATCGCTCCAGGCTTATCTGCCGGCGCGAGCGCGCGCACCCCGGGGCGCAACTGTCGTTCACCGACCACGACGGACACCGCTTCCAGGTCTTGCTCACCGACCAGGACGACCCAGATATCGCTGCCCTGGAGCTCCGCCAACGCCAGCGCGCCCATGCCGAGGATCACATCCGCAACGACAAGGACACCGGTCTATCCAAGCTCCCCTTCAAGGACTTCCAGATGAACCAGGTCTGGGTCTACCTCGTGCTGATCGCGCACGACCTCATCACATGGTCACAAACACTCCTGCTCGACGGCGAACTCGCCAACGCCGAGCCCAAGCGCCTGCGCTACCGGCTACTCCACACAGCCGCACGACTCGCATTCCACGAACGACGCGCCCGCCTCAAACTCCAGGCCACCTGGCCCTGGGCGAGCGAGCTCGCCGCTGCGTTCTCAAAGCTCCAAGCGCTCCCCGCGCCCGCAGGCTAAACCGCCAGCCGGCTCCCCACGACAGCCACGCTACGCAGGCGCCAGACGCCCACCGCGGCCTGCGCGAAAACGGCCCGCGCCGCGCTCAACACGACCGATCCGAACACAGCGCGCACCCCCTCCCTCAACCCCGCACACCCCATCCACCTCACAGCCGATACCACCCCGCGCCACAAACGACAATCACACCCTTACTGAATGATCAGGGCTAGGTGCTTGTTCTGAAGGCCCCGTAGCGCATTCACATTCGAGAGGATCGCGGAGGTCGCCGGGTTGACTGTCTCATCGTCGTGAGAACCGCGGTTGCCGAACTTCCGTAGGCGGTGAAGCGTCCCAACCTCGAGGGCGTCGATCGCCTTGTGCTGGTGCAAGCGGTCGATCATGTCCTCGACCTTCATCCCCTTCTTCAGATGCACTCCTGTCGTGGTAGTTGCGAGGTCACGACAAAACCGCTCTACCGCCTTCCGCACAACTCCAGCGCAGGATTCGCGTCGCGCAAGCTCGCCGTCTGCGTTGGCCTGGGCGTAGCTCAGCAGTTCGTCAAGCCGGCCCTCCGCGAGCGCGATCTGAGGGTCCGGGCCGCTACCACGCTCGAACACGTACTTCGTGAACGAACTCACGGCGGCGAACTGGGCCTCTACCTGCTGCGCAAAGCGCGGCGCATGAGTCATCACGATCGCCTGGCGATCACGGCTGACTCGAGCGAGCAGGTTGATGAGACCCTCCTCATGGCCTTGATCCATCGACTGCACTGGATCGTCGAGCATGATCATCGACCATCCAGGATTGCGATCAACCCGCTGGGAGAAGTACAAGCTCAGCCCCAAGCAGTTGCCCTCAGCCTCGCTGAACATGGTGACCGGGTTTACCGGCTTGCCATGTGAGGTCGCCGCGAGCGCCGCTTGACGACGCTTCGTATCGCGAACCGAAACACCGGAGATCTTGATGTGGTGGCCCGGACTGAGCTCCTCGTAGTAGCGGGCGATATCACCGCTGAGCGTCTTGAGCGCAGAGGCCATGCGCTCCTTCTCCGCTACTTCGAGTTCAGCAACCATTAGCTTGAGCTGCTCCTGGTAGCGGCGCAACCTCCATGCCGCCTCGACGGCAGAGCCGTTTTCAGCCAACAGAACGGCCATCTGCAGCGCAGCCATCCGTGCCTTGTCCGGCTCGCCGAGACCGGAGAAGCGCTTCGTCAGGTCCACGTTGGCTGCTTCCAGCTGAGCACGTAGCACCGCGTGCCGCTGACCGAGCTCCTCGACCAGGGAGCCCAATTCGACGACCATTCCCTCCAGCGCGGTGGCGTCACCGTAGGGCCGACTGGCTGTCTCGTACGCGGCCAGCGCCGCATCTGCCATCCGCCGCGCGCGGTCGCGCACCTCGTCAAGCACCGCCTGCTCCAACTGAGCCGCCCGAAGAGCCTCCCCCTCGGCAGGATCGCTCAGCGACTCGAGCAGCAACGCTCCTGCATCGTTATTGAGAGGTCCCGCCCCGAGCAGGACACCCATCGCATCTCGAAGGTCCACACGCGGGTCGGGAGGCGCGGGACTGCTGGTGCTGTTCGCCTGCGCGCGCAGTACCTGCAGGCGTGCGTCGTCCAATGTCGACTTCGCGCAAAACGGACAGATCTCAGGCTGCTGAGGGTCCACAAGCTCGACGCCTTGAAGCGCAAAGCTGCTTCGCTGGTTGGCCTCGTGCCAAGAGCGATGATCCGCCGCATGGCCAACCAGACCCTTCACGGCTGCCCCCGATCGACCCACCGCGGGTGCCAGGTCTGACGGGCCCACCAACAGCGCGTTCAAGCCAGGGGGACGGCGATCCTTGACTAGGAGCGCGTCGAGCTGGCGCTGTGCGTGCTCGCGTATGTCGCTCCAAGCGACATCGTCACCAAGCCCTATAAACCCAGCGGCACGCGCACGCAGATTCTCGGGCGATTGGTCCAGAGGATCGTTGCCAGCCGACGTGAGCGGCTGCACTGCTCGGGTGACACGCTCGCGCAGACGCTTAATCCGCTCGTCCCGGTCGGTATCTGTGCGAAGGCGTTGCAATCGCTCGCGCAGCTGACCGAAGCCGGCGAAGCCAAGGATCGCGCTGAGCTGCTCCCAACGGCTCTGTTGCTCGCTGTCAATCAGTGCCTGAATCTCGCACTGACCCAAGAAGGGACGGAACGCATCCTCGGTCCGTAGGCCGAGTACGCGGACATCCGAGACTGGCTTGCCATCAACGATCAGCTCGGTGGTGTTGCCCACAAGCGTGCGCCGTACCACGTGCCGTACGCCGTTCTTGGTCAACGTGACTTCGGCGTAGGTATCCGCGTCGGCTGCCGCGTGTACGCTGCGAATCCACGAAGAGCCTTGATACTCGCCGCGAGTCTTCGACCGCTCCTTGCGAACAATGCTCCCGAACAAAACCCACTCAAACGCCTCTGTCAAGCTCGTCTTGCCAGTCCCGTTCTCGCCAGACAACACGTCGCCGGAGAGCACCACATCAGCCCTACTAGTGCTCCGTTAGGTGGGTGGTGCGCGTAGGTGGTGGTTGGGCGGCAGCTCTCTGCGGCAGGTGGGGCTTGTGCCCTGCCAGCAGGCCAGGAGTGCTTGTAGCTCCCGGACGACCCGGAAGAGGGTTAGGCTGCCGCCCTGGCTGGAGGACGGTATTGTCGCTCCAGGGTGAGGAACGCGTGCGCGATCGAGACCAAGGTGACGTGGTGGTTCCAGCCGCGGTAGGTGCGGCCCTCGAAGTGGTCAAGGCCGAGCGCGTCCTTGAGCTCGCGGTAGTCCTGCTCGATCCGCCAGCGCAGCTTTGCGAGTTTCACCAGCGTCTTCAGTGGCGTGCCGGCGGGTAGGTTGGACAGCCAATACTTGACGGGCTCCGGCTCGCCCGAGGGCCACTCGCACAAAAGCCAGCGCACGGGCAACTCGTCAGCGGCCTTGTGCGCTTTGCGACGCAACTTGATGTTCGCTGGTCTGACCCTCAGCGCCAAAAAGCGAGAGGTCATCTTCCCGCGCGTGCCCTCCCGCCAAGTGACAGTTACCGCGGCCTTCTTGGGAGCGGCGAGCGCCAGTTCCCGCAGCGAGGAGAGATCCTGCCGGTAGCGGGCGCCAGGCGGACGACCGCGACCCTCATAGGCCGGATGCTCGCGCTGCACGTTTTCGCTATACGCCGATGTGTTGCCCTTGACGTCGAGCACATACTCAAGACCGCGCTCCTCCAACCCGCTGCGCAACTCGGTAATACCACCGTAGGCGCCATCACCAAGGACGACAGGAGCTTCGATCCCCCACGAGCGCAGCTCGTCGATCATTTCCAGCGCCTGACGCCACTTCTCGGTGTGGTGGATGTCCTCTGGCAGCTTGGCTTTCAAGCGCCGATCCTGGTTGAACTCGCTTTTCTCATCCCACTCCTGCGGGATGAACAGCCGCCAGTCAAGCGGACACGACGCTTGCTCTGACGCGGCGTTGATCGACACCCCGACCTGACAGTTACCTACCTTCCCCAGCGCACCTGAGTACTGACGCGCGACCCCGACCGACATCTTCCCGAACTTCGGGAACCCAGTGTCATCAATGATCCACGCCTCCGGCTCGATCTCCCCGCTCATCCGTGCCGCCAACGCTCTGCGCACCGGCTCGGAATCCCACGGCGACTGATTCACGAACTGCTGCAAGCACTGCTCATCCCCATCCTCCAACCGAGCGGCCATCGGCTCGATCGACTTACGCTTGCCATCCAACATCAACCCACGCAAATACACCCCGCCCCAACGCCGCTGATCCTTCCGGCGCATCGACTCGAACATCTCCCCAGCGAACTCCTCCAAACGACCCCGCACACGCACAAGCTCACCCGGCAATAAACCAGCCACAGCCTGCATCTTGACCTCCCCAATCGACAGCAGCATCGACGAGAAGATTCAAGACCCCGACCCAAACTCCTCTAACCTAACGGAGCACTACTACTCGGATAGCCGCGAAACGCTTGGACGCTGATCTGCTCAAGCCTCATCGAGAACCTCCTGGAGCAATGCCTGCCACGCGTCCTCGACCTGCTTATCTGCAAGCAGCGCGACAACGACAGGCTGCATCTCGACATCGAGCTTAGGAGCGATCTCCTCAAGCGTACTCTTCAGCGGATCCACACTCATGCAGCGATCGTACTCGGATGATCCGCGCGCTAACGACCAGGCGGTGCATACCGTCGAGAACTCATCAGGAAGAAGTTCAACGAGCAGCTGTAGGACGCGGCTAGGATTCGGCCTTCGTTCGATTTTCCGGTGTCGTGGAATGGCGTGGGGCATGTTTGCACTTTGTTTGCACTTTCGAGGGCTTCAATCACCCTGCGAGACAGCAGTCAAAGCACGCTCGTGATCGAGTCTGCCGGCCCGGTCGTAAGCGACCCGGCGTGCCCGTGCGTCCGAGTGCTCCGCCAAGTCGGCGAGCACAACCGCGATTGGGGCAACCCGACGATGCACGATCGACCAGATTTCGTCGGGCACCGCCCTCAGCACGACATTAGGCTCGCCGCCTGCAACCAGTCCATGACGCCTTGCGACTCCCTCGATTGCGCTGGCCGCGACGTAAGCCTCCAAGTCATTGCCGCCTTGAAGACCCAACTTGTGGGCACCAGCGGCGCTCACACCGCCCAGCATCAGATCGGTGCTGCCGGCGATACGAGGTAGCTCGGCAACATGCGCCTCGTAGACGTGGCGCGCAGCGCGACGGCCCAGCTTGCCAAACGCTCCGCTCAGACCACGATCGTCGACCGCTGCCGCCACACGAGAGCCCACCCTTGGTGAAGCCCAGTCCACAGCCTCGCCAGAAGCAAGCAACAACAAAGCCCACGCACTCACATCGCTCAATGGGCGGCCGCCTTGCCGGTGAGACACCGCCAACCTGACGAGCGACCTGACTGGGATCAACCATGCTCCGGCGACCTTCTCCGCCTCGATGGAGCCGGCAGAGATCATCGCGCGCACTCGTTGCTCGCTGACGCCGAGACGCAGAGCCGCATCGCTCACGGGAACAGAGGGAACTGAAACGACAGCCATACCATAACTATAGCGATAGCGCAATAGTTTTTGTCAGCCAGCGGAGTCCGAGATGTCTCGCCAAAACACGACGCGAGGTTGATCTGGGCCTGAGTAGTCGGGAACTTCTGTAACCGACATGCCGAGCGCACGATGAAAGGCAATCGAATCGTGGTTGGTAGGGATGGAGATAGCCTTGAGGGCCGTTGCGCCACGATTACGGGCGAGCGACTCAAACTCGCCGTAAAGCCTTCGTCCGAAACCGGCTCGCCGCGAATCGGCGCGCACGCCAACGAGGTGCACGTACCCAACTCGAGTCGGCGCGACGAATCCGAAGAGATAGGCCGCCACACCTCCGCTCTCGTCGCGCATTACGAGGGCCGTCTCACCGAACTCGTGAATGAACATCGGATGATGTCGTGCGCGCATATCGCGCTCGCCCCAGTACTCGCCAAACGTGTTGATGATCGCGTTGTAGTCGGCGGTCGTAGCACGCTCGGGCAACATCGAAGAGGGTAAATACCACATCTCGTCGATGCCCCCACAGGCACAATCCCTTCAACTCGACGCTGAGCCGGTCGGGCCTCGCTCAGGGAGAACGGAAGCCATTCTTCCTGCCGACCCTGCGGGCTCGTCATCACCGCTAGTCAGTCGACTCGGCCCAGCTACTTGCCAGAGGCCGATCACGAGCCCCCTCCGCACCCAATCAGTCGGCCTCCGCGCGTTCCAGACCTGACGCTTGGCCTGTGATCTGAACAGTCGGCGCCAGGAGGTAAATAGCTGTGGCGATCCCGACAAGGGATCCCGCCTCCCACAGCATGCCATTGAGACCACTCGCGACCAGTTCAGAACGGAAGCTGCCAGTGGTTCCGCCCAGCCCATGCACGATCGAGTAGACGTGCAAGCCGACGATTGCAGAGGCGGCGCCAAGCAACCCGCAGACGGCGAAGAACGCAAGGCCGCCCACCGTCCTCTCAGCCAGGTCTGGGAGCCAGCGCGTACCAGCGAAAACACCGACGCACAGACACACGACGAAGATCGCAACAGGGACGAGCATGGCGGACATACTGCTCGACCTCCCGGACGGCTTAGCCTCGATTCGTCACGAAGCGGTGGGTGGCGTCCAGCAGGTGAGTTTTGAGGTGAGCGGGCGGCTGGATTGCTGTGGGGTGGTGGCGTGGGCACGGCGGGGCTTCGTTTCGGGGGCGCTCGACTGTCCTCGCAGTCGTTTTGGGTCAGGGTTGATCTTCGGCGGGGTGCCGGGGAGCTGGCTTTAGATGTGGGTGTGCGCGGCGGCTGGGTTCAGCCGTAGGCGGGGAGTGTCCGCAGGCGCTTGAACGCGCGTTGGATCGCTGTGGCCCAGGGCCAGTCGGCGGGAAGGTGCAGGGTGCTCCTGCGTGCGTGGCGGGTGAGTTGCCCGGCGACGTGCAGGATGCGGTAGCGCAGGCGCTTGGGTTCGCTGATCTTGTGCTCGCCATCGAGCACGAGGAGCTGTGTCCAGACCATGATGTCGTGCGCGAGCAGAGCGAGCTCGAACCACGCGGCGTTCGCCTTGAAAGAGTGGAACGGGAGGCGCGAGGCACCGGTCGCCTTCAGCGTCTTGACGCGGTCCTCGACCTCGGCGTGCTGGCGGTGCAGGGCCTCCAGGGCCGCGATGTCCGGGTCCTGCTGATCGGTGATGAAGCACTGAAAACGGTGTCCGTCATCGTCAGTGAAGCTCAGTTGCGCTCCGGGGTGAGGACGCTCGCGCCGGCAGATCAGCCGGGTGCCCGTCGGCCAGGAGGCCAGGTTGACGTGGCCTGTCAACTCGGCTACCCACGCTCCCTCGCGTGGCTCGCCGTCCTGGCCTGCCGCGGGTATCCACGCGGTCTCTGCGAGCGCGAGGATCGCTCCTCTGACCCGCTCGCTGATCGCGTATCCGAAGGAAAAATGGATGCTGCACTCGCGGCACCCTGAAGCAAGGTCGTGGCTGGCCCCGGCAGAGTCCGAGCGTGCGAGGATCTCCCCATCAAGCGCGCTCTGCGGGAGCTGCTCGAGCGCGAGCTCCAGCACGCTCAAATGATCCGCCGCGTTGTTGGCGCCCGCGTTCCCCGGCCGCAGGATCCCGGCGAGTACCTCCCGCCCACAGCTGGCGAGCAGCGGGTTGAACCCAAACGCACCCTTGTAATGGCCGGCGGCGTGTTCCTTCTCGGAGTGGATCGTGATCGGGGTCGCGTCGAAGTCGAGGATCACACGCCCGGGAACCGCCCCATGCTGCCACGCCCGCCCGCGAGCGACGGCACGCGCCTGGCGGACCCGGTCAAGCTCCGCCTCCCCGATCGAGAGAAGCACCCGCCGCGCCGTAGAAACCGACGCAACGTCCCCAAACAGCGCCGGCTGACCAGCCAGCACCGCGAGGTCTGAGACGCACCGTCCGCCGTCGGCTGCCATCACCGCCAGATCGCAGAGAACCCGGCCGGGATCGTGACCGCAGCGCCGCTCCCGGGTGCCCGCCAACGCCCCGCTGAGCCCGTCCGCCAACCCCAGGCGCTGCGCGACCAACGCCAACAGCGCGCTGCCCGCCCGCGAGGACAAACCCATGGCGTCCGCGACGACATCTACCGTATTGATCGTTGAACGTCCCATCACCTTCAAGGTGACCTCCTGAGCGGGTGGATTGCTGAGCGTGGAAGCCGCAATCCTGCCCGCCAGGGCAGACGTTCACATCACATCGAAGCCCAGCCCACAGACCCTTGATGACGAATCGAGGTTAAGCTGCGGCGATCGCAACATTTGGACTCTGCCGTCCGCGCGAGGGTTATCGTATATGCGCAATGCGACTGTCCAGGGGGAATGCGACAGACCTGTCGCGGAGCATCGGTGGCCTGCTGCTCGGAACGGGCGCGGTCATCTTGTTCGCTCGCAAGTCAGGCCATCACGAGTGGAGCGACTATGCGCTCATGCTCGTCGTTCTGATCCCCGCAATCGTCCTCTATGCGCTCGGCGCGCACGATCCTTCCGGCGACGATCGTCCTCGCCCGTGGCAAACGGTGCTGATGGTCGAGGCTATCCTGCTGTGGCCGATCGCGCTGCTCGCGTTCTTGCAGTGGATCGGCGCGCACGCGAATCATCCCTTGTACCTCGCAGGCGTATTTACTGTCACCGGCCTGCTCGCCGCCTACGCGACTCGCCATGCACGTATCCGCTACGCCGCCCTCCTCGCCGGGTTCTCTTCGCTCATCGCATGGTTCTATGTGTGGGAGAAGCTCCTCCACCACCCGTCCGCAAACACGGCGCGCTGGCTCCTGGTCGCCGCAGGAGCTCTGCTGTTGATCGTCGCGGCCCGCCTGGCACGCGAGAGAGCGATCGGGGCGAGCGAGGTCGCCACAGTGGGTGGGATCGCGACGGTGGGCGCCGGCGTGTTTGGCGTGGTCGTCGGCGGAGTCGTCGCAGTGTTTCGACCGCTACTGGCGATTACCGAACGCCCGAGTGTGACGGCCACTGCGCCACACCGCCCTCTGACTCGCCCAATCAGCCTCGAACGCGACGTGCCCCGCGCAGCTCGTACATACAGGACCTCTCACCACGAACTCCCATCTCACCCTCTCGCGCTGCATCGAGCTTTCCCGTCCACCCATATCCTCCATAGTCGAGGTGGCTCAGCCGTGCCGTCGCTCGCTCATGTCGCGCACACGAGTGGGACTCAACACTTCGGATGGGACCTCTACCTGCTCGTCGTGTCCGTAGCGCTCATCTTCATGGCCGCCCGCTGGCACATACGCGGACTCGGCTATGTCGGCGGAGTTGGGCTGCTTGCGTTCATCGTCAGCGTTGCCGCACAGATCACGCGAGTTGAGGTGGGACGAACACCGACCGCGAGCGTGGTGGGCTGGCCGTTGGCGCTGATCCTCATCGGCGTGGCCGGACTTGCCGCGCCGGCGCTGTATGGAAAACGAACGTAATGTGCGCCCGTCACGCTCTTCTTCAGACTGTTCGCCAGTTCCGACGGCACGGCACGACCTCTAGTCCCGTCGCGGGCCTCAGGACTCAGCAACGACCCGTCCCTCGGTCATAGCCTCGTGGATCAGCGTGCCCTTGACGGAGCCCCATCTATGCACGTACTCCTCGCTGGCCACGATCACATCTGCCGGGATCAAAAGCCGTCCAAGGATTCGCCCGAGACGCACCATCTCACCAAAACGGTCATCGACCTCCTGCTCTATTACGAGAAAATCGAAGTCACTACGATCGTCGCCGTCCGCGCGTGCGCGCGAACCGAACAAAATCACCTTCGTCGGAGCAGTCGTCGCCTCGATAATGGCTCGGCCGGCACGCTCAGCCGTAGTATCGGCGGCACTCATAGTCCCTGCGCCTGAGTGATCGCTTTAGTCTCCACAATGGTTCTCAACGTCAGCATTTGAGACCGATTCTAGCCATTTGACCTGCGGACCTCGGCGGCTCACCGAGATCGTTGTCGAGCAGGTGGACGTGACCTCCTCGTCGAGATCGACGTTGACATGCTGGCAAGGAGCGGAATAGAAGAAACGTACCCCGATGAGTCAGGCTCGGCGGATCGGATTTGCTCAAAACGGAACCTTGGGGGGTCTCGCACGCGATGCGCGAGACCTCGACAAAAATGCCGCAATTCGATATTGCAGTGTTTCTGCCTTGCGTTGCGCCACACTCGGGCGAAGGTCTCTCGCACCGAACGAGAGACCCCGTTGGGGCTGGAGCTCTCGGTCTCGTGCGCTTCAAGCTCATTACGCAGCGTGTCGACTGTCCACGTCGCTCAGCCACACGGTCGTAGGCCAGAGAGATCAATTCCAGCGACAAGGTAGGTACAGACAGAGGACGTGGCTATCCGCCCCAACCCTCAACCTCTGCGACCATCTTGTCTTCTGTGTCTTCTGCGTTATCGGCATCTCGTGTGCTAGCCTATCTACATGTCGGCCGTAGCTATACATCCCCGCACCGAGCGGGTCCGCTCGCTTCCGACACTCTCCCAGGCCGCCGGGTTCATCGGACTGGACACGGGCGGGATGAGCCGCATCGTCCGGTCGCTCGGAATCGAACCCTTACGGTGGGGGCGCCGCGATAAGCATTTGGAGGCCGCCCAGGTGCTCCAGATCGCGAGGGTCGCACAGCGGGCGTCGCTAGAGGAGGTCGCCGGAAGCATCCTGGAGTGGACGGAGCAGAGCCACCCCGACGCGGTGCAGCAGACGACCACTGAGATCGATGCTTTCTTCGCCGAACTCCCGGCTCCCATAGCTACGCCGGCCGAGGAGTTCCTTGCCGAGCTGCACGCCGCGCTACCGACGCGATGGGCGGACAAGGCCGAGGCGATCTGGCGCGCTCACACTGACAGCGTGTAGTAATCGCCGCGATACCCAGCTCGCTTGCGGCCGCGCTTGAAACCCAGGTCGATCAAGGTCGCCGAAGGCAGCGCGATTGCGCCGTCGAGAGCGAGTCCAATCCGGCCGGCCTTGATCGTCCTGCGGTCGATCGCGACTACAACACAGATCAGTAGCCACAGGGCGATCAGGTACTCGGCGCGCAGCGCTTGATCCTCCACATCCTTGCGTATTGCCGCAGCAATAATGAGGTGCGGCCGTTGGCTGCCGTCCGAGCCTCCAGGCTCGAAGTGCCACGCCAGAATACGAGTCCCTCGCCGCGTCGACGACGCACACGCTGGCGCACCTTCACATGCGGGTGGTCGCCGTCGAGCTCGAGGTGTCGCCCGCACAGCACGAGCAGCTCCGAGCGGCGCAGGCCGGTCGCGGCCAGTAGCTCGAACATCAGGCGGTGGTGACGGGTGTTGAGAGCCTGCCCGGCGATGACAGGGAGCAGAGGTTCCGGGTGGAGGCAAAGGCCTTCGGCGGCGACTCGGCGCGACGGGTGCTAGCGCTGGCTTGGCCCGAGGAGTAAATCCGAGTCCGCCCCCTCGAGGATTGATCCGACCGCCGCACCGCCGAGTGGTACGCCTGACATCCTCCTGACTCCGAGGGCACGTTGCGGCAGTCACCCCGCCGTTACGCCTTGAGCGTTGTTGGCGGCAAGGATCGGACACCCGAAACGTCAACACTCGATACGAGCTCTTACGTCGCGCCGGCTCGCGCTGGCGGTGCTTGGCGATCCCCAGCCGGACCGTCCACGCCCTCGTGTGAAGGCGGTTTCGTGGGCGGTCCCTCCCGAAAGCGACTCTCGACGGCCACTGAGCGTTTAGCGCCGCGCCCCTAGGAATCCCTGATCCTCAAGCCAATCCCCAGCCCCGAGACGCCCCAGTCCCTGACTCGTTAGCGTCGAACCGCCAGACTGCTACCTCACGCCTGGTACAACCGAGTGAAATCGCGAACCTCGGGGCGCGGTCGAATCGACCAAGCGACACGCCGACCATCAAGCCAGTCGCACGCCCGACGGGCAATCCAGCGGTCTGACGGCTTGTCGATCGCATACACGATTGGCGCGATGACAAAGAGCATGAGGGCGACCGTGATACAGACCAGGACAACCGCTATCCATGCCGTGCCGTACCGGCCGCTCAGGTAGCCTACAGCCCCGAGCGCCCCCGCCGGCAGCGTCCACCTGATGAGCGTCTTGGCCCACTCGGATGGATCTGGGGACCGAATGTATTGGAGACGAGCCTCCAGTCTCTCCCGGGCGAAGGCGGTGAGACGACAGCGATCAGCTCCGCACTCTTCGAGCCAGTCGCGCCGATGCGCATACTCCCACCACTCGGCGATAGTCTCGCGAGAGACCCGCCCCTTGAGCGGACGAGCCGCCATCTCCACCAGTTCGTCGCACGAGATGGCGCCGGCATCACGAATCTCATCGGTCAAGACAGGGTCAAGAAAACGCAGCCAGTCGCGTCGCGCGCGTGGATCAGACCGCTGCTTGGCTTGCTCGACGGCGGTGGCTTTTGCTCGACGCAGGACGCTGAGGCGCACGCGTCTACCGGCAAGCACTCCGCTGCTTTCAGCCGCCTCAGTTCGACCCTCGCCATTCACGCAGGCGATCGTAGCCAGCGCTTCGGACTCCCAACTACGGGACTCTGACCCGAGCGATGTTTGCACTTCCGTTCACATCCCCGCCCCCAGGACCCTGCCAACACCACCCCAGAAACCGCAAAAGCCCCGGAAATCCAGGGCTTTTTGTAAGCGTTCAGTTGGTTGGGGGATATGATCGGGGCGTGTCGAGCCTCTTGGTGTGGAGCTGGTTGAGGCGGAAGCGATCTATGACGCTGGGCGTGAGGTGGTCGTGGGGGTGTTGTTGCGGATGGACGCTCAGATCCAGGCGTTGACCGCGCGTGTCGCCCGTCAGGATGAGCGGATCGAACAGTTGGAGCGCCGACTGAATCGCAGCTCGCGCAACTCCTCTGTTCCCCCGAGCGCCGATCCGCCCGCCGGCACGCCGAAGCGTGGCAAGGATTCATCGGGTCGCAAACAGGGTGCCCAGCCCGGACATGAGGGCAACGGTCGGTCGCTGTTGCCGGCGTGGGCTGTGGATCAGGTGATCGAGTATTGGCCCGAGCGCTGTGGTTGTGGTCACGTCTTCGCCGTAGAGGAGCACGTGCCGGTGAGTGAACCTGTGCGCTGGCAGATCGAGGAGTTGCCAGCGATCTCGGTCAAGGTCACCGAGCACCGGTGTCATCGGGCGCGCTGTCTGGGGTGTGGTGAGCAGGCACGCGGCGAGCTGCCGAGCGAGGTCGCCCAGAGCGCGTTCGGTCCCCGCTTGCAGGCGGCGGTCACGACACTCTCGGTGCGCAACCGGATCTCCCGGCGCGACGTCGTTGAGTGCTGCGAGCAACTGTTCTCCTGCAGGATCAGCACGGGCACGGTGGACGCGATCCTCGACCGGGCCGCAAGAGCATTGGCCGAACCACACGCCGATCTACTGGAAGCGCTTCGCGGCGCGAGCGCGGTAAACATGGACGAGACCGGTTGGCGGACCGCCGGTCAGCGCCGAGCGCTTTGGGGCGTCTTTGATCAGCGCCACGCCTATCTGCAGGTCGCTGCTGACCCTCACGAGGATCACGCCAAACAACTACTCGCCGACACCAAGGCAATCGTGACCTCCGATCGCTGGTGGGCCTACGCGCACCTGCCGCTCGCGCGCCGTCAGCTCTGCTGGGCTCACCTCAAGCGCGATTTCGCCGCGCACGCCGAAGGCTTGACGGCCGAGAAGGAGTTCGGTGAGCACGGACTCGCTCTCTGTGAGCGCGTCTTCTGGGCCTGGGAGACCTTCCAGCACACCAGCGACCAGCACGAACTCAAGCTCGCTATCCGCCAGCTCAGACGCGAGTCCAAGCCGATCATCATCGGCTACGCCCCAAAACGGGCGCGCAACAAGTATTGCCGCGGCATGACACGAAACCTCATCAAGGCATGGCCAGCGCTATGGACCTTCGCCACCCACCCCGGAGTCGAGCCGACAAACAACCACGCCGAGCGCTCCCTCAGAAGTGCCGCCATCTACCGCAAGCTCAGCCTCGGCAGCCAATCCGAAAACGGCGAACGCCGCATCGAGCGACTCCTCTCCGCACACACCACCTGCCGCCTACAACACCGATCCCTCTTCGACTACCTCACCGAAACACTCACCACACACGCCCACGGCGACCCCTCACCACTGCTCACGTAAGCGATCCAACCCACTGAACGCTTACGGGTTTGAGGGCGTCAGATTAACTGTGTAAGCGGGGTTCTTTGTTAAGTGTAACAGTGACTCCGTGGGTGTCAATCAGTGACGGTCAGTTTGCAGTGTCTGGGACGCGGTCGCCGAAGTGGATCTTGAACGCGAGTAGCGCTGTGGTCCAGTTCCGGGTTCGTGTCCATTGCGGGACGGCGTTCTGCAGGGCGAGGTAGACGAGCTTGCGGGCGGCGTCCTCGTTGGGGAAGCTGCCCTTCGTCTTGATGGCCTTGCGCAGCTGGCGGTTGAGCGCCTCGATCGCGTTTGTGGTGTAGATGACGCGACGCACCTGGGGTGGGAACGCGAGGAACGGGATGACGTGCTCCCACGCGTTCAACCAGGCCTGGGTGATCACGGGGAACCGCTCGCCCCACTTCTCGTCGAAGGCCTCGAGCTCGGCCTGGGCTTGGTCGGCGTCCTTGGCGGTGTAGATCGGCTTGAGGTCTCGGGCGACCTGCTCGCGCTCACGCCGCGGCACGTAGCGCAGACTCGCCCTGATGAGGTGAACAATGCATGTTTGGACGGTGGTCTTGGGGAAGATCGCCTCGATTGCCTCTGGGAAGCCCTTCAAGCCGTCGACGCATGCGATCAGGATGTCCTGCACGCCGCGGGTCTTCAGGTCGGTGAGGACCTGCATCCAGAACTTCGCGCCCTCGGTCTCCTGGAACCACATGCCGAGCACGTCGCGGTCGCCGTCGAGCGTGACGCCCAAGGCGAGGTAGAGCGCGCGGCGCTGCACCGTGGCGCCCTCGCGGATCTTCAGGACCATGCAGTCCAGGAACACGATCGGGTAGATGTCCTCCAATGGCCGCTTCGCCCACTCCCGCACGTCGTCCATCACCGCGTCGGTGACGCGGGAGATGAGGTCGCGACTGACGTTCACACCGTAAATCTCGGCCAGGTGCGCGGAGATGTCCCGCGTGGAGAGTCCGCGACTGTAGAGCGCGAGGATCTTCTCGTCGAACCCAACGAACCGGCGCTGACGCTTCTTGACGATCTTCGGTGCGAAGCTGCCGTCCCGGTCGCGGGGAGCGTCGAGGTGAACCTTCCCGTGCTCGCAGATCAGCGTCTTCGGCGTCGTGCCGTTGCGCTGGTTCCCAGCGCCGCCGGGCGGCTCGCAATGCGGCTCGTAGCCCACATGCTCGGTCAGCTCGACCTCCATCGCCCGCTCCACCAGACGCTTGGTCAGATCGGCGAGCAGCCCGCCGGGCCCGGCGATCTCCTCCTCCGTGCTCGCGCCGGCCAGCAGCTCATCGATCAACTCATCGCTGATCCGCTCAGACGGCACCCTCAAAGCTTGCCGCACGCGACGGCGGCCACCAGAACGGCCAACGGCCTCATCGACCATCTCCTGCGAGAGCGACGGGGCGTCCGCGACGGGCGCCCCGCCGCCGGTCCACTCCCCTCGCCCTACGGACTCCCTGCGCTCCCCGCCGGCGGGGAACACCAACTCCTGCGACTCAATGTGATCCTGCGTAGTAGTAGGCATGGCGATCTCTTTCGCTCGTGCCTACACAGTTCCTATGACACTCCCACGGGTTTTGCAAAATAGCGGGGGCAGGATTCGAACCTGCGACCTTCGGGTTATGAGATCGCAGACGGGGGGTCGGGTTGGATGAGGTTGCCCGTGGTTATTGGGGTTGTGAGGGGCTAGCTCAGACGGGATTTGCTCATATTGGAACAACGAATGGAACAATGGCGCCGCTTCGGCCGTGGCAGATGGAACGGATCGGTCGTTGACCTATGTGTAGCCTATTGTCTGCTGTGCGATGGACGAGACCGATCACATAGACGACACTTTGATGGACCAGGCCACTCTGCCGAGCGAGGTGCAGGCACGCTGGGACGCACTCGCGGACGCGACAACGCAGATGGCATCGGCGACCGACGACGCGGAAGGATTCCGAGCCGCGTGGGCTGCAATGGCACAGGCGGCCAGTGGCTTCGACTACCGGCAGATGCTCGACACAATGCACATACCCGAGGACGCGGGCGATGACGCCGAGGCGCTCGCGGGGATGCTTCAGCGCATTCCGGACGGCTGGGGACGCTGGATCCGCTGCGGTCGCGGTTGGTATCCCCTGCTCGTCGAGCTCGACGAGCAACTGCGCCAACTGCTGCCCGACTACGTAATCCATCAGGTGAAGGAGAAGTTTGGCGGCCTTCGGTTCTACTGGGGATCCAGCGAGGATGTCCGTGACCCTTATGATCCCGAGCCATCGCCACCGAGATCAGGTACGAGGGACGCCGAGGGGGCGGAATGGCAACGACAGCACGAGGCTTGGAGCGAGCGCCTGAACGCCTACCAGCAGACACCGGAGGGCCGCGAGCGTGTGGCCGATCTGGAGCGTCGACGCGAGCTCGCCGAGAAGCTGGTTGGCGCCGCGGTGTGGCGCGCAGCAGTTACCTGTGAGCTCTGCGGCGCGCCCGGCGGCCCGCACTGCCGCAAATCCTCGGCCTGGTATATGACGCTGTGCCCGGCCTGCGCTGAGCAGAAGGACTATGTCCCCGACAGAGAATCGGAATAGCTGCGAAGGACGGCTGGGCGCATTTTGCTGTTGCCAAGAGGATCGTGAACGCGAAATGCCGCAACAGCGCGTCGGAGCATTGATGCCCAAATGCAGTCCCAGCGGAATGCTGCAGTACCGCACTGCAGCATTCCTTGGTCTTCCCTACTCGGACAGCAGGCGTCCCGACCATGCTCGGACGACCGATATCTGCTCCCGGACGGCACCACGATCGAGTACTTCTTCAAACCTGTCCTCATAACGAGCGGCGACCGCCCACGGAGTCAGTTCCTCGATCTGCTCGCGACCCGCGGGAAGATCGATTCCGTGGTGCTCGAGTAGGGAGGTGAGATATCCGATGCTGTGGGTTCGGTCGTAGTCGAATTCATGAAAGGCGAGCACCGCCTTGAGGCGCTTCTCCATCGCTTGTTGGGCGTGAAAACCGAGTACATCGTCGGGCACGTCCAAATCATCCAAAAGCCTGTCGAGGACCGACTCGTCCCCTTCAGCCTTTCGGACCAGCAGTTGCGCCAGCTCAAGCGCTTCAGGACTCGGCAAGGACCCGGCCCTCGCTCATCGCCTCATGAACCATCGTGCCTTTAACCCCGCCCCACTTCTGCGCATGCTGCTCACTCACAACCACCACGTCAGCGGGAATCAGGAGCCGTCCGAGAATGCGTCCCAGACGCACCATCTCACCGAAGCGGTCATGGACCTCACGCTCGATCACCAGGAAATCGAAGTCGCTGCGATCGTCGCCATCACCACGAGCGCGTGATCCGAACAGGATCACCTTGGCCGGGACGGTCGTCGCCTCGATCAGGGCTTGCCCCGCACGCTCAATAATCACAGCGTCAGCGGTGGCGCTCATGTCTGCTCCCGTACAGAGCTCTCATCCGTTGCCGAAGGTTGCAGCGTGCTGAAGGCCCGCTCGACCAGCTGCGCTCCGTTGGTCGGGTCGGGGGCGTAGTGGCGGTAGATCTCGGTCGTCTTGGCATCGGCGTGGCCCATCCACTCCTGGATCGCGCGCAGCGGCGCGCCAGCGGCCGCCATCTGCGTGCCGAACGTGTGGCGTAGCTCGTGGAAGGTGATCTCACGCACGCTCGCTCGTGTGGTGGCCTCGCGGAAGCGCTTGCGCATCTTCGACGGGTCGAGCACGTTGCCGGTGTGGGGATGGCAGAAGACGAGATCGTCGTCCGTGCGGTAGGCCGAGCGCTGGGAGTGAAGCTCGAGCTCTCGTGCCAGGCGGTCGGCCATCGGCACCGAGCGTCCTTCGTGTGACTTGGGGCTGTCGAACTTCCCGCGGGTGAAGTTGTCGGCGACCCGCACCCTGCTCGCCAGCCAATCGACGTCCATCCACTTCAGCGCCAGCAGCTCGCCCTGGCGCAGTCCGGTCAGGGCAGCGGCGAGGTAGAGCGGTCGCTCGACGGCACCCAGCGAATCGTCGGGGACCGCGTCTATGAGCTCGTCGAGCTCGCGGGGTTGCAAGAAGCGAATGCGCCGGTGTGGCGAGCGCGCCTTCTTCGGGCGATCGACATGCGCGACCGGATTCGTCAGGACCCAGCCGCGCTTGAGCGAGAAGGCGAAGACCCCGTGCAGGAAGTTCAGGTGGTTCTGGACCGTCTTGCTCGCCAGGCCGTCCGCGCGCTTGCGCTTGAGGTAGGAGGCGACCCTCGCCGGGTCGATCCTGTCGATCGGCGTATCGCCGAAGAACCCTTCGAGGTGCCCACGCAGGTAGCCGCGGTAGTCCTGGATCGTCGAGCGCTTGCGATCCATCACGTGCTCCAGATGATCGATGTAGAGCGCGCCGGCGTCAGCGAGGGTCTTACGCTCGGCGGTGGCGAGCACGAGGTCGTGGTCGATCCGCTTGCGAAGCTCGCGCTCGGCCTGAACCCGCGTCAGCCCGCTCGTGCCGCCCTGTGCGCGCTTGGGACCGATCTTGCGCTGGACTCGCCTCGTCCCGGCTCGCCAGGAGCCGTACCAGCTCTCCTTGCCCGTCCTGTCCTTGTAGACGAAGAGACGACCGCTGCCGTAGGAGCGCTTAGCCATGACCGCACGATTGTAGGCGGCAGAGCGGCCGGCGAGCATCGGTGGCGAGGCCGAGCGAGACCGGGGATGCTGCGCAGGGCGCATGGGCAGCTCAGGCATGGATGTTGTCGGCCAGCCACTCCTCCAGCATTCGCTGGGTGAAGCGGATGTGCCGACCGACCCGTACGCATGGAAGACGACGAGCCCGCACGGCTTCGTAAATCCAGCTCGTCCTCACAGAGAGCAGCCGGGCTGCCTCCTCCGGACGTAGCAGTGGGTCTTGCAGCCGCGCATTCGACGGAGCGGGGACGGACGGCTCGTTGGTCGACTTCGTGACGGAGGTCATTGCTGTTCCCTTCGAAAGCTCTTGATTTATTTGTGCTGTCTCGGTTAATGACCGCCACGCGCGCAAAACGGCCATGTAGTTTCCTCAGCGCCTGTTGGGGCCCTGTGGAAAGCGGGCTGGCTGGTCGCGTAGCGGAGCCCGTAGGGCGCAGCGAAGCGGCGGTCATGCAGTGGCGTCCGGTGCCCCGTTGAGGGTGTGGTGGGCGACGGGATGACTCATGTAAAACGGCTGGCCCCTGTCGGGTGCCCTACGTTGGATTTGTCTCCCGTCGCCTGCCACGGACGCCGCCATGACTTCATAGAAGCGTGCCTATTTGCTCGACATGGCTTTGTCTGGCGGCCTCCACATCACACCAGCGCCAACCAGTAGATGAGGAGACAGAATCGATGATCGCAGTAGGCGTGGACACGCACAAGGAGCAGCATCTCGCGGTCGCTCTCGACGGGCTCGGACAGGTGCTCGCAGAGATCGTCATCACGACCACCCTCGCTGGCTACAGCCAGTTCGTGTGCTGGCTCAAAGAGCTCGGCGAGAACGTGCTCGTCGGCATCGAGGGCGCCGGCAGCTACGGCGCGGGCCTATGCGAGTACCTGCAGGCCGAGGAGATCGAAGTGTTCGAGGTCGAACGCCCACAACGTCGCGAGCGCCGGACCGGGAAGTCAGACCGCCTCGACGCTCTGCTGGCCGCCAAGAAGGTGCTCACTCGCGAAGGTCTCTCGACGCCCAGAGGGTCTGGGAAGCGCTTGGCGCTGCAAATGCTGTTGGTCGGCCACCGGTCCGCCGTCAGCGAGCGCTCACGGCTCTATAACCAGTTGCAAGCGCTGCTAGTCGGCGCACCATACGCACTGCGGGAACGAGTCGGTCCAGCCCGCAATGGCGCAACGCTCGCCAATCGTCTCACGGGGATGCGCACACGCCCGACCGCGAGCCTGCAAGAGAACACCACCCTACAGGTACTCCGCGACCTCGCCAACCGCGCTCGAGCACTCCACACGCAAGCCGAGGACTACACCCGCCAGATCGAGGAGATGGTCTTCTCCCTCGCCCCGACACTCCTGGAGGAGCCCGGCGTCGGACCTATCTGCGCCGGCAGACTCCTCGCGTTCAATCCAGCCCGCTTCACCAGCGAGGCAGCGTTCGCGCGCGCCAACGGCACCGCTCCCCAACCAGCTTCCTCCGGCAAAACAGTCCGCCACAGACTCAGCCGCGGAGGCGACCGGCAAATCAACGCAGCGCTCTACACGATCGCCCTATCGCGCTCCGTCCACCACGCCCAAAGCCGCGCCTACATGCACCGCAGAATCGAGGAAGGAAAGACCAAGCGAGAGGCCATGCGCTCCCTCAAGCGATACCTCTCCCGCCACCTCTACAACCAGCTCACAAAACGCCCTTGACAACATAGAAGCATCCAACGGATTTGCAGGAGACCTGATCGGCCGCCCGTCCATCGGGTCCTATCCGGCTGGCACGATCCAGGGCCATGAGCGAGCCGCAAGCTCCCGACGATGGCGTAAAGCACCTGACGACCGGCAACTGGCTGGAGCCCGACCCGATCTGCTTGAAGTTCGTGGAGGTCAACTTGGCCACCGCAGCGCGCCGCCCGCCGACAGGCGAGGGCTGGGCCGAGCGGTTCCTTGCCGTCGATCTCGCGCCCGCCGTGCCGAGCGAGGTGCGAGATATGTGGGAGGCCGCCCGCGGTCTGCTGCTCTACGGCTGGTTCTACTACGCGATCTACGCGATCGGCGAACACGAGCTGCGGCGCGTCGCCGACGCCGCGATCCTGCACCGCTACCAGCAGGCCGGCGGCCCGTCGAACAAGCGCGGACCCGAAGGGGAGCTGCGCTGGCCCGACATGATGCGGCGCGTGAACTGGCTCATCGAGGCCGGCGTCGTCCCAGCCGCGAAGCGCGAGCGCTGGGACGGACTACGAGACCTACGCAACGAGACCACACACATCAGCATCCGGCACCTTGAGACTCCGCACGAAGTGCTGCGCGTGCTCGACCTCCTGGCGGGCGAGATCGACGCCCTGTTCGCCACGTAGCGACCCTCCACGCCCTCCACGCCCCCGCGACGCCCCCTGGGGAAATCAGTGGGGAAATTAAGACGCGCCGTCCGCAGCCCGTGATACAGTCAAAACCGCTTGGTTAGACGTGTTTCGGCGATGCCGGAGGAGGGACTCGAACCCCCGACACGCGGATTATGATCCTTCCGCCGGCACCCCTGATTGCCCGAGTTTAGGCGGTTTTGGCCCATCTAGCAGGGCTTTTTCAGCCTCCGCTCGGCCCTCTAGGGAAATCGTAGGGAAATCGCTCGGACCCTCCACACAACTCATTGGATGCTTCTATGTTGTCAAGGGCGTTTTGTGAGCTGGTTGTAGAGGTGGCGGGAGAGGTATCGCTTGAGGGAGCGCATGGCCTCTCGCTTGGTCTTTCCTTCCTCGATTCTGCGGTGCATGTAGGCGCGGCTTTGGGCGTGGTGGACGGAGCGCGATAGGGCGATCGTGTAGAGCGCTGCGTTGATTTGCCGGTCGCCTCCGCGGCTGAGTCTGTGGCGGACTGTTTTGCCGGAGGAAGCTGGTTGGGGAGCGGTGCCGTTGGCGCGCGCGAACGCTGCCTCGCTGGTGAAGCGGGCTGGATTGAACGCGAGGAGTCTGCCGGCGCAGATAGGTCCGACGCCGGGCTCCTCCAGGAGTGTCGGGGCGAGGGAGAAGACCATCTCCTCGATCTGGCGGGTGTAGTCCTCGGCTTGCGTGTGGAGTGCTCGAGCGCGGTTGGCGAGGTCGCGGAGTACCTGTAGGGTGGTGTTCTCTTGCAGGCTCGCGGTCGGGCGTGTGCGCATCCCCGTGAGACGATTGGCGAGCGTTGCGCCATTGCGGGCTGGACCGACTCGTTCCCGCAGTGCGTATGGTGCGCCGACTAGCAGCGCTTGCAACTGGTTATAGAGCCGTGAGCGCTCGCTGACGGCGGACCGGTGGCCGACCAACAGCATTTGCAGCGCCAAGCGCTTCCCAGACCCTCTGGGCGTCGAGAGACCTTCGCGAGTGAGCACCTTCTTGGCGGCCAGCAGAGCGTCGAGGCGGTCTGACTTCCCGGTCCGGCGCTCGCGACGTTGTGGGCGTTCGACCTCGAACACTTCGATCTCCTCGGCCTGCAGGTACTCGCATAGGCCCGCGCCGTAGCTGCCGGCGCCCTCGATGCCGACGAGCACGTTCTCGCCGAGCTCTTTGAGCCAGCACACGAACTGGCTGTAGCCAGCGAGGGTGGTCGTGATGACGATCTCTGCGAGCACCTGTCCGAGCCCGTCGAGAGCGACCGCGAGATGCTGCTCCTTGTGCGTGTCCACGCCTACTGCGATCATCGATTCTGTCTCCTCATCTACTGGTTGGCGCTGGTGTGATGTGGAGGCCGCCAGACAAAGCCATGTCGAGCAAATAGGCACGCTTCTATGAAGTCATGGCGGCGTCCGTGGCAGGCGACGGGAGACAAATCCAACGTAGGGCACCCGACAGGGGCCAGCCGTTTTACATGAGTCATCCCGTCGCCCACCACACCCTCAACGGGGCACCGGACGCCACTGCATGACCGCCGCTTCGCTGCGCCCTACGGGCTCCGCTACGCGACCAGCCAGCCCGCTTTCCACAGGGCCCCAACAGGCGCTGAGGAAACTACATGGCCGGTTGGAGGCGCTCGTGGTCTGTAAGGGGGTATGCAAGCACCATCAACAGCAAACCCCCCGGCCGCATTGACCGAGGACCGACTCCTGCGCCCGGAGCAGGCCGCCTGGTATCTCAACGTCAAGACGAGCTGGATCTACGAGGCCGTGAGGGCTGGCCGCCTGCCCTGCCATCGGGTCGGAAGGCACATCCGCTTCACGCGCCCGATGCTCGACGAGTGGCTCGTCAAGCAGCCGCAGCGGTAGGAGGCGGGGCGCACGGGATCAGCCTGGTTGCAGCAGCCGCGGCCTGAGCCGAAGCGCAAGGCCACAGAGCGCGTAGATGATGGCGATGCCTATGAGCGTGAACTTGATCGCCGAGCAGATCGCGGCGAACGGCGGGGCAAAGTTGCCGCCGTTCCCGGCGAGCGTGAGCAAGAGCGCGACGTTTTCGCTCGCGTCGAAGCTGGCAGCGGCGAGCGCAAAGAAAGGGACGACGGTGCCGAGGGCGGCGAGGCGGGGCCAGCCGCGCGCCCGCGCGGTGTCGCGCACGGCGAATCCCGCGAGGGCGAAGAACAGGCCGTAGGAGAGCATGTAGCCGTAGTCGAGCAGCAGCGAGAGGTGTGCAGCGCTGCGGCCTTTCGGCCCCCATTCAGCCATGATCTGTGCGGCGCGCGAGCGGGTCACGGCGAACTCGAAGTCGAGGATCGTCGGCCCGTGCGAGACGTGCGAGGGGTCGATCAGTTCCAAGAGCACCGTGAACACGACGGTCGCGACCCCGAACACGATCAGGGCTTGCTTGCGACGCTGCCGAACGATCGTCACGCGGCCAATCCCCGCTCAGCTCTCGCCATCGAGATAGTCCACGGGTTCCTGGTCGGAGCGCACGAGGAGGTCCACCGCATCCTCGGGCTGCGGTTGTCCGGGAGGCCAGGTGCGTGCCCACACCTTCCCGCTGTCCGGGTACTCGTTGATCTCGGGAGCGAGCATTGTGCTGATCACAAGCAGCCGTACCGGCGCGTCGCTGCGGTTGTCGATCCGGTGCGCGCCTGCACGGCCGGTCAGACAGGCGACCAGCTCTCCCTCTGCAAGCTCCCGATCGCCGTCGAGTGTACGTAGCGTAGGACAGCCTTCCAAAACGATCAGCATCTCCTCGTTGGCGTGATGGATATGCAGCGGGAAGCTCGATGAGCCCGGCGGCAACTCGAACAGCGACGCGCCAAGAGCGTGCCCACCGGCCTGGCGTCCCAACCGTGCCCGTCGCCATGAGAACGGCGGTCGATCCTGCTCCTCGTCCCAGTTTGGCTGAAACACATTGGCCATCGTTCACGCAGCCTACGTCGCGCGGAAGCGGAAGCTATCCGTCCCGAAGTCCGAGATCGCCCGCTGAACCGTCGGTGCCGCAGATACGATCCAGACCGTGCCGTTCGATCTTCCCGTCGGCGAGCTGCTCAATTGGACTGCGGCCAAGCCACCCGAGTGCAGGCTTGGCTCTCGCCCGCCGAGAACTTCGACAGCGACGGCAGGCAGATCCGTTCCCGAGCTGACCGCACGAGCATGTCTGAGGGGCGAGCGGTGACTCGTCTCGTATTTCGCAGCGCGACGGACCAGGACATCGAGCAAGTCCTCGCATTGTGGAATGCGGCAGGGAGCGTTGAGACCGTGACCGACACGCGCGACGGCGTGCTGGGGCTGCTCGACTCTGATCCCGAGGCGCTGCTCGTCGCGGAGTCAGATGGCGGTGAGATCGTTGGGTCGTTGATCGCCGCGTGGGATGGGTGGCGGGGCAGCTTCTACAGGCTTGCCGTGCATCCCGAGCAGCGGCGAGAAGGGATCGCGACCGCCCTGCTGCGTGAGGGTGAGCGTCGTCTGTTGGCACGCGGCGCCGCTAGGTTCACAGCGATAGTCACCGACGACGATCTCGATGCGATGAGCTTCTGGACGGCGACCGCATACGAGCGCCAGCAGAACCGAGCCCGGTTTGTGCGCAACGTCGAGTGATCCGTGGGGAAGCGTGGGCTTGCCCGCAGCCAAGATCGTCCGGTGATCGCGATGACCGCCCCTGTATGCCCGATCAGTGCAGCTCTGCCTTGACAAGTCGCAGCCCCACGTCGAGCGTGTCGAGCGTGCGTAGTTGTCCGTAGCAGCGGTCCCACTCGCCGCTGTCAAGGTCGTGGCGTAGTCGGTCCAAGCCGTTCTGGATGGCTGCGGGTTGCAGTCGGTGCCAGGTGGAGGAGGCGCGGCGGACGTTGGGGTTGAGGTGAGCCTCGGGCCGGCTCCAGAGCGCGACGAGGAATCCATCGGTGCAGTCGGTGGGCACAAGGACCGTCTCGACCTCGATGTTGCGAAGGACGGTTTGGAGGTGCGCGATCGTCGGGAAGACCTTGCGGTCGTGCTCGATGATCTCGGGCAGGTAGTTGCGGCAGAACCACATCTGCGCGGTCACGTCGAGGTCGAGGGTGAGGAAGACGATCCGCTTGCGGGTGACGCGGAGCACCTCGGTGAGCCCACGGTCGACATCTTCCCAGTGCTGCATCGTGAAGACACCCATCGTCGCGTCCACGCTCTTGTCATCGAGCGGGATGGCCTCGGCGACTCCCTGGATCGCCGGAGCGGCGTCCGCACGGCGCTGGGCGATCATCACCGGGGATGGCTCAACCGCGATCACTTCGCGATCCTTCGGCTCATAAGAACCAGCGCCTGCTCCGATGTTCAGGACGGTCTGTGCGTCACCGAGCGCTTCCCAGATCGCCGCCTCGAACCGCGGGTCGGCGCGCCGAACGTCGCTGTAGCTGACACCAATGCGGTCGTAGGCGGGAGCGCTGTCCCTGGTCACGAGCGGGCGGGATCGGTCACACGACTCTCTCGAAGCTGACTCGTCGTGAACAGCGCGCGCAGGTCAAGACCCTCGGCAGCGAGGTTCTCACGGCCGCCGGCCTCGCGGTCGATCACGCACAGCACCGCCGCGATATCGGCTCCGCGGTCACGTAGCTGCCGACAGGACTCGATCACCTGGCCGCCGGAGGTCACGACGTCCTCGATGACCGCGATCCGGCGCTCGGTGACTTCGCCGCCCTCGGCCAAACGGCACGTTCCGTAGGTCTTGGCGGCCTTGCGGACGAACACGGTGGGCAGCCCCGACACCTGGGAGACAGCGACGGCCACGGGCACACCGCCAAGCTCAAGACCAGCGAACAGTTCCACCCCAGCGGTACCAACCGGACCAGCTCCTCGGCGATCTCGCGCAGGAGTCGAGGATCGGACTCGAACAGGTACTTGTCGAAGTATTCGCTGCTCGTCGCGCCCGAGCGCAGCCGAAACTCGCCCGTGAGACGGGCGCGCTCGTAGATGCGATCGCCAAGCATCGAATAGCAGCTTATTCACCGGCCTGGCGTCCCAGCCGCGCCCGCCTCCACGAAAAACGGCGGACAGTCCTGCTACTCATCCAACTGCGGGTTGATCACGTCGGGCATCGCGCTCACGCAAACCTAAGTCGGCGGCAAGCGAAAGCCCGAGACGCGACGGAAGCAGAGCTGTTCATAGAACGGGTCCGCGCAGGAGATCACGTCAAGCCGCAGACCATGTGTGCGGGCACGCGCCTCCTCGACCAAGCACCGCGCGACACCCTCACGGCGGTGCTCGCGGGCGACCACAAGGACCGCGAGGAACGCTTGAACCTCACCGTCGCTGAGAACCTGCGCGATCCCGATGACCGTCTGCTCGGACGAGAGCGCCACAACGCTCAACGTTCCCGGCGCAGTGAGCGCCCGCCAGGTCCTCTGCTCGTCATCGGCATAGCTCCAGCGCTCGCCGGAGAACAGCTCGATGACGCCAGGCAGATGCTCGCGCTCCAACGAGACGACCTCTGGACTGGATGCCATCAGCGGGAATCTACGTGACCGAAGTCAACGCCGCGACCAGACGGCTTGAGCGCGCGCCTGCTGTCCGAGCGGGCCGCAGGCCCCGACGGTTTTACGCTGAGGGCAAGCCCAAGAACTCTGGGAGCTTGTCCAACGATCGGATGATCTCGGCACCAGCGTTGCGAAGCGTGCGCTCGTCGCTGTCAGCCGCGTAACCGATCGCTCGCATTCCGGCGGCAACGGCAGCCGTGACTCCTGACGGGGTGTCCTCGATGACCGTGCAGGCCGACGGCTGAACGCCCATCGTCGCGGCAGCGTGCCGAAAGAGTGCGGGGTCGGGCTTGGGACGAGGAACGTCGTAAGCCGAGAACAGCGCGCCGGGCGGGAATAGGTCGCGCAGCCCCGTCAGCCCGAGCGTCAATCGCGTCTTCGCCAACTGGCCCTGAGACGCGACGCAGACCTTCAATCCGGCTGTCTTGACTCGCTGCACCGCCTCAGCCGCGCCCTCAACCGGCTTGAGTTCGCGGCGGAACGCCTCGTCGCGCTCGTGTTCGTATTCGGCGACCCAATCCGGCGGAAAAGGTCGGCCGAGCTTGGCCTGGGCTTGGTCGCGGACATCTGTGAGTAGGAGTCCTTGGCAGGCGCGGCGGGCCTCGCTGAGTGTGGTCGGCAAGCCCTCTCGGGTGAGCATCCGGGCGAGCACTTCGTTGGATATCACCTCAGAGTCAACGAGCACACCGTCGCAGTCGAAGATCACGAGATCGTGCATGGCGGTCGAGCACTTTACAGCCTGCCCAAGGCATCCTTGAACGCATCAGATGGTGGCCTGGCAGTGGCGCGAGCTTGATCGTGCCATCCGGGAGCGCCGAGTGGATTGCATCTGTCTCTGCCCGGCACCGAACATATGGGTCCACCGCGCTGGAAGCGTGTGGCCGCGTAACCTACGGTCGAACGTGCCCGGTGCGACAGTGAGAGATGCGAGCGAGGACGATGCGCCGGCGTGCGCGGCGATCTACGCGCCGTACGTTGGCGAGACGGCCGTCAGCTTCGAGGGCGAGCCGCCGACACCCGCGCAGATGGCCGAACGCATCGCGGCGGCGACGCCCACGCACGCATGGGTCGTGCTCGAAGACGACGACCGCGTCGTCGGCTACGCATACGGCGGGCCACACCAGAAGCGGGCGGCGTACCGCTTCTCGTGCGAGGTCAGCGTCTACGTCGAGCAGGGCCGGCGGCGCAGCGGCTCGGGTCGCGCGCTGTACGAGGCGCTGTTCGAGCGGCTCGCGGCGCGCGGCTACCTGATGGCGGTCGCGGGCATGACGCTGCCGAACGAGGCGAGCGTGGGCCTGCACCGAGCGATGGGGTTCGAGCCGGTCGGCGTCTATCGGCGGATCGGCTGGAAGCTCGGCGCGTGGCACGATGTCGCGTGGGTGCAACGCGCGCTCGGCGTCGAGCAGGACCCTCCCTCCGAGCCGCGCTGAGGCGACCGGGCGTCTCCGGGCCGACGCTATAGAGTCGCGGCATGGAGTTGCGCGTCATGAGGACGGGCGACCTGCCTGGGGCGGTGGCCGCGTGGCACGCGGCCAACATTGCGCGGGGAAAGCCGCCAACGCCGCAGCGCGTTGCCAGGGTCATCGAGAAGCTGCAAGAACCCGACGCGCTGCCCTATGTAGCGGCCGAAGGTGATGCCATCGTGGGTATGGCCCTGGTAGAGCCGTGCCGCAAAGATGATGGGGCCGGTGCGGTCATTCCTGGCGCACTTCACATTTCGATGGTCTTCGTCTTCCCGTCGTCCCAGGGGCGGAGCATCGGCGGTCGCCTCATGCGCTACACCCTCGACGCGGCTCGCGCCGCCGGCATGTCACGCGTGCAGCTCTGGACCGGGCGAGAGAACGCGGCTGCACGGAGGCTTTACGAGAATATCGGCATGAAGCTGACCAGCAACCGACAGGTTGATAAGGCGACCGAGTGGGGCCGCTACGAGATAGACCTGTGAGGACAGTCGGCTTGCGCAATACAGCGCGTCCTAGCGCCATCCGCCCAGAGGAAGCCCAGCGCCGATCCGCACGCTGCGAGAGCCCCCGCGCCGCGCGTCCAAGAACCGCTCCCGGTGGGGACCATCAGAGATCAGCCGGTCAGTCCACCTGCCCCTTCGATCGTATAGAACTCGGTAGCGGTGGACAGGACGCCGAACATATGCGCCGGGCCATTCGGGGCGCTGTACGACTTCTACATTGAGCGACCGTGGCTGATGAAGGCGATCGGCCGCACGGTGTGGGGCATCGACGCATCGGTGCTGTACGACAGCATGGAACCGCTCGCCGGGATAGGCGACGGCAAGACGGTGGTGGACGTTCCGTGCGGCGGCGGCGTGGCGTTTCGTGCCCTGCCATCTGAGCGCGACGTGCGTTATGTGGCTATCGACATTGACGAGAAGATGCTCGCTCGTGCGCGCGCCCGCGCCACGCGCAGAGGACTGTCGAGGGTGGAGTTCGTGGCAACGGACATGTTGGCACTTCCATTTGATGACGGCGAGGTCGACCTAATGCTCTCCTACAGCGGCCTGCACATGGTCAACGACCCCGAGCAGGCAGTACGAGAGTTCGCCCGCTGCCTCAAGTCCGACGGGCGCCTGATCGGCACGACGTTCCTCGCCGGCGAGACACGGCGTACCCGAGTCCTATTCGGAATCGGCTCCCGCCAGGGCCATCCGTTGCCTCCAGCGCGCGAAGACCTGGTTCGCTGGCTGACGGACGCCGGCATCGCCGATGCGCAAGTCGGCCCTCAGCGTGGGTTCGCAGTCTTCGGCGGCCGTCGCGCATAGACCACCTGGGGAGTTACGCAGCCCACACGCCGATGCCAGGGCCTATTCGCCCGTCCTGCTGTCGATGTTGAGCGACTGGCGCGAAGTATCGTGTCCACGGATGAAGCTCGCCTATCTTTCGATCTGCGCCATTTTCAAGGACGAGGTGCCGTATCTGCCCGAGTGGATCGAGTTCCATCGGCTCGTAGGCGTCGAGCGGTTCTTCCTGTACGACAACCTCAGCGTCGATGGCGGCAGGGAGGTTCTGGAGCCGTGGATTCGCGCGGGCGTCGTGTCGATCTCAGACTGTTCGATCCCGCTGGGACAAGGCGGTCAGGGTTGGGCCTACGCCGATGGTCTGGAGCGAGCCCGCGGTCGCACTCGCTGGCTTGCGTTTATCGACCTTGATGAGTTCCTATTCTCGCCAGGGCCGACGCCGCTGCCCGACGTGCTCCGGGAGTATGAGGACCATCCCGGTGTCGTCGTCAACTGGCAGGTCTACGGTTCGTCGGGACACACCGCCAAGCCGGACGGCCTGGTGATCGAGAGCTTCGTGAAGCGCGCGAGGATCCAATGGGTCCGCAACCGACGCATCAAGAGCATCGTGGACCCGACGCGCGCCGTGCGGCCGATCGGGCCGCACTTCTTCGAGTACGCCGACGGAGCGCTCGCGATTACAGAGGACCACGAGCCGGTATCAGTGATAAGCGTCGACCCGTGGACGCGACGGATGCGGCGCGGCATCTCGCGGCTGCCGCTAATCGAGACGGACCCGTATGCGATCCGCCAGTCCTCGGTCAAGCAGGTTTCGGTCGGGCGCCTGCGGCTCAACCACTACGCCGTCCGCTCGCGGCAGGAGTTCGAGCAGAAGACAGCTCGCCACGGCAGCTCACGTCTTGCGCCGCGTTACTTCGCCTACCACGACCGCAACGAGGTTCACGACCCTGCACTCCTCTCCTCCGCAGGCGAGGTCCGTGCGCGGCTCGCTGCCCTACAAGACGACGATGGCACTTGCTGACCGCCGAGCAGCCGGCGCGGTGGACCTGGCGCGCGCTGGCGAAGCCGACGCTCCGGTGCAGGTCGTTGACTACGATCCTGCCTGGCCGGCTTCCTTTGAGGTCGAGCGCAGGCGACTCGCGCCCCTGCTTGGCGGCGCTGATATTCACCACATCGGCTCGACCGCCGTGCCGGGCCTGGCCGCGAAGCCCGTCATCGACATGATGGCGCTGATGCCCGACATTGACGCGCATATCGCCGTGCTGGTCGAGCGCGCCGGCTACCAGTTCCCTCGCGCGTATAACGCGACGCTCTCGGACCGTCGGTTTCTCTGCTATCCAACGGCGTCGCATCGTACCCACCATCTGCACCTTGTCGATGAACAGCACGAGCTGGACCGTCGTCTTTGCTTCCGCGACCGGCTGCGCGCGGACCCCGTGCTCGCGCGTGAATACACCATGCTCAAGCGTCGGCTCGCCAGTCGATTCGCCGATGACCGAGAGGCATACACCGATGCAAAGCGCCAATTCGTCCACGCTAACAGCGGGCCAACCGGGAATCCGCTAGGACCGGGACGAAGCTCGCAGGGCGAGCAAGTCGGGTAGTTCGGGAGAGCGAGCGCAGCGCGCGGGCTTGACGGCTATCGCGTTGACGCGAGCGTGCGTTCGTAGGTGCGATATCGGCGCGTGATCTCAGCTCCCATGCCTTCCAGTGCGCGATTCATCCCCTCGTTAACCTCAAGTGTCCAGCCCATCTCACCGCCCTTCTGCGGTGTACGTTCGGCCGCGTCGAAGTGCATTTGGTAGAGCCTCGCGGCTACCCCGGTGTGCCGGTAGTCGGGCATCACGCCGAGCACGATCACGCGAACCGCGTCGATTCGGCGACGCTCACGCAGCGCCCGTATCCAGCCGAACGGCAGCAGCCGTCCGTTCAGCTTGGCGAGCACCTGGTTGTAGTCCAACAGTGTCAGTGCGCCGCCGACGATCTCGCCTGTGTCCTTGCGTTCGGCGAACATCGCCCAGTTCTCATCGAGGATCGGCTTGAGGTCCTTGGCGTAGTGGTAGACCTCCTCCTCGGTGAGCGGGACGAACCCCCAGTTGCGTTCCAGCACCGTGTTGTAGAGCTTCACGAAGCGGGCGACCTCGGCGTGGAGGTCCTTCTTGCGGAAGGGTCTGCACACGATTCCGTGCTCGGCCTCAAGTCGATCGGCGGCCTCCCAGATCGCGGGGTGAACTTTCTCGCGGCCGGTGATGTGCAGGCTCCACATATACACGTCCATCGCCTTGCCCATCCCGAGATCGTGTTCAAGCAGCCGCTGGTAGTACGGGTGGTGCCATTGGCAGAGGATCACTGGAGGACGCTCGTGGCCGGCGATCAGCAAGCCGATTTCGTCGTTGGTCGTGAAGTCCATCGGGCCGACCATGCGATCGCGGCCACGCTCACCAAGCCATCCCGCAGCGGCGTCGAGCAGCGCGCGTGCGGTCTCGGGATCGTCCTCGCACTCGAACCATCCCCACAGACCCCACGAGTTTTTCTGGAACTCGTTGAAGTTCCGATCAATGTGCGCGCTCACGCGGCCAACCGGCCGCCCGTCACGCCAGGCCAGGAAGTATTCGGCCTCGGCGTGCTCGAAGAACGGGTTGCGCTTTCGATCGAGCCGCTTTCTGACGTCCATCAAAAGCGGCGGAACCCAATTGGGCTCGCCACGGTAGAGCTGCCACGGCAGCTTGATGAACGCCCTCATCTCGCGCTGGCTCCGCACGGGCCTGATTTCGACCGCCATCCGGCGGGAACCCTACATGGCGGTTTATGCGGCGTGCTGCCGGCCCGCCAAGCAGCGCCTGGCGCCACCATCAGCCCGGTGCTGTATCCAGCGAGCAGACCCAGCGCGGAGCGAATAACCTGCTCGGACGATGCCTCTGGCGGATCGGCTTATCGACGCGACGGCGCGGCGTCCGTCCGGGTGGATCGCTCGCAAGACCTACGGAGGCCCGCTGGGAGCACCCAAGGGGCACGAGACCGTATTCGACGAGATGCTCGACGTTGCCGGCCCGCTTGAGGGAGCACGCTGCCTGGAGGTTGGCTGCGGAGGCGGCAGACTGCTTGAGAGGGTTCTTGCCGCCGATGCAGCGAGTGCGGCAGGGCTGGACCACAGTCCAGAGATCCTTGCGCTCTGCCGCGAGCGTAACCGGGAGGCGGTCGAGCGCGGTGCGCTAGAGCTGAAGCTGGGCGACGCAGCGCACCTCCCCTGGCCTGATGGCGCCTTCACCGTAGCCCTGTCAGCCAACACGTTCTTCTTCTTGCAGCAGCCGGAGCTGGTGCTCGCCGAGCTTCACCGCGTCGTCTCGCCTGGCGGGCGCGTGGTGATCGGGACGGTGCCCGGCCCGCTCCCTACGCCGTCGCTTCGCAACTGGTGGGTGTGGGTATGGGGATCGCGGATGCACGTCTACGACGACGAGTCGATGCGCTCCATGCTCGATGCCGCTGGTTTCACAGAGGTCGCCGTCACACGGTCGAGTCGCTCGGCCGAGCCGCTGCAGCTCGTTCGCGCCGTGCGTAGATGACCCGCGAGGTTCACGTAGGTCTCGTTTGCCTCTGGCGTTGCCCGACACGAGCGGCAGAATCCGGGAAGTGAGCGCGCCGCGGCTGAACATTGAGTGCAAGGCAAGCGACCCGGACCCCTCCGGCTCGTTGGCGGTCTGCCGCACGCTTGGCGCGCAGGACCACGGAGAGATTCGACAGCGCGACACCTATTTCACGGTGCCGCGTGGCGGGCTGAAGCTGCGCGAGGAGCAACCCGGCCGACCGCATCTGATCCAGTTCGAGCGCGCCAGTGAGCCGCAGCAGCGCGAGAGTCGCTACCGCATCGCCGAGGTCGACGACGCCGAGGCGCTGCGTGCCGCGCTGACGGCCGCGATCGGCACAACCGTAGTGGTCTGCAAGACCCGGCGGCTGTTCCTCTGGCGCCAGGTCCGCATCCACCTCGACACCGTTGAGCGGCTGGGGAACTTCATCGAGATCGAGGCGGTGGCACCACCTGGCTCCGACCTCGCCGAGGAGTACGCGCTCGTCCAGACGCTGCGCGAGCGCCTTGGGATCACCGACGAGCGACTGGTCGCGCGGGGGTACGCCGAGCAGCTTCGAGCGCTTGGCGCCAGCGCATGATTTACCTGCCAGGTAATCGAACTGGAGACCCGCGGCTGGTTAGATAAGGCGCAGCATGGAGCGCGCAATTACCTCACCACGGGTTGGGCCACTGTTGCGCGAATGGCGCGAGCGCCGCGGCCGAACCCAGCTCGATCTGGCGCTCGATGCCAGCATCTCCGCGCGGCATCTGAGCTTCGTGGAGACCGGCCGCTCCAACCCGAGCCCCGAGATGGTGCTGCTGCTCGCCGAACGGCTCGAGGTTCCGTTCCGGGAGCGCAACCACCTGCTGCTGGCCGCCGGTTACGCCCCGGCGTTCCCGGAACGCTCGCTGCAGGAGCCCGAGATGGCCCCGGTTCGGGAGGCGCTCGACGTGATCCTCACCGGACACGAGCCCTACCCGGCGGTCGTCGTGGATCGCGGCTGGAACATGGTCGCGGCGAACCCTGCAATGGCGGCGATCGGCGCCTGGGTCGACCCGGCACTACTACAGCCGCCGATGAACGTGATGCGGGCCGGTCTGCATCCACGCGGGTTGGCCCGGTGGACTATCAACCTGGGCGAGGTGCGTGCGTATTTCCTGCGGCGGCTTGAGCGTCAGGTCGCGATCACCGGGGACGCGGATCTCGCCGTGCTGCTCGCTGAGGTGGCAAGCTATCCGGCGCCTGAGTACGAGCACGATCCGGCCTCCGAGGCGGCGGCCGGACAGATTCTCACGCCGCTGATGCGGATGCGTGGGCCAGATGGTGTCGAGCTGTCGTTCTTTGCCACGGTCGCGACGTTCGGCACCGCGGTCGAGGTGACGACCTCCGAGCTGTCGATCGAGTTGACGTTCCCCGCCGACGCGGCGACCGCCGAGGCGCTGCGCGCCTTACCTCGCAGGTAATCGACAGCGCGACCTCCCTCTGGAAGCATGGGGCTGCCCCCATCGACACCGAGGCGGAGCGCATGGCGATCACAACGCGCGAGCAGGTAGAGAGCACCACATACAAGGCGATTAAGCTTGCCGGCGTTGCCGGCGTGGTGAGCATCGCGCTGGGCATCGCCGGCTCGATCGTCGATGAAATGCAGACGTTTCCAGGGACCGGCGCAACCGCCGGCGAGATCGCTGGCTACGTCGACGCGCATCGCTCGGCGTTGCTCGTCGCGATGATCCTCAGCACGGCCGCGGTGGGGCTCTGGCTGGCCTTCGGTGTCGGCGTCTGGCTCTGGCTGCGGGAGAGGACTGGCAGCGTGAGCGTTCTTTCGGTGTGCTTCCTGGTTGGGCTCGTCAGCTTCGTCACGCTCCTTCTCGCCGGCTTCACGGTCGCCTTCGTGCTTTTCTATCGTGCGCCCAACGCGCCTGATCCCCGGCTTCTCTACGACCTCGCATTCGGGCTGCTCGCGATGTCCGGCGTGCCAACCGCGCTGGCGCTTGGCTCATACGCTTGGCAGGTGCTTCGCGACAGCCGCCTGCCTGGCTGGACAGGGTGGATTGCGGTTGTAGCCGCACTGGCGCACATCGTGCTCGTGGCGTCGCTCGTGATCCCGAGTGGTTTCTTCTCGCTTGAGGGAGGAGTGATCATTGCGATTCCCGCCATCCTGTTTGCCTGGATACTCGGCACCAGCATGGTCCTGCTACGGACGCCAATCAAAAGTGATGACGAGCTTGTCGTTGACTGCTGAGCCAACTCAGGCGACCACGAGCACGCTGCGATGCTTTCGCCTGCTCGGCCTCGATGACTTCGAGGTGTGGCGCCGACGCACGATTGCGCTGCTGATCTTCACCTCTGTGCTGCTGGTCGCTTATTGGGTTGCCTGGTTCGCCGACCGCGGCAGCGTCGCCAGCGATCACGGCGCGGAGTACATCGCCTTTGAGCAGTCCTTCCCGCTCGCAGACGCCTGGCTACTGGCAGCAGCCCTCATTGCGGCTGTCCAGTTGTCCCGCCGTCGACCGAGCGCCCTCATGTGGCTGCTGGTGCTCGGCGGAGCGGGCGTCTATCTTTGCGCGCTCGACGTGCTCTACGACCTGGAGCATGGGATCTACACCAAGGGCCACGGCGGTGCGATCGAGCTAACTATCAATCTCCTCACGGCGGCACTGAGCGCCGGGCTCCTCGCGTCGGCATGGCACTACCGGCACGAGCTGCTCGGGACTCGCACGCTTGATCGCGCGTCGGCGCGTAGCCAGTCCGTCCAGCCGTCAGCCAGGATGAGGTCGGCCAGCGCGTGATACCCCTCTGCCGAGGGGTGAGCCCCGTCGCCTGCCATCACCTGCGTCATCCAGATTTCAGCGGCGAGCAGTTGCTCGACGACACCGATGAAGCGAGTACCGGCGTTGGAGCAAACCTCCGAGAACGAAGCGGACAGTGCCAGGATGCGCTGGTTCTGCTGAGGATCGTCAACCGGCGCCGGCCCGACCACCAGAGGAAGCAGGCCAAGTGCCACGGCACCGTCAAGGATGCCTGCCAGCGCCACGCAAGAGCGCTCGGGTGTTACCCGCAGCCGACCATGCTCGATGGTCGTGTCGTTGGCGCCGAACGACACCACGATCCGCACATCGGCTTCCGGCAATAGACGTGGCAGCGCCTCGCTGTGCCAGCGCGCCGCGACCTGCTCTGAGGTCTCCCGTCTGACGCCGAGGTTGTACGCGGTGAAGGGGAGCCCGCCCCCGAAGGATGCGGCCACGACCCGGCCGACCCAGCCTCTGCCGCTCGGATCGCCGACGCCGGCGACAAGAGAGTCACCGAAGAACAGCAGCCGGCGATCGGTCACGGCCGCCCGTTCCCTACGCGCGTTGAAAGCTCGACACCATCATCGAGCGGGACAGTCATTGAGAAGTAGCCACAGGCCGGCTCGCGGACGTACTCCAGGTACGCGAGCAGGTCTGGATCGTCGGCGCTGAGGTCAGCGACCACCAGGCCAGAAGGCGACAGACGCGGCTCGAGGAGGTGAAGGATCGGCAGGTAGAGATCGTTGCGGCCGTCGAGGAACACGAGGTCGATCGGCTCGGCGATGTTCGCCAGCGTATGCAGCGCATCGCCGGAGCGCAGATCGACGAGATCGCCCAGACCGGCGTCGGCGAGATTCTGCTGTGCCAGTTCGGCCTTCTGTGCGTGGCACTCGCTTGTGATGAGTGTTCCGCCGCCACAGTCGCGAATTGCGGCGGCGAGATAGATAGTGGAGACGCCGAGCGAGCTACCGAACTCGACGATCCGCCGCGGTTTCGTGCTCAGCGCGAGCAGGTGGAGGAGCTGCCCGACCTCGGGGGTAATCGACAGCGGCGCCTCGCCGTAGACTTCGTATCGCTGCTCCTGCGCGAGCCGGTGGCCGATTTCCGTCTCGCGTGCGCGGACGCGCTGTGCGGCCAGCGAGTCCTCGTCGTCGGCCTGGGCATGGAGCCGTCCCAGGACGTTCGCCACGACGGACGATCTGAGCGTGGAAGGCATCGGCTGCGGCTTCACCGTGTCGACGGAGTGGCGAGTTTCGTGGAAGTCAGGCGCGAGCACCTCGTAACCGACGAACTCGAACAGCCGTACACCGGCCTGGAACGGTTGCGGCGAGGCGCGCAGGCAGTTGACGCCGACACCGAACGGAGGAGAATCGACGAACGCCAACTCGTCGAAACCAGCGTGGTCGAACGCCTCACGGATGAAGGGCGTGAGGTCGGGCGGATGACGATGGCGTGTCCAGATGACCGTGGCCTGCGGAGCGCTTAGCTGCGGGAGATAGTTGATCGTGTTGGCGATGTCGACTTTGCTGATGTTGCCGAACACGCCACACAGCAGGATCAGGTCGGCCGGCACGGCGCCGTGGTATGCGTCGGTGACGGAGGCATCGCCGACGACGGACTCGATGCCGTGAAGACCCGCTGCTAGCGTCCCCTGTCGCGCAAGCGTGACGTTGTGCTCGTCAAGCTCCACGAGTCGAGCTGCGACATCCTCGTGGCGAGGATGCCCGGCGAGCGCTCCGATCAAGTCATGGCCCTGACCCGCGCAGACCCCGATCGCGCGAATAGGGCCAGGAGGCGCGTGATCCAGCATGGCGCGAATCTGCGCCTGGACGACCACCAGCCGGCGGCCGAGGGCGGAATCCGGATCCGTGTAGTCTCGATGCCACGCCTGCCAGTCCATGACGCCTGGGAGACTACGACACGGCGGTACTTGCTCCGCCGGCGCGGCAGTCAGCCGTCTCGATAGCGCAGTCCGCTGGCTTAGAGTGGCCGCACCGACACCTGAGAATCGCCGAGCATCTGCGCAACGAGCAGTCCTCGCACTTCGCAACTCAGAGGCAGCGCTCGGCCTATCGCCTGCTCGACCTTCCCTACGGTCGCTCGGTTTGCGCCTCGGCATACCGTCAGATGGATGCGCCATTGCTCATCGACTTCATCTGGGGCGCCGACCGCATCGAGGATGTCCGCTCGCCAACGGAGAGCCACAGCCTCGTCTGCGGGAAGCAGGCAGATCGCGCCGCCGAGCGTTCCGACGGTGCTGAGTGTGTAGCGGGCTCCACGGATCGCGCTGGCCAGATTGCTAAGCGCTTCGATCGGGAGGCTCACGGACAGGGGCCACGGCCCGGCGATCGTCATGTGCGCCGGGATGCCGTGTGCGCTCGACCAGTCGCCGACTCGGCGAAACGGCTCCACGAGCGCTTCGGCCTCCGCCACAGGCAACAGCACCGATTGGAATGAGGGCGACGACCCAACGCCTCGGTCAGATGCTCGCTGTGAGAGGTCAATGCTCACCGCAATGCACGACCGTCGACTCCTGGCTCGACCGGCAGGATGTTCATCGCCCCGAGCAGCGAGCGGGTAAATGAGGAGAGATCCAGCCCTTCAAGCTCGGTCTCGGAGAACCACCCCACCGCAGAGGTCTCGTCATCATCGGGGCGAGGCGTCCCGTCCAATACGTACCCGTCGAACACCGTTGATACATAGGCGACCTGATCGCCGTTGGGATAGGTCATGCGGAAGGCCGGCCCGCCGACAACACCACGGATGCCGGCGAGTCCGACCGCGACCCCGGCCTCCTCGCGGGCCTCTCTGAGCGCTGCCTCCTGCGGTGACTCGTCGGGCTCGATCGCACCTCCAATCGTCTGCCAGTGCCCTGTCTCCGCATCGCGCACGAGCAGTAGGCGACCATCCTTGTCTCGTGGAAGCACAGCCACGGACGGCACGAGCACCAACTCACGGCCAACGGCCTCGCGCAAGCGACGCAGGTACGGGGAGATGCCCACCAGCCGATCCTATCGGCGTCGAGTGGGCTCGCGGGGAGCCATAAAGCTATGCGTAGTCCAGTAGCCCCGTGTGCGCGATGAGCTTCCACGCGCCACTGGGAAGGTCTCTGGCGAGGGCAGCGACGGCTCGCCGCTCGGCCTGCTGGCCGACTCGCGCCCACACCGAGCAGCCGCGGCGCACGGGCTCGCGCACAGATAGGCCGCGGGCCGTTGCGGCGCGTCTGGGAGCTACGACTTATGATCCTACGGGTGGGTGAGCCGGGCTTCTACCCAGTGATCGTCTTCGATCTGGACGGGACATTGCTGCGCGGCACGTCCGTATCGCTCCTGCTCGCGCAGTGGCTCGGGCAGACGGAGGAGATCGTGGAGCTTGAGCGAGCGTTTCACGCACACGAGATATCCAATAGCGTCGTGGCGGACACGTCTGCCGGATGGCTTGCGGGGCAGAGCACGGCTGACGCTTGGCGAGTGCTCACGGACGGCACCTGGATCGCTGGGATGGCCGAGACGTTCCGGGTGCTTGCGGACGCGAGGGTCGGCTTGCTGCTGGGAACAATCACCTGGAGCTTCGCGGCCGAGATGTTGCGGGAACGCTACGGCTTCGCAGCAGTAAGCGGGACGGAGATGCGGGTCAACGGCGGAGTGTTGTCGGGCATCGTAACCCGCTACTTCGATGAGCATGACAAGGTGCGCTTCGTAGAGAAGTGGTGTGTGCAGAACGGATTTTCGATGAGCCAAGTCGCCGCGGTCGGCGACTCTCGCTCGGACGTTCCACTCTTTCGCCGCGCCGGCATGTCGATCGCGCTGAACGCCACGTCCGACGCTCGGGCAGCAGCGACCCATACTCTCGATACTGACGACCTCCGTGATGTGCTGGTACTCCTTCATCCGGTGAGCGAAACGGTCTGATGGCGTGAAGGAACCGGCGCCCGGGGTCTACGCGGGTTCGAGCTGGGCTCGACACAGGGCTCGACCGATGATCGAGCGGCCAATCAGCTCACCAGCGAGCGCTGTTTCTTGAAACATGCACCGATTGGCCGCACTCCAGATCACTTCCAACCAGCCCGCAAGCGTGACTAGCAAATTGTCGGTCGGGTTTCACTCGGTCGCGTGCGAGGTAGGATCGACCTGTCTGGCTCACCCGCGGGAGGAGAAGGCATGACCGAACAGTTGACGGGGTTGCTCGCCGAGCAGGCTCGGTACTACCGTGAGCGGGCCGGTGAGTACGACGACTGGTGGTTTCGCCGCGGGCGCTACGACCGCGGCGCCGACGCAAACGCGCGGTGGTTCGCCGACGCAGCGGAGGTCGAGGACGCCTTGGAGCGCTTCCAGCCGTCGGGGCAGGTGCTGGAGTTGGCGTGCGGGACGGGCTTGTGGACTCGCCGACTGGTTGAGCACGCCGACACCGTGACCGCTGTGGACGCCTCGCCAGAGGTGATCGAGCTGGCACGCGCCGGGCTGGACGATCCGAGGGTGAGCTACGTGCCCGCAGACCTGTTCGCATGGGAGCCATCCGCGAGCTACGACGTGTGCTTCTTCAGCTTCTGGCTCTCGCATGTGCCGGAGGCGCAGTTTGAGGTCTTTTGGGAGAAAGTCGGGCGGGCGCTTCGTCCTGGGGGGAGGGTTTTCTTCGTAGACAGCCTGCCCAGCGAGTTGTCCTCCGCTGCGGATCATCGGCTGCCCGATCGTCGGGAGGAGACGATGACCCGGAGGCTTGCCGATGGCCGCGAGTTTCGCATCGTCAAGCGCTTCTACGAGCCCCACGGACTACACCAGCGGCTTGCCGACCTCGGGTGGGACGCGCAGGTACAGACAACGCCGGAGTTCTTCATCTACGGGCAGACCACTCCCAGCGCATAGCCTTGGCGCCTTGAACCACTCGGATCGCGAACTCGACGGTTTGCGCCAAGTGTCGAGGCTTCCAAGCGGCCCCGCTCTAACCTGGGTTCATCGACGCTCTCACCGCATTTGACGCCACGCTGCTCGACCTTGTTGAAGCCGTACGGGCATTGCCGTATGGCCGCCCGAGTGATCGCACAGTGGAGGGGATGTTGCGTGAGCACCGCGGTACCTGTTCCACCAAGCACTTGTTTCTCGCCCGTGCTCTGACTGAGCGGTTCCCCGAGACAGAGCCGCGCATCGTTCACCGTGTCTACGCGCTGGATCGCGCTCGTGCGCGAGAGCTGTTCGGTGCTACGGCCGCAGCGACCGTTCCTGACGAGGGGCTCGTTGACGTTCACCGATACCTGACAATCAGATTGGACGGTAAGCGCATCGAAATCGACGCAACCTTCCCAGGTCCCGCATGGGATGGCCGCTCGTCCTTGCCGCTGGCGTGCGGTGCGGGGACCGACGTTCCGGCTGGCGATGACCCAGACACCGAGAAGCGGGCGCTTGAGCAGCAGCACTGCGATCCGGCCATCCGCGAGCCGTTCATCGCTGCGCTGGCGGACTGCCACGGATGACGACTGCCTCCGTCTTCTGTCGACGGCGACACGCGAATCGGCCGATCCCCCGCGAAGCGCCGAACTGCTACCGCGCAACGTCTCTACATCTCAGACCAGTCGGTAGCCGACTCCCCACTCGTTGATGACCCAGCGTTCTCCCGCCGCGCCAAGCTTGCGGCGTAGGCGACTGGCGTGACTGTCGAGCGTCCTTGTGGTGCCGGGCGAGCGGTATCCCCACACGGTTTTTAGTAGCTCGTGCTTGTGGAACACCCGTTGCGGGTCGCTTGCCAGGTGCAGCAGCAGCTCGTACTCAAGACGGCATAGCTCTATGCGTTTGCCTGCGAGGCTCACCGCATGGGCGGCCGGTTCGATCGTCAACGGGCCGACCTGGAGTGGCCCTGTTTGCTGGGTGCTGCCGGCCGCGCGGCGTAGCAGCGCTCGTAGGCGTGCTCGCAGCTCCAGGTAAGGAGCGGGACGGGCTAGGAAGTCATCTGCGCCTGCCTCGAACGCGCGCAGCATGTCGGGCTCGGTTGTGCGTGAGCTGAGGACGATCACCGGGAGGTTCTGTAGCCACGGGGAGGTTGTCTGCGGCTGAGTTGCCTGCGGGTGGTGCCCGCGAATGGTCTCCAGCAGATTGAGGGTGCCCCTCGGCGTGTTGAGTTCTCCGAGCACGACCAATCGTGGTGGGCGGGCGCCTGCTGCGATCTCGGCATGACCGGCGGTGCGGGCAAGCTCCGCTGGATGACCGTCGGCGGCGAGCTGCTCGACGAGCGCCCGTCCGAAGTCCGCACTGGCCTCGATGACGAGAATCGGCTCGCGGCCCGCACTCGGGCGTGTGTCCTGCGGCGAGAGATCAGTCATTGCGCGCTCGCCTTCTGCGCTTGGCTGCCGGCGGCACTTCGTTGAGGCGAAAGTGCAGGCGTAGAAGCTGATCGACGCGGGTTCGGTGGAGACCGACCCGCTTCCCGATCTCGGTGAAGGGCAAGCCCTCGACTGCACGGAGACGGAATATCTCCAGCTCGCGCTCAGTCTCGATGTGTCCGCCGTGGCCGGAGAACGGCGTCAGGCCGTGGCGATGAAGCTCGCAGATCAGCTCGTATAGCTCTACCCCGCTGCTGAACTCGGGGCGATTGAGCAGCTCGCCGGTACGGTGCCCGGAGAGCTGCTCGACCGTGTGGATGCCGACCTTGGCCAGGCTGGAGAGGACAGCCTGGCTCAAGGCCAGTTCGTTGACGCGCATGGCCGACCCGCGTCAGATCGAGAGTTCGTCAAGGCGCCGGGCAAGCTCGGAGGCAATCGAACGCCCACCGCGGCGTTCGATCAGCCCGGCGCCGTCGAGACGATCCAGTGCGTCTGCGATTTTGATCCGCTTTTTCCGCTTGGTCGCGCCGAACGCTTCATAGGTCTGCTGCTCGGTGCGCGGCCCTTCGCCCGCGGCGCTTCGTGCAAGCAGGCCCTCAAGGACGGCCTGATCCCAATGACGCTCCTCGTAGTCGCCTGGGCTTAGGTTGGCGGCGGGCTGGGTGATCTCGAAGAAGCGGACGGCTGGGTGCGATGCGACGGCGAGGTCGTTCCAGCGGTGGATGAGCTTTGAGGCGCGTAGGCGCCGGAGGCTGTCGCGGACATCGCCGGGTACGCTGATGGTGCGGGCGATCTCGTCTTCTGACCACGGACGCTGACGCTCTAGATCGAGCATGAGGTTGAGGACGGCCTGGTCGATGCAGGCGTGCTCCGCCAAACCCTCTGGGGTACGGTGTTTGTGCATGGGGAGTTACGGCTCCTTGTGTCACGGCCCCAGGGCAGTTAGCGCTGTCGCTGGGGCCAAAATGTGCAGTTGTGGATCGACCGTACTCAGCCTGTGCGGCGTTGTGAGCGGGTGACGCGAAGCTGACACAGAGGCAGCCAAAGATGTAACGGTCGGTCTGGTTGGGTGGCTACTTCGGAGCCCACTCGGGCGGTGGCGCACCGGGCTTCCACGCCTTGGTGACGCCGCCGCCTTGTTGGCGCAGGACTTGGGCGTAGTCGGCGAGCTGGTTCTGGAAGGCCAGCTCGTCGCGGGGGTCCTGGCCAGCTTCGTCCAGTTCGGCTCGCCATACGGCGAGCGCGCACAGCGTCTCGGTCTGAGATTCGTCCTTCCACCACTTGTCGTTGAGCGCGGCGAGCTGGGTCGGGTAGCGGCCGTGCAGCGCGACGAGAGCGCCCCACATTTGCTGGCGCCATTCGCTGTCCCCGCCGTAGGGCTCAAGCCACGGTGCGCGCTCGCTATCGCTGCCGCCGACGAGCGCCGGCGCGGGGCGCAGCGGTCGAACCTTGCCGTCCTTGGCTGCCTGGGCGACCCCTGCTTGCACCATCTGCGCGGCGAGCGTCGAAGGCGGCGTGTCTGCCCCGGCCGCCAGCTCGCGTAGCTGGAGGTCCACGGGATCGGGCAGCACGATCTGTCGTCGTTGGCTCATCGTGTTCGCTCCTGTGCTGGTGGGTTGACGATCCGGTTGATCGCGCGGACGATCCCCGGTATGCGGCTGGTGCGGCTGGGTGCGATCGAGCGATGGAAGTGCGTGCCGTAGTCGCGGTCTGCCAGCTCGGGGTGGGCAAGCGATGGCGTCTGTGCGTGGCTTCGCTGCATGTTCTCGGCGAGGCGCTGGATGCGGTCGGTGTCGTGCCCTTCGACACCGAGGTCCTGGCGGGAGACGAACCAGTCGGTGCCTTGGCGGGCGCGGGATGCCTCGACGTAGGCGGGCTCCTTGCTGGTCTGCCAGCCGCCGGTGACAACCAAGGTGCGGGTGACGGTCGCGCCTTGGGCGCGGTGGATGTGCTGGGCGTAGCCGAGGCGCACGCGGCTGAGGTCATCGCCGGCCAAGGTTCGCTGGCGGGCGGTCACGTCGAACTCGATCAGCACCTCTCCGGCTGGGGTGATGTCGAGGACTTCGCCGCGGCTGCCGTTCTCGATGCGCTCGACGCCGGGCTCGTGGTGCTGGTCGATCATGGCTACGCGGTCGCCTTGGCGGATGCCGTAGTGGATGCCGGGCACGGGGACTTCGAGGTCTCCGAGTTCGCCGCGCTCTGCGCGGAAGTGCTGGGCGCGGGCGTTGAGCCTGTGGATCTCCTGGTTTGAGGCGTCGGAGATGAGCGCGACTTCGCTTGGGTCGTGGGTCTCGGTGAGTGCCGCCCAGTTCTGTGCGGCGTGCTCGACGGCCTCGTCGCGGGTGTCTGCCATGTGCAGTTGTCCGCGTGCGTGGTAGTGGGCCATTGCGCGGTCTGAGCGCCCGGCGCGTAGGTCTGACCATGCGCGCTGTTCGTCGCGGTCGAGGGTCCGGCGAATGTTTGAGAGTTCGGCGCTCGGGGCGATGTCGCCGAGCCGGGCGAACATGCCGCCCGCGCCGATCGAGGGCAGCTGCGCAGCGTCGCCGATCGCCACGAGCTTTGACCCACTGCGCTCAACGGCTTCGGTGAGACGGCCGAGCCGGTCGGTGTCGGCCATGCCGGCCTCATCGAAGTAGATCGTCGTGTCCGTGTCGATGTGGAGCTGGCCGCGCTCGACACGCGAGACGAGCGCGTCAACCGTCAGGGTCTGACCGGCGAGCGCGGGACTGTCTTGGCCGAGGCGCTGCGCGGTTGACCCGGACACCGCGATCCCGAAGGTCTGATGGCCGCCGTACTGCTCGGCGCGGGCTGCGGCGTCGATGACGACGCCCTTGCCGGTGCCGGCTGGCCCTACGAGGACCGCGGCTCGCTCGGGGCCGGTGATGACCTGCAGGGCGTGCGCCTGCTCGACGCTGAGGTGTCCGCCGATCCGCTCGGCGATCTGATCGCTTGCGAGAGTGCGGGCCTCGTTGCCAACGTCTCGGCCGCCTGTGCTGGCGAGCGTGGCGAACCTGCGCTCGATCGCCTGCTCGCGGGCGCGCACCGTGAGCGTGGTCATCAGGCCACCCTCCAACGGCAGGACGCGGCGCTCGGCGATCATTGCTCGTGAGCGCTCAAGCGCCTCGCGGGGCGAGACCTCGCCGACGGACTGCTCCAGCAGGACGGCTCGGAACTCGCCGGGCTCGAACGTCGCTGCACGCTCGGTCAGGCGCTGCTCAACACGATCCTCAAGCGTCCCCTCCGGCGCGTGCTCGGCGACGGCGCCGAGCAGCCGGCCTGGCTCATCGCCGGTGAACTCGAAGCGCGCGGCGGCCTCGTTCCACGCCACTTGCAGGTCGGTGCGCGTGACGAGCACCTTGGCCTTGCGGTTCTCCAGCTTGAGCGCTCGTAGCTCGCCGCGCTCGGGCGCGCGGCCCCACTGTGCCCGGAAGCGCTCGGCGGCTCTGGCGACCTCGCGGCTGCGGGCGGAGAAGGCGTCCAGCAGACCGCGCGGCACTCCGGCTATCTCGAAGTAGCGGCCATGTTTGCCGGTGCCCCGCTCGATCGCATAACCCCGCTGCTGGAGTTGGTGCGCAAGCGATGAGCGGTAGTAGGCGCCAAGCTCGCGGGCGGAGCGGAAGATCGGACGGGAGGCCACGGCGACGATCTGACCGTCCTCGCGGATCGCGCTGGTGATGACCACATGGCTGTGGAGCTGCGGGTCGGGTACGTCTCCCTCGAGGACGCCGCGTGCGGTTGTGTGCCGGTACTCGGCGGCCACCACCTCGCGGGCGTGCTCCTCGATGACCTGCCCGCGCTGGCGGCGGCGCACGGTCGGCACGGTCTCGGTCAGGTGCGCGATCGTCTCGCTGACGGCGGCGGCGTGCGCGGATTCGATCGCGCACCGCTGGGACTCGTCCGCGAGCGCCCACACGGCGGACACCGACTTGGGGGCACTGAAGGTCAGGTCGATGCCAGCGGCCCTGCCGCCGGTGGAGCCCGCGCGGCGCAGGAACCCTCCCGACCGCGGATGCTTGCCTTCCATCAGCGCGATGAAGTCCCGGCCCTCCACGATCGAGCCCTCGATCCCGAGGCGGGCGAGCGTGTCGGGGCTCGCAAGCCACTGGCCGGGTGCCTGGGTGGGCTCCCCGTCCGGGGAGAGGTAGTAGTCCCCGCGCTCTGGCTCCACGGTCTTTGACTCCAGGTAGCGCGCGTACCCACCGCCCTTGGCGGCACCGATGCTGGCTGCGGTCATCACAACGGATACAGACCACGAAGGCTCCAGACCGGCCAACGGATTGCACAGCGCGGACACAGCACCCGCCAGGGTGTGCATCTACGGATGAAAAGTCAAGGGCTTGCGCGAGCTTTTCTTCGAGGTTGCTGAGGCGCTGATCCGCGCTCGAGGGTGCGTTCGGAGGGCACAGCGATCGCACAGCGCCCGGAGGGCCGTGCATCTGGTCTGTGGTGGCTGTTGGAGCGAAGCGACTCGGCTGCCGAGCCCGCGGGAGGGGGACGGTTGTGCGACAGGCTGGTAGCGGCTGACAGGATGGGGTGACGCGGTATCGCCGATGCGACGCAGATCGTGTTGTGGGCGACGGATCGGGTGGTGGTGGGCTGGCGTCGTCGTGACCGCAAGGCGGCCGAGGCTCTCAGCTGGTCGCTCAGGGTCGCCTGTCCTGGAGCCCTCTCCGGCGGAGATGACGCGATGTGGCCACGATCCCGTTCCTGAACCCGTGCTCGTGTCGCTGCTCACTGGAGTCCAGCGCAGATGCTGGGTCGAGTCGATTCGACCACAGGCGCAACGACCTCACGTGGAAAGGTCCTCAAGCGGCATGAAATCGCGTCGTTTCGTCACCGAGGTCTGCGGGCCATGCGCTGCCGTCTCTGTCGTGAACCTGAAGCCCTGTGTCGGCGCCGCGCCCCTCGCTCCATGCGGCGCACAGTACGGGTAAGCAGTTGTGCGTAATGATCGTGCTCAAGCTTCGGCCATGCGAGCAGGGATGGTGCGTCGGGGTCACCGGCGGACACTAGGCCCAGTGTGCCGGGCTCGGCGTCAGCGGATTCATGCACGCGGAGGAACGCTGCGGACGTCCGCCGCGAGAGGGTGTCTAGAGCATCGACGTAGATGATCCAACGCAGACCCACATCGTGTCGCGAGAGCACGAATGTCCGTGTCAGTCCGGCGAGGGAGAAGGCAGTCAGCTGGCCCGGGTCAGCCAGCCCGCGATCGCTGGGCCCAGTTACCAGCACGCGATCGTCTACTGCGCCGATCTCCCACAGGAGTCCCTGTGCGCCCGCATGGATCGGGTGGTTGGCCATCTGGTAGTAAGGGCGAAGGTGATCCTGGCCGGCCAAAGCCTCCAGATCCCTGAAAGTGAGACGCCTGCTGTCTCCCTCCTCGTTGGCCCAACCGTAAGCCTCCCGGAACCCTTTGCCGTATCTCGTGAGCATCCCGTCGTGGCGCTCTCGAATGCCGGCCAGCACGTCGGGCTCAATCGGATCGAAGCCCAAGTCTCCGGCGCGACGTTGGTACTCCTGCACCTGTCGCCATCGGCTTACGGCGTCGTGGTCGAGATAGCGACGAGCCGGCTGTTCTCCTCCGCTGCCGACGACAGCGGCAACGACTGTCGCCTCATGCAGAGTCCGCCATCGCGCCATCGCGCCGGATGCGAACCCGTGCTCAAGTAGGCACAAGATCTCTCCTACCACCGCAAGTCCGCGGGCATGTAGTCGAGCCAGAACCTCGTGCAGGGGGTTTCCAGCCGCTGCATCATGGAATGTCCTGCCGGCCTCCCAAGCGACCTCGTGGAGGATGCGAAGATCGTCAAGTGCTGCGTTCCACCGCGTGCCGAGAGTCACCGTGAAAAGGTCGTTTAGCTCGCGGCGATGTTCAAGGACAGCCGGTCGCTGCAAATCGAGGCTCTTGACCCCGAGCTCCGCTGCAAAGGCGAACGATCCGTCGCTGAGCCGCCGGACTTCGGCGGCACGCATCCGCCTTGCCGTCCAGCGGTGCGAGCGCTGGACCGCCTCATATGTGGCCTCGATCGCGCTGGCCACGTCCTCGGGCTCGCCCGGGGTTGTCGCAGTAGCCGCGATGACCAGGATGCGGTAGTCGCGGACGAGTCGGGCGACGGCAGCACGGCGCAGTTCGGAGCGGCGGGGAAGGCGCCAGCGACGCTTCATACGCGTCCTACAGTCCGGGTCTGCCAGCAGCGCGTGCCTGCTCAAATGCCCAGTCCGTCGCCGACAGGAACATCTCAAGCGCCTTGGCATCCGTCAATGCGGCAAGCGGAATGCTCGGGCGCTTGTCGAGTCCTGCGTCGGGTATCTCGACACCAGGGATCGAGTTGAGCTTCTGTTGGAGCTCAACCCTCAACTCGGGGGCGTCGAAGGGCGGGCGCCGCAGCATCCATTGAAACTGGATCTCAACCCTGCCATAGGTGTAGAGAGCAAAGGGAAAAAGGTATGCCGACGCATCGTCAAGCCCAGCCTGAAACGACCCATCCTTCTGGCCGGACCCGAACCACAAGCGAAGGTCCCCGCGGCGCTCGGCCCACTCCAACATGTCTCGTGCGACGTCGGCCGTCGGATACGGTGTGCCTCGTGCCGGAGCACTACGAAGATTTCGATGACAACCGAGTGAAGCACCTCGAAATGATCCAAGGTGTCATCGCGCGGCTCGGAGGCAACTCGTTCCTCGTGAAGGGCTGGGCCGTCACGGTGTCTGGAGCCTTCATGGGGTTTGCCATCACCGGCAAGGAATGGGAGCTCGCAGCTGCCGGCCTGCTGCCCGTAGCGCTCTTCTGGTGGCTGGACGGTTACTTTCTTCGCGCAGAGCGACTCTTCCGTGGTTTGCACGAGGCCGTCCGCACGAGCGACGAGATAGCGCCCTTCTTCATGGCGGCCACCCGGAAGGATCTGGCGCTCGCGCAGCCGACCAAGGCGTCGTGGAAAGAAGTGCTGTTTAGCTTGACGCTGATCGGCTTCTACGGTGCACTCACGGTCGCGGCGCTGATCGTGATTGGCGCTATCGCAATCTGAGAAAAGGCTCAGGTACTTGGCGGCTGGCATGCGGCACGTATCTGCTCGGCCGCCTCGCGCTTCAGCTCTCTTCGCATCGGCGTCTTAGGCGGCCAGATATGGCCGAAGCCGTCGTCCTCCCAGCGAGGCACAACATGTAGGTGGAGATGGGACACCGTCTGCTCGGCGGCTGCTCCAGCAGAAGTGATGAGATTGAGCCCGTCGGGCTCCAGCGACGACTTGATGGCGCGGCCAACGCGGATGACCGCCTCCATCAGCTCGCCAGCCGTGTCGGTGCTCGTCTGCCAAAGATCGCTCACGTGCTCGCGGGGAATGACGAGCGTATGGCCCGGGGTTGCCGGCTCGGCCGGGAAGAACGCGACCCAGGCCTCGCCCTCGCACACGATCTCGGCCGAGCCCTCACCACGTGCGATGGCACAGAAGGCGCAATTAGCCGAGGCCGTCACCCTGTGAACTCGTTACGAATTTTGATTCCCTCCTCGACCATGCTCGGAAGGTTGCACTCGACCCATTTGTAGACGCCCGAGCTGGTGCTGGCGGGCGGGTCATAGACGGGTACGAGCAGGTTCATCCTTCTTTTGCGGCGACCGACGGTGAAATGCCGGAAGGGGTTCGTGCCTTTCGCGGATTTCCTGTTGTTCATGTCGGCGAGGTTGTGGATGAACAGGCCGATCAGCCCGCGTCCTTCTGTCCAGGCCTTCTCGATCTCGTACTGCACCCATTCGCGTTCGGCGGTGCGTTTGCCGATCAGGACGACGACGCAGGACTTGCCTTCCATCTGCTCGTCGATGTATTTCTTGATTCCGCGTTTGGTGCCGCCGGTGACCTCCTCCCACCGGTTGGATGTGAGTATGGGCTGTCCGGCGAGTACGCCCATGTTCTTGACCTGCTGGACACGGACGGCGTCTCGCTCGTAGTCGAAGCTGTAGAAGACTCTGCGCGCCACGATGCTGGCCCCCTGTCAGCCTTTGAAGGCTTTGCGCAGGGTGATTGCGCTCTCGACCCAGTCGGCGATGTTCGCTTCGATCGTTTTGTATCGCTCTTTGCTGGTGGCGCCGGCGGGATCGTAGGTGGGGGCGTAGCTGGTCAAGGGTGTCTTGCTCTCACCGACGGTGTACCCCTCGAACGGGTTCTTGCCTTTGGTGGTGGTGTTGCCGTCCATGTCTGAGAGGCCGTGGATGTGGATCCCGAGTAGGCCCTTACCGTCGGCCCAGCCCTTCTTCAGCTCGTGTTTGACCCAGCGTCGTCCGGCGGTCTTGGCGCCGATCAGCACGACGACGCATGACTTCCCGGACATCTTCTCCGCGATCCATTTTTCGATCGCCTCATCGCCGCCTTTCTTTACCTCCTCCCACTCGTGTGTTTTGAGGATGGGCTGTCCTGAGATGGCGCCCATTTTCGTGACGAGCTGCACGCGGTGTGAGTCATCGGCGTAGTGGAAGCTGTAGAAGACGCTGCGTGCCATCGGTTGCACCTCCTGGTGCTGTAGCTGCTTGATTTGCGTTCGCGTTGACGGGCATCGCATTGCGGGGTCAACCGCTGACCGTCGAGGCATAGACAATCAGAGAGCCCGGACGTCAAAACTGGCCCCGCCGGGCGAGGGTGACGAAGCCCCGCCCGGCGGGAAAGCTGCGAACGCATGGCAGCCCGATATTCGTATGTCCTGGGGCAGACGGAACGATCAGCGCCTCAGCTTGCTCCCAACGCGCCGACCCTGGTTCCTTCGTACTCCTGGACCTGGATCAACCTCGTCGGCAGCCGGCGGCCAGCGACCCTCAGCGGCCGGACGGCCTTGAGCCTACGGCCGTCGCACGGCTCGGTCCCACGAGAACGCTCGCGACCGATGTGATCGCCAAGATGTCCGCCTGATGCGCATCCAGCCTCCCAGCTGCCTCCCGGCGACCCCTGACGAGGCGCCCTCATGACCGTACGCCTCGAGTGGGATGGGAAGCCCGAGCGCGTAGAGCGCGTCCATCTCCCGTTCCAGACCGTCGAGACGATCAACGAGTCCCGCGCCACTCGTGAGCGAGATACGGGAGCACTGTTCGGCGGCGACGACCCACAGACTGCCGAGCGGAACCTGCTCATCTGGGGCGACAACAAGCTGGTGATGAGCAGCCTGCTCGCAGACTATGCCGGCAAGGTCAAGCTCATCTACATCGACCCGCCCTTCGACACCGGTGCGGATTTCTCCCTTCGAATGAAGATCGGCGACTCAGATTTTACGAAGGCACCATCGGTACTCGAGGAGCACGCCTATCGCGACACGTGGGGACGCGGCCGACAGTCGTATCTAGCGATGCTTTACGAGCGATTTGTACTCATGCATGAGCTGCTTGCGGAGGAGGGAACGCTCTATATACACATCGGTCCTGCGGTCAGCCACTACGTAAAGATCATCTGCGACGAGATCTTTGGCGACCATAACTTCCGCGGAGAGTTGGTGTGGAAGCGCTCGGACGCACACTCAGATGCGGGACAAGGCGCGAAGCACTTCGGGCGTATACATGAGGTGATTCTTCAGTACTCGAAGACTGACAATTATACGTTCAACACTCAATATCTGCCGCTGCCTACTGAGACAGCGGATCGCTGGTACAGACACATCGAGGAGGGCACAAGTCGACGTTACAACAAGGCTGACATCACAGGCCCTGGAGGCGAGGCAAAGGGTAACCCTCGCTACGAGATCTTCGGTGTCACTCGTTACTGGCGGTACTCAAAAGAGCGTATGGCACAACTGATAGACGACGGACTTGTTGTTCAGGATCGACCTGGAACGGTTCCCTATCGAAAGCGATACCTGGACGAGAGCGCCGGCGTCCCCTTGCAAGACATATGGGTGGATGTGCCGATGCTCCGCGGCTTTGCCTCCAACGGGGAGCGGACCGGCTACCCGACACAGAAGCCTGAGCAACTCCTTGAGCGTCTGATCCGTACGTCTTCCAACGAGGGTGACATTGTCGCCGACTTCTTTGTTGGCTCAGGCACAACCTTGGCAGTCGCCGAGGGCCTTGGGCGGCATTGGATCGGCTGTGATCTCGGGCGCTTCGCCATCCACACTACTCGTAAGCGGCTCCTGAATATCACCGACTGCCGTCCCTTCGATATCAAGAATCTCGGGGCCTATGAGCGTCAGCGGTGGCAGATCGAGTCCGGGAACGGCGCGTTGAGAGCGTACCTGGACACCATCCTCGCTTTCTACAACGCTGAGCCCATCGAAGGCTTCGAACACCTCCACGGCCGCAAGGCCAATCGCATGGTCCATGTCGGGGCCACCGATGCTCCGGTCACGATCGATGAGACCGAGGACGTCATTGATGAGATGGCCGATAACGGGATCGAGGCATGCGATCTTCTCGGTTGGGAGTGGGAGATGGGCCTCCACGACACGATCTCCGAGCGCGCCCGCCGCCGCGGGCTAGATCTGCGGCCTCGTCAGATTCCGCGGGAGGTGATGGAGAGGCAGGTCTCTGAGGCTGACGCTGTGCGCTTCTTCGAGCTTGCGTTTGTCGACCTCGACGTCCGTCGCAAAGGCCACGAGGCGTGCGTGGTACTCAAGGACTTTGCGATCCCTAGCGAGGATCTCATCCCACAGAAGGTCCGCGAAAGCATCGCGTCGTGGTCTGATCTCATTGACTATTGGTCGGTGGACTTCGACTTCAGCGACGAGGTCTTCCATAACCAATGGCAGGCGTACCGGACGCGTGAGAACCCTGCGCTCGCAACCCAGAGCGACTGGCACGAGTATCCGAAGCCCGGCAGCTACGCGATCGTCGTGAAGATCATCGACATCTTCGGCAACGACACGACCAAGCTGGCCGAGGTTCGCATCAAATGAGCCCGGAGGAGCCCGCGGCTCCGGCGAGTGACCCGTACGCCCTTCCCGAGCGGCGCAGGCCGAGCGAAGACACCTACGCAGTGAACGGAGTGCGAGCGCATGTCGATGCCTGGCGCTCACAGGGATATCCGAAAGCTTCCGCCACCTCTCGGCGACTGCTGAGCTTCTGGTTCGCTGATGAGCATCGCGCCGACGATGGCCAGCCATTTCGCTTCTATTTCTGCCAGCGAGAGGCCGTTGAGACGTTCATCTACTTGACCGAGATCGAGCCGGTTCGCGGGTTGGCCGACCTGCTCGAGTACGCCGAGCACGGGATGACGATCCAGCCAGGTGAAACGAAACGGCAGCGATTGGCGATGAAGATGGCAACGGGCTCGGGCAAGACCATGGCCATGAGCCTCTGCATCGTCTGGTCCTACTTCCACGCGCTCTATCAGTCCGACTCGCCGATGACGACCTCGTTCCTCGTGATCGCACCGAACCTGATTGTGTTCGAGCGCTTGAAGTCCGACTTCGGCGACGGAGCGACTTTTCGTCGCGATCCCTTGGTCCCGCCTGAGTGGTCGCATGACTTCGACCTTGCCGTGCTCTTGCAAGACGATCCCTCTCCGGTCACTGCCCGCGGAGTCCTGTACCTCACGAACATCCAGCGGTTGTACGAGCCGTCCACGGCACGCGGCAAGAACAAAACGGCTCCCAATCCGGTGGAGGCGATGGTCGGGCCCCGTGTCAACCGCGATGTCGACGCATCCTCCGCCGAGCGGCTCTTCGATGCCATCTCAGAGCGCCAGCGAGTCATGGTCGTCAACGACGAGGCTCATCACGTCCACGATGAGAAACTCACTTGGAATCAGACGATCGAGAGGCTGCACTCCGAGTTGAGAAAACGAGCACCGGACGACCCTGGTGCAGGCGTAGTGTCGCAACTCGACTTCTCAGCCACACCGAAGTACGAGAAGGGCGGTGTCTTCCGTCACGTAGTGGTGGACTATCCGCTGGCTCAGGCGGTCGCTGACGGGATCGTCAAGACACCGATTATCGGAGAGGTCAAGGGTGCAGAGGTCGAGCTCGGGGATACTTCCTTTCAGCGCAACCGCCAGTGGCTCGATGTCGCTGTAGGTCGATGGAGGGTGTTCCAGGAGACGCTCTCACCGGCGGGGAAGCGGCCGGTCCTCTTTGTGATGTGCGAGAACACGCTTGCTGCTGATGAGGCAGGCGACTATCTGCGCCAGCTTCCAGACTTCTCCGGCGACCGGCTGCTTGTCATCCATACCACCCGCTCGGGTGAGATCACCAAGGATGACCTCGATCTGGCTCGGCGCGCTGCCAGGGACGTGGACGGACCCGATAGCCCTATCCGATGCATTGTCAGCGTTCTCATGCTTCGTGAGGGTTGGGACGTCCGAAACGTGTGTGTGATTGTCACGCTGCGTGCTCTCACCGCTGCGAACAAGATTCTTCCTGAGCAGGCTCTCGGTCGTGGGTTGCGTCGAATGACCCCGCCTGGCTCAGGATTCGACGAGCGCGTGGTCGTGATCGAGCACGAAGCCTTCCGCCACCTCTGGAGCACAGAGCTCGACGGGGGCCTCGTCGTCGAGCGCGAGGACGCAGACAAGATCAAGCCGGGCGCGCTGACGATCTTTGCCGACGAGGCAAAGCGCCGTTTTGACATCGTCATCCCGCAGCTCACGCGTGCTCTGGCTCGCTCAGACAGTGCCCTGAGCCAGCTAAATCCAAGCGACGTGCCTGACCCGAAGCATCAGCTTGCGGTACCCGACGTGCAGCCAGACGAGTACGTGCAGTACCGCGGCATGCACCTGATCGACAAGGGCGTCATCGAGGAGTACGAGTTCCTCGTTCCCTACGCAGAGGACCCTTCCGGTGTGATCACTTACTACACGCGCAGCGTCGCCAAGGCCGCTGGAGTTGACCGACTCTCTGGTGCCTTCGCCACGCTCGCGCCGATGGTCCGCGACTACCTCAAGACCCGCGTGTTCGAGCAGTCCGTCGAGCTGGACGACAAGGTTGTCCTGCGCCGGCTGGCAGAGAACGATGCCCAAAAGCTCGTTGAGAACGCATTTGGCGAGGCCATCCGTGCGCTGGCGATCGTCGAGCGCGAACCAACGATCACCGAGAACGCCTTCCGGCTCTCCCAGACCCCACCGTTCCCCTGGTCTCGCCAGACAGTCGAGGGCAAGCACACGATCTTCAACCTCACACCCGTCGACAACGCCCTGGAGGGCCGCTTCGCACAGTTCCTTGACCGGGCGACCGACGTCACCGCCTGGGCGAAGCTCACGATGAACAGCCGCTTCGCGCTGGAGTACATCTCCAAGGCAGGCGCCCTGCGCTACTACTACCCCGACTTCGTCGTGCGGCTGGCCGATGACAGCTGTCTGATCATCGAGACCAAGGGCCAAGAAGATCTCGACGTCGCCCTCAAGGACCGGCGCGCCCGCCGCTGGTGTGAGGACGCAACACGCCTCGCGGGCCGTGAATGGGCCTACGAGAAGGTCGGCCAAGCGACCTTCGACGCCTACACCGGACAGGATTTCGACGGCCTACGACGCTTCATCGCCGCAGCCGACAAGGACAAGTCATAGCGTGACGCGAGAGTACCGTCCCAAGTCGGTGGGAAGATAGCTCCTAAGCTCTAAGGGAAGGTCCCTGATCTATGCCACCACCTACCGACACCCAGATCGACCTGTTCGCGTGGGCACGCGAGCTCGAGCAGGAAAACGAGCGGATCGCCAAGGTCAACGATGAGCGAGCACGACGCCGGGGATACCTGGTGTTTGCAACCGACCCGGCCGTCTCTCCCGAAGACCCAAACTACTGCGAGATCTACGCCACCGAGGCAAGGACACCCAACCAGGCCGCGGGCAAGATCCGCCCGCTGGCCGCAGGGCGACGCCTGCACGCGTATCTAGCCACCGGCAAGTACAAGCACGACCTCGCAGACGCCCGCTGGGTGGCGTAGCCCTCCCAGCAGCATCCCCGCGAAGCAGCTTCGTAGGTGCTCGACGCGGCTACGATCGTCCGCGTGCTCCCCGGGCTCGATGTCGCCGCCGTCCGTCACTACTGCGAGCAGCGCGTCCGCCCCACGCCCTGCATCAAATCCGCAGCGAGCTTGTGCTCACCCGAGGCGCGGCGACCATCGTCGAACGGCGCGCACCCTGGCGCGAGGACTACGGACCCGAGTGGACGAGCCGAGGCGTCGCGCGTCTTCGCTACACGACCAAGAGCGGCGTCTGGACGCTCTACTGGAGCGACCGCAACGGCCGCTGGCACCGCTATGACCTGATCGAGCCGACACCCGACGTACATGTGCTTCTCGACGAGGTGGACCGAGACCCGACCTGCATCTTTTGGGGCTGACTGGCACCAGCCCGCCCGACCCGATCACAGGTTCACGATGTCGCCGGCCAAGGCGTCCCGCAGCCCCTCTCGCGCTCCCGGCTGTTCCAGCGCTCGCTGGTCAGCGGCCTCCCGTAGCAGTTGCGAGAAACGGCGCTCATCCTTGGCCAGGGCGCGCAACCTGCCCAAGCGCTCCTTGAGCTGCTGCACGCTCGCGAACCTCACACGCTGGGGTGAGGTATCCGCGACCACGTCCAAGAGTCCCTTCCCGATCCAGCTTCGCACGGTCGGACGACTCACGCCGAGCCCCTCTGCCACCTCGGGCACGGTGAGAGCGGGGGCATCTGCGCAGACCTTTCGCTTCGCCTGCTCGAGCTCACGCTCGACCACCGCGACGTCACCGTTGGAAAGCGCGTTGCTGGCACGCGTGATCGTGTCATCCAGCGTCACGAAGCTGGCCACCAGCTCTCGATGCTCGCGCTTGGTCATGTCGCTCACGATATCATCTTTCCTTCCAAAAAAGTCGAGAAAGGGAAGGTCAACGGCGCGTGTTCGATCGTCCCACCCTGCGTGCCACCCCGAGTTCCAAAACAAATTGGAACGATATTGGAACAATGGCACCACACCCCGGCTAGGTCACCCCACAAAAAAGCCCCGCTGTCGCGGGGCTTTTTCTCTATAGCGGGGGCAGGATTCGAACCTGCGACCTTCGGGTTATGAGCCCGACGAGCTACCAGACTGCTCCACCCCGCGTCGCTGCCTATGTTCTAGCAAAAAGCTCGCCCAGCCAGAAGCCCTGGGCGCTCAAATCGCATCGGCCCTCGCCTGGGGCGATGTGTGCGGCGCCGTCCACGCGCGCAGGGCATCCTTGGATCGGACCAAGACCCTGCCATCTTCCATTGGCCTCTACGATCCTTCCCGATGCGCACGGCCGTTGTCGACATAGGCACCAACTCCACGCGCCTGCTCGTCGCGGACGTGGATCCTGAGACCGGCGCCGTCGAGGAGCTGCATCGCGAGTCACGGGTGACCCGCCTCGGCGACAAAGTGGACGCGGGCGGCATGCTCTCCGACGAGGCGATTGCGCGCGTGTACGCAACGCTAAGCAACTACTGCGCCACGATCGATCGCTTCGCGTGCGAGGCCAATCTCGCGGTGCTGACCTCCGCGGTGCGCGACGCGTCCAACGGCATCGAGTTCACTGCCGGCGTGCGCGACAAGTTTGGCCTCGACGCGCGAGTGCTATCTGGCGATGAAGAGGCCCAGTTGACGTTTCTCGGCGCGATGAGCGACCGTGACGGGCGCTCCGCCGAGCCGACGGCGGTCATCGACATCGGTGGTGGCTCGACCGAGTTCATCGTGGGAACGGAGCGCACCGCCAGCTTCCACGTGTCGGTGCAGGCGGGGGTGCTCAGGATGAGCGAGCGCCATATCCACAGCGATCCACCCGCCCCAGGCGAGCTGCAGGACCTGGCTGCGGACACACGCGCGATCTTCCGCGAGAGCCTGCCCGTTGAGCAGCGCGACGCGGTCGCGCGTGCGATCGCGGTGGCCGGCACGGCGACCTCGGCGGCGGCGATCGACCAGGAGCTTGATCCCTATGATCCCAAGCGAGTGCATGGCTATCCGCTGTTGAGGGCAACTGTGCAACTGCTGATCGCGCGTCTCGCCGATCTGACCGAAGAGCAGCGCCGCCAGGTGGTGGGGTTGCACCCCGATCGCGCGCCAACGATCGTGGCGGGCATGATCCTGCTGGACGAGGCCATGGGACTATTTGACATCGACCGCGTGGAGGTCTCCGAGCACGACATCCTGCGCGGTGGCACCCTGCGTCTAGCGGGACTCGGCTAGACGCGCACGGACGCTTGGACGACTGTTCGAACGTGCGTGGGTCAAGTTAATCCGATCGCCACGTTGCGCCGAAGAGGGGTTATCGGCAGTGGAGGCACGGGTCTCTGTTGCGTGCGTCTGCGACCGGTCCATAGGCCTTGATCTGCGCCGAGCAATCGGCGGTCCCGTGATCTGGGCCAACCTAAGCGGCTTCAAGATGTGCACCCCTGCCTTCGTCTTGAGGCCAAGCCCCCTGAGGAAGCCGTCCATCCGGGCGGCTTCCTCATGTGTGGGATGTCCCCGGCCGCAGGTGCGCTCAGGCGAGGTTTGACTTGCGTGGGTACGCCACGCTTGGGTCGGTCAGCACGTTTACAAGCGCCGGCAGACCCGATTCGAAGGCACGCTGTAGCGCCGGGCCGAGGTCCTCGGGGCGCCTCACCAGCTCGCCGTGCCCGCCGAGTGCCTGCACCACTTGGTCATAGCGGGTGCCGGGACGCAAATCGGCGGCGACCGAATAGCCATACAAGAACTCCATCGGATGCTTCTCGAGCGCCCAGATGCCGTTGTTGCCCATCACTCCCACCACGTTTACGCCGTGACGCGCGAGCGTGTCGAACTCCATGCCGGAGAACCCAAACGCGCCGTCGCCCAAGAGCAGCACGACCTGGCGATCGGGATGGGCAAGCTTCGCGGCGAGCGCATAGCCGGTACCGGTGCCCAGGCATCCAAACGGGCCGGGATCGAGCCAGCAGCCCGGCGCGTAGCTATCGATCATGCGACCGGCGTAGGACACGAAGTCGCCGCCGTCGCCGATCACGATCGCGTCGCGCTCGAGCACCCTGGCAAGCTCGGCATATAGCCGCATCGGGTGAAGTGGCGCACGAGCATCCTGAAGCTCGGCCCGCTCAGACTCCCGCCGCTGCGTCTCCGCACCCCGAAGATCCGCGATCCATGATGAGCTGGCAAGCGCCGCGCCACCCGCCGCCGCACATAGATCGCCAAGCGTGGACGCTAGCTCTCCATACAGCTCGGCCGAGGGCTCGCGCGGATGCGGGCGCTGCGGCTCGGCCACGTCGATCGCGACGATCGCCGTGTCGGCGCCAAACGAGCCGCCGAAGCCAAGCCGGAAGTCCATCGGCACGCCGATTACAAGCGCCACGTCAGCGTCTCCAAGCGCCTGTGAGCGTGTGCGCGAGAAAAACAGCTCGTGGTCGGCCGCCACGCAGCCGCGCGCCAGGCCGTTGAGATACACGGGAACGCGCAGTGTCTCGACGAGCTCCAGCAGCGCCTGCTCGCCGTGGCCCCAGTAGAGGTCGGTGCCTGCCATCACAACCGGTCGCTCAGCTTCGCGCAGTAGGGTCGCAGCTCGTTCGAGCTCCCCAGCATCCGGCCCCTTCGGGCTTGGCGCGCGCTGTGGCATGCCATCGGGCTCGGGAGCACTCATGAACACGTAGTCGAGCGGGAAGTCCAAGAACGTGGGTCCGCCGTGAGGCGCGAGCGCCAGCGACAGCGCTTCGTCGACGAGGCCGGGGATCTCCGCGGTGCTCTGCGCGGTCGTGGCGAGCTTGCACAGAGGACGCACGAACGGCACGTGATCGATCTCCTGCAAGGAACCCTGCCCCCAGCGCAGCGCGGGCGCTCGCCCGCCGAGCACCAGCATTGGCGTGTGGTTGGCCTGGGCACTCGCGATCGCGCTCATCCCGTTGGTCACGCCCGGCCCGGCCGTCAGCGCACATACGCCCGGCTCGCGCGTGACCTTGGCCCAGCCCTCGGCGGCAAACGCAGCGGTTTGCTCGTGGCGCACGTCCACGATCTCGATGCCCTCCGCGCGACACCCGTCGTAGATCGAGAACAGGTGACCGCCCGACAGCGTGAACAGCTTGCTAACGCCGTGTGCCTTGAGGCGACGCGCGATCAGGCGTCCGCCGTGCAGCTCCCGGGTTTGATCGGAGCTCTCTTGCGTGCTTTGCGTGGACATTGGCGCCCGCGACTCTACCGAGGGCGGTGCGCGCACGCTGCCGTGGACCCGTTTCGCTGAGTGCCCGGGGTGGGACTCGAACCCACACGCCCTCGCGGACTATCGATTTTAAGTCGACGGCGTCTTCCAATTCCGCCACCCGGGCGAGCATTGCCACTCTAGTCCAGTCGCTTGTGTGCGTGTCTAGTGTTGACGTCAAGCAAACATGCTGTATGGACAATCTGACCCTGGCTTGCCGCCCTGATTTGAGCCGTCTCGGCCCCGGTTTGCGCTGTCTTGACTCCTCAACACGGGCAAAGTCGGCCATCGGCCTTTGTGCGACGGGGGAAAACAGCGTTTATCTGATCTTTCCGGCGGGCAGCGATACTGCACATAGACCGCAACTACACCGTTGCTAGCGTGTCTATAGGCGTGAAAGCAGCGAAAGGACCGCCGTGGAGGTCTCCGCACTAAAAGCCCCAGCAGCGCCCGGCCTGAGAAGCCCCTCGGCGTTGCTGCGCCTGCAATCTGACGAGCGCCTGATCGTGTCGATCCGTCGCGGCCAGCACGCGGCGTTTGAGACGCTGTTCTCGCGCTATCAGTCACGCTTGCTTGCCTTCTGCCGCCACATGCTTGGCTCCAAGGAGGATGCCGAGGACGTACTGCAGGAGGTTTTTGCGGCAGCTTTCAACGCGATCCTCGCCGATGAGCGCGAGATCAACGTGCGCCCGTGGCTGTATCGGATCGCGCGCAACCGCTCGCTCAACCATCTGCGCAAGGCCAGCGCGATCGGCGTGGACTCGATGGACGTGCACTTCGCCGAAAACGGCGTGTCCACGGCCGACAAGGTGATGCGCCGCGAGAGCTTCCGCCAGTTGATCGGCGACGTGCAACAACTTCCCGAGACTCAGCGCACGGCGCTGCTGCTGCGCGAGATCGATGCGCTCTCCTATGAGCAGATCTCAGACGCAATGGAAACCACGGTGCCGGCGGTCAAGTCGCTGCTGGTGCGCGCTCGCATCTCCCTGGCAGAGGCCGCGGAGGCGCGCAAGCTCACCTGCGAGGAGGCGCGCATGGAGCTCGGCGAAGTTGCCGAGGGACTGCTGAAGATGGGTCCCGCGGTGCGCCGCCATGTGCGCGACTGCGAGCGTTGTCGAACGTTTCGCAAGCAGCTGAAGGACAATAATGTTGCGCTCGCCGCGATCTACCCGGTGGGGCCGTTGTTGCTGCTCAAGAAGCTTGTACTCACAAAGCTGGGGTCAACCGCCGGCGCAGGGGGCGCCCATGTGGCGAGCGCCGGCGGAGCGAGTGCCGCCGCGGGGGCTGGGGCGGCCACAAGCGCGAGCGCCGGTGGGGGGCTTTTGACCGCCGGCGCTGGCGCGCTTGCGACCAAGGCCGTCGCGGGACTCGCGGTCGCCGCGATCGTGACAGCGGGCACCGTTGAGGTTGATCACGCCACCAGCTACCCGCACCATCATCACCACGCGCTCGCGGCCGCGTCGACCGCGAGCGTCGCGCCCGTAAGCGCACCGATGATTGTGCACTCGAGCGCACAGCCGGCCAGCGTCTCAGTAGGCGCTCCCGTGGGAGCGGGCATGGCGGCCAATAGACTCATGCGCCGTCGAGCCGCCAAGAAGGCCAAGATCGCTCCGTCCAAGAACCCGTCTACCTCTGGCACCACGGTAAATACTGAAGCGGCGGTGTCGGTCCCGACGACCACCACGGCTCAGTCGACCACAGCCAAGCCCACACCCCCGCCAGTGACGGAGGTGACGACCGACTCGACCGAGCTTCCAAGCGAACAGGCACAGGCACCGTCGAGCACTCCAGCGGAAGCGCCTGCGACGACCGTCGCGCCGCCGCCGACGACAACTACTACGACGACCACGACAGCACCGAGTGAAACACCGGACGCGACGACAACGACCGAACCGCCTCCAACGCCGACACCGGTCGAAGAAACACCGACACTGAGCGAAACGCAAAGCACTGGCGATCCCACCTCAGGGGTCGTCCCTGTGGGCCAGTCTCCGCAACCAATCACGCCCCCAACGGCGACGTCACCAACGCCGCCAACCGGCGGTACGCCGGCGGGCTAGCAAGTCAAGCTCGGCGAGCTCGACGTATCTACCCCCACGTGAACGTCTTTAGCGGCGTTTCGAGCACCCCGGAGCTCGCCACGGGCAGTGAGATCGTCGCCGGTTCGCTGCTGAGCATTTCAAGCACCACACCTTCGCGCGCGCCACGGCCGCCTGGCAGGAGCATTACGTTGCGCCCATACATCGTGCGTCCATCGACGAGCGCGGTGTAGAGCACGTCGTAGCCCGACAGCGTGGAGCTGATGCGAGTCTTGCCCTCCCCTTCGAGCCTGAAGTGCGAGAGGTTATGAGCGAGCTTGCGTGTGTAGCCGGTGGCAAACAGCGGCAGCTCACCACTGGCCTGACCGCTATAGGGCGCCAGCACGAGCGGAGCCACCGCATAGGAGTCTTGGAGCAGCCCATGCGAGGTGCGCACCAGCGTGACGTAGTCTCCGGGTTCTGTGGCCGTGCGATAGAGGCCCCTGTACTTGAAGCTGAACGGCACCCGTCCGCCGTGCGAGTAGCTGGCGTCGAGCAAGCTCAGCACGATGCCAATCGTGAGCGCGATCAGGCCGATGCCTGCCAAGATCGCACTCACGCGCACGGCGGGCGCTGCCGAGCGCCAGCGCGGCTCCAGCAGCCTGCCTAGCGTTGGGCCGTATTGCGGCTTGAGTGGCACAGACGCCATTGGTGGCTGAGCGATCACTCGCCGATCGAGAACAGCGACTCCAGGTCATGCCTGGAGAACGCGGCGAACGCGACCATCGTCTGCGTGCGACCAACACCGGAAAGCGCGCCGATCCCCGATGTGACGACCTCTGCAAGCTGCTCATGGTCGGGAACCCTGACGATCGCGACGAAGTCCCACTGGCCGGTAACTGAGTAGGCCTCAGCGACGCCCTCGACGTCCGCAAGCTCGGCCCCGAGCGTGGACAGCGCGTCACGCTCGGCTTCGATCAGGACCACGGCGTGGGTCATGGTCATGATCACATGCTCCCAAGCATCGCGGGAGGACGCTTGCTGGCGCGCGCGTTCGAGGCGCTGCGCCCGCGTTCGGCGCCGGTCGATTTGCGCGCAGCGAGGCTCATGGCGAGTGGATGTCGCCGGGCGCGAGCACGATCACCTCAGAGGAGCCCTGTGCCTCGACGTCGGCCTTGAACGCCTGCGCGTCGGTCTCGATCGGCGGGAACGTGTCGTAGTGGCAAGGAATCACCTGCTTGGCGCCAACCATCCGCGCCGCTTCGACGGCGTCGTGGCGGTCCATCGTGTAGTGGCCACCGATGCACATCAGCGCTACGTCGATCCCGCCGCCTTGCTTGGCACCCAGCGCAAGGTCGGAGAACAGCCCTGTGTCGCCGAGGTGATAGATCGTCTTGCCCCCAAATTTCACGATCAGCCCGGCCGGCGTGTTGACGGTGCCCTTTGGGGTTGTCGAGGTATGCCACGCGGGCACCAGCTTGACCGAGCCCCACTCGAGCTCGACGGTGCCGCCGATGTTTGGATCGTGCACGTTTTGCAAACCTTCCTCGCCAAGCTCGTTCGCAATCTCCACGATCGCCACCACATGCGCGCCGGTGCGCTTTGCGATCGCCACTGTGTCGCCGATGTGATCGGCGTGTCCATGGGTCAGCAGGATCGCGTCGGGGCTTAGCTCATCTGGGGTCACAGCCGCCATTGGATTGCCCGTCAGAAATGGGTCGATCAGCACCGAGGTATCGCCGTCGGTTAGCTCGAAAGCCGCGTGGCCGAGAAAGCGAATCTGCATGGTCAGCGCTCCTGTGTTGGTGTTTGGTTGTGTTGGGGTGCCGCCAAGCTCGACTCTTGCCCCACAGACTCCCCCCTACCCGACTCGTTCTCGCCCAACTCGCGGACGTGCTCGAGCTCATGCGCCAGCTCGAAGCCAACCGCAACGCCAACGAACATGCCAAGCCGCGTTTGATCGGCCACCAGCATGCTCACCGCGGTCGCCCGCTCGGCCTCGTCGTGCTCGCCAGCCACACGGTCGATCTCAGCCTGATGCGCATCTCCAAACCAGCCTCCTTCGGCGAGTGCGCCCGCGAGTACACGCTGGAGCGTTGGAGCGGCGTGGGTCACAACATCCTGGGCGTGGGCCAACCGTCCAGGCTCGACCAGCGTCGCGAGCGCTGCGTCTACCTCGGCTGCAGTGTAGGAGCGGTCAGGCAAAGCGGTCCTATGATAGGCCCCTGGAGGCTGTCTAGCGGCATCGGCTGCCACCCGGAGCACATCCTCCGCTCAAGGGAACCTGCCTCATGCGGAGCGCACGCGACTGACGCCGAGCCCAACCGTCACACCGAGCGCGGCACCGACGATGCCTGCCAACCAGCTCACTTCCGGTCGCGCATAGGGCATCGCGAGCAGCACCACCGCGATCGCTCCGGCGCCGAGCAGATCTGCCTCGTAGTAGTCGTGTCCGCGTGCCGCGGCCACATTGGGGGCCGCCCACGCGCACAGCAGCGCGAGCGCACCAGCATTGGCGCCGGTCATGATCGCCAGCGGGTAGACCGCCTCGGCGGCCAGACCGCCAGTGATTCCCGCACCGAAGAACAGCCCGAGCACCAACAGCGAGCCGTGACTGCGCTCCAGCAGACTGCCGAAGATCGCGACCGCAAGCAGCGCCGAGAACATGAACAGACCGGCGGAGAAACCACTGCCGTAGACGAACTGGCTGCTGAGCAGTCTCCACCATTCGCGCTCCAGAGGCCCCACGATCACGAGCTTGCCGATGTTGACGTAGTCACCCTGAGTGGCTATATAGAGGGCGCAGCTCGCCGCCACGATCGCGACCGTGGCATACGGCGGCGTGTCCGCTCGCACACCTGCGATCTCCCCGCGGCGTAGACGACCAAGCGATGCTCGTTTGAGCAGCCCGCTACTGGGATCGCGCAGACGATCGCGCGGCAACTTGGGCGCGCGGCGACGAAGTCTGTTGCCGCAATAGGGACACTCCGTGACATACGGGCTGACCTCCGATCCGCACTTCTTGCAAACCACGAACAGATCGGCGCCAGAGGGCATCAACCTATTCTAAGAGCCACGCAGGCCCCACCGGCGATAGAGTTCAAGGTGACCTCGCTAGCGACTTGCGAACCTCCTGCGGGCACGTCTGCGAAGCGCTACCAGCGACTGCCAAAGGAAACTGATCGATGCAACTTGGCTACGAGAAGAAGCTCTACATCCTCGCGTTTGACCATCGCGGCTCCTTCCAGAAGAAGTTCTTTGGGATCGAGGGCGAACCGGACTCCGAGCAGACCGCGATGATCGCCGACGCTAAGCACCTCATCTTCGAGGGTCTGCAGCGGGCGATGGCAAGCGGCGCGGACCCGTCGGTTACGGGAGTGCTCGTCGACGAGCAGTTCGGCGGCTCCGTCCCCGAGGAAGCGCGAGCGCAGGGCCTGAAGCTCGCTATGCCGGCGGAGCGCTCGGGCCAAAACATGTTCGACTTCCAGTATGGCGAGGATTTTGGCGAGCATATCGAGCGCTACGATCCGGATTTTACGAAGGTCCTCGTGCGCTACAACCCGGACGGTGACGCACAGGAAAACGGCGAGCAGCTGCAGAAGCTGAAGCGCTTGTCTGACTGGCTGCACTCCAAGGACCGCAAGTTCCTGTTCGAGCTGCTGGTGCCCGCCGAGGCGGCACAGCTGCAGGCGGTGGACGGCAACACCGAGCGCTACGACGCGGAGTTGCGTCCCGCGCTGATGCGCCGCACGATCGCCGATATCCAGGATGCTGGCATCGAGGTGGACATCTGGAAGATCGAGGGCGTTGACGAGCGCGCCGACTGCGAGATGCTTGTCGCCCAGGCGCGCGATGGCGGACGCGATGGCGTCGTGTGCGTCGTGCTCGGCCGAGGCGCGGATGATGCAAAGGTCGATCACTGGCTGGATCAGGCCGCACCGGTTGATGGCTTCGTGGGCTTCGCGATCGGCCGCTCGATCTGGTGGAACCCGCTCAAGCAGTATGTCGACGGCAAGATCGAGCGCTCAGAGGGTGCTCGCCAGATCGCCGAGAACTACCTGCGCTTCGTAGAGGTCTACGAGCGCGCCGAGGGCAGGGCTTCCGTTGCCTAAGCGACCCAACCTGCGATTGCCACATCTGAACAGGCGATTCGGAAGACTGTCGCGATGAAGATGCGACAGAGCGCCACCGACATCGAGCGGGCATTTGCCCGTGAGATCTCGATGGAGCGCCACCGCAGGGCTTCGCTGCGGCGCACCACCGAGCAGCGCGCGCTCAAGCGCGAGGTTCAACGCCGTCATAAACGCGGGTCAGTTCGCTTCGTTTTGCTGGTGCTCACGCTGATGTTGACCGCCGCGATTGTCACGGTCGTGATGTTTCGGACGCTGTATCTGCTGCTCAGCTAGGAGCGTCGCCTAGCTTGTCCAGCGCGTCGTCCACCTCTGCGCGTACGGCATCGCTCGTGGAGCTGTCCGACTCGCCCTCGCGCTGGATCTCGACGTAGATCTCAGTTCTGAATACTGGAATGTCGTGGGGGGCGTGGATGCCGATACGCACCTTCTCGCCGACCACGGAGAGCACCGATACCTCGATGTCGTCGCCGATCATGATGCTCTGGTTAGGCTTGCGCGTCAGAACCAGCATCTGTTGCACCCTTCTTGTTGGCCATGGACATAGGGCGAGATCGCCCCCGGTCCCGCCCTATGGCAAGCATAGTGTTCCTACCCACCGAACGCGAACACGTCCTCCACAAGCACAGCCCAGAGCGCTTCCCAACTATGCGAAGGCGCACGGCGACCTGACCGCGAAACATGCGGCAGCATCGCTTCGGCGAACAATCGATCGCGGCGTCACCTCAGCGCACCGACGGATCATGCGCTAGTCTCCCGGTCCGTTCATGGCTCGACGATCACTGCGCCCGCACCTAAACCAGATCCGTAGCTGGGTACGCCAAGGGCGTACTGACGCGTGGGTGGCGCACCAGCTCGAAGTCACCGTGCAGGAGATCGAGCAGTTCAAGCGACAGAACGATCTTCTCGGCGACGACAGTCCAGTCGACGGAACCAGCGCTTTGGACTCATATCCCGATGAGATCGATCTGCGCGCCGAGGATGACGAGTTGATCGCGGCAGAACTCGAGGCGGCGATGGAGGCCGAGCGCGTAAAGGCCGAGGAGAGTGCCCAGAAGAGGGCACAGGCCAGCGCTGAGACCGACGAGGATGTGTCCACCACCACCCGCCGCCGCCGCGGACGCAGAGGACGGCGGTCCTCTGCGCGCGACACGGCACCGCTGGAAGGTACCTTCGATCACGGCGAAGAGGGCTACGGCCTGTGGCTGGATCCAGCCATCCAAGATAACCCGATCTATGCCGAGCACTGGGCTGGCCACCGGCCGGTGCAGGTCACGGTCGAGGAGGATCAGATAGTGATCCGTCGAGCAGGCGAGGAGGAGCGCTGAGCGACGCTGGTCAGATCTCCGACCGGGCTAGCCCTCGGCAACTACGAGGCGCCCGCCTGCGTAGTTGATCGCCTCGCGTAGATAGCGCGCAAACGCGGCGTCGATGACGATCGCCGAATCCCACGCCCAAGGGTCATCGGGGGCGATGTCGATCGCGAGTTGCAGGCACCATGATGTGCCGCGACCATAGAGTTCGGCCAGTTCCTCGGCAGTGAAGCGCCCTCCGAGTCGTTTGCGCAACTCCACGACCAGCGTGTCGATGATCCGCTGTAGTAGCGGCAAGCGCTCGGGGGTCACCTGGGAGAGACGTCGCTCGCCCTGCTGCCACTGATAGATAGCGTTATCGAACCCCGGCACGAGAGGCGAGGCTAGCAGCGCCGCTCAATTCGGCGGGAGCCCGCTCACGCTGTAGGCCTGCTCCCCAGGATGGATCATCCCGAGACGTCGCGCCTCTTCCTGCACGGTGCTTGGACTCGCAAGCGTTGTGTGCTCTTGGCGCAGAGCTTGGTTCTGGCGTTCGAGCACGCCGACCTGCGCACTGTCGCGTTTTGACTCCTGCCAGGATGAAAGCAAGCGGACCCCGGCGCTCAGGTAGAGATACACGAGCGCAACCATCACACACAGCATCGCTACGCGTCCCAGCCGATCCCAGCGCACATGCGGGAGTTGGGCGCTTACCCCGGTGTGCGAAGCGCCGGAAGTCCGTCGCGCGCTAGAAGCGCTGGATGCGGGTCTGGTTGCGGCGGGCACACAGTCGCATTCGACCTCCCACGCCAACCTCCTGCCAACGGTGCTACGCCGGACGCGATCACGCTCTTCTGCTCGGCTGCTGTACTAATGATATGGCCTGAGTTGCGCGCGAATGAGGTCGCGCCCGGCCTCTTCTACATACCGCACCGCGACATGCCTCAAACACATGTCCCGCGAACCCGCCCAAGGGCTCAGCTGCGGAACACCGAGCGACCCGGGAACTCCGCATCGGCGCCAAGCTGCTCCTCGATACGCAGCAGCTGGTTGTACTTGGCCACGCGATCGGAGCGTGCGGGCGCACCTGTCTTGATCTGCCCGCAGCCGGTGGCCACGGCGAGATCGGCGATCGTGACATCCTCCGTCTCGCCCGAGCGGTGACTCATGACCGCGGTGTAACCGGCCTCGCGCGCCATCGAGACCGCGGCAAGCGTCTCTGTGAGCGTGCCGATTTGGTTGACCTTCACGAGGATCGAGTTGGCCACCCCCAACTCGATGCCACGCCGCAAACGCTCGGTATTGGTGACAAACACGTCGTCGCCAACGAGCTGGAGGTGCGCGCCGGTGCGCTCGGTGAGCGTCTTCCAGCCCGCCCAGTCCTGCTCGTCCATGCCGTCCTCGATCGAGACGATCGGATAGCCGGCGGCGAGCGTAGCCCAGTAGTCGGTCAGCTCAGCGGCGGTGAGCGTGCGGCCCTCGTGCTCGAGCACATAGGCGCCATTCTGGAAAAGCTCGCTTGTGGCCGGGTCGAGCGCGATCGCAACATCCACGCCGGGCTCATAGCCAGCTGCTTCGATGCCGGCGACGAGCATCTTCAGCGCGTCCTCGTTGGAGGCAAGATCGGGCGCAAAGCCGCCCTCGTCGCCCACGGCCGTGGACAGACCGCGATCGTGCAGCGTGCGCTTCAGGGCATGATAGACCTCGGTGCCTACACGCAAGCATTCGGAGAATGTGGGCGCGCCGCATGGCACGATCATGAACTCTTGAAAATCAACCTTGTTGTCGGCGTGCGCGCCGCCATTGAGCACGTTCATCATCGGCACGGGCAGCACACGTGCTGCGTCTCCCCCCAAATAGCGCCACAGAGGCAGACCCTCCTCGGCCGACTGCGCATGGGCGGTCGCGAGTGACACGCCAAGTATCGCGTTGGCACCGAGGCGCGACTTGTTGGCGGTGCCATCGAGCGCGATCAGCGCCTCGTCGAGACCCCTCTGGTCGGAGGCATCCATGCCGCTTACCGCGTCGGCAATCTCACCGTCCACGCCTGCAACCGCATGTGTGACGCCCTTTCCGAGCCAGCGCTCACCACCGTCGCGCAGCTCGGTTGCCTCGAACTCGCCAGTGGAAGCGCCCGAGGGGATCGCTGCGTGGCCGTGTGCACCTGAGCGCAGGGCCACCTCCACCTCAACGGTTGGGTTGCCCCGGCTGTCGAGAATCTGGCGGGCGTGGACTCTCTCGATCTGGCTCATCGCTCTCCTTAGGGTCCGTCGATTGGGTCGGGTTCTCGCCCGTCGATCGTTTCGCGAAATCGCTGTGCCGCCGCGCGCAGGGCCAGCTCGGGATCGACGTGCGCGAGGCGTGCCTCATCGACGAGCGCAAACAGGCGCTCGCCTATCGTGCGAAAGGATTCCTCATTCTCGCTCGTCGCGTCCGCCGGTCGGTGCAGACCCGCCGAGGCGGCCCTGCGCTGAACCTTGCGGGCGTACAGCAGCGCAGGCAGATTCTCAGGGACCTCGCCAAACACGCCGCGCTCGCGGCCGGGCTCGGTCGCCTTGATCGCGTCCCAGTTGCGCAGCACCTCAGCCGCGTCTGCCACCTCGGTGTCGGCAAACACGTGCGGATGTCGACGGATCAGCTTCTGGCGGCAATGCTCGGCCACCTGCTCGAGGTCACCGGCCCCACGCTCCTCGAGCAGTAGCGAGAGGAACAAGACCTGGAAGAGCACGTCCCCAAGCTCGTCGAGCAGCTTCGCGTCATCGCCGTGGTTTGCGGCGTCGGCAAGCTCGTAGGCCTCCTCGACGGTGTGCGGGACTATCGAGCGCTCGTCCTGTTCGCGATCCCATGGACACTCGCGACGCAAACGACGCGTGAGCGCGTCGAGCGCCAGCAACGCTTGTGAGGAGGATTCAGACGTCGCGCTCTACGGCGTGGTGGTACCGGTGGTGGACCCCTTGGGGGCCTTGTAGCCCTTGCAGTCCTGCACCGAGTATTCAGTGCGGCATTCGGTGCGCGCGGTCCACGTCTTGCGGAAGTTCTTGACGAATTCGCTGAGTGCCTTCTGCTGGTTCTGAGCCATCAGCTGCTGGCTGATCGTGGACTGAACCGAGGACAGCGCCTGCTGGCTCCCGGGGATCACCTTCTTGACTTCGTAGATGTAGTAGCCAAAGGGCGTCTTGACGGGACCACCCAGCACACTCACCTTTGCGCTGAAGACCGCTTCGCTCAGCGCCTTCTCCTCCTGGCCCTTTACCACACCGGGAAGCGATCCACCGGCGGCCTTGCTGACCGGGTCGATCGAGACGGCCTTGGCGACGCTCGCGAAGCTCTTGCCGGATTCGATTTCTTTCTTGGCTTTTTCAGCCTGAGCCTGAGTCTTGGTAAGAATGATCAGGATGTTGCGCTTTTCGGGCTGACCGTACTGCGATTTGTGCCCTTCGTAGTATGCCGTGATTTCCTTTTGGCTCGGCTTTTTCCCAGCGTTCTTGGTGATCTTCTGCTGGATCTTGGTGGAGAGTTCGTCGAGCTTCACGCGCAGCAGCAGGTCGGAAACGGTGTAACCCGTGCTGGTCAAGAACTTCTGGAAATCAGCTTCGGTCGGGAACTGCTGGCTCTTGATCTTGTTGAACGCCTTCTGGACTTCGGCGTCGGAGATTTTGATGCCCTGTTCGGAGGCCTCACCGAGCAACCAGTTGGCCGAGATCAGGAAGCCGAGCGTGGTCTGCTTAAGCGATGTGTACTGTTGTTCGCACTGACTCTTGAGCGCCGCTGCCGTTGGCTTGGACTGACCCTTGGCGGGCTTCGGCGCGGTCGCTTCAAGGTGGGCGATGCAATTTTTGTAGGTGGGCGGGTCGGGCACGACCGTTTTGGGGGCCGTCGCGCCGGTGGTGCTGGAGGCGGAGCTCGCGTTCGCGGCGACCATCATCCAGTGGTTGAACGTGGCGGTTGTGACCGGGGTGCCGTTGACATTGACGACAGCGTCGCCAGGGATGCCACCGCCGCACGCGGTAAGCGTCACCCCTGTAAGCAAAACGGCGCCGAGCGCCGCCAGTTGACCCGTTAGTTTGGACACGACGCGGGCACTCTAGCGGAAATATCCCAAGCTGTGCTTAACGAGTTCCTTAAAGCTTGCTAAGCACCCTTCGGGATTAGATGCACCTTCAGCGCGGACGCTCGCTTAAGCGGCTTCGCGGGTTATCGCCAGCAGTACGTCGGCGGCGCGCACGACAGTCGGAAAACGCTGCTCGCCCTCGTGCGGCACGCGCACCGAGACCTGCGAACGCCCGGCTTCATACATCGCCTCTGGCAACTCTTGGCGTAGTCGCCGCGCGCGCACCGAATCGAGTTCGATCGGCGTCACCGCGAGCCGATCGCCGCGAAAGCTCACGGCTTGCGCGCCCGCCTGGCCGAACTTGATTCGGGCGCGCTGCAACGCGAGCAGGTTGGCCAGCGGCTCGGGCACCGGTCCGAAGCGATCCTCAAGCTCCTCACGCAGGCGTTCGACGTCGGCCACCTCCACGGCCGAGGCAACACGGCGATGGACCTCGATCTTGGCCTGCTCGTAGGGCACATAGTCGGTGGGGATGTATGCGTTGACGTTGACGTCCAGGCGCACCGGCTCCGCGAGCTCAACCTGCTGGTCGCCCGTCTCCGTGGTGGAGTCCTCTGGCGAACCGGCCTGGCGGACCGCTTCGTCGAGCATCTGCATGTACAGCTCGAAACCGAGCGCCGCGACATGGCCAGACTGCTCGTCGCCGAGCAGGTTGCCGGCGCCGCGGATCTCCAGGTCGCGCATCGCGACCTTGAAGCCGGCGCCCAGCTCGGTGTAGTCAGAGAGGGCCGAGAGACGCTGGGCCGCCTCTGGGGTGAGCGCCGCGGCGGAGTCGTAGAGAAGATAGGCGTAGGCGCGCTCACGACTACGTCCCACGCGTCCGCGGATCTGGTAGAGCTGGGCTAGGCCGAAGGCGTCGGCGTGCTCCACGATCAGGGTGTTGGCCTGGGGAATGTCGATGCCCGACTCGATGATCGACGTGCACACCAGCACGTCGGCGCCGCCCTGCAGGTAGTCCATCATCACTAGCTCCAGCTCCCCCTCGCCCATCTGGCCGTGGGCCACGGCGAAGCGCACACCCGGGCACATCGCGCGCAGGCGCTCGGCCGTCTCGTCGATCGACTCGACGCGGTTGTGCATGAAGAAGGCCTGCCCTTTACGCTCGTGCTCGCGCATGATCGCGCGCTTGACGAGCTCCTCCTCGTACTCCCCTACGTATGTCTTGACGGGCCGACGCCCCTCCGGGGGCGTCTCAATCACCGATATCTCACGCAAGCCCGCGAGCGACATCTGCAGCGTGCGCGGAATCGGGGTGGCAGACATCGAGATCACGTCGACCTTGAGCTTGAGCTGACGCAACAGCTCCTTCTGCTTGACGCCGAAGCGCTGCTCCTCATCGACGATCAACAGGCCCAGGTCCTTGGCGCGCACGTCGCGCGAGAGCACGCGATGAGTGCCGATCAGGATGTCAACGGCGCCGCTTGAGAACCCAGCCAGCGCGACCTTCTGCTCGGCGGCGCTGCGAAAGCGGGAGACGTGCTCGACCGTGAGGGGATAATCCGCAAGGCGCTCGGAGAATGTGCCGTAGTGTTGCTGGGCGAGGATCGTTGTGGGCACGAGCATGAGCACCTGCTTGCCGTCACCGGCGGCCTTGAAGGCGGCGCGCAGCGCCACCTCGGTCTTGCCGTAGCCGACATCGCCGCACACCAGCCGATCCATCGGGCGCGGAGCTTCCATGTCGGCCTTGACGAGTTCGATCGCTTCGAGCTGGTCGGCCGTCTCGGTGTAGGGGAAGCGCTCCTCGAACTCGCGCTGCCAGTCGGTATCGGGCTCAAACGCGTAGCCGGCGCGGCGCCGGCGCTCGGCATACAGGTTCAACAGCTCGCCCGCGAGCTCCTGGGCGGCGCGGCGCGCACGGGCCTTCATCGCCTCCCAGCGTGTGCCGCCGAGCTTTGAAAGAGGAGGCCCACCCACCCCGGCTCCCCCGCCGGCGCCCACATAGCGGGAGATCTTGGCGAGCTGGTCGGTGGGGACGAACACCTTGTCGTCGCCCTGGTATTCGAGATACAGATAGTCGCGCGTGACGCCCGCCACCGTGCGCGTCTCAAAGCCGGCGAAGCGCGCGACGCCGTGGTCCTCGTGCACCACGATGTCTCCGGTGCGTAGCTCGGTGAATGAGCGCAGGACACCACGTGATGATGGCCCACCCACCCGGCCCCCGCCGGCGCCCGCGCCTCGCTCGGCGCGACGACGACGCAGCAGGCGATGCTCGGGAAACACCGCGAGCTTCAGCGATGGCGCGATGAAACCCTCGCGCAGCGAGGCCGCTGCGAAGCGCAACGAGGGCTCCAGCGGCGCGCGCGTCACATCGACGTCGACGTCGAGCCAGTCGGCCTTCAGGCGACCGAGGTTGTACGCGGCGCGCTCGCCTTCGCCACGACGGGGAAAGGCGACGACCGTGCGGTAGCCGGAGCGCACCAGCTTCTCGAGCTCGGGCTCTGCCTCGGCGAGCGAGCGAGCGGCAGTATCCGCGGCGGAGGCGCGCAGCTCGATCTCCTGGCCGCTTGACATCGAGGACAGCCAGATCCGCGTGCGCGCGGCCACACTGGCCTGGACCTCCTGCGGGCTCACATACAGGTGGTGGGCGTCGTCGTCGGCGAAGGCGGCGCAAACGTCGCTCCAGTGGTCGGTGAGAGCAGGCACGAGCTCCTCCTCGGCGGCCACTATGACCTGCGTGCCCACCCGCCCTGTGCCCGCCCCCGCGACACCGGACTCATCGACATTCGGCTTACCGATGCCCGCCCCGTCAATCAGGTCGAGCAGCGCGCCGAAGCGCTCGACCGGCAGCAACTCGGCGATGTCCGGCCGCCCCTCGCCGTCACCATCGCCGACCGTGAACGCGCCGGTGGCGGCCGCGATCTCGGCCAGCTCGCGGTGCTCTGGCGCAAGCTCGGCAGCGGGTGCGATCTCAACCGCCTCGACATCGCCGAGCGAGCGCTGCGTGAACGTTGAGAACCAGCGCAGCGATTCGATCTCGATGTCGAACATGTCCACGCGCACGGCGTGCTCCTCGGTGACGGGGAACACGTCGAGCAAGCCTCCGCGCAACGCGAACTGCCCACGCTCCTGGACCTGGTCCACGTGCTCATAGCCGGCACCCACCAGCTCGCCCGCACACTCCTCGAGGTCCAGCAGCTCACCGATGCGCAGGCTGAAGGAGTGGGGACGCAGCTTGGGGTCGGGCACCTTCTCGGAGAGGGCGACGGCCGAGACGACGACAACAGGGGGACCAGAATCCGAGGCACGCTCGGCATCGCTGAGGCGGACACCGTTCTCCTCACGTTCGCTCTGGACCGCTCGGCCACTGGGGTCGATAGCTTTCCCCGGAGCGCCGGCCAGCAGCGCATCGAGCGCCGCCACGCGCAGCCCGACGAGATGTGGCGGTGGGGCCAGGTGGGACTCATACGCAACTCCGCGCGAGGGATACAGGCGCACTCGCCGCGGCGCCAGCCACGCTCGCAGGTCGCTCGCCAGGTCGCGTGCGGCGCGATCGTCGCCCACGACCACAAGCGTGGGGCGCTCGCTGCCGCTGTCGGCGAGCGCGGCGATCATAAATGGGCGTAGTGAGGCCGACACGAAGGCGTGGCCGCCCTCGCGTGCCAGCTTCATCGCGCCGGAGTCCTGCTCGATCGTGCCCAGCAGCGAGCGCAGTGCCATCGTCAGGGCTTCACTGGCAACGTTGGCTGGCGGACCGTGCCGGCTGTGGGATCGACGAGGCTCATCGTTTACCGCTCCTGATCTAGCAGGACCGCCTCAACCGCCTGGCAAGCCCGCTCGATCAGCTCGCCGACTTCGCTTGCAGACTCGCGGAAGCGGCCCAATACATAAGCAGAGACGATCTCCGGGTCGGTCGATTTGGGGCGCCCCACGCCGACGCGCACGCGCATGAACTCGGCGCTGCCCAGCTCACGCTTGAGCGACTTCAGCCCGTTGTGACCGGCAAGTCCTCCGCCAAGACGCGTGCGCACGTCTCCGAACGGCAGGTCAATCTCGTCGTGGACGACGAGCACGTGGTCGAGCGCCACCTTCAGCGAGCCGCGCGCCGGTCCGACGGAGCGCCCAACGTCGTTCATGTACGTCTGCGGCCACAACACTGCGACCCGCAGAGCCTTCTCGTCCTGCCCATAGCTCGACTGGGAGGACCCTGCCGAGGATGCGGATTGGACAGCACCGACGTCATGGACCCGAGGCTCCGCACCGCGAGTCCGGCCCTCGCTCAAACGACCGCGAAAGCGATCTTTCGGACGCGGAAGCTGCCATTGCTCGACGAGCCGGTCGGCCACCATGAAGCCGATGTTGTGGCGAGTGTCGGCGTGCTCGCGACCGGGGTTGCCGAGCCCGACGATCAGCCAGTCGGCCGGGGCGCCGCCGCCGAAGGGGCGCAGGAGCTACCCCTCGGAGGAGGAACCCGCATCCGAGGACCCCTCGCCGCCCGCGGCACCGGCCTCGCCGACGAGCTCTGTCTCGGACTCGATCTCTGTCTCCTCCTCAGTCTGCAGGCGAGGAGCGGAGACCGATGCGACCGTGGTTGTGAGATCGTCGAGCAGCGTTACGCCCTCGGGAACGGCGATCGCTTCAAGGGTGAGTGTGTCGCCGATCTGTAGCTCGCCGAGCTCATGGACGATCGACTCGGGGATCGCGGTCGGAAGCGCCTCGATGTTCAGCTCGCGTGTCAGCTGCTCGAGGATTCCACCTTCCTTTACGCCGGGCGTGTCCTCGACACCGGTGAGCTCGAGTGCCACCACCGCGTGGATCGGCTTGTCCAGTCGTACTCGCAACAGGTCCACATGGGTCGTGTCGCCGCGCACGGGATCGCGCTGGGCCTCCTTGAGCACCACCGGGGTGGCCGTGGCGCCGTCGATGCTGAGGTCGACCACCGCCCCCGAGCCCGCGAGCGCGACACGCAGTTCGCGCGCGTCGACACTGAAGCTGACGGGGTCGGAATCGCCGCCATAGAGGACCCCGGGGACGCGCCCGCCACGGCGCAGTCGCCGCGCTGAGCGCGAGCCGTCGGGCTCGCGACTGTCTACGTCGAGCTTGGTAGTCGTGCTGGCCATCAGAAGGTCGAGGACTTTAGCAACCCAGGCGCCGCGGCCGACCTGTCGCCGCCACCGCGATATCGCCGGCGAGCACTTCGGCGATGCTCAAAACAGCTGGTTCTCGCCGCCAAACACTTCGCTTACCGAGTCGTCGGTGAAGATACGGCGGATCGAGTCGGTGAGCAGATCGGCGCAAGGAAGCACACGGATGTTCTCGGGCTTGCCGTGGCGCACCGGGATCGTGTCGGTGACGACGATCTCCTTCAGCGCCGAGGCCGCGAGGTTCTCGAACGCGTTGCCGGAGAGGACCGCGTGGGTGGCGGCCGCATAGACGCTGGTGGCGCCGGCGTCCAGCACCGTGCGAGCGGCCGCGGTGAGGGTGCCCGCGGTGTCGATCATGTCATCGACGATCACGGCGGTCTTGCCGCGCACGTCGCCGATCACATAGCCGATCTCGGCGACCTGCTGGGCTGGACGCTCCTTGTCGAGGATCGCTAGCTCGGCACCGATGATCGAGGCGAATCGCTTGTTTAGCTTTACGCGGCCGGCGTCTGGTGCTACCACGACGAGATCGGAGAGCCCGAGGTCGCTGAAGTATTGCGTCAGCATGAACAGCGCGGTCATGTGGTCGACGGGCTTTTGGAAGAAGCCCTGGATCTGGCCGGCGTGGAGGTCCATCGTAAGCACGCGGTCTGCGCCGGCTGCCTCGATCATGCGAGCCACCAGCCGCGCGGAGATCGGCTCGCGGGGCGCGGACTTCTTGTCCTGACGGGAGTAGCCGAACCATGGCGTGACGGCGATCACACGGTGGGCGGACGCGCCCACGGCGGCGTCGATCATGAACAGCAGCTCCATCAGCGAGTCGTTGGCCGTCACGCCGGTGGCGGGGTTGCCGCAAGTGGACTGAACGATGAACACGTCGGCGCCGCGGATCGACTCCTCGTAGCGGCAGTAGACCTCGCCGTTGGAGAACGTGTTGAGTGTCACGGGCCCGATGTCGACGCCCAGTTTCTCCGAGATGTCCACGGCGAGCTGCGGGTTGGCGCGCCCAGAGAAAAGCATCAGCCGCTTGTCGTAGTCGATCGGCAGGCTTGTCGCGGGCTGCGTGCGCGTGTCGATCACGCTGCTCATCTCACCCGGGAGTGTAGAGGCATAGTGCGACGCGCCGGATGGACCATCGCTCACGACTCGCTCTCGCTCGCCTGCCTGCCTACCTCTTTCGGACTGTGTCCCCCGGGCGCCCCGCTGCCATCGGATGTGCCCTCGGTGGCGTCGAGCTGTTGTGAGGCATGCGAGGGAGTGCTCTTGGGGGCTGATCGCTGGGCGTAGCCCTCGACGTTCTTCTGACGGGCTCGGGCGACCGCCAGCGATCCGGGCGGCACGTCCTCGGTGACCACCGACCCGGCGGCGGTATAAGCGTCGTCCCCGACCTCGACGGGGGCGACGAACGCGGTGTCCACACCACCCCGCACGCGCTCGCCGATCACGGTGCGGTGCTTGGCGCGGCCGTCATAGTTGGCGGTGATGGTGCCGGCGCCGAGGTTCGTGTCGCGGCCCACGTCCGCGTCGCCGATGTAGGACAGATGCGGGATCTTCGCGCCCAGTCCGATATCCGAGTTCTTGACCTCCACGAACGTGCCCACCTTGGAGCCCGCGCGCAGCACGGCGCCGGGGCGCAGATAGGCGAATGGGCCGACGCTCACGTTGGCCTCGAGCACGCAGTCGAGAAGATAGGAGCACCGCACCGTGCACCCCGCGCCGATGCGGCTCGCGCCGCGGATCGTCGTGAACGGCTCGATCACTGTGTCCTGGCCGATCTCCACGTCCACGTCGATGACCGTGCTAGCTGGATCCACAATCGTGACTCCGCCGCGCATGTGGCGCTCGGCGATCGCGCGCTGGCCCAGCGCGCGGACATGAGCCAACGCCACACGATCGTTGACACCAAGCATCAAGCGCTCGTCTTCGACTACATGAGCCGCGATGAGCGCGCCGTCTGAGCGCAGCAGATCGAGCGTCTGCGGCAAATAGAACTCGCGCTGGGCGTTCTCGGCGGTGAGCCGCGGCAGCGTGCTGAGCAGGTCCGCGCCGCTGAACACGTATATGCCGGAGTTCACCTCGCGGATCTCGAGCTCCGCGTCGGTGGCGTCGCCCGGCTTCTTGGTCTCCACCACCCGCGCCACCGAGCCATCGGCGTCACGCACGACCCGCCCGTAGCCGGTGGGGTCCTCCAGCACGGCGGTCGCCATCGTGGCGGCAGCCCCGCTACTGGAGTGCGCCTGCACCAGCTCGGCGATCGACTCAGAGCTGACAAGTGGCACGTCGCCACTGAGCACCACCACGGGCGCACCCGGATCGATCAGCTCAGCCGCCGCCCGCACGGCGCCACCTGTGCCATCTGCTTGCTCCTGGATCGCAAGCTCGATCCCCTCCGGCAGCACGAACTCAAGCGCGCGCGCCGGCGAATCGACGACGACAACGCGCCCCGCGCCGGCGGCAAGCGCGGCGCGTACCGGCCACAACACCATGGGAATACCGCATAGCTCGTGCAGCACCTTGGGCGTCGCAGAGCGCATGCGCGTGCCCTGGCCGGCGGCGAGAATCACAACGGTCGGGGAGGCGGACATAGTCAGACTCTATTTGGATGGCAAGGCTGAGCTTGTCTTGACCAGATGGGGGCAGGGATTTTAATGCTCCCGTCTGGGACGGTGCAGCGCACCGCGCCGCCCAGGGGGTTTAAGGCTGGGGGGCAGGGACTCGAACCCCGATTCTCAGGACCAAAACCTGATGTCCTGCCATTGGACGACCCCCCATTGGGGCACGATCTATACGGAAATCCTACCGGCAGCGGGCACATCCGCGTGGCCGGCAGCGGATGCGCTCGTGCGGTTCGCAGAGGGCGCGTAGCCAAGACCGGCTGCAGGCGCGCCGACGGGGCCAGCGACGGGTGTGTCGGCTGCGACCGCGCGCGGCACACTCCCCACGGTCAGCAGCGAGACCCCGGCGAGCAGGCTGGCTACCAGCATGAACGTCCACGCGCCCACGAAGTCCTGTGCTGTATGAGGCGTGCCGAGCACGGCGATTAGGATCGCGAACCCGAGCGCCGAGCCGAGTTGGCGGCCGGTGGTTTGCACGCCGATGCCGGTGGCCAGGCGCGACGGTGGCAATGTGGCAGCGACTGCGCCGGTGAGCGAGGGGATCACGAGACCCACGCCGATCCCTCCGATCAGCATGCCCGGCAGGTAGTCGCCCGCGTAGTGGGGAGACGGCCCGAGCCGCGAGATCCACCATGCGCCGCCAAGCGCGAACAGCACGGCGCCGAGCGCGCCGATCCGACCGGGACCGAAGCGGCGGCCAAGGCGCGCGCCCGGGATGGCGCACAACGCCGCCATCGCTGGGCCGGGCGAGATCATCAGCCCGGCTGTGAGAATCGGCTCGCGCCAGATGCCCGTGAGGAACAGCACGGAGGCGAGCAGCATCGCGGCGAAACCGATAAAGAACAGCAGCGAGCCGAGCGTGGCGGCGCTGAAGGAGCGCACTGCGAGCATCGCGGGGTCGATGATCGGCGAGGGGTGGCGCACGATGCGTCGTCCGACGAGGGCGAGCAAAACCACCGAGAGCGCAAACAGCGCGAGGATGCGCGTGCTCGTCCAGCCCCATTCGCCGCCCTGCACGATCGCGACAACCAGCGTGGCGACGCCGACGCTCAGCAAGCCGGCGCCGAGCACGTCGGGGGGTTCGCTGTCTGGGTGGCGGATCTCCCGCAGCACGCGCCAGCCGGCGAGGAGGCCCGCCAGCCCGACCGGCACGTTCACGAGAAACACCCAGCGCCAGCCGGCCTGCACGAGCAGTCCACCGAGTGGTGGGCCGGCGGCGGCGGCGACCCCACCCACCGCGGCCCACACGCCGATCGCGATGTGGCGCCGCTCGGGCGGAAACTCGGGCAGAAGCAACCCGAGCGAGGCGGGCAGCAGCAGCGCCGCGCCGAGACCCTGCACGGCGCGTGCCCCCACCAGGAATGGGATTGACGGGGCCGCGGCGCACGCGGCGGAGGCAAGCACGAACAGCCCTACGCCGAGCAAGAACGCGCGCTTGCGTCCGACTGCGTCCGACCAGCGTCCGGCGGCGATCAGGAAGGCCGCGAACACGATCGTGTACGAGTTGAGGATCCACGACAGCGACCCGAGGCTTGTGCCGGGGAAGTCGAGTTGGATCTGGGGGAACGCGATGTTGACGATGAACACGTCGAGGCCGGCCATGAACACTCCGACCACGACCACCAGCAGGACCTTCCATCTGCGCTCCATCGTGCGCTCCTTCCGTTGGGGCTTGTGCCTGTCTCGCCGCCGCCGGCCCCACGCGGGTCCGGATGCCGATCGGACTACGTATCAGTTGCTTGACAAAACGCACCCTAACAGCTTAGGTTGCGTGATGCAACTTAGGTGCTAGATTGTGAGGGTGCTCGGCAACGACTATCGGGAGCAGAACTGCTCGATCGCGCGCGCACTCGAGCTGGTGGGCGAGCGCTGGACGATCCTGGTGCTGCGCGACGTGTTCCTCGGGGTGCGCCGTTTCGAGGCGCTCCAGAGCGACCTCGGAGTAGCGCGCAACGTGCTCGCGGCTCGACTCGAGCGCTTGGTCGCGGAGGGCATTCTTGAAAAGACGCCCTATCAGGAACGTCCCGTGCGCTACGAGTACCGGCTCACCGAAATGGGACGGGACCTGTGGCCTGTGATGGTCGAGCTGCAGCAGTGGGGCGATCGCCATGCAGCCCCCGCGGGGGGCCCGCCGGTCGTGATCCGCCATCGTGGCTGCGGGGGAGCGCTCGGCGAGCGCCGCACGTGCACCCGCTGCGGCGCGCAGCTAGAGCTGCACGACGTACGTGCTGAGGCTGGACCTGGGGCGCGTGCGACCCGCGCCGGAAAGGTGCCCTCGCCGCTGGCCGCGACGCTCAAGCGCGGTGAGCCCTCTGGGGGTGCTCCCAGGGGCGAGCGGCGCTGACCGACGCGCGCGCGTCGGCATTTCAACCCAAAACCGCGTTTCACGTCGAACTCCTCCGCGTTCACGCCGAACTCCTGCTTACTGCAACGATTCTTGCAATGCGGCGGTTTGCGGGGAGATCGCGGGGCGAAGTGGTGACCGCGAATGCTCAGTATGGGACCGTTAACAAGAGCGCGACATTCCATCGCTCACTGCTGCAAGAATCCTTGCGATGCGGCGGGTAGGGGACGCGTTCATGCGGCGCGCAGGGGGTCTCATCGCGGTTGCGCTGGCAATGGTGTGTGCCCTTCAGGGCGCCACGACGGCCCGTGGAGAGACGGCGAGCACGGGTAGCGGGCGTTGCCGGGGCGCACTGACGCTGCCCATGCGCTCCAACCTCACACTGATCGACAGCGCAGTGATGTGCTTGATCGGCCGCGAACGGGCCGAGCACCGGCTGCCGACGCTGCAACCCAATTCAGATCTTCATGGGATCGCATCCAGCCTCGCCAGGGAAATGGCAAGCAGCGGCTACTTCGGCGACGACAGCGAGGCGGGACAGACGCCGTGGCAGCGCATCACCGAATCGCCCTACGCGGTGGGCGCCCAGGTTGTGGCGGCTGCGCAGAACATCGGCTGGGGCACCGGCGGGCTCGCCACCCCTCAGGGCGTTGTGGAGGAGTGGATGCGCTCAGCCCCGCACCGCCTGATCATGCTCTCCAGTGGCTATCGCGACGTTGGCGTCGGCGTCGCGCCAATCGCGCCGTCGAGCGTGACCGACGAAAAGCCGGGAGCAACCTACACGGTCGAGTTCGCCGAGCGCGGCTAGGACTCGCGACAGAATGTCGCGGGGCCTTAGGAGCGCCGTGGCACGCGCCCACCGCGGGCGCCATGCTCTGAGGCTGGGCCGCGCGCGGAGGAGATTCCCAGCACGCGCATCGCCTTCAGGCCTAGACTCAGCTTCTCGCGTCCGTCGCTGGAGCTGACGTCCAGACCGGTCAGCTCGCGCACGCGCTCCAGGCGGTAGTAGACGGTATGGCGATGGGTGAACAGGCGCTGGGAGGTGCCCGCCACGTTGCCGTCTGCCTCCAGGAACGTCTCGAGCGTTTGCAGTAGCTCGGTCTCGTACTGCTCGTCGTAGGCGACCAGCGGCTCGACCGTCTCGGCGTAGAAGCGCTGCAGCTCACCTGGGTTCTCGGTCATCGTGCTGAGCAGCAGGCGATACGCGCCGGTCTGCTCGAAGGCAAGCAGTGCCCCCTCCGGCGAGCCACCCTCGGCGACATTGGCGGCCAGCAGCGCCTCGCCCGCCGCACGCGGCAGCTCGGTGGGATCCTCGGCGATGCGGCTGCGCCCTAGCGCAAACGTGTAGCCAGACAGCGCGCTGTCCATCTCGCGCAGCACGGCCTCGGCGGCACGCGCTGCGGAGGCCTCCTCACCACCGGGCAGCAGCAGCAGAATCTCAACGCCAGCCGCGCCGTCGCGCTCTGAGAGCGCGGCGATCGACTTGCCGATGACCGCGCGCGCGCCGCGCTCGGCGACCGAGCGCGCGCGGGCACGCCAGCCCTCCTCGGTCGGTGCCTGCGGGTGTGCGCGCGCGACGATCACGCTGGCGCCATCCTGCAGGTCCAGCGACAACTCGCGCGCGCGTGCCAGCAGCTCCTCGCGGGGCAGTGGCTCGCGAGCGAGCGCAACGCTGAGGAAGTCCGCGGCGGCGCTCTCGGAGGCCACATCGGGCGCCCGCACACGCTGAACCTCCGATGCGATCATCGTGACGAGCAGTCGCTGCACGACCGGGCTCGGCTCGGTGCGCATGCGCATGTGCAGCGATCCCACGATCGCATCGGCAACCCGCAGCGGCAGACTGGTCACACCCTCGGCGCCGGACAGCAGCGAGCGCTCATCTGAGCTGGAGCGGGCGGCAACCGCGATCGTGGTCCCGGAGGCGTCGGTTACCGCGAGGCTCGCATCGAGAGCGCGCGAGGCGGCGCGCACGACCTCCGGCAGTCCTGCCCCGGACTCAACCGCCTCGGTGACGGCATCTAGTCCGACTAGCTCTGACATCCACTAACCCCAGAAGTAGACGGCGGCGAGCGCGGCGAGCACACCGGCACCGACGAACACTCCGAGCACGTACAGCGACAGAACGGTCGCGGCGATGCGCTCCCACACGCGCGTATAGGAGCCCCATGCGGGCAGGAGGATCAGCCCGACATACAGGGCAAAGCCAAACACGCCGGCACACACGGCTACTAGATCGGTGATGTCGATGTTGCTCACGGCGCTCTCCGCTTCAGTGGTATCGCTCGTCAGCACGTGCAATCAGAAATCCGCATTGTTGCGTATGCGCCCGCTGTACACGTCCGCGAAGGCGCTGTCTACCGAAACCGCGGCCAGCGGCGGCGGCTCGCGGTCGGCCAATCCGGCCGCCGCCCGCTCAGCGCGTGCGAGGCCGTTGGCGCGCGCAAACAGCCCAACAACGGTCGGACCGGAGCCGCTCACAAACGCCGTCTCGGCTCCGGCCTCGCGCGCATGCTGCAATGCCGGCTTGATCGTGGGGCACAAAGCTACGGATGCCGTCTGCAGATCGTTGTGTAGCAGGCACGCATCGGCTGGCAGCGTTGCACCTAGCTCGAATGCTTTTGCCAGCGCTTGGCGACGTTCCTGCAGGACGAACGCAGTGCGGCCAAGTCCGAGGCGATCCGCCTCGCCGTATACCTCAGCCGTTGAGAGACCCGAAGCCTGGGCCAAGACCAGCACGCCCAGTGGCGAGTGGGGATCAGGGAGAACCTCCAGCCGCTCGCCGACGCCTGTCGCAAGCCAGCGCCCGGGCACCACCTGTGCGGGCACGTCCGCGCCGAGCCGCTCAGCGAGCACGTGCAACAAATCCATATCCCCCAAACCCGAGGCCGCCGCGAGCAGGCGCAGAGCGGCCGCCGCATCGGCCGAGCCGCCGCCAAGACCGGCGGCGAGCGGAATGTGCTTGTCGATCTGCAAGCGCATCGGAGGTGCATCCCAACCCGTGGCGCCGCGAAACATCGCGAGAGCGCGTGCCGCCAGATTCTCACCGTCCACTCCCTCGCACACCACTTCGTCGTGCTCGGCGTCTGACGGCGCGACTTGCAGCACGAGCTTGTCGGCGAGCGAGATCGACTGCATTACGCTCGCCAGCTCGTGGCGCCCGTCGGGGCGAGTCGGGCCGACGAACAGGCCTAGGTTGACCTTCGCGGGAGCCAGCGCGCACAACGGCAGGTTGAGCGGTGACTCGGTCACAGCTCCAGCACCTTCGCCAGCTCGACGAACTCCCATGGAGCCAGTCGCTCGGCGCGCTCGTCGGCGGGATGGCCGAGCTCGACCAGTGCCGCGCGGATCTGCTCGCGCGAGCGCTGCGTCCCTGAGAGCACAAGCGATCTTGCCAGCGCCTTGCGCCGGTGTGCGAAGGCGCCGCCGACGAGCTTGCGCACCGTGGGTGTCGGCGCGGCGGCCGTGCGAACGATCTTGACGAGTACAGAATCCACATTCGGCACGGGGCGAAACACGGTCCGCGGAATTGCCCTGACCACTCTTACCTCGCCCGCCAGCTGCGCCAGCACCGAACTGACGCCATACACGCCGCTGCCCGGAGTGGCCGCCAGCCGTTCGCCCACCTCGCGCTGCACCATCACCAACCACAGGCTCACCTCCGGCAACTGCTCGATCGTGCGCAACACGACCCCGGCGGCAATCCCGTAGGGCAGGTTCGCCACCATCTTGGTCGGCGCCGGCTGCATCGCGGCGAGGTCCACGCGCATCGCATCGCCCCACCACAAGGACACGTTGGCGCACCCGGCCACGCTGCCCTCCAGCGCACCGCGCAGGCGCTCGTCGAGCTCCACCACGTGCAGCCACCGTACCCGTGGCGCCATGTAAGCCGACAGCACTCCCTCCCCGCCTCCGATCTCGAGCACCACATCCCCACCCTCCCGCTCGTGCGGAGTGAGAGTCTCCACCGGAGGTGGCGACTGTGGAGAGCGAAGTTCTGCCTCACGCCCGATCACGGCGAGGATGTTGGGGTCGCGCAGGAAGTTCTGCCCCAGCTCCCTGCCGCGTCGGCTCGCCTGCCTGGCGCCCTTGGAGTTTCCCCATATGGGGGCCCTGCCTCTCGCCGGGGCGCTCACCATCCGAAGACGCGCTCGGCGTTGCGCTCCACGGTCGCGTCGAGCTCGGCCACGGACACGCCGCGCAGCTCGGCGATGAACTCCGCTGTGTGCGCGACGAAAGCGGGCTGGTTGCGCTGCTTGCGCACCACCTGCGGCGTGAGATACGGCGCGTCGGTCTCAACCAGCAGGCGCTCGGCCGGCACGCGCCGTGCCGCCTCGGCAAGATCGGTCGCGCTTTTGTAGGTGACGTTGCCGGCGAAGGAGATCATGTAGCCGAGCTGCACGCACTGCTCCAGACGGTCGGGCATCGAGAAGCAGTGGATCACGACGCTCAATCCCTGCGCCTCGGCGGCAAGCTGTGCGAGCGTGTCCTCATCGGCGTTTCTTGTATGGATCGTGAGGGGCGTGCCCGTGGTTCGGGCCAGTGCTATTTGGGCGGAGAACGCGCGCTTCTGGTCCTCCCTCGGCGTGTCCTCGCGGTAATAGTCGAGTCCCGTCTCGCCGATCGCGATGCAGCGCGGGTGGGAAGCCAGCGCTTGCAGCTCGGCCAGGTCTGCGTCGTCGAAGCCGCGCGCCTCGTTGGGGTGGCGGCCGATTGCCGCGTACACCTGGGGATATGCCTCGGCCGCCGCCAGCGCGGCGCGGCAGGAGGCGCCGTTGGTGCCGATGGTGAGCATCCGCGTGACGCCGGCCGCCACGGCCCGCTCGACCAGCTCGGCGTCGGGCTCCTCGCACAGGTAGAGATGGGTGTGGCTGTCGATCATGCTCGGCTCTTCATCACTCGAATCGAACCCCGCTCACACAGACGCCGAGGAGCCAACAGGCTCATCGGCATCCTGCTTCGGGAACAGAGGCTCCAACTTCTGTGCTCGGCCGATCTGCCCCGCACCGAAGCCCGCCCCGGCGAAGGAGAGGTCGGGGGCGCCAAGCGCGGCAAGCAGCTTTTGGGTCGCGTCGGGCAGGTAGGGATGCAGAAGCACCGAGACGACCCGCAGGCCCTCGGCAAGCGTGCGCAGCACGCGGTCGAGATCCCCGGCGCGCTCGGGATCCTTGGCCAGTTGCCAGGGCGCCTGCTCCTCGACGTAGCGGTTGAGGCGACGTATGCGCTGCCAGATCTCATCGAGCGCGTTAGTCAGCTCAACGCGATCGAGCAAGCTCGCCACCTGCTCTGGCAAGCCAGCGAAATCTGCTTGGAGCAGATCATCGGGTTCGCCCCCGTCCACGACGCCGTCGCGATAGCGCGCGATCATCGCGATACTGCGGCTGGCGAGGTTGCCATAGTCGTTGGCCAGCTCCGACTCGTAGCGCTGCTCGAAGGAGGCCGTTGAGACAGAGCCATCCTGGCCGAAGGGCACGTCGCGCAGCAGATAGAAGCGCAAAGCGTCTGCGCCGAAGCGCTCGATCACCGCGAAAGGGTCGAGCACGTTGCCAAGCGACTTGCTCATCTTCTCGCCGTCCATCAGCAGGTAGCCGTGAACGAACACGCGCTTTGGCAGCTCGATCTCGGCGGCCATCAAGAGCGCCGGCCAGTAGACGGTGTGGAAGCGCAAGATGTCCTTGGCGATCAGGTGCACGTCGGCGGGCCAGAAGGTGTCGGTGAGGGTGTCCGAGCCGGCTGCCCCTGCGCGCGAGGGGGCACCATAGCGATTTTCAACACCGACCGACGCGCCGGTCTCCCTCGCCGGCGACGGGGCATAGGACAGCGCTGAGTAATAGTTGAGCAGCGCGTCGAACCACACGTAGAACACGTGCTCCTCATCCCAGGGCACCGGTACGCCCCATGTGAGCTTATGGCGCGTAAGCGGCACATCGCGCAACCCCGACTTAATGAACGACAGCGCCTCGTTGTAGCGGCTGCGCGGCGCCACGAAGTCTTCGTGCGCGGCATACAACCGCTCCAGCGACTCCTGGAAGCGTGACAGCGCGAAGAAGTAGTTGTCCTCCTGCTCGCGCGTGAGCTTGACGTGGTGGATCGGGCACAGCTCGCCCTCGTCGACTTCGTTCTCGGCCTTGAAGTCGGCGCACTTGGGGCAGTACCAGCCCTCATAGGTGCCCATGTAGACGTGTCCGTTCTCACGAACCCGCGAGAGGACGTCCTGTACGACCTGCATATGCTCGGGGTCGGTTGTGCGGATGAAGAAGTCGTTCGACGCCTCAATCTTCGGCGCCAGCGCCTTGAAACGCTCGGAGTTGCGGTCTGCCAGCTCCTGCGGCTCCACACCGAGCGCATGCGCCGCGTCTGCCACGGGCTCACCGTGCTCGTCCGTTCCTGTCAAAAAGAACACGTCCTCGCCGCGCTGGCGATGATGGCGCGCTAGCACGTCGGCGGCGATCGTGGTGTAAGCGTGGCCGAGGTGCGGCGCCGCGTTGACGTAGTAGATGGGGGTGGTTACGTAGAAGGACAAGGCCCTCTCAGGCTACCGTCCTGCGTCCCCCACGCTCGCGATGACGTCCTGTATCGCTGTGCCGCGCTCGGTGAGCGTCCACGAGTTCGGCTCTCCGCGTGCGGGAGCGCCAGCGCCCGTGTTCTCGATCAGGCCGAGGCGCTGCAACCGCCCCAACAGCTTCGAGACTTGTCCTTGGTCGCCGATCCCGGCGGCATCCCCGAGGTGACGGTTGGAGGACCCCGGTTGATGCGCGATCGCGGACAGCACGCACACGGTGCGGTAGGTAAGCCGCATCCCGAGCTCGCCGAAGGGATTGGGTTCAGCATGATGCGCGGCGGTCGGGATCTCGGGGATCGGCTTTGTGAGCTCGCGCCGCGCGGCGGCGGACCCCAGGTAGGGCAGCACAATCATGCTCATCAGTGGACCGGTGAGATCGAGCAGCGAATCGCCCTCGACGAGCTTGGCGCGCGGACCTCGTGCGAGCGAGGTTCCTGTTTCCGACAGACGCGAGTGAATCACCGAGATCACGCCGCCGACGACGCCCTCGGCCGTCAGCGGCGGCAGTCGCTCGCCGGTCTTCGTCTCCGCGCGCCCCTCGTCGACGATCGCGGCGATCCGCGCAACCACACGCCGGCGGTGTTCCAGCACGGTCGCGCCCGCCCCCAACGAACCGACTATCAGCAGCTGGCCCACACCGCGCTCCACCTCCAGGAACGCGAGCAAACCCGTGAGAGCACTCCTGATCCGCGCGTCCCATCTCGCGTTGGGGCTGTACACGTCGAGCACGTAACGCGACGCGCGCGCGACGCCCAGGTCGAACGCAGCGACGAAGCACTCCTCGCCATCGCTGAACAGCTCATAGAACGTGCGTCGCGAGATGCCCGCGCGCTCGACCACCTGCGCGACCGTCACATTCCCCGAGCCGCGCTCGCTACTCACCTCGACCATCGCGGCGAGTATGCGCGCGCGCTGAATCTCGACCACGCGCTCGCGCCCCTGCTCGTCTACCCGTCGTGCGCCCCCTGGGGACCCATTCCCTTCGCGGATCTCCGCCGAGGAATGCGTCCGCGCACCGCCTCGCTCGTGCGCTGTCGCGCCTGCCCGGGCGCGGGGGCCTGGCGCCGTCCTCGTGGGCAATGCCGTTCCTCTGCCGGCCATGTCACTTCTTCTTCCCGTGCGTCGTTTTTCCCTTGTGGCGCTTGCCGGCCTTCTTAGCCTTCTTGGCCTCGTGCTTGGCGCAACCGGTGACACCGATCGGGGTGGACTGTTTGATGGTCGCGCCGTTCTGCGCGGTGAACGCCGTGGGCATCTTCAGTGTGCTCTTGCATAGGTTTCCGTTTGCGGCGAGCGCCGAGTATTTGCCTTGCGGCAGTGTGAGTTCGAAGCTGCCGACGGGGGCGTCGGGGATCGCGTGGAACGTGCTCGAGGTGATCCCGGCTTTGCTGATGAACGTTTCGCCGTGCAGATCGAGCGTGACGCCGTAGCCTTGCAGCACGATCACAAGTTCGGGGAACTTCGCGCCACCATGGCTGACGAAGTACGCTGGGCCTTCCAATGGCACAGGGATCAACGGGGTGATGGCCTTGCCGTGACCGACAATCGACGCCGCGGCACAACCTGCGGGGCTAGCTTCGAACGTCTTCGCCGGACACGCCTTCTGTAGTGTCGTCAACCTTGACGGTAGTTGCTCGGGCAAATCGACCTTGACACTCTTGATGTTCGCCTGGCTCCCGAATGGTGCTTTGGGGTAGGTCAACTTGACCGCCAGACTCGCACCGTTAGCCCGTGAGGTTTTCCCGGACGTCGAGACCTTGAGCCCTGGTTTGAAGCCGAGTATCGCGCAGTTTGTTACCTGAAAGGGCACACCGACAGTGTCGGTCATGTTTCCGCCTGAATGGATCGTCCCTGAGACTTCCATCTTGTCGCAGTTCGTCGGGTTGAACTGGAAGTCACCGCGAGTGGTGATCGCGTTGACGTGTTGGATTTCCAGGGGTACCCCTTCGATGCTCGTCGGGATCGCATACGGTGAGCCCGGCGGATCGCTTGTGATCGTGATCGCGGCTGTTATCGGATTCACTTCGATCTTGCCACGGACGATCACGCAGTCGCAGGGGTCCTCGCCCGCAGGGTTGGCAGTATTGCGCTTCAGATCGAACGGTCCAGCCTTGGCGGGCACCTCGAACGTGATCCCAAACGGCGCGCAACCACTGGTCCCGACGGTGCAGGCACCATTACCGTTATACGGACCGGTGAGATAGAACTTGCCGCCCGAGACACTGTAGGGGTCACCACCCACCCCCACCGAAATGGTCGTTTCCCCTATGAGGCTGTTCGGGGGACACTCCCCCAGGTTCGCTTGGGGTTCAGGGCACAATTCGATATTGGAGAGGATGCCCGACAAGCCCGGGGGCAGCTTCGCTTCCACAGACTGCAAATTCTGTTCGCCATCTTTGCGTGTCATCGTCAGCGTCAACGGCGAGAACGCACCCGCGTTGACGTTCGTCGCGCCACCAGTCAACGACGGATGAAACGGCAGGCTAGCACCCGGACACGGGCTCCCGTTCGGACCCGCGGTGATTTGAAACGATGAACTTGTTTCCACCGGACCGTTACCATCCCATGGCACAAATGACGCGGTCGTCGTGTAGGTCCCGCAACGCGACGGAGTCGTCAACGGTGCTCGTTCACCACCGAAGAAATGCAGTTCGAGTTCTTCAAACGGCAAGTCCGGAGTGTTCTTGAACGTCGTTACGATCTGCCCCGTCGCACTCAAACTCACTTCACCCGTGAGCTTGATCAGCGATCCCGACACCGGATCTTCAGCGATCAAGTACATCGCGGCGAGACTCCCGAACGGGTTCGAGTTCTGCGCCGCCAAATACACTGCGCCTTCAAGCGGATTTTCCAACAACGGCGTCTTTATCTTCACCGTCCCGATCTTCGACCCGTTCGGACAGAAATTGGAGCCCGGCTGCAACGGTTTGGTTTCACCAGCTTCGATTGCAGCAATGCTGCCAGGCACCGTCGGCGTAAACGTGGCCGTCTTCACACCAGGTTCATATTCCGAGTTGAATTCATTGAAACCAGTGAAACCGGCCAGACCCTCAGAGCACGCTTCCAACCCATTCGCGCCCGCCGGATTGATCGCGACGCCTTCAGGCAGCGCCACCGTCGTGTCCCTCAACCCCGACTCCGCCAAACCATCCGGGTTCGACGCCGCCGTCTGGGGAACATGCACACCAACCGTCAACCCCGTCGATGTACTCGCATCGGGAACATCGGGCTTGACTTCGATCGTCGGCGGGAACTTCAGCTTCGAGCAACCCGTCAACGACACCGGCGTGCCCGCTGAGTTGTGCGTGACCGTGCTCGCCTTCGCCCACTCGCCCTGTTCTGACCACGAGTCGGCTTCCATCGTCGAGCGCAACGGACCATGACAGCCGGTCGGAAGCGTCAAGAACGGCTTGCGATTGGCCCCTTCTCCCACGACACCAGAGACCACCAGCCTGCTCTTGATGACAGGTGCCGTCGCCGGCGCATTCGTCACCGTCGCCTGTACGGGATAGTCCCCGCCGGCGAGGGCCCCGGTGTTGATATACAGCAGGGGCAAGAAGAAATTGGTGCCGAGCTGCAAAGCCGCTCCACCTGGGGGCACCGTGGCGAAAACGTATCCAGTGAGGCCCGGCTGACGAACCTGTCCCGCTGACCAGGACAAATATAGCTGGCCTACACGTGATCCGGGTGGACACCTATTGAAACGCAGTTCTTCTCCAGTACACTTCTGGGAGAGCGCATTGGGATCGCCGACGAAGCCGGGGGGCAGATCGATCGTAACATCCCGCAGGACACCATCGGGCAGACGAATGTACGGCGAATCGGCGTCTGATTCCGCGCGCTTGAAATGCGAGTTCAACGTGAATAGATTGACAAACTGGTAGGGGTGCGAGCCCGCCTGGGTGTCGGGCGTACCGTTTTCGTTCAGGAACTCGATTTCAAAGCTCTTGATGCCGAAGCCGACGCCCTGCGTCGCTACCAGACCGCTGCCCTCCCCTGCACCATTGGCGTTACTCGCGACGAGGCGGAAGTGGTAGAGTTCGCCCGGCGTGAGGCCTTCGAGCTGTGCTGAGACCGTCACAGGACTGCTTCCAGTTCCCATCTCACCCGGTGCCTGCTCGCAGGGCACACTGTGGTTGTAGGGCCCGTTGCCGAATTCGTCGGTGACGCCGTATTCGAACTCACACGAGCTGACGGCGACACCGCGTGGATCGACCGTGCCGCTCAAGGCCGCGGCTTCCCTGGTCACATCCGTGGGCTCACCGACTGTCACGGCCGGGGCGTCGCTGCCATAAACGTAGACTTTGCCGTTTGCGGGGTCGGAGACGTACACGTCCCCTGTCGCGCCATTCACAGCGATCCCGCCCTCGCCTGAGAAGCTCGAGACCTGCAGCGAGCCAAAGCGTGCGACAAGCGTGCCGGCGGCCACCACTTCGCCGACACTGTTGCGGTTCATCGCGCCCGTGTCCCACTCGGCCACAGAGGACTGATCGTCTGCGTAGAGGTGACCGGTCGCGGGGTCGACGGCCACCGCGACATCGCCCGCTTCGTCGCTGTCCACCTGACCAAGCGGGGAGAGGTGCTGCCCGAACTTGACCGTACACGAGCACGATGGTTCATAGAGCGGGTAGTCATCGCCGGTGGCGGAGACGGCAAAGCCATGGGCGATGAAGCTTTCGGTGGGGCTGGGTATGCTTTTAGCAACTTCGTCCTCCCCTGAAATTTCCTGATGAGTGATGAGATGATTCGCGGCCGTGCCGTCGAATTCCTCGATTAGCAGCGTGTTCCGGCCTCGCAGGTCTACGTGCACCTTGCCGCTCCCGTCTACGCCCAGTCCCAGCAGTTCTCCTTCAGCGGTGCCGGTGGATAGCGAGAAGCCGCCGATCTGGTTCATGTACGTGCCTTCCGGGCTGAACTTGTCGATCACGCCGTGGCCCGCGTCCATCACGTACAGGTCGCCGGCGGAGGGGTCAAATTCTTCACAGGCCTTGTCGGTGAGCGCCGGGGTGTGCTGTACGCAAGCGTTGTCGACCGCGATCGCCGCCGGCGTGCCGTACAACGAGGGGAATGAGAACGATTCGGCCGGTTTACCTGATTGGGCCGGGATACCCGAGAGCGCGTTGGACCCGATACCGGTGCCGGCGGTGAAGTTGACAGGGTTGCCGCTCGCGTCGAGCTTGTATACCGTGTTCGTGCCGATGTCGGCCACGTACACTTCGCCAGTGGCTTCATCGATCGCGATACCGTTTGGGTTGGAGAACGAGCCGAATTCACCCACCATCGGGTGCGCTTCGCCGGCGGCGAACGCCGAGGATCCATCGAACGCCATGATCGCGAGTGACATACCCAGAACGGCACAAGCGAACAGCGCCGGGAGGAACTTTGGGGGAGCTTTGAAGGTGGTCATCGGCTTGCCCTCCGGTCGTTGCTGGATCGCTTGGCTGTGGATTTCTTCGCCGCATATTTTTTGTGCGCGGCCTTTTCACAATTCGCTCGCTTCGATTTGGACCTGTCCTTCCTGCATGCTTTGAGCGCGGCCACGAGCTTCTGTGCACGGGTCAGCGACTTTGGTTTGACAGCAGACACAGGTACAGGCGGCGCGAGGTTTCCCGGACCGGAGAAGGTTGCGCTCGACGGCGCACCGTAAATCGACGGTTGCGGCGCGGACGCTTCACGACACGCATCGGCCGTTGTGCAAGACGGTGGCGTGGACGGAGACGGGAAGCCCCCGTCCACGCGCGCGTCGTATATGACGACCTGTCCTTCCTGGTTGTCCTGTGGCACGAGCTGTTGGTCCGAGCGGAAGAACACGTCATCGCCGCTTTCGCTCGCGTCCTCTAGATTCGATTCATAGGAGCTTGTGCCGCTCGAGATCAGAGACGGCTGACCGTTCTCATACTCATAGACATCGAGCTGGCCATTTGTGTCGGAGGGCACGAGCGCTTCGCGCGTTTGGAAGAACACCTGGCCGGCATCCGTGAGTAGCTGCCGGCGACCCGGGAAGACTCCCAAGTCTTCTTCGATGCCGATCGAGAACAGAATCACACCGCCTTCTTCGCCCACTTCACTTCCTTTGACCGGCGGTTCGCCCGTGGGGTCGCACGAGGTGCACGCGAGCTGCCCTGAGGTGGCGCTGTACAGATAGAGCTCCCTGGCGGACTTGCCGTTCGGCGCGACGTTGTCATAACCGGTCAGGCTCTTCTCCGATTCGAACGAAATCCACTTGCCGTTGGGCGAAGTCTGCTCGTTGCCGAACTCATTGTCGTAGGAGACGCCGGCAGCGATAAACGTCGTCTTTTCACCGTTCCACAGATACAGGTTCTGCTTCCCGGATTGCGCGGCTTCGACGGTTGTCTTGCCTTCGCTGTTCGTGAACTCCCTTGCGTTAGACGTCAGCACGCCCTCGGCAACAAAGTAGACGTCTGAGCTGTCATGGGAGCCGAGCGGCGTGACGCGCTGCACGTCGGCGTGTCCGCCCGCCACAGCAACCGTGAGATCGCTCAATTCGCATTTGCTCGCGTTTTTGGGCAGCGCGCACTCGTACAAGTCCGGTTCGGCCGCGGCCGCGGTCGAACCCGGTGTGAGCTTGCTTTCGTCGAGGAAGAACACCTTCGAGCCATCGGCGGTAGCAGCCTTGAAGGAGCCCCCACCGCTGGCGCCGGACCCACCCTGTTTTTCGTCGATCTTGACGGTGCGCTGCCCGTCGATACGGTCATAGAGGGCACCACCGTAGGTGAACGGGACGTGCGAACCGTCACCGGAGACCAGTCCTTCGTGTTCGGGCGTATCCTTTTCTGCCGCCAGCGATCCGGGGACCGCCGTGCCGTCCGGCAGCACGCTCACCAACCGCAGTGTGCCTTCGTCCCATTCATACAGGTTTTCGACACCGTATCGCGCGCCTTCGATAAGGGGCGAAGTCTCCGTGAAGATCACATGGCTGAGATCGGCGGAGGCGACCTGGAAATGCGTGTCGGCCGGTGTCACCCCCGGCGGCGTGATATTGACAAGTTGGTAAGTGCCGGTCACATTGTCGCGCACCAACAGGTTTTCGTAGCCGACCGGTTCGCCGCTCACCACCTGACTGCCTTCTGGGTTGCACGATTCCGGGTCTTCGTGGATGTTCTCAGAGGCGGAAGCGCGTGACCCCCCGCCATATAGCAGCACGTCCTTGGTGAACTGTTCGGAGTAGGCGTAAACGTGTTGATATTCCAAGCAGGCCACTCCGTCATAGGATTCGAGCGGCATGATGTCTTCCGCACTCCAGCCGCCCGCCCCACGCGTCGCCACGTATCGTTCGCCCGCGGTGGGCGCGCCCGGCCGCGGTTCCTGGGCGTAGAGCGTTAGCGCTTCCCCATCCGCGGCCGCCCTGCTCGAGTCCACCAACGTCGACGCAGCGTCGAACTGGGACGAGCTCTTGACCGGCGGCGTCACCAGCTCATAGGCGCGACAGTCGGGCAACCTCGCGGAGAAACCACCGCGTAGCTGTTCGTTGGGACACGCAGCCTGTTCGGCGGTCAGCGTGGTGAAAGTTTGGTCGGGCCCGTAGACCGTTCCCAGTTCGTTGGTTGCGACCACGCGGTAGTGGTAGGTGCTCCCAGCCGCAAGACCGCTTGCCGATGCCCACACCGCGTGCGATTCCACTCCTTCACCGACGCTTCCTTCCGGGAAGGGCGTCGAGCTGCCGTAGGCGCTGGTAGGGCCGTATTCGAAGCGGTAGGAGGCCTGGATCCCGCCGGGGTTCAGGAGCGCTCCGAGCTTTGCTTCGGAAGTGCCGACTTCGGCAATGGACTCTCTGTCGACCACAGGCGCGGTAGGGGGCCCGAACACCCAGACGGTTCTTTTTTCGCCGTCATTGACGTATACACGCCCGTTCGCTTGATTCACCGCTACCGTGCTGTATAGGTGCGTCTGGCCACCCTGAGCTTCGCCGAAATTGCCGGCTCCCACATCGGCGAGCTGTCTGCCTTCCGCGCTGTACTCAACGAGATGGAGGCAGGGCGATGGGTTTGCGCCGCACGAGTCCGCGTCGTTTTCGACAAGCCCGAATACGTCGCCATGAGCGTCGAGTGCCACCGACGACACGCCTTCGCTTTCGATTTCCACGGGCTTGCCGTGTGCTTCTACGGGCGCACCGCTGGAATCGAGCTCCACGATCCTCTCGTTACCTGAGTCGGCCACCCACACGTCGCCGGAGGAATCGACCGCGACTCCAGTCGGTTCCTTGAGCGTGCCGGCGCCTGAGCCCGTGAAGGTCTTCAGCAACGTGCCAGTTGGGCTGTACTCCACCACCTTGTTTTCAGGTACCACCGGCACGTACACGTCGCCGGCCGAGTCAACCGCAATCTGCACGTCTGTGAAAACACCGTAGGCATTGCGTGACACCGGCACTTCAAACGAGGACACGGGCGCACCCGTACTGGGGTCATAGACAAAGATCATCGCGGGCGTGGCCGGCGTAAAGAAGCCTCCTTCTTCGCCGAGCACGTACACATCGCCATTCCTCGGATTCACCGCAACACCGGAGTAGTGGGCAGATCCAAACGGAGACGGCGGCGAAAGCAAGTTGCCCGAAGGATCGAACTTAACCACCTTCGCGGGTTCAAAGTACCCTTCAATGAGACTCGACACGAACAGATCTCCAGAACCTTCTACAGCGACGCCAACCGTCTCCACCCCGTGCGTGCTGAAATTTCCCTCGAAGATGAGCTTGGGGGCTTCGGCTCGAGCGACACCGGCGTAGAACGCACCCTGAAGAGCACAAGCGAACAGGACAACGGCGGTCAACGCAAACGCGCCAAGCACGCTGTGCGTGGGGCACTCACCGGCATCGCCGCGCCCCCCGACGCGCGCACCGGAGAACCGGAGCAGACCTCTCAATACAGACCGATGGACGTTCACGAGCAAATCTCCTCCTCAAAGAGACCCGGACAACAAGACCCAACCGCCCGCCCCCATCTGGGGGAGCCCGGACAGCACCCCCCATTCGGGGGGCAGGCAAATACCGTCGCGGGCATACGGCCCGCGACGGTCGAAGAACAAAAAGGTGAAAGCGCGCCCGTGGCGCGCCGAAAACCAAGCCGAGCTCTATGCCGGCGAGACCGCGGAGCAAATCCGCGGCGAGGGGAGCTAGCGCCTAGGCGCCGACAGTCCCAGAGAGAGAGAGAGAGAGAGAGACGCGTCAGCGACGCTGACGCGTCCTATAACGGACCCGCCGGAAGCACAACGACTCTCAAGCACGTTATTCCCCAAAGAAACCACGCGAACAACAACTCCCTCTCATTACGACCCGGTCCCTCTCCCAAGGTCCCCGTCAAAACTGTGTTGGTGTCGACCACGCAGACCGACCCAAACCCGACCTTATGTCCGCCCACACCCCAAAGGGATGACAGACGCTGGCGACAACTTACCAGTAGTGATCCAAGCTGTCAAGTCTTGTCAACCCTCTCTTCGGCGAGTGCCCGGTACAACTCGTTGGCGCTGCCCCCCGTGAGCTTCGCCACGACACTCGCCGCTGGGCGCGTGCGGGCGCCGGCCTCGACCAGCGCCCGCACCGCCGCGAGCGCCTCGTCATGGCCGGCGCGCTCCGGCGCTGAGGCTCCAACCACGAGCACGATCTCCCCGCGCGGCGGATGGGCACGGTAATGATCGGCGAGCGCGCTGGCGGAACCACGGCGAACTTCCTCGTGCAGCTTGGTCAACTCGCGGCACACGGCCACGGGGCGCTCCGCATCGATCTCGGCGAGCAGCTCCATGGTGGCGACCAGCCGCGCGGGCGACTCGAACGCGACCAGCGTTTCCGGTATGTCGCTCAGCATCCGTGCCAACTCCGAGCGCTTGCCACCCGCCTGCCCACCGCGATGGGGTGAGCCGCGACTGGGCAGGAACCCCGCGAAACGCCAGCGCTCGGCGGGCAGCCCGGAGGCGACAAGCGCCGTGATCACGCTGCTTGCGCCCGGCAGCACCTCCACTGGCAGCTCGGCGGCAATGCAAGCCCGCACGATCTCATACCCGGGGTCCGACACCAGCGGCATCCCCGCGTCGGAGACCAGCGCGACGGCCTCCCCCGCCTCGATGCGCGCGAGCAGCTGGCGGGAGCGCTCGCGCTCGTTGTGCTCGTGGTAGCTGACGAGCGTCGCGGCAATCTCAAAGCGAGCGAGCAGCGTGCGCGTGCGTCGCGTGTCCTCGCAGGCGACCACGTCAACCGTGCGCAGCGCCTCCAGCACACGCAGCGTCACGTCCCCGAGATTGCCGATCGGGGTGGGGCACACGACGAGCCGGCCCAGACCTGGTCGTTCTGTTGCGGCATCCGGGGTGGCCATGCGACGAATATAGGGTCATCTCGTGACCCGCGACGACCCAAACGACAAGCCGCGCTATAGGCGCTACCGTGCCGGCCCGCGCCTACCCGGTCGCAAGGATGAGACATGGGAGAAGAACCTCGCGCTGAAGAAAGCGCCGCGTCAGCCCCGCAACCCGGGTGAGGCCGCGGGCGGACGCGGAGGGGGCTCGGGGCGTCGTGTGTATGGCGGCGGCTCGGGACGTGGAGCGGGCGCCGGGATCATCGACAAACGCCCCTGGCGTGAGCGGCTCACCCCCAAGCGAATTGCCCTCTACCTGCTGGGTCTGGTCGTCGCCTGGCTCGCGCTCTCGCTGATCCTGTTCCTGATCAGCGCCCATTTCGAGCGCACGTCGTTGCCGTCAAACGTGGCAGGCGTGCTCGACCCGGCCGGCTTTCCGACGACCTCAGCCAACAACATTCTCGTGCTCGGCTCCGATCGCCGTCAGAAGGACAGCAAGGAACCCGGAGCCGAAACGACAGGCTTTGGACGCTCGGACACGGTCATGCTTATCCGTACCGGAGGCGGCCACGCGGCGCGGCTGTCGATCCCGCGCGACACGGTCGTCGAAATCCCCGGCCACGGCCTGCAGAAGATCAACGCCGCGCACGAGTATGGCGGCCCGGCCGAGTCGGTGTCGGTGATCAAGCACTGGCTCGACATTCCGATCAACCACGTGGTGGAAGTCAACTTCGAAAACTTCCCGCAGCTGATCGATGCGATGGGCGGCGTTACCTATAGCGGCAGCTGCATCATCTCCAAGCTCGACGGTGGCTCGGCTAATGGGGGCTTCACGCTGCGCCTCAGCACTGGTACCCATCACATCGATGGCAAGCAAGCGCTCGCCATCGCCCGCACACGCGAGAACCTGTGCGCTCCGAATGAGACCGACATCCAGCGCGAGGAACACCAGCAGACACTGTTCACCGACATGAAGGGCCAACTGCTCTCGCCGTCGAGCTTCCTGCGCTTGCCACTGATCGCCTGGAACGCGCCGCCGGCGATCATCTCCGACATGAGCGGCGCCGAACTGCTCGGGATGTTTGCCGCGCTAGCCGTGACCGGCACGCCGCCGACGCACGTTCTCAAGCCGACCGGTCAGACCACTCTGCCCAGCGGCGAAGAAGGTCTCACGATCTCAGAAGCCGCGCGCCGTGGCGATGTGGCGCGCTTCATGGCAGGGTGAGACGGGCGGGACAGACCATTTCGCGGCTGGGACCTGCTGACGCGGCACGGGCCGGGGCCCGCTACTTTGCTGCCGCGACGGGTTTTGCCTCGCCGGCTTTCTTCTCCGACTTGCCCGCGGACTCGCTCTTCTTGCCCTCGCCCTTGCCGGCGGAGTCGCCCTTGGAAGACGAGTCGCCCGCGGAGGAGGAGCCTGAGGATCCCTCACTCGAGGAGGACTCCCCCGAGGAGCCGGAGGAGGACGAATCGCTGGACGCGGCGTTCTCGCGCTGGCGCTTGCGCGTGCCGTAGTCGGTGTTGTAGAAGCCTTTGCCCTTGAAATGCACCGCGGGGGCGTGCAGCACGCGTTCGACCGGCACCCCCGTGTCGGGGTCCACCGTGAGCGTGTCGTCGCTGAAGGACTGCTGCACTTCGAAGGTGCTGCCGTCGGGGCGTCTGTACTCATAGATGGGCATGAGGCCTCGATTATAAGAGAGCGGCCGCGCTGTCAGCCGGCGAGGAGCGAGCGATGCCGTGCAGCTCAGTCGGCGAGCAGCGAGCGAGCGCACTCGATGCCGGCCTGGATCGACGCGCTGAAGTCGCGGTCGGGCTCTGAGATCATGCGCAGCGCGAAGCCGTCGCCGAGCGAGAACAGGATGTCCGCTATGGCGTCGGGCTCGGCGTGCAGGCGCAGCACTCCCTCGTGCTGCGCGGCGGCCAGCATCCCGGCGAGCCGCTCGCGCGTGCGCCGCAACAGGCTCGCGTACTCGACGGCGATGTCGGCGTTGCGTTGCGAGAGCGTGAACAGCTCGAACACCAGTGTCACAAAGTCCGGGTCCTCGGTGATCGTCTCCTGCAGGTTTTGGGCCAGCAGCGCGACGAAGTCGTCGGCCGTCTGTGCGCCCGCCAGACGCTGCTCCAGCGCCTCGATGCGCAGCTCGCAGTCGCGCCGCGCGGCCTCCACCAGCAGCTGCTCCTTGGTACCGAAGTAGTAGTGCAGTAGGCCGCGCGAGACACCGGCCTCGCGCGAGACGTGGTCAAACGTCGAGCCCGCCACCCCGCGGCGCGCGACGCTGTGGCGCATCGCCTCGACGATCCGCTGGGCCTTCTCGCCGGATAGCGAGCGAGTCGCGGTCCCTGCCGGGTCCACGCGCTCCCGCAGTGCGGATGCAGTGTTGCTCACGCTCACGCGGCCGGCATGTCAGCCGGCGCGGGGGCCTCCGCGGCGGGCATCGTGGTCGAGCTGTAGTCGAACTCCTCCTCGGCCCCAAACAGCAGGTCGAGCACCTTCGAGCGCAGATCCTCGCTGAGCGCGAGCGCCAGCACCGTGCCGAGCACCAGCAGCGCCAGCGTGCGACCGAGGCCGCCTTTGCGCTTGGGCTTGGCCGGGGGCTGGCGGATCGCAAACGAGGCGTCGCGCAGGGCGTGCGCGGCTTCGGAGAGCTCCTTCTGGAGCTTGCGGTCCTCGAATAGCGCCTTGGTCGCGGGCTTGCCGTTGCTCACGCGCCCATACGCGCTGCGTGCCGCGCCATAGGCGAGCAGCAGGTTCTCGCGCAGCTGCTCGTCCTCGATCAGTCGCTTGAGGTAATCGTTGTTTCGCACTGCATCACTGGCCTTGCCAATCTTGTCTTTTGCCGCCATTGCGCCACCGCCTCGCTGAGAGCTTTGCCGATCATGTCCAATATACCCGCGATGATCAGCCTCATATCTTCGATGATGACAAGCCTCGCGTGGGCAACCCCCAGCTCATGCACGTGAAAAGCTAGGCGCGTGCCAACCTTCCAGGCGACCGTCGCTTTCCTCGGCGCGCTTTTGATCCTGGGTGCGCTCGCCTCCGGGCTGGCCCAGCGCTCGTTTTTGTCGCTTGCGGCGCTGTTCGTGCTCGCCGGCTTCCTGGTCGGCGACGGCGGGCTGCAATTGGTCAGCTTCCGCGCCCAGTCCGGGTTCGTCGAGGATCTGGCATTCGCCGCGTTGATCGTGATTCTGTTTCGCGACGGCCTGGAGGTGGAGGGCGAGATGCTGCAAAAGGCGTGGCATCTGCCGCTGCGCAAGCTCGCGATCGCGATGCCGATCACCGCGGGGATCGTCGCGCTGGCCGCGTACCTGCTGATCAAATTGACGTGGACCGAGGCGCTACTGCTGGGGGCGCTGCTGTCTCCAACCGACCCGGTGCTGACGTCGAACATCGTCACCAACCCGCGCGTGCCGCGGCTGGTGCGCCACTCGCTGAACCTGGAGTCGGGACTCAACGACGGCCTCGCGCTGCCGGCGGTGCTCACGTTCCTTGCCGCGCTCAGCACCGAATCCCAAGATTTCGTGTGGTGGCGCTTCGTGCTGCAGGACGTCGGCCTCGGCTTCCTCTACGGGTTGGTGATCGGCTACTGCGCCTCGCTGCTGATGCCAAGTGAGAAGAAACGTCCGCTGGAGCACCCGATCCCCTCCCATCAGAAGTCGTTGTATGCGCTCGGGGTGGCGTTCGCTACCTACGGAGTCACGGTGCTCTCCCCGCGCGGCAACGGCTTCATCGCGGTGTTCGTGGCGGCGATCGTGCTCGGCGTGCGTCGTCCCGACCTGCGCCGCCACTTCGAGCAGCGTGCCGATGAGATCGTGGAGATCGTCAAGCTCGGGATCTTCGTGGTGTTCGGCTCGCTGCTCACGTTGCACGCGCTCACGAGCAACGGCTGGGAGGCGCTCGCGCTCGTCGCGGTCACGTTTTTGATCGCGCGACCGCTGGCGGTGTGGATCGCGCTGACCGGTACCAGCACCGACGTCCAAACGAGGCTGTTCATGGGCTGGTTCGGCCCGAAGGGAATAGCCACGATGACCTTCTCGCTGCTCGTGCTCGACCAGCACATAGCCAATGGTCAGCGAATCTTCGACCTCACGGCACTGGTGGTGTTCTGCTCGATCATCGCGCACGGCCTGAGCGACACTCCGGGAGCGAACTGGATCGCGCGGCACGCGGAAAAGACCAATCAATAAATCAGGAAGATAGGGCCGCATGCGGCCCTATCCCGGCCGGTACACGTACCGGCCGGCCGGGTCGTGCATGCACGACCCGGAACAGCACAGGATCAGGCGTGCAGCGCCGCCTGTTCTTGCGCCGAGGGGAATGCCCAAGCGGCGCGCGAGCGGCGCTCCTGACGGAATACGAAGCGCAGTTGCTGGGGGGGTGCGAGTTGAGCCTCGGCAGGACGAAATGTGGCGCAGGGCTCCTGCACCTTCAGCGCACACAGTAGATTGCACCTGAAGTAGCAATCGTCACATGTGACCTTGCGCGTGGCTTGCCTGCTCTGCTTCCTCGGCACTGACTCCCCTTTGGCTCGCGGCTCGACTGATCGAGGGAGCATCAAAGCACTCGGCCGCCAGACACTCAAGGGCCTCGCAGAGCCTTCCTCGCAAACCGCGAGGAAAACGTCTTCCTATCCGCAAATAGCCAAAATTGGGCCTCGCGCTTGTGACGATCGGCGCAACCACTTCGCATTTTGGGAGAACTTTACGGAGCACGCAGCGGAAGTCGTCATCATCCAAAGCGATGCGCATCCTGTTGACCGGCGCCAGCGGATTCATCGGCTCGGCGCTGCTCCCGCGCCTACTCGAGCAGGGTCACGACGTGCGCGCTCTTGCGCGCGACCGTGAGCGTGTGCAAAAAGCGCTTGCGTATCGCACAGACGTCGGGCTCCCCGAGGTCAGCCTCGACGATGTCGAGCTGGTGATCGGCGACACGCTCACCGGAGCGGGCGTGTTGCGCGCGATGCGCGAGGTGGAGGTCGCGTATTACCTGATCCACTCGATGGAGCCATCTGAGAGCGGTTCATTTCCCACTCGCGAGCGAATCTCCGCCCAAACGTTTGCAAACGCCGCACGCGCGGCTCGGGTGGGACGGATCGTGTATCTCGGCGGTCCACGCGCGAGCTCCACCCATTTGGCCAGCAGGTATGAGGTCGAGCGCATCCTGCTCGACGCGATCTCCGATTCCGTCGCGCTGCGTGCAACGGTCGTGATCGGTGCGCGCTCGCGCTCGTTTCGTTTTCTCGTGCGGCTCGTCGAACGCATGCCGGTACTCGCGCTTCCCGCCTGGCGGCGCTTTCGCATTCAGCCGATAGACGAGCGCGACATCGTCGAGATGCTGCTCAAATGTGCCTCCAATCCCTCGGTCTCCGGACGCTCGCTCGACGCCGCCGGCCCCACCGTGCTGAGCTACCGTCAGATCGTGGAGCGCATCGCCGATCTGATGATGATTGCCCGCCCCAGCGTCGGACTTGGCCTAACGCTCACACCAATAATCGCTCGTCTGGCGGCCTCGCTCGCGGGTGAGCGGGCGGAGCTGGTGCTACCCCTGATGGAGGGGTTGACCGGCGATCTGCTGCCCATCGGGGAGGATCCAGCCAAGATTCTGGATGTGGCGCTGCACTCATTTGACTCTGCCGTCGAACATGCGTTGTATGAGTGGGAAAAGGTAGAGCCACTCGCCGCGCGATGAGCACCGTCACGGCATCGGCCGCACGATGAGCACCGCCACGGCATCGGCCGCGCGATGAGCACTGTCACGGCATCGGCTACACAATGAGCACCGTCACGGCATCGATCGAAATAGCGGCGCCGCCGGCCATGGTGTGGGATGTCGTGATGGATCCCACGCGGCTCGGCGATTGGGTCACGATTCACCGCAAGCTGCGCAGCAGCGACGATGGCCCACCGCGGGTCGGTTACCGCATGGAGCAGCAGATCCATCTGAGGGGAGTGAGCCTTGATGTGCATTGGACACTGATGGATTGCGAGCAGGGCGCACACGCTGTGTGGGAGGGACGCGGCCCTGCCCGTTCACGCGCCCGCACCGAGTACCGGTTGCGCGCCTCGGGCGCCGGACACACCCACTTCGACTACCGCAACGAGTTCCGCGCACCACTCGGCCCACTCGGCGCGCTTGCCAGCCGCGCGCTCGTAGGCGGCATGCCCGAACGTGAGGTCACGCGCACACTCGACCGCTTGCGCGAGCTGCTCGAGCGTTGAGCACTAATTTCGCGGCCCCGTGACGCACTCACCAGCCGGCAGTGCACCGACCGGCAGGCGCGAGTCGGCGCCCGCGTCTATGTGGCTTGGATCTGTTCAACATGTGTCCAGAGCAGGCGGTCACCGCATTTTTGCGGGAACCCAACTTGGTAATTCGCTTGCATCTGGATGACAAGTGCACGAACTTGCCGGATACTTGTGTAGAGTTAAGCGCAAACCCCGTGTGATCCGAAACGTCGGGTCGCATTCACTCCAGTGAACAGGACACAATCGTGACTGACTTTCTTGACGAGAAGCGCCGTGAGATCAACGATCGGCTGGCGGAGCTAAAGCCACTGATCGACGAGTACACCAGGCTGGAGGCAGCAGCCACGGCGCTGGCAGGTGTCGGTGGTTCGGCCCCCCGTGCCGCCGCCGCTTCCGCCGCTCCTGCCGCTGCGGCTCCCGCCCGGCGTGGACCGGGCCGCCCGCGCGGTTCGAAGAGCCGCGCGACCGGCGCGCGACGTGGCCGTCCGCCCAAGGCAGCCACCACGACCACCGAGACGACCAGCACCACCGCGGACGCAGCGCCCCGTCGCCGTGCGGGACGTCGCAAGGGTAGTGGCACGCGTGCCGCACAGGCCCTGTCGTTCGTTACCGGACAGCCCGGCATCACAATCCCCGAGCTGGCTGCCAAGATGAGCATCAAGCAGAACTACCTGTACCGCGTCCTGCCCGGTCTCGAGCAGGAAAAGAAGATCAAGAAGCAGGGAAGAGGTTGGCACCCTGCCTGATCTAGGCTGATTTACGACAAACGGCCGGGGTCGCTCGCTGCGACACCCGGCCGTTTTTCGTTAAGGGATGCTTAGATCAGCCCCTGGCTCTGAACCGTGCTGCGCTCCTCGCTCAGCTCCGCGATCGACGCGTCGATCTTCGAGCGTGAGAACGCGTCCAGGTCAAGACCCTGCACGATCGACCACTCGCCGGCTGAGCAGGTACACGGGAAGCCACTGATGAGGCCCTCGGGTACGTTGTAGGAACCGTCAGAGACGACGCCCATCGAGACCCACTCGCTTGTGCCGGCAACCCAGTCGTGCATGTGGTCGATCGCCGCGCTAGCAGCCGAGGCTGCGCTGGATGCGCCACGTGCCTCGATGATCGCCGCGCCACGCTTGCCCACGTTCGGCAGGAAGTCGTCTTCGATCCACGCCTGGTCATCGACCACCTTCGCCGCCTGCTCACCCTTCACCTCGGCGTGGAACAAGTCGGGGTACATCGTCGGGGAATGGTTGCCCCACACACCCATGTTGCTCACATCGCTGACCGGCGCAGCTACCTTCGCGGCGAGCTGTGCGATCGCGCGGTTGTGGTCCAAGCGCATCATCGATGTGAAGCGCGCACGTGGGATGTCGGGCGCGTTGTTCATCGCGATCAGGCAATTGGTGTTCGCCGGGTTGCCGACAACGAGCACCTTCACGTCGGGGGCGGCTTGCTCGTTCAAGGCTTTGCCCTGGGTCGTGAAGATCTTGCCGTTCTCGCTGAGCAGCTCGGCGCGCTCCATGCCCTTCGTGCGCGGGCGCGAGCCGACGAGCAGCGCGATGTTCACACCCTCGAACGCGTCACTGGGATTGTCGTGCAGATCCAGCCCCGCCAGCAGCGGGAACGCGCAGTCGATGAGCTCCATCGCCACGCCGTCCAGCGCACCCATCGCGGGTGGGATCTCGAGCAGTCGCAGATCGACCGGCTGGTCGGGGCCGAGCAGCTGTCCGCTGGCGATCCTGAACACGAGGCTGTAGCCGATCTGCCCGGCGGCGCCTGTGACGGTGACTCGTATTGGCTTGCTCACTTATTCATCTCCTGCTTGAGGTTGTCGTCGATCGATGCGAGGAACTCCTGCGTGGTCTGCCACTCCTGCTCGGGTCCGATCAAGAGCGCGAGGTCCTTGGTCATCTTCCCTTCTTCCACTGTTTGCACACATACGCGCTCCAGCGTGTCGGCGAACTCGCTCACCTCGGGCGTGCCGTCCATGCGCCCGCGCGCCGACAGTCCGCGTGTCCACGCGAAGATCGACGCGATCGGATTGGTGGAGGTGGGCTTGCCCTGCTGGTGGGCGCGATAGTGACGGGTGACGGTGCCGTGCGCGGCCTCAGCCTCCACGGTCTTCCCGTCGGCGCTCATCAGCACGCTCGTCATCAGCCCGAGCGAGCCGAAGCCTTGAGCGACGGTGTCCGACTGCACGTCGCCGTCGTAGTTCTTGCAAGCCCACACATAGCCGCCCTCCCACTTCAGCGAAGCGGCCACCATGTCGTCGATCAGGCGGTGTTCGTAGGTGATGCCGGCAGCCTCGAAATCCTGCTTGAACTCAGACTCATAGATGTCCTGGAAGAGGTCCTTGAAACGTCCGTCATAGCGCTTGAGGATCGTGTTCTTGGTCGACAAATACACCGGATAGCCGCGACCGAGGCCGTAGCGCATGGAGGCGCGCGCGAAGTCGCGGATCGAATCGTCGAGGTTGTACATCGCCATCGCGATACCCCCGTCGGGGAAGTCGAACACATCCAGCTCGATTGGCTCGCCACCGTCGCTGGGCGTGAAGGTGAGCATCAGCTTGCCCGCGCCCGGGACCACCATGTCGGTGGCGCGATACTGATCGCCAAACGCATGACGGCCGATCACGATCGGCTTGGTCCAGCCGGGCACCAATCGCGGTACGTTTGAGATAACGATCGGCTCGCGAAAGATCACACCGCCGAGGATGTTGCGCACGGTGCCGTTGGGCGAGCGATACATCTGCTTGAGCCCAAACTCCTTCACGCGCGCCTCATCAGGTGTGATGGTGGCGCACTTCACCCCCACCCCGTACTGCTTGATCGCGTTGGCCGCGTCCACGGTGATTGCGTCCTCGGTGGCATCGCGGCTCTCGATCGAGAGGTCGTAGTACTTCAGGTCGATATCGAGGTAGGGAAGAATCAACTGTTCCTTGATAAACGACCAGATGATCCGCGTCATCTCATCGCCGTCGAGCTCCACTACGGGGTTCTGCACCTTGATCTTCGCCATGTGTCGGTCCTCGGGTATTTGACGCGTTGGGGGGTCGGTCCGGTTCGCGGGCGCCAACCGGACGGCGCGACAGCAGGACTGAGCCCGCCCGCGCGATCCGCGACGACCGGGTCGCGATGCTATCGCGCAGGGGTATAGCGGATGGCCGCAACATGGGGGTAACCTTTCCGGTATGGCCACGGTCTCACAGCCAACCGACGCCGGCGCCACGTGGCAAACCCATACGGTCGCAAACCAGGCGCCGCCCCTACAGGGAGTGGATGTGTTCTCCAGCAATCTCCCGCTCGTGGAGGCCACCAAGCGCGAGGGCGCCTCCTGGGCGCTGCCACGCGCCGCGGAGCTCGGCGGGATCGTCGGTGGAGAGCCACAACAGTCGTGGGGTCCTCTGGCCAACGAAAACAAGCCGGTGCTGAAAACCCACGATCGCTACGGCAACCGCATCGATGAGGTCGAGTTCCACCCCGCCTGGCACAAGCTGATGAAGCTGGGCGTAGAGCACGAGCTGCACTCGCTCCCATGGACCAGCTCTGAGCCCGCCGCGCACGCCGCGCGCGCGGCGCTCTACATGACCGCGATGCAGGCCGAGGCGGGCTTTGCCTGTCCGATCACGATGACCTTCGCGGTGCTCCCCGCGTTGCGCGCCCAGCCTGAGCTGCTCGAGGAATGGGGCCCACTCGTCACCGCCACCAGCTATGACCCGCGGCTGATCCCCGCGCGCGAGAAGGGCTCGGCGATCGCGGGCATGGGGATGACCGAGAAGCAGGGCGGCTCGGACGTGAAAGCCAATACCACCGTCGCGCGGCCAGTGGGCAGTGGCGGACCCGGGGGCGAGTATCTGCTCACCGGCCACAAGTGGTTCTGCTCGGCGCCAATGTCAGACCTGTTTCTGGTACTCGCCCAAACCGAGTCTCCCAGCGGCGAACCGGAGGGCATCTCCTGTTTTCTGCTGCCGCGCGTGCTGCCCGACGGCAGCCGCAACGTGTTTGCGATCCAGCGCCTGAAGGACAAGCTCGGCAACCACTCCAATGCCTCCAGCGAGGTCGAATTCCACGACACCTGGGTGCGGATGGTGGGCGAGCCCGGTCGCGGCGTGCCCACGATCATCGAGATGGTCGGCCACACGCGCCTTGATTGCGTGATCGGCGGCGCCGCCGGAATGCGCGCCGGGGTCGTACAGGCCACCTGGCACGCCGCCCACCGCAAAGCGTTCGGCAAGCTGTTGATCGACCAGCCGCTGATGCGCAACGTGCTGGCCGACCTGTGCGTGGAGTCCGAGGCCGCCACGATGCTCGCGATGCGCCTTGCACGTGCCTATGACGAAGCGGGCGCTGAGATCGGATCCCACCCACCCGGGTGGGTGGGACCGGATACAGGCAGCGACGAGCTCTCAGACGCCCACCTGTTCAAGCGCCTGGCCACGGCGGTGGGCAAGTACTGGGTGTGCAAGCGTGCGCCCAACCACGCGTTCGAGTCGCTGGAGTGCCTTGGCGGCAACGGCTACGTGGAGGAGTCGGGCATGCCTCGCCTGTATCGCGAGGCGCCGCTGGCCTCGATCTGGGAGGGCTCGGGCAACGTGATGAGCCTCGACGTGCTGCGCGCGCTGGTGCGCACGCCCCGAACGCTTGAGGTATTCATGCACGAGGTCAAGCAGGCGCAGGGCGCCGACGCGCGCCTGGATGAGCATGTGAAGAAGCTCGAGCGCCAGTTCTCTGACCCCGCCACGCTGGAGGTGCGCGCGCGGCGCGTCGTTGAGGGCATGGCGCTTGCGCTGCAGGGCTCGCTGCTGGTACGCCACGGAGACGCGGCGGTAGCTGACGCGTTCTGCGCGTCGCGCCTCGGCGGCGATGGGGGTCTGGAGTACGGCACCTTGCCGCCCGGCAGCGACTTCGAGGCGATCATCGAGCGCGGGCGCCCGCTAATCCAATAGCCGAGGACCTCGACAACCGAGAGGGATCGACAGGGATATATAGACTTTTTTTGTAATTCACAATAATGACTACATTATGTAGCTACAATCGTGAATCTGCAAAAAAATATACACCATCCCCCGCCACTCCCGCTAAGGGTCCCTGACGCTAAGCGCCCTAAGATCCACTAATGGCGACAAGAGCACCAATACGCCCCCGTGGCAGCATCCAGCTGGCTCGCATCTTCGGCATCCGCGTGGGTGTCAGCGCGAGCTGGTTCTTCGTGCTGCTGTTCCTGATCTTCTTCCTCTCGCAGTACTTCCACGAAGTGCTCGGCGGCTCCACCAGCACCGCCTATGCAGTGGCGGTGGCCGGCTCGGTCGGCTATTTCGCCTCGCTGGTCCTGCACGAGCTGGGACACGCGCTCGTCTCGCGCCGCCTCGGCATCCCGATCCTGGGGATCGATCTGTGGTTCTTCGGCGGGATGGCGCGCCCCGCGCGCGAACCCGAGACCGCCGGTGAGGAATTCAAGGTCGCTGTGGCGGGTCCGCTGGTGACGCTTGCGATCGTGATCCTGTGTGCGGTGGCGATCATGCTGGCAGCCAGCGGCAGTCACCTCACTAGCGCGGTGCTCACCCGCGAAGCCGAAGCGGGGGTGACCGCCACACCGCTGCTCGCGCTGCTCGGATGGCTGCTGTTCATCAACGCGATCCTGCTCGTGTTCAACCTCGTGCCCGCGTTCCCGCTCGACGGCGGGCGGATCGCACGCGCGGCGATCTGGCGGCGTACCGGCGATCGCAACCGCGGCACGCAGATGACCGGCCGCGCCGGCCAGGGGTTCGCGATGGTGCTCGGGCTGATCGGGCTGCTGGTGCTGCTCGAGGGCGACAGCTTCGGCATCTTCACGCTGCTGCTCGGCGTGATCCTCTATCAGGCAGCCGGTGGGGCCGTCATGCAAGGGGCGATCGGACGGCGCATCCAGAGCGTGACGGTCGCCGACATCATGGATCGCGAGCCCGTCACGATCCCCGCCGAGCTGAAGCTGCTCGACGCCCAGGAGCAGTTCTTCGTGCGCTACCGCCACCCATGGTTCGCGGTGATCGACCACACGCGCCACTTCCTCGGAGTCGTGCGCGAGCAGCGCATCGACGAGGAGATCGCCGCCGGGCGCCCGGCACTGGAGGTCGGCGAAGTGCTCGAGCAGGATCTGCCGGTGGGAATCGACGAGCAGGAGCCACTGGAGGCGCTGCTCAAGAGCGAAGCGCTTGGACGGCTCGGGGGGATGGTCGCCGTCGATGCCGACGGCGTGTTGCGTGGGATCGTGACCGTCGCGCAGATCCGCGCGGCACTCAATCCCGCGGCCGGATCCTAGATAGGTGGGTCCGCGCGAGCAGCGGCGCTCGTCCAAGAGGGTGGCGCAGCCGGGCGACAGCCCGGCGGAGCCGGGCCCCTCGTTTTTGAAATAGAGTCTCGCCCGCAACACACCGTCCCCCTCCGACCACTCCAGGAAGCCCATGCCGGCACACGACGTCCTAATCATCGGCGCAGGTCTCGCGGGCCAGCGCGCCGCACTCGCCGCCGCGGAGACCGGCTCTAGTGTCGCGATCGTTAGCAAGGTCCACCCCGTGCGCTCCCATTCGGTGGCGGCCGCGGGCGGCATCAACGCGGCGATCAACATCGCCGACGACTGGAAGTCGCACGCGTATGACACCGTCAAGGGCTCGGATTTCCTCGGCGACCAGGACGCGATCGAGATCATGTGCTCGGAGGCCCCCCACGAGGTGATGCACCTGGAGCACATGGGCGTGACCTTCCATCGCAACGACAACGGCGAACTGGACCTGCGCGCGTTCGGTGGCGCTTCGATGAAGCGCACCGCCTATGTCGCCGACATCACCGGCCAGGCGATCCTGCACGTGCTGTATGAGCAGCTGATGAAGCACCACGAGCAGATCGAGCGCTATGAGGAGTGGTTTGTGACCTCGCTGCTGCGCGACGAGGCGGGGAGCTGCTGCGGCGTGATCGCACGCGACGTGCGCTCGGGGCGCATGGAGATGCTGCAGGCCAAGAATGTGATCCTCGCAAGCGGCGGCGCCGGCCAGGTGTACAGCCCGACGACCAACGCGCTGATCGTGACCGGCGACGGGATCGCGCAGGCCTATCGCATCGGCGCGCCGCTTATGGACATGGAGATGGTGCAGTACCACCCCACCACACTCGTGGAGAACGGCCTCCTGATCACCGAGGGCGCGCGCGGCGAGGGCGCGGTGCTGCTGAACTCCGAGGGCGAGCGCTTCATGGAGCGCTACGCGCCCAACAAGCTGGATCTTGCCTCGCGCGACGTGGTCTCGCGCGCCGAGCAGACCGAGATCCTCGAGGGCCGTGGCGTGGGGGCCAACAAAGACGGGATCTACCTTGACATCACCAAGGTGCCGCGCAAGCGCACGCTGGAGGCGCTACGCGAGATCGTCAACATCGGCAAGGACTTCGCCGGCGTGGACATAACCCGCGAGCCGATCATGATCCGCCCCGGCCAGCACTACATCATGGGCGGCGTGAAGACCGATGTGAACGGCGCCACGTCGGTCGAGGGGCTGTATGCGGCGGGCGAGGTCGCGTGCGTGTCGGTGCACGGCGGCAACCGTCTTGGCGCGAACTCATTGCTCGACACGCTGATCTTCGGCCGGCGCGCCGGCGAGCACGCAGCGGCCCGCGCCGCGTCGATGGCGATGCCGCAGGTCTCAAAGGCACAGCTGTTCGACGACGCGAAAATGATCGAAGAGATCATTGCAAGGCCGCGCACGGGTCGGCGGGTGTCTGAGATCAAGCAGGAGCTGGGCGAGACCATGAACCAGTATGTCGCCGTGTATCGCGATCAGGAGGGCCTGGGCAAGGCACACGAGATCGTCAAACGCCTGCAGGAGGAGTCAGGGAGCGCGTACATCGACGACAAAGGCACCGTTTTCAACCAGGACGTGCTGGGTGCGATCGAGCTGGGCTACATGCTCGACTGCGCCGAGGCGATCGTGCTGGCTGCGATCGAGCGCAAGGAGTCGCGTGGCGCGCAATTCCGTACCGACTTCCCCGAGCGCAACGACGAGCAGTGGCTCAAGCACATCGACGTCAGCCTGAATACAGATGATGGCCCGCCCACCCCTGAGATCGGCTACTCGCCTGTGACGTTCACGCAGTGGCAGCCTGAGGAGAGGAAATACTGATGGCCGAGACGCACAAGCCGCCGGAGAAGTTCACGTTGCGCATGCGCCGCTATGACCCCGAGTCCGGCGAGGCGCCCTACTGGGACGAGCACACGGTCGAGCTCGAGCCCCACCGCTCGGTGCTGGAGGGCATCCTGCAGGCCAAGGCCAGGTTCGACGGCTCGATCGGCATCCGCTGCTCTTGCCGCGCGGCGATCTGTGGCTCCTGCGGGGTACGCATCAACGGCGAACCGGGCTTGGCGTGCCACACCCATTTGGATCATGCGCGCGCGTCATCAAAAGACGGCGTGATCGAGGTCGAGCCGATGGGCAACATGCCCGTGATCAAGGACATGATCGTGGACATGGACGCCGTGCACTGGAAGAAGGTGCAGCGTGTCACGCCGTGGCTGATAAACGAGGGCCCACAACCCGAGCGCGAGCACATCGTGCCGCGCGAGTCGATGGTGGACATCACCCAGTCGATGGCGTGCATCCAGTGCGGTGCGTGCGTAAGCGACTGCCTGGCGATGGAGGTGGACCCTGGTTTTATCGGCCCCGCAGCGCTGGCGAAGGCCTACCGCTTCGTGGGCGACCCGCGTGACGATGCCCAGCGCGAGCGCCTGATCGACCTCTCCCAGGACCCGCAGGGCTTGTATGACTGCACGCACTGCTTCAAGTGCGTGGATGCGTGCCCGAAGGGCGTCAACCCGATGGGACAGATCATGCGCTTGCGACGGATCGCGGGCTCGGACCAGCACATCGTGGACCGCAACAACGGCCATCGCCACGAGGAAACGATCGTGACGCTGATCAAGGACTACGGGCTGTTGCACGAGGCGGAGATGTTGCCGCGCTCCTACGGCGGCAACTCGTGGTTTGGCAAGTTCCACCCCGCCGCGGCCAAGGAGCTACTGAGCTCGTTGCCGGTCGCGATCCGCGGAGTGATGAAACGCAAGATCAGCCCAAAGATCGCGATCTTTGGGCACAAGATCCCCAAGCAGGATCTGAACGCCGTGCAGAGGATCTACGCGAAGGTCGAGGGTCGGCCACAGCGCTACGAGCTGAACCTCTATGTAAGTGGGGAGGACGAATGAAGGTCGCCTACTGGCCAGGCTGTGTGAGCCGCGGCTTCACCCCGGAGCTGCACGGCTCGATGGCAAAGGTCGCGCCGCTGCTCGACATCGAGCTGGTCGAACTCGAGCGGGCCAACTGCACGGGTTGCGGCGTTATCGCCGAGCACAACCAGGAGCTAGCGGACACGCTCAATGCGCGCACGTTCGCACTGGCCCAGCAGGTGGAGGGGGCGGAGCTGATGATGAACATCTGCTCGACCTGCCAGGGCGCCCAAGGCGAGTGCCAGGAGCGCCTGGACGCGAACGCCGAGTACCGCGCGCTGGTGAACTCCACGCTCTCCGACGAGGGCTTGACCTATGTCAAGGATCCCACCCACCCCCTGACCAACAAGAACTTCCTATGGCTGCTGGTCGAGGAGATCGGCCTTGAGAAGCTGCGCTCGCTCGTCAAGCGCCCGCTGACCAACCTCAAAGTGGGCCCGTTCTACGGCTGCTACATCGTGCGTCCGCGCGACCGTTTGGGGATCGACGCGGAGCACCCGCGCGACCACTATCTGGAGCAGCTGATCGAGGCGCTGGGTGGCACCGTGATCGAGTACGCCGGCATGCGCAAGTGCTGTGGCTTTCCGATCATCACGATGAACAAGGAGGCCTCGCTCAAGCAGGCGGGCCGCCACCTGGGAGACGCCGTGGACGCCGACGCCGACTGTCTGGTGACTCCGTGTCCGCTGTGTCACCTCAACCTCGACATGCAGCAGCCGCTGGCCGAGGCGGTTGTGGGGCGCGAGCTGAAGATGCCCGTCTTGCATCTCCCTCAGCTCGTCGGCCTGGCGCTCGGGCTGGAACCGAAGGAGCTCGGTCTCAGCCGCCACGTGGTCAGGCCCACGTCGGTGATCGACTGGTCAACGTCGGTCGTCGGAGCGGCAGCATAACCTGAGGCTCGCTCCGTGAAGATCCTCACGGTCGTAGGCAACCGACCGCAGTTCATCAAGGCCGCGGCCGTATCGGGGCCGTTGCGCGCCGCGCACGAAGAGGTACTGGTGCACACTGGCCAGCACTACGACGACGCGCTGTCGAAGGTGTTCTTCTCAGAGCTCGGACTGCCGGCGCCCGAGCGCGAGCTGGGGATCGGGGGCGGCTCGAACACTTCGCAGACCGCGCGCATGCTGGCGGCACTCGAGCCGCTGATCGCAGAGATCGAGCCCGACGCGGTGCTCGTCTACGGCGACACAAACTCGACGCTCGCCGGCGCGCTCGTGGCGGCACAGCGGGGCGTGCGCGTGGTGCACGTGGAGGCGGGGATGCGCTCGTTTGACCGTGCGATGCCCGAGGAGCTGAACCGTGTGCTCGTCGACCACATGAGCGAGCTGTTGTTGTGCTCCAGCGAGTTGGCCGCCGAGAACCTGCGCGCGGAGTCCGCGCAGGGCACTATCGAGGTTGTTGGGGATGTGATGATCGACGTGGCGTTCCACTGGCAATCGGCCGCCCCCGCCACCAGCGAGGCTCTTGCCGCCCGTGATCTGACGCCCGGCGACTACCTGCTGCTGACCGCCCACCGCGCCGGCAACGTCGACGATCCCGAGCGCTTGCGGGCGCTCGTAGATGTCGTTGCCGCGCTTCAAGGACGCGTCGTATTCCCTGTGCACCCGCGCACCCGTGCGCGCCTGCACCAGGCGGGCCTCCTGGCGAACCTCGAGCTGCTTGACGGCGTGCTGCTCTGCGATCCGCTCGGCTACGTGGAGTTCAGCGCGCTGTTGCGCGGCGCGCGCGCAGTGCTGACGGACTCGGGTGGCGTCCAGAAGGAGGCTTACCTTGCGGGGGTGCGCTGCATCACGCTGAGGTCAACCACCGAGTGGGTGGAGACGGTGGAGACAGGTTGGAACACGCTCGTGGACCTTGATGGCGAACGCGCGCTGACGGCACTGGCACGACCAGCTCCCCAAAATCATCCACAGCTGTATGGCGATGGCAAAGCGGCCGAGCGCGTCGTGGCCGCGATTGGGAGACTCCCACGATGAGGGCGGGGAATGACGCGATCAAGGTGGGCGTCGTGGGTCTCGGCTACTGGGGACCCAACCTGGCACGCAACTTCGCCGCGATCGACGGTTGCGAGCTGGCGTGGCTGTGCGACGACTCCGCGCAGGTCCGTGAGAAGCTGGCAGGCGCCTTCCCGGGTGTGCAAACCAGCGGCGAGATCGAGGACTTGCTGGGCGATCCTACGCTTGACGCGGTCGTGCTGGCCACGCCGGTGCCCACCCACGCCGAGCTGGCGGTGCTGGTGCTCGCGGCCGGCAAGCACTGCTTCGTCGAGAAGCCGCTGGCCACCACGGTCGCCGACGCCCAGCGTGCGGTGGAGGCCGCTGAGCGGGCCGGGCGCATCCTGATGGTGGGCCACCTGCTCGAGTACCACCCGGCGGTCACGCGCCTGAAGCAGCTGGCGCAGGAGGACGAGCTGGGCTCGCTCTACTACGTGTACGGCAACCGCGTCAACCTCGGCAAGCTACGCGCCGAGGAGAACGCGCTGTGGAGCCTGGGCGCGCACGACGTATCGGTCGTGCTGCACCTGATCGGCGAGGAGCCCGTCGAGTGCTCCGCGCATGGAGAGTCGTATGTGCGCGAGGGTGTGCAGGACGTCGTGTTCTGCTACTTGCGCTTCCCCAGCGGCCAGGTCGCCCACCTGCACCTGTCCTGGCTTGACCCCCACAAGGAGCGGCGCATAACGGTCGTCGGCTCCAAGCGCATGGCGACCTTCGACGACATGCGCACCGAGGGCAAGCTGACCGTCTACGACAAGGGCTTTGACGAGGACGCCAGTTCGTGGGGCGAATACATAACCCGCGCCGGCGAGTCGTTCTCCCCACGCCTAGCCAACGCCGAGCCCCTGCGCCTGGAGTGCGAGCACTTCCTCGACTGCATCCGCGATGGGCTAACGCCACGCTCGGACGGCCACAGCGGGCTGCGCGTGGTGCGCGTGCTCGAGGCTTTGCAGCGCTCGCTCGAGGGTTAGTGGCGCGCACCATGTCAAGCCCAGCGGTTATGCCGACAACGCAGCTATAGGCAGTGCCCAGAGGCGATCCCCCAGCGGAATTGTTTGTTCGCGGGGATGGATGACGACACCCGCTACGAACCGGGAGCCGCTACGTTCGCGGAGCTTGAGCAGCCACCTGTAGTCATGGCCTGTAATCGTCGCGCGCGCCTTCACCTCTATGGCAGCGATCTGGCCGTCGGCTCGCTCGAGGATCAAGTCCACGTCTTCGCGGTCGCGTTGATAGTGGTAGAGGCGAACCCGGTTTGTGGACCATCCGAGGTACTTCACAACCTCCATCGCCACGAAGTTCTCGAGGATCTTGCCGGTCACCTGATCGTCGAGTGCGACGCGCGTCTCGTCGGCGCCCAACAAGCTGGCGAGTAGCCCTGAGTCCACTACATACACCTTGGGAGTGCTCGTCTCGCGCGCGCCAAATCCGGGGCGCCACGCCTGAAGTCTCCTCACGAGAAACAGCTGCTCCAAGAGGCCAACGTATGCCTTCACGGTTCCATCGCTCAACCCAAGACGCGAGGCGATGTTTCGATACGACAGGAGATTTGCGGTCTGAGCGGCGATCAGACGCAGCAGCCTCGGCATCTCCTCCACCTTGATCGCATCCGAGATATCCCGTAGGTCGCTGTCGAGTGTCGTGTCGACATAGCTCTCAAACCAGCGCTCGCGCCGGCTTCCAGCGCGCAGGAGCGCTTCGGGGTAGCCACCGGCGGCGACGATCGTGGCGAAAGCGTCGCGACCCACTGTGCAACCGCTCAGTTGAGGCGAAGCTCCAGCAAAAAGAGCATCGACGAGGTTGACCTTGCCTTCTCGAATCTCGCTCTGTGCAAGCGGCCAGAGATTCAATGTCTCGATGCGACCGGTGAGTGCGTCCTTGACCTTCTTGGAGGTCAGGATGTTGGCGGAGCCAGTCAGGAGGAACTGGCCTGGCCGTTTGTCCTTGTCGACCACACTCTTGATCTCCAGCAGCAGATCCGGTGCGTGCTGGATCTCGTCGATCAGTACGGGACCCGAGAGTGCGGCAAGGAAGCCTGCCGGATCGCGACGTGCGGCATCGCGGGTCGCCGTCTCGTCGAGGCTGAGAACGGTCATGGGATGCTCATTGGCCGCTATTTCGCGCGTAAGCGTCGTCTTGCCGACCTGACGCGCGCCGGCTACAAACACAACCCGCGTGTCAGCAAGCGCTTCGAGCAGCAACGGGCGAATATGGCGCGGATGGAGAGTCGTCATAGGCCAGGCGAGTGGCGTAAATGCCGGAACCAGCCTGCGTAAATGCACACTTTAGCATGCGTAAACGCCCAGTCCGTCTTGCGTAAACGCCCAGAGCATTCTGAAGCAGCGTGGACCCTCTAATACTTCAATACGTCCGAGCCAGTCAAGTTCCTACGCGAGCGACAGATTCTTAACACAGCGGCCGCCGGCCCGGCTGCGCTCAACGATCCGCATGACGCCGCTGCGCTCAGCGAATCCGCACGGGTGCGCTGTAGGCAGACACGTGCGAGCCGTCTTTTACGACCACCAGCGCCTGGTAGGTGCCGCGGTGGCGGATGCGCACGATGGTGCCAAAGCGCGAGCTGGTGCTTGTGCCAAGCGTGGCGAAGGTGCCGCCCTGGTTGAGCGACGGCGCGCCTGAGCGAATCCATTGGAAGCCCACGCTCGCGCCGACCTCGGCCGGAGTGATCGTGCCGTAGAAGCTGTAGTACAGGCCGCGACGGTGGCGCTGCACGCGATGCGCGTGGAGCGTGACCTGCACGGCGATGCCCTCGACCACGACGGGGCTCGACACGTACGGGGCGGCGGTCGTCACGACGCGCAGCTGCGCGTTTTCAAGCAGGCCCAGTACCGGGAAGGAGAAGCTGCCGGTGGCACTGGTGACCTCCGGGTTGCCATACGCCTTGAAGCCCACCAGATACGGAAACGGGTTGATCTGCAGCGCGACGGCGCGACCGGCCGCGCCGGTGCCCGAGAGCGTGCCCTGCACCGCGAATGGATCGCTGTAGAGCACGGGGTTGGGCACGCCCGCGATCTGCAGCGACAGCGGGACCTTGGCGGTCGTAAAGGTGCCCTCCCCACCGGCAGTGGCGCCGCCTGGACCGCTCGCGAGGATCCGGTAGTGGTAGGTGGTGTAGGGCTGCAATCCGCCAACTGCCTGGCTGACCTTGATCGTCGCGGTCCCATTGCCGGCCGAGGCCGGCGTCGTTTGCGCGCCATAGCTGCTGGTCGTGCCGTATTGGAACACGTAGGTTGTGAGCTGACCTTTCGCGTTGACGCCCCCGTGGAGCACCACCGAAGAAGACGTCACACTCGAGGCGGCGCCCGTATACACGCCCGGCGCGGGTGGCTTTGCCGCCTGAGCCGAGGCGCAAAACACGATCGTGGCAGCGCTCGCCGCCAGCGCCACAACGGCGCGCGCGCGGCCGCCCAACAGTGTCCGAGACAATGTCCGTCCTTTCATGCCCAGTAGCTTCCCCCTCATACCAGGTGCTAACCCCCCGCCCCGGCCAGAGTCGCGGTGAGCCAACGTCAAACGATGCTTCCGGCAAGGCGTTGCTGGGTGCGCCGCAACCAATGTTCAAAGAGTGGATCGACAATCTGAAGGCGACCGTCGATGCGGGCCACGTCACCGGCCTTGTAGCTGGCGAGCTGCGTGGTGACCTCGGCGTCCCGCGGGCTGGGGATCTCGTCATCTACGCTTGTTCGCCGCGCGAAAAGTCAAGACCTGATTGCTACCAGACGCCGGCAGACATAGAATCTAGGATCGCAACGGGGGATGGGAGGCCATCGCATGGACCGCGATCGTGAGAGACATGGATTGAGTGCCACACCGCGGCCTGCTCGGGTTGACCTGAGAGGGCTTGAGATCGACGCGCTCACCGAACAGCAGGCGCTCGATCTGATGTTCGGCGCGCTACGCGGCGGCGAGGGAGGGATCGTGCTCACACCCAACATCGACCATTTGCGACGGCACACGAGCAGCCCCGATGTGCGCGCCGCCTACGCGGAAGCCGATCTCGTGCTGGCCGACGGCATGCCGCTGGTGTGGGCCAGTCGTCTGCAGGGCACTCCGTTACCCGAACGCGTTGCCGGCTCTGACTTGATCTGGACCGTCTCCGCGGCAGCGGCCCGGGAGAACAAGAGCGTCTTCCTTCTGGGCGGAGCTCCGGGCGTCGCTCCGCTGGCGAGCGAGCGTCTTCAGACCAAGTATCGACACTTGCGAATAGCGGGTGAACACTGTCCACCATTTGGATTTCTGACAAATAAAGCGCAGCTAGGCGAGATGAGGCTCGCGGTGACGGCAGCGGCGCCCGACATCGTATTCGTCGGTCTGCCCTCCCCCGTAGCCGAGCGTGCGATCGAGCAGTTGCGGCCGCTGTTGCCCAACGCGTGGTTTCTCGGTCTCGGGGTGAGCCTCAGCTTTGTCTCAGGCGACGTGCGTCGGGCACCGAGTTGGATGCATCGCACGGGACTCGAGTGGCTGTGGCGCCTGCTACACGAGCCGCGCCGTCTGTTCGCGCGCTACATCCTCGAAGGGCTTCCGTTTGTTCTCAGCACCTTGCTCGGAGCGCTGTTGGTCCGTCTGAGGGCCGACGCACACAAAGGCACGGTGACGTCTTGAGGCTCGCAACCGACGGCGAAGCCTTGACACGCACAGCCGACAAGGATCCCGTGAGGTTCGGCTATGCCTGCGGCGCGCTGCGCGTCACCACCGACGAGCGCAGCGAGTCAACCGGTCCACGGGCGCATGTCGTGGGCTTCCTCAAAGGTTTGCAGGCCGTGGGGGTGGAGCCTCGCGTGTATCTCGCGGGCGACAACGTACCCGTGGCGACGGCCGGGCCGGGCTCGGGGAAGTTGATCGCCCGCGGCCAAGCCCGGCGCGTCGCGATGGATTTGACACGGATCGGCCTGCGCTACGAGTTGCGCCGCCGCGCGTGGCGCGCGATCGGCCCTGTGGAAGTTCTCTATGAGCGCCAAGCCACGTTCCAGGACATCGGCCGCACGTTTCGCCGTCGCGGCGCGCGCTGGATAGTCGAGAGCAACGGCCCTTTTTGGTACGAGGCCGGCCACGAGCGCAAGAGCCTTGCCTTCGTGCGGCTTGCACGACGCCTGGAGCTCGACGCCTATCGCGATGCAGACCTGGTGATCGCCGTCAGCGAGCCGCTGAAGGAGATCATCGTGCGTGAGTCCGGACGCTCAGAAAACGACGTCTATGTGCTGCCAAATGCGACCGACAGCACACGATTCGATCCAGCCACAACGAGCCCCAGGCGACTCGCGCCCGCCCCGGCGATCGGTTTTGCCGGCTACATGACACAGTGGGCGGGACTCGACAATCTGATCTGGGCGCTCGCTGCACTTGGTGCTCGCGACAGGAGCCTCAGCGCCGTGCTGATTGGGGACGGCCCCCACCGAGCACAGCTCGAAGCGCAGGCGCGTGAGGAAGGTGTGGCAGACCGCGTTTGCTTCACCGGCAACGTGCCGTGGGCGGAGGTCCCCTCCTTGCTGGCTGGCATCGACCTCGCGTTCAGCGGTCAGCGAACGATGAGCATCGGCGCCATGTATCACTCTCCGCAGAAGCTCTACGAGTATCAGGCGATGGGACTTCCCGTCGTAGCATCCAACCATCCAGACGCAAGCCGACTGCTGGCGGACACACCCCATGGTTGGCTGTTTGAGCCCGACGATCGCACCGAGCTGCTGCGCGCGCTCGAGAGCGCGTTGGACGACAACACCCTTTCAGAGCGCGGAGCCAGCGCCAGACGAGCTCTCCTGCAAGCTCACACTTGGGAGATTCGTGTCACCCAGCTACTGGCCGAGCTCGAAGCTCGTGGACTGCTTGCAGCCGAGGCGCCACACCTGAACGGCCTCGCGGCCGGCTGAGCTCTTGTCGATCCGCCCAACTCAACCGACCCGCCACTCATGCCACGAACCACGATGAAACCCGAAAGGAAGCCACTATGAACAACTCGACGAACGCACCCGAGGGCAGTCGCCGATGACGTTCCCCGAATTCTTCGCTGCGGTTCGCCATAGATGGTGGCTGATCGTGTTGTGCGTGGTGCTTGGCGCCGCCGCCGGCTACGGGCTTACGCGCATCCAAACGAAGCAGTATCAGGCCGAAGCGACGGTGTTCGTCACCTCGCGGCTCGGTTCGGCGTTGACCGAACAGCAGGTCAAGTCCTACGCAAACATCGCCACAACCACACCGGTGTTGCAGCGCGTGATCAAAGATCTCGGCATCAGCTACGGATACAGAACACTGCGTGGCGACATATCGGTCACGGTGCCCTCAGAGACCACACTGATCGACCTGTCGGTGAGCACCAAGAACGCGGAACTGTCCACCAACATCGCAAACTCCGTCGCGTATGTGCTGGGCAAGTCCGTCGAATACCTTCAGCGATACTCGCCAAAGGGCAGCTCCACGGTCAGCCTGACGACGGTCGAGCCGGCAGACAAGCCGCTCTCGCCAAGCTCGCCCCGCCCGAAGGTGGACATCGCGATCGGCATACTGATCGGTCTAATCATCAGCATTGGAGTGGCGCTGGCGACCCGCGAGCGCGCCGCCGCGTGAGCACACCCTCAGCCTCGTTGGTCGCTCACGGCGGCCAACCCCGTGGTTTTGGAGGCGATCTCGTGCTCGCCGCGCTCGCAAGCGTGCTGACCGTGGGCTTGACCGCTGTGACGGTCCTGGGCGGCGTCAAAACGCTGGAGCTGGTCTTCGCCGCGGTGCTCGCCGTGGCATTTATGGTCGTGCTGCTGACGATCGACCTCTCCTACCTACCGACGATCGGACTGCTCAGCTTCGCGTTGGTGCCGATCCTATACCTGCCGATCTCCTCGCGCGAGGGTGCGCTCAATCCCTCGTTCGTCGTGATGATCGTACTTGCTGTGCGAGCGGCGATCGAGCGTCGGCGTGTCGCCACCGGGCCGCATCTGCTTCCTCTCACATTGCTGGCCCTGTGGGTGATCGTCGCCACGATCATCGCGCCCCGCACCCTCACCAGCGGCTTGTGGAGCATGAACTTCCTGGCGTTGACGGTGATCCCGGCGCTGCTATTGCCCGGCTGGAGCGAGGCACGCGAGCGGTTGGAGAGCTGCATCATGTGGCTCGGCGGCACACTCGGGGCCTATGCGGCACTCGAACTGGCGATTCACCGCAATCCGCTGCTTGAAAGCCTCTACAGCAGGGGCTCGACTCCCTTGACCCAGAGCTGGGATGTCTACCGGGTCACGACCACCCTCGGTCACCCGTTGACCAATGGCACGTTCTTTGCGATCGCGACGATGCTCGGCATCGGGCTGGTCGTGCGGCGAGCGAGCAGGTGGATGCTCCTCGCGACGGTGCTCTCCGCGGTGGGCTTGATCGGCTCGGCCTCGCGCGGCCCCACGCTTGCGCTGGTGGCGGGCGTTGCGCTCATCGGCCTTTTTGTCGCGTTCCGCCGCAGGGCGTCGATCTCTCCAAGGGCGCTGCTCGCCGCGATCGTGCTCGTAGCGGTGCTGGCCGTGCCGGCGGGCATCTATCTCTCTGAGCGCTCCCGCGGCCAGGAGGCCGCCGACTCGACCCTTACGCGAGACGCCACCTATCAAGCTGGTCGCGAACTCGCCGAGGAGTACTGGAAGACCGGCGGCGGACCCGGCATGACCGACATCCTCAAGCGCGAACTTCCGACCGGGCAAGCAGCCCGTGGCGTGGAGAGCTCCGCTTTCGAGCTGCTGATCAGCCTGGGTCTGCCGGGCTTCTTGCTTGCCGCGTGGTTGACGCTCGCGGTCGGCTTCTCGGCGTTGGGAAATCGACCGGAGCTGGCCGGCTGCCTGATCGTCTACACGATCGCGGCGGCGACCTACAATCTGCTGGAGGCCAACAGGCCGGCGCTGATGCTTTGGGGGATTCTGCTCGGCATCGCAACACAGCCGCCGGTCTGGTCATCCAAAGCGGATCTTGTGCCCCGCGCATCGCCGGCGTCGTGAGCGCCGATCCGACGCCTCTACGCGCGCGCGTCCTACAGCGCGGTCGGGTGCTATTGGCTCGTCAGGTCGCGGGCTTGATCGTCACCCTCGCCGGAATGCTGGCGCTCACGCGCATCATCGGCCCTTCCGCATATGGGGTCTACACGGCGGCTTTCACGATCGCGTTCTTTGCCCAGACGATGGGCGAGCTCAGCCTCGACGTGTACATCGTGCGCCACCCTGGCGAGCTATCCCTGGAGGTGTGCCATCAGGTCTTCACACTGCTGTTGTTGCTGGCGGTGGGCACCACCGCTCTGATGCTCGCTGTCACACCTCTGCTTGCGATGGTCGTGCATCTCCCGAATTTCACTCCGGTGATGCTCGTCATGTTCGCGGTCATCCCGATAATGCACTTGCAACAGGTGCCACTGTCAAGACTCGAGCGCCGGCTTGACTACCGCGGTATCGGACCGGTCGAGGTGGGCGCGCAGATCGCGTTCTATGTCGTATCGGTGCCGCTGGCCGTGAAGGGCGCCGGTGTGTGGGCGCCGGTAGCGGGCTGGTGGCTGGAACAGCTGGTGCTGCTCGTCGGGTTTTGGGTACGCGACGACTATCGGCCATGCCTGCGCTGGCACACGCCCGAGATTAAACGCATCCTCTCGTTCGGTGCCACGACCACGGGCTCGACCTTCGCCTATAACCTGCGCAACCTCGTCAATCCGCTGCTTGTGGGTCCAACGCTGGGCGCCGCCGCGGTGGGCTACGTGTCGCTGTCCACGCGCTTGCTGGAACAGCTCGCGTTTACCCGCAACGTCTTCTTGCGCATCTGGCTTGCCTTGGTTGGACGGGTCGTCGACGATCGCGAGCGTTTGCGACGCGGGCTGGAGAGCGCGATGGAGATGCAGATCGTCGCGATCGGGATCCCGCAGGCTGGCTTTGCGCTTACCAGCGCGCTTGTGATTCCGTTCGTGTTTGGCGCCAAATGGGCTGTGATGGCCAGCCTCGTGCCGGTCCTCATGCCCAGCAGCCTCGCTTTTGTGACGTTTCAACTCGTCAACGCGGTAATGCTCACCAAGCAACGCCCGGGAGAGCTGTTCTTCTCTCAGGCGACGAGCACGATCCTGCTGGCGGGGGGCGCCGCGATCTTCCTGCCGGTCGCGGGTGTCACCGGCTACGGGTACGCCGAGCTGATCGCGATGGCGTCGTGGATCGTCGCCGATCATTTCTTTGCCAAGCACTTCCTCAGACCGAAATACACCGTGCCGCTGTGCTGGTGGCTCGGTCTGAGCGCGATCGGACTCTCGCCGGTGACGAGCTGGTGGCTGCTGCTGGTGGCTGTCCCCTGCCTGCTGTCACCCCCATCCGTGCGTCGCTTTCTGGTCGTGGCCAGGATGGTGCTGCCCCGCAGAGCCGGTGGCGATCCGCTGGGGGACTTGTCCTGATGGCCAGTGTCTGAACCTCGATCGATGCGATCCACCCCCCCACGCGTGGCGATCGTCGTCAACGACCTGCAGCCCTACGGCAGCCAGCGTGTCGCGGTCGCTCTGGCGGGCACGATCGCGAGCCTTGGCCTTTCCACTGAGCTGATCACGCTGGAGGCCACCGACGGCGACGCCCTGACTGTGCCGCCGGGCGTCGATCGCGCGGCGGTCGTGCGCAGGCACGGTGGGCCGGCCGGCTATGCGGGGCTAGTCGCCAAAGTGAGCCGGCTGCTGGCCAGACGGCGTCCTGAGGCGATCCTCAGCCACATGATCATGGCCAATGTCGTAACTGTGGCGGCAGCCGGGTTGGTTCCGCGGTATCGCCCCGCGATAGTCGTGACCGAGCACTCGCCACCGACCCCCAACCTGTCGGTCGAGCGCTCGCCGCGCGCGCTTGCCGCGCTGGCGCGCGCGTTGTATCCGCGCGCGTCCGCGGTGGTGGGGGTCAGTCGTGCGGTTGTGAACGACGCGCTCGGCACGTATCGCCTGGATCCAGCGCACGCGCTTGCGATCTTCAATCCGGTCGACGTGGCGGGCGTGCGCGACGCGGCGGCGCACACCGAGCCGCCCCATCCGTGGCTGAGCCCGGGTGAGGCGGCCCGCACCGTGGTTTGCGTGGGTGGGCTGCGTTGGCCCAAGGGTCAGGACATCCTGATTCGCGCGTTGACCGAGGCTCAGGGGGTCAGGGCGATCCTGCTCGGCGATGGGAGCGACGCGGCCAAGCTGCGCGAGCTGGCGGCGTCGTTGCGCGTGGACCAGCGGGTCGCGTTCACCGGCTACCGCGCCGACGCGACAAGCTTCATCGCCCATGCCGCGGCGCTCGTGATTCCCTCGCGCTGGGAGGGCTTCGGGCTCGTGGCGGTCGAGGCCGCGGCGCTTGGCACTCCGGTGGTGGGATGCGCGGTGGGGGGACTGCCGGAGCTGGTTCCCGCGCATGTCCCCGGCCTGCTGGTCGCGCCTGAGGATCCAGGTGCACTGGCCGGGGCGATCCTCGCGACACTGGAGCACGGATCTGACGGAGAGGCAGATCTGGATGCGTTCGAACCTCGAGCGGTGGCCCTGGAGTACCTGCGAACCGCGGGCCTCGATCTGCCCTTCGACACTTGATCGTCGTTTGCGGGTTGCCGGCCCGGCTAACGCTTGAAGGTCGCAGTGAGTGCTTGCGCGAAGGGTACCTCCTGCGTCCAGCCGCTCTCGCGCAAGCGCTGGTTGGTGTAGCGCAGCGGCTTGGCACGGACCGCCAGCGACTGCGGCACGAGAAAGCCCGGAAGCCGCAGGGGGTGGGTGCGACGGCTGTTCAAGCGCTCTACCACCTCGACGGTCCTGCTCATCAACCACCACGGCGCAACCACGCGATATGGCGCCGGATCCAGTTGCGCGGCGAGCATGCGGCGATACTCGCGCTGGCTCGGGCGGTCGTCGTCGAGGATGTTGTAGATGATGTGGTCCAGATGTGGCAACAGCGCAAGGTGAACGATCGCGTGTGCGCAGTTCTCCACGTAGGTGATGGGCACCTCGGCGTCGCTGCCCAAGCACAGCCACAGGCGCCCGAACTGCTCGCCGAGCCGATATGTCCACCAGCTGTCGGGCCCATAGACCACACCGGGGCGCACGATCGCAAGCCCGACTCCGCTGCGGCTCGCCCACTCCCGGGTCACCTCCTCTTGGAGCACCTTCGTCTCGCTGTAGCCGTCGCGTCCAATCGCGTCGCGGTCCACGGGCGAGCTCTCGTCAAGCAGCGCTCCAGCGGGAAGCTTGGCGAAGTCGTACACCGCGAAGGAGCTCACCAGCACGACCCGTCGCACTTGCGCGCGCTCGGCCTCAGCCAGCAGAACTTCCGTGGCCTTGACCGTCGAGGGATATTGATCGTGGAAAGGACCCTTCTTGGCGGCGGCGAGGTGAATCAGGACGTCGACGCCCTCCAGCAGACCCGCGACCTCCGTCGGGTCCCGCAGATCCGCCGCGCGCGCACGCGAGGACTCGAGCGCGCCACGCGTTGCGTCCGAGCGGACGATCGCAAGCGTGTCCTCGGAATCTTGTGTGGCGCGCCGCAGGACCGCACTTCCCAGAAAGCCGGCTGCGCCGGTTACCGCAATCCGGCTCATGGCAGCCGCGCGGTCAATTCGTCGCTGACTCGCGCCGCCTCGAGCACGTCGCGATGTGTCACTGGCAGACTGTCGCCTGTGGCGTAGGCCCGATAGGTGGCATCGAGGAAGCGCGGGATGCCGCTGTAGATCGGGCTGCCTTCGAGCTTTGCCAGCAGCCCGCGCGCACCGGCCCGCAAGAACGTCAGCCCTGAGACCAGTTGGTCGGCAAGCGGCGACAGCGCGTTGCCGACGTTTCGCGGAGCGCTAACGCGCATGTAGGGGTTCTGCAGGTCCGCTTCGGCCCAGCCCAGCTCGCCCCGGACCAGGATCGAGGTCGTCGCGGGCGCCACCCCGGAGGCGAATGACAGCTCGACGCGTACCCCACCCTCGCCACCGTTGCCATCGCCACTGCCACTGCCACTGCCACTGCCTGGCGATTCCAGCAGTGCCCACAGGCCGTCGGGATCGAGGGGAGTGCTGGGATCGCGCTTCTCAAAGCGCACGTCGCCGAGCTTTGCGCCGGGGGCGAGCAGCAACGCCAGATAGGAGAGATGGGGAAGAAACTCGCTCAGCACCCCGCCGGGTCGGCGCTGCACGAGCGCTGCGTCCAGCGGTTGGCTGTAGCGGGTGCTGGCAAGCGGCATCGCCATGCGCACCTGCACCTCGCGCGTGCGCCCGAGCATGCCGCCCTCCACGACCCGCAGCAACTCGCTTACCGGCGGGTTGAACCTGTAGTTGTGGTCCTCGCTCAGTGCGCTGGCAGAGCGCTCCGCGGCCGCGACCATCGCGTGTGCTTGCTCGAGGCTCGCGCCCGCGGGCTTCTCCACGATCACGAGCTTGACCCCGCTTTCGAGTGCATCCTCGAGCAGCGTCATATGACTGTCCACGGGCGTCGTGATGTGAACCACATCGGGGCGCAGCTTGTGCAGCATCGCGCGATGGTCGGTGGCGCCGTCCACACCTCCCGCCAGGCGCGCGGCGCGACTGGCAAGCAGCGGATCCAGGTCACACACGCCGACGAGCTGGGCCCACGCGGTACCTGCAAAGAACGCCAGATGCTCTTGGGCGATGCGACCGGCGCCGATCACGCAGACCCGTGGGCGAGTTGTGGCATCCAACGTCGCCGGCTACCTCACGTCGCGGTCGAAGCGGGCGCGATTCATCGCCAAGATCCTACTAGGACGCGTGCTGTCGAACTGCTGTCGAACGTTTGAGGAGTGCGTACCGAGGAGGTCTATGTGTCCAGCGTGGGAAGGGGAATTCTCGACTGCTGGAGCGGCTGACGACGTCAAGAGCGCACGACACAATCCGGCCATGAAGCGCGTATCCTCACATCTCCGACGTCCGAGCGTCGTCACGAACCTGACTGTCGTTGCTGTGTGCGTGCTGGCGATGCTTGGCCCTTCCGCGACCATGGCCGGCGCAAGCACGGCACCCGAAGCGCCCGAAGCGGCTCCCGGCCTGAGCATCGCCCCCGGTCAGCTTGGCCTAGGGGTGGATGTGGCAAGCGGCTTCTACAAGCTGGCGCCGATCGCTGCGTTTGAAGGCGTGGTGGCGCATCCTGTCAACATCGTGCAGGCGTCCATCGGCTGGGGGTATACGAGCAATCCCGCGTTCGCGGAATTCCCCACGTACAGGATCGAGGGCATCCTCAAACGCGGAAGCACCCCTGAGATCAGCTGGGGTCCCACCGTCGACGGAAAGGGCCTCTATCAGCCCGAAATGAGCCTTGCGTCCATCTATAGAGGGCGCCACGACGCGTACATCCGCCGCTTCGCGCAGGCCGCGCGCTCAGTTGGAGGCCCGCTGCTGCTTAGGTTCGCGCCGGAGATGAACGGCTGGTGGATGAGCTATTCCGAGCAAAACAGCGGCAACAAACCAGGTGATTTCGTGAAGGCGTGGCGCCACGTGCATGAGATCTTCGAACAGGTCGGGGCGACAAACGTGAAGTGGATCTGGTCCCCCAACAACATGGTCGCAGGAGCGCCATCGTTGGCGCCGCTGTATCCGGGTAACGCGTATGTCGACTGGGTTGCGGTCGACGGTTACTCCTATCCCAAGGTGGGCTGCGCGAGTCCCAGCACCGTGTTTGACCCGGCCGTGCAGAACATCGAAAGCTTCAGCGATCGACCGATGATGCTCGCGGAGGTCGGCATCGCCGCGCAGTGCTCGAACAAGTCCGCGTGGATCACCTCGCTGTTCAGCTGGCTGCATGCTCACACGCGTATACGCTCAATCACCTGGTGGGATCGAGACACACGCAAGGACAACTGGAGCGTGAACAGCTCACCCCAGGCCACCGAAGCGTTCCGACAGGGGCTGGCGGGGTATGGCGTAGCGGGGTCTAGCGGCTAAACGCCGTAGCTGTAGGTCATAAGCAGGCGCGTCGCCCCACCCATACGGGCCAAAGACACCACGCGCGGCCGCAAATCCCAGCAGGAATGAGGCGCCGGCAGTGGGCGCGACTCTAGGAATCCTCGATTGGGGACCAGTCGATCTGCTTGGAGAGTTCGTCTGGCCCGAGGTCGATCAGGCCGCTGCGCTGCACACCGCGGTACGCGCCACCCGCCAGCTCGAGCCAGTGCACCTCGCGCGCGCCCGGATCGACGATCAGAACCTCATCGACATGGTGGGCAGGCTGGGCGCGGGGATCATATGCAGGACACCGGCCCACACCTCGTCGAGGCGGTCGAGCCCGGAGCGAGCGCGGCGCCGCAGGAGCTCGTCAAAGCCGGCCGTAGAGGGATCCAGGACCAAGGTGCGCATACATGCAAGCCTACCTCCGGCGCACGTGGGTGTCGATGATCTGCGGCGCGCGACGCGCGACGCGGTCGATCAGCCTGGTGCGCACCTCATCCAGCTCGACCAGCTGCGAGACATCCTCGAAGGCGGGCCCGTCAGGCGATGCACCGGCCTGCCAGGTGGAGACGGCGATTGGCGCGTAGACGCGACGCAGGGCGAGCCTGGCGACGGTCTCGTCGCGGGCTGTGCACAGAATGATCCCCACGCTCTCCCGGTCATCGCCTTGGCGCAGCTGCTCGTCGATGGCGCCCAGGTAGAAGTTGACCTTGCTGACGTACTCCACCTGGAAGGGCCCGATCTTCAGCTCGATCACGACGAAGCGGCGCAGCGCGTGGTGATAGAAAAGCAGGTCGGGGAAGAACTCCTGAGAGCCCACCAGCAGCGAGCGCTGGCGCCCGTAGAACGCGAAGCCACTGCCGAGCTCCAGCAGGAAGCGCTGGATGTCGTCCATCAGGGCCTGCTCCAACTGGCGCTCATGGACGTCTTTGCCGAGCCGCAAAAAGTCGAATGTGTAGGGGTCCTTGACGGCCACTAGTGCGCTGTTTGCCTCGGCGGGCTCCAGCGCAGCGGCGAAGTTGGTCAGCGCCGTGCCGCGTCGCTCGTGCAGGCGCAGGTCGATCTGGCTCTTGAGGTAGCGGACCGACCAGCGATTCTCGGCGGCCTCTGCCGCGTACCAGAGGTAGAGCTCGGGCTGCTGGCCAAAGCTGTCGAGCAGCGTGCGATGGGCGGTCCAGCCAATTTGTGCCATCACCGACGGCACTTTCTCCTGATCGGCCCAGACCGCGGCGAAGCGACGCATGTAGAATAGGTTGCGCCTGGTGAAGCCGCGCGGAGCACCGCTGTCGGTGGCAAGGTCCTCGGCGATCCGCCCGACGACGTCATCGCCCCAGCCACCGGCCCGCTGCTGCTGGAGGATCTCCCGCCCGATCGATCCGTAGAGCATGACGAGCTCGGCGTTGACGGTGGTCGCCGCGCGTGTTTGCGCTTCGCGGATGCGCAGCCGCAGGCGGTCGACCAGCTCGCGATAGGCGGCGCTGGCCACCACCGCCTCGACCCCGCCGGCCGCGTCGCGCCGTGCCGGCTTGCGACTCGTGCGTCCCGCGCGGCGCCCGCGTGCAGAGGTGTTGTCGATCGGCATCGCTCGTGACCTTCCTTGATCGGTTGACTGGCTTCCCTATCTCTAATCCGACCACCGGACGATGAGCGGGACAGCCGCAAGGCGGTTCGCGACGTTATGGCTGGCTTTTTGGGGGCGCATCCGCGCAGCCTGGGCAGAATCGGCGCCCATGGGCGCGGGGCGTCCTGCCCGCGTCTGCGCCCGATGCACGAACGGGAGAGCGATACCGCGATCGGCGCTCATCAGCGCGCCTCGCTGCTCACCGCCAGAGGCGAGTCACTACGTGACCAGACCTGCCCACCTCAGAGCTTGGACGCCGGCACGTCACCCTGCGCTGGTGATGACGCGGCGCCGTTGGGCGAGGCTAGATCCTGGCCGGGTTTGGGCGGAGGCTGCTTATTGGGCGTGTAGGAGTAGTCGTAGGAGTACCCGTAGCTGCCGCGGGTCGACTTGAAACCATTGGCGATCACCCCAAGCAGAGGGGCGCCGGCGCCCGCGAGGGTCTGGTGCAAGCGTTCGGCGACATCGCGACGGTTGCGACCGACGCGACCGACGATGATGACTCCGTCGACCTTGCGCAGCAACGGGAACGCGTCAGAGACGGCAGTCAGCGGCGGCGTGTCGATCACGACCAGGTCATACGTCGACTGTGCATTGTCGAGCAGCACCTCCATCGCACGACTCTCGATCAGCTCGCCCGGATTGGGGGGCAGCGCGGCGCCCGCGACGAGCACGTCGAGTGTGCGTCCACTCGACCCGTCGCCCGAAGGCTGGCCCAACGCGACCGACTGGACCGCTTCGTTTAGGAGGACAGCGCCGATCAACACATCCGCGACACCCGGCCCTGAGGAGATCGCGAGCTGTTGAGCGACCGTGGGACGACGAAGGTCGGCCTCCAGCAACAGCACCCGCGAGCCCATCCTCGCTGCCGCGCTGGCGAGGTGCCGCGCGACGGTCGTCTTGCCGTCTCCGGGTGCGGCCGAGGCAACCAAGAGCGTGCGCAGCTCCTTGTCGACGTTGAAGTAGCGCAGGTGCGCGCGAATCAGATGGAACGCCTCAGCCTCGTTGGGAGCCAGAGCCCCTGCTGAGTCTCCCCTGCGCGCGGAGCGCGCGAGCGCCGGACTCTCGGGGACGACCCCGAGCAGAGGCAGGCCATAGATAGCCTCCAGGTCCTTCGGCTCTCGAATGCGCCGGTCGAATCGCTCTAGTAGGAACGCTACCCCCAAGCCGAGGAGCAGGCCGAGGATCGCGCCTAGCGCGACATTCCTCGATGTCCTTGGCGAGGATGGCGAGGTTGGCACCGTCGCCGGCTGGGCCACCTGCACATTGCCGTTGCGCAATTCGGCGAGCACCCCGAGCGACTGAGCACGATCCTGCAGCGCCAAGCCGGCGGTCCCAGCCTTTTCCTTAGGGGAAAGCGCCGCTATCTGCCTGTTAACGAGTGCCAACGCAGAAGCATAGTAGGCGTGGTTGCTGTTCTGCTGCTCCGTTACGAACTGAGCGGTGTATGTGTTCGCAATGTCGGCGGCTAGCGTCGGCGACGTGGCCATCGCTGCAACGTCGACAATGTTGGATTCGCTCTGAGCGCTGACGCTCAGTGCATTGTCGACCGTCTCCTTTGTCAGTCCCTGACCAAGCCGAGCGGCTGTCTTTTCGGCCATGTCGCCGAGCTCAACAAGCTTAAGATTAGTGTTCTGTTGAGCTTGCTGATCACTGCTGCCCACTGGCTGTAGTCCTGCAACCTGCTGGCTGAGTTGCTGATTGTTGAATACGAGCGAGGCTGTCGCCGTATACCTCTTGGCTTGGTGCTTTGAAAAGCCGTAGGACACTCCAGCCACAAGGACGAAGCAAACCACGATCCACACCGCTCGCCGCCGGAGGATTCCCAGAACCTGCTCTAGACTTAGATTCGTCTGCTCGGTGCCCATCAAGTTGTCTTCCTTGCCGCGTCGGTGGATTTGGGAACGACACCACATCGTACGGACCTGCAGCATCTTCCTAAAGCATCAACGCCCGCGATAATAGTCCATACGGCATTCTACGCGCAAGAACCGCACGGTAGCGGCCATCACAGTCTGTGGCAAAGCCGAGTGCGCCACACATGTGCTGCCGCGACATGCAGATGGCCTACATGACCGTTGCCTAGGTCGCTTCATCAAGAGTCCAATGCTAATGCCCAACCTGAGCCTACGGAACACAGGATCACCGCCAGAGACCGAGCAATACCGGTTTACGCCACCGTCAGTCGCTGTTCGACTTCTCGCTCGAGAAGCTCGCGGCCCTGCCTAGACATGAAGGTAACATAGGCCCGATTAGCTAGATTATCCCGACTATCGAACTTTCTCAACCGCGCACGTCAAGCGCTCCTCCAAACCACGGCCGCTTCGAGGCAAGGTGATCAATCGCGTCTTCAACGCGCTGGCGACTTTCGCGTTCCAAATATCCGTACGTACGGCGGGCGCTCTCCAGGGGATTTATCGCTTTACGCTGATAGCGAAACGCTTCATCTTTAAACGTCAACCCAACCTGCTCGTATATGCGCGTTGGGCATGGAAAGTGCGTCTCATTAAGAGGATCGAAGTCGACGCTGGATCCAACGCAGTCGCGCGGTCCCGCGAAACCAAACTGGTGGAGATGATCGAGGACGCGCTCGCTGAGACCCGAGAAAAGGATACCTGTGGGGTGGTTAATAGTGTGGAAAAGGCAATAATCACGGTAGTTCGCTTCAATAAAGTCCGTTAGTGTTACGTCTACGGGTCCAGTCTCACCCGTCTCGCGCTTAAGCAATTCAGTAAAAACCTGGGTTTGCGCCTGCTCGAGCATCTCATCCGAAAGTTCGATCGCCGCTGCACGCTCAACGGCGCGCTCTGGACTGAGCCCCCCCAGGTACGCCTCTACAATAGTGTAATCTAGATAGTCAAATGGACTCGGACCCATCGCTCGACTGGGATAATTTACAAATGGGGTATAGAGCTCAAAATGTAGATATTGAAATGAAATTGTAATACAATCCGGTCGCAAAAATTCAAGTAGGGAGGCAGATGCAAACCGCTGACCGATCCTCTTACCAGATACCGGCTGATAGATGAACACGTCAAGATTTGGCGCGATCTCCCTCTCGAACCGAGCAACATCACGCTCCGACATCTCGAAGCAAGCCTTTAGAGGCAAAAAGTCGAGCACCTCCGATACCCGCTTATCACGAGCTAGGCATGCCCGCAGCGCATCGGCATGACACGCTCCATAGACCACCGCCTTGGCCGCAGCGCGGCTTCGTAGTCGCGCCAACCGACTGGCGGGCAGAAAGCGTCCTAGCCGTCGCACGCCAGAAATGATAGCGAGCTTCATAATAGAGGGCATCATCGAGGTCGAATCGACAGAGTCACGTCCAGCGCAGAGCATTTCGCTGCGTGCAAGGCTGAGCCAGCACTCCAACGTGCTAGCTGCATCACTTGGCATGCTCACAGCTCGCATGTTCGGCCTTGGCTGGACTGCGGCCCTTACTGTGGACTTGGGAATCTCGTCCTACGGACGCTACGCCATGGCGTACTCCCTTTCGGGAGTCTTTGCGGGATTGCTGGACGGTCCGCCCACCATGCGCTCGTCTCGGTTGGACGAGCGGGACTTCGCTGGCGATCAGCGAATCCGAGGACTTTTGGGACCTCCGCTACTCCTATGCGGCGGCATATTGGCGGCGACGGTATCTTATATCTTTGGCTTTGCTCTCGTTTTTGCCGCCGGGGAATTCATGCTGGGCTATCTTAAGACGGCGGCTCGGCGCCACGGCAACCCGCGAAGAGAACAGTTGATCGACCTTGCGCGCCAGACGTCATCAATTCTTCTCGCCCTCGCTGCACTGTTTCTCGGTCACGGGAACCTCAACACCGTCACTGCAGCATACGCAATCCCCTATTTTGCCATCGGCCTCCCCCTCGCTGCGCAAGCCATCAGACTCCAGTCTCGTCCATTCCCGCTGCGCGAATGGGTAACTCTCAGCGGAACAGGACTGGTCGCCTCCGGATATGTGCAACTCGACGTCGTTCTCATCGGTGTCTTGCTCAACAGCAGTGCCGCCGGGATCTACGGAATCGCATCCCTCATAGCATGGGCACTATCTGTCCCATCCCAGCAACTGGCAACCCGTAAGATCCCCCACGTTCGTAATGGCAGATTGGCGCCAGAGCAACTAGCCCAGACCTGGTACGTCGCCGCAGGTACTGCCTGCTCTGTACTGCTCATTGGCACAGCGGCCACGCTGGGACACATCGGACCCCGCAGCCTCGGCGTGTGCCTACTCTTTATGGCTCCATTCGTGGCCACCCGTGGCCTCAATTGGGCTATGAATGTAGCCGTCGTCTTTGTAAAGGCTGACATCGCTCGGCTGTGGGCTTCAGCTGGAGGCCTAGCCGTCGACATCGTGGCGCTTGTTCTGCTCGCACCCCTACTGGGCGCAAGCAGCGGAGCAATAGGCAGCTCGATCTCCGACCTTACGCTGCTCGTCGCCTACCTCCACATCGTGCGTACGAGACCGACCAGAAGTGCTCTCGCCGCCTACGTGGCAATCGTGGTTGCGTCGATCGTCCTCGTGCTGGTCACATAACTCCCATCTTCAACGAAGCCAAGATCCAGAGAGCGCACGGCCTGGATCCGACGTCCAAAAATAGCGGTACAGCCAGCCCAAAACGCCAGCAGTGCAACCTCCTGAGGGATAAGTGCGGGTCCATAGCCAGCTAGCGCAATAGCACAAAATGCCACACTACCAGCAGCAATGGCACGCGTCACCACCGACTGATCTCTGAGCCTGCACAATCCTGCGCCCAGAACATAAAAATACCAAATAACGAACCCAATTCCCTCGATAATGCCCCCACGATAAATTGAAGCCAGTGGCGCATCTGCAACTACGTTAGTCTTGTAAGCGGCCGCGCTTTCGCGAAACTCCGGCCGCCCAAAGCCAAACCCATCTTCCCAATGCCCGTTCATTGTCGTGCGAAAGGTAGAGAGAGCACCAAGGCGATCCTGCGATCCAATGTCCTGCGAGGAGAATGTGCCAGCTAGGCGATTATGAGTCGCCGGATTAAGCATCAAAATTATGATACCGACTGCGAGTAGCGCAGCCACAACCGCACGTCGACCAGTGGTAACGCTGGGCGCCACAACCAAGGCGACAGTCGCTATGACTACACCCACGTAGGCCTCACGGCTGAGCGTTAGCACGAGACCCACAAGGAGCAACACGCGCGCTGCATGCCGAATTGCTCTCCGTGGCTCCGAGAAGGATGCCGCCAGACCAAGAACAAACACTAGCCCAGCAATATTGGGATCCGTGTAGCTACCCGCAGCCCTAACCGACTCATTGACGCCTTCAACCACAAAGTATCTCGTATTGTTGCCACTGCCAATATATCCAAGCACGCTCAACACCCGATCAAGTTGAGGTGCGACGTCGCTCGCGATCGCAAATGCCGCCCCCACAGCGGCGGCGACCGCAAAGAGACGCAATGCTTGCATTGTCCAGGCAGATCCAAGCGCAGGCGGCACGACAAAGAGCGAGGCGAGACTGATCCACTTAAGGTACTCGGTTGTATCGGGGGTGCCATTCACGCCGCGAGTGAGGGCAAATGATATCGTGCCTGTCACCAGTAGCAGAGTACCCGCGAAAAGCAATTTGCGTGGGAACGCCTGATGCACCGGCAGAGCAGGTTTTGGGCCATACCATGATGTACCAGCAGCAATCAGCGCCATCGGCGCAAATGCGCAGATAACTGGAATATTGTAGCCGCCCGCCCCAACGGTAACGGCAGCAAATGGAGCTATCGCCAAGACACCTATAAGCCCAAAGGCTACGTACCTCGGCGCCAAGAAACCCAGTGGCAAAAGAACCAGGATAGCAATAACCGCAACCGAGCCATCCGCCGAGAGCCAACCAGCAAGGATGACGGCCACCAGCAACATAAGTGTGCCAGCCATACGCTTTGTATGACTGTAATCAGCTATTTCCATCACAGTTCAAGCCAGTCTGCGATCTGCCGACGTACCATTCCGTCTCTCCAACAGTCGCGGTTGGCTTCCCACAGCCGCAATCCTTCAGACTCAGCCTTGTCGCGGTCGTCAAGTAGCAAGGCAGTCCGCGTAACAAAAGCATCATCGTCTACAGCAGCCTGGATCGGTAGATAACGATCAATACTACCCAGACCCACACTAGTCGTAACGATCGGTATTCCACGACTTGCTGCATCCAGAATCTTTACCCGGACACCACCGCCGGTCCTTACAGGGGCAACGAGCACTCTAACCCGCTCCCAGATCGCCCCAAGATCTTCGACGAACCCAAGTCGCTCCACGCCCTCAGGAGCTTGCCCCGGCGGGTATGGCCCTCTGCCCACGACCAGCAGCTGGGCACCGCCTACGCGCCGCCGAATTTCTGGCCAGAGACGCTCGGCCTCCCTGAGAGCCTCAAGGTTTGGCGGCCATAATCTGTCGCCCAAGAAGAGAGCAATCTGATCTCCGATAACCCCGGACCTTTGCTTAGGGGGTAGCACGATATCTAGATGAGCCGCAGTTATACCCTTCGCGTTGAGCCTGGTGACCTCATCGTCACCAAGGCAGCGCACACCAGCTGCATTCCGGAGACATCGGACCTCATCATGCCATATCCTACTAGACTCAACTCGCCGAAGTAGAAGAGGTATATCCTGTCGAGACGCAAACACGTCCGCCTCGAAGCCATGGCAATTAATGAAGACAGGGGAGTCGACGTTGGCATCCATCGCCGCCTCTGCCATATATGTGTGTTCGGCAACGAATCGGTCAACGTGCTGTTCACAAATCGCCTTGGTAAGCTCGCGAGTTGTGAAGCGAGTATGGACCGTACTCCTCCGTTCCCAAAGGCTGCGCAATACCAAACGACTTCGTTGCACGTCACGCTTGGGTATAGCGCGAATCGGAATCGTGGCCTGCGGCGACAAACCGTTCGTGAGTGCTAGCGCATGCACATCGGCCAGCGTGCTGGCCTCCTCGAGTATCACTCGGAAGATGGACGTATCGCCACCGCTATACCCATATGGATCCTTGGGAAATAGAAAGCATATCTTCATTGTGTCGACACAACATCCATTAGGTTACTTGTCGCACGCTGGCATTCTGCCAAGCTGTGCGCTTGCCGAAGCGACAGTGGTGGCGACTCCATTCGCGCGGAACAAAGGATAGCGGCTGGAGTAGCGCTGCGCTCATGGAAGATCGTCGCACCGGGTGCCTCAGCAAATGCTGCGGTCACCTTCTGAGACCGACTGAGAGCGATAACTCGTGCCCCTCCTACGTAGGCGAGCAGTAGACCGTGGAGGCGAAAACCAAGCGACAGTGGTGCTTGTGCGAGGATGGCTGCTGCTTCCCAAGGGTCATCGGGTGCAACTACCTCGACAGGATGAGCAAGCCGACGTGCAAGCTCGTCGAGCAATGACTTATCATCGTGCAACTTTTGTGTCTCGTTACGTTGCATTGCTACGCCTCGCACGCGCTTGACAATGCCAGCATCTAGAAGGTCCGAAAGCGCAGCGGTGAGCAAATCAAGCCGGCTCCGGGACGCTACCTCTGTCTCGCCTGCGATCGTCACAGATACTAGGCCAGGCTCTGTATAGCGGCTTGGCTCAAGATGCTTAGCCGACAGCCACCCGAGGTCAACCCCTACGCGGATATCTCTCGCATGATGGCGGGTCAATATTTCCGCAGACGCTGCGTCCCTGACTCCAAACGGCGCAAGCGCTTGACCTGCGATCGCCAAGCAAGCATGCCCAACCCGACGACGGGGTGACTCAATACCTAGTCCGATGGCAGCAGCTGAGGCACCCCGTACGCGTGCTGCAACCGCAAGCGACGCAAAGTAGCGCGAATAATCGCTAGCCCACGCATCATTGAAGAGACCTCCCCCTGCGAGCAACAATCTTGTGCCCGGTCCCAACTCACGCATCAAGACGTGGCGACTCTGAGGGAAATCGGCCGGAACTCGAGATGCAGAGCCAGCCGCTATCGCGACATTGATTCCGACTCTGCGCAGCTCATCTGCGGCGAGGATCGACAGCAAGTCGTCCCCCAGATTTCCGTGCCCATAGGCTCCCGTGAGTAGCACCCTCTCTTGACCACCACTTGGCATCTCCACGAGCGTTAGAATATCGACGTGCCTCGGAACATAGCCGCACCCCTTGTGCACCCTTACCTCGGCAGGTCGATACCAGACCTCCCAGATCATGCAAGCAAGCACGCGCCAGCGCAGATCAGAGTGATCTGGCTCGCGCCGGCGCCCGGATCCGGTGGCGTAGGCGACTATGCGGAGCAGCTGATGCCAGCCCTGCGAGAGTCCGGTGCCGATCTCCATCCGATCTACTTGGCGCCACCCCTGCGAGCTAGCACGCGAGATGTGCTCCGAACCGTAAAGCGCGTTCGCACAGAGATATCCCGCGTCCGAGCGAGCGGACCCGCCGTGATACATGCTGAGCTCTCGGCTGGTGGGATCGAGGCATTCTGGTCGGTGCCCCCCAACGATCGCCTCGTCACCGCCACAGTTCACGATGCACCACATTTCGCCTGGTGGCCACTTTACACTCGTCACGTCGCCAAGGTACGTGTTGTCCACCACGGCTTGCATTATCCCACGCGGCAGTTTTGGTGGCGCCTTGAGGATCACCGTATGCGCGCGGCCACGCTCTTTGCGCTTACCGCTACAGGCACAACATCTCTCCGTGATCGCGGATTGACAGCGACTAGGCTATTACATCATGTGGTTGACAGGTCCGTCGGACCACCATTGAAGGACCGTCCGCTGGCTGTTGGACTATTTGGCTACTCCTACGGAGGAAAGGGATTTGAGCTCCTCCATGCACTGCGCTCCGAACTATCCACTCAAATTGGGATCGAGGTTGCTGGACGGGGGACCGAGAATCTTGATCTTCCACCGGGCACGAAAAGATGGGGCCCAATCTCGAATGAACGCGAAGACGATTTCTTTAGCTCCGTGCGCTGTCTCCTTCTTCCTTACGAGTCTGGCGGACGTTATGGCCCGTTCCTGTCGGCGAGCGGAGCTGCCGCTCGGGCATTTGCATACGGTACTCCGATCGTAGCGGCTCCGGTGAGGGGATTTACTGAGGACGCCAAGCTATCACGCGCAATCCAATTGGCCGCCAGCGGATCAGCTAAGGATCTTACGTACGCGGTAAGCTCGCTTATTAACAGTGAACAGCTCTTGTCCCACAGTGACGAGGACACGCTACGCTTGCGCAATGAGCGCACTGTAGGCGCCACCGCAGGTCGAATGGTCGCAAAGTGGAGACAACTACTCTCAGAGACCTAACGTTCTGGCCATGAAGACATCGAAATTCCTGATAGTTGTCCTTATCACACTCGCTATATCTAGTTTTGCGATCACCGCCCCTACCTCGGTCAGCGGTTTGAGCGCAACTGCCAACAGAATGGCTAGATGTCGTGCCCGAGGAGGTTCCGAACGCGTGTGAGGGGTGGTTGGTTGCTGATGGCGGAGTGGTGTCGTCGTTCGTTGTAGTGGTTTAGCCAGTGTGGCAGGGCTTGCTGGCGGGCTGTGCTTGAGGCGTATTGCATGGCGTAGGCCCACTCGCGTGCGAGGGTTTGCTGGAAGCGCTCGACCTTGCCGTTGGTGCGGGGCGTGTAGGCCCGCGTGCGTATGTGCTGGATCTGGCGTGAGCGGAGCAGCTGGGCGAAACTGTGGCTGCGGCGGTAGCTCATGTGGTTGTCGGTCATCAGCCGCTCAGCGACGATCCCGTGAGCGAGGTAGAAGTCGAGGGCTCGTCGTGTGAAATCGGTCACGGTCTCGGCGCGCTCGTCTTGGCAGATCTCTGAGTACGCAAGACGGGAGTAGTCGTCGATCATTGAGTGCACGTACTCCCAGCCAGGGCGACGCGAGCGCTGGGAGCGATCCCCTGTCTTCTTGTGCCCGGGCTCGGTGAACCGCGCGAACTTCTTGACGTCCATGTGCAGCAACTGTCCCGGGCACGGCCACTCGTAGCGCACGACCGCCTCGCGCTCAGCCGCAGAACGCCGGGAGCATCCCGCGCGCTGCAACACCCGGTGAACGGTCGAATGGGACCGTCCGGCCTGCACAGCGAGCAACCTGGGACCCCAGCCCGTGCGGGCACGCAGCTCACAGATACGGCGCTCCTCCGAGGCGGGCACCTGCATGGGACTGCGTCGAGGGCGACAGGAGCGGTCAGTTAGACACGCCAGAGAGGCCCTATCGGAGTCGCTGGCCGCCCGCCAGCGCGTCACCCACTCCCAGACAGTCGACCCTGCCACATTCGAGTACTCCGCGGCCTGCGCGAAGGTGCAGCCCTCCTCAACAACCAGACGAACGAACTGCCAGCGACCAAGCGCTGTGTGACGCGAGTTAGGGTGCGACATTCCGGGCCTCCCTTGAGGACGTGAGCTTCGACACCCACAGCCTCTCGGCAGGCCCGGACCCACACCCTCACATTCGGAACGTCCCTAGGCACGACAGCTAGACGGACCCTTATAGGAGGGGTGGCCGGCGGACAGGTACTTTACAACCTCGCTCCAGATCTTCTCAACCACCAACTCACCGTAATACGTAAAAGTGGTCTACATTTTGTGCGCAGCGATTTGCCGTGGGAGTATATTCAACCCTCGCCGGGCGGCTACAACTGGAGCCATGCTGACTTATTTATGACTGCGCTTGCCAAGCACGGACTTTCCTGGCTCGTCATTCTCGACTATTCAGCTACGTGGGCATCGAGTGATCCGGGGATCCAAGGCGCACCGCCCGCGCACATACCTGACTTTCTCAATTACGTCCGTGCAGTCGTACGGCGGTACGGTCGCGGGGGCCTCTATTGGAAGAAGCATCCAGAGCTGCCGATAAGACCCGTCACAACATTTGAGGTATGGAACGAGCCAAACGCCGCGCACTATTGGGCTCCCATGCCTAATCCAGCAGAGTACGCTCGGCTGTACGTGGCGACCCGCGCAACGGTCCATGAGATCGATCCTGGTGCGATTGTTATCTCTGCAGGTCTTGCACCCAACACGGGGGCCTTTGCTTACATCACAGCAATGTTTCATGCAGTGCCAAATCTTGGTTCCGACATTGATGCCTTTGGGTGGCACGCCTATGATTCCGACGCACGCACTGCACTCTCCGAGATACGAGCCCTACGTCATCTGCTGCGTAACGAGGGCGCAGAGGATGTACCTATTGACGTAACTGAGTTCGGCTGGTCAACTTCGGGCCCCGGCGCTATTAGCGAAGCAACACGCGTAAAATACATATCCACGTTCGTAAAACTGATCTCCCAATCCGGATGCGATGTGAGACTTGTAGCCGACTACGCGTGGCTCACAGCAGACAAGAATCCTAAAGATACACAGCAATGGTATGGATTGGCTAACTACAACGGAACGCTCAAGCCGGCCGGTCTCGCATATGCTCGCTCTCTGCAAGCCCCACAATCAAATGCTACATCTAGCATATGCTAGGCATTCTGCCCCGAATTTGCGATTGGCAGCAGCTGATCGCTGGCATGTACAGACCCCATAAGGACCTCTCCTAGACGATGAATAAATACATCCGCACCAAAAGCTGCTGCGTGCGCTACGAGGTCATCAGACGATAGCTGAAGCGTGTCGAGACGACTGATCGCCGCGATGAGAGCCTCGGGAGTCAGTAACTCGAACAATACACCTGTACTTTCATCGACCATCGTATCCAAGGCACCCCCGTCCTTAAAAGCTATGACCGGAGTTCCACACGCCAAGGCCTCAAGCGGAGTCATCCCAAAGTCATCCGTACTCGGAAATATCAGTGCCCGAGCCCCTTGGTAAAGCTTAACTAGATCAACTGTGTCGAGTACGCCAGCAAACACTACGTTTTTTGGAGCGATTGCACGCATTCGAGCCGCGTCTCGTCCGTCTCCCGCAACCACAAGGCGCTTGTTTGGTGTCCGTCTGAATGCCTCCATCAATAGGCTCACACGCTTATAAGGCTCAACGATTCGACCTGCCCAAACATAGTAGTCGCGCGCCGGCGGTCCCAGTGGGGGGCAAAACGCAGAAGTATCGATAGGAGGAGGTATGACGACAGGATTGGGCAGTCCATAATAGCTAGACACGCGGCCTGCAACCGCCGTGCTTGTCGCGACATAAGTATCTGCGGTACCGGCAGCGCGACGATCCAACCAGCGAAGGGTTCGATAGCTGTGATTGAATATCACTCGTGAGACGGGAGCTAGAGCGGCCGCATACTCGGATTGCCCACTCCAAATCTGCCGCAATGGTGAGTGACAGTAGACGACCTTGCGCCCATTGGCATTTGGAAAATGGGCAAATGCATATGACAACGACAAGATGTTACGCGGAGCGCGAAGTCCGAAGAGCGGCTGAGCAAGCAGGGCCGCACGCGAGCGATAGTTCTCACGCGATAGTAGTTTTCGTGGAAGGATAAATCTGGTACGGTCAGCCAAACCCATCTGTCGAAGGACCTCGTCGTCCCCTCCCAAGACCCAGACTGACGCACGCGACAGAAGCGACTGTGCCACGACTTCAAGAACCCGCTCAGCTCCGCCATAGTCAAAACAGAAGTCGTGAACTATCGTCCAGTCCTCGCCGAGATCCGGTACTGGGTACGGGATAGCAGCACTTGTTCCGAGGCCAGTGGTCACAGCCGAATGCGCCTGCATGCTGTGCTATCGCAGGAGTGCCGACATCCCCCGAGCAAGAGCAGCACATCGTTGCCATCCACTCCGTGAGCCATCATTGAGTCGGCAGGGTACCAAACAGCGTGCTACCGGGGAGTCTAGCCCAAGAAAATCCCCGATAGAACAGCGTTTGGCCCAGCCGTCGGGTCTACCGTGATCGTCACCGTACCACCAACAGCTACACCGATCGGGAACGATACCCAGGCACCTTGACTAAAATCAGTCGACAACGCTGCTGTTTGACCGTTCACCGTGATTAGCTCGCGGCGGCTCAATTTGCTCCAGTCCAGTGCATATAGCTCAATGTTTCCGCTGTAAGCAGAGGCAAAGGTTAGCTGTACCTCGATTTGGTTCGCTTCGTAGTAGGTCGCGGCGTTACGACTCGTCCCTTCAGGGTTCTCAAGTGCACTGACTTCGCTAGTTTTGGTTGCCCACAGGGAGCGAGACGCCTTAACTACGTTTGCGGTCACGCCCGACGGCAGACTTGACAGGTCTTGCGTGCCATTCCAGTCAGCTAGTAGATAGCCTGCTGTTCCGTAGCTACCGACCCAACTCCCCTGCGGAGTTGTAGAAACTGTAGCTGCTGGCGGCGCGCCAGCTCCGCCTAGGAAGATTCCGGACAGTACCGCGTTAGGGCCTGCCGTCCGGTCGGCCGTGATTGTCACAGTACCGCCGGCAGCGACGCTGATTGGAAAGGAAACCCAGGCCCCCTGGCTAAATTCGCTCGATAGATCCGCCGTCTGACCATTTACGGTAATGATCTCTCGTCGACCCAACTTGCTCCAGTCGACAGCATACAACTCAATGTTTCCGCTGTAAGCAGAGGCAAAATTTAGCTGTACCTCGACCTGGCTAGTAGCGTAATATGTGGCGGCATTACGGGTCAGCCCATCGGGGCCCTGCAATCCGCGCGCGTCAGTCGTGTTAGTTGCCCACAGTGAGCGCGTGCCTTTCACGACACTTGCCGTAACGCCCGACGGCAGATCTGACACGTCTTGCGTGCCATCCCAGTCGGCCATTAGATAACCCTGCGACCCATAAGTGCCCACCCAGCTGCCTTGCGGCGAACTTGATACGGGAGCCGCAAGTGGTGCACCGGTTCCGCCTAGGAAGATGCCCGAAAGTACAGCATTAGGTCCAGCCAGACGATCTGCTGTGATTGTCACAGTACCACCTGCAGCGACGCTTATCGGGAACGACACCCACGCCCCTTCACTGAAGTCGTTGGAGAGCACCGCTGTCTGACCGTTGACCGTGATCATCTCTCGCCTAGTCAGTTTGCTCCAGTCCATCGCGTACAAGCTGATGTTGCCGCTGTATGAATTGGTGAAGGTCAGCTGCACCTCAACCTCATTTGCGTCGTAGTACGTAGCAGCGTTACGCGTCAGTCCATCGGGTCCCTGTAGTGCCCGAGCTTCGGTTGTGTTCGAGGACCAAAGTGAACGACTCCCTTTCACGACATTTGCGGTGACGCCTGCTGGTAGATTCGACAAGTCCTGCGTGCCGTCCCAATCCGCCAGAAGATAGCCGGAGGATCCGTATTCATTTACCCAGCTGCCTTGTGGGGTGTTAGACACGGTAGCCGCCGGGGGCGCTCCAGAGCCGCCGAGGAAGATTCCTGATAGCACCGCGTTGGGACCAGCCGTCCGGTCGACCGTGATCGTCACGGTCCCCCCAGCGGCAACCGTGATCGGGAAGGAGACCCATGCGCCCTTGCTGAAGCTGCTCGACAACTCAGCGGTCTGACCGTTCACGGTGATCATCTCGCGACGTCCGAGTTCGTCCCAGTCGACCGCATATAGGCTAATAGTGCCGCTATATGCCGCTTTGAATCCCAGCTGCAGTCGGATCTGGTTGGGGTCGTAGTAGGCAGCCGCGTTACGCGTTAGCTGATCAGGGTCCGAAAGCGCACGCGCATCGGTTGTGTTCGAGCCCCAGCGATAGCGTGTGCCTTGCTGGAGATTGAGCGACACGTTTGGCATGTTGGAGACGTCGCCAACGGTTCCATCCCACGCCGCGAGGTCATAGCCCGCAGAGCCAACACCGTTGACCCAGCCACCTTTGGAGAGTTCTGCCCCCATAGTGGCCGGCGGAGAACCTTCGCCCCCTAGGAAGACACCGGACAAGACAGCGTTAGTACCGGCAGTTCGAGCGACGGTGATCGTCACCGTGCCTCCCGCCACTACGTTGACCGGGAACGATACCCACGCACCCTGAGTGAATTCAGAATTGATAAGCACCGTACGCGGACCCGAGCCATCATTGACAGTGATCGACTCCCGTCGACCCAGTTTGCTCCAATCGACCGCATACAGATGTATGCCGCCGCTGTAGGCAGCTGTGAAGTTGAGCTGCAGCTTGATCTGGTTGGCGCCGTAGTAGGTAGCGGCGTTACGGGTCGTGCCTTCCGGTCCCTGTAGCCCGCGAGTTTCGCCGGTGTTGAGCGCCCACAGTGAGCGGCTACCTTCCACCAGAGTGGCGGTCACACCCGGCATGTCAGAGACATCCTGAGTGCCGTCCCAATCGGCCAGCAGATATCCAGCCGAGCCGACCTTCCCAACCCAGCTCCCCTGCGGTTCCTGCTGCACCGGTTCCGGAGCCGTCGGCCAGCTGGTCGCCGCCGTGTAGGTGCTCGTCCCAGTCGCTGCGCTCGTCCACCCGGATTGGATCCCACCATATGAAGATCCGACGCTAGTGACGCCGGTCAGCGGGGTAGTGACCGCTTCTGTCCCCGAGTTCTGCACCGTGACCTGATTGCCTTCGATATAGCCGCTCACCTGGCCGGTGTTGGCTTTGTTCCAAGCCTGCTGCTCCGCAAGCACGTTGGCGATCGAACCCAGCGTCAGCTGTTCGTAGGGGGTAGCGGAGGTGAAGTATTCGTTGTACTCGGCCAGCAGCGGATTGAGTACCGAGTAGAGCAGTCCGTCACCGGTCGTATCGGGCGTGTTTGGCGGTGTGCCGGTGGTTGGCGGTCCTGGGGGTGGTTCGCCCAGCAGATTGGTCTGGTGAACATAGCTTGTCCGCGGGTCGTTGTTCATCATGTTCTCGAACATGCCCGACACCACGCTGTTGATGATTTCAGCGAAATTCGCCGGTTTCGTCTCACATGTGGTGGTTGAGCTCGCCACGCACTCGCCGCCTTCGGACACGGGCGTATAAAGCGTGTTGTACTCATCGACCTCCTGTGCCTCGGTCGATGCGTTGTAATAGATGTTGATCGGGTGACGTGGAGCAACCTGCGCTTTACCGTCCAGGAAAGTTTCCCCCGGCTGGTATTCGGGTCCCGAGTAGTTAACCCCAATGCCAAACTGGGTTTGAGCCGGATTGGGGTAGCCCTTTGAGGCATCCGCGCCGACCGCCGTGATCCCGACGGCTTCGAGCGCGGGAATGAAGTAGGGATTCTGCTCCCAGCCCGACTCGACCGCGGTGTTGACAGTCGGCGGCGTCCAGCCCGGGGCCTCTTCGGTACCTTCAGTGCCGTTGTCGACGAAGGTCTGTTCCTTCTCCCCGCCGCCTTCGACATTGGTCGTGGAGATCGGGTCGCCGGAGCTGTTGTCGGGCAGTTCGGCGGAGAACGGCGTTGAGACCGTGCCGATCAGCGACCATTTGTTGCTCCCCGCGATCTCGCGATAGACCAGGTAGTCCGCCGAGTGGCAGATCGACTCCCATTCGAGCTTCACCGATCCACCCGCCGGCACCGCCAGCGGGGTTGTCTCAGAGGCCGTGGACTGACCGGCGCTGGGGGAGTTGATGAACTGGCCGGTGATCGCGTACACGTAGGTCCCCGCGGGCAGCGCCCCCCCACCGCTACCGCTCGCTGTGAAAGTGTCGAATTCCGGTGGATCGATTGTTGCCGGGTTGCCGGGAACGAGATCCGCGAACCCGGAATGGTTGCCGGGCACAAACACATCCGGGTTCTCAAAGCCCAGCGCATTGGCGGGATTGGTGCTTTCGGTCAAGCCGACGCCGCCTGTCCCCGGTACAGTGCCCGGCGCAGCGGAAGCCCAGCTGGTGTTCTCATTGAGCTCCGCCTCAATGTAGTTCTGCGTTGCGCAGCCCACGTCCATAACCGGTGTGTCATAGGTGTGACTGAGCCAGCCAAACGAGTCCGCGTAGGACTTGCCCGTTTTGGGGTCTGTTTTCTGAAATTCAGCAAGCAGCGGATCCGTCCCGGAGTGTTCCTCCTGATAAACCACGCTGTTGCCGCCGTTGAACAACTGGTCCATGCGGAAATGGTTCGCTTCCGACCAGTTCGCAGCGTAGGGCACATCCTGTGGGCGCATACGCAGCGCGGAGGCGAAGTTGGTGTATTCGTTCTGGTGCGTCGTGGTGCTCCACGCGTCATCGGGCGAGAACGTGTCGTCAATGTCCATCTCCACGTAGTTGCGCTGTTCGCCAAAATACACTCCGCGTGTCACCCAGTTCAACGCCCCATGGCGCAGCAACTCGGCCTGCAGCTGGTAGCGATTCTCGTCGAAGGTCTGCACCATTTCCTGGACGCCGTCCGGATGCGTGTAGATGCCGACGAGCGACGCGCCAGTCGGGCTTGTCACGAGCGTTTCAAAGCTCGCCCCTGTCGCCTCGGGCACGAGCGGCGTCGCTTCGCTGCCGTAGGTGCTCGTGTCCATCGTCACAGGACCCTTCAAGTACGGAAAGATCGTTTTGCCACCAGCCGTGAGCGTTGCTTTAGTGCCTTCCAGCGCCCCAGTGCTCGTCGGGCCGTTGAGGCCATAGGTGGCGCTGGGATAGACGTCTCCAGTCAGCTGACGTACGTTGAACGTCTGCTCGTACTCTTCGAGCGCAGTCCATTCAGACTGGGTCAGCGTTGATGTGCAGCTTCCTTCTTCTCCAGCTTCTGGGCACTTCGGTAGTGCCCCCACCGAAACGATGACCGCCTGGTACTTGGCCTCTTGGGTGCCGTTCGCCAAGGTATCCGAGAGAGTCGCGGCGGTGATCGGCGCATGCCCGGCCGAAGTGATGATCGTTTCGAAGGGAACGCCTTCACGCTGTAGCGCGCCCTGCCAAGCGGCGAAGTCCGGATCGGTGGTGGAGGTTCCGAGCAGCAACACCTTCATGTCGATGCGCTGGGCGGCCCCAGCCACCGGGGGAGCGCTCAATACCGAGGCCGCGGCAATCGACATGGCACTCATCAGCATCGCAAAGGACTTCAGGGTCGGTTTTCTCAGCACCTCAACAACCTCTCTCACTGGATAGAACATCCGTTTTCAGATCCATGTATGTGCTCATGACTCAAGCAACGCTCTGAGCAAAATCGGAGGAGACCTCAGCCGCATCGTCCGTTTCGGACGTCGGCTGCTCGCCGGCTCGACCCTGGATGTCGCCCGTAAGCGCCTCCAGCCTGCCGCGTATCCCCCGCATAGCCTGCTGAGCCTCCTGGCAGGCGTCCATCAATCCTTCGCGAACAGCAAGGCACTCCGCGATCGCCTGTGCCCCCTCGGCGGCCTCCCGAGGCTCACCGTCTGGCTGGGCGAAAGCGTCCTGCCTGAGTGAACGCATGCGCTCGATCACATGACCCGCATCGGCAGGCCGATGACGCTCGACCTTCAGCCGCGCGTTTTCCTCACGTAGGAGCGCCAGCTCGGCCTCCAGCTCGCCCCCTCCTGCCATTTCGCCTGAGGAAGACTTCGCTCCGTCGGAGACTCCCATACGCAGAAGTCGAGCAATCGCAGCGCGACGCCGTCCAGCGTCGCTCGGCTGGCATCCTACCTCTTTATATCCACTCGCGTCCATGCTCTGCTGAGTGTCTTGGTTTCGGGCCCAATCCCCAATGGGTCGGGTGCCCCATCTTGCGTTCAGGCACCTGAACGCGAGTCCGTGCGCAGCTCTACCAGCAGGGTTCGAACGTCGTCCCGTTGAGTTCGAGGCTATAACGGGCGCCCATGATGCCGGCCGCGTTGTCCGCCGCACAGAACGAGCTCGTGGGCAGGCTGTATTCGATGTCGATGACCGGCTTGCCCGCCGTCAGATATGGCTGGAAATCGGCACATTCGTGATATTCGTTGCACTGCTCGGCGATCTCCCCGTCGAAGTAGGGCTCCAGTTCCTTGACCTGTGCGCTGTCGTTCTTCTGGAAGACCGCCATACCCAGAGAATGGACCTCGGTTGCGACCCACTCGTCGTAGGTCAACTGCTCCTGTGCGGTGATCGGAAATCCGGTGTCGTTTTCATAGCCGTCCATATTGTCTGGATCGACCGCGTCGAAGCCCTTCTGCCTACACATTTCAAAGCGCGCGGACATGATCGGCTCGAGGGTGCTCAGCTGACGAACGTCAAGCCACTGCTCGCCCGCCCAGCCGTCGGAGTTGCCCAACACCGAGGCTGGGAAGGACGGATAGTCCGGACGGAAGTTCTCGGCCGTTCCCACGTCGATGTAGCAGACGGCGTGCTTGCCCTGAGCGTGCAGCGTCGAGACCTCGGCGGCGGTGTTTTCGAACCCGTCGATGTCATACGCCGCGACCGACTCGTTGTTATTGATCGCCCCTTGCAGCTGCAGGTACCAGGTTAGAGATCTCGGCGGAGCCCAACGCGAGCCACCTGTCGAGCCACCCGAGCCTTCAGTTGAGCCACCCGTCGAACCGTCATTGCCGGTCAGATCACCCGTAGTGCCCGTGGAGCCGGCGCCCCCTCCAACCGAATTACCAGGCACGACCGCGAGCTGGGTAGCAGGGGCGCCTGATCGCAACACCCTGAAGCCAGCTGCCGCCTGACTCAACAAGTGGACCGAGCCGTGCCACCCACGCGCAATCTGCTTGCCGATTACACGCAACCGGCGGTGGCGACCCGCTGGCACCACGAATCTGATCAAGAAGTTCCCTTTCGCGCCTGCTCGAAAGGAAGCGACACGTCGCGAACCGAAGACCACGACCCCTTCCAAGCGGGGACGAAAGCCATAGCCTCGCACCGTAACCGGCCTACCTACAGGCGCAGACTTGGGTGCGATCGTCAACCGCGGCTCGGAATGAGCGCCAGTCACGCCCAGCACAAGGCACATGGCAACCGCCGTCAAACCCACCACAAGCCCCGTGACCCAAGGGGAGCGAGCACGCATACCATCAGCATCGCACATACCTACGACACCTTAAATTGTGCAGACGCAGACCCAGTCACTTGCCGGCCGCACTGATCGACCGCCAAAGAGCTCGGACCTGGATCACGCAGTCGAAGGGGGCACGCCATTCGCGGCGCACCCCCTTCGGGACCATCTAAGCGGCGTCCAAGCCGACTAACAGAGCTCCGACTCGCTCGCCCAGTAGGACGGAAGCGATCCGTACGGATTCGGTTCGTTGAGGTTCGTGTCGTAGACGTAGCCGGCCTCGCCCGTCAGCGGACACGCCAGGCTCGGCGAGCCATGCACGATGTTCGCGATCCGATCTGATGCTGTCGAGGCGACCCACGATGCCGGACGGTAGGACGCATATTCGCTGGCGCTCCCCTCGAAGGTGACCACCACATCGACGACGCTGAGCTGCCAAGTGGTGGACACCGTGTCACCCGGATTGCCGACCACGATTCCGCCCTTGGCATGAACGTAGCTCTCCAACGCCGCGTAATACGCTTCGTCAGGCTGTTCTGCCATTTCGTCGAGGAAGACGCCAGCCGTCCCCGGGTACCGGGAGTAGTAATCGGCGATCTGCGTCTCGACCGTGCTGAGGCTCCGCTTGCCGTATTCGGTATAGACGTAGCCGATGACCTTTTGCCCGTGCGCATCACAGTAGGTGACCGCTTCGGCATAGTCGTTCAACTTGGCCTGTCCGGGCCCGTTGTCGGGATTGGCGATATCGATCGAGCCAGTCGGCTCCTCCGAGCACATGGCGTCCCACGGGTTTGACGAGCCTTCTGGTTCCCAGTACGCGGGAACGATCAGACGCGTTGCGCCCAAGCCGCCAGTCAAGCCGCCGGAGCCTTCAGTCGAACCACCGGTCGAACCACCGGAGCCTTCAGTCGAGCCGCCGGTCGAACCACCCGAGCCACCGGTCGAGCCACCGGTAGAACCGCCAGAGCCTTCCGTCGAACCACCGGTCGAGCCCTTGGTGGAGCCTCCCGTCGAACCGCCGGTGGAGCCCCCAGTGGAGCTGCCGGTCGAGCCGCCCACAGCACCCCCGCTCGAACCGCCGGAGCCTTTGGTCGAACCGCCGGAGCCTTTGGAAGTTTTCGATCCTTCAGTCGTGGCGCCTTTTTTAGAGAGGCGCTTGGACGAGGACACGAGCTCAGGGGACTTTGTCGAGGCGGAATGGGAGCAGCGCACAGCAGCCCGGCGGGCCGCGTGGGAGCGCCGCCTAGCTACACGGCGACTGGCGTGGGAGCACCGCACGACCCGCCGGTGGGCGGTGTGGCGTGCAGGTCGCGCGGCAGCGACACCGCCAAAAAGAGTAAATGCACAAAGAGCAAGCGCCGCAAACAGCGCTGTCGGAACAACAGCACGCTTCGCGGTTTCATGGGAACCAGTGAGCATTGGTGACCTCCGTGTCAGACGCGACTGTGAGCGTGACCTGTGTCGCGCCTCGTTGAGTGAGCGAGACTGCTGCACCTACAGGAGTTGTTGCAGCCCTCAAGGAGTCGGCCCCACCCGTCGCTAAGCGTGATGCTCAAGCGATTCTTGGACGCATGACCGACGCACGCCCCGCATCTGCAGTACAAATTGCATACCGGCCATCAGGGTTAATCCCCGACCGCCTAGTAATTAATCCCTGGCCGGCCCTCTATCGCTCAGGAACGGGCGCGCAGTTCGATCGTCCAGCCCGCGTGCGTCGCCACGCGCACACCCTGATAGGCCCCCCGGCGCAGCTGGACGCTGCCGCTGGGCGCGCCGCTGCTCACAAGCATGAACCCCCTGGCTGTGAAGATCTGAATCGACGGATGCTGCGCTTTCCACACCAGCACCTCCGTCGAGCCCACCGCAATCGTCCCCAAGCGCGTGTTGCCCGATCCTGCGAACCGGCGCAGCACACTTCCGCCCGGCGGCGGCGTTCGAGCGGTCGGGTTGGCTGCCGTCTGGTTGGCCCCCGCGGCTTTCGACGCTTTCGCGGAGGACGGTCCGGGCCGAGCTGTCGAGGCGGCTTTCGAAGCGCCGGTTGAGCTCCGCGACACCGTGTTGGTGGAGGTCGAGCCAGCGGCCGCAGCCGTCGCGCCCGCCCGCGTCGATGCAGCGGACCCACCGCCTTCGCCGCAGCCCGTCAGGAGCGCAGCCGCGAGCAGCGCGGCGGCTGCGACCGCGCGCAGCCCATCGAAATGCCTGTAGCGAGACGTGCTCATCGAGAATCTGCCAGGCGGCGAGCTCATTGGATCCACAAGCTCGTGGCGAGCACGCGGCCGGGGCGCAACAGCACCCTCAGCAGCGCCGGCAGCGCAACGACCATTCCAACCACCGCGCCCGCGATCAACGCCGTGCCTGGCACCGCCGTGTGGTCGAGCACCAGCTTGCTCAATACCAGCTCGGTGGCAACGGCCGCAAACGCCGCGAAGAACGCCCAGCGCGCATACGCCAGCGACTCCAACAGATTGACGAGCATCGTCACGAGCGCCACACAGCCAAAACCCACGAACAGGCTCAGCCGGTTCGTGCCCGAGGTCCACTGCCCGATCGCGATCACCACGCCCGAAAGCACCAAGGTGGTCCCCACCAGACGCGCCAGCGCACCCAGGAAGATGCCCATCGCCGAGCCGCGCAAGTCGCGCTCGTTGGCGCGCTCGATCCCCACCCCCTGCAGCCCGCGTGGAACCGCATCGTAGAACTTCCACAGGTAGTAGCCCCCCCAGAAGCTGCCAAGCACCGAGGGCAGCAGGGCGAGTGCCGGAAACGCCCCATGCACACCCCAGCCGAGACTCGAATCCCCGACGAGCAGGCCGCCCAGCGCGAGACCGATCGCGCCCGCCCACAACGCCCGCCCCACACGGCCCGCGGGTTCGTCCGAGCGCCCTCCGCCCGTCGCCACGGCAACCACCGAGCCCACCACGATCACCGCCGTCAAACCCTCCAGCAGCGGATAAGCCGACACGTTGGCTTGCAGGCCGACGACCGCACCGACCAGCAGCGCGCCATAGGCCAACGCCCAGCCTCTACGCGCCAGCACCGTTCCCCCCACCCAGATCGCCACGAACATACCTGCCAGCGGGCCATAGGAGCTCAGTGCCATCAGCGGCGCCTCGATGCACAACAGCCCGATCGCCCCTACGATCGCGCGGTCGTGCGCAAGGCACGCCAAACCCGAACGACGACTGAGGTAGCGGCTGCGCATCGCCCACTGCAGCGCCAGGGTCAGCGGCAGAGCGATAACGATCGCCTGCTCCAGCACCGAGGTGCCGACCTGACGACTGAGCGGACCAGCCCACGAGGCAACCGCGAGAATCGCGAGGATCAGCGCGATCGCCTCGGTCAGCACGCTGTCGCGGCGCCCCGACTCCTCGGTCATGAACCGTCCTGGCGTCCAGCGAGGTGGTTTCGGGGGCACGACCCGCGAACCCAAACTCAACGCGGCGTTGGCACGCATCCCGCCCCACGCCTCCAGCACGACAGCTGCCTCCAGCACGTCCTGCGCGCCGCGCCCGAGGCGCGCCTCGATCACTCCCGTCGCATACTTGGATGGCTCGTGCTCCACGACGCTACGCCCGCCCCACGCTCGCCGTGAGACGCCTGCGTCCCCGCATCGCCCACACCGCTCTCATCGCTTGCTCATCGCCGCGCTCGTGAGCTCAGCGAGCAAATCGCGATAGCCACCCACACACGCCGTGCGCGTGTACACGCGGTGCACACGCTCAAAGCCCCGCTGGCCCAGGCGCGCTCCCAGTTGCGGGTTGCGCAGCAGCGTCACCACCCCCGTGGCAAGCGCATGCACGTCGCCCGGTGGCTGCACGATCCCGCACCCGCGCAATACCTCCGGCACCCCGCCTACGGCTGTGGCCACCACCGGACGCGCCTGGGCCATCGCCTCGAGGATCGACATCGGCAGTCCCTCGGAGATGCTCGTCATCAGCATCACGTCGGCGTCGCGCACCACGCCGTGCGGGTCTTTCGTGGAGCCCATGAATTTGAAGTGCTGCTCGGCGCCAAGCTGGCGCGCAAGCTCCTCACAGGCCCGCGCATAGGTCTCCTGGCCCTTGGTGGGCGGACCCCAGTACTCGAATTTCGCCTCAGGCACCCTGCGGCCCACCTCGACCGCGACCCGCAGCATCGTCTGCACGTCCTTCAGCGGATCGATCCGCCCCACCGAGACCACCTTCAGGTTGCCCGGTGGCTCGCTATAGCTTGCGGGCGCCTCGATCCCATTTTGAATCACGCGGATCTTCTTTGGATCGACACCCAGACCGCGCTCCCAGGTGGCGTTGGCCTCGGTCACCGGCGCCACCCAGTCCGCCGCCGCATAGGCGGCCCGGCTCAACCCGCGCGCCAGCCTGCTCGAGAGAAACCGCTCTCCCTGCGAGGAAGGGCTGCGCGCGGCCGCCAGGTATGCCTCGCGCACATACACACCGTGCTCGGTCAGCAGCATGTCCGTGCCGTGCAAACGCTTGTGTATCAGTGCCGGTATGACGGCCCAGCCGGCGGCGGTCACGTGCAGCAGGTCGGTCTTGGGGGTCTTGATCCCCGCCGCCCGCGCAATCCAGTAGATCGTCTGATAGAGCCTCGCGGCCTCCACCGCGTCAAGCTTGGGGGCAACGCCGGCATCCGGATGATGTTCGGCAAGCACCTCTTCCAGGGCTAGGACGAAGGTCTCCCACGCGCGCGCGCCGCGAAATGCCGGGCGCACGGCGTCAGGCCTGCGCCTGCACCACAAGAGCGCCTCCAACAGATCCTCATAGCTTCCCTCCCAGCTGATCAAGGCTCGCATCAGTTTCGCCGGCAAGCATTCCTTGGCCCTGCGTTCGGGACGCGACGCCAAGCGACGCCGTGGCAGTCGCTCTGACCACAGTTCGATCTGACCGACCAGCTTCGCGTGCGCCGGCAGGTCGAAGATCGCGCTCAGCCGGCGATCGCCGGCCATGATCGGCAGGATCTGCCAGTCAAACTCGGGCAATCCGCCGATCACCAGGTCACACCACGAGCTGACGCCCCCAACGGCGTATGGATAGGTGCCCTCGGTCGTCATCAGGATGCGCGGGCGGCGCGCCTGCCGACCGCGAGGCATCGGGTCAGCACCCAGGCGAGCGAGCGAGACCGTCTCGGCTGGCGGCGGGACCGCCGCCAGCGTCCCCGAGGTCAACTGGCCCGGCTCTCTCGCAGGCACGGTTTCCGATCCCGATGGCCGCGCCAGTGGCGCAACAGCAAGCTCGACATCCTCCCCAATGACCGCCTGGGGTGTCGACATCAGGGGGCTATGGCGTCATCGAGGCCATGCACGGCTTCGTGCTCGTTCGCCCCCAAGCGCTCGCGCACAGGCGCCGCCGGCGGGGTCCGCTCGAGCGAGGCCGACTCGAGCGAGGCCAGCTCCGGTGTGCTCGCCAGCGCTCCAAGGCGGCGATGGACGGTCTCCATCGTCCGCTCGATCTCCGCACACGCGTCCAGCAGTCCATCGCGCATCACCAGGCATTCGGTCATGAGACCCCACGCCTCCTCGAGCAAGCCCCAGGTCTTCTCATACAGGCGCTCGACCTCCGGGCGCCCTCCATCGGAGCTTTGCAGTTCGGCCTCCAGACGACGCAGGGGATCCTGCTCGCGAGAGAGCTCAGAGAGCTTGCCGTCCGTGCCTTCCTCGGACTCGGAGGCAACATGTAGCACTGCACGTGGTGTGGTCATCCGATTCGCCTGCCTTCCGGTTCCCCGTCGTCCTTGTCGAGTTCCAACCGTCGCGCACCTCGAGATCGTCCCAATGGAACCAGCCTCTACACGAGGCAGCCCCGGCAAGCGCCGCGCTTGGCGCATTCAGTGTCCCCGCTGGCTGCCCGCGACCCAATGGCCCACCCGCCTCATCTTGCGTTCATCGGCTGAACGCCGAATCTGCGAATGGGGTTATGCTTGGCTTATTCATGAGCGCTCTACCGGCAAGGACACGCCACCAAGGGCCATGATCGATCCAGGCGACAGGGCGCTAGTGCTGTCCCCGCGCCGGCTTTCGGGCAAAGACTCCAAGACACGCCCTCTTGGGGCGCCGTGGGCTGCGATGCGAGCCCAGACTCGAGTGCTGTTCGCGATCGCGATTGCCGTGGTGTTCGTGATCGCCACCAGCCCATTCTCGATCTCGGTGCACAGCCCCTCCGGAAAAACGGTGCTCGATACGGCAGCCGGCCTGATCGGCGCACTGGCAACATTCGTGTTCCTCGAGCGATGGCGCTCCACACAGCAGTTGCAAGATCTGCTGCTCACGCTCTCCCTGGGGGTATTCGGCTTGAGCAACCTGCTGGTCGCGGTTGACCCACCGCTGATCGGGGTCAGCTCGTTGCCGAGCTATGCGGAGGTCGGCGCCATACTGCTGGCGGCAACCGTCGCACTTGTCCTCGCTCGCCACTCCACGAGCACCGCCAATAGCATGGAACGATCGCTGGCGGCCGGCGCCGCGGTGTTGGCGATCGCGCACTTCGATCGCCTGCTCGGCCCCTCCCTGCACCCCAACCGGCTGTACCCAGGGGATGCCCTGAAGCTCGGCGCATACTTGCTGATCCTGCATGGCTGCCTGGTCGAGTATCGCAACCTGCAGCGCAAGCTCGTCAAGCGCGTCGCGGTGGACGAGCGCAGACGGATGGCGCGCGACATGCACGACGGCCTGGCCCAGGAGCTCGCATTCATCGCCAGCCACTCCCAACGCCTCAGCCACACCGGTGAGGACGCCGCCACCGTCGCGCACCTGCGCTCCGCCGCTGAGCGAGCGCTGCACGACTCGCGCACCACGATCGCCGTGCTCACCTCGAACGAGGACCTGCCGCTGGATCAGCTGATCGTGCGCACAGTGGATTCGTTTCGCTCCCGCTTCGGGGTCGATGTCGAGCTCGACCTGCGGGCCGACGTGGTCGTCAATGACGAGTGGCGCAATGCGCTCCTGCGCATCCTGCACGAGGCGCTGAACAACGCCGTGCGCCACGGCTCCGCCCAGCAAATCCACGTGAGCCTCGGCGAGGACGCAAACGGACCCTCGCTGCGAATCGTCGACGACGGCAGCGGCTTCGACGTGCCGGCAGCGATCAGCGCGGGACGGGGACTCGGCCTGAGCAGCATGCAGGAGCGAGCAGGTCTGCTCGGCGGCGCGCTGAGCATCGTCTCAACGCCCGGTGCCGGCACCGTGGTTGAGATCGGACTGCCATAACCCAGCCGCTTCGCATCGTGCTCGCCGACGACCACGCCACCGCGCGTCTGGGCGTTCGTCTGGCTCTCGAGGAAGGCGACTTCGAAGTGGTCGCCGAGGCGATCGACGCGCGCAGCGCTGTGGAGGCAGCGCTCGCCCACCGTCCCGACCTGTGCCTGCTGGACGTGTATATGCCCGGCAGCGGGATCGTCGCGGCCGCCGAGCTCACCGAGTCGCTGCCCGAGATGCCGATCGTGATGCTCAGCATCTCCGAAACCAACGACGATCTATTTGACGCGTTGCGCGCGGGCGCCTGCGGCTACCTGCTGAAGGACACCGACCCAGCGCGACTGCCCTATGCCCTCAGTGCTGTGCTCAAAGGCGAGGCGCCCCTGCCACGCGTGCTCACGGCACGGCTCATCACCGAGTTTCGCAGGCACGGCAAAGAGCGTCGCATCGCTGACGCCAACGGCGGTCTGGTAACGCTCTCAGAGCGCGAGTCAGAGGTACTGGAGTTGCTGCGAGACGATCTGAGCACCAAGCAGATCGCTCAGCGGCTCAACATCTCACCGGTGACGGTACGACGTCACCTCTCCGAGGCCCTGAAGAAGTTGCGCGTCTCCGACCGCAGCGCGGCGTTGCGCTTGACCGGCGACTCCATGCGCTGATTGCCAGCCAGATCGATCTCACACCACACTCGCGTCCCCACAGTCCGATCCACGCCCCAGCGGTCGGCGACACGCCCCACGATAAACATGCCCCAATCCTCGCAATCCATCACATGCGGATCGCTCACCGCGACGCCCACATGGCGCTCGATCACCTCGGCTCGCACCAGCTGCTCGTCGCGAAACACGCCAAGTTCGATCTCCTCGATCTTCCCCGGATCGGCGTTTTGCACGCTTTTGGTAACCAGCTCGCTGACGCACAGCGAGATGTCATAGAACAGCTCCGGCTCGAAATGGCCCTCCCACTCGCGCAACGAGCGACGAGCCGCGCCAACAGCCTGCGGCAAGCCACAAAACCTGAACCTGCGTTCGGTCTCGCTCAACACGACCGGGGTCAACGGGCCAACCGCGTCCCACACCGTCATACCCAGGTTCAGTGGATCCGACGCCCGCGCCTCGCCCAGGCCAATGGCCAGCGAAGAGGAAAACTCCTCTTCGGCGCTCAGGGCGCCGGGACCAAACGGTTTAGACACAGGATTCCTTTCCTAAGAGCTGATGCGTGGTGGTATGGCAGGAGCGAAGGATCGATATTTCGATGACCAAGAGGAGACTCTACCCCCTCAGCGCTCACTCCATTCCAAGCGCGTGGACATATGCGGAGGAGGATCCTGGCATGGATCCAACCGCGATGTCAAGCCATGCAGCAAGTCTGTTACAACCAGCCCGCTACTCAACGGTCACTGTCTTTGCCAGGTTACGCGGTTGATCCACGTTCAGCGCGCGCTCTCTCGCGATGTGGTAGGCAAGCAGCTGCAGAGGAACGACCGCCAGGATCGTCTGCAGCAGCACATCGGTCCTCGGTATATAGACGACCTCCTCGGCGTGCTCGGCGACCTCCAAGCTACCCTCTGTAGCAATCGCAAACACTCGCGCACCGCGCGCCCTGACCTCCGACACATTGGAGAGCATCTTGTCGATGACGCTCAGATCGGTCGCCACGCACACGACCGGCGTCTGTGCTCCCAGCAGCGCAATCGGACCGTGCTTCATCTCGCCGGCCGCATACGCATCGCTTGGTATGTAGGAGATCTCCTTGAGCTTCAATGCGCCCTCCAATGCAACCGGCAAGCCGGCCAGGCGGCCCAGGAACAGGAAGAACTCGCAACCGGCAAGCCGCTCGGCCAGCAGCCGCACAGGGCGCTGCACCGAGGCGAGCACCGCATCGATCCTCCCCGGCAGCAACGCAAACTCGCCGTGCAACTCCTCCAAACGATCCGCCGATAGCGTGCCGCGCAGCTCGGCCATCCGCAGCGCAAAGCCATATAGCGCAGCTACCTGAGCCACAAACGTCTTGGTCGCCGCGACCCCGATCTCGATGCCAGCGCGCGTCAAGATCACCCCGTCGGCCTCCACCGTAGCCTGGCTGCCAGGCACATTGGTAAGCGCAAGCACAGTCGCCCCACGCTCGCGCGCCAAACGCATTGCTGCCAGCGTATCGGCCGTTTCACCAGACTGTGTTATTCCGATCACCAGCGAGTCCTCCTCCAGCAGCGGAGCTCGATAGCGAAACTCTGAGGCGAGATCCACCTCGACCGGCACTTGCGCCCAACGCTCGAGCGCTATGCGTCCCGCCAGTCCGGCGTGATATGAGGTGCCACAGCCAAGGATCACAACGCGGCGGATACGGCTCAGCCGCCGCTCGTCGATACCAATGTCGGGCGAGTCCACATCGCGATCGAGCCAACCCTCAAGCGTGTCGGCCACGGCCGAGCTCTGTTCGTGGATCTCCTTGAGCATGAACGTCTCAAAGCCACCCTTCTCGACCACGTCGTCATCCCAGTCCACGCTGACCGGGCACACCGGCACGCTCACGCCGGCCGCGTCCAGCACTCGAGCCCGATGCGGCTCGAGCACCGCGATCTCCCCCTCCCGCAGCACCTGCACCCGTCGCGTGTCCTTCAAGAACGCCGGGATCGCCGAGGCCATGAAGTGCTCGTCCTGGCCCACACCGACCACCAGTGGGCACTCCCTCCGCGTGCCAACCAACAGCCCGGGATGCTCAGCGCTCATCGCCACAAACGCGAAGTGCCCGCGCAGTCGCTCGTGCGCTCGCCGTACGGCGTCGAGCAGATCGCCCTGGTAGAGATGTGCAAGCAGGTGCGCGACCACCTCGGCATCTGTCTCGGAGCTGAACTCGGCGCCGTGCTCGACCAGCTCGTCGCGCAGCGCCAGATGGTTCTCGACGATCCCGTTGAGCACTATCTGCATACGCCCGTCGGTGTCGGCATGGGGATGAGCGTTCTCCCAGGTGACGCCTCCATGCGTCGCCCAGCGCGTGTGGCCGATGCCCGTGGTCGGCTCGACCGGCGCGCTTGTCACGGTTGCGCCGCCCGCGGTCACTCGCTGGAGCTTGCGGCTGGCAAGCGCCTCCCTGAGCGATGCCAGATTCCCAACAGCCCGCACAGACTCGATATAGCCCTCTCGCTGCAGAGCCACACCAGCGGAGTCATAACCCCGATACTCCAAGCGCTCCAGACCCCGCAACAGGATCTCCTCACACGGCCGACGGCCGACATACCCGATGATCCCGCACACGGTGGCACTGCTCCTTCCTTGGACTCCACCGGATCCGAGCGCTCCAGACCCCCCTGCCCATCCAAGAGTCCGAATCCGTATATCAGGACGTATTAGCTCGACCTGAATTAGATTGCCGCAAGCCGCGTTGGTCAATGGCTCCATCGACTCATACGCCGTTCAATGCATGAACGCAGGCGACAGCCCGAGGAGCGTTCGCTCTACACTCCGGGCGTCATGACCACACCGATCAAAGTGGTCGTCATCGACGACCACGTGCTGTTTCGCTCCGGGTTGCGTGAGCTGCTTCACCAGGAGGAGATCGAGGTCGTCGGCGAAGCATCGAGCGCGGAGGCGGGCCTCGACGTCATCGAGCGCCACGCCCCCGATGTGGTCGTAATGGATCTCAGCCTGCCCCGCATGTCCGGCCACGAGGCGATCCGCCAGATAGCTGGGATCGCACCTGAAGCACAGGTGCTTGTGCTGACGATCTCCGCCGAGGAGGCGGACGTGACCGATGCCGTGCTCGCCGGCGCGTGCGGCTACCTGCTCAAGGACGCCTCGGTAGAGGACATCGTAGCGGGCGTACGCGCGGCCGCGATCGGCGACTCGATGGTATCCCCGAGAATGGCAAGGACGCTGTTGCGACAGCTGCGCGGCCACCGCCGAAACGACGCGGGCCCGGCGCTCGACAGCCTCTCCACCCGCGAGCGGGAGGTGTTGCGTCTGGTGGTCGAGGGCAAGGACAACGCAGCGATCGCGACGGAGCTGTTCATCAGCCCCTACACGGTCAAGAACCACATCTCAAACATCCTGCTCAAGCTCAAGGTGGAGAACCGACTGCAGGCGGCTGTGTGCGCCGTTCGCGATTCGCTGGTTTGAGCTCGTGAGCTCAAGCGCCGGGCTGTGGCCCCTGCGCATAGCGCAGCGAGCCGGGTGTCGTAAGTGACTCGCCTGTCTCCAGCAGCGTCTTTAGCCCGGAGAGGATCATCGGCCAGCCGCCATAGAGCTCCGCGCTGGCACCGTCGCGTAGCTGGTCGTGGACGACTGTCAGCCGGCACGAGTCGCCCACCGGTTCGATCTCCCACGTGACCCTCGAGGTCGCTTCGCGCTTGACGTCCTCACCCCATAGCGCGTTGAAGCTCTGCACCAGCCGGCGCGGGCGATCGACCTCCAGGTTCTCGCCCTCGCAGAGTGGGGCGGGCGCCATCGCGTGGGTCGTCGTGTAGCTGGAGCCTGGCGCCCAGTCGGAGACGACCCCCACGCCAAAGTTGTACCTGCGCCGCTGCTCGGGATCGACGATCGCCTCCCACAGCCGCTCGGGGGTCGTCTTGATGTAGATCTCAAACACCTTCTCCATCGTGTCCTCCTCGATTGCTCTCTTGAGGGCGCCAAGGCTCATGGCCCAGGGCTCTGCGTACTTGCTCACCCACCTGTCGTGAACGAGCCGGATCGGGACGGGATTCAGGAAGTGCAGCTTCTCGCGGCCGTGCCTGCGCGTAACCACAAGGCCAGCCTGCTCGAGCACCTTCAGGTGCTTCATCACGCCAAAGCGTGTCATCGGCAGGCGCCGCTCGAGCGCGCTCAGCGTCTGCCCATCCTGCTTGAACAGCTCGTCAAGCAAGCTCCTGCGCGTCGGATCTGCCAGCGCCCTGAACACCTCGTCCATGCCGCGCATTATAGGTGACCTTTTAGTCACATGTCAAGTGCCCGGAAACCCGGTGTCCGGCGTCCCCGACTGCCCACCAGTACGATCAAGGACAGCCGTAAGCCAAAAGGGGGAGCGCATCATGTTCCACAACATTCTTGTCGCCATCGATGGCTCACCAGACGCCGAGGAAGCGCTTGCACAGGCGATCGACCTGGCCGAGAGCCAGCACGCCCGCTTGACGCTCTTCAGCTCCGTAGCCGCACCGGCCGCCGTTGCCTACGCCGGTGTGAGCGGCGAAGTGGCGGCGAATCTCGCCCGCGACGCCGAGGCCGACACCGAGAAGATCCTGCGCACGGCCACCGAGCGGGTCCCCGACGGGGTATCGGTCAGCACCGTATTGAACAGTGAGCACGTGATGCCCGCGCTGCTGAAGCAGATCGAGGTCGGACACCACGATCTACTGATCATGGGCTCGCGCGGACGCGGGGCGGTGCGCTCAGTGCTGCTGGGCAGTGTCAGCCACTATGTGCTCAACCACAGCCCCGTGCCGGTGCTGATCGTGCACGCGGAGTCCTCGCGGCAGCTCAAGGCGTCGAGCTCGCCATCACACGATGACGAGCAACAGTCCAGAGCAAGACCCTCACAGCAGCACGACCAAACAACGTGACGCTGACAAACTCAAAGACCACTCCATGAACCGCCGACGGCCAACGCGACACAAAGGCACCGAGCCCCCAAGCGGACGCGCCCACTCCGCGCTCTTGATCGCCACCGGGACTGCCGGAACGCTCGCCGCACGGACTCTGCTGGTGCGCGCTCTGCTATTCAAGTTCCGCCGCGATGTGAACGCTCTGAACGCGGGTGACTATGAGCCATCACTTGCGAACTACGCCGAGAACGCGGTCCTGCGCTTCAACGACGGCCCGCACCGATGGTCCGGTGAGCACCGCGGCAAGCCCGCCATCGCTCGGTTCTTGCGGAGCTTCGTAAGCGCCGGCCTGCAGGGTCAGATCACCGAGATCCTCATCTCCGGGGCGCCTTGGCGCATGACCGTGATTGCACGCTTCGACGATCACGCGCGCGATCCCGCTGGCAAGGAGATCTACCGCAACCGCACCGTCCTGCTGCTGCGCACCCGCTGGGCTCGCATCGTGCACCACGAGGACTTCTACGAAGACACCGGACGGATCCTCGAGCTCGACACACGCTTGTCTGACCGCGGGATACTGCCCTCGGAGTGAGGTCAGTTGGCCATCCGGGCAGCACGAGATCATTACCCTGGATGGACCGGGGACCGACCACCGATTGGATCGTTAGGTTGCCGTATATCAGCCGATCATGGCGCAAACGCTAAGCCCCATTCCGATGCCACCACCGCCACCCCCCGGTGGAATGCCGCCAGGGCAGCTGCCGCCAGGGCCAATGCCACCGGAGCCGCCGCGTCGCGGCTGGTGGATGGCAAGACGCCTTCTGCTTGGCGCGCTCGGCATCGTCTTGTTCGCAGGCGCCGGCACCTATGTGCTGATTCGCAACGAGGTCTCAAGCGTCGTCAGCGCGCTCGGTCAGAACAAGGCCGTCAAGGTGGCGCCGAAAGTACTCGTACCAACAGGCACTGGTGAACCCGAGACGCTGCTGCTGGTCGGCAACGACGAACGCAAGGCCCCCAAGGACAACCCCGGGGGCGCCGTGCTACCGCATTCCAACGAGATGCTGCTAGTGCGGATCGACCCGAGCAAGCCCACGATCTCGATGCTCTCGATCCCGCGCGAGCTGCAGGTCACGTTCACCGCGCCCAACGGGGAAGCCATCACCAACCGCATCAACTCCGCCTACACCTACGGCTATGAGGACGGCGGGGGCACCTCAGGCGGCGTCAAGCTGATGATCGAAACGATCAAGAACGTGCTCGGCATCACCGTCAACCATGTATTCGTCACTGACTTCAAACGCTTCGAACACGCGGTCGACGAAATGGGCTGCGTGTACATGACCATAGACAAGCGCTATTACCACAACAACGACGAACCGGGCGCCGAACAGTATTTCGAAATCAACCTCGAGCCCGGCTATCAGCGCCTGTGCGGCAAGGAGGCGCTCGAATTCGTCGCCAACCGTCACGAAAGCACCTCGCTAATCCGCGACGCTCGCGACCAACGCTTCCTACTGGATGCCAAGGCGCAGTATGGCCCCACGCTCTTTGGAAATCGCGAAAAGTTTGAGAAGGTGCTTGGCAAGGCTGTGCAAACCGACCTGCACGGCGAAGAACAGGTGCTTCAGCTGCTCGAGCTGTTGGCGGAATCCGCCGGCAAGCCGGTGCGCCAGGTGCCCTTCCACGTCAACCTGCTACCGACCTTTGACACAGCCACGCCCCAGCAGCTGCAGGAAGCCGCGCACTCGTTTCTTGCAGGCACCGCCCCCCTGCCCAAGCACAAGCTCAACAGCGCCGTGCGCTCGGTCAAGGGACATCACACGGCCATATCGGCCGCGCACTCGCTGTCTCCCACACCGAGCTCGACGATCAACGAAGCACGTGCACAGGCGCCAAGCCTGCCGTTTCCGCTGGAGGCCCCTCAATTTCAGAAGACCACAGGCGAAGCCTCGCCCGACGAACTGCTGCTCTATGGCATCCAGGGTCCGCATGGCCACCACCGCTATCCGTCCTACGTGATCGTCGTCGACGACGGCGAACTGGGGCAGTACTACGACATCCAGGGCAGCGTCTGGAGCGGCCTGCCGCTGTTGAGCAATCCAAGCCAAGAAGTCCGCATCGGATCGCGCACCTACAGCCTCTTCTACGACGGCGAACACATCAAGACGGTCTCCTGGCACGAAGGCAAGGCCGTCTACTGGATCGAAAACACACTCACCTACAGCCTCTCGCCGGAAACAATGGTGACGATCGCACGCTACACACGGCCCGTCGACAACCCCAGCGGCCCGGCGCCCGTGCGCGCGCGCCACGCGAGCCCAAGCGCTGTTGTGCTGCCCCCGCACGGAGTGGCGAGCACCAGCGTGACATCCAAGATCGAGGCTGCGCTCGGCCTGCTCAGTCTCGCGGTCGTGATCCTGCTGGGCGTGGGCGTGCTCGTGCGCCAACGCGAGCTCAAACGCCTACGTGAGCAGGTCACCCAAGCGCTCGAGCTCGAGGCCCGCCAACGCCGCGCCGGTCCGGGCTCGCCGGCACACTAGGTCCTTGGAGCCTCAGCCCATTTCCACGTAGCCGCTCGCTTCGGTGGGGCTACGCACGTTGGCGGCAACCTTGTTTTCATAGTTGCCCTCGATCGTCTGGATCTGACCGTTGGGCAGCACGTTCCTGACGATGCCCACATGTTCGTCGCCAAACACGATCAAGTCGCCCGGCTTGGGCACCACGCCAGGTCCATTGGGCATCGCGCGACCGGTACTCTGCGCCCAAGACCAAATCTCTGAGACGTCCCCAAGCCCCTGACCCTGCGATCCCAGCGGCACTCCCGCCTCGCGCGCTACCCACGAGGCAAAATAAGCGCACCACGGTGCGCCCGGAATCGCACCTTCGGTCGCGCTGCGATAGCCGGCGATCGCCGGCGATTCGTTGGAGCCAGGGGGCTGCTCGGTTTGGCCAAGCTGGGTTTCGGCGACCGCCACGATGCGCGCGCCAGGCCCTTCAGCCGAGGACGCCGGCAGGACCCCCGCAGCGCCGCTTGCCCGCGCGAGCGTCGCGGCAAACGAGGATTCGTCGTTCGAAGCGGATGCTTCGCCCGTCGCGGGCGCTTCGGTGCCACCCGTCAGCGCGGTGCTCGAGCCACCGACCAGGATCGCGGGGTCGAGCAGCGCCTGCCTGATCGCACTGACCTGCTCCAGCGTGGACTGGATCGACATCAACCCGGTAGTCGGCAGCCACGCGCCGCTGTTGAGCCGTTATGCCAATAGAGCAGAGCGCAGTCATCAGTCCGTGCAGCCCTACAACAGGAACGGGCGGCCAATGGCCGCCCGTTCCATCACCGTTCCCTCGATGAGCGATGATTACTGCAGGAGCTTCAAGACAGCCTGCGGTTCAGCGTTGGCCTGCGACAGAATCGACACGCCAGCCTGCTCTAGAACCTGCAGCTTCGTGAAGTTCGTCATTTCCGCCGCCATGTTCACGTCGGTAATGCCGCTCACGGCCGAAGACAGGTTCTGGCTGTAGGTTTCCAGGTTCGACTCGGTGTACTGGATGCGATCCTGCACGGAGCCGAATTCGCCCGCGAGCGCCGAGACCGTGTTGATCGCTTCGTCGATGCCCTTGATCGGTTCGGTGCCTTTCAATTCGATCTTTTTTTCGATCGACGTCTTCAGGTCAGCGGTTTTGACCCCGATGACTTCGCCGTCGTTGGCCCCGACCTGGAAAGAGATCGTCGCCGCTGTGTTGAGCAGATCGATGCCATTGAACTGTGTCGTTTCACCGACACGTTCAATCTCGGAAGTCAGCTGCGTGACCTCGGAATTGATCGCTGTCTGGTCCGCTGTCGAAGTAGTGCCGTTGGTGTACTGCACCGCGAGCTCGCGGATGCGCTGAAGCATCTGCTCGACGTCGTTGAGCGAACCCTGAGCCGTCTGCGCAAGCGAAACGGCGTCCTGGCTGTTCTGCGTGGCCTGATTGAGGCCGTTGACCTGACCCTCCAGGCTCTGGCTGATCGCATAGCCGGCGACATCGTCGGCGGCAGAGTTGATCTTCAGACCCGAAGACAGTCGCTGCATCGCCTGTGAGAGCGAGCCCTCGGTGGCGTTGAGGTTCCTGTTGGCATCCATAGCCGCCAGGTTGGTGTTGATCATGAGGGACATGCGTTCATCTCCTTGATGACGATTTGTTGTCGGTCCCGAGCCAACTCCGTGTCGGCTCTTTTGGGTTATCGCCGCAGGGCGGCGAAACTTGAGCTGGATTCACTACCACTTGGACGATTCCCTGCCCCCGCAAGATTTCCTGCACACGCGCACGCTCAGACGCGCACGTCGATGTGGGGGCGCCCATCGTCGTCCTCGACGCTCCACTCAGACTGATTGTCAGAGGAAGGCTCGCGGCGCTTGCGCTCCCGAGGTTCCTTCGCGGGACGATCACGCTCGCGCGCGACCCGCTCCAGTCGCTCAACCGGCGTCCTGCCCACTCGCGAGATGGCCGCCGAGCCGGGGGAGATAGGAGAGATCGGATCCATCTCCGGCTACCTCAGGCGACCCTTGCGTTGGGCCTCTCGGCGGATGCCGGGGAAGACTCCAGCCGCCCGCCGGCTAGCTGGGCGGCGGTGAGCAGCTGCTGTTCGCGGCTCTTTATCTCCAACACCACCAGACGGCGCCACACAAACACCGCGCCCGCCCACGCAACCACATAGCAGACACTTCCAGCTACCAGCGCGCGTAGGCCGGCATCGGCGAGCGTGCCCGTGGGTAGCGACAGATAGCCGGCAATCACAAAGCCCGCCAGTCCGCCCCAGCCCTTCGCCCGCGCGACCGAGCGAGCGGCACGCGGGTGAGCTGCCACGCTCGGGGATCCCAACGCATCTGGGACGTCCTTGGCGGACTTTGAGCCGGACGTCTTTGCCTTCTTGTCCTTGGACTCCTTGCCACTGCCCTTCTTGCCCGACGGCGCCGCCGGCGCGCCACCACCCTCCGGCGCTGCCGCGGGCGGACCCGTCACGGGGTCAGTCCCAGCACCCAGTGGCTCCTGCACCGTGGCTCCAGGCTCAATTGCCGTCGCGCTCATCGGCCTCCAGCATACGGCGCCGCTCGGCGCGTTCGCAGGCGAAAATAAAGCGAACCAAGCGCCTGCGATTCAGCTCGCTCATCTCGCTGAATGTGATGGCGCGCTGCCCCCTGGCATCGCTGCGCACGACCCTACCCATCCCAATAACCGGTTCACTGCCGGCAGCAAGCGAAAGTTGAAATTCAACCTCCTCCCCCACCTCCAGCACGTTGGGCCCGGCAAGCAGCAATCCGCCTCCCGCCAGCTCGACCGCGTAGGTTTGGACCTGGCGGCGCTCGCCACCCACATACACGAGCACCGGGCGCTTGGCCTTCAGGCGCACGTATTCCCGCCGCTGGCTCACCGCAACAGTTTCGCCGCCAGGCCAGCCGGATCGATCCGGCTGAGTCGCCATTTTCCTGAGCGCTCGCGATCGAGCGTGTACTCGGGCGCAAGGCCAAACCTACACGCCGCCTCGACCGCCACTCCGATCTGGTCGGTCTCATCAGCGTGGGTCACCGCCAGCGCGCCCGCGCCCAGCGGGCGCAGCGCCGCCACCAGCTGCCCAGCCGCCACCGCACCAAGTGTCGCCGGCAGCGCGATCACCACCCGCTCGGGCTTCAGCTCGCCCAGCAGGCTGGCCAGCTTGCGGATACCGGAGCGATCGCCGGCAGACAGCGGCGGCGTGTCGAGTACGAGCAGGCCCTCGCCTCTGGTCTTGCGCAGCGCGCGGATCGCGCGCTGCGTGTCGATCGGGGTGGGCTTCATCAGATAGGGGCTGAGTAGCATCTGAAGCTCCCCCCTGTCCGAGTCCCTGACGAGCGTCGCGCAGCTAGCCGGCAGCGTGGAGCCCCTGCGATAGGCGCGCAGCAGCGCCGCGCAGCAGCTTGTCTTGCCCGACCCTCCAGGGCCCACTACGACGATCGCCGCGCCCTGAGTCGGCAGCGGCGGGGCAACAGGTATCCGCTGTGTCAGCGCGACGCGCACAGCCAGGCTCAAGCTCGCGCGCGGCATCAAGGGCAAGACGTGCACGGTGGCCGCGTCGATCAACTCGCCGGCAAAGTGCTCGCTGACCCCAAGAGCCAGCAGCCCGCTCTGAATACCTGTGCGCGCACGAGCACGCGCGGGAGGAGGCCGCGGCGAGCTGCGTGGAGGTGGCGAGTTGGTCGCGGTCAAGTCAGGCCAAGCCGTCTCGCCAAAGCGCGCGGGCACTGGCTGCTCGTAGCGCATGGGCACCGGGTCGTCGTAGCGCATGGGCGCAACCTCCTCAAAGCCGCCCGAGGACGCCTGCTCGAGCGCGAGCGCAAATGGGTCGGGGGGATCGGTCGGGGGGGGATCGTCAAATCGCGACGAGCGACTGATCGCTTCCGCATGAGGCTCAGCCGGTCGCGCCGGCGGGGGCTCCAGCGGCCCGGCTCGCGCGAGTTCGGCCAAACGCTCTGTCACATATGCCCCATCCGGACGCAGCGGGGGAGGCTTGCGCTCATAGAAGGGGATATGGACAGGTTGAGGATCGAGCGGCGATGGCGGTCGTGGAGCTGGCAACTCCTCGACACGCGCCAGGTCCTCTTCGTCATACACGTCGACGCGAGGACCGCCCTCCATCGCTTCGAGCTCCACAAACGGGCGCTGGAAGAAACCCGCCAGCCCGCCGGTCAGGCCCTCACGGCGCGCCAGAATGATCGCATCGGCGCCCAGCTCCTCTTGAATCCTTGGGATCAGCTCATCGACAGTACGCCCGCGATAGGTGCGGATCGAGGTGTCGGCTACGCCATCGGGCTCCCCCGCTGGGGCTTGAGCTCTACTCATGCGTGGATGACCCCAATGGTCTCGACATTGATTCCCGGTGCGATCTCGTTGTAGGAGCAAACTGACAGGTGGGGCTGGGCTTGGGCGATCAGCCTACGCAGGTGGCGACGTATGCGCGCTGAGCACAGCAACACCGGTCGCGCGCCACTGCCGCTTGCGTGCTCGACCTGGGTGCGCAGCGCACCCACGATCGCCTGCGCGCGCGGTGGGTCCATCGCCAGATACTCGCCATCTGCCGTTTGGGTGATCGAGGTCGCAACCTCCTGCTCGATCGCGGGATCCAGAGTGATCGCTCGCAAGCGCAGCTCCTCGTCGAGGTGTGGAGCCGTTATCGCCCGACCAAGCGCCTGGCGCGCGTACTCCGACAAAAGATTTGTGTCTCGCGTTATTCGAGCCTTGTCGCCGATCGCCTCCACGATCGTGCCGAGATCGCGGATCGGCACGCCCTCGGACAGCAATAGCTGCAACACGCGCTGTATCTCTCCGAGCGACAGCGTGTCGGGCACGACCTCCTCCACGACCGCTGCGTTGGTCTCCTTGAGCTTGTCGAGTAGCGAGCGCACGTCCTGGCGCGTCAGCAGCTCGGCGGCGTGCGCGCGAATCGTCTCCGTTAGATGGGTAACGATCACCGACTCCGCGTCCACGACCGTGTAGCCGAGCGCCTCGGCCTCGGCCCGCCCGGAGTCGTGCACCCACATCGCATCCAAGCCAAATGCCGGCTCGCGGGTTGGGATGCCCTGTAGCGTGGCGATCGCGTCGCCCGGATCCATTGCCAGCAGGTGCCCCGGCATGATGCGCCCGCGCGTGACCTCCGAGCCACGCACCTTCAGCACATACTCGTGCGATTCCATGCCGAGCTCGTCATGGATGCGCACCGGCGGAATCACGATTCCCAGGTCGCTGGCGATCTGGCGGCGGATCATGCTCACCCGACGCAGCAGCGATCCTGGCTGGCTGGGACTTCCGTTCACCAATGGAACCAGGCCGAAGCCGATCGCAAGCTCCAGCGCGTCGACTCCCACTTCGGAGATCGGCTCCTGGCCGGACGCTGGCGCCGCCAGCTGTGCGGCCTTGACCTTGGCGTCCGCCTCGGCCGCTTCGCGCGCCTCCGGCATGCCGTTGCGCACCGCCCAGCCCACCGCGCCGAAGATCGCGGCGATGAACAAGAACGGCAGCTTTGGCAGGCCCGGGATCAGTGCAAACAGCCCGATCGCCGCGGCCGCCACCATCGGCGCGCGGCGCTGGCTGAGGATCTGGTTGGCGATGTCGCTGCCGAGGTCCCGATCGGAGGCGGCGCGCGTGACGATGATGCCGGTGGCGACCGAGATCAAGAGCGCGGGAATCTGCGCCGCCAAGCCGTCGCCGACGGTCAAAAGCGAATACTGGTGGGTGGCTTCGCTGAAGCCGAGGCCGCGCTGTGCCATACCCACGACGATCCCGCCGACCAGGTTGATCGCGGTGATGATCAGCGCGGCCATCGCATCGCCCTTGACGAACTTCGAAGCGCCATCCATGGCGCCGTAGAAATCGGCCTCGCGCGCGACCTCCGAGCGTCGGGCGCGCGCCTGATCATCGGTTATCAGCCCGGCGTTGAGATCGGCGTCGATCGCCATCTGCTTGCCCGGCATCGCGTCCAGCGTGAAGCGCGCGCCGACCTCGGCCACTCGCCCGGCGCCGTTGGTGACGACCACGAACTGGATAACCACGAGGATCAGGAAGATCACGAGGCCCACGACAACGTTGCCGCCAACCACAAACTGCCCAAAGGATTTGACGACGCTGCCGGCGTCGCCGGTGGTGAGGATCAAGCGTGTGACCGACACGTTGATCGCCAGGCGAAACATCGTGGTCAGCAGCAGCAGGCTCGGGAAAGAGGCGAAATCGAGTGCCTTGCCGAGATACATCGTGGCGACCACGATTGTCAGCGCGGCAGAGATGTTTAGCGTGATCAGCAGGTCAAGTAGCGCCGAGGGCAACGGCACCACCAGCATCGTCACAACACACACAACCGCCACCGCGGCAAGCAGGTCGGTGTGGCTCAACAGCCGCTTGACGCCTGAGAGGCTCACGAGGCGAGCCTCCTACGACCGGCCATGCGATACACGAACGCAAGCACCTGCGCGACCGCCGCAAACAGTTCCTGAGGGATGATCTGCCCGATCTCAGTCGAGGAGTGAAGCGCGCGCGCAAGCGGCGGATTGGCGATCACCGGCACGTCATTTTCCTGCGCCACGCGCCTGATCTGCGCGGCGATCAGATCCCTGCCCTTGGCAACCACCTCAGGCGCGGTGCGCGAGCCGTCGTACAGCAGCGCGACGGCGTAGTGGGTCGGGTTGGTCACAACCACGTCGGCTTTGGGCACAGCGGCCATCATGCGCGCCCGCGCGGCCTGCATTTGGCGGCGGCGCTGGGCCGCTTTGATCTCGGCCGAGACGCCGTACTGGCGCGTCTCGTCCTTGACCTGCTGCTTGGTCATGCGCAGCATCCGCTCGTGCCGACGGCGCTTCCAGACGTAGTCGAGCAGTCCGATCACCAGGTAGGCAAACGCGGCATGCTGAGCGATCGACAGGGCGCTTCCGCCCAGCAGCACGCCAAGCGCAACGGGCGGCATGCCGACCTTGGCCGCCAGCGTGCTGAGTCCGGGCAGCAATGCCAGCGCCGCCACAGCACCCACCACGGCGATCTTCGCGATCGCCTTGAGCGCCTCGAAGATCGAGTTGGGGCTCAACAGATTGCGCAACCCCGACGCGGGGTTGACGCGACGGAAGTCGGGCTTCAGCGAGTGCGCGGTGGGCTTGAAGCCGACCTGCGCCACGCCCGCGAGCACGCCCGCGAGCATGCAGACGACGGCAACCGGAGCCACCGCGAAGGCGATCGTGGACAGCGCCGAGTGCATCAGCCCGTTCAGCCCGGCGGCCGTCGTGGCCTTGCTCGGGTGGGCAATCTCTGTGAGGATCCCGCGGAAGCTGTTGGCGGCGTCGACGACGATCCGCGATCCCATCACGCTCAGCGCAAGCAGACCCGCGATCAATACCACCGAGCCGCCGAGATCGGGACTGCGCGCGACCTGTCCCTTCTCTCGCGCGCGCTTGCGGTGCTTGGGGGTCGCCTTCTCTGTGCGTTCGTCGCGGGGCATCGCTCAGGCCACGTGCAGCGCGCCAAGCGCCGCGCCCACGCTCACCGAGAGCTGATTGGAGATCCAGTTGGCCACGAACGGCAGCGACGCTCCGGCCACCAGTAGCGCCACCGCCACCTTCGCTGGGAAGCCGACGGCAAATACGTTCAGCTGCGGCACGACACGCGAGACGACGCCAAACGCGACGTCGGTGATCAGCAGCGCCACCAGCACCGGCCCGGCTATCTCAAGTGCGGCGAGCAGCACTCCGGAGAACACCTGCTCGGCGCCGCCGATCAGCGATGACAGCTGTGGCCCGTCGGTGAGCGGCACAAGCTGGAAGGTGCGGCTGATGCCGCGCAGAGTCCACGCGTCGCCACCGATGACCAGGAAGATCAGCGTGCCCACCAGCGAGTAGAAGCGCGCCATCACCGCTGCGCTCTCGCCGCTCAGCGGGTTGATCAGTTCGCCGTAGGAGAAGCCCGAGACCACGTCGATCATCGCGCCAGCCGATTCGACCGCGGCCATCAGCGCCGCGAGCCCAAAGGCGAAGCCTAGGCCGACCAGCATGCCCTCGACCACCAGCTCAGCCAGAATCAGCGGTTCGCTTGGCACATGCTGGCCGCGCAGGGCGATCGGGGTGAGCCCGATCGAGATGCCCACCGCGATGATCCCGCGTACCCGCGGTGGGATCAGCGAGGAGGAGAACAGCGGCGCGATGAAAAACAGCGGAGTGACACGCGCCAGCACGAGGATGAAGCCGACCAGCTCGCCCGCGGCCAGCTTGCGCAGCAGTTCGCTCACGAGCCGACCATCGTTGGGATCGACGTGTACAGCGCGGTCGTATAGGCAACGAGCTGGCCGAGCATCCATGGCCCGAGCACAACCACAACCGCCGCGATACCGACGATCTTGGGTATCAGGGTGAGGCTCTGCTCCTGGATCTGGGTGACGGCCTGCAGGATGCTGACAACCAGCCCGGCGAGGAGCGCGACCAGCAGCAGCGGACCGGCGACCTTCAGCGCGAGGCTCATCGCCTGGGAGGCGAGGTTGACGACGGTGTCTTGATTCATTGTGCGAGCACGAGGTCGGTGGGCATGAGCGAACGGCCTCCTAGTGAAAGCTCTGAACGAGCGCCTTTATGACCAGATCCCAACCGTCGACCAGCACGAACAGCAGGATCTTGAATGGCAATGAGATGAAGGTCGGCGGCAGCATGATCATCCCCATGCTCATCAAGGTCGCCGAGACGATCAGGTCGATGATCAGGAAGGGAAGGAAGATCAAGAAGCCGATCTGAAACGCGGTCTTCAGCTCGGAGACGATGAACGCGGGGATCAACACCTCGGTTGGCACTTCCGCGCGAGTGTGAGGCACCTTGGATTTGGCGAGGCTCACAAACAGCGAGATGTCCTGCACGCGGGTCTGGCGGAACATGAATTCGCGCATCGGTTCCTCGGCGCGCTCGAGCGCCGTGGTGGTGCTGATCTTGTTTGCCGCAAGCGGTTCGATCGAGTCGCGCTTGATCGCGCCGACGGTCGGCGCCATCACGAAGATCGTCAAAAACAGGGCAATACCGACAAGCACCTGATTGGGCGGCTCAGTCGTCAGCCCCACGGCCGAGCGGATGAAACCGAGCACGATCAGGATGCGGCTGAAGCCGGTGACCGTGAAGAGGATCGCCGGCACAAGCGTCAGGCCGCCGACCAGCAGCAGTATCTGAACGGCGTTGCTCGAGCTGACGTTCAACGCCTGACCGTCCATTCGCGCAGGCGCTCGACCGCGCTCGCCGAGGAGGAGGGCATCCGCATGGGGTCTGTTTGGCGCTCCCCCGACTCAAGGGTCGCCCGGGGGCGGGCTGTGTCGGACGCGGTGGAGGACGCCGGCAGGGGCAGGCGTGGGCGGCGGCGCTCCTGAGCCTCCTCGGTCCCCAGCAGTCCGGCCTCGCGCGCCTGCTGCTCGGTGTAGCGGTGGATCGGAGTGAGGCCGTGCTCGCCACTGCCCACCAGGATGTAGTCGCTGCCCGCTCGCACCAGATGCAGCGTGCGCCCGGAGCCAAGCGTGAGTGCGGCCACGCTCGACATACCCGCTGTGGCGACGCGCGGTTCGCGACCGGTCTTGACCTGGCGCAAGATCCACGCCAGCCCCCAGATCACCGCGATCACGATCGCAAGACCCACGATCGTGCGAACGATGCTGGCGCCTCCGGAGCTCGTGTGCGAGCTGGTCGTGGACGGGCCGAGATCGAGCGGCGTGTTTTCGCCGCCAGGCGTCGTCTTTGAGGTCGACCGAGTGAAGGCAGAGGCCGAGCTCGCCCACACGAGCAGGCAGCCCGAAAGCAACGCGGCCACCTTCGTGGCCGCCCGGGAAAGCGGGGTCAGCTTAGTCATCAAGGGACGACTCCGAGGAAGAGTCGCCCCCGGTTATCGGCCCCAGCGGGAAGGTCTTGAGGCTTCTATGTCGAAGGGCCGGCTCAACCCAACCTCATATCAGCTACTCGATACGTCGAAGGCCGGCTCAGCCCGGCCTCAGACCAGCTGCTCGACCTGCACGCCCCAGCCGCCGTCGGGCGTGACGACCAGGCTGCCGTTGGCAAAGCACAGGCCGTTGACAAACAGCTCGACGGGAGCCTCGGCGGACTGGTCGAGCTCCAGCACGGCGCCCGGCGCAAGCTCCAGGGCGCCGCGCAAGGGGATGTGGGTGCGGCCCAGCTCGGCCCACACGCGCACGAAGATGCTGCGCAGGATCGCGCGACCCTCGGGGTTGTTGCGCGCACCATCGACGTTTGAGCGCGCCCGTTCGAGCTCGGCGCGGCCAAGCTTCGCGTAGGTGTCGGCCCTGACCGGAGTCTCACTTGTGGAGTGAAGCTTGATCGCGCGTCGCGTGCCGGAGCGCCCGGGGCGCCCGCGCCCGAGCAGCACGCCCTCGGCAAAAAGCCAGACTCCGTCCTCGGCGCGGCCATCCAGTTGTACAAGCGCACCCGGCACCAGCTCAAGCATCCGCTCGATCGGCATCTGTGCCGAGCCAACCTCTGTGCGCAGCAGCACCTGAGCGCCGCCAAGCCTGCGGCGCAAGGCGTCGGGGCCGTGCACGTCGCTGAGCAGCGGCTGGCCGGCGGCTCCGCGAATGCGCTCGGCGACCGGCTCGATCGCCATCCACGGTATGAGCAGCGACATCGTCGATGACTGGCCGTCGATCGTGCTCGCGAGCGTGATCGAGAACGTCGGCTCGCCCACCGGCGTTAGCACCCCCGCGTCGGCCTCCAGGTCGATCTCACCGCAGGTCAGCTCGGGACCGCCGAGCTCGCCCCACGCGCTCGACAGCTCCGAGACGGCGCTCTCGAGCAGGCCTCTGGCGAGCACCCAGTCGAGATCTGTCAGATGACGCTCGCTTGGAGCGTGCGCCGCGCCGCCGCCGAGCAAGCATTCCAAGGCCTGCAGCAACAGCGGCTGCTCGACGCTGAGCAGCATCTGGCGCTCGATCGAGGAGGCCTCGACCGAGACCGCGACCGCGTCGGCCGCCAGCCGCGCCTTCGCGGCGGCCCAAGTGTGCTGGTCCACTCGCGCAACGCTGAGCTGCACTTCCGTTTTCAGCTCGGTTGTGAGCCAGCCGGCGAGCGCCTCGCAGAACTGGTCCACCCCGCCGGAGATCCGCCGGCGGATCTCGGTCGTGAACTTTGTCGGCTGAGAAAAGTCGAGCGTTCGTATCCGCCCAGCCTCAGAGCCATCGAGCTGTTGCTCCAGCGACGTGTCGCTCCGTGAAACGAGCGCACCGGAAGCCCTGCCCTTGGAAGCACTAGTGCGAGCCTTCGCGCCGGTGCGCTCGGACTTGGGAGCAGCCGCGCGCTTCTTGGAGCCCTGCGGCTCGTCTTTGGAGGCGCCGGCGCGACTCTTCGGACTCAACGTTTTCCCTCTGTCAGCTCTCGCTTACCACGGTCTCGACCGCGACCGGCTCGCCAGGCCCCGGGGAGCAGGCGATGTCGTTGCCCTCGAGGATCTCGGTGACGCGCAGACCATACTGCTCGTCCACGACGACCACCTCGCCGCGCGCGATCGGGGTGCCATTGACCAAGAGCTCGGCGGCCTCGCCGGCCTGGCGCTCGAGTGCGACGATCGAGCCGACGCGCAGATCGAGCGTCTCCCCGACGGTCATGTGCGTGCGGCCGATCTCCACGCTCAGCTCCATCGGAATGTCGCTGAGACGGCTCAGGTCCGGATCTGACTGGGAAGCCGCACCTGGCTGAGCGCTCTGATCGAACTGCTCGTACTCGATTGCCTCAGCCACGTTGCCTCCTATTGGACGGTAAATTCTGGAAAGAGCACTGCTTCGACTTTGACGTCTGTCTGCTTTTGGATCTCACGCAGGATCTGGTGCTTGATCGCACTGCGGCCCTGCGCGCCGATCAGCACTTCGCCGCTCTGGCCGGTCACTGCGTTGGTCACGATTTCGCGCACGACGGGTTCCTCGGGCAGAGTACCGGCCGCGGTTTCGGAACCGGAGGAGCTGGCTCCCGCGGCGGCGCCGTCGCTCTGACCGGGCGCCAGCTGGAGGGCGACGCTTAGCTTGGCGTAGCGCCCATCGCTGAGGTTCAAGAGGAACGGCTGGGGCATCACGTAGATGGTCCCCTTGATCTTCTGGGTGACCACCGGCTTGGCCTTGGTCATCGTGTAGCCGGCGAACAGCAGGATCGGCACGATCGCGGCGATTAGGATCTTCTTGTTTTTGAGCATGGTCTTGTCGGTGTCGTTCTGGGCTGGGCTGGGCTTCGGTCAGGTTGTTTTGAGGAGGGTCCTCTGGGGATGGGATTTGCGGGTCGTGCTTGGTTATGGTTCGCTGCCTGAGGGGGTTTCGCCTTCTCCGCCGTACAGGCGGCGCATCACGATCTCCACGCGCCGGTTGCGCGCGCGTCCGGCGGGGGTGGCGTTGCTGTCGGCCGGCCGCTGGTCGGAGTTGCCGGTCGCCGTGAGCCTGCTCTGGGCAACTCCGTGTTCGGCGAGGAATTCCACCATCGAGCTGGCGCGGGCGGTGGATAGCTCCCAGTTGCTTGCGAACTGGGCGCTGTGTATCGGCACGTTGTCGGTGTTGCCTTCCACGCTGATGGGATGTGTTTCGTCGATGTTGAGCAGCTGGGCGATCTCGCCGAGCAGCGCGTAGGACTGACTGTCGAGTGTCGCCTGGCCGGAGGGGAACAGCAAGTCGTCGGTGAGCACCTTGATGACAAGGCCGCGCTGTTCGATAGACGTTTCGACGCTTTTGCCGAAGCCGTGGGCGGCGGCGTAGGCGTCGAGCTCTCGCTTGATCTGGGCGAACTCACTTTCCTCGCGCTGAGTGCTTGACTGCTGCGCGAGGGCGGCAGCGCTGCTTGTGCTCTGGGTGCCTTGCGCGGTGCTGTTTTGCAGGCTGCTCGATCCCTCGGTCGCGACCGGCTCGATCGCCTGCAGTTCGAAGGTAGCGGGCACGTGACTGGCGTTGGCGGTGGAGCCCTGCTGTGCGACCGCTTTGCCGCCGGGCAGGATGTTGCCCGAGAAGGCCGCCTTCAACGACTGTTGCAGGGTTTTGTACTTGGAGATGTTGACCGAGGAGATCGAGAACAACACCATGAACAGCGCCATCAGCAGGGTGATCATGTCGGCGTAGGTAAGCAGCCAGCGCTCCTCGCTCTCGTGCTCGCCACCGCCTCCGCGACGGCGTCCGCGACCGTGCCCGCGAGACACTTCAGGCCGCCTTTGACTCTGCGCTCAGCCCCGCCGAGGAGGGCTCCTCCTCTGTGGTGCGCTCCTCAGGCGGGAGGTAGGACATCAACTTCTCGCTCACCAGTCGCGGGTTATCGCCCGCCTGAATCGAGAGGATTCCCTCGAGGGTCATCATGCGCAGCTCGATCTCTTCCGCGGAGATCGCCTTTAGGCGATTGGCGACCGGCAGGAACACTACGTTGGCGGAGCCAACACCCATCAGGGTCGCGATGAACGCCGCTGAGATCGAAGGTCCAAGCGTGGCGGGCGCTGCCAGGTTCTGAAGCACGTGTACCAAGCCCAGGACGGTGCCGATGATCCCCATCGTGGGGGCAAAACCGCCGGCCTTCTCAAACGGGCCGGCCGAGGCCGCGTGGCGCGCGGCCATCCCGTCCACCTCGGCCTCCAGGATCGTGTGGACCATCTCGGGGTCGGTCCCGTCCACGACCAGTTGCAGCGCGTTGCGCGTGAAGCGGTCCTCGATCTCCGGCAGCTGTGCGTCGAGCGCTAGCAGTCCTTCGCGGCGAGCCTTGTCGGCGAGGGACACAAGCAGGTCTAGTTGCCCGCGCATGTCGGGCGGCTCAGCGGAGAACACCAGCTTGTAGAGGCTCGGCACGCGCTTCATCGACTCCATGCCAACGCTGGCAAGCGTCACACCGGCGGTACCGCCAAGGATGATCATGAGCGCGGGGATGTCGATGAACGAAGCGGGACTGGTCCCGCCCATCAAAGAGCTCATCAAGAGGGAGCCAAAGGCCACCCCAATGCCAATGGCCGTGGAAGCTTTCATTGCTTCCCTACATCGGCGCTTGCGGAAAATCCTTGACAGCTGGCTGGACTACTCCGGATCGTCCTCTACGGCGGATAGCCGGGGGGCGTCGCGGTGAGCCGCCGGCGGTGCCGGCTGACGTGGCGCCCGGCGGTTTCTCAGGGCCTCGCTGAGCACCCCTGCGCGGTAGGCGTGAACAGCGCCGGCCACCTCCTCCGGTGTCTCGGCGACCACGACCTTGGTGCCCGTGGCAAGCGCGATGACCGTGTCGGGGGTCGATTCGACCGTCACGATCATGTCTGGATTCAGTTGGAATGGCTCGTCGCTGTGGCCGAGCCGGTTGAGGGTGATCATCGCCTTCTCCCTTGGCCATCAAGCTTACATGTGGGGCCAAATAGCGACGGGGTGAAACAGCGCATGCGGCGCGCCATTCCACCCCGCGCTCCTCGGAGTTGTCCTCTCTTCTACACAGACCCCCTTGTTCGTGCGCTCAGAACGACCTACTGGACCATCGTGACCAGGGTCCCGAGCATTTCGTTGGCCGTGGAGATCACACGCGAGTTGGCCTGGTAGCCGCGCTCGGCGGTGATCATGTTGGTCATCTCGGTCGCAAGATCGACGTTTGACATCTCAAGCTCCCCGCCGATCGTCGAGCCGAAGCCGGCCGTGTCTGGAGTGCCAACGATCGGTGTGCCCGAGTTGGCCGTCTCCCCCCACAGCGAGCCGCCCAACCGTTCCAGGCCAGCTTCGTTGGGGAAGGTCGCAAGCGAGATGAAGCCTGCCGTGACACGTTGCTGGTAAGTCTTGGATTCGGGGTTCTCGTCGGTGTAGGTAACCGCGCCGTTTTGGCCGATCGACACATTGCTTGAGCCGGGCGGGATGCGGATGTAGCTTTCTTCCTTGCCAGCGGCGTAGGTGGTGCCCGCTTCGGTTTCGGTGGCAACCGCGTTGCGCCCAATCACGTATTCGCCCGCCTCGGTTGTGAGAAATCCCTGCGAGTTGGTCGTGAGATCGCCCGCGCGGGTGTAGTTGACTTTGGCCGGAAGACCCGTTGTATACGGTTCCTTGGCAGGCGGCGTGCCTGCACCCACACGCAGAAATCCACCGCCCTCGATCGCGATGTCAAGCGGGTTGTTGGTGGACTGAAATGAGCCCTCGGTCATTTCGCTGCGGGTCGCACTGACCTGCACTCCGAGCCCCACCTGCACCGGATTGGACCCACCGTTGGTGGCTGTCGGGCCGGATGCTCCGCTCAGCACCTGCGTGAGCGATTCGGCAAATGTGACACTCGCGGACTTGTAGCCCACGGTGTTGACGTTCGCCAGGTTGTTGGCCGTCTCATTTAGTAGTGCCTGATTCGCGTCGAGGCCGCTGATTGCGGCATACATTCCAGTCATCATCGTGACTGCCCATCCTTTCGCGGCCCCCTCGATGAGGTCCAGCCGTTGTTGTTTGCAGCCGCCGTGCTCATGCGATCACGGCACTGTCGATGTTGGTAAACACGTTGTCTTTCATGTGCTCGGATCCCACGGCCGTGATGACCGTGCGATTGCTGACGGACACCACAAACGCGGTGCCGTCGATGAGAACCAGGGAATCGCGCGAGCCCTTGCCGGCCGCGCGTGTCACTCCCTCTGAGAGCCGCCCAAGCGTGGCCGAATCAAGCTGGATGCCGCGCCGCTGCACGCGTGCCAGCGCGTGGCGGGAGAACTGCAACGATTCGGCCCCGCCGGCCTGCTTGAGCGCATCGGCAAAGGATTGACCGGAAGGTGCCTCGACGGGGGCGTTGCGCGCGCCGCCAGCGGCTGGCTTGATCCCGTCCGCGGGCTTGGTCGCACTCGCCGGCGCGGCCGGAGGGGTGCTCAATCCCCCAGGGGGGATCAGTGCTGGGTTTGAGATCGGGTTCAACTTACCTGCGCGATGCTCGAGACCTTGATTCCCGGAATACCTTCCACGGTGACGGTTGGGCCCGAGGTGCTCGACTGAACGCTCTGCACTGTGCCCGTGGCAGTCGCACCGGTGGTGGGATTGCTGTAGGTGACGGCGTGTCCGATCAACTGAACGGCGTTGGAAAGCTCGCTGGAGCTCGCGAGGTTGGTCGTTTGCTCGAGCTGCGTGAACTGGGCGAGCTCGGTGACGTATTCGGTGCCGTTGCTGGGTTCAAGCGGATTCTGCGCCTGAAGCTGAGCGATCATCAGCTTCAGGAAGTCGTTTTGGCCAAGAACGCTGTTTGGATTTTCAGGGGTGCTCGCGGCAGCGGAGCTCGCGGGAGAACCTGTCGCCGCGGCTGCCTGTGCGATCGGTGTTGTGGTCATCTCAGATGGTCCTTGTCTCTTGTGTGTTCAAGCCAGTACGTCGACGATTTTGCCTCGCACAGCACCAGCTGGGCGTGTTCCACTCTCCTGCTGAGAAACGGTCTCGCTGTCTTCGACGGTGGTGGTTGCGGTGGATGCGCTCGACCCTTCCGATCGCCCGTTGAAGCGTTCACCCTGCTCGCGGGCCTGGGACTGTCCAGAGGAGCCGATGTCAAGGCGCAGCAGCGACACGCCGAGCGAGCTCAGCGACTGGCGCAGCTCCGAGCCGCCCTGGGTGAGTGCCTGTGCGCCGGCCGCGGTGTCGGCGCTCACCCGCGCGCTCAGTCCTGCGCTGGTTTGGCTGAGCCGGATGCTGATCTGACCCAGCTCCTGCGGCTGGAGCTCGATCCTAGCCTGGGCGATCCCCTGCCGAGCGGCCATCGCAACAGTTGCGTGAATCGCATCGATCGCTTCCTGCATCGGCACGCCGGAGGCGAGCAGCATGGCCGACGCTGTGCCCGTGCTCGCGCCCGCCGACGGAGTGGCCGTTTGCATCTGCGCCCCGATGCTCGCTGCGGATTGCGCGCTCGTTTCCGCACTTGTCGCCTGCGTTGGGGCGCTCGCGACACCCGTGGACTGAGCGCGCGTGGCACTTGTGGGCTGGACGCTCAACGTGCCGGTAGGCACCGTGACCGTAAAGGCAGACTGAGGGCCTGTGAGCCGTGCTTGGACTGCATTTGGCGTAGAGCTATCCTCCGCCGCGCCAAAGCCCGTTGCGCGTCCCTCACCAGCATCGGCGAGGAAGCGACCTGAGCCCCCATTGCGCCCGTCAGTTATGACATCGATCCCGTTCTGGGCGACCGGTGCGGTGAGTGCGCTCAATCGTGGAGTCGACGCGTTGGGGCTGGTGTTTTGGCTAGACCACGAGCTGTTCGCGACCACGGCATTCTGCGATTCGGCGCTGTAGAGCTGGCCGGACGGGTTGGCGAGCGGAGTAGCGCCGGTGACGATGGCACCCTGCTGTGGGGCACCCTGGGATGTCACGCCGGTAGCCGGGGCGGACGTGGAGGCGATCGCGGCCGTGGACGCTGGCGCGGATGCTGAGGCAGATGCGGATACCGGGGCGGATGCCGAGCCTGGCGTGGATGCGGTGGCGTCCGGGAGCGTCGGGACTGGCGTTGAAGCGATAGCACGAGCGGGCACGATCTCCGACGCGGGCGCAGACGGGGAAGCCGTGGCGAGCCAAGAGACGGGATTGGGCCCGGCGGCGGAAAGCGATTGAGGAGCGTCGGAGGCCGATGCTTCAGGGACCGTGGAGAACCCGGGACTATCGGTGTTCGCACCAGATTGGCGCGACAGGGTCGGCTCGGCGGCGGAAACGACAGCAGGGCACGATGATTCGCCGATAGCAGCGGCGGCGGCGGTAAGCGAGCCGGATTCGCCCACCGCGGCGAGTGCGTCGGAGCTGCAGGACACCGAAGTGGCGGCGGTGGGAGTCGGCGACTCTAGGCCGTCGGGTAGCGAGGTGACAGTACCGCCGGGCCTATCCGATGCGAGCACCCCGGCCGGTTGCCCACTCGCTGCCGCGATGCCCACTGATGCAACGCTCGCTCCAGCATTGTGGGTGTCCTCGTGAGCGCGCGCCCCTGTGCCACGACCCGCTTGCGAGCTGTTGCTTTGATGGCCTTCCGCAGTGGCGGTCCGGGCCCAATGTGTAGCGAGTGCGCTCTGAAAGGGCGACGCACCCGGTGGAGCTCCCTGAAGAGCTTCCGGCGGCCCCCCTGGTGGAGCCCCGCGCGAGACTCCTGGCGAAGCACCGGATGAGGCTATGACGTTGGGAGACGACGCGGAGGGTGCCTGGGCGAGTGCTGCTGGTCCGCTCATGCGAGACCTCCCAAGGTACTCGGCACAGGCTGTGACTGACGGTAGGCTTCTGCGTTGCCGAGCACTTTGGAGACATAGCTTTGGGTTTCGGCGTATGGGGGTATGCCGCCGTACTGCTGAACCGCTCCGGGCCCGGCGTTGTAGGCGGCCAGCGCGTCTGCGGTGTTGCCGCCGAACTGGGTCATCAGCTGGCCGAGGTAACGTGCGCCACCTTCGATCGATTCGGCTGGATCGAGCGGATTGGCCACACCCAGCGAGGCCGCTGTGCCGGGCATTAGCTGGGTCAGGCCGGCAGCCCCCGCACTGCTCTCGGCGCTGGGGTCAAAGCCCGACTCCTGTTGGATCAAGCCGTGCAGGACCGCCGGATCCACGCCATAGCGCGCGGCCGCTTGTTCGATCAGCGGGTTGTATTCGCTGGAGCCGGCGCTTGCTTCCACGGTGCCGCTGCCCTGTCCAGCCAGCGGCGCCACACTGGCAGTTGGCGTATCGGCCGTGGTGGCCGCCTGCAGAGCGGACGCGAAGTCCCCGGTTGACGGTTGTGAGGCGTTTGACTGCACACTGCTCGGCACCCCACCCACGCTCACCTGGCTCGTCTGTTCGATCAGCGCTTGCAGCTGGCGCATGCGCTGGACGATCGCCAGCTCTTCTGGAGGCGCACCCACCGCAGCAGTAACCGCTTCAGTGCTCATGCCGAGCTCCGCCCGAAGCGCGAGGCGGCGATCTCGTCAAGCGCACCCTGCTCGCGGCTGGCGAGAGCGCGCTCATGCTCGCCGCGCTGACGCTCCCTGAGTCGGTTGAGCATCTCGTGCTCGCCGGCGGCGATGGCAAGCTTGGCATCGCGCTCAGCTACCTCCGTCTCGCGCCGGCGCAACTCGTTGGTGTGACTCCCGCGCTGTGCCTCGACGCGCTCGAGAAACGCCTGTCGTGCCAGCAGCTCGTTAGATCCCAGCGTGCTCGCCTCGGGTGCGTGCGCCCGCTGTTCCACATGCGCGCGCTCGAGCTGGGCCTCGGCGGCACGCAGGTCGGCCTCCGTGTCTGAGCGACGCGAGATTGCCTGCGCCAACTCCTGCTTGGCCAAGTCCTCCGCCCGCTCGCGCACAGCACGCACGCGCTCCAGGCGGAAGCGAAAAAGGGGTCCGTTCACGGCCTGGTTATCGGACGATAGGCCGCGTTCTTTAGCCGCGATGAGACTCTGGAGCACCGAATCAAGCCATTTTTAGACTTACGACTAGGTACGCTTTACGCGGGCAAGGCTTTCCTTCAGCGCGGCCATCAGGTCGGGCACGGGGCTGGGCTCTGGCTCGATGGTGGGTATCTCGACTTCGCCGGTGCGTCGCTTTGCCTGGATGATCTTCATGAGCCGGCTGCGGTGGCGGTCCTCGTAGCGCGCCGGGTCGAAGTCGCGCGTCATCGCGTCGATGATCTCGACGGCCTGGTCGACCTCGCCCCTGCGAGGCGCGCCGGCGCGACCTGAGGGGACAGCCGGGATCGATACCGGGTCGCGGATCTCCTCCGCGAACAACATTGTCGTGAGGGAGAGCAGGCCGTCGCGCTCACGAACGGCTACGAGGTACTCCTTGGAGCGCAGCACGACGCGGCCGATCCCGACCTGCACGGTGCTGGACATGGCATCGCGCAGCAGCCGGTAAGCACGGATCACGCCCTCAGACTCCGAGTCCGCCAGCAGAAAGTAGGGGTGGTTGAAGTGCGCGGGATCGATCGCGTCCAGGTCGACGAACTGTTCGATCTCGATCGTGCGGGTGCGCTCAGGGGCCGCGGCGGCCAGTTCCTGGTGTGAAAGGACCACCTGCTTGCCGTCGAGCTCGTAGCCATGTCCGATCTGCTCCCAGGGGACCTCTTGCTTGTCTTTCTCGCAGATCCGCCTGACCTCGATCCGCTCGCCCGTCTGCTCGTCGATCTCGTGGAAGTGGATGTCGCGGTCGCGTACCGCGCTGACCATCCTGACTGGCACGGCGACCAGGCCGAAGCTGAGCGTACCCGACCAGAGACCGCGGGCCATCAGCTCTTTGCCCCCGTCCTGTTCTTGGCGTGAGCGGAGGGACGTTTCCTTCGGGCCTTGACGGACCGTTTGCGTGGGTGATCGTCGAGGCTGCGCTGCAGCGCGACGAGCAGATCCGTGGGCGGCTTTGGCGACTCGCGTGGAGGCGACTCGATCTCCTTGCCCGCCGCCTTGCGCTTGATCAGCTCGAGCACACTGGCGCGGTAACGGTCCTCATGCTCGCCCGCGTCCCAAACCTCTGCGAGCGTGTCGATCAGTCGCTCAGCCATCTCGATCTCCTTTTTGGATGGCGCGCGGCGTAGCGCCGGAGCATTGAGATTGGTGCTGTCGATGACCTCGTCGGCGAAGCGCATCGTGTACAGCTCGAGCGCGTTGCCGCGGGATCCGAGCGCCACGAGATGCTCGCGGGTGCGCATCGCAAAGCGCCCGACCCCCACCTTCTCGCTGCGCTGGAGCGCTGCGAGTAGGACACGGTAGGCGCGCTCGCCGCCGGGTTGCGCACCGAGGATGTAGGGGCGGCTGTAGTACACCGGGTCGATCTGCGCGGCCTCGATGAAGTGCTCGATCTCGATGACCTTCGGACGTGAGCCGCGGGCGGCGACGATCTCCTCGTCCTCGAGCACGACCTGCCGGCCACGGCTTGTCTCATACGCCTTGGCGATTCGCTCGGCGGAGACCTCACGGCCGGACTCGCTACCGACGCGGCGGTGCACGATCCGGCAGCCGTCGCTGAGGCGAACCTCGCGGAAATGCACCGCGTGATCTTCAACGGCGGAGAACAGCTTGACCGGGATGCAGACGCTGCCGAACCCGACAGTCCCGTTCCAAATCGAGCGGGGCGCCACCGCTCAGCTCCCCAGCGCAGGCAGTTGCTGGCACAGCGAGCCAACCTGGGCGAAGAGGTCCCCTCGCTCGTCGACTCGGGCCAGCACCTGACGGGCGTCGAAGCTGAGCAGCGCCGGGTCCCGGGCGTCCCGACAGGCCGCGACCTCGGTCCAATCGACGGGGGTGGAGACGGTGGGGTGCTCGTTGGCGCGCAGCGAGTAGACCGAGATGGTCGTCTTGTGCGGGTCGTTCTGGCTCCAGTCGATCAGCACCTTGCCCTTGCGCTCGGTCTTCGCCATCGCCGAGACGACAAGCTTGGGCCTGCGGCGGCGCAGGAGATCTGCGACCGCGTGCGCGAATGGCTTGGTCTGCTCGTATGCCACCTCGTCTTCGTTGAGGGGCGCGTACACCTGCATACCCTTTGACCCCGAAGTCTTCGCGAACGTTGTCAGGCCCAGCTGCTCGAATACCTCGCGCATATCGAGCGCGACCTCACAGCACTCCACGATGCTCGCGGGCGGTCCGGGGTCCAGGTCGAACGCGAGCGTCGTCGGGCGCTCGAGCATGCCGGCGAGGGAGAGCGAGGGGTGCAGCTCGACATCGGCGAGGTTCGCGAGCCACACGAGCGTCGGGAGATCCTGGCAAAGGGTGTAGTGGATCTCGCGTTTGCTGTGCTCGCTCCAGATCGCCACTGTCTGCACCCACTCGGGGCGATGTGCGGGTGACTGCTTCTCATAGAAATACTCTCCCTTGACGCCGTTGGGGTAGCGCTTGAGCGTCAACGGGCGGTCATTCAGATGAGCCAGTAGTACGGGCGCGACCCGGGCGTAGTAGGCGATCAGATCGGCCTTTGTAAAGCCGCTGCTCGGATAGAGGACCTTTTTGAGGTTCGTGAGCTTTAGCGTGCGACCCTGCACTTCGACCTCCAACCCACCCCGTACACGCCGCCCCGTATCGAGGAGCGTCTGCGCCTCTGCGGTCTCGCAAGCTGGCGACGCGGTGACGTCGCCCGGCGCGAGGGGACGCTCACGCACGACCCGCGCGGCCGGCTTGTCCGCACGCAATCGCTCGCGCACGACCCGTGCGGCCGGCTTGTCCGCACGCAATCCCTTGTAGGAGGGGTGTCTGAGCGTGCCGGCCCTGGTCCACTCGGTGAACTCGACCTCGCACACCAACTTTGGCTCCACGAAGTGCGCACCTTTGGGCGGCTGGGGTCCCGTGAAGGGCGAATCTTTGCGAGCGAGCGGCCCCAGCAGGCCAGCGAGATGCTCAAGCTCATCGGCGTCGAAGCCTGTGCCGAGCTTGCCCGCGTAACGAAGCGCCTCATTCTCATAGACGCCGAGGTGCAGCGCGCCGATGCTCTGCGAGCGCGAGCCCTTCCCCTCAGTCCAGCCGCCGACGACGAGCTCTTGGCGCTGGACGTTCTTGACCTTCAGCCAGTCGCCGCCGCGCCCACCCGGCGTATAGGGGGAGTCCAAGCGCTTGGCTACCACACCCTCAAGGCCCTGCTCCTTGCTCGCCGCGAGAAAGCTCGTGCCCTCGCCGGCCTGGAACTCCGGGATGCGCCACCGCTCCCCTTCCAAGTTCAGCGTTTGCAGGCGAGCACGGCGCTCTGCGTAGGGGAGGCCCATGAGACTGTGCCCGTCCAGCCACAATAGGTCGAACAGCACATATGTGACGGGCTCGGTGTGCGCCCGGCGGCTGATCGCAGCTTCACCGCGGAGGTGCATACGCGGCTGCAATGCCTGAAAGCTCGGGCGCCCGCGCTCGTCGAATGCGACGATCTCCCCGTCGAGGATTGCCTCATGGGAGCCGAGCGCGCGGTTCAGCGCCCGCAGCTCCGGATAGGCCGCAGTGACATCGTTGCCGTTGCGGCTGAGGACACTGATGCGGCCGGGCTGTGAGCGTGTGATCGCGCGTACACCGTCCCACTTGACCTCAAACGCCCACTCAGCCTCGTCGTGAGGCAATGTGGAGAGCCGTGCGAGCATCGGTTGCACAAACTCGGGCATCTCCTGCGCGCTGGGGTCCACGGGCGCGTCCATCCTGTGGATCATCCAGTCCTTCTCCGCACGGCCAGCGTGAAACAACGCGTAGCGTCCATGGAGTTGCTTGCCGTGGAAGACGACAACTACTTTGCCCGGTTCCCATTTCTGGCACTCATATGTGCCTTCGTCCCAGATCATGACCTGACCGGCCCCGTAGTTACCGGCAGGGATCGTGCCCTGAAAGTCGATGTAGCTCAAAGGATGATCCTCGACGTGCACCGCCTTGCGATTGTGCTTGGGGTCCTCCGGGATGCCGTTGGGGATCGCCCAGGAAGCAAGCGCCCCCTCATGCTCCAACCGCAAGTCCCAGTGAAGACGCCTTGCATGATGCTCGTGCACCACGAAGCGGGTACCACTCTCCGTCTCCCCGTCCGGCTCGGGCTCCGGGGTGTGATCAAAGCTCCGCTTACGCTGGTACTCGCCCAGTCTCGCCGCCTGCTTTGTCGGGCTCATGACATTAGCCACTACCCAATAGGGAAGGGATCTAGACTTACAGCAATGCCCAGCAAGCCCACTCCACAACCCTCTCCCGCACCTCCGCGCCCTGAGCCTGTGCGTCCCAGCCCGATGGTCGGCGAGACACGCGGCGGGAGCAGTACGGGCGGTTAGCCTCGCGCGGAAGTCACAGCGTCTCACGCAGACGCTTGAGCGGCGACATAACCCGCGGCAAACCCTCAGCTCAAATGCCGAGCCCAAGCGCCGGTATCGCGGGAGCCTCGGCGGCGACCGGCATGACCGCGGGGTTGGGGGCAGACGATGGCGCGCCTGGGTCGATTCGCTCGGCGGTGACTTCCTCGGCCTCGGGGATGTCCTCCACTGACAGCACGGGCTCGCACACCGGCTCGCCCGCAAGCGAGGCGGCGAGCTCCAGCAAGTGCGCGTCGGCGTCCTCGGGCAGGCTGCGCTCGTCCACCGGCTGGCGCAAGAAGTCCTCGATGCGCGAGCGGTGCGCAAGCGCCGTGTCGAGCGCGGGGTCGCTGCCGGGCTGGTAGGCGCCGATCGCTACAAGGTCTTCCTTTTCGCTCAGCACCGCCAGCGCCGCGCGCAGACGCTGGCCGGCGGCGGCGACCTGTGGGGAGACGATCTCGCCGACCAAGCGTGAGACGCTTTGCAGCACGTCGATGGCGGGGTAGTGACTGGCGTGGGCGAGCGAGCGGGTGAGCACCACGTGGCCGTCGAGGATCGAGCGTGTGGCGTCGGCGATCGGCTCGTTCATGTCGTCGCCGTCTACCAACACCGTGTACAGGCCCGTGATGGACCCCCGTGTGCTGGTGCCGGCGCGCTCGAGCAGACGCGGCAGCAGCGCGAACACACTGGGGGTGTATCCACGAGTGGCGGGGGGCTCGCCGATCGCGAGGCCCACCTCGCGCTGGGCCATCGCAAAGCGCGTAACCGAGTCCATCATCAGCATCACGTCGGCGCCCTGGTCGCGGAAGTACTCGGCGATCGTGGTGGCGGTGAACGCGGCCTTGATGCGCACCAGCGCGGGCTGGTCGGAGGTGGCCACGACCACGACCGAGCGCTCCAGCGCATCGCCGAGATCGCGCTCCACGAACTCGCGCACCTCGCGACCGCGCTCGCCGACGAGCGCGATCACGTTGACCTGAGCGCTCGTCGAGCGCGCGATCATGCCAAGCAGGGAGGACTTGCCCACGCCGGAACCGGCGAAAATCCCCAGGCGCTGACCGCGTCCGCAGGGCACAAGGCCGTCCAGCGCGCGCACGCCCAGCCCGACGCGCTCGCTTATGCGGGGTCTTGACAGCGCGCCGGGAGGCGGGGCGACAGTCGAGCGTGCGACCCCGCCGGGAGCGGGCAGCCCGTCGTGGGGCACACCCAGTCCATCGACAACGCGTCCCAGCAAGCCCGGGCCTACCGTCACGCGAAACGGAGCGCCGGTGGCCAGCACGCGCGTACCGGGACCGATCCCGTGGAGCTCTCCGAGCGGCATTAGCAGCGTGCGCCCGTCCCGAAAGCCAACGACCTCCGCCTGGATCGCGTGTGTGTCGTTGTCCTTGCCGGTAGGACAAAAAGGATCTCCTGTGCCCACCAAGCACACCTCCCCGACCTCGGCCTGCAAGCCCGTCGCCTCGACGATCAGGCCGATCAGGTTGCGGACCTTGCCGTGATGGCGAGCCAGATCCGCCTCGCGTAGGGCACGGGCAGCGCCGGCCAGTCGCGTGCCGGGCGGCTCGGAGTCGCTCACGCCGCACGCTCGGCCGAGGCCATCGAGTGTTCGATGACCTCACGCGCGCGCTCCAGTTGGGTGCGTACGCTCGCGTCCACCTCGCCTTCGGTGGTGCGCACAATCGCCCCGCCGACACCAACGCGCTCCTCGGCCTGAAGGTCACACAGCTCTACACCGCTGCCGCGCGAGGTCAGCTCCTCAAGCGCGTCCCTCACGGTGTTGAGGTCGGCTGGGTTGACCAGCACCGCCACGTTGCGCCGGTCGCTGGTGCGCCGCAGCGCGCCGCGCACCACCTCGATCACCGCGTCGGGGCGCGCCGTGAGCACGCCCCCAAGGATCTTCTCGGCGAGTTCCAGCGCCAGCTCAATCGCGTCGCTTTCGACCGCATCGACCGTGCGCGTGCGCAATGACTCGATCTCGCCCACGGCCTCGGCAAGCGCGCTCGCGGCGCTGGAGATCTCAGCGACGCCCTCGGCGTGACCGGCGCGGAGCCCCTCGTCGTGGCCTTCGGAGCGGGCCTGTTCGCGTATCTTCACGGCTTCGGAAGTAGCCAGCGCGAGCAGCCGTGCGGCCGTGTCGCGGACTGGTGGGTCGGAGGGCTCAAGCGGCTCAAACGCGTAGCTGACCGCCGGCTTAGACAACCGCTTCGCCCTCCTCCTCCTCGCCGACGGCGATTACGATCGTGCCGTCCTGCTCGAGCTTGCGCACGACCGCCACCACGCGGCCCTGTGCGTCGTCCACGTCGCGCTTGCGCTGCGGCTGCTGAATCTCCATCTCCTCCTTGAGCATCGCCGCGCCACGCTCGGACATGTTGCTCAGCACGATCTCCATCACGTTCTCAGGCGCGCCACGCAACGCCAGTACCAGATCCTTCTGGTCGACCTCGCGCAGCACCTGCTGGATCGCGCGCTCGTCGAGCTTGACGATGTCCTCGAACACGAACAGCATGCCGCGCACCTGCTCAGCAAGCATCTGGTCGGCACCGGCGAGATTCTCGAGCACATTTCGCTCGGTGGTGCGATCGGCGTGGTTAAGGATCCCGGCAAGGGTCTTGGCGCCTCCGCTGGCGGAGTACTTGCGCTCGACTGTCGCGCCCAGCTTGCGCCGGATCACTTGCTCCACTTGTTGAATCACGCGTGTACTGGCGTTGCCCATACGTGCGATGCGCAGCGCGATGTCGGGTTGCTCTGACTCGGACAACTGGGCGAGCACACCAGCCGCGAGGGTCGCATTGAGACTGGCGAGCACCAGCGCCACCGTTTGCGGCGACTCGCCGCGCAGTAGCACCGCGATCCGCTCGGGGGGCACGCGGCGCAGGAACTCGAACGGACGCGTTTCGCTGGCGCTGGCCAGCCGGCCGAGCAGATCGGCGGCGGCCTCGGGGCCGAGCGCGCGCTCGATCACCCCGCGCGCAAAGTCCATCCCACCCGTGACAGCGCTCGCGCCCTCACCCGCACCGGCGGCGAGTTCGCTGAAAACCGACTCTGTGGTCTCAGCGGCAACCGAGCTGAGTCGCGCCATCTCCATCGAGAGGCTCTCGATCTCATCCTCGTCCATGCGCTGCATCACGTTGGCCGCGCGCTCAGCCCCGAGAGCGGTCATCAACACAGCCGCCCTACGAGCTCCCGGCAGGCGCTCGGCCGGTGCCGGGGACAGCTCGCGAGCCGTCTCGGTGGGAGACTCGCCTGCCACGGTCTAGTCCTCCTGCATCCAGTTGCGCAACTGCTGGGCCACGCGGTCGGGATCGCTGTCGGCGAGCTGTTCTATCTGACGGCGCAACGGCTCACCGCCGGCGTGGCCGTTGCCATTTCCGTTTCCACCGCCATTCCCGTTCCCGTTTCCATTCCCGCCCGATGGCCCTACACCCGCCATCGCCGGGACCGGCTTGGGAGCGTTTTCGCGCTGCAACTCAGACAGCCGCATCGGCGTCTCCAGCTCGCGCAGCCACACGGGCTCCTCGACGATCGAGTCGGCTTCGCGCTTGCGCAGAGAGCGCGTGGTGAAGAACAGGAACACGATCGCGCCGATGCCGAGCAGCGCATACTTGGCGTAGCCCAGCATGCTGCTCGTGGAGCTCGCCGCGGCTTCTGGGGTCTTTGCGAACGCGAGCTGGCCGATCGAGATCGTGTCGCCGCGCTTGGTTTGGATACCGGCGGCGTTGGTGATCGCTTCGCGAATCGCGGGTATCGACGCGGGCGGGACGGAATGGTCGAGTAGCACCGACACGTGCTGGCTTTCGACGGCGCCGGGAGCTATCGTCTCGTGGGTGACGGTCTTGCTCACGCCCAGCGTGCTGCTGGTTGTTTCGTGCTTGTAGTTGGACTTGCCGCCGGCGCTTGTACCGGTGGGCAGGTTTGCGGTGCCGGTCGTGCCGCCGGCGCCTGAGCCATTGCCGGTGAGGGTCTCCAGGTCCTTGCTCTGCTGCAGAGGCACTCCCGCCTTGCCGTAGGTGAGCTGTTCCTGGGTGGTCTGGTTGACGTTCATGTTGGCGTACACCAGCACCTGCGCCTTGCCGGGGCCAAGGATCTGAGCGAGCACGGCGTCGAGGCTCGCGCCCGTGCTCTGGTCATAGCGCTGCTCTGCTTCCTGCACACTGCTGCCCCCACTTCCCGAGCTACCCCCGGCTTGCGGCCACAGCAGCTGACCGGAGGCGCCGGTGATCGTGACCTTGTTGAGCGCCAGACCGGGAACGCTCGAGCTGACCAGCTGCGCGATTCCCTGCACCGAGCTGGGTGGCAGCGAGGTGGTTCCCGACAGCAGCACCGCGGCGGAGGAGATGCTCTGGTTTTCGCCAAACACCTGACTCTGTGAGCTCGGCAGCACGAGCTCGACCTGTGCACCCGAGACCCCCTGGACGGCGTCGATCGTCTGCTCCAGCTGTCCCTGCAGAGCGCGCTGGTAGGTGACCTGCTGCTGGAAGTTGCTTTCGCCGAGGCTCTCTTTTTCAAACAGTGAGAAGCCCGGCTGAGTATTGCCAAGCAAACCCGCGCCGGCCAGCGCGACCCGCGCCTCGGCGGTCTGGTTGGACTGCACCGCGATCGCAGTGCCGTTGTTTTGCAGCTGGTAGTTGACGCCGTGTTCGCTGAGCGCGCTGGTCATCTTGCCGGTCTGGGACGGTTCAAGGCCGCTGGCCAGTGTCGAGTAGCTCGGCTGGGAGACCAGGTGCAGAAACAGGTAGATGAACAGGATCGCGCCAACGGCGAAACCTCCCGCGATCATCCATCCGCGAGTGGTGAGCCGCGAGGCGAGCTGGGCGATCGGCATCGACTAGACCTGCGTTTGGAAGATGCTCTGGGCCGCTTCGGTGGCCTTGGTGCGCAGTTGGGCGGCCAGGTCCATCGCCATCTGGGCGTCCTCGACCGTCACCACCGCGCTCTCGGGGTCCTTGGCGGTTCCGGTGGCAAGCGACTGGGCGGCGCTGCTGGCGCTCTGCTGGGTGCTCTGCAAGGAGGAGATCGCTTCGGAGAGCTCGCTGCCGAAGCTGCTGGATCCGCTGCCGGCTTCGACTCCGCTAGTGCCCTCAAGGCCGCCCGCACCAGTCGCTCCTTCGACGCCACTGACACCATTGGTCGGTTCCAAACCGCCCGCGCCTTGTAGGCCCGCGCTCGACTGGCCGCTCGCCGCCAGACCGTTGGTCGTCTGACCGGACACGCCTTTTGCCAAGCTTTCGCTGAGACCACCCGCCAGGTTGCCAATCGCGGGGACGATCATTTGAGCACCCCGAGCGTCGCGGTGAACATCGACTTGGCGGTCTGCATCGCGGTCACGTCGGACTGGTAGGACTGCGACTCTGAGATCAGGTCGGTCATTTCGGTGACGGTGCTGATGTTGGGCATCTTTACGTACCCCTGGGCGTCCGCTTCGGGGTTGCCCGGGTCATACACCTGCTGGTCGGGGGTGGCGTCGCTAACGATCCCGGTCACTTCGACACCGCCGGCCGGGGGTGTGCTTTCCGCCTGGCGTATAGCTCCCGACAGCGCGCCGCTGAAGCCCCCTTCCCCAGCCTGCTTCAGCTCGACCTCCTGGCGCTGATAGGGCTGCCCACCAGCAGCCTTGGTGGTGTCGGCGTTGGCCAGGTTCTCGGCGGTCACGTCCATCCGAACACGCTCGGCGGTGAGGCCGCTGCCGGCGATGCCGATCGCTTCGAAGAGCCCCATCAGCGCTCCTCGGTGACCGCGCTCAAGGTGTGACCCCAATCGCCGCGCTCACGATGCTGTTGCGGGTGCTGAGCACCTGTGTGAGAGCCTGGTAGTCAAGCCCGTTTTCGGCCAGCTTCGCCGATTCCTGATCGACGCTGACGCTGGTGCCATTCGGGCCGTCCTCTTCGGGCTGCACTTCGGTTGCGAACTGCACCTGTTCAAGGGGTTCGCCACTGTTCATCGCGCCCTGCAGCTCGGACTCGAAGTTGACTTCCTGGCGTTTGTAGCCGGGGGTATCGGCGTTGGCGATGTTGCTTGTCAACGCCGTCTCGCGCTGCCATGAACCGCGCATCGCGGCCTCGAGCAGCTGCTGGGTCGGATCGACGAGCGACATATACCGTCCCGCGTAATCGGCCGGCTTGCCTGGGTCTTTAGCGCCTTTGCTTAGGCGCTGCGATCCAAACGGGGGCGATGTGACAGCTGCCCGGCGTAGCCGTCAGCCGCGCGTCTGGCGCGAGCGCTTGCGCCGATCTCTGCCAGCAGCGACTCGCGCAGACGAATCAGCTCGATCCGCGTGCGCTCGTGGATCAGTCGAGCTTGTCGCAGCAACGGGGCGGCCGCGACAGGGGGGCTGTCAGGCAAGTCGCGTGTCAACTGCGCCCACCGCTCGCCCATTGCGGCCAAGCGCTCTATCTCGCCCCGGCCCGCCAGCTCCAGTTCGAGCTCGGCGTGCTCGTGGATCGCCTCATAGGGACACAGTGCCGGCGCTTGCTCGCCCGTGCCCGCACGGGTACTTGTGCCCGCAAGGGTGCTCACGCGCGAGCGATCTCCTCGGCGACCTGGGCCCAAGCCTCGCGCAGCTCGCCCAGCAGCTCGCTGACCTTTTCCAGCTTGTCGGCGTCCTGGTCGTGGCGCGCGGTATTGAGATGGGCCAGACAGAACTGGTAGATCGCATGCAGGCGATCGGAGACCTCGCCCTGCTCGAAGTCGAGAACGCCGTCGAGATGGGCGATTATCAACTCCGCCCGGCGCAGAGTGTTGTGCGCGCGCTCGACCTGACCCTCGCGCATCGCGACGTTAGCCTGGCGCAGGAAGCGCCGTGCGCCGTCGTAGAGCATCACGACGAGCTCTCCAGGCGTGGCCGCGAGCACAGCGCCCTGACGGTATGCCGCCGGCGACGCGGTGAGGTTGCTCATAGGACAACCTTCTGTTGCTGTGTGGTGGGGCGGTTCATATCTTTGCGGCCACCAGCGAGGCTTCCTGACTGGTCAGCCAATCGGCCTGTGAGGTGTTCTGCGAGATCGCGCTTTCCAACTGCGCATAGGTGGCCTGCAGTGCCTTTTCACGCACGGCGAGCATTTCGTTCATCGTGGTGATCTGACTGGTCAGTTCGGTGATCTGCGCGGTGTCGCCGTTGGCTCTCGCTTCAAGCGTCCCCCCAGGGCCAGCCGCATCTTCGAGCGCGCTCTGCAGGCCCTGTGACCACTTCTCAAGCATCTGCTGCACACCTGTGGGATTCGTCTTGACCGCTTCGGCGAGCTTGGTTGAGTTGAGCGTCAGCTGGCCTTCGATCGATGCTTGGGATGCCCCACCGGCAGACGCCGCTCCCGTGCTGATCCCGATCTCGCTCGGGTTGGACATTTCGCCCGGCAGCCCCGCGATCGGTTCATACATGCTCTGGCGCATGCTGGACAGCAGGCTCTCCAGTTCAAAGTCGCCGAACAGCGTCCCCGTACCGAATTCGCTGGCATTCGTCGGCTTTGCGATCGGCTTGGTGGCCAGCTGCTTCTGGATCTCTTCTATCGTCGAGTTGTAGAGCTTGACGAACGACTGCACCTGCGCTTCCACGGCGCTGACGCTGGCACCGGGCGGCTGCACGTTGATCGTGACCGGGCCCGTGGTGGTCAGCCCGTTCAACGTCAGCGTCACGCCCGCGATCGCGTTGGTGACCGTGTTTGACGTCGAGACCCCGGCGACCCCGTCAACCGTGTATTCGGCGTTCTTGCCTTCCTTGGCGGTGCCCGCCTCTTCGAGGAGCGTGGCGCCCGGATCGCTCACCTGGATGAATTCCGTGCCGGTATTGCCTGTCGCGCGGTTTGAGAGCACCAGGGTATTGCCTTCCAGCACCGCGGCGTACACCGTCGAGCTGCTGTCGGAGTTGACCGTGTTCGCGAATTCCTTGGCGCTCTCACCGGCCTTCACCGTAAAGCTGTTGCCGTCGATCGTCAGCGTGTCTTCGGCCGCCGGGCTCGTGAAGGTGAATGTCCGCTGAGCGGAGTTGGCCAGTTGCTTGACTTCCACCTCATAGCCGCCGATGCCAGCGCCATCGCTCGTGGCGGCGCTGACCCGTGTGGGTTCGCTGGAGGTAACCGTCTGCGAGGTTTCAAACAGCGAGGGCATGCTGAATTCCGAGACGATGAACGCCAGCTGCTGGAGGTTGCTCTGCACACTCTGGAGCTCTTTCTGCTGGCCTTGCAGCTTTTCCTGAGCATCGGTCATGCGCGTGACCGGCTCACGTTCGACGGCCATCAGGGCCGAGATGATCGAGCTCGTGTCAAGCCCGGAGGCAAGACCCGAGATAGCAATCGGCGAACTGGCCGTGGAGCCGACGGAAAGCGAGGACATCGACGCCTACTCCAGTGGCTTTCCGGCGGCGATCTCAAGCGCCTCTGAAACTGACATGTCCTTCACGGTCTTCCCCTCACTGTCTGAAAGCTCGACTTTGACTCGCCCTCCCTGACCTTCGGAGAAGCGCAGCTCATGTCCGCTTTCGCGCAGTTGACGGCTTATCCTTCCCGCGGCCGCGATCTGGTCGAGCACCTCGGTGGGCGGGACGCCCCCGTCGGGGAGGCTCTCAGCAACGTCCCCAGCCTCACTCCAGAGCACACGATCACTCGCCGCAAGCTCTGACTCAAACGTGGCTGGCTCGCCGCGATTGTTCCTTGTGAACGGCACTTGACGCGACGAGCCCGAAGGGGTCGACGGGCCATTGAATGGCAGGATCTGCGAGGTCATATTGCGTTTTCTCCCTGAAAACGTGTGACGCGACCCGGTCCCTGGGCCGCCTCGCGATTGATATCTCTTAAGGTGATCGGCGTCTTTCGCGAAAACTTTATTTTGGGGTCGCCTGGCACGGATCGTGCGCGCCCCGCAAGGGCATACGACACGAGCCCTCACACATGGGGCCGAGCGTCTACGCGGTCGCGCCATGCGCCTGAGAGAGCAGGTTTGCGGCATCCTCGTTGGCGGGATCGCGCGAGAGCGCCGCGGCCGCGAAGTCGCCCATCTCTTGCGCCATGCCCCTCGCGGCTGCCACACGCGCAAGACCGAGCAGCGCCTGAACGTCTGGCTCCCGCTCGCACACAGCCATCCACTCTTGTGCCGCCGACGCCAAAAATCCGTGGCGGAGGTACATCTCGGCCAGCAACTGGCGGCGCTCGCGCGCTCCAATCGGGGTGTTCGCGAGCAGCGCGTGCACCTGCTCGAAGGCATCGAAGTCCCGCGCCCGCAGCACGGCCTCGAGCAGCGCCGCCAGCAGCGGCATCGCCTCGATCCCGAGCGACCTCGCCTCCAGCGCACCGAGCACCGATCTGCCGGCGCCGGTCGCACCCGCCTCGTAGAGCGCGGTGGCAAGTATGAAGCGGGTAGTCGGCGGCAGCGACGGCACTTGCCGCTCGGTCCTGGCGATGACTCGCCCGGGCGCGACACCGGAGGCCAGTAGAGCACTCGCGTACGGCAGTACCGCACCGGGAAACCGGGGATGCTCGCGCAGGCAGCGCTCGAGCAGCTCGATCGCGCCGGCTTGATCCCCCGCGGCGCGCCTGAGCTCGGCCAGTCGGACCATCGCGAGGTACGTGCCGCTGCCGACGGTCGCGGTGTAGCGACTCGGCGCGTCGCCCATCTCGATGCAGCGCTCGAGCAACAGGATCGCGCGCTCGTCCTGTCCCAGCGCGATCGCGGCGATCGCCTGCTCGAACACGAGATCGGTGAACCCCTCGAAGCGCTCGAGCCCTTCCTCGGCCCGTGCGATCGCATCCGCCGGACGCCCGCATGCGCGCAGCGCCTTGACCATGCGACTCATCAGCGCGGGCGCGAACTGGTAGCTGTCGCGATCGGCAAGTCCCTCCAGCAACGCCCACGCGCGCTCAAACTCGATGAGCGCCGCCACAGGTTCGTTCGCGGCGGCATACTCGGAGCCGAGGTTGTAGTGCAGGAAGGGCGTCGGTTGACTCTCTGCCTGTTGCATGCGCAGCAGCTCGATGTTGCGTCGCGACTTTTCGCGACTGTCGCGCACCGTGCCCAGGTAGCCGTAGTGCTCTATGCGCACGCCGGTGGCCTCCAGACGCTCGGGCAGATATCCCGGCAGGCGAGGTGCGATCTGCTCGTGCAAACGTCCCTCGAAGCGATACTCGGGCCGGTTGCGAAACACACGCAGCGCGTTATGGGTGACAGCGGTGCCGTCGTCGAGGTCGCCGGTGTGGTTGGTCTCCGACAGGTAGAACGCCTCGCGCCATGTGCGCCCCGTCAGCGAGCGCAGCAGGGGGATGTCCTCCTCGACCAGTACCTCGTCGGCGTCGAGATAGATCAGCCAGTCTCCGCTCGCCGCGTCAAATGACGCATTGCGCGCTTCGGAGAAGGACCCTGTCCACTCGTGGAAGAGCACGCACGCTCCAAACGAGCGAGCGATCTCGACCGTGGCGTCGGTCGAGCCGGTGTCGACGATCACGATCTCATCGACCGCACCGGCAATCGCGCTCAAGCAGCGCGGCAGCATGTCCTGCTCGTCGCGCACGATCATGCACAGACTGAGCTTCAGGCCCTCCGCCGGCTGGGCGCGTGATGCGATCTCAAGCGCTCTGCCGGCAAGCCCGGGAATCGCGGGATGCAGCGACTCTGCGTGCCGCGCGGCGCGCAATCGGCGCCTTCGCCTCCGCAGAGCGGCGAGGTTGCGATTTAGCTGCTCCAGACACGGGTCCAGGCGTCTCGATGCCTCGAACATCGCCTGGGCCGCATCGAGACTCCACAGCTCGTAGAGCGCGACGCCCGCATAGTTGAGCAGCTTGGGCTCGCGAGGCTCGCGCTCCAGTAGCTCCAAAGCACCGTTCGCTACGGTCGCAAACAGCTCGGCCAGGCTGGCGGACGAGGCCCCTGCGCCCGCCGCGAGACCCTGCTCGATCAGGCTCACGCCCGCCTGGTAGCGGCGGTGTGGATTCTCGATCGACTCGAGCCGTGCGAACAGCTTGCGGTAGCCGTCAAGGTCGTTGGCGGGAGCTGTGACGGGAGCGCGAGAGGCCATCTTCACGCATGGTCATCGACCGCGCGCGGCGATATCTGAGTGAGTCCGGCTCGGCCGATGCGGGGACGATCCCTCACCTTCCGCGTACGAAATAGCTCATTTACTCAGTGGTAAATGTGCTGTTTATGCGACGAGTTGGCTAGCTACCCCCAATCGAGCCAATCAAACGATTACGACCGGGGCGGCCGGTACGGTCAGCGGCCGAAATCTTCGCAAATAGCGCATCTCGGACCGCGGGCAGGTTTGGCGCACGCGGGGGCACCTGTTCGCAGTTCCCTCGAAATCGGAGTCGCAAATGGAAACGATCGCAAAGGACACCGTGAGGATCTCGGCGGCGGAAGCCCTCAAGACGTGGCGCGAGTACCAGCGGACCGGCGATCTCAGATTGCGCGACCAGCTGATCTTTACCTTCACGCCGATGGTGCGCTACATCGTCTACCGCAAGGTGCGCGAGGTGCCGGCGCAGTGTGACGTCGAGGACTTCCTCTCCTGCGGCCTGGAGGCGCTGATCCGCTCGATCGAGCGCTATGACCCCGAGAAGGGCGCGACGCTGGAGCAGTACGCATGGACGCGTATCCACGGCGCCGTGCTCGACGAGCTGCGCCGCCACGATTGGGCGCCGCGCTCGCTGCGTCGCGACGAGCGCGCGATCAACCACGCGCGCGACACGTTTCTCGCCGCCCACGAGCGCCAACCCAGCCGTGAGGAGCTGGCGGGGATGCTCGACATGGAGCCGAGTGAGCTCGTCGGGCGTCTCGACGAGGTCGCCCTGGCGGAGGTCGGCTCGCTCAACCGCACCGTCCGCTCGGATGAGAACACCACGATCGAGCGGATCGACACGCTTGAGAGCCCGGACACCGATTGCGACCCAACCATCTACGCCGAGCGTCGCGAAGCCAAGCAGCGCTTCCGCGCCGCGTTCGCGCTACTGCCGCCCGTCGAGCGCGAAGTGGCGGTGCTGCTCTACCTGGAGCACTGGACGCTGCGCGACATCGGTGCCCGGCTGGGCGTGTCTGAGAGCCGCGTCTCGCAGATCCACACCCAACTGCGCCGGCGCCTGTATGACCGGCTCTCCGACGAGCTGGCGCTGTTCAGCGCGGTGGGCTGAGCCTAAAGAATCGCCCGCCTCGGTCGAACACCCGGAACGACATGGATCTTGGCCTGTATATCGCCGCCTCCGGGATGGTCGCCGAGCAGGTTCGCCAGGACCAGCTCTCCAACGACCTGGCCAACGCCACCACACCCGGCTTCAAGCCCGACGAATCGCCGCAACACAGCTTTGGGGATGTACTGCTCGCCAACACCGAGGGCGGCTCGGCGATCGGATCGGTGAACGAAGGCGTGGCGCTCGGCAAGACCTACACCAACATGACGCAGGGGTCGCTTCAGGAAACCGGTGAACCGCTCGACTTCGGGATCGAGGGCAGCGGCTTCTTCGCGGTCAAGACATCCCAGGGTGTGCGCTACACCCGCGACGGCCAGTTCACGACCTCCGCGCAGGGGGTTCTGACAGACACCAATGGCGACCCGGTGCTCGACCAGAGCGGGGCGCAGATCAAGGTGGGGGCAAACGGCACAGTCGCGCCAAGCGCGCTCGGCGTCTTTGAAGTGCCCGGCGCTGTCAAGCAGGGCGAAAACCTTTATACCGGCACCGCTTCCGGCAAGCCAACCGGCGCGGTACGCCAGGGGTCGCTGGAGGGATCGGGCGTGGACGCCGCCAAGATCATGGTCGAAATGATCACCTCGCTGCGCAGCTTCCAGTCCGGTCAGCAGGCGATCCAGGCGATCGGACAGACCCTGCAGGAGTCCGCATCGCAGGTCGGCTCGCTGAACGGCGGCGCCTGATGCTCGAAGGTCTCTATTCGGTGGCCGCGGGCATGTCCGCTCAGCAGGAACAGCTCGACGCGATCTCAAACGACCTCGCCAACCTCTCCACCAGCGGCTACCAATCCGAGCGTGTCGCCTTCAGCGACCTGCTCTACAACACGGTGGACGAGGCCGGCACCGAATCGAGCGTCGGCGCCGGCGCGAGCGCACAAGTGATCGGGCGCAACCAGTCCCAGGGACCCATACAGGAAACGGGCGATCCGCTCGACCTGGCGATCGAAGGCGAAGGCTACTTTCAGGTCAAGAGCCAGGGTGGCAAGCCGACGCTCACCCGCAACGGCAGCTTCGGCGTCGATGCCGGTGGCACGATCGTGGACGCGCGGGGCAACCCACTGGAACCACCGATCAAGCTTCCCGCGGGTGTCTCGGCCGACGAGGTGAAGATCGCACCCGACGGCGCCGTTACCGCGGGCAAGCGCACGCTCGGACAAATCAAGCTCGTTACCGTGCCCTCGCCTGACCACCTGCTAGCCGGCGGTGACGGCACACTCACACCTACGGCAGCCAGCGGCTCGCCGCAAGCCATCGGCACGAGCGCCGGGAAGATCCACCAAGGAGCTTTGGAGGGCTCCAACGTGGACATGTCGAAGGAGATGGCCTTGATGGTGAGCACCCAACGCGCCTACCAGATGAGCAGCTCGGCGATCCAAACCGAGAGCCAGATGATGTCGATCGCCAACCAGCTGCGCCCGTCATGAGCATCCCGCTCGCCTCGGGCTCGTCACTTCCAGGCGATAGCCCGCTCGTGGTCAATCAGATGCTTGAGCCAGCATGGGTGCGCAATGGCTCCGCCACCACTCAAAAGTCCTACCAAACCGCGCTTGCCTTCGAACAGATGCTGGTCGAGGAGCTCTCACAGTCGCTCACGGCAAGTAGCGGCCTCGGCGGGGAAGAAGGCGAATCTTCCGAAGGAAGCTCAGCAGGCACGAGCGCCGCGAGTGGACCGATCTCATCGATGCTGCCACAGGCGCTCACCAGCGGCGTGATGAACGACGGCGGACTGGGTCTCGCCGCCCAGATGACCCGCCAATCGCTAGACGCCGCCGGCATGATGCACGCAGCAAGTGGGACCGCCGGCACGCTCGCGACCGGGGGCACCAGCTCATGAGCATGACCGCGCTTGCCGTACCCGAGGGACTCGTGCAAGACCATACGCTGGGCGCGGATGTGCTCGCGCATCTCGACGCGCAGATCGACTCGGCGAGGAGACTGCTCGAGGTCGTGCTGGAGCAGGGCGCGGCGATCCGCGCGCGCGACGTGCACACCGTCGTGCGCCTCGCCGGAATCCTGCGCGGAGAGATGGGTCGCCGACAGTTGCTGGAGGAGGAGCGCACGCGCCTGCTCGCCCGTAGCGGAGCACAACTGGGCATCCCGGCGGAGGCGGTCACGCTCGAGCAATTGCGCACGTTGATGGACCACGAGGACGCGGAGCGCGCCGCGGCCCTCAGCGCAGAGCTGCGAGGCCTGTTGCGAGAGCTGCAACGCGAGCACTCCTGCAACCGCTCCTTGATGCAGATCGAGCTGGGCTTTCTCGACCACCTGATGGGGATCCTCGCGCTTGACGGAGTGAACGGCTACGACACGCACGGCACCTCCACGTCGATCACGCGACCGCGCCCGGGCGGCAACCTGCACGTCCTGGACCTGCAGGCCTAGAAGATGTCGATCCCGACCCTGCAAGGACTGCAAACCGCGCTCAGCGGCCTGATCGCCGAGCAGGCGGCGCTCGACGTCACCGGCAACAACATCGCCAACTCGGACACCGAAGGCTATTCGCGCGAGACCGCGGTCCTGCAGACGAACACGCCGATCACGATCCCTTCGATCTCGCCGGTCACGGGCGACGGGGCGCAGCTCGGCACCGGCGTCAGCGTCGCCACCATCGCCCGCGTGCGCAACGTCTACCTCGACGCCCAATACCGCACGCAAAACAGCGCACTCAGCGAAGCCAGCACCCAGTCCGAAGAGCTCACCCAGGCCCAGGCGACGTTCAACGAACCATCCAGCTCCGGGCTTGCCAGTCAGATATCGAAGTTCTGGAGCGCGTGGAGCGAACTTGCCAACGCACCCACAAACGTAGCCGCCAAGGAAGCGGTGGTGGGCGCGGGCGAACAGTTGGCGAACACCCTCCACGAGCTCAGCTCACAACTGTCAACGATCTCCACCCAGGCGGGAGAACAGTACGCGGCCATCACCGGACCCTCAGGCGAAGTGCAGGAGGACGCCAACCAGATCGCCCAGCTCAACGGGCAGATCAAGCTCGCCGAAGAGGCCGGGCAGGAGCCCAACGAAATGCTCGATCGGCGCGACGAGCTGCTCGACAAGCTCTCCGGCCTCGCACAGATCACCGTCAGCGAGCAGCCCGACGGCACCGACACCGTGAGCTTTGGCGACGCCGCGAAGCCGCTGGTGGAAGGCACCACCGTCAACTGGCCTCAAACTCTCACCGAATCCGCCGGAGGCAAGCTCGGCGCGCTGCTCAGTCTCACGAGCCCAACCGGGGCACTGAGCAACTATCAGGCGCAGCTCAACAACGTGGCGAGCGCGCTGGCGAGCAGCGTGAACGCGCTGCACACCACCACACCGTTCTTCTCCGGCACAACCGCCGCGACCCTCAAGGTCGCGGTCACCGCCGTCCAGGTGCAAACCTCCTCGACGGGAGACGCCGGGGGCAACAACGTGGCCCAGGCGATCGCGGACCTGCGAGGGGGCGTGGCCGAACAAAACTACGCGGCGCTCGTGGAGCAGGTCGGCGCCGGCGTGCAAACTGCCAAGGACGACCAGGCGAACCTGCAGACCACCGTCACCGCGATCGACAACCAGCGCCAGAGCGTCTCAGGCGTGTCGCTCGACGAAGAAATGACAAACCTCATCAGCTTCCAGCGCGGCTACCAGGCCTCGGCTCGCACACTCACAGCGATGGACAGCATGCTCGAAACTCTGATCGAGCACACCGGCGTGGTAGGGCTGTAGCGATGAGCAGCCCGGCCATCTGGCAATCCAAGGATGCCCAATTGCGCCCCAACATCGCTCGATGCGCGGAGGCTGGTCGATGACCGAACGCATCACCCCGGCAATGGTCACCGCCACCACGCTCAACGACATCAACTCCTCGCTTGCGAGCCTGGAGCGCACATCAGACGAACTGTCCTCCGGCAAGACGATCCTCGAACCGTCGGACAATCCCTATGGCGCCAGCCAGGTGATCGACCTGCAGAGCCAGCTCGACGGGCTGAGCTCCTACGAAACCAACGCCCAGGAAGGGATCTCCTGGGAGAACACCTCCAGCGGTGCGATGTCGAACATCTCAAACGTGCTGCAGACCGTGCGCGGGCTCTTGGTGCAGACCTCAAGCGGCACCTACAACCAGAGCGACCGCGAAAGCATCGCCACCGAGGTCGACCAGCTCACCGAAGCGGTCAAGCAGGACGCCAACACGCAGTACGCCGGGCAATACGTGTTCTCGGGCACGAAGACCACAACCACCCCCTACCCGCAGGGAGCGGAAGACACCTACCAGGGCGACAGCGGCACGATCACACGCGCGATCGGCCCCGGCGTGTCGGTCGACATCAACACCAACATCTCCACGCTGCTTGGCAACGGCCATGAAGCCGCGGACGGCAAGCTGCTCGACACGCTACAGACGATCTCCGAACACCTGCGCGGCGGCACCACCGAAGACGTCGGCGCACTCGGCTCCAGCGACCTGAAGGACCTGGAAGCAAACATCCAGACGCTCACCCAACTGCAGGCGACGGCCGGCAGTGTGACCGACCAGCTGCAAACGGCGGTCAGCCGGATCGAATCTCTACAGGGCTCGATCGCCGCGAGCCTGTCCAATACCGAGGACGCCAACATCGCCCAGACGTCGATCGCCTACGCTAATGAGCAGGCCGCCTATGAGGCGGCGCTGCGCGCCGGCGCGAGCATCATCCAAGAATCCCTGCTCCAGTTCCTGCAGTAGCCGGCTGAAGAGAGAGCCAACATGTCCGTGACATTTCAGAGCATCCGCTTCGGCACGGTCGAGATCGCACCCGAGGAGGTGATCGAGTTTCCCTTCGGGCTGATCGGTCTCGGCGGCCTGCGCTACGCACTGATAGACCGCAACCCCGGCACCGGATTCCTGTGGCTGCATTCGGTCGACGAGCCCACCCTCGCGCTGCCGGTCGTCAGCCCCTACCAGTTCTTCTCGACATTCTCGCTGCAGATCGCGGCCGAGGACCGCGAGCGCACAGGCATCGAAGACACCACCGCCGCAAAGCTCTATGTGACAGTGCGCGCAACGCCGAACCCGCTTGACATCACCGCCAATCTGCGCGCGCCGCTGGTGATCCATGAAGGTCGCGGCTACCAAGTGATCAACACCAACGACAACGCGCCACTACAAGCCCCGCTGTTCACGCTATCCGAGCAATCAACGACCGAGCCGGGCGCCCAGCCCGCCCGCGTGCAGTCGGCCGAAGCGCCGAAGGAGCCATCCCGACCGGCCGACGCTGCCTAGCAGCGCGGTTCATAATCTCCACGATGCTGATACTGGCGCGACGTCCGGGAGAGCGCGTCGTGATCGGCGAGAACATCGTGGTCACCGTGATGGAGGTCAGCGGCAGCACGGTCCGCTTGGGGATCGCCGCGCCAGCGGGAGTATCGATCTACCGCGAGGAGATCTGGCTGGCGGTCGAAGAGGAGAACCGCGCGGCAGCCGCCGCTAGCGCCGACGCGCTTCCCTCGCAGGCTGTGGCAGAGACATCCACAGAGGATGGACCCCAAACGTCCCCCGAGCCCGTCGCGCAGGCGACCGTCGAGGAGTCCTCCTCAGACTCCGCCGCCGAACCCTAGAGCCCTAGATCAATGGCGCCCTGTGCGTTCGTCGCGCGCGCGCACCTCACCCAGCAGCTTGCGTAGCCGCTCGCTCGCGGACGTTACGTCTCCCAACGTGTCCGACAGCTGACGCAGCTCAGCCGCCGCCTGTGGATCCCCCGACCCAGCCAGGCGCGCGATGTCACGCTCGAGCCGGCGGCGATCGACGTCGAGCGCCAGCACGTGCGCGTAGCCGTCGACGATCAGCTCGAGTAAATCCGTCACCGTGTGAGCCTCCACCGCCCCCTCCTCGGAGAGGACGTCGATCAGCGACTCCGCTTGTCTGAGGAGATGCTCGGAGCCACGCTCGGCGTGGTCCTTCTGATGGGGGGCTGGTATTGCTGGCAACGGGATACCCTGGGGGTCCAAACCCAGGCCGTTACACACTGAATTCAGCACGCCGCACGGTCAATCGACCGTGCGGACCTTTTCACGTTCAACCCATGAACACCGATAGGACGGCGGAGCTATCGGCCAACGCCGCCCGCGACAGGCTCACCGATGCCACACAACCCGCAATGTCGAGCAAGATCAGCAGTTGCCGCGCGCCGACTCCGTCAAAAGTTCACCGAAGTACGACGGCAGCTGGTCATACCAAGTTCCAACGTAAACGTAGCCGATGTTCTGCTGCGCCAGCGAGGCACATACCGACGCGGGCTGAGGCGTGGTCAGAGCATTCGGCGCGTTGTAGACTAGGGCCGCGAAATAGCCGGCCGAGTAGCGCCGCTCCCAGCTGGCCTGCGCCCAGGATGTGTACGGATCTTCGCCTGGCGTGTTGTATGAGCCCTCGAACGTGACGACGAGATCAGCGTTGTTGGCGTTGCTGCTGTCCAGCATCCAGTCTGAGCCAGGGTTGGCACCGAAATTGAACACGACCTCGCCGTTGTCGCCCTCATGCGTGTGGACATAAGAGGCCAGGGTGCGATAGAAGCTCTGATTGCTGGTGGTCGTCCCCGGGACGTCGTCGGAGACCCCGTCGAAGAAGATGCCAGCTATGTTGCCTGGGTAGTATGAGTACCAGGCCCTGATCTGGCTCTCAATCGAGGCAATCGATGCTTGGCCACCCTCGCCATAGTCGGTCCACACATAACCGATCACCGAAGCGCGCCCATACCTGTAGCAGTTTTCGATGACCTTCGCCCATGCGGGCACGCTAGCGGCGCCCGGGCCCTGTCCTTCGGCCACGTCGGCGATGATCCACGAGCCGTTACCAGCGCCGTTCGTCTGCGAGCACGCTTCGGTCCAATCGGTCGGGTTGGCGTTGTCGTAGAGCGGGATCAGTTGATCTTGACCGCGCGTGGCGCGCGCAGAAGCTTGAACGGGCAGAATGGCGATGCTCGCCAGCAGGGCGACGCTAACGAGGCCCAACGGCACGCCAAGGCGGTTCGGTCGTTGCATTCTGATCGCATCCTTCAAGCTCTGGGTGACGCGGCACCATCACCATGTGAATCGCAAATTGGACAATCAATCCAATTATCTGGATTGACTCATCCCATTCGCCAGTCTGCGACCGGGAATGCGCGCAGTCAATAGGGCAGATGTCGCTTAATACGTTCAGGATCTGAACGCCGCCCTGGGCGCAACCTCCATAGCCTTGTAAGCGATCTCCTCATTGTCATTGGCTTTCGCCTGCCCACCGATCGGAAGCGGCGCGAGCCGATCGGCCGTGTCGGTGATCTCGATCAAGCGACGCACACAGCCGGAGGCATCGACAATGCTTATCTGATGACCCGCCCCGCGCGCGCGCGTCATCGCGTCGATCAGCATCGCCAAGCCGCAGCCATCGATGAAATCGACGTTGCCAAGATGGACCTCAACCGCCCGACCCCTACGAGTCGCCCGTGTGAGACCCTCGCGGAAAGCATCCACCGCCGTGAGGTCCAATTGACCGCGTACATACAGTCCCACGGCCCGTGGCTTGGTACTCGTGTCTGTGGCGATGTGAACCATCAACCTCCAAATCACTTGGCGTGCGGCACTCGCCCCTAAATGGCAAAACTGCCCATTGTCCAGAACTCAACCAGATGAATCAAAACGACACACATGGTCTGAGCAGCCACCCCGATACCGCAAGCAATCCTATGCGCCACTCACCCATGTGCGCAAGATCGGGGACTCATAGAACCCGCAAAATCCGCGAAAGCAAGCTACACCTGCCGGTCACGGTAGGCTAGCGGCCGTGTCAGCGGAGACGGTGCGGGTCAGCACGGCGTCGCGAGCGGGGTCGGTCGGCGCATGGGCAAGGCGCGCGCCGCTGGAGACGGCCGGGTGGGTGGCGCTTGTGCTGCTGGCGCCCGCGGCATTGCTGTATTTGTCATTCAACGCCGGCGGCTACTTCCCGAGCGCGACGGGATTCGCGACGATCGTGTTCGCGCAAGCGCTCGTGCTGCGCACCGCGCTAGCCGAGCGACCGTTTGAGGGGTTCAGCCGGACACTGGCGATCCCGCTCATCGCCCTCGTGCTGTATGCGGCCTTCCAGCTGGCATCGGCGCTTTGGTCCCACGCCACGGCCAACACGCTGGACGAATTCGTACGCACACTGCTGTACGTACTGGCACTCACGCTGTTCGGCTCGTTGCGCTACACGCGCGAGCGAGTCAACTGGCTGGTGCGAGCACTGGTCGCGGGCCTTGCGGCCGTGTGCCTGGTCGGCCTGATCTCGCGCTTGCTGCCCCACACGTGGCCAACCGCCGCCAGCTTCTTTGTCAGCCGGCTCAACTACCCGCTCACCTACTGGAACGCCGAGGGCATGATCGCCGCGATCGTGCTGATCCTCGGCTTCCACCTGACCGCCGACCGCTCCGAGCACTGGAGCGTGCGCGTCGCCGCCGCAGCCGTGCTGCCAGCGGTCGCAGCCACGCTGCTTTTGACCTTCTCGCGGGGGGCGATCGGGGTCGCCGTGGTGGGGCTGCTCGCCTACTTCCTGCTGACGCGCTTCAACACGCTTCCCACGGCACTGCTCGCGGTCGCGGCCCCCACCGCGGTCGCCCTGCGCTCGGCATGGGACGCCACCACGCTCGCCACCACGCACCCCACCAGCGCCGCCGCCGTCGCCCAGGGCCATCATGTGGCCGTCGTCGTGGTCGCCTGCGTGGCGGGCGCCGCGCTATTGCGCGCGGTGCTGCTGCTCGCCGACCGCCGGATCGCCGGCTTGGCGCTCGTGCGCATGCCGCCACGCCGTGCGCTACGCGTCGGCGTCGGCATAGGCGTAGGCGTCTTGGTGCTCGCGATAGCGCTCGCGGCGGGCGCGGGTGGGCTCGCGCATCGCGAGTACGACAAATTCGTCGACGGCACCAACGAAGCACACGCGACCCAAACCCGCGAACGACTCACCGACCCGGCCAACGACGGGCGCCTGCCACTGTGGAGGGCCGCGGTGCGGATCTATGAAACACAGAAGCTGCGCGGCACCGGCGCGGGCACCTACCAGCAGTACTTCCCCCGCTACCGCACCGAATCGGGGTATGTGGTGGACGCCCACTCGCTGTATCTGCAGAGTCTGGCCGAGCTCGGCATCGTCGGCTTCGTGCTGATCCTGGTCGTGGTACTCGGCATTCTCGTCGGTCTGGCTGGACGAATCCGTGGCCCCGACCGCGCGCTGTATGCGGCGCTGTTTGCCGTGTCGCTGGCATGGGCCGCACACCAGGCATTCGACTGGGACTGGCAGATGCCGGCCGTCACCCTTGGCGTGCTCATATTGGCGGGACTGGCCCTAGCCCGCCCGCACGACGGCAGGGTGGGACTCTCGGGGTTGGTCCTCGAGCGCACATTCATCGCACTGGGATGGCTGCTGTTGGCTATCGCTCCGCTACTCGTGGCCACCTCCTTCTCGCGCCTGGAACGCAGCGCGTCCGAGCTACAGCGGGGAGAATGCACGAGCGCGCGGCACGAGGCGCTGTCCTCGCTATCGCTATCTGCCAAGCGCCCGCAGGCATACGTGATCATCGGCCTGTGCGACCTCGAGCAGGGCTTCGCCCAGGCCGCGGTGCCGGCGATGACCCAGGCAGCAACACTTGAACCGGAAAGCTGGGAACAGCAGTTCTGGCTGGCTGACGCACGCGCCGCCGCGGGCGTCGATCCGCATGCGGCGATCCGCCGGGCGCTCGAGCTCAACCCGCGCGAGGCGGGGCTCAGAAACGCCGCGCGCAAGCTGAGCTCGGATAGCCCGCGCGCGTGGGAAGCCGCCGCTTCGCGCCTGCGCCTGGAAGCACTGACCTCCGGAAAGTTCGCGATCACGCACCTGTAGAGGCAAAAGACCTCCGGAAAGTTCGCGATCCGCACCTGTAGAGGCAAAAACTTTTTGGCGGGGCTGTCGGAAAACCGGCGGCCCGTTCGTATAGGCGGTCAGAGGACTTTTCCCACGCACACCCACACAGGAGGCCAGGAGACCGACATGCCGCGCAGACACGACGCACACAAGGATGAGCTGGAGGGCGTCGCCCAGCGCTTGCGCAGCGAGCGTCCCGAGGCCAGCCCGCTGGAGCTTGACCGCATCAAGACCTCAGCCATGTCCCGCGCCCAGGCCGGAGTCAAGCGCACAGGCGCCGGCGCTCGCCGCTTCGCCGTCGCGGGCCTGACCGTTGGGCTGATGGCAGCCGGCACCGGCGGCGTGCTCGCGAGCGTCGGCAGCGGCGGTACCCACAGCAACGCCGCAACCGCCCAGTACGGCAGCAGCTGCGACACCAACAACGGCAACGGCAATAGCACCGGTAGCGGCAACGGCAACAAAGACGGCAACGGCAATGGGACGACTAGCTTCGCGTCCTATCTTGGCCGCAGCGACAAAGGCAGCAAAGGCAGCAGCGGCGGCGGTACCGGCAACGGCAGTGGCAACGGAAACACCAACGGCAACGAAAACGGCAACGAAAACGGAAACGACAACGGCAACGAAAGCAACGACGGCAACAACAACTTCAACTGCAACGAAAACAGCTTCAACGAAACGACGATCAACGAAAGCAACACCACAACCAACAACGTCACCAACACCGTCACTAATAACTACTACTCCTCGACCGTCACGGTCAGCGCGTCGCCAGCGGCCGGTGGAGTGCAGGCATCGAGCACGACCAAGAAAGCCACGACCAGCACCCGCGACATCAAGATCCACATCAAAGTTCCGGGCAAATCAAAACTCAGGAAGATCACGCTGAAGGTCAACGGCAAGGTCGTGTCCGTGCTGAAGGGCAAAAAGGCATCGGCAAACATCAAGCTGACCGACCTGCCCTGCTCCACCGGCACTGCCGGCACGACGGTCACGATCACCGCGGTCACGGCCAGTGGCAAAGTCATCACCCAAAGCCACACCTACCACCTGTGCTCCTAGCCGCAAGGGCGCACAGACTGATCGCAACGCTCGCATGAGGCACGAGCAAGGACTCCGGGGAAGGACACCCCGGAGTCCTTGTGCCTTGCGAGGACGCGTCTCAACCTCAACGGCTCACGGATAGAGATCAATGGCCCACGAAATGACACGCACCACATCCGCTCGCCTCGGCTCCTCGCAACCCGCCAGAATGTCACGGCGCATGCGAACCGACACCTTCGAGCGGCTGTTCGAGGAGCACGCCGAGCGGCTGTTCTCGTTCCTCGCCTACCACACCGGCAACCGCACGCTCGCCGAGGACCTGCTGTCGGAGACCTTCGAGCGAGTGCTGCGCTCCCACCAGCGCTTCGATCCACGGCGCGGCAGCGAGCGGCGCTGGCTCTACACGATCGCGCTGAACCTGCTGCGCGACAACGCGCGGCGGCACACACACGAAGAACGAGCACTGCAGCACGTGAGCGCCGGCGCCACACAGGAGCAGTCGGACCCCGCGCTGGGCGCGGTGGAGCGTCGCGACGAGCTGCACCGGGCGCTGGCGCTGCTCAACGATGAGGAGCGCGAGGCACTGGCGCTGCGCTTCGGCGCCGATCTCAAGTTGCGCGAAGTCGCGCGCGTGCTCGGCGAGGGCGAAAGCGCCGTCGAGGGCCGCATCTACCGCGCACTCGGCAAGCTGCGCGAAGAGCTTCAGTAGCCTCAGCCTAAGGCGTGGCGTCAGAGGCCACGCAGCAGCCCCTGACGGTCAATACACCCTGGAGCGATGCGCCTTCGGGCTCGCCGGCCCCAAAGATCGAACGGTCGGCGTACACGCTCACGCGGTAGCGCACACGGGGAAGCCGCGGGTAGCGCACAACGCAACTCCACGGATTGCCAAGGGCACTAGCGTTGGCCGACTCACAGCGCACCGCCAACGCTCGCGGGCTATGGCCACCCTCCCGCCCTCCATAGCCCGGACGCGGGTCGCTCGTGGTCAGGATCAAACGCTCCAGCTGAACCGCGCTGACAGGCGCAAGCGCCTGCTGGGCCGACACAAACTGGGCATTGTCTTCGCGGCCGTGCAGCGCCAGCACCGTGGCGGCGATCCCCACAGCCAGGATCAGCGCGACAAGCAGCCCGCCGTGCCTCATGCGCAATACCACACCATCCGCACCAGCATAAAGCCGCGAACTACCTGCGCGATACCGCCCTAGCTCGTCCAAACCGGCCAGCAGCACTCAGCCACACGCTAGTCGCTGCCGATAGCGTGAGCGTGCGCCGCCTATCCACACTTCTCAGCAGCCTCCTGCTGGCCATAGCGTGCTCTTGCGCAACCGCAGCGGTTGCCACTGCGGGCACGCCCAATCCATCCCCACACATCGCAAACCCGGTGGCACGCATCGCGCACGCCGACGCGAGCCGCCACCGCTCAAAGCGGGCCCACACGACCTGCAAGGTCGCAGCCAAGCGCCACCGCAAGCACGCTCAGCGCTGCGTCAAGTCACACAGAACGCACACGCGGCCCGCTGCGAGCACCCTGCCACGGTCTGACAAGAGCTCATCGCACACCATCACGCACGCACCTATACACGCCCACGCCAAGCGCGCCGACGAACCGAGCGCCGTTGTGACCGTCAACGTGCCAAATACCGCGGCCACGATCGCCAGCGTGCTGGCCACGCCCTGTCAGGGCACCGAACTGATGCCCGAAACCGGCAACCTCGCGCAGGTCGACGCGGCCACCCTGTGCCTGGTCAACCAGGAGCGTGCGCGCAACAACGAGCTTCCGCTGCAGCCAAACGCGCAACTGGCGCAATCCTCGCAGATGCACAGCGAAAAGATGGTCAGCGAAGACTACTTCTCGCACATCGCGCCAAACGGCGAAACCCCGCTGCAACGCATTCAGGCGACCGGTTACATCCCCAACTCGCAGGTTGGCTACACGATCGGCGAGAACATCGCCTGGGGCACGCTCAGCCTGGCCACGCCAAGCGCGATCGTGGCCGCCTGGATCGCCTCGCCCGAGCATCTTGCCAACATCCTGGGCAACGAATACCGCGACACCGCGGTCGGCGTCGACCCGGCCGCGCCGGCATCGCTCGCCGGCGGCCAACCAGGCGCGGTCTACACGCAGGAGTTTGGCGTAATTACCGGCTAATACGTTCGCTGGACATCTGTTCGGTCCGCACGATTGGGTATCAAGTAGGTGGGGGAAGCATCCGATCCAGTATTCAGCGACCGAGGAATCCGTCCAACGTACGCGAATAGGAGCTTCGAGGGACCCATGATTGCTTTGCTGATTGCAGCCGTTTGGATCGCCACGCTAACGTTGGTCGTGGCGGCCTGCTGGATGGCCGCGCGTGGCGATCGCGCATCACGACGCGGGAGCGTCGCCACCATGGTGGGTCGCTCACCGCGACTGCTCGACACCGCCGGCCCGCGAGCCGGCGCGCTCGTGCTCAGGCTCGAAGACCGTCGCGAGCGCGCTAGGCGTGTGGGCACACGCGGCGGACACTCGGCCGCGCGCTCGTCGACCGCCCACTGAGGCGCTCGCCCGCTCCACCGATCGTCAACCGAGAGACGAAGCTCGTCAACCGAGATACGAAGCTCGGGAGGAGCGCACCAAGAAAAGCCGGCTCAGAGGCCGCGACGACAGAGCACGTAGGGAACCGTGCGTAGCAGGATCTTCACGTCGGTCCACAGCGACCAGTTGGCCACATACAGATAGTCGATCGCAACCATCTCCCGCAACGACACGGTGGCCGGGCCGAGGATCTGCCAGTGGCCGGTCATGCCCGGATGCAGGGCTAGGCGGCGACGATGCCAGCCCTCGATCCGCCGATCCTCGTCGAGGATCAACGGACGCGGTCCCACAAGACTCATCTCACCGCGCAACACGTTGAACAGCTGCGGCAGCTCATCCAGCGCGGTCTTGCGCAGGATTTTGCCGATGCGCGTGACGCGTGGATCCTCGGCGATCTTGAACAGACCCTCCTGCGCTTCGTTGAGATCGGCCAGCGAGTGCTTGAGCGCCTCCGCATCGGGCACCATCGTGCGGAACTTGAACAGTCCAAAGTGCCGCTCACCGCGGCCAACCCGGGCCTGGCGGAAAAACACGGGACCCTTGCTGTCGAGCTTGATCGCGATCGCGATGCCGATCATCAGCGGGGAGACCGCCAGCAGGCCAAGCGAGGCACCCGTGAAGTCAAACGCGCGCTTGACCAGCGCCGATGAGCGACTCAGATCGAAGCGGCGCACACCCATCAGCGTGACCCCATGCAGGTCGTCGAACTCGACCGAGGATCCGATCACCTGCAGCAGGTGCGGCACGACGCTCACCCGTATGCCCACCGCTTTGAGCGTGCGCACCAGATCGAGCGTCTCTCGCCCTTCGTTGCTGCTCGGCGCAACGATCGCGCGATGCACGTCAAGCGTTCCGGCAAGATCGCGTATCTCCTGCAGCTTGTCGTGCGAAAACGCGTCGGTCGACCACGGAGCTATTTCATCCGGATCGACGTGCGCCACGATCTCCGCCCTGACGCCCCCATGGTTGATCATGCGCGAGCGAATCGTCTGTTCGGACGCGGCGCTGCCGATAAACAGGCAACGCTCGATCGGCGCGGCTCGCAATGCCACCGCACGCGCCCCCACACGTCCGACGACGAGCAGGACTGCCAGCGCGATCCACAAAAACAGAACGTCCTCGCGCGTCAGCTGCCCGTAGCCAAGCGGCCCCTGCGCGAGCCACGCCACCAATGCGCACAGCGTGGCGACCTGAAACAGCTTCGGCACCTCGTCGAGCGTGGTCTTGCGTATGACCGCCTCGTCGCGGTCATACAGGCCGAACACCTTCGCGCCAAGCACGACCAGTGGCAGGCCCGCGAGACACACGCGCCCGAGTTGCAGTCGTCCACCCGACAGCTCGATCGCAAGCGCAAACGCGCCCACCACCGCAAGCACGTCTCCAGCGAGCAGCATCCGCCGGAACATCGCGTCGCGCAGCATGCTCGACGCGGGACCCCGCGTCTCCAGAATCGAGACGAGCCCCGCTCGTCGCCGCCCAAGCCCCCTTTGACTGTGTGGATGGCCCGCCGCCGGCCCGCCGAAGCTCGCTGGAGTAGCGAACTCCTGCTCCACCTGACTACTTGTTGCCTCCAAGCTTGTCTCCCTGACTCGCGTTGAATGTTGAAACGGGAATCAGCACATCGACCGCAGGCATCTCACCCGATCGAAATAGTTTCGTGCTGACGCCTTCGTTTGCGTCATGCGTACGTCGGCGAATCTCCCTAAATTCCTCCGTTGGCTAACTCAAGTGGTCGCACGCTAGCCGTAGGAGGCCTGAATGTCAAGACTTGGTTGCTGCTATTCGGCAGAGCCGATCGCACGGGCCGCGCGGTTCTCAACCAGCGGGCGCCCTGAACGGCTCCTCCACATCGACGGTGCCGGGGCCGGAGAGCTCAAAGGCGCCGTGCAGCGCTTGCACGGCCCGCTCGACGCGGGCGCGGGCGATCACACAGGAGATCTTGATCGGCGAGGTCGAGATCATCTCGATGTTGATGCCCTCGTCGTTGAGCACACGAAAGACCTTCGCCGCCACGCCTGGGTGCGAGCGCATGCCGGCGCCCACGATTGACACCTTGCCCATCTCGCGCTGAGTGGTTATGCGATCGAATACATCACCCCTCAGCATCTCCAGCGCACCTGTGGCCACCCTCAGGTCTTCGTGAGGCACGGTGAAGGAGATCTCTGCCTTGCCGCCCGCCGAGGTGGGCACGTTTTGGTCGATCATGTCCACGTTCACGCTGGCCTCCGCAAGGGCCTCGAAGATGCGCGCGGCTATGCCCGGAACGTGCTCGACGCCGATCAAAGTGATCATCGAATCCGAGGTCGAGTGGGTGACGGCGGTGACGAGGGGCTTCTCCATGTTCTCTCCTTCTGAGACCACGACGGTACCGGGACAGTCGTCAAAAGACGAGCGACAGTGGATACGGACGTTTTCGTTGCGCGCATACTCCACCGAGCGCAGCTGCAGCACACCTGCTCCAGAGGCCGCCATCTCCAGCATCTCCTCGAAAGACACGGTCGACAGCTTGCGGGCGTCGGGCACGATGCGCGGGTCGGCGGTGAACACCCCCGCGACATCCGTATAGATCTCGCATTCGCGGGCACCCAGCGCGGCGGCGACCGCCACGGCGGTGGTGTCGGAGCCGCCGCGGCCGAGCGTGGTGACGTCGTCGGCGGTCGACACACCCTGGAAGCCCGCCACGAGCACGATCGAATCCTGCTCCAGGGCGGCTCTTACGCGATCGGCGCGCACGTCGAGGATGCGCGCCTTGGTGTGGGAGGTGTCGGTGACGATCCCCGCCTGCGATCCGGTCAGGGAGATCGCACGGTGACCCAGATCGTTTATGGCCATCGCGCATAGCGCGCAGGAGATGCGCTCGCCGGTGGAGAGCAGCATGTCCATCTCGCGCGGGTCGGGGGCGGCGGACACCTCCTCGGCCATCGAGATCAGCTCGTCGGTGGTCTTGCCGCGCGCCGATAGCACTGCCACGACGCTGTAGCCGGCCTCGCGCTTCTCGACGATGCGCTTGGCGGCGCGCTTGATGCGCTGCGCATCGGCCACGGAGGTGCCGCCGAACTTCATGACCACGATCTCAGGCATCGTTTGAGGCTACAGCGAGCGTCGCCCTGCCAGCGCCTTGCCGAGCGTGACCTCGTCCGCGTACTCGAGGTCCGAGCCAACCGGCAGACCGGAGGCGAGGCGGGTGACCTTTAGCTGCGGCGCGCGAGCGCGCAGCTCCTCGGCGATGTGAAGCGCGGTGGCTTCGCCGGTGGTGGTGGGGTTGGTGGCGAGCACCAGCTCGCGCACGACCGGCGAGTCGTCGGTCGCGGAGAGGCCGCCCGCAGAGGGGCTCACGCGCGCGTAGAGCTGCTCGATCTTGAGGTCCTCGGGCTCGATCCCGTCAATCGGAGACAGAGCGCCCCCGAGCACGTGGTAGAGGCCATGGAATTCGTGGGTGCGCTCCATCGGGATCACATCCGAGGGTTCCTCCACGACGCAGATGACCGTGGCGTCGCGACGAGTGTCCTGGCAGATGCGACAGCGGGGTTCGTCGGCGAGGTTGAAGCACACCTCGCACAGGCCGACCTTCTCCTTGACTTCCTTGATCGCCTCCGCGAGGCCAAGCGCGTCCTCTGGCGAGGCGCGCAGGATGTGAAACGCGAGCCTCTGCGCGGTGCGGTTGCCGATACCGGGCAGCTTGGAGAGCTCGGTGACGAGCCGCTGGACGGGGGGAGCGAAGGAGCTCAACGGGAGGCCCGGTAGTTGGTGGTGTATATGTACTTTTTATGCGATTCACTACTGTGGCTACCATATGTAGTCACAATAGTCGTGTTGCAAAATTTGAACATCACTCAACCCACCCTTCCCGCCTCGCGCGCCCCCTAGAGCCCCGGCAGTCCCAGCCCACCGAGACCGCCGAGCGCGCCCGGATCGAGGCCGCCGGTGACCGCGCCCATGCGCTTGGCCGCAAGCTCCTGCGCTGAGCGCAACGCCTCGTTCGTGGCGGCAAGCACAAGGTCGCACAGCATGTCCACGTCCTCGGGATCGACGGCCTCGGGGGCGATCTTGACCGAGCGCAGCTCCAGCTCGCCGGTGACGGTCACCGTGACCATGCCGCCACCGGCAGAGGCCTCGACGGTCTCGTTGGCCAGCTCCTGCTGGGCCAGCTCCATGTCGTGCTGCATCTTCTGCACCTGCTTGAGCATCTGCTGCATGTTGGGTTGCCGCTGTCGTGGCTGTTGTGGCACCGTTAATCGCCGCCTTTCTGCTGTTGAAGCCAATCCTCGGGAAGCTCCTCCGCGTCGAGCTCCGCGACCAGTCGCGCCATGATCTCCTCCTCTGTCGGAGGCGCGCCGCCGCCCGCGCCCGCCTCCGCGAGGAGATCCTCGCGCAGCTCAAACGCCACGCGGTAGCGCCGCCCGGTGAGACGGTGCAACGCGTCGAGGAGAGTGGCGCGGTTGGCTGGGTCTTCGGCCTTGCGCTTGTGAAACGCGGCGGTCGGGGGAAACGCGAGCACCAGCTCCTCCTCGGTGAGAGTTGCCGGCGTGGCCTCGTTCAGCACCGCGCCCAGCAGGCCGTGCTCGGCGCGCACCGACTCGTGCACGGCCGGCCACAGCGCATCGAGGTCGCCGGCAGGGCCGGGGGCAACGGCTGTTGCGACCGGTGCCGGCACCCCAAAGGACTGTTCCCTCTCGGCCTCGCTCGGCTCCGTGACGGGCTGGAAAGCAGGCTGATCGGACGCGATGTCCGATCGCGTTGACTGTGAGTCGGGCGAATCGGGAGGTTGAGGCGAGGGCGAGTCAGGCAAGGACAGCGCGGGAGCTGGCGCGGCGGAGACCGGCGCGCCAGGCGGTGCGGGTGAAGGCGGTGCGGAGGTCTCGGAAGGCGCCACCTGAGCCGGCACGGACCGCGGGGCGTTGCCCGCAAGTGCCTGTTCGAGTCGCTCGATGCGTGTGAGCAGTGCGCGGGTGGAGCCGTCGACCTGGGGGGTGGCTGCCTTGACGAGCGCGAGCTCGAGCTGCGTGCGAGGGTCAGCGCCCGCACGCACCGCCTCGAGGGCCGCGCCCAAGAGGTCGAGCAGACGCACCACCTCGGCGCCCCCCACACGCTGCGATTGCTCGCGCAAGCGCTCGTCGATCTCGGGCGTCAGCGACAGCTCGGGGGGCACGTCGCCGAGTGTTTGCACGATCAGCAACTCGCGCGCGCGGCCCTCCAGGTCGCGTGTGAGAGAGCCCGCGTCGCGACCGCCATCGGCACAGCGCGCGACAGTCAACAGCGCGTCGCGGGCATCGCCGCGGGCGACGGCATCGAACGCGTCCGCGAGCAGCTGCTCGTCGGCAACCCCCAGCACCGACAGCACATCCTCCAGCCCGACGCGCGTGCCGCTGTAGGTGACCAGCTGCTCGAGCGTGCCCAGCGCGTCACGGAAGCTGCCGGTCGCCGAGCGCGCGACCGCGGCGAGCGCCTCAGGAGGGATCTCGATCGACTCGGCCGCCGCGGCGCGCATCACGACGCTTGCGATCTGCTCGACCGTGGGACGGTGAAAGTCGAAGCGGTGGCAGCGGTCCACGACGGTCGCCGGCACCTTGCCGGCCTCGGTGGTGGCCAGCACGAACACGGTGTTGGCGGGCGGCTCCTCGAGCGTCTTCAGAAACGCGTTCCAGGCGGCCTGGGAGAGCATGTGGGCCTCGTCGAGGATGTAGACCTTGTGGCGGCCCGACACTGGCGCGAACACGACCGACTCGCGCAGTTCGCGGATGTCGTCGACCGAGTTGTTGGAGGCGGCGTCCATCTCGATCACGTCGAGCGATGTGGCGCTGGCGATCGCGCGGCAGGAGTCGCACTGCCCGCACGGGGTGACCGTTGGTCCCTGCTCGCAGTTCAAACAGCACGCGAGGATCTTGGCCATCGAGGTCTTGCCGGTCCCGCGCGAGCCGACGAACAGGTAGGCGTGATGGACCTTGCCGCGCTCCACGGCATGGCGCAGGGTGCGCACCACCGCGTCCTGTCCGACAACGTCGTCGAACGAGCGCGGACGGTGTTTGCGATACAGGGATTGAGCGCTGGCGGCCACTGTTGGCCAGTCTACCCGCGGCCACGGCCCGCTCATGTAGCGTGCGCCGCTGTGAAGAGCACCGCCAAGCAAGTACTCGCGATCGCCGCCGGGGCACTGCTGCTGTGGGCGATCGTGGGGGTGGGGTTCGTCAACTACGACACGCTGTACGGGCTGGTGTGGGGCCAGCAGCTGTGGCGTGGCGAAACGCCCCAGTACAACCTGCCGATCGCGCCGACCCCCCACCCGCTGGTGGAGGTCCTGGGGGCGGTGCTCGCGCCGCTCGGCGCAAGCGCGAGCACCGCCGTCACCGTGGCGCTGGCGTTCCTCGCGTTGTCGGCGTGCGGGTGGGTGATCTATCGGCTGGGAAGCGTTTGGTTCGGGCGCGCCGCCGGGGCACTGGCGGCGCTGATCCTGCTGACGCGCGTGCCAGTGCTGTCCTACGGCGTGCGCGCATATGTGGACGTGCCCTACCTGTTGCTCGTGCTGGGAGCGCTGCTTGTGGAGACGCGCCGTCCTCGTGCGGGAGCACCGGTGCTCGTGCTGCTGGGATTGGCAGGATTGCTGCGGCCGGAGGCTTGGTTTTTTTCTGGGATTTATTGGGTCGTGCTGGTCGTTTCCTCCGCTCGTTCCTCAGATCATGCGCGTACGCGCATGCAGCTCGCCCGCCTCGCGCTGCTTGCGGCGGCGGCCCCGATTGCTTGGGTGCTGAGCGACCTGCTGGTGACGGGCAACGCGATGTGGTCACTGACCCACACCAAAGCAACCGCGGAAGTGCTTGGGCGCGAGACGGGGATCGCGAAAGTGCCGCGCTACATCCCCGAGCGCATCGGCGAAATCCTGCGCGTGCCGGTGCTCGCCGGCGCGGCGCTCGGCGGGGTGCTGACGCTGGCGTGGCTGCGCGAGCGAGCGATGATCGGCGCGGCGGCAGGTGTGATTGCGGTGCTCGTGTTTGCGCTACTGGCCGCGTTTGGCCTGCCGATCGACACGCGCTATGCGTTTCTGGCGGGCGCGATCCTGATCGTGTTTTGCGGCGCGGGGGTGTTTGGCTGGATGGCGCTACCGCCGGGCGATAGGCGTCGGCGGCCGTGGATGATCGCGGGCGCGGTGGTGCTGGTCGCGCTCCTTGCCTACACGCCCGGGCAGGTGCGCTCGGCCCACCACCAACTCGACGAACTGGCGCGCCAGGAAAGCATCCAGGATGACCTGCTGGCGCTCGTGCACAGCGGTGCGATCGCGCTGAAGTGCGGGCCGGTGGGCGTGCCCAACCATGCGCCGATCCCGCTACTGGCGCTGTACTTGAAAGGACGCCCGTCATGGATCGTGAGCGCCGAAGCGCGGTCGATCGAAAGCGGCACCTATGTGGACCCGGCGAGCGTGGAAATCGAAAAGGACTACATCCTCGACCCGAAAGACCCACACGCGGCCGTGTCGATCCCGGCGGGATTCGTCGAGTCGAGCTCCAACCGCTCGTGGCTGATCTTCAAGCACTGCGGGTGAGTGAGTACGGTCCTCCGGGTCTCCCCAACGGACTGCACTCAAATGGACCGTGCACCCTCCGTCGTGGCCCCGCATCCAATCGCCTGATCGCCGCCCGGGACTCCGGATCGGGTGCTCCCGCTGCGCCTGCCGGGGATCGCTTAAGGCTGCTTCCTTCCGGACCTGACCTGGTTCACAAGCCGACACCGCGCGGGACCCGAACCATCGACGCTCCGTGCGGCGGAGCGACCGGAGCGTCGCCCCTTGGAAAGGAGTTCAGCCCCGCTAGAGCGGATTGCGGATTCAGGGCGCCGCTACATCCCCGCCTAGCACGGTCCGCGTCGATCCTAGCGCGTGCGACAGTGCGCGCGAGACGCACCCGAGCGGGCCCGCTCGAATGCGCCTCCTCACGCGAACGCCGAGGCACGCGTCCACACGTGGACTTCGCGCGACTCGAGCCGGCGACTCGAGCCGTATACCGCCGTGTGGACGATCGGGGCACCAACCGACCGTTATGCGTTACGCTGCCGGGCCGATATGAACTTCACTCACTCACACACACCCAAACTCTCGCGCGCACGCCTCGGCCTCGCCGTACCCGCGCTCTGCACGGTTGCACTGATCGCCGGCTGTGGATCGAGCGGCTCGAGCGCGATCACCGTTGGCAACGAGTCCGACACGAGCTCGGTGCCACATGTCAAGGGCGAAACCACTCCCACAACCGCCAGTACGCCAACCACGCCAACCAGCACCGTGAAGACCCCGACCAGTGGCCCGCTGTCCAAACAGCCCGCCGTCGCCCAGCCCAGCGGCCCCGCGCCGACCACACTGGTGACCAAGGAAATCATCAAGGGCACTGGCGCCGAAGCCAAAGCGGGCGACTCGGTCACCGTCAACTATGTGGGCGTGCTGTACAGCACCGGCAAGGAGTTCGACGCTTCGTGGAAGCGCAACGAACCGTTCACGTTTGCGCTTGGCAAGGGCCAGGTCATCAAGGGTTGGGACCAGGGTGTCCAGGGCATGAAGGTGGGTGGCCGGCGCGAGCTGATCATCCCCGCCGAACTCGCCTATGGCAAGGCCGGCTCACCGCCGACGATCCCGCCGAGCTCGCCGCTTGTGTTCGTGGTGGACCTGCTTGGCGTCTGACGCCGAAGTCTGACGCTGAGCGATCCCGATACCAGCACTGTCACGCCTCGCGCTACGTCGCTTGATGGCGCGAGGGTTGACAGCGCGGGCGCACGCTCGGTGAGCTTGGCGGGGGTGCGGGCCGCGATTCTCCCCGCGCTCGCCGTTCTAGCTCTAGCCGCGCTGCTCGCTGGTTGTGGCTCCGGCTCCTCGCACACGCCGGCCAGTGGCGAACTGGCACTCGAGCGCGCGCAGCTGGTGCAGGTAAGCAACGGGTTGCACACGCTCGAGGCGCCTGTGCTGCGGGAGGTAGCCGCATCGCGAATCGTGTGGCCCGCGATCGCAAACGGGCTCCCCGCGACGCTCTCGGGTTCTCTGCAACGTACGGTTGCCAACGCGAGCACGGCCGCACGAGCGTTGCCCGAACCGCGGTTCATGGCGCATGTCAGCGCGCTCACCGGACCGGCCTCAGGTATCGCGGGACTGTATGAATCCTTCAGCGTGCTCGCCTCGCAAGGATGGCGATTGACCGAAACCGGTATCGCCGCGATCCTGCACGGCACACCTGCCGCTGCGAGCTTTGCCAGGGGCAACTCGTCGCTGTATATAGACGCGATCTACGACGGCCACTTCGACCTGTCGCTACTCGGCAAGAGCCTTGTGAGCGGTTACGAAAAGCTTGGAGGGTCAGCCGCGTTTGGTGCGAGCCTGCCTCCGGGCGAGGTCACCGCGCTCGCGGGCGCCTATTCGATTTCAGCGGTGAGACTCGAACCGCACCCGGGGCGCGCTGTGTCGGAAGGGTAGGGCGACGCGCGGGTGCGTCAGCCATGCAAGACCCGGGGCCAATAGACTCATGGGTCGAGGGCGCGTAGCTCAGTGGGAGAGCGCTCGCTTCACACGCGAGAGGTCGGTGGTTCGAAACCACCCGCGCCCATCATGAATAGCCTGAAAACAGGGCATTTTTACTCATCCTCAGCAAGACCGTCCGACTCGCCCAATCGACTGAAACTGCCCGTTGGCCTATTCACTGGCCTAAACTTCGGGTCGTCTGTGCGGGTGGCCTGACGCGTGAACGGACACTCGGCGGACTCGTCGGCGAAGCGCATCAGCTCCCAGATCGCCTGGCGCTCGCGGTCGGTCAGGCGGCGGTTTCGGGTCTGTTGGTAGACCTGCAACGTGAACGCCGCCGAGGTGTGGCCGATCTGATCGGCGATCCAGCGCGGATCGCGTCCGGCCTGCGCGGCAAGCATCGCCCAGGTACGGCGCAGCGAATGCGGCGTGATCTTTGGCAGGGGTGCCAGACCCTGCTCGGCGCGCCGCTCGTTCGCAAGGCGAGCACTGCGCGCGAGCACGCGATCGCGGAAACGGTCGGGATCGCGCCGGCGTCCGTTGGTGGTGCCGAAGAAGTGGTCGGCCGACTCCATCGGGAAGTCGTCGCGCAAGCGCTGCTCTCGGTGGCGAACGAGCTCGCCGCGATTCCACAGCGTCATCTCGACCTCGCGGACGCCCTTTGGAGTCTTTGCGTCGGGGAGCTTAAACCGGGCTCGGGCGAGATCGACCTGCGAGCAGCGCATGTCGCACAGCTCGGAGATCCTGAAGCCGGACAACCCGAGCGTGACCAGCGCGGCGCGGCGCCCCACCCGCCGGTCGCGCCGGTCGGCGCCGTCGAGCTCGCCAGCGGCATTGAGCAGCGAGAGCAGCTCGTCGACCTCCAAGAACGTGCGGTCGGGCTTGACCGACGGCAGGAAGCGGTCCTTGCGCATGCCGACCTTCATCGGGTTGTGTGTGACATGGCCGTAGTCCACGGCGCGCTGCATGATCTGGCTGAGCAGCGTCAGCAGCCCGTTGATCGACGTGTTCGAGAGTGGACGCTTGCGGCGCTTGTACGGCTTCCCCGCCTTGCGCTCGACGGTCTCCATCAGCGGCTTGCCGCGAGTCTCGGCCTCGCGGATCACGCGCGAGCGGCACGCGAGCTCGTCACGGAACCCGTCGACCCTCGCGACGTCGATCTCGATCAGCTCCATACGCCCGAAGTGCCCGATCAGATACCCGAGCTTCCATTCGAGGTCGGCGATCGTGTTGTCGCCGAGGCCGTGACTCTTCTTCGCGTCGATGACCTTCCGAGCGAACGGCCCGAACGGCTGGTGGCCGTCAGGGCGGGCGGCCTCCGTCCGCACCACCGATGTCCTCTTCTCCGGCGGCGCCCATGTGCCGCGCTCGACCTGCTGCAGGATCGACTCGAGCTCGATCTCGGCGCGAACATCGTTCCAGCCCTGCGCGTTGGTACCGAACACCAGCCGGTGACGACGGCCGTAGGCATAAAGGCGTGCTCCGTAGGTGATCGTCTTGCCGTCCTTCCACGGCCACTGCGTGACCTCGCCGGTGTTGGGGCGCGCCATCAGGGCCGCCGATCAAGTCTGCTTGTTGCAAGACGGCACACAGCCCTGGTCTGAGCGACCAAGTGGCCCGGACGCGGACTACGTCTCCGCGGCGCCCGGACCGGACTTCGGCCCCGAGGACTGAACACGGTCGTGTGGAAGATGGAAAACATCACCCCCGAAGCCACTCACCCACGCCCGGATCCCATGTCCCGGAGGTCAGTTCGTTCTCGAGGATGGGGTCAAGGAGCGATGCGGCCGTCGCGTACCCGATGCCGACATCTTCGTCAGCCGGGACGTTCACGACAAGCCTGCGCCAACCCGGGCCCCAATCACCGGGCGGAGGTGGCACTGCGTGGGGCACGGGATGGGTGCCGCGCCGCTGGAAGATCTCCCTGATCGCGCGTGTGAGTCGGTCGGCGTCGATCATGGTGGTATGGGCGATCACGACGATGTCGACGAGGTCCTTGACTCGCGAGCTGGGCATGTCTGCGGCATAGGTCCGGGTGTAGGCGTGGAGCTTCTCGGCGACATGCTGCTCGATCGTGACCGTGGGAATGCGGACGGGCGCTATGTCCGCGAAGTCCAGCAGGTGGGAGGAGGCGATGGCCTCTGGCTCGAACACAGACTCTGCGGCGAACCCGATGTCGATGGCTACGCGCTCGAACTCGCGCCCGGCGAGCGTCGCGGCGACTGTCCAGCGCTGGCCGCCTCCCGGCAGGTCGTCGTCGGCCTGCGAGCGCTCGATGGCGAACTCGAAGCGATCGTCGAGCGTCACGGCCGCGGCGTCCAGGAGCAATCCGACCGCCTCGTCCTCACCGATCGCCCAGTCGACATCGATGTCCTTGGTGGTGCGGGCCTGGGAACCGAGCCGCAGCTCGAGCGCGAACCCTCCCTTGAGCACCCAGGCGTCCGGCGCCACGGCATGCAGGCGCGCGAGCAGGCGCTCGAACACCACGCTTGCGGAGTCGCGCCAGGCCGACGCCATCGTGCTGCGCCGCCTTGAGCCGGGCCTCGAGCGCTGTGCGGAATGCCGCGGATGTGCGGTACTTCACGTTGCGTCCCGCTCGATAGCACCGTCGAGTCGCGAGCGCCACTTGGCCGGCAGTTCCGCCTCCAGCCGCCGGCGTGTCGTGAGGCCGCGCCGGATGGCCTGGCGGACAGCGAGGTCGGTCTGCTCCGTCCATCCGCCGCTGCGCAGCATGTCGGTCACAGTGCGCTCGACGCTGGTCACCGGGATGCCGAGCACAAGGCGTCGAGCTCGGCGATCGATCAACCGGTCGGTGAAATGGATGTGCACACCGGGCGGGGTGCGCAGCCCTCGCTTTGCGCGTGGCAGGGTGATGTGGACCTCGTCGGCGATCAGATCGCTGAGATCGAGGAACTCCAGCGCGCTCTCGTGGGAGACCACGCCATCGGCGCGCGCGAGCGCAAGCCATCCAGCGATCACGTGACCGTGCGGTGGTGCTGGAAACCGTCGCATTCGATAGACGCCATGCCCGACGCGCTCCAGCGCATCGCCATCGGTGGCGTGGTAGGACAGCGTGGAGCGCGGAATGCCGGCGGCCACAGCCTGGTGCGCGGCGAGGAACCCGCCTTGGGACTCGGCGATCTCGTACAGCCGGCCTATCACCGAATTGTCACTAGAATCTACAGGTTCTCCGGATATATTCGTGACGATAGCACCGCTCCGGGATGCCAGGAATCTTCGATGCGATGGGCAGCTGGAGTCGGGCGAAACGAGCCGCTTCGCGATCCTCTGGGCGCGCCCATGCCCGCGAGTAAGCGATCCAAGCCCCCCCGAATCCGATCCTTGACGGACCGCACTACTCGGCGTATGACGGCATCCCCGGATCGCGTGTCGTGCTATCCGTTCCATCTTGGCAGAACACGAAGTATTCTCATATACTCTGAGCGTAATGCCAGCTTCGTCCACATCTCCCTCCCGAGCCGACCCGCGCACGGTGCGCAAGGTCGTCGAACAGCATGGCGGGGTCGCCTCCACCGCCGATCTGCGCTCTGAGCTCGGCCTGCCCGAGCGGACGCTCTACCGGCGACTCGGCGAACTCGTCGCCGCAGGATCGCTCTACAGGGAGGGCCGCAGTCGCTACACGACCCGCCGGCCGGCTGTCGCGGTCTCCGGCGAGGCTCTGCAGATCGTGCGCGTCATCGAGCGCCTGGACGCCGAGGCGCACCTCTCCGGGTATAACATCCTCGCCGGCTTCGCCCACCAGTTCACGTTCGACCACCCGCACCTGGTCTGCTGTCATCCTCCCCACTTCGACGGGCTGGCGGCCGCGCTGGTGAGCAAGCGCTTCGTGGTGCTCGCGGCTGGGCCAGGAGCGCTGCGCGGGCCGCTCATGTCTCGCACCGTGCTGCTGCGCCGCCAGCCCCTGATCGAGCAGGAGACGCTCGTGCGCGGCTCGCTCGCCACGCCGGAGAAGGCGTGGGTCGATCTGCTGCGCGAGACTCGGCGTAGCCAGCTGCCGATCGACTACGGCGAGCTTGGACGCCTGCTGCGCGCGATGACCGAGTACGGCGTCAACCAGCGCGCGCTGGTCTCCTACACACGGCGCATCGGCTATCTGCAGTGGCTGATGGCCGCGACCGGTCAGTGTCCGCCGACCGGTGTGGACCAACGCCAGCTCGCGGCGGGCTACGCGGCGTGAGCGTCACCGAGCATCCCGAGCACGTGCGCCAAGGCACGGCATCAGCATACTTCGTGGAGCGCAAGTCACTATATCGGTGACGCATACTCCACAACAGTCGCAAGATCGCGTACTATGTGGAGAGACAGTCGCGATTCCAGTGACGCTCACTCCACGTAAGATGCAAACAATGACGCAGGCCCAATCCCCAATAGCCCCCGACCGACGGGTTTCCCGCACCGAGTCTCGTGTCCTGGAGGCCCTGCGCCGGCGCGACCGGGCGACCGGGCGACCGCGTGACTGGCTTGACCTGCGCCGGGACAAGGTCTGGCTGGCCGAAGAGGTCGGCACGCCGCATCTACGGCAGCTGCTGGACCGCATGGCTGACAAGGGCTCGCTCTTTCAGCTGGGCGGGGGTCGCTACGCAGTTGCGCCGCGCGGCAGCGTGGACGTCAGTCAGGCGCTGCCGTTCTCGGTTGCGCTGGATGTCGCGATGGGCGGCAGGGAGTACTACCTGGCCTTCGGGTCGGCGCTGGCCGACCACGGCCTGATCGACGAGAACGTCGACCCGATCATCGCGGCGCGAGCCAGCGCGGTGGGTGGCAACGACGCACTGTCCGTGCAGGGCCTGAAGGTGACGATCGTTCGCGTCAGCAGCGACCGCCGATGGTTCGGTCGCGAGCGAGTCAAGGGCGAAGCCCACTCCGGGTACTGGCGCTCGGACCTGGAGCGCACGCTGCTCGATGCCGTGGACCGCCCCGACCTTTGCGCGGGCAACGAGCTGGTGGCACGGGCATGGGGGCGGGCGGTCCATGAAGAGCGCCTGGACACCGACCGATTGGTCGACTACGCCACACGGTTGGGCGGGGTGAGCGCACTGCGAGCGGCGTTCTACAGCCAGCAACTCGACCAGCAAGACCTTGCGCAGCGCATCATTGCGACGGTGCCACGCACGCGCAGCTCCAAGGCGCGGCTGGATCTCACCGGTGCCTTCGGTCCCGGCGAGTGGCCCCGAGACCGCGCCACGGGGCTGCAGATCAACATCCCGCAGTCGCGCCTGCGCGGCTGGCTGAGCTACGACAAGTGATGCTCGAGCTCGATTACCCCAGCGACGCATTCATCGCGCAATTCGCCAGGACCCACCGGCTCACGCCGGCCGACGTGCTCCGCGACATCGCACGGCTGGTCGCGATCCACCAGATGACCGTCGAGACGAAGTTTCTCAGCGACAATTGCGTGCTGTGCGGCGGCGTGGCGATGCGCTTCTATGGCTCTCGACGATTCACCGTCACCGACACCGACGCGAGCTACCGGCTGGATGATTGGGACGAGCTTGACCTCCAGGCCGCCCTGGACATCGAGGTGGAGGACCTCACCATCGAGGCTGCCGATCCGGCCTACTGGCAGCGCAAGAACCGTCTCACCACCGCACAGCCGGTTGAATTCTCAGAGGAGTTCTCCAACTTTCGCTCTGACCGCAGACAGCGCACGTTCAAGGTGACGGTGAGCCGTCGAGGACTGATAGAGCCGGCCTCCTGGCGCCGCATCGTCCATGACTACCCCGACATGGGGATTGAGGATGTCGTGGTTCCGATCATGAACATCAATGAGCAGTTGGCCGAGAAGATCCTCGGCTGGTCGGTCAACGGCCTGGCCAAGCACTACCTCGATTGCGCGTGGATCTCAGGCCAGATGCGCGCCGAGATCTCGCGCGAGACGGTCATCAGGTGCCTGACCAAGAAGCTCGACGACGCCAAGCAACGTGAGCCTTCCAACTACGCGGCGTTTGCGAGTGTGGATGATCTCCGCAAGCCCCTGGAAGAGGGGGACAGCTGGATGGCTCCGCTGACCAACGAACCCGGACGCGCGGCGTCGATCATCCGGTACATCGGTCCCTCCGTCACGATGTCCCACGCGCGACCGGCCGTTCGCAAACACCTCATCCCTCTGCTTTGGCCGGATGTATCCGCCGCCTCGGCGGCGCCAACGCAGAGCGGCGCCTGAGCCACCTTCGCTTCCATCCGCTCGGGGTCGTAAGTTTGCCTCGATGGGAGCACCTTCGCGTAACGCTCCATGTCCCTGTGGCAGCGGGTTGAAGTACAAGCGCTGCTGCCTGGCGACCGAGAGCCGCGAGCGCGAGACGGCACGCTTCGAGGACGCTGTCGGCAAACGCATCTCAACGTGGGCAGCGGCGCAATTCTCGGATGATCTGGAGGCGGCCCTGGAGCACTTCGGGGGTCCCGAGGCCGAGTTGGATGACCGCGACCTGATGATCTTCGCTACCTGGTTCTGCTCGGATAGAGAGCTCGCCTGCGGAGAGACCCCGGCGGAGCGCTACGCGGCTAGCAGCGATATCGATGCGCACGAGCAGGATGTGGCCGCGCGGATCGCCGCGGCGCGCATGAGCCTGCAGCGCGTGCGTGGCGTGGAGGCAGGGCGCTGGATCGAGCTCGAGGATGTGCTGAGCGGAGCGATTGTGCGTGTGCGCAGCGGCGATGTCTCGCGCGAGGCAACGCGTTGGGACATCCTGCTCTGCCGCGTGATGGAGGATGACTGGATCCCTTCGCTGTGGGGTCCTGCGCTGTTCTACAAGCCCGACGAGGAACCCGAGTTGCTCGCCGAGCTTGAGCGCCTCGCAGGCGCGCACCGGATCCCCGCCGGTAGTGACCGCGTGTTCCGTGTCGCCGCGCTTGAGCTGGTGCGCTTCGTGCCCCCCGGTCGTCTTGTCGAGCCGAGCTTCTTCACCGCGGAGGGCGACCCGATCATCGACGGCTGGGCGAGCTGGCGAATCATCGACGCCACGACTGCGCTCGAACTGCTGGACGACCCGCCGGAGCTGGCATGGGTGGGTGAGAGCGAAGATGGATCGGGGGAGGCGATTCAGTGGACCGTGCCCCGCGAGCAACTGCGCATGTCGGACACGCCACTGCCGCCCGGGGCGCTGCGCTTTGAGAGCAGCCTCACCGAGCTGCCCGGGCGGGTGTGCCTGGCAACGTTCGAGCTGACCGACGAGGAGCTGCGGTGCACGGCGGTCTCCCAGGCGAGGCTCGACGCGGCAATCGAGCTCATCGAGCGGCGCCTCGGGACGCTCGCCGAGATGTACGAGCGAAACGTCCTGCCGCTTGAACCGGACCTCTCCTCACGCAGGCGTGACCGTGCGCCCCGCCGACGCGAGCCACCGCCCGGGCTGACGGTGGCGGAAGCCGACGATCTCGAGCGCCGGCTCCTCAACGACCACTACCGCCGCTGGCTGGACGAACCACTCGAGTTGCTCGGAGGCCACACGCCGCGCGAGGCCGCGCGCAGCGGGCGGCGCGGCGAGCTCGAGCTGCTGCTGCGTGGAATCGAGAACCGCGCCGATCGCGCCCGCCGGGATGGCGCTCCCTGGCCCGACGTCAGCTGGCTGCGAGACGAGCTTGGGCTGAACGCTGGCCGGCTCGCTGCGTAGCGGGCCACAGATGCGTCTCGTGTGGTGAGTGCGCCAGGCGATGTGGGCTTCGGCCGGTGAAGGTTGGAGAATCAGGTGATGCTTGCTGAGACAAAGTTCGATGAGGCCATCGCCGTCGAGGAGGCGCAGCTCGCCGAACTCGACCGGCTGAGCAATACCGTGCGAGGGCGCCTCACGGAGCTGCGCGCGGCGCGCGAGCGGACGACGTCGCGTGATACCGAAGCCGAAGCCGCGCTGGCCACCGATGCAGGGGCGGCTTGGTCGCCGGAGCGCAAGGTGGCGCTGTTCGCGAGCATGTTCCGAGGACGCGCGGATGTGTTTCCGCGGCGCTGGGAGAAACCCGGGAAGGGTCGCAGCGGGTGGGCGCCCCGCTGCTCGAACGAGTGGGTCCCCGGAGTGTGCGCCAAGCCGCGCGTGAGATGCGGGGAGTGCTCGCACCAGGCGTTCGTCGCACCGGTGGAGGCGGAGCTGCTCACGCATCTGCAGGGCCGGCAGGTGATGGGCGTCTATCCGCTGCTTGCAGATGACACGTGCCGGCTGCTCGCGATCGATCTCGACGGCGGCTCGTGGCGTACCGATGTCGCTGCGCTGCGCGAGGCGTGCGGCGAGCTGAGCGTGCTCCCGGCGGTCGAGCGCTCGCGCTCGGGGGACGGCGCACACATCTGGTTCTTCTTCAGCGCTCCGGTTCCGGCCGCTCTGGCCCGGCGCTTCGGGCTGATGCTGCTGACGGACGCGATGGGGCGCTGCTCGACGCTCGGCATGGCCTCCTACGATCGTCTGTTCCCGAGCCAGGACACGCTCCCGAAGGGCGGCTTTGGGAACCTGATCGCGCTGCCCCTACAATACGAGGCTCGCCGGTACGGCAACTCGCTGTTCCTCGACGAGCAGCTCGAGCCCCACGAGGACCAGTGGTCTTACCTGGATGGGCTGCCGCGCATCGAGCCCAGCCGCCTGGAGGACCTGGTTGAGCAGGCTGACGCCGCTGGTCGGGTCCTGGGTGTTGCCGGGGAGTCGATCGACAGCGAGGCGCCGTGGCGTCCGGCCCGGTCGCTCTCCAGCGGGCTCGCCGCGGCGGCCATGCCAGACGTCCTCAGCGCGACGCTCGCACAGCGCTTGTACGTGCGCAGCGAGGGACTCCCCGCCGCTCTGCTGGACGCGATGCGCAGACTCGCAGCTTTCTCCAACCCCTTGTTTCTGGAACGCCAGCGGCTGCGGATCTCCACGGCGCGCACGCCGCGCGTGATCGCCTGTTTCGAGCAGCAGGGCCAGTTCCTCGTGCTTCCCCGCGGCAGCCTCGCGCCGCTGGAAGAGCTGCTCGACGACCTCGGTGTACGGCTGGAGCTGGCCGACGAGCGCACCGACGGGGCCGATCTCGATACCCGGTTCACAGGCGAGCTGACCGACACCCAGACCGAGGCCGCGCAAGAGATGCTTACGCACGAGCTGGGAGTGCTGTGCGCGCCTCCGGGGATCGGCAAGACCGTGATCGCGGCGCACCTGATCGCCGCCCGCGGCCGCTCAACGCTCGTGGTGGTGCATAGCAAGCCGCTGCTCGAGCAGTGGATCCAGCGGCTGACCCAGTTCCTTGACCTCGATACGAAGCAGATCGGGATCATCGGCGCGGGCAGGAACAAACCAAAAGGCCGTCTGGATGTCGCGACCGTGCAGAGCCTGGCGCGCCGGGAGCACCTGCAGGAGCTGCTGGCCGATTACGGGCACATCGTGATCGACGAGTGCCACCACGTCCCGGCGGTCACGACCGAGCGGGTGCTGCAATCCGCTCCGGCGCGCTACGTGACCGGCCTTACCGCCACCCCCTACCGGCGTGATGGACACCATCCGATCATCGCGATGCAGTGCGGCCCCATACGCCACGAGATCGACCGGCACACGGCCCGCTCGGGAGCGCAGCTGAGCCTGCGAATCGTCCGCCGCGAGACGACCTTCGACCCAGCGGTGCTCCCGACCGATGCCGGCATCCAGGAGATCTACGGTGCGCTCGCCACAGACGAGCAGCGCACCGAGCTGATCGCCCGAGACACAGTCAAGCTGACCACCGAAGGACGTTCGCCGATCGTCCTCACCGAGCGGCGCGAGCACCTGCAGCAGCTTGCCGATCGCCTACGCGACCGCATCCCGGCGCTGATCGAGCTGCACGGCGACATGCGCCCCCGCGCACGGCGGGCCGCGATCGAGCAGCTCACCACCACGAGCGCGGACACGGCGCGCGTGGTGCTCGCCACCGGCCGCTACATCGGCGAGGGCTTCGACGACTCGCGCCTTGACACCCTCCTACTCGCGATGCCGATCGCGTGGAAGGGAACCGTCGTGCAATATGCCGGACGCCTGCACCGCCCACACCCCGGCAAGCACGACGCGCTCGTCTACGACTATGTCGACACCGAGCTGCCCGTGCTGCGCCGCATGTTCGCCAAGCGCCTGAAGACCTACCACGCCCTCGGCTACACACTCGAGTGAGTCCCAAAACGTTTAGGCCAGTGGAGCCGCTCGCTGGCCCAAACCCAGCCGAATCGAGCCCAAATCAGCCGGTTTTCGAAGATCGGCCAGCGACCTCGATAGCGCCGATTTGCAGGGAAGACCAGTCAAATACACCGCACTGCAGTCCTTATTCACACGCGAGAGGTCGCAGGTTCGAAACCCGCCGCGCCCATGGCTGGATCGCTTGTATTCAAGCCAGTTTTGGTCATAGCAAGCATTGGTGTCGAAGCCACCAAAAGGTCCGAAATGACTCATGGGCCCATTCATGGGACCAAACTCGACTAGATTGCTGACCGGCGGCAGTTCCGCCCGCCTTCTGGCGGGACGACCAGCACAGCGTTTTGCGTAGAGGACGGCAGCCACTTGCGCATGACGACAGCAAATCGACGAGGTCGAGGGTGTATCGTTTGTCGCCCAAAGGAGGCGCGTTCGGCTTCGACCGTTGCACGCCGCTCACCTGGGAAGCGAGCACTTGGAGGGGGCGCACGAGCGTCACATGCGATGGTTGCTGCCTGGGCCTGGACGGTTTTGTCACGATCTACGCCAACGCCTCGCACGCGTTCATGTATGTCGGCGGGTTGCGCCTCGACACGGTTGAGGCGTCCGAATTCGACACCGGGCCCAACTCCGGCAAGCCCGGGGCTCGGTGGCGAGTGTTTCCTTCGGTACCCGACTGGTCCACTCGGGTTGGTCGGCATCAGGTGGGCTTGTGATGACTTTTGTCAACGGCATTTTTGCTATTGTATGTCTTATGCGTGCCAGAGATGTGATCGTCGTAGCGCGGCGGCGGGCAGGGCTCACTCAGCAGGAACTCGCCCGACGGCTCGAGGTGCCGCAGGCCACAGTTGCACGGTGGGAGAGCGGGGTCAGCGAGCCCAAGTTTTGCTCGGTCCAGGAGGTGGCTGGCGCTTGCGGGCTCGATCTCACACTCGAGTTCGCCAATGCCGATGAAGGGTCCTGGAACTCACTCATCTATGAGCAGCTGCTGCGCACGCCCGCCGAGCGGGTTCGCCAGCTCGCTCGCGGACGCCTCGATCGTGTCGCCGCCTTGAAGTCGATCGGCGAGGCAGGAGTCCGTGCGATCGTGGTCGGCGAGACCGCCGGCGCGCTCCATGGTTGGCCGCTGAGTCTCGACGGGCCCGGCGGACTCGACCTGATTGTGCATCGCGACGATTGGCGGCGAGCCGCAGAGGTCGTTGCCGCCACACCTCACGCTGAGCGGATTCGGCTGCTCGACTCGTTGCCCGGGGCCTGGGGCTATGCCGATCTCGCCCGCAATGCCGTTCAGGTGGACGTCGATGGCGTCACAGTGAAAGTCGCTGCCTTGGTTGATCTGCTGCGGATCGCACACTCCGAACGCGGAGGGTTCAGTGGCGAGTTCGCGCTTGCCCTGGACGCAACGCTGCAACTGACCGAACGTCTCCGCGGCTCGCGCGACACCCCGATACACAAGCCCACCGAACAAGGAGCACGAGAAGCAGCAGACGCATGGCTGGCGAGACAGACAGCGGCATAAACCCCGGGCGCGAAGCGCTGCTACGCGCATTGTGCGACGGAGGCGTGCGCTTCATCTTGATCGGCGGCGCCGCGCTCGAGAGCCACCAACAGCCCCACCGCACAGAAGACATCGACGTGACCCCCGACCGGGCGAGAGAGAACCTCGAGCGACTCGCCACGGTGCTCAACAGCCTGAAATGCGAACTGGAGATCGACCCCAACCGGCCGGAGACAGCAGTCGAGCTGCCGCCCAACTACTTCACCGCAGCCTCGCTGGAGAGCATGACCGTCTGGAACCTGCGCACCATCCACGGCAAGATCGACCTCGCGATAGCGCCATCCGGCTTCCCCGACGGCTACGCACAGCTCGCGCCGAACGCTCGAACCGGTCGCGTCTACGCCACCCGAGTAGAAGTGGCGATCGCCAGCCTCACAGACGTCGAGCCAGTCCAGCGACTCGCGCTGCTCGATCGCCTCCGTCGGCGTCGGACCGCCCGCGACGGAGTGGTAGGCCTCCAGTGACACCGGGGGCTGGGGTGCACGGGCCGCGTTGATCGCCGTGTTGTGCACGATCGCGAACAGCCACGCTCGCGCGTTCTGCGGTCTGACGCCCGCCGAGAGGTGGCGGTAGGCATTCAGGAACGCGTCCTGGAGCAGATCCTCGGCCAGCTCGGCACGACCGCCGAGCTGGCGGCGCGCGTAGCGCAACAGCTCAGGACGGTGCCTATCTACGAGCGCACGAAACGCGTCGTGCCCGCCGATGGCGGAGAGCGAGGTTTGCCTCGCGCCGGACCCGCTTCCGCCCGCGTCGGGAGCGCTCTGTGGAGCTGGTATCGGCGGCTGCTGGTGTTCGTCTGTTCGGTCCATGGCCCATAAGACGCATTCGGCGTGCAAATGTTCCGCGGCCTGTCGGACGCCGATGAGGTTACCGCGCGCGCGTTCCTCGTTGCCTGGCGATATCCGTTCGCTACCTGTACCGCGTCAACACCTCGCAGATGCGGTCGGTGCCCCAACCGATCTCCTGCGCTGGCACTCGCTCATCCGCCGCGTGAATGAGACTCGTGAACTTCATCTCCGCCGGAAGGCGCATCGGCAGAAAACCGTAGGTCTGGATTCCAAGCCGAGCGAAGAACCGACCGTCGGTGAGACCTGGCATGAGCATCGGCAACGGCACGGCGTGGGGGTCGGCAGCGGTGAGCACTTCGCTTAGCAGCGGCATTAGGGACAGATCCACCCGATCGGACCCTGGCTCATAGCTCATTGCCTCCAGCTCGAGGTCCTGGTCATCTGCCAGCTCACGCAGCTCGCGGAAGAGATCATCCGCGGTCTGCCCAGGAAGCAGACGCCCGTCAAGCTCGAGATGCAATTCACTGGGGATCACGTTGACCTTGGTGCCGCCTCGCACGACAGTGACGTTGACCGTGTTGTGGAACATCGGATCCAGAGCCTGTCCCGCCTCGCCGATCAGGTCGAGCGTCGCGTCGGTGCGTTGGGGGTCAAGCAGCCCGTCGGCCAGCTCTCGCCCGCCGGCGGGTAGTGCAGCCGCGACCGTCTCGATCATCGACCGTGGAATCTCGGTGACGTGCACCGGAAGTCGCCGCGAATCCAGTGCGCTCAGCAACCGAGCGAGCTTCGCCATCGCACCACCGCGCATCGGGATCGAGCCGTGCCCGCCAGGGCCCCGGATGGTCGCGCGCGACCAGCACACTTGCTTCTCACTCACCTGAATCGGGTAAGTGCTCAGACCCGCCAGTTCGGTACGTGCTCCACCAAACTCACCGAGCGCGTGCTTGACACCCTCGAACAGCTCGGAGTGCTCCTCTATTACAAAGCGTGCGCCGTACGGCCCCAGATTCTCCTCATCCGCAAGCACGCACAACAGCACGTCGCCCGGTGGAGGCTCAGCGGACTCGGCGAGCCGCAGGACCGCACCGAGCATCATCGCCACACCGCCCTTCATGTCCAGGGCACCCCGGCCCCAAATCTCGCCCTCGATCAGCTCAGCGCCGAACGGATCGTGGCGCCAGCTCTGGCCGGCTGCCGTGACCACGTCGACATGACCCTGGAGAAGGAGCGGCGGCGCGACGCCCCGACCGGGCAACCGCGCCAGCAGATTCGGCCGTGCCGCGTCCTTGGCCAAGATTCTCGTCAGCAGGCCGGCCCGGTCGCAGAGATCCTTGATCCACCCGACGCACTGAGCCTCGTTACCGGGTGGATTAGTTGTGTCGAACCGGATCAGCTGGCGCAACAGCTCGACAGGATCGTGCGGCACGGCGTCGGACCATACCGAAAGCAGACACCCTCACTGCACACTGTCCCTTGCGCATGGCGGTAGCAAGGTCCCTTCAAGGGGTGGGTGGTCTGAGTCCTTGCAGGAGAGTGGTTAGGACATCGCCGGCGTCTACTCGCGCTTGGGTTGGGTCGTCGCTATCGGCGATCGCCATGCATCCTTCGAGGATTGCCCCCGTGAGCATCAGCGCGAGCATCTTCAAGGGGAGGGGTCGGACGACACCAGCGCGGATCGCGCGCCTTAGCGCGCCGCGCAGTACGACTGCGCCGTAGCGCGCATCCACCCGTCGGATCGTGTCCGCGTCGAGTACGGCCTGCGCGTCGTAGAGCGCGATGCGCTGCACGCGTGGGTCGAGGTGGGCGTCGAGCATCGCCTGACAGCCTGCGCACAGGTCCACCCACGGGTCGGGCTCCAAGAACGCTGTCGCCACGCGCTCGGACACCTCGCGCTTGACCTGTTCGTAGACGCTGGCAAACAGCTCTTGCTTGCCGTCGTAGTGGTGGTAGAAGGCGCCCTTGGTGACGTTTGCGGTCTGCGCGACATCATCGATCGAGGTCGCTGTGTAGCCGCGTTCGCCGAACAGCGTGCAGGCAGCGTCCAGCAGCGCTCGGCGGGTTGCCGCGCCCTGAGTCGCCTTCTTGCCCTTGACATCCGTACTCTGAGTATGCATTATACGTACCGTCAGTATGCTAGCGCACGCCAACGACAGGAGGAGACAGATGCCCAAGTACGTAATCGAGCGCGAGATTCCGGGAGCCGGGAACCTCAGCGCGGCCGAGCTGCAGGGAATCGCGGCGACGTCCAACAAGGTGATCGGCGAGCTCGGTCCGGAGATCCGCTGGCTCACCAGCTACGTGACAGATGAGAAGATCTACTGCGTCTACGTCGCCCCCGATGAGGACATCCTGCTCGAGCACGCCCGCTGCGGCGGCTTCCCCGCGGATCGCATATCCAAGGTCTCGACGGTAATCGACCCTTCGACTGGAGACTGAATAGCTATGTCTGATTCTGAGCTGAAGGCGCGTCATCGTGCGATGTGGGCATCGGGTGATTACCCGGACATGGTCGAGACGTTCTTGCTTCCGCTGGGGCCGCGCCTAGTGGAGGCGTGCGGCATCGGTCCCGGCAACATGGTCCTGGACGTGGCTGCCGGGACCGGCAATGCGTCGATACCCGCGGCGAAGATCGGCGCTCAGGTCACAGCTAGCGACCTGACACCGGAGCTGCTCGAGGCCGGCCGCGTCCGTGCTGAGAATGAAGGACTGGCCCTCGAGTGGGTGCAGGCCGACGCCGAGCGCCTACCCTTCGAGGAAGGGTCCTTCGATGTGGTGATCTCCTCGATTGGCGCGATGTTCGCTCCCCACCACCAACAGGTCGCCGACGAGCTTATCCGCGTGTGTCGCCCCGGTGGCAAGGTCGGGCTACTGAGCTGGACTCCCGAGGGGCTGGTCGGGGCCCTATTTAGGACGATGGGCCCGTTCATGCCCACCCCACCGCCGGGTGCACAACCGCCACCGCTGTGGGGCAGCGAGCAACACATCGCCGAGCTGTTCGGCGAGCACGTCGACTTCGGGTTGCTAGAGCGTGACGCGTTGGAGGTCACCGCCTTTGAGCACCCACTTGACTTTGGCGAGCACTTCAAGGCGCGGTACGGCCCGACGATCGCGACGCGTGCGAATGCGGTCAAGACCGGACGCGAGGCAGAGTTCGATGCCGCCCTGGACGAGCTCTGCGAGGAGTGGAACCGTGGTACCCCAGGAAATGCACGCTTTGAGATGGAGTACCTACTCGCGGTGGGCACACGAGCGTGATGGAGAGTGAGAGTGAGATGGTAAACGGGGCGCTCCTGCATTACGCGCTTATCGGACAGCTTTCTTGCTTGATGGAGGGTGCTCGATTGTCGAGGTTCCGAATGGGCCACCGAGCCAGTAGGCGCTCACGGCCTGAACCTTGGCTCGTACCGGATTCGCCGACGGCACGGTCACGGACCTGGTGCGAGTGCCCCGTTCGAAGAACAGGCTCGATCCGTCGGACGTGGTGACGTACACCCGGTAGCTGGCGGCGCCTCGGACCGCGCTCCACTTAACGATGGTCGTGCCGTGCGCGCTGTCCTGCACGACCCGCGGGCGAGACAGACGCAGCGAGTGCGTTCTGAAGCTGGGGCCAGGTATCTCCTCGCGGACCAGGCCCTGTTGCAAGATGAGCGCGACCACACGATGCTGAGCGGCCAGGCCTGGGTCTTGAGCGGTGAACCTGATCGAACCGCGGGTCCTTCCGGTCGAGAGGATCTGTGCCTGGTCGTTGGCGTCCCGATCCACGAAGAGGAGCGACTGGCCGGCGAGGTTCTTCGCGCTCCACGTCAGCCGGTAGCGGCCGCTGCCCAGCGAGGACAGGCTGGTCTTGACGATCGGGTCGGGCAGCAGCGTGGTAGTCCCGATGAACGCGAGGTCCGGCGTCCCGGAGGCGGAGCTGATCTTCAGCTCGCCGCGCGGCGGCTTGACGATCGCGATGTCCGTCTCGTCATGGACGGTGTCGCCAATCGCGACATAGCCACCGCCGGCGAACTTTCCGGTCGAGTCGGGCAATACCACCGCGCGGCTCGCGCCGTGGATCAGCAGGACCTCCGGCGGGGCGCCGCTGCCCCTGGTGATCACGTTGATCTGATGCATCCCGGCGGGGACGCTGATTTCCTTTTCGATCGGGCCGGCCGCAGCGTCGCTTGCGCTCAACAGCGACTCGAGGCCGCTGAATCCACAGGCATCCTGAAGCCACGCGGAGCTACCGTCCCAGCGATAGGCGCCTCCGACCTGCGCGTTGCCAAAGAAGGTGTGCGCCACCGCGCAGGCCGCCAGTCCAACTTGGTTCACGACGCCGTACCCAGAGGCGGACAGCGGGCCTGCCGATGCGGTGATGCTCCCCTTCAGCTCGAACCGTTTAGCTTCGATGTTGCCGCTGATCTGGCCTTCGACACCGACGCCGGCGACCGAGCGATCAAACCAGCCGCCGAAGCCCACGCCACCCGGGATCATGACCTTGAGCCAGGCGCCCCCGATCGGCACGTCGACCACCGAGAGATTTCCGCTTGCGCTTAGCACGAACGGGTCGCCGAAGGTCAGCGAAAGGGAACCGTTGAGCGATGCCGCCGAATGGTCAAACACCTCTGGTCCAGCCGTCAGGCCGACCGTGCCGGCGATCGAGACCTGTGGGTGCAACGTGACGTCGATGCCGAGCTCCTGCAGGAACACGATCTCGCCCAGTGGCTTGTTCAAGTGCGGCAGCTTGATCGAGATCTCGCTGAGCTTCCCATTGGAGATTGTCAATGTCCCCTCCAGCTCTGAGAGCTCGGGCACGTTCACGTCGACTGTGCCGGTCCATGTGTCGCCGCTGGCGGCGTACTTCAGCGAAGCCTGTTTGACGACCAGGCTGCCAAGCGGAATGTCGCTGTCCAGCGCTAGTTCCCACCCGTTGAGCTGTAGGCCGTGGGCGAAGGTCAGCTGCAGGTCGATCCCGCCGCTTGCCGTGAAGGCGCCCGCCGAGACGGAGGCCTGGACATCCGCATAGGCCGCGCCGGACTTGAAGCCGATCGTCGCCTTGCCCGCGACGCCGAGATCGCCGACCTTGAGCCCCGACGGGACGGTGAACGTTTCCGAATGGCTGAACGACCAGTCGATGCCGCCCTCGTCGTGGTAGATCTCCATCGAGCCGGCGTACACCTCGACGCTGCCGTTCGCCGAGATCGACAGGGCCGCCGGGTTGACGGAGAACGTGCCGGAGGACTTGATGGCGAAGCCGTTCGCCCACACCTCGCCGGAAGCCGTCCAGACACCGGCGTGCTCGTGGAAGCATGATGCTTGCAGATCGATGCCGCCCGTCAGTTGCAGCGTCGGCTTGATGCATCCGGGCGTCGGTGCGGGCGCTCCGGGGCCCCCCGCGCCCGTCGCGCCGGGCGCGGTCCCACCGGCACCGCCACCGGAACCCGTCGTGCCCGCCGGCTGGGCGACACCCGGCGCCGCGCTGATCACCGGCATCGCAAGCGTGGGAACGCCGTCGACGATGGCCGCGACCGCGAAATAGTTGTCGCTGCCGGCCGGCTCAGGCTCATAGGCATCGGTCGCGCTCGGCGGCAGCTCGGTGGCGGGGTTACCGTTTTCGTCAAGCACATCGTCCGGCGAGGACTGGAACGGCGTGTTGAGGTTGGGTGTCGAGAACACCTCATAGCCACTCGCGCCAGGCACTGACGCCCAGTGAAGGTGGACGTCTCCGACGACGTCGCCCTCGGAGGTGAGCGAGTAGAGGGTGGGCGGGGGCGTCGGCTGGATCGTCGAGCTCGCGTCCAGCTGCTGGCCGGCGAAGCTTGCGAACGACTCCGACGGATCGAGGTCTCCCGCGCTTGCCGCGTCCGGGACGAGGATGTATCCCGGCGAGTACAGCGTCTGGCCCGGGGCGAGTTCGCCGATCTGACTGGAGAAGCCCTGATCCGGCTGCCAGATCGTCTGCGCCGGCGGCGTGGAGTCGACAGACAGCCCGACGTTATAGAAAGGCACGTCTGCGACGTTTGTGATGGCCAACCGCACGTGATAGGGCTGCCCCGCGACCAGCGCGCCCGAGTCGGCTTCGACGCTCAGGGACAGCCCGTCGGCTCCCCACACGTGCAGCGGTTGCTGGAGCGTCGCCTGGAGATGAACCGGGGTACCGAACGGATCGAGGGTGCCGTCGTAGTCCGCCGACAGGTAGTACAGACCGGAGTTGTCGCCTCGCACGATCCAGTTGACGTCGGCGCTGCCGTTGCCGGGAATCGTCGGCACCGACTGGGTGTCTGATTGGGGCGCGGCGGTGGGCGCGAGGCTGAGGCCGTCGGGCAAATCGAGCGTCGCGGTCCCGTCGTCGAGATCGACCGAGGCCGGCGACAGGTTGTCGATCAGCATGTCGACGGAGAAGAACTGCTTCAGGACCGTGGCCTGGCCATTCAGCACCAGCCACCGGATCAGCGGCTCACCGTCGACGATCTCGGGGATCGCCTCGACGTTGCCGAAATAGCACCCGTAGGAGTTGCAGGGCCCGTGGCTGCCTCCTGCGCCTCCTCCGCCGCCGCCTCCTGCGCACGAACCGGTGTCACCGACGAATTCCCCAGAGCCGTTGACGAACCCGCACAGGTCCGGGGCCGTCCCGGGATAGTTCGGCGGGAAGGCGAGTTCGATGTGGAACTGGTAGACGCTCTGGTTGCCCGGCGCGTTCGGATCGATGCCGGCTGCCTCGATCTGCGCCAGCGTCATCGGTGTCGAGGTGAGCGACGCGGTTGCCACCTGTCCCTCGTCCAGGTTCATCGTGGCGCTTCCCACCCCGCCGCTGACAGTCACCGATCCCGTCGCCACCTGGTAGCCGCTCGCGTACGCATAGATGCCGTCGCTGCCGTCCGGCAGGCCCTCCAGCGTCGCGATCCCACTGCTGTCCGAGGTGGCGCTGATCCGGCTCCCGTCCGATGCCATGTAGACGACGTCGGCGCCTGGTATCGGGCCTCCTTTGGAGTCCTGGACGGTGATCGCAGCGCCGGGGGCGGGCGTGCTGACCGTGACCGCGACTGTGTCACTCGAGGTGCTCGTCCCGTCGCTCACTGTGAGCGTCGCGGTGTATTGGCCGGCTGCGCTGTAGGTGTGCTGTGCGCTGGCGCCGGCTCCCGTCTTGCCGTCGCCGAAGTCCCAGCGATAGCCAGTGATCACGCTCCCCGGGATACTGCCGCTGCCGTCGAAGGTCACCGGCGCGCCCTCGGTTGCGCTTATGCTTTCGCCCGCGCTGGCCGTGAGCGTTGCCTGGGCGACGACCCCGGTCAGGTCTGATCGCGTGGGCTGACTCGGCCCGTTGGCGTTGGAGGCGATCTCGACGATGTCGATCGTGTCGCCGACGTCCCCGGTGGTCAGCGTGTATCCCTGGCCCGTGGCGCCCTCGATCGCGTGGCAGTTGGCGCCCGTGTCCTCGCACCGTTCCCATTGGTAGCTGTATGACGTCGCGTCGCCCGACCAAGTGCCCTGGTTCTCGGTGAGCGTCTGGCCCGCCTGAGCTGTGCCCGAGATCGTCGGCGCGGTGGTGTTTACGGGTCCCGGGCCTGTCACGGCACGCGTCGCCGTGGACACCGCCGGCGTTCCGGGACCAGCGTCATTCGTCGCGGTCTCCTTGACCTCGATCGTATCGCCGACGTCGGTGGCCGTCGGCGTGTAGGTCTGGCCAGTCGCGCTCGCAATATCCGAGCAGGCGTTCGCGCTGGCGCAGCGCTCCCACTGGTATGTGTAGCCGGTTGGCTGGTTGGCCCAAGAGCCGGGGATCTCGGTGAGCGTCTGGCCCTGCTCAGCTTTGCCTGAGATTGCCGGTACCAGGGTGTTCACCGGAGCCTCAGCAGTCACGACCTGCGTCTGTGCCGACGCGAAGGGCTGGCTGGTCCCGGCCAGGTTCGTGGCTGTCTCCTTGACGAGGAGCGTGTCGCCCACGTCGAGATTGGTCGGGACATAGGTCTGCTGAGTGGCACCGGAGATCAGCGTGCAGTTGTCGTTCGAGTCGCAGCGTTCCCACTGGTAGCCATACGATGTCGGCATCGGGCTCCAGACGCCGTTGACCTCCGTAAGGGTCTCGCCCTGCGCCGCCGTTCCGGTGATCGTCGGCACGGCGGTGTTCTCTGGAAGGGAGATCAGCGACGCGTCGATGTTGGTGGTGGTCTGTGCGGAGGCGACCGTTACGGCGTTGGCCGTGGCGAGCGAGCTCTCCTGCTTGTAGTACTGCGTCACGCTTTGTCCGTTCGAGGTTTCGCCGGAGAAAGAGACGTGGTAGGCGCCGGGCGCGAGCTCTCCCACCGTGTACTGACCGGTCGCGCTCGTATAGCTCGAGCCGACGATGTCGCCGCTCGAGTCGTAGACCTCGACATCGACGTTGGGAATCGCCTCGTTGTCAGATCCGTCGGTGACGGTTCCCGAGATCGCACCGTATTGGGTCATCCCGACATCGATCCCGGTAGTCGTCCGTCCCGGAGCGACGGTCACCGGTTCGGCCGTCGCGAGCGTGTAATCGTCGTTGTAGTACTGCGGGACGTAGCCGGCGCTCGAGTTGTAGTTGGCAAACTCCAACGAGTACGCGCCGGGGGCCAGATTGGCGACCGAGTAGTTGCCGTTGGTGTCCGTGTACTGCTCGGCGACCTCGTCGCCGCCGGAGTCGATCACGTACACGTAGGTGTCGGGAAGCGGGTCCTTGCTCACGGCATCGGTCACGGTGCCCGAGATTCCCCCGTCAGGCGCCATCACGGCGTTGATCGCGGAGCTTGTCTTGCCCACGGTGACGGCGACGGGGTCGGCGGCTCCCTGCGAGGCTCGTTCGTTGTAGTACTGGCCGACATAGCCGTAGTCATAGAATGAGACGATGTAGTTCCCTGTTGACAATCCGCCGACGCTATAAGTACCGTTGCTGCTGGTCTCAGCCTCGGTTATGACAGCGTCCGTGCCGGCGTTGTCCACGGTCACCTCCACGCCACTCATCGCCGCCCCCGTGACCGAGTTGGCGACCGTGCCGGCAATGTGCCCGGCCTCCTGGAGCGCGGCGTCGATCGCGGTCGTGGCATGGGCGTTCGTCACCGTGACCTGCGTGGCAGTGGCCAGCGAGGTCTTTTCGTTGTAGTACTGGGAGAGGTAGTCCTGGCTGTCGGTGGGCGAGAACTCGAGCTCGTAGCTTCCGGCGGGCAGATCGCTGAGCGTGTAGGAGCCGCCTTCACTCGTCTCGGCCTCGCTCTCGTAGTCGCCGCTCGCGTCGTACGCGTAGACGTAGACGTCGGTCACGCCGCTGGACGTGCTCGCATCGGTGACGGTGCCCTGGATCGAACCGTCGAGCGCCAACGCGGCGTCGATGTCCGATGTGGTCTCATCGACCGTGGCCGAGACGCTGCCCGAGTAGGTCTGCGGCCCATATCCCGTGGCAGAGAACTCGACTGTGTAGTCGCCTGTGGCGAGCCCGCCGATCGTGTAGACGCCCGACGAGTTGGCTTGGGCCTCGCCGGCATACCCGCCGCTGGAGTAGTTGGCGGTGACCAGCGCGTCCGCGATCGGCTGGCCTGTCGCAGAGCTCGTGACCGTCCCGGTGATCTGCCCGCCCGAGCTCATCGCGGCGTCGATATCGGTGGTGTCCGTCCCGACGGTCACCGGCACCGTTTCGGTGCTCGCGTAGGACGACTGCCCGTTGTAATACTGCGTGTAGTACGGACTGACGCCGTAGAACTCGACGACATAGCTGCCCGTCGGCAGCGCCGACGCCGTGTAGTCGCCATTCGAATCCGTGTAGACGAGCTCGACGTAGTTCCCCGACGAGTCGTAGATGTAGACGCCCACATTGGGGAGCGCGGCTCCGGACACCTGACTGGTCACCGTCCCGGAGATCTGTCCGCCCGCTTGTAGGGCGGCGTCGATGCCGGTGACGTCGGCACCAGCGCTGAGGGCAACCGCGTTGGCGCCGGACACGCTCAAGGCGCCGTTGTAGTACTGCGTGAGGTAGTTCTCTCCGCTGGGCGGCTCGAACTCGACGGTGTAGCTGCCGGGATACAGATTCTGGGCGTCATAGGTGCCGTCGGCGCTGGTGGAGGCTTCCTCGACAATCTGTCCGCTGGAGCTCTCGATCGCGACCTTGACGCCGCTAAGGGATTTTCCGCTCGAGGCATCGGTCACCGTCCCCTGGATCTGGGCTGGCGGATCCAACTGCGCATCGATTCCGGGGGTCTCGGACCCTTGCGTGACCGAGACGGACGTGGGAGGCGCGAATGAATTCTCCGCGTCGTACCACTGCTCGAGATAGTCCCCGTCCGGGACGGAGAATGAGACGTCGTAGCTCCCGGCCGGCAGCCCGGAGACGGTGTAGATGCCTTCTGCGTTGGTGAGAGCCGTACCGTACGTTTCGTCGTATGTTCCGTAGTAGTAGGAGACGGGCCGATAGACGTCGACGTAGGCGTTCTGGATCGGCGCCTGCGTCTTGGCGTCGGTCACCACCCCCGTGACCTGACCGGCCGACTGCAGCGCCGCGTCGATGCCGGTCTTCGTGGTGCCGGGCGTCACGTAGACGCCCGTCGCCTGTGACAGCGATGCTTCGTTGTCGTAGTACTGGCCGAGGTAGTTCATCTTGCCCCCACTGGGGGGCGCGAATTGCACCCTGTAGGTGCCTGCGATGAGACCGCCGATGGCGTATGCGCCGTTCGCGGCGGTCATGGTCGATCCGACCACTCCGCCTTCGGCGTCGTAGACGTCGACGTCGATCCCGCCGAGGCCGGCCCCACCGGTTGCCGCGGTTACCACGCCCGAGACGATCCCGCCCCGCGCCATCGCCGCGTCGACCCCGGACGTCGTGTGTTCGGCCGTGACGGTGATCGTGTCCGCGCTCGCAGCGGTTATCTCGTCCTTGTAGTACTGCTCGACGTACGCGGACGGTTGGCTGACCGGCGAGAACGAGACGGCGTAGCTCCCCGGCGCGAGCCCGTCGATGGAGTAGTCACCGGTCGAGCCGGTCTTCGCCGAGCCGACCACCTGGCCTTCGCCGTTGTAGATGTCGACGTCGATGCTCGCCAGCCCGGACCCCAGCGCGGCGTCGGTTACAGTCCCTGCGATCCCCCCGTCTGGCAGCATCTGGTCGATGCCGCTCGTGACTCGGCCGTCGGTCACTGAGATCGGGGTCGCGGAGCTCAGCGTCTGGCTCCCCTTGTAGTAGGTCGTCGCGTACGAACCGCCAGTCGCCCCGCTGGAGAAGCCGATCGCGTAGGTGCCCGACGGGATCCCAACCACGGAGTACGCGCCGCCGGCGCCGGTCACCGCCGACGCGAGATAGGAGCCATATGTGGTGTAGACCGTTACGCTCGCACCCGACACACCGGCGCCGCTGGCGGCGTCGGTGACCGTGCCGCTCACTGTGCCGGCCTCAGCGAGCGCTTGATCGATCCCGCTGGTCGTCTGACCTGCTGTCACGGTCACGGGATTCGTGTCGTAGTAGGCCGCCTGATAGTCCCCGCCGCTGAACAGCAGCGTGTAGGTCCCGGCCAGCAGGCCCGGGATCGTGTAGCTCCCATTCGACGCCGTCTCTACGGTCTGGATCGTTCCGCCGGCGGTGGGATAGGCCTCGACGTCGGCTCCGCCTACGCCGGTGCCCGTGCTGGCATCTGTGACGGTTCCGCTGACCTCGCCCTCGACCTGGAAAGCCGCGTCGATCCCCGTCGTCGTCTTGCCGCTCGCGACGGTGATCGGGGTCGCCTTGCCGCTGTCGAGCTGCCCGTTGTAATACTGATACTGATAGGCGCCAGTGGTTTCGGTGAACTCGACGGTGTAGCTCCCCGCCGGCACGCCGCCGATGAAGAAGCTTCCATCGGTTGTGGTCGTCGCGTTCTCGTAATAGCCACCGGAGCTCGAGCTCAGGATGACCTGGACTCCATCGAGTGGGTTAGCCGCACTGCCGCTGTCGACCGTGCCAGATACCGAACCACCGCCGACCATCGCAGCGTCGATCCCGGTCGTCGTCTGACCCAGACTGACCGAGACCGGCGTTGCGCCGCTGAGCGACGAGGCCTTGTCGTAGTACTGGGTCGTGTAAGCCGACGAATACTGTGGCTCGAACTCCACGTTGTAGCTGCCCGCCGCGAGTCCGCCGAGCGAATAGGTCCCGTCGCTCGCGGTCGTCGTGTAGGCATCCTCGAAGCCGTTCGGGGCATAGGCCACCACCGTGATCCCGGCGGTCCCAGTGCCGCTGGCCTGGTCAGTGACGGTTCCCGCGATCGTGCCGCCGATCGACAGCGCCGCGCTGATCCCGGTCGTCGCTGAACCCGCAGTGACCAACACCGCCTTGGCGCTGTCCTGTGAGGCCGCTTCGTCGTAGAACTGAGACGCGTGGACGCCGTCGTAGGGGTGGAATTCGACCGTGTAGCCGGCGCTGGGCAGCGATTCGATCGTGTAGTCGCCGTTCGCGTCCGTGACCGCCGTCCTCTCCGCGCCACTGGTCGACGAGTACGCATAGACGTACACGCCCGCCAGCCCCGATTTGGTCTTGGCGTCGGTCACGGTACCCGTGATCTCGCCGCCCGCGCTCAGCGCCGCGTTGGCGGTGGCGCTCTCCCCATCGGTCAGTTCGACCGTGTCCGCCGTCGCCTCGGACGCCGCGTCGTCGTAGAACTGCCTCAGGTAGCTCTCACCTTCGCCGGATGCGAATTCGACCTTGTAGTCGCCGGCGGCAAGCCCTCCCACCTCATATACGCCGTCGCTGTCCGTGATCGCCCCACTGACATAGTCACCGGAGGAGTCGAGGATCTCCGCGTACGCGCCCGGAACCGGCTTTCCGCTCGAGGCGTCTGTCACGGTGCCGGAGAGCGTCGCGCCAGAGCTCAGCGCGGCGTCGATTCCAGAGTCGGTCTGTCCGTCTGTCACCGCTACCGACGTGGCGCCCGACAGCGTGCTCGCCTCCGAGTAATACTGGCTCTGGTAGGGCTGGGTGCCCTTCGGCACGAACTCGACGTCATAGCTGCCCGTCAACAACCCGGAGATCGTGTAGCCGCCCCCCTGGTCGGTGGTAGCCGACTCGAGCTCTTCACCACTGGAGTCGAGCGCCACCACCTCTGCGCCGATCACCGGACCAGCGGTCAGCGCGTCGGTCACTCGTCCACTGATCGCACCGGCCACCTCCAGCGTAGCGTTTACTCCCATGGTGTTTGCACCCGCAGACACCACTACCGGGGACGCGGACGCTTCGGTCGGCTCGTTGTCGTAGTACTGGGTGAGGTAACCCTCGTCGCTGAACTCCACCTGATAAGTACCAGCCGCCAGATTCGAGATCGTGAAGTTGCCGTTGTGATCGCTTATTGCCGACGCGACGTAAACGTCCGAGCTCGAGTAGACATCGATGTATGCGCCAGCCAACGTGGCGTCGGTTATCCCACTTGTCACGTTGCCGGAGATTTCGCCTGTCGTGGCCGCCTTTGCCGCCCCAGGCGATAGCAACGCGGCCACCACCCCCGCCACAGCGATCGTATGCCGCGGGACGCGTCGAAGGGGGCCCACCACGGTTGCGAGCGCCTTCATCAACTGATCACCGCGCAGGCGGGCAACTGATCGGACTGTGCCAACGTTCTCAACTCCTGCTCGCGCGTGAGAATCTGCTGACCAAGCGACGCCACCGCCTGCTTGTCGCGCGTCAACGTGCCGATCGATCCGTAGAGTGCCTCGAGCTGCTGCCAAGCCACATCCACGGACGCCAGCGGTCCGGCATCACCGAGCGATCGCAGGCGCACCAACGAGACGGCAGCACGGTGCGCCGGAGGCACGGCGGCGTTTGCGAACCGGACCAGCTTGGCTGCTGTGAACGGACGCGTAGGTGACACGGGGAACCCATGAAGGACTGCCGTGCACACCACGTTGATCTGTGCAAGAACCCGCCGGCTGGGGGGCGGCTGGCGCTTTGTCCTTGCACCGACAGGGTCTGGCTGGGACGTGGTTACCGGCGTCACGATCTCCGAGGATTCAGAGGTGGAGCGCGCGATAGAGGGCCTTGAGGCGCCATCCGATCCGCATCCAGCCAAGACGATCGACACGGCCACCACTACTGGCCAAGGCCAGCGTCCTATCCATCTCCGCCATCTCCCATGTCCCTGGTTCCGATCCGGCAAAGGCTCAGCTTCGAAGTTCGCATCGCCGGGCACGTCCAGCCTCCTACTCGTCCGTTTTCTCGGAGGCCCGCCCCCGCGTTCTAAGGCGGGGTTTCTATCAGATAACCATTGGAATCGTCCAATATTTCGTATTTAGGTCATCATGTGGTATCCGAAGCCAAACCGGATCGACGGGTCGACAAAGATGCTGGAAGTCAAACCGACCCGGGCAAGCGCTGATGGGTAATCGGTAGCCCAGCGACCCTAGAGCACACCTATCCGGTCAGGCGGCCAATAGGTAAGAACCACCTGTCCAATGATCCAACCGGTGGGGACCGGCCCCCAATACCGGCTGTCATCCGATTCCCCGCGATTGTCTCCCATCATGAACCAGTGTCCCGCCGGGATCTTGATGGGCGTGGGGAAGTTGCACTCCGAGCTTTCCCCACAAGGCGCGATGTAGAGATCTTTCTCCGCCGCGAACCGGGTCGCGCCGGCGACCTTGCGAAAGACGTGGCCACCCTTGACATAGATTTCGTCGCCAGGCCCGGCGACGAGCCGCTTGACGAAGGTGACGCTCGCCTCCCGCGGCTCGGGCGTCGCACACGCCGCACTTCCCGGTTGGACCATGTGGGAGGCTGGCCCACACAACTGCTGTTCGGCGTCAGCCGGCGGATGAAACACATACACACCGCCGACGTGCGGTTCGCTGAAATCCATCGCGATGCGGTTGACCAGCACGCGCTGGCCGACGATGAGCGTCGGTTCCATCGAGCTGCTTGGAATCTTGTAGGGCTTGACCACGAACGCTTGGATCAGCAACGCAAGTCCCACCGCCACCGCGACGACCACGACCAGCTCGATGAGCGAGCCGACGCGCGATTTCGACTCATCCGCAGCAGCCGGCACCTCACCCTGGCCCTCACTCGCGGTGGCGCTCATCGCACACGCCCACTGCGCGCAGGACATGGGACTCCATGCCAGACAGGGACCACGGAGAGCGTGGGTGGGTTTCTATCGCAGTGCCGCTCGATCGGCTCGGGTGTGCCCATCAGCCCGCTTCCAGTGCCTCGCTAGGAGGCCCCGTGGACTGCGGCTCCTGATGAGGCTGCTTCGTGCGAGCCCAGCAGGTCTCGCATCGCCTCGCGCACGAGCTCGCCGAGCTCGTCGATGGGCACATCGCCCAACAGTCCCTCTGCGCCGACGAGCGCGCCCACGATCGCGCTGACTGAGCAGACCATACGGACGCGCTTAGCGAGGGGGATGGCGGGACTCTGCAAGATACGGCGAAACAGCTGCTCGATGTCATCGTTCTCGGCGCGGTGGCGCTCGTTGTTTGTGAGCTCCTGGAGTGCGTTGTAGTTGCGTTGGTGCAACAGCACGAGCTCACGGTTCTCGAGCACCTGATCGATGAAGTGGTCGACGAGCCCGGGCCACGCGTCCGCGCGCTGCTGTCCGTCCTCCAGGCGCTCGAGCTGCTCGAGCCCCTCGCGCCCGAGTGCGTGCAGGCGCAGGTGCAACTCGAGCAGGATGTCCTGCTTGCGCTCGAAGTGGTAATAGAGCGCGGCCTTCGTGATGCCGAGCCGTTCAGCGATGTCGCGCAGCGAGGTCTTGTCGTACCCCTGATTGGTGAACAACTCGAGTGCGACGTCGAGAATGCGCTCCCGTGTCGAGCGGACGCTGCCGGCGCCTTGAGTCCGTGCCGCAGAGCGCGCATCCGCTCGTGTTCGGCTCCTGGACTTGCTGGTGGCGGTAGTCACATTCGTAGCTTACTTGACGGCCGGCAAGTTATGTGTATCCTGGTTGCTTGCTTGCCGACCGGTAAGTAGATCTTTAGGAGCTGCCGTGACACACGATTTGATGATCCAGGCCCACGGCCTACGCAAGCGATTCGGCCCGACGGTCGCACTGGACGGGATCGACCTGGAGGTGCCAGAAGGGTCGATCCTCGGGGTACTGGGCCCCAATGGCGCGGGCAAGACGACCGCGGTGCGCATCCTGACCACACTCTCGATCCCCGACGATGGCTCGGCGCGCGTCGCGGGCCACGACGTGGTCAGCGAAGCGGATGAGGTGCAGCGCAACATCGGCGTCACCGCACAGGACGCGACCCTCGATGAGGTTCTGACCGGCCGTGAGAACCTCGTGATGATCGGACGTCTGAGCGGCCTGCGCCGCGCGCACGCACGCAAAAGAGCGAGTGAGCTGCTCGAGCAGTTCGATCTCACCGACGCAGCCGATCGAATACTCAAGGAGTACTCGGGCGGGATGCGCCGGCGCCTTGACCTCGCGGCCGGACTGGTGAGCAGACCACCGGTGCTGTTCCTGGATGAGCCCACGACGGGCCTTGACCCTACGAGCAGGGTGCGGACGTGGGGTGTGATCAGGGGACTCGTCGCCGATGGTGTGACGCTGCTCTTGACGACCCAGTACCTGGACGAGGCGGACGAGCTCGCCGACAGGATCGTTGTGATCGACCACGGACGGGTGATAGCCGGCGGCACCGCCGCCGAGCTGAAGACGCAGGTCGGCGGGGCGCGCCTCGAGCTCACGCTGAGCGAGCCCAACCCCTCCGCCGCCGTCGCGCTCGGACCGTTCGTCGCGGGTGGCGTGCACGTTAGCCACGACGGGCGCCGCTTGCGCGCGCCCGTGCGCGGCGCCGGCGGCTTGGCGAACACCGTCGTGCGCGCCCTTGATGAGGCGGGGATCACCGTCGATGACGTCGAGGTCCATCAGCCCTCGCTCGATGACGTGTTCTTCGCCCTCACCGGCCGTCCCGCCGAGGAAGCCGAGGACGCACACCTAGAACAAGCCGACCCAGACCTGGAGGTCGCCCGTCGATGAGTACGACAACGACAACCACACCCACGCCGCTGGAGCCCACTTCCAGCATCCCCACGCCTGTCACGCTTGCCGGGAGACCGTCGCGGTGCTCACCGGGCGCAATCTGGTGCACATCAGGCGTGAGCCGCTGCAGCTCTCAGACGTCACGGTCCAGCCCGTGCTGTTCACGCTGCTGTTCGTCTACGTGTTCGGCTCCGGAGTCGTACTGCCCGGGGGCGGCTCCTACAAGGACTTCGCGATCGCAGGTCTGCTCGCGATGAACCTGACCACCTCGGCCATGGGAACTGCCGTCGGGTTGAGCACCGACCTCGCCAGCGGCGTGATCGACCGCTTCAGGACCCTGTCGATGTGGCGGCCCGCTGTGCTGGTCGGGCGCTCGCTTGCGGATGTCCTGACCGCCGCGATCTGCGCCGCGTTTGTCGCGGCGACCGGTCTTCTGATTGGCTGGCGACCAGACGCCGGCGTCGCATCTGTGATCGGCGGCTTTGCGATCTTCCTGCTGTTCAGCTACGCGCTCTCGTGGGGCTGCGCGTGCCTGGGCATGGTCAGCAAGAGCCCGGAGTCAGCTCAAGGGGTTGGTCTCATAATCCTCTTTCCCCTCGCGATCGTCTCAAACGCGCTGGTCCCAACCGAGCACATGCCGGCGCTGCTGCGGACGATCGCCGATTGGAATCCGGTGAGCGCGGTCACCACCGCCTGCCGTGAACTGTTCGGCAATCCCAACCCGTCGGCGAGCATCCAAACCTGGCCGATGCAGCACGCGATCCTCGCCTCGCTGATCTGGTCGCTCGCGCTGATAGCGATCTTCGCTCCCCTGGCGAGCAGGCTTTATCGGAATCGCACGACCGACTGAGCGCAGGCAAGATAACTCAGAGCGTCGTGTGCGCCAGGAGGAGCGCGCGCGCCGGGACCCTGCCCGCTTCGTATATGTGGGGCACGTCGGCGGGGAAGGAGGCGTAGTCGCCACTCGCCAGCTCGCTGATGCGCTCCACCGGGCCGGCGATCAGCTTGCCCTTCAGCACGAGCACGCCCTGACGCGAGCCTGCGGCGCGCGGCGTCTGCTCATAGAGGTGGCGAGCGGGTAGGTCAAGCTCGAACGCCTCCACGCTCCCGCACGATGTCGTTGAGGAGTCCAACCTGCGCAGGGCCGCGTCATCGCCTCGCCGCTCCTGCGCTTCAGAGGCCCGGACTATGCGCACCTCCCCGAGCTGCGCCTGCGCGAGCAGCTCAGAGACCGACACGCCCAGCCCACCTGCCAGCAGCGCCAGTGTGTCCACGGTCGGATTGCCGTGTCCATTCTCGATCGCGGAGAGCGTCGCCTTGCTCATCGAGGTCAGACGCGCAATCTTCGAGAGCGAGAGGTGGCGCGCTACGCGAAACCGACGCAGATTCGCCGCCAGCAGCGCTTTGATGTTCTCAGAGTCTCGATAGATCATTATAGTAAACGGATCGTTTGATATATTAGCCTCAGCAAGCGACATGGCCGAGACCACCTTTTACTTCGATCTCGGATCGCCCTTCGCCTATATGGCGGCCGAGCGTCTCCACGAGACCCTGCCCGATCCGCTCGCATGGCAGCCGGTATCGCTCGGTGCGCTGTTCAAGCTCACCGGACGATCCTCCTGGGCGCTGGGCGACCCTCACAGCCGCCAAACGGGAATGGCCGAAGTCGAGGCCCGCGCCCGGCAATACGGACTCCCGGCAATACGCTGGCCCGACCCCTGGCCCAGCAATTACCTATATGCGATGCGCGCCGCCACCTACGCCTTCCACGTCGGGCACGGACGCGCTTTCACACTCGCCGCCTTCCGCCATGCCTTTGCCCACGGCAACGATCTTGCGCTACCCGCGCATGTTCTGCAAGCGGCGGAACAGGCCGACCTGGACCCGAGCACCGTGGAGCAGGCCACACGCGACCCGCAGATCAAGCTCGCGCTGCGAAACGCGACCGACGCCGCACACGCGCGCGGTGTCTTCGGCGTGCCCACGATCGCGATCGATAACGAGCTCTTCTGGGGCGATGACCGGCTCTCAGACGCCACCGCAGCGCTTGCACGGGGGAGCAATACGTAGGTTTGCTGACGGGCCCGACCACGATCCTAGGTGCCGGCCGGCACCTACTACAACGCCGCGAGCAACGCGGAGCCACCTGGTGACCCAAGCCCCGTGCATTCGCTCACTGCGCAACCCGGCCGCGCGTGTCGCCCGCCAAGAGCGCACCATTGGGAACAGCGGGCTACGCCAACATGCGCTCCCGGAGCGTCACGCGAGCAGACCCAGCAGACCTTCGCGGTCGGGCCCGGGCATCTGCAGGCGCTCATGCCGGCTTGCCAGCTCGCGGATGCGCTCTGGCATGCCGTCCCGGGCGAAGGTCTCACTCAATGGCGTAAAGCAACCGCGGGATTCCAGGAAGGCCCTGAAGAGATCGGGATCGTGGAGCATCGCCGCCGTCAGCTCTCCCCGCAGCGCCTGCGAGGGGTCGCTCGGCTGTGGCGGCTCGCGCCCGTCGCGCAGCGCTTCGATTTCGCTCAACCGGGTGCGATCCTCCGCGACCGTCTCCCGATACCAGGGCGTCAGCTGCTCCTCGGTGGTCGCGTCCCACGCTTGCGCGAAATCCAGTGGATCCTCCAGGTGCGAACCTACGACCTCGCGCAGACACCGCGCGTGCAGCAGCCCGAGCGCCATCCCGCGACCGAGCGAGGGGTTGGTGCACGCCCACGCGTCGCCCAGCAGCGCGATGCCGGTCATCAGGGGTCGCCCGTTGCGCAGCGGACGGCGGTAGCGATCGTTCAACCCGCCCATCGCCTCGAAGTCGCCGATCGGCTCGCCCTGGAGCCAGTGAGCGTGCAGCGGGCACGCTTCCACGACCGAGGCCCACAGGTCTGGGTCTCGCATCCGCTTCAGCGCCTGATCTCCACTGGAGATGACGGTGACCACAGCCCACGTGCCGTTGTCTGAGGGAAGTGTCAGGATCGAGAACGTCCCCAACGGCGCGAGCAGCGGACCGAAGGGCTGCGGCGTGGTCCCGTCCGCCGAGCGAAAATAGCGGCCGTAATAGATGAACCCGGAATCCTCTGACTCCTCGTGCAGAGGCCCGATGCCCGCGTCGCCGCACCAGCGCGGCAACTGCGAGCGCCGGCCCGTCGCGTCCACCACCAGATCGGCGCTCAGAGCCTCGCCCGAGTCGAGTCTCACGCCGCTCACGTGCGGCGTGCCGTTGCCGCCCCGCACTGTCAGCTCCTTCACAACCGCACCTCGACGCACCTCCACGCCGGGCTCGCTCTCCGCCGCCTTTCCCAACACGCGCTCGAAGATCGGGCGGCGAGCGGTGCATGTCACGAACCGCTCATCGCCTGCGCGGGGGGTGCGATCGGTCAGGGTCGGAGGCATCAGACCGATCAGATCCAGGCGCAACGCGCCCGCCGAGACAAGCCCGTCAAGGACGTCGGGGAGCTCCTGCTCCAGCACCACGCGCCCGGCGGGTTGCAGGAAATGAGCAAGGCGGAACTGACCCACGCCGTCGCGCGACCATTCCTGCCACGCCCCATCGACAGAGTCGGGAACCGGATCGGCGTCGCGCTCGAGCACCGTCACCTCGTGCCCGTCGCGCGCCAGCATCAGCCCGGAGGACAGTCCACACACTCCGCCACCCAAAACGACGATCCTGGCCATGCGCCGCTCAGCCTCCGCTCACGCGCTCATTGGCTCGGGTGGGATCGCACAGCTCGTGACGACGGCCTCTCATGAGGGCAGGAACTCTACTAGTAGGCGGCTCACCTCATCCGGCGCCTCCCAGCTGCATCCAATGTCCGGGGCCCTCGAGGCGCTCGTAGTGCCACGAGGCAACCGACGCCGCACACGCGCGCGGCGTCTTCGGCGTGCCCACGATCGCGATCGACAGCGAGCTCTTCTGGGGTGATCACCGGCTCTCAGACGCCGCGGCAGCGCTCAAGCGGTAAGCAATCGGTAGACGCTCGATCAGCGGCGGTGGCCTCCTGCCGTCGATTCAGGGACCGTGATGTTGCCCGGCGGCTCGTCGACCGTGGAGCTCCCTACCAGCACCGGCACAGCCCCTTCGTACTGGCGGTAGAGGACTTCGACGATGGCTGAGCGTCTGCTCACGTGCCTGAAGTGCCGGCGAAATCCGCATACGCCGCCAAACAGCGCAGCAGCGGAAATCCAGTGTGTTACTGGCGCGCCGCGCGCGACGTCGCGGCCGATGGACGCGACCGCGTATCCGGTAATGGCCGCGACCCGGCCGCGTCCGGAGACAGTACGCGCGCACGAAATGCCGGGCATCCTGATTTCGTAGTCTTCCTTGGCGCTCTTGACCGCAAACGGCGCGACGAAGCTCAGACGTGCTCCAACGATCGCACGGTTATCGATTTGAAGCTGAACTTTTATGGGCTGATGCAGATCGCGCGGGGGTAGGTAGCGACTGGCCGGCCAGTGCGGCCATGGGCATGGATCGGCGATATGGGCGACGACGCCCGGCGGCTCGACAGGTCCACGTTGGCAGAGCTTGCCATCCAGTCGATACGTGATCGCCGTGAGCGGTGAGGAGGGCACCAGATCGCCTTCGCTGCCGAGCGCTTCGTTGCCAAACCCCACTTGTTCGTCACGAGTTGCGCGGCGCACGATCAAATATGCGCCAAGCGGCTGCAACACCGGCACGGTCTGGTCTGCGGCGCCAACGCGATAACTGACACTCACCGCGGGCGCTCCGAGAATCCCGTAGTAGATGTTGCGTAGATCGCCGTGTGGGATCGCGTTTTCGTGCCCGTCTGCCGCACCGGCGCTGCGATCGACACCAGAATGCACACCAACGATGACCTGGCCCGCGAGATGACAGCTGACACTCGTGCTTGCATCATTGTCACCCACACGCACACCAACCCTGCTGGTTTCCGGCAACACATCCGTGGGCAGCGGGTGAAAACGTCCGTCGTCGTGAAAGACCCCGTCGATTCCGAGCTCTCCGAGCTGTCCGTGATCGACACGGCCGATCTGCACGCACACCTCCCCGCGTGTGGTGCTCACAATCCGCATTCCCCACGGCAGGCCCCTTTCGGGATCGGGCACCCGCAGGGGAAGCAGTCGCGATGCGCCGGGCGCCGGAACACCCTCGCCGACACTGGGGTTCAACTGCCCTTCGGGGCGAACCGGAGCGCCGGTGAGGATCAAACCGCTGGCGGCAAGCGCGATCGTGGCGCTCGCCAGTAGGCAGACCAGCGCGATCAGCGGCAGGCGCAGCCTGTGCGCCCTTGCGCGCACAGGCTGCCGAGAGCCGCGGGTCGCAGCGCTCGAGACATGCCTACGGTTCGCCGCCTCGCGCAGATCTCGCTCCAGTTGTGGAAGGACGCTCATCGCTCACCAGCCAATCTCGCTCTTAGTGTGCTCAGTCCGCGGCTGACCCGTTGACGTACGACGGCCTCCGAGCAGCACAGCTCGCCGGCGATCTCCGCGTAGTCGCGGTCCTCTACAACGCGGGCGTGGATCGCCTGCCGCTGTGGCTCGGGAAGGCACGCGAGCGCAAGCGCCGCCTGCTCCTCGCCATCGCTCAGCCGAGCGATCGTGTCACTGGCGTGGTCGTCGATCACAAGGCGCGGCAGACCAAGCCGCCCGCGCGCGGCCGACTCGACCCTGCCCTCGCGATAGCTGGATCCCAACACGTTGCGCGCGATTCCAAACAGCCACTGATCGGGCCGACCCCTGGCGGGATCGTAGGCGCCCACTGACTCGAGCGCGCACGCGAATGTCTCGGCCGTGAGGTCCGCCGCGAGCTCGGGGCGACCCGTCGCTCGCATGAAGAAGCCGAGCAGCGGCCGCTCATACAGCCGGTAGAACGCCGCGAAGGCATTCCCGTCCGAGTTCGCCGCCGCCAATAGAGCCACCTCGTTGTTCGTGTCCCCCGCCATCGTCAACAGCTATTAGCCCAAGTCGCCGCGTTTGTGACTTCATAGACTGACCTCAACACCGAGCGAGGCCCCTACCCAGATATCGAGGAGCACCATGTCCACCTCCCCCGCAGACTTCAACGCCAAGATCATCGACGAATTCCACGCCAACGAAGGACGCGTCGGAGGCATGTTCGAGGGCATGCCGCTACTGCTACTGCACCACACCGGCGCCAAGTCCGGGCAGAGCCGCATCAACCCACTCGCCTACCAGAGCGACAACGGACGCTATGTCATCTTCGCCTCCAAGGCCGGCGCACCGACCAACCCGGACTGGTACCACAACCTCAAGGCCCATCCCAACGTCAAGGTCGAGGTTGGCGCCGACACGATCGACGTCACAGCCGGCGAAGCGACTGGCACCGAGCGCGAGCGCCTGTTTCGCACTCAGGTCGAGCGTGTGCCTCAGTTCGGCGAGTACGAGCAGAAAGCGAGCGGACGTGTGATCCCGGTAATGGTCCTCACGCCCGTCGGCGCCAGCTGAGGCCGCCAAGCCAAAGCGCTATTCAGACCCCAGCCCGCGTTGGCTTGGGCGTCCTGTGGCTTGGCGCCTTGTGGCCCGGCTGCTCCAGCTCGCCCGCGGCAGGCGCCGCGACGGCAGGCGCTCAAACGCGAATGTCGTCCAGATGCTCGTGGGCGTGAGCATCCAGCTCGACGTGGCCCGCAGCCATGTTCTCCTCAAGGTGAGCAAGCGAGGACGTGCCAGGGATGAGCAGTACGTTGGGACTGCGTGCCAGCAGCCACGCGAGGCCTACCTGGGCTGGCGTAGCACCAAGGCGATCGGCCACCTCGCGCACGGCAGGTTGCTCAGACACCTTCGGCATTCCTGGAAACGCCGACCCCAATGGGAAGAACGGCACGAATGGAACGCCAACCTCACGGCAGAGATCCAGCAGTGGCTCGGTGTCACGCTGGAGCAGGCTCATCTGATTCTGAACGCAGGCGATCTGCGTGAGGGCCAGGCCGGCACGCAACTGCTCGAGTGTGACGTTGCTCAGGCCGATACCGCCGATCTTGCCCTCCTCTCGTAGTTCCACCATGGTCGCGAGCTGATCCTCGAGCGCGACCGCCGAGCCCGGGGAACCCTCGTCCTCGCCCATCACGCGGAGGTTCACAACGTCCACACGCTCGACCTCCAGTGAGCGCAGGTTTTCCTCCACGCCTTGGCGCAGCTGCTCTGGGCGCTGCGCAGGGATCCACCCGCCGCTCGCGTCGCGTGCGCCACCAACCTTGCTGACCAGCACGAGATCGTCCGGATAGGGGTACAGCGCCTCGTGAATCAGCTCGTTGGCGACATCCGGCCCGTAGTACTGGGCCGTGTCGATGTGGTTGACGCCGAGCTCCACCGCGCGCCGCAGAACCGCCAGGGCTTCTTCGCGGTCGCGCGGAGGCCCAAACACACCCGATCCGGGGAGCTGCATCGCTCCAAATCCGATCCTTCCCACAGGACGCCCGACGAGATGACATGTCATCCTCTGTAGCTTAGGAGAAGCAAGCACGAGACCCTCGCCGGTCTAAGAGTCGGCCAAGCGGGCGAGCAGCGGTACCGCTTCGGCCAGGACCCGTTGCTCCTGCTCGTCGAAGCCATCGGCAATGGCCTGTATCAGCCAGCCCTCGCGCTGCCGACGCTCCCGCTGCAGCGTCAGGCGTCCGTTCTCGGTCAGCTCGAGCAGGGCGCGGCGCCCGTCGGCAGGATCGGGGCGGCGGCTGATCAGCCCATCGGCTTCGAGCTCGCTGACGGTCTGGGCCATCGACTGCGGGCGCACGCGCTCGGCGGCTGCCAGATCGCTTGTGCTCATCGCGCCCTCGCGATCGAGTCGACCGAGCACGGAACCGTGCGCGAGCGAGAAGCTGTGCTCGGCGCGCAGCCGTCGCATCAGCTGACCGAGCACCACCCGCAGCTCGCTGGCGGTGAGGGACACATCGACGGGCGAGGCCATTGCGACAGGAACTATACGGGAAGACCAGGCAAACTGTACAGGTTACCTGTATAATGTTTGGCAGTGAGCGACACCGTCGACGTCAACGCCATCCCGCTGGCTCCGGATCGCTACAAGTGGATCGCGCTGTCGAACGTCACCCTTGGCGTGCTGCTTGCCACGCTGGACGGCTCGATCACGCTGATCGCGATGCCCGACATCTTCCGCGGTATCCACCTCGACCCGCTTGTGCCGGCCAACAGCTTCTACCTGCTGTGGATGATCCTCGGCTTCCTGGTGGTCACAAGCGTCTTGATCGTGAGCCTCGGCCGCCTCGGCGACATGTATGGCCGGGTCAAGATGTACAACCTCGGCTTCGTCATCTACACGATCGCCTCGCTGATCCTGACAGTCGACTGGATGACCGGACGGGCCGGGGCCACCTATCTGATCGTGTTCCGCATCGTGCAGGGCGTCGGCGCCGCGTTCCTGCTGGCCAACGCCGCGGCAATCATCACCGACGCCTTCCCCGCCAACCAGCGGGGCATGGCGCTTGGCATCAACAACATCGTTGGCGTCAGCGGGATGTTCGTGGGGCTCGTCCTCGGCGGACTGCTGGCCCCGATCGATTGGCGGTTGGTGTTCTTGATCTCGGTGCCCGTGGGTCTTTTTGGCACGGTGTGGGCGTACCTGAAGCTCGAGGAGCGCAGCACGCCCAAACGTGCGCGTGTGGACTGGTGGGGCAACGTCACGTTCGCGCTCGGGCTGATCCTGATCATGGTGTCTGTTACCTATGGCATCCGACCCTACGGCGGCCACGCTACCGGCTGGAGCAGCCCGCGGGTGCTCGCGCTGCTGGGCGCCGGAATCCTGTCCCTGCTCGTCTTCGCGGTGGTCGAGCTCCGTGTCGCAGAGCCGATGTTCCGCCTGCCCCTGTTTCGCATCCGCGCTTTCACGTTCGGCACGCTCTCGACGTTCCTATCGGCCGTGTCCCGCGGTGGGCTGATGTTCATGCTGATCATCTGGCTGCAGGGCATCTGGCTGCCCCTGCACGGCGTCAACTTCGTCGACACGCCACTGCGGGCGGGCATCTACATGCTCCCGCTGACGCTCGGCATGCTCGTCGCCGGCCCTGCCTCCGGGTACCTATCCGATCGCTTCGGAGCCCGCTGGTTCGCAACGGGCGGAATGCTCGGCTCGGCCCTCAGCTTCTACCTGCTGACACTGCTGCCGATAGATTTCTCCTTCCCCGTGCTCGCACTCATCCTCGCGATGATCGGCGTCTCGATGGGCATGTTCGCCTCGCCCAACCGGGCCGCGGTCATGAACAGCCTGCCGCCACAGCACCGGGGCGCAGGGGGCGGGATGAATCAGACTTTCCAGAACTCCGCGCAAGTACTCTCGATCGGCGTGTTCTTCACACTGATGATCATGGGGCTGGCCTCAGATCTGCCACACACGCTGTCCTCCGGGCTACAGGCCCACGGTGTCTCGGCCGCGACGGCCAGCGGCATCTCGCACACCCCGCCGGTGTCGGTGCTGTTCGCGGCATTCCTCGGCTACAACCCGATCGAACACCTCCTCGGGGCGCACGTGCTCGCCTCGCTGTCGGCCGCCAACCACGCGACGCTGGCCGGCCGCTCGTTCTTCCCACAACTGATCTCCGGACCGTTTCGCACCGGGCTACACGAGGCGTTCCTGTTCGCGATCCTCGCCTGTCTGATCGCGGCAGCCGCATCGCTGATGCGCGGCGGCACCTACCACTACACCGAGCAGACACCGGAGCCGAGCAACACAACCGACGCCTCTGTGTCACTGCAGCGACACAGGGTCGGCGTATAACAGACAGATCGAGAAAGGGGCACAGATGAAAATTGGAAGATTGCTGTTGCGCTTGGCCGTCGGTGGATTCTTCGTCGGACACGGCACACAAAAGCTGTTTGGCTGGTTCGGCGGCAACGGACTGGAGGCGACCGCGCAGGGCTTCGAGCAGCTCGGCCTGCGCCCCGGGCGACGCAACGCGATCGCCGCCGGCGCGGCCGAGGCCGGCGGTGGAGCACTGCTGGCGGCAGGACTCGCCACGCCACTGGCCGCCTCGGTCCTGACGGCAACGATGCTGACCGCGATCGAGACCGTGCACGCCAAGAACGGTCCCTGGTTGAACAACGGAGGCTATGAGTACAACGTGGTCCTGATCGCCGCCGCGCTCACGCTCGCAGAGGTAGGACCGGGCGAGCTATCGCTGGACGCCGCACGCGGGCGCGAACGCTCTGGTTCCGGCTGGGCGTTCGCCGCGCTGGCCGCCGGCGCCATTGGAGCGCTCGGCGCGCATCTGGCGGCCGAAGATGCACCCAGCACACCGGCTTCGACCACGACCGAGTCCGACTAGCCCAAACAGCAGAGCGCCGCTGGCCATTCGTCCGCCCGGTCGTTACCATCGCTACATGGCTCAAGCTGCGGTCTCGCTACCGGCCGTTCACGTCGATGGTCCACCTCCCGGCGCGATGGAGCGCCCAGACTTTCAGATCGTGCCGCGCGTGGGCCTCGGCATCGTGGCGGTCGTCCTTGCCCTGCTGATCGCCGCGATCGCCGTCAACGAACTGTGGCCGCTCGCGTTCCTACATTTTGTAGGGGGCGCGGCGTGGACGATCATCGACCTGTTTCTCGGTTTCGTGCTCGGCCCGATCCTCGGTCGCCTCTCGATCCCCGCGCGCGTCGAGCTCACCACGCGGCTGATGCCGAAGATGCTGCTGATCATGCCGACCGTGGTCACCGTCACCCTCGCGGCGGGCTGGCAGCTTGGCAATCACCTCGGAACGGTCCAGAGCAGCTACTACCTCCACGGCTGGCTCGTCGCCAGCTACATCGTGGTCGGCATCATGGCGGTGGTCGCGCTCGGGCTGCTCGAGCCGGCCAACATCGCCGTGCTCGTGGAGCTGAAGAAGCCCCGTCCCAACCCGCAGGTGATCGAGCGACTGATGAAGCGCTTCATCTACACCGCCGGCGCAACCGGCGCGATGCAGGTCGCCACGCTCGTGATCATGGCCAAGCTGACCGTCGGATGATTGACGGACAGATGATTCACGCCACCGGTCGACAGTCGGGGACTATCAAATGAGCGAGCGCCGCCTTCCGCCGGTCACCCAGGTGGGGATGCTCTCACTGGCGCTGATCGTGGCCGGCGGCATATATCTGGCGGCTCACCTCCCCCACCAGGTCCCACTCACCCCCGCGATCGCACTGCTGGCGGCCTCTGCGCTGCTGCTCATAGGCAACCTCGCGGCGCTCTCGCGCGTGCCGGGCTTTCCCTGGGGTCGCTTCTTCGAAATCGCCCGCTGGGCACTGCTCGCCTACGTCGTGGTCGCCGGAATGATCGAGTACGCGTTCCTGCGCGACAGTGTGAGCGGCGGCGCACTCGTCGTACTCACACTCTCGCTGGTGGTGTTCGCCGTGCATGTGCCGGTTTTGATCGGCTTCACCGTCGCGCGCTATGACACCTCAGGTGAGTCACCCGCTATATAAAGCCGTGCAGCGCACCTGTAGAGCCCTCAACGGAACGGGAGTCATGTTCACGACCAGCTCTAGCCCAAGCCCAACGGGGGCCAACACTCCAACGGTTGCAACGCAGCCGCTGTCAGCATTGCGGCCTCGGCGCCGGTTGCGCCACCGCGCGATCGGTATTGGGGCGCTCGTGCTGGGAGCCCTCGCGCTGGGCTCCGCGCCCGCCCTTGCGGCGCAACGCTATGCGGCCCCGACGCCCACAGGCACCAAAGACTGCAGCTCGGTCGCAAACGCATGTGCCCTGAGCACAGCCGTCGGGAGGGCGACGAAGTCATCGTTGAGCCGGGCAGCTACGGAACAGCTGCCACGCCACTCAGCTCGGCCATCGCGAGCGGCGCCGAAGACCTGGACGTACACGGCGTCGACAGCTCTCCTGGCAAGCCGAGCGCGACTGTATACACCAACGAGGCCTACGGCATCGAAATTTATGGCGCCGGCAGCACGATCCGTGACTTGGAAGTCGTTGACTCCGACACCAGCGACGGCGGGAGTCTCCTACTCGAGGGTGCGACCGGCGAACAACTGGTGCTGCGCTCCGGGACCAACGAGCATTACACATGCGTACTGGCACTCACTACTCTCCTGCGCGACAGCGTCTGTGAGAACGAAGGCGATGGCGTCGCAGTCGACGTCGCCGGCACGCTCGACGGCCCCAACATCGTGACGCTTCGCAACGTCACCGCGATCTCCGCGGACGGCGTGGGTATTTACGCTGCGAGCAACCCTTTCAAAGAAAGATCGGTCAAGCTGACTGCTCTGGACACGATCGCGCGCGGTGGCGAATACGACATCCTCGCCGAAGCATTCACCGAACCGACCTCGATCGCGACCAGCCATTCCAACTACCGTGCCGCCAGCGCCAAGGTTGCAGGAGGCGCCACCCTCACCGACGACGGCACCAGCAAGACGACCGGCAATCAGGGACTCCCCGAACTATTCGTCAGCCCGACGACCGGCGATTTCCGAGAGTTGCTGGGCGCGCAGACGATCGGCGTCGGCCTGATCGAACCAGTGAATGGCCTGTTTGACTTCGAAGGCGACCCGCGCGTGTTCGCGCAGAGCACCAGCTGCGCCAGTACCGATGTCGGCGCGGATCAGTTCATCCCCTCTGGCGGCCCCGCTGTGACAGTGGCGGCGGCAAGCGCTGTGGGACAAACAGTGGCCACACTCAGCGGCACGGCCAATCCGCTCGGCGGCGCCGGCACAGCTCACTTCGAATTCGGGCCGGCCGCACCCGGCGGTGGGACACCGACGAGCTTCAGCTCGACCGCCACACAATGCCTGCCGGTAATCGACACAGCTCAACCGGTGACGACGACGCTCACGGGCCTCACACCGGGAACCACCTACTACTACAGGCTCGTGTCGACCAACGGAAACGCGACGACGACGCCGGCCTTCGCGGCGACGTTCACAACGACGGCGCCTCCGATGCTAACTGGGACGGGCCCGCGGCTTGTGATCACGCCGAAGGTGACGAACCTAAGCCAGACAGCCAGGACGTGGCGCGAGGGCAAATTGCCGGTGCGGATCAGCTCCAAGAAAAAGAGCAAGAAAGCTCTCCCGATCGGCACCACGTTCTCCTTCGAGCTTAACGAGCCGGCTAGCGTGACATTCGTGTTCACAAAGTCAACCGGCGGGCGCAAGGTCGGCAAGACGTGCGTTGCGGAAACCAAGAAGAACAAGCACAAGCACCGTTGCAATCGCACCGTGACCGCCGGAGCGCTGACGTTCTCCGCACAGGCGGGAACAACCAAGGTGAGCTTCGATGGCCCGATCTCTGCGCACAAGAAGCTCGCGCCCGGCAGCTATACGCTGCTCGCCACCGCAACGGCGGCCGGCAGGCACTCGACGACGACACTCCACTTCATGATCGCCGGCTAGCGTGTGTCGATGCGCCGCACGGGCGGACTAGCACTCGCCATCGCCGCCGTGACGATGGCAGCCGCGGTTCTTGCAGGCACCGCCGCCCGAGCCGGCACGCCGACGCCGAAAGTCCTCGATCGACAGGGGCAGCTGGTCGCGGCCTACGGTGACTGGGCCGCTTGGAGCCGGCCGGATGGCGCAACCAACGAGTTCGCGCTCGTGCTGCGCTCACCCGCGGGGGTAATCTCCCTTGCTCCGGTAGCCGCAAGTCCGGCGCCGTTCGACGTCGAGCTCGGCCCGAGCGACTCGGGGGTGGCCGCCGTGTATTCGCGCTGTGCCGATACCAGCACCCTGCAGGGTTGTCACATCTATTACCTGCGGCTCGGTGTCGCGGGCGCCACTGAGCGAATGCTCGCGGCTCCGGGCTCCTCGGTCCACGAGCCGGCGATCTGGAACGGCCGCTTGGTGTACCTGAGGCACAATCCCGCCGGTGGTGAACGCCGGCCTGCCGATCTGCTCGAATGGCAGATCGGCAGCAGCCACGCGCGCTCGATCGCGCTCCCCGCATCGCGGGGCCTGGGCTCCCAAGCGGGAGGCCGTTGGCCCAAGGGCATGACCGGCACGATCACAGGGCTCACGCTCCACGGCCGGCAGATCGCCTACTCGACCGTCAGCGGCTCTGAAAGCTTCAGCATCGCCAACCTTTGGCTGCAGAACCCGACTGAAGCCCCACGGTTGATCGACCAGGTCACCTCCGGCGCAAGCGCAACCTGTACACACGAATTCATCTCGCCGACGCTGCTCGGCGGGTGGCTGTATGCCTACCTGCACGACTGCGACCCCTACGCCGATCCCGCCTCTGATCGATGGACGCGCTACAGCCTTACCGCCAACACCGCGCAACGCGCGAAGTTCACTTTCGTGCACACCGGCGACGAACTAATTGACTCGGTCGTCCCCGACGGCCGTGGCGTCGACTGGGCAGGCGAAAGCGGGCTCAAGCGGCTGCCGAGCGTCGCTTGGCGCACGATCCCGCGGCCAGTGCCGGAAACGTTTTGCACGCTCGCCCATCCGATCTGTTGACGCCCACGACCGTATGCGGGTGGTGAGAGCCAAGCAACAAGCCGGCCGGCGCGCTGCTCCATGAGGAGGGCTACCATTCCGCGCGCACTGGCCGACTGAACCAAACAGGATCGACAAGGAGACAGCGATGGAGCTTGCGAGCGAGTGGACCGACTACGACAGTCCCGCTGGAGCCGTCTCCGCATATCTCACCCGGCCCAAGGCAGCAGATGGGCCACTGCCCGGCGTGGTCGTGATCCAGGAGATCTGGGGCGTCGACCGGCACATCTCAGACGTTGCCGATCGCATCGCATCGGCCGGGTATGTCGCTGTGGCGCCCGACCTCTACTCGGCCGGGGGCGGACGACCACCCGCATTGGCGGTCGAGCGTGTGGACGCCGCCAAAGCGTTTCTCAACACGATCCCGCCCGGACAGTGGATGTCGGTGCTCGGCGACGACGCCGGGCGCGCCGAGGCGCTCTCGAAGCTCGGGCCCGAGCAGGCCAAGGAGGTCGGTGAGACCTTGGGCACGCTGTTCGGCGGCGTCGGGCGCGACCCCGCTCCCCACGTGACCGCGCTGCGCGCCGCTGTCGCGCTGCTGCGCTCACACCCAGCCTCCGCGGGACGCGCGGTCGGCTCGATCGGCTTCTGCATGGGCGGCAACCTCTCGGCGCTCCTCGCCGGCGAGGAGCCCGAGCTCGGTGCGGCGGCAATCTTCTACGGCAGCTCGCCCAGCACCGAGCAGGTCCGCTCGATCGGCTGCCCGGTACGCGGCTTCTACGGACAGGACGATCCGCGCATCGTCGGCGGCCTGCCCGCGTTTGAGGACGCGCTCAGTGCCGCCGGCGTGGAGCATGAGCTGCGGATCTACCCCGACACCGGCCACGCGTTCTTCAACGACACGCGCCCGAGCTACCGACCCGAGGCCGCCCGCGACGCGTGGGGTCGCGTGCTCGCATTCTTCGCGCACACACTTGCACCCGTGCCGACTGTGACCGTCGCGGATGCCGCAGCGGCGGTCGCGGACTCCGCCAGCGCCTGACCGACGGCGGCGGGAGCGAGATATGAATCGGCTTTGACCGTGTGCGCACCACAGCGGTTGACGCCACGCGCCTTACACGACCGCTTCCCCACCGGAGGGGACCCCCGCGGGCACGACCCGCTCCTCCTCCTCATCCTTGGCGAGCGCCTCACCGGGAAGATCGCGTGCAAACCACAATCCCACGAGCACAAACCCGCATGCAAGCAAGAGCGCACGCTTGAGCGCCTCGATCTGGGATTCGTTGTAGTAGGCGGTCAACGCATCCGCCTGCGCCCCGTGCACGCCGGCCTGCTCGACAGCAGCCTTGAACTGAGCCTGGGAGACCATCGGCACTCCCTCCTCGCTTGCGCTCACGATCTGCTGTTGCGCCGCCGCCGGGATCGAGGGGTCCGCCAGCACACGGTCGTGGAAGCCCACCGTCAGCCCCGTCAATAGCACCGCGCCGATCAGCGCCGTCCCCAGCGACTGGCCGAGGTTCTGCGCCGCGCCCTGCACGCCGCCCGCCTCGCTGGAGCGCGACTGCACCACCGCGGACATCACCACGTTGCCGAGCTGTGAGATCGACAGCCCCACGCCCACGCCGAAGCCCGCGAGCGCCAGCGCGAACGGCAGTGAGGACAACGACGGGGAGATCGTGGCCATCAGTGCGGCGATCGACACCAGCAGGAACCCGAGCCCGATCTGCACCACCCGCCGCGGAGAGGTGCGCGTCGCAAGGCGCGGGCCGAGCACGGCCGCAAGCATCATCGTGATCGAGATCGGCAAGATCTTCACGCCGGTTTGCAGGGCGTTCTTACCGAGCACCAATTGCAGATACAGCGGCAGCACAAAGAACGTGCCCGCCAGGATCAGGTACTGCGAGACGAGCGTTGACAGGCCCGCGCGCATCTGTGCGATCTTCAGCAAGTCGGCTCGCAACAGCGGCGTGCCACCCGCACGCTCCACACGTTCCTCCCAGCGGAAGAAGCAGCCGAGCACGACCAGCCCGGCAAAGATCAGAAACGGCACGGCCGACAGTCCGAACGGGGTGATCCTGGTGCCGGCGATCGTGAGTGCCCCAGTTGGCACGAACAGCCCCCACGTGCTGATCTTCAAGATCGCGAACACGGTCAATCCCAGACCGAGCGCCGACAATCCCACGCCCACGCGGTCGAGCGTCGGGCGGCTCTCCTGCGCCTGCTCGCCGATACGGTGCACGAGCGTCAGCAGCACCAGCACCACCACTGTCTCCGCACCAAACACCACGCGCCAGCTGAGCACGGTCGTCACGAACCCGCCGATCAGCGGTCCCGCCGCGGCGCCCGCACCCGCGATCCCGCCGAGCAGCCCATAGGCCATCGCCCGTTCGCGGCCGCTGTAGTTGACGGCCGTGAGCGCAAAGATCGCCGGGATCACGAGCACCGCGCCGAGTCCCTCGATGCCCGACCAGCCGATCAGCAGCACCGTCACGTTGGGACTCAGCGCGGTGATCAGCGAGCCGGTGCCATAGATCGCAAGGCCAACCGAGAACGCGCGCCGCCGGCCCCAGATGTCCCCAAGCTTCGCGCCCGTGAGCATGAACGCCGCCATCACGAGCGTATAGGCGGTGATCGCCAGCTGAACCTCCGAGACGCTCGTTTTCAGGTCTGCCACGACCTGAGAGATCGAAACGTTCATTACGGTGCTGTCAAGCACCATCACGAACTGCGCGGCGCCAAGCACCAGGATCGTCGTGCGGTTGCGAATAGTCGAAGTTCCTCGTACGCTGTCTACCTGTAGGTCTTCACCAACAATGCGAACAGTTCCCAATTCCCTAGTGAGCTTCGCGGGCAGTCGATACCCGAAGTTTATGTCCGCGCTCACACAGGCCGACAGCCGGGACGAAATCTGGGGCGGATCGCTGCTCGGCGCGAGCTTCCAGGCGAGCCTCGTCGCGAAGGTCCTCGCCGTGCTGTTCGCCGCCGGCGCGAGCCTTGCGGCGCTCACCGTGGCGCTGCCCCACGCCGCGCACATGAACGAGCTGGGGATGCTGCTGATCGTCGCCGACGCCTACCTGGTCGCCGCGGTGCTCCACACGCAGGCCGCCAGGCTTCCCGCGTGGACGATGCAAGCCACGCTCGCATGGGGCAGCACGCTGATCACGGGAGTGGCCTACTTCTCGGGCGAATCGCCCAGCCCGCTCGTGTTCTTCTACCTGTGGGTGTTCCTCTACGCCTCCTATTTCTTCACCAGCAGACAGGCCGCGGCGCAGATCGTCTATGTGGGCTTGGTCTACGGCGCGCTGCTGGTCGCACGGGCGCCGCTCAGCGCGGTCGCCGCTTGGTGGCTGGTCGGCATGGGCACGCTGCTGGTGGGCGCGATCGTGATCATGGTGATGCGTGCTCGCGTGGAGCTGCTGATCGCGCGCCTCTACAACGCCGCCCGCACCGATCCGTTGACAAAGCTCTCAAACCGGCGCGGGTTTCGCGAGCTGCTGGACCTCGAGCTCGAACGGGCGCGCCGCGGCGGCACCTCGATGGCGGTGCTCGTAGGCGACCTCGACAACTTCAAGGACATAAACGACTGCTCCGGCCACAAGGTCGGCGACACAGCGCTGCAGCGAGTGGCGCACCTGCTGTGCGAAGGCAAGCGCCAGATCGACACCGTCGCGCGCGTCGGGGGCGAGGAGTTCTCGCTGATCCTGCCCGACACGGGACGCAACGGCGCCCTCGCCTTAGCCGAGCGCCTGCGCCGTTCATTGCATGACGAGTTCGCCGGCGACTCCACCCCGCTTACGATCAGCTTCGGACTGTCGGTGTACCCCGAGCACGGAGAGACCGCCGCCGCGCTGCTGCACGCAGCAGACCAGGCTCTGTACGGCGCCAAGCAGCAAGGGCGCAACCGCACGGTGACACACAGCCCCGCGCTGCGACTGGAGCTGCGCATGCCAAACGACGCGCGCGACATCGGGGGCGAGCGCTTCATCATGGCCGTGCTCAACTTCGCCGAGGCCGTCGACCTGCGCTTCAGCGGCAGCACCCGCCACTCCGAGACGGTTGGACGCTATGCCGAGATGATGGCCCGCGAGCTGGGACTGCCCGAGCGGCGCGTAAGCCGCATCCGCCTCGCCGGGATCCTGCACGACATCGGCAAGGCTGGGGTCCCCAACAGCATCCTTCATAAGCCCGGACCACTCAGTGAGGAAGAGTACGCAATCATCAAGCGCCACCCCGAGCTCGGGGCGCAGATGATCGAGCACATCAGTCTCTCCGATGTGCGCGAATGGATCGCGACCCACCACGAGCGCCCCGACGGCCTTGGCTATCCACACGGCCTGTCCGGCAGCGCGATCGCATTGGAGGCGCGCATCGTGGCGGTCGCCGACGCCTATGAGGCGATGACCAGCGACCGGCCCTACCGCGACTCGATCGGCTACGAGGCCGCGATCGCCGAGCTACAGCGCTGCGCCGACACCCAGTTCGACGCGGTTGTCGTAGGTGCCTTGATCGATGCGCTCATGCGCGAGGCGATGCAAGCCGGGGAGGGTTTCGCCGCGAGCGCCTGACGCGAAACCGCGAGCACGCGCCGGTCCTACGCGGCTTTGCCACCCTCGCGTGTCCGTCCTACGCGCCCGCGTGCGAGGATTCCGCCACCGCGAGCCACGCGAACAGCTCGAGCGTGGCAGCGTCGGTCTGCAGCATGTTGGGCACCGCCTGATGCTCGGTTATCGGCGTGCCGTCCCATGCGCGCAGATACAGACCCTGCGCACCCAGCGCGTGCTCCTGTGCGTCTGTCGCCATCTCCTCGGCCAGTTCGCGCCAGCGCTCTTCGCCGGACTGCGCACCGTAGGAGAGCATCCAGTGCAGATAGATCGTGTCGAACTGCGGGCCCATGTTGAGGCGGTCGGAGAAGCGTTCGGCGGAAGCGTCGGCAAGCTGGGCGGCGCGTTCGCATGCTTGCGAGTCACCCGTTTCGCACAGCACCTGGTGAGCCTCCACGAGTGTGCCCTCGATATAAGGGGTGGGCGTTGGATCGGATTCCGTACGCTTATACAGGTGCAGTTCGGTCAGGAAATCCGATTCGGCCCAGTCGAGGAACTTGAGCACCTGCTGGCGAAAGAACTGCTTGCCGGTGAGCTTGAACAGCTGCGCCCCCAGTAGCGAGCCGGCCGCCAGCGGCTCGCCCGCGATATAGGGGTGCGATGTGTTCCACCACAGTCCTCCGCCCGCGCTGCTCCAGCCCGCGTTGGCGATGAACTCAAAAGCGCGTTCTGCCTCGCGAATGTAGCTGGCGATGTGGGTCGCGCGGTAGGCGTCGAGAAACGCAAGCCCCCACCAGCCGTTGTCGTCAAACCAAGTCACCACCTGCCCGCGATCGCCGGGGTAGGGCGCAAAGCCGGGGACCGGCTTCAGCGTCGCGTCCCAGTAGCGCTCGGCGCCGCGCGCAAACGCCACCACGGCCGCGCGATGCGCGGCCGTGGGCGCGGCGATGTCGATCGCATCCAGCGTCTCAAACAACGGAGTCGCATCCCAGATCGTCGCCAGCGGATAGCGTTCTTTGTCATGCAGCACGCCGTCGTACCAGCCCAGGTGCGAGTTGCGCCACAGCCGCTGCGCCCGCGCGATGCCCTGTTCGGCGATCTGCAGATCGCTCTGCGACTCAGCTGCCGCTATGGATCCGCACGCCAACCATGCCCCGCATGCGCAAAGCAACACCGCAGCGATGCGACGAGCGACGACGATCTGCGCGCGACCCACCTACTCGCCGTCGTCGCTGGCCTCGTCCTCGCCGTCGCGCGTGCGGCGCAGCCAGTCGCTGAGCTGCTGGGCTACGTCGCCAAGTTGCTCGCCGACATCGCCGACCGACTCGCCCGCGTCGCGGAACATCTTGCGGAAGCGCTCGGAGTAGTGGGCGACCGCGTCGCTGGCCTCGGCGCGCGGATCGGGGGGCACGTCGCGGGTGACGTAGTCGCCGCCAACGATGCGGTCGTAGTCGCCGGAGCGGACCCACTCCATCAGCTCGTGCACGCGACGCACGGGCATCGGGTGGGTGATGTTGAGGTCGAGCAGCAGACGCGAGAGACGCTCCAGGCCCGAGCCCTTCTCGCGGTAGTCGGCGCCCTGGCGCATGAACACGTCGAGATCGAGCCGCTCGGCCTCGGCGCCCGCGGCGATCACCATCAGCGTGCGACACACCGTCAGCGGGTCGCGCGTGACCAGCGCCGCCGCCCTGTCGCAACTCAGCTCGGAAGCGCGAAACCACTCCATCAGGGCCGCCCGTATCGGCAGCAACGGCAGCGGTATGCCAGGGATCGAGCTGAGACGCATCAGGATCACCAGCGCGGTCCTGTACAGCACGTGCTCTGAAAGCACGTGGCCGGCCTCGTGTGCGAACACGGCGCGTAGCTGCTCGACGTCGAGCAGCTGCACGAGCCCGGATTGCACGACCACGATCGGGCGTCCCGCGCCGATCGTGAGCGCGTTGGCGATCGGAAATTGCGTCAAGTAAAGATCCGGCACAGGCTCCAGGTCGAGCGTGGCGTAGGCCCGCACGTGCGCCATCCACACGTCCGCGAGCTGATCGTCGCCGAGCCGCACCGAGGAGCCGAGATACGCCTGGCGCAACGCGCGCTCATAGCCGAGCTCGATCAGCTTGCGCACCACCCTGTTCAGATACGGGATCGACCTCAGCGCGGCCGTGGCCGCGCGGTCGGCCGGGTGTTCGTAGGCCTTGGGAGAGATCCCCCTCAGCCGATAGCCCTCGACCGGTAGAGACATCAAGCGCGCCTTGCCGGATCAGGCAGACACCCGAACGCGTGCGCCTTGCACGCTGGACGCTGATTCTCATGCAGGCGACAGTGGCGCACGGGAAGCAGCTCTCAGGCCTTGGTGCTGTAGGACGATTTGCCGCCGCAGCTGGCGGCACCGACGTAGGTCGTCGTGATCTTCCCCTGCTCGGCCTTGCCTTTGAGGAACTTGCCGGTGATCTTCAACTTGGTGCCAACCTGGCCCTTCTTGGGGCCTTCCTTGATGACCCACTGACCAATACTCGAGAACGTGCCATTGCTGGAGATCGACGCGTTCTTGAAGCGCACCGGCGTCGGCGGGCCGCCGCCCGAGCAATACAGCGGAGTGTTGCTCACACGCAGCGCGGTCACCTGCTTGCCGTTGGAGGACACCTTGAAAGTAACCGCCACCCCATCTCTGGAGGGAGTCAGGGCCCCGGTGTAGGAGCCGCCCTTGACCTGGTTGGCCGCTAGCGCGGCGCTCGCCCCGATCAGCAGCGCCACGGCAGCGCATGTGGCGGACAGAGTCTTGTATTTGCTCGCCATCTGCACTGCCTCCTGCTCGTGATGAAACCCACCGAAGGGAACTATCGACAAACGATAGCTGAGGGAGGCGCACCGCAAGCGAGCGCGCCATCGTGAAAGATGACGGATAGATGGAGCGTGAGTATGAGCTGCAAACGCATCGTGCCGAGGACCGTCACTGGTGGTACCAGGGGCGGCGGCGAGTGCTGGAGCGCGCGATCGCGCGCCTGGACCTGCCCGCGGGCGCGGCGATCCTCGACGCCGGCTGCGGCAGCGGGCGCAACATGGTCGAGCTCGCCCACCACGGCGCGGTCACCGGCATCGAGCTGTCGCCCACGAGCGTCGAGCTTGCCCGCGAGCGCGAGACCGGCGAGGTGGTCGAAGGCTCGATCCTCGACACGCCCTTCGACGATGCATCCTTCGATCTAACTGTAAGCCTCGATGTAATCGAGCACCTGGAAGACGACGTCGGAGCGCTGCGCGAGCTGCGCCGCGTGACCAAGCCCGGCGGTGCGCTGCTCGTGACCGTGCCTGCCTACCAATGGCTGTGGAGCGGCCACGACGAGATCAACCATCACCACCGCCGCTACAGCCGCCGCACGCTGCTGGCCGCCGCCGAACAGGCCGGCTGGCTCGAGCAGAGCTCGGCGCACTTCAACTCGCTGCTGCTGCCCGTCGCGATCATGCTGCGCGTGCTGGAGCGCTTCAAGCCGTCAACCACCAAGTCGAGCCTCGACCTATGGGTGCCACCGGCGCCGCTCAACTGGGCACTGCGCCAGCCGCTCAACCTCGAGGCCGCCGTCATTGGGCATGGAGGATCGATCCCGGCCGGGCTGTCGTTGCTCGCCGTGTACCGCTGAAAGGGCGCGCCTACGGATCGACTGTCCCCTCGGCGAATGCGGACGGCACGTGCCCCCTGAACGTCCAGGCTCGATTCGCAAAGAACGTCAGAACCACGACGATCGAGGTCGCAAATGCTTGAGCGACCAGCTTGTCCAGCTTTGCGTCGGAGACAAACACATACACGAGCCCGAGGTTCAGCAGCAGCCCACAACCCTGCACCACGCACCAGCGCACCGGCGTCAGCGCGTCGCCCTGGTGACCCCTGAACGTCCACGCGCGGTTCCACAGAAAGCCGTTGACAGCCCCCACTGCGAAGCCGATTCCCGACGCAGCGATGTACCAAACGCCGAACACCTTCAACAGCAGCGTGTACACCGCAAACGTCAGCAGCGTGTTGGAGACGCCCACGATCCCAAACTTGACGAACTGGGCAACCATGGGCACCCTCATCGCTCGCATGCGTGCGTCCCTTACTCTTCTCATGGTCATTACTTAACCAGCTTCGCCGTTTTCTGAAAGGAACCATGCCGGACACCGTCGTGCGCACGCCCACACTGCTCAGCGTCGTCGCCCCCGTCTACAACGAGGAGGAGCTGGTCGAGGCGTTCGTCGCACGCGCCTGTGCCGCCGTCGCCGACTACACGTTTGAGCTGGTGCTCGTCAACGATGGCTCGTCCGACTCGACCCCGGCCTTGCTGGACCGCTTGGCAGCCGCCGACCCGCGCGTGCGCGTGATCCATCTGTCGCGCAACTTCGGCCACCAGGCCGCGCTCACCGCCGGGCTCGAGCATGCCGCCGGCGACGTCGTGGCGATGATCGACGCCGACCTACAGGACCCGCCCGAGCTGATCTCGCGCATGGTCGAGCAGTGGGGAGGAGGCTCGGATGTCGTCTACGCGGTACGCGCGCAGCGCGACGGCGAGACCGCCTTCAAGCTTGCCACCGCCTCCTGGTTCTACAAGCTGTTCGACCGCCTCGCCCAGGTAGACCTGGAGCCCAACTCGGGAGACTTCCGCCTGCTCGACCGCCGCGCTCTGGACGCCCTGCTGTCGATGACAGAGCGCTCGCGCTTCTTGCGCGGAATGACCGTATGGGTCGGCTTCACCCAAACGGCGGTGCCCTACGAGCGCGACGCGCGCACCGCCGGAGAGACCAAGTACACGCTGCGCAAGATGCTGCGCTTCTCCCTTGACGCGATCGCCTCCTTCTCGCACCTGCCCTTGCAGCTTGCCACCTACGCCGGGCTGCTGTCGGCGAGCGTCGCGTTCGTCGCGATTCCGATCGTGATCGCACTGCACTTCACCGGCTCCTACCTGCCGGGCTTCTCGACGATCACGATCGCGATCCTCTTGCTCGGCGGCATCCAGTTGATCGCACTCGGTGTCATCGGCGAGTACGTAGGACGCATCTATGACGAGGTCAAGCATCGTCCGCTGTACATCGTGCGCGAGGAGCGCAACCGCCCAGCGGGACATAGCGGGCCGGTCGCCTCGGCGCGCGCCGGACTGTCCGCGCGCGTGCCTGAGCGCGTGGGCTAGCACCGCTCCTTCGGGGCGCTCCGGTGGTTATGGTCAACACGCCCTTACAACCACAGGAGGCACAGATGCGCCGTCGCACACTGATGCTGCTCGCCACACCCGCCGCGATCGGCGCGATGACAGTCGCGGTACCCGCGCTCGCCGGCATCCAAATCCTTCCAAGCGCCCACACGGCCACCTCGACCAAATGCTTCAACACGCGCGTTGGCAGACACCGGGTACGCGAGTGCCTCGCGCCCGGGCCACGCGGCTTGCGGGGGATCCCGGGACCGGCCGGGCCGCGCGGGTACACCGGCACCACCGGCAAAACGGGAGTCACCGGCAAAACGGGAGTCACCGGCAAAACGGGGGCCACAGGCCCGCAGGGTCCCGCGGGCACAGCACGTGCCTACGCTGTTGTCCAGCCTCAGGCCGGCTCGTCCAGCCAAGTCAACCTGATCGCCGGCCAAACCTCCAACATCACGGGAGTCACCGAGCCAAGTGCCGGTGTCTACTGCCTCGCCCCTGCCCCCTCGATCAACGCCGGCACCGAGACGGTCGCCGTGTCGCCCGAGGTCAGCTACAGCTCCGCTACCGGCGCACTCGGCATCGTCGCCGTCAACGCCCAGCGTCCCAACTGCCCAGCGAGCAACTTCGAGGTCGAGACCTACGCTCCATCGAGCAACACGCCCGCGAGCGGCTACGCGTTCACGATTGTCGTGCCGTGATCGGGCGGGCAAGCAGCTCGGCCGGCGAGGCCCGATAATGGAACGACGATGAGCACCCCACCCGGCGAGCACGCGTTCGACAAGGACGCCGACGGCACCGAGGAGCGTCGCGAGCGCATCCGCCTGGAGACCCCCCGCCATCGCATCGAGGGCTCGCTGATGCTGGCCCGCGATGGCTACCGCAGCCGCGTATCGGACATGCTCAACGCGTCCGAGCGCGACTTCCTCACGCTCACCGACGTCACGCTGGCGCCGCTCGACGGCGGCCCCGTCGAGCGGCACGCCTTCATGGCAATCGCACGGGCGCACATCGTGTACGTGGTGGCGCCGGGGGCGGACGCCCCGACGGCGTAGCGCACGCCTCGATCGACTGACCGCCGACCAGCACTAGCGTGGTGCAGCCTAGTCGTCGTTCCAGCTGGCAAGCGCCAGCAGGGTGGTGTTACTGACGCTTCGTCCGGCCAACACGCACAGGCGCCCGTCACGCAGCCACACAACGACTTTCGCGCCATCTTCGGCGAGCAGCCGATATGACGTGCCGCCACGCCAGGCGACCCTGCCGCCGTCAAGGCGGGGCGTCGGTTTACCCGCGAGAATCGCATAGCCGATCCGCCGACCGGCACGATCGCCGTAGAACACGGTCGTCACAGCTCGCCCGTCAATGTGATCCTGGCGCGCGCCCGTGGCATGCCAACCGAAGCCGTCTGCCCAATAGGGGAACGCGACGCCATCGACGGCCTTGGCAAGCTGGGTTTGCCGATGCGGGCTCTGCGATGGCGCGGCCATCGTCGCAGCTCGGAGCGTCAGGGCAGACGCGTCGTGCACACTAAGCGCCGTCGAACCACCGCCCGGCAGTCCAAGCGCAAGCACAACCGCCACCACGACGATCGCGACCGCTGCGCTAAGTCCCAGCGGGGACAGGCCCGCGAATGGTCGCGCACGAGGTGGGCGGCGAGACGCACGCGCCGAGCGCTCGTCCACGAGCGCATCGATCCGCCGATGCAGCTGCTCGGGTGCCCGCACATCGATCGATCGCAACCGCTCGATCAACTCGTGCTCGGTAGGGGGGGCTGGCTCGTAGGGAGTTTGCTCGCTCATTTTGCCTCTCTACTTGAGAAGACTCCGTCGACGTTCTTCTCTTCCCGGCGAATCCCCGCGACCAATGCGTGACGAGAGGCGGTGGAGACCATGGGCTTCACCGCATTGGATGGGTGCCTTGGCGCGTTTGACATGCCAGTGGCGCGCGGCTTGTCAGAAACAGCCTCCACGGGAGGCTCGGCGCACAGCCGCTCCGCGATCTGCTTGCGCGCCCTGAACAAACGGGTCGTGATCGTCGCCTCGCGCACCCGCAGAGCACGGGCTGCCTCTCGATAGGAGAGACCGAGCACGTCCACCGCCACGAGCGCCAGACGGAAGTCCTCGGGGAGCTCGGCGATCGTCGCGTAGATCTCCTGTACCTCGAGCGCCTGCTCGGGTTGGCCCATCGGCCTGGGATCGACCGCCACCACATCCTCGATCGCGGCAACGGTCATCGGACGCCGAGCGGCCGTGCGGCGACTCGTAAGAAAGGTATTGCGCAACACGCGCATCAGGTAGTAGAGCTCGCTCTCCCCGCGCAGCACGCGCGGCTTCGCCAGCACCCGCGCGAACGTCTCCTGGACAAGATCCTCCGCGTCCTCGCGCGACCCGCACAACGCCCACGCGGAGCGATAAAGACGGTCCACGTGCTGACTGAGGGCCTGAGGATCCAGGGTGCGCATAGCGGTGACGGCGCGGCGCGCCTTCGCGACGGCGCGCACATCCGAGTTGCCACTGTACCGAGCATGCGACAGGCAACGCGACACGCTCTCTGCGTGGCTGACTACGCCCGAGGACCGTTTGAGGCGATAAGGACGAGTTGACCTCAAGGCCGGCGGCCCGATGGTCGATGGGAGGGGGTGGACGCCTCCTCCTATGCGTTCTACCACGGTGTGCGCCGGACGCGCACCACGCTGCGCACATGGCAGCACCAGCCACTGCCGGTGATCGGTCGCTGGGTCGCCGGCTCGACGGCCGCGGCGATCGGCCTGCTCTGCGCGGTACTGCTCATCTCCGCGCTGTCCTCAAGCGACACTCAGCTCCTGCAGCTGCGCCCGCCGTTCGCGGTCGGCAACCTCGGCGACGTCGCGGAAGTGCTCTCCCGCAATCTGCTCGTGCTCGCGCTGCACGCGATGGCGTGCGTGGCCGGATTCATCGCCGGCAGCTCGCTGCCACTGCAAGCGGAGGGCAAGAGCGGCGCGTCGCGTTGGGTCCACGAGCACGGCGGACGCATCGCGATCGCGTTCGTGGTGTGCGCCACCGCCTTCTCGCTATCGGCTCAAGCCTGGGTGCTCGGCAACACGCTCTCAGGCGTCGCCCACTTCTTTCAAGTGTCGCCGACACTGCTGTTGCTAGGCGTACTGCCCCACGCGATCCCCGAGCTGATCGCGCTGTTCCTGCCATTGGCGGCCTGGATCATCGCGAGCCGTCGAGGCGAGTGGGATCAGCTGCTTGCGGCCACCGTAGTGACCATCGCCATAGCACTGCCTGTACTGGTCATCGCCGCGTTCATCGAGGTGTACGTATCGCCGCATCTGTTCACCACGCTCACCGGCATCCACCCACCGATCGTGCGCACCTGGGAAGGGTTGACCGTGCGGATTGGGGGTTGACGGGTAGTTGCCAGGTGACAGCGAATGGCTTGGGCTCCCGCACGACTGAGCTGCTTCAGGATGGTGGCTCAACCCGCGGGAGGTGCAAGCGCAAACTGCGCTTTGGCTTCACAGCGGCGGTAGCGTTGGTGGGGTACTAGCGCGACCATCCTTGCGATTCCTAGCTATATCGACGCCCCTTGCGCTGCTCGCCGTCACAGAGCGGCCCGGCGCTTGCGCAGGCCGGCGAGCCGGCAGGAGCAAGCGGATCGATCCCCGAGTGCGAACCTTTGCAGCTCACGATCTCCGGGCGCACGCAGACGCCACTGCTTGGCGGGACCTCGATCGTCAAGCGGGCACAAGCGCTGCTTGGGGTGTCGCTTCGCTAGCCGGCCAAGCCGAGGTCTGCCCATTGCCCTGAACGGCTGTCGCGGGCACAAGCGCGAACAGTTCCGAGGACGCTCGGGGCAGGAGCGCCACGCTCGCTTGGGAAAGATTTGGAACTTCGCCGGGAAGGAACCCCGCGAGGGCGGAGTCCTACAGGAAGCGCGCGAAAGGCGGGCCGTGCGTTGATCGCTGCCGCAGAGCCTACGAAGAGATCGTGAGATTTCGGGTCGGGGCCGGGTCTGTGATCAGAAAAGCCGTCCCATCCGATACCCCGAACCACAGGAGGCACTCCAGTGCCCAGAACATCGATCCTTGCTCTCGCTGGTGTTGCGCTTGCCCTCGCCGGCTGTGGCAGCTCCAAAAGCGCCAGCAGTTCCTCCAGCACATCGGCCGCTGCGAGTACCGCGACGCCAATCTCGAGCACAAGCTCTCCTCCTTTTCTGGCGAATCTGACGACAGTTAGCAAGATCGCCTCGACGGTCCCGGCCAACGGCGATGTGAATCCGTACGGCATCGTGCTCGTTCCCGCCAGCGTGGGCAAGCTTCAGGCGGGCCAGATGCTGATCAGCAACTTCAACGCCAAGGAAAGCGCAAAGGAGACCGGTCAGGGTACCGGCACGACGATCGTGCAGGTCTCGAGCGCCGGGAAGGTCTCGCCGTTTGCGACGATCGATGCCAAGACGCTCCCCGGCTCATGCCCGGGCGGTGTCGGGCTGACGACGGCGCTGAACATCCTGCCGGGTGGCTACGTCGTTGTGGGCAGCCTGCCAACGACCAACGGCAAGACAGCGACCGCCAAGTACGGCTGCCTGATCGTGCTCGACAGCGAAGGCAAGGCGGTCGAGACGATCGCCGGCAAGAACATCCAGGGTCCCTGGGACTCGACCGCTAAGAGCGAAGGCTCCAAGACCGCTCTGTTCGTCAGCAACGCGCTCAATGGCGGTGCTGCGAAGGGTGTCCACACGATCGACAACTCAACCGTGGTACGGATCGAACTGGAATCCGGCGAAGGCCAGACGCCAAAGGTGCTTAGCGAAACGGTGATCGCCAATGGCATCCCCTGGGTCAATTCAGCAGAAGCCCTCGTGCTCGGCCCGACCGGACTCGCGCTCGGCTCCAACGGCACGCTGTATGTGGCCTCGACGCAGGACAACAAGATCCTCGCGATCTCTGAAGCGATGACGCGCACAACGGCCGCCGCGAAAGGTGGCACCGTCCTCACTGAAGGCGGCCACCTCAAGGAACCGCTCGGCATGGCACTCGCACCAAACGGCAACGTCCTCACGAGCAACGGTGGTGACGGCAACATGGTCGAGACCACACCTGCCGGCCAGCAGGTAGCCGTGCAGACTGCCGATAAGAAGACCGGAGCCGGATCGCTATTCGGCATGGTGATCGCTCCTGAAGGCAGGGGCATCTACTTCGTAGACGACGGCGAAAACACGCTCAACCTGTTGCACTGACGCGCTTGAAGTTCACCGAAAGCTCTGGGCGTTGCCGACCTCACCCCAGGCTGCGCCCAGAGCGATCGGTCACGGGCACCGCGGAAGGAACGCGCCTGCCCGGAGTCTTTATCAGTACGACAGGACCCACATGCGCCAGAACGGCGCCCGACTTGCCACAGGAGTGAACACATGCGCCATCTACCGAAGCTGTCCATCCCAGCGATCGCCGCGTCGCTCCTGATCGCTGCCTGTGGCAGCAGCTCATCCAGCAATACGGCCAGTTCGGCCGCTACCACACAGCCAGCTGCGCAGACAAGCACCAGCTCATCCAGCCCCGTCGTGAAGACTGCCTCCAGCTCGCTCGGCACGATCCTGGTGAACAGCCAGGGGATGACTCTGTACCACCTCAGTGGAGAGCAGAACGGCAAGTTCATCTGCACCAGCACGGCCTGCCTGGGTGTGTGGCACCCGCTGATCGTGCCATCCAGCGGCGCTCCCAGCGGCGAAGTCGGCTCGCTCGCCACGGTGAAACGTCCCGAAGGGACCGTGCAGGTCACCTACAAGGGCACGCCGCTCTACACATTCACAGGGGATCAGCAGTCCGGTGAAACCAAGGGTCAGGGCATCAAAGACGTAGGCACCTGGAGTGTCATAACGACCAGCTCCAGCGGCACCACGCCGAGCACGAGTGGCTCATCGGAACCGGAAAAGTCCAGCGGCGGCGGCCCAAGCGGCGAAGGCTCGAGCGGCGGCTACGGCTACTGAGCCCTCCGGCAGATGCGCGGGTTTCACAACCTACGCATCGTGCCTGGTGAGACCGCGCCCGGCGCCTGAGCACACAGGCGCCGGTCCTCAGGCCAGTGCTACTTGACCGCGCCTCCGGAGGCGTTGATCGCGTACCACGTGCCGCCGAACGTTTTGGCGCCAACGTAGGAGGTCTTCCCTGGACCGCTGTCGCCGCTGTAGGTGTAGAGCGGGTGACCGGCGTAGGTGACCTGATTGCCACTGGTCGTAGACAGAAGCGAAGCCTTGATGCCCGATCCGGCCGTCGGGCGGCCACTTGCTTTCAGCGAAGGCCATACTGACGAGCACCCGCTGATCGTCGCGCAGCTGTTCTTGTTGGCGTGATCCCTCGTGAACTCATAAAGCGTGCGGCCCGAGCTGCTGACGAGGATGTTGCCGAGATTCGTGTGACGCAACTGCACCGTCGCAGCGCGGCTTGCGTGCGCGACCGGAAGGCTCGTCTGTGCGCTGGCGACCGTCGCGGCGCTCGCGGCGCTTGCCAAGGCAACGGCCAAGAAAAGATTGGTTCGCTTCATGGTTCCTCCGAATGTCGGGTGCTCGGATGCGTGACTGTCATCTTTACCTATAGACACCGCCGCGGCGCGAACCTTCCCGAGCACCGGCATGCCACCGGCTTGCCCACGATCCTCCTCGCCGTCGTCAGGCCGGCGGTCGTGCACGCTCAGAAGCCGCTCGCGTCGTGATCGCTCCAGCAGCGGGAAGGATCTCCGCGCGCTGGAGTCTTTAGGGGATGACCAGCCGGATGCCGCTGCGCCACGCACGGCGCCCAGCGACTGCCATGGGGACATCCAGCACGAGAAAGGTGGGTTCACGATGAGACCGCGCACGCTTTTGCTTTTCGCCCTCGCTGCGCTGATGGGGGCGGCGGTGGCTGTGCTGCCGGCGCTCGCTGCCGGCCCATCCGCACCGTCCGAAGTAAAGCTTGAAGTCGCCGAACACTGCTACTTCGCAGAATGGCCGTGCTGGAACGTCAACGGGAGCAACCCGGAAGACATCCGCCAAATCCAACCGTTCACGATCGCGCAGGGCGGCACGGTCTCCTTCGAAGATAATGAAGCCCGTTATCCCACCGACGTGCTCTGGAAGGGCACCGCGCCAAGCTGCACATCAGGCGTGCCCGAGACCTCATCCAAGCAAACCGACTGGAGCGGCAAGTGCACATTCGCCAATGCGGGTGAATACGAATTTGAAAGCCAAGGGCTGTTCAACGACGGGACCTTCAACTACACCAAATACAAGGTGATCGTCGAAAAACCCGGGGGCGGCGGCACCACCTCCACCATGACGACCACAACCACTACGCCGACCACGACCACACCAACCACGACGACCCCCACGACGACGACGCCCACCACAACCACACCGACGACTACAACGCCGACGGCTACGACCTCCACCCAGCCCTACGGCGGCGGGACCCCCACGACCACGACGCCTGGCTCGATGGAAGCGCCTCCCCCGCCGGGCGGGGGCAGGCCGCTCGCCACGCTTGCGCTGGCGAAAGCCCAGCATGGTGACGCCGTGCATGGGACGGTCCAGATCCCCGCCGCGGACGGTGGCGCGCGCCTGGAAATCGAACTGCTCGCCCAAGGCGCCTCGCTGGCCAAGGTCAAACGGCCTAGCAGTTCGCGCGTCGGGCGGATCGTCCGCTCCTCGGCGCCGGCCGGCACGGTGTCCTTCACGGTCTCCCTCGACGCGGCGGCCAAGCTCGCGCTTCGCCATCATCACAAGCTGGCGCTCACCGTGAAGATCGTGCTCACGCCCAAGCACGGCTCGGCGTTGACCCTCACACGAAGCGTGGTCGTACGATGAGCCCGCGCACGGTTTTGAGACCACGCATGCTTGTGCTTTTCGTCCTCGCTGGGTTGCTGGGAGCGGCGGTGGCCGTACTGCCGGCGCTCGCTGCAGCTCCGTCCGAAGCGAAGCTCGAAGTCAACGAAAACTGCGTGGAGGCTGCCTGGCCATGCTGGGCAACTCCGGGCTCAGGGGCGAACCCGAAACCCGCGAGCAAGATCACAATCGCCGCCGGTGGCGAAGTCAAGTTCGCTGACAACGCAACCGCGGCGACCGTTGTATGGATGGGCTCGGCGCCGGCCTGCTCCGGTGTGCCTGAAAGCGCCATAACCAAATGGGAAGGCACGTGCAAGTTCGAACAGCCAGGGACCTACAAGTTCGAAAGCTCGACGCTGTGGCCCGAATACACCAAATACGAAATCGTCGTGGAAGCAGCCGCCACCGGCACAACCCCCACCACAACGAGCACGATACCGACGAGCACAACACCGACCACAACGACACCGAGCGAACCCAGCCACGGCTCGCCTTTGGAAGGAGGATCCAGCGCACTCAAGCTCGGTGCCAGCCAGCGCGGATCGACGGTGCACGGGTCGATCAAGGTGTCCCAGGCCGGCTCCGGCGGGCGGCTTGAAGTCGGCCTGTTTGCCGCCGGCGCGTCGCTGGCCAAGGCTGGGCACTCGAAACAGGTGCGTGTCGGTCGGCTGGTGCGCTCCTCACTCGAGGCGGGCAGCGTGTCCTTCTCAGTGCCGCTGAACGCCAATGGCAAGGCCGCGTTGCGCCACCGTCAGCGTCTGGCGTTGACGGTGAAGATCACGCTCACACCACTGCATGGCGCGGCGGTGACGGTCACCCGCGGGGTGGTCGTGCGCGCCTGAGCCGAAGGGCGCGCCGAGCGTACGCGACTACCGCTCGAATAGCTCCGGATGCCCGTTGGTGGGCTGGGCGCCCCACACGAGCACGGGACCGCGTGCGCTGAGCCTGACCTTCGAGCCGGGCGCCGGCGGCGCCTCGCCCGCGGTGCGCACGGTCAGGTGCCGAACGCCGTGCTCCTCGTCGATCTGCACGTGAAGCACGGCGTCGTGGCCGTGGTAGCCGCAGCGCACGATCTGTCCGGCCATACCATGCTCGCTGTCGGCCGCAGTCATGTCGATCTGCTCGGGGCGGATCAGGACCTTCACCGGTGAGCCGCTCGGCAGCGGCTCACCGCGCCACTGGGCCGTGAGCTTGCCGAGTGGCGTGTCGACGAGCGTGCCGTCGAGGACGCCGGCGATCACGTTGGCTTCCCCGATAAAGTGTGCCAGCTCGTCATCGACCGGCCACGTGTAGAGCTCCTGTGGTGTGGCGCACTGTGCGATCTTGCCGTTGCGCAGAACAGCGACGAGGTCGGCGAGCGAAAGGGCCTCGTCCTGATCGTGGGTGACCAGTAGCGTTGTGGCTGAGGATTCGCGCAGGATTCTTCCGACGTCCTCGCGGACGCTCGAGCGCTGGTGGGCGTCCAGTGAGGCGAATGGCTCGTCCAGCAGCACGATCTCCGGTTTGACGGCGAGCGCCCGGGCCAGCGCGACGCGCTGCTGCTGGCCGCCGGAGAGCTGGTGGGGGTAGCGGCGCGCCAGCTCGCCCAGTCCCACCATGTCCAGCAGATCGGCCACTCCTTGCCGCCGCGCCGCGCGGGAGAGCCCGAAGGCTACGTTCGCCTCCACGGTGAGATGGGGAAAGAGGCCGCCCTCCTGTGGCACGTAGCCGACCTTGCGACGCTCGGGGTGAATGTGTGTGCCCTCGGCATCGATGAGCTGCTCGCCGATCCTGATGGTGCCGCGGTCGGGCGTATCGAAGCCGGCCAGCAGCCGCAGCAGCGTGGTCTTGCCACTGCCGGACGGTCCGAGAAGGGCGGTGAAAGAGCCGGCCGGCACCTCGAGATCCAGGTCGGTGAGGACCGAGTGGCTCCCGAAGCGCTTGTGCAGCTCGCTGATCTGAAGGCTGTTCATGTGGCGATGGGCGCCCTGGAGGGGAGCCTGTCGAAGAAACGACCGAGCACATAGCTGGGCAGCGCGGCGATCGCGATGATCGCGAGCGCAAATGGGGCGGCCTGGCCATAGGCGAGGTTCTGCTGGTAGGCCCAGAACTGGGTCGCGAGCGTCTGCACGCCGGTCGGGATCAGGATCAGCGTGGCGGTCAGCTCGGTTACCGCGGAGAGGAACACGAGGCAGAACGCGGCCGCGAGGCCCGGGCCTATCAGCGGCAGCGTCACACGCCACAGCACCGCAAGACGGCGCTGCCCAAGCGAGCGGGCGACCTCTTCGAGGCCGGGCGGCGCTTGCATGACGGATGCGCGCACGCCGACCAGGGCGAGCGGGAAGAACAGGATCGCGTAGGCGAGGATCAGCAGCGGGGCGCTCTGGTAGAGAAACCCGTTGGCGTAGCGCTCGGTGAAGTAGGAGAACGCGAGCGCGATCACAAGGCCCGGCATCGCGAGCACCAGGTAGGTGCTGCGCTCCAGCAGCTGATAGGGCCGTCCCCGGTGGCGGACGGCAAGCAGCGCCACGGGCAGCGCCATGACGGTGGCCAGGGCGGCCGCGAGTCCGCTGTAGAGGGCCGTGTGCCACGCGGCGTTTACAAGTGAGACGCCGGTGAGGTAGGCGTGTCCCGCCTCGAGCATCCAGTAGACGCTGGCACCAACCGGAACTCCGAGCGCGAGGCCCACCAGCAACACGAAGCCCGCGAGCACCGGCATCTTCGCGCGGCCCAATCGGTGTCGTGCTCCCACGCGCTGCGCCAGTGACCCCGAGCGGCTGACACGACCACGACCCCTTGCCAGCCCCTCGCCAGAGAGCACGAGCAAGCTGAGCAGGACGAGCACAAGCGAGAGCGCCGAGGCGGTTGGCACGTTGAAGGAGACGTTGAACTCGGTGAAGATCTCGGTCGTGAAGGTCTGATAGCCGAGGATCTCAAACGCGCCGTACTCGGCGAGCAGCACGAGCGTGACAAGCAGGCAGCCGCCGAGGATCGCGGTGCGGGCCTGTCCGAGGGTGATCCGCCAGAACGTGCTCAGGCGTCCGGCGCCGAGGCTACGCGCGACCTCCTCCTGGCCGGGGTCGGCGTTACGGAAGCTCGCGGCGACCGGCAGATACACCAGCGGGTAGATCGCGAGGGTCATCACGAGCACGGCGCCGCGGAAGCCCTGCACCCACGTGCTCAGCGATGCCCAACCGAAGCTCACCACAAAGTCCGGAATCGCCAGTGGCACCACCACGAGCACAGCCCACACTCTTCGCCCCGGCAGGTCGGTCCGCTCGATGAGCCACGCCGCCGCGATCCCGATCACCGCACACAGGACCGTCACCACCACGGTCAACCTCACGGTGTTCCACAGCAGAGTCACGGTCAACGACCGGAAGATCAGGCTCACGATCGTCGAGGTGCCCGCGCCGTGGGCCTCGATCAGCAGAAAGCACAGCGGCGCCACCAGTACGAGCGCGACCGCCAGGCTGAGCGTAAGGAGCACCCAGGGCGGGGAAGCACGACGGGCCGCGACGACCCCGCTGTGGTCTGCCACCGTCGGCGGATCTTCGACGACTGGCACCGGCGCGACGCTCATCAGAAACGGCTCGGTTTAGGGTGGCTTCTCATAGAAGCCCTGCCTTGCGTAGCAGCGCGATCGCGGTCGACCCGTCTCCAAGCTCGGGAATCGTGATCGGGTTGGGCTGCAGCTGATCGAACGGGGTCTCCAGTGCGGCAGCGCTGACACCGGAGGCGATCGGGTACTCGAAGCTGATCGAGTGGGCGATAATTTCCTGACCCTGCCTTGAGACGAGGAACGCGAGGAACTTCTGCGCGTCGGCCTTGTGCTTTGAGGACTTCAGAATCCCAGCGCTCGATATGTCCAGCACATAGCCGGGGTTGCTCGGCGCGAAGTAGGCGATCTTCGACGACACGTTTGACGCACCGAGCTCCGCCCGCATCCGATACCAGTAGTACTGGTTGACGACCCCGAGGGCGACCGCGCCACGGTTGACCTCATCCGCGATCGTCTCATTGTCCGGGTAGACATGGCTCCCAGCGTTTGACTTGATCGCTTCCAGCCACTTCAGCGCGGCCGCTTCACCGTAGGTGTGAGCGTAGGAGGTCACGATCGGCTGGAAATCGGTCTCCCCGGCCGCGAACGCCAGCTTGCCGCTGTACTTCGGATCGGCTAGTTCCGTGACACTGCTCGGCAGTTCGCTCGCGCCGATCATGCTCGGGTTGTAGATCAACACGCTGACCCTTGCCGAGACGCCGAGCCAGTCGCCCTGAGGCGAGTTCCACTTGCTTGGCGTGTGAGCGAGTGTCGATTGCTCGACCGGGGCGAGCAGGCCCTTGTCCTGTAGATACTCGAGCGCAGGCGAGTTCTCGGTGTAGACGACGTCCGCGGGCGAGTTGGAGCCCTCGGTCACGATCTCATCCGCGAGGGTGTCCTCGTCGTCGTTGCGAACATTCACCTTAATCCCCGTCTGCTTTTCAAAGCTTTCAACCAGCGAGTCGGTCGTCTGCTCGTGCTGGCCGTTGTACAAGGTGATCGACTGCCCCGACCCCGAGGATGAGCCGCCGCAGCCGGCCAGCAGTGCGGCTGTGAGCGCGAGCACCATCGCAAAGGAAGCGATGCGACGTGTTCCGATCATGGGTGTCCCAGCTCCTCAGTGGTGGTCATGATTCGATTCCCGGGCAGAGATGTTCGATCGTTTTGCTCGCTGCGCCGACGGCGCGCTTGGCCTGGCTTGCACCGTGGGTGGAGGAGAACGCCTGATACGCGGCGGCCAGCGTGTCGATCGCCTGACGCAGGGTCCCGTCAGGGGTGTGGATCTGGCGCAGTGGCAGGATCTGCGCCTGCGCGTGGCCAACCGGGTCCGCTTCCGGGTCGGGGCCGTCGCTGAGCGCCGCTTCGACCTGCTTGCAGGACTGCTTTTTGACCTGTGCGCTGGAGGGCGCGGGCTTGGAGGAGGATCCGCAGGCGCCGAGCAGCACCGCGAGCGCCATCGCCACCGCGACAGCGACCGACCGCCGGCATTGCGCTGTGGTGCACAAGGTTAACCTCCTGGCAGAGAAATCCGACTGCATAACTCGGGTATGAGGGCGCGGACACTATCATAACTTAGGTGACCCTAACTACGATGGGTTGAACGTCCCAAATCGGAGCCTATAGAGGCCTCCGAGTCCACAGGGAGGAGCCTGTCGTCGAGGGTGACATCGCGGTCCTCCCGGTTACGCGCCTTGCTGGGTATACCGAGGTTGAGGTAGTCGCCGAAGCGACTCGAGAGATGCTGGAGTACCACTACACAGATGTCTCGCCTCTCGGAAGTGCCTGCTATATGGCTGTTTCTGAGCTCTGCGCCAATGCCGTCGAGCATGGGCGTAATGGACTCGGGGCCTATGTAGCCGTCCAGCACCTACGCGAGCCACGAAGCCAAGTCTCCATAGCAATCAGTGATCTAGGTATCGGAATGCCCGAGCACATCAGACAGCGATACCCCGAATGGGCAGATGACAGTTTCGCGATTGCAAAGGCGATGGGCCCCCAAATCAGCGGGACAGGCGATCCTCATCGGGGGAACGGCTTCCCCGAGACGTTCGAGGCCGCTCTCGCCTCATCGCTCAGCGCAGCACGCCTCGATGTTCATTCAGCGAATGGATTCGTCCGCACGCATATCGTGCAGGAGACCAGAAAGATAGAGACATTCCCCGCTGCTGCTTACAAGCGCGGCACTTGGATCACTTACGACCTTGTCGCTGCCGCCGGTTGACAGGCTAAGCTAGACGTCTAGCTGCACTCGACCAGACAGAGGGAGGCTGCGAGCTGTGCCATTTCTGTACCGCCTATCGGACTTTGGATCAACCTTCTCGACCCGTCCCCGGGGTGTTGAGCTCCGGAACGCCCTGATCAAGCAAGCTTGTCACGAGACAATTGTGAAGATCGACTTCAGCAATGTCCTGAGCATCAGCTACTCGTTCGCTGATGAGTTCGCCGCAGTACTGGTACAGGGAAGTGCCGATGGATCGGTACCGTTCGGTGTCGATCTAGTGGGCATTTCAGACGAGGTGGCTCGCGTCATCGATCGCGCCATCGCCAACCGCAGGTTGCAGGCCACTCAGGCGGCAAGCCACATGGCGCTCGCCTGAGCGTCTAAGGATTGTTGGATCGCGACAGGCCGAGCCAGTTCGCCGTAGCGTCAGGGTCGGGTCGCGCTGAAGACTGTCAGGCCGTCGTCGCGGTCGAGTGAGATGTCGGTGAATCCGGCGGTGCGAAGCCAGTTGCGTAGATCATCGGCGCTGCCGGTGCTCTCGAAGTCCTCGTTGCCTAGCAGCAGTCGCTGGCGGCGGCTACCGTGGGCGAGGAAGGTGCTGCCGAGCAGGCGACCATCGGGGCGCAGGCAGCGAGCCATCTCCGCGAGCGCGTCCTGGGGGCGCGCTAGACAGTGCAGACCGCCATAGCTGAGGCATAGATCGGCAGTTGCATCCGGTAGTTCCAGGCTGTACACGTCGCCCTCTATCAGCTGCACGTCGGCGTCCGGGTGCAACATTGCACGCCGCTGCGTTCGAGCGAGCATCGCTGACTCGATGTCTACGCCGAGCCAGCGCACGCGCTGGCCGGGACGCAACCCGCGCAGAGCGACCCCGCCGCCGCAAGGGACGTCTAGGACCGTGGCTCCGTCCGGCAGGCCGGCCACGTAGCGGAGGCTGCGATAGAAGGGTCTGGGGTCCACCCCCCACATTGCGCCGAGTACAAGCCGCGCCAGCCGTGGACGTTCAATGTAGTAGTCATAGACGGCCCCGAACGGGCCGGAGCAGACGTTGCGCTCGCGCGACACCGAGGGATTATCGCCGGGCGGGCGGCTGACACGACGCGAGCTTGGGGTGCTGGCTGTATCTTCGCCGAGGTGCGGCTGAACCACATCACGCTCCCTGCTCGCAGCGTGGAGCACTCGGCAGGCTTCCACATCGGCTTCGGGCTCACGCATCTTCATCTTCCACGCTGGCGAGAATCGGCTCGACCCGCCATGACGCCTACGAAAGTGACTGATGAGCGACGTTGAGTTGGTGATCTTCGATTGCGACGGCGTGCTCGTGGACAGCGAGGTCATCTCAAACAGTGTGCTTGCTCGTGCCCTGACAGCTGAAGGGCTACCGACCACACTCGTGCAGGCCCGCCGCGAATATCAGGGCCTCTTGCTCAGCGAGGTCGTCCAGCGCGCACAACAAGGTCTTGGACGGGCACTGGCCGGCGACTGGGTGGAGCGGTTCGAGCACGAGCGCGCCGAGGCATTTCATCGGGAACTGGAGCCGGTCTCTGGTGCGGCCAGCACGGTGCAGCGCGTGAAGAACGCCGGCATTCCGGTCTGTGTCGCTTCGCAGGGCAGTCTCCAGAAGACGCGGATGACACTCGGCCTGACAGGCCTACGCTCGCTCTTTCACGCTAACGCGTTGTTCTCCGGGCAACTGGTGCCGCGGGGCAAGCCACATCCCGACCTGTTCCTGCATGCCGCTGCGACGATGGGCGCGAAGCCCTCACGATGCGTGGTGGTCGAGGACACCGTCTCCGGTGTCACCGCGGCAGTCTCGGCCGGGATGCGCGCGATCGGCTACGCCGCCGACAGCGACGAGACCGCCCTCCGCCACGCAGGCGCCGAGATACTCCACACCCTCGTAAGGCTGCCGGAGATGCTGGCGATCTAATCCTGGGCGAGCACATAAGCGATCCAAGCCAGGTCCAGGGGTGGGAATTACTTCCCCGGCTTTGTTGAGCAACGGTCGACCGGAGTTGCCGGCGTCGGCAGGGCCTGAGTGCTGCAAGCGGAGGGGGGGAGATTCGAACTCCCGGTACGCCGTTTAGACGCACAACGCTTTTCGAGAGCGCCGCATTCAACCACTCTGCCACCCCTCCGTGCTCGGGATGAGCGCGCTTAACGCTAGACCATCACGGGCTCGCGGCGCTGCTGGCGGCGGAACGCTTCCTGGCGGCGGCCATGGTACCCATCGAGCAGCGCGGCGGCCTCGGCTTCGCCGCCTGGCAGCAGGTGCCCGTAGCGATCGATCGTGACCGTGATCGAGGTGCCAAGCGCCGCCAGCGGGGAGCCCCTCTACCAGGGCTTTATTCTTTCGCCCCGCCAGGCCTTGGCGAGGTGCGCTTTTCCCAGGCCTCGGTCATCGCGATTCGTTGTGCGAGTGTCGGTGTCTGCGCGTACAGCAGATATGCCCATGTCGGCGGGTCGGGATCGCTGAGATTCGTGCTGGCGAGCCGCTCGAACACCCGCCGTGTCGCGGCCGGTTCGTGTGTCGCTCGCAGCGAGGACCAGTCCGCCTCCACCTCATAGCGACGCGATATCAGCGTCCAGAACGGCAGCATCACGAGCTCCAGAACGACAAACACGAACAGCGCCACCGGTACCGCCTCGGGCCGCGCAAGCCCGCCGCGTCGGCGCGTGGCCAGCGCGATCAGAGCCGTGAGGGGGAGGAGCAAGAGTGCCAGCCAGCCCACCCGCTTGAGCACGTGGGAGCGCGCCACGTGACCGAACTCGTGTGACATCACGACTCCTATTTCCGCGTGGCTGAAGTGGCTGTGGAGCAGAGTGCTCCACAGCACCACACGTTGCGTTGGATCGATTCCGACGGTCTCTGCGTTCACTTCGCTCGTGGTGTGTGGGAGTTCTTGCACGAGCACGGGTGTCCCGGTAATGCCCTCGCGCGCCTCGAGCGATCGCGCCTGTGCAACGAGCGCGGACCCGCGTAGCGGATGGGTTTCTGTGATCAGGTAGGGAGCGAGAAGAGCTGACATGAGCGCCAGCACTGCGAACAGTGGCGCCGCGATAATCCACCACCAGCGGCGCATTCTTCCCGCCAGCGCCATCGCCAGTGCAACCGCGAGCGCGATCCACACGAAGCGCACTCCGAGCCCAAGGAAGCCGCCGAGGAGCCCTGCGAGGTATCCCTCGTGCACGACATCGTGGCGACGCTCCCACCAAAGCGCCGCGAGACCGAACGGCAGCTGTGCCAGCCACACCAGCGCAAAGCCCAGCAGAGCGAGCAGAATGCCGGTGCCGATGCGCCCCGCAGCCGACTCCCGCATCAGGCTCTGACCACGGCGCGCATACACGGCCAGCACCGCAACCGGCACGAGTATCTCAAGCAGGCCGTCCACATCAAGAAACCGGTCGTAGGAAGAAGTGCGGTGCAACAGCGAAGCGCTGAAGAAGCGATGGACGTCGACGTGCGGGAGCTTTAGGCCGGCTGGCACGATCGTGCCCCACAGCTCGTGTGCGCACCACGCCCATACACACACTGCCAGCAGGGCTACCAGCACGACTAGCATTCGCCGCCACGGGCTGGTCGCAGACCTACTGTCCGCTCCGTTGCCTGGCGTGGCTGAGGTCTCCGCTGCCACAGCCACCTGCTAGCCGAATGCCGACTCCGCCGTCGCGGGCACGCCCGCTGGTTCTTGACGGCAAGGTCCGCTGTAAGGGTAGGCGTCGCTGAGAACGAGCGTGTATCCGCTCACCTGAAGCGTGTAGCGCAGCGCCTGTGCGGCCGCGTTTAGCAAGCGCCGCGGCATGCGGCCGGTCGCGAGCGCCACAAACCACGCCAAGAAGGCGCATGTCCACGCCAGCGAGGCAAACGCGCTCGCGAGGACCCATGCCGGCAACACCAGCAGGATGCGGAAAGCGACGCTCCAGCGGTTCTGGGCTTGCGACGAGGCGATCGAGGCTTCGGCATCGTAGGAGCCCACCGCGCCGCCGAAACCGGGGAAGCGATTGCCGATCAACCAGAGAAAGGCGTATACGTGCGCCTGATAGCGCAGGTAGGCGGACAGGAAGCGGTGCAACCCCTCCACTGAGCGGCCCTGCGCAAGCGTCGCCACCCAGTTCGCGATGGCGGCGAGCAGGGCCACGACCGACCACAACGCCAGCCACACCAGATGCGGCACCGCCAGCGGCAGCCGGAAGAACACGGTAAGGCGGCTGCGGCGCAGATCCCCGCCAGCATCAAAGCTGATCGGGTCGCTGCGCAGAGGCAGCTCGCCGAGCACGACCGCCGGGTCTGGGTCCGGATAGGCGCTGGTGAGCACCAGCAGGTACGCCCACAGTTGCGCGCCGAAGCCCACGCCCCATACGACGCAATCGCGCAAACCCCGCGGCATTCGCGCGCGAGTCACGCACACGAACCAGCCAAGGAAGGCGGCCACATGCGCCACACCGAGGCTGGAGCTGTACAGCTGGCCCGAGCCGCCAGAGCCCGTACTCGGAAACCCAAACAAGGCACCGGCGAGCAACAGCGCGGGCAGCACGAGAACGATCCGAAAGGCGACCGTGAGTCTGCCCTGCACCGCCGGCGCCCCGATCTCGACATCGACGGGATAGCCGGGGCGACCGTCGAAGGGCGGATACGGATCAGCTCCCAACAGGAAATACCCGTACACCTGCGTCGCGTATTTGACGTACAGCGCCAGGAAGTTATGCAGAGCCGCGGGAGGGCGGCCCGTCACGAGCGTCACCAGCCAGTTCGCCAGCGCCGCGACGAACGCGGCGACGCTCCAGAGCCCCAACCAGATGAAGTGAGGGATGACTAGCAGCCAGCGAAAGCCGACGGTCAAACGCTTACGCTCGAGGTCGTCGCCAAGGACGAGCTGAACCGGGCCTCGAGCCGGTTGCTGCTGTGTGTTCGCTGGGATGTCCGCCGCCATAGCCTCTCTCGCCCTGTTATCGGCAGACAGGGTTCTACCGCATATCACTGCAGCTTTAGCGAGCGGATCGAGACCCTGCGCCATAACCGCGGCCTAGCGACAGCCAGCATCCGGGCGCGCTCAGCGTCGCGAGGCGAAGAACTCGCTCAACAGCCTGCCGCACTCCTCCCCGAGCAGACCGGCTGCAACCTCCGGCCGATGGTTCAGACGCGGCTCTGAGAGCACGTCGAGCACGCTCCCGCACGCACCGGCCTTCGGGTCGCGCGCACCGAACACAACGCGCGGCACGCGCGCGAGCACGATCGCCCCAGCACACATCGCGCACGGCTCGAGCGTCACATACAACACCGCGTCAAGCACACGCCAGCTTCCAAGCACGCGAGCGGCCTCCCGCAGAACGATGATCTCCGCGTGCGCGGTCGGATCCTGACGCAGCTCGCGCTCGTTGTGGGCGGCCGCGATCAGCTCGCCCGCGTGAGCCACCACCGCTCCGATCGGCACGTCCTCATGCTCGCTCGCCCGCTGAGCCTCGCGCAGGGCCAGGCGCATGAAATATTCGTCGCGTGGAAAGAAGCGGCTACTCATCGTGTCATCGGTGGCGCCTGTCGCGCGAGTGGTTGCTCGTAGTGTCTGCCCATAGTGTCCTCGCCGGCACAACATCGCGCGGAAAGGGGCTTTGATCCTCCGTTGGCGACTCGTTTGGCAAGGAGCGCAACTCCAGGGCGCCCGACACATCATGATTACCGAGGAGCCAACTTGCCGCCGACCGCCCAATCCCTATCTCGCAGCTCGCCCACAAGGCGGCTGTTGGTATTCGCCACCTGCATTGCCGCGCTGCTGGCCACCAGCCTGTTCGGGCTCACGACCGCCCGCGCGCCCGCGCAAGCCACCGGCGCGCCACTCGCGACGGCGATCGGCGCGGCTCCAGGCGCCGGATTGCAGTCCCCCGAGGTTGCGCCCCAGGCGCCCCAGCCACGGCAGATTGTCGTCAGGTACGACGCGCCCGACTCCCGGACCGCTCATGCTTCGCGCGCCGCGGCGAGCGAAGCCGCCGAAGAAGGCTCCTCCACCACGCGCGTGCTGCGCCTGAGCGCGGGCGCCAGTCTGAGCACGACGCTTGCCAAGCTGCGCGGCGAGCAAAACGTCGTGTGGGCGGTGCCCGACTACACGGCCCACACCGCCGGGGAGCTCATCCCCAACGATCCCGGCACAAGCACCAAGGACCCCGCCGCCGGCTGGCAGCAGGTGCAATGGAACTTCGACGGGGAATTTGGCGTGAATGCCCCCGAAGCGTGGGCCAACGTCAACGCGGACGGGGCGCCCGGGGGCTCGCGGGTGATCGTGGCGGTGCTCGACACGGGCGTCGCGTACGCCAACCGCGGCAAGTACCGCCGCTCGCCCGACTTCAGCAAGTACGCGTTTGTAAAGGGCTATGACTTCATCGACCATACCCCCTACCCCAACGACCACAACGGACACGGCACGTTCGTGGCCGGCACGATCGCCGAGGCGACCAACAATCGCTACGGCCTCACGGGCCTCGCCTACGCGGCGCGGATCATGCCGGTGCGAGTGCTCGACAGCGCGGGCGAAGGCGAAGCCTCGACGATCGCCGAAGGTGTGCGCTTTGCCGTCAACCACGGCGCGCGCATCATCAACATGAGCCTCGAGTTCTCAAGCGACGTGAGCGCCTCGGACATCCCCGAGCTGACCGAAGCGCTGCGCTACGCCTACCGCCACAACGTGCTGGTGGTCGCGGCGGCGGGCAACGAGGGCAGCACCACGATCCCCTATCCCGCGCGCGCGCGGCACGTGATCGCGGTAGGCGCCACGACCGAACACGGGTGCCTCGCGAGCTATTCCAACTACGGTCACGGGATCACCTTGGTGGCTCCTGGAGGGGGACCCGATATGAATCTCCCCGGCGACCCCAACTGCCGCCCCGAACTCCCCGCCGGACGCGACATCTTCCAGATGACCTTCACGAGCTCAAACCCACGCGTCTTCGGCTTTCCCAACGGCTACGAAGGCACCTCGATGGCCACACCTCACGTGGCCGCCACGGCGGCGATGATCATCGCCGCGCACATTCTTGGGCGCAAACCGACGGTTGCGCAGCTGACCGACCGGCTGAAGGCGACCGCACGCAAGCTCGGCGATCCGCAGGACGAGGCCGACTACGGAGCCGGGCTGCTCAACGCGGCGGCAGCGACCGCTCGCGGGGGGCCCGGGGCGGTGCGGTAGCCCGCTCGATCACCGCGGTCATCTCCGCACGAAAGCGCTCGCGCCCGAAGCGCTCGGCGTTGGCTCTGATCGCGCGCTCGTCGAGCTCCAGCCCCTCGAAGCGCTCGATCGCGGCGGCGAGCCCAAGCGCGCTTTGCTGGTCGAACAAGACTCCCGTGCGCCCGTCAACGACAGTCTCCGAGGCCCCACCGACGCTGTAGGCAACGACCGGAAGACCGGCGGCCTGGGCCTCGACGGGCACGATCCCGAAGTCCTCCTCACCGGGGAACAGCAGCGCTCGCGCGCCGGCCATCAGCGCGTCACGCTCGGAGTCCTCGACACGGCCGAGCAGCTCGATCTCGGTGTGCCCGGCGGCGGCCGCCCTGACCGAGGGCAGCGCACGCCCGTCACCGGCAATCTTCAGTGGGCGACCGAGACGTGCGCACGCGGCCACGGCCAGCTCGACGCGCTTGTAGGGCACAACCCGACCGAACACGAGATAGTAATCGCCAGGATCGCGTGGCAGCGACAGCAAGCGATCGACCTCGACCGGCGGGTTGACCACCTCGGCGGTACGCCCGTAGTAGCGGCGAATACGGTCAGCCACGTGAGAAGAGTTGGCGACGAACACATCGGGCGAGGAGGAACCCTCCACGTCCTGGCGGCGCAACCGGCGCAGCATCAAAGGAAGCGCGAGCCGCGTGGCGCGACCGATCGCCTCCCCCTCCAGCAAGCTTTCGTCCCACGCATAGCGCATCGGCGTGTGGCAGTAGCACACGTGCGGCGCCTCCGGCGGGACGCGCACGTTCTTCGCACACGCGTGGCTACTCGACACCACCAGATCGAAGCGCGAGAAATCAAACGAGTGAAAAGCGGCCGTCATCAGCGGCAGCAGCTTTTGATAGTGCTTCGCGGCCCCCGGAATCCTGTTGAGTGGGGATGGATGGACGGGTCGTTCCCGCAGCAGGACCGGCCACGGCGTCGGATCGTAGACCGAGGTGAACAACTCCGCCCCGGGGAACATGTTCAACAGCTCGATGACGACGTCCTCCGAGCCACCGGGGATCGTGAGCCAGTCATGGACGACCGCCACCCGTGGGAAGCGCTCGCGCAGCTCTTCAAGCACGCTCGCCTCGGCTGCGATCGACCGCGACGAGGAAGTCCTGCCAATCGGCCGCATACGGCGCCAGAGCATCGGCGAGCCGCTCAAGCTCGCTCCAGCCGGCATCGGCCTCCCATCCCCAGTGCAACACGATCGGGATCCACAGGCCGCAGGCAGTCTCGACGGCACGGCGCACCGCCGACAACACCTCTTCCGCGCGACCATAGAACGGCATGTAGGAGGGCAGGTAGACCGTGTCGCCTCGCCATTGCGGCGCGCACTGAAAACCGACCTGGCCGATCGACTCGGGTCCCCCGCACACAACCTCGAAGCGACGAGCTAGCGGATCGAATTGAGTCGCGTCGAAGCGGTTATAGAGAGGCACGAACACCTTGGGGTGAATTCCCAGCGCCGCAAGCTCCTGGAGGCCCGCGTCGAGCAGGTCGGCGGTTGCCGCCGGACTGAGCCCGCGCAGCTCCGAGTGGCGCCGAGGCGAGTTAAAGCGCGTGCGATGAGTGAGCCCATGCAGCCCAAACGACACTCCCTCCCCCGCCAACCGCGCGAGCATCGCGATCTCCCCCTGATCCAGCGCTCGCCACCGCGAGCCGGAGGGTGACAGCGGCTCATGGCTCACGCGCGGCAGTACCGCCGGTAGATAGGGGACTCCCGCGCCGCTGAGAATCTCGTGAAAGCGCTCGAAGCGCTCTGTGCCAAAACGCCGCGGATCGTCCCACGCGAGATAGTGGGGAAACTCGTCGACGCGCACGAGAAAGCGCGGCGGACCCAGGGCGCGCTCGCCCAGCACGGACTGTCGTGCCGCTACCAGCGGTGCGACCACGTCGCGCTCGAAGTCGAGCTTGCCAAACTTGTAGCCGAGCCGTTGGGCGATGCGGATCGTAAGCGCGGGCACACCCCGCACCCGCGTGGCGGCCCGCACCTGCGGAGTATCGAGCTCGCTGTAGTGCACGGCGCCCACTGTCAACTCGGGCACGAACAGCAGGCGCGCAGTGCGCGCCCCATCCAAATCCGTCCCGTTCTGTGAGCCTGGGATCATGTCGGCGATGGCCGATCAGCCACGGCTTCAGGGCCGCGACATCGTGTGTGTTGGGTTCGCCGACTGGGACACTGACCTTCAGACTAACCAGCATCACCTGATGAGGCGGCTCGCGCGCGAGAACAGAGTGCTGTTCGTCGAGTCGCTCGGATTGCGTCGCCCGCAGCTCGCCGGGCGCGACCTGAAGCGGATCGCAAAGCGACTGCGCAACGGCCTGCAAGGAGCACGCGAGCAGGATGGGTTGCACGTGATCTCGCCGCTCGTGCTTCCCCTGCACGGCAACCCGATCGCTCGCGGGCTCAATGGGTGGCTGCTGCCGGCCCTCGTGCGACGTGCCGCGCGCAAGCTCGACATGCGCCAGGCGATCCTGTGGGCATACGTGCCGCAGGCCGAGGTGCTGCTCGACGCGCTCGCGCCGGAACTGGTCGTCTACCACTGCGTCGATGACATCGCCGCACAGCCCGGAATCGACGCCGCCGGCTTTAGGGCCTCCGAGAAGCGCTTTGCAAAGCGCGCCGACCTCGTGCTCGCAAGCGCCCCGGCGCTTGCCGAGCGGCTGCGCACGATCTCCGAGCACGTGCTCTACGCCCCGAACGTGGCCGACACCGAGCTGTTCGCCACAGCGCTGAACGACGGCCCACTCGACCCTGCAATGGCCGAGCTGCCCACCCCGCGGATCGTGTTCACGGGCGCCGTCGTGACCACCAAGCTCGACATCGGGCTGCTGGTCGAGCTCGCGCGCGCTCGAGGGCAATGGTCATTCGCGCTCGTCGGACCGGTCGGGCCGGGCGACCCACGCGCCGACGTGTCGGCGCTTGCCGCCGAGCCCAACATCCACCTGCTCGGGCGACGCCCCTACGAGCAGCTCCCCCGCGTGCTGCGGGCGGCCGATGCGGGGATCATCCCGTATGCGCGCAACGAGCTCACCAACGGCATCTTCCCGATGAAGGTCTACGAGTACCTGGCCGCCGGGTTGCCGGTCGTCGCCACGCCGCTGCCATCGCTTGCCGATGTCGAGGAGGTGGCAAGCGCCGCCGATGCGCCCGGCATCGCGAGCCTGCTCGAGCGCGAGATCGAGCACGACAGCCGGCAGCGAAGGCTGGAGCGCTCGCGGGCGGCCGCCATCCACTCATGGGATGCGCGTCTTGGAGAGATCGCCGGCGCGATCGAAACCCTGCAAGCGTCGAGGACCGACAAAGAGAAGCGATGAGAAACGGCGAAAAACAGGCACGCGACCTGCTCGTAACGACCCATACCCCCGCCCTGCGCTCCGGCAGGGACGTCCGCACCTACGGGATCGCACGCGCCCTCGCGATGCACGGCGGCCTGACGCTGCTCTACGTGCGCTTCGGTCCCACCGAGCCCGACGACGCGTTCAAGGCAATCCCGGGAGTGGAGTTGCGCGAGCTGGTCCCCTCCAGAGGAATCGCGCGCTTGCTCACCTACGCGAAAGCCCTGCTTGCGGGCGTGCCGGACGGTCTCGCCCGTGGCATCTCACCAGAGCTCTCGGCGGCGGACTCCCTGGCCGATGCCCCGGGCCGTGGCAGGGTGATCGCCGACGGGCCGACCGCGGCAGCGGCGCTCATGAGGCTTGCCCAGCGGCGTCCCGTGATCTACAACGCCCACAACCTCGAGTCGGGCTTTCGTCATCAGCTCACCGGCGGGAACCGTGCGCGGCGGCGGCTTCGCGCCTTCGAGACCGGGCTGCTGCGGCACTTCAGCGAAGCGTGGATGGTCAGCGAGGCGGACATGCAAGGCGCGCGCGAGCTCTGTCCAGAGGCGAGACTGCGGCTCGCGCCCAACGTGGTCGACGTTGGGGCGATCCAGCCCGTCGCCGGACTGGCGCGCGAGCTCAAAGCGATCTTCGTGGCGAACTTCGCCTACGAGCCGAATCGCAACGGTCTTGCGTTTCTGCTGAACGAGGTATTCCCGCGCGTGTGGGCGCAACTGCCCGATGCCCGCCTGACCCTTGTCGGCGCGGGACTCGATCGCCCGCCTTGCGAGGACTCACGGGTCGAATATCTAGGCTTCGTTGACGATCTCGCGAGCGTCTATGCGAACGCGCGCTGTGCGGTCGTTCCGCTCCTGCAGGGCGGGGGCACACCGCTGAAGCTGGTCGAGGCGCTCGCGTATGGCCTACCGGTGATCGCCACACCGCGAGCCGTAGCCGCTTTGCAGCTAAAGGACGGCGTGGATTGCCTGGTCGCGAGCGACGGCGAGGCGTTTGCGCAAACCCTCATCGACGTCCTGCGCAAAGGCTCTCCAGAGCTAGGGCGCAACGCTCGTCGAGTCGCCGAGCAGCGTTACTCGATCGAGGCGCTCGGGGCACTTTTGCGACCGTAGAGAGAGCCGGTCCGGGAAGGCCTGTCCGGGGCATTCGGGGGGCTGGTCCGCGGCCGTCCGACGGCTCTCTACCGAGCTGTGGTGCGCAATTCCCCGCCCAATTCTTTAGAGGCGTCCAGAGCACGCGCAAACGCTAAAGAAAGGGCGACATAGGGCCGAAGGCTCTCCTACGGATCGTCAGTAGGCGATAGCCGGACAAGCTCCCGCAAGCGCCGTCCCAATTCCCGACAAAGGCACCCCCGTCGCAAGACGGGCTCGCAAAGCCAGGGGTCTCACGCAGACAGCCCAGCTCCCGAAGGAGATGACACGGATGTCAATCACCCGCCCTCGGTCTCATTGGGCACAAGCGCAGCCGCTGAGCACACTGCTCGCGGCACTCCTGTGTCTGATCCTGCTGACAGCCAGTGCAGCAGCGGCAGCCGGCTCCTCCCAGCCCATCGCCACCACCAGCGCCCTGCGCACCGCCGTCACCGCTCGCACTAGGGCCGACCACAGGCTCGCCTCCAGGTCGAGGGCATTGAAAACGTGCCTGCGCAAGCACCCGCACGGTTGCAAGGCCGCTCGACAGGCGCTCAAGCGGGCGAGTCGCAAGCTCGCCGGCACAGATCGGCTCGTCGCGGACCTCAGTGCCAACGGCACGCATCCTCGACACAAAAAGTCACAGGCCACACCGATCGTCCCCCCAACTGGATCGAAATCCGAATTGCCGGTCGGACTCGGTAGCGGCTCGACCGGCAGCACCGGCTCTGGCTCGGGGAGCACGGCCAACAACGGTTCAAGCGGCGGCAACTCCGGCAGCACTGGCTCCGGCAGCACGGGTGGCTCGACCGGCAGCACCTCCGGCTCCGGTAGCACCGGCGGCTCCACCGGCAGCGGCTCGACTGGCGGCGGCACCGGCGGCTCGAGCGGCAGTAGCTCGAGCGGCTCGTTCGAAATGGGTGTGGTAGCCGGCTCAGCCCTGACGTACGAGCTTCCGTTCATCCACAAGCTCGGCGCTCACACCGCCCGCATGGAGTTCGCGATCGACACGCCGGCATCGCAGATCGCCCCGATAGCGGAAGCCTACGCACGCGATGGCATCCGACCGCTCCTGCTGGCCAGCTTCGACGGAACCATCCCCAGCAGCGCCGAAGCCAAGAATCTCGGCACATGGGCGGCGGCGGTCGGGCCCAGTGGCAGCGCATGGAAGGGCAAGACCTTCCCAGCCGGCACCGCCGTCACGAGCATCGAGTTCGGCAACGAGACCAGCTACAGCTACCAATACTCAAACGACTCGGCCTCCGGCTACGCGACCCGCGCACAGGAATACGCGATCCGCTTCAAGGAAGCGCAGGAATCGATTCAGGCGACAGACCCAAGCGTCGGACTGCTCGCCCAGGGCGACCCGGGCAACGCGCCCGGCACCTCCTGGATGGACAACATGTTCAAGGCAGTGCCCAACCTCGGACAGCTGGTCGCCGGCTGGACAGTTCACCCCTACGGACCCAACTGGCAGTCGGTCATGAACGAGGTCCTCTCCTCAGCCAAGGCCGACGGCGCACCCGCAAGCATCCCGCTTGACGTCACAGAGTGGGGACTGTCCACCGACAACGGTCGGTGCCTGGAAAGCAACTACGGCTTCAACCCGTGCATGACCTACCAGGAAGCCGCGACAACACTGGAAACGACAGTAACGGCCATGCGCGCGGATTACGGAAGCCGGTTGGCAACCGTCTACCTATATGAGGCGCACGACCTGAAGGCAACTGGAGCCTCGACCGAACGCGAGGCCTATTTCGGAGCCTTGCAGAGCAACGAAGCGCCCAAGGGGGCCTACACGGCAACCGTGGAGTCGCTGCTCTCGGCCAACCAGTAGAGCCTACGCCGTCCTGTCGAGCAGAGCCAGAATCCCGATCTGCGCGCCGAACAGGACGGTGAAGCGCGCGTCGATGCCAGTGAAGCTGGCCGTCGTCTCGATCGTGACAAGACCGGCAATCCCACATAGGGACGCGAGGCCAAAGGCCCGCACCAACGGCTCGGCGCTACGTCGCCATACGCGCCAAGCGAGCAGCGCGGCGCCGACCATGATCGCGATGTAGGCGGCCAGTCCGAGGATTCCGAGCTTGAGCCAATACCACAGCGCCGCGAAGTGCACATACTGGCGCCCTTCTTCGTGTTCTACGGACAACGGTTGCACCGTGGCCTGCCATGGCACACCCAGTCCGAGTCCCGTAATCGGATGCGCGCGGATCTCGCCCAAGACGTTCGCGCGCTCGTCGAGGCGATAGCGGTCCTGGACATTCGTCGTCAGCTTCGACGGGGCAAGCGATTCGACGCGTTTGACCACTGGAAGCTGCGTTTGAAAATGGATCGATCCGAGCAGCCACACCGCCGCCACGATCGCGAGAGCCGTGGGCACCAGCAGGCGTCGACCGGTCGGCGAGAGACCGAGCAGCAAGACAAGCAGCAGGCCAAGCACAGAGGCGATCCAGAACGAGCGCCTGTAGGAGAGCACCAGGCAGAGGATCAGCAGTGGGCTGCCCAGCAGCATCCACAGTGGCGGTTTGACACGAGTCACGACGGCGGCAAAGATCGTCAAGAGCGCGATCATGATCAACCAGTTGGCCGCAGGTTCGTAGTATGTGAGCGTCGCAGTGCCTTCGATCGGTTCCCCGTAGTGGCCGGCAACCTCGATCAGGCCAAGCACTGCCTTGAAGACTGTCAGCGCCATCGCGCCGCCGAGTAGCGTCAACAGATGCCTGCGCTCGATGTGCAAATTGGCTATCGCAACCGGCAGCAGCAACAGAGACAGGAGCACGATCTCCAGCAACACCAACTGGCGCAAGCCCAAGCCCAGGCCCGCCGCATGACCTGTGACAGCACCGGCGATCATCCCCAGCAAAAGCAAAACGAAGCCGGGGAGCAGAGGGCGGGGAATCCGCATCCGACGGCGGTGACGGATCGCATCCAGGGCGATCACCACCACCCCAAGCAGCATCAGTAGATCTACAAGGGTCATGCCCTTGTAGATCTCGATGTACAGGTTCGAGGTGAATTTGAACAAGCCAAAGGTAGGGCCCTCGCACAGAATCGTGAGCGCCAGCACCACAACGATCGCCGTTGTCGGTCGACGCAACAAAATCAGCGTGCCCACCGCTGCCAGCGGCGCCAGCACTCCTGCCAATCCAGCCTTGTGAACCGCCAGCCCGGCGATCAGCGCCGTGACAAGGCTCCCGATCGCCGCTACACGCAGATCGCCGACGCCAACCCCACCTACACGAAGGCGCCGCGCCATGGCAACCATCGGCCTGCTCCTCAGTGGGCTGGACGCCGCAGTGTGGAGCTGGCGTGGGGGTCCGGCAACAAATCCTCACCAGCCTGGAGTGTGACTGGGCCATTTGCCTCATAGGCTTCATAGCCATAGCGCGCGCCGTCGCGCAGACCTGTAACCACCAGCCCAACCGGCTCGACCATGTGGCGTGAGAGAATCGCACGAGCGCGACGCACCTCCTCGCGCGTGGTCCGATTCACCCTCGCGACCACAATGGCAGCGTTGATCGCGGGATTATTCAACAGCACCTGCGCATCAGACACCGGATTGAGCGGAGGAGCATCCAAAACCAGGAAGGTCCCCTCAACCGCCAGCTCTGTGAGGATTTCCCCAATGCTCGGTGAGCCGAGCAACTCCGAGGGATTCGGCGGCATACGTCCGGCGGGCAGCACCAGCAGGCTCGGAAGATCCGCAAGCGGTTGCACGAGCAGCTCACCAACCTCCTTGCGCCCAACGATCGCCGACGTGAGACCGTCGGTCATGTGCAGGTTGAAGTGAGTACCAAAGGTCGGACGACGCAAATCGAACTCCACCAGCACGGTGTTACGCCCGGTCAGCGCAATCGCGTGGGCCAAATCGACAGCTACCGTCGTCTTGCCCTCTCCAGATACCGCACTGGTAACTAGCAGCGTGTCGATCTGCCTGGTGACGGCTGTGAAATCGAGTGCGCTGCGCAGGATGCGAAACGGCTCCAGGCCCGCAGCCCGGTCCTTGGCCATCGGCGAGGAGAAGGCGTCTTGCGGCACGCCCGCCAGGGCCGGCAGCCGGTACTCCTGCTCGAACTCCTCGATCGTCTTGATCCGCCTGTCCAGGGACTCCAGCAGGAAGATCACCGAGAAGGCGATCGCCAGTCCTACCAGCACTCCGATGATGGCGGTGGTTGAGAGTTTTGTTCCCGAAGGCGAGGTCGGAGCCGTGGCAAGCCCGATGATGTTGGCACCGCCACCGGCAACCGCCCGCAGACCGCCGAGGCGCTGCTGGGACTGTTCGAGCGCGGCGCGATCGGAGGACCCAACAGGCTGTGCGTCGATCTCGTGCTGAAGCTGACGCTGAGCGGCTTCGATAGTGGCAACCTGAGCGGCCGCCTTGAAGGTTATGTACTGACTGGCGAATGCGTTCGCCAGCCGCGCCGAGTACTGCGGATCGCTGGTTGTTGCCGTGAAATGCAACACGTCGGCATCGGGTGCCGATTCGACGCTCACTTCATCCAGCAGTTCTTCCGCCGAGGTCGATATGCCCAGCTGACGTCGCACGCCCTCCGCGACTTCAGGGGAGTGCGCGATCAGGTTTTCCGTCGCTGCGTCGCGCAATGGTTCCCCGCTGCCGGAGGCACTCACTTGAAGAGCCGCATCCGGCAGTGTCGTACTTTGAAAAGCGACGCTCGCCGTGGCGGCGTAGCTCTTGCCGGCACGCTCGTGCTGGACAACCAGGATCAGCACGCACACGACCACTATGCCGACGATCAACAGCCAGCGACGCCGCAGGACATTGAGTGTGCTCGAGAAGCTCTCGCGCTCGCGAGCACGCTCAAAGCGCTCCGCGGCACTCATGCGATCAGCCCCGCGATCGGGCTGCGGTTCTCTGGGGCGGAGTGGACCATTACCAACATCCCCATCGTCCGCGGCTCAGTCATGCTTGAGCATTGCCTCCAAGCCGGAATGTAGGGCAGATCATGGATAGCTGTATTCCCTGTTAATACCACGCCGAAAACGCGCCGGCGGGAGCGGACCCGCAAGGCCAAGCCGTCTGTAGCATCTCGGCGACATGACTTCCATCCTAGGGGCAACCACGGCAGGCCTCCGCCGGTCCGGACGCATCGCGGCAACCCGTCTTGGGCGAGAGCAGCAAGCGCGAGAGGTCATGGGGCGTGTCCGCGAGGCGCGCGCGGCCTTCGGCGTGCACTCACGCAGGGAGTTGCGCGACGAGCACGCGATGCAGATGGTTCTCGCAACCGCCCTGCGTATCGACTCGAGGGCCATCGATGTGGGCGCCAACGAAGGAGCCGTGCTCGAATCGATCGTGCGGATCGCGCCGCATGGCCATCACGTTGCGTTCGAGCCGATCCCCTACCTACACGACCTCCTGGCGAGGAGATTTCCCGATGTGGACGTGCGCCGCTCAGCGGTGTCGGACGCGGCGGGAACCGCGGAGTTCACGCACGTTCCCGACGCGCCGGCCTACAGCGGCCTGTTGCAGCGAGACGACCTACCCGCTCCTACGAAACCGGTCGAGCAAGTGTCGGTCAAAACCGAGCGCCTGGACGACGTGCTCGCGGACGGACCGGCGCCGACGCTCATCAAGATCGACGTGGAGGGCGCCGAGCTGGGCGTCATGCAGGGCGCTGTCGAGACGTTGCAGCGCCACCGTCCGTTCGTGCTGTTCGAGCACGGCGCGGGCGGGGCCGACCTGTATGGCACCCGGCCCACCCAGGTCTTCGATCTACTGGAGGGCGTGGGACTGCGGATCTTCGACCTGGACGGCAGCGGGCCGTACTCGCGCGATCGCTTCGAGACCACTTTCAATGAGCCTATTTGGAACTTCCTGGCGACGCCGGGGACCACCAGCTGACCATCCGCCCGTAGACGTCCTCGTAGCGTCGCGCCATCGCCGTGTCGGTGTAGCGCTCACGCGCGAGCGCCTGCCCTCGCTCGCCCATCCGAGCACGTAGCGCAGGAGCGTCGAGCAGGCGTCGAAGTCGATCCCCCAGAGCCGCGAGATCGTCAGAGCTCACGACATATCCGGTGTCTCCGTCGCTGATGACCTCCGCGACGCTGCCAACGTCTGTCGCGACCACCGGCAATCCGGCGTGCATCGCCTCAAGGATGCCCAGCGGCATCCCCTCCCAGCGAGAGGGCAACGCGAACACGTCGAACTCGCTCAGGTAGCTTGGGGCGTCTGTGACCCAGCCGGTGATGGTGAGCCGATCGGCGACCTCCAGCTCACGTGCCATCCGCTCGAGTGCCGCGCGCTCGGGGCCATCGCCGACCAACACGATGCGCGCACCCGTGAGCACGGGCAGCGCCTGCACCAGCAGGTCATAGCCCTTCTGCTCGGTCAGGCGCCCAAGCGAGCCGACCACGAGTCCCGCGCCCGCCGACGCACCGCGACCTCCGTGCTCCACGCGCCGCGCCACGCCAGAGTCCGGGGAGCACAGCGGCACGCCGTTGGGCACGGCGATCACCGAGTCCCGCGGCAGGCCGACAATCTCCTCGACCATGCGCGCACAGCGATCTCCCACCGCGATGTGGGCCCCCAACGCGCGCGCCAGCAACCGCCGTCCCATCCTGCGCACCCGCGGGACCGAGACGCCAAGCGGCAGATGATCCACGGCGAGCACACGCGTACCTCGCGCAAGGAGACCGGCCAGCTCACCGTAGGCACAGGCAAACGGCCAAGCCTGGTTGGCGTGCAGAATGTCCGGCGCGAACGCGCGTATCGCCGACAGATGCTCGCGCAGCGCGGCGCCATCGCTTGCTCCGTGCGGATTGCGGACCGTCGCTACCGAGACACAAGTACGAGCGCCTGCGATCGCCGAGGCGACATCCGCATTTGTCGCAAGCACCCCGACGTCGATCTCCTCGGATAGCGCGCCAAGCAGGTATCCGAGCGCCAGCTCCGCCCCACCGACCTCGGGCGAATCGGTATACGCGAGCAAGCGCAAGCGCCTTTTGGGCCTCATGCGAGCATTCGCTCGTACAGGCCCACGACGGGTGCGGCGGCGACCGCGGGCGTGTGATGGTCGACGAAAGTGCGGTACGCCGCCTCGCCCGCGTCGCGGCGAGCCTCGAGACCGTCCAGCAGCGCCACGGTGGCCTGCGCGATTCGCCGATCGTCGCTCTCCACGCTGATCCCGCCGCGTGCGCCAATCCCCTCGGCGCCGTCCGGAGTCGTGACAACCGGTATTCCGAGCGCGAGCGCCTCGAGCACCTTCACCTTCAATCCACTGCCGGCCGTCAGCGGATACAGCAGCACACCCAACTCACGCAAGAACTCGGTGGCCGAGGGCACGCGTCCACGCCACTGCACTCCGGGGCACTCGGGCAGGTGGGGAAACGCGGAGCGCTCCATGCCAGCTCCGGCAAGCAGGAGCTCTGCCTGCGGACGCAGCTCGCGCACGCGCGGCCAGACCTCTGTCAGCAAGCGCTCGACGGCTTTGGCCGTCGGGGGCCAGCTGGCGGTGCCGATCAGCCCCGCAGCGGAGGACTCAAGCGTCGCGCGTGGCGTGTAGTAGCACTCGTCAAGCGCGAGCGGAGCCACCGCGACGTGTGCGTTTGGCGCGGAGGACGCGAGCTCAGCGGCGACCTGCGTCGAGTTGGCCAACAGCCAGCGTGCCTCGCGGCAGACTCGCCGCTCCGCGCGCAACAGCTCGATCGCGTCTCTGCCCTCTTTGCGCCAAGGCTTACCTATACGACGATCGCGGCGTGTGTGAAAGTGAATCTGGGCGAGCGCCGGCGCCTGCGCATGACTCATCCCGACAGCGGCCTGCGCCTCGACGAAGTGAACGATGTCGGCGTCGGCCGAGAGCTCATGCACGCGCGCCGCGAACTCTCCTCGCGCGAGCCGGCCGTTGGGTTGCAACAGCCGGTCGCGGCGGCCCTGCCACGGCGACGGCGGCTCGAGCGACACCAGCTCGACGTCCAGGCCGGCCGGCAGCTCCGCGGGTGGCGCCGAGTCGAAGTTGGCGGCAAGCACCTGGCAGCTGACCCCATGGTCCTTCAGACCGCGTAGCAGAGCGACGGCGCATCTCGCGGCCGCACCCCCCTCGGGCAGCGGCGGATAAGGCAGAGCGAGCAGAACACGCAAGGCTGCGAGAGTATGGCGCATGCTGACGAGGGCTATGGCGCTTCCGCGCCGCTTGCTTGCGGGTGGCGCGGCCGGCGACGCCAGTCTCGCGGGCGGACGCCACATCGTCTCCAACGTGGTCGTACAGCTCATAGCCCGCGTGATCACGCTGTGCGTCAGCGTGGTGACGGTCTCGCTGACCGCCCGCACGTTGGACCCCAACGGCTACGGGGTCTGGAGCGGAGTGTCGAGCTTCGTGGCCCTTTTCAGCGTGCTCACAGATCTCGGCTTCACCACCGCGGCGATGCAACGAATGGCCGCCGAGCCGGAGCGAGAGTCGGAATGGCTGGGAGCGCTGGCAGGCGCACGCACCGCCCTATCGCTGGTTGCAACAGTCGCCTGTGCCATCTGCATTCCGCTGTTTTTGACCAACCAAGGAGACTCGTATGCCACAGCGCTGATCCTCGCCACGACGATCCTCTCCACGGGCGCGGCGACACTGATGGCGGTCTTTCAATCGCGCCTGCGCTCCGGGCTTGCGCTGTCTTTCACCGTGCTGCAGAGCTTCGTATGGCTCGGTGCTGTGACTTTCCTTGCAATCGTGCACGCGTCCGTCGTCGGCTTCGCGATTGCCTACACGCTGCTGATAGCGCTCACGTCGCTCTGTCAATTGCTGGCCACCCGCCGGCTTGCCCATATCGCCTGGAGGGCCGGTCGGCGCTTGTGGGGCCCACTCACACGCGTGGCCATCCCGCTCGGCATCGCCGGCGTCTTCATAACCGTCTATTACCAACTCGACTCTGTTCTGCTGCTGCAGATATCCGGGCAGCACGAAGCAGGTATCTACGGCGCCGCATACGGCTTTCTCAGCCCTCTGGGATTCCTGCCCACCGCGGTAATGGTGTCCTTCTTCCCGGTGCTCTCGGCGGTTCACCTCAGCGATCCCGCGCGAGTCCGTCGCCTGGTGCAGATCTGCGCCGACATGATGGGAGTCATCTCGCTACCGATCCTCGCCGGCACGATCGCGCTGTCCGACCAGATCGTGCACCTGCTCTATGGAGCGGACTTTCACCGCGCGGGTGGCGTGCTACCGATCCTGATGATCGCGTTCGTATCGATCTGCTTCGGATCGCTCGCCGGCTTCCTCGCTCCGATTGTGAAACTGCAGTGGCGGCTGGCGCTCTACTCCGGCGTCGGAGCGGCCCTCAATGTGGCACTCAACCTGGTCCTGATCCCCCCCTATGGGGCCTTTGGATCGGCCTGGGCCACAGTGGCGACCGAGATCCTCACGATGACCCTCATGCTGAGCACCAGCTTGCACAAGCTGCGCCTGCGACTGTCACCATGGAAGCTGTTGCGCACCGTGGCGCTGGCCACCGCGATGACCGGCGTGATGCTGCTCGCAAAGCCACTCGGGCTATTCCCCGCCGGCATCCTCGGCGTGCTGTTCTACGCCGCCGGCCTGCTTGCGACACGCATAGTCAACATCGAGGAGTTGCGCTCCCTGCGAGTCGAGCGGGCTTGAAGGTACGATCCGCGCCCGATGCGCGTTCTGTTCTTCAACGAGGGTAACCTCGGAACGCACGTCCTGGGACACGCACAGCTCGACGCGGCCTTGCGCAGCGGTCTGGAGAGCCAATCCGACGTCGAAGCCCGCTTCGCGTCGCTGAGCCCGATGAGCCGCCGAGCGGAAATGATCGCCGGGCACCCGCTGAAGCCGTTCGCAAGCATGGGGCTTGACTTTCAGACGCTGCGGTGGCACCTAGTGGAGTCCACTCGAGCCCGCGTCCAGCTCGATCGCGCACTGGCGGCGTGGCCGACGGACGTCGTGCACGTGTACAGCCACGCGATCTCCTTCGCAATGATCGCGGCGATGCGCCGAGTGCCAATGGTGCTGGCCACCGACACCAGTGCCTATGACTGGTGGGCGATGCCCGCGTGGAGACCCACGCAACCCTACGCGCCACTCACGATCGCGCCAAGTCGCGCGCTCGAGCGCCGCGCCCTGCAAGCGGCAGCACTGGTGCTCGCCAGGACGGCCTGGACGCGCAGGACACTCGAACGCGAGGCGCCCACGGCACGTGTGGTCGAGTACCACCCGGGGATCGACCTGAGTCGCTATCGCCCGGTCAAGCGTCGCGAGCGCCCACGCCCCAGGGTGCTGTTCGTGGGCGGGCGCTTCGCCCAGAAGGGAGGCGAGGATCTGCTTGCCGCGCTTGGCGAGGGCATTGGGCGCGACGTCGACCTCGACATCGTCACCCCAGCGCCCGTGCCGGAGCGAGCAGGCATCCGCGTTCACCGACTGATGCCCTCCGATCCACGTTTGCTGGATCTACAGCAGCAGGCGGACCTGATGTGCCTGCCTACCTACGGCGACACCAATCCGTGGGCCGTGCTCGAGGCGATGGCCTGCGGGACTCCAGTCGTCTCCACCGACGTCGGCGGCATCCCCGACATGCTCGGCGACGGCGACGCCGGGGTGATCGTCGCGCACGGAGATCTACGCGCCCTCCGAGACGCTCTCCATGCTCTGCTCGATAATCCCGATCGTCGCAGCGAGTTGGGAGCGCGTGCGCGCGCACGTTGTGAGGAGCACTACGACGCCCAGCGCCAATTCCCGATCCTGATCGAGCACCTTCGCAACGCCACCGTCGGCCGGGCCTGAGGCCCTACAGTCATGTCCGGGCTCTGCCGATGATGCAACTACCATAGGCCCCGTCCCACACCCGCGTGCGTCGTTCCGCGCTCGGTAATCGCCGGCCGGGCAAGACCCCGGCCGCGGCAAAGGCGGCACGACCACAGACGGCAAGACAGAAGGGAAGATCAAGTGGGCAATACGACATTGGTCACAGGCGGCAGCGGCTACATCGGCGCGCTACTTGTCCAGGAGCTGCGCGAGGCCGGGCGCGAGGTGCGCGTCCTGGACTCATTGCTGCACGGCCAGGAGGACATCGCCGCCGAGCAGGAGCAGGCAGGCGTCGCGGTGATTCGCGCCGATGTGCGCGACGAGGACGCACGCAAGCGGGCTCTGAGCGGCGCCGAGGCGGTCGTGCATCTCGCCGCGATCGTCGGTGACCCCGCCTGCGCGCTCGATCCCAAGGTCTCCGACGACGTCAACGTCCAGGCCACTCGCGCACTTGTCGCCGACGCGAATGAGGCGGGCGTGGAGCAGCTGGTGTTCGCCTCCACCTGCTCCAACTACGGGCGCATGGCAGACCCCAACGTGCCGATCACCGAGGAGGGCGAGCTGCGCCCGGTGTCGCTGTATGCGGAGCAGAAGGTCGGGATGGAGCAGCTGATCCTGAGCGGCGGCACGGGCGCGACCAAGCCCACGTGCCTGCGCTTCGCGACCGTGTATGGCGTGGGGCGACGGATGCGCTTCGACCTGACCGTCAACGAGTTCACGCGCGAACTGTGGGCCGACCGTGAGCTGGAAGTGTTCGGTGAGCAGTTCTGGCGTCCCTATATACACGTGCGCGACGCCGCCCGCGCGGTTCGCACCGTGCTCGAGGCTCCGGCCGAGAAGGTCGCCGGGATGGTCTTCAACGCGGGACGCTCGGGCGAGAACTACCGCAAGCTCGACCTGGTCCAGGAGATCGGCAAGCAGATCGATCGCGGCAAAGTCTCCTACGTGCATCGCGACGAGGACCCGCGCGATTATAAGGTGAGCTTCGACAAGATCCGTGCGCAGCTGGGGTTCGAGACGCTGATGACGGTGCCCGACGGGATCGCCGAGATCATCGCCGCGCTCGACGCCGGTGCCTTTGGGGATCCGTTCGACGGCCGCTACCGCAATATTCCGTGATTCTCACCGGCGCCTAGCCTCGATCGCCCGCGTCTCGATGGCCGCCACCGAAGCCTTCCCCGAGCTACCGCTGTTCGACCTGCGCCTGGAGGAGCAGGACTTGCAGGCCGTCGCCGAGACATTGCGCTCGGGCTGGTTGACGCTCGGGCCACGCACAGCCGCGTTCGAGCAGGCATTCGCCGCACAGCTCGGCGCGCGCCACGCGATCGCTGTGTCGAGCTGTACGGCGGCGCTGCATCTCGCCTATCTCGCCGCGGGCGTGGGTCCCGGAGACGAGGTGATCGTGCCGTCCTTCACGTTCGCGGCGACAGCCAACGCGGTGCTCTACTGCGGAGCCACGCCGGTCTTCGCCGAGATCAACTCGCGCGAGAATCCGAGCCTCGATCCTGAGGACGTCGCGCGCCGCATGACCCCCCGCACGAAGGCGGTATGCGTCGTTCACTTCGCCGGCTACGCCGCGGCCGCCGACCGTCTGCGCGAGCTGTGCGACGCGCACGGGATCGCGCTGATCGAGGATGTCGCGCACGCCCCCAGCGCGACGCTCGGCGGACGCAAGCTCGGCACGTGGGGCCTTGCCGGCGCTTTCAGCTTCTTCTCCAACAAGGTGCTGTCCGTCGGCGAGGGCGGACTGCTGTGCACCGATAGCGACGAGGTCGCGGCGTTCGCGCGCTCGCGGCGCTCACACGCGATGACGAGCGGTACCTGGGATCGCCACAGTGGCCGCACCGACACCTACGACGTGACGGGGCTCGGCTTCAACTACCGCCTCGACGAGCCGCGCGCCGCGTTGCTGCTATCGCGCCTGGAGCGACTGGAGGCCGACATCGCGCGACGGCGCGAGCTGACGCTGCGTTATCGCGATCTGCTGGGACAGGTCGCCGGGATCGTCGTGCCCTTCGAAGATGCCGATGTGCCGAGCTCCTCCTGCTACGTGATCCCGATCATGCTCGAGCGCGACGGCACCCAGGCCGAAGTCAGCGCCAGCTTGCGCGAGCGCGGCATCCAGACCAGCATCTTCTACCCCTCGATCCACCGCTTCACCGCCTATCGTGAGCGCTTTCCGGACGTCTCGCTGCCGATCACCGAGCTGGCCTCGCGCACGGAGTTGACGCTGCCGTTCTATCCGCACATGACCAACGACGATCAGGACAGGGTCGTCACAGCGCTCGCCGAGGCGGTCACTCGGTGAACGATTGGCGCGTACCGCTCACCGACATCGCCATGCCCGAGCAGGACGTGGAGGCGGTGCTCGACTGCCTGCGCTCGGGCTGGCTGACGATGGGACCGCGCACGAAGGCATTCGAGCAGGCGCTCGCCCGCTACGTCGGCATTCCCCACGCGGCGACCGTCTCCAGCGGGACCGCGGCTCTGCACCTCGCCTGCCTGGCGGCCGGAATCGGCCCCGGCGACGAGGTGATCGTGCCGGCCTTCACCTTCGTGGCAAGCGCGAGCGCCGCACGCTATGTCGGAGCCGAGCCGGTCCTGTGCGACGTTCGAAGCCCACAGGACTTCAACATCGACCCCGAGGATGTGGCGCGCCGGATCACCCCTCGCACACGAGCTGTCATCGCGGTGCACTTCTGCGGCTACCCGGCTGAGATACTTGCGCTCAGAGAGCTCTGCGACGAGCACGGACTCGTTTTGATCGAGGACTGCGCCCAGGCGATCGGGGCGCTCGTAGACGATAACGGTCGCCAGGTGGGCACCGTCGGCGAGCTGGGCTGCTTCAGCTTCTTCTCCAAGAAGCAGTTGTGCGTAGGCGAGGGCGGCATGGTCACCACCGGCGATGAGAAGCTCGACGCGAGCGTGCGGCTGTTTCGCTCCCATGCGATGACCAGCAGCACCTGGGATCGTCACCGCGGCCACGACCCCGCCTACGACATTGTTGACATCGGCTTCAACTTCCGCATGGACGAGCCGCGCGCGGCGCTCGGGCTAAGCCGCCTGACGCGACTAGACGAAGGCATCGCCGCGCGACGCGCAATCGTTCGCGCATATCGCGAACGTCTTGCGGGCGTCCCTGGAATCGAGCTCGCATTCGATGAGCAGGCCGTGAAGCGTGCCTCGCACTTCGCCTTCCCCGTGTTGCTGAGCGACCGCGACACACGCGATCGCTTTCGCGACGATCTCAAAGCAAATGGCATCCAGACGACGTGGTATCCGGCGCTGCACAGCTTTACCGGGTATTGCCGCTATGCGCCTGCCGACGGGCTCCCACGTGCGGCCGAGGTGGCCGACCGTCACTGCGCGCTGCCGCTGAGCTCCACGATGGTCGAGACTGACGTCGACACCGTCGTCGAGGCCGTCCGCACCGCCCTCAGTCGGGTGGGATGAGTCGCTCGCGCACCGACTCGAACTCTTCCTGAGCCTGCTCGTAGTCGTCGTGGCGGCCGATGTCGAGCCAGTAGTCCTGGCTCGGCCATGCCCTCACCGTCTCGCCCGCGGCAATCAAACGTAGGATCAGATCGGGAAAGTCCAGTCGCTCGCCCGCATCGATGTGGGAAAGGGCGCGCGGAGCAAAGCAGTAGACACCCATGCTCGCGGTGTAGTCGATCGACGGCTTCTCGTCGTAGCCCGTGAGCAGCGTGGGATCGCCGTCCTCGCCGAAGCGCAGCACGCCGAGTGAGATCTGGACCTGACGCGTCTTGGTCGCGATCGTGGCCGCCGCTCCGCTTGCTCGGTGGTGATCGAGCAGCGCGCCGTAATCGATGTCGGTGAGCACGTCGCCGTTCATCACGAGCACATGATCGTCGGTGAGCCCGTCGATCAGCGCCAGCGCGCCGACGGTGCCGAGCGGCTCGTGCTCGCGGTAGTAGTCGATCGGGATCCCGTATCTGTCGCCGTCGCGAAAGAACGCCTCGATCAGCTCGGCGAGATAGCCCGTCGCGATCGTTATCCGCCCGAACCCGCGGGCCTTGAGCTGGCGCACGACGATGTCGAGCACCGGACGGTCGCCGATCGGCATCAGCGGCTTGGGCAGCACGGTCGTGTATGGACGCAGACGGGTTCCCTCGCCCCCCGCCAGGATCACGGCGCGGCTCATCGCGCTCCCGCCCGCTTCAGGAGATTCTCGATCCGCTCGGCGACCACCGGCGCCGCGTAGGTTCGCTCTGCGTAGGCGCGTGCCGCGGCGCCCTCAAGCTCGACCCGTCGCGGATCGTCCAGATAGCGCTCTAGCAACGGTCGCAGCGACGCCGGATCGTTCTCGGGCGAGGCGATCCCTCCGAGCTCTGGGGTGATCATGTCGGCGACGCCCTCAGCACCGGTCGACAGGCACGGGCGAGAAGCCAGCATCCCGAGGATCACCGCTCGCGGCGCCCCCTCGGTGGGGCTGGGACAGAACACGGACACGTCGAATGCGGACAGCACGTCGGCGACCTCCTCACCCGGAGTCGAGATGAAGTGCGCGCGCTCGCCCAACGGCGCCGCCAGCTCGCGCAGCTGCGCTTCGGTCTCACCGGCGCCCGCCAGGATCAGGTGGACACGGCTGTCCTGCAACTGCGACACGGCCTCGATTACGACGTCGTTGCGCTTCTTGGGGTGAAAGCGCGAGATGCACCCCACCACGAACGCGTCCATGGGGATGCCAAGCTCGCGACGTACCCGCTCCCGTCCCTCGGACGTGTAGCGGATGTCCTCGGTGCGCAGCACGTTTGGCACCACCACGAGCTTGTCCGGTCTCACACCGACTGACTCGACCGAGTCAAGCGTTCCCTGCGAGATGCACATCACCAGGCGAGCGTCCCGCGCGGCCGCCAGGTAGGCGAGACGCGGCAGGCCCTTGCGCAACGGAAATGGCACCGGGCCCCACTCGGCCCACACCACGATGCGCCTCATACGCCGGGGCAGCATGCGTGCCAGCAATTGCTCCTTCTTGTAGTGGACCAGCAGCACGTCATAGGGCTCCTGCTCTCGCAGTGCTTGGCGCAGACGCCTCATCAAGCGCGGCCATCTCAGGGCAAGGCCTAACCAGGCGCTGACCGACAGCTTGGGTCCGATATCGATCAGACGCACCTGCACATCCGTGTCGCGTCCGATGTCGCTCATGTCGGTGAGCATCACCGTGTCGTGACCTCGGACGTGGAGCGCCTGCAACAGCTCGACCGCGGCGAACTCGGCGCCACCGTTCGAGCTGGTCGTCATGATGCTTACGATCTTCATAGTCGGCACATTGTTTATCACGGGAAAGACAAACACCCGGACGCAGCAGGATCGGATATCGCCGGGAGCGTGCATCCTCCACTCAGAGCCACGAGGCGCCTGTATCCTCTGCTCGAAGGTGCGGCCGGGGACAGCACGAACATAGAGTCGATGGACACCAACCTGAGTCCCCTGATCGTTCAGTACCTCTATGTACACGCGCCAGACGAGGCTTTCTTCTATCCCTCCTCACGCTCCTCCGTTTCCGCCACGCGCGTGGCGTGCCGTTATCTGGAGTGCGCCGTCGCGCAGGCCGCATCGCTGCGCTTGCGCGACGCGGACTGCTCATTGGCGCTCGCCACGAACTTGGAGGACCGGCGGATCCTCGGCCGATCCGGGGTCAAGCTGCTCGAGCGGCTTGACGCGTTGGGCGTGCGGATGATCCACGCCGACTACTGTCGCCGCCCGGCGGACGGCAGCGAGATGTTCATGGCCTCTCGCTATGTGCTTGACGCGATCCTCGCCGCCGTCGAAGGGCAACCGCAGGGACGGCAGCTTTGGCTGACCGACCTGGACTGTGTGTGGCCGAACGCGGATCTGATGTTCTCAAGCGCGCCGGTAAAGGATCGGATCGGGGCGATCCAGGCCCCATACGACCCTGATTGGCTGGTCGCCGATGCGGCCGCCGTGGGCCGCACGCGAAAAGAGATCGGCGAGCTGGCATCCGAGCTCGGTGGAGATGATGGCCTCCTCGAGCAACCGCCACCCTGGATCGGCGGAGAGCTGTTGAGCGGCACACCCGATGCGCTGCGAGCACTCGTGGCGACGTGCGATGCGCTCGACGAGCAGCTTGCGCAAGTCGACAAGGTGCTCCCGACCGAGGAGCAGCTGCTCACGCTCGCGGGAGCACTTGGCCTCGTGCGCTACCACGATCTCTCCGGAGTCGCCCGCCGCATTTGGACGGGGCCTCGACACGACGCGCCCCGGATCGAGGATCCGCTGGCTTTGGGCCTATGGCATCTGCCTGCCGAGAAGGGGCTGAGCCTGCGTCGCGCCGCACGCGAGGTCTGCAGCGGACGCGTCCGCCGGCTGCGCTGCGACTGCGCGGACCCTACGCGCATGGCCCGTCGCTTCAACGTCGCGGGCAATGGACTCCTACGCCGTGTCCGCGACGATGGGTGGCTCGCGGGACAGCGCATCACGGGCACTGTCCGCTCATCTCTGCAGCACCGCCGCAGGCCGCACCTGGCATAGGGCAATGCCGACATCTGATTTGTCGAGGAAGAACGAAGCGATCCGAGAGCCGTCGTCAGGTGCGCGAGAGCGCGTGGCCGCGTGCCTGATCGTCCAGAACGAGCAGGACCGTCTGCCGGCAGCGCTCGCGAGCGTGGTCTTTTGCGACGAGATCATCGTGGTGGACGGCGGGTCGACTGACCGTACTGTGGAGATCGCTCACGAAGCGGGTGCGCGCGTTATCGAGAACCCTTGGCCCGGTTATGCGCGCCAGCGCAATGTCGCGATCGACGCCTCCACCTGCGAGTGGATCCTCGAGGTAGACGCCGACGAGCGCGTCTCGCCCATGCTGAGGCGCAGCATCGAAGCGCTGCTGGCCGAGCGGGGCAGCGGGCCCGACATAGCCGTGTGCGCGCTGCGCAATCGGTTCCTCGGTGGCATGCTTGGACCCTCGGCGAAGTATCCGGCATATCGCTCCAGACTGTTTCGCCGCGGCTCCTACCGCCACGATCAGTCGCGGGCGGTCCATGAGGGCCTCGAGAAAGCCGAGCGCCCGACCATCCTGGACGGGGACCTCGAGCACGAGCTGGCAGCCACGACTGGCGAGGCTCTGTCAGACATATGGAGCTACGCCCGGCTCGAGAGCCAGCACCTGAGAAGACCAACAGATCCCGGCGCGTATGTCATGGGCATCTTGCTGCGTCCGCTCGCAAAGATCGGCTATCGGATCGTGGTCGACCGTGGATGGCGCGACGGCTGGCGTGGCCTGTTGAAGATCTGGCTGGACGCTACAAGCGACACGCTTGTATGGACACGTGTGCTCATGAGAGGTGGCCGGCGGGAGCCTCCGACCACGCCCGAGTCACCGGCCCACGCGACAGGCCACGGGCACTTCGGGCGGCGCGCGGCGTCACTGCCCAAGGTAGTCGCGCTCGCGGGTCGCGGAGAGCCAACGCAGGCCGCGAGGCGCTGGCTGGGGAGCCTGCACGAGGAAGGTATCGACGTGACCCTCATATCGGAGGAGCCCGTCTCTGACGCGCAGTTGCCCACGCAGACCGTGCGGCACCTGCGACCGCTGGCGGTGATGCGCGTCATCGACCTCGAGATGCAGATACAAGCGATCCATGCCGTGGTCCCATTCGGGAGACGGGCGCACCTTGTCAGCCGCCTGTTGCCGGGCTCGCTGCGCCCGTCGATCGACGGGTTGAGCTCCGATCTCGATTCCGACGGCGCGCTCGCCGCGATCCGTAGAGCGAGCCCTCCGGTGCCTGAGTCATAGCCTGAGAGTCATAGCCCGAAGGTCTTCTGCGCCTGATCCACCACATGTCGCGCGATCGCCAGCGAGGAAGTAGCGGCCGGGGAGGGCGCGTTGCGAACGTGCAGAGCACGATCGGTGGCGGAGAAGACGAAATCGTCGAGGAGCGCGCCGTCGCGTCCCAAGGCCTGGGCGCGTACGCCGGCGAATGCCGGCTCCACGTCATCGACGCCGATCTCCGGCACATAGCGCGCGGCGGCGCTGACCAGCGCGTTGCGGGAGAGCGCGTGGTGGATCTCGGTCACACCCGTGCGCCACCAATGACGGAACATTCGCCACGAGCCACGCCAGCGCAGCGTGTCGAGCAAGTCATGGCGTGAGATTCGCCGCAGGTCATACGCGTCGCGAGCCCCGGCCAGCAGTGCGGTCGGACCGATCAGCATCTCTCCCTCGATGGTTCGCGTGAAGTGCACACCAAGGAACGGCAGGGCCGGGTCCGGAACCGGATAGATGAGCGAGCGCACAAGATCGCGCCTATGCGGTCGTAGCTTTAGGTAGGCGCCCCGGAAGGGAACGATCCGCGGGTCGGCATCCGCACCGCACCGCACGGCAAGGCGATCGGCCCACGCGCCCGCGCAGAACACGACGTGGCCGGCCTCTATCTCTCCACGCTCGTGCACTAGGCTCAGCTTGCGCGAGCGTGGCCGCACCTGCTCCACACCGCAGCCCGTGATCACGAGTCCGCCCGCCCCGACCACGTCCTCGGCGAGGGCATGCGCGACCGCGCCGAAATCCGTGATCCCCGTCGCGGGCGAGAAGATGCCGGCGATTCCGAGAACGTGCGGCTCTATCTCTGAGAGCTCCTCCGCGCCAAGGCGACGCATGCCGGGAACTCCGTTGGCGGCTCCGCGCCGCTCCAGCTCGGCAAGCCGCTGAAGCTCAGATGGATCGGTGGCGACGATCAGCTTGCCGCAGCGCTCGTGGGCGATGCCGCGCCGCTCGCAGTACTCGTACATCTCGCTTGCACCGGCGACGCACAGACGTGCCTTCAGCGAACCGGGGGCATAGTAGATGCCGGCGTGTATGACTCCGGAGTTGTGACCCGTCTGGTGGCTTGCGAGCGTGGGCTCTCGCTCGAGCACCGCGACGCTCGCGCGCGGGTGGCGGGCGAGCAGCTCACGAGCGACCGCCAGTCCTAGGATTCCACCTCCGACGACCGCTAGGTCGCACGTGGAGGGAGGAGCGGGGGAAGTGGGACTGAGCGGATCTAGCACTGACGGGACACTAGGGATTCGCCAGCAGCAGCGCCCGTACCGCCGTGGTGTAGGCGCCCTTTGGCGCACCGTTCTTGCGCAGCACCCCGAAGTAATCCTCACGATTATTGCTGTAGCCGGGAGAGCGCTGATCGGCCAGCTGATAGACGAAGATCGAGCGGATACGCGACCCATAGCGCGCACGGATTTCGCCGACCGTCGAGCTGAGCGCTCGAGCCGCTTGCACGTAGGTCATGCATGGGCTCCAACCATAGTTTTCGGTCAGGCATGGACCGTTGTCGCTCGCGATGCCCAGCTCGGTGATGTAGATCGGGATGCTGGCAGGCGCTCCCCGCGCCTGGGTCTGGCTCACAAGGTCATCGAGGCTCTGCTGCCACCAGGAGCGTGGTCCGTAAGGGTGAACCGTCCAGCCAGCGACCAGCTTGGCCAGGTCGGGCACGGCGTCGAACATGCCGTCGACCCATTCGCTACCGTCGCCCCCATAGTCAGCTTGCGCTAGTAGGCCGACCCGCGAGTTTCCTCGCGGTCCGACAATCGCTTGCTGTGCCGAGGCGAAGGCGCGCGCGTAGGCGCGGGCGCGTGGCATGTAGCCAGGGCAGCCGGGCCCACACCCGCCGAACTGATAGCCATAGCTCGTCTCGTTGCCGAACTCGATGTCGAGGATCGCGGCTTTGCCTCCGAGATGGTGGCTCCAGAACGAGCCACCAGGCCCGAAGGCCGCCGCCCAGCTCGCGAGGTGCTCCGCCTCGACGCGCGAGGGCACACGACCTTCGAAGGCCGCGAGCGGAAGCACCCTCACGCCCAGTCGCGCGTAGGCACCGATCACAGTCGCCATTTGCCATGGCGAATCGTCGATCGAGAATTCCACGCGCACGAGCTTGGCGCCGAGCCGGCTCGCCTCACGCGGCTGGACCAGTGGATCGGTGCCCCCCACTACGCCGAGTTCGAATCTACCCGCCGGCTGGGCGTCTGGTCTCACGGCGATGGCCGTCACGACGACGATCGCCGTGACGAGCGACGCTGCCAAGCGCAACCATCTCGGCGGACGCCGCACGCGGCGGGTCGGCTCAGGTGGTGCGAATGATGAGCACCGAGCAGGGAGCGTGATGAGACACCTTGTTTGGCACGGAACCCAGCAAGAAGCGCTTGGCACCAGTCATACCCTTGTTGCCGACGACGATCAGGTCGGCCTCGCGCTCCTCGGCGACATCGAGGATCGCATCCGCGGGGTCTCCCTGGCGTGGGTAGACGTTGACCGTTACGTCCGCTTCGCGGGCCAGCTCGGCGGCGGCCTCGAGTGTCGCTTCGACGTCCTCACGTGGACTGATCGCCCACTGCAGATCCTCGGGCAAGTCACGGCGCTCCTCGCGCAATCGTTGCGCGGGCACCGGCTCGTAGGCGCTCACGAGCTCGAGCGTTGCTCCGACTGACTTGGCGAGGTCGACCGCCTGGCGCACAGCCTGGCCGGCGGTGTCCGAACCGTCCGTTCCAACCACAATCGATCTGAACATGACCCTCCCTTGGCTGCGACAGGAGTCGCGCGGTGACTGGGCTACCGATCATATCCGCCCGGGGCGGACACCAGTGGTTGGCTGCTCGCATATCGTTCTTGACCAGGTGATCGACCTTCACTGCCACGTGCTTCCCGGCATCGACGATGGGCCGAAGACGATCGAGGGGTCGGTCGCTCTGGCGCGCGCGGCGGCCGCGAGGGGAACGCGCGTGCTCGTGGCCACCCCGCACGTGAGCTGGCATTACCAAAACGAGGCTGCCACGATCGCGCGACTGACGGGCGAGGTGAACGAGCGTCTGTTGGTTGAGGGGATCGCGCTCGAGGTTCTCACGGGCGCCGAGATCGCGATGACACGCGTGGAAGAGATCGAGCCGGGTGAGCTCGAGCGCTTGAGCCTTGGCGGGGGTCCGTGGGTGCTGCTGGAGCCACCCTTCACTCCGGTCGCCACCGGCCTCGACGGGGTGGTGCTGGCGCTGCAGAGTGCGGGGCGTAGCGTGGTGATCGCCCATCCCGAGCGCTGCCCCGCCTTCCACCGCGATCCCGCGGCGCTCGAGTCGCTCGTCCGCGCGGGCGCGCTTACGTCGATTACCGCGGGGTCGCTGGTCGGACGCTTCGGCGGCGAGGTGCGCCGCTTCGCGCGTCGCCTGGTGGCGGACGGGCTTGTGCACAACGTCGCCTCAGATGCGCACGACGCGGAGCGCCGTCCACCGGGCATTGCCGCTGAGCTCGCCGAGGCCGGGCTTGGCGAGCTGACCGATTGGCTTACCCGCGCGGTGCCGGCCGCGGTCCTGGGCGGAGAGGAGATACCCCTCTGTCCCCTCGACGTCCCTCCAGACCCTCCGAGACTTCGCGGCATCTTCCGACGACGGCGCTGATCGCCGGCGACGCGCTATGGCCAACGCGCTATGGCGATTCAGGCAAGCTTGGTGATGGCGATGATCATCCCGATCAGCACGAACACCACGATCGCGCCCTGCAGCCAGATCCATGTGGGTGACATGAGCAGAGAAGCGTAGCTGTGTGGCTTGGAGCGTGCGCATGGGAGCACGCGCACGCTCAGGATCCGTCCCAAGGCGAACTATTGTGTGGGATATGCGATATGGCACCCGCAGGCTGGCGGTGGCGCTGGCCACGGTGATGGTCGCGTTTGCATGGCTGGCTCCCACGGGCAACACGAGCCCGCTCGGCACTGTCCGCACGGCGCCTCCGCTGGGTGGGGTCAACATGACGGGCATCAATTTCGGAGCATCCCAGGCGAGCGTCGACCAGCAGATCGAATGGGCACGCTCGGCGGGCGCGCACGCGATCCGCGTGGAAATCCCTTGGTCGACGCTCGAACCGAGCCAGCAGGGCCAGATCTACCAGCCCGCACTGGCGTTCACTGACTATCTCGTGAATCAGGCCTCGGCCGCCGGGATCAAGGTGGTCGCACTCGTGATGGGCACACCTTGCTGGGCGTCTTCCGCGCCGCCTTCGCTGCTGAGCAGCTGTGTGCCAGGGAAGAGCAACAAGGCAGGTGCTTGGCCACCGAGCGAACCCAAGGCGTATGGATCGTTTGTGGCCTTCCTCGCCGCTCGCTACGGGTCAAAGCTCGCCGCGATCGAAGTGTGGAACGAGCCCGATCAGGCCAACGAAGACTACCTCGCTGGACCGCAGAAGGCGCGCCACTACGCGGCGATCCTGCGTGCCGCGTATCCCGCGATCAAGCACGCCGATCCGGCGATGCCTGTGCTTGCGGGCTCGATCGTCGGCTCCAACGGGGCCTTCCTGCGCGAACTGTATGCAGCCGGGATCAAGGGCTACTACGACGGCCTCTCAGTTCACTTCTACAACCTCGTGCTCGCGTCGTTGCGCAACATCCATGAAGTGCAGATCGCCAACCACGACTCCAAGCCATTGTGGCTCGACGAGTTTGGATGGAGTAGCTGCTGGCCGCGTGAACGCGTGCAGCAGGAACAAGCATGCGTTACCACACAGGTGCAGGCGGCCAACCTGTCCAACGTGTTCCGCTCGCTGGCCCGCACTCCGTGGATCGCGGCTGAGATCGTGTATGAGCTGCAGGGCTCGACCAGGGAAGATTTCGGCGTGCTCACCGAAACCGGCGCCCAGAAGCCCTCCTTCGAAGCGCTGCACAATGTGCTCGCCTCCCCGTTTGGGCAACCGAGCCCGGTGACCGTACGCTTGCGGCAGCAGGGCGCTCGCATAGTCACGAGCGGCTCCGGTCCAGTCGGCGATTACATGCAGCTGGAAGTGTTCAAAGCCAGGCGCGCGGTATACAGGTCGCTGTTCACACTCGACCGCTTCAACCGCTACTCGATCGTGCTTCCAAAGGCGCTGGGCACACGCGGCCTATCGGTCCATGTGTTTCAGTACTGGATGGGTACCGCGAGGGCAGCGCGCGCAAGCCTCTGAGTCGTTAGGCAGGAAGTCTTAGAACGTGTCTTAGTCGGCCCTGCGGAACAAGGCTACGATCGTTAGCAGCGCGATCTTCAGGTCGAGCGCCAACGACCAGTGCGCGATGTAGTAGTTGTCCCACTCGACTCGTTCCGCGAGCGATGTCTGCCCGCGCAATCCGTGCACCTGGGCCCAGCCCGTGATGCCGGACTTGACGCGATGACGGTCGCCGTAGCGGGCGATGTCGCGCCCAAACAGCTCGACGAACTCGGGACGCTCGGGACGGGGGCCGACGAGGCTCATATCGCCGCGCAGTACATTGAATAGCTGAGGCAGCTCGTCGATCGAGGTACGTCGCAGGACACGTCCTACCAGCGTGCGCCGGTCCTCGCCCTCGACGCCGCCGGGGGCGGTGTCGACCCCGAGCATGCTCTCGAGTGCGCCGATATCCGCACCGGCAGTCTGCACGACAGGCGCCGAAGCGGCTCGCATCGAGCGGAACTTGTAGAGGTCGAATTCGGTCCCGTCCCGACCGACACGTCGCTGGCGGAATAGAACTGGGCCAGGAGAGTTCAAACGCACGGCGATCGCCGCGAATGCGATCACGGGCGAGAGCCCGATCAGCAACAGCGTGGCGGACACCCGGTCGATCACATGCTTGATCGCAAACTGCACACCCTTGGGGTTGACACCGGAGAAGGATAGGAGCGGCAGTCCCCCGACCGTGTCGTAGCCGACGCGGTCGTTGATCGTGTCGAACATGCGCGGCACGACAGAGACCTCGATGCCAAGCTCTTGGCAACGTTGGATCAAGCGGCTTATGCGGGCGTCGGCGACCGAGGAGAACGCGACGATCAGGTTGCGCACGCCTGTGCGCTCGACGATCTTGTCGAGATCCTCAGCTGTGCCAAGCACGGGCACATCGCGTCCTCCGACCTCGGCGATCGAGCGAGGATCGTCGTCGAGGAAACCGACAGGCGCCAGTCCGTACTCGGGATGGTTGTCCAAACGGCGGGCAACCTGAGATCCAACGAGACCCGCGCCCATGATCAAGACGGGCTTGCCCACCATCCTGCGACTGCGGGCGAAGCGCTTAGCCAGCGCCAGTGTGCTGCGACCCAGCCCGAGCCCAAACAACGCGAATAGCCATGCCCGTATCCAGTCATGCGGACTCGGAACCATGCCATTGGAGAACGATCCGAACATCGCGACCGCCATCGCCGCTACCGACACGGCGCTTATGACCGGGACGACCGCGTCCAGGATCATCGATCGCAGCCGCGTTCGATAGAGACCGCGCAGATAGAGCAGCAATAGCGCGATCGGCGGCAGCGCGAGCAGCGGAGCGCTCCCGGCGGACACTTCGGACGTGGCACCGACGCCGCCGAGGGCGACGATCACCCCGACAGACATGAGCAGCAGGTCGACGGCAGGGCGCAGGAGATTCCAGCCGGTTCCCTCAAACAGCCATTGCAATGGACCCCGGAAGACTCCGCGCTGTGTGTGGTAAGGAAACGGCGCGTCGCGACTGACCGGTAGCTGGCCGGTCAGGGGGACTGTCGTGGATGTTTGTTGTGAGATTCGCATTCAATCGAGGCGCCCGTGGGCCCTCGGTTCTGTATCGGTTGGCCAGGCCTAACGCTGTAGTCGCACGAGCCGCGCCGTCAGCACACCGACCAGGGAAAGGCAAGCGATCGCGGCGATCAGCGCGAGTAGATCACCGCCGGATATCGCCAGTGCGGACGAATCGGCTGAGGCCAGACGTAGCGATGTTGGATAGACATAGACAGCCGTGCCCGCCGTCTGTGGCCGTGGGCCGGCGTTGACGCGTATGTGCGAAGCACTACCGTCTCTGCCGGCACTACCGTTGCTGCCGGCCGCCCTACCGGAGGGGACCACCGTTCCTCCTGTCGATCCGCTCGCGCCTTCTCGGCCTCTACCAGAGCCATTGGAGGCGGTCCCACCGGAATTACCGCTCGAGCCGCCCCGACTAGCCCCACGCGACCCCTGCGACCCTCCCGACCCCGAAGAGCCTCCCGCTCCGGATCCTCCGTGCGGTCCACCCAGCAATGCCGAGCCGATGATCGCCTGTTCGCCACCGCCTGGAGCGCCGTAGCCACTCAGCAGCGGACCGGCGGAGGCGGGCGGGGAAACCGACATGCACAGGAAACCCGCCAGGGCCAACACCGATGCGATCCTCGTTTTACAATTCATTTCCCTACCTTGGGTTCCCTAACTTGGCTCGAGCAACACAAAGCTTGCTCTCCTTGCCTTCTACGGATCGGATCGCGCCTCGCACCGCTGGCGCTGTGGTTGTGCTGCGTCCGATCTATCCGCAAATGACGTCCGACAAGGCGCCGGGGCCGTTAGACCAACCGGACTGACTCCATACGCTAGCGAAGGTAGGCGACAGTCTCCAGGGAATCTCCCTCGAAACATCTGATTTTTTACGCGAGCCGTTCAGCTTTGAGAAGGATCGAGCGGTTCAACGCGTCAACGCTCACACGCTTGTCTGAGCGTACTGTCCGCAGCGCTTCGCGCGTGAGCGGGTCGCGAGGGTTCAGCCGGACCGCCCGTTCCAGCAGCGCTAGAGCCCGGGCACGATCTCCCGCTTCGGAGGCGATCGCGCCGAGCTCGAGCGTGGCGTAGGCGTCGCCAGGCACGCGCCCGAGGGCCAGCGAGAAATCGTGCTCAGCACGAGCGAGGTCGCCGAAGCGCGACGCGATGCTTCCGGCCACCAGGTAGGCCTCGTCGCTGAGCGGGTTGAGGCTCGCGGCGTCGTTCAAGCGGTCATATGCCACCAGCGGCGCCTTCGGCCAGATGCTCGCCGCGCTTTGGATCTGGCGTTCGCTGAGCCATGGCGCCACCAGCGACCCGGCCGCTGCCAGCGCGAGCACGCTTGTGAGCGCGATCAGGCACAGGCGGCCGATCGGGCGGCGGCGCTTGCTGCGCGCGTGAGCGTCGTCCGTGCGGTCCGTGCGCGCGTGAGCGTCGTCCGTGCGGTCCGTGCGCGCGTGAGCGTCGTCCGTGCGCGCGCCGCGGGAGCGACCGGTGACCGGTGCCAAGTCGGGTATGGGGGCAAGCGAGCACGCCACCCCGAGCAGCGCGAACGCCGAGGCACCGAGCCCCGCGAACTCCCAGAACCAGTCAAACGAGCCGTGGACGGCCCAGTACGCAAAGCCTGCGAGCGCGGCGGCGGCGACCGTCCGTCCGAGCGGATCGACGCCGCGCATCCCGCGCCATCCGGCCAGCAGCGCGGCGGCGAGTCCCAGGACCGCGATCAGGGCGCCGAGCAGGCCCGTCTCGACGAGCGTGCGCAGCTCGACGCTGTGGGGGTAGCGCGGGGTCTCATCGCTGCGGCCATGCGCCAGATACTGCTGCTGGAAGTTGTCGGCGCCGATCCCTACCAGCGGATGGCTCTTGAATTCGTCGAGCGCGACCCGGTAGAAGTCGTAGCGATTGCTACCAAGGCCACTGAGCAGGCGGTTGCCACCGGTGGCGTCCGCGGAGTAGCCGCCCTTGAAGCTCTCCCAGCCGTGGCGAACGCGTGTCAGCGGATTGCCCGCCACCGCGAGACCGCCCCCCACGATCGCGAGCAGCGTCGCCAGCGCGAGAATCGTCATACCCCGTCTCACCCGCCTGGCCAGCACCGGCGAGATAGAGCGACGACTCTCGACGGCCGCGGCCGCGGCAACCACGAAGCCAACCAGTAGCGCAGCCGCAAACATCGCGAGGACGGCCGTGTGGACGGCCGCATAAGGGCTCTGGTTGCTCTGAATGCGGTCGCCAACGCGCAGCAGGAGCGGCGCCGTGAGGCCGATCCCGAGCGCAACCGGCACAGCGGTGGCGAATGTGCGCAGCCGCTGCGGAACAAGCGCGAAGAGGAGCACGAGCATCACCGGCGTGGCGTACAGCGAGCCTCTGCTCTGGCTGAGCAGCGCGACGTCGGCGAGCACCACCGCGCCACCGGCGAGCACCCCACGCAAGGCCGACGGCAGCCGCGCGCCGCGAGCGAGCAGCAATGCCGGCCAGAACGCGATGAGCCATTGGGCCGCGGTAGCGTTGGGGTAGCCCACCGGGTAGCTCAAGCGTTCACCGGCGAACATCGCCGCGAAGCTTTTGCCGGTCGAGGCATCTACCCGCAGTGCGACGTAGGCCGCCAGCCCGATCAACGCAAGCGTCCAAGCGCTCAGCAGCAGAGCGGCACTGGCCCCGCGCCCGCGCCACAGAGCGAACAGCGCGAACACGATCAGATAGAGCAGCGTGCGGTTGGCGCCTTCCCACGCGTCGCCCGGCACGTCCGCCCACAGGATCGAGAAGTAACTGAGCGCGGTGTATGCCGCGAGGCATCCGAGCGCGATCCTCACGGCCAGCGGAATCTCGGCGAAGCGTAGCGGCACCGCGCCCAGTGCGATCGCAAGCAGTGCGAGCAGGATCAGGCCGCCCGGCGCCCAGTGGGTCAGTGGGTAGCCGGCCTGGCTTGTGGCCCACACGATCAGCAACACAACGGCCGCCAGCGCCGGCACGGTGGCCGGGGCCTCGCGCAGCGACACCTTCAGCCATCGCGTCATCGTGGCCAGCATAATCGCCGCAGTGACCGACTCGCCCGCGAACCGCCCATCCGCCGCGAATCCCCCCGCCACTGACCGACGGCCCTCGGCGCATGCGGCGCTGGAGCACGAGCGGCTGGTCGACTTCTACGACGACTCCTACGCTCACGAGGGTGAGCGAGCCCAGCTGTATGCGCGCTGGCGCGCGCTGGGAGCCAAGGGCAAGGCCGACCACGTTATGGAGTTGTGCGCGGACGCCGGCATCCGCCCGACGAGCACGCTGGAGGTGGGCTGCGGCGACGGAGCATTGCTGAGCGAGCTGCACGCGCGCGATTTCGGCGGCGCGCTGCACGGCGTGGAGATCACCGCGACGGCCGTGCAGATCGCAAGCGCACGTGCGGAGATCGACTCGGTGGAGCTGTATGACGGCGAGCACCTGCCGGCGGCCACAGGCGCATACGAGCTGGGGGTCGTGTCACACGTGCTCGAGCATGTCCCCGACCCCGCCGCGCTGCTGGCGGAGGTGGCGCGTGTGTGTGACGCGGTCGTGATGGAGGTGCCACTGGAGGACAACCTGTCGGCCAAGCGCGCGGGCAAGCGCGAGCACGCCGACGAAGTCGGTCATCTGCAACATCTCAGCCGCGCAAGCGCGCGAGCGATCGTGGCGCAGGCGGGATTGCGGATCGCGGGCGAGCTGGAGGACCCACTCCCCCTGGAGGTGCATCGCTTCTTCGCGAGCACGCCCGCCGCACACGTAGCGGCGCTCGGCAAGTGGGGGGTGCGGCGCGGGCTACACGCGCTCTCACCGGCGCTGGCCAAACGCGTGTTTACGGTGCACTACGCATGCTTGTGCCTGCCTCGCGCGTAGACCGCATATCCGCTAGATTCCTTAGGACTGGCTGTCCAGCCAACCAACGGTTCGAACAGGAGCAGGCATATGGCAAGCACGGCAACATCGGCCCCCATCAGCGGCACGGCACTGGGCAGCCTGCCGGCCGACGCGATCTCCTACGAGGACCTGTATGCGCGCTGGGAGAAGGGCAACTGGAGCGCGACGGAGCTCGACTTCACCGAGGACGCGCGCCAGTGGCGCGAGGAGTTCACCGAGTTCGAGCGTCAGGCGGCACTGTGGAACTACGGACTGTTTTTTTGGGGCGAGGACGCAGTGGCCGACAACCTGTCGCCCTACATCGACGCCGCGCCGCTTGAGGAGCAGAAGTACTTCCTCGCCACCCAGCAGGTCGACGAGGCCCGCCACGCGGTGTTCTTCAAGCGCTTCATGCACGAGGTGTGCGGGATCGGCGACGGTACGATGGCGGGCGGCCTGAACGCGGTCAAGCCGCAACTAACACCGGGCTTTCGCAAGATCTTCGAACGCCTGGACAGCATGGCCGACGAGCTGCGAGCCGACCGCTCCAAGCCAAAGCTAGCGGCGGCGGTGACGCTTTATCACATCATCGTGGAGGCCACGCTGGCACAGCCGGGACAGCACATGATCTGCAGCTATCTAGAGGAGCGCAACCTGCTGCCCGCTTTCCGCCAGGGCATGGACAACATCTCCGCCGACGAGCAGCGCCACATCGGTTTCGGGGTAAAGCTGATCTCCGACCTCAATCGCGAAGACGCGCGCGTGCCGAAGGCGGTGGCGGGGCTGCTGCGCGAAATAACCCCGTATCTCGGCCAGGTGCTGATGCCTCCGGGATGGGACGAGCGCTATCTGACGTGCTTTGGATACTCGTTCGATCGGATCGGTCCCGAGGGCGCCAAGTCGATGTACACGAAGCTGCGCTCCGCGGGCCTGCCCGTCGAGGAGCTGCCCGGCCCACCCGTCATGCCCCCCGGGCTGAGCTTCGAGGAGGTCTCGGTGCGTGGCAGGACGCTCGCGCAAGCCAACATAGTCGGCGTGCGCGAGGGCGCGAGCAAGCGCGACGAGGACACGGTGGCGCTGCTATTTGACACGGTCCGCCGCCAGGTCAACCCCAACCATGGGCTCAAGCGCCCAACCACATTCCAGTGGGAGTTCACAGACCCTGACGTGCCGGCGTGGTATCTGACGGTCGACAACGGTTCGAGCGTGGTCGAGCAGGGTGTCGCGCCAAACCCCGATCTGCGCCTGCGTGTGTCGTGGCAGGACTGGGTGGACATTTTCGGCAGTCGCCTGCACCCGATGAGAGCGGTCGCCACCGGCAAGCTGCGCCCGCGCGGCAATCCGCTGGCGTTGAGGCGACTCGCGCAGGTGTTTCCCCGCGACTGAGCGCGGCTATTCAAAACCGAATTCGTTGGAGGCCGCGCCGCTGCGAGGCGCCGAGCTAGACGTGACAGGCGACGCAGCCGGGGCGACGGACGAGCTCACCCGCTCAGGCCCGAACTCGCGCGCCGCCGCTTCGCTTGTGGAGCGCGCATTGTGTGGGGTGTGATGGTTACCGGGGAAGCGCCGGTGAGCTGTCAAGTGAGCGAGACGGGCGGTGGATATGGCGGCCCTGACCGAGAGCGAAGCCCGCGGGCTCGGACTGCTCAGGACTTGCCGCGACACGGCTGCGCGATGGCGGGCCGCCGGACTCCCGTGGGCGCGGCTGCCGAGCACCGCGTAGCCGGCGCCGAGGACAACCACTGCTGTTAGGGCGAGCTTGGCGGTGAGCGAGCCGGCGAACCCGGAGCCTGTCGCAAAACCCGATCCGCTCGTGGCCGTACCGGCGGCACTTCCCGCTCCGCCTACACCCCTGTCGGCCGTGATCCCGCCTCCTGCTCCGGCCGTCGTGCCGGCGCCACCAGAGAGCACGAGCCGCGACAGCAGCGGCAGCGGCGGCAGCACCGACGCGAGGCCGCGCAACGAGGCAACATAGGCACGACACGCGGAGCACTCGCGACAATGCGCCGCCGCCAGCCCGTGGCGCTCGCCGTCGGGGGCGAGGATCCCGAACGCGTAGGCGCGCACCAGCGATGACTGTTGCTCGCACCAGCCGCCGCCCTTGACTGTGTCGAGCAGCTCCCCGACCTTGGCGGCGACCCCCGGTCGCCCCGGACCGGTGCCCTCCATCAGCTTGCGCATGCGCGCATCGCTGATCCCGATCTGTGTGGCCGCCTCGGCCCGCGAGAGACCCTGCAGATAACAGAGCGAAGCCGCTTCGCACTCGCGCGCAGAGAGCGTCGCGCGCATCGCCTCGAACACCTGCCGCAGGCGCGTGCGGTCATCGAGCTCGCCCGCCATGTCAGGTGCCTGAGCATCCAACCGCGCCGGGCACGCCCCCATTTCCCCCGCCCCCACAACCCCCGCACGACTCGCCGCGCGGCTCTCGTCGATCGCGCGACGGAACGTCACCAGCACGAGCCACGCCGAAGGGTTCTCGACCTGCTCGCCGCCGAGCACGGTCGCATACAAACCCTGCCACGCCTGGGCATAGCACGCCTCCAGATCGGTGGGATCGAGCGCGATGCCCTTGCCGCGCAACTGCGAGCGCACGACCATAAGCACCTTGGCGCGCAGCTCGGGGAACCCCTTGCGCAACAGCCGCTCGGCGCGGTAGCGACGCAGACCCGCCGGGCTCATTTGCGCCGCCCGCCGGCGAGACCCCGAAGATTGCGAATCGTGCGGATCATCTGAAGACTTCCATCGGATCCCCGCCCGATACGGCGCACTCCGCGGGTAGGCTTTCGACCAATCTCCGGTTCTGCGACATCCACCATCCCGGCGCCACCGCCGCGCGTCGAGGTCCTTGGCATACCGCTTGCCGTGTCCAACTACGACGAGGTGGTCCGCTGGATGGACGCGATGGTCGAGGCGGACGCGCGCGGCTGGTTGACGGCGGCGGCGGTCAACCTGGTCATGTCCGCCCACGACAGCCCCACTACGATGCGCGCCGTGCTCGGCGCAACGCTGGCGGTGCCCGATGGCCAGCCGCTCGTGTGGGCGCTGCGTTTGCTCGGTCACGCGCGTGCCACGCGCGTGTACGGACCGGACCTGATGGCGCGCTACTGCGCGCATGCGGCGAGCACGGGCACTCCCATCTACCTGTACGGCGGGCGCTCGGACGAAGGGCTGGCGAAGCTCTGCGAGCGGCTGAGCGAGCGCTTCCCGGGGTTGCGCATCGTGGGTGGGTGGTCGCCTCCATACCGTCCACTCACCCCTGAGGAGCGCGATCGCGCGGTGGAGGAGATCGACGCCTCGGGAGCACAGGTGGTGTGGGTGGGCACCGGTCAGCCCAAGCAGGAGCTGTGGATGAGCGAGATGCGCCCGCTGCTACAGGCCCCCCTGCTGGTCGGGGTCGGTGCCGCGTTCGATTTCCACGCGGGGATCGTCTCCCAGGCGCCGTCTTGGATGCAGCGGGGCGGGCTGGAGTGGGTCTATCGCCTCTCGCGTGAGCCGAAACGACTGTGGCGGCGCTACGCCAGCCAGAATCCGCGTTTCATGGTGGGCTTTCTGCGCCAATACCTACGTGAGCGAGCGTGCCAACCGAAGCGTGACCAAACCTAAAGGCAGCTGTTGGCATATTAACTTTTTTTGCCTCATACAATGGTGACTACGAAACGTAGCTACAAACGTAGTCGACAAAAATAAGCATACACACCGCACTCGCGCGCGGGCGCGGGCGTGCACACGGGTGCGGGCGTGCACACGGGTGCGGATCGGGCGTGCACACGGGTGCGGATCGCGTACACGGGTGCGGATCGCGTACACGGGCGCGGATCGCGTACACGGGCGCGGATATAAGCATCGATAACAAACGTGACCGACGAAAATAAGGACAGCACACTCGCGCACGAGCGCGGACATGAGCATCGATAACCTCTTGGCTGCCTATGCCAGACACAAACGCCACCGCTGACGTCTCGGTGATCGGCCTCGGGCGCGTCGGACTGCCGCTCGCGCTGTCTTTTGCCGACCGCGGCCTGTCGGTGATCGGAATCGACAACGATCGCGCTCGACTCGGCTCGGTGCGGGAGGGCGTAATGCCCTTCCAGGAGACCGGCGCCCAGGAGTTGCTCGATCGCGTCGCCGCGAACGGGCGGCTGAGGTTGTCAGAGCGCGTCGCCGATGCCGCGAACGCCAGGCACATCGTGATCACGCTTGGCACACCCTCGTTCTCGCACATCGAGATCGACATGCGCGACATCCGCTCCGCGCTCGACGATCTGCTCGGCGCGCTGCAACCCGGACATGCGCTCACCCTGCGCTCAACTGTCGCGCCCGGCACGACCGAGTTCGTGGCGGGCTACCTGGCCAAGCACCGTGGCTTTCAGATCGGCGAGGACGTGTATGTTGCCCACGCGCCTGAGCGGATCGCGGCGGGACGGTTCCTGGAGGAGATCGAGTCGCTGCCGTGCATCGTCGGCGGCGTCGGGGCGCACTCGGGCGAGGTGGTGGCCGAGCTGTTTAGCGTGTTCGGCGCGCCGATCGTGCAGACAACGCCCGTGCAGGCCGAGCTCGCGAAGATCTGGGCGAACATCCTGCGCTACACCCACTTCGCCCTGCCCAACCTGCTGATGATGGACTGCGAGCGCTACGGCGCCAACGTGTTCGAGGTGATCGACCTCGTCAACCGCGACTACCCGCGTGGTGGCCTCGCCCAACCGGGTCTAACGGCCGGGACCTGCCTGCGCAAGGACTTCGCGTTCTCCGAGGAGCGCTCCAATGCACCCGGAATGCTACTCGCGGTTTCGCGTGTGAACGAGTCGGTGCCCTTGTTTCTGGTGGAAGGCGTCAAACGCAGGGTGAGCCCGCGTGGCGAGAATGGGCCGGGGATGGGCTCGCAAGCGTCGGAGAAGGCAAGTCTGGGCGCCCTGGCAGGACGCAAGGTAGCGGTGCTCGGCCTGGCGTTCAAGGCCGACACCGACGACGAGCGCGACTCGCTCGCGCACAAGCTGATCAGGCTGTTGGAGCGCGAGCTGGCCGACGTGGTCGCGCACGACCCGCACGTGGCAACGCCCACCGCCTCCTTCGAGGAGGCCGTGCAAGACGCCGATGTGGTGTTCGTGGCGGCAAACCACCACGAGTTCCGCGATCCGGCCGCGCTTGCGACGATAACCGAACGCGCCGGCGAGGACTGCCTGGTAGTGGACCCGTGGAACTGCTGGGGTGCCGGCCAGGTTTTCGCCTACGCGAGCGAGCTGGCGACCCTGGGGGCTGCAAGCGCATGAGCCTCACGCCGGCAGCCACTCACACGCGACCGCCAACAACAAGCGTAGTGCCCGCGCGATGAGCCGCGTGCTCGTAACAGGTGGTGCCGGCACGATCGGCGCGGCGGTCGTGAGGCGGCTGCTTGCCGACCCGGCATATGAGGTGAGGGTCTCAGACCAGCGCCCCGCACCGCGCTGGATGCGCGAGGGCTGCGAGGTCCACACAGGCGATCTGCGCGACTTCGAGCAGGCGCACACCGCGATGGACGGCTGTCCGCTCGTGATCCACCTGGCCGCGATCGTCGGCGGGATCGGCAACTTCCACAAGCTCCCCCACACGCTCACCGAGGTCAACAACGGCCTCTACAACGCCATCTACCGCGCCGCGCTGGAGCACGAAGTGGAGCGTTTCACCTACGTGTCCTCCTCAATGGTGTTCGAGCGCGCCACCGAGTTCCCAACGACCGAGGCACACCTGCCCGACTGCCCCACGCCGCAGTCGGCCTACGGCTTCTCAAAGCTCACCGGCGAGGTCTACGCACGCGCCGCCCACGCCGAGCACGGCCTGCCGTTTACGATCTGCCGCCCCTTCAATGCGTACGGCCCCGGTGAGATGCCGGACGACGAGCCGGGCATCGCACACATGGTGCCCGACCTCATCAAGAAGCTGCTCGACGGCCAGCGCCCGCTTGAGATCTTCGGCTCGGGCGAGCAAACACGCACGCTCACCCACATCGACGACATCGCCGACGGGGTCGTCTGCGCGATGTCCTCGCCGACGGGACTGAACGAGGACTTCAACATCTCCGCCTCGCGCGAGCTGACGGTCTCAGAGACCGCGCGAATCATTTGGGAGGCGTGTGGCAACGACCCACAGGAGTTCGAACTGAAGCATCTGCCAACGTTCGAGGTCGACGTGCCACGACGCTGGCCCTCGGTGGAGAAGGCTAAGCGCCTGCTCGGTTGGGAGGCACGGATCGGGGTCGAGCAGGGCATCGCCTCGACCGTACAGTGGCTGCGCGCCCAGCGAGCCGAGGCACCCAACGAGCACAAGACGAGCGTATCCGCGTGAGCGCCGGCTTCCAAGGCTCGCGGATCGTGCGACAGCGGTCTGACGGCGACGGTATATAGGGTCCTCCCGATGAACAGCAAACGCTCCGCGCTCGTCACCGGGATCACCGGCCAGGATGGCTCCTACCTAGCCGAGCTCCTGCTGGAGCACGGCTACGACGTACACGGGATGGTGCGTCGCGCCTCCACCGAGAAGTTCGACCGCATCGAGCACATCCGCGACCGCGTCACCCTGCATCAGGGCGACCTGCTCGACCAGCGCTCGCTCGTCGACGCGATGCGCGCCGCCAAACCGGATGAGATCTTCAACCTCGCGGCGATGTCGTTCGTCGCGGTCTCCTGGATCCAGCCGACGCTCACCGCCGAGTTCACCGGCACGGGTGTCACGCGCATGCTCGAGGCGATGCGCGAAGTGTGCCCCGAGGCGCGCTTCTACCAGGCGTCCTCCAGCGAGATGTTCGGGAAGGTGCTGGAGGTACCCCAAACCGAGCGCACGCCGTTTTACCCCCGGTCCCCCTACGGGGTGGCCAAGGCCTACGGGCACTTCATCACCGTCAACTATCGCGAGAGCTACAACCTGCACGCGACCTCGGGGATACTTTTCAACCACGAGTCCGAGCGTCGGGGGCTCGAATTCGTCACGCGCAAGATCACCTGGCATGCAGCCGCTATCAAGCACGGTCTCCTCAAGGAGTTGCGCCTGGGCAACCTCGACGCCGAACGCGACTGGGGCTACGCCAAGGACTACGTGGAAGCAATGTGGCTGATGCTGCAGCGCGAGGAGCCCGAGGACTACGTGATCGCCACCGGCGAGGCCCACTCGGTGCGGGAGTGCTGCGAGGTTGCCTTTGACGAGGCCGGGCTCGGCGACTTCGAGCGGTACGTGACGATCGACCCAGCGTTCGTCAGGCCCGCCGAGGTAGACCATCTGATCGGCAGTCCGGCCAAGGCCGAGCGCGACCTCGGATGGAAGCCGAAGACGAGCTTCGAGGAGCTGATCCGGTTGATGACGCGCGCGGACATCGAGCTGCTGGCTTCCTGAGTGACCGTCCCCCTGTTCGACACCTCCTCGGCGCTCGAGCTACTGGACGGGGAGTTGCGCGCCGCGGTCGCTCGCGTGCTCGACTCCGGACGCTTCATCCTCGGCCCCGAAGTGGAGGCCTTCGAGCGCGAGTTCGCCGCCTACTGCGGCGCACGACACGCTGTGGGGGTGGCCAACGGCACCGACGCGCTCACGATCGCGTTGCGCGCGATGGGCGTCGGGCCGGGCGATGAGGTGCTGGTGCCATCGTTTACGTTCTACGCCTCCGCCGAGGCGATCCCACCGACCGGGGCCACGCCCGTGTTCTGCGATGTGGACCCGCAAACGTTCTGCATCAACGCGGAAACCGTCGCCGAGGCGCTTACGCCGCACACGAAGGCGGTGATCGCCGTGCACCTGTTCGGCAACGTCGCGCCCGTCGCCGAGATCGAAGCGCTCGGTGTGCCGGTGTTGGAGGACGCCGCGCAAGCCGCCGGCTCGACCTTCATCCAAGGCCATCCCGGCACACACGCCCATACCCGCACCCACCTTCGCCCCGGCGCACTCGGCAAGGCTGCCACGTTCTCGTTCTTTCCGTCGAAGAACCTCGGTTGCTTCGGCGACGGCGGCATAGTCGTGACCGACGACGCGCAGCTCGCCGAACAGACCCGTGTGCTGCGCTTCCACGGCTCCCACGACAAGATCAGCTATGAGACGATCGGCTACAACTCGCGCCTTGACGAGCTACAGGCGGCGATCCTACGCGTGCAGCTACCGCACCTGGATAGCTGGTCCGACGGACGCCGCGAGGGCGCCGCGCACTACTCCGAGCTGGGCCTCGGCGAGCTCGTGAAGCTTCCGCGCCCCACAGTCGGCTCCGCGCCGGCCTGGCATCTGTATGTCATCCGCCACCCCAACGCCGACGCCCTCGCGGCCGCGCTGAGCGAGGCGGGCATCGGCTGCCGTCCCTATTACCGTACGCCGGTGCACGCGCAGCCCGCGATGCGAGCATGGGGACAGGGACTCACACTGCCCGGTACCGATGAGGTAGCCCGCACGCATCTCGCGATCCCGATCAGCCCGGTGCTCTCGCGCGCGCAGGCCGAGCAGGTCGTGGACGCCGTGCGCGACGCGCTCTGATCGCGCCGCGCGATCGCTCGAGCGCGAACAGGTGAATCCTTTTCGCGCTCGCACGCCTCTCATCTGCGTATCCATGTTCCGCATGACAGGAGGCTCCGATGATTTCAGCAGTCCATCCACGTAGGACATACTCGTATCTGGTGGCCGTGCTCGCGCTCGCGCTCTTGGGCTTTTCGAGCACCGCCGCCGCTACGCCGACCGTCTCGTTCACGGCGAGAATCGTTCCAATCCCGGGCTTTCCCGGCACCGGCGTCCTCGGCGCCGGCGCGATGATCGAAGGTCAGGGCACGATCTCCGGAGACGAATACCCAGGCGACTCGCCACCGCCGCTGACGCAGATCAAGGTCTTCGTGCCCAAGGGTCTGGCGCTTCACTCGCAGGGTTTCCCCGAGTGCTCCAGCGCGATCCTCGAAAGCCATGAAGTGCAGAAGTGCCCGAAGGGCTCCAAGGCAGGTGGGGTTGGATCAGCCACCGGAGTCATAAGCTTCGGGGCCGACCGCGTGAGCGAGACCGTGTCGTTGCAGCCGTACTTCGATCAGAGCGGTGAACTGGCATTCTTCGTCGAAGGCAAAACGCCCGCCTCGATCGAATTCCTCGTCGCGGCGCACACCGTCGCTTCTTCGGTCCCATCATTCAGCAAGGAAATGATCTTCGAAGTGCCGCTGATCGAAACTGTGCCGGAAGCACCCGACGCGTCAGCCGAGCACGGCTCGATCAGCGTAGGCGCAGCCTACAAGCAGGGAGGCAAGACAATCTCCTACATAACCCTTCCAAAGCAGTGTCCAAGGGGCGGGTTCCCGGGCAAGGCGCAGCTAAGCTTCCTCGGGGGAGCGGTCGTGGAAGTCTATTGCGATTTGCCGTGCCCCAAACGCTAGTCGCGCACACAACCCGCTCTCGTGACTGACGCCTGTACCCAGCCGTGGCCGACCGCGCAGATCATCAGCGCGGCCCAGCGTGGCGATCGCCGTGCGATCGCCACGCTGCTCGACGGCTCGCACGCACACGTGCGGCGCTTCGCCCGCACGCTCTGCTCGACGCCCGAGGACGCCGAGGAAGCGACGCAAGAAGCGCTGATCGTGCTGTACAGGAAGATCGGCACACTGCGCACGGCGGCCGCGCTTGCGTCGTGGATGTTCCAGATCGTCCGCCACGAGTGCATCCGCCGCACCCGGCTCTCGCTGCACAGATCGCTGCCGCCCGAGCGCATCGAACCGTCAGCCGAAGACGCCGCCCTCGCCCACATGGAGATGCAGCGGATCGTCGATTGCGTCGCGCGCCTGCCGACCGACCAGCGCGCGGTGCTGGTGCTGCGCGACATCCACGGGCTCTCTGGCGGGGCGACGGCGCAAGCGCTTGGTCTCAGCCGCGCGGCGATGAAGTCGCGCCTGCACCGGGGGCGCATGACGCTGCACTCATCGTTGGAGACGACAGCTGGGGCCACCGGCGACGGAGCCTCGAGCGATGCCTGATCTCGTTCGAGGCTCCACCGCCACCGTCTCGGTGATCCGGGGCTAGCGCCAGCGCTCGAGCAGATCCTCGTCGCCGACTTCGCGTACGACGCGCGCGGGCACGCCCATCGCGACCGCGCGTGGCGGCACGTCACGGGTGACGACCGCGCCGGCCGCCACGAACGCCTCCTGTCCGATCTCCACGCCCGGGGTCAGCACCGCGCCGCCACCGACGCGACACGCGCGCCGCAGCGTTGCGCCGCGCAGCGGCATGCCAGGTCCGTGGCGGGCCATGGTGTCGTCGTTGGTTGTGGTTGCGCCGGGACCAACGAACACGTCGTCCTCGACCAGGGTGAACGCCGTCAGATACACGCTCGTCTGGATTTTTACCCGTGCCCCCACGACCACGTCGTTGTCGACCACGCTGCCGCGCCCGATCACCGAGCCGTGTCCGATCCGCGTTCGCTCGCGGACATACGACTGGTCACCGAGAATCGCCTCGGCCGCTACGCTTGCCCCCGCAAACACCACTGCGCCTGAGCAAACCGTCACACGCTCGCCGAGCTCGAGCGCTCCCACGTCGCCTTTTGCGGAGGACCCGCGCGCGAGCCGCGGGCGCTTGCCTAGCACCGCGTGATCCTCGATCAGGCAACCATCGCCGATGATCGTCCCGTCATGCACGACCACGTGCGCTCCAAAGGTGACGTCCTCGCCGATCCGCACGCTCTTGCCAAGGACGAGCCCCGGAGCGCGGGCATCCCCGCTCACAGCCGTACTACGTTCGCTGCCGCGCTCGCCCGCGTGACGCCGCGCAGATCGACGACGATCGGTGCGCGCGCCGCGATCGAATCGTGGTCGACGCTCGGGTGCGCGGTCACGATCAGCGCGAGATCGACACCGTCGAGTGCCTGCTCAAACCCGACGCTATCGAGCCCAAACCCGGGAAGCGAGGGCACATGCGGGTCGTGATAGCAAAGCATCGCGCCCAGCTCGCCCAACAACTCGAGGATCTTCAATGCCGGCGACTCGCGCACATCACCCACACCCGGCTTATAGCTCACACCAAACACCGCGATCCGCGCACCCTTGACCGCACGACCCGCATCGTTAAGCGCACGCCCCACCTTCGCCACACAGTGATAAGGCATCTGCTGGTTGACCTGCCCCGCCAACTCAATGAACTCCGTGCTCATATCGAACTCGCGCGCACGCCAACTCAAATAAAACGGATCGACCGGCAAGCAATGCCCACCCATACCCGGTCCCGGATCGAAGCGCATGAACCCATACGGCTTCGTCGCCGCAGCATCGACCACCTCCCAAATATCGATCCCCATACGATCGGTCAACATCGCCAATTCATTCACCAACGCAATATTCACCGAACGAAAAATATTCTCCAACAACTTCGTCAACTCAGCCGCCTCCGGACTCGACACACGCACGACGTGGTCGCATACAAGCCCATATAGCGCTGCCGCGCGGTCCGCGCACGCCGACGTCAACCCGCCCAACACCTTCGGGGTGCTGCGCAGCGTGAAATCGGTCCTGCCGGGATCCACGCGCTCCGGAGAGAACGCCAAATGGAAGTCCTGTCCGGCTATGAGACCCGACTCTTCAAGCAGCGGCGCCACACGCTCACGCGTCGTACCCGGATAAGTCGTCGACTCCAGCACAACCAGCTGACCCTCCCTCAACACACCCGCAAGCGCACGCGTACTACCCACCAACGGTCCCAAATCCGGCTCACGGTTAGCCGTCAACGGCGTCGGCACACACACGAGCACCGCCTCCGCCCGCGTCAAATCCCCATAGCCCGCCGACGCCGCGATCCGGTCGCCCACCGCACGCAACCGCTCAGACGGAATGTCCTCCACATAAGACCGCCCCCCCGCAATCGCCTCGATCTTGCTGTGATCGACATCCAACGCGACCACATCACAACCCTCCTCAGCAAACGCCACAGCAAGCGGCAACCCAACATAGCCAAGCCCAATAACGCCGACGGTCGTCATCCCCGGCAGTGTAAGCGTCGATCCCGATCTGCGGCGCCCAGTCAGAGACAATCGGCGCCAGCCCAACCGGTCCTAGGCGTGCTCGGCGACGGCTCGCAACGCTCGCAAATCCGCCTCCACCATGCGCTCCACCAGCTGCTCGAAGCTCACCCGCGGCTCCCATCCCAGCCGCTCGCGAGCCTTGCTCGGATCGCCCACGCTCGGGGTCTTCTCCGGCGCGCGCACAAGCTTTGGGTCCACACGCACGTAGCGCTCGGCCTCCAGGCCCACGCACGCGAACGCCGTGTCCACCAGCTGGGCGACCGTACGCCCCACTCCACTGGCCAGCACGTAATCGTCGGGTTGCTCCTGTTGAAGCATGAGCCACGCGCCGTGCATCACGTCGCCCGCGAACGACCAGTCCCGCACCGCATCGAGCGCCCCCAGCGTCACGTCCTCGGCCAATCCCAGCTTGATCTGGGCCGCCGCGCGCGTGACCGTGCGCGTCACGAACTGCCGCGGGCGACGCTCGGACTCGTGGTTGAACACGATCCCCGAGCAGGCATACAGGCCGTCGTGCGCGCGCAGCGCTCCCACGAGCTGGTGCGCCGCGAGCTTCGCGACCGCATACGGCGTCGTCGGCCTGCACGGCGTGCTCTCGTCTTGCGGGCTCTGTGGCGCGTCGCCAAACATGGCGCCCGACGCCGCCACCCACACGCGCGCGCGCGAGTCGCTGTCGCGCACCGCCTCCAGTAGCACGGCGGTCGAGCCGGCGATCGCCCGCATGGTCTCCGCCGGTCTCTCCCAGGAGGCGGGGATGAACGACGGTGAGGCCAGGTGATACAGCTCGTGTGGTCGCGCCCGCTCGATAGCCGCCCTCAGTGACGCGGGGTCGAGCAAATCGCCGCCCAACAGCGCCAGGCGCTCGCGCAAATGCTCGGAGCAGCCGAGCGAGCGCTCCCGCGGGTCCCCGTGCGCGAGACCCGTCACCTCATAGCCCTTCTCCAGCAGCAGCTCCGCTAGGAACGACCCGTCCTGGCCGCTGATGCCGGTGATCAGCGCGCGTCTTGCCTGCGTTTCCACGCTGGCAGCTTACGCCTCGCGGGCTCGCAGGTCGAAGTACAGGACCGCGAGCGTGAGCGCCCCGAAGGAGGCGATGATCGTGTACACGACGATCCCGATCAGCACCGATGCAACGCTCGTGCTGTGGCCACCGCCCACGAGCGCACCGGTGAGCGCGGCGATCACGAGCGTCAGGAGTCCGATCACCGCCAGTACTCGGAAGATGTGCCCGTAGTTGCCGGCCGCGAGCTTGGCGCTACGCCGTAGTGCCGGCAGCCAGCCTTCATGGTCGACGGCCGCCGTCTGCGCGACCACCGACCAGCGCAGGCTCAGGATGATCCCCGGGACGATCAACGCGACGAACCCGAGTGCGATCAGGATGCCGGCGATGATCTCCGCGGCCGCCACCACGGCCAGTACACGCAGGCCCTGCATCGCGACAAGCCCAAGCCTTGGCCTGCGACCCTCGCCGATCTCGATCACCGCGTGCACGTGCAGCGCCGAGATCAGCGGCCCTACCAACGCGTAATAGATCAGCTCGAACAGCGCCAGCGTCCCGACGCTCCCGGTCCCGCCGCTGCCGAGCGGGCCGTCCCCGGTGACCGCAAGTCGCGCAAGCTCGTACGGTGCGATCACGCCAACGGCCAGGGTGGCGAACAGCAGCGGGTAGCGCCGGTACATGACCAGCGCCGTGCGCAGGATCTCGGCAACCGAGCGCTCACGTGCCAGATCTATTGCCGAGGAGGCCTCCACGGCGCTGGAGAGTATTGCCTACGGCTGACACCAATCGGCCGATTCATCCTCCAATCGGCCGATTCATCCCATATACAGCCGCTAGCCCAGCGGCCACCGCCGCCGGCGCACAAAGCTCCCGCACACGCGCTCGCCCACGCTGCGCCGCGGCCACGTCCCGCCAGCGTCGCCCGATCGCCTCGGCCACCGCCGTCGCATCTCCGGGCTCGACGAGCCCTGCCCCCTCGACCAGTTCCGGCAGCGCGCCCACGCGACTTGCCACAACCGGCACGCCCGCGGCCATTGCCTCGGCGGCGGCCATCCCGAACGTCTCGGCCGAGCGCGACGGCACGATCGCAAGCGCCGCGCCCGCTCGCAGGCGCCGTAGCTCCGCGTCGTCCACGCGCCCCGCGAAGCGTACGTCGCCGTCACCTGCGCGCACGCGCAGGGCGTCGCGCTCGGGGCCGTCTCCGGCCACAACCAACCGTACGCCAGCGATCCGGCAAGCGTCGATCGCCACGTCGACGCCCTTCTCTGGCGCGAGTCGCGAAACGACAAGCGCATAGGTTCCCGCCGCCCGTCCGCTCAACGCTTCACCAACCGAATCCTCGCTCGCTTGAGCTGCTGATTCCCCGCTCATCGGTACCACCGATTCGCTGTCGTGCACCATCCTTACCGGTGGCGGGAGCACGTGCACACGCTCGAAGTCGAGCGGCGCTCCCAGCTCGCGCAGTCGCTCGCGCGCGAACGCGCTCGGCACGATCACCGCGTCGGCCTGTTCGCTCAGGCGACGTTGCCACAGCGCAAGCGAAGCTCCGTAGGCGAGCGCCTCCGAGCGGCTGCCACGACAGTTGTGGATCACACCCGGCAGCGTGTTGCGTCCGTGACAGCGAGTGCACTCGCGACCGTCGGTGAAGCACACACCGGTGGCGCACACCAGCCGATACTGGTGCAGGTGCAGCACCACACGCGCCCCCTGCGCACGGGCGGCCGCGAGCGCGCGCCAGCCAAACAGAGGGCCCAGGTTGTGGGCGTGCACCACCCGCGCCCCGCTGATCCGCACGGCCTTTGCCACATCCCTCGGCGCAAGCCCACCGCGCAAAAGCCCTGCCGCAGCGCGGGCTCTGCCGACCCCGACCGAGTCGCGTGCGAGCAGCTCCGCGGGCTCTCCCAAGTGGTCGCGCACGAGCGCCAGCAGCTCCTCGACCACGCGCTCCTCGCCGCCCGTTGTGCGATAGCGGTTGTGCAGGAAGAGGACCATCGCTTGCCCAAACCTAGACTGTTGCGGTCATGTCCTCTAATTCCAACCCGCCGTCCGCCTCGATCGTGGTGCCCACGCGTGCGCGTTTGGACTACCTGAGGGTCGCGCTCGCTTCGATAGCCCCGCACGCCGCGCGGGCCAATGCGGAGCTGATCGTGGTGGACGACGCCGGCGCCACCGAGGAAGCTCGCGCGCTCGCCGAGCGCTTCGGCGCGCGCTACGAGCCGCACCCGCGACCGCTCGGCCTCAACGTGGCACGCAACACCGGGGTCGAGTGCTCCAGCGGCGAGCTGGTGGTGTTCGTCGACGACGACGTGGAGGTCTGCGAGGGCTGGCTCGACGCACTGCTTGCGGCTGCACGCGAGCATCCCGAGCAGGAGGTCTTCACCGGCCCGATCCGCGCGCGCCTGGAAGGCTCCCCGCCGCACAGCTGCGGGCGCGAGGGTCCTCCGATCACCTCGCTGGACCTCGGCCGCGAGGACACCCTCACGCGATACGCGTGGGGGGCGAACATGGCGATCCGCCGTGCCGCGCTTGAGCGCGTCGGACCGTTCGACGTGTCGCTGGAGCACGGCGGCGACGAGCAGGAGTGGCAGGAACGACTCGGCGAGGAGGCCCTCTATGTGGCGGCTGCCGCGCTGCACCACCGCCGCAGCCCCGAGGACGCGCGACTGCGGTCGCTGTGCCGCGCGGCCTTCGCGCGCGGCAAGGCGGCGCGCCGTTTCGACGCGTGGCGAGGGCTCGCACCATCGCTCGCCAAGGAGCTACTCACGTTGGCCGGTTGCGCCGGCCATGTGGTGCGCTACCGCTGCCCGGCTGGACTCACGATGGTTGCCCACAGCGCCGGGCGCACACGTGAAGCGGTGGGCGAGCGCACACGCCACGCCGCCGTAGCGGTCTCCTTCAGGTCCTCCGTCAGTAAGACCGAAGTCGGCGATCGCACCGCCACGATGGGGATGGGATCGCCTTCCAACGGCCAACCGACCGACGATTTCCTCTCAGGCGAAAGTGGCACCGTCGGCGGGCTCGACGGCGTGCGCCGGGCAGCACTCGATCTCGCCGACGACGCGCTTGAGATCGCCTCGGGCCGTCGCCGGCGCCTGGTGCTCGCCTCGCGCGAGCAGCCGCCCCGGCGAGGAGTGCTCGCGCTGTGTGTGGCGCGCCCCGAGCACCACCCGCTGGTGGAGCGCATCCGCGGCGAGCTGAGCCGCTCGCGCCACAAGGTCGAGGTGTGCGTCGGCGCACCCGCGGATCGCGGCAAGTTCGAGAACCTCAACCTGCTGCTCGAGGCCCACGACCCCGACGCGCACGATTGGCTGTTGGTGGTGGACGACGACATCGTGCTGGCGCGAGGGTTTCTCGACCGCTTCCTGTTTCTCGCCGAGCGTTTCGAGCTCGACCTGGCGCAGCCTGCCCACCGCCGCGCCTCGCACGCGGCGTGGCGGGTGACTCGCCGCCAACCCCACAGCCTGGTGCGCGAGACGGCTTTCGTGGAGATCGGTCCGGTGACCGCGTTTGCGCGCAGCACGTTCTCGACGCTGCTGCCGTTCCCCGACCTGCGGATGGGCTGGGGCCTTGACATGCACTGGGCGGCGCTCGCCCGCGAGCACGGCTGGCACTGCGGTGTGATCGACGCCACTCCGATCCGCCATCGCGCGGCGCCTACCGCCAGCGCCTATTCGCGCGAGCAGGCGCTCGGCGAGGCGCGCGCCTTCCTCGCGGAGCGTCCCCATCTGAGTGCAAGCGAAGCCCAGCAAACCCTCGTCACCCACCGGCGCCTATGAAGGTCGCCATCGTCGCGGAGTTCTACCCGAGGCGCAGCGATCCGGTATTGGGGATTTGGGCTCATCGCCAGGCGCTGGCAGCGCGCGACGCTGGAGCGGAGGTTCGCGTGCTGGTGCTCCACCGGCTCGTTCCACCGCGCGCCTCGTTTTCTCGAAGCCCACAGATCCCCGGCGGTCCGGCGCGCGCCCTGCGTGGTCTCGCGGCCGAGCCTCACAAGCAAACGCTCGACGGTCTCGACGTGACATACGTGCGCTACGCGTCTCCGCCGCGCTCGAGCTCCTACCCCGCATGGGGAGCATGGGCGGCGCCGGCGCTTGGTATGGCCCTGCGCCGCCTGCGCCACTCGTTTGAGTTCGACCTGATCCACGCGCACAACGCGGTACCGGCCGGCGATGCGGCCAAGCGCTCGCGCATACACGCTCCGCTGGTCGTCTCGGTACACGGCGGCGACGTGCTCTACACCGCGCCGCGCAGCGACGCCGGCGCTCGGGCCGTGCGGCGGACTCTCGACGCCGCGACCACGGTGCTGGCCAACAGTCGCGGAATCGCCGAGCTGGCCAGTTTCTATGGCGCCGGCGACGTGCGCGTCGTGCACCTCGGCGCGGACCTGCCGGCACGCGGACGGGGCAGCAAGTCCGGGCACAGCCGTCACGAGCAGGTGCCGTCGCTCGTGACAGTCGGCCATCTCGTGGCGCGCAAGCGCCACGCGGACGTGATGCGCGCGCTGGCGGTCCTCGCCAAGCGCCATCCCACACTTCGCTATGTGATCGTCGGCGACGGGCCCGAGCGGATCGCGCTGGAAGGACTCGCCGCACGGCTAGGGGTCGCCGACCGCGTCGATTTCCGCGGCCAGCTGGCACCAGAGCAGGCGATCGAGCAGGTGCGCGAATGCACGCTGTTTACTATGCCATCGACCGAGGAGGCGTTTGGCGTCGCCTATATCGAGGCGATGGCAGGCGGCATCCCCGCGATCGGTTGTCGCGGCGAGCCCGGACCAGAGGAGATCGCCGCCGCCGGCGACGGCTTCGTGCTCGTGCCGCCAGGCGACATCGAGCGGCTCACCCAACGCATCGACGAGCTCCTGTCCGACCCACAGAGATTGCGCGAGGCTGGCATCCGCGCGCGCGAGACCGTGACCGCCAACTTCACATGGGCCCACTGCGGCGAGCAAACGGTGGCGGCTTACGAGCACGTACTTCGATGAAGCCTGTCCTGTTCGTCACCGGTCACGCGCCAGCCTACCGCGTCGGTGCGTTCGAACGTCTACACGAGTCCGAGCATGTCGAGTTTGCGCTGTTCGGGGGGCGCCTCAAGCATGGCGGCGGTGGGTCGGCCGCGGAGCTGCCGGTCCCCCACAGCCGGCCACGCGAGCACACCCTGAAGGGCGCAAGCGAGCTGTATGCGTTGGCCGCCAGCGGTCGCTACCGGGCGGTGGTGTGCCCCACCGGGGGACGCGTGGCACCGCTAGCCACGTGGGCCGGCGCACGCCGCGCACGCGTGCCGTTGATCCTGTGGTCCTCGCTGTGGGCGCATCCGCGCAGCATCCCACACGCATTCAGCTACCTGGCACTGCGGCGCCTGTATCGCTCGGCGGATGCGGTCGTCACTTACGGTCCGCACGTCAGCGCCTACGTGCGCCAGCATGGCGCACGACGCATCCATGTTGCCCCCCAGTCGGTCGACAACGCCTTCTGGAGCTCGCCCGATGTGAGCATTCCGAGCGATCCAAAATGGCCGGGGCAGGCCGGCGTGAAGTTCTTGTTTGCGGGTCGTCCGGCCCGGGAAAAGGGATTGGGGGTGCTCATTGAGGCCTGGAGCACATCGGGCCTACAAGCGCCTACCGCCGCGCTCGTCCTCGTCGGTGCGGGATCCACCCCCCCTTGGGTCCCGGCCGGCGGCGCGGTGGTGTGCCTGCCGCTCCTCGACCAGACCGAACTGCGCAACTTTTATGCCGCCGCCGACGTTTTGGTGTTGCCATCCATTCCGACGCGTACCTTCCGCGAGCCATGGGGGCTCGTGGTCAACGAGGCTATGAACCGTGGACTTCCAGTGATCGCAACCGACGCCGTGGGAGCCGCCGCCGGTGGCCTGGTGCGCGACGGGCACAACGGCGCGATCGTGCCGGCCGCGGACCCGGTCGCACTGGCCGCCGCGCTCCTGCGGTTTGCCCGCGACCCCGCGTTGCGCACACGCCTCGGCACGGCCGGGCGCGAGGACGTGCGTGCCTATACCCACGACGCGTGGGCGGCCGGCTTCTCGCACGCGCTTGCCGAACTGGGACTCTCGAAGGGAGGACCTCGCACTCTCCAGGGGACGGTGAGGTAGCGTTGGGGCTCTTGGGAGGGCTGCTGTTCAACTTGCGGAGGGGCAGAAGCGCCGTCGGGACCGTCGCGCGAGGGCCGATCGCGGACGCCTACACGAGCGTCGGCGGCGCGCTCCCCGCACGCGCGATCGCCTTGCGGCTCATCACGGCGCTCGTCGCGATCATGCTGGTGGCCGGCGCCGTGCCCGCCTATGGCAGCGAAGCGTCGAAAATCCTCGAAAAGTGCGGCCACGGCGAACCGTTCAACGGCTACAGCCAGAAGGCTTATCGCGAAGCGCTCAAACAGATGACGACCACGGGGAGCCAGTACTCCCCATGCGAAGCCGAAATCCGCAAGGCCGAGGAAGCCGCGGCCGGAGGGGGAACGGGCGCGACGGCCGGCACACCCGCCTCGAATGTCGCCTTGCCGCTTACGCCAGCCGAGCGACGGGCGGTGCAGAGCGCTCATCGCAGCGGCTCGGCACCGGTCCAGATCGGTAGCACTCCGGTGCATCCGGGCGTGGTGCACGCCAATATCGCCTCGGCCGTGAACACGTTGCCTCAGTCACTGTTCGCGGTGCTCGCGTTCATGTTTGTCGGCGCTCTGCTGCTCACAATCGGGGAGGTGCGCAAGCGTGTCCGCTCACGCCGTGACGGCTGAATATCGCGCGGTCGAACTACCGCCTGAGCTGCTGCAAGCCCAACCGTCCGAGCCCGGGCGACCGCGGAGACAGGGTGCGACCATGCTGGCCACGCTTGCCGTCGCCGGCCTGCTGTGCTTCGCCACGTTCCTTGCCGGAGGCGGACTGAACCTCGCGTCGATGACGACGCTCGAGCTGGCCTGCACGCTGCTCGCATGGGCACTCGTCGCGGGAGTGCTCGTACTGACGCCGCCGCGCACTCGCTTCTATGGCCTGTGGCCGATTGGCCTGCTGCTGGCGTTCACGGCACTCACCGGCCTGTCGGTCGTGTGGTCGGTGGCACCCGACGCAAGCTGGCAGGACGCCGGCCGCATGCTGGCCTACAGTGGCGTGTTCGCGGCCGCCGCGTCGCTCGCCTGGTTGGCGCCCGGCGGCTGGCGTGCACTGCTCGGCGGAATCGTGCTCGCGGCCGTGACGATCTGCGCTTATGCGTTGCTCACCAAGGTGCTGCCAAACGAGCTCACCGTCAGCCCCGAAGCGAACTTCTACGCGCGCCTGCAGGAACCGTACGGTTACTGGAACGCGATCGGCCTGACCGCGGCGATGGGCGCGATCGGCTGCCTGTGGCTGGGCGCGCGACGCGCGGGGCATGCGCTGCTGAGCGCACTCGCCTATCCCGCCATGGGCCTGATGATCGTGACCCTGATGCTCGCCTACTCGCGCGGCGCGCTGGCCGCTCTCCTGGTCGGTGTGATCGTCTGGATGTGCGTCGTGCCACTGCGCCTTCGTGGCGCCCGTGTGCTGATCGTCGGCGCGCTCGGTGCGGCGCCCGTGGTGGCCTGGGACTTCTCCAGGCACGCACTTTCAAGTGAAGGAATAGCGCTCGCCGCGCGGACCAACGCCGGCCACCAGCTCGGCGTGCTGATCGGCGCGATGCTGATTGTGCTGGCACTCGCGGGGATCGCGATCGGCTTCTTCGGCGACCGCCGCGCGGGGTGGGTGGGATCTGAATCATCCGCGCGTCGCACGGCTGGGATCGCGCTGGTGTCGTTGCTCGTGCTCGTCCTGCTGGCAGGCTTGGGTGGTTTGGCCGCGACCAAACGAGGTCTCACCGGCACGATCTCTCACGACCTCTCGTCGCTGACGAACCCCAACGCGCGGGTACCGCAGAACACGCCCGGACGTCTCACGGCGGTTGGCAGCGTGCGCGCGCGCTATTGGAAGGAGGCGCTGGAAGTCTTCAAAGCCCATCCCGTGCTCGGCGCCGGCGCCGCCGGATATGCGACGGCACGCCTGCGCTATCGCACACTGGACCTCGACGTGCGCCAAGCCCACGGGTACGTCGTGCAAACGCTCGCCGACCTGGGGATCGTCGGACTGGTGCTCACGCTCGCATTGCTGATTGCCTGGATGCTCGCCGCCGGACGATCCACCCATCCGTTCGACCGCCGCTGGATCGTCGGCCGCTCGCCGCCGTCGCTTGCTTGGAGCCGCGCACCCCTCGCCCACACGCCCGAGCGAATCGGCATGTTCGCGATGCTCTGCATCGTGGTCGTGTTCGGAGTCCACTCGTTCGCCGACTGGACTTGGTATGTGCCCGGAGATGCGTTCGTGGCGCTGCTGTGCGCCGGCTGGCTCGCCGGACGCGGACCGTTGCCCGCCGGCAGGCTCCAGGCACCCGCGGGCTCGCCGGATGCCGCGCTGCCCCCACTCGACGCATCGGATCTAGACCCATCCTCGGTTGGCGTCCCAGCTTTCCCATCGCCCGCTGAGAGCGACCTGCGACGGCGAGTCCCCTCGGCGCGTGCGCTTGGCCCGGTGCGGATCGGCGTCGCTGTCGCCGTGGTGCTCGGGGCGTTGCTGGCCGCCTGGACGGAGTGGCAGCCACAGCGCTCTGTCGAGGCCTCCGAACAGGCGATCGCGCTGATCAAGCAAAACCCGATGGAGGCACTTGACGCGGCGCAGGCCGGAGTCGAACGCGACCCGCTGTCGGCCGTGGCGCTCTTCAGGCTCTCCTCCGTCGAGCACGCGATCGGCGAGAGCGCGCTCGCGCGAGCGACATTGCAGAAGGCCGTGCGCTTGCAGCCGTCAAACCCGGAAACGTGGCTGACTCTGGGCGAATATGACCTGACGAGCAACCCACGGGCGGCGATGCAAGAGCTGCGTGCGGCCGTTTATCTGAACCCGTTGTCGATCGCCACCCAGAACGCGTACGTGCGCGCGCTCGAAGCCACCGGCACCGCAACGGTCACAGGCACAGCTTCGACCGCGAGCAGCCTAGAAGCGCTTGCGCCGCGCGCTCGCCAGCAACACGCGGCGCGCCCCCGGTAGGCCACCCGCGGCGCGGACGGTCACATCCTCAAACCCGAAGTCCGCAAGCAAGTCCGCGAGCGCGCGGCGTGTGTAGAAACGCAAGTGATCCCCGCGCGGATCGAAGCGCGCCTGGAACGCACCGGCATTCAGGGCCAGCCACAGTCTCAGTAGCGGCCCGTGGTTGGGGGTGCTGATCGCCAACATGCCACCCGAGCGCAACGTCCGCCGCAACTCCGAGAGCCAGCGCGAAGTGTCAGCCACGTGCTCGATCGTCTCGCCGGCCCACACCATGTCGAAGCTCGAATCCTCCAGCGGCAGCGTAGTTTCCGCCTCTATGAGTCGCACATCCAGGCCGGGGTGACGCTCCAGGGCGCGGCGCAGCGGCTCGGAGGCGACATCGACAGCCACGACCTCGGCCCGCGCGCGCGCAAGCGCCGCCGCGAAGTGACCGTCCCCGCAACCGACGTCGAGCACACGCGGCGCACGATCGAGCCCTGAGCCGACTTCCGCCAGACGCTGCACCAGGAAGGCCTCGCGCAGGCGAGCATCGACCGGCACGCCCCCCTCGGGCACACCCTCCCACAGGCTCTCGTGGTAGTCGCGAGAGGGCATCGCATGGCCAAGGCTAGCCGGCACGAGGCCGACTGCTTGGAAACAGCGAGACAAATTTCAGCCGATCGGCCCACTCCGCGCCCAGAGCGACTATGGTTTTGATGGTGCACGTCTTGTGGTCGGGACAGACGTGAAGGGGTCACGCGGTCCGAGCTCGCGCTCTGGAGCGACGAGCTTGGCGCGGGTTGCCTTCGACAGTCGCCCTGCGGGTGACATACGCGGCGTCGGGCGCTATTCGCGCTGTCTGCTGCGGGCACTGCGCGAAACCGCCGCGGACGGCGTCGAGATAGTCGAGACGCATCACCCCCGACGCGTAGATGTGTTCCACTCGCCGTGGATGGAGGGCGCGATCCTGCGCAGCCCTTGCCCGACGGTCGTGACACTGCACGATCTCTCCGCGCTCAAGCGCGCCAGCGAGCATCTGCGCGCCGGTGTGCGCCTGCGTTTGCGCCAGCTTGCCGTGCAGCGTGCCGCACGTGTGATCGTGCCAACCGAGGCTGTCGCCGGCGACGCGGTCAAGCGGCTGGGCCTGCGGCGTGAGCGGATCGCCGTTATCCCAGAGGCCCCCGACGCGACGATGTATACACGCCCGGAGACGGAGATCGCCCACGTACGAGAGCGCTTCTCGCTGCCACAGCACTATCTGCTGTGGGTCGGCTCGCTGCGCCATCCCGATCCGCGCAAGCACGTCGCCAAGCTTGTGGCCACACCACGCGAGCTGCCGCTGGTGCTCGTCGGTCCCACACGCCCGTGGGCGCACGAGCTTCCGGGCGTGATTCTCACCGGCGAGGTCTCCGACGAGCATCTGGCGGCGATCTACACAGGCGCGCACGCGCTCGTACTGGCCTCCGAGGACGAGGGCTTCGGCCTGCCGGCCGTCGAGGCGCTCGCGTGCGGGACGCCGGTAGCGGCTTGCGCGGTTCCCGCTTTGCTCGAGGTGCTGGGCGAGCGTGCCGCGTTTGTCGAGCGCGGCGACTTCAAGGCGCTGATCGAAAGCGCCGAGGGCTCGCGGCGTCCGGCGCCCGCACCACCGCAATGGACTTGGCAGGACGCGGCGCACGCGACATGGCGCGTGTACCAGCAGGCGATCGCCTTCGCCGAGGACGAGTCCCAGCCAGTCGGCTGGGGTCTGGCCGAGCCTCAGCCGGGGTTGGAGCTGGAGTAGGGCTAGTAAGCCCCGCGCTGCATGAGTACCGCCGGGATCGTCTTGAGGATGATCGCGAGGTCCAGCGCCAGTGACCAGCGCTCCAGGTAGATGAAGTCGAGGTTGACGAGGTCGTCGAAGTCGAGTTCGGAGCGGCCGGATACCTGCCATAGGCCGGTGATACCGGGCAGCACGAGATAGCGCTTGCGGTGCCAGTCTTGCAGCAGCGCGAAGTCGCGCTCTGGCAGCGGGCGCGGCCCTACCAGCGACATCTCGCCACGCAGCACGTTGACCAGCTGGGGAAGCTCGTCGAGCGAGAAGCGGCGCAAGAAGCGCCCAACCGGTGTCAGGCGCGGATCTTCGCGGATCTTGAACAACGCGCCGCTGGCCTCGTTGAGTTCCTCCAGGGCGCCCTGGTGCTCGTCGGCGTCGTAGTACATGGTGCGGAACTTCAAGCACGCAAACGGCAGCTGGCCGATACCGGGGCGCATCGAGCGGTAGAACACGGGGCCGCGCGATGACAGCTTCACGGCAAGTGTGATTACCGCCAGCAACGGACTGAGCAGAACCAGCAGCAGCGTCGAGCCGATCAGGTCAAAGCTGCGCTTCAGCGCGAAGTCGATGCCCTCGAACACGGGCGGGCCGAGCTCGAACAGAGGGACCGACTGACCCGGGATGAACTCGGCGCGCTGCACCAGGATCTCCATGGTGGAGGGGGCGATGCGCACGCGCACACCGCGGCGGTGGCACTGATCGACGAGCTCAACCGCGCGCTCCTGCGGGAAATCGGGGTCGGCGATGATCACCTCGTCGACGCGCTCGGCGACGATCACAGCCTGCAGGTGCTCGAGCGTGCCCAGGCAGCGCACCCCGTTGGGAGGCAGCGGCCCTGGCGATACGAAGCCGACGACTTCGATCGGCGAGCGCGGTCCGTCGCTGAGTGCGTGGGCGACGTCGTGGATGTGCTTGCCGGTGCCCACCAGCACCGCACGGCGCTGATAGCCGGCGGCACGCAGCACGACACCGGTGGCGCGCTCATACAGGTAGCGCAGCGAGGAGATGTAGAACAGCGCAAACGCGAGCGAGCCGTAGAAGATGTAATAGCTGGAGAAATGTTCGCCGCTGACAACCGCGAAGATCAGTGCGACAAACGCGACCTGAAAGAGCGATCCAACGATGCGCGAGAGGCCGGGACGCTGGGAGCGCTCGGCGTACAGGCCCGAGCGTGCAAACAGCAACGCGGTGAGTAGATAGGCAAACGCCAGGATCGATCTCGTGCCGTTGAAGGCACTCGTCACATCCAGGCTTGTAAGCAGCGCCGCCTTCAGCGCGAGTGCGGTGAAGATTGCAAGTGAGACCCCAAGCAGGTCGAGCGCAAGCAGCGACACGACGCGAAGTGCGCGCCGCATCGTGTCCATGCGCAGCAGAAACGACAGCGCCGGTGGGCGCTTGCTGCGCATGTCGCGGTCGGGCCGCGGTGAGCGCTCACCCTCATCGGATAGGCGCGATGCCGTGACTGCGCGCGCGCCAACCGGCAGCCGAGGGGGACGGCTGGTACGCGGCGCGTCCGGGGAACGAACTCCCATCTCGGACTTCACAACAGTTGAGTTTCCCGTATGTAGCGGTCAGAAACCGTCTGGGATGCGCTACTCACCGACAAGTTGCTCGACGCCGGACGTGTCGATCGTGCGGCGCAGACCATCTCGGAGGCTCACCTCGGGCGCCCAGTCGAGCAGCTCGCGCGCGAGTGTGATGTCGGGCCGGCGCTGCTTGGGATCGTCAACCGGTAGCGCCTCGAACAAGATCTCCGAGTCCGCGCCGGTGACCTCCTTGACGGCTTCTGCCAGTTCGAGCAGCGTGTACTCGTCGGGATTGCCGATGTTCACGGGGTTGTGGTAGCCAGACTCGGCAAGCGCAATCAGTCCACGGATCAGATCGCTGACGAAGCAGAACGACCGCGTCTGCGAACCGTCGCCGAACACGGTTACCGGCCGATTCGCGAGTGCCTGGCGCAGGAACGTTGGGATCGCGCGCCCATCGTGCGGGCGCATGCGGGAGCCGTAGGTGTTGAAGATCCGCACGATCGCCGTGTCCACGCCCTGCTGGCGGTGGTAGGCCATCGTGAGCGCCTCCGCGTAGCGCTTTGCCTCGTCATACACGCCGCGCGGGCCAATCGGGTTGACATGCCCCCAGTAGGTCTCCGCCTGCGGGTGTTCCAGCGGATCGCCATACACCTCGCTGGTGGAGGCGATCAAGAAGCGCGCGCGCTTGGCCTTTGCCAGTCCGAGCGTGTGGTGGGTGCCGTAGGAGCCCACCTTCAGCGTGTGAAGCGGCAGGCGCAGGTAGTCGATCGGCGAGGCCGGTGAGGCGAGGTGATAGACAAAATCGACTGGCTCATCGACCTCATAGGGCTCGATGATGTCCACGTTGATGTTGCAAAAACGCTCAGGATCGCGGATATGCTCGATATTCGCAAGCGATCCGGTCTCCAGGTTGTCGACGCAGATGACCCGGTGCCCGCGGGCCAACAGCTCGTCGCACAGATGCGAGCCGAGGAAGCCGGCACCACCGGTGACTAGACACGTTGACACGGCCGGGACGATACCGGCTTGGGCGCCCAAATATGATCTGCTGGTGGCGATGACAGACGACAGACCCAAGGTCGAGCGTGAGGAGCACCTGACGGTGGCGCCAATCGTGGGGGCGGATGACCCGCGGCGCTTCACCGACTCGGGGATCGAGATCGAGGCCCTCTACACCGAGCAGGACCTGCCGGCGGATCTCGACCTGGGGGCTCCGGGAGAGTTCCCCTACACGCGGGGGGTACACCGCGAGATGTACCGCAAACAGACGTGGACGATGCGCCAGTACGCCGGCTATGCCTCGGCCAGGGAGTCCAACGAGCGCTACCGCTACCTGCTCTCCAAGGGCTCCACCGGGCTGTCGATGGCGTTCGACCTGCCCACCCAGCTCGGGCTTGACTCCGACAACCCGCGCTGCCTCGGCGAGGTGGGGCGCACTGGTGTGGCGATCGACACGATCGACGACATGCGCACCGCCTTCGACGGGATCCCGCTGGATGAGGTCTCGACGTCGATGACGATCAACGCGCCGGCGGCTTGTCTGCTGCTGCTGTATGACCTCGTCGGCGAGGAGCAGGGCGTGCCAAGCGAGCAGCTGCGCGGCACCACCCAGAACGACGTGCTCAAGGAGTACATCGCGCGCGGCAACTACATCTACCCGCCACAGCCGACGATGCGCCTGACGACCGACCTTTTCCAGTACTGCCAGGAAAACGTGCCGAAGTGGAACACGATCTCTATCTCCGGCTACCACTTCCGCGAGAAGGGCTGCTCGGCCGTGCAGGAGGTCGCTTTCACCTTGTCCTCGGGCATCGCCTACGTGACGGCCGCGATCGAGAAGGGCCTGGACGTCGATGACTTCGCGCCGCGCTTGGCGTTCTTCTTCAACGGCCACAACAACGTCTTCCAGGAGGTCGCCAAGTTCCGTGCGGCCAGGCGCATGTGGGCGCACATCATGCGCGAGCGCTTCGGCGCGAAGAACCCGAAGTCGACGATGCTGCGCTTCCACACGCAGACGGGCGGGGTGACGCTGACCGCGCAGCAGCCGGAGAACAACATCGTGCGCGTCGCGCTGCAGGGCTTTGCCGCGGTCTGCGGCGGGACACAGTCGCTGCACACCAATGGCTTCGACGAGGCACTTGCCCTGCCGACGGAGCGCGCGGCAAAGACGGCCCTGCGCACCCAGCAGATACTCGCGTACGAGTCGGGTGCGGCCGACACGGTGGACCCGTTCGCCGGCTCCTATTTCGTGGAGTCGCTCACCGACGAGATCGAAGCGCGCGCAAACGAGCTGATCGCGAAGGTCGACGCGCTGGGAGGGTCGGTCAACGCGATCCAGTTCATCACCGGCGAGATCGACGAGTCGGCGTGGGGCTACCAGGAGCGCTATCGCATCGGCCAGGACATCGTGGTGGGCGTGAACAAGTTCGAGGAGGACGACATCGAAGTGCCCGACCTGCTGCGCGTGGACCCGGAGTCAGAGCGCGAACAGGTGGAGCGGTTGAAGGCGTTCAAGGCCAACCGCGATCAGGCGCTTGTGGAGAAGCGCCTGGAGGAGCTGCGTGAGACCGCGCGCGGCAGCGAGAACCTGTTGCCGTCGATCCGCCAGGCGCTGAAGGACCGTGCTTCGCTCGGCGAGGTGTGCGGCGCGATGCAGGACGTGTTCGGCAAGTACGCGCCGACGTTCTAGTTGACATGCCCGCATGCGGGCATGTCCGAGACAGTGCATGCACTGTCTCGCCGTCGGCGCATGCGCCGACGGTTGACGCGCCGCATGCGGCGCGTCAAGGGGCCGCACATGTGCCGGCCCCGTCAATAGGATTTCGCCCGTGATCGCAACGGTGCAGTTCTTCGAAGTGGTGTTGGCGGTGCACATCATCGCCGTGGTGTTCGCGTTCGGCGCGACGTTCGCCTACCCGGTGCTGCTCGGCGCCGTGGGCAAAGCCGACTCGCGCGCCCTGCCGGCGCTGTACCGCGCGATCCATGCGATCAGCACGAAGGTGATCTTGCCCGGACTCGCGGTCGTCGTGATCTGCGGCATCTATCTCGCATCGAAGCTGCACGTGTGGAGCGAGTTCTTCGTGCAGTGGGGCTTCGTCGTCGCGCTCTTGATCGGCGCGACGGAGGGCATGTTCCTGAGCCCCAACGAGAAGCGCCTCATCGAGGTCGCCGAGAAGGACCTCGTCGCGGCCGGCAGCGGACCTGTGACGTTCGGCGCCGAGCACGACACGCTCGTGCGCCGCATCGGCGCCGTGGGCGCCACAATGGACTTGCTCGTGATACTCACGATCTTGTTCATGGTCCTGAAAACTTAGGGCGCTGTACCCTGGAGGCAGGATGAGCCAGGGCTACCGAGTCGCGGTCGTAGGCGCCACCGGGCAGGTGGGCACATTGATGCTGCAGCTGCTGCGCGAGCGCGGCTTCCCCGCACGCGAGATCGTGCCGTTTGCCTCCGAGCGCTCGGCCGGCAAGCAGATCAAGGGCGTCGGCGTGGTGCAACCGCTCACCGAGGACACGATCCAGAGCTTCGATCTGGCGCTGTTCTCCGCCGGTGGATCGACCTCGGGTGAGTGGGCCCCGCGTTTCGTGGAGGCGGGCGCCGTCGTGGTCGACAACAGCTCACACTGGCGCATGAACGACGACGTGCCGCTCGTCGTCGCGGAGGTCAACCCGAGGGCGCTCTCCTCCCACCGGGGAATCGTCGCCAACCCCAACTGCTCCACGATGCAGATGGTCGTCGCCCTGAAGCCGATCCACGACGCGGCCGGCATCGAGCGACTGGTGATCTCCACCTACCAGGCCGTGTCGGGCACGGGCAAGCGGGCGGTGGACGAGCTGCTCGACCAGTCCCACGCGCTGCTGCACGAACGGGAGATCGAGCCGCCGCGGGCCTACGCGCACCAGATCGCTTTCAACGCGCTCCCCCACGCCGGCAGTTTCGCGCCCGGCGACGACCACACAGACGAGGAGCGCAAGCTCATCAACGAGACCCGCAAGATCCTCGGCGACGATTCGATCCGCGTCAGTGCCACGTGCGTGCGCGTGCCCGTCGTCAACGGCCACTCCGAGGCAGTCAACGTCCAGACGCGTCAACAGCTGACCCCCGAGCAGGCGCGCGAGCTGCTGCGTGCGGCCCCCGGCATCACCGTGGCCGACGACCCCGATGCGTCGCTCTACCCGCTGGCGACGCTAGCCACCGGCCACGACGAGGTGTTCGTAGGGCGCATCCGCCGCGATCCGGGACACGAGCGCGCTCTGGACATGTGGATCGTCGCCGACAACCTGCGCAAGGGAGCGGCGACTAACGCCGTCCAACTGGCTGAGTTGCTGCACAAGCAGGGCCTCATCGCCCCTCGCGGCGCACCCATCACGGTATAGAAACCCATAGCGTTCGCCAAGCGTTGCGCTGGGTGAGAATCGCGGCGGTCGCTGCAACGGAACCGCAGCGACCGCGACATGGGAAGGACTCTCGTCGCGACGCTCGAACCAGGGAGCGATGAGCGTCTCGACCGAGGTGCAACGCACCCTTGTGAAGTCTCCGCCCGAGCTGTGGTCGGAGTTGAGCAACCCGGATGCTCTCGCCCGTCACTTCTCCGAGCTCGGCGAGATCCAGATCGTCGCCGTCGAGCCCGAGACAAAGGTCGAGTGGGAGGCAGAGGGCGCGAGCGGCGTCGTCCAGCTCAAGCAGTCCGGCTGGGGCACGAAGGTCACGCTGTCGGTGACGCGCACCGCATCGGCAGTCGAAGGGGCTCCGTCGGAGCCGGAACCCGAGACGGTCGCAGAGCCAGTCGCCGCAGAGGCCGAGACAGAGCGGGCCGCCCTCGCCGACCCGGAGATCGAGCCGGTCGCCCTGGCTCCCGAGCCGGTCGGCGTCGAATCCGAACCAGCGGCCCCGGAGTCCGAGCCGGGCGCCGTCGAGTCCGAACCGATGGCCCCGGAGTCTGAGCCGGTCGCGATCGAGTCTGAGGCTGAATCGGCCACCGCGGAGTCAGAGCCCACACCCCAACTTGGATTCTTTGCGCGCCTCTTCCGCAAACGCAAGGCGAAGCTTGTGGCGATTATCGAGCCAGAGCCGGATCCAGAGATAGAGATCGTCGCGCTGGCAATGCCTGAGTCGATCTACCCCAAGCGGCCTGTCGAGGGGGAGCCTGAGCCAGTCGAGCCGGCGGCAGACCTGGCCGCCGAACTGGCCTCGGTGGAAGCGCAGATGACAGCCGAGACGACCGAGTTGTTGACCGGTGTGCTGGACCGCCTGGGCGCCGCGCACCACAGGCCGTTCTCGCGCGGCTGAAGCCCAGAACCTTCGCCGCTGGGCTAAATCGGCGGTGCACCGCTCAGCCGCTCGATCCACTCCGCCAGCAAGGGATCGACCACGCGATAACCGTCGCCGTAGCTCTCGATCTCAGCGGTTGCGAGTAGTCGTGGGAGCGCCCGCCGGACCCTGTCCTTGGTGAGCTCAAGGCGGTTCAGGACTTCGCCGCGGTAGGGCGAACCATCACCGGCCATGATGGCGCGCATAGTCTTCTGCTCGGAGGTGTCGAACCCGCGCCACTGCGCGTCGAACTCGGGCTCCAGCTCGGCTAGCGTCGCGGCGTGAGCCGAGCGCCAGTGCTCGAGCGTCGCGGTCGCGCCGACGTCGAGCTCCTCCCATAGGCGGTGGGCGAGCATCATCGCTCGCTGCGGATGGCCTCGGGCGCTGTCCAACAGGGGATTGAGTGCCTCGCCGACCGAGCGGCGACTCTCGCGAAAGCGCCGCTCTACGTATGCCGCGATGTCTTGCGCCGCAAGCCGCTCCAGGTGCAGGGGAACGGCCGAGCCATAAAGGGGTCGCTCCTTGGTCTCGAACAGCTGCCTCATCATGCCCGGCTCGGAGCCGGCGAAGACGTAGGAGGCGACCTCCCCCTGCAGCTGGATGTGGCTGCGGATGAGGCCGTCGAGGTCGGGGATCCGCTCGATGTCCTGGAACTCGTCGAGCGCGATGAAGGCGCGGTAGCCGCCGCTCTGCTCGAGTCTGAGCGGGAGGTCGAGCAATGCGTGAAGCGCGGGCAGCGGATCCATCTTCGCCCCCATCTGCAGCTTGGCACTGATCCCATAGGCGCCCAGCGACAATCCGATGCCTGTCTTCTGCAGGAAGTCCTCCACCTTTGCCCGCAAAGCCCCCTTCAACTGCTTGGAGTAGGCACGCTCGAAGCGCACCGTCACATCGGCGATCGAGGAGACTCGATAGAGGTCCACCAGCACAGGGATCAACTCCTCCTGCTGCTCTCCGTCGCGCAAAGCGCGCCTGAGCAGGCTCGTCTTCCCGTACTTGCGGGGGGCGTATAGGCGCACGTAGTGCCCGCCCACCGCATGCTTGAGCAAAGTCGCGGTCTCGCCGTCGCGGTCGATGATCTCCTCGGGTGCCAGGGGATGCGAATAGACGAACGGATTGGGCTCCAAAGCCATAGTAGTCAGCTAGACTACCAGATATGCGTCCACTAGACACCTAGCTGGTGGTCTACCAGGCGCAAGGGTGCTCGTTGGGGCGCACTCGTCGGATCGCTCATCGGATCGCTCGGTGCAGACCGAGCCCTGTCCGACGCCAGACAGCGGATAAGATCCGCGCCGATGCGCGCGAAGGCACCGGAGACCTACGAGGAGAAGCTCGCCGAGCTCCAGGAGTTACGCGGCGAAGCGCTGCACTCGGCGCCCGAGGCCGAGGAGAAGCAGCACGCGCGCGGCAAGTACACGGCACGCGAGCGCGTGGAGAAGCTGCTGGACCCCGGCTCCTTCCAGGAGCTCGACACGTTCGTGCGCCACCGCACCTACGACTTCGACATGCAGAAGAACCGGCCGTGGGGCGACGCTGTGGTCACCGGCCACGGCACGATCGACGGCCGCCGGGTGTGCGTGTTCAGCCAGGACTTCACCGTGTTCGGCGGCTCTTTGAGCGAGGTGATGGGCGAGAAGATGTGCAAGATCATGGACCTCGCGACCAAGATCGGCTGCCCCGTGATCGGTATCAACGACTCGGGTGGCGCCCGCATCCAGGAGGGGGTCGTCTCGCTAGGCGCCTACGGCGACGTGTTCCTGCGCAACGTCCGCTCATCCGGTGTGATCCCTCAGATCAGCCTGATCATGGGCCCCTGCGCGGGCGGTGCTGTGTACTCGCCGGCGATCACCGACTTCGTGTTCATGGTCAGGGAGACCTCCCACATGTTCATCACCGGACCCGACGTCATCAAGACGGTGACGGGCGAGGAAGTCGGCTTTGAGGAGCTCGGTGGCGCGATGTCTCACAACACGAAGTCAGGCGTGGCCCAGTTCGCCTCCGAGGACGAGGACGCGTGCCTGGAGGACTGCCGCTACCTGATCAGCTTCCTGCCCCAGAACAACATGCAGAGCACCCCGCGTGTGCAGCCGACAGACGACCCGCTGCGAATGGACCCTGAGCTCGACCACGTTGTGCCGGATAACGCCAACAAGCCGTATGACATGCGCGACGTGGTGCGCCTGATCGTCGACGATGGCGAGTTCTTCGAGGTGCACGAGCACCACGCCAAGAACATCATCTGCGGCTTCTCGCGCCTGGACGGGCACGCGATTGGAATCGTCGGCAACCAGCCCAACCAGCTCGCGGGCGTGCTCGACATCGACGCCTCGGCCAAGGCGGCACGCTTCGTGCGCACCTGCGACGCGTTCAACATCCCCCTGCTCACGCTGTGCGACGTGCCGGGCTTCCTGCCAGGGACAGCCCAGGAGTGGGGCGGCATCATCAGGCACGGTGCCAAGCTGTTGTACGCGTTTGCCGAGGCGACCGTGCCGAAGATCACCGTGATCACGCGCAAGGCCTACGGGGGGGCCTATGACGTGATGGCCTCCAAGCACCTTGCGGCCGACTTCAACTTCGCCTGGCCGACCGCCGAGGTCGCCGTGATGGGCCCTGAGGGCGCCGTCAACATCATCTACCGGCGCGACATCGCCGGCAGCCCAACCCCGCAGGAGCGCCGGCAGACGCTGATGGACGACTACAAGGCGCGCTTTGCCAACCCCTATACCGCAGCCGAGCGCGGGTATATCGACGACGTGATCATTCCGCACGAGACGCGCCCGAAGCTGATCGCAGCGCTCGACACGCTGCACACCAAGCGCGAGCCGGGACCGAAGCGCAAGCACGGCAATATCCCGTTGTAGTTGATAGTTGTTTTTTGCGCGATTTGCAATGGTAGATACCACTCGTAGCTATTAAGGTAGTCTGAACAAAATCTATTCGCACCCCCGCCGCTTTATGTTTCCAATCTTTCGCCACCCGCCCTCACGAGCGTGGTCAACCGTCGCCCCCAACTGAAGCTCGTCGCCCCGTCGGCCTCACCCGCCGAGGCGGCGGCGATTGTGGCGGCGCTGGAGCGCTTCATGCGCGATACGGCACCCCGCCTGGCGCCTTCGGTCGAGAGTGTGGACCGATGGAGTCGCGCGGCTATGCTCGAAGGCGTGGCACGCGAGGGTCTGGTCGACGAGCCGGATCCTTGGATAAATACCTAAAAGCCGCTAGGCTTTAGCACCAATCCCCTTGCCGGCCGCAAAACGATAAATCCGGGACCCACCAACCCCAACCCGGACCAGGAGGTTTGCTAGATGGAGCCAGTTTCGATACCCGCAGAGCTTGCCCCCAAAAAGGGCTCGCTTGAGGATCCCGAGATCCTGCAGAACGTACCGGGGCACGTGATCCCGATCCTCCAGCGGGAGTACGACGACTTCAAGACCGAGGCCACCAAGTTCTTGGCGGGAGATACACCCGAAGACGAGTTCATCAAGTTTCGTCTCAAGCAGGGCGTCTACGGTCAACGCCAACCCGACGTCCAGATGATCCGCACGAAGCTCCCCTTCGGCGGCATCACCCCCGAGCAGATGGACAAGTTCGCCGACGTCGTCGAAAAGTACGCCCCGCTGGGCAAGGGCCACGTTACGACAAGACAGAACATCCAGATGCACCACATCCCCCTGCCGGAAGCCGAGAAGGCGATCAGGGAGCTGGGCGAGGCAGGTCTCTCCAGCCGCGAGGGCTGCGGCAACACCGTGCGCAACGTCACCGGCGACCCGTGGGCCGGCGTGGCCGCAGACGAGCTATTCGACCTCACTCCCTACGCGGGCGCCTATGTGCGCTACTTCGTCAGGCACCCCACCACGCAGGGGATGCCGCGCAAGATCAAGACCTCCTTCGACGGCTCGCCGCGCGATCGTGCGATCAGCCAGATCCACGACATCGCCTTCCGCGCCCGCGTCAAGGAGATCGACGGCAAAGAGGTCAAGGGTGCAGAGATGCTGGTGGGCGGCGGCACTTCGATCATGCCGCGCGTCGCCCCTGCGCTATACGACTTCGTGGAGCTCGACAACGGCGACTACCTGAAGATCTCCGAGGCCGTCTTCAGGATCTTCGACCGCCAGGAGTGGCTACGCGTCAACCGCGCCCGTGCCCGCATCAAGGTGTTTGTGGACAAGTTCGGCATCGACGAGCTGCGCAATCAGGTCGAGGAGGAGCTGAAGGGCGACTGGGTTTCAGAACGCGACTTCTCGATCGAGCATCGCCTGTTCCTCGACGACGAGCGCGAGGCCGCGCCGGCACCACCCGCGAGCTACGGCAGTCCCAACGGCGACACTTCCGAGTTCGAGCGCTTCAAGCAGGCCAACGTCGCCGAGCAGAAGCAGGAGGGGTACGTCACGGTCGAGGTCAAGGTCGTGAGAGGTGACCTCACGCCCGAGCAGTTCCGCGGCCTCGGTCAGGTCATGCGCGACTACTGCGGCGGCTACGCCCGCACCACGGTGCAACAAAACCTAGTCTTGCGCTGGGTGCGCGAGGAGAGCGTGTACGACGTGTGGAAAGCGCTCTCAGCGCTCGACCTCGGCGGCGCCGGCTCGCGCGAGATCGGCGACGTCGTGTCCTGCCCCGGCACCGACTCGTGCAAGCTGGGGATCACCAGCTCGATGGGTCTGAACAAGGCGATCGAAGAGCGCATCGAGCAGATGAGCATCACAGATCCCCTAACCCGCCAGATCCACATCAAGATGAGCGGCTGCCCGAACGGGTGCGGCCAGCATCATCTCGGCGCGATCGGCTTCTACGGCGCCTCGATCAAGGTCGGCGAGCACACGATTCCCGCCTACATACCCCACATGGGCGGCGTGTGGGAAGGCGGCGAGATCAAGTTCGGCCAGCGCCTGAAGCTGCGTTTGCCCTCCAAGCGCGTGCCGGAGGCTGTGGAGCGCTGGATCCGCCACTACGAAGCCAACCGCCACGACGGCGAGGAGTGGGGCGCGTTCGTGCAGCGCGTCGGCAACCCCGAGCTGGAAGGGCTCGTCAAGGAGCTTTCTTTGCCCGCTGACTTCAGCCTGGAGACGATGAACACATTCATCGACTGGAACCGAGACGTGCCGTTCCAGGTGATCCGTGGAGAGGGCGAGTGCGCGGTCTAGAGGACACCCCGACGGATGCCACACCCACCCTTCCGGGAAACGCGCGCCCAGCGGGCGATGACCTAGCCCAGGCTCTGAGCGACACCCTGCGCGAGGCGGTCGAGCGTCACGGCCAGAAGGTCGTCTTGCTGTGCTCCTTTCAAAAGGAGGAGTCTGTCCTGATCGATGAGCTTTTGCGCATCGGCGAGGGCAGGGGAGGCGGGACCCCGGTCCGGATCGCGACGATCGACACCGGCGTGCTCTTCCCAGAGACGCTGCAAACCTGGAGGGCGTTCGAGGAGCGCTTCGGGATCGCCGTCGAGGTACATGACGCGAGCAATCCGAGCGCGCCATGGAGCGGACCGGAGCACTGCTGCTCAGTCGCGAAGGTGGCAGCCTTGGAGCAGGCGCTGCAGGGCGCTGAGGGCTGGATCACGGGCATCAGGCGCGAGCAGGGCCCCACGCGCGCGGACACCGCACTGATCGAAGTCGACGCCAAGCGCGAGCTGCACAAGTACAACCCGCTGGCGCGGTGGACCGAGAAGGACCTGTGGGCGCGAATCTTCGAGCGCGAGCTGCCCTACAACCCGCTGCACGACCAGGGCTACTCTTCGATCGGCTGCGCACCGTGCACCCAACCTGGCGCGGGCCGCGAGGGCCGTTGGGCAGGCACCGAGAAGACCGAGTGCGGACTGCACGTTGGTGTGTTGTGAGCGTGGCTGAGCGTCCCCAGTTGAGCCACCTGCGCGCGCTTGAGTCCGAGGCGATCCATGTGATGCGTGAGGTGGCCGCCGAATTCGAGCGACCCGTGCTGCTGTTCAGCGGCGGTAAGGACTCGATCGTGCTGCTGCGACTCGCCGAGAAGGCGTTCCGTCCGGCTCCCTTTCCGTTCCCGCTTATGCACGTGGACACGGGCCATAACTTCCCCGAGGTGATCGAGTTTCGTGACCGACGCGTGGCCGAGCTCGCCGAGCGGCTGATCGTGGCCTCCGTGCAGGAGTCGATCGATAGCGGTAGGGCCGTCGAGCAGAAGGGTCCGCGCGCGTCGCGCAACCAACTACAGACCGTGACCTTGCTCGATGCGATCGCCGAGCACAAGTTCGATGCGGCCTTCGGCGGTGCGCGCCGTGACGAGGAGCGCGCGCGCGCGAAGGAGCGCGTGTTCTCCTTCCGCGACGACTTCGGCGGCTGGGATCCCAAGAGCCAGCGACCGGAGCTGTGGAATCTGTACAACGGGCGCATCAAGCAGGGCGAGAACGTGCGCGTATTCCCGATCTCCAACTGGACAGAGCTTGACGTGTGGGAGTACATCGACCAGGAGCAACTGGAGGTCCCTTCGATCTACTTCGCCCACGAGCGCGAGGTGTTCAAGCGCGACGGCATGCTTTACGCATGGCGCGAGGGGACGGAGCTGATCGACGGTGAGAGCGTATTCTCAGAGACGGTTCGCTACCGCACGGTAGGCGACATGAGCTGCACCGGTGGGGTGCGCTCGCAGGCAGCCACGTTGCAGGAAGTCGTGAGCGAGATTGCCGCCACACGGATCACCGAGCGCGGCGAGACGCGCGCGGACGACCGCGTCTCGGAGGCCGCGATGGAGGATCGCAAGAAGGCCGGGTACTTCTAGTGCGCGGGTTTTTTGGGGCTGCGGCCGCCCACACGACGGGACGGAGTGCCCACTGGAGCGGAATCTCTCCCACGTCCGCGGCCAGGCCCTCAACGGGGTCGTTGCGATGACCCTGGACCTGCTGCGTTTTACCACCGCCGGGTCGGTGGACGACGGCAAGAGCACGCTGATCGGGCGGTTGTTGTATGACGCCAAGCAGGTGTTCGAGGACCAGCTCGACCACGTGGCACAGGCGAGCGAGCGACGCGGCGGGGAGGGCGCGCTGGACCTTGCCCTGCTCACAGACGGCCTGCGTGCCGAGCGCGAGCAGGGGATTACGATCGATGTGGCTTACCGTTATTTCGCCACACCGAAGCGCAGATTTATCATCGCCGACTGCCCGGGACACCAGCAGTACACGCGCAACATGGTGACGGGGGCCTCGACGGCCGACCTGTCGGTGATTCTGCTCGACGCGCGCAAGGGAGTGCTGGAGCAGTCCAAGCGCCACGCTTTCATCAGCGCGCTGCTTGGTATTCCACATCTGCTTGTGGCGGTCAACAAGATGGACCTCGTGGACCACTCCCAGGACCGCTTCGACGAGCTGGTCACGGAGTTCGAGGTGTTTGCCCAGAAGCTGCAACAGATGGGCACGGGGACCGGCATGAAGCGCGACATCAACTACATCCCGATATCGGCGCTCAACGGCGACAATGTCGTGGATCGCTCAGATGGGATGGCGTGGTACGCCGGCCCAACGCTGCTGGAGCTGCTCGAGCGGGTGGAGGTCGCCTACGACCATCCCTATGACCGCCCGGCGCGCTTTCCGGTGCAGTGGGTGATTCGCCCTTCGGCGCAACGGTCCCCACCCACCCACAGCGACTATCGCGGCTACGCCGGCCAGATGGCCAGCGGCGCGCTGCACGCCGGTGAGGAAGTGATTGTGCTGCCGAGCGGACAGCGCACCAGCATCGAGGCGATCGACACCTATGACGGCGAGCTGACAGAGGCGCTGGCGCCAATGTCGGTGACGCTCAGGTTGAGCGATGAGCTGGACATTTCCCGTGGGGAGACGATCTGCCGGCCCGAGCAGGCGCCGACGGTCGCGCGCGAGCTGGAGGCCGATGTGTGCTGGATGACCGATGCACCTCTGCGCAGGGGAGGGCGGTATCTGGTCAAGCACACCACGCGCGAGGTGACGGCGATCGTGGAGGAGCTGTGCGACCACGTGGACGTGCACACGCTCGAGCGCGCCGGCGCGCCGCAGGAGCTGGCGCTGAACGACATCGGCCGCGTCCGCCTGCGCACGAGCGCGCCGCTCGTGTTCGATCCCTACGAGCGCAACCGTCGCACCGGCAGCTTCATCCTGATCGACGAAACCTCGAACAACACGGTCGGCGCAGGTCTCGTCGTAGCCAGCTGAGCGGCAGTGCCAGCCTGGGAGCACGTCGCGTCTCCCAGATAGCCTCCCTCTCCCTGCACGACCCGGACACGGCCGCGCGCCGGAGCTCGATCGCGGGCGATCGTCCCCTACGACGCCCCTTCCACGGCGACCTGCCGCCGGCCCGAGCTGTGCGGGACCCGCAGCACGCGCGCGAGGGGCCGCGGCAGCCACCAGTTCCAGCTTCCCAGTAGAGAGACGAGCGCGGGCAGCAGCAACGCGCGCACGATCGTCGCGTCGAGCAGGATGCCGAAGCCCAGCCCCGTGGCGAGGATCTTGATTTCGGTGTTGGGCGCCGAGGCGAGCGAGGCGAACGCGAGGAACAGGATCAGCGCCGCGCTCGTCACGAGGCGACCGGTGCGTCCTAGCCCTTCGACCACCGCAGCGTCGGTTGAGCCGGTACGGTCGTACTCCTCGCGCACGCGAGCGAGGATGAATACCTCGTAGTCCATCGAGAGGCCGAACAGGAACGCGAACACCATCAGCGGTATCCAGAATGGGATCGCACCGGTCGCTGGGATACCGAACACGGCGTTCGATCCATGGCCTTCCTGCCAGAACCACGTCATCAGGCCGAACGCGGCGCCCATCGAGATCAGGTTCAGCAGCACCGCCTTGACCGCCAAGACAAGCGAGCGGAAGGCGCGCGCGAGCAACGCGATCGTCAAGAGCGCGACGATCGCGAACATCAACGGGAAGGTGCCGAACACCGCATGCTGGTAGTCGAGCTCGATCGCCCCCTCGCCGGCGATCCCGATCGCGCCGGACTCGCCTTTCAGCGCGGTACGCGTGTCACGGACGGGCTGAAGCGTCTTGGAGTTGACGGTCTCGGCGGCGGGGATCGCCAGCAGTACGGTGGTGCCGTCGCGGGTGGAGTCAGCTGCCCCCGAGACAGCTACGTCGACCACGCCGGGAACCGCCGCCAGACGCCTGCGAACCGCTTCCACCTCACCCGAGTGCGTGAGCACTTCCATCGGCGTTAGCACGCCACTGGAGACTCCACCGGTGCTCAGGCGGTCGTACGCTTCGCGCGCCGTTCCGTTCTTGGCCAGCGCGCTCGCGCTGGTGGAGCCGGTGGTGAGGCTGAACAGTGGCACAATCAACAGTGCCAGCGCGACCACGGCGATACCGGCCGCGAAGCCGCGTCGGCGCACGATTCCGCGTGTCCAGGCAGTCCAACCGCGGCTGGCGTGCACCTCGTGGCGCAGCTTCGGCCAGTCCACGCGCGGGCCGATCCCGCCGAGCATTGCCGGCAGCAGCGTGAGCGCGACAGAGGTCGAGATCAGCGGGATCAGCATCCCGGCGTAGCCGACGCTGCGCAGCCCGGGCACGGGCAGCACGACGAGCGCGAGCAGGCCGATAGCGACGGTCAGCCCGGAGAGCAATACCGCGCGCCCGGCGGTCGCCATCGCCGCCACCACAGCCTCCGAGTTCTCGCGCCCCTGGTCGCGCTCCTCGCGCCACCGGGTGACAATCAACAGCGAGTAGTCGATCGCGACGCCGAGGCCGACAAGCGAGACAAGGAACTGCACGACAAATGAGACTTCGGCGATGTAGGTGAGTGCCAGCACGACGAGCAGCGTCGTGAGGATCGACACGGCGGCAACCAGGAGCGGCACGAACGCCAGTAGCGAGGCGAACACGAACGCCAGCACGACAAGCGCGCCCGCCGCTCCGATCAATGTCTCCACGAACACGCCGGGGCCTTTTTCGGAGCCGCCGTTGGCGAGCTGACTGAGACCAGTCAACTGCACCTGAGTTCCCGGCGGCACCGATGAGGCCACCGCCCGCGTGACGGCAACAGGGACCTTCGGCGCGCCGAAGGTCTTCTCAAGCGGCGTGAACACGATTGCGTAGGTGGTACGCCCATCCCGGGTGATGAAGCTCGGGTTGTGGGTCGCGCCGTAGTCGACTATCCGTACGCGCGGCACAGTGGCACGCGCGCGATCGAATGCGGCAGCGACCTGGACCTGCTCGGCTTGGACGGTGTGGCCGGCGGGGACGGTGACGACGATGACCGAGGATGGACTTTCGCCGCCGTTGCCGTAGAGGCGCGCGATGTGCTTGGCGGTCTCGTATCCAGGCTGGCCTGGGAGGGCGAAGTTGAAGGAGAGCCGTTTGGAGACGTTGCTCGCGCCCATGCCTCCCGCCAGGAAGGCAATCACCCACAGCACGATCACGAGGCGCCGGTGCGCGAGCACCCAGTGCGCGAGCCGCGTGATCGCCCCCTCGGGTAGCACCGGTGCGGGTGCATGGGGTATCGGCGGCGTCGACTCGCCTTCGTGTGATCGCGAGGCGCGCCGAATCGAGTGGCCGGTCGAGTGGTCTGCCTGAAGAGGATCGCTCTGAAGAGGATCACTCGGCTGTGAGGTTTTGGGGGTCATCTGGCCTCTTTCCGGTCTTTTTGAGGTGCTCCTCACGGCGAGCCCGTCGAGAGGTATTCTGCAAATGACGACTCCCTACAGAAGGGAATGATTTATCGTAGAATAGTTTATATCAGAAATCTTTCAACCAGATATAGTTCTCAAAATGGAGAGCAAGCAACACAGCCCCGCCCTTGCCGATCCGGTCATATCGAGCATGCCGGCCAATGCCGAGCCGACGCCGACGCCGAGCCGATACCGAGCCAACGCCGAGCCGACAGCGGCAGAAGCGGCGACAACAACCCCTGCACGCTCGGTCGGCTTCACGCTGTCGAGTCTGGGTTACGCGGTTTCACGACGCTTCCGGACAACACTGGAGCCGTCCGGACTGGAGCCGCGCGAGTTCGCGCTGTTGCGGGCGGTAGCGCCTATCGAAGGCGCATCTCAGCAGGCGATCGGCGAGCGCTTGCGGATCCCCGCGAGCCGCATGGTGGCGTTTGTCGACGCGCTGGAAGAACGCGGCCTACTCGAGCGTCGGCACAAGCCGGATGATCGTCGTGTTCGCGCGCTCTATCTGACCGACGACGGGCGCGAGGTATTGGCGAGTGCTTTCACCCTGGCGAGCGAGCTTGAGCGCCAACTGTGCGCGCAGCTGAGCGATGCCGAGCGCGAGCAGCTCCTCGACGCGCTGCAGCGGGTCGGTGCCCAGCTCGGACTGGCTCCAGGGACGCACGCAGCGCACCTCGACGAGACGCACTAAGCTCCCGGCCCGACCATGTTCTCGAAGGTTCTTGTAGCCAATCGCGGTGAGATCGCCGTGCGCATAGTGCGAGCCCTGGAAGAGATGGGGATTTCCTCCGTTGCTGTTTATTCAGAGCTCGACCGCGACGCGCTGCACGTGATGCGCGCGGATGAGGCATTCAACCTCGGCGATGGGCCGGCGGCCGATAACTACCTGAACGTGGAGAAGATCCTCGACGCGGCCAAGCGCGCGGGCGCACAGGCGATCCATCCGGGGTATGGGTTCCTTGCCGAGAACGCACCGTTTGCACAGGCGTGCGAGGACGCCGGGATCATGTTCATCGGGCCACCACCGAGCGCGATCGAGGCGATGGGATCGAAGACGCGCGCGCGCGAGCTGATGAAGGCCGCGGGCGTGCCGATCGTGCCGGGTACCACCCAGCCGGTGGCGACGGTTGCCGAGGCGCTGAAAATCGCCAAGCAGGAGATCGGCTTCCCGGTGGCGGTCAAGGCCGCGGGCGGTGGCGGCGGCAAGGGCTTTCGCGTGGCGCTCTCCGAGGATGAGCTCGAGGGCGCGTTCGAGGGGTCGAGCAGGGAAGGCGAGAAGTTCTTCTCCGACGCGACCGTGTATCTGGAGCGCTACCTGCCCGATCCCCGCCACGTCGAGGTGCAAGTGCTGGCCGACCGTCACGGCAACGTGATCCACCTCGGCGAGCGCGACTGCTCGATCCAGCGCCGCCATCAGAAGGTGATCGAGGAGTCCCCGGCGCCCGAATGGGTGGTTGACGAGGCGCTGCGCGCGCGCATCGGTGAGATCGGCGTGGAGGCTGCTCGCGCGGTGGGCTATGTCGGCGCGGGCACGATCGAGGGTCTGCTTGCCCCCAAAAATGACGGTAGCGCCGAGTATTTCTTCCTGGAGATGAACACGCGCGTGCAGGTCGAGCACTGCGTAACGGAGATGACCACAGGCGTTGACATCGTCAAGGAAGGCATCCGCGCGGCGGCCGGCGAGCCGCTGGCCGTGCGCCAGCAGGACGTCGTGCTGCGCGGTCACGCGATCGAGTGCCGCATCAACGCCGAGGACGCCTCCAAGAATTTCGCCCCAGCGCCAGGCAAGATCGGCGCCTACTCCGAGCCGAAAGGCCCGGGCGTGCGTGTGGACTCGGGCGTGGGAGCCGGCGGCGAAGTCTCGCCGATGTACGACCCGATGGTGGCCAAGCTGATCGTGTGGGACGCCGACCGCGAGCAGGCGACCCGGCGCATGTTGCGGGCGCTCGAGGAATACGAGATCGAGGGGCTGAAGACCTTGATCCCCTTCCACCAGGCGCTACTTGCGACCGAGCAGTGGGCCAAAGGCGAGACCTGCCGCGATCTGCTCGAGGACAAGGCTTGGTTGAAGACACTCGCGTTTGAGAAGCCTGCTCCCAAGGGAGAGGAGGAGGAGCCGGAGAAGGTCGAGCAGACCTACACGGTGGAGGTCTCGGGACAGCGCTTCGATGTGAAGGTCGTCGGCCCGCCGCTCGGCGGAAACATCTCGCTCAACGGCTCCGCGCCGGCGGGTCAGGCCGCCCCCAAACGCTCTGCGAGGGCGAAGTCCTCAAGCGCCGGCGGTCCGGACACGCTCGAGTCGCCACTGCAGGGCAACATGTGGAAGGTGCTCGTCAAACAGGGAGACGTCGTCACCGAAGGCCAGCTGCTCTGCATCATCGAGGCGATGAAGATGGAGAACGAGATCACCGCGCACAAGGCCGGCACGATCGCCGAGCTGCCGATTACCGAGGGCGAGCCGATCAACGCGGGCGCACTGATTGCCATCATCAAGAGCGATCCACCCCAGGAGGGTTGAGCATGTCAGCAGTGGACTACGCGGCCGTAGCGGCCGGCCTCAGCCAGGCGATCCCGTTCAACGTGCACCTGGGACTCGACACGATCACGGTGTCCGATGACCACGGCGTCGTGAGGCTGCCAGACGAGCAGCACCTGCGCAACCACGTCGGCTCGCTACACGCGGGCGCGTTGTTTGCCGCGGGGGAGGCCGCCTCGGGGGCTGCGTTCGTCGGCGCCTTCCTGGACATCATGGGCGAGATCACGCCACTGGCCGAGTCTGCGCAGATCGCCTACAAGAAGCTGGCCAAGGGCGAGATAGCGGCGACGGCTCGCTTCACCGAGGACCGCGAGGCGCTCATGGCCAAGCTGAACGAGGACGGGCGCATTCGCTTTCCCGTAGAGGTGGAGATGACCAACGATGAGGGCACCGTTGTCGCCGAGATGACGGTCAACTGGTACGTGCGGCGCAACGACGCGGCACGCTGAGGTCGACAGCGCAGCGCATTTTGCGCTCAACGACGCGACACGCTAAGCAACGGCGCGACAAGCGAGCACCAGGAGCCTGACCTAGCCGACTCGCGCCCGATCCACGTTCTCGGCGTGGATGCGCCGTTGCGCCTTGGTGCGACGTCCGTCCGGCAGCTCGCCGGCACCACCTTTGCGTAGCGCACTCAGATAGGCGACGTCCTCCTCCAGCACCATCGTGGCGCGCTCACAGTCGAGCACGGACCCATGCCCCGGCACGACGTGCGTGGCGGCCGCGACCAGCGGGCGCAGACGCTCCAGCGTCGCCAGATAGGCGTCGATCGAGCCGCCCTCGCCCAACACCGGAATCTCGACCGTCGAGAGGTAGTCGCCGGCAACCAGCACGCCGGCCCACTCGATCCAGACGGCCATCCCGTCGGCGGTGTGACCATCGGCCGGGTACAGCGCAAGCTCGTGCGAGCCGATCTCACAGCTCCCTGGAACGTCTAGCGCTTGCAACGAGCCGAGCGCGAGCGGGGTGGGACGGCGCACGTAGTGCTGCTCGTCAAACGCGCGCAACTCACGCTGTGGTGCCCCCGGAGTGGAGCGCATGCGCTCGCCGCTTGAGACCGCACAGCCGATCGTGGCGTCGGGAAAGGCGAGCCGCGCGAGCAGGTGGTCCCAGTCGGCGTGCGTGACCAGCAGGCCGTTTGGCTGGGAAAAGCGCGATTGCTCAAGCAGCGCCGGCAGGATCTCCAGCTCGTCGGGGAGGATCGGCGAGTCGATCACGAACGTCTCGGCGCTTGGACCCTCGCCCGTGTCCATGTGCACCGACAGAGGCCCGGATGTGTCCACCACCGGCGGAGCTTGGTGGCCGCGCACGATCGTGCAGGTGGTCTGCCAGATGCGGCTGGTGGCTACGAGGACGTCGGCGTGCAGCGAGACGACGCGCACGCGTCAGGCGATACCAAGCAGCTTGGCTGCCTCGCGCAGGTTCGGAACTTCCGCGGTGGGCTTGCGTTGCGAGGACTCCAGCACCTGCTTGTTGCGGTTGACCCAGATCACTGGGATGCGCGCCTTGATGCAGGGGGACACGTCTGAATGATGCGATGCGGCGACGTGAACCCAGCCCTTCTTGGAGCCCAGGCGCCGTGCGCACTCGACGAAATGGGCGGGATCGGGCTTGTAGGAGCGCACCTGCTGGGCGGTCACGACGAGGTCGAAGTCCATTGGTATGTGCCGGCGCGTTTGGCCGAGCAGCTTGTCGTCGATATTGGAGATCAGGCCGAGCTTGTGCTTCTTGGCAAGCTTGGTCAGCTGCGTGCTGGTCTCCTTGAACGGCTTCCAGCGTTGCACCGAGTCCGGTAGGAAGCCCGAGCGCGACGGTTCGAGCTTCCAGTCGAGCCGTTTGGCGATCTCGATCACCGTACGCCGCAGGACCTCGGCGTAGAGCTCGTAGGAACCGGCCTCGATCTCCTGGGAGATCTCGTGGAAGAGGGGTATGAGGACGTTGCGGTCGATCTCGAAGCCGTCGCGCTCGGCCTCCTTGGCGAACGCCTCATAGATGCCGGTCTCCCAGTCGATCAGGGTGCCGTAAACGTCGAAGGTGACGAAAGTGATGTTCTTGGGAATCGGCATCGGGCCGGCATTATGCCTCGCCCGTGCCTCGGCGCGCGTTGCGCCTGGGCGGGTGGGACTCAAATCCACTAAAGTCTCGCGCCGCGTATGGACCTGCTCGAGTACCAAGGCAAGCAGTTGTTCGCCCGCCACGGGCTGGCGGTCTCAGACGGCAGGGCGGTGAGCACCGTCGAGGACGCCGTCGCGGCCGCGAACGAGGTGGGCTACCCGGTTGTGGTGAAGGCACAGGTGCTGATCGGCGGACGCGGCAAGGCCGGCGGCGTGAAGCTCGCCGCGGACGAGGCGGAGGCCCGTGAGCACGCCCAGAACATCCTCGGGATGGACATTCGCGGGCATACGGTGCGCACGCTGTGGATCGAGCATGCCAGCGACATCGCCACCGAGTACTACGCCTCGGTACTGCTCGACCGCTCCGCCAAGCAGCCGCTTGTGATCTTCAGCGTCGAGGGAGGCGTCGAGATCGAGCAGGTGGCCGAGCAGAGCCCGGAGAAGCTCGTGCGCCACCACGTCGATGCGCTGAGCGGCCTGTCTCACGAGGAGGCTGTGGAGATCGCCACACAGGGCGGCGCCGACAGCGATGTGATCGACGGAGTGGCCGACGCGCTGGTCGCGCTGTATGAGGTGTGGTTGGAGGAGGACGCAACCCTGGCGGAGATCAACCCGCTGATCGTGACCCCGGGTACCGTCGGCGAGGCCGGTGGTCGGGAGGTGAGGGCACTCGACGCGAAGGTGTCGCTTGACGGCAACGCGTTGTATCGCCACCCCGAGAACGAGGGGCTGTCCGACAGCGAGAACGAAGACCCGATCGAGCGCAGGGCCAAAGAGCAGGGCGTGCAGTACGTCAAGCTGGACGGCGACATCGGCATCCTTGGCAACGGCGCGGGGCTTGTGATGAGCACGCTGGACGTGGTCGCCCAGGCGGGCGGGGCGCCGGCGAACTTCCTGGACGCGGGCGGCGGCTCAGATGCCGCCAAGATCAAGCAGGCGGTTGAGCTGATCCTCGCCAACGACGCCGTCAAGGCGGTTCTGTTCAACATCTTCGGCGGGATCACGCGCTGCGACGAGGTGGCAAAGGGCCTGATCGCTGCCTTCGGCGACATCAAACCGAGTGTTCCGTTCGTGGTGCGCCTCGACGGCACCAACGACGTGCTGGGCCGCGAGCTGTTGCAGGAGGCGGCACTGCCCAACGTGCACGCCGCCAGAACGATGAACGAGGCGGCTGAGAAGGTCGTCGCACTGGCGGCGACATGAGCGCGCACATTCGCCCGAGCCTTCACGCCGGGCCCTCCGGATCGCGGACACGGACACGGTCGATCGAGCAGGAGGTCACAGGATGAGCGTGCTGGTCGACGAGAACACACGACTCGCGGTCGCCGGGATCACCGGCCGCGAGGGCTCTTTTCACACGCTCAACAACCGCGACTACGGCACGAACGTCGTCGGTGGTGTGACGCCAGGCAAGGGCGGCCAGGATGTCGAGGGCATTCCTGTGTTCGAGAACTGGGAGCAAGCCGCCGAAGAGGTGCGGCCGAACACGGCGATGATCTTCGTGCCGCCGCGCTTCGCCGCCGATTCGATCCTCGAGGCCGCCGCGGCGGGCGTGGAGCTGGTGATCGCGATCACCGAGGGGATTCCCGCGCATGACGAGTTGCGCGTTTACAACACGCTCAAGCGAGACCATCCGAAGACGCGCCTAGTGGGGCCAAACTGCCCGGGCATCCTGTCGCCTGGCAAGGCCAACGTGGGGATCATCCCGGCGTCATTCTTCAAAGAGGGCAACGTGGGCGTGGTGTCGCGCTCGGGCACGCTGACGTACCAGATCGGCAACGAGATCGCCCAGGCCGGCTTTGGCTGCAGCTCGATCGTCGGTATCGGCGGCGATCCTGTGCCGGGCTCTTCGTTTGTGGACATCATCGAGCTGTTCGGAGCCGACGAGCAAACCGAGCTGATCGTGCTTTCCGGCGAGATCGGCGGATCGGCCGAGGAGGAGGCTGCTGACTACATAGCCGAGCATGTCAGCAAGCCCGTGGTTGCCTATATCGCCGGTTTCACCGCGCCGGCAGGCAAGCAGATGGGTCATGCGGGAGCGATCGTGTCGGGGTCGGCCGGCACAGCCGCCGCCAAGGCGCTCGCGCTGGAAGCCAAGGGCGTGCGCGTGGGGCGCACCCCAACCGAAGTCGCGGAGATCGCGATCGAGATCCTTGGCGGAGTGGCCACCGATCGTCGATAACAGGATCGATGATCGACCAGCAGCTACGCTAGAGCACGTGGACCAGGAGGTCGCCAAGACGCTGGGCGAGCTGGAGCTGAAGCTCCAGGAGCTCGAGCGCGAGCTAACCTCGCTTGGCCACCGCGACACGCCGCGCCATCGAGACAACCTGCCCCACGAACAGGCGAACGCGCCGGGAAGACTGATCGACGAGGCCGTGGAGCACGAGCGCGGGCAGGAGCAAGAGCGTAGAGAAGAGCACGAGCGCAGGCAGGAGAGCGACGCCCAGGAGCTCACCGCCGAGGAAGCCGTCGGCGACGGCTTTGGCGGGCCGGCTGTGTGGGGCGGCGAGGAAGTGCCAGCCCAAGCCGGCGGGACGGTCGAACGCGACTGGACGGTCGAGGTGCGCGAGACCGCCTACGGAGAGATACCGATTCCGCCGCCGCAAGCGCCCGAGGCATCGCAGGCACCATGGCCACCTGCCCCGGCGTCGCAACATCTGCCACCACATGTGCCCGCGTCGCCGCAGGCGCACTCATCCCCACACGTGCCGGGGCCGGCGCCCGCCTCGCCTGTTGCTCATCACCCCTATGCGACCACACCAACGGAGCGCCAGCCGGTCGACGTGGCCGATCTGGTGGAGTTCAAGGAGAAGATGCAGCGCACACTGGACGCGCTGATCGACGAATACAGCAGACTGCTGTCGCCTAAGCCGCCAGCATAGGATGTCGTCCATGATCTCCTTCGCCCGCGGCGCTCCGTCGCTTGACATCGTTGACGTACAGGGACTCAAGGAGGCGGCGACGCGCGCCTTCGAGAGCGACCCGGCCGGCACAACCGCATATGGAACCGCGATCGGCTATCCGCGGCTGCGCGCGTGGATCGCCGACCGCCACGGCGTGGAGCCGGAGCGTGTGCTCGTCACCAACGGCTCGATGCAGGCCGACGCGTTCTTGTTCGAGCAGCTGGTGAGCAGCGGTGACGACGTGGTGGTGGAGCGCCCGACCTACGACAGAACGCTGCTGTCGCTGCGCGCTCGTGGGGCGAATGTCCACGCCGTCGAGCTGCAGCCCGATGGAATCGACACGGATGCACTCGCCACGCTGCTAGACGCACACGCGGGTGTGCGACCGAAGCTTGCCCACATCATCCCCAATTTCCAGAACCCGGCCGGATACACGCTGTCGCTTGCCAAGCGCGAAGCGCTGCTCGGACTCGCCGCCAAGCACGAGTTCCTCGTTTTCGAGGACGACCCCTACGTCGAGCTTCACTTCCGCGGAGAGAAGCTGCCAACGATGCTCTCGCTTGATCCGGAGCGGGTTGTGTATGCGTCGTCGTTCTCAAAGACGGTGTGCCCCGGAATTCGTGTCGGATATCTCGTGGGACCGTCGGAGCTGATCGCACAGATCGCAAAGCTGGCGACGAACACCTATATCTCACCGAATATGGTCTCGCAGTCGATCGTGTACGAGTTCTGCGCCTCGGGTGCTATCGACCGTTCGATCGAGACAGTCAGAACCGCGCTGGCAAAGCGCGCGCTGACGCTCGAGACAGCGCTCCGACGCGACTTGCCCGAGGCCGAGTTCGTGACCCCGCAGGGCGGCTACTTCATGTGGGTGACGCTGCCGCAGGGCACTGACGTAGACACCCTTTTCGCGATCGCAAACGAGATGGAAGTCGCGTTTGTGAAGGGCACCGACTTCCTACTGGAGGGCGGCGAGAACACGCTGCGCCTCGCCTACTCGGGTGTGACACCGGAGCAGATCGACGAAGGCGTGACACGCCTCGCCGAAGCGTTCCGCTCGCTCTAGCGACCGTACCTCTGCCCAATAACCAAGGCCTCAGGCAGCGCGGTGCGCGGTGGCGGAGAGGGATCGGCGATGACGGAGACCGTCTCGGCCACGCTTGGTGTGAGGACGCAGCGCTGGCCGTCGGCGGTCTCGACCACCACCTGCTCGTCGTCGTGGGCCGCGAGCGTGCCTTCCAGCCCCGGCTCGATGCCCGACGCCTTCAGGTAGTGCAGTAGGTCCTCAGCCTCGTTCTCGAAGCGCAGGATGCGCACCGAGGCGCCGATCTGCACGTCGGCGAGCGGGACGCCTGCCAGTCGCGCTCCGGCGACGATCGGATGCCCGTGGGGACAGGTCTTGGCATCGCCGATGGCAGCGAGCATTTTCTCCTCGAGCACCGGCGACATCGCGTGCTCGAGTCGCTCGGCCTCCTCGTGGACTTCGTCCCATGGCACTCCGAGGACGTCTGTGAGGAAACGCTCGATCAGGCGATGGCGACGCACGATTTCCTCGGCGTGGCGCTTCCCCGTGGGGGTGAACTCGATCGTGCGGGAGGCGTTGCGCGTGATGTAGCCGTCGCGCTCAAGGCGCCCAACCATCTCGTGAACCGTGGGCGCCGAGAGTTGCATTGCGCGGGCGACGTTGGCACCGGTCATCGGCAGGCCCGCCTCGTGCAGCCAGAAAAGGATCTGCAGGTACTCCTCCTCTGCAACCGTAGCTGTGCCGGCATCTCCATTGCTCATCTCATCAGCCTATCTGGTCACTGTGGCCGTCGAGGATTGCTAAACGCCGTCGCCCGGTCACTGTCGAGCGCCAAGACCAACGGTCGTGGCACAGACCGATCAGCTCGCGCGCCGGTCGAATGATCAGCTTGCGCGCCGGTCAAATGATCAGCTTGCGCGCCGGTCAAATGATCAGCTTGCGAGCTGGTCAAATGTGCACTCGCGCGCGGGCTTGTCCTCGCGCCAGCGTTTGAGCTTTGCGCCGTGGCGAATACGCCCGGCGGACACATGGTCGAAGTCGATCTCCATGACCAGCTCGGGGCGCAACGCGACCCACTCGAGCTCGCGGTCGGCGCTCCAGCGGCTGGGGTCGGCCGAGCCGCGCTCGCCCGTCTCGTATGGCGCGAGGAAGTCGACCAGCTCGCGCTTGACCTTGGCGGTGAGCCCGGAGCAGTGGCCGACCACACGCAGCTCGTCGCCGTCGTAGAGCGCCAGGATCAGCGCTCCAACAGTGCGCTCCTCCTTGCCCGGACGCCAGCCTGCCACGACGACATCGATCGTGCGGGTGCGCTTGACCTTCACCATGCCCTTGCGCTGCCCGGGCAGATAGGGAGCCGAGCGCTCCTTGGCGATCGCGCCCTCCGCTTCGCGCAGCCAGTGCTCGGCGGCCTCAGGCGTCTCGACAGAGACCATCAGCTCCACCGGCGAGCTTACGAACCGCTCGTCCTCGATCAATTCGCGCAGAGCCACCCGACGTTGTGCGAACGGTCGTTCCAGCAACGATTCGTCGTCGCGGGCGAGCAGATCGAACGCGACATAGACAGCGGGCGTCTCGACCGATAGGCGTTCGATGCGCGAGACCGCAGGGTGCACACGCTGGCCGAGCGCATCGAAGTCCTCGCGTCCGTGAGCGTCGCGCACGACTATCTCACCGTCGAGCACGTAGCGGCCGGGCGGGAAAGTCAGCTCGGGGAAGTATCGGCCGAGCGTCTTGCCGTTGCGCGACTGCAGGAAAATCTCTTCGCCGTCGACGAAGGCAATACAGCGAAACCCGTCGAGCTTGACCTCATAGACGTAATCCTCACCCTCGGGCAGACTCTTGCGCGAAAGTGCCAGCTCCGGCTTGAGCGGCGGTGTGAGAGGGAGCGTCATCGCCAACCCCCACCAGTCATCTGTGTCTTACTCGCCCCATCAGCCAGTTCCTTCGCCACATCAGTCCGGTCCCTCGCCTCATCGGCGGGCTCACTCGTCACATCAGCCACAACACTGTGCGGGTGCAACAGACTCATCGCTGCTTCGCCCGACTCGGCTGCACGCGACGAGGCTCTCCGCTCTGCTTGCGGAAGTGCGGCGGCCAGGGAGCGTCGCCCAATCCCTCCCGCTCGTCGCGAGCGGCCAGTTCGAGTAGCGCGTCAAGCGAACCCGCGTGCTCGTCGATCGCCGCGCTCGGGTCACCGCGCTCGCGCAGACGCGCCGGCACGGTATCGAGGCGCAGCTCGCCCGGCTCGACATCGGGAACCTCCTCCCACTCCAACGGACACGACACGCGCGCATCTGCCACCGCGCGCACGGAGTAGGCGGAGGCGACCGTGCGATCGCGGGCGTTCTGGTTGTAGTCGATGAACACGCCTTTGCGCTCCTCCTTCCACCAGCGACTGGTGGCTTCTCCGGGCAGTCGGCGCTCGACATCGCGGGCGAGAGCGAGCGCGGCGCGGCGCACTTCGGAGAACCCATGCTCTGGGAGGATCCGCACGAACACGTGTATCCCCCGCGAGCCCGACGTCTTGGGAAAGCCACGCAAATTGTGCTCCTCGAGTACCTCGCGTACCGCCAGCGCCACACGGCGCACCTGGGGGAAGCCGACACCGGGGCCCGGGTCGAGGTCGATGCGCAGCTCGTCTGGGTTGTCGAGGTCGGAGCGGCGCACCGGCCATGGGTTCCAGTCGATCACGCCGAGGTTCACCCCCCACACTAGGTGAGCCGCATCGTTGGGAACCAGCTCGCGGGCGTGGCGTCCGCTGGGGAAGGTGACGGTGGCGGTCTCCAGCCAGTCGGGCGCACCACCGGGAACTCGCTTCTGAAAGAACGGTTTGCCCTCCACCCCGTCCACCCAGCGCTTCATCACCGTGGGTCGCTCGCGTAGATGACGCACAACCGCAGCCTCGCACTCGATGTAGTAGCGCACGAGGTCCAGCTTGGTGAAACCCGGTTGTGGGAAGTACAGCTTCTCCGGTTTGGAGACACGCAGCTCGCGACCGGACACCTCAAGCATGACGTGACCGCCGTCTTGTTCGCGCTTGCCGCGCTTCGCCGCCGCGGCGTCCACCTCGCCGGCGTCCTTCTCGCCGGCGTCCTTCTCGCCGGCGTCCTTCTCGCCGGAGTCCTTCTCGCCGGCGTCCTTCTCGCCGGCGTCCTTGCCGGCCTGCTCAGGGTCGGTCTGCTTGCGTGGCACACCTGAAAGGATGCCAGCCGTGATCTCGAAAACGGTGCTCGTGCTCGCCGAGAGCTTCGGCGAGAGCCTGAACGCGACCGATGTGGCGGATGCGATCGGGCGTGGCATGTGCGCGAACGAGGGTGGGCCGCGTGCGAAAGAGCGCCTGGAATGCGACCTGTGCCCGCTCGGCACAGAGGCGAGCAGACCAGCAGACCCCCCACCGAGCACGGCGTCGGAGCTGCTCGACGGGCTGGACTTCGACCGGCGCATGCGCGCCGCGCGGGCGCTCGTGATCGCACGCGAGAGCCTGGACGAGTACACGCTCGCCGGTAGCGTCGCATTCGAGGCCGCCACCCGCGCACGCCAGTCGGGCGTGCCCACCTACGCGGTCACAGGGCACGACGCGCTCGATCCATTCGAGGCACGGATCGTGGACCTGCAGGTCATCCTCCAGGCAAACACTCCGCGTGCGCTGAGTGCAGCCGGCAGGAAGCTCGCGACGCTGGTGTGATGTCTGCTATGTAGACGATCGTCCGCATCGATCCTTATGATCCGCGGATGCTCGCGGGCGTGGCTCACACACCAGCGATCACAAACCTTCTCGCCGTGCTCGGCCCTGGCGGCTCCGTTGTAGGCGGCGTGATCGGGTGGATGATTCGGCCAGTAGACTGGCGGCAGGCATTTGAAAACCTCGCATTGGGTGCAACCGCGGGTGGGGTGTGTGGCTGTCTGGTCGCATTCATGGTTTATGTGGGCGCGAAGGTCGCCGGCGGATAGAATCGGGTCATGGATCGCATAGGACGAGTTGTGGCTGCGCTCATTGGAGTCAGTTTCCTGGCCTTCGCGGCTGGAGTTTTCCTGGCGCGCGTCCACGCGGCTCCGGGCTGGTATTACGCCGCCGGACTATTCTTGGTCGGGCTTGGTGTCCTGCGCATGCTTGCCTCGACCGTCGGTATCTCGGTGCATGACATAGGCTCAGACCAGAGTCTGGGTCGAAAAGAGAGCGGACACGCACCCAGTCCAAGCGCTTGACAACTATCTCTTCCTTCCCGTAGGGATCACAGAAAGCACTGACCTTCGCCTCGGTAGGTGGGGACCTGCTGGACAACCTGCCCCTTTTCCAGCAGGTGCAGTACGTCGAAGCGCTCGCACAGCTCGCCTGCCTTGGCGTGGCGAAACCAGACGCGATCTCCCACCTGCAACTCGCGCGCAGTGGCGCCGGTGAGCGGAGTTTGCACCTCGCCGGCCCCCTCCTGCTTGTCGAGCGCCAATCCCGCCGGCAGGAACGGGGTGGGCAAGCGTGCCGCATCTGCGGGACCGGACGCGAGGTAGCCGCCGCCCAGCACCGTTGCCACTCCAGCGCTTGGCTTGCGCACGACCGGCAACGCAAACAAGGCGGTGGGCTCGGGCTGGAAGGCGCGGTAGGTGTCAAACAGTGCCGGTCCATACAGCCCTGAGCCGGCTGCGATCTCGGTGACCGCGGGCTCGGCGCTCGTGCGCTCCAGGCTGCCGGTGCCGCCGCCGTTGACGAACTCCAGCGGTTGCGCCGAGGCGGTTTGGAGCACGCCTTCGACGGCGGCCACCACCGCGGCCCGTCGCACGGCCAGCTCACGCGCGGAGCGTTGCTGCAGTACGCGGATCGCGGCTCCACGCAGCCTCCGCGCCGGCGGCGCATCCCCGATCCCCGCTATCTGCGACTCGTAGGCCATGATGCCGACGAGTCGCAGCCGGTCGCGCACGAGGATCTCGTGGGCAAGAGCCGCCGCCTTCTCGGGTGTGTGGACAGGCGAGCGCTTGGCGCCGATGCGAATGCGACCGTCGAGCATCCACAGGCCCGCGTCCACATCGATGCACACACGGATCGGCGTTCCACGGCCGCCGCGGATCGGGTCGAGACCGTCGCCAGTCTCACGCTCAGGGCCACCGTCGCCCTCAAACTTGTAGCCACTGTCGCCCTCAAGCTCGTAGCCACCGTTAGGCGATTTGACGACCGACTCGATCAGATCGAGCTGGGCGACGCTATCCACCATCACCGCCACGCGCGACGCCGGCAAGCGCTCGGTCAACTGGGCAAGCATCCCCAGCGCCTTACGATCGGTGGTGGGGTAGGCAACGACAACGTCATCGAAGCCGAGCTCCGCGAGCCACAATGCCTCTGGCAAAGTGAACGCGAGCGTCCCCTGAAAGCCGGGGCGCTCAAGCACACGTTGCTGGAGCGCGCGGCAGCGCACAGACTTGCTTGCCAGCCGGATCGGCTTGCCGCCCGCGCGGCGTTCCATGTCGGCGGCGTTACGCCAAAACGCATCGAGGTCCACAACGGCAAACGGCGCCTCGAGCTTGGAGGTCGCTCGTTCCAGCCGATCCAGCCGCGAATCACGCATCCACACCTACCGGACCGAGCACGCGCTCGGTCCACGCGTTGGTGAAGCGACCCTCCGGATCCAGTCGTGCGCGGATCGCCTGGAAGCGATCCCACTCCGGGTAGCGATCGCGCAACGTCGCAGCGGTTTGGAAGTGGCGCTTGCCCCAATGAGGCCTACCTCCCAGGCTGCCCATGATCTGCTCGACCGCCTCGAAGTACGGTCGCCACTGCATTCCACGGTACATGTGCACGGCGACATAACCGCTGTCGCGCCCGGCGGCGGTCGAGAGCAGCGCGTCGTCGGCGGCAACCGCGCGCACCTCGATCGGAAACGGCACCGCAAAGCCGCGCCGCTTCACCTCTTCCAGTACACCCCGCACCGCCTCGGTCGTACGCTCTCGGGGCAGCGCGTACTCCATCTCGGTGAAACGCACGAGCCGCGGACTGGAGAAGATCCTGTCGGAGCGGTCGACCCGCTTGGAGGCGCCCGCCAGCCGCGTCACAATGCGGTTGATCCGCGGTATGCGGCTTGGCATCAACCGCCCGAGACGGCAGAACAGCTCGAACGTGCGGTTGGTCAGCAGCACGTCGTTCGCATACGTCTTCAAGCGCCCGCGCGGGCGCGGTGACTCCTCGGTGCGGTTGTTGGTGCGCGTGAGCGCGGTGGTGGCGTGGGGAAACACGTAGAACTCGAAATGCTCGTTGCCGAGCGCAAGCTCCTCGAAGCGCTCGAGCGTGTCCTGCAGCGGCGCGGGCGCATCGATCCCGCGTAGCGTGAAGGTGGGCACACAGCGCAATGTCACCTCGGCGATCACACCGAGCGCTCCAAGCCCCACCCGCGCTGCCCGTAGCAGCTCGGGGTCATTCCGCTCCGAGCACACGAGTGTCGAGCCGTCCGCAAGAATGAGCGTCAGCTCGACAACCTGCGAGGGAATGTTGCGCAGGCGCGCACCGGTCCCGTGTGTCGCGGTGGAGATCGCGCCCGCGATGCTCTGCGCGTCGATGTCCCCGAGGTTCTCCATCGCAAGACCGTGCTGGGCTAGGTGGGCGTTGAGCCGCGCGATCGTGATGCCAGCCTGCACTCGCACAAGCCCAGAGGAGCGATCCACGTCGAGCACACGCTGAAAACGATCGAGCACGATCAAAAGCCCCTCGGTGGATGCGATGTCGCTGAACGAGTGGCCCGCACCCGCAACGCGCACGCGCAAGCTTTCGCGGTTCGCACGCTCGAGCGCGACGACGATCTCCTCGATCGATCCCGGATGTACGATCGCCGCGGGGCGGCAGCGCTCGTCACCGCACCAGTTGCGCCACTCCGCCTCGCCATTGTGTGGACCGCTAGGCTCGCCCATCAGATGACGTCCGAGCCTACTCCGAGCCGTGCAATGCTGCCTGTCTCGGAGGGTTTGGGCTCTTCCCAACCAACCGGCGACCCCCTGCTATCGCCGGCGCGTTCTCACGATGACTCGGGCTCATCGGCCTCCGGCGTGCCGACACCACCGCCGGCACCGACGGCGCGCGCCGCGCGCGCCCGCGCGCTGTCCAGTCCCGTGGCCAAGCGCGCGACAGTGATCGGTGCCGGCTCGTTTGGCACGGCGCTGGCGGTGCTGCTGGTCAGGGCTGGACTGCGCACAACGCTGCAAACGCGCAGCTCCAAGCAGGCAACGCTACTGGGCTCAGAGCGCGAGAACACGGCCTACCTGCCCGGTGTCGAGCTGCCGGCTCAGTTGCGCGTCGAGCCGGTGTCTGAGGGTGTCGCACGTGCCGACTACGTGTTCCTGGCGGTGCCCTCTCGTGGCTTGGGCCAAGCGATCTCCGCGCTACAGACGGGAGAGCTCGGCAAGCGCACCGCGATCGTGTCGGTGGCGAAGGGACTCGTGCCACCCGACGGGCAACCGCCGACCACCGTCCTCAGCGCGCTGTTTGGCCCGCAGCGGGTGGGGTGCGTAGGCGGACCGGCCCACGCCCAGGAGATGGTCCGCTCCGGCGCGGGCCTGGTCGTGGCGTGCGCCGAGGAGGAGCTTGCGCACACTCTCGCTCAGGTGTTCACGCGCGCCGGGGTGGTGTGCGAGCGCTCCAACGACCCGCTCGGCGTGGAGCTGGCGGGAGCCGCTAAGAACGCCGCGGCGCTTGCGGCGGGCGCGACCGAAGCGCAGGGCGCCAACGCTGCCGGAGCCGCCGCCGGTCACATCTTCGCGGAGGTGTGGCGCTACGCGGAGGGGCTCGGCGCACGGCCCGAGTCGATGATCGGCTTGGCCGGCATCGGCGACCTCGTAGCCACCGCGCTGGCACCTGAGAGCCGCAACCGCCGCGCCGGCGAACTACTCGCCGCCGGCGTGCCCGCGCCGGAGATCCCCGCACGCATCGGGCAAGCAGTGGAGTCACTGGAGTGGGTACCGCTGCTGGCTCGCACGCTCGAGCAAGCCGGTGTTGAGGCGCCCGTAACGCGTGCGCTCGGCCGGCTCATCTCCGGTGAGCTGCCGCTGGAGGAGTGGGTGGCACTGGTGCGCACCACCGTCCCACCGCCGGCACGCTGGCGCCGTCCACAGCCGGGCTTCTGGCGACGCGTGTGGCACAGGTTGGGGAGGGATGTATAACTGTCTTTTAATACCTGCTACTATTGTAAATACATATGGTAGCTATAATGGTATGAGGTATTAAATCGATGAGTCCCACACAGCGGCAGACTGAAGATTCTGACTCCATAAAGCGGTTCAACGCTGAACTCGCTGAGGCCGAGGAACGCAATCGGCGCGGCCACGCCACACGGCCGCCGCGAGCGAGGGGACGGACGACGCCCATCGCGGTGCGCTTCGACGAATTCACGATCAAGCGTCTGAAGGATCTCGCCGCCCGCCGCAACATCGGCTATCAAACGCTATTGAAGGAGTTCGTCGTCGAACGGCTCTACGAGGAGGAGAAGCGAGAGCGCATCATCGAGTAACGAGCGTGCTCACGACCGCCTCGTAGACCCCCGCGCCGTGGCCCGCCTCGGCCACGCGCACGTTGTCAAACAGGGCGGCGGCGGCGCCTATCGACGGGTCACGCGCCACCGCGTTGGCCACGAGCCAGAACGCGCCCACGTTCTCAGCGCAGGCCAGATCCTCCCGCGAGTCGCCCACCGCGAACGTCTCCTCGCGCGTGTAGCCCCTCATCTGCCGGTGGAACGCCACGGCCGCGGCCTTCGACGCGCTCGCGGGCACGAGGTGGTAGCCGCGCACATGTGGCAACTCCGCCAGCGCAGGCGAGCGGCGGTTGACCACGCCATTGTCCACAAGCCGCAGGTTCTCGTGCCCATGCTCGGCCAGCAACGCGTCCACCTCGGCCGCGTCCACCAGGCCGCGAAACAGGTGTGACACTTCGCGATCGACGTGCCACGGCTCGTGGTACTCAAGGCGCCCCGCGTAGCACTCCAGCAGCAGTGCGGGAGCGCCGCCGCGCTCGATCTGCTGAGCGATCGTCAGCTCGCCGGGCAGCATCTCGCCGGTGAGCCAATGCTCCTCGCCACCGGCGGGAGCGCCGCCTCGAGCACCAGCGTCAGCGCCACCTCGAGCACCAGCGTCAGCGCCACCTCGAGCACCAGCGTCAGCGCCACCTCGAGCACCAGCGTCAGCGCCACTTCGGACACCGGCGCCGTTTGCCGCGCCGAGGAGTCCTGCGCCAAGCACCACGCAGGCGCCGGCCTCGAAAATGTAGGCGCTCTGGCCCAGCAGGCGCGCGTCCTCGGCCACCTGCATGCGGCGACGGCCGGACATCAACACCACCTCCACCTCGGCCCGCAGGCACGCCTGGATCGCGCGCACCCCCTCCAGCGACACATTGCCATCACCGTCGTGCAGGAGCGACGCTCCGCGCCCCAGTAGCGTCCCGTCAAGGTCGAGGTACAAACAGCGCATACTCATCGTGGAGCGTCCGCGGGTCGCTTGCCGTCTTGCAAGGGCGACGCCCCTCGCCCGAGCGGCGTACCGTCGAAATCGAGACGCGAGCAGCGCACGCTCATCGCGCGAGCACGGACGCTAGTGGTGGACGCTCCGCGTCCGAATCCAGACCGGCACGCCCAGCAATCCCCTCCATCGACAGGCGCCCCTCCGACACGAGCCGCCTGACGATAGCCGCGAGCACCGTCTCTGCCATCTCGCTCAGCGCCAGCAGTGGCTGGTGGCGATTGCGGTGCACGTCGAGGTCCACCTGTGCGATCCCCTCCAATCCCAGCTCGTGCCATACGTCGATCAGCATCGCGACCTCCACGCCATAGCCGGTCGCGAACGGCACGCGCTCGAGCAGCTCGCGGCGCGCCGCCACCTCGCCCGCGAGCGGCTGGCGGACCGCCGCGAGCTCGGGGTAGAAGAGCGACAGCGCAGGCCGTGCCAGCAGGTGGTTGACGCGCCCCCCACCTTCCGGCAGGGAGATTCCGTCCTGCTCGAAGGGTCGTCGGTATAACGCCTTCACGAACCCCACGCCCGGCTCGCATACCAGCGGGCCGAGCAGGCCTGTGGCGAAATGCGCGGAGAAGCCCTCGCTGTCGGCGTCGAGAAACACGACCAGCTCGCCACTCAGCACCGACAGCGCGCGCCACATCGCGTCGCCCTTGCCCAGCACCGGGCCCGTTTGCGGCAGCAGCTCGGCCTCCTGCACAACCTCCGCGCCCGCGCGCCGTGCGATCTCCGCCGTTCCGTCCCGCGACGCGGCGTCCACCACCAGCAGCTGGTCGATCACGCCGGTCTCGCGCAAGCCGGCGAGAACGCCCACGATCTCCCCCACCGTCCGCGCGCACTCGCGCGCGGGCAGACACACCGACACGCTCTGATCACGCTCGGCCGCGATTCGCGCCGCCGGGTAGAGCGAATGATGGAAGGAGCGCGCTTTCGCCCAGCGCTCGGCCGCGGGATGGAGCATCGGCTCTACTATCGCAACACATGGCGAAGCCCGCTCTCGACGCACCGACAGATGCGATCACCAAAGGACCCCAAGTGGAAGCACGAGCGCGAGCAAAAGGGGCGAAGGAACGCACGCTCGAGCCGTGGAGCACCCTTATCGACGAGGCCCGCGACGACGGCCGGCTCGTGCGCGAGGCCCACGAAGGGCCAGGCGGGGCGCGACTAGTGGACATACCCCGGGAACTGCACCCCGATGTGGTGGCCGGCCTCGGCCGCGCCGGCATCGAGCGGCTCTACTCCCACCAGGCTCAGGCGCTCGCCTCGGCGTGGGAGCGCACCACGATCGTCACCACCGGCACCGCGTCGGGCAAGTCGCTGTGCTTCAACCTGCCTACGCTCGACGCGCTGTGCCGCGACGCGTTCGCGCGCGCGCTGTACCTGTATCCCACGAAGGCGCTCGCCCAGGACCAGGCGCGCGCGCTTCACGCGTTCGGGCTCACCAAGCAGGTACGTCCCGCGATCTACGACGGCGACACACCCCGTGACGCGCGCGGGGACATCCGCCGGCGCGCCAACATCGTGCTCACCAACCCTGACATGCTGCACGTCGGCATCCTGCCCAATCACGGTGGGTGGGAGCGCTTGTTCAGTCACCTGCGCATCGTGGTGGTCGACGAGGCGCACGTGTATCGCGGTGTGTTCGGCTCGCACGTCGCCAACGTCCTGCGTCGTCTGCTGCGGATCGCGGCCGCCTACGGCAGCGAGGTGCGAGTGCTGCTCGCCTCCGCCACGATCGCCAACCCGGTCGAGCTGGCCGAGCGCCTCACGGGCCTCGACGATGTCGGGTTGATAGACGGCGACGGCTCGCCCACGCCACGCCGCCAGATCGCGATGTGGAATCCGCCCTTCACGGACGAGACGCTCGGCGCGCGGCGCTCCGCCCTCGGGGAGGCCGCGGAGCTCTTGGCACGGCTCGTGCGCGACGGCGCGCGCTGCATCTGCTTCATGAAGTCGCGCAAGGGCGTGGAGCTACTGGCGCGCATGGTCCGCGAAGACTTGCAGCGCAGCGACCCCGAGCTGGCCGAGCGCGTGGCCCCCTACCGCGCCGGCTATACGTCCCAGCAGCGACGCGAGCTGGAGGCACGGTTGACCAGCGGCGAGCTGCGTGCCGTGATCACCACCGACGCGCTGGAGCTGGGGATCGACATCGGCGAGCTCGACGCCGCTGTGGTCGTCACGTTTCCCGGCACGGTTGCCTCGCTGCGGCAGATGTGGGGCCGCGCGGGACGGCGCGGCAAGGGCCTGGCGGTATACGTGGCCGGCGAGGACGCGCTCGACCAGTTCTTCTGCCGCCACCCCGACGAGTTCCTAGAGCGATCCGTGGAGGCGGCGATCCTCGACCACGAGAGCGCCCAGATCCACCAGGCGCACCTGCTGTGTGCTGCTTATGAGGGACCGCTCGAACAAGGGGACACCGAGTTCTTCGGTCCGCGCTGGGAGGCCCACGCGGAGGCGCTGGTGAGCGCCGGGCTGCTGCGCAAGCGGGTGGCCGGGCGCGGTTCCGGTGAGGCCGAGGCGGGTCCAGGCGATGGCGGTGGGCGCGAGATGTACGTGCCGCGTCGCCCCGCCGACTATCCCGCCGCGAACGTGTCGCTGCGCTCGGCCTCACCCGACAGCTTTGCGATCGTGGACGTGTCCTCCGGCGAGCTGCTCGGCCAGACCGAGGCGGCGCGAGCCCACTCCACGATCCACGACGGCGCGATCTACCTGCACCAGGGCCGCTCCTATGAGGTGCGCGAACTGGATCTGGAGCATCGCCGCGCGCTGGTGGCGCCGTTTGAAGGCGACTGGTACACGCAACCCAAGCGCGAGACAGACACCAACATCGAGCGGTTGCTCGACCGCCGCGAAACTCTCGGCGTGAAGCTGTCCTTTGGCGAGGTGTCGGTCACGGAGACCGTGCTCGGCTATCAGCGCAAGCGTCTGGCCGACCACGCGCAGGTGGATCTCGTAATGCTCGACCTACCGCAGACCTCCTTCTCCACGCAGGCGCTGTGGTTCGAGCTGGACGGCGTCACGCTCGCGGGCCTGGATGGCGATGGCGACGGCGTGAGGGTTGGTGGGATCCCTATCCACGCGCTGCTCGGCTCCTTGCACGCCACAGAGCACGCCCAGATCGCCGTGCTGCCCCTGATCGCGATGTGCGATCGCTGGGACATCGGCGGGCTGTCCACCAACGCCCACCCCCAAACCGGGGGGGCCACGATCTTCATCTACGACGGACATCCCGGCGGCATCGGCATAACGCGGCTGGCGTTCCAGCGCTTCGAGGAGCTATGCCGCGACGCGCACCGGCTGATCGCCGAGTGCCCATGCGAGAGCGGCTGCCCCTCGTGCGTGCAGTCGCCGAAGTGCGGCAACCTCAACGAACCGCTGTCGAAGGCCGGCGCGTGTGTGCTGCTCGAGGGGATGCTCACGAGCGGCTTGCCACCCACGGACACCTCCGGCTGAGAGTCGCCCGGCTCGCGCCGGGCGGACTCGTCGCTCCTACGCTTTGTTGCCCGCGGCGATCTTCTTCAGGTCGATCGTGGCGTCGTACAGCTTGGCATCGACGCCCTCCTCGAGCGCGACCTCGCGCAAGGGCCGCCCCGAATCGGTGGCCTTCTTGACGATCGCGGTGCCCTTGTCATAGCCGATCGCGTCATTCAGAGCCGCGGAGACCGCAAGCGTGGCTCCGGCGGAGGCGGCGCAACCCTCCTTGTTGACCAAGATGCCGTCGACGCACTTCTCGGCGAATACGCGCGTGGTGCTCGAGAGCAGGTGCAAGGACTGGAGCAGGTTGCGCGCGATCAACGGAATGCGCACGTTGAGCTCGAATTGACCCTGAAGCCCGCCGATGGTGATCGCGGTGTCGTTGCCGATCACCTGCGCGGAGACCTGCAGCACGACCTCGGGGATCACGGGGTTGACCTTGCCGGGCATGATCGAGGAGCCCTTCTGCAGCTCGGGCAGGAACAGCTCGCCGATGCCGGCCCGGGGGCCTGAGCCCATCAGCGCGAGGTCGCCGGCGATCTTCGTCAATGACACGGCGAGCACCTTGAGCGCACCGGACAGCTCGACGAGCGCGTCGCGGTTGGCCTGCGCCTCGAAACGGTCGAGTGGTCCGGCGATCTGCCTGAGGCCCGATTCGCGCTTCAGCCGTGCGCGCACCTTCTCGGCGAGCTTCGGGTGCGCGTTGAGGCCGGTGCCGGTGGCGGTACCGCCAAGTGGGATCTGCCCTACATGCAGGAGCGCACTGCCGATGCGCTCCTGCGCGAGCGCCATCTGAGCGGCGTAGCCGGCGAACTCCTGGCCAAGCGTGACGGGCACTGCGTCCATCAGGTGGGTGCGCCCGGACTTGACCACGCCGGAGAAGCGCTTGGCCTTGATGGCGAACGAGCGCTCCAGCAGCTTGAGCGCGGGCAGCAGCTCGTTCTGGGCGACGTCGAGCGCGGCGAGATGCACCGCGGATGGGAACACGTCGTTGGAGGACTGGCCCATGTTGACGTGGTCGTTGGCGTGCACGCTCTCGCCGGCAAGGGTGGCGATGACCTCGTTGGCGTTCATGTTGGTGGAGGTGCCCGAGCCTGTCTGGAACACGTCGATCGGGAACTGCGCATCGTGCTTGCCCGCGGCGATCTCGCCAGCCGCCTTCTCGATGCGCCCGGCGCGACGCTTGTCGAGCAGCCCTAGCTCGCCGTTGACGGCCGCGGCGGCGCCCTTGATGCGCGCGAGCCAGCGCACGACCGATACCGGCATCGTCTCGCCGGAGATCGGAAAGTTCGCGACTGCCTTGGCGGTCTCCCCGCCCCAGAGCTGCTTGTCTGTCATCGAGTCTCCTTTGCGAACACGCAGAGCGGTGAACCGGGAAGGCTATCCGCAGAACGCCACGAGCTCCCGTGCGACCCCCACCGGATCGTCGTAGGTCATCAGAAAGCCGGTGCCGGGAAGCACGCGCAGCTGCGCGTGGGGCAGGAGGCGCAACGTCTCTTCCGCGCCGGCAAGCGGGTGCACGGGATCGCTGTCGGCCCACAGCAGCAGCACGGGCATGTCGAGCTTGGGGTAGAGCTCGAGCAGCTGCGTCTGGGCGCCGCGTGGCCAGCGCCGCGCGCACTTGGCCCACGAGCGGGCAAGGTTGGGATTGCCGGGCACGTCGCCAAAGGCGTGGCGCATCAAATCGCCGGCCTCGGGCGCGTGGCGCTGTGACATGCGCATCCCGAGCTCGGGCGTGAACACGAGCTTGGTGGCGTGGCTGAGAACCCGGTCGATACCTGGGATCGAGCCACCGGCCGTGGCCAGGCGCCACGCTTCACGGCGGCGCACGTACTCGACGGGCCGGTGCAGACGATTGGGCATAAGCACCAGCCTGCTGGGCCGCAGCAGGCCGGCCATAACGGCGTGCAGCAGGATCTCCGCGCCGGCGTCGTGACCGACGACGAGCGGGTGGGGACCGAGCACGTCGGCAGCGAACCCGCTCATGACCTCGGCAAACCAGTCGAGCGTATATGGGTGGCGCGGGCGATCCTCCGAGTCACCGTGCAGGGGCAGGTCTGGAATCACGAGTCGGTGGCGCTCGGCAAGTCGCTCGACGACGGGCCCCCACTCGCGATGGCTCAGCAGACCACAGTGCAGCAGCGCGAGCGGCGGCCCGGCCCCGACCTCGCGATAGGCGACGCGCGCACCGTCGGAGTGGTGGTAGAGGCGGAGCCTCATCGGAAACGTCTCGCGCGCGGCCACATCTTCATCGTATGGCGTCGCGCCGGCCCTAAAGGCTCCTGCGCCTGCAAGCGATGTCCCGGCGTGCAGCGCGCATTGCGACGCTTGTGACATCACTGCGCAAAGCTCAACATTGCTGCACATGACCACAGTCCGCACAAACGCAGCCGCCGCACTACTGGGGGTGAGCCCCAACACGCTGCGCAGCTGGGAGAGCCGCTTCGGCTACCCCGCACCCCAGCGCACGGAGGGCGGTCACCGCCAGTTCGAGCTCAGCGAGATCGAGACGCTCAGGCAGGCGTTTGCCGAGACCGGCGACATCTCCTCGGCAATCTCGGTGGCGCGCGAGCGCGGCGAGGGGCCCTCGACACCCGCCCGCCTGCGTTCCGCGTTTGCGGCGTTCAGCGAGGAGCGAGCCGACCGCTTGATGGAGGAGAGCATGGCGGTGCGCTCGGTGGAGCGCACGATCGAGCTGGTACTGCTGCCGGCCGTCGAAGCGCTCGCGGTCGGCGACTCCAGCTTCCTCCAAGAACCGACCTCCGGCCGTGGCTCCTCCTCGCACGCGGAGGATCGCGAGGCCCCGTCCGGCAGCGGACCCGCCGGCTCGTCGGTGGGTGGGCCCGAGTATTGCTTCGCGTGGCGCTACGCGACCGGCTGGCTGGCGGCCGCCCAGCGCGTGGCTCCCCCCGCTTCGCATGAGGACGGCGTGTTGATCTTCGATTCCAGTCAGAGCATGGATGTTGACGGCCTATATGTGCAGGCGCTGGAGCTGTTTCTGAGACGTGCTGGCCTGCGCGTGTTGACGTTGCCGGTCGACCTCGACAGCACCCGCGTGGGCAGCGCTCTGCGTGCGCTGCGCCCACAAGCGATGGTCCTGGGAGGACACCGCGCATCGCTGGATGCCGTTGGACGCGTCGTGTACGCCACCAGGCAGAGCGGCGGCGATCTTCAGGTGCTGGACTATCGTGGCGCGCTGCCCGACACGGGTGCCAGCACTGTCGCGCGAATCGGCCCAGGCATTGCTGATGCGGCACAGGCGCTGCGCGAGCTGCTCACCGGCGCGGCTCGAAACAGCGCAGCGCGCGACCGCGCCGTCATCGCCGTCAAGTAGCTTCGCGCGGCCCGCAGTACTTGTTATCATATCTGATATGTTAAGCGAAGGGCCTTCCTTCGATGACGTGCTCGAGAAGGCCGCCCTACTGCAGGAGCTGGTGCCAGGGGCGGTGCTGGTGGGCGGAACCGCGGCCGCGCTCTACGCACACCATCGCGAGTCGCTCGATCACGACCACGTGGTGGCGGATCTCGGGGGGCGCTTCGACACGATCCTGGAACATCTCGAAGTGCTGGGGGACTGGTCTACCGCGCGGGTGAAGCCGGGCAGGATCATCCTCGGCGAGCTTGGCGGGATCGAGACGGGCGTGCGCCAGCTACTGCGCAAGCGGCCGCTCGAGACCGCGGAGACTCGGGTACGCGGTCGGCAGCTCGTAGTGCCGACCGCGGCAGAGATCCTGAGAATCAAGGCGTGGCTTGCTCTCAGCCGCAATCAGACACGCGACTACCTCGACGTGGCTGCGCTCAGCGAGAGCATCGGCCTCGACGAAGCGGCTGCGGTGCTGCGTGCGATCGACGACTACTACGACGATCTGAACAAACGCCCTGAGATGGTGACGACGCAGCTCGTCCGACAACTCGCGGATCCACGACCACGCGACGCGGAGGTCACGGCGCAGCTATCCAGCTACAAGGCGCTCGATCCGCGCTGGCACGATTGGTCGACTGTCAAGGCGATGCTGGCGGATGTAGCCGAGAGGATGACACGATGACCGTGAGCTTCCGCAACCTCAACTTCGATCCGTCGCGCCCGATAGACGATTGGCCGGCGGAGGCGATCGAGACGATGATCGATCGTGGTTCGCTCTCGGATTGGCGGCGACTGGCACAGGCAATCCGAGTCAATCCGTGGGGCCCCGCAGCGCGCACCGCGGAGACAGTGGTGAGCTGGGGTGAGCACTATGGAGCGGATGCACTGATAGCGGATGTGATCCGCCGCGCCCGCGCGGAGCTGACGCGGCGCGGCCGAGAGCGCTACGCGGCGCAGATTCACGAGTGGCGTGCGGCGAGTGGGATGACATTGCGCGAGCTGGCGCGAGCCGCGGGGACCTCCGCATCGAGGCTGTCCGACTACGAGAACGCGAAGGTGGCCCCCACAACCGACGTGCTTGGGCGACTCCACTACGCAGCGAGGTCACGGACGAATGCGAGCGGGGACATGCACGCCCAGGCATAGATCCTCCAGCATCGGCGCTCGAGCATGGGTGCTCAGACACGCCCACTTACAATTGGCCACCGATGGCCACGCGCGACCGACACCCGCTGATTCCCTCACGCGCGGTGGACGCGCGCCAGCTGCTGCCAGAGCTGGAGCTGGAGGTGCTGGAGCGTTGGCGCGCGCGCGATGTGTTCAGCGAGTCGTTGCGCGCTCGCGAGGGCGCCGAGCAGTGGGTCTTTTACGAGGGTCCCCCCACAGCCAACGGCCGGCCCGGCTCCCATCACGTGCTCTCGCGCGTGTTCAAGGACATCTATCCGCGTTACAAGACGATGCGCGGCTATCGCGTGGAGCGCAAGGGCGGCTGGGACTGCCACGGGTTGCCCGTCGAGATCGCGGTCGAAGAGAAGCTCGGGATCAAGAGCAAGACCGAGATCGAGAAGTACGGGATCAAGGAGTTCAACGAGCAGTGCCGCGACTCCGTGTTCGAGTACCTCGAGGAGTGGGACCGCTTGACCGAGCGGATCGGGTTCTGGGTGGACCTCGAGCACGCCTACAGGACGCTCGACGAGAGCTACATCGAGTCGGTGTGGTGGGCGCTTTCGGAGATCGACAAGAAGGGGTTGCTGTACGAGGGGCACAAGGTGGTGCCCTACTGCTACCGCTGCGGGACGGCGCTGTCCTCACACGAGGTGGCGCTGGGGTACAAGGACGTGGTCGACCCGTCGGTGTACGTGCGCCTGCCGATAACCGTCGATCGCGGTCCGCTGCGGGCAGGCGATGCGCTCCTGATCTGGACGACGACGCCGTGGACGCTGCCTGGAAACGTCGCGGTAGCGGCGGGGCCGAGCATCGAGTACGCACGTGCGAAGGTGGGCGATGAGACGCTGGTCCTCGCCGCGGCGCTTGTCGAGCGAGTGCTCGGCGAGGATGCGGAGATCATCGAGCGCTTCCCGGGAAGTGCCCTGATCGGCGAGCAGGTCGAGCAGGGCGGCGAAAGCGACGGGACAGGCAGCGGCGAGCAGGGCGCCCAGACAGATGACGCGCGCACAGGCGCGTTCTATGAGTCGCCGATCTTCCCCACCGACGGGCGCGACAGCGGTGGCGCGCCGATCATCGCCGGTGACTTCGTGAGCACCGAGGACGGCACCGGGCTCGTGCACATCGCGCCCGCGTTCGGCGAGGACGACTTCCGCGCCGCCGTCGCGGCTCGCGTGGGAGCGATCGACCCGGACAAGCCGCACAGTGTCTTCAACCCGGTCGCACCGGACGGCACATATGCAATGGACGTGCGCAGCCACGATGGCGGCTCATACAAGGGCAGACTCGTCAAGGACAAAGAGCTGGCCGAGGAGCTGATCGCCGACCTAGACGCGCGCGGGCTGCTCTTCCGCCGCGCCGACTACGAGCACTCCTATCCCCACTGCTGGCGCTGTGACACTCCGCTGATCTACTACGCCAAGCCCTCCTGGTACATCGCCACCTCCAGGCTGCGCGACCAAATGATGGCTGCCAACGAGACAATCAACTGGTATCCGCCGCACATCAAGCACGGGCGCTTTGGCGACTGGCTGTCAAACAACGTCGACTGGGCGCTTTCGCGCGAGCGCTACTGGGGAACGCCACTGCCGGTGTGGCGCTGCGAGGAGGGGCATACATACACGATCGGGTCTTTCCAGGAGCTCGAGAAGCTGTCAGGTGAACCGCTTCACGATCATCATCGTCCCTACGTAGACGATGTCGATTTTCCATGCCCTGAATGCGAGCGATCGATGAGGCGAGTGCCCGAGGTCATCGACGTGTGGTTTGACTCCGGCTCGATGCCCTTCGCCCAGCACCACTATCCCCACGAGCACGCCCAACAATTCCAAAAAGAATTCCCCGCCGACTTCATCTGCGAGGCACTCGACCAGACGCGCGGCTGGTTCTACTCGCTGCTGGCCGTCTCGACGCTGTTGTTTGACAAGTCTTCGTATGAGAACGTGGTTTGCCTCGGGCTGATCCTCGACGCAGACGGCCAGAAGATGTCGAAGTCCAAGGGCAACACCGTCGAGCCGTGGCATGTCTTGGACAAGTACGGCGCGGACGCGTTTCGCTGGTACTTCTTCACCTCCAAGCAACCGTGGGACGGCTACCGCTTCTCCGAGGATGCGATCGGCGAGGGCGTGCGGCTGTTCCTCAAGCAGTTGTGGAGCACGTATTTCTTCTACGCGCTCTACGCGCATGCGAACGCGCGCACGTTGGAGGAGAGGACTGGTTTTGGGGAGGCTGAGACAGCCGGCGCGACGGCTCGGGGAGCCGGTGGGAGCGGCATCTCGCCCAGGTCCGCGCGCGCGCCCGAGAACGACCTCGACCGCTGGGCGCTGTCCCGCTGCGCGGCGACTGCCGCGTTGGTGGTGGAACGCCTGGACGCCTACGACGCGACCGCCGCGGGGCGCGCGATCGCCGAGCTCGTGGACGACCTGTCGAATTGGTACGTGCGCCGTTCGCGGCGGCGCTTTTGGAACGGCGATCCTGCCGCGTTCGCGACGCTGCGCGAGTGTTTGCTGATGGTGGCGAAGCTGCTCGCCCCGTTCTGCCCGTTCGTAGCGGATGAGATCTACGACAACCTCGACGGTGCGCGAGCGAGCGTGCACCTGTGCGATTTCCCCGCGGGGGATGCGCTCCCCACGCGCGACGCGGAGCTCGAGGACGCGATGGCAACCGCGCGCGAGACCGTGCGGCTCGGGCTTGGCGCGCGCGCGCAGGCGAAGATCAAGGTGCGCCAACCGCTCGCCGAGGCGGTGGTCGTCGCCGACGGGCGCGAGCGCGCGGCGATCGAGCGACTGGCGGAGATCGTGCGCGACGAGCTGAACGTGCGACGGGTGCGCTTCGTGGAGGGCGCGGAGGAGCTCGCGGAGTTCGAGGTGAAGGCGAACTACCGCACACTGGGGCCGCTGTTCGGCAAAGACATGCCGCTCGCGGCGAAGGCGATCGCGGCGCTCGACCCGGCGCGCGTGGTGGCGGCGGTGGGCAACGGTCACGGGATCGGCATTGCGGTGGGCGACCGCGAGCACACGCTGACCGCGGACGACGTGCTGCTGACGATGAAGGCCCCGGAGGGGTATAGCGTGGAGCGCGAGGGCGCGCACGCGGTCGCGCTCGACCTCGCGATCGACGAGGACCTGTTGCGTGAGGGCCGCGCGCGGGAGATCGTGCACGCGGCGCAGAACGCGCGCAAGAACGCGGGCCTGGAGGTCGAGGACCGGATCGAGCTCGCGCTGGACGGCGATCGGGCGCTGCTCGATGCGGCGCGCGCGCACGAGGCGTATCTCGCCGGCGAGACCCTCGCCGTGTCGCTCACCCTAGGCGACGGCGACGCGGCCGCCGCGATGACCCACTGCGAACCCGCCGAGATCGAAGACCTCGCGCTCGAAATCGCGCTACGCCGCGCGGACACCGCCTGACGGCAATCCGCCACCGCCATACCGCGCGGCGCGCGAGTGGTCCGGCTACGCCAGCGCGGGCTCCAGCTCGGCCTCGATCTTCTTCTTGGGGTAGGCGCCGACGACCGTCTTGACGGCCTGGCCACCCTTGAACAGGATCATCGTCGGGATCGACAGCACCTGGAAGGCGGCTGCGGTCTGCTGGTTCTCGTCGACGTTGAGCTTGACTATGCGCAGGTCCTCGCGCTCGGAGGCGATCTCCTCCAAGACGGGTCCGACCACGCGGCACGGCCCGCACCAGGGAGCCCAGAAGTCGACGAGCACCGGCTTCTCGGACTCGACGACCTCGGCCTGGAAGTTGGCATCGGTGACTTCGCTCAGGGTGCCTGCCATGGAATTCTCCTATCGGGTGACTGTCGTCTCGTTACGGCTCGAGGCTCGTCCTCGCGAACCGACCAACACTCACTATACAAAGTAAAGGGATGGCATCGGGATACCGTCGGGATGCCGTCAGATTCGGGTCGAGACCCGCGGCTCAGCAGACGCGATACTCGGCGCCGGAGGCGGCTGGGGGCCAAAGCGCAGGCGTGGCACCAGCCACATCGCCTCCACGGCGATCCACCACGACATCTTGCTCTGCCCAAGCTCACGGTCCTTGAACACGATCGGTATCTCTACCACCCGGAAGCCGGCCCGCGCCGCGCGATAGGTGAGCTCGACCTGGAACGCGTAGCCCTGCGAGCGCACGCTGTCGAAGTGGATCGCTTCGAGCACCTCGCGCTTGAAGCACTTAAAGCCGCCTGTCAGGTCGCGCACCCGCAACCCCAGCACCAGGCGCGCATAGGTGGAGCCGCCCTCGCTGATGAAGCGCCGCAACAGACTCCAGTCGACCACGCCTCCGCCGGGCACATAGCGCGAGCCGAGCGCCAGATCGGCCCCTCCGCGGACGGTTGCCAGCAGACGCGCGAGGTCGGCTGGATCGTGAGAGAAGTCGGAGTCCATCTCCATCACATACGCGGCGCCGTGCTCCAGCGCGTAGCGGAAGCCCGCCAGATAGGCGGGGCCGATCCCGTTCTTCTCGGTGCGGTGCAGCACCTCGACCGGCTCACGCTCGCGTGCCAAGCCGTCCGCGATCTCGCCAGTTCCATCGGGCGAGCCGTCGTCGACGATCAGGATCTTGTAGACGCCGTCGTTTGCGCCCGCAAGCACCTCGCCGGCGGCTGTCACGATCGCCTCGATGTTCTCGGCCTCGTTGTAGGTCGGGAGTATCAGCCACGGCACGTCGGTCACGAAGCGTCGTACCCTAGAGCGTGTTGAGGAATCGCGCAACGCCGCTGGCGGCACTGGGGGGACTGATCGCAAGCATCGCGCTGCTGCTGGCGTGCGTGCCATGCGCCCATGCCGCGCAGCCCCCACCGAGCACGCCCGCGAGCGACTCGCAGCCAAATGCCGGAGCGCCCGTGAGCGCGGCGGAGTTGAGCGACTACATCGATCGCATAGCGAGCGCGTGGGTGCCCTACACGACGGCCAGCGGGCTGGTCGCGGACCCGTTGAACCCCCAGGACACGGGCGACAACTATGGCGTGATCATGCTTGCCGACGTGATGCTCAAGCTCGCCCGCCAGACCGGCGAGGGCACACTCGAAAGTACAGGTGTGCACATCGTCGACTCCGCGCTGACCCTGCCAGTGCCCAGCGACCCGTTCAACCTGCTCGCGCTCGCCGCCGTCATCCACGACGGGCGCGATGGCGAGTTCCCCGCGAGCGCGTGGCAGCGGATCGCGGTGCCACTTGAACTGTTCGCCGGGCAGATCGGCCCTCCCACAGGCGCCAACTGTCTGGCCGAACTCGGCTGCTACAGCAACTGGCGCCTTGTGTGGTCGGCCGGGGCGGCACTGCTGAGGGCAGACCAGCTCGCCGGCGAACCGGGAACCCTGGCGGGCGAAAGCGCGCCCGTTGGCGCCCAGATCAAAGCCGACCTCGAACTGGCCCTGAGCTACGCGGGAGCTCCGCTGCTGAGCACCGTGGCGAGCAGCGCCACCCACAAGCAGCCCACGCTCCGGCGAGTCGGAATCGCGCGCGCGATCGGCGCCCACGGGCCGCGCTCCGCCGAGAGCGGGTCCGGCGGCGCACTCTCCAGCTCGGGGCTCGGGGGACTTGCGCGGGAGCTCTCTGACCCCGGCGCCGAGCCCTCCGCGTATGAGCTGTTCTCGACTTTCATGCTCGAGCTGATCGAAGAATTCGACCCGAGCGCGATCACCCCGGCAGTCGCAAGGCTGCGCGCTCAAGCAGACCGCTATGCACTCGACATGATGGCTCCCGACGGTCAGCTGTCGCTGGCGGGGCGCTCGCTCGACCAGTCGTGGGTGCAAGCCGCGGCCGCCGCGCTCGGCGCACGGCGCGCGGCGCTCGAACCGGCAAACGCCGGCGTGTGGCACGCGTTTGGCGATCGCGCCGTCGCCTACCTCGTAAACGCCTACCCGCTCCTGCCCGACGGCGTGCTTCCGGCCGTACCGGGCCTTGACCTGGACTTCAGCCCGTCGATCATGGACGGCTATGCGGCGCTCAATCAATACGAGGGCCTGACGCTGTGGCTGCTGTCCGATGCGCTCGAGCGCTGGCCGGCCGCGCAGGCTCCACGCACGTCGCTGCCGGCCGACAGCAGGAGCCTGCTCGCCGACGATCTCGCCTCCAGCGGGCTTGTGTGGGGTAGGGCGGGCGGCGTGTGGTGGGAGCTGAGCGGACGCTCCACCAGCAACGATCCGCGTGAGGCACAGGGACTGGTCGCGGTCAAGGTGGCCCGCAGGAGCGGCTGGCGCGACCTGCTGGCGCTGCGTCCGATCCAGCGCGGAAGCTCGAGCGTGTGGACGCTGGGATTCGCACACAAAGCAAGCGCAACGCCAACTTTTGACACGGTGCGTGGAACGGGTGGCGCCACCGTGCTGAGCGGAGCCTACAGGCGCGCCGGGCACATCGTGGCACGTGCGACCTGGGCGCTGAGCACGACCGCCACGGGAATCAAGTTGAGTATGAGCGTGCCCGCGAAGGCGACGCTTCACACGACGATCTGGCTTGCGGGCGCAACCCACGTGTCGAGCCCCAAAGCGAGCAGAACCGCCGGGACGTGTGTGGTGACCGCGTCCGGCGGCGCGTGTCCGGTGACGATCTACTGGCACAACACGCGCACCGCGATACTCGAGCTCAGCGCGTAGAGCACTCACGCGCTTGTTGGGAGCGCGAAGCCGAATCTCCGCAGACTCGCGGCCACGGTCGGCAAGCGCTCAAAAGATCTTTGGAATCGATTTCTGGATACCGCGGCGCAGTTCTTTGGCAACCACCAGCAGCGCTGGGCGCGCCGCGCCGTTTGAGCTCACGAGCCCGGCGTCCCAGGTGGCCTTCCTAGCCTTCGTTGGGGACCCGGGGGAGCGCCAGTGGTAGTAGTAGACCCTGGTGATGCGCGGGCTCAGCCGCGCGAGACTGAAGATGTTCTTGGCGACGCGCGCCGCGTACTCCACGCCATGGTCGATCAGCTTGCCTTTGAAGCGCCACCACACGACTCCTCCGACCTCACTGAACCACACCTGGCCCCGCGTCGCCGCCAGGAACTGTTCGACCAGCGCCGATTTATCGGTGGCGGCGCTGTTGTAAGGGTTAAACGGCCAGATTTTGGGGTATGGATGCGCCTTTTCCAGGAACGACGCGACCCAGGCCTCGACGTTTCCATCCGAGTCGAGAATGTCAGGCGCCGTGATCTCGCATCCCGAGCAGTGGGCGGCAAGCACGTTGTAGTACTCGGCGGCCAGCCACGGATGGTGCTCGGTTGGCTGCGTGGAGTGGGTGGCCTCATCCCAGGGAGAGAACTCGGTTACCCAGGGAAACAGCTTCCTGAACTTCAGAAATGCCCTCAAAAACTGGGTCGGGCTCGGGCCGATGTCGTTATTGTCGGCGTGCTGAAAAGTGATGAACGGAATGATGTGGTAGGCGTGCTTGACAGCGTCAAGCCATTCCCTTACTTCCGCAAGCTCGCGGGGCACAAGCGCCACGTTCCAGGGCACCACGTCGCGGGCGAGATAGACGTCGAGCTGGCGCACGCGCGGATCGGAGAACGTGCGCGGTTCGTAGTCGGCAAGCCCGAAGCGAAACTGCGGCGCGGCAGCGCGATGGGCGGTGGGCGTGCGCGACTGGTGCGCGCTGGGCGGGCGCGACGCGCCGTGCGCGGAGAATGCGCTCCCCGCCGCGAGAAGGCCTCCGAGAGCAAGGCACGCCAGCAGCACGACGAGGCGTCGTGGAACGGAAGTCAGAGGCATTCGCCCGGATATCATTACAGCCAATGAGTCGTTGGCGCGCCGCCTTGCTGGCGGGACTGATCGTCGGGGCAACCCAAACCGCGACGACCACGGCCAGTCCCGAGAGGACGACGAAGCCGCCGGTCGTGCGCTCAGCGCTGATCTCACGCGCGCCGATCGGACTGTCGATCGAGTATCCGCTGCTCGAGCGGGCGCTCGGCAACGGGCCGTGTCCGAGCCCGGCGATGATCGAACTGCTGCGCGAACTCGGCTCGCCGTCGTTGCGGGTCGGCGGCGACTCCCAGGATCTGGCCGGCGTGAGCGGCTCCTTCCGCTATTTGATCGCACCATCCTTCTGGACCGCGCTCGGCTGCTTGGCGCGCGAAACGGACATCCAGGTCACCGTCGGGCTGAACTTTGGCGGGGCCACGACGGCCGACGACGAGGCGACGATCGCGGCCGCCGAGCAGGCGATCCCCGCCTCGCAGCTGAGCTTTTCGCTCGGCAACGAGCCCGACCTGTACACGATCAGCCACGTGCTCCCCAACGAACCCGAATTCACAGTGCCCGCGTTTCGCCCACCGACATGGTCGCCCAGCGAATACGTGAGCGAATGGAAGGGTCGGCGCGCAGAACTCGGCCCGATCCGCCTCGAAGGCCCCGACCTGGCAGGGAGCGGCTGGAAGCAGCAGATCGGCGCGATGCTGCACGAAGACCCCCCCGATCAGATCGACGCGCACATCTACCCGACCACCGCCTGCGGCTCGGATCCCACAGCGACGGCGCAGCGTCTGCTGTCCGAGCATTCGAGCGTCGGCCTGGTCGAAAAGCTCGCCTGGCTAGTACAAGCCGCGCAGGCCGTGCAGCGCCCAGCGATCATCTCTGAGAGCAACAGCGCCTCCTGCGCCGGCAAGCCGGGTCTGTCCAACACGCCGGTGGCGAGCGTGTGGGCGACACGCTTCGTGCTGGGAGCACTGCTGTCTGGGTTTGAGCAAGTGCGCTTTCACTCGGCCGGCACCAGCTATGACCCGTTTGTGTATAACGCCGACGGCACGGTCACGCACGAGCCGCTGAGCTACGCCTTGCTCTTCCTGCACCGCTGGCTGCCACTGGATAGTCGCATCGCATCGGCTAGCACCAACCATTCGCCGGTATTCAGCGTGAGCGTCGTGCACGGCTCGTCCAGGAGCGTAATCGTGACCTCGTTCTCCGCTCATGCGGTGACGCTTCCGATCGCCATCGAAGGCTCGCGCACGCGTGTGAGCACCGACATGCTCTCCACGACCAGCGCGCAGGATGTGCGCGGCTCGCTGCCGGTGCTCGCCCACAGGGCGCGACTAAAGCTCGAGCCAAACACGGTCGTGGCCCTCAGGACCGACTGAGAATGGCTGAGCAGTCCAACGCGGCGATCGCCGATGCGCTCGAGGAGCTCGGCGACCTGTACGAGCTCGACGGCGCGATCGTGCACCGCGTGCTCGCCTACCGCACCGCTGCGCGCTCGGTGCGCGAGGCGCCGGTGTCGGTGGCGGAGCTGGCGCGCGCCGGACGCGCCACCGAGCTTGCGGGCGTTGGCGCGACGCTGCAGGAAAAGATCCTCGCGCTGATCGACACCGGCGCGATCCCAGCGGCAGAGAAGCTGCGTGCGAAGATCCCAGCGGGGCTGATCGCGATCACACGGCTGCCGGGGCTCGGTCCCAAGCGCGCGCGACTGCTGCACTCAGAGCTTGGGGTCGACTCGCTGCAGACGTTGCGCGAGGCGGCGCTGGCACAACGGCTGCGCACGGTGCGCGGCCTGGGAGCGAAGTTCGAGACCAGTGTGCTGGAGGCGCTCGAGAAGCTGGGCGAGGACCAGGATGTGCGAACCGATCCGCGACTGCTACTGCCGAAGGCACTAGAGCTCGGCGAGGCGCTGGCGGCGGGACTGCGCGAGCGCGGGGGCGAAGGTACGGAGGTGCTCGTCGCCGGCTCAGCACGGCGGATGGCCGACAGCGTGAAGGACATCGACCTGGTCGCGGTCACACGCAAGCCGACGACGCTCGCCAAGAGCCTCGCCAAGCTCGCGGAGATCGAGAGCGTTGCCTCGGCCGGCAGGGCCGGGGCCAAGGCCCGCACTCACTCGGGCGTGAGCGTGGACTTGCGAATCGCAAAGCCAAGCCAGCTGGGCAACCTGCTGCAGCACTTCACCGGCTCGGGCAAGCACAACGCCGCGTTGCGCGAGGACGCGGTGCGCAAAGGACTGCATGTGTCTGAGTACGGCATCTATGACGACGCCACGACGACGACCACCACGTGCGCCGGCGAGCAGGAGGTCTACGCGTTGCTCGGCCTTGCCTATATAGAGCCCGAGCTACGCGAGGACCGCGGCGAGCTGACCGCCGCCGCTTTCGAGCGGGAGGCCTCCGGCGCACGGCAATCCGCTCGCACCAGTCACTCGGCCGGCACGCGCGAGGACACCCAGGGAACAAGTGCTGGGCTGCCGCGACTGATCGAGCTCGAGGACGTCAGGGGCGACCTGCACTGCCACACCGTGGCCTCCGACGGGCGCAACACGATCGAGGAGATGGCACTTGCGGCACTCGCGCGGGGCTATGAGTACGTGGCGATCACCGATCATTCCGCAACGCACGGGTTTGGCGACGATGTGAGCCCAGAGGAGCTGCTGCGCCAGATAGAGCGCGTCCGCGAAGCGGACGCGAGCATCGATGGAATCCGGGTGCTGGCGGGCAGCGAGGTCAACATCCTGCCCGATGGCACGCTTGACTACGAGGACGATCTTCTGGCCCAGCTCGACTGGGTGATCGCGAGCGTGCACACGTCGTTTGCGATGGGCGAGCAGGCGATGACCGCGCGCATGATCGCCGCCACCGAACATCCGCTGGTAGACGCGATCGGCCATCCGACCGGTCGACTGATCGAGCGGCGCGAGCCCTATGCGCTCGACGTGCACGCGCTGATCGACGCGGCGGCGCGCACTGGCACGATGCTCGAGATCAACGCCAACCCCGACCGTCGCGATCTAAACGACGTCCACGCGCGCGCGGCGGCGCTGGCCGGAGCGCGCATCCTGATCGATTCCGACGCGCATGGCGTCGAGCGCTTCGGCGTGATGCGCTGGGGAATCGCGACCGCGCGCCGTGCTTGGCTGAGTGCCGGGGACGTCGCCAACACGCGCACCTGGGCGGAGCTCTCCAAGCTACGCAAGCAGGCGCGGCAGTAGCTGCTCTGCGACGATCCTGTCGACCTCGGTGCGGCGGAATGGCGCAAGCGCTCGTAGCGCGCGATCGGCATAGTCGGGCGAGGGATCTTCGAGCGCTGTGCGCAGGGCGCCGGCAAGATCCTCGCTGACCAAGCGCCCGTCCAGCTCGCGCGCGATCGGCAGCGCGGCGTAGGGTCCGGGCGAGGGCGTGGTGACGAGCACGCAGCCATCGGCCAGCGCCTCCAGTTGCGCCGCGCCATAGTCCTCGCGACGAGCCGCGCACACAAACACCCGTGTGCGGCGCAGCAGCGCACGATAGTCCGGTTGCGACAGCATCGAGAGGACGCGCACGCCCTCGGCCGGCAGCGCATAGCCGAGCTTGACCAGCTCGCGCTGGGAGACGCCGAGCACGAACAGCTCCTCGCCGGGCTTGCGCGCCTGACTCCACGCGCGCAGGATCCGCTCCAGACCCTTCTTGGCGGGGTTGGCGGCATACGTGAGCGCGGCGATGTCTCGCTCTCCTCGCTGTCCCGAGGGATCGACAGGTCCGGAGGGATCGACCGGCACCGGCACCACCAGCGCACGATCGGCACCGAGAGCCGCGGGAACCTCGCTCAGAGTGGCCTCGCTCAGTGGAAGCAGCATTGTCGCCTTGGCCAGGCGACGGCGCTCAAGTGGACGCTGCCAGATGCCGTGACGACCCGGGCGGTTACCGGTCGCGGGCGCGTCGAAGCGGATAGCACCCGGCCTTGGCCACAGCAGAGCGGCAGTAGTACTCGAATAGATCAACGCACGCGTGTGCGTGCGCCGAAGCTCGGCCTCGACGGCGGTGCGTGCGGCGCTTGCCCAAGCCAGGTCGGTGAGCATCAGGGTGCGCAGCTCGCGCGGTGGACGGGCGCGAGCCATCTCGGCGACGGCGCCGGCGCGGCGCAGGGAATCGAGCAGCTCGCCGTCGGCGGCGCGCAACCCACCGGTGGAGCCCAGCGAGACGATCAGAACGTCGAGCACCTCAGGTGGTGGCGCCATCGATGCGTTGCGGGCGCAGCGCCTTGAAGCCGGGTGTGCGCCCCAGCGCGATCGCACGCAGCGGAGAGGTGCGCAGCACGTGGAAGCGCGCGCCGTCGCGCTCCTCGATTGCCGCCACGGCGGCGTCCTGGCGGCGCCACCACAACGCGAGCGCGATCGCGAACCCTGCGCCGATACCGGGAATCTGCGGAGCGAGGAATGCGAGCCCACCGGCGATCACCGTGAAAAGCAAAAGCGGCCAGAGCCGGTTCAAAAGGGTGGCGCCGGGGCGGTACTCGGGCAGCGCGGTGCTCGTCTTGGCCTCACGCAGCAGACGCGCGATCGGCGGGTGAACCTGGGCACGGCGCCCAAGCCACAACCCGATCGCGGACGCTAGCACCCACCAGCCGACAGAGACCGGCACGATCGTGGGGTCTGAGGAGGACGCGGCGGAGAGCACGGTGACGATCACAAGCGCTGTGGCAGCGGCGGCGCTGAGCAGGACAGTCGCCCTGAGAAAGTCGACGAAGTGCACGCCTCGTCTTTAGAGAAGAGCCTCGAGCAGCCCGCGCACGCCGCTCTGGCCGTCGATGATCAGATCGGCCTGCTCGACAAGCGCCGGCGGGGTCTCCTCCGAGCCGACCGCGACGCGCAGAGCGAACTCGAGCGTGCCGTCCTGGACGAGCTCGCCCAGCGCGCGAAACGCGTCGATGTCGGTCGTGTCGTCGCCGACATACAGCGCGCTCTTGATCGGCGGCCCGTTGTTGGCCTCAGCGGCACTCTGCAAGAGCGCGCTCACGCCAAGGCCCTTGTCGAGCGCGATCGGGGGACGCACCTCCAGCACCATGCGACCCCAGTGCACAGCGAAGCCCTCCTGCTCGGCACGCTCGGCGATCTCGCGCACAAGCGCGGCGGCGGCCTGCTCGTCGGGGGCGCCGCGCCAGTGAAACGCGGCGATCGCGTCCTTGTCCTCGCTCCGCACGCGCGCGCGCTGATGCTCGGGGGTGTAGACGCGCCTTGCGAACTCGCGCACTCGCTCGGACCAGGCGGTCAGGTCGGGGTCGAGCTCGGGACGAGTGGCACCGGGACGCAGCAGCTCTCCGCCATGGTTGCCGATGTACGCGATGCTCCCGATGGCAACGATCTGACGGGCGATCGCGGCGCGCCGGCCGCTGACGCAGCCCACAAGCCGGTAGCGCTTGGATATCTCGATCAGCAGCGTGCGTGTCGCCTCCGGCACGTGCGCGTCGGCGGCATGACGAACGATCGGCGCAAGCGTGCCGTCGATATCGAGCAGCACAGCTGTGTGCGCGGGGTCGGAGCGGAGCGGCTCGAGCGCCTCCACGAGTGTCGCGGCCGGGGACACGACCTTTAGTATGGCGCTCTGTGACGGCGGACCGGTCGCATCCTTCGCATGGGAACTGATCGGGGGCTCGATCAGAGTCGTACCCGAGCGCTCAAGTTGGCCGCGATCGGAACCGCCGCCGGCGTCTTCAGCGGCCTGTTCGGCGTTGGCGGCGGGACGGTGATGGTGCCGCTGCTCGTGCTGTGGCTGGGCTACGGGCCCCGCGAGGCAACCGGCACCTCGCTCGCGGCGATCGTGTTCATCGCCGGTTTCGCCGCCGCCACGCAGGGCGTCTATGGCAACGTGCACGTGCTCGACGCGGTGCTGATCGGGATCCCGGCGATGGGGGGCGTGCTGATCGGCACGTGGCTGCAGCAGCGTCTCGCGACGCGCTCGATCTCGCTGCTGTTCGCGGTCGTGCTGGTGGCAAGCGCGGTGGAGCTGATGACCCAATGATGATCGGCGCGATCGCGATCGGCCTGTGCGCGGGCATCGTCGCCGGGTTGCTCGGGGTCGGCGGCGGGGTGCTGTTCGTGCCGGGCCTGGTGATCCTGATCGGCCTCGACCAGCACCAGGCGGAGGCCACATCGCTGCTTGCGATCATCCCGGTGGCGATGGTCGGCACGGTCAAGCAGGACGGCTACGGCAACGTGCGCCGCAAAGACGCGCTGACGATGGGCCTACTGTCGCTCGTGGGCGCCGCGGCAGGCGTGGCACTGGCCAATGCCCTGTCGGGCACGGTGCTGCGCGGCGGTTTCGCACTGCTGATGGTGCTGGTCGCGATCCAGCTGGTACGCCGGGCACTGGGGGAACCGCGCGACAGCGATCCCCCCAAATTCCACCGCAAATCAATCCCTGCGCGAAAATCACCCAACTTCGGCCGATAGTGCCTAGACTGGTGTAGATGGGACTCGACAACCCAGTTCATCTCGCCCTGATCGTTGTGCTGCTGCTGCTGTTGTTCGGCGCCAAGCGCCTGCCCGAGATCGGCCGCTCGCTCGGCAGCGGCATGCGCGAGTTCAAGCAGTCGATCAGCGGCGAGCACCCCGATCAAAAGCAGGCAAGCCAGCAGCAGCAGACGTTGCCTGCCGCGTCACCGCAGGCGCCGGCTCAGACCTCCTCGCAAGCCGCGGCCCAGGCCTCCTCGGCAGCATCCGCGCAGGACGCCTTCGCCCAGCGCGACCCGGCTTCCACCGAGCAGCGCTGAGAAGCTAGGCAGATCCATCGTCAAGAGCGTTAGGCTCCGGTAACTGCCCAGATACCGTCGGCGATGACGGCTTGGCTTTTTGTTGTGGGGTAGATTTGTAGCATGGTGCCTGTCTTGCCGGCTTCTATTTCTCCGGTTTCGGGCGAGTTTACTTCGGTCTTTTGTACGTTTATAGCGAGGTTCTCGTAGATGCAGAGATAGCCGTTTTCTGCTTCGGCGCCTTTGGGTTCTGCCTGTGTTGGTTTGGCTGTGCCTTTACAACCTTTGGGGTCTTCTGCTTCTGTGGTTCCTGGAGGGACCACGTGTACGTTGCTTTCCGCGATGGTGCTGCTGAGCGGTATCGGGAAGGAGATCGTTCCGGGTACGTATTCGATGCCTGAGAAGCTCGCGGGTACGGCGAAAACATTGAATACGCCTGTCTCTGTAGCCCCGGCCGGGAGTGTGCCGCCGGCGGTCCACGGTGATCCTGTCGGTCCTGCCGCTCCAGCGGCGCCCGTTTTGCCGTTGCAGGCGTAGGTCGCGCTGGCTGCAATTTTGAATTCCGTTCCGCCTTCGGCGCAGTGCGGATTTTTCGTTGCGAGTACGGTGCTAGCGACACTTTCACCGTTCGTGCCGTTCGTACCGTTTGTGCCGGCGGCGCCTTTTTCGCCTGCCGTACCCGCTGCCCCTGCCGGACCCATAGGTCCCGTTGGTCCTGCCGGGCCCTGTGGTCCTGCTGCTCCTGTCTTTCCGGTCGCACCTTTCAACGATGCGAGCACGCTCGGCTTGATTTGTTTGGTTGTGGTGATCACGTATTTACTGGCGGCATATGCTCCACCGGTCATCGAGAATACGAGCGCTATTGTCATCGCGACGTTAGCGTACGTAAAACGCTTCCTCATCCTAGAGAACATTTTATTCCTCCCATAGCTTTATTATCGGACATTCAACCCACACATACACACGAAGACACTCCGGGCACCACCCGCCCCTACGCGATTATTCCTACAGCATCATTTCCTACTGCGTTTCTTGGAATCTTTACGATTATTTTTCAGGGTTTTAGCCTTCTTGGTCTTGTGTTTGGTGCAACCGGTGACACTTATGGGTGTGGATTGGTGGATGCTCATACCGTTCTGCGCCACAAACGTTGTCGGCATCTTCAGTGTGCTTGCGCACAAGTTCCCGTTAGCGGCTAGCGCCGAATCGGTGCCCTGCGGTAGCTTCAGTTCGAACGTACCAATCGGAACGTCTGGGACTTGCCGGAACGTACTCGACGTAATCCCTTCTTTACTAATGAATGTTTCGCCATGCAATTGGATCGTGACGCCCTGACCCTGTAGAAGTACGATCAGTTCGGGGAACTTCGCGCCACCATGACTGACAAAATACGCGGGACCTGAATACCCACCTTCAAGAACAGGGGTGGTGGCGTGCGCGCTACCCACGATCGAGTCCGCGGGACACACCGCTGGGTTTGCTTCAAACGTCGCCGCGGGACACGCCTTCTGCAAGGTCGTTAGACGCGACGGTAGTTGCTTAGGCAGGTCCACCTTGACCTTCGCAATATTCGCAGCCTTACCAAACGACCCCGCTGGATAAGACAATCTCACGTTCAGGCTAGCCCCCTGCTTGCGCGAAGTCTTGCCCTGCGTAGATACAGAGAAGACAGGTTTGAACTTCAACGTCGCGCAATTAGTCACCTGGTAGGGAACCGAGAGTGCCGAGCTTGCTCCCTGATCACTCGTGAGGCTCCCAGTGATCACGAGCTTTTCGCAATCGGTCGGGTTGAACGTAAAGCTTGGACGATCTACCGACACCTCAACGTGCTGGATCTCAAGCGGAATACCCTTCCAAATATGCGGTATCGCATACGGACCCGAAGGATCAGTCGTGACCGTTAGTGCGGCGGTGATCGGGTTCACTTCGATCTTGGCGCGCACCACAATGTTCCCAAGATGGAACGGGCCGGCGTTCGCGGGGTTCACGATCGACAGGCCATACGGTGCACCGTCATACGGACCGGTGAAGAACACTTCCCCACCCGTAACCGTGTCTGGCTCGCCTCCCAAACCTACGCTCACGACCGTATGCCCGATCAGGCTTTCAAGACCGCACGTCCCAGCGTTAGCTTGTGCTTCACCGCACTGCTTGACCGTTGATACCTGACCCAAGAACCCTGCCGGCATGTGTAGTTCTACCGCTTGCAGGTTCTGTTGGCCACTAGCACGCGACATCGTCATCGTAAACGGACTGAACGCTCCAGCCTGAATATTCGGCGAACCAGCAGTCAACGATGGTGCGAAACCCAACGGGTCAGCACAAGCACTACCACCGGGACCGCTGACGATCTCAAACGGCGGAGAGGATATTTCCGCGGGGGCGTTCCCAGACCACGGTGCAACCGAAGCACCAGTCGTGTACGCACCACACAATGCGGGTGTTCCCAATGGTGCTCGTTCCCCCCCGAAGAAATGCAATCGCAGATCTTCAAACGGTAGTTGCGGTGTTTCCTTGAACGTCGTGACCAACTGGCCAGTCACAGGATCGGCTTTGATTTCACCCGCGAACTTCACCAGCACACCAGCGGTCTTATCTTCAGCAACGATATAAAGCGCGAACAAACTCCCAAACGGGTTAGCTTCCTGCGCCGCCAAATACGCACCACCAACAAGCGGATCGGGCAACAACGGAGTCGAAATTTCAACCGTACCAACCTTCGAGGATTCAGGACACCCAATCGGCGAACCATCTTCCAAACCCAACTGTTCAGTAGAACACGCCAACAACCCGTCAGCCGACGCGGGATTCAAAGCAACACCCACAGGCAACACCACAGTCGTATCCCTCACCGTCGACTCATCATCACCCGAAGGATTCAAACTAGCCTGCTGAGGAACATGCACATCAACAGTCAAGCCAGTCGGCGTACTAGCAGCCTCACCATCGGGCGTAACACCAATGGACGGTTCAAAACTCAGCCGATTACACCCATCCAAACTATAAGATTCACCAGCGCCATCTTCAAAAGAATATTCCTTAGGCGTCGTGAAATCACCCGGATCATCCCACGGGTCCGTTTCGACACTCGTATGCAAGGGTCCGGCACACGAGGCTGGCAATATTACGAACGGTTGCGGCTTTTCCTGGACCGAGCACGACGTTTCCACCGGCTCCATTTCGATCGTATAAGGAGGTTCAGCGGCCGGCTGGTTCAGGCATGTCCCACGCGAATTGTCATGACGGGAATCGCCGGGCACGCCCCAGAATGTCACCTCACTATCGAAGAAACCCGCCAACTGAGTAATATTCGGAACCGTTACAATCACGTTATATCCGCCACCGGTATGCACAGAAGTATCGAGGACCACAGGACCCGCGGCAGACGTCAAGAAACCAAACTTTGCTGGTTCCCCGACAGCCGGTTCCAGACTATACAAAGGCCACGATTCGGCAAACGGTCCGTGCACCGACCCCAAGAACGGCACGGTCGTACTGACCGTCGTCACAACACCCACAACCGTATCGTTAGGACAATGAACCTGCCCATTACTCGCAGCTTCAGTGAATGTCTTCAAGCTGCACTTCGGCAACGGCGTCGGGTTACCAACAACTCCCGCGGGCAGAACAAAGCGTAGATCCTTAGCCAAAGTCACCGGCCGCACTTCCGTCAACGTTTCTTTCACACTTCCATTAAAGTTCTGCACAGCCTGCGTGTTCAGCGCAAACGTCGTCGTCAACTGAAACGGATGCGACCCCGCCTGCGTGTCCAGCCCACCGCCTTCTTCTTCGGGCGCGAGTTCATAGGATTCCACACCAATGGATGGCGGGCCTTCCAGCGCGAGCGCACGACGCGAGCTCACTGGAGCCGCCCCACCACCGGAGACGAGAACCTCGTTCTCCCCACCACCTGCGCCCGGTGCGACTTCCACATCAATCGGAACGATCACACGTTCATAAGTCAATACCGGTCTGGCGAACGTACACGACACGACCTGTTCGGCGATCGCACAATTCGCACCTTCATGATCCGCACCGGTACTATACGTTCTCTGCAGGCCGCCCCCACCCTCAGCATAGGCAGTCACAGGCGTCACACCGACAGGCAGTTCGTCGGTCACGCTCACCGGGTCCTTGAACCCATCAACAGGCGCGTCACCAATATTGCTGACTTCGACAAGGATCCGGCTCTTGTTACCGGCTTGACTGGCCGGCGCGGACACACTCGATACATGCCACCACGGCTCAGCCGCTCCAGCCTGAGCAACGCCAATCGCAACCGACAGGCAGACCATTACAACACCGGTCAACATACTCTTTTTGAGAAAGCTCACGATCATCACGCCACACCCCTCTCGCTCGCTTTACCCACACTTACACGCGTAGCTCTCCGTGCCTTCTTTGCCTTGTGCTTCTTCGGCGCGTCCTTCTTGTGCTTCTTCTTTTTCTTTGTCTTGCTCTTAGGTTTAGTCGCACCCTTCGTAGACTTGACCGGGATCACAGCTTCTCCGCTAACGTCACCCGTGCCTGAGAATGTCGCGCTAGGTGCGGGACCGAAGATCTCAGGTTGCGGACTCGGCGCAGGACGACACGACGCTTCAGTCGTACAAGCAGGCGGCGAAACCGGTTCAGCCGCACACGGCACTTCCGCCGAGCAGGCGTGTGCGTCATACACATCAAAACTGTTGTCGTAATCCGCCGCGACGAGTTTGCTCGCTGTATCAAAGAACACATCATTACCGGTTTCGCTTGCATCCAGGAACGCCGATTCATCCGAAGAGGTACCGGAGCTGATCAAACTTACACAACCACCGGCACGTTCGCTAAACGTACCTGACGCGTCCTCGCAATCACCCATTCCAACCGGCTCGAACTCATACACATCCTCAAGCCCATCCGTGTCCTGCGCAACAAGCGCATCGGGACTATCAAAGAACAAACGGCCTTCGTTAGACAGGAAACGCGGCTGATACTGCGACACTTCACCGAAGCTTGCGGGACCGCTCCAACCCGGCAGACTCCCGGCTATCCAGTGGTTACGCCAGATCGCAGCTTTATCCACGAGCGGCCCGCCGCCGGTGCCATTTTCGTTAAATAGCCCAACAGGTCGAGCGCCCGTTGGATTGCACGATGCGCACGCCAACCGGGCGGTCTGCGCGTCATACAAGTAAACCTCCTCGTCGCGCTGTCCACTAAGCGCATCCACATTGTCATAGCTAGTCAACGGCCTATCAGACATAAACGCCAAATATTTGCCGTCCGGCGAGACCCGCGAAGTTATGTTGCCAAGCTGAGCGATTCTTCCGCCGCGCCCAGCAAGCGCTTCGTTACCGATCCAGTCAGGCTTATCTTCGCTTGACAGAGTCGCGATATACGACGTGTTCCACCCGTCGGCGCCTTCGCGCATCACATACAGGTTGTCTTCGCCGGCAACAGCACCGCTGGCGAGCACACCCTTAGCGACGAAATACACGGTCGAGCCATCTTCGTTCTCCCCCACAACCTGATCTTGCACACCGGCATTGCTTTCACCGGCACCGTGACTCGCCGTCAGGTCGCTCTGCACACCAGTACTCGTATCGAACTCGTACAGTTCTCCAAATTCCATGAAAAGCACCTTCGACCCGTCATTGCTCATCGTCTGAAACAACGGGCGTGATCCACCTAGCTGGTAGGTCTTTTCCCCGACCATGTCACGCACATACAAGTGTGCTTCTTCAGAATCTAGCATCGGTCCGGTCTGCCACACGACCCAACGACCATTGCTGGATACCGAATGCGCAACCATGAGACTCTTTACGCCCAGACTCGCACTGCCAAAAGCACCGTTCTCGGTATACGGAGTGAAAAGCTGCAGTGGCTCTTTATCAGGCAGAACATCTACTAGCTGCAACCGTCCGTCTGCACTCCACTCATACAGATTCCACGCCGGGTTTTCACAAAACCCCTCGTCAGTGAGACGACATTCACCGGCAGGAGGCGACGTTGATTCCGACGTCAACGGGAATGGCGACTCCAATATCACGTGGCTCAAATCAGGCGTGGCCGTCAGGAAATGCAGCTCGGGATTGCTTGGACCACCTTCTTCCCCGCCGAATTTTACGCCCGTAGGCACGTTGGCGGAAGTCACAAGCGGCACGTATGTACCGGTTTCATCGTCCCCCAAATAGAGCGTTCTTTCGCTCGCGTCCGGGGACAGTGCGGGCGTGACCCCAGTCGGTTCCACCACCGCCTGAGAGAGATTCGGCGAGAACACCCAATAGTTCGATTTTATGAAGATGTTGCTCATTTGAGTGGCTTCTTCTTTTTCGTCGGCGAGAGCATGCGGGATCGAAATGTCTTGTGTTTTCCAGCCATCTGGACCACGCTGTGAGAGGATCTGCGAATAGACAGCGCCCTTGCCCAACGTGCCTTCACCAACCGATTCCACGGACGAGTAAGAGATCCCACTCCCATCGGCCGCCGCCTGCGTAGGAATGTCTTCAAACGGTTCTATCAACGCGCCTTTTTTGTTCGGAGGAGAGACCAATTCCCACACACGCCTGTCCGGCAATGTGAATTCCCCGGCACTTACCGACTGCGTTGTGAACGTTTGATCTAGTCCTTCGATCGTCCCGAATTCGCTGTATGTCACAAGCCTGTAATGATAGACCGTATTCGGTGAGAGTTCCTGACGATGCGAGCCGATGGAGACATAATCTTCGCCCGCGCCGAGATCTCCCGTCACTGCCTCACCGTAATCAGTGCTCTTCCCATATTCCAGCTTGTATTCAGTACTCGTTCCCAACGGATCCACTTCCGCGCCAAACGTCACACTCGTCGCTGCCACGTCTGTCACCCACGGACCCCTCACCGACGCTGACGGCAACTCTTCAAAGCTCTGATCTGAACTTTCGGATGTACCCTTCGAGTTCGACACGACAAGACGGTAATGATAAGTTTCACCTGGCACCAACCCCGTCAAAGCGACATGCGCCGACTGCTCTTCCAGAGTCGCCGCGACAGTGACTTCGGGCGTGCTTGAAGCTTCCGTGTAACCGTTTGCTCTGAAATCTGCTTCGCTGACGTATTCGAAATGGTATTTCGCTACAAAACCGCCCGCGTCAAATCCCGCATCCAGAGCAGCCATCCTCCGCGGACCCGCAACCGCCCGTACCCCATCCGCTTCAATCGTCGGTGGACCGGTCGTCGGCACCGGCAGGGCCGTAACGTTAAGTGTCCGTCCACCATTGAGGCCTGGATTTTCTTGGGTTTCATTTTGGGTTACAAAATATTCATAATAATTGCCTACATAGAGCGCCCCGTCCTGCGCGATAGCCATAGTCGCATCTTGGTTATCCAGAATAATGTTCGCGCCAAAGTTAGCGAGCCTGTTGCCTGCTGGACTGTACGCAGAAACGTGATATCCGCCGCTCCCATCACCCACCAGCACATCGCCAGACGCATCTACCGCCACGCCCATAATCGTCGTGCTGCCGGCATCGAACTGCGTCGCTACTTCTACGCCATCTGGTTCGAACTCCCGCACACCGGGCACCCCAGCGTAGCTATCCCGATTTTCACTTTCGTCTAGATTGCCATCGTTGACAAACACATCACCCACTGAATTGACCGCCAGTGCCGTCACTTGATCGGTCGTTGAAAGACTCTCCAGCGAAATATTGTCCAGCCACGCACCTGACGGTTCGAACACCTGCACCCGCGCACGGTCGCCCACATACACACTGCCACCGGGACCAACAGCAATATCCTCGCCACCATCGTAGGCCCAGTCAAATTCGCCGTCGGCGGTGCCGCTATTGCCTTGCTGACATACTTCGCCTGCTACGCACAGATCCTTTTCTGATGCTGTAGCGCCGGGGGTATCATCCTTTGCGACGTTAACTTCACCACCGAACATAGCGAGAAATTCGCCGGAAGGACTGAACTTCTGCACACGATGATTTGCCCAATCGACTATATAAACGTCACCGTAGGATGTGCTCCCGAGTTCGTTGTCAACCGCAACGCTCATCTGGGCGCTCTGCCCGCCGAACTCACCCATGCCTCCGCCTGGACTGCCTAGCTTACATGTGTTCGTGCATATCTGCAATTCGTTGGCGGGGCGCGCGGCGTTTACATCCCATCCCCACGCCATGACAAAATTACCCGAGCTGTCAAATACATCAACACGATTGGTGACCGAGTCGCCGACGTACACATCGCCGGTCGCCTGATCGACCGCCAAACCACTAACGCTATTGATTCCCCCAGATTCGTATCCAACGCTACCGATCCGCTGCGCCGTCTCTGTTTTAAACGATTTGGGCGCGCCGACGGTTACTTCTTTAGTTTCGTTTTCCGACAACATGCAGAACATGTATGTCGCACCCGGCTTGAGGCCAGCTATCTCCTCGTAGTAAATTGACCCAGGGATTACTAGATTCTCCGATCCCTCCATAGATGTCTTGTCGCCGCCGGTGCACTTTGTTCCTTCGTTGTACTCAAAGCTCCACCTAGATCCATTGGGTGGTTCTGAATGAGGCCATCCAGCGCCTTCGAGTTCGGCTGTTGTGTCCTGGATGTGCGTAGCTTCTCCGGTAATGGGTGTTTCTGGCGGTGTAGCGAATGCGGTCGTGGCGAATAGGAGCGGTGTGAATAGTCCACACACCGCGACGAGGGTGGCGAGAGTCAGTCTGTGAGCGCTCATCTTGATTTTTGACGTACTGGTCCCTTGAAGGATGTGCGGGGCACGGAGCGATGCGAAGGGAGCGGTCCTCGGGGTCACAACGGGCTTCGCTATTCGCTCTATGAGTTTCACCTTGTCTCCTTGATCGTGATAATTCGAATCTGCTTCACGGCCTGCAAGCCGTTCGGTGTGAGCGTCCATGCATTAGGTGCACCATGTCCGGGACCGAGTCCCGTGTTGAAGGTAAGACCGACCCGCTCCAAACGGGCGAGAAGCTTTGAGATCTGACCCTGATCGCTCATCCCAGCCGTCTCACCAATCAGACGATTCGACGCGCCAGGATGCTCTGCTATCGCGAGCAAGACACGCACCGTCCGATATGTGAGGCGCATACCAGCGCTTTTGAAGGGATCCTCGATTGGTCTCCCCTCCCGCCGATCACCGACACCAACGGCAATACCAGAGGGTGACTGAACGGGACGATCAAGCTCGCGGCGTGCAGCGGTTGATCCGAGATAAGGCAGCACAATCATGCTCATGAGCTGGCTGGTCAACCCGGCAAGACCCTTGCCCACAGTCGAGAACGACTCACCCTTACGCGCCTTCCCGACACGCGCTCTTTGGGTCTGCTCGGCAGAGACGATTCGGGCGTGAATCACAGCCGACACGCCACCTACGAGCCCTTCAGCGGTCAACTGCGGCAACGACTTACTGTTCGCGGACTCGCCGCGGCCCTCGTCGATCACTTCCGCGACCCGTGCGAGCAACAGGTTGCGACGATCGAGCATCTGTGCCCCACCATTCAAAGACTCAACGATCAACAAACGCCCGATCACAGGCTCTTCATCAAGGAATGACAAGAGAGCTAGGAGCCCAGCTCTGATCCGCTCACGCCACCCACCACCAACCTTATAAGCCGGCAACACACGCCGAGATACGACCGAGAGCGCATCATCAAACGCCGCGAGAAAACAATCCTCGCGATCAGTGAAACTTTCATAGAACGTGCGACGCGACACACCAGAGCGCTCCACCACATCAGTAACGCTCACATTCGAAACACCCCGCTCGGCCGCGACATCGAACATCGCAGAGAGGATCCGGGCGCGCTGGATCTGAGCTACCTGCGCATGAGCAAAACCATCAGCACCCTCGCCACGCGCACGCGTATTCCGTGCTCGTGGGGACTGTGAGCGCGGGGACTGTGATGGGCGCCTAACAGCACCGGTCATCCCTGACACGCTCCCTTCACCCTACGGGCGGGCTCCTGGGCGCCGAGAGAGAAGGCCCCCAGGAGCGTGCCCGAATGTGCCGAGAACACAATCGCGTTACGAGCATTCGCAACACGACCATGCATCCCGCGTGTGGGAGAACACGACAAACCGCCAAACAACGCGTTTAGCGCACACTCACATCCGCTAGAGCACGAACACCCACCAGCCCGCCACCCATAACGAAGAGCACGCCCCAGTCCACCCAGGCGCCCGCAATCCCCAACACGGCGAGCACCCGAACACTCCTGCTGCGAGCGTGAAAGACCAAGCCGGACGTTTCGTCCAGCAAACCGCGCACTACCAGCGCGGCAAAGAGAACTATGCCCTAGAAGGCAGCGATCCCAGAGAGAGAGAGAGAGAGAGAGAGAGAGAGAGAGAGACGCGTCAGCGACGCTGACGCGTCCTATAACAGACCCGCCAACAGCACACGGACCCTCAACCATGCTATTCCCCAAGAAAAACACGCGAACACCAATCTCCAACTCTTTAGCGACCCGGCACCTCTCCCAAGGTCCCCGTCAAAAACCGGTTTGAGCGTCGACCACAAAGACCAACCCACACCCGACCATATGTACACCCAAACACCCACACGGATGCCGAGCTAGACCTATCTTATACACAAACATCCCCACATGTCAATAGGGGTCCGTAGGGGCTGCCGTTGTCGGCAACGATAAGGCCGTAGCGCTTGAGCGCTCGCAGCACCACGAGAGCCTGGCTGTGGACTTCGGCCGATAGTGCCTAGACTGGTGTAGATGGGACTCGACAACCCAGTTCATCTCGCCCTGATCGTTGTGCTGCTGCTGCTGTTGTTCGGCGCCAAGCGCCTACCCGAGATCGGCCGCTCGCTCGGCAGCGGCATGCGCGAGTTCAAGCAGTCGATCAGCGGCGAGCACCCCGATCAAAAGCAGGCAAGCCAGCAGCAGACGTTGCCTGCCGCGTCATCGCAGGCGCCGGCCCAGACCTCCTCGCAAGCCGCGGCCCAGGCCTCCTCGGCAGCATCCGCGCAGGACGCCTTCGCCCAGCGCGACCCGGCTTCTACAGAGCAGCGCTGAGAAGCCAACCGCCTGACCGGCATCGGCGAAGCTGCGGTTAGCCTTTCTTCTTGCTGCGGTGGGATGGTTCCTGCTCTACGTGAACAGCGGTCTGAGTCGACCCGGACGCTTGTTCGAGCAGCAGGGTCGCGCTGAGACGCCCGTGACGACTTCTCAGGAGCGATCGTCCGGCGCTGTTGAGACGCACGTCGACGCTCGCGGTCTTGCCGGCGGATATCGAGAAGTCCTCGGAGCCGATCTTGACGGAGCGGGAAGTCTTCTTGCCGTGCTTGGCTTTGACGGCTTCGCGCACCGAGAGCGTGAGCGTGCCTTTGCAAGTGGACGAGCCATCGCAGACGAGCTTCGCGACGGCCACGCCGGAAGCGTGAACTGGAATGTTTGCGCCGTCGAGCTTGGCGTCACTGGGCTTGGCTCCTTCTTCGGAGAGTTTGGATGACGAAATCGGCAGTTCTTCGGTGGCAGGTGTAACTGTGAGCGTCTGCGCCGGGGAGGATGAGGCGGAGAAGTTCGCGTCGCCGGAGTAGCTGGCTGTGATGCTGTGCGTGCCCTGGAACGCATAGCTGAGCTTGCAGGTGGTCAGCGAAGGCGAGAAGCCGGGCAGGAGCTGCTGTGCCGAGCAGGAGCCTATTGGCGCGCCTTCGTCGTCGAAATGCACCGTCCCGCCTGGTAGCACGAAGCCATTCTCGGTGCTCGCCACGACAGCCTGGTAGGTGATGCTTTGGTTGACTGAGGCCGTCGACGTGGATAGCTGCAGGGTTGTCGTGGTGGGCGCCTGGTCGACCGTGAGATCGTTGGTGGCGCTGGAGCCGCCGAGGTCGAGACCGGGTTCTGGGGTGAATACCGCCAATAGGTGCTCGGGCGATTCCCAAGCCGCGAATTGGGTTTCGCAGCTCGCGCTGTAGCCCGACTCTCCGCTAACCACGGGTTGACTTGCGCAACCAGAGATCGGGGTCCCGCCATCCTCGAACTCGACCTTCCCCGCGGGCGTTTCCGCGCTCACCCGAACAGTGGCCGTAAGAATTACCTTTTGATTGGTGACCGGCGCCGCGGGCGACGCTTCCAGGGACATTGTCGAGCTCGCTTTGGCGGTTACCGTCGCGGTAACCGTCTGCGTGGCGCCGGTGCGGTGGTATTCGATGTGAAGCGCTTGTTCAAGTTGCAGCCTTTGGCGAATTCGACCGGCACTTCCGCGCCTTCACCGGCATTGCCGAAACTGCCCGTGAGAGCGCCTGTGGTCGTGACGAGCGTGTAGAGCTGACCAGTTGACAGCGCTTTGCAGGAATCGGCAGCCGCCACGAGTAGTTCGACGTTGTCGAGATCGACGGCGCCCGTCGAAGTGAGCTGCCCATAATCGAGCCCGGCTTCAGGACCTGTGCTGTTCACGGCGAACGTCAGCAGACTTTCGGGATCGAAGGTCGCGCTCTGGACCGCGAGTCGTTCGGCTTTCTTACCGCCAGTCTCAACGACTACCGAAGCCGCATTTGTCGTAAGCGGACCGGTGGCGCCGGTGCCGATCACAAATACATGATTGAAGCTGACCGGTTCGTGGTCGGAGGCGTTGAGCTGCGCTCCGAGGAGTTCGACCACGCCGTTGAAGATTCCAGCCTGGTTGGGATCGGCACCTTCGAAGTTGAGCGGTCCGACCTCATTTTCATTGGCGAGATCGAGCCCGCCTCCTTCGCTCAGCTTGACGTGGAGCGGCTGGTCACCCGTCACTTCTTCCACGAGCAGAAGCTGATTGCCGTCGATCGCCCCATCGCCGCCTTGCCCTGCGATATCCCAGGTCTGCGATGCGCCTAGCGCGATCGGCAGCGCGACGATCGATCCGATCGGTTCGGTCGTATCGGTAGCGGGACCTGCCGTGAGACCACCGCCCTCGAGCGTGATCGGTTCGCCCGCGATCACATAGGTCTGGCTGTCCTCGACCCGCATCGATTCGAGATGCAGGCCACTCACGTTGTTTTCGCTTTCGTAGCAGGTGTCCGCCGGCGAAGAGGACGCGCAGCCCGCGGTGAGCATCGGGAATTCAAGTGCCACCGGTTCGGAGGACGACGGAGCTGAATCCCCTTCCCAGTTGGCGGCGTTTGCCCAGCCGCGTGAGCCCTCGGCAGCCCCACCCGACCATCTGAACGTGGACGCCGCGAGGGCGACAGGCGTGACCAGTAGCACAACGCCCGTAACGACAAGTCCGAGCACGGCAACTCGACTGCAAATCCAGCGCACGCCAACTCCCTCCCCGATCCATTTTGGGCCGCTACGACGTGGCATAGCCACCAGTCGATACTCCCCCCAGACAGCAATTTTTCGCCCAGTGGCGAAACACGAAATGAGTATTTTAGTCGGCAGGCAGGTCCGCGCAACGAGTGTTTCTTACTCCGCTTCAGCTTACTCCGCTTCAGAGTGGCTAAGGAGTTTGAGCTCGTGCTTGGCTGTGTTGATTGGGATAGCGAACGCTATTCCCACGCTGCCTCCCCGTTCGCCTGAGGTCTCGATCTGCGAGTTGATGGCGATTACTTCTCCGGTTTCGTTGAGCAACGGACCACCGGAGTTGCCGGGGTTAATCGGCGCGTCTGTTTGCAGCGCGCCATCGATCGTGACGCCGTTGGGTGCTGTGATCCGTCGCCCGAGCGCGGAGATCACACCGGTGGTTAGGGTCTGTGCTAGACCGAATGGGTTGCCGATCGCGAGTACCGGGTCGCCGACCTGCATTCTGTTGGAGTCGCCAAGCGTCAGCGGGTGAAGCGCGAGACTGTCCGTCGGGACGCGCAGCACGGCGAGATCGTTGGAGGGATCCTTGGCGATCACGCTTGCTCGGACTGTCTTGCCGTGATCGAAGCTGACGGTCACCTTGGTTGCACCATCGATGACATGCCAGTTGGTGAGGATCGTGCCGTTACGGTCGATCTCAAAGCCCGATCCGGTCGCCGTGGCCTGTTCGCCGCCTTCTCCCTTGAGAAATTCTGTGGTGGACCGTGTCTCGTTGACACCGTCTGCGCTGACGAACACTACGCCGGGGGCATCACGTGCGTAGATCTCACTCGCGCTCAACACACGCCCCTTGACAGACGCGATCGCGGGAACAATCGGGGTCTCCTGCACCGTGACGGTCTTACCCGATGAGCCGAACCCGCCGCTCGCCGCGAGCACCGCGAGGATCACACCCGCAAGCAGAGCGCCGCCCAGCGCACCCGCGAGCAGCGACACGAGCAGCACACGACGCGCTGTCATGCCCGCCGGACCCCGATCATGCGCATACCCATCGCCGGCCGGGACGCGGGTCCAAGCGAGGGCTCAACATACCCTCCGGTCATCGCGCACGCCCTACCGTTTTCTCCAATCAGCGTCCGCATCAAGTAATCACGAGCCGTAGGTGAACTCGCGTCCCGCCGAGACGCCCCGTGACATCGAGACCTTTCTGGATGAGGGTGCCGTCGAGGCGGCCGTTGATGGTGAAATGAGCACCCTTGCTGGTTACCCTTCCACTAATGGAGACACCGTGCACGTCCACGAAATCGTGGACGATCAGGTTCGGGAAGTCGAGTCTCCAGTAGCCGCCGCGTAGCCCCCCGCTGGGACCGCCTACGCTTATCTGCCCGTAGAGGTCCTCGAGCGTGATCGCTACGGCGGCGGTTACGCGACCTAGGAGTGGGGAGTGGGACGGCAGTGGGCGCAGATCTCCGAGCGATGCCGGGGGTAGGGGCAAAGCGCCAGGTTCCTTCGAGGCAGGACAGCTCGCCGGAGCCTGACCTGCGGTGAGGAACTCGATCATGGCCCTCTTCGCGCAGCCGGTGCTGTCGGTGCTGACGGTCGAGTGCCCCACACCCGGGACTCTCAACAGTTGCGCGTCGCCGTAGCCGGCGGCTACGGTCAAGTCCTGTTCGTAGGGCGTGCGCAGATCATCATCACCGGAGAGGATCAGCGTCGGGGTAGCAGACACGCCGGTAGGCGTGGGAGGCGCCGGTGGGGTCGCGGGCCAATCCGCGCATAGCGGGAGCGCGGATTGAGCCGCTACCGTGGCGGGCGCGAACGGAGCTGTGCTCCCGGCGGGTAGCGAGGCGAGCCAGTGACTCATGATGGCGGCCCTTCCGGCGGGAGGGGATTCAGAGGACCACGGCATTTCGTTCTCTCGACAATAGGTCGCGGAGAACAGAGCCATGGAGATCACGGAGTCGCTTTCGGGAAGTTCGGACGCCCACGGAGTACCGTCGAGTAGACCGCTGGCGGACGTCACCGTCGAGCCGGAGATAAGACCGCTGCCCGGGGCATTGGATTGCAACGATCGAGTCAGTCTCGCCAACGGCGCTACGTAGCCATGGACGGCCGCGGCAATCGCAGCCGGTGCGAGCTCTCGCACTGCTGGCGAGAGATCGAGTGCTGTGAGTAGTTGGAGCAAGCCCGCTTCGGTCACTGCCGCCGGCTGCAGCCGACCATGGCTGTTGTAGATCTTCGTGCGCAGTGTGCCTCGGTGGAGCTTTGCCACGACGCGCACCAGGTCCGCGTACACGTTGCTGGAGAACGAGCGGCAGGCACCGGCGCCGCAGATGCCTTCATCGAACACTCTTCGCAACGCACGCAGACGCTGGTTGTCAAGCGGGTTGGATCCCGTGATCGGCGAAGGCGAGTCGAGCACCATCCGCGCGACGTCGAGCGGATACTCGCGCGCGTACATGCCCGCAACGTGTCCTCCGTAGGAGACCGCGAACAGCGACAGGGGAGTGCCACCGAGCGCCTGGCGTAGCGTGTCAAGATCTTCAACGGATTCCTGACTCGAATAGAACATACGCGTTGGCCCGAGCGCCGAGCCGCATGATCCTATATAGGCAGCCTCGCTTGTGTTGGAGGGTTCTTCGCCGGGGCACACGAGGCCCTCCGACTGTCCCGTTCCGCGCTGGTCGAAAGCCACCAGTTCGTAACCACGCAAGGACGGTTCGTGCGCGAGCGGCACGAGCATCTCCTCGAAGGCGGGCAACGCCGGCTGGCCGGGACCGCCGGCGAGCAATACGATCACCCCGACGCGCGGAGCGCTTGCGGGGACACGCTGGACCGCCAACGCAATGTTCCCGATAGCAGGGTCGGCCCTGTCGAACGGCACATCCAGGGTTCCGCATTGCAGCCCGGCGACGTGGATGGAGACCTGCGTCGACTGGCATCGCCCGAACACCAGCGACGGTGGCTGTGCGTATCCGTTGACTGCCAGCATTAGAGAAAGTGCCGCCGCGAAGCTGATTATGAGCACATCGATCATACGAGAGCACGCCCTCATAGTTCGGTCACCCCCAATACCGCCGCCAGCCTTCTCCTTGCCGCCAGCACCACCGTATCCAGGTGCTTTTCCATCCGTTCTTCGAGCTTCTCGACGCGCCCGGCGAGCCGTCTTTCGGATGGCCCCTCGTAACGTCTGAGCATGCGTCTAATGACCACTTCGCGTGGCTTTTCGGACGGCCCTACAGTCGACTTTGATTCGATGACGCCCAGGCTCTTGAGATAATCTTCTGCTTCTGGAGGGAGGACCGCGTACGCGCTTGACCTCCAGGCCTCGATTTGAGCGCATATGTTGGGAGTGCTGAGTCGCACTATCATTTGTTCGGAGGCCGCCTCTGCGTGCACCAGCCCCGTGAGCTTGCGATCGCTCCACGTAAGTCGATCGATCGAGTCGGCGAGCCGCAGCAGCATCGGGCGCACAGGAACTGTTCCTGCGAACCACAACGAACTGCCCACCTCCCCGCCGAGTTCCCCAAACGCGTCGTCACGGGGAGCATAAGTGAGACTCGACGGGCATACTTTGGCAAGTTCACTCGCACGCGCTTCGATCGCATCGACTATTGCCTCAACCCGATGCTGAGCAGAACGTTCATATACATAGCTCGACCGTAGGTAAGCGCGGGTCGCGGCGACGTCATTTGCGCGGAGCGCAGATGCAGGTGAAACCACGCAAACGACTGCTACGCATGTAACGCCTGCGATTCGCTTATAGCCAGCCATAGACCAAACGAATAATATCGTATTTATTATCCGGCCCCGCTTGCATATGTCCATTTTGGATATCGCTCGCTCTGATTTTGTGGGTTTGGATGGCGGTTCGTGATGACTAGGAAGCGGTATTTCGGTTGAGCGGATCGTCACGAAGTCGAGGGAGGGCTGAGAAGCTGGAGGCACAGTGTTATACGGTCGCTCAGGCGGCTTCTTCATACCCGCCTTCTTCTTTCTCCTTATTGGTCGCCCTCGGGGGGGGGGGGGATATTTTGATACACGCGAGACAAAAGTACAAGAAGCATCAAGGCCATCCCGACACTCAGAATCGTCGAAATCCCGCCCGAAAGGCCGAGCACACGATGGACTATCAAGCCTGATCCAATGCCCACTGAAAATGCAATTCCGAGGCGCGCCTCCCTAGGAACCCTCGTGTCTCTCGTCTTTCTAGTTACCACTTTTGTGGTCCTCCCGGTGAACCGACGGCAGCAGAACAGGCAGCAGCCGCTGCGTCGCCGGAGTCAATATCCACGCCAGGTATCCATGAGACAAGCACACCGGCACCCGCGGCGAGAAGGCACCGTTCAAATGGGGTCATATGTTGCCGCTCGCTTTCCTTCTTGCAGCTGCGACCACCACGTCCCGGTCGTTCGGCGCAAGGGTTCTTTTTATATTCAACGTTGAGTATTTTAAATTCACTACCGTCATCTTCACTATCACCCTCACCCGCCTGAGTCCCTAGTGGCTGGACGAGGATCTCAGGTTCGATGTGTCCTTCTTCCTTACCCGAAGCACCATGGCCGTCAGAGACGTATTCGTATTCTCCTTCTTCTTTAAGATCGCGAGTCGTCTGGCTCATGCAGTTGGTGCCTTCATCGTAGGCGTAGACGGGGTAGTGCAGCCCGTACCAGCAAGTGTGTTCTGCACCTGGGTGCGTTGTCCGGTGCTGTCGTAGGTGTAGGCCGTGGGATCGAGATCTACTCTCTCTCACCATCGAGGATCTCCTGACGGGCCTCGCGAGCTTCCGATACGACATCTTGGACATTCTGGTTATCGTCGCCCTCGAAGCGCGTGATCAGCTCGTCCAGCGCAAGCAGCGCCTCGTCATTACGGTCGAGCTTGTCGAGTATACAAGCCTTGCTGTACAACGCCGAAGCCGGCGCTTCGCGCGTCTCTGGTCCTGTCGCGTTCGCGAAATGGTGGATGGTTTCGTCGAACATGACGAGCGCCTCCACCCCATAACGACTGGCCAGCTCCTCAAACGCGGCGCGGGACTCATCCTCACGTCCGAGCCGGTCAAGCACCGTGGCCTTGCTGTATAGAGCTACCGCCATTGACTTGCGCAATCCCGACTCCTGGGCGTCCTGAAAGCGGTTGATCATCTCGTCAAACGCCTCGACCGCGTCCTCCCAGCGCTCGTCCGCCAGTAGGGCCGTTCCCTTGGTGACCAATGCGTCACCGAGGCGTTCACCCTGGCCGGGATCGGTCTCCTCGCCGGCGCGCTCGATCAATGCGTCGGCCAGCACAATCCCCTCCTCGGGCCGGCCTGCGACAGGAAGCAACCGGGCCTTTTCCCGCAGCGCCCTTGCAACCAGACTGCTCAGAGCCGGCGCATCGGCATCGCCATACCGCTCCGCGATCTCACCCCACACGGCAAGCGACCGCTCAAACTGCCCCGTCTGCTTCAAGCAATACGCGAGGTGCCCGAGCGTGTAAGCCAGTATCTCAGCAAGCTTCGGATCATCGAGGCCGGAGAGGCCAGCGATCGCCTCCTCGTCGAGCGTGATCGCCTCCTCAGACCGGCCGAGCCTCTCCACCGCCAGCGCCTTGTAGCTCAGGCCACTCGCAACATGAACACGCAACTCGGGCTCTTCCGCTTCACCAAAGCGCGCAACCAACTCGTCTACGACCGCGACCACCTCTTCATTGCGACCATCGCCGCGCAGCAGCCCAGCCTTCCTGTCAAGCGCACCACCGACCTTCTTGCGCGCGTACAGCTCACGCTCTACGCCATAACGTTGCACGACCTCGTCATAGCTCGCGATCGCCTCCTGCGTGCGCCCGAGCTCGGTCAATATCAACGCCTTGCTGCTCAGAGCGTCAAGACCAGCGTAAGGGCGGGCAGGTGGTGGATCGGAGATGAACCGGTCGCACGCCTCCTGCTCCACCTCCAACGCACGCTCATAATCACCGGCCTTTTCCAGCACGATCGACTTGTTCTGAAGCGCGACCGCGACGGACTCGCGCAGATCGGGGTCCGGCGCATCGCCGAAACGCGCAATCAACTCATCCAACACCTCGAGTGCCCGCTCGCCCTCGCCCTCTTCCAGAAGCAACTCGGCCCGTACGTTCAGCGCACTGGCGATGTCCTTGCGCAGGGCAGCCTCTTCAACGTGACCGTCACGCTCGTCCAGCGTCTCCAACACAGAGATCGTCTCACCCGCGCGGCCCATCGCATACAGTGCGTCAGCCTTGCACCTTAATGACCTGACAACGAACTCCAAAGCACCCGGTGGAGGCTCCTCAGCAAAGCGCTCTAGTAGCGCATTCACGGTCGAGATCGCCTCCCCATATTGTTTTTCTTTCAGCAACACGCGAGCCCGTCTGTAGAGAACACGTGCGATAATCTCTTGAGCGTGCGCCAGCGCCCGATCGGGGTCAGACGCGTGCCTGGTCCGCGCGCACAGTTCATCGAAAGCACTGTCGGCCTCGTCGAGACGATCAAGAGTGACGAGCACCCCGCCCCTCTTGGCCAGAGCAGTGCGGATCTGCCTGCCAAGCTCTCCCCCTTGCGCTTCAGCAAACTGCTCAAGGACTCGCCCATAGTATAGAAGCGCATCCTCACGTCGATGCGATCTAAGCAGAGCGTCTCCCTTATCGACCAGCGATTCCGCAACTCGCAGCAATGAGCTGGAGTCAGTCTCAGGGTTATTTTCTTTGCTCAACACGCAGTCATCTCAACGCTAATCTGGACAGAGGATCTCGCAGGCAATCTCCAAATCCTCCTCTACCCCATCACCACCGCCAGACCTCTCCCCAGCCTTCTCGGCCTCTCGCCCCTCAAACTCTCGCGTCACCGAGGGACCACCCCTATCGGGGGGACCCTCATCAGGATGTACCCGGTTGCCGCACGCGCCCGCGGCCACCGCTATCGCCATGCCGGCACATATCCCTCCACGAAGGCTTACAACCGTGTGGGTACACGCCTCTTGGCTATCCGCCATGCAGAACGGCAGGGCAGAACCAAGGGCCGTCGTACCTTCACCACTGCCTTCCGGCCGGAAGAAGAGTCCTTCTTCCCCCAGCGGACTCGCCTGCTTCCCTATACCCGGATGGAACGCCGCTTCTTCTTCATACCATCCTTCTTCTTTCTTCTCCCTTACCCCATCCACTCCCATCGCCTGATCTTTCGGACTACTAAGCGCATGTCAGCTTCACTATCGGCCAATCCACGCGCGACTCGCGCCATACCTACATCATCATTATCATGAATACATATACGCTGCTGCTTTGCAAGATCGCTAATGCTCACCAGCGTATCGATTAGTAGGTTATGCGTCGACTCGCGCGATTTCGGCGGTGATATCTGACGCATCCTAGTGATCGCAAGATCTCTTTCCTCGTCATATCGTCGCCAAATAATTCGCTGCTTGGCCTCAAATTCGTCCAGTATTTTACGCGCTGTTGTCACGTAACCTTGGACCCGGTCATCGTCGCTATCGACGAACTCACCCAAGTCGCGCCACCCGTACAACCTTTCTCGCCTTACCATCGTAGTCTCCACGTGTCGCAAGAAGTCACGACGAGTGAGCCGCCAACGACCATCCACCATTTCTCGCATTGCCTGGACAATGCCATCATGGGTGACCCTCAAGTCAGTAGGTGGGACCAAATGTTCTATCAAGCGAAGCTCTGCACTTAGGTCGAGGGCACCTTCGATCTTGTTGAAATGAGAGCGAGCAATCGGTGACAGCGCATAAGCTACGCTTCGCTGATAACTAGTCCTGAACAAACCTGTCCACGACACCACCACCAAGCCACCTGTCACCGCCAGAAGCCACGTGCCATACAGCTCATTACCTACAAGGATTAGCAACGCGCCAGTCAACATCATAACAGCAAAAATGCAACGTCCCACACTCCACAAACGCCACCAGTAGACGCTATTAGAGATCCACGGAAGGGACACCATTCTCGACATTATGGAGTTGGCCTTGGAACTCATATCACCATACACGTCATGTCTTCGCACTTCCACATATTTACGCAAATGCCGGCTCGCCAACTGGTACAGTTGGCCCATCCCAACCCGGAACTCCCGGGGGATAACCCCCTGGCCAGTTATCCGGCTCACCTGGCACCCACTCTTCGGGTCCTCCGCTGCTACACGCCGTATATTTACGAGGCTCGTAACACGGATTGCGTGACGTTGATCGCGGGCTCGAGAAGTTCGAGTGTCTGCTTTGTTTCACAAAGCGGCCACAGCCCCCGAACGCGCCTTTATAACACAGGCTGACATACCGAGCGCACGCACCATGCTGACTAGCTCCCGTCACACTATTCAGTTCGCTCTTGCACAGAGCGACAAGTTTTGCTTCTTCGCTAGAACTCTGGCCCTCCGCCGAACCTTCGCCTAGTGGCTGGACCAACTGTATGCCTTCCGCGTGCGCTTCGTGCCCGACTCCTTGCTTGTAGCTGGCGTATTCTTCTCCTTCTTCTTCCCAGTATTCTTCTTCTTCCCATTCTTCTGAATAGGTGCCGCCTGCGGGTGTTTCGTCTAGCATCATTGCGCGTGCTGTTTCGGCTGCTGCTTGGGCTGCTTTGCGTTCGGCTTCTTCTTTGAGGGCGGTGTTGATTGCGGCTTGTTCTGCTGCTGCTTTTTCGGCCCATTCTTCGGTGCTGTCGATGAGTCCTTGGGATGGGCCGGCTACCGTGTATTCCCCTGAGAGGTCGAAAGTGTTGATCGGGTCTCCATACGTGTAGGCGTAGGCGTTGGCTGAACCTCCTGGTCGGGGGTCTGTTTGGAGGAATCTGCCGATCTGCGGGATGTAGCTGCGTGCGCCCATGGTTGTTACACCTGATGGTAGCGAAGTCGGTATCTGGTGTGCGCCGAGCCACGAGTACTTGGGTGGTGTTTCGGTGGCTGGGAGGCCGTATTCGCCTGCTTCTGCGATCGTGGAGGCTAGCGCGGTGGTTGTTTCTGTCTTCTTGGCGGTCGCGATGATGTCGCCGTGCAGGTTGGCTATCTGTAGGACGGGTTCTTCGCTGTCGTGTTGTGTCGCGACCAGCATGCCGCTGATCCCAGGAATGTTGCGGGTGTAGTTGGTGGATAGTTCGCCGGTCCATGCGGGTGTGCTCGCGGATGGTGAGGTGTAGTGCTGGATTTCGGTCGCGACGATTTTGCCGGTCGAGACTATTTCTTGCGGTCTGTCGTCGGGGTCGAGTTGGTAGCCGATTGTTTGGCCCGCTTGTGTTTGGGTTGCCGCCATGCCGTTGGCGTAGAACGTGCTCGTGAGCGTCGATCCGCCGGCGTCGCTTGAGGGTAGGCTGGTGATGTCGCCGAATGCTTCGTATTCGGCGCCCGTGTCTATTAGACGGTTGGCTGGGTCGTAGGAGTGGTTTTGTGTTTCGCCGCCTTCGTTTGAGCATCCCCCTCCGGTTGCTGGTCCGCGGGTGGTTTGGCTGAGTCTGTTTGTTTCTTCGTCGTAGGTGTAGAGGTGGGTGATGCAGTCTTTCCCGTCGACGTTGTCTGTTGCTTCTGTGAGGCGTCCGGCTTGATCGTACGCGTATGTGTGTGTGGTTGTCGTGCCGGCTAGTTCGCTCTGTTGTGAGGTCCATTGGCCGTGGCTGGAGGGGACCACACTATCGCTGTACCATGTTTCCGGGCATGTTTTCGCGCAATGCGCGGTCTTTGTATACTGGACGCCCGTGACTTGGTTCGCGGAGTTTCTGGTGTAGGTCGCTGTCATAGCGTTGGGGTACGTTTCGCTTACGAGGTTTTCTTCGGGGTCGTATGTGGCTGTGAATTTCCCCGCGGCAGAGTCGGTTAGTTCTTTGATTAGCCCTGTGCTTGGTTCGTATTCGTATGTTTGTGTGCCCTTGCCGTCGTTGGCTTTTAGGAGCCTGTAGTCCTTTTCTTTTTCGTATTCGTATGTGCTTGTGTTGCCGCTGGCGTCGGTGTAGCTTGTGAGCTCGCCGACGGTGTTGTATTCGCTCTTGAGCGACTCGGTGCTAGTCGCTTGTTCGACGGGAAGACCGGTGGTGGAGCTGTACTTGAATGTGACCTTAGGCAGGGACGTCCCGACCGTTGAGGTCGTTTCGCTTGTTTCTGGTCGTCCTGCTTCGTCGTAGGTCATTGTTGTCGTGCGAGTGTGGGACCCGACGGTGCTAACAGCCTTTGTCGACTCGTCGTACATGTTGTATGTGTATGTGTCTACCGGCAGGTTGGGCAGCCCGCTTGTTTCTGGTTGTTCTGCGGGTTGTGTTTGACAGGGCATGTTTGCCCATTCGGGGTGTTCGCCGCAGTTGGGGTATTTACTGTTCGCGGCCTTTGTGTAGTAGACCGTTTGGGTTATGTGCACGCCGGGCTTTGTTGTGGGTGGGATGGTCCACTTCTCGATGCGGCTGTTGCCGGTGTTTTCCCACCAGACACCGCTGTCTAGTACGTATATTGTGCTTGTGCCACTGAAGGCGATGCCGTGCGGCGCGTAATTGAACTGGCCACTACCGTTACCGTGGCTACCGAACCCATACAAATATTCGCCTGTGGTCGTGAAGACCTGGACCCGATTGTTACCGTATTCTGCTACCCACACGTTCCCTTCGGGACCGACGCCAACACCATAAGGTATCGATAGGTCTCCCGGTTCGGAACCGGCTGTTCCCCATGTGCGGACTAGTTTTCCTTCATTGTTGAACTCGCCGATCTTATCGTCCCACGAGTAGGTAACCCAAAGGTTTCCGCTTGGATCCATCGTCAGATAGAACGGGCCTTCGTGTTCTTCTGTTTGGGAAAGGTTTCTAACCCACGCAAGTTCGGAATTGAACTCTTGCACACGATGATTCCCGCGATCAGCGACGAACAAGTCACCTTTGGAATCAACAGCTATCCCTTCAGGAACAAAGAACTCTCCGTTACCGGAACCCTGTAAACCAACACGACACGAGCTAGTGCACGTCTCAAGTTTTGCTTCACCGTTAGCGACGCCCCAACCAAACATCTTTAGGAACACGCCTTCGCTGTTGAACTCCTCAACACGATCATAGCCCGCGTCAGTCGCCCAAACATCACCTTTACTATCAACAGTCACCCCCAGCGTGGAGTAGAACTGGCCCGCGCCTTCACCAGGAGAACCGGCCGTACGAACAAATTCACCTTTACTATTAAACTCCTCCAACCGACTATTCGCAGTATCAGACACCCACACATTCCCAGACCCATCAACAGCCAACCCACCCTCAGGTTCACGCAACTGACCATTCCCACTACCAAACGACCCAAACGACGAGGAGAAGACGGGTCGTTTTGAAGGGTCCGATGCCGGTGTGCCGGTTTCTAGCACGTTACCTGTGGATTCTTCGTATGTAGTGGTACGGGTGAGGTCCAGTCCATTGAAGTCCGTCGTGACGGACGTCGGCCTGCGTAGCTTCCATCCGAGCCCACTCTGACCAGAATACGACGTTAATGTTGCTCTTATTTCTTGTTCGCCTTCGGTTTCTGTTTCTGCGCCCTGCTTTGTCGTCGTAACCAGGTTGTACGGTCCGCCTTCGCTGGGCGCCCCTTGATTGTATTCATAGATCGTGTGAGTACGCGCGAGCACTTCTTTGCCGTTGGCGAGCCTGATCATGTGACGCGGACCAAGTGTTCTCAATAGCTCGTTGCCTTCGGTGTTGTATTCGCTTTCTGTGTCCAAATGGTCCGCGGCTTCCGCGGGTTTGCTTTCTTTGAGCGCGATAGCACGATTATTGGCAGTCAACGAGCGGGTTACGTCGTTAGTACCGTCGTATTCACTGGTTGATATGCCCCCGCTTGGGTTGACGACGTTGACCGTTCGTTCTGTGCTGTCGCGATAGTAGATAGTCGCGTGTTCGTAGCTGCTCGCCGGCCATCCCTGTGGTTTGTCCGCCGGGAATACCGCTGTAGCTTCGTTAGGGAGGTCTTTTGTCTGTCCCCATTCTTCTACTTCTTTGGCGCCCATCTTGTATGGGGCGCTGCTGCCCGACACCGGCACGCCGTACTCGACGGTGGCGCCTGGCTGTACCGGGCGTGCTTCGCTTTCGGCTGGCGCGGGTATTGTCCACTTCTCGATGCGGCTGTTGCCGGTGTTTTCCCACCAGACACCGCTGTCTAGCACGTATATCGTGCTAGCGCCACTGAACGCGATGCCGTGCGGCGCGTAATTGAACTGGCCACTACCGTTACCGTGGCTACCGAACCCATACAAATATTCGCCTGTGGTCGTGAAGACCTGGACCCGATTGTTACCGTATTCTGCTACCCACACGTTCCCTTCGGGACCGACGCCAACACCATAAGGTATCGATAGGTCTCCCGGTTCGGAACCGGCTGTTCCCCATGTGCGGACTAGTTTTCCTTCATTGTTGAACTCGCCGATCTTATCGTCCCACGAGTAGGTAACCCAAAGGTTTCCGCTTGGATCCATCGTCAGATAGAACGGGCCTTCGTGTTCTTCTGTTTGGGAAAGGTTTCTAACCCACGCAAGTTCGGAATTGAACTCTTGCACACGATGATTCCCGCGATCAGCGACGAACAAGTCACCTTTGGAATCAACAGCTATCCCTTCAGGAACAAAGAACTCTCCGTTACCGGAACCCTGTAAACCAACACGACACGAGCTAGTGCACGTCTCAAGTTTTGCTTCACCGTTAGCGACGCCCCAACCAAACATCTTTAGGAACACGCCTTCGCTGTTGAACTCCTCAACACGATCATAGCCCGCGTCAGTCGCCCAAACATCACCTTTACTATCAACAGTCACCCCCAGCGTGGAGTAGAACTGGCCCGCGCCTTCACCAGGAGAACCGGCCGTACGAACAAATTCACCTTTACTATTAAACTCCTCCAACCGACTATTCGCAGTATCAGACACCCACACATTCCCAGACCCATCAACAGCCAACCCACCCTCAGGTTCACGCAACTGACCATTCCCACTACCAAACGACCCAAACGACGAGGAGAACGTCGGCGCATTTGGCGGAGCCAAAGCTGTCACAGATGCGGACCCTCCACCGTTTGTAGCCGTCACGATCGCAGCCAGACGGCGTCCTTCGTCTTTGCTGGTAGGAGTGTAATTTGCGTTGGTAGCTCCGGGTATAACCGTACATTCGCCGCCGCTATTGTTGCAGTCCTCCCACTGGTAACCATATACCACTGGACTACCGGACCATTTCCCTTCGGTAACAGCCATCCGTACGCCGGGCGTCGACGAGCCGCTTACTTCTGGCATTACGGTGTTCGCGACGTCCGTCCCGCTCCATACCGTAGCCGACGTTGGCGCCCGAGTGGCCTTCAACACTGACCCCGACGATCCGCCACCAGCGGCGACCGTGCCGTACACCAATGCCCATGTCTCCTGGCCCGGCGGGGTCAACGCCGTGACGTGATCTTCGCTATCGTACCCGTAATAAGTCTTCAACGGTTCGGGTTTGATTCGAGGGTCCCACTCCGCCCGCAAACGCCCCAGTTTGTCGTACAAATAATGAGCCACTTCGACCGACTCTCTATAAGCCGGTTCGTATGCGGTGTACTTAATACCTATCAAATCGCCTTCTACGTTACCCCATTCGGCCGGTGCTTCGCCTTTCGCTGTCGTGCTAGTCGCATAGTCGAAGGTCAAAGCCCGACAGCCGGCTTTCAGTTCGGGCGCACATGGACCGATCCCGCTCGGCACCGGTGCAAGTACCTCACTTGGCCGCGTGATCATATTTTTAGAGCCCGTAGGCACTTCAACCGTTTCATATGAGTACGTCACGGTATCTGTCGCCGCGGCACCTTGAGAAATATGCGGAGTCCATATTTCGCTGCTTCCACCCGAGGGCGCCTTGAAGCATGTCGTCGTGTTCGCAGTGGCGTCCTTTAGCATGAATTCCGTTTGACCCGTTTCGCAAGGAGTGCTCGAGAGTGTGAGGTTCTGATCCCCCGCGGGCGAGATATAGCCGCCAGACCCATTCGGAGCAAAGATCGTCTGCGCTCCGGCGCTCCCGTTTAGGACCATGCTGCCATCAGCTTGTTTGACAAGGCTTTCGGCACCACCGAGGCTCAACCCCCACTGCGGCCCAAGGGGTCCACCTACACCAGCGCTCAAATGCTGCGAACCGTAGCTGCGGCTGACCGATAGGCCGCCCGGCATCGATACGTCAGTCGAGCCCAGCGAAAGCTCACCCGACTGCTGATTAACCGTGCCTGGTCCCAGAGCGATAGCACCGGCCGGATTGACGATCATCGGAAAACTTTCGCTTGAGACGTTCCCAGCATTATCCGTTGCCGTGACCGTGATAGTGTGTCTACCGGTCGCGTATTTATGGCCAAAGATCGACAATGTCCCACTGTGAGCAGTACACGGTCCCGGCGAGCACGAGGCCGACCAGTTCGCGACTTCTCGACCGTCGATAGCCATACTCAACGACTTCATCCCCGAACTCGTCGTCGAGCCCGACCCATCCGTAGCTTCGGCTTTCAACTGGTATTCGCCCGATCCGACCTGCCCACCGGGACCAAGACCCGACAACACGATATTATGAGGAGGCGTACTATCGATCCTGACAGTCGTCGTAGCCGTTGCACTCAAACGGACCGGATCTTCAACAGTCGCTTCGACCGTATCTTCCCCATCGGGAAGACCAGTAGTATTCAATGTCATTGCGCGGAGTTCACACGAGGTTTCCGAATAGCACTCTTCGCACTGGACATCGTCGCAAGTTGCGAAACCATCTGCCCCCGACACTTTCCAGCCAGGCGCACTTGGGGATTTGAACTGGACACTACTGAGACCCAGCCCAGGATCGCTCGCGTCTAGCTTTACACTAAACTGGTTGCCCGCTTTTATCCATTTTTCCAAAGGAATAAAACTTGCCGACGGGCCTTTTTCTTGATTGATATACACCGCTGCGCTACTCATCTTGCTGGTACCCCCCTCCAACGGTCCTGCTTCACGCGCGGTCTGTGAATAAAACACTTCGCTTTTATCATTCACTCCGTGCGTAACCGTACCAGTCGCACAAGCGGGCAACGCGCATATAGTCGAACTCGCTTTATAGCTTTCGATCCATACCTGTTCGCCTTCCTTGGCTCTAGAGTTCACATTGTAAATCCCTAGCACATTTTCGAAATTGTTGCCCGTATCGCCGCTGTATTCAGTCGATGCGGTGACCTCGTAAATCCGCGATTCACCTTGTGTCGGATAATAGAAGAACGCCCTTTCTCCCGCACCGACCGAGCTGCTGATGCTGTCCTCTAGACCGTAACGGCCGGCGCCTTCGTGCAGAATTTCATAGTCCCCCCCTTTGAACGCCGACGACGTAGTGTAAAAACCCCACGTATACCCGAGTTCTGCCGATTCATTACCCGTCCGGCCACGTTCAATGATCGTCGGGTCGACAAAGAGAGGGAACCGGTACTGTCCGGCCGTATGTGGCACACTCACGATGAGTGTATCCTGCGACACGCTCATCGTGACAGGCACATTAGTGCCTTCGGCGTCCTGGGCATGCGGCGCCTCGATAGCCGCAATCACCTCACCCGCATCCACGACCCGTACGGTCCCATCCGCGCTCGTTTCCAAACTAGCACCCGAAGGCAGCGTAACCCGGAAATACAAATCCTGAGGAGCGCGCTGGCTACGCAGCACCATATTCTCGCTAAAACCATAAGTATTCAACTTAAAGACACTGTCGAGATCATAAATCCCCCCTTCCTGATCTTCGGTATCGCCATAAAACACCGACGAGCCATCCACACGCCCTTCAGCACCGCCCAACGGCGCACCATCCCCCGCAACAGGAGTCAAAGACACACCGCTATCCACGAGCGACGAGCCTTCCCCAACATGCAACGGAAAATGGACAGGAGCAAGCACAGCCCTACCTTCAAAACCGCTACTGCTCCCATTCAAACCAAGATCGAGCGGTACACGATCAGAGGGCGGACCAATGGCAATAGGCAGAAGACTATCCACAACAGCACGGCGGCCTTCAGGCAAAAGCAGCGACATCCCAAAATCACTCGGAAACCCAGTAACACTCACACCAGACCCAAGAGTCGGCGGACCACCATCCGGTTCGCTGACCAAACCCCCAAACGAACCATTAAGCACACCTTCGGCCTGCGAGGGAGACAGCCCCTCATACGCAGAAACGCTAGCTTCACGACCCCCAAACCCTTCAGGAGTAGAACGCAAAACCGCTTCCGCCTCGGCCAGCGAAGGACCCACCAACGACCCGCCGCCAGAGGACACAAAAGGACTACCCATCAACGCAGAGAGCCGAGACCCGTGAGCAGAAACACTCGACACGTGACGACGCCGATGCCCCCTCGATCTACGCCGAACAGGACGACGAACACGCCCACGCCGAACCTCATTACGACGATGACCACGCACACCAACACAACCCGAAGAAAACCCCCTCCTACACCCAGACCGAGCGACCGACCGCGACACCACCGCAACAGCCAAGCCACCATAGGCGCCAGCACTCACGGCACACACAACCAAACACACAACCAGCAACCTCACCCGGCTCATGCCGCCCCCGTTCTCACTCAAACCGACGTCACACCGGTCGCACTCGACAACCAGCCCGTCCAAACGATCGCATTTCCTGCCCATAGCCCGTAAACAGAAATACCCTGACAATCAGTCCTTCTAATTCGCCCGTCCTCGGCGTGTGACTATAAACCAACAGGTCTTTGGTGTGGTAGTGGTGTTTCTCACTTTACGGACGAACTCCATAGATTCGGAATAGATCCCCCCTTGAATAGTGCCGGTCTATGACGCGTCACATAAGGCTAGCCCTGAATATTCAGGGCGCTGACTATTTCCCATCGTGTGCCGATGCCCACCTCCGCAGCCGCATCGCCATGCGCATTGGGCGTGCGAGAACACCGGCAGCCTGCATGAGTTCGTTCGCCACCTGGAGATAGGATCCGGCTCGCGCCGCAGGCGAGGACAGGTAGAAAGCGACGATTCCGCAGAGAATGATGATGTGGCGTCGTCGATCGCGCAGTCCGCTGACTTGATCGGCGGCCTCGACCGTGATTGTGACCAGACGCTCGGCGGCTTGGGTGCTATCACGGTAGTGGGCCATGAAGCTATGGTTGGTCGTACCGACATCGCTGTCATGATCCGCGAGACTGTCCAGCAGCCCACTGATCGCACAGATTGACGGGAAGTAGACTGCGTCGAGTCGCTCCGCCTCCTCGATTGTGCCTTGTGCGTCTGCCGCGAGGGCAAACAGCGCGTGGATTGCCAGACAGGATATGCCGCCTGCTGCGATCTCCCACCACAGGTAGTCACCGCCGGATCCTTGCTTGTTGCACCAGTCGATGAACCCAAGCTCGCCTTCCGTGGTGATCGCGTGGTTGTAGCTTTGAGCCTGTCCACAACGCTCGGTGGTGCTTACGAATAGGGGCGAGATGCTGGCCGCTGACGGCAGCGTGCCAATGATGCGCTTACAGGTATCTGCGAGCGCCAACAAGTAACCGCCGTCCCGCCGTGTCGGGTTGTGTCGGTAGTAGTCGCGCAGAGGCCGATCGGGCGCCACCGCATCGATGAGCACCCCGTGTAGCTGCAGTCCGTTCCGCATGTCGGTGGCGCCAGGCAGCTCGTTGACGGCGTCGATGTAGTCATAAAGGAGCTGGAAGGCGACGATAAGGCGGATAACTCGGGGTCGCTCACGGTGAGCGACGAGTACGGCAAAGAACGCGGCTGCCTCCGGGTTTAGTCGCTCGACGGTAAGCTTGTGAAGTGCTTGTGTTCGGAGCACTGGGTCCGGGATGGCTTGGGCGCGTCTCTTCCAGACTGCAAGCTCACGGCCCACTTGTGGGTGGATCGTCAACCAGTAGACGGCTCCAACCCCGAGCAGTGCCATCACATCTCGTGGCCTTGTGGTAAGCAGAGAGCTCCTACCGGTGGAACAAGTAGTTCCCACGGCTCTCTTTGGTGGTTCACCCGCTTCGCTAAACGCGGCTACTCCTGCAGGGCCAGTGCTGGTGGAGCCTTTGACGCAAGATAGCCTGGAATTATCAGCACCCCAAGGGCGGCGAATATGACTATCGTGACTGTCTGAACAAGTTGTAGTCCACCTAGCGAGAACGATGCTGGGAAGCCCGTTGTGAGTTTCAGGAAATGGTCACTCAAGAAATGACCATATATCCCAGTGAGCAGACCCATCGCACAGCCGGTACCGAGCACCAAAACGGACTCGCAAACCAGTACGCCGCGTAGCTGCGTGGGACGAAAGCTCTGTATCCGCAAAGACGCCAACGAGCGACGACGCTGCCAGATCGAGGCCCCCATCGCAGCGGCCATCGCAAGCGCGGCGGCGATCATCAGCAACAAAGAGATCTGTGTTAGGCGACTGAGTCCTTCGCGCGCGAGCACGTCGGCCTCCGCGGCACGTCTAGTGCTGGTCTGTACTCGGAGTCCGCCATCATCCGAGCCTATCTCACTTTCTACGGCTCTCTTGACAGCTACATGATTCGCCCCGGGCTTCGTATCTATTTCAAGCGCACTTGGGTCAGTCGTTGCCCAGGCGCGGCGGTAGTCGGAGTCGTTGAGCACGATCGCGCCTGACACCCATCCGAGGTTAGTCGTTGTGGCGGCAATCCTATAACCAACCGTACCTGTTGGTGTGGGAAGCACAAGCACCTCTCCGACCTTGCGGTGAGTCGCCTGCGCGATCTGCTGAGAGACCGTTATCCATCCACCGCCCCGCAATCGCGCCGTCGCCAGCGCTGGACTACCTTCCACGATCTGCCCCGTGGGGAACATAGCGCGTGCTCCCGACGATCGAGCTATGAGCCATACTCGACGACCGGCGATGTCAAGGAACCCTCCTTGGTAGCGACGGACGGCGGCCACTCCTTGGAGCCGGGAGATGCGAGCAGAGAGGTCATGTTCGGGAAAGCTGCTGGTCGCCAGTTCGTCTCCCTGGTTTGTTACCCACAGATCAGCAGTCGATACGTACTGGGAGTAGTCCCCATACAAGCCGCTCAGCAGATCGCGATGAGAACCCTCCGCTACGACACTGCCGAACACAGCGACAGCGCCGGTCGCGGCAAGGGCCAACGAGCGAACTGTGGTCGCCCTCAACGCCCTCAACGCGATTAGCAGCATGTTCAATCTGCTTGTCCGTAGAGCGATCCTCTCCGCAATGTCCACCACAACGGTGAAACTCAGCGGGATCGCGAGCAGAGCCGCCAGCACCAAGCCCAACGTGGCGACTACGACCGCAGAGGGATCGAGCAACAAGACGCCGCTCGTGACCCCGACGAGCAGTACGGCTACTACGAAAAGTTGTACGCGTACACGCCTGGCCATTGCCTGGCCCGGCTCCCCCTCTTCGAAGTACACACCGTCAACGGCGCGCGAGCGACGCAAATCCAACAACGGTGGGCTGGCGGCAAGACATGTGGCCGCAACGCCCCCAATTACAGACAGCGCCACGGGTTGCCATCCGATGACGGTTTGGGTGCCCAGCGGGAACGCCGCGGCGAGATAGCCGGGCGTCTCGTGAAAGATGCCGCGCGACAGTAGATCGCCAATCAACACACCCACGATCGAGGCGACCAAGCCGAGGCAAAATGACTGGAACAGCAACAGCTTGACAAGATCCCTCGGCCGCGCTCCTTGTATGCGAAGATCCGCGATCACACGCCTGCGCTCGGGCGCGCTGAGCAACATCGCGTTGAACGCAAGCAGCATCCCTACAAGAGCGCTCACGAACGCGAAGAAACTGGTTGCCTGACCATTCGGGACCGTCGCCTGCGTCAACAGTCGCACTTCGTCGGTCGCAGGCGCAACGTCCAGGCGTCCGGCGGCAAGCTTTTCGAGCTCCTGGCGAACTCTCTCTTCGTGTCCAGGTCTTGACTGGACCAGCACACGCATCACTCGACCCTGAAGATCAGCTACACGCTGAATTAGTTGCAGTGGAGCGATCACGGCCGTCGCGTTCGACAACTCGCCGACGGTATCGGCACCCAAGACGAGGCTCACCTTGATAGGCGTCGCGCGTCCCCGTACCCGCAGCGAGATGACTGGCAAGGGTCCTGAGATCCCTGGTCCAAGTGTCGTCGAGACTCCAAGCGCGCGCGCGGTAGCGCTCGGAAGCATCACGGTGTCCGGTGTGAGACTTTCGAGCGGAATGTTGCGAGCCAGTCCATCGAGTGCCGCAAGCGTCACGTTAGCGCTGACCAACTGCACACTGACCGCGCGGCCGCGCGGACCCTCGGCCGTCGCGTTTAGGTCGAGCACCGGAGCCACCTGCTCGACATCGGGTAGCGCTTGCACGCGTTCTACAAGATGCTCGTTGAAGCCGGCGGAGCTGCGTGCGCTCAACTGCAGATTCGCAGAGCCGACGATGCTGTGAACGATCTGACTGCTACCGCTTGTGATACTGCTATTAGCAATCTGCACCGCGAACACAAGCGCGACGCCGATCGCTATCCCCAGACCCGCGAGCACCTCTTGAACCGGATGGGTTCGAAGACGTCTGACGTAGAAGTAAGCAAGCGCCGGGAAACGCATCCGTTCACATCCCTCCTGCCGACCGAGCCCGCGGCGCCGATACTGTGGACTCGGCCGGTTCCGCCCCAGACCCCTCCTGTAGGAGCTTGCCATCGCGAAGCCCGCATACGCGATCGGCGATCGCGGCCGCTTGCGGGTCGTGCGTCACCAGCAACACCGCTGCTTGCCGCTCATGTGCGACGTCAGCCAGCAAGCTGAGTATCTCCAACCCACGACGTGAATCGAGACTCCCCGTTGGCTCGTCGGCAAGGATCAAGCGAGGCTCATTCACCAGCGCCCGCGCAATCGCTACACGTTGGCGCTCGCCACCTGACAGCCGCTCAGGAGCATGGTCGAGGCGATGCCCAAGGCCCACCCTTTCAAGCCAGCCCGTGGCCGCGCTCCGTGCCTTCTTGAGTGAGACACGGTCCGCCAACAGCTTTACCGCGGCGTTCTCCACTGCGGGTACGCCGCTCATCAGATGAAAGGACTGGTAGATGAAACCTACGTCGCGACGCTGATAATCAGCTACCTCTTTGCCAGACATGCTCGCCAAATCCCTGTCGCCAAACCGTGCGGTCCCTTCGTCGGGAATCAGCAGCGCCGCAGCCAGCAAGAGCAGCGTAGTCTTGCCCGACCCGGACGGGCCATAGAGTGCGAGCATCTCGCCTGGCTCGATCGCAATGGTCACGTCGTCGACCGCGTGCACCACCTCATCCGCATCGGCGTAGTGCTTTACCACGCCTTCAAGCCGTAGGACGCTCATGACGAATACCTCGCGCGCGGCCTCATCCAACGTCGGCTTTTGGTTCAGCGCCAGCCCGACGAGGGGCTATGTGCAACGGAACGACATGCGCCTCAGATGACTGCACCTCACTGCGAAGCTCACCCTCGTCGAGCGACATGGCGCGATCGACTCCCGACAGACATGTCGCATCGCCTGTGCTCATCAGAACGGCAACGCCTTCATCGGCAATCGAACGCAATAGATGCAGAATTGGGTCGCCCTGAAGGAGATCGACCACAGCCGTCGGCTCATCGATGACAAGTAGCGACGGCGATGAGACCAACGACCGGGCGATAGCCACGCGCACGCACTCCGCGCCGTCCAGCTCGTCCGGCTCCATTCGAGCGCAATCGGCGACGCCGGCCCGAGCCAGTACACGCTCAGCTGCCCGCCTTGCCAAAAGCGGCGAGTAATGCTGGGCCAGCAGACCGGTCGCGACGTGGTCAAGGACAGGACCACCCTCCAACTTCGAGAAGGACATGCGGCAATAGGCGATACGTCGGCCTATGACATTCCCGTCCGTTAAGAGCTCGACGCCCTCGAACCAAACCGTCCCGTGATCTGGATACTCAAGTCCAGCGGCTATCCGCAGAAGCGTACTTCGACCAGACCTGCGGGTACCGAGGATGCCAACAAGCTCCCCATGCTCGACCGACAGCGATACATCCTTGAGCGCAACATACTCTCTACGACCACGGCTGTAGCGCTTGTGGACGTTCTCGATCGAAAGCAAACTCACGACTCACCCGTCCGCTCCACAGTTGTGCGCTGTGCGTAGACCCGAAGTACCCGACGAGCATGAATGGCCCAATCGATACGAGCACGCATCTCGCGACGCTGCTGGTCCACGACCAAAGACTCTACAAGTTCGGCAATGTCACCGTGGGCAGTCTCGGGATCTGAGGCCGGCAGCACCTTCATCGCCCGCACACACTCGCGCTCATAGCGATCGATTACCTCCAGTACGGCATCCAGCCCTAGCAGGCCAGTCGAGGCGATTCGACCAAGCAACTGCGATTGGTGTGGGTCATCCCTCATCCGCTCAGCAACCCAGCGTCGATATGCCTGCACGCCTGCGCGAGTCGCACGATAACTGCGCCGCAACTCATGCTGCTTGAGGGATCGGCCCGTCGGTTCGAGAACGATCGCCTCAGTCATTCCAGCATCCCGCAGCCGACCCAGAATCGCGTAGAGAGTCGGCTTACTGGTCGACAAGAACCGGCCGAACCGCAGCTCGTAGCGCTGGTAAATCTCATACCCGTGACTGGGCTGCTCAATGATCAGCGCCAACACCAACCAAGCAGCGGGCGAACGGCCGTCCTCGACTACCCCCGTGGGGGCATTAGGACCCGGTGCCGCCTCTCTGACTTCCGCCTCTCGCATCCAATAGTCCGATAATAGGGATCCCAACTACTATGATCTTGAACGCAAGATATTTATATTCGAATCTCGCCGTCCAGCGGAGCCGTGTTTCTCACTATCGCGGCCCGAGGAACCCTCGCCGGCTATGAACTCGGCCCGAGCTCAACCCGAAGGCGTACGCGAAGCGCCGTCCTGCACCACGATCGCCGGGCGTGCCTCCCGCAAGAGCCCCACTCCACAGTGCCCGCAGTAAGCAGCTTCGCGGCTGTGGACCGCACCGCAAGAGCTCAGTCGATCGAGCCGGCGGGGACGACCCACCGGCAAGGCTGTCCCGTTGCGCCTGCGATCAGGTCAAAGTCCGCGTCATAGTGCAACACGGTGAGACCACGAGTCTCGGCGGCAGCGGCGACCAGCAGATCGGGAATCTTGCGACCTCGCTGGTGCTTGGAAGCAAGCAGCCGCTGCACCTGTCCCGCGCGGCGCACATGCTCGGCAGTGCTCTCGACCAGCTCGAGGACACCGACAGCGTCGATGAGACGATCCCACTCAGCGGCGTTGCGGGCCGAGAAGCCGATCTCGAGGTCACAAATCCCCGCACGGGCAAGCTCGCCCCCTTGCGCAAGCGGGTCGATCGCCTCTCGGACCCTGGGTTCACGTAGGCGAGTGAGAACGCTCGTGTCCAGGAGGTGCGTCAGCGCCATGCCTGCTCGCGCGGCGCCAAGTCAGCGCGAGCGAGCGCATCCAAACGCCGCTTGACCTCTGTGCCGCGATCGACGGCAGCTAGGCGAAGTGCGCCGTTGACCGTATCCTTGATCGTGTCCACGCCAAGCTGAGCTCGTGCGTCACGAAGCGCCTGCTCGTCTATGTCCACCAGATGCTTGGCCATCCCAAAGCAGTATATACGATTAAGCGTGGGTATATACCGATCACGCGCCGCGCTGAGATACTCACCGCGCGCGTTAGGTTCCAGCGACGCCTCGCGAGCGGTGTCTTACCGGCGAGAGGCCTCGGGCAGCAGGACGCGCGTGCTGCCGTCGGCCGAGACGAGCACCACCGCTCGGTGTTCATCGAAAGCACGCTTGATGGCCCTCGCCGTTTTCGGCGTGTCAGCGTTGACGAACGCGGCGCGTTCGGGGTATGGCGAGCGTTCCTGGATCGCAAGGTCGATCGCCTCCTCCATAACCCGCATTGCCGGTGAGTCGCTTGTATTTGTACTCATGACGCCTGCCATGCCTCGATCATCGATTGATAGGTGCCCTTGATCTGTTCTGTCGCCGCGCGCATTCCTTCTCCAAGGGTACCGCTGTGGAAGATCTCTCCGGGTTGCTTGCCTTGTAGCCTCGTATAGCGGTGCATCTCGTTAACGCGGTGCGCGGCGTCGTAAAGCCGAACGGTCTGCGCCTCTCCTTCTTGCTCAACCGTCAATAGAACCGCATAGTCGGTGATGTCGCGTCGACGCGTCGTGAACTGCACGTGCATCAAAGTCTCCCAGTCGCCGTCAAGTTCGATGACATACTCAGCGCTCACTCGTTGACCAGTCCGCTGAGCCTGCATGCATAACACGACCTCCATGCCGTTAGAGAGCGATACAGGTGCTAATCCGTCGAACCACGGCGAACGGGACATGAGTAGCTGCAGGGTTGTCGAGATAATGCAGCAACGATGACAGTGTCTGCCAAGGCGCGGGACGACACCACACCGCCAACCGGTTCGTCGGCGTGGGCCCCGTTTCGCTCCCGCGATTTCACGCGGATGGCCTCGGCTCAGTTCGTGAGCAACATCGGCAGCTGGATGCAGACGGTGGGCGCTCAGGAGCTGATGCTGACCCTGACGACGTCGGCCACGTTCGTCGCCTTGATCCAGACGGCGGCGGGGCTGCCGGTCGTGCTGCTGGCCGTGCCGGCGGGAGCCATAGGCGACCTCGTCGATCGTCGCCGTCTGCTGATCGCGGCGCAGTCGTTCATGCTGCTCGCGGCGCTGGCGCTCGCCGTCCTCGCGCTCGCCGGTCTCCTGACGCCATGGGTCCTGCTCGCGCTGATCTTCACCGTCGGCGCCGGCCAGACGCTCACCTCGCCCACATGGCAGACGCTGCAGCCCGAACTCGTCGCCCCGGAGGACCGAACACAGGCGATCGCGCTGGGCGCCGTCAACCAGAACCTCAGCCGCGCAGTGGGCCCCGCCATCGGCGGCGCGCTGTATGCCGCGACCAGCGCCGCGGCGCTGTTCTTCGTCAATGCCCTGAGCTTCGTCCCGGTCCTTGGCGCGGTCGCTCGCTGGCGCGGCGGCAAACGTCCGGCGAGCGGCCGCTCCCGAGCACGTCACCGAGGCGATCCGCGCCGGAGCGCGCTACATCGCCGGAAGCCCCGCGCTACGCGTGATCCTGCTGCGCGCCGGGTTGTTCATGGTCTTCGCCAACTCGATCTGGGCGTTGCTGCCACTCGTCGCACGCACACGACTGCATCTCGGCTCCGGCGGCTACGGCTTGCTGCTCGCGGGCGTGGGCATCGGCGCGGTCGCCGGCGCGGCCGCGCTGCCGCGCCTGCGCGGGCGCGTCAGCCCGGGGATGCTCATGATCGTCGGCACGCTCGTCTTCGCCGCCGTGACGCTGGCGCTGGCCTACGTCCGCGTCAGCGAGCTCGCCGCTCTGGCGCTCGTGGTCGGGGGCGTCGCCTGGATCCTCGTGCTCTCGACGCTCAACTCCCAGTATCAGACGACGCTGCCCGGCTGGGCCAAGGCGCGTGGTATGTCCTACTACCTGGTGGTCTTCCAGGGCGGCGGCGCGCTCGGCAGCGCCGTCTTCGGCGTCGTCGCACAGGATGCCGGGCTGAATCAAGCGCTCCTCGCCGCCGCCGCCGGACTCGCGCTTGTCGCCATTGCTGGCGTATGGCTTCCGTTCACGGCGATCTCCGCGCACGACCTACTGCCGGCAGGCGACTGGCCGGACCCGCGACTCGTCGGCGCGACGAAGCCCGACCGGCCGGTGCTGGTCACGGTCGAGTACCGGGCGAGGCCAGGGCTCGAGCAGGACCTCCTGGACGCGCTCCACGCCGGGCGCCACGCCCGGCGCCGCACCGGTGCGGTGAGCTGGCGGGTGTGGCGAGACGCAGCCGATCCAGGGCGCGTGCTCGAGCAGTTCGTCGTCGGCTCCTGGGATGAACACCTGCGCCAGCATGAACGCGTCAGCATTCGCGACCAGGAGCGACTCGCTCGGCTCGACGCCATGACCGATCCAAGTCGCCCTCCCACAGTCACCCACTGGCTGGCGCCGTAGCACTACGAGGAGGGCGCCGCCAGTGGGACACGCGACCCTCCCGCGCGGTCCAAGATCGCCGCAAGCTCTCCTCCGGCAGCTGTCAAACGCCGCGGGCGTTCCTCGCCCACTCAAGCAAAGCGCCATCGCGTCTGGCTGAACTGCTCACCCTTGCCGAAGCCGAGAACCGTCGTTGGCGTGACCCGGTAGACGAGCGCCTTGCCGGCGCGGATCGCGTCACTGAGACCGAACCATGTGCCCTCGGGGGCTGTGAAGTGCGCCCCGTACTTCGACTCGTAGGCGTTGGCGACCTGTTCGAGCTCCGCTGCATCGCCGACCTCGACGGCGCGTCCTTCGACCACGACATCGAGACCGTCGAGTCCGTTCTGGCCGGTGGTGAGAATGCACTGTGGGTTCTGCCGGAGGTTCTTTGCCTTGCGCTCGTCCGGACCCGTGCAAAAGTACATCGAGTCGTCGTGCCACACAGCCAACAGCGGCGTGACATGCGGACGTCCATCGGGACGCACCGTCGAGACCCAGAACACCTCCGCCTCATCGATGCGCCGGCGTCCCTCCACCCAACCCGTCGGGGTCGCCCCCGGGCTGCTGAACCCAGTGTGTAGCTCCGTAACCGGCATCTCTGCCGCCATGTCAGTTCCTTTCGCTTGAGAAACCAGGACTATCTCTCATCGCTCAGCGGAACCATGACCTTTGCCATAAAGGTGAGAATAGCTAATTGGCAATACCCTGCTGGATCGCGAGTCTTAGCTCGCAGCCAGTTGCAGCGTCTATCCGTGGTGCAATATCGGTCCTGTGCTGACGGCTTCGAACTGTGATCCGGGTACGCGCTTGAGCTGGTCGAGGTCTTCTTCGCTCCAGTGCGGGTTGGGAGCACCAGTGATGTACCAGGGAGATCCGTTGTCGGCCACGATCAATCCGTAGCGCTTGAGCGCACGCAACACGATGAGCGCCTGGCCGTGAAAGCCCGCGAGACTGTAGCTTGCTTTCAGGCGCAACCGCAACCCCATCGGCGGGAGATCGGGATCGGAGCTATCCGAGGCGAAGTGGGTGGCGGGATGGATGTAGCCGCGCTGGGTGGCCGGCACCGTGACCCGCAACGCGTGATCGATCTGCCCGGCGCGTACCTCGGGATAACGAGCAAGCAATGGGAAGATCGGGAGCCCGGCGGCGTCTGCGGAGGTCCAGCCTTCCGGGCGCAGCCTGTTGCTGTGAAGGTTGAACACGGCACCCGAGCCGGCGTCCCAGCCCGAGCCCACGCGACGCGCGGCATACAGCTCATAGAGCTTGCAGGTGCCCTCCTGCAACACGAGCACGTGACGGTCGCCTTCTTCGCCCGCGCCCTCCACCGGGGCGTTCGGGGGGATCGGGTACGGGCCCGGGTCTGATTCTTCGGCGTATTCGAAACTGACCGGGACCTTCGGCTGATGGGGGCCCACGACGGTGTGGGGGATGCCATAGCTAGGGTTCACACCGAAATCCGCATGCAGATCTACGTCTGCACCAATACTCCGTATGTAGTTGGCGGAGTTGGCGTCCACCGGAGCATGGGCGATTTCCTGGTTGAGCGGATTGCTGGCCGGAAACATCGGACAAGCGCCTTCGTGGGGTGCCGCGGACACGCGTGCACCACCAGGATCACCGGCACGTGCCTCTGCGAGGGCGCCAACTCCTACCGTCGCGGTGATACCCGCGAGGGCGAAGGTCAAGCTCGCTCGGGTCGCCCGCATGGCCGAATGCTATAGACCCACTCCGTATCCAGTTCTACCCCTGATCGTCGCGATCAGGTCTGGTGGTGTTTGGCCACTCCCAGCGTCAGCGCGACCGCTGTGCCGGCGGGTCGCCTTAGGCCGCTCTTGATGCTCTGGTTCGTAACAACGAGCGGCCGTCTGTGGCTCTGGTGGGGAGCGGCGACTTTGCCAAGGTGACAATGAGCTTTGTTCAGCGCGTTTCGAGCACCGCTGAGCGAATCGCCTCCGAGCAACGGGACCAGGCAATACGTTGCGGTGGCCCGTTTACCCGATTTGGCCGCTTGCTCGGCGTGCAGCGCTTCTTCAGTGTGCCGGCTTTCGAGTTCCCGCTGTTGCTGTTCTTCCACCATCTTGCGTTCAGCCGATTCTTTGGCTGCCTTTTCGGCTGCCGCGCGTTCGGCGGCTTCGTGTTCAGAGGCTTCCTTTGCTTTTTCTCGTTCTATCGCTTCCTTGTTTTGTTGTTCGCCATTTTTGGTGACGTATTCGTTTTCGACGTATGCCAAAGCGGTCATCGGCGTCGCGAAAACCAGTCCGAGGCTGAGTAGGGCAACACAGGCCAAGCGCATTGGCAAAACCATACCAGCCTGGTTCTAAGCTGTATCGCACCGACCATTCCGCGAACGCGTGGCTCCGGCCAAGGAGCACGACACCCAAAAGCCCACCCACACGCCGTCTCTAGCCAGAACGGATAGGCAACGACGTAATCCCAACCATGATCAGTCCATCGACAAGGTCTCCATTTCACGTCCGGATAGGCCCGTCGCGATTGCGCTCAGCGCGGATCAGTACAGCCGCGTCGATCGGCCCACGCCACTTGCGGGGAATGCAATCGAGCTCGCTGAGCACCGACTCGCGCTCGCGACGCAGCATGCCCAGCTCGCAGCGGGCGCCACTCTGCAGAATCGCACTGCGACTGGTGTGACGGCGTTTAGCCTCCGCGTCAAGCGCACCGAGCAGATCATTGGGGAGCGAAACCATGACCTTTTGCCATAAAGGTGAGTATGGCTAATTGGCAATACCACGCTCGTTACTGGCCTTTCTTGTTGCTGCGGTGAGAGCTTCCTGATCTAGGTGAACCAGCAGTCTGAGCCGCGCGGGCTTCTTGACCTTGGCGACTGGTTGTTGCGCAAGCTGGACTTTGTCGACGAGCGTTTGCGACGGGGCCGGCGAGGACTTCAGGACCGTCAGAGTGGCGCTCGCATGCCCGTGATCCGCGCCGAGCAAGGCACGACCGGCGGCGTTGAGCTCGAATTCGACTATCACATTCTTGCCCGCTGGAATCGAGAAGGCGCTCGCTCCAATCGCCTCCGTCTTCGCCCTTCTTCTCTTCTTGCGCGCGCTCTTGCCCTCCAGCGTCAGCCTGCCGCCACAAGCCGACGTGCCTATGCAGGCAAGCTTGACCGCCATCTTCCCGCCGCTGTGAACCGTCATAGTGGACCCCTCTAGCGAAACGTCGCCGGTGGGTATTATCGCCGCGACTTCTGCTTCTTCCTGCTTCTTCTTCGCGGCCGCTTCTTCTTCCTTCTTCGCGGCGGCTGCTTCTTCTTCCGCTCGCGATACCAGCACCGTCAGGGTACGCACAGGCGTTGTCATGATGCTCGGTGGCATGCCTTCACAGCCCGCGATCGTGGCGTCTGAAAAGGACGCCTCCCAGTAAACGGTCCCGGGCGTATCGCGCCCCGACGGCCGTTGCCAGTTAGTGAACTGGCCCGAACTCAGCCCGAAGGCGTACGCGAGGCGCCGTCCTGCGCCACGACCGCCGGCCGTGCCTCCTGCAAGAGCCCCGCTCCGCAGTGCCAGCAGTAGGCGGCCCCGCGGCTGTGGACCGCGCCGCAGGAGCGGCATTGGCCGTGGACGCCGGCCTCGGCTGCGCCGAGCAGACGCTCGAGCTCGCCGAGCTCGGCGTCGGCCTTCTGCAGCTCGGCGGCTCTGCGGGAGAGCACGTCGAGGCGGTAGTGGTCGCGGATCGCCATCTCGTAGGTGAGACCGCCTAGATCCCATGTGAGCGCGGCAACCTCCTCGGCCAGTTGCAGGCGACGGCTGCGCAGCTCGGCGAGCGAGCCGCTGGGCACTGGAGCGGCGCCGGACATCAGCCCCCCGTTTCGATCGGTTTGTCGCCTTCGGTCAGCTTTTCGATTTCCTTCTGGTGGGTCTTGCCCTTGGAGGTGCTGAGCTTGTTGAGCGTGGCGGTGCTGGGTTTGGTCGCGACCTTCGGTTTCGCCGCGGCCGTTTTTTCTGCTTCCTTGACTTCTTTGACTTCCTGCGCTTCGGTGGCGGGCGCGCTCTTGCCGGTGGCCGTTTTGGATGGGCTCGCGGGCGTCGTGGAAGTGGGAGTGCTCGTAGCTGGAGCGGATGTCGCCGCGGCGGGCAGGCTACCCTCAATCTTGACGACCGACACGCCGGAGGCTTTGGAGGGAGCGAGCCAGTGCCCGACCAGCAGTCCGATCAGCCCTGCTATCAAAAGCACCGCGAGTAGACCGAACAGACCCGAGTAGCGACGCAGCTGGCCGATCGCACCGTCGTCCTGGGGGAGCGGCGGCAAGTATCCGGCGGTGGACGGCGAGGAGATCGCTATCGGAGCGACGCGCTGATCGTTCTCAGCCTGCAGCACGTCGAGGAACGCGAGTCGCATGGGTGAGCAGGGCTGACCGCACGCGAGGCAGTAGCGCTGGTCGGCAGCCACCGGCGCGCCGCAGTTGGGGCACTTCGCGCCCTCACCCTCAGGCGGGGTTTGGATCGGGTAGACGTTCACGAGCGACCGCCTATCCGAAGGCGCCGCGCACGTAGTCGCGCGTGCGCACCGCACGCGGCTCCTTGAACACCTGAGCCGCGGTTCCGTACTCGATCAGGTCGCCGAGATACATGAACGCGACCTTGTCGGCCACGCGCTGGGCCTGGGCGAGGTTGTGCGTGACGATCACCACGGCCAGGTCGCGCCGCAGCTCTCCGATCAGCTCCTCGATCACGCCGGTGGAGATCGGATCGAGCGCACTGCAGGGCTCGTCCATCAGGAGCACCTCGGGGCGCATCGCGATCGCGCGTGCGATGCACAGCCGCTGCTGCTGGCCTCCGGAGAGGCGCAGCGCGGGACGGTCGAGGTCGCCGCCGAGCTCGTCGTAGAGACCGGCGCGCTTCAGCCCGTCGATCACGAGCGGCTCGAGCTCGCACCGGCGCGGCTTCTTGCGCGACTGTTCGCGCAGCGCAAAGGCCACGTTGTCGAAGATCGACATCGGAAACGGGTTGGGCTGCTGGAAGACCATCGCCACGCGCGAGCGCAGCGTGGTGTCCTGCAGCGCGTGCACGTCCTGACCGTCAAGCTTGATCTCGCCCGAGCGCGAAGCGCTCGGGGTCAGCTCGGTGAGACGATTGAGCGTGCGCAGCAGACTCGTCTTGCCGCAGCCGGAGGGGCCGATCAGCGCCAACACCTCACCCTGGTGGATCGACAGCGAAACCGAGTTGACAGCGCGCTTGCCACCGTAATAGATGCTCACGTCGTCCAGGCGCAGGCGCTCGGGGCCTTGCGTGGCCAGTGAGGAGCGGATCGCCACTCTCTCCTGCGGGGGCGCCACCGCCGTGGGATGGCGGTCGAGCACGATCGTGCGCACCGGCGGCACGACTGCATCCGTCTTTTCGTCCGCGGGCCCGGGCGGGATGATCGAGTCGACCCTGCCGTTCGTACGCACGGGGTCTGCCGCCTCCTGGGGCCAAACGGAGCCAAGCGGGCTCCAGGGGTCGAGCAGTGTCTTGTCAGCGCTCATCGGACATATTCTCCATCGGACTAATCAGGTTAGTAATGAATAGTAGCGTTGTCAAAGCCGATCGATCGCAGCCCGCCGAGAGGGGCGGGCATATGCAGGTCTCAGGGGCGGCTGGGTTCATAGCCCGCTACCCGTGTCGAAGCCGCTGGAACGCGCATTGGCGCGGCTGATGCGCCCGACGATCCAGTTGAGCAACAGAATGAACAGCAGCAGCACGAACGCGGCCGCGTAGGCGTTGTTCGCCGACTTGCCTTCGCCGGCGGGCGAGTTGTCGTACACGTAGCTGGTCAGCGTCGAGCCGGTCCCGCGCAGGAAGCCGAGGATCGGGATCGAGCCGACCGGTTCGTTGCGCAGCGACTCGCCGAGCAGGATCAGCACGATCGCGGTGTCGCCGATGATGCGGCTGATGCCGAGCGTGGTCCCGGTGGCGATGTTGGTGCGCACACTCGGGATCAGCACGCGGCGAATCGTCGCGATGCGCGTCTTGCCGAGCGCGAACGCGGCCTCGCGCATGTGCGCCGGCACGGCCTGCAGGCCGTCGCGAGTTGCCGCGTACAGTGGCGGCAGCGCGATCATGGACATCATCACGCCGGCCGCGATAAACGAGCGACCGAGCACGACCCCGCTTTCGGAGGTGCTCGAGAGGGGACCCATGAAGCTGAGCTCGAAAATGGCCAGGCCGAAGATCGCGATCACGATGTCGGGGGTGCCGGCGACGATCTCGATCGAGGACTCGACCAGCCGCGCAAGCCATGAGGGTCGTCCGTACTCAACGATCCACACGGCACTGCACACGCCGACCGGCAGCGCGACCGCCACCCCGATCACCGTCAGCACCGCGGTTCCGATCAGCGGGTCGAGAAACCCACCGGAGACGCTCCCGTCTTCGGCGATCCGCGGCCTGGTGGCGAGCAGCTCGGGACGCAGGTACTGAAAGCCGCGCACGCCCATGTACACGACGATCGCGCCCGTCACCAGGCACAGGCCGAGTCCGGTTGCCCACGCGGCGAGATACACGATCCGGTCGAGCAGGCGCCATTCCCGCATTGATGAGCCGCGACCGCGACTCGGGCGCGGCGCCTCGGTGGGCTCGGCCGGGAACGGGGAGGCGAACACGCTCACAGCGAGGTCCGCGACAGTCGAGGTGTGCCGATGTCACTCATCGGAGCTGGTACCTGCGCAGCGGAAGCTTGATCAGGTAGGAGCCGAGCGACAGTGCGATCGCCGAGAGCAGCAACAGCAGACCGAACGCATACAGAGTGGCGCTCAGGGCCGGGGCGCCCCCGAAGAAGGCTTCGCGGTTGTCCACGATCGCACTGCCGAGTGTGCGCAGCGGCTCATACAGGAAGATCAGCGGTCCGTGCGAGAGGTTCGGGGCGAACGACACGTCGCCCGCGACCATCGAGACGACGATCACCTCACCGATGGCGCGTGCGCATGCGAGCGCCGTGGCGGCGACGATCGCGGGACGGATCGCCTTGAGACTGACCGCCTGGGTGGCGCGCAGGCGGTGCACGCCGAGTGCCATCGCCCCCTCGCGCCAGGAGGCGGGCACGCCGGCCAGCGCCGTGCTGATCAGCGCAACCATGATCGGGGTGATCATCACGGCGAGGATCACCGACACAACGAGCAGACCGGCGCCGGTTAGCTCGACCGTGTTCTGCACCGAGGTCTTCTCCGGAATCGTGATCAGGTGGTTGCCGACGAACGGCACCAGCACGAGGATCCCGATCAGCCCGTAGATCACCGACGGCACCGAGGCCAGCAGCCTTACGACGGGCACCATCAGCCCTCGCAGCCATGCGGGCGCGAACTCGACGATGAAGATCGAAGACAGCAGCGCGACCGGGAGTGCGATCACCAGCGCGAACGTGGTGGTGAGCAGCGTGCCATAGATCACCGGCCACGCTCGCACGTGATACGCCGAGGCGGGCGGGTGCGCGCCCGTTTCGGTCATTCGTTGCAGTTGCCTGTCGAGGTTCCCGCCCGAGCCCAGCCAACTGAGGCCGTTGTGTTGAAATATCGGCCACGCATGGACGGCGACGAACACGACCATCGCGGCGATGGCGAGGGCGGCCGTCAACGACACCGCGCCGAGCGTACGCTCGGCGCGGTGGTCTGACCACGGTTGGCGCATACGCGCCAGTGGGTTCTTTACTTGAGTGAGATCCACTGCGTCGAGATGATCTTTTGCGCGGCTGCGCTGTTCTCGATCCAGCCGATGAACGCCGACGCGGCACCCGTGGCTTTGCCCTTCGTCACCTCATAGAAATGCGCGACACCCGCGTAGTTTCCGGCGGTGGCGTTGGCCAGCGTGCAGCCCACACCATTGAAGGCGACGTCGTTGACGCCTTTGCTGGCGAAGTAGCCGGACAGGAAGCCGATCGAGCCCGGATCTTTTTCGATCGCCTGGCGCTGCAGCCCCTCAGAGGACTCTTCGCTTGCGAGCGAGGAGACTTTCTTGCCGCCGATCAAAAGCGTTGAGAAGTTGCTGAGCGTGCCGGCCGTGGAGTTGCGGCTGATCAGGTCGATCGGACCGCTGGCTTTGGAGCCGGGAACCTTCGACCATTCGCGGGTCTTGCCGGTGAAGATCGATTCGACCTGCGCCTGTGTGAGGTTGGCAAGCGGGTTTGAGCTGTTGGTGACCACGCACAGGTAGTACTTGGCGACCGGGTAGAAGTCGAGACCCGTCGGGTCGGCTGGTAGCGGATCGCGCGAGACGTCGGCGATCGAGACGCGCCCGGCGGCGACGTCGTTGATCCCGACCTGCGTGCCGCCCTGGGAGATTTTGATCTTGACCTTCTTGTTGAGCTTCTGGTACTTCTGCGCCAGCAGCTCGACCAAGGGGAACGATGCGGTGGCTCCACTGATCGTGATCGTGCTGGTCGCAAGCGCGACCGCCGGGACCACTATTGAGAGCGTGAACGTCGCCGCGAGGAAAGCGGCAACACGGCGAGATCGGTGCATTTGGTTGGGGTCTCCGTTCGAATGGTTGACAGCTTGATTTCGGCCAGCCTAGCATATTCTGCATAAATAAGATCAGGATTAGCTATTTTATGAGGATGGCCGCTTCTCCCACAAACACGAAAGACCGGCAGAAGGAGCGCGCCTCCACCAAAAGGCGCCGCCGACACACCAAAGCTGACCACGGACGATGAGCACAGACGACCAGGACAACCCGACGAGCACAAGCGCACACCGCGCTTGGAGCGAGCAATGCGCCGGCTGCGGCGCATTGCTCGTGGAGGACCAGCGCTACTGCCTGCAATGCGGCGCAAGGCACGGTTTGCCGCGGCTTGACTTCAGCGCGTTCTGGCCGGGGCTGTCTCCGACTGGCGCTCGAGTAGAGCGCGACGCGGCCCGAGCCGGGACCTCGGGGAGCGCTGCCGGCGCAAGCCGGCTTGCGAGCGGGTGGGGCAGCGGCGGCGTGCCCTCGCGACGAGTGATCGGCGTGCTGGTGGCGTGCGTGCTCGCCGTCGGGATCATCGCGGGCGCGGCACTTGGGCCGTCTCCCTCTGGTTCGCCTGCCGACGCCGCGACGCTTGCGCAGCGCGCGATCTCAGCACTGATCGCCCGCACGAGCAGCACCCCGCCGGCAAGCGCCCCCACAAGTTCCACCCCACCACCTGAGAGCGAACCCACCGCGACGCCATCGAGCGCGTCTGGCAAAGCAGGCAAAGCCGCCTCGAAAGCCGCCTCCAACCCGGAACCCTCCGAAAGCTCGTCCGCCGGCGAAGACTCCTCAGGGACACAGCCCTCCGAAGAATCCCCCTCGGAAAGCTCCTCCAAAAACTCCAAAACCGCGCCGGGAACACCGATCAAACTGCCTCAGGTCAAGCACATATGGGTGATCGCGCTCTCGGGTACGAGCTTCAGCACCGCACTTGCGGACTCCAAGGTCGATCCGTACCTGGCCAAGCAGCTCGTGCCGAAGGGAACCCTGTTGAGCAATTACAAGCTCAGCGCGAGCAGCGCGCTGGCGAACGGGATCGCGCTGCTCGCGGGGCAGAGCGTGAACCTCGACACCGAACAGAACTGCCCCACCTACAGCGAACTGCAGCCACCTACGGTCAACACCGCCACGGGCCTCGCCGAGGGCGTGGGTTGCGTGTATCCAACGACCGTGAAGACCCTCGCCGACGAGCTGAGCGCCGGGGCGCTCACTTGGAAGGCGTATGTCCAGGACATGGATCAGGACCCGCCCGCCGCACCGGCCGCGTCCACTGGGGCCGGCGGCACATCGGGCGCCACGACACCTGCGGGCGCGAACGGTACGAGCAGCACGCCGACCGACGCGAGCGGCACGCTGCTCGCGAGCGGCACTGCGAACAGCACAGGCACGGCACCAACCAGCGGCGCTACGAGCACGACACCAACGACCGGCGCACAGACACAGCCAGCGACCGGCGGTGTCACCTGCCGCAGACCCGAACTGGGAGCCGTCGACCCCAACCACACGCCCGTCCCCGGCGATCCCTACCTCACCTATCGCAATCCGTTCGTGTACTTCGACTCGTTGCTGAGCGAAGCAGCGTGCGCGAGCAACGACGTCGATCTCACGCAGTTGCAAGGCGACCTCGCGACACCGGCCGACACGCCGAGTCTCAGCTGGATCGTGCCCTCGGCGTGCAACGACGGATCCAGCGCTCCGTGCACGGCGGGCGCATCTGCCGGGCTCGCACCCGCCGACAGCTTCCTGAAAGAAGTCGTGCCGCGGATCCTCGCGACCTCCGCCTACAGCAAGGAAGGGCTGATCGTGATCGTGCCCGACAGCCCACCGTCCACGCCCGCGAGTGCCGCGAGCGAACCCGTCGGCGCGCTGCTGCTCTCGCCATTCGTGCACAGCGGCGCGCGGGTGAGCGAAAGCTTTAACGACTTCTCGCTCCTGAAGAGCATCTCGCTGCTCTTTGGAGTGCTCCCCTTGGGCCATGCCAACGACCCGAGCACCGTGTCTTTCGGCACAACCGTCTACAGCACGACCAAGTAGTAATGATCAACAACGAACGGAGATCCCCGTTGTACACACATCAACCCGTCCACCACCGAGCTTCCATGTGGCTCGTCGCGATCCTGGGCTCGATTGCCCTGTCGTTGGCGATCGTCGCCTCGGCTCACGCCGAAGAAGGCGGAACCGAAGGAAGCCCGAACGACCTGAACTGCATTGGACACATATCTGCCGGAACGCCAGAACTGGGAAGCGAAGAACAGCAGGTTCGCTACACGTTCTACTGCGACGGCCCGATCACGGGCTATCAGCTGGAGACGAACATCCCGGTGAACGGCTTCGAGGCTTCGCCATTGGTGACCAACATCAAGAACGAAGCGCTGTCGGACACGTTCTCCTGCGGCGGTGAAATACCGGGCTGGGCGGATAACTGCGAGGGCTCGGCAAAGGCCGGCTGGGAGACGATCACCGGACAGTTCTCGATCGAGCAGCCGCTGTGCCAGGAACCACGCGCCGATCCGCTGCTGACAGTCACAGACATCTACACCGAAAAGGGAGTGGTGACGCAGGCGATCTCCGGTCCGTTCGACCTCGGCCGCCCGCTGCACTGCCCCACCACCAGCTACAACGGCGGCACACGGCTCGACCCGATCGCAGCGCCACTGCCCAAGAGCAAGGCGAGCAAGCACAAGAAGGGCAAGGGCGACAAAGCCACCAAGAAAACCAAGCAGAGCAAAGCCAAGAAGAAATAGGGCGCATCTGGCGTCAATCGCGGGCCGGCATCGCAATCGCCGGCCCGCGAGTCGTGCTCGCGCGCGGCCCAAGGTCGGTCTAACGAGCGTCTAACTAACACGCCATGAAGGTGGCGTTAGGTTGTGGGCGCACATGCACGACCGACCGCGCCCACGGCAACTCGTCTTCCCACAGCTCGGGTCCCGGCCGTGTTCAGCTCGTATTCTGCTCGCGGCGCTGGCGCTCGCAACCTTGCCGCCGCTGATCGGCTGCGGCGCGGGCACGAGTGCGGATGGCTCGACCTCCGCTCCGTCCGCCGCGCGGCTGGCCTCGCCACGGTGTGCCGAGGCAACCGCCAGAGCGCTCGGAAAGGTCGCTGAAAACGTCTACCACGAGATCGCCGGCGGGCGGATCGCACTGCCGGCGGCCGAACGCGTGGCGAGCGCGCCCACGGTGCTGGCGGCGGCGGAAACGGGGAACCCGAGGGCCGTGAGGGCGGCGATCGCACCGCTCTTGCGCGGCCAGCTCGTGCGCGTTCGCGTGAGCATTGGACAGCGCACGATCGCCGAATACGGCACCGCCAACGGGATCGCCCCGGTGAGCACGCCGCTGCGCGACGCGGCGGGCCTGCAGATCGGCACGGTCACCGCCTCCGAGGAGGGAATGTATGGCTATGCCAGCACCGTCTATGCGATCACCGGAGCGCAGGTGTTCGGGCGCGCGGGCAAGCACTGGCTGGGCGGCTCGGAGAGCCCCGGCCCGAGCAGCCTCGCCGATCACGGCGAGGTCTCCTTGCGCGGAGCGCGCTACTCGGTCTACTCGTTCGCCGGCACGGGCTTTCCGAGGATCGCGATGCGCACGTTCGTGCTGGCGCCCATTCCGCTCGCCTCCGCGTGCGCTCCCACGCCCGCCGAAACGGCGATCGACACGATCGGTGAGACGGCCAAGAAAATCTACGTCCAGGAGCAATCCGGGGCGGCGACGGTGGCCGTGGTGCGCGACTTCGAACGCTCGCACGCCTTCCAGCAAGCGGTCGCCACCGATGACCCGATCGCCACGCGCGAAGCGATCGACGCGTTCTTTAGGACCACGCTGCACGTCGTGCGCGTACGGGCGACTCTTGGCGAAAAGCTGGTAGCGGACGTCGGCGGACCGCACGTGCTAGCGCCGATCCGCGGCAACGTGCGCGACGCGAAGGGACAGATCGTGGGGCACTTCCTGCTGTCGGTGCAGGACGACCTCGGCTATGTGATCCTCGCGCACCGCTTCACCGGCGCGCAAGTGCTCCTGTATGAAGACCCCACCCACCCCGAAGAGATCGTGGGCAGCATCACCCCCCCACCCGCCAGCGTGCCGGCCCATGGCACGATCTCCTATGGCGGCGTTCGCTACTGGGGCTACTCCTTCAACGCGCAAGCATTCCCCGAGGGACCACTGCGAGTCTCGCTGCTGATCGCACCGGTGAGCGGAACCTAGTGGAGAGAGAGCGCGACGTTCACGGCCTAAAGCATCGTCGTGGTGATCCGCTCGATCTCCGCGATCGAGGTCTGCCCGGCGCGGACCTTGGCGATCCCGTCGTCGCGTAGACGGCGCATTCCCTGGGCAACCGCGGCGGCGGCGATCTCGTCGACCGACCCGCGGCTCAGCACGAGCGCACGCACCTCTTCAGTGACCGACATGACCTCATAGATGCCGATCCGACCGCGATAGCCGCTGGAGGAGCAACGCGAGCAACCGACCGGCTCAAATGCCTCCGAGCCATACAGCCCGTAATCGGCCAGCAGCGACTCTGGCGCTTTGCTGGGTTGCTTGCAGTGCTGGCAGAGCATCCGCACGAGCCGCTGGGCGACGATGCAGTCGATCGCGGAGGAGATCAAAAACGGCTCGATGCCCATGTCGATCAGACGTCCAAGCGCGCTGGGGGCGTCGCGTGTGTGCAGAGTGGAGAGCACCAGGTGGCCGGTGAGCGCGGCCTCGACGGCGATGTGCGCGGTTTCGCGGTCGCGGATCTCCCCGACCATGATCACGTCGGGGTCGGCGCGCAGCATCGCGCGCAAGCCGCCCGCGAAAGTCATGCCGGCCTTCGGCGCGACCTGCATCTGCTTGACGCCCGCGATCCGCGACTCGACCGGATCCTCGATCGTGAGGATGCTGCGGCTGCCGTCGTTGACCGCGCCCAGCGCCGCGTACAACGTGGTGGACTTGCCGCTACCGGTCGGTCCGGTCACGAGCACCGCCCCGTTGGGCCGCGCGATCGCATAAGCAAAGCGGTCCTGCTCGGTGCGCTGCATGCCGAGCGATTCCAGGCCGCGCACGGTGGCGCCCTTGTCGAGGATGCGCAGGTAGGCGCCCTCGCCGTAAACGAGCGGCAATGTCGTCACGCGTACGTCCACGCGCCGTCCGCCCACGGTCAGCGCAAAGCGCCCGTCCTGGGGCACGCGCCGCTCGGAGATGTCCATCTCGGACATGATCTTCACGCGCGAGATGATGCTCGCGGCCATCGCGCGCTTGAGCGTGGCCGTCTGGGAGAGCACCCCGTCAATGCGCAACAGCACGCGCATGTCGCCCTCACCCGGGTCGATGTGGATGTCCGAGGCGCCCTGGTCGATCGCCTCGGCGATGATCGAGTGCACGAGCTTGATGACCGGCGCGTCCTTGTCGACCTCGTCCATCACGAATTCAGCCTCCGGCTGGGATTCGTCCTCGACGATCGCTTCGACCGATTGCTCCACGCGCGAGAGACGCGTGATCAGAATGTTGAGATCCTCGATCGAGGCGGAGGCGGAGCGCACGCGCCTGCCGGTGAGCATCGCGATGTCATCGACGGTCAGCACGTTGGTGGGGTCGGCCATCGCCAGTAGCAGCGTGCCGTCTTCCAGGAAGCCGACCGGCACGGCCTGATAGCGGCGGATCGCCTCCATGTCGATCAGGTTGACCGCGCCCATGTCGAGCTCGTACACCGACAGATCGATGTAGTCCAGGCCATAGCGGTCGGCCACCACGCGGGCCAGCTGGTCGTGGCGCAGGATGCCCTGCTCGACGAGGATCTGACCGGTCGGCTTGCGCTGGGCGCGCGCGATCTCCACAGCCTCCTCGACCCGCTCACGGCTGGCGAACCCAAGGTCCACCACGACGTCGCCGATCAAGCGGCCGGGGCGACCCTCGCCAAGCGAGTGGGTGAGCGCGCCCGACTGGATCGGCCGGCTGTGAGCCGGCACGGGCGCGTCCTCGAGCGCTCGCAGCAGCGAGCGCTCACTTACGGGTGCGCCGGTTGAGCTGGACTGGTCCCCCACGCTTTCATGATCGGCACGGCGGGCCTTTAGCTAAAGACCACGCTCAAAGGCCCCCTTGACGGCGGCGTCGAGCGCGTTGAGGCGCTGCAGCGCGAGTGCCTCAGCCGAGGCCGCACGCTGCGCGCCGGCGCCATCGCCGCCGTGATGTGCGAGCACACAGTGCTCGAGCGCCATACGACGCTCGGCCGGAAGGCTCGGGGGAGCATGCGCGGCGATCAAGCGCAGCCCCAGCTCGACATGGCCCAGCAGGCGACCCTCCTCGGTGCGCGTGATCTCCGCGCCATAGGCATATTCGCGCGTCTTGCCGATGTCGTGCACCAGCGCGGCGCACAGGAGCAGATCGCGGTCAAGGCGAGGGTGCACGGCGCACAGCTCGAGCGCCAGCGTGGCAACGGCGACCGTGTGCTCGAGCAGTCCGCCGATAAACGCATGGTGGGCGCCCGAGCGGCCCGGGCCACTCGATGGCAGACCCCGTCCGGAGACAAGCGAGCACGGCGCACGGCGCAGAGCCGCGCGCAGCTCGCGGTCGCCGAGCAAACGATCGAGCAGCGCTTTGAGGCCGGGGTCGTATACCTCGCGCGCCAAGTGCTCCAGGAAGCCGTCGAGCTCGTCGAGGTCGCGGTGGGAGACCGGCAGAAAACCGGCAGCGTCATGCTCGCCGGCGTCCACGCGCGCGATCCGCTCGACCGCGATCTGCAGCTCTTCGCGAAAGCGCTCAGCCCGCCCGCTCACGCGCACGAGCTCGCCGCGCTCAAAGCGTCCGGCATACAGGTCGGCGTCGCGAAACACCCTGCCCACTGCGCTGCCTGACTGGTCACGAAGCTCGATCGTCAGGTACGGATCGCCTGAGCGAGTCAGCAGCCGCTCCTTGCGCGTGCACGCAAACACGGCGTCCACCGCATCGCCCTCGCGCAGCGTGGCGATCGTCCGTGGCTCTGGGGTGGTGGACATCGGCTGCCCATGATGTACGGTGGGTCGGATGCAGCCACTGATCTGGGATCGCCGCCCCGACGGCCTGCGGGCACCCGCGATGGTGTGCTCGTTTCAGGGCTGGAACGATGCCGGCGACGCGGCGTCGACGGCCACCGCGTTCCTTGCGCAGGCGCTCGGCGCGCAGCGCTTCGCGCAGATCGACTCAGAGGAGTTCTACGACTTCCAGGCAAACCGGCCACAGGTGCAGATCGACGAGACCCAGGCGCGTGTGATCTCATGGCCATCGGTGGAAATACTGGAGGCACGCGCGCCGCGAGCGCCGCGTGACCTGGTGATCGTGCAGGGCACCGAGCCGTCGATGCGCTGGCGTTCGTTTTGCGCGCTGATCGTGGATCTCGTGGAAGTGCTCGACGTGCAGCTGGTGGTGACGCTCGGGGGACTGCTCGCCGACGTGCCGCACTCCCATCCGGTCGCGATGACGGGCTTTGCCTCTGACCCAGCGATGATGGAGCGGTTGGGGTTGAAAGCAAGCAGCTATGAGGGACCGACCGGGATCGTCGGGGTACTGCACGCGGCCTGCGGGCAGTCGGATCTGCCATCGGCGAGCGTGTGGGCGAGCGTGCCGCACTACGTCGCGGCCGCCGCCAGCCCGAAGGCGGCACTCGCGCTGCTGCGCAAGCTCGAGCTGCTGGTGGGCGTATCGGTGGACGCCTCAGAACTGGAGGAGGCGGCCGGCGAGTACGAGCACCAGGTGGGGCTCGCGGTGCAGTCAGACCCCGACATCCAGGCATTCGTGGAGCGCTTGGAGCGTCGCGCGGCGGAGAGCGAGCAGGCCCCTATCAGCCCACAGGATCTGCCTTCCGGAGATCTGCTCGCGCGTGAATTCCAGCGCTTTCTGCGCCAGCGCGGACAGCAGAGCTGACCGGCGCGCTCCGGAGAGACCGCACGGAACAGCCGGTGAGTGGGTGCTAGTGGGAGGCGACGCCGTATGTCACGGCGGCTTCGCCCAGCAGCAGTTTCTGCGAGCCATACTGGCTCTCGGCGATGTCCGGCTGGAAGCCGGGCGTTAGCGTGATCTTCTTGCTCAGCGCATATAGCACGAACTCGACCGTGTCGCTCTTGCCGGACGCGGGGCAGATCGGGCTGTAGGCGGCCTTGCCGGCAGTGTTGGTGCCGACGATCCCGCCGGGCGGCACGCTGCCGGCGGCCACGCCCTTGGAGCTGGGTTCGATCCCGCCGACGATCCAGCGGATGCCGCCCGAGGAGCTCTCAGAGCTCTCGTCGATCACGAACAGCACCAGCTCGGCGGCCTTGGCGGGAACGTTCTTCCATTCAAGCGGCGGGCTGATACCGGAGCCGCTGCACGTGTATTGGGAGGGAATCGCCCCGTTCAGTTCAAACGCGGAGCTCGAGATCGCCATCGCGCCGGGCTGGGGGGGCGGAATCTCCCCGCTCGAGTTGGACGCGCTCGACTTGGAGGAGCCGGACGCACCGGAGGAAGAGCCGGACGAGGAGGACCCCTTTGAAGTCGAGGAGGACGTCGAGGAGGACGCGCTGTGAGAGGGCGTGGCGGTGAGATTTTCGCCCTTGCCGGTGTATTGCTTGCAGTCTTCCATTACATAGCCCGACTTGCAGCTGGTGAGGGCCTTCCAGTGCGTGTGGAAATTGCTCTCAAACGCGGCAAGGATCGCGGTGTGCTGGGAGGCGCTCTTACCGGTCGTGACCTGCGCGGCGATGCGTGCGGCCAGTAGTTCGACCTTGATCCGCGCCAGCAGGTCGGCTTCGGTCTCACCGGATGTGGAGAGGTATTTCTGTAGCGCGCCGGCCTTGGGGAAGCTCTGGTGCGCAAGTTGGGTAAAGCGCCGCTTGACTTCGCCGTTGGAGACCGACACCCCACGGGCCTTGGCCTCCCCGAGCACCCACTCGGAGGTCAGCAGGAATCCGAGCGCGCGATGACCGGCATTGCCGCTGGCGCCGAGTTTGCTCTCGACACCCGTCCAGTGCTCGTAGCTCGTCTTGGAGATCGGGACGCTGGCGACATAGGCGACCGCGTCGGCGCTTGAGACGGCTGCCTGCGTGGAGGCCGCGGGCGAGCTGGGGACCGCGGCGGCGCCGGTCGTGGCGGAGGACCCGCCACGACAGCCAGCGAGCAGGCCGGCGCCTACGAGCAGGCCGGCGGCCAGCAATGCGGGCCTGGGCCGCGACAGCCGCAGATACGTCCCAGCCCCTCCCTTCAAGATCTTCCCTCCATGCTGCCCGCAAGCCTAGTTGTCATGCCTAAAGCGCAGCATAATGCTGCGCACCAAGACCGGGGGAAGCTTGGCGTGGGCGCTCTATCCTCGAACGCAGCCGTGCCCCACTCAATCGTTCATGGTTTGCTCGGCGATTGCGCCTTGTACTTGCCAACCCTTGTCAGTAAGGGTCCACGCGTTGGGCTCGCCGAGAGCAGGGCCGGCGCCGGTGTTGGCCATCAGGCCGAGCTGGGACAGGCGAGCGAGCAGCTTTGACATTTGGCCCTGATCCATCACGCCCGATGCCTCGGCGATGATGCGGTTTGAAGAGCCAGGGTGCGCGGCGACCGCCATCAGCACGCGCACGGTGCGGTAGGTGAGGCGCATCTCCAGTTGCATGAGGGGATTGGGGGGTGCAACGTCGTAGCGTGACGCTCGTTTGGGCGCCGGTCGGGCGAGCTCGCGACGAGCTGCTGACATTCCGAGGTAGGGCAACACAATCATGCTCATCAACGGACCGGTCAGCGCGAGCAGCGAAACACTTTCAGGCATAAGCGGGGTTCCAACCGAAGCACCTCGCGTGGTCGCGTGCAGCGACGAGTCCTCCTTCGGGGGATAGACGAGCAGCCGAGAGTGCAGCACCGACAGCGCCCCACCGACAACGCCCTCCGCTGTTAGCGGCGGCAGTCGATCGCCGTCCTTTGTCTCCTCGCGGCCTCCATCGATCGCGGCGATGACCTGGGCAAGCACGCGCTGACGACACTCGAGCGCGCTTGCGCCCGCGCCGAGCGAGCCGACGATCAAGAGCCACGCCGTACCACGCTCGGCATCAAGGAACTCAAGCAGCGCTGTGAGCGCCTTTCTGATTTGTTCAGCCCACCCCGCCCGAGGGTCGTACGCGTCAAGCACCGTTCGCGACGCGCGGGCCACCCCCTCATCCAGAGCTCCCAGGAAGCAGTCCTCTCGATCCTCGAAGATCTCATAGAACGTACGGCGCGAAACACCCGCACGCTCCACCACGTGCGCGACGGTGACGCTCCCCGCCCCGCGCTCGACGCTCACCTGCACCATCGCAGCGAGGATCCGTGCGCGCTGAAGCTCAATCACACGCTCGGGCCCAAGGCCGACCGGCCGAGAACCGGGGGGGCGAACTCCCGTCAGCCCATCTGACGCCGTCCTCCCTGACGACGCCTCGCGCATCGTGTACATCTCATTGCCGGGTAGCCGGAGGCGTTGCAGCCTCTGGCCCCCACAGATCCGCACGTGAGCCTCTCGACTCATACGGCTCGTGTCGTTCGTGTTTATTGGGGTAGTGCATGGTGCCTCCAGTGCTCGAATAGTTCGGGTTCCCTTGAGCGGACCCCGCGCAACCATGCTCGTGCTCTGGGACCACTGCGCTTTAGTCGTTTGTACTTCCACCTCGCCCATCGCACTAGGTGGAGATCGATGCGATGACAGAGTGGGCTCACCGCGCTCGGATAGAACGCGGTGTAGTACGCAAGCCAACCCCGTATGACGGGGTTGATATCCGTTGCGAGGTCATCGAGAGTCCAGGTCACGCGCCTGTGAAGCCGCCACGATGCTGCTCGGCGGCTCATTTCGCTCAGCTTCCCCGGGGAGACAGCCGGGAGGAAGCTGGTGAAAACTACCCCCCGTCTCTTGTTCATCGCTTGCCGGGGACGGAACGTGTAGCCACAGAACGTAAACGAGACATGCTCGTAATCTCTGCGGCGATTGCTGTCTTTGCAATACACTATTCTCGTCTTCTCGGGATGCAATTCCAGCCCGACATTGACTAGCCGGCGAGCGAGCGACTTGCGCACATGGTTGGCCTGTCGCTCACTGGCACAGTGGATCACCACATCGTCTGCGAAACGCTCGAACGGGACGGCCGGGAACTCCCGCACCATCCACACGTCGAACGTATAGTGCAGAAACAAGTTGGCGATCAGCGGCGAGATCGGGCTGCCTTGCGGCGTGCCCTTTTCCCTCGGAACCAGACTACCGTCGGGCATCAACATTGGGACTTTCAACCAGCGCTCCACATACAACAGGACCCACTTCTGATCCGTGTGGCGCACCAAAGCCTTCAATGTCAAATCCCAGGGCACGGAATCAAAGAATTCCCGGATGTCAACATCGAGCACCCAGTCCTTCCTGAAACCCCGCTCCCGGCAAACCGCGACCGCATCCAAGGGCGAGCGTCCAGGACGGTAACCATAAGAGTCATCGTGGAAAACCTGCTCCACGTTGGCCTCCAACGCCATTGCCGCCGCCGTCTGCGCGATCCTGTCCACGACATTCGGAATGCCGAGTCTTCTAGTCCCATCCTTCTTGGGAATATCCACCGCCCGGACCGGACCAGGGAAATACGACCCCGACGACATGCGATTCCACAACACGAACACGCGATCTTTCGACCCCAGCTCGAACTGCTCGATCGTTACGCCGTCAGCCCCGGCCGACCCGCCCTTCTCTCTCACCTTCAACCACGCATCCCACAACAACTGCCTGGGGATCACATACGACTTTCCCTCAAACCTTGGCTCACACATGCGCTTCCTCCCTCACGGTTGAGCGCACACTCAAACCAGAACGACCCCGCCCCTTCGCTCCACCCACGCTGCGATACGCGCGAGCTTCACAGCTACTACAAGCGAGTCCGCCAGCACACCCGGCAACGGTACTCTGCCCCTCACGGATTCTGCCGCTCAGAGCCCTCCCTCTCGCCACCAATACTTCAGCAGCGGTTTCCGGGTGTACCTTCACACGTTCCATAGAAGAGCCTAGATCGGGTTCATGCTGCCTATATGCCGGATGCCGCCTGGGCAATAAACGGGTAACCCCCAGACTCCTCCCAGAGCAAGAAGACGACCCTGGTTTTGACATCATCTTACACATTTCGACACGTCAACGGCAGAGGACTTACGTCCATCGCTCATCTCCCCGACCAACACCTGCCGCGGTCTAGCCACGACTTTTCCCACAACGCTCACCACAACGGTCTTCAGCCAATGCAGCAGTGGGCGGTTTGAAGCCTCCCCCCGCAGGGCGGCTTCGGAGGACCAAACAACCTCCATCACTTCTACAGCACCGCATTCAGCAAGACCACCATCAACCATGCTTCCTCTTGCCCCTTGCGTTCGTGTTCACAATCTTCTTCTTGTGTTTGTTCTTCTTCGCCCTGGTTTTCTTGGTCTTGTGCTCGACTGTCTTTTTCTTGGGACACCCGGTGGCAGTGATGGGTGTTGATTGTTTGAGACTCACGCCGTTTGCGCCGACGAAGATCGTGGGCATCGTGAGTTTCGAGGTACAGAGGTTCCCGTTGGCCGCGAGTGCACTATCGGATCCTTGGGGTAGTTTCAGTTCGAATACGCCAATCGGGACGTCTGGGATCGTTCTGAACGTGCTGCTCGTAATCCCCGCAGGACTGATGAACGTTTCGCCATGCAGATAGACGGTGACGCCCTCCCCCGACAGTGCGACGATCAGTTCGGGGAACTTCTGGCCACCATGGCTCACGAAATACGCTGGTCCTTCCAAATGGACCGGCAAGACCGGTGTGGTCGCGGTAGCGCTACCGATCCTCGAATCCGCCGGACAGGCTGCCGGGTTCGCGGCGAACGTCGCTGCCGGACACGCCTTCTGTAGCGTCGTCAAGCGCGACGGGAGCTGCTTTGGCAGGTCCACCTTGACCTTCCCGATGTTTGCTTGGGTCCCGAACGGGGCTTTGGGATAGGTCAGCTTGACGTTCAGGCTCGCCCCGTTAGCCCTTGATGTTTTCCCGTTTGTGGAGACGCTGAAGATCGGTTTGAACTTCAACACCGCACAGTTGGTCACCTGGAACGGCACGTGCAGGGTCGACACCGAACCCTGACTGCTTGTGAGACTCCCTCCGATTTCTTGTGGAGCGCAGTTGGTTGGGTTGAACGTGAAGTCCGGCCTGTTGATCTGCACGTTGACGTGCTTGATCTGCAGGGGGATCCCATCCAGGATCTGCGGGATCTGGTACGGGCCACTCGTATCGGTCGTGATCGTAATCGCCGCGTTTTCAGGGTTGACTTCGATCTTCGCCCTAACGATCACCTCACCCAGGTTGAATGGGCCGGCCTTTGCGGGGTTCACGATCGATAGACCGTACGGTGCACCGTCGTAGGGGCCGGTGATGTAGACCTTGCCGCCCTTGACCGTATAGGGGTTGCCTCCCAGTCCGACGCTGACGGTTGTTTCGCCGATCAGGCTTTCGGGCCCGCACGTCCCCGCGTTGCTTTCGGCTTCCCCGCACAACTTGACGCTGGACAATGTGCCCAAGAGCCCTGAGGGCATCTTTAGTTGGATCGCGTCGAGGTTCTGGTTGCCGTCTTCGCGGCTCATCGTCATCGTGAACGGCGTGAACGCACCAGCCTGAATGTTCAGGCTGCCCGTCGTCAGTGTCGGATCGAACGGCAATGGGTTGCTACACGATGTACCGTTGGGCCCACTGGTGATGTCGAATTCCGATGCCGAATCGACCGGCGGGTTACCCGACCATGGTTCTATCGACGCGGTCGTCGTGTAGGGACCACATAGAGCTGGTGTTCCGAGTGGTGCCCTGGACCCTCCGAAGAAATGCAGGCTCAATTCTTCGAACGGTAGTTGCGGTGTGTTATCGAATGTCGCTACCAACTGGCCCGTCACGGGGTTTGGTTTGACTTCACCGGCTACCTTCACGCGCACACCGGAGATCGGGTCGTACACGTCGATATACATCGCGACCAGGCTCCCGAACGGGTTGGCGTACTGTTCAGCCAAATACGCCGCACCGACCAACGGGTTGGGTAGTAGCGGTGTTTTGATTTCAACGGTCCCGATCTTCGATGATTCAGGACATGTTTGTTCGACCGGGCTTTCCAGCGCTACCTGCGCTTGACTGCACGCCGATAGGCCATCAGCACCGGCTGGATTGATCGCTACGCCCGCAGGGAGTGTCACGGTCGTGTCCTTCACGGTTGAGTCCGCTAGACCATTCGGGTTCAAGCTCGATTCCTGCGGCACATGCTCACCGACCGTCAACCCAGTTGGTGTGCTCCCTTGTTGTCCGTCTGGAGTCAGTGTGATGGATGGTTCGAAGCTCAAGCGGTTGCACCCGTCCAGGCTGTATGGTTCGCCTTCTCCGCCCGCACCATTCTGGAACGTGTATTCCTTCGGTGTGCTGTACTGGCCGATCTGCGCCCAGGAATCCCCTTCCACGCTCGTGTGCAACGGTCCCGTACAAGACGTTGGCATGATCACGAACGGTTGCGGCTTTTCCTGAACAGGACACGACGTTTCCCATTCACCAGGGACACCTCCGAATCCGACTCGCAACTCGTCCGTCAGACACAATCCTCGTGCGGTGTCGTGGCGCGGATCGGCAGGTACACCCCAGAATGTGACCTGCGTGCCGATGAACCCGATCTGATCGATGATGTCCGGCACGGTCACGATCACACCGTAATCACCTCCGGTACGGACTGCCGTATCGAGGATCACCGGACCCACGGGCGTCTTAAAGCCAAACCGTGCCGGCTCACCCACCGCCGGTTCAAGACTATACAACGGGAAGGCGATGGCAAGCGGCACATACGTATTGAACTCGATGCCTGTTGTAATCGGTGTCGCGACACCCACGACCGTATTCTGCGGACATTCTGCCGGATTATGCAAGAACACGACCGGATTGCACTTAGGAAGCGGTGTCGGATTGCCAACAAGGCCCGGTGGCAGGTTGAAACGCAGATCCTTAGTCAACGCTATCGGATGAACTTCAGGCAACACTTCGCCAAGGAAATCGTTGTAAACCATGACCGACTTCGTGTTGAACGTGAGGGTTGTCGTCAACTGGAATGGGTGCGATCCTGCCTGAGTGTCGGGCGCTCCACCTTCTTCTTCGGGTGTCAGTTCATAGTTTTCAGCCCCATACGCCGGTGCGGTGTCGCTGAGCGCGAGCGCACGACGTGCCGTTACCGGATGGGCATTCCCACCAGACACGTTCACTTCGCTGATCCCGGTGCCCGTACCCACTGCTACTTTCACGGTGATCGCGATCATAAGCCGTTCATACGTCAGCAGCGGTTCACTATACGTGCATGAGATAACCTGACCAGCGATCGTGCATGGGAAGTGAATGCTTCTCCCGATCTGACTGCCGCCGCCTTCCCCATACACGTGCAGAGGGGTGACACCCGCAGGCACCTTGTCAACGATCGTTATCGGATGTTCGATCCCATTGGCATACGTATCGCCGAGATTGCTGACTTCCAGGACCAGTCGGCCTTCACCACCAGGCTGGCTCGCGGGCGCTGAGACAGTGTTCACATGCCACCACGGCATCGCGGCGAACGCGTTCCCGGTCCCAGCCAACAAGCCCAACACGAGCACCACGATCGTGGTTAGAGCGGTTCTCTTTAGAGCGTTCACGATCATCACCCGTTGCCCTTCTTGGTCGCCTTGGCTCTACGAGACTGTTTCGCCCCATAACGTTTCTTGGCCTGTCGTTCGCACACCGCTCGCTTGGTCTTGTTCTTCTTCTTATGGCATGTGCGCAATGCTCGCGCGAGGTTCTGTGCTCGCGTGAGCGACTTCGGTGCAACTACAGGCCCTGGCGAGGAACCGGAGACATTTCCCACACCATTGAATGTCGCGCTCGGCGCGGGACCAAAGATTTCCGGTTGCGGAGACGGGGCCGCCTTACACGAATCCCCCGACGTGCACGGTGGCGGAGACACCGGTACCGGCACACACGGCACCGCAGACGAGCACACATGAGCGTCATACACGTCATAGCTCGTGTCATAATCCGCCGCTGTCAGACGACTGGACGTTAGGAAGAACACGTCATCCCCGTTTTCGCTGGCGTCCATGAACGCCGATTCCGCACTGGACGTACCAGAGGAAATCAAGTTCACACAACCACCAGAACGCTCGTTGAAGGTCGCGCTCATAGTCGTACAATCGCCAACTTCCGCCGGCTCGTACTCGTACACGTTCTCCAGCCCGTTGGTGGCCTGTGGCACAAGCGTATCGGGACTATCGAAGAACAAACGACCACTATCAGACAAATACCGTGGCTGATACGTAGCCGAATCGACAGCCTGGGTCCAACCCGGGATGCTCCCAGCCAACCAATGATCGTTGGCGTCGCTGGCGTCAGTGGTCCACGCCCGCCGGCCATCCACCAGCAACGGCGGTTCGTCTGCGGGGCTATCGAACACTCCCACTGGTCGCGCTCCCGTCGGGTTACACGAAGTGCACGCGAGCTTACCCGTCTGAGCGTCGTACAGGTAGACCTCCTCATCCGGCTGACCACTCTCCGCATCCGTATTGTCGTAGCCGGTCAAGGACCGCTCAGACATGAACGCGACGAACCGACCATCCGGAGAGACACGCGAACTCACCTCCGACAATTCCGGAAGCCCGTAGAACGCTTCTTTGTACCAGGTCGGTTGGTCTTCGCCCGACAATGCCGCGATATACCTCGGTGCTTCCCATCCGTTCCCGTTGTAATGCAGCACGTAAAGATTGCATGTAGCACCGGGCGGGGATTGAACACCGAAGGCTTGCTGAATACAATGCCCAGGTACGGCAGTTTCCCCGTTGGAATTAGGCGATTGGCTCAGCACACCGTTAGCCATGAAATACACGTACGAGCCATCTTCACTCATACCCAACGGGAGTTCCAGCACACCAGCACTATGTTCCCCAGGACCATAGCCGGCCGTCAGATCGGTCTGAGTCCCCGTACCCCAATTATATTCGTAGAAATCACCATTTTCAAGATAGAAGATCCGTGACCCTTCACTGTTCATCGACTGGAACTTGGCTGTCGATCCACCCACCCGCACGGTTCTATCTTCCACCATGTCACTCACATACAGGCCTCTGAATTCACCGTTACTTTCATAAGGTGATCCCATCGTCCACGCGATCCTCCGACCATCAGCCGAGATAGCACGTTCAACTCCCCCCATCGCATACGGACGTTCACCTAGCGACTGGCCGGCGAGCAGATCGCTGCCCGGGATAGCCTTCAGGCGTCCTTCGCCCCACTCATACAAATCTCCTGTCGCTTCCGGAGTCAACTTCAACGGAGATTTGAACACGATGTGACGGAGATCAGGCGTCGCTGCATCCACATACATCTGTTCTTCCTCATTTGCGCCTCCGCCAAAGCTCGTCCCCGACGGCACGTTCGCGGGCGTCACAAGCGGCGTAAAGCTTCCATTCAGATCATTGCGCACATACAGCGACCGTTCACCTTCAGGAACTTCGGGCGACAACGACGGCGTACCCACCGGCGCTGGTTCGACGACAGCAGAAGACAGATCAAGTGAGAAAAGCGAATATTCATTGAAATAGTCAATTCCATTAAGTGCAGTTTGATTTTCAGACAGTATATGTGGCAATGTTAGATCCTGCGTCACCCAGCCCGTGGGACCACGCACTGACAAGGCTTGTGAGACAATTTTTTTACCCTTCGAGCCTTCTCCCAACGTAGGCCCTGTCGTGGCGTACACGATCCCGTTTCCCGTACTCGACGCCTGAACCACACCCGGCCCCCCTGGCTCCTGGTACGAAAGCACGATCAACGCACCTTTTTTATTTGCAGGAGATACCAATTCCCACCCACGCCCATCCGGCAAAGCCAGCCCACCACCGGCCACCTGAGTGGTGAACGTATGATCGGGCCCATCTACCGTTCCAAACACGTTGTGCGCCACGAACCGATAATGATAAGTAGTGCTCGGCGTCAATTCCTGTAGATGACGACCGACGAGCACGTCACCCGTCACTTCACCAGTACTCCCCGTGTATGTCTCACCATAAGAGACACTCGTGCCGACTTCCAACCGGTATTCCGTGTTCGTCCCGATTGGGTTGACATTCGCGTCAAGCGTCGTGCTCGTCGAGGCCACATTCGTCGCATACTCCGCATCGATGTACGCGGGCGGAACCGTTGTAAACGTCTCGTCAGACCCATCCACCGTCCCGTGGGAGCTACTCGCCACGACCCGGTAGTGATAGGTCACCCCGGACTGCAGACCACTGATTTCCTGGCTGACAGACACATCGCTCGTACCCGAACCGATGTCGGCGTCGGGGACCGGAACGCTCGTACCGTAGGAAGCACTAGGCCCGTATTCGAAACGGTATGTCGTGTCATAGCCGAACGGATCGATCTGCGCTTCGAGCGTCGCCGTGGTGTACGTCAAGCCCGTGGTCGACTGCACTTCGATCCGCGGCGGACCGGTCGTCGTGACCGTCACTTCTTCCCCACGATTGGTACCATTTGCGTTGGTGGCAACGAGACGGAAATGGTAGATCGAGTCTTGTGGCAGACCTGTCAAGTTCGCGCTGACGGCAACCGGGCTCGTACCCGACCCGATCGACGACACCGACTGTTCGCACGGAACGCTCTGACCATAGACAGTGCCGGTCCCGTATTCGAACTCGCACGAGCTGACCGGCAGACCGTCCGGATCGACCGTGCCGTTCAACGTCACACTCGTCGGTTGGACATTCGACGCTGCTTCAGTCGTAGTATCGGGGATGACGAGCCCGGGACCGAAAACGTAAACCAGGTTTTTGTTGTTATCAGCAGCGTACACTTCGCCCGTCACGCCGTTAACCGCCAAGCCAAGCACGTTGCTGCTGACCTGTGCTTCCCCAAACGATCCAAGCCGGCTACCAGCCTGGTCGAACTCGACGATCCGCCCAGGACCCGGATAATAGTTCTCGTTCACAAACACATGACCAGTCGCAGGATCGACCGCCACCGCGGTCGCTTTGTTCGCATCAAGAACCGACGAGCCACCACCCGATTCGAGCTTAACCACGTTCCGATCGAAATTGGTCACGTAGACGTTCCCGCTCGAATCGACCGCGATCGACGCCGGTTCAACAATCTCAGGACTGGCAAGCTGACCTATATACGCACCCGAAGCATTGAACTCATCCACCACGTCATTCGCGAAATCCTCTACATACACCTCACCAGTCGCACCGACCGCCACACCAGTCGGCCTGAACGATCCCGCAGGAGTACCCGCACCAGTGATTTCCCCAAGCAATGTTCCCGACGCACTAAACCGATACACCACCCCGTTTTCGGTCCCCGCTACATACAAGTCACCATTGTTCGGACCACCAGAATTATCGACCGCGACACCCGAACTGTAACCGGAGGTGCCGAGCGAGCCCTGCGGCACAGCCGCACCAGTGATTTCCCCAAGCAATTTCCCAGACGAATCAAACCGATCAACCCCATACTGATACTCCATCACGTACACATCACCGCTCGCCTGATCCACAGCCGCCGTACTAAAATCTTCCGCAAACGGTCTAACCGGCATTCCGAAACTGAACTCAAAATTGTGGATGACCTCCGCAGAAGCAGACGCACCACCCAACACGCACACACCCACCACCAACACGAGCGCGAACACGACAGACAACACACGACGAGCAGCAACCCTCATCACACCCATCCCCTCCTAGAGCGACCCACACGAGAACGACCCGCAGGACCGCGGGCATGACAACGCCGTCGCGGGCTGTGTGTCCGCGACATCGTTAGAGCAAGAAGCTGAGAGCGCACTCAAAGCGCGCGAGCACCCTTTCGGGCGCGAGAAACCAAGCCGACCGCTGTGGTCGGCAGGCCGCGGGCTATCGCCGCGGCGAAAAGGCCTAGCGCTTAGCCTCGATTCGTCATCAAGGGTCTGTGGGCTGGGCTTCGATGTGATGTGAACGTCTGCCCTGGCGGGCAGGATTGCGGCTTCCACGCTCAGCAATCCACCCGCTCAGGAGGTCACCTTGAAGGTGATGGGACGTTCAACGATCAATACGGTAGATGTCGTCGCGGACGCCACGGGTTTGTCCTCGCGGGCGGGCAGCGCGCTGTTGGCGTTGGTCGCGCAGCGCCTGGGGTTGGCGGACGGGCTCAGCGGGGCGTTGGCGGGCACCCGGGAGCGGCGCTGCGGTCACGATCCCGGCCGGGTTCTCTGCGATCTGGCGGTGATGGCAGCCGACGGCGGACGGTGCGTCTCAGACCTCGCGGTGCTGGCCGGTCAGCCGGCGCTGTTTGGGGACGTTGCATCGGTTTCTACGGCGCGGCGGGTGCTTCTCTCGATCGGGGAGGCGGAGCTTGACCGGGTCCGCCAGGCGCGTGCCGTCGCTCGCGGGCGGGCCTGGCGGCATGGGGCGGCGCCCGGGCGTGTGATCCTCGACTTCGATGCGACACCGATCACGATCCACTCCGAGAAGGAACACGCCGCCGGCCATTACAAGGGTGGGTTCGGGTTCAACCCGCTGCTCGCCAGCTGTGGGCGGGAGGTACTCGCCGGGATCCTGCGGCCGGGGAACGCGGGCGCCAACAACGCGGCGGATCATTTGAGCGTGCTGGAGCTCGCGCTCGAGCAGCTCCCGCAGAGCGCGCTTGATGGGGAGATCCTCGCACGCTCGGACTCTGCCGGGGCCAGCCACGACCTTGCTTCAGGGTGCCGCGAGTGCAGCATCGATTTTTCCTTTGGGTACGCGATCGACGAGCGGGTCAAAGGGGCGATCCTCACGCTCGCAGAGACCGCATGGGCGCCCGCGGCAGGCCAGGACGGCGAGCCACGCGAAGGAGCGTGGGTAGCCGAGTTGACAGGCCACGTCAACCTGGCCTCCTGGCCGACGGGCACCCGGCTGATCTGCCGGCGCGAGCGTCCTCACCCCGGAGCGCAACTGAGCTTCACTGACGATGACGGACACCGTTTCCAGTGCTTCATCACCGACCAGCAGGACCCGGACATCGCGGCCCTGGAGGCCCTGCACCGCCAGCACGCCGAAGTCGAGGACCGCGTCAAGACGCTGAAGGCGGCTGGCGCCTCACGCCTCCCGTTCCACTCTTTCAAAGCGAACGCCGCGTGGTTCGAGCTCGCGCTGCTCGCGCACGACATCATGGTCTGGACACAGCAGCTCGCGCTCGATGGCGAGCACAAGATCAGCGAACCCAAGCGGCTGCGCTACCGCATCCTGCACGTCGCCGGGCAACTCACCCGCCACGCCCGCAGGAACACCCTGCACCTTCCCGCCGACTGGCCCTGGGCCACAGCGATCCAACGCGCGTTCAAGCGCCTGCAGGCACTCCCCGCCTACGGCTGAACCCAGCCACCGCCACACCCACACCCGAGCCAGCAGCTCCCCGGCGCCCGCCGAAGATCAACCCTGAGCAAAAACAGCGGCAAGGACAGTCGAGCGCCCCCGAAACGAAGCCCCGCCGTGCCCACGCCACCACCCCACAGCAATCCAGCCGCCCGCTCACCTCAAAACTCACCTGCTGGACGCCACCCACCGCTTCGTGACGAATCGAGGTTAGGCGCCGGCAATCCCACAAGAGAGAGAGAGAGAGAGAGACGCGTCAGCGACGCTGACGCGTCCTATTACGCTCGTGTCAAAAGCACACGGACTCTCAAGCACGTTATTCCCCAAAGAAACCACGCTGGATACAACTCCCTCTCGGAATGCGACCCGGTCCCTCTCCCAAGGGCCCTGCTTTACCGGTTATGCGCGACCACAGGGGCCAACCCAAAACCCGACCTTATGTATCGCCGCCCCCTTGACGGGAACGAACACGTAGCCACTATATACCCACGCGGTGCAAGTTGTCAAGTGGTCTGGGAGAAACCTGCCTGTAGCTTGTTATCGCTCCCACGCCGGGCACGCGATGCGGTAGTCGCACAGCCCACACACTCGGCGAAGGCGACGGCTCGAAGCGCTGCGCGAGTGCTGGAAGCTTCATCCTGGATGGCCCGAGCCATCGCTCCACAATCCTGAGACGGGCACCGCCCAAATACGCTCGCCAAACGGGAGGGTGTGTTCTCCGCAATACACCACGGCGCCCGCCTTGAAGCGGGCGCCGAGCTTGTCTCGCAGGAAGCGCAAGCCGCGCAGACCAGACGCGTCGACGCTGGCCCCCGCCTTGACCTCGATCCCCACCACCTCACCAGACGGCGACTCAAGGAGCAGATCGACCTCGCGCTTCTCGGTGTCTCGGTAAAAGTATGGCTCGACATGAGCGTTGCTCCAAGTCGCCTGCTTGACGATCTCCATCAGGACGAAGGTCTCGAACAGCATGCCGGCGAGGACCCCTTGATCGGGGGCGGAGTATCGAGTCTCGTCGGCGCCCAAGACAGCGGCGGCCATGCCGCTGTCTGAGAGGAACAACTTGGGCGTCTTGATCTGCCGCGAGCCGAGGTTCGTCGACCAGGGACGCAGCTTGTACAGCAGGAACAGCTGCGTGAGCAACTCGACGTGAGCCTTGATCGTCTTGTCGTCGAGCGCGAGCTCGCGGCCGATCGCGGCGTAGTTGACGAGACCGCCGGTGCGCGCCGCGAGCAGCCCCAACAGCCGTTCAAGCTTGGCCGAGTCGATCCGCACCTCGCCCACATCCGGCAGATCGCGACCGAGGACGGTCCGTACGTAGGAGCGGAAGTAGCGCAGACGCTGGCGCGGAGCGCGATCGAGCGCGTCGGGATACCCTCCAGCGACGACGAGCTTGGCAGCCGCGCCGCGACCCTTCGGTGCGCCGCTTACTCGCGGCGGCTCGCCGGTGAGTAGCGCGTCGATGACCGAGGTACGCGTGCCGGCAAGCTCAGCTTGCGCGAAGGGCCAAAGGTTGACGTACTCAACCCGTCCGGGCAGCGCGTCGGCGATTGCCCTGGAAGTGATCAGGTCAGCTGATCCGGTCAGCAGAAATTGGCCTGGAGTCCGATCCCGGTCGAGGATCTGCTTGATGGCTAGCATCAGCTCCGGCGCGCGCTGAACCTCGTCGATGACGGCCGGTCGCGCCAGCGAGATGGCAAACCCATCCGGATCGGCAAGCGCCGACCGGCGCGTCTGCTCACTGTCGAGGCTGAAGTAGTGTGGGACCAGTCCAGCGACCTGCAACTGCTTGGCGAGCGTACTCTTGCCCGCTTGGCGCGGACCGACGATCGCCGCAGCGCGACTTACGCTGAGAATATCGCGCACCTCATCTTCGATACCTCGTCGAATCAACGCCACCGCGGGCCCTCAGTCGTTCACCGAACAATTCGGAATAGGATAGCTGATCAATCCGGATTAGAGTGGCCGACCAATCCGGAGTAGTATTCCAGGCTAACTCGGAACTTACTGCCCGCCAACTCGGAATACGTCCCCTGCCTATCCCAGACAGGGAACTCGATCCGGCAGTCGCAAAGCCCGCTCACGCGCTGCGCCAGAATCGCCTCGCTGACCTTGGCCACTACCCGTGCGATCCAGATATTTCCAATATATGTAGCATATTTTGGAAAATGTATGTCATAGTAGGCGGCTTACTTTGGAACACGGTGCTACGATTTAGGCATCGATGGCGCTCAGCGACGAACAGATCTTTGCTCAGAATCCCTGGTGGACTGGGCAGGGATGGCCGGCCGGGGACCGGCAGCTCGGGCTGCTCGCCAGCCAGCCGATGCGCCTACCGGCAGAGCTCGTCGACACGATCGACCTGACTCGGCCGGCCATCCACACATTGCGCGGTCCGCGACAGGTTGGCAAGAGCACCGACCTGAAGCTACTGGTGCAGCGCGCCCTGGCCGAGGGACACGAGCCGCGTTCGATCCTATACCTGACGCTCGATCTCATCGAGGGCGCGCACCACGCCGAGCTGGCGGAGACAGTCAGCCGCGCAAAGGCCCTCGCCAGGCACGGGGGGTCGAGCATCGTGCTGCTAGACGAGGTGACCGGCGTGCCTCGCTGGCAGACCGCGGTGAAGGCGATCTGGGATGACGGCACGATCGCCGACGACGTCGTCGTGTGCACCGGCTCCTCGGCTATCGACCTACAGCGGGGGGCAGCCGAGAGACTCCCAGGGCGTCGTGGCGCCGGGCGTGACTATCTAGTGCTGCCCCAGACGTTCGCCTCGTTCGCGCGGGCTATCGACAATTCCATACCCCCCTCGCCCTGCCTCACGATCGCGGATATCCGCAGGCCCGACGGTGAGAGCGCCCTTGAGGAGAATCGCTTTTACGCCGCGTCCCTAAGGAACTCGCTTTCGCTGTATCTGAAGTTCGGCGGTCTGCCGGCGGCTGTCGCCGAGGCTGCCACGGGGGCTGTCGATCCCTCCGAGCAGGTCAAGCGGGTCCTGTACGACTCGCTCGTCAAGGAGATACAGCACAGGGGCGCAAGCATTCCCGCGGCCCATGCATTGCTTGAGCGGGTACTGCGCTCGCTCGGCTCGAGGACCGACTGGAGCAGGATGGCGCGCGAGATGGACGTGCCGCTCGCAAAAAGGCGCGGGCCCACGAGCCATCACACGCTGCGCGACTACATCGAGCTGCTGGCCGGCGCCTACTTCCTGTTCATCCTCTACTTCTGGCGGGCGGGATCGCAAACCAACAGCCTCTCCAACGAGAAGAAGGTGTTCTTCGGCGATCCGCTGTTGCACACGATCGCGCTCGATCTGGCGCCCGGAATCAGTGCCGACGTTCCCGCTCTCATCGAGAACGCGGTTGGACTGGCGCTCTACCGCCGCTACGAGCCGCACGAGCGGTTGATCGAAACGTTTGTATCCCCCGATCGGCTGCACGCATGGCGCACGGCCCGAGCCGGCGAGGTGGATTTCGTGGCGGGCCCACGCCGAGAGCTGGACGCCGTAGAGGTCAAGTACCGGCGTCAAATCGACCTGCGCGGCGCGAGCTCTGTGGCAAAGGCCCACCCCGGACGTCCAGCGGTGATCGCAACCCAGGAGGACCTGCTGTTCGCGGAGGACTACACCCTCGTTCCGGCCCACATGCTGCTGTGGGCGCTTGGGTGAGTTCAGGCGCTCGTGGTTTGTTCAGCGATCGCTCCTTGTACTTGCCAGCCCTTGTGTGTGAGGGTCCAGGCGTTGGACTCGCCGCGGGCGGGGCCGGTGCCGGTGTTGGCGATCAGGTCGAGTTGGGCGAGACGGGCGAGCAGCTTTGACATTTGGCCTTGGTCCATCACTCCGGAGGCCTCGGCGATGATGCGATTTGAGGAGCCGGGGTTGGCTGCGACCGCCATCAGCACGCGCACGGTGCGATAGGTGAGGCGCATCTCCAGTTGCATGAGAGGGTTGGGGGGCGCGACGTCATCGCGTGACGCTCGCTTGGGCGCCGGGCGAACGAATTCGCGACGAGCAGCGGACGCTCCGAGATAGGGCAGCACGATCATGCCCATCAGTGGGCCGGTCAGCTCGATCAGCCCCCGCTCGGGGACCGAGCGATCGCCTTCGTGATCCCTGCCGCCGGGATCACGAATAGTGGGAGGAGATGGGCTGTCGAGTAGTCGTGAGTGCAGCACGGAGAGGACTCCGCCAACGACTCCCTCGGCTGTCAGGGGCGGCAGTCCATTATCGTTGCATGCCTGCTCGCGGCCTTCGTCGATGACCGCGACGATCTGGGCGAGCACGCGCTGGCGACGCTCGAGCGCCCTGTTTCCCCCACCGAGCGAGGCGACGAGCAACAGCCAGCCCGTGTCGGGATCGTTCTCGAGCAGCGCGAGCAGCGCGGTGAGGGCGCTCCTGACGCGCTCAACCCAGTTCGTGTCCGGGTTATACGCGTCAAGCACTGCTCGTGAGGCGCGCGCGATCGCGTCGTCGAACGCCGCGAGGAAACAGTCTTCGCGGTCCTCGAAGATCTCATAGAACGTGCGGCGCGAAACACCAGCGCGCTCGACCACGTGAGCAACAGTCACGTTGCTCGCACCGCGCTGCACGATCACCTCGACCATCGCCGCGAGGATCCGCGCGCGCTGCAACTCGATCACACGCTCGGGCCCCAGCGCTCCCGAACGGGGGGCGCGAGCCGGTGTCAATCCGCTAGCCCCCGGCTTCGGATTGGACGGCGTTTTACGGGCCGGTGTCTTTGTCTTGGTCGGCATCTCATCGCTTCTAGTCGATTATTTCTTCTTGTGCTTGCTTGTTTTCTTGATCTTGGTTTTGTTCTTGACGGTCTTCTTGTGCTTGGGGCAGCCGGTAGCGGTGATTGGTGTTGTTTGTTTGAGGCTCACGCCGTTGGCTCCGACGAACTCTGTGGGCATCGTGAGTTTGGCGGTGCAAAGGTTCCCGTTTGCCGCGAGTGCGCTGTCTGGTCCTTGGGGTAGGTGTAGTTCGAATACGCCGATTGGGACATCGGGGATCGTGCGGAACGTGCTGCTCGTGATTCCCTGGGGACTGATAAATGTTTCGCCGTGCAAATACACGGTGACGCCCTCGCCCGACAGCGCAATGATTAGTTCGGGGAACTTTTGGCCGCCATGGCTTACGAAGTAGGCTGGTCCTTCCAGGTGTACTGGTAGGACCGGTGTTGTTGCTGTGGCTGAGCCAATCCTGGAATCGGCGGGACAGGCTGCTGGGTTTGCCGCGAACGTCGCTGCCGGGCACGCCTTCTGTAGCGTCGTCAAGCGTGAGGGTAGTTGCTTTGGCAGGTCTACCTTGACCTTCCCAATGTTCGCCTGGGTACCGAACGGTGCTTCGGGATAGGTGAGCTTCACGCTCAAGCTCGCACCGTTAGCCCGCGAGGTTTTCCCACTGGTGGAAACCGAGAAAATCGGTTTGAACTTCAACACCGCACAGTTGGTCACCTGGAAGGGGACGTGCAGTGTCGATACTGCGCCTTGGCTGCTTGTGAGGCTCCCTCCGATTTCTTGCGGACTACAGTTCGTTGGGTTGAACGTGAAGTCAGGCCTGTTGATCGACACGTTCACGTGCTTGATCTCCAGCGGGATACCGTCGATGATCTGCGGGATCGCGTACGGACCAGTCGCATCGCTTGTGATCGTGATCGCCGCGTTTTCGGGGTTCACTTCGATCTTCGCGCGCACCACGACCTGACCCAAGTCAAACGGACCGGCCTTCGCGGGGTTCACGATCGACAAACCATACGGCGCACCCTTATACGGGCCGGTGATATACACCTTGCCGCCCTTGACCGTATAAGGGTTACCTCCCAATCCCACACTCACGGTCGTTTCGCCGATCAGGCTTTCCGGACCACACGTCCCAGCATTACTTTCCGCTTCCCCACACAACTTGACCGAGGACAATGTACCCAATAGTCCTGGAGGCATCTTGAGCTGGATCGCGTCGAGGTTCTGATTGCCGTCTTCCCTTGACATGGTCATCGTGAACGGTGTGAACGCGCCCGCCTGAATGTTCAGGCTTCCCGTCGTCAGTTCGGGATCAAACGGCAGCGGGTTCGCGCACGGCGTGTGGTTCGGGCCGGAGGTGATTTCAAACGTCGAGTTCGAGTCCACAGACGCGTTCCCCGACCATGGCACTATCGACGCCGTCGTCGTATAGGAGCCACACAACGCCGGTGTACCCAACGGCGCCCTCGAACCCCCAAAGAAGTTCAACCGCAAGTTTTCGAACGGCAGCTGCGGTGTGTTGTCGAACGTCGAGACCAGCTGGCCGGTTACGGGATCGGGTTTGACTTCTCCCGCCAGCTTGACGATCACACCCGAGTAGGGGTCTTTGACGACGATGTACATCGCGATCAACGAACCGAACGGGTTCGCGTTCTGCTGCGCCAGGTACGCCGCGCCTTCGAGCCTGTGCGGCAGCAACGGTGTGTCTATTTCGACCGTTCCGATCTTCGAGGATTCAGGACAGGACTGTTCGCCGCGTTCTTCAAGGCCCACCTGTGCGAGGCTGCACGCCGACAGGCCGTCAGCGCCGGCGGGGTTGATCGCGACGCCCGCGGGCAAAGTGACCTCCGTGTCCTTCACCGTCGAGTCCGCCAGGCCGGTCGGGTTCAAGTCCGATTCCTGCGGTACGTGCACACCCACCGTCAAGCCTGTCGGAGTGCTCCCCTCCTGCCCATCCGGGGTCAGGCTGACAGACGGTTCGAAGCTCAAACGATTACAGCCATCCTGTCCCACCGGTTCACCTTCGCTCGTTTGGAATACGTACGGCTTGGACGCCACGAACAAGCCGGGGTTCTCCCACGAGTCCGATTCGACAGTCGTATGCCATGGTCCCGTGCACGACGTCGCCAGGTCGAGCAGCGGTTGGGGCTTGTCCTGAGCTCCCAGCGGGCAGGAGGCTTCCTTTCCGGTTTCGAAATAAACCGTAGAGCCTTTGAACAGGCAGGTGGTGTTGCGAACGCTGTTGTGCCGCGCGTCGCTCGGCACACCCCAGAAAGTCACCTGGCTGCTGACGACGCCGAGCACCTCGGGGATGTCAGGCACGCTCACGACGACGCCGTAGTCGCCACCCGTGCGCACAGAAGTATCGAGGTATACAGCACCACCGAGCGTCTCGAAGCCAAATCTCGCGGGCTCGCCCACCGATGGTTCAAGGCTCACCAGCGGATACGCGAGCGACACCGGCACAAAGGATTTCGCAGAGGGCAGTTCCGTCGTCGCGGAGGTGGCGACGCCCACGATCGTGTCATTCGGGCAACCCAAACCGTCGGTGGTGGTGAACGTGTACATGCTGCACTTTGGCAATGGTGTGGGGTTGCCGAAAAGGCCCGCTGGGAGATCGAAACGCAAGTCCTTCACCAATTCCACAGGCTGTACTTCGTTTACGTGGACGAGTTCTTCCCTCGCGTAAGGTTTGCGTTCAAAGGATTCGCTCTTCAAGTTCCACGTGAGCGTCGTCGTCAGCTGGAATGGGTGCGAGCCGGCCTGGGTATCGATCGCACCACCTTCTTCTTCCGGGGTCAATTCGTAGTTTTCGATGCCAAATGGCGCGACAGAGCTCATCGCCAGGTGTCGCTTCCACAGAGCCGTTGGCGCGCCTCCCCCCGAAACCTGTACTTCGCTCAAGCCCTCACCGGCGCCTGCGGCTACATGAACAGGCATGTCGATCATCAGGCGTTCATACGCGAACAGCGGAAGGAGACCCGAGAGCGTGCACGTCACGGTATCACCAGCAATCGAGCAGGACGTGAATGCCTTGAACACTTCCCCAAAACCAGTGGTACCGCCGCCCCATACGTTTGTCGCGGTCGGCGTCACTCCTGCAGGGAGCTTGTCGACGATCCTCACCGGTTCCGCTTCATCGTTGGCCAGCGCATCGCCGAGGTTCGCGACTTCGAGCACGATCTGGCCTTCGCCTCCCGGCTTGCTCGCCGGCGCAGAGATCGTGCTGACATACCACCACGGCCTATTCGCCATGGCCTGTCCGACAAGACACAACGAAGCGACCATGGCGACGCAAATAATGAAAGCGCCCTTCTTGATCAAGCCCATCACGATCACCTGTTGCCCTTCTGCGTCGTATGCTCACTATGAGACTGTTCAGCTCGATAGCGCTTCCTTGCTTGCCGCTTACACGCGACGCGCGTGCCGCCGTGCTTCTTCTCGCACGCCCGCAGGGACCTGGCCAACTTCTGCGCCCGTGTCAACGATCTCGGTTTGATCGCCGCGCCGACCGGCAAGGCTGACACATTGCCCGTCCCGGAGAACGTTGCGCTCGGAGCGGGACCAAAGATCTCCGGTTGCGGAGACGGCGCCGCCTTGCACGAGTCGCCACTGGTGCACGGCGGCGGAGATACCGCAGCCGTACTACACGGCGCCGTCGCGGAGCAGACGTGCGCATCGTAAATGTCGTAAGCCGTATCGTAATCTTCCGGCACAAGTTTGCTCGAAGTGAAAAAGAACGCGTCGTCGCCGTTTTCGCTCGCATCGAAGAACGCCGCTTCGCCCGCCGACTGCCCAGAAGACACCAGACTCACACAGCCGCCCGACGATCCGTCGAACGTCGCGCTCCCACTCGTACAACTACCCACACCCACAGGCTCGTACTCGTACACATCCGCAAGGCCGTCCGTGTCCTGCGGGACCAGCGCATCGTAGCTGTCAAAGAAAACGCGTCCACTGTCGAACACGCTGCGCGGCTGGACCCCCGCAGTAGTAGGGATATTGGCAGCCAACCAGCGATCTCGCCAAATTTGTGCGTGGTCGCCCAGCAGCGAGCCCGGTTCGTCAAACGCCCCGATCGGCCTCGTCCCCGCCGGATTGCAAGACACGCACACCGTCCGACCGGTGCTCGCATCGTGTAGGAAGACCTCCTCGTCGGCCTGACCGCTGACGGCATCCACGTTGTCATATCCCGTCAACGACCTATCCGACATGAACGTCAGGTAGCGCCCGTCCGGCGAAACCCTGGCGACCGGGGGGACGCCTCCTGAGACTCCTTGTCCAAACCAGTCCACTTCGTCTTCTGCGGAAAGCGTCGTTACGTATTCCGTCTTCCAGCTGCCACCCGTCTCGTGCGCCACATAGACGTTGTCCTCGCCATGCACACCACCGCTCGCAAAGACGCCCGTGCCCACGAAGTACACATACGACCCATCTTCGCTCGTCCCGAGCACAGCTTCCTTCACGCTCGTGTGAGGTTCGACGATCGGCGTGAGGTCTGTCAGCGCTCCCGTCGCAGTTTCGAATACGTACAACGCTCCGTCTTCGCTGTAGAAGATCTTGGAGCCGTCAGTGCTCATCGCTTGAAAATGCGATGCCGAACCGCCCACCTCCAAGGTCTTATGGGCAAACATGTCGCGAACATACAACCCACGATATTCCAGGAATCCGCTACGTCCATATTCCCACACGATCCAGCGACCATCGCTCGAGATCCCTTCTTCCCGCGAGTTGAGACGGGCTGAATTCCGAGCTATCTCCGCACCCGGACCTTCATGCACCGGTTCTCCGTTGGGCAGGACGCTGACGAGCTGCAACCTTCCCGCGCTCCACTCGTACGGGCTTGCGTTCGCACACGAAAATTCAGGTTTACCTGGGCCACAGGCTTGCTTGGGTACCAACGGCGGCCCGTCGGGCGTAAGCGGAAGCGGCGATCCCAGCACAACATGGCTCAAATCAGGGGTCGCGGCTTCAAAGTCCATTTTGAAGTCCAGTTCTGGTTCCACGCCTCCTTCGCCGGGTACGGCGCCACCGAATTTTGTGCCCGGTGGCACGTCGGTCGGCGTGACCAATGGCAGGAAGACCCCATCAGAATTGTCACGGATATACAGTGTATTTTCCGTGGCTTCCGGGGACAAGAGCGGAGTACCATAGCCTTCCGGGTTCAGTAGAGCCGAAGACAGATTGGACGAAAAGAACTTATAGCCGGCCAGACTGCCAAAGAGATCGAACATGTTGTAGCCGTTCACTGTCTGCGCCCTGGGCGGCGTGATGTCTTCGGTCGCCCAACCGTTGGGAGTGCGCTTGGAGAGGGCATAGGATTCCTCACCGTTATTAGCCGCAGGAGTTTCGCTCAGGCTCGGCCCGTGGGTGACATACGCGACGGTTCGACCGTCATTTGCCGCCAACTGCAGATTGGCGGGTTCAATGACGACACCTTTTTTGTTGGCGGGCGACACCAGTTCCCACACCCGCCCATCCGGAAGCGTCAGCGCCCCACCGGCAAACTGTGTGGTAAACGTGTGGTCGACGCCCTGCACCGTTCCGACTTCGCTCGTCGTGACGAGCCTATAGTGATACGTCATATCCGGTTCCAATTCTTGCGCGTGGTAAGACACGGGCACGAAGCCCATACCTTCACCGGCACTAGCAGAAAATACGTGTCCGTAGGACATCGTCGGACCGTATTCCCAACGGTATGTGGTGCTCGCCCCAAGCGGATCGATCTCGGCACCAAGCGTGACGCTCGTCGATGTCGCGTTCAGCGCCCACGTACTTTCAATGTACGCCGCCGGTATCTCGGTAAAAGCCTGATCGGGACCGATCGTCGTGTGTCCCGCCGAGTCCACGGCCGTCACGCGGTAATGGTACGTTTCGCCCGGGACGAGACCTGTCAGTTCGGACGTGACGGAATGAGCAGCGAAGCCCGAGCCGATCGACGCGCTCGTCGTGCTCGTCGCACTCGCAAAGCCACTGCTCTGATACGACGCATTATCCACGTATTCCAAGCGATAGGCGGTTTCGTGATTCTCTGGGTCTATCACGCCTTCGAGCGTTACAGCCCCGCGCAGACCGGGAGTTGCCGACTCCTTCTCGACCGCCGGTCCCGGAGGGGGCAAGGGCAACGCCCACACGCTGTCTGCTGACCCTTCAGTGGCGTACAGCTCGCCAGCTATTGGCGAGAACGCGATGCCACCATTTTCGCCTCGCAGGGTGTCATCCCCAAAGCTCTCGACCTCGTTGCCCGTCGAGCCGTACTCGAGAACGTGAAAATCGCCACTCGAATCCCCGATGAACAGATCACCGGACGGATCGACTGCAAGAGCCGACACGGACGTGCTGCCGGGATCAAACACCGCGCTTTCCGTCCCGTCCGGTTCGAACTCGTGGACCCCGGGCACGCCTTCGTCAGCCACATAGACATCGCCGCCGGCATTCACAGCGAGCGCCGTTGGACGTCCTTTGCTCGACAGCCCAGACAACGAGACGTTTTCGCGCCACACACCAGACGGTTCGAACACCTGCACCCGAGCCTCATCGCCCACGTAGACACGACCGGCCGGACCAACCGCGATGAAGCTGTGACGGTTGGAGGGCCAGTATTCGAATTCACCGTCGGCCGTACCTTTCGTGCCTTCGCTCGCGCATTCTTCGCCGGCGACACATACGTTCCCGCCATTTGCCTTGTTCACATGCCCACCGAACATCAACACGAACCTCATGACGACTTTCCCGTCGAGCTGTTCTTCAGGCCGAAACTTCTCCACACGAGCACGACTCCAATCTACGACATAGACATCGCCGTAGGAGGTACTCGATGGGTTGTCGTCGACAGTCACACCTGAGGGGAATTCGAGATTGTCAGCGCCAATCCGCAATCCTGCCTCGCAGAAGATAATGGTGCACGTCTGCAGTTCTTCGAAGTCACCCGTCGCCACACCCCAGCCCCACGCCAGCTGGAAGTCTCCAGATTGATCAAACCGATCGACGCGGCCGTTTCCGAGATCACCAACGTAGACATTCCCGGTTGCATCGACAGCCACGCCCACCGGCACGTTGAGTTGTTCCGATTCGCTCCCCGGGCTGCCGAACTGCGTCACAGCTCCAGCGGGAGCGATACCTGCCGCAAGCCCACACGCCAGCGTGCACAGTGCCGCCAAACTCGCCAAGACCAGCCTACGAGCGCTCATCCAATCCCCTCCTCAGAGAAACCCACGAATGATCCACCCGCAGCCGGGCAGCACCCCCCATACGGGGGGCAAGCAAAAACCGTCGCAGGCAAACGACCCGCGACAGACGACGAACAAGAAGCGAGGGCGCACCTATGCGTGTTGACGCGCGCGCTTGACCAAGCCGGACATTGCACCCGGCGATACGGCGAAGCCGACCTGCAGCTAGCGGATAGCCAGCCCGGCCAGAGAGAGAGAGAGAGAGAGACGCGTCAGCGACGCTGACGCGTCCTATTACGGACGGTCCAGCGGCACACGGACTCTCAAGCACGTTATTCCCCAAAGAAACCACGCTAAATACAACTCCCTCTCAGAAACGACCCGGTCCCTCTCCCAAGGGCCCTGCTTTACCGGTTAGCGTCGACCACAGGAGCCAACCCAAAACCCGACCTTATGTACTGTCGCCCCTTGACGGGAACGAACACGTAGCCACTATATACCCATGCGGTGCAAGTTGTCAAGCGGTGTTAGGGAAACTCGCCTGTGGCTTGTTATCGCTCCCAAGCCGGGCACGCGATCCGGTAGTCGCACAACCCACACACGCTTGGCGAGGGCGTCGGCTCGAAGCGCTGCGCGAGGATCGCCTCGCCGACCTCCTCGACCACGCGCGCGATCCAGTCGGGATCCATCTCGGCGGAGGGCACCGGCACCTTGAGATCGTCGAGCACGTAGTAGTAGGACAAGCGCTCGGCCTGCACCTCCCAGGACTCGCGCGCACCCAGCGCGTACAGCGACAGCTGCACGTCGTCGCGCAACTGCTCAACCGTCTTCGGGCGCGAGGTCTTGTAGTCGATCATCTCGTACGCCCCATCCGGGAGCCGGTCGACGCGATCGACGCGCCCGCGCAGGTGGTGGGGCCCGAGCCGGAAAGAGAACGAGCGCTCGAACCACACCGACTCGGCCTCATGGGCCTCCAGGTGCTGGTGATAGAGCACCAGCGCCGCGCGTGCCTTCGCGTGCAATTCGCGCTCGCGGTCACTGTCGCCAAAACCACCGCGCCGCCAGCATGTCTCGAACAACTCCATCATCTGCCCCACCGTCGTGTGCTCGGCAGCGTGATAGCGCTCAAGCACCTGGTGCACGGCAATGCCGAAACGCTGGTGCAGGGTCTGCTCGGAGGGGATCTTCAGGACGCGCGCGAACTTGTAGCGCAGCGGACAGGCCCGATAGGTGTCGATGTCCGAGGCCGACAGCACCAGGCCCTCGCCACGCTTAGGCAGGAACGCCTGTAGCGAGGGTTCCTCGCGGCGCGCAAACGCGCCCTGCACGGGATTTGCCACGGCCGGACGTGGCATGTGATCGTCGTCCTCAGACTCACCCTGCTCGGCGGCGAGCAGGGTCTCATCAAGAGTCGAGGTCTGAAATATCTCGCGCTGTAGCGGCGTGCAGGCAGCCAGCAAGCGCTGGTTGATATCGGCCAGTGCCTCGCGCACGCTCTGCCCCTCAGGACGCTCGGCCAGCGCGGCGAGCTTGACCAGCTCCAGGTAGCGCACCACACCATGGGAGATGTCCAGATCGGTGTCCAGGCGCAGCTCGCCGAGGCGACCAGCGATCCGCGTGGCGCCACCCAGCACCTCCTCGCGCATCAGCTCTACCGTCTCCTGAAGCGTCTGCGCGCGTGGCCCCGAGATGCTCTCGCCACCAAGCAGCCTTGCCTCTGAGGCGGCCGTCAATTCCGAGGTTAGCTCCCGCGGAGTGCACCCCAGACGCGGGAGCAGAGCTTCGAAGGCGATCTCCGCTTCGCGATGCAACGCCAGGAAGCCCTCGATCCGCTCGCGCGCCTCCGGCGGCATCCCTTCCGACTCCAGCGCCGGCCCAAGCGCGGCCACCAGGTCGAGCTTGCTCTTGCGCGCGACCTGCACAACACGCGCAATGTCCACCTGACGCAGCTCGATCGGTGGGCGCCCGAGCGCGCGCACGACCGCCGCGGAGTCGCCGGGATCGCTCAGCAGGCGCACCCACGCAAGCACGTCGCGAGCACCGGCGCGCTCGAAGAACGTGCCCGCCGCCTCCGCCCCGCCCTGACGCTCGGCCAAGGAAGCAAACGCGGTTCGAGACACGGACACAAAACAAGGATACGAGTGCGTGATGGCACCGGCCCTCCGAGCACCGCCAGGCACGACCAGCAAATCCAAAAAAAATCGATCGGCGGGAGATCTGGCGCGCGGGGCGTAGGCTCTCTGTATGGAGAGCATCGACTGGAACGTGGCGCAGCGGGTAGGCGAGATGCTCTCCGGCGGCAATGGTGGGGGGCCATATCAATCCGGCTCGAAGGCCAACGGGGTGCAGGCGCTGGCCGAGCAGTTCGCCGAGCGCGTCAGTGCCTACACCGGCCTGACCCCCTCAGAGCCGCTGCCGGCGATCGAGTCGATCGACCGTCCCCGCTGGATCGAAGCTAACATCGCGACGATGCGCCCGCTGCTTGACCCATTGACCGAGAAGGTCGGTCGCGGCTCCGGTCCACTCGGGCCCGCGCTGCGCTCCACTACCCAACTATTGCTCGGCGCGCAGGTTGGCGCCGTCACCGGAGTCCTCTCCCAGCGCGTGCTCGGCCAGTACGACATCGCGCTGCTGGAGCCCCAGCGGCCTCCGCGGCTGTTGCTGCTGGCGCCGAACCTCGCCCAGGCCTCACGCAACCTTGGGCTTGACCGCGAGGAGTTCACGGCGTGGGTCGCAATCCACGAGGTCACCCACGCCATCCAGTTCGGCGGGGCGCCCTGGCTGCGCGAGCATCTGGGAGGCATCCTGGCCGAGTTGATCGACGGCATGCAGGTAGGGATGGGATTGGGGCGTGCGTTGCGGTTGCCCGACGCCTCGAATCTGCACACGCTCGTGGAGCGACTCCGGGAAGGCGAAGTGCTCCGCCTCGGGCTCGGCGAGGATCGCTGGGCACTGGTGGATCGCATGCAGGCCACGATGTCGCTGATCGAGGGTCACGCCGAGCACGTGATGGACGCCGTCGGCGCCGAGCAGCTGCCCTCCCTGGAGCAAATGCGCACCGCGATGAACCGCCGCCGACGCGAGCGCGGCTGGACGTGGCGAATCCTCGAGAAGCTGCTGGGCCTCGAGATGAAGATGCGCCAGTATGAGATCGGGCGCACGTTCTGCGATGAGATCGTCGCGAAGGCAGGCCCGAGCGCGCTGACGGTCGCGTGGACCTCGGCCGAGACGCTGCCCAGCACCGAGGAGCTCGAGCACCCGGAGCTGTGGCTCGCGCGAACGCAGGTCCCACTGCTTGCCAGCTGAGGCACCGCGACGGCGCCTTTGGCGCGACCCACAGCACGAACACACGTTCCACTTCCTCCCAGCCAAGCGCCCATTCTGGGAAGCCATGTGGGTTGAGCCCGATTCATAGACTCTGTTTACGGAGTGTTCACCGGAGCTTGAGATCCACGTGTAACCATCTCTTCAGAGCGGGTTACAAACATGTGTTCGGTGCTACAGTCGCATCGAGACGAACAAGTGTACCCCCAGCGACAGGAGACCCCACTCCAGATGCCCACAGCAAAGACCACTTCCCCCAAACCCCGCGCAACCGCCGCTCCCAAGCGCTCCACGACCGCCCCGAAGCGCACCCCCAGCGCCTCCAAGCAGTCGAGCACGGCCGAGCGCGTCGTATTGATCCCCGTCGGCGCCGCGCTGATCGCCCGTGAGCGGGTGCTCTCCGGCGTGAACGACGCGATCACCAATTACAACAGCACCTCCAAAGCCTCCGCCCAGCTGCGCAAGTTCGAGCACCGCGGCGTAACCGCCCGCAACCGACTCGAGCGCGAGGTCCGCAAGACACGCGTGCGCGTCGAGCGCGAGCTGCGCCAGCGCCGCCGCGATGGCGAGGAGCTTGCATCGCGAGTACAGGAGCGCATCCTCAGCATCGTCTGAGACCCTTCCCCCGCCCCGGCCAGGAGAGGCCGGCAGCGGGAAAGTCTGCCGGCCTCATACCCCGCCGGCAGTAGAAGCACCCTCTCCTCCCTGGCCGCCGGGCGGTCCCCCTACCGCCCGGCGGCATTTTCTTTGCCAGAATGAGACCGTGACCAATCGCGAGCAAGTCCTAAAGGCCCTGGAGGCCGTGATCGACCCGGAGCTGCGCCGCTCGATCGTCGAGCTGGAGATGGTGCGGCAGGTCGACATCTCCGAGAACGGCGTGGTCGACGTGACCGTGTCGCTCACCACGGCCGGCTGCCCGATCCGTGGCCACTTCCAGACCTCAGTCGCCGAGGCAGTCTCAGCGCTCCAGGGCGTCGCGCACGTGAACGTGTACTTCGACGTGCTCAGCGACAGCGAGAAGAGCGCCCTCAAGCAGAAGCTGGGGCGCGGCAGCCTCCCGGAGGGCGCACTTGCCGAAGTCTCCAATGTGCTGTGCATCGGCTCAGGCAAGGGTGGCGTGGGCAAGTCCACGCTGACCGCCAATCTCGCCGCCGCACTGACCGCCGAGGGCAAGCGCGTGGGCATCCTCGACGCCGACGTGTGGGGCTATTCGATCCCGCGCATGTACGGCCTCGGCGCGACACGACCGCCCGTCTCCCCGCAGCGCAAGATCGTGCCGTTGCAATCGCATGGCGTGAAGATCATGTCGATCGGCTTCTTCGTCGAGGAGGACGCGGCCGTGGTGTGGCGCGGGCCGATGCTGCACAAGGCGCTCGGCCAGTTCCTGCAGGACGTCGAATGGGGCGCCCTGGACTACCTCTTGATCGACCTGCCGCCCGGCACCGGCGACGTGTCGATGACGCTCGCCCAGATGCTGCCTCAGGCGCAGTTCGTGATCGTCACGACCCCACAGGCCACCGCACAGAAGGTGGCGCGCCGCTCGGCCGAGATGGCCCACAAGGTGTCACTTGAGATCTGCGCGGTGATCGAGAACATGTCCGGCTTCACCACACCGAGCGGAGAGCGCTACGCGATCTTCGGCGAGGGCGGCGGCACCGAGCTAGCCGATGAGCTCGACGTGCCCTTGCTGGCCAAGGTGCCGCTCACGATGCCCCTGCGCGCACAGGCCGACGGCGGAGTGCCACTGGTGGTCGAGGACCCCGACGACCCGGCCTCCCAGGCGATCCGACAGGCGGCGCGCGGGCTGATCGCGATGGCGCCGATGGAGCTGCCCACACTGCCGCTCTTGGCGGTCGCGCCAAGCGCACCGCCGCCCCCACCGGCGAGTCCAAAGCCAGCGGGCATGTCACTGCCGATGGCCTGAGACGGACGATGGCCTTCGCGGAGCTTTGTCCTCGAAGCTCGACTTGGTCCACCAAGCCTTTGCTTCTGCGTCCGCGCTCCACTCGACCCTCGACCGTCTCAGTCGCGAGTCGTTTCGACCATTACCTGGTCAGCTACTTTGCGTTGGCGAAGTACTCGGCGTTGATCGAGGCGAACTTCTGCCACTCGTCAGGCAGCTGATCCTCGGCAAAGCACGCGTCCACGGGGCACGCCTCGACACACGCGTCGCAGTCGATGCACTCCTCTGGATCGATGTAGAGCATCTCGGCCGCGTCATAGCCGGGCTCGTCGGGCGTCGGGTGGATGCAGTCCACGGGGCACACCTCGACACAGGAGTTGTCCTTGGTGCCGATGCACGGCTCAGCGATTACGTAGGCCATTCGCTTCCTTCTCGATTCGTTTGCGGGGAACTACAGGTTGCGGGACGACGAATAGTAGCGAGGCCGCATCGACCATTCGGCTGCAGAGCCAACAAAAGACGAACACGCCACCATCCAGCCACGCCGCGAGCTTGGCTCGGCGTACTCCGCTAGCTTTGGGCGATGCTCCTGCTCACCGGCGCCACCGGGCTCGTCGGCTCCGCCCTGCTACCCCGCCTCATCGCCGAAGGTCAGCCGGTGCGCTGCCTGGTGCGCGACCCGCGCAGGCTCGGCCCACAGCGCGTGCGCGTACAGATCGCGCTCGGGGACCTCGCCGACCCACCGTCGTTTCGCAACGCGATGCGAGGAGTGGACACGGTCGTGCACCTGGCCGCCTCAACGCGCGACCAGCCACGCGGCTCGATCGAGGAGCTGGCGGCGATCGCCACGTGGCGGATGGTCGAGGCGGCCCAGCGTGCGGGAGTGAAGCGCTTCGTGTTCTTCTCCGCGCTCGGCGCCTCGACGCACCATCGCGCGCGGCTGTTCCGTGCCAAGGCGCTCGCCGAGCAAGCCGTGCGCGAGTCCGACATGCGCACAACCGTGATCGCCCCCTCGCTCGTGTATGCGCCGGGGGACCGCTGGCTGACGCTGATCGAGCGCCTGTCTTTGCTGCCGATCGTGCCGATATCGGGCCGCGGTCGCGCGGTCTGCCAGCCTATCTGGGCGGACGATGTGGCGGGCTGCATCGTGGCTGCGCTGAGCGAGAGCAAGAGCGACGACGGAGCGACCCATGGGCGCTATGAGCTGGCCGGTCCGCAGACCATGAGCTACAACGAAGCCGTCAACGCAGTGCTGTACTCGATCGATCGCGAACGGCCGCTGCTGCCAATTCCCACACCAATGGTCTCGCGTACGCTGCGGCTGCTAGAGCGAGCTACGGGCACAAACGCACCGATTACTTGGGACGAGGCCGAGTTGCTCGAGGCGAATATGGTGGCAACGCGTGGCTGTGCAGACGCCGAAGCGCTCGGCCTCACACCACAGCCAATGGCGGCTGTGCTCGGGAGATAGAACGTCAATTTCGTCGCACTAATAGAGTACGATTGTCTGTAACGGAGGGTGAAGTGGTCTGGGACCACAGACGGCTGATACCCGCGAGTCCGGGTCGCTCCGGATGGAGTTCGATTCTCCCGCCCTCCACTTTTCCTGACGTTGCGCAAACCCCGGCCGTGTGGGTGCGGTCGGGCGTGATGATGCGGTAGGTGGGCTGGATGTCGTGTCGGCCGTTGACGCGCAGCTCGGCGATGAGGATGCGTAGGAGCGCCTTGGCTTGCTCGGGCTCGCCGTTTGCGATGACGGATTCGAGTTGGCTGGCGGTCGCGGCGAGGTCGGCCGGTGTGGGTGCGTTTGTGGCCTCGTCGGCGCCGTCGTCGGCGAGCTCGGCCTGTTGGGCGCGGAGGTCGTCGAGGCGGCCGTTCAGGCGCGCTATGCGCTGCTCGCAGCGCTCGGGGGAGAGCCGGCCTTGCTCGAAGGCCTCGAAGTAGCGCTCGGTCGAGCGTTCGATGCTTGCGATCTCGGCGTCGATCGCGCGGCGGCGTTCATCGAGCACGGGTCGCTCTTTCTCCGCCTCCTTGTGGGCGGCGGCGAGGGTGTCGTGGATGAGCGGGCCGTCGCGGTAGATATCGGTGAGTTGACGCAGGACGGCGGTCTCAAGCTTCTCGCGTGGGACGCGCTCCCCTTGGCAGGCTTTGGGGCCGTACTTCTGGCGGGCGGTGCAGGCGTAGTAGTGGTAGGTGCCGCCTTTGCCGCGTGCTGACATGCCGATGTAGGCACGTCCGCAATGTCCGCAGCGGATCACACCGGAGAGCAGGAAGTCCGAGCGGTTGCCACGGCGGCGTGAGGCGTCGGTGCCACGCTCGGCGAGGATCGCCTGTGCCTGCTTGAACGTGTCAGGGTCGATCAGTGGTTCGTGCTCGGAGGCGAAGTCCTGGTTGCGCCAGCGGATGCGCCCGAGATAGGTCGGGTTGGTGAGGACGCGGTGGACGGCCGGGTGTCCCCAGCCGGCCGTGGGTGCGGGCACATGTTCGGCGCGTAGCTGGTGGGCGATGGCGATTGTGCCGAGCCGGTCCTCTGTGTAGAGCTTGTAGATGCGCCTGACGATCGGCGCGGTGATCGGGTCGGGCATGAGCTGGCCATCGGAGAGCGTGTATCCGAAGGGTGGGCGTCCGCTGTACCAGCGGCCTTCCTTGGCGCGGCGTTCGATCCCGGCGGTGATTCGATCAACAATCGTGGCGTGCTCGAACTCGGCGAACACGCCAAGCATCTGAAGCATCATCCGACCGGCTGGGGAGCCAGTGTCGAACGGCTCGGTCGCGGAGCGCAGCACGACGCCGCAGGCGTCCAGCTCCTCGGCGATGCTTGCGAGCTGGCGGACCTTGCGCGACAGGCGGTCGATCCTGTAGACGAGCAGCTGGTCGATCTTGCCCTCCCGCGCGAGGTCGAGCGCGGCCTGTAGGCCGGGGCGCTCAAGCTTTGCGCCGGTGGCGCGGTCTTCGTGGTGGGCGATGATCCGCCAGTCCTCCTGCACCTTGCAGAACGCCTGTAGCCGCTCGCGCTGGGAGGCGAGCGAGGTCGGCTGGTTCTCCTCGTCGGTGGAGATACGGGTATAGAGGCAGACGCGCGTCATGGGATGGCCTCCCGCTCGTAGTCGTCGTGGCTGTGGGACTGGTCGATCAGATCAGATCCGCCGACAGGCTTCAAGTCCTCAACCGTGCTACCGCTGGGGTCTTGCGGGCGACGGCGCAGCGGGGAGAGCCGATCCCAAAAGCCAGGCTGCTCGTGGCGCCAGCGGCGCCCGAGCGCGCACGCCAGGTCGGCCCCTCCCAGGGTACGGCTGACGGGCAGCTCGCCGAGCGCGAGTGGCGGCTGCGTGGGGTCGGTGATCGACTCCCAGACTCTGCTCAGTGGCCCTGCGTCGTGCAGCGCGGTCGTGGTTGTGGCGAGCATGGGCCAGCGCCCGTCGAGGTTGACCAGACAGCTGTCCTGACGGTGGCGTTCGCGCTTGGGCTCAAGCGCCATATACGCGCGGCGTAGCGTGGCGATCCGGCCCGGCCTGGGTACGACGAACAGGACGTTGCACATCTGCGTCTCGTCGTGCAGGCGTGCCTCCGCGAGCTGGTAGCGCTCGATCTTTTCCTCAAGGCGCTGTTGTGTCTCGGTGGCACGGTCCCACTCAAGGAAGCACTCGATCGCACCGGCCGGAACGTCGAGGATGAGGCCTGCGTCGGGACGCACAACCTCGACAGGCCCGCCGCTGTCAAGACGCGCAGCGGCACGGCGAGTCGAGTCCCAGGCGGTCACGCCCATGCGCGGGTCGGGCAGAGTAGCGGCGATCAGGTTGCACACGAACTGGTTTGCTCCCAGGCGGTGCGCGAGCTGCGCGTGGGAGGCCCAGTCCTCGCGGCGCTGCCAGCCGAGCCGCTTGGGCTCTACGCCGAGGCTTGAGGCAACGAGAATCGCTCCGGCCTCATCGAGCAGCCAGTGCGCCTGCGGCTTGCCGAACCCGAACGGGCCGTGCGGGTAGAAGCGGTCGATCACACGCTCCCGGTAGAGGAACAACAGCCGGTCCTGGCAGCGACGACGCGAGGAGAAGAACAACAGCTCCAGCTGGCTGGTGGCAAGCACCTGATGGTCATACAGGCATTTGGCGATCTCCCGGTCACGCCACGTCAGATGCCGCGCAAGCTCGAACACGCGATCCGCGCTCACACGCACCCCACGCCGCTGTGCGGCCCTCGATCTTGAAGAACGATCACTCGTCCTTATTTGTCGGGGTTTGCTCACTGGCCTGATCTCCTGCTCCCGTGCGGCTTTTCGGGCCTCCCAGCCGGCAGGGTCGCGCCGCCGAAAGCGCCGGGGCAAACGCCGTCCAAAGCGCAGCCGCAAACGCCGCCCCCACCCCTGCGGGCCGCGTCACGCAGCAACCCCGCGAGCAGCGCCGTCGCCTCGCGCTCCTGCTCAGATGAGAGCGCGACCAACCGCGGCGCTCTCACACGAACGCCGCGGTGGTCGTTGTTACGCGCGGATTTTGATGCCCGCCTGCGCGGGCGGCGAATGTCTTGGCTCAGAGTGTTTGGTGCCGGCGGAAGACCCTGCAAGGAGGCAGCTCGGAAGGAACTACCTCCAATAGTTAAAGGTGCTTTTGACCGCCAAAATGGGACAGCCTGCGGCAAAGATTTAGGAAATCTTTAGGCTGGACGGGCAGCACGATGCCCAGCGTCAGGCCCACGCTCCAGCCAGCTACTTGGTCCAGGTGTACTTGATCGGGTTGGCGGCACCCTTCTTGCGGTACTCGTCGGGAACGCGCTTGCCCACGTATTCGGCTTGCAGCTCGGGTGATGCCTCGCGCCCGATGAAGGCGAGGCGTCCTGGCGCATCTTCGTGACCGGGGAAGTCAGCGGCGATGGCGGGGAGCCAGTCGTCCGCGACGAAGGCTCCGACGATGAGCCCTCGCAGCGTGGCGAGGATGACGTCGGCCTGCATCGCCTTGCGCCTACTGATCTTCCAGGCGTACCGGGTGGCCTCGTATAGCGATGTCGCGGCCGCGCTGCGATTGACGCTGATCAGGATGGCCCTGTGCCGGAAGTCGGCGGCCGGGGCGGAGTACCGGCGGATGATCTCCTGGGCGTGCATGGCGCCGTAGTCGTTGGAGCCAATGCCTCCGGCAATGCCGGTGAGGCCCGGATAGGCGTCCATGAGGGCGGCCTCGACCTCGAACGCGGTAGCGTCGTCCATGCCGTGTCGGTGTATGACATGCGCCACCTCGAAGCCGGCCAGGCGTATCTCGCGGATGCGCTTGAGCTTGTCGCTAAGCTCGTCGCCCTCCTGGCTCAGCTCGTCGCGGATGTGCGCAAAGACTCGGTTGCCGCGACCCTTGCCCACGTAGAACGTCTCGCCGTTGCGCGGATCGATGAGGCGGTAGACGTAGGCCTTGAGCTTGGACACTACGTTTGGTGGGAATGATTCGGTGTGCGGCACAGTAACAGTACGCTTCTTCACGACCGTCATTCGCTGCCTCCACAGATGCGCAGGTACGGATGTTCTGACGGTGCTTCGTGATGGTTGGCGCAGTACGTGCCTTCTCTCTTTTCCCGTGCTTCGTGTTCTTCGCCCTCGTGTGTTTCCCTAGCAACTTTGGCTTCGCGGCTATGGGTTGTTGTTGTTGCGGGCGTCGTCTGACTCGTGGCAGGCACGGTCGTCGTCGCGGGTGCTGTGCCTTCTGATATTTCACCGGACGCGCTGATCGAGGCCGTTAGGCCGCTTTCACGGACGCAGTGTTGGCCGGGGAGCAAGACGATAGTTCTGCCCTTGTCTGTGAACTCCATGTCGTCGTCGCCGTTCGGGCGGTTTTCCACCTCAGCCTTCGCAGCAGATGCGGACGCTGCGGCGTACTGCCCACACGTGTCCGCCGCCCGGGCAGACGCGGGCTTCGTTGCGGGCGCTGTCGGGTTCGTGCTGCCGCAGCCTGCTGCTACGAGAGCAAGTGCTGTGATGGGCGCCGCAACAGTACGCTTCTTCATGGCTGTCATTTGCTGCCTCTACAGATGCGTCGATACGGGTGTTCGGATGGTGCTTCGTGATGGCTGGCGCAGGACCCTATCCCAACCACGACTCATAAGCCCTCTGGATCGCCCCGCTTCTGTCGTCTCCATGAAACTCGGCGTGCTGAGGCACATCCAAGGACGGCGCAGGGCCGCGTTGCGGTACGCTGAGGCCGTGGCTACAGCGCTCGACAAGGACAAGCTGCACGATGTGCTCGACCAAGCGGTGATCGTGATCGACGAGCAGGATTTGGAGCGCTCGCGCCGTGATCCTCGCGTGCGTGCGTTCCACGAGAGCGCCGACCAGTTGCTGGCCGAGCTGGAAGCCGAAGGCGCCGACTACTGCTGAAGGATGAGCCACTGCCGGCGTAGCCGGGGGTTGCCCGGCACGGGCTGCTCGGAATCTTGAAAGCCAAAGCGCTGCCGCCACATCGCGGCGGTGTCTTGGTCGAACGGGTCAACCACGAGGACGGTCGCACCGACGTAGACCAGCGCGCGGCGCGCGCTGGTGTCGGCATGACGCAGCATCTCGTCGCCGATGCCAGGCGTGTCTGCGGCGCGCGCGAATTGCGCGAGCAGGACCGCCGGTTGGGTGCGGTAGTGCACGCCGCCGAGCTGTGCGCGCTCCTCGCGGCTGAGCGCGATCTGCGCGGCGCACAGCGCATATACCCCCGTGACCTTGCCGTAGCTGAGCCGTACGCGGACGGTCGCCTCCTGCGGTTCGTTCAGGGCGCGCTCGGCCAACCATTCGGCGACGCTCTCCCCGGCAGGACCCGGGACCGGCTCGAACGAGCGGATCGCCTCGCCCAACTCGGGCAGCGCCGCGACGATCCGCTGATCGACGCGCACGTACGCGCGTGCGCGCTCCAGAACCTCGTGGGAGAGTGGCTGGTCGGGGACGTTCATGACGGCATCGAAGCCTAGCCGCCGTACCCGTCATCGCCGGGGGCTACGTGGAGCTTGGCAGTCTGTCGCAGGCTCAAAAGGGGGCGATCAGAATGCCGATACGGTTCTGGGATGCTTCGTGTCGACAACAAAGCGCAGCTGATTAAGCTGCCCTGGACGCTTCGCCGGATGCTCTCGGGTCGCCGCCACGCAGTGCAGTCTGGGCGCAAGATCATGGAGCTGCGCTGGTCGAAGGCTGAGGTGGCAGGAGCTCAGCAAGCGCAGGCGACGGAGCCCGTGCAGGTGTGGCGCGATGGCAAGCGCAATCTCTGGCAGTTCCTGGATGACTTCTATTGGGACGACGACAGCTTGGGTGCCGAGGACGTCAAGGCCCTCGTATTGCAGCGCAAGCGCCGCCTGGAGCAGAAGTTGCAGTCGGCGCGAAGCCTGATGCGAGCTGAGGAAAATGGCCGCCCCACGCGCATTGCTCCCACGACCGAACTGCGCCGTGCTGTCTTCGAGCGTGACGGTGGTCACTGCGTCGAGTGCGGCGGCTCCTTCGACCTCCAGTACGACCACATCCTGCCCGTTGCCCACGGCGGCGCAACGACGCTTCAGAACCTCCAGCTCCTATGCGCTGAGTGCAACCGGGGCAAGAGCGACTCTATTTGACGGGCTCGGCCCGGATGTCGGCCGCCACTCATGCCAGGCTCAGCGACTCCGCCTGCACGACTACGGGGTTTGCGCAACGTACAGTCCTCTCCGCCAATGATTGACTCGACTGGTGGCCAACCAGCGAGGCAGGCGCAAGGTTCAGTGCGTCGGCGGATTGCGACCGCCTCGCCTCGCGGCTACCGTCGAGTGAGTTTGCTATGATTGCAGTCGGTATCAGCCGTCTGGGGTAGCTCCCCTTCACCTTCGACCCGCCAGGTGGCGGGTCGAGTTGTTTAAGACACCGGCGGGCGATGTCCTGTCCAAGGCCAGGCCGCTTCGACCTGCGATGCAAGCGCCAGCAGCGCGGCCTCACCCGCAGGGCGACCCACGAGCTGCACGCCGAGCGGCAGACCATCCTCGCCCTGATACAGCGGCAGCGAGATCCCTGGCTGGCCACTCGCGTTGAAGATTGGCGTGAACGGCGTGAACAAGCCCGAGCGCGTGAATGTGGACATCGGGTCGGGCGCAGCCGTGTCGAGTGTGCCGATCGGCAGCGGCCGCTCAGCCAAGGCGGGCGTGAGCAGAGCGTCGTAGGGAGCCAGGAACTCAACCAGCTGGCGCGTAAGCGCCTGCAACTGGATTTCCAGGGCAAGCCCCTGCACCGAGTTGAAGCTCTGGGTCATCTGGTGGATCGCCCAGCTCATCGGCTCCATGTCCTCCGCGGTGGGCTCGCGGCCAGCGACCATCCCCGAGTAGACGATCTGAAGCGCTATGTGGATCGAGAAGACGGCTCCGAACAGCTCTGAGAGCCCCTCGATCTGCCATGGAGGATCGACCTCCTCGACCTCGTGGCCGAGCGAGCGCAGCAGCCCGGCGGCGTCTGTGACAGCCTGCGCGCAGAGCGGATCGACTACCGCGTCGGCGATCGGCGGGAACATGGTCGCCGCGATCCGCAGCGGGGTGGGTGGGCCTTCAATCATCGTGGTTGCCGACAGGGCAAACGGTTCGGACGGCGGCGGCGCCCAAGTGGCATCGCCCAGCTCATAGCCGGCGAGCACGTCGAGGATTGCGGCCGTGTCGGCGACCGTGCGGGTGAGGACGCCGTCGACGTCTAGCGGCGCTTCGCCGCGTTCGGGAGCGGCCGATATGCGCCCACGCGCGACCTTCAGACCGACGAGCCCGCAACAGGCGGCGGGGATGCGGACCGAGCCGCCACCGTCGTTGCCATGGGCGACCGGCACCATGCCCGATGCGACCGCGGCAGCCGAGCCGCCGGAGGAGCCGCCAGGCGTACGCTCCAGGTCCCACGGGTTGCGGGTCGGGCCGAATATCCGCGCCTCGCTCACGGGCAGGATCCCGTACTCGGGCAGCGTGGTGCTCCCCACGATCACAAAACCCGCCTCCTTGAAGCGGCGCGTGATGTTGCAGTCGTGCTCTGCCACATGCTCAGCCAGCAACTGGCACCCGATCGTTGCCCTCAGGCCCGACACCGGACGGTTGTTCTTGATCGCAATCGGCACGCCGGCAAACGGGCGCTCATCGCCTGGGGCGATCTCCGCGGCGGTTGCCAGAGCTCGCTCGCCATCGATCTCCACAAACGCGTTCAGTTGCGGGTTAAGCTGTTCGATGCGCTCCAACGAAGTCTCCACCAGCTCGCGTGCGGACACCTCCCCGGAGCGCACCATCGCGGCAAGCTCGGTTGCGGGACGGAACATCAAGTCGCCGTCGGTCACTGGCTCCTCCTCAGATCGCAGGGTCGTTCATCATATGGGTGCGCCCACAAGGCGCCATTCCCGTCAAGCAGCCCAGCCCAGAAAGCAGAGCGCAATGAGCGAGGTTCAAACACCACCTGAAGTTCAGTCCGGCCTCGAGGGCGTCGTCGCCTTCGCCACCGAGATCGCCGAGCCTGACCGGGCCGGCGGCTCGCTGCGCTATCGCGGCGTGGACATCGAGGACCTAGTCGGCACGGTCCCCTACGAGCAGGTCTGGGGCCTACTGGTCGACGGCCGCTTCAAGCCCGGCCTGCCCCCCGCCGAACCGCACGTCTTGACCGTGCGCTCCGGCGACCATCGCGTCGACGTGCAATCGGCGCTTGCGATGCTCGCCCCCGAGTGGGGCTTCAATGCCCTAATCGACATCTCAGACGAGCAGACCCGCGACAATCTCGCGCGAGCGTCGGTAATGGCGCTCTCCTTCGTCGCACAGTCCGCGCGCGACGCCGGCCAGCCCCCCGTACCCCAGTCGGAGGTGGACAAGGGCCGCTCGATCCCCGAGCGTTTCCTGATCCGCTGGCGCGGAGAGGTCAACCCCGACCACGCCAAGGCTATCGACGCCTACTGGATCTCCGCCGCCGAGCACGGGATGAACGCCTCCACGTTCACCGCGCGCGTGGTCGCCTCCACCGGAGCCGACTGCGCGGCGGCGCTGTCGGCGGCCGTCGGCGCCCTTTCGGGTCCCCTGCATGGTGGCGCGCCCTCACGCGTACTGAAGATGCTCGACGAAGTGGAACAAACCGGCGACGCCGAGGTGTGGGTCAAGTCCGCACTCGACCGCGGCGAGCGGCTGATGGGCTTCGGCCATCGCGTCTACCGTGCCGAAGATCCGCGCGCGCGCGTGCTGCGGCGCACCTGCCGGGAACTCGGTTCGCCGCGCTACGAGGCAGCCGAGGCGCTGGAGAAGGCAGCGCTGGCTGAGCTCACCGCTCGCAAGCCCGACCGTGTGCTCGCCACCAACGTCGAGTTCTGGTCGGCGGTGGTCCTCGACCTCGCGGAAGTGACACCGGACCTGTTCACGCCGATGTTCACGTGCGCGCGGGTGGCGGGCTGGTCCGCGCACATCCTCGAGCAGAAGCGCGAGGCCAAGTTGATCCGACCGACCGCCAAGTACGTGGGCGAGGGGCCAAGGCCTGTGTCCGAGGTGGAATAAAGGCGCAGACGTGTTGTTATTGATTTTGTGCAATTCACGATAGTGACTACAAAAAGTAGCTACTACCGACAGTCGCGCAGAGGTTGTATAGATAATTGCGGGCGCGTCCGCCATGACGAGCCCTCCACATAACGAGGGCCCGGCATCCTGCCGGGCCCTCTGACACACCTATCGACCGAATACGCGTGCGGCTAGAGCGCCGCACGCGCGACAGACGGTCTGCTGACTACATCATTCCGCTCATGTCCGGCATACCGCCGCCGGGCATACCGCCGCCTTCCTTCTCCGGTACCTCGGCGACGATCGCCTCGGTGGTGAGGATGTTCTTGGCGATCGACGCGGCGTTCTGCAACGCCGAGCGAGTCACCATCGCCGGGTCGATAACCCCGGCTGCTACGAGATCGACGATCTCGTTGGTAGCGGCATTCAGGCCGTGGCCCTTCTTCGCCTTGCGTACGTCGTTGACGACAACCGAGCCCTCCAGGCCCGCGTTCTCGGCGATCTGACGTAGCGGCTCCTCCAGGGCACGCAAAACGATGCGCGCTCCGGTCCGCTCGTCGTCCGAGCCATCTGTGGATGCTCCGTCGCCGTCAACTGAGACAGCTGCAGACGCCTGCAGCAGAGCAACCCCGCCGCCGGGCACGATGCCCTCCTCCAGCGCCGCGCGAGTTGCCTGCAGGGCGTCCTCGACACGGTGCTTCTTCTCCTTCATCTCCGTCTCGGTGGCCGCGCCAACCTTCACCACGGCGACACCACCGGAGAGCTTGGCCAGGCGCTCCTGGAGCTTCTCGCGATCGAAGTCCGAGTCGGTGTTCTCGACTTCGGCCTTGATCTGGTTGATGCGGCCCTTGATCGCCTCGGCATCACCGGCGCCGTCGACGATCGTGGTGTTGTCCTTGCCCACGACCACGCGACGAGCATGCCCAAGCTGAGACACCTGGGTGTTCTCGAGCTTCAGGCCCATCTCCTCGGTAATGACCTCCGCTTTGGTGAGGATCGCGATGTCCTCGAGCATGCGCTTACGGCGATCGCCGAAGCCGGGGGCCTTGACCGCAACTCCAGTGAACGTGCCGCGCAGCTTGTTCACGACAAGCGTTGCAAGGGACTCGCCCTCGACGTCCTCCGCGATGATCAAAAGCGGCTTGCCGCTCTGGATCACTGCCTCCAGCACCGGCAGCACATCGCGCACCGAGCCGATCTTCTGGTTGGCGATCAGGATGTAGGGGTCCTCGAGAGTGGCCTCCATACGGTCCTGGTCGGTGACCATGTACGGCGAGATGTAGCCCTTGTCGAACTGCATGCCCTCGGTGAACTCGAGGTCCATGCCGAACGTCTGACCCTCCTCGACGTTGACCACGCCGTCCTTGCCGACCTTCTCGATCGCATCGGCGATCACATCGCCGATCTCCTCATCACCAGCGGAGATCGTCGCCACGCGGGCGATCTGGTCCTTGCCGGAGACCTCCTTGGACTGCGAGGCGATGTTGGCGACGACCTGATCGACTGCCTTCTCGATGCCGCGCTTGAGCGCCAGCGGATTGGCGCCCGCCGCCACGTTCTTCAGGCCCTGACGAACGATCGCCTGAGCCAGCACGGTCGCCGTGGTGGTGCCGTCGCCGGCGACGTCGTTAGTGGCGGTGGCCACCTCGCGCACCAGCTGGGCACCCTGGTTCTCGAAGACGTCCTCGACCTCGATCTCACGAGCGATCGTGACACCGTCGTTGGTGATCGTGGGTGCGCCGAACTTCTTGTCGAGCACCACATAGCGGCCCTTGGGGCCGAGCGTGACCTTCACGGCGTTGGCAACAGCGTCCACACCGGCCTCCAGAGACTTGCGTGCCTCGGAGCTGTACTTGAGTTCCTTGTGAGCCATATCTATTCAGATCTCCTTGATTAAAACGAGGGGCCCGGCTCGCCGGCCTGGAGGCCGGCTGCGCCACCCTCTTATGCGATCTTGGCGAGGACGTCGGACTCGCGCAGCACGAGCAGATCCTCGCCGGTCTTCGGATCTTTGATCTCGGTGCCGCCGTACTTGCTGTAGAGGACCTCGTCGCCCTCTGAGACGTCGAGCGGGATGCGCTTGCCGGCATCGTCGAGCTTGCCGTCGCCGACGGCGAGGACCTCACCCTTCTGCGGCTTCTCTTTGGCTGTATCGGGAAGAACGAGACCGCTGGCGGTCTTCTCCTCCTCCTCGATGGCCCTCACGATCAAACGATCGCCCAGGGGCTTGAGTTTCATGCTGAAAACCTCCGTCTAGAGTGTGCTTCGGAATCGATGGCCACACGCGGGGATCGGCGGGCCACCCGTTGGCACTCTCATGTGAAGAGTGCCAACGCATCCCCAATATATAGAACAAACGACGGCTTAGCTCAGAGAAGGCACAAGTGCCGGTAGTTTCAGCCGGCCACCAGCTGTTCGACCTCGAACCCCTTCTTAGTGAGCGACCACGCGTTCGATGCTCCCCGCACCCGTCCCGGCCCACTGTTCTCGACCAGGCCCAGTCGCTCCAGACGGCTCAGCAGTTTCGATATCTGACCCTGATCGCCGATCCCGGCGAGCACTCCGATTTCGCGGTTGGAGGGATGCGATCCCCGCCCATCCAGCTCGGCGATCGCCAAGAGCACGCGCACGGTGCGATAGGTGAGGCGCATCTCCAGACCGCGCAACGGATCCCCGGCGCTCGCGCGGACTCGATGTCGACGCTGAGGCACCGGGCGCTCGCTCTCCTTGCGGGCCGCGGCGGGACCGAGATAAGGCAGCACGATCATGCCCATCAACGAGCCGCTCAACTGCCGCAGTGAGCCGTTGCGCTCACCTGCCCGCCTGCCATGCGCCACTTGGATGCGCCCTTTAGGGGCTCCCACGCCATGAAGGGCCTCCGAATCGGGGAGCAGTCGAGCATGCAGCACCGACAGGACACCCCCCACAATCCCCTCTGTCGTTAGCTGCGGAAGCGCTGCCGCCGTCCTGGATTCCTGCCGTCCTTCATCGACAGCGGCGATCATCGCCTCGACGATACGTGTACGGCGCTCATGGACCTTGGAACCGGCACCGAGCGTCTCAACGATGCACAGGCGCCCCATAGCCGGCTCGTCTTCGAGGAATTCAAGCAAGCCGACGAGCGCTGCTCTAATCCTGGGGCGCCACTTCTTGGAGGGGTCGTAGCCGTCGAGCACATACTCGGCGGCACACGCGATCGACCGGTCGAGCGTCGCGAGAAAGCAGTCTTCGAAATCGTTGAACACTTCGTAGAACGTGCGGCGCGAAACACCTGAGCGGCCCACAACATGAGCCACAGTGGCGCCCACGCGCCCACGCTCAGACACGACGTCGATCATCGCCGTGATCATGCGGGCACGTTGAATTTCGGCGACGTCTTCGTGTCCACCCGCCCGCCCGCCCGTGCCCTGGAGAGCGTGCTCTTGAGAGTCGCCTTCGCCAGGGGGGCTCTGCGCACGCGAGAGCCCGTCGCGCTCAGGGACTCGGGCGGTCGTCTCGCGGCTGGGAATGGAAGATCGTGACTTGACGGGCATCTACTTGACCGCTCGCAATCCTCCGCCTGATACGCCTGGATTTCACCACCTGTTTCCCATTGGAACAGGCAACAGCGCGCTGTTCAGTTCTGCGCGCCGCCGAATCCCTTCATCGCTTCGGTCATCGCGGTCGGCTTGTCGAGGATCTGCGAGAAGCGCACCACGGTGACCGTGTCGTCCATCGATACCTGCCGCCCATAGATCTGCTCGAGGAACTTGATCAGCTCCTCATGGCGACGAAACTCGGGGTTGTCGTGCTTGATGTCGCGCGGCGACAGCTCCGCGATCTTCATAACCTCGACCTGGTCGATAACCGCATCGAAGATCCGCTCGCGCGGGGAGTACTGGTAGCCGATCGTGACAAGCACAGCCTGGTTCTTGCGGTACTTGCTCGACTTGTCGCCGAGCCTGATCGTGGCGGTCTTGCGACCCTTCTTCAGCTCGTCGGCAAAGATCGTCGAATAGAAGTTGAGCACCTGCATAACCGCGCAGGCTATCGGTCTTGCTCGACAATCACCAGCGCGCGCGCAACCATGTCGCGCTCCCCGGGATAGCTGAGCGCCTTGCGAGCCTCGGCAAGCCCCATCCAGCGAGCTTCCAGCACCTCGTCGTCGTGGTCTGACAGATCGCCGCTCACATAGCGAAACAGAAAGAAAAACACGCTCTTTGCGACCCGGCGTCGGTTGCGCACATACCAGTAGCGCACCTCGCCAAGCTCAGCGAGGAGCTCGACCGTGACGCCAGTCTCCTCGCGCACCTCGCGGATAGCCGCCTGCACACTGGTCTCACCCTCGTCGAGGTGACCCTTCGGCAAGCCAAGCACCAGCGAACCGTCGGCCGCCCTACGAGTGGGAACGATCACAAGCACGTTTCCCTCATGAACCACAACGCCGCCGGCCGACACCTCATGCGGAGTCTGCATGCCAAAGCCACGGCGTCGCTTGGTGTGCTTCTCAGAAGACATAGCGCCCAAGCGCCGCCGGATCGTGCACGACAAGACGGCCGCGACCCTGAGAGATCACACCGGCCCGCTCGAGCACGGCAAGAAAACGCGACGCCGACTCACGCGAGGAGCCCGCGAGCTTGGCGAGATCGGCCTGCGTTGCGGTGACAAGCACCTCCTGCTCGGATCCACCGGCCGCGACTGCCTGGGACACAAGCTCTCCGAGCACCACCGCAACACGACTCTGGACCGTCTGAAAAGACTGTTTTGCGAGGCGCTCATTTGTCTCACGCAGGCGCCGCCCAAGCGCCACCACGAGCCGAGCCGAGATGCCCGGATGCTCGACCATCAGGCGGCGCATGTCCGGGCCCAGCACCGCAACCACGCTCGTGCGCTGCACCGCCTCGACAGTCGCCGAGCGCCGCTCGTCCTCGAACATCGCGAGCTCGCCAAAGATGTCGCCGGAGCCGAACGTGGCAAGCGTGATCGTGCGTCCGTCGGGATGCTCACGCACCGCACGCGCTCGACCCGAGCGCACTATGTAGCAAGTGTCACTCGCGTCGCCCTCGCGAAACACAATCTGACCCGGCTCGAATGTACGCGGCACCGCCAGCTGCGCGATCCGCTGCAAATCGTCGTGCTCGAGCGTCGAGAACACCGGTACGCGCCCCAGCAGCTCAACTATCTCTGCCGCCTTGGTCGCCGCCATGCCAAGGGGATATCACACAAGCCCACCCAGCTTCGAGGCTGAGCAGATGATGGCATCTGGTGAGTCTCGGAGCGCTATCTTCACAAGATGGCCCTGTCGAAGACGATCGCCTCACTGGCGCTGGCGGCAGCCGTCGCGCTTTCGGCATCGCCGCCGCTGGCTGCGGCCGTCGCGCCTACGGCCGCGCACCCGCTCGAACACTCGCGCGAACTGTGGGCCACGGTTGACGTATGCGGCCCCAAGGACCAACCCGAAACAATCGGCATCCGTGGCTCGATGCCGGGCAACGGCCAAGCCACAGACACCATGTACATGCGCTTTCGCGTGCAATACCTAGATCCCGTCACAGAGAAGTGGCTCGATCTCGGCAAGGGCGCCGACTCGGGCTTTCTGAAGCTCGGCTCCGGCACGCTCACTCGCCAGGCGGGTGACAGCTTCCAGTTGGCGCTCACAGCCGGCAAGTCGAGCTACAAGCTGCGTGGCTACGTGATCTTCCAGTTGCGCAAGGGCTCAACAGTGATCGAAACCGCCGCCAAGCCGACGGCCGCCGGGCACAAGAGCCTCGCGGGCGCCGATCCACACGGGTTCAGCGCGGCAACCTGCGTGCTCAGTTAGAGAACAGTCGCGGATCGTTCGTGATGATGCCGCTGACCCCGAGCGCGGTCAGCTTCTCGATGCGTGCCGCGTCGTCGACCGTCCACACATACAGCTCACCGCCCTCGCGGTCGACTGCACGCACAAGCGCGGGCGTAACGACCCGCCAGTGAGCCATGATCGCGTCGACCGTCCCCGTTTGCAGCGCATGGGCCGCTCGACGCGGCAACAGCGCACGATAGCCAGTGAGCATCGCCAGCGCCGGGACCGCCATCAGCATGTCGTTTGTGTAATCGCGTCGCACACGTGGAACCGACCAACCAAGGCGCAGCGAGGGCTCGGCGGCCCGCACGCGCGCCAGCGAGGATGGAAACATGCCACTGAGAAGCGTCCTGCTCGTCAAACCGGCCGCGCGCAGCGCATCCACCACCCGCAGCTCATAGCCGGGTAGCTTCACGTCCAGGTCGAACTCGACACCCGCAAACTCCTCGCCCGCCAGATGCGCGAGCGCCTGCGCGAGCGTGAGTGCGCTACGCGAGCGCATGTCCTCATAGTCGTGCGCCACAAGCAGCTCGCCACTCCCGTCGATCCGCTCGCTAAGAACGTCGAACTCGATCATGTCCACACGCTGGGCAAGCGCGGCGTCAAAGCTCGCGCGTGTGTTGCCCTGCGCGAGGTGCGCCGCGCCCTTGTGCCCCACGCGACGGGGGCGCGCCCCGGCGCGGATAGCTTCGTGCGTGGCCACAAGCCAGCAGGATAGAGGCGTGCTCGCCGTGCGTGGATGACTCAGCGGATGCTCAAGAGACCGCCAGGCGGTTACGCCTGACCCCCGACAGCTCGATCGCTTCGACCGCCGGCCGCGGACCAACATAGGGCGCCAGGATCAAGAACGTCAAATGGTCGACCAGGCACGGCAGGTAGCGCAAGCGGTCCTGCGGGGCATAGCTGGCAAGGATCGCCCAGATCGCGCCCATGATCGCCTCTGCGGCAACACCGGGGGCCCGCCGCGGTTCGGGCACGCGTTGGGTCATCAACGTTATGAACCCATCAAGCACGCCGCTGACGCGCTGAACCACGCCGTTGCCGGCATCGAGCAGATCGATAAACGAGAGCTTTACCAATCCGGGGTGCGCGGCACAGTAGCCAATCAGCGCCTCAACGCCTTTGTGCACCGCCTCAGACCAGTCCGCATCGTTGCGCGTGGCACGCCGCACAGCGTCATGGGCTTCGGCGGCGAACTCATCGACGATCGCAAGCAGACACTCTTCCTTGTTGGAGAACTCACGGTGAAACGCTTCCGTGGACACAGATGCGCCGCGCGCGATCTCAGCGTCGGTGAGATTTGTGTAGCCGTCCTCCAGCGCCAGCTGCACCATCGCGTCCATCACACGCGAGCGCCGATCTTCACGCGTAAGGAAGCGGGCTCGTTTTGCCACCAGTCGCGGGGGCCTGGCCGAGCCGAGCGTACGCAAGCGCACAACCGAGGTGGAGCGATAGGAGCTGACCCAATCGAGCAGTTCGTCGGTAAGTCCGGCGAGCTCCTGCTCGCGACCTTCGCGCAGGCGCCTGAGCACCACAAAGCGCACGCCTCCGACGATCGCTCGTGGCGCCAGTGGCGGCAGCGCGATGCCATCGGGTGTGAGGCTGAAACCGGTTGCCACAACGCGCTCAAACGCGGTCGCGGTGAGCCGCAGGCGTTCGTGGCCACGCGGTCCAATGCCGATCGACTCGACAAGCACCATGTGAGCACCGCGCGGGTCCTCGGCGATCCCTGTGAGAAACACTCGACAGGCGGCATACAGGCGGTTGGCCCAGCCGCGCTCGCCAAACCACGCCTGCAGCACGCGCTTGCGCGAGGCGGCCACAAGCGCGTCGTAGGTGGACAGGAAACAGTCTTCCTTGTTGGTGAACTGCTCATAGAATGCGCGGCGCGATACGCCCGCCAATGCGATCACGTGCGCGACGCTGGTGGCCGCATAGCCGCGCTGGTAGACCGACTCGACCATGCCGCCGTGTATGCGCGCGCGCTGATGGCGTGCCACCTCGTCGCGACCCAAGCCATGGGGTCCATGGGGCAGTCGTTTATAGAGCGGCGCCGGCCCCTCATAGGCAAAGTCCGCCTGCAGCAGAGCACCGTTTGACGCATCGTCGCACGGTGCTTGCAAAGCCTCTCCTACCGACAGCACAGCGGACGATCCACCGGAGCGCCTAGGACCACTTGTTCCAGTCATCCCCATTGTTCGGTAAGATAATTCAGGGCTGAACAGTTGGCAAGCCACCGGTTGACGATCTCGGTCAATGTTTCCGACTCCAACAAAACCGGCGTTTGCGACCGCAAACCAAGGTGCTGTCCGCGCGATCGGAGGAGGAGCAGTTCACTCCTCCACGGCCCGCCAGCGTGAGCGACGAAAATTCCATCTCCTCCCACAGCCTCCTCCAGTCCCCGTGTTTCCGGAGTGATCTTATTCGAGAAGATCAAGCTATTCAAGCTCGAAGGGTGAGCTTCCTAGGACCCTGACGAAAGCCCAGCTCGACCAGCGCCGGCTCCAGCTCCGAGCCGATCGCCGGCTCGCCGTCAACCCGCTCGAGCGCAATCGCATCGATCCGCCCCGTACGCACCGCGTCGGCCAGTGCGCACAACGCCAGTGCGAGCGGCGCGACACCCGCTCTACGCCCACCGAAAACAGCAGGCGCACCCGAAACCGCAAGGCGCCCATCGCGAATTGCTCCCACTTCCGAGGTGAGCGTTACGATTCCACGTCCGCCCCGCTCGAGGTAAAGCACTGGCTCGTGGGCGACGAGCACGACGTACGCTCCGGCAACGCGGGCGGGCCGGCGCTTTTGGCCCTCACGTCGCGGCCACGGTAGTACGGCACCGTAAGGCTGGGCGGGATCGACCGCCGCCAGCACGAGCGTCGCGTCCGGCCGATCGACGCGACCGGCACGCAACCGCTCGACCGCACCAGGCAGCGCGAACTGAGCGCCGCCAAGACCCTCCACGAAATAGCCACGCCGACACACGCCCAGCGTCTCAAGCTCGGTGAGCGCGCCATAGACACTCGAGAAACCACCTGCCAGGCCCTCTGCCGAGACCTGCTCTCTGGTGAGCACGCCGTAGCGCTCCAGCAGCAGTTCGGCGAGCGCGCGACGGCGAGCGCGCGAAGTCTCGATGCCTAGCCCCGCATTCTGGGCGTAAGGAGCCTCGCCGCCGGAGACCCCATCGCGATGGCCCCGATCACCCGCGCGCGCTCCCCAGGCCAGCGCTACACCAAAGATCGAGTCCGTCAGCGACCAACGTCCCTGCACCTGCGCGCTCGCTCCCAACCGTCCGGCCCGCAGCGAGTGTCGACCAAAGCGCCGCCCCCCGCGCAGGGTTCCCGGACTCCCACGGGAGGCACTCGCGGGAGCGTGAGCCACGAGCGTTTGGCGCGGCGCCCGCAACGGCGCCCACGCGTCGTTGGTGACCTCTCCGGCCCATACCAGATCCCATAGCGCGTGGGTCAGCGCGAGCGCGGGCACGTCGAGCTCGGCAAGCAGGTCTGTAAAGAAGCAGGGACCCGCGGCCAGGCGCTCACGCAGCAGCGAGTGCCCAGGCTCCGCAAGCTCACCACCGGCACCGGCTTTCTCGCCACTCTGGGGGTGGCCCTGCGCAGCACGCCCAGAAGGCGCCCCGCGACGAGCCGGTGGAGTTGGTGGACCCAACAAAGCGGCGTCCTCGCGGAAGAACAGCGCCACACGCCCCGAATCACGAGCGAGCGAGCCCGCGCCAACCCACACGACCTCGCCACTCGCGCACAGGCTGTCAAGCCAGCTGGGCGAATAGGAGCCGGTGCGAGCCGGGAGCACGTCGCGCTCCCACGCGGCCACCGGCAGCGCAAGACCCTGCAACGGCACAAGCACCTCCCGCAACCGCTCCACGTCACCCGCAGACGGAGTATGTGCCCGTTGGAGGCGACCCTCAGAGCGGCGCGCGCCGGGGGTGGCCTCCCCCACCGGTGGACCACCACGCACCACAGAGTCAGAACGCCAACGGTCGACTCCCTGCCAGGAAGGCATAAAGGCGGCCAGCGCTCGACTGCCCACCGGCTCGATCTCCTTGCGCAGCGCGGCAAGCGAGGCGCGGCGCAGACTTCGCAAGACCTGCACATTGCACCACTCGCGCCCGTCCTCATCGCGCGAGAGCGATGAGGTTCTCAGCGCAGAGGACAGCTCAGATGGAGGACTGGAGGAAATAGGGCGTAGCTCGCCGCGCACGAGCTCACCGGAGCGCTCCAGCTCGCGCAGCACCGAGGACATATCGACGCCGTAGCGCCCGCGCAACTCACTGCTCGCAAACGGGCCATGCGTGCGTGCGTAGCGCGCTACGAGAGCTTCAAGCGCACCGGGAACGTCATCAAGGAACGCGTTCGGCAAGCCCCCGGGCGGCGGGCAGCCCAGTGCGTCACGGTAAAGGCCCGCGTCGTCGGCGGCGATCAACCGCTCCTCGGCGGCGATCCGGACCCGCACCACGCGCCGTTCGCGCTCCAGCGCCGCGAGCATCGCATCTGCGTCCAATCCCTCCAATACCCGTTCGCGCAGCTCCTCCACGCGCAGATCGCCCAGCGCTCGTAGCACGTCGCACAGCGCATCGCGACTGGTTGCCCGCAGGTGCTGGGAGCGGTGCTGAAGATCCTCCTCGATCCGCGCGAGCGCACCGGGGTCGAGCAGCTCACGTAGCTCCTCCTGGCCGAGCAGCTCACGCAGCAGGTCGCGGTCAAGCGACAGCGCCGCCGCTCGGCGCTCGGCGCTCGGCGTGTCACCCTCATACATGTAGGTCGCCACGTAGTCAAACAGCAGCGACCCGGCAAACGGCGACGCCCTCTGCGTTTGCACCTCCACCAGTGAGACCTCACGCGTGGAGATCCCACGCAACAGCTCCTGCAGACCCGGCAGATCAAGCACATCGCGCAGGCACTCGCGGTAGGTCTCCAGCACGATCGGAAAGTCGGGATAGCCTCGCGCGACCGCCAGCAGGCTCTGGGACTTCAGCCGCTGCTGCCACAACGGCGTACGCCGGCCTGGATACGCCCGCGGGATCAACAGAGCGCGTCCAGCGTTCTCGCGAAAGCGCGCTCCAAACAGTGCCGAGTCGCCCAGCTCCGCGACGATCACCTCCTCAACCTCATCCGGATCGAGCGCCACCAGATCCGCATAAGAAGCGGCACCGGTCGCGCCCGAGGACTCGACGCCGCGCGAGGTCCATCCACCCGACGCGTCCGCACCTGACGCGAGCGGGGCGGCGAGCGCTACCTCAGAGGGGCCGGAAGGTTTTGGCGCCCCCTCCTCGACCTCGTCCAGATCCATATCGGGAAGACGCACGACGATCCCATCGTCAGACCACAGCGCCTCCCCGTCGATCCCAAAGCGCTCGCGAATGCGAGCCGCGATGGCAAGCCCCCAGGCGGCATGCACACGCCCGCCATACGGCGAGAGCACGCACAGCCGCCAGTCGCCAATCTCGTCGCGAAAGCGCTCCAGCACGATCGTGCGATCGCTGGGAAGCACATGCGTCGCGTCCTGCTGCTCGCGCAAATAGTCGAGCAGGTTGCGCGCCGCGCGCTCGTCGAGGTCGTAGTCGCGTACCAGTACTTCCGCGTCCTGGTCCACCGCCCAGCGCGCAAACGCTCCGATCGCCGCGCCGAGCTCCTTGGGCCGACCTATGCCATCCCCCTTCCAAAACGGCACCGCGCCCGGCACGCCCGGCGCCGGCGTCACGATCACCCGGTCGCGGCCGATTTCCTCGATCCGCCATGAGGACGCGCCAAGCAAGAACACCTGTCCGGGACGCGCCTCATAGACCATCTCCTCGTCGAGCTCGCCCACGCGACGCCCATCGGGGAGCGTGACCGCATACAGTCCGCGATCGGGAATCGTGCCCGCGTTCGCGATCGCCAGCTGCCGCGCACCCCGACGCGCACGGATGCGACCGGCCACCCGGTCCCAAACGATGCGCGCACGCAACTCGCCGAACTCGCTCGAGGGGTAGCGCCCATCAAGCATGTCGAGCACGTTCTCGAGCAACGCGCGCGGCAACTCGGAGTAGGAGTGACTGCGCGTGACGAGCGCATGCAAGTGATCGACGGAGACATCCTCATCCGCCGAGGCTGCGATCGCCACAATCTGCTGGGCAAGCACGTCAAGGGCGTTGCGGGGCACGACAGTCGGCTCGATCGCGCCTTCGCGCATGCGCCGGCACACAACGGCGCACTCGAGCAAGTCGCCGCGAAACTTCGGGAAGAAGCGTCCCTTGCTGACCTCGCCTACGCCGTGACCGGCGCGCCCGATGCGCTGCAGCCCGCGCGCCACCGACTTCGGCGACTCGACCTGCAGCACGAGATCGACCGCGCCCATGTCGATCCCCAACTCCAGCGATGAGGTAGCCACAAGGCACGGCAACTCGCCCGCCTTCAACTGCTCCTCAATCGTCGTGCGCTCCTCACGCGACAGCGAGCCATGATGGGCCCTGGCGACTTCGCGCAGCGCCACCGGCCCGGATTGCTCCGCGGGCACGCCGCGCAGGCCGCCCCTGGCGGCCCCATCCAAACCATTCCGATCTCCGTCGAAATCATCACCGCCACCATCGGCTCCACCGGCAGCGAGCTCGTTGAGGCGCAGCGCCACGCGCTCGGCCGAGCGGCGATTGTTTACAAACACGATCGTCGAGCGATGCTCGCGCACCAACCGCAACAACTCCGGGTATATCGCCGGCCAGATCGAGTTACGGGTGGACTCGCTTCCCGGCACGGGATCCAGCGGATCGCCGCTCGCTGGACCGGCGGGTTCGCTCATCGACTCCACCGGCACGTGGATGCGCAGGTCCAGCGGCTTGCCCGCCGCGGCGTGCGCTCCGCGCATGCGCCCTCCAGGTGTGTCCTTAGGGACGCTAGCGCCCGCGTCGAGGATCCGGACCTTGCGGGTGGGGCCAACCAAAAAACGGCCCACCTCCTCTAGCGGGTTTTGCGTCGCAGATAGACCAACCCGCTGCACGCACGCATGAGGACGTCCATCCTGTCTTCCACCGGCGCGAGCGCTGCCAACCAGCGCCTGCTCCTCCAGTCGCTCAAGCGTCAACGCCAGGTGAGCGCCGCGCTTGACCGCCGCCACCGCATGAATCTCATCCACGATCACCGTTTCGACCGTGCTCAGCATCGCTCGCGCTCGCGAGCCAAGAATCAGATACAGCGACTCAGGGGTCGTGATCAGGATCTCCGGAGGTTTGCGTGCCATCGCCGCACGCTCAGATTGAGATGTGTCGCCTGTGCGGATGCCAACACTCACGTTCGCGCCGATCCCGCGCAGTGGCGCCCGCAAATTGCGCTCGACGTCATAGGAGAGCGCCTTCAGCGGCGACACATACACCACGCGCACGCCGCCTCCGGGTGGGGGCGCAGGATCCTCGCTTGCACGCGACCGCGCACCCTCGCCACGGGTCTCGCCGCCGACTAGCACGCCGGCGGCGGCGTCCCCTCCGCCAAGACGGTCAAGCGCCCACAAAAACGCCGCCAGCGTCTTGCCCGAGCCGGTCGGAGCCGACAACAACACGTGCTCGCCACTGGCGATCGCCGGCCAAGCCTGCATCTGTGCCGGCGTTGGCTCGGCAAACGAGGACTCAAACCATCTGCGCGTCGCCGGAGCAAACACCGCAAGTGGATCACACGTGGAAGCACACACCGCGTCGAGGCTAGCGCGGACGCGCGGACGATCACTTTCGCCCACGCCGGACGGCGTGTCGGCAGATCCCGATGGTGCGATTTCCGCGTCGACACGCGCCGATCCACGAGCACCAACGCGAGCAACCCCACGCTTCGACGTCACACTTCGACGTGGCTGACATGCGACAGCATCGCGTCAAGAAGATCGAACACCTCTAAAAAATGCGCATGCTCGTTTCTCGGGATTGTTCCATTAGACTGCCGCCCGTGAATTCAGATGACAAAGCGCAACACCCCGAGGGAGGCGGCCCGGAGCGCGGTCCGGGCAAGCGCCCGCGCGCTTGGAAACGTTGGATCGGGGGACCCTCTCGCGAGAGTCGACCCGCGCGAGAAGGCAAATCGCTAGCCGTCGAGCAACAGGGCGTACACGCATCCCTGCGCGCGCTCCCCACGCTGCTCGACGGCTCGAGCCTTCCCAACGGGGTCGTCGAACTACTGATCGACGACTTCGAAGATCCCACTCGTCAGCTGTTCGACATCCAGGACGGTCACATCGCGCTCGTGGAGCCAGGCGCGGCGGTCCCCTGGGCATGCATCGCCGGTCCGGCCACCGCATGGGTGGACGCGCTCGGACCTGAGCGTAACCTCAACGCACTACGGCTCACCGGCGACGACGAGCTCGCGCTGCGCGTGCTCGCGGCATTCCCGGCAAAGGACTCCTGAGCCGCAGCGCGCTAAGAAGCGTTCTAACAGGGAGCCAGGCCATGAGCGCCCGCAATCGCCCGCGGCTCGCCATGCAACACCCAATCCGCGACCAGCTCGCCAAGCGCCGGCGAGACCTGGATGCCCGCGCCACCGCCCCCCACCACGATCACCGGGGCTCCCTCAGACGCGGGACCCACCAGCGGCCGACCGTCTGGGCTCATCGGATAAAGCCCGGCCCAACCGTCCCCCAGCTGCGAATCCGCCAGCCCCGGTAGACGATCCGCGAGCGCACCGGCGAGCGCCTGGAGAAACTCGTCGTCGACACCGCGTGCATACCGATCCGGGTCGGCGGGCGGCCCTAACGGCTCGTCGGAGTGCAACCCCGCGATCAACCGGCCCGCGCCCTCGTCACGGAAATACACTCCGGGCCGCCCGCTGCCGGGCGTATAGTCCACCACCGAGGGCATCGTGTACAAAAGCTCGCGCGGCAACCGCACCACACACGCCTGACGCCGCTGCGGGATCAACTCCAGCTCACAGCCCAACAGCTCGGCGACCCTAGCCCCCCACGGACCGCCAGCGTCCACCGCCACATCACACTCAAGGTCGCCACCACTGGTGACCAAGCGCAGCCCGCCGGCGCTACGCTCGCGCGCGCCGAGCAGCTCGCAGCCAACGCGCAACTCCACACCCGCTGCCACCGCCAGCTCCGCCAGCAGTCGACAATAGAGATGGCCGTCGAGATAGCCGTCGTTCGGCCCCCACAATCCCGCCGTGACGTCATCGACGCGCATGTCCGGCACGAGCCGGCTCACTTCCTCGCGATCCAGCACACCCACGCCATCCACACCCAGCTCGCGCTGGATCTCGACACTGCGCCCGAACGCCGCGGGCGCGTCGGCGCTGTGACCCAGCCGCAGGTAGCCGTTGCGCACCACCCGCAGCCCGTGCTCGCGCTCAAGCCGCGTGAACGCCCGCATCGAGCGAACTCGCAGCTCGATGTCGAGCCGCTGCAGATATTGCGTCTCCACCAGCCCCACCGACAACCCCGAGGAGCCGGCAGCCACATTGCGGGCCTCGATCACCGTCACACCCCGCACGCCACGTCGCGCGAGCTCCAAGGCGCTCGATAGACCGAGCACACCCGCGCCGATCACGCACACTAAGGGACCGGCATCTCCCATCGTCAGCCGCCCACTGCTCCGAACGCTTCCAGCGCGCGGTCTATCACCTGTTCGTCCATCGGCGTGCACACACACATCAGTCCGTCGGCACCGATCAACACACCCGCAAGATAAGCCGCGCGCCACAGGCCGTGCATGTCGACGGAGTGCAACTTGCACAGCGAGCCGGCCCCTGTGACCGTATAGCCGCGCTCGCGCAACCCCACCCGCAAGCGCTCGCCGAGCGCATCGATCCGCTCGATCTCCCGCGCGTCCAGCGCCTCCAACGTCGCGGCGCCGGCGCGCATCGAAACCGGGTTGGCGGAAAAAGTGCCCGCAATCCCAACCGCGTCGGCGCCCTGCGGATCGAACACGTCCATCAACTCCGGTCTGCCTGCCAGCGCCCCGACAGGCAGGCCGCCGCCGATCAGCTTGCCGAGCGTCACGATGTCGCCCTCGATCCCATACAGCTGCTGCATACCCCCAAACGCCATCCGAAACGTGATCACTTCGTCCAGGATCAGCGCGATCCCCCGCCGGCTCGTCTGCTCGCGCACCAGCTGGGCAAACGAGCGCTCAACCGGGTCGAGGCCCGCGCGGTTGGGCATCAGATCAAGCAGCACGCACGCCACCTGACCCTCGTGCTCGTCAAGCGCCCCGCACAACGCCCCACGATCGCCGAGTGGCACGCTCACCACGTCGCCTCGCGTGCCCGCAGGCACGCCCCGCGCGCCGGGCTGGGCAAGCGCATCCCACGCCCCGTGGTAGCAATTCGCGAAGCGCACGACCACGCTACGGCCGGTAGTGGCGCGCGCGGCCCTCACCGCAGCCATCACCGCCTCAGTGCCCGACCCGGTGAAACGCAGCCGCCGCGCCCACCCAACACGCTCGAGCAGCCGCTCGGCCAGCTCGACCTCCGCGGCGCTCGGCAACCCGAACGCGGAGCCGTCGGCCAACGCCTCGGCGGCGGCGCTCACCACCGGCCCGAACGCATGACCGTGCACGAGCGCGGAGAAATCACCATGCAGGTCGATCAGCTCGTGACCGTCAACGTCGATCAGCCGCCAACCTTCACCACGACGCGCATAGGGAGGGTGGGGCGCCACGAACAGCGTGGTGCGCGAGCTCCCGCCGGGGAACGGCCCACGCGCGCGCTCGTACAGATCCTCGCTGCTCACCGGATCCTCACTGCTCACCGGATCCTCGTTGCTCACCGCCTCGTTACTCACCGCCTCGCTGCTCACCGCCTCGCTGCTCACCGCCTCGCTGCTCACTGCCCCACCAGCACAGGCTCTCCGGCGGGCGCAAACAGCTCGACCAGCGATCCCAGCGTCAGATCCCGGCAATCGCGGGTCTCCATCATCGCCACGACGCGCCCGAGTCCCTCGACCTCCACACCCACTTGCTGCTCATCGCCGAACAGCAGTAGTTCAGCGACAGCACCCCGCAGCCGCAGTGCACCCTCCGATTGCTCCCGGCGCAAACTGCGACGGCGCACCGCAAGAAGAGCGTCTCCACCGGGACCAGACGCGATCACGGCGTTCGCCGGGCAGTGGATCTCGCTGCCCGCGCAGCGCACCCGCGCCATCCCCTCGCCCGCCGGCTCGGCGCGTTCGACCGCCAGCAGGTTCGCATTCGCGAAGAAGCTCGCCACGAACGCATTGGGTGGATGGGCGTAGAGATCCGCCGGAGACCCCAAGCCCACGATCTCTCCATCGCGCATGATCGCGATCCTGTCCGACAGTGCGAGCGCCTCCTGCTGGTCGTGGGTCACGTACACGATCGTCGCGCCAAGCTCGTGGTGCAGCAAGCGAATCTCCTGCTCCATCTCGATCCGCAGCGCCTTGTCGAGCGCGCCCAGCGGCTCGTCCATCAAGATGATCTGCGGGTCATACGCAAGCGCCCGGCCAAGCGCCACCCGCTGCTGCTGGCCACCGGAGAGCTGGCGCGGATAGCGGTCCTGCAGTCCGGCAAGGCGCAACAGCGCGAGCATCTCGCTCACGCGACGCTCGCGCCCGGCCCGTGGCGTGCGGCGCAACTTCAACCCGTAGCCGACGTTCTGGGCGACGGTCATGTGCGGAAACAGCGCGTATTGCTGAAACACCATTCCGACCCCCCGGCGCGCCGGCGCCAGCCGCGAGATGTCGCGTCCGCGCAAACGCACCTCGCCCCCACTGGGAGCCTCGAACCCGGCAATCACCTTCAGCAGCGTCGTCTTGCCCGATCCGCTCGGCCCCAGCAGCGTCACCAGCTCACCGCGATACACACACAGATCGACCGAGCGCAGCGCACGGGTCTCGCCGTAGGACTTCTCCAACGCCGAGATCTCGAGAACAAGCTCGCGATCGGTGGTTCTGCGCGACTCGAGATCCGCATACCCGGCTACGGGCAGACGCTCGCTCATCGCTGTCTGCCCATCCTTCATTGCCTGTCCCGTGTGAGTCGCACTGCAAAGATCATCGCAGCGCTCGTGCCGAGGATCAGCAGCGTGGCGATCGCGGTCACCACTGGTTCCAGGCCAAAGCGAACCGAGTCGAGGATCGCCCGCGGCAGCGTTTCCTGACCAGGACCCCCAAGGAAGTTGATGAACACCGACTCGTCAAAGCTCGCCATGAACGCCAGCAGGCCGCCCGCCAGGATCGCGGGCGCGAGCAGACGCACAGTGATCTGTAGCCATGCCCGCGCACGGCTCGCTCCGGCGACCATCGCGGCCAACTCAAGCTCCTCGGGGATCCTGCTGAGAGCCGGGCTCGTTACCAGCAGCATCACAGGGATCGCAAGCGTCAGATCTGCGAGCACAAGCCCTATGTAGGTCCCCAACAGTCCCGTCTGCGCAAACACTCCGTACATCGCAACCGCATACGCGGACGCCGGCAGCACAAGTCCCGTCAAGCCACCCAGCTGTAGCGCGTTGCGGGCGGGCAAACGGCTGCGGTGGAAGGTGAACAGCGCCGGCACCACGATCACCACCGCCAGCAGCGCAACCGGCACCGCGATCTTCACCGACAGCCACACTGCGGAGCCCCAGCGCGGATCTTCAAATAGCACCCGATATTGGCGCAACCCCCACGAGTGTGGCGGGAACTCGAAGAAGCGTTCGCCCGAGAACGACAATGCGACAACCAGCGCCGGCGGCACCAGCATCGCCGCCGCGATCAACCCCACAAGACCGCCACCCACCGTCCGCGTGGCGCGATCCTGGCCCTTCGGACCGACGCCCAGCCGCGGCACGTCAAGCTCGCTAGCCATCCTCACCCTCCGCCCTCTGACCTAGGCGGCCCTCCCATCACGCCACCGCCCGCGCGAGACGCTCACGCCCGACGAGCAGCAGCGCGCCCGCAAGCGTCGCGACCGCCCCCACCAACAGGATCACCGACGCCGCGCTCGCAACCGGGTAGTCGAAGAACGAGAAGATGTAGTCGCTGATGAAGCTCGCCAGGAACGGCGTCTGGGCGCCGCCCAGCAACACCGGCGTCACGTAGAACCCGAGTGAGATCGCAAACACGAGCGCAATCGCCGCCACGATCCCGGGCAACGCCAGCGGGAGCATCACCGTTCGCAGCGCATACAGTCGCGATGCGCCCATCCCCCGAGCCGCATCGAGCAACGACTCGTCAACGGTCAAGAACACCCCGTAGAGAGTGAGCGCGGCATACGGCACCATCGTGTAGATCATCCCGATCGCCACCGCGGTCGAGGTGTAGAGCACCGACAGCGACCCCAGTCCAAGCGCTTCCACCAGCTTGTTGAGCGGCCCTTCGGCCGACAGCAGCAGCACGATCGAATAGTTCTTCACGACGGTTCCCATCCAAAAAGGTACGAGCACCGCCAACCACAGGATCACCTTGACCGTCGAGCTACGAGCCGTTCGCAAGTACCACGCGAGCAGTCCCCCGAACGTCACCGCCACAACGCTCACCAGCGCGGCCGCGAGGAACGTCGTGATCAGCGAGCGCCGACCGGCAGAGCTTTCGAAGACCGCCGCATAGTTGCCAAGGCCAGAGCCGGTGGTGAGCGAGGAGATCGTGAGCCGCGCGAGCGGATAGGCGACCAGGCCCGCGAGCACGACCAGCAGCGGCACCACCAGCACAAGCGCCCAGCGATTGCCGAGCACCGGTTCCCAGGCGCCACCGCGGGCGACACCCCGAGCGCCTGTTCGCGGACCCGAGACGGGCGGATCCGCGAACACACCACGCGAGCCCTCAACGGGCACGCGCGGCCTCGCTCCCACGGCGAGAGACTCGACTATCCGCGCAAGAAGTTCTCGTACGCGGTGTCCAGTTCGGTGCCGTGTTGCGCATACCAGGAGAAGTTGGGCACGGCCATCTGCTTGTAATTGACGGGATTGTCGGCCAGCTGGCTCCTGAACGACGCCGGCATGTACGCGAGCGCCTTCGGATTTGGCACAGAGATGTGGATTTCCTGTGCCCACTGGGCCTCGTTCTTCGGATGGGCGGCGATCCACGACAGCAGCTTCAGCGCCGCCGCTTCGTGCGGCGCGCCGGCAAGCACCGTCCAGAAGCTCGGTTCGTAGGCTCCACCGAGCCACACCACCTTGATTTTCACACCCTGAGATTCAAGTTCATACGCACGGTTGCTCCACATGATCCCCATGTCGACCTGACCGCTGCGCATCGCCTGGACCTGCTGTTCTCCCGACTGCCAGAAGACCTTGATCTTCGGCTTGAGCGCTTCCATCGTCTTGATCGTGGCTTTCACGTTCACCGGCGTGGTGGCGGTCTGCGAGAGCGGCATTCCTGCCGCGACCTCAGCCGTTGTGACCGCCTCGATCGGTTCGATCCCCCCAAACATGCGCGACTGGGGGAACATCGTCGTGTTGTAGAACTGCGCCATGTTGGCCGGGCAACTCTTCATCTTCGCGGTGTTGCACACGATCACGTTGCCGAGGTTCCCGTGCGCGAAGCCAAACGACGTCACGTTGACGGGGCCGAGCTCGCGTTCGAGTTCAGCCTTCTGCGAGGCCGGCAGCAGCGCAAGCTCGTGTTTGGCGGCAAGCGTGTAGGCGGTGCCGCCACCGACCGAGTCGAGCGCGTCCCATTCGATCTTTTTGGCCTGGTTCTGCGCTTCCACACGTGCGAGTTGCGTCCCCGGCGCATCGACGTAGCGCGCGCCCGTTTTGGTTTCGGCGCCGAACGGGGACAGGTAGGACTTCTGTGCCGCTTGGTCAAGAGGGTTGCCCCAGTCCCCGATCGTCAGGGTGGTCGAGCTTTTGCTGCTCCCACAGGCGCTCACGCCCAGCGACAGCGCGAGCAACGCCACACACCCACATACCCATGTGCCGACCCTGCCCCAGCTACCCGAGGACCGGCTGTTGCTCCTGCCCAATGACCGCATTCTGCGCCTCACTTCCTCTCTGCCCTCACCCCGTGAGTCGAAAACGGCTACCGCACCGGCGCTGCTCAGCGAAACACAGCGTCAAGCGTCCCCCGCGAAATCGATTGCTTGGAGTCGAGCACCCTGTTGCCAATGACTGTGAGGATCGCGTGCGCCGCATAGCGCGCGGTGCGCCCTCCCCCCACATCGTATTGTGGAATCATCTCGCATATGTCAAATGCTCCGAGACACTGGAACTCGGGGAGGACGGCCAGGGCCGCCAGCACCTCACCGGAGCTGAGGCCGTCGAGGACGATGCTGTGGGTGCCGGGAGCATAAGCGCCGTCGGTCGCGTCGATGTCGAACGTCACATACAGGTGCTCGACGCCCTCGCAGGCAACTTCCAGCGCCTCGCGGATCGTCTCGAGCACCCCGCGGCGGCGGATCGAGCCGACGGTGTATCCCACAAAGCCTCGCTCCTCACAGATCCTCAACTGCTCGGGCTCGGCGATGTTGGTGCCGTTCAGACCCCACCACACCATGTTTCCGACCGCCTCGTGCTCGCTTATGCGCCGCGCGAACGTACCGTGGTTGAGGCGCCCCATGTCGCGGAACTCGTCCCAGAAGTCGAAATGGCCATCGATGCTCAAAAAGCCAACCTTCGCATCGGGCTTGCGTGAGCGCACTCCACGCGCATAGCCAATGAACGACGGATACGGCACGAAGTGATCGCCGCCGAGCACCACAGGCATCGCGCCGCGCTCCACGATTGCCGCAACAGGCGCGGCAATCGCCTCAATCTGCGCGTGGACATCGCCCTGGTGAATGCGCACGTCGCCGACGTCAAACAGGCGAGGCTGCTCCGGAACCGTCCATGCGCAGCCGTCCTTCACGTTCACATAGCCAACCGGCTCGGTCTGCAAACCGTAGTAGCCGGCGAGATACAGCGACGCCTCGCGGATCGCTCGCGGCGCGTAGCGCTGACCGTTGCGCCCCAGCGTCCAAGAGTCAAGTGGAGCCCCGAGCACAGCTACCGAGCCGGCCGGCAGTTGCTCGGGCATCGCCTGCGGAGAGCGATAGAAGGTGCTCGGGCCGGCATACCAATGAACCGTGTCGCGCTGTGGCAAGCGCCATCACCCCACGATCGTGCGACTCTGCTCGCGCATGAATTGCGGGAGATAATACGGCCCAAGCCCACCCTTGCCAGTGAGGCCACTTGCCTTCCATCCGCAAAACGACTGCGAGCGCGGCCACGCGCCGGTGGTAGCGCCCGCCCGGCGGTTGACATACAACACCCCAGCTTCGATCTGCTCGAGGAACTGCTGTACCTCAGCCTCCTGCTCGCTGAAGACCCCCGCCGCAAGTCCGTACTCAACGGCGTTGGCCTCGACAATCGCGCTATCCAGATCGTCAGCTCGCGTGACAGTCAGAAACGGTAGGAACAGCTCATCACGGGTGAGGGGGTGCTCGGCAGGCAGATCGCACACGATCGTCGGTTCCAGGAAGTGCCCAACCCCAGAGATTCGATAGCCACCCGCCACAATCGTGCCGTCCCTGCGAGCGGCGGCGCTGCTCCGCTCGAAGCGCTCCACCGCCTGCCCGTCGATGACCGGCCCGAGCGCGACATTGCGCTCCGAGGGGTCTCCAACCGCCAATGTCTCGGTAAACGCGCACAGCAGCCCGACGAACTCGTCGTGGACCTCATCCAGCACGACCGCGCGCGAGCAGGAGCTGCACTTCTGACCGGAGAGCCCAAACGCGGCCCTGGCGACGCCCTCCGCCGCCTTCTCCAAGTCGGCATTGGCCGTGACTATCGCTGGGTTCTTACCACCCATCTCAGCCAGCACCGGTCGTGTCCAGCGACCTTGCGAGAGCACCTGCGCGATCTCGCGGCCAACTGGCACCGAGCCTGTAAACGCGATCCCAGCGACGTCCCCACCGACAAGTGCCCGACCGGTGGCAGGACCACCGTGCACCAGATTGAACACCCCGGGCGGCAGCTCGGAGACCGACAGCGCCTCGCCGAGCAGAGCCGCCGTCCAGGGGGCGGCCTCCGACGGCTTGATCACCACCGTGTTCCCAGCTATCAGGGCTGCCGAAAGCATGTTCACGAACAATGCTGCGGGAAAGTTGAACGGCGCGATCACTCCAAACACGCCGTATGGTCTGAGCGTCTCGGAATTGCGCTCCTCCGCTGTGAAGCTCGCGAGCGGCGCGGCAAACCCATCGGCAGTCTCAATCACCTCGCAATAGGTCTCGATCAAATCGATCGCCTCCTGCACCTCGGCAATCGACTCGACCCTGGTCTTGCCGGTCTCAAGGCTCACAACTGCCGCCAGCTCGACATGACGCTCCTCGATCGCACTCGCCACCACGCGCATATGTGCGCAGCGCTCGCCGTAGGGCGTACTGGCCCACTGCCCGCGAGCATCGCGCGCGGCCCGCAGCGCACGGGCGACAGTGCCAGCATCAGCCGCGTAGGCGCGGCCCACGTGCCCATTTTCGTCCGACGGCTCGCGGCGCTCAAACAGCTTTCCCTCCCTAAATGACTGCCCGGCAATCAGATGGGTGAATGGGGCTGGCGCTGTTCTACGAGCGTTTACCAGCGCGCGCTCAAACCTGTCATCAAGCCCACTCTCAAACGCACCACTCGTGTATGTCAACCGCTCATTCACGCCACCCGCGCCCCCGTGAAGTTCGGACTTTGAATATTCAATTCTGAATAGTTGGACATTGGTGGTCGCTCTCGGCGATCATGCCGTGCGGACGGTTCGGAAAACCCGCATTCTCAAGCTAGATCCGCATGGATAAAGGCGATACCTATTGCTAGACACGTGTCAGATGCAGCATCGCTCGAGAATTTTGGGGGTTGACACGAGCAGTTCGGAGCTCGAGGAGGCCTCAAACACGGTTCGAGACGCTTTCGTCAGATTGAGTTCATCAGGATTCCCAAGTATGATGACTATTCAAACAGAGGTGCACCAAGGTAGCGGCACCTGCGTCACTACGGATAGGGGCCCAGCACAGATGCCTAGAGTAAGTTCGAATTCTTCCAAAAACGGTCAAGAGGGCGAGTGGTCTATACCCAGCCTGCGTGAGCCGCGCTATTCCCAGTCGCTCGAGCGAGGTCTCGCGATCCTCGGCTGCTTTACGCCCGAGCGTCCGGTGCTCGGCATCGCCGATATCGCCGATGACCTCGGGATGAGCCGCTCGACGACTCACCGTTACGTGATCACGCTTGTCGCACTCGGATTCCTCGAGCAGGGCGCGTCGCGCAAGTATCGTCTCGGCCTGCGCGTCACCGATCTCGGCATGTCCGCGCTCAACTCGACGGGCCTGCGCGAGCACTCGCGCCCCTACCTAGAGGAGTTGCGCCAGCGCACCAGCTACACCGTCAACATGTCGGTGCTCGACGGCCCCGAGATCCTCTACGTCGATCGTGCCCGCAGCTTCCGTCGCGGCCAGAACAAGATCGATCTAAACCTGCGCCCCGGTTCGCGCCTGCCCGCCTACTGCACCTCGATGGGCAAGGTGCTGCTCGCCAACCTCCCAGAGGCCGAGCAGCGCGATCTGATTGGCAACATGACGCTCACGCGTCGCGGGCCCAACTCGATCACAAGCAAGAAGGCGTTGCGCACCGAGCTGGAGCACGTACTCGACGAGGGCATGGCCGTCAACGACGAAGAGCTCGCACAGGGCTTGCACTCAATCTCGGCGCCCGTGCGCACCGAGTCGCGCGAGGTAGTGGCCGCGGTCAACATCGCGGCGCACAGCTCGATGATCTCGCTCGAGGAGCTCGTGGACGCGCTCGGACCCCATCTGGTTGCCACGGCCGACAACATCTCAGCCCGCCTCGGCTACCGCCGCGACGACGAGAGCTGAGCACCTCGACACCGAAGAGCCCGCCAGCCGGCGTTGAGGATAGGACGCCGGCCGCGCGTCCCGGTGGAGGCGCGTGAGCGGTGCTGGCGTCGTCAGAGGACCGGCTCGCGTACGCTACCGCGCAGATGAGGATCTCGGCAAGACAGCTCGCGACCGGCCTGTGCGCGCTCGCGCTGCCCTTCGGGATGGCAGCCTGCGGGGAAACGGCGTCGACAAGCAGCTTCAAAGGCGAAAGCCACAAGGTCGCCGAAGCCGTCTCCAACCTGCAGACCGACGCTACCGACCTCAGCCAGCAGAAGCTATGCGAAAACGATCTCGCCGCCACGCTCACAGCGCGCCTGGGCGGCTCCAGCGGCTGTCAGGCGAACCTCAAGAAGCAACTGCGCGAGATCGACGCGCTCAGCATGACGATCAAGTCGATCACGGTGAACGGCACGAAGGCAAGCGCGCGCGTGCAGAGCACTTACTCGGGCAAAAACCGCATCAGCACACTCCTGCTCGTCAAGGAAGGCTCACACTGGAAGGTCTCTGGCGTTCAGTAGCTAGCTGAGCGCCGTCCCTGCTCGGACTGCTGGCGGGCCAAGTGCCAAGCCGACAATCGCTCACGCCAACGAGCGGCCGTATTGGCGCTCGTAGTAGGCGCGATAGTCGCCCGAGCGGATCGGCTTCCACCACCACTCGTTCTCGCGATACCACGCCACCGTCTGCTCCAACCCCTCGGAGAAGCGCACGCGCGGCTCCCAACCGAGCGCCCTGACCTTCTCCGAGGACAGCGAGTAGCGACGATCGTGGCCAGGACGATCGGTGACGTGCTCGATCAGCGACTCATCGGCACCGGTCAGTTCGATGATGCGCTTGACAACCTCGATGTTGGCGCACTCGTCGGGGCCCCCCGCGTTGTAAACCTCCCCGGGCACACCATGCTCGAGCACATGGCCGATCGCACGTCCGAAATCGGTGGCGTGGATCCAGTTGCGCACCTGCATACCGTCCCCATACACCGGCAACGGATCGCCGTGCAACGCGTTGAGGATCATCAGCGGGATCAGCTTCTCGGGGTACTGATATGACCCGTAGTTATTGGACCCGCGGCAGATTGTGGCGAGCACCCCGTAGGTGTGGAAATAGCTCTGCACCAGCAGGTCGGCGCCGGTCTTAGTAGCCGAGTAGGGCGAGGAGGGACGCAGGGGAGAGTCCTCGGTGAACGAGCCGTCCTCGATCGAGCCATACACCTCGTCGGTGGACACCTGCAGGTAGCGCAGCCCGCGCTCACGGGCCGCCTCCAGCAGCACGTAGGTTCCCAGTCCGTGCGTCCTCACAAACGCGTCGGGCTCGGTTATCGAACGATCGACGTGCGTCTCGGCGGCGAAGTTGACGATCGCATCAGGCGTACTGGAGGCGATCGCCTCCGCAACCGCCTCTTGGTCCTCGATCGCACCGTGCGTGAACCGGAAACCGGGCTCGGTGGCGAAGTCATGGAAGTTCTCCTCGCGCCCCGCATAGGTGAGCTTGTCGAGCACCACCACCTGATCGCCGTGCTCGCGCAAGCGCAGGCGGGTGAAGTTGGAGCCGATGAACCCGGCACCGCCGCAAACCAAGAGCTTCATGGGCGCATCATCTCAGCCCCAGGCCGCTCATGGGCACATCGTCCCAGCCGAGGCCCTTCATGGGTGCACGATCCCAGCACGGGCCGCCATGTATCCGGCGAGTCCATCGCGCCAGTCGGGCATCGGGATAACGTCGTTGCGCTCGGACTCCATTGCCGACCACGCGGGGCGAGGGGCGGGGCGCGCCATCTCGGCGGTGCTGGCCAACTCGACGCGGCAGTCCACCTCGGCCTGGCGGAAGATCTCCGTGGCAAATCCATTCCACGACACCGAGCCCGCGCCGGTGAGATGCACGAGCCCGCTGACACCACGCTCAAGCAATCCGACAACTGCCGGGGCGAGGTGGCCAGACCACGTGGGCGAGCCGATCTGATCGTCAACCACGCGCACCGCATCGCGCTCACCGGCCAAGCGCAGCATGGTGGCGACGAAGTTCTGGCCGTCAAGGCCATATAGCCACGCGGTGCGTACCACGGTGTGACCCGGTGAGGCATCCAGCACCAGCCGCTCACCGGCGAGCTTGCTCTCGCCATACGCCGACCGCGGACCGGTCGGATCGGACTCCAGATAGGGCCGTGGCCGGCCGTCCCCGTCGAGTGGGGCAATGCCGTCGAAGACATAGTCGGTCGAGATGTGCAGCAGCGGCGAGCCGATACGAGCAGCCGCCCGGGCGAGATTACCGGCGCCGATCGCGTTGACCGCGTGGGCCGTCTCGCGATGGGTCTCCGCGCCGTCGACATCCGTCCACGCGGCGCAGTTGATCGTGGCCTCGGGCCGCTCGCGCTCGTAGAACCCGACAACGGCCTGCTCGTCGGTGATGTCGAGCTCGGGCAGGTCCACGAGGATCAGCTCGTGTCCCGAGCGCTCGCCCACCCGGCGCACGTCGTTGCCGAGCATTCCCTGGGCGCCTGTGACAAGCAGCTTCATTCTCACGAGCAGCGCGCCGGCGCGCGCGTGGCCGCAGTCCGGCGGGCTCTATTACCCTGCCCGCCCACTACAGGATCGAAATATCGGAGTTATCGCCCACCATGAAGCGATACGCGCGCGGCTGACGATCACCGCGGCGAACCGTCACATTGCGCCCAAGCAGCGAGGACTCCATGCGCCCGTCGAGGTCGCATACCGAGCTGCCGGCCAGCAGGATCGAGTGCTCGACCTCAGCGTTTGAGATGCGGCAATTCTCACCGATCGCTGTGTAAGGGCCGATATAGCAATCACGCAGCTCGGCGCCGGCGCCGACGATCGCCGGCCCGCGCACGGTCGTGCGCACCAGGCGCGCTCCCGCCTCGATCACCACGCGCCCGTCGACCTGCGCATCGACCAGCTCTCCCTCGACGCGTTCAGTCAAGTTGTCGAGGATCAGCCGGTTGGCCTCGAGCATGTCGTCAAGGCGCCCCGTGTCCTTCCACCAGCCACGCACGATATGCGGCTCCACGCGCTGGCCGCCGTCGACTAGATATTGGATCGCATCGGTGATCTCAAGCTCCCCACGTCCAGATGGCCGGATCGCACGAGCGGCATCGTGGATCTGGGAAGTGAACATGTACACACCCACAAGCGCCAGATCGGTGGCGGGGTCAGAGGGCTTCTCGACAAGCCGCACGACTCGTCCGACGTCCCCCGCGGCGGCATCTGCCAGCTCGGCCACACCGTAGTTCTGCGGGTCGGGCACCGGCGTCAGCAGGATCAGCGCATCGGGTCCGTGCTCACGGAAGGCGGCGACGAGATCCGCGATGCCACCCTGCAGCAGATTGTCGCCGAGATACATAACGAACGGGCTGTCACCAAGAAACGGCTCGGCCGTCAATACCGCGTGAGCAAGACCAAGCGGCTCGTCCTGCACGATGTACTCGATCTTCACGCCAAACCGCGCGCCGTCGCCGGCCGCCTGCCTAATCTCCTCGCCGGTCTCTGGCGCGATGATGATCCCCACCTCGCGCACGCCGGCTGCCGCCATCGCTTCGATCCCGTAGAACAGGACGGGCTTGTTAGCCACCGGCACGAGCTGCTTCGCGCTCGTGTGGGTGATAGGACGCAACCGCGTGCCCTTGCCTCCGGAGAGGATCAGTCCCTTCAGCGTGTCCATGCGCGCGTAAGCCTAGAGGTTCGCCGACGCGCCGTGTGAACGAGGGGTTGCGCGTGTGTGCTTTGGGGCCACGTAACACTTCATTTTGTGAAGTATTACGTGGTGCGATTTGGAAAGCATCGCCCAGGACTTCCCCTCAGTACACGCCGCCGAGCTTGCGATGGTCCCAGCTTGTGCGTCTGCGCTCGACGAACTCGAGCCCCACACGCTTGACGGCTTGCTTGGCGACCATGGCGGCGACTTCCGCCGGCAGCTCCCGCACAGCGGGCTCGCCGCGCTGCGCAGCGTAGCGTCGCAAGATCTCTTCTCCGAGCGCTCTAACAGTATCGATATCGCTGTGCACGATCGTTTCGGTCTCGATCATCACGCCACACAGTTCGTGATACTGCTCGTACGCCTCGACCTGCAAAGTGGCGCGGGGGTCGCGCTGCAGGTTGCGCACCTTCTGAGAAGAGCCATACGTCCACGCCCAGATTCGCGGGGTGGGTGGGCTCGAATCACCCGCGGGAACGTCACGCAGTACGTACCACAGCGGCATCAGGTGTGGCCAGCCACGCGGGCCGACAGTCGCGCACGTCACAGTTCGCTCTTCGGCCAGAAACGAGGCGACCTCCGCCTCGCTCATCCTGATCTGCTCGCGACGACTCACGACCGTGCCCCGGCTAGTATCTGAGGGGCAGGCACGGTGGGCTCGTGGCGACTCACGACACGCCGGCCGGCACCGCCCGCAGGCGCCGAACCGCGGCAAGCACTGCCTCGCGGGCGTCCTCGGGCTCCAGCACGACCGCATCGCCGGCCTCCTTGAGCACTTCGCGTACCAGCCAGTCGATGCCGGCGAAGCTCAACTCGACGATGATCGAGCCGTCGAGGAGCTCCTCGCTGACGCGCCTCTGCTCACGTGCCCAACGCGCCCGCTCGGGCGAAATCCATACGCGCGCAACACGCGAGGACTGCACCTCTCCGGTGCGCATCCAGCCATCCACTTCGGCGACCGGGTCGACCTCGGGGCGCGGCTCGAACGTCTCCTCCGTCACCCGCGCGCGCCTGATGCGATCGAGGCGGAAGTGGCGCATGTCCTGCTTCTCGGGGTCAAAGGAGGCCACATACCAACCCTCCTGCCCATTAGTCAACGCATACGGCTCGACGCGTCGCAGCGAAAACTCGTCCTCGTTCTCCTTGTAGTAATCGAGCTCGATTAGCCTGTGCTCGACGATTGCACGAGACACCGTGCGCGCAACCTCTGAGTCGTCGCTTGTGGCATGGGCGACCTGCAAACCCTGCTCCATCGGATCCTCGCCAAGCGCCGCCACGATCTTCTCGCGCGCGGAGGCAAGCGATCCCTCTGGGATGTGCTCGCCAATCAGATCAATCGCGGCGACAAGTGCCTTGGCCTCTACGGGAAGCAGCCTGGCCGGTCGGTCGAAGTTGTCGCTATAGGGCTCCGGATCGACGTCAATCTCGCCCTCCTCCTCGAGGATTTCGGCGTACAGCACATAGGAGCCTCCACCGAAGTTGACGACATTCAGCACGTTGATGTCCTCACGCAGCTCCTCGTCTGAGAGCTGCAGCTGATTACGCAGCTCAGCGATATTCACGCGCTCGCTGCGTCTGCCGGCATGGATCAGAATGCTCGCGAGTGTTACCAGCCGCGCAAAGCGCTCCGGTCGGATCGCGGCTTCGCCCTGCGCATCGCGCTCGGCAGCGGCCGCTCTGCGATCGGCGCGGGTCGCCGAGGCGCCGGCGGCGCTTGTGCTCGATGGCTCCTCGACGGTCGGCACGCTGTCGGCCAACTCAAGCGCCTCCGAGTGCAGTTCCTCGAGCAACGCGAGCCGGCGACCAAGTTCCTCAACCAGTTCGGGGGGGCCGAGCAATCGGGCCGGCTCACCAAGCCCAAGCACCCACGAGACGATCATGCGCGCGCTCGAGTAGCTCGTGCGCAACAGCCTGTCTCCCGGGTGCTGCCCCTCCTCGCCAGCTGGTCCAATCTCACCAAAACGCCCGAAGTGACGTTCTATCTGCCAAGCGATACGCTCGCCGATAAGAACCTCCGCGACACCCTGCTCCTCGCCAAGGCGCCACTCCGCGCGGTTGGCGTACTCACGCGGATCGAAGTCGCGGGGGCGCCTAAAGTCATGCTCGGCCTTGGTGGCGTAGGAGACCTTGCCGCGTATGCGTGACAGGCGGAACACACGGATCGCCTCGCGCTCGTGGGCGTAGCCGAGCAAATAGAACTCGCCGCCCTGAAACAGCAGGTGATATGGATCCACGCGGCGCGAGCCAACCTCATCGCGCGCCATCGTGTAGTAGTCGAAGGTGATCGTCTTGTTGCGGAAGATCGCCGTCTCGACCTTCGCGAGGCGCACCGAAAGCTCATGTCCACCCGCCGAGGCCGTGATCGCGAGCGCCACCGAACGCTGCTCGGGTGCCTGCAGCGGACTGGGGCGCCCCCAGGTGATTTGTTGCAGCGCGAGCCGCAGCGGCTCGGCATAGGCAAACTCGCCGTCAAGCAAGTGCAGCGCGGCCCGCAGCGCGGCCAGCTCTTCGTCGGAGAACTCGATTGCGGGCAGATGGAAGTTCTCGGGTCGCAACGAATAGTTCTCCTGCTCGGCCGCACCATCGGCGGGACGATCCACCGTCAGCTGGATACGCAGCGAATCGAGCTCTGAGCGGTCGGCGTAAAAGCGCCGCGCAAACGCGTCCTCGTTCATGCCGCTGTAACCCTCCACGTCGCGCCGAATCTCAAGCGCCGTGACCGGTCTGCGCTCGGCCATCAGATATGAGATCAGCGACAGCTGGCGGATCAGCTTCTCGGTGTCCTTGGCCATCCTTCATTGAAAGATAGAACCCGGTGGCGAGACGTATTCGCCCGGTGGCCAGATCGCTCGCTATTTGCGGAGTTTTGACGACCGCATGGGGCCGCGCCAAACCAGGCAGCGAGCCGCGAGCCGGCGGTTGGCAGCACGAGGCGCCGGGCCGCCGGGCCTGGGCGCCGGCTCAGGCCGCTTCTCGCGCGGGCTCTTCTTCGGAGGGTTCGAGCCGCTCGCTTGCACCGAACCATGCACCCGTTCCGATCGCACGGTCAAAGCCCGACCAGCGCGCCCCTGGCGAAAGCTCCTTTTCGATTCGGTCGAAGCTGCCCAGCCGCCCGCCAAGATTGTCGATCATGTGCACAAGCGTGGCCTCCCGCGTGCACGGCATCACGGGGCTGCCATGCTCGAGCGAGCCGTGATGGGCGAGGATAATGTGAAGCACCGCCCGCTCCAGCTCCTCGGGGAAACCGTCGATGTCCTCGATCGTGCGGCGTATGCGGTAGTAGCCGAGCGGGATCTCCCCGTACAGCCGCCCTAGGTCCGTGAGGTCGATGATCCGGTCCCGATCACCCTCCTCCGTGTAAGCGTCAAGCTTGCCAATGTCGTGAAGCAAGGCCCCGGTGACTGCCACGTCGCGATCGATCCCGGGAAAGGTGGCCGAGATCGCGCCGACGCCCTGGGCGACGCCCAGACAGTGCTCGAGCAGTCCGTGGCGGTAGGCCTGGTGGTAGTACTTCGCTGCCGGCGCTCCCCGGAAGCGAGCCCATAGCGGCGAATCCTCGCCGAACACGCGCCCGAGTAGAGCGCTGAGGTGGGGGTTGCGCACCGTTGCGATCAGCTCGCGCAGGTCGACCTCCATCTGCTCGGGGGAACGGGCCGGACCATCCATCAGGTCATCCAACCGATAACTCCCCGGCTCCGCGGATCTAAGTGAGCGGAGGTTTATCTGTGGACCAAAGCGCGGGTGAACCGCATAGCGGCCAGTTACGTATACCGGAGTACCCGGACTGGCCAGGCGCTCGGTCTCCGGCAGGTCGTCCCACACCATCGAGACGACAGCGCCAGTGCGGTCTCCGAGCTGCAGGCGCAAATACTCGCCCCCGTCGCGGCGGGAACGGCGCTCGATCATGCGCACCAGCAGAACCTGGCTGATCTCTGTGCCATCTGTGAGCTCGTTGACGAGCATGCTTTGGAAGGTAGACCCAAGTGCGGACGGTATCCGTTCAAACCCCGGACAGGCGTGCACCTAAATGTCCAACCGCCTGCCGTCAGTTTGGCCGCGCGGCCCATAGACGTTTCTTGATGTCCCGCCTATCGTGTCCAGTTGTGTAGGACTCAGTTTCAGCTCTTGTGTAGAGACCGGTTTACACAGAGAAGCAGATCACGACAAGAGGATCGGGGACATGGGGACAGGGACACAAACATCGCAGAACAGGGATCAAGGCGCCGGCCCACAGGTCGCGGCGCCACGACTCAGGACCACAACGAGGGGAGCCACAACGATGACCGCACACGACTCACGAGGGCTCAGGATCGTCAGCTGGAACGTCAACGGGATTCGCGCGCGGATGCCTCGCATCGCCGAGCTGCTGCGCAGAGAGCGCCCTGACATGGTGTGCCTACAGGAGACGCGCTGCCCATTTCGCCACTTCCCGCACAAGCGCCTGGAACAGCTTGGCTACCGCGCCGAGCACAGCCCCGGTCGGCGCAACGGCGGGGTGGCGATCCTGGTGCGCGAGGACCACCGCGTGACCCACCGCTGCGTGTCGCTCGCCGGCAGGCACGACCTCGCACAGGGTCGCTGGCTGGAGACGACATGCGCGGGCCTGACGCTCGGCTCTGTATACGTGCCCGCCGGTCCCACTCGCGAGGAGCTCGACGACTCTGGCAAGCTGGCGTTTCTGGAGGCAGTCGCCAACCAGGCCTGCCACGACCACTACCACCCGCTGCTGATCGCCGGCGACTTCAACGTGGCACCTTCGGACCGCGACGTGTATGAGCCCACCTGGCTCGAGGGCTCATACCAAACGGCGGCAGCCGAGCGCGAGGACCTGCGCCACATCCTCCACGAGGGCGAGCTGGTCGATGTGTATCGCCACCTGCACCCAGAGGATCACGGCTATACCTGCTGGGACCAGCGCGAGGGCCACTACGCTCGCGATTACGGCCTGCGCATCGATCTAGCGCTGGCAAGCAGCAAGCTCGCCGAGCACATCGCCCGCTGCGAGGTCAAGCACGCCTACCGGCAGGGACGCCGCCCATCGAACCACGCACCGCTCGAAATCGAACTGCAGGGACTCGAGGAGTGCGAGGACTGCATGGAGAGCGCAGTTGCGGCCTGATGCCACGATCCACCCACACGCGAGCGCACTGCTTACACGCGCCCGCGAAAGGGCGCGCGACGCGGCGCGCGGGCTTGGCGACCGGCGACATGGGCGATCGAGCGGTAGCCAAGCGAATCTTGTCTCCCCCAACTCCCACCGTCCTCGCCCCTCGGGGGCGGTGGGAGTCCCCCAGAACCTGTCTTCTACGGCTCCAGGCGGTTGGGCCCTCGATACAGGAACGTAACCTCGCGGACATTCTCTTGACCCAGCATCTGCATCAACAGCCGCGTAAGACCAAATCCAAAACCGCCGTGCGGAGGCGCGCCGTAACGGAAGAAGTCGAGGTAATACTGGATCGGCCCGACCTCGACGTTCTTCTCACGCGCCTGGGCGAGGAGCTGCTCGTAGCGGTGCTCGCGCTGGGCCCCAGTGGTGAGCTCGATGCCTCGCCAGAGCAGGTCAAAGCTCTTGGTGAGGGTTGGCTGGTCCTGATGGCGCATATGGTAGAAGGGTCGCACCGAGGTCGGGTAGTCGCAGACAAAGACGAACTCGCTGCCTAGCTGCTCGGCGACGATCGCCGACAGTGCGCGCTCGCTTGGCGGATCCAGATCTTGATCTGGATCGAGAACCCCTCCATTCACGTCGTGACCGTGCTCTGCCAGCAACGTCTTGGCGTCGGCGAGCGTGATACGCGGAAAGGGGATTGAAGGCCCACCCACCCCGCCGACCTCCACGCCGAAGGTACTCGTGATCTGCTCGCCGTGAACCTCGGCAACCACTCCCAGCACGTGCGCCAGCCAGCGCTCCTCGAAGGCCATCACATCCTCATGAGAGTCGATCCATGCAATCTCCACGTCGACGCTCGTGAACTCGGTGTCGTGGCGTGAGGTAAAGGACGGGTTGGCGCGGAACACCGGCCCGATCTCAAACACCTTGCCAAAACCGCCGGCCATCGCCATCTGCTTGTAAAACTGCGGCGACTGCGCCAGATAGGCGGTGCGTTCGAAGTAATCCACCTTGAACAGCTCGGCTCCCGACTCCGATGCGGAGCCCATCAGCTTGGGGGTGTGGATCTCGATGAAGCCCTGCTCGCGCCAGTATTCCCGCATAGCGTGCTCCACGGTGGACTGCACTTCGAAGATCAGTCGCCTGTCGGGCCGGCGCAGGTCCAGGTAGCGCCAGTCGATGCGCTTGTCAAGCGAAGACTCCGGTGTGACCGGTAGTTCAGGCTCGGCGGAGGAGTCCACTGCGAGAGACGCAAGCTGGATCTCCAGGCCGCCGAGCTTCACCCGCTCGTCGGCCACAACCAGACCGGTAATGGTGATCGCCGACTCGGGCGCCAACGCCGAGATCGCCTCGTTGAGCTCGCTCGGCTGCTCCTCCTTGCCGAGTATCAGCTGGGCGAGACCTGTTTCGTCGCGCAACACGACAAACTGCATACGCTTCTGGTCGCGCACGGCATGCACCCACCCACGGAGCTCAACCGTGTCGTCGAGGTGGGATTTGAGATCGGCTACAACAACGCGCTTCACGGCCACGACCCTTCGATGTCAGGGGCGGGCCATGCTACCTCAGCGCCGCTCCCAACCGCGCCGCGCGAACCGCGCCGTCGACGCTCGACCCCTCGACGCGACGGATCGGGGGATCCTTGGCCGCCGGCAATGAAATGACCTCATCCTGCATATCGCGCGAGTCGCAATCGACGCAGTGCGTTGGGCAATACACGCCGCGCACCCGCCCGTCCTGTAGACCGTAGGCGAGCCACACGCCGCTACGCCATGAGAAGTAATAGAAGCCCTCAACCGTGCCCTTGAGCTGAATCTCACGGTGCCAAGCTTTGATCACAACACTTGCGGGAATACGCGAACGGCAATCGCGGTTGTAGTCGGGGTAGCCGCTCCACACGCACTTCATCGGCTCGTCGACCGCGTCCGCGGACGGGCTGACTGTGTCTGACGGTCCCTTGATCGCCTCCGGGGCTCCCTCGATCGCCTCCGGGGCGCATTCGACATCCGTCTCGGGCTTGCGGACAGCATCCGCGGACCTCTCGACCGCGGCCGAAGGCTCGGACGAGCACACGCGGGTTGACCCGAGCCTCCGATCGTCTTTCTCGCTGTGATGTCGCTGTAGCCTCATCTGCCTACCTGGCACTGCACCTGCCCACTTAGAACTACATCCGTCGTCCGCACGTTCCTACGAGATTTCTACGTAGCTCTACGACAAATCGTATGACGGAGATTCCTCCAGCCGTCCACATTCGACGATCGTTCTAGACACACCTGCCTGCGTTCAAGATGCGTCCAGAGACCCCATCGGCATCGGCTGCTTGCGCTTCCTCTCACAGGCCCTTACGCGCTCCAGCCGGTCGCGGCAGGGCTCATATTGACTCAGGCACGTCGCGGACGGACGTATGGATCACTGCTATGGTGCACCCATCCATACGGGGCCATCGGCCCCGATCAAAGCAGTGCCAGCGCTCGTAGCCTTTGCTCATAGCAATCTCCGCGTTCGCAGCACACACATCAACACGGAGGTCACAATGGCTACAGGAACCGTCAAGTGGTTCAGCGACGACAAGGGATTCGGGTTCATCACGCCCGACGACCAGTCCAAGGACCTGTTCGTCCACCACAGCGGAATCGCCGGCGACGGCTATCGCTCGCTCGCCGAGGGAGCAAAGGTCAGCTACGACGCCGAAGCAGGCGACAAGGGACCGAAGGCCGTCAACGTACAGCTGGCGTAAAGGTACTTCGCGGGCGGCGCTTCAGCGCCGCCCGTCCCGGTATCCCCTTGGCCAGTATCCCCTTGGCCGCGCCCCCGCGGCGGCCAGCTTCAGTCACCTGGCGGCGCCGACTCACGCACCGCCTCTCGGCGTATCGCCGGCGCGTACGCAAGTCTGACGACAAGTCCGAGTGCTGCTGCGAACAGGAGCGGCAGGAACAGGCTCGTGCGCAGCAGCAGCGCTCCTGCTAGCGCGCCAGCGAGCATCGTCAGCACAACGGCCACCTTGCGCGTGGAGCCAGCGCCCGACCCGCCCGCCACGGGCGACTCCGAGGCCAGCCCCGTCAGCGTCATCGTCAGCACGGTCGTCGTCATGTCCGCCAGGCCGATTCGCCGCACGGTCGCATTGCGTACACCCATCGCGAGTGCAAGCAGCGCGATCACCGCGTAGCCCGACAGCGAGCCCAGACGCACATCGAGCACCGCGGCCAGCACGGCGGCAATCCCGATCAACGACGCCTCGATCATAAGCGCCCCACTCAGATTGCGTGGTTGGCGTGCAGCCACTCTCGATCCAAACACCCCACCAGCGGCGGCACCCACCAGGAAAGCTCCGAGCGACACCAACGGCGCAACCACCGGCAGGCCGCCGGCGCCGGCGATACCAAAGCCGAGCAACACGATGTTGCCTGTCATATTCGCGGTGAACACGCGACCTAGACCCAGGTAGCTGACGGCGTCGACCACACCGGTGGTGAATGTCAGTGCCAGCAGCGTACGCGTGAGCGGGTGTCGGATGCTGCGAGCCGCGCGCTCGGTCAAGACTTGTGTGTCGATCGTCACCGGCTGGGCCGGCACGGGGTTGTCACTCATCAAGGACCTCCGGGACAGCTTGAGGGATGTGCGATCAAAGACCTACAGATAGCTTGAACGGCATGCATGCCAAGACGTGACTGTTCGCGTGAGGATTGCGCTCGGCTCGGCGGTACCGGCGAAACTGCCCCCAAGAGCGCGTCTCACGCTCTTCAAAGCTGGGATGATGCGCGCGTGCCGGCGCCACTGGAGCCCTGAGCCATGCTCGCCGTCGCCCAGCTCGCGCCGGGAACATTCTTTGCGGTCATCACCGCCTCGGCGATCGCGGCCACGATCGCCGTTATCGCAGGCGGGCGCAGAGTGGTGCTGCCCGTGGTGGTGGTCGAGTTGCTGTTGGGGGTCGTGCTCGGTCCGCAGGTGCTGGGCCTGCACGTCGATGAGTTCATCCAATTCTTCTCCGACCTCGGCCTGGGACTCCTGTTCTTCTTTGCGGGCTATGAGATCGACATGCACCGCATCATGGGCCAGCCGCTGCGCTTGGGCCTGATCGGTTGGGCCATCTCGCTCGCGCTCGCCTACACGATCGGCGGGATCCTGGCTTCCGCTGGAGTCGTGCTGTCGCTGCTGTACACCGGCTCGGCGCTCTCGACGACCGCGATCGGCACTTTGATACCGATCCTCTCCGACGCCGGGGAGCTGCGCACTCGCTTCGGTACCTACCTGCTCGCGGCCGGAGCCGTCGGCGAGTTTGGGCCGATCCTGCTGCTCACACTGATCCTCTCCACGCAGAGCACCGAGCACAACGCGCTGATCCTGATCGCGTTCGTGGCGCTCGCGGTGAGCGTCGCTGTCTTCGCCGTGCGCTCATCGGAGCGTACGCTGCCATTGTTCGAGCAAACCTTGGAGACCAGCTCACAGTTGGTGGTGCGCTGGATCCTGATGCTCGTGTTCGCGCTGGCCTTCCTGGCTTTCGAATTGGGATTGGACCTGCTGCTCGGCGGCTTTGCCGCGGGAATCATCACACGCCAGGTGCTCAAGACGCGCGAGCTGCCGGCGTTTGACTCCAAGCTCACGGCGGTCGCGTTTGGCGTGTTCGTACCGTTCTTCTTCATAGTCAGTGGAATGAAGCTGGACGTGCACGCACTGTTCGCAAGCGTCTCCGGCGTGCTGAAGATGGGCCTTTTCTTCGTGCTGTTCCTAGTCGTGCGTGGCACACCCGCGCTGTTGCTCTACCGCAAGGCTCTTGGCGCTCGCGACCGAGCGGCACTCGCGCTGATGAGCTCCACACAGCTACCGCTCGTGCTCGCCATCACGGCACTGGCCACGGCGAGTGGGCACATGCTCCCGTCAACCGCGGCCGCACTCGTCGGTGCGGCCGTTCTCTCAACGCTGGTCTTCCCCCTCATCGGGCTGCGCCTACGTGGCTATGAGCCCTCACCTGCGGCTGCGGTAAAAGGACCTTGACAGTCGAGCGGACGCGCGACACGATAAGCCCTCCGCCGACCTCAACCGAGAGAGGGGCTGAAGCACTTAGTGACGGGCATCTTGTACGGGTTGGCGAAATACTGCGTGCGGCATCGGTTCGTGACGATTGGCGTGTGGCTGCTGGTGACGATCGTGCTGGTTGGCGTGTCGCACAGACTGGGCGAAAACACCAACGACGACCTGTCGCTGCCCGGGACAGACAGCCAGCACGCCGCGGACACACTCACCCACTCGTTCCCAGACCAGGCCAACGGCACGAGCCCGATCGTGCTGCACGCCTCCAAAGGCAGGCTCACCGAATCCAAGTACGCGAGTGCTGTCAATCAGGCCGCCGACGAAGTGGCGAAGGCCCCGCACGTCGCGTCCGTGGTCAACCCACTCACGCCCCAGGGCGCCTCGGCGCTGAGCAAGGACAAGATGACCGGCTACCTGTCGGTGACATTGGCGGTCTCACCCGGCGAACTGTCCGTCTCCGAAGCGCAGACGATCATCGACGCGGCCAACCCGGCCAAGGCGGCCGGTCTGGAGGTGCAGACCGGCGGCCAGCTGGGCCAGAAGGTCTCCAAAACCTCGACCGAGTCCAGCGAGCTGATCGGGATCATCGCGGCGATGGTGATCCTCACGTTCACATTTGGCACGGTCGTCTCGATGCTGCTGCCGATTCTCAATGCCGTGCTTGCTTTGCTCTCGACGCTCGCGATCATCCGCCTGCTCGGGCACGTGACCAGCGTGCCGACCGTCGCCCCGACGCTCGCCACGATGATCGGGCTGGGCGTGGGAATCGACTACGCGCTGTTCATCGTCACGCGCCACCTGCGCGGGCTCGGCGAAGGGCTCGACGTCCACGAGTCGATCTCCCGGGCGGCCGCGACCTCGGGTGGAGCTGTGTTCTTCGCGGGCTGCACTGTGACGATCGCGCTCGTATCGCTGGCGGTTGCCAAAATTCCGCTGGTCACCACGATGGGCCTGATGGCGGGCATCGCGGTGGTGGTCGCCGTGCTCGCCGCGCTCACGCTGATGCCGGCCCTGGTCGCGACCGCCGGGCCACACATCAACTCGCTACGTGTGCGCACGCCTCCCTCAGAGGCTCAAGCCAAGCAGGGCGCGTGGGCCAAGTGGGCCGCCGACATCGCTAAGCATCCCGCGATCGCCGGCTTGGTGGCGCTCGCGATCCTGCTGCCACTGACGATCCCGCTACTGTCGCTGAGCCTCGGGCAAGAAGACGTGGCCGCGCTGTCGACTTCGACCACCGCGCGGCGCGCATATGACCTGATATCCGCGAACTTCGGGCCCGGCGTCAACGGACCGCTGGTCGTCGCCGTCACGCTGGGCTCGCCGGCGTAGAGCGCCACCGACCCGCGCCTGGCGACGCTGCAGAAGGAAGTGTCCTCGACAAAGGGAGTCGCGGCGATCACTCCGATCCAGATCGACAAGGCGGGGACCGCCGCTTACTTCAACGCTATCGCCACCACCGGGCCGGCCGAAAAAGCGACGCAGGAACTGGTCGAACAATTGCGCTCGAATGTCATTCCAAGCGCCGAAAAAGGCACCAACATGCACGCCGACGTCGGCGGCAGCACGGCCGGCAACATCGACTTGGCAGCGCAGATATCGGACAAGCTGCCATTGCAGATCCTGGTCGTGATCGCGCTCAGCTTCGTGCTGCTGATCCTTGCCTTCCGCACTGTCGTGGTGCCACCACAGGCGGCGCTCATGAACCTGTTGTCGATCGGCGCCTCCTATGGCGTGCTTACGGCCGTGTTCCAATATGGCTGGCTGAGCGGGTTGATCGGCCTCAGCGGCCCGGTACCGATCGTCTCCTATGTGCCGCTGTTCATGTTCGCGATCCTGTTTGGATTGTCGATGGACTACGAGGTGTTCCTCGTCAGTCAGATCGAGGAGCACGTGCACGCCGGAGAGGACAACCGCGGCTCGGTCGTCTCCGGCCTGGTCACGAGTGCGCGCGTGATCACCGCCGCGGCGATGATCATGGTGTTCGTGTTCGGCAGCTTCGTGCTCAACGGCTCGCCCACGATCAAGCAATTCGGCGTCGGGCTGGCCGTCGCGGTGATCCTCGACTCGACCGTCGTGCGCTGCCTGCTGGTGCCCGCGCTGATGATCCTGATGGGCAAGTTCAACTGGTACATGCCGGGCTGGTTGGATCGCGTCACGCCGCACCTGAACATTGAGGGTGCCGAGTTCTTCCAGAAGCGTGACGAAGGACTACCGGCTGAGACCGAGCCGGTGGCGGGCGCTTGAGTCGACGCGCGAGCACCGGCACTAAACACCGTCACCCCCGATCTCGAATAGGGGAAATCCCTAAGGCTGGCTGCCTAGCCAATTCGTGGCACTCGCGCTAGGCTCAGGGTCCCCCGACACGCCAGCAAGACGAACAGGAACGGAGCCCCACCGTGAACAGCATCCTGGAGAACCGCCGCATCAAGCGTCAACTTCCCCCCGGGCCCAAAGTGCCTGCCAGCGTTCAGATGGCCGGCTCGTGGCTGCGCCCAACCGCCGTGATCTTGCGCTCCCGCGAACGCTACGGCAAGCGCTATTCGGTACGGCTGCTTGGCCAGCCACCGTTTGTGATCCTGTCGGATCCAGAGGACATCAAGCAGGTCTTCCAAGCGCCCCCAGAGGTGCTGCACCCCGGCGAGGGCGCACGCATCCTCGAACCAATCGTCGGCCCCAACTCGGTGATCCTGCTCGACGAGAAGCCGCACCTGGAACAGCGCAAGCTGATGCTGCCCGCCTTTCACGGCGACGCGATGCAGAGCTTGGCCGAGCTGATGACCGAGCTGACCGAGCGCGAGATCGCCTCCTGGCCGCACGAGCAGGTGGTCGCGCTGCACCCCCGCCTGCAGCAGCTGACGCTCGAGATCGTGCTGCGCGCGGTCTTCGGGCTGGAGCAGGGAGCGCAACTCGACCGCTTGCGCGAACTGCTGACGCAGCTGCTCGAGTTTGCCGAGAACCCGATCTCGTTGTTGCCGTTTGCGCAGCGCGCACTTGCCGGTCGCGGGCCGATGGGCCGCCTGGAACGGCTCGGCGAGGAGACCGACCGGCTGATCTTCGAGCTGATCGACGAGCGCCGGCGCGAAGACGCCCATGGCCCAGACGTGCTCACGTTGCTGCTCTCGGCTCGCCACGAGGACGACTCGCCGATGAGCCCAGCCGAGCTGCGCGACGAGTTGGTCACAGCCCTCGTCGCCGGACACGAGACGACCGCCTCGCAGCTCGCGTGGGGCTTTGAGCTGCTCTCGCGCCAACCAGACGTGACAGCGCGCCTGGCACGCGAGCTGGACGAGGACCCCGACAGCGCATACCTGACCGCCACGATCCAGGAGATCATGCGCCTGCGCCCGGTGCTGATGAACGCCGAGCCGCGCTTGGTCAAGCAGCAGGTGGAGATCGGCGGCGTCAGCTATCCACCTGGCGCTGTGCTGATCGCAAGCGCCTACCTGGTTCACCACGATCCAGACATCTACCCAGAGCCGAACGCGTTCCGCCCCGAGCGCTTCCTGGAGAGCGAGGGTGGCAAAGCCCCGGGGACCTACACGTGGCTGCCGTTCGGTGGTGGCCGTCGCCGCTGTCTCGGCGCGAGCTTCGCGATGCTGGAGATGAAGATCGTGCTGCGCGAGGTGATCCAAAGGAACCTACTTGTAGCGGTGGGACAGACACCCGAGCGAGCACGCAGGCGCAGCATCACGATCAGCCCCTCGCGTGGATGTGAGCTGATCCTGCGCGAGCGTCCGAACGCGGTGCCCGAGCACGAGACCGACGCACAGCTCGCCGCCGTCGCCTGAGGAGACCGTCAAAGGGGAGACCGTCGAGCGAGAATCGCGGTCTCCCACCGAGGAGCAGCAGCCCCTTGACAGCAACCCAACTCGTTTGACAAGAAGCCTCCGCGGGTAGGTCTTACGAGACGTACGGGCGGGGACTTATTGGGGGGCGCCTGGCAAGCCAAGAGCAGCAGGGAGGCAGAAATGGTCAGCCGGCTTCGGTTTTACTTGCGTCCACTCACAGGCATGGTTCCGCTTGCGGGCATCGCGATTCTCGCGACAGTGCTCGCCGCCATGTGGCTGGCATCTTCAGCCGTCGCAGGCGGACCATCGCACGGCGGACAGACCCAAGGCGGGTCTGGGCGCCATGGCGGCACATCTCAGTCGGCACCGCAACACGGTTGGCAGGGTCGAAACGGTGGCCCAGGACATAAAGGTCAGGGCGGCGGACCGGGACAGAAAGGCCCTGGACAGAAAGGCCCAGGACATCCAAGCCCGCAAATCAGCTATCTGGCGCTAGGCGACTCGCTCGCATTCGGCTACTCAGAGGCGAAGTTCGAAGAACTCAAGCCGGAAGAGAACCCCGCCGACTACAACACCGGCTACGTCGACGACTTCGCCAAAATATTGAAAATCGGTGACCCGGGCCTGCAGGTAATCAACGACGGCTGCCCTGGTGAGACGACCGAATCGTTCATTAACGGTCCATGCGCCTACCAGTTGGAGTACCCGCTGCACCACCCGTACGTCGGCGGCCTAGCCTCCTCGCAGCTATCCGACGCGCTCGCCTACCTAAACGCACATCCCGAAGCCGTCAACCCGATCACGATCGACATCGGCGCCAACGACGCGCTCGGCGTGATCGAGGGCACCTGCAAACGCGAAGTGGCGTGCGTAGTCAAAGAAGCCCCCGTCCTGTTTGCGCACATCGGCGCGAACCTCGGGTTGATCCTGGCCGACCTGCGCGGCGCGGCGCCGCACGCGAGGATCATCGTGCTCGGGCTCTACAACCCGTTTGGAGAAAAGCTCGCCGGGGGCGACGCGTTGACGTCTGGTCTCAATGAAGTGATGAGTCAAGTCGCCGCCGGTGCGGGCGCGCGCTTTGCCGACCCGCTGCCGTTGTTCAACCCGCCGGGAGCACTCGAAGAACCCACAATCTGCCTGCTGACGAACATGTGCACCCCGCTGGAAGACATCCACCCGACCAACCTGGGCTACGCGGTACTGGCGGGGTTGATCGCCAAGCAGTATTTCTTCTAGAAATCGACCTGTGCCGGACCGTCATGCTCACAGCGGCGGCGGTCCGGGCGCTGGCGAGCCCTGATGGCGGACGCGCTCGCGCATGTCGGCGTAGCGTGTGACCTCGTAGAGGATCAGCAGACTCAACACCGCCGCGAGGATCGCGAGCGTCTCGAGCGATGACGTCTTCAATGCCAGCGTGATCGGCACGAGCGCCAGCAGCACGAGCGCACACACCAGCCGCCGGCCGCTGAGCGACTGGACGTTGCGCAGGCGAAAGGCGACGTGTGCGAGCAGATAAGCGGCGGTGCCACCCAGCAGAGCGACCGTGGGCACGAGCTTCAGTGGATCGTCGCCATCGTGCTCGATCGTCACCTTCAAGCCGACGGCAAGCAGCGCGATGCCGGCGACCATCGGGAAGTGCAGGTAAGAGTAGGAGTCGCGCGCCAGTTCGTTGCGCTCGCGTCCTTCCTTGGCATCGGACAGGCGCCGCTCGGCGACAAGCGCGGTCACGTCGAAGTACACCCACCACAGCGTCGCCGCCACGATCACGCCGAGCACGGCGGCAACCACAATGTCGGCGTCGATCACGGTACGGGCACCCACGCCAAGCGCGACGATTGACTCGCCCAACGCGATCAGCACGATCAGGCCGTGGCGCTCGGCGAAATGCCCGGGCACGAGCTTCCAGCCGTCAGCGCCGAACAGGAAGGGGCCACCCATGTCGAGCACCAATGCGAGCCCCCACAGGCCGAGTTGCAGCGCGCCGCTGGTGGCGGCTGCGACAAACAGCAATCCGGCGCCGATCGCGGTGCTGTAAGCGAGGCCGGCGACGGAGTGGCGCAGCGCCGGGTCCTCGCGACTCGCGATCGTGAACAGCGCGATGTGCGCGGTGCGCACGACCGCATAGGCGCATGCAAACAGCAGCGCCTCGCTGCCGAACGCGCCAGGCACGCACAGAGCCGCCACAAGCATCGCCGCCATCGCCGTGAAGATCACGAGGCGCACGCTGCCCTCCTCGGGGTCGACGACGCTCGTCAACCAGGCGTAGCCCGTCCAAGCCCACCACAGCATGCCCAGCACGAGCATCCCTTTGAGCAGTCCGACCCAGGTGGGCGAGCGTGCCATCAGCGTCGTGCACTGCGTGAGCGCGAGCACGAACACCAGATCGAAGAACAGCTCCAACGGCGTAACGCGCTCGCCTTCGCGCATGACGGCTGTCAGTCGGGGGCTGCGCTCCTCTGAGGCGACGCTCACCATTCCATCTTCGCAAGCCCACACATATCGTCCTAGGCTGGAGCAATGGACCTCGCTGGCAAGACCGCGTTCGTCACCGGCGCCAACCGCGGTATCGGCCGCGCGCTAGTAGCGCGGCTCGCCGAGTCGCCACTGGGCTCGGTGCTTGCCGGGGTTCGCGACGTCGAGAGCTTTGAGGCCGTGAAACTATCGCCCGGCGGCGCGAGTGAGGTACGGGCTGTGCGGATGGATCTCTCCTCGCAAGCGAGTATCGATGAGTGCTGTGCAGAGCTCGGCGATGACCTCGACAAGATCGATCTGCTCGTCAACAACGCCGGGCTGATGACCGGCGGGCTGCTCGAGGAGCAAGCGATCGATGAGGTGTATGCGATGTTCCAAGTCAACCTCGTGGCAGTAACCCACCTGACACGGCGCGTCCTGCCCGGGATGCTCGATCGCCGCAAGGGGACAGTGGTCAACAACGCGTCGATCAGCGGCTACGCCTACTTCCCCGCGGCAAGCACCTACGCCGCCTCGAAGGCGGGCGTCGTCGGCTTCACCGAATCGCTGCGCCGCGAGCTGCGCGGCACCGGCGTGCACGCCATGCACCTGGTGACGCCGGGCGTGGCGACCGACATGCTGAGCGACACCGAGGAGGTCTACGGACGCCACATGGACACCTCCGGTTGGGACCGTGTGCCGGCGCTTGAGTGGGCGGACAGGGTGGTGGATGCGATCGAAGCGGACCGTCGCGTGCTCGGCCCGGGCGGGCGCTCGGCCCTCGCGATGCTTGCCGCGCGTGGACCGGCGCGGGTGCTCGACGCGGTCACCGCACGGCTGTTTACCCGTAAGCCACGCCGCTGAGCGTTGCCTGTGCGGCGGGCCGTGCGGACCAGTGCGGCTTGGTTAGCAGCAGCTGCACGTCGCCGATGCGCCGCTCGGCAAAACCGGCCTCACAGTAGGCCAGGTACAACCGCCAGATGCGACGAAAGCGCTCGTCGTAGCCGAGCGCGGCGAGCCGCTGAGCGCCGAGCTCGAAGCCCACGCGCCAGTGACGCAGCGTTTGCACATAGTGGGGAGTGATGTCATCCAGGTGCGCGAGGCGCATGTCGGTGCGCTGCCTGACGGCGCGCTCGATCACTCCGAGCGAGGGCAGGCAACCACCGGGGAAGATGTAGGTGTTCATGAAGCTGCGCGAGGCCTTCTCGACGTCGTAGGCACGGTCGTCGATCGTGATCGCCTGCAGCAGCATCGCGCCGTGTGGTTGAAGCAATCGCGAGCAGCAGTCGAAGAACGTGCCGAAGTGGCGCCAGCCGACCGCCTCGATCATCTCGATCGACGCGAGCTTGTCGTAGCGTCCGCGCAGGTCACGATAGTCCTCGAACAGCACCGTCACCTGCTCCTGCAAGCCCGCTCGACGGACCCGCTCGCTGGTATGGGCATACTGCTCGCGAGAGATCGTGGTGGTCGTCACGCGACAGCCGCACGTGCTCGCGGCATGCAGTGCAAGCGCGCCCCAACCGCTGCCGATCTCCAGTAGATGGTCCTCGGGTCCAAGGCACAGCCGATCGCAGACCCGATCGAGCTTGGCAAGCGATGCCTCGCGCAAGCTCATACCGGGCTGCTCAAACAGCGCGCAGGAATAGCTCATCGTGGGGTCGAGCATCAGCCCGAACAGCTCGTTGCCGAGGTCGTAATGGGCGGCGATGTCGCGGCGGCGGCGGCGGCGCGTATTGGCATTCACAAATGTGCGCGCGTGCTGGGCGGGCACCAGTAGTGGCGCAAAGCGGGCGCGAAGGCGGTCGAGCGCATCGGCGTTGCGCGCCGCCACGCGCACGACGGCGGTCGGATCGGGTGAGTCCCACAGCTCTCGCGCGTATGCCTCGGCGAGGCCGTTGCTGCCGCGCAGGAGCATGCGCCAGGCACGCGCCGAGCGCACTTGCACGCTGGCGCGAGGGGCGCCAGCGCCGAAAGTCGCAGGCGGGCGGCCGTCCTCGAGCACCGTGAGACTGCCCGAGCGGATGCGCCGCAGCAGCACGTAGGCGATCTTCCGCGCGATCCACGTGGTCATGTGGGGCGCTCCCTGGGGTGGGGGTGCACCGACACGCCCTTGAGCTTCAACCTCGCCGCCTGCGTGTAGATCAGGGCGAGCATGCGCAGCGCGCTGGCGGGATAGCGCATCGTCATGCGCGCAAGCGTTGCCCGCGTGAGCTCGCGCCGCTGCAGCGAAAGCGTCGCGTCAAACACGCGGCGACCGTCATGGCTGTTTGCGATGTGAACGGACAGCGTCTCGCCCGGCATCGTCATGCGCCACTCATAGCGATGGTCCATGCCCATAAACGGCGACACGTGCAGCGCCTTGGCAAAATCGCCGGCAAGCACCGGGGCGGCCAGCGGGCGTGCGACGAGCGGTCCGAGCTCCGCGGATCCGAGCCCCCCTGACCTCGCCCCCCCAGACCCCGACCCATCGCTACCGCGCGAGAGCACATACGCATGGCGCTCGCCCCAGGGCGTGTTGGTGACCTCTGCCACCACCGCCTGCAAGCGCTCGGCATGCTCGTCCATGCAGTAGTAGAAGCTGACGGGATTGAAGCAGTGCCCGAAGCTGCTCAGATTGGCAAGCAGGCGGATCGGACCAGCCGGTCGCACACCCCCCTTTGCGGCGACGGTGTCGCGTACTGCCCGCGCCAGTGGCACCCGCTCGTCGCCGAGGTAGTCACCGCGACGAAAGCGCGCAAGCCCCGGGCGCGGTGACACCAGTTGCCCGTCGAGCAGCGTGGGCAGCTCGTCGAGGTCGATGTAGGCGAGCGCGAGCCGATAGTCGAACTTATGCGCACGTCCCTCAAAACGGCGGTGCCGGACAACACCTTCGTAGATCGCGCTCGCACTTGCACCAACACCGCCACGATACTCACGATCGTTGTCGGTATTGCTCGTGGTGTTTGTGCACATGACTACAGCCTTACCCCAAAATGCTCACCGACAGCCAACGCGCTGAGCACGCCGTCCTCGTGAAAGCCAGAGCCCCAGTAGGCACCGCAGTAGTGAGTGCGGTTGCGCCCACTGATCTCCGCGCGGCGTGCCCGCGCGCGCACACTCTCGGCTGTGTAGACGGGGTGGGCATAGCGAAGCGTGCGGATCACCCGCGCCGGATCGATCGCCTCGGTGCGATTGAGCGTCACGCACAGCTCACGGTCGGCCTTCAGCGATTGCAGACGATTCATGTGATAGGTGACGGTGGCGCAGTTCGTTGGGGCGCTCAGAAGGTGATAGTTCCAGCTCGCCCAGGCGCGGCGGCGGCGGGGCAGCAGGCTCATGTCGGTATGCAGCACCGCCTCGTTGGGCTGGTAGGGCACGGCCCCCAAAATCTGGTGCTCACGCTCGTTGGCGTCGGTTAGCATCGCGAGCGCCTGATCGGAGTGTGTGGCGATCACGACCTCGTCGAAGCGCTCAGGCTCGCCCCCATACGCCTTGACCATCACGCCGCCCTCACGGCGTTCGATCGCCTGTACCGGCGTGCTGAGGCGTAGACGGTGTCGCCACGGGTCGACGAGAGCGCGCACATAGCTTTCAGATCCGCCGCTGACGGTGCGCCACCGCGGACGCCCCGTCAACCCGAGCATCCCATGGTTGTCGAAGAACTCTGCGAGGAAGCGCGCCGGAAAGCTCCACATCTGTCGCGGCTCGGCCGACCACACGGCTGACACCTGCGGCACGATCAGCCGCTGCACGAATGCCTCGGAGAAGCCGCGAAGCTCGAGCCAAGCGCCGAGGGACAGATCCTCGTCGCAGCCAAGCAGCAACTCGCGGGCGGCGCGGTTGAAGCGCACAAGGTCGGCGATCATGCGGTGAAACCAAGGCGCGACGAGATGCGCTCGCTTTGCGAACAGCGCATTGGGCGAGGCGTTGCTGTACTCGAAGTCGCCGAGTCCGTCGCTTACGCCAAAGCTCATGTCAGACGGCTGGCAGGCCACGCCGAGCCGAGTGAGCAGACGTTCGAAGTTGGGGTAGTTTCGGTCGTTGAACACCATAAAACCGGTGTCCACGTGGTGGGTCTGCTCGGGCGTGTCGACCCGTACCGTGTTTGAGTGACCGCCCGCATAGTCGCCTGCCTCGAACACGACGATCTCGTGCCGGGGGTACAGCAGGTGCGCTGCCACCATGCCGGATACCCCGGCGCCAACGATCGCGATCCTCATTTGAGACCCGGTGGGCGCATGTCAAGACATTCGCTCGCCGGGCCCGCTTGGATCAGAAGACTCTCACGGCTCTCGCCGCGTTTCAGCTCACCGCGGCGAACTTCCTGTCCACGCCGTCGAGCAGCTCCCAGTTGCCCCGCAACGCCGCGGTCGCGCGCTCCACCATGCGATCGGCCTGGTCGCTCGCCTCGGCCTCCTCGGAGCTCATCAGCTCCACGATCAGCTCGCGTGCCTGACGCGCGTGCTCGACGTCGAGCGTGGCGTGCAGCTCGAAGTACTCGACAGCCGGGCCTTCGGGGCTGTAGCCGTAGCGCTCCACGAGACCGTCGAGCTTGGTCTGCGCGATCGCGGGCTGGCTTGCCTCGATCGCGTACAGCACGGCAAGGTGCTCGAGCGCGCTCTCACCCGCGGTCCACGACCGCACACAGTGCTCGGTCTCAGCCAACGGCTCACGCCGTGAGCCACCGTCGCCCGCGGCCGCCGCGAACTCGTCCCACAGCGCGATGTGAGAGCGCTCCTCGGCGGCATGACGCTCCAGGCCCACACGGCGCTCGGGGTCCACCTTCCCCGCAACGCTGTCAGACGCCTGTGCCAGCGCGACAACGGCGTGGCGGTACTCGCCGGCGTAGAACCCCAGCTCCTCGGCACTCAGCTCGCCGGCGCTCCAGCGCTGATAGAACGGGTGCTCGAGCACATTGTACTCGCGGCGCGCCTCGTCGATCCTGGCAAACACGTCCATTTTGGGGTCCCTTCTCGCGTGGTGGTCGCGAGCAGCCTAGAGCTTTGCGGGGCGGACCGCCAGTATGCTTCACCACGCGATGACCGACGCGGTGCGCACCCCCGACGAGCTGCTTGAAGGCCTGCCCGACTTTCCGTTCCAGGCGCACTACCGCGAGCACGAAGGCCTGCGACTCGCGCACATCGACGAGGGCGAGGGCGCACCGGTCTTGTTCGTGCACGGCGAGCCCACCTGGTCGTTCTTGTGGCGCAAGGTAATCGCGCCCGTGCGCGACGCGGGCTTTCGCTGCATCGCCCCGGACCTGCCCGGCTTCGGGCGCTCGGACAAGCCGATCGACATCGACTGGTACTCATACGACCGCCACGTGGCCGCGATCGCCCCGCTCGTCGAGCAGCTGGACCTGCGCGACGCGACGATCGTGGTGCACGATTGGGGCGGCCCGATCGGACTGCGTCTCGCGGTGGAGCATCCGGAGCGCTTCAGCCGTCTGGTGATGCTCGACACCGGCCTGTTCACCGGCCACCAGAAGATGACCGACGCGTGGATCGCTTTCAGGGACTTCGTCGAGCGCACGGAGGATCTACCGGTGGGCATGCTCGTGCGAGGCGCATGCAAGAGCGACCCAGGCGACGAGGTGATCGACGCCTACGAAGCGCCCTACCCGAGCGTCGCCTCGAAGGCGGGCGCTCGCGCGTTCCCGCTGATGATCCCGCGCGACCCCGACGCGCCCGGGGCGACCGCGGGCCAGCGCGTGCTCGACGCGCTCAAGGAAGACAAGCGTCCCACGCTGATGCTGTGGGCCGACTCGGACCCCGTATTGCCGCTCGCCACCGGCGAGCGCTTCGCCGCGGCGATCGGCCGCGAGGCGCCGCGCGTGATCGAGGACGCCTCGCACTTCCTGCAGGAGGATGCGGGTCCGGAGATCGGTCGCCAGATCGCGGAGTGGCTAACCGCCGGCTGAGCCGTCGGTGAGCTGCGGCTGCTCCGGCGCTGGTTCGAGGCTCGGCTCCGAATGCGAGGCGCGCAGCTCGTAGCCCCGGCGCACGCTCGCGTCGGCCCCGGCCAGCACACGGTCGGCCTTCAGCGCGCGCGCCAAACCCTCTGACAGTCTGCGGGGCAGCAGCGCTCCAAGCGTGTTGGTGCGCTTGGCGGACTTCGGCACCCACACTTCCACGCGAGCGCTCTGCAGCGCCTCCACGATCGCCTCGGCGACGTCGGTCGGCTCGAGGCTCTTCAGCCCGCGCGCCTCGCCGAGTCCCGAGCCCAGCTCGGTGTTGACGACGAACGGCATCACGTAGCTGACATCGATGTGCGCCTTCATCAGCCGCAGCTCACCGCGCACCGCCTCGGTGAGCCCGACGACGGCGTGCTTGGTGGCGGAGTAGGTGGCGCCGCCGGGCGAGCCGAACTTGCCGGCCTGGGAGGAGATGTTGACGATGTGGCCGCGATCGCGCGGGACCATCCGCTCGAGCGCGAGCTTGGTGCCGAGGATCACGCCGTGCAGGTTGATGTCGATCATCCGCCGTGCGGTCAGATCGTCCTCGTCGACGAAGCGACCGATCTGCATGATGCCGGCGTTGTTGACAAGCACGTCCAGCGGCCCTAGCTGCTCTTCTGTCTTATCGAGGAACGCTGCGAACGATGCACGATCGGTTACATCCAACGGCAGCGCCACGGTGCTCGCGCCGAGCTCAGCGGCGGTCTCGCGAGCCGCGTCGACATCCACATCGCCGATCGCGACCTTCATTCCCTGACGCAGGAGCGCTTGCGCGGTCGCCTTGCCGATGCCGCGCGCGGCGCCGGTGATCGCAGCGGTCTGCCCAGCGAGGATTCGGGGCTGCTTGGCCATGCTCACTCCTCCTGAAAATTGGTTGCGTAGCCAAAGCTAGCGCTCCTCGCCGCGCGGCGTACGACGGTGCGCGAGCGCAGCGGACCTACATGCCCACGCGGTTGACGTGAGTCGAGCGATTTCACCGCATCTTCAGGTCCTCCCATGGTTTCTATGTACAGGTCATCTGTGAGTCCGTACGGATGACCTCCGGAGGGGGGCCGGGCCCGGACGATCCACGGCTTCGTCCGGGCCCGCGTTACATCGGACAGCGGACCTACGGGGCTAGTGGATCCGCGGGCGGTAGGCTTGTCGGGTGGCGTCGTTTCTCTTTCATAGTCAGCGCATCGCCTACACGGAGTTCGGCGGCGGGCCGGCGGCGCTGAGAAGCGACGGCGCTCGCGGCAAGACTTCGCAAAGGGCCAGGGCCGCCAAGCGCCCGGTGATCCTCGTACACGGCCTGCTGCTCTCCCAGAAGATGCACCGGCCGCTCGCCGAAGAGCTCGCGGCACGTGGCAACCGCGTGATAACCGTCGACCTGCTTGGCCACGGCGAATCGGATCGCCCGCGTGACATGTGGCGCTATTCGATGCACTCTTTTGGCGAGCAGCTTGTGGCGCTGATGGATCACCTTGAGATCCCTGAGGCGGTCGTGATGGGTACCTCGCTCGGCGCCAATGCCTCGCTGCAGGTCGCCGCGACCGCGCCGGAGCGTCTGCGCGGAATGATCCTTGAGATGCCAGTGCTCGACAATGGACTGCTGTCGAGTGCGCTGACCTTCACCCCGATCCTGGTGGCGCTCACATTCGGGGAGCCTCTGATGAAGCTGGTGGCGCGCGGCACGCGCGTGGTGCCACGACGACTGCTGCCTCTCTACGGCAACGTCATGCTCGACACCGTGCGCCAGGAACCGGGCCCGGGCGGCGCGTTGCTGCAGGGCCTGTTCTTCGGGCGCATCGCCCCTCATCGCAACGAACGGCGCACATTTGAGACGCCCGCGCTGGTTCTCGGCCACCGCCGCGACCCGGTGCATCCTTTCTCCGACGCGGGGATGCTCGCCGAAGAGCTGCCCAAAGCGCGCCTGATCGAAGCGCACTCGCTCGTCGAGCTGCGCCTACGCCCAGAACGGCTCACCGATGAGATCGCCAGCTTTCTCGACGAAGTATGGGCGCCTCGCAAGCAGCAGCGCAACGGCAGGGCGAAGCGCTCAGCCTGACCCCTCGACCGTCAGAGGGCTATGAGGGAAGGAACAGTTCGAGTTCGTTTATGGAGACGCTGCCGGGGTTGGCGGCGGTCGAGCTGGGTGGCGCCTTGGCCAGCCACAGCAGCACGTAGCGGTAGCTCTTGCCTTTGGTCTTCAGCTTCAACTGCGTGGTTTTCTTCTTGAGCACTTTCAAGCCGACCAGCCGCGCCCATGCGGGCGTGTTGATCGTGGTGGGCAGCGTGCTGCCGTTGGCGCCGTAGATTTCCACGGTCACGCCGATGCTGGTCGTATTGACCGTCGCGCTGCCAAGCTTTTGAGGGCTTTTGAGGTCGAGCACCAGACCCTCGGCCATCTGCGGCGCGACGCTCGCCTGGACCTGGGCGGTCCAGGCGGTGCTCACTTCGCCGTCGATCGCGAGGCTCGGTTCGCCAAACAGGGTGGCCGGGAAGGAGTAGGGGTTGTAGACGCTCGCGGCGTTGGTGTCGAGCAGGATCGGACTCGGCGCTTCTTCGCCGGTTTTCGTTTCAGAGCCTTCCGAGCCGCTGGGTTCGGTCGAGCCTTTTTTCGATTCTTCGGTCGTTTTGGTGGGCGTCGTCGTTTTGGGCGTGGGCGTTGTTTTGGTTTCCGGCGGAAACAGGCCTTCGCTTTCACCGGAGGACGATTTGGGGGTCGTCGTTTGCAAAGGGATCTTCGGCGCCGCTTTGACCGTTGTCGGGGTACCCGGCGTCGGTGTGGCGCTGGGAGTGGTGGGCGTGGCGCTCGTAGTGGCCGTTTTCACGACAAGCGCGACAACGGCCGGCTTGGGCTTGGTCTTGTTGAGCGCCGCATACGCCGCGACCGCCGCGCCACCCACAAGCACCGCGGTTGCGGCGAGGATCGCCACGCCTGTGCGCCAGCCGGGACCGCCGCGCAAGCCCTGCGGCTTGCCGGTGCCGCACTGAAGGCACCAGTCCTGTCCCTCCTGCATCGGGGAGCCGCATTTAGCGCACTCGGTCATGGTTGCTCATTCTGACATCTCGGCGGCGGGGGCCCGCCGGCTGTTATGTCGTTGCCGGTCGGAGCCAGCCGTCGATCGAGCTCCAGCTGCCAGTAGTAGCGCGTGAACGTGACGTCCCGGCGGTACTCGCCGAGGTGCGGCTCGATCGACTCATCCGCCGCCAGTCGCACGATCAGCTCGGGGTAGGAGCGCCCTGGCAGAGCTGCCAGGGCCGGTGCTGGAAAGGCGCCGCCGAAGCGCGTGTTGACATCGGTGATGCGCACGCCGAGCTCGGGATCGCGGAATACCTGGATCGTGGCGGGTCCGCGCACGCCGAGCGCCTCCATCGCGGTGCGTCCGAGCGCGACCAGCTCAGGATCGTCGATCACGGTGCCCTTGATCGACTCGCCCCCTCGCGACTCGAGCATCGTGCGCGGGATCGCGTTCAGGCAGCGCGACCGCGTGTCACCCAGGCAGTCGATCGATAGCTCCGGCCCGTTCATCGCGCGCTGCACCATCGTCGGCTCTTTTACGTAGTCCACGAAGAAGCGTGCCTGCGCGGGGCTGTGGGCGAGATGGATCGAGCGCGCGCCCGAGCCCTGACGTGGCTTGACCATTACGGGATAGTGCAGTGCGTCGAGGTCAGCGTCTGGGAGCACGGTGGGGGGAGAGGGCAATCCCAGGCGCTCCAGCAACAGGTGGGCCTCGTACTTGTCGTATGTCGCGCGCGCCACCTGCGAGGAGGGCACGAGCGCCGGCAGCTCACCGCGCTCGCGGGCGCTTGCCAGCACCTCGATGTCGAGGTCGGTGAGCGGCAGCACCGCGCCAACGCCATGCGCCTCGCACAGCCGCGCAAGCTCTGGCACATACCCGGGGTCCTCGATCGGCGGTGCGCTCGCGCGCACCTGCGCCGCATATTGGGCGGGGGCGAGCGGATTGGGGTCGACCGCGACGACCGTCGTGAGCGCGGCAAAGCACGACACGATGTCATAGCGCTTGCCGACGCCTGTCAGCATGATGGCGGGGGCGCCCTGGCGAGCACCTGCACGAACGGCAAACCCCTCCGATCCAGCCGGCATAAGGTCCGGACGAAGCTCATCCATCCCGCCAACCTCCCGTTTGACCCTTGTAGAGGCCGGCGCCGCCGAGGACCATCGTCACGGTGCGCGCCAGGATGCGCAGATCGAGCGCGAGCGAACGGTGCTCAATGTAGTAGAGGTCGAGCTCGATGCGCTCGCTCCATGGCAGCGAGGCGCGCCCGTTGACCTGTGCCCAGCCGGTGATGCCTGGCCTGATCGCAAGCCGTCCGCGCTGGCGCTCTGTGTATTGCTCGACCTGCACCGGGATCGTTGGTCGCGGGCCGACGAACGACAGCTCGCCGCGCACCACGTTGAGCAGATTGGGAAGCTCATCCAGTGAGGCTCTGCGCAGCAGCGCACCGATGCGCGTGACGCGAGGGTCGTTCTCGTTGATCGCCAGGCCCGCCCCGATGTGCTCGGCGCCCGCGACCATCGTGCGTAGCTTGAGCAGATCAAACGGCACGCCATCCTTGCCCACGCGGCGTTGACGATAGATCGGATGCCCGCGCGACTCCAGCCGGATCGCGAGCATCGCCGCGGCGATCACCGGCGCGGCCACGATCAGTCCCAGCGTGCCGAGGACGATGTCGATCGCGCGACGGATCACAGGGACAACCTGTCGACCGTGTCTATGTGATTCACAGCGAGGACACTCACCGGACATGCGTGTGATCGGTACGCGGAGCCCATCTACCGTGTCCCTTCGGCCGCTTCCCACGACGCTGACGTTCCGTGGCGCAGCCAGTCCCACAACCCCGCGGCGGGCGAGGCCGTGGTCAGCACGTAGTAGCGCGCGATCAACAGCACGCGTGCGCGCAGCACACCGCCGAGCCCGGCGGCGACCAGCAGCACGATCTGCAGGCCAAGCGTGACCTTGTACAGCTCAGGCGCACCGCCGGCGACAAGCGCGACGTTGGCGGCCAGCGCGAGCGCGTGCAGGAACGGAGTGCTGTAGCGCAGCAGGCGGTGGGAGAGGATCATCAGCGCATAGCCGGGCGTGTAGCCGCGCGGGGACAGCATCCCGCCGCGCAACACGATCGGCCATGTGTGGCTCATCATGCGCCGCTTGCGCGCTAGCTCGCCCTCGATCGAGGGCACCATCTTCTCGGTGGCGCGCGCACCGGGGACGTATACCGCCCGCCACCCGCGCTTGACCATGTTGAACGGGAATGAGAGATCGTGTCCCATGATCGGGTCGACCACTATGTAGGACCCACGGCGAGTGGCGTAGATCGCGCCGTTGCCGGCCGTGATCGAGGACAGCCGCGACTCACGCTCGCGCACCCCCATCTCATAGCGCCAGTAAACGCCCTCCTGGTTGGTGGCATGCTTGTCCCTCGCCATGGGCTCCCTGTCCCTTGCCATGGGCGCGGTGCCGTCTGGGCCCTGCACGAACCTCGCCATGGGCTCCCTGTCCCTCGCGATGGGCGCGGCGCCGTCTGGGCCCTGCACGAACCTGACCTGCCCGCAGGCGTAACCCACATGGGGGTCGTCAAACGCGGCCACCAGCTCCCGCAGCGCGCCCGGCTCCCACAGCGCGTTGGCATCCGAAAACGCTACGATCTCGCCGCTCGCTCGCTCCACGGCGGCGTCTTGGGCGACGATCTTGCCGCCACGCGGGAGCTCCAACACAAGATCGGCGCCCGCCGCGCGCGCGCTGGCGGCGGTCTGGTCGGCGCAGCCATCGCACGCGACGATCACCTGCAGCAACTCACGCGGATAGTCGAGCGCGAGCGCATTGGCAAGCTTGGCGGCGATCACGGTCTGCTCGTCATGCGCGGCGACGATCAACGACACCGACGTGCTCCCCCCTTCCTTTCCATTTGGAGGAGAGGCTCCGGCCCTTTCGGGCCTGCGCCGTCTGCGTTCCCGAGTCGAAATCGCGGCCTGTGGCGCTGGCGCGAGTACGCGTGCCAGCGCGGCGAGGAACAGCGCGTAGCCGATCTGCGTCCACACGATCAGACCGGCAGCGAGCCAAAACACGATCTCAAGAGCGACGTGCATCTGCGCGCATTGTGTCCGAGTGGGGCGCTCACCGCCGTGGCATGTCTCCCAGGAGCTGCTCATACAGCTCGATATGGGCTTGCGCTATGGCCTGCCAGGAGTAACGTCCTTGGGTGGCTGCCCTGGCCCTCACGCACATTTCGGTCAGGGTGGCCCTGTCTGACAGCAGCTCTCGCAGCGCATGGCCGAGCGCGCCGGCGTCGCCTGCCGGCACGATCCGCGCGGCGCCTGTGTCGGCCATCTCCGGAAAGCCTCCCACGTCGCTGAGCAGCAACGGCTTGCCAAATGCCAGCGCGGTGAACAGCACTCCCGACTGGTCGGCCTGCAAGTAGGGCAGCACGACGAGATCGGCGCGCTGGAAGTAGGCGAGGAGCTCGTTGTCCTCGATGAAGCGCGGGTCGAACCTGACGCCGGCCGGGGCGCTCGCGCGCAGGGCGGAAATGTCCGTCTTGGGCATCCCCGCGATCCACAGCTCGGCGTCCTCGATCGGCGCCTGCCCGCCCACTCCGCGCCACGCATCGAGCAGCACATCGATCCCCTTGTAGGGGCGCATCAGGCCAAACATCAGCACGACCGGCTTGTCCGTCTCAAACGGAGCCGGTGGTGGGGCCTCGCTCGCTGATCGCTCGGCCAGGTGCGTGAGCACGCCGTGCGGGATCACGTGCACGCGGTCTGGATCGGCGCCGAGCTCGTCGATCAAGCGCGTGCGGCCTGCTCTGGAGTGCACGACGATCGCATCGAAGCGCCCGTACAAACGCCGCTGCGCCGCGAGCTGGCCCCTGCGAGGCTCGCGCGGGAGCAGATCGTGGGCGGTGAGCACCAGCGCCGGGGCCCTCCTCCCACTCGGCGGGCGTCCAGCAACCCCTCGTCCGCGACCTCCACCGGGCAGTAGGTGGGCATCGAAATGCTGAACTGCGAGCCACTGGAAGTGCACGACGTCTGCCGCGCGCGCCACGCGGCGGTAGCGCAACATGTCGGGCACGTGCTCGGCGAGCTTGCTCGCGATCCGCACGCGGCCTCCCGGAGCGCCAAGCGCGTGGCGGTAGAACAGCTCGCGTCGCACATACCGATCGGGCTCCGCGACAGGGCCGTAGGCAAAGCGGCTGGTGATCAGCTCGACGTCGGCGCCGGCCACCCCCAACGCACGACAGAGCGCATGGTCGTAGGGTGGTGTATAGGAGGAGGGGTCGACTACTTGGACGCGCACCGCAGCAAGACAATACGGCCGGCTACGCACAATCGCCTGGCACTCGCGGCAACCTTTGCGCGCGCAGCGTGTAACTACTGGCTCACCGTGTTCCCGCGCGTGTGCGTTCATATCGCCCGCTGGCGGCGCCAGGCAAAGCTGATACCCGATCCCGAACTGCGGCACTTAGCGCTTGCCGCGCTTGACAAGCGCGGCAACATCGAGGGCGCCGCGGCGTTCGCGGCGTTCGTGCCTCGCAAGCAGCGCGCGGCGGTGACGGCCGCCACAAGCGCGTTTCAGGGCGCCTATAACTTGCTCGACATACTCGGCGAGCAACCGAGCCCCGATCCGATTCGCGACGGCAGACGATTGCACGAAGCGCTCGTGTACGCGCTCGGCTGTCCGCACACCGCGGAGGAGTGTGCCCCCGAGGCGGGTGCGCTGCTTACGCCGCTGGACTGGTACGAGCACCATCCCCAGCGCGAGGACGGCGGCTATCTCAGCCGTCTGGTCGAGCAGTGCCGCACGGCGTTTGCGAGCCTGCCCTCACACGCACTGGTGGGATCGCGGGCACGGGCGGGCGCCGCGCGAATCGTCGCATTCCAGAGTCTCAACCTGAGTGAATCGCAGGGAGATCACACGGGCCTTGAACGTTGGGCAAACGATGCGACGCCGGAGGGAACCGAGCTGCGCTGGTGGGAGACCGCCGCCGCGGCCGGCTCCTCGCTTGGCGTGCACGCCCTGATCGCGGCGGCAGCCGACGCGCGGCTTGACAGAAACGAGGTCGCCGCGATCGACCGCGCCTACTTCCCCTGGATCGAGGGCCTCCACTCGCTGCTTGACAACCTGATCGACAAACGCGAGGACGAGGCCGCGGGCCATCGCAGCCTCGTCGAGTACTACGGCCCGCAGCGGGCGGCGCAGCGTATGAACTGGCTGGCCGAGCGAGCTGAGCGCGCGGCCCGCGAGCTCCCCCACGGTCGCCGCCACACCGTGATCCTTGCCGCGATGATCGCCAACTACCTGTCGACCCCCGAAGCGCAGAGCGCCCAGCTGACGCCCGTGAGCAAGGCCGTGCTCGCCACGACCGGCCCCTTGGCCGCTCCCACGCTGCTCGTGTTCAAGCTGCGCCATCTGAGCAGCACCGTCAGGCTGACGCCGTGGCGCAAACCGAGCTCTGAGAGCGTTGAAATCGGCGCGCGCGAGCCCGCCGCCAACCTAAAGCCACAGGACACTTTCGCCCCACAGCCGGAGAGCACCACCGTCCAGCAGCGCGGCGGCGGCAATATTCGCGAGCCGCAGGCGCCATAGCTGGACAATCTCAGATAGGGTTTCTTCTCAGGTCAAGCGGAGGGACGGCGGGTAGCATGGTCACTACCTGCCAGCCGCAAGGGAGGAGGGGTTGGGGATGCTGGAGCTGCGTGATCTCGTAAAGCACTACCAGACCGCCGGTGAGGAGACCGTGCGCGCGGTCGACGGTGTGTCTATGTCGGTCGCGGCCGGAGAGATGGTCGCACTGTACGGACCCAGCGGGTCGGGCAAGACGACGCTGCTGTTGATGGTCGCGGCGCTGCTTGCGCCCACCAGCGGCAAAGTACTGGTCAACGACCGCGACATCTCCTCGCTCTCAGAGCGCGAGGCGTCGCACTTCCGTCTCGCGGAGATGGGATTCGTGCGTCAGAACTTCGACTTGCTGCCGGGCGTCACCGCGATCGACAACACCGTGCTGAAGCTGCTCAAGAACACGCCATGGAAAGAGGCCCACGAACGCGTGCAGCCGTTGCTCGAGCGTCTTGGGCTCGGCGGACGCCTCACCCACCGCTCGGAGACGCTCTCGATGGGAGAGCGCCAGCGCGTGATGATCGCCAGGGCATTGTCGACCGAGCCAAAGCTGTTGCTGGCGGACGAGCCCACCGGCAGCCTCGATACGCAGCGGGGACGGGAGGTGCTCGAGCTGCTTACCGAACTTTGCCGGGAGCGCGGCGTGGCGATCGTGCTCGTCAGCCACGACCCGCAGGCCGCGGGCTATGCCGACCGGGTGCTCGCGTTGCGAGACGGCAAACTCGTGGACTACGACCCGAATCAGGGTTTCGCTCCCGTCGGGGCGAGGTGAGCGCCCGATGAAGTTCGCAAACGTGCTGCACCTTTACCGTGTGCGCCTGCGTGCGCGCGCCCTGCAGGAGTGCTTTGCGGTCGTCGGGATCGCCGCCGGGGTGGCACTACTGTTTGCCTCGCAGATCGCCAGCGCGAGTCTGTCCAGCTCGGTGGGACAGCTCAACAGCGGGATCGTGGGCTCCGCACAGCTACAGCTCACGGCACGCAACGCGCAGGGCTTCTCGGAAAAGCTCGTCGGCGAAGTGCGTCATCTTGCGGGCGTGCGCGTGGCCGCTCCACTGCTGGAAGTCAGCGCGAGCATACGCGGCCCGAAGGGCAGCGAATCGGTCGAGCTGGTCGGGGCCGACGGGTCGCTGCTAAAGCTCAAAGGCGCGCTCGTCCACAAAGTCGGTCTCAACCCGTTTGGCGGCGTCAGCGCGATCGTGCTGCCCACGCCCGTGGCCGGCAAAGTCGGGGTACACAAGTTTGGCAGCATCGTCTCGGTCGAAGCGCTCGGGCACGTGAGCGAAGCGGGTCTCTACCAGCGCCTTACCGAAAAGCAGATCGGCGCGCTGATCTCGAGCCCGATCGCGGTTGGGCCGCTCGAATATGTGCAGGAAGCCAGTGGTCTCGCCGGCCGCGTGAGTCGCATCCTGGTCGAGGCGGCGCCAGGACAAACGGCAAACGTGCGCATGGGCCTGCAGCGCATCGCGGGCGGACGTCTGGGAGTGGAGTCGGCCAGCTACGACGAAGTGCTGTTTGCCAAGGCGGCGGCCGCCACCAATCAGTCGACGCAGCTGTTCGCGGTGATCAGCGCGCTTGTCGGCTTCCTGTTCGCGTTCAACGCAATGCTGCTGACGGTCCCCCAGCGCCGGCGCTTGATCGCCGATCTGCGTCGCGACGGCTACACCCCGAAGGCAGTGATCGCGGTACTGATGTTCGATGCGGTCGTGCTCGGCGTGATCGCGTGCGCGATCGGGTTGTTGCTTGGCGACGAGCTCTCGATCCACTTGTTTCACTCCAATCCCGGCTACCTGTCCTCGGCGTTTGCGGTCGGCGCTGAGCGAGTCGTGAGCTGGCAGAGCATCGCGATCTCGGTGATCGGCGGCATGGGCGCCGCCAGCGTGGCGGTGTTGAGCCCGTTCAAGGACATCGTCTCGCGCGACCCGCTCGCCGCGATCGCCACGAAGGAGGGGACCGGCGGTTCGATCTCCTGGCCGCTGACGCTAGGAGGGCTCGTGTGCCTTGCGGTGACGCTCGCGATCCTGCTGGCGGCGCCGCAGGACGCGATCGTGGGGATGGTGACGTTGATCGCGGCGTTGCTCGCGTTGCTCGCGCTGCCGCTTACCGCGACGCTCGCGCTCGTGCGCAAGCTGGCCCCGACCATCGTTAGCGCCGTCCCGCACATCGCGGTGATGGAGTTGCGCTCGGGACGCTCGCGCGCGCTCGCGATTGCCGCCACGGGCGCGATCGCCGTGTTTGGCAGCGTCGCGATTCAGGGCGCCCATAGCGACCTGCTGAAGGGGCTCGACAACGCCGCGACGGACATGAATGCCGCAACCGACGTGTGGGTATCGCCATCGGGCTCCTCCGATCTGTTGATGACGACGCCTTTTACCCCGAGCGCGCTCTCCAAGCTGCAGGCGTTGCCCGGAGTGAGCGCGGTGCGGCTGTATCGCGGTGGACTGCTCAACTACAACGACCGGCGCATCTGGGTGATCGCGCCACCGAGCGAAGCCTCTCCGTTGGTCCCGCCGAGCCAGCTCGTTGAAGGCAATGTCAAGCAGGCCGATGCGCGCGTGCGCGAGGGCGGTTGGGCGGTCGTGTCGCTGGCGCTTGCCAAAGAACATCACCTGAAAATCGGGCAGTCCTTCACGCTGCCATCGCCTGTGCCCACAACGTTCAGGGTGGCTGCCGTCAGCACGAATATCGGCTGGGCCCCGGGCGCGGTGATCGTGAGCGCAAACGACTACGCAAGCGCGTGGGACAGCGCGGACGCGAGCGCCTACAACGTGTTGATGAAGCCTGGAGTGAGCCCATCGCGGGGTGTCAGCGAAGTGCGCTCCGTGCTCGGCTCGCAGTCGGGCTTGGCCGTGCAGACCGCGCGCCAGCACGAAGACAAGCTGCGCACGATCACCCGCCAGGGACTGACAAGGCTCTCGCAGATCGCGACGCTGATTCTCGTGGCGGCGGTGATGGCGATGGCGGCCGCGATGGGCGCCATGATCTGGCAGCGTCGCCCGCGTCTTGCGAAGCTCAAGCTGGAGGGCTTCCCGCCCAACGAACTTTGGTACACGATCCTGCTGGAGAGCCTGCTGCTGCTCGGCGTCGGCTGCTTCAGCGGCGCGGTGTTCGGACTGTTTGGCCAGCAGCTGCTCGACCGTGCGCTGAACATCGTGATCAACTATCCCGTTGTCAGCTCGGTCGGCGTGATCGTGGCGCTGTCGAGCCTCGCGCTGGTGACAGCCGCCGCCGTGCTGATGGTGGCGATCCCCGGCTACTTCGCGGCACGCGTGCCGGCCAGCCTGGCGCTGCAGGACTAGAGCCCGACTTCACCGAGGACTAGAGAGCAGCCGGAGTAGCCTCGCGGGGATCGGGGCAGCCTCGCGGGTCGCGGTACTGCAAGACACGTTCTGAGAGCCAAGGTCACCACGACCCACAAGATTCGTGGCTTCCCCGAGATTGAGGCGATCCTCTTATCCTTCACGGCTCGGATCGACCCTTTTCACGGTCTGATCGGCCGGGTCGTCTGATCGGCCGGTCTCAAGAGAAGCTCCGTGGCCACATGCCTCCGCCGGGATAGGACTCCACCGCGATGGGAGAGCCGTCGCGATAAGAGAAGCCCACGGTCGCAGATCGGATCCTTGCCGCGCTAAGAAAAACCCACGGCGGGGCATACTCCGCCGCCATCGACCACGCGGGGATAGTCGATCCTCCAGGACCGGGAGACACCCAGTCCTGGAGGACGCCATCAGCCCCTGCCAGGGGCTATTTCTTCTTCTTGTGATGCGTCGGCGGCGGGCAGGGCACGGTGCTCTTCGCGACGACCGTGCTGCCATCGAGAAACCCGAATTCCCCAGAGAACGGGAAGCCGCCACGCGGACACGATTCCGGCACGTCTACACCCTGCGGGTGATAGCCCACCAGTTTGCCGTGAACGCGCTTGTAGTAGGTGAGATGGTTGGGCCCGATCGTCGAATTGACGTTGATGATCGACACGGGCGGCCCATTGGTTACGCTCGGGATCAACGGGATCGGGGCGTCCAGGCTTTCGCCGAATCCGCCGCCACCGGATACGAGTTCGCCTTGGAAGACGATCTGAGCGTAGACCGGGGCGAGCCCGTTGGCGTAGAACAACACTACGACGTTGCCGTCGTGGGGCGGTCCCATCAGCGCCTCAATATCCGGGATCTCGCGACCGGACGTTTCGCCGAACGGCACTTCGACGAAGGCGCTTCCATAGCCGAGCTGCGAGTTCGGCGGACAGCCCGAGAGACCCTTTGCGATGAGCTGCGCGGGTTCGCACGTGGCGAGACCGAGCGAGCTCGTTATGTAGTTCATGTTCTGCGGCATGCGCAGATCGAGGTGCGTCAGCGGCGAGGGCAACCCGCCGGTCGTGCTCGAGATCGTGAAACCGAACCCGATCGTGGTCGACGCGCCCAACTTGTCGGGCGTGAACGAGCTATGCAGGGCAACCGCCTCCGATGCCTGCGCTACCGAGACGCCGAAGGGCATCGCGGCGAGCAGGCATCCACAGATAAGCAGCTCAAGCACGAGGGCTTGAGCCCTCGTAAGGGCCGTTCGACGGACCCGAGGTTTCAGCGCGCTGGACAATGTCTCTCCTCGCTAATACGACATGTTGCCGCTCACATGTACCGAGACAGAGTCGCCCGGACGGTGCACGGTACCGCTAAAGCTCAGGCCCGAGCCTTTTGCTTTGGAATAGCGGCCGCTGCCGCCGGTGATGTTCAGCTTGCCCGAGAAAGAAGCTGTCGAGGAGCTATCGACACGGTAGCTGCCGCTCGCGGTCGCCTTTAGCGAGCCGCCGCTCGGATACACCTGGATGCTGGCCGTCACCGAGCGTTCTGAAGCGACCTTCAGCTGGATGAAGATCGTTCCCGGGAGCGAGCCCGACGCTTTGCCCGACTCTTTGAGTTCGAAGCCTTTCTTATTGCTCAGATTCAGGTTGGCGCTGTCGTTCAGGTTGAGCGTGCGCGCCGCGTGGGCGCTCGGTGCGGCCCCAGCTGCACCGCTGCCAACCGCGGCCGCGGCCGCAAGCGCGCCAAGCGCTAGTGCCGCCGTTGAGACCTGCGTCCGTGCGGACAGACGCCTGCGTTCTGACTTATTCCCCATCAGACCCTCCATATGGCTGTTGATGTCGCGTCCCATAATAAGAACGACCCCTCTCCTCGTGCGACTCGCTGCGCCCATCCTAGTCCACATAGCGGAAAGGCCGGACAGCTAGACAATTCTAGTGCATATCGTCCTATGAAGTTCAACCGTTTGGGAGCTGCGGAGTTGCGCGACTCCCACAACCAGCCCACCTGCCGACGACGCGTGCCGGCGCGAAAGGACGCTCTGATGAGAGCCTCGTCGTGCGCAAGCGCTCCTCGGATATAGGGTCCTCGCGTGACCGACATCGAGCTGAGCTACTGCGTCGTGAGCACCTCCCAGCGCGAGCTGTTGCTACGGGGGCTCGACGCGATCGCGCGCGATCGCGACGCGCTGCCGTTTGTCAGCGAGGTGCTTGTGCTCGACAACGGCTCGCGCGACGGGTCCGCCAGCGCGGCACGCCGCCACCGGTCGCTCGGCGAGACGGCCACCGGACAAGCCGGTGGCGAGGTGATCGCACTCTCACAGCGACGCGGAAAGGCTCTCAACGACTCCGAGCTGTTGCGCCGCGCACGTGGACGCTATGCGCTGCTGCTCAACGAGGATTCCGAGCTGCAGCCCGGCGCCACGCTCGCATTGCACGACGCGCTGGAGCAAAACCCGCACGCGGCCTGCGCGGGCGCGAAGCTGCTGCGCCCCGGCGCGAGAGGCGCGGGAGGCGACAGTCAGGCCTGTGCCTGGCGTTTTCCGACTCCGCTGACGGCCCTCGCCGGCGCCCTCTTTCTGCACCGGCTCTACACCGTGCAGAGCAAGGGCAAGCGCACTCGCCTATGCGATTGGTGCCAATCCTCAGCGCTGCTCGTTAGACGCGAGGCTGCCGCACAAGTCGACTATCTCGACCCCGATTTCTTCGTGTACTCCGACGAGGTCGACTTCGCACGGCGTTTGCGCGACGCGGGCTGGCGCAGCCTGTATGTGCCCGATGCGCTCGCAATCCACCACGAGCAGCTGTCGACCGGCGCGGTGCCGGAGCGGCGCATCGTCGAGCTGGCGCGCAACCGCGACCTCTACATGCGCAAGCATCATTCGCGGGCGGCGGCGCGGGCGGTGCGCTGGCTGACAGCCTGGTCCTACGCACTGCGCGCCCTGGCCGCGCTCGCGTTGCCGGGCCATTCGCCCAAGCGTTACTGGCGCCACGTCACAGCGACGCTCCTCCCCCAGCGCGGCGAGGGTCTGCGCGAGGCAGCGGAAGCCTACAACCGAGAAGCTACGAGCTGATCTCCTCCAGTAGCACCGCGACCACTCCCTCATCCAGTTGCGAGCCGCGCGCGCGCAACAGCTCCTCGCGTGCCTGCAACGGCGTGCGCGCGGCGCGATAGGGCCTGTCGGTGATGATCGCGTCGTAGGTATCGCACGCGGCCACGATGCGAGCCGCCAACGGAATCCGCTCGCCCGCCAAGCCGTCGGGATAGCCCATGCCGTCGACGCGCTCGTGACTGGAGCGGATCGCCGGTGCCAGGTGGGCAAACGCGTCGATGCGCTCGACCAGTTCGGCGCCGACGACCGTGTGGCTGCGCATCACGACCCACTCGTCCTCGGTCAACGGTCCTTCCTTGCACAGGATCTCACTCGGCACGGCAATCTTGCCGACGTCGTGGAGCATTGCCGCGTAGTGCACCTCGCGCGCCTGCTTGAGACTCAGCCCCATGCGCAGCGCCACACGTTCGGCCAGCTCGGCGACGTCGCTGCCGTGACACGCGGTGTAGTCGTCCTTAGCCTCCACCGTGCTCGTGACGACCGCGAGCGTGGTTGTGAACGAGCGCTCGATGTCGGCGATTAGCTCGGCCCTGTGCAGCGCCGAGCCAAGGCTCGCGGCGATCGCCTCGACGAGCACCGCCTCCGCCTCGCCCAGTGCGCCCACCTCGACCGCCTCGATGTTGAGCACGCCCCACACTGCACCGTCCACCACGATCGCGACGCTCAGCTCCGAGCGGGGATCGGTCTCGGGGTCGCGCGAGATGTAGTCCAGGTCCTTGCGCGTGTCCGGTAGGAGCGCCGTCACTCCGGAGCGGGCCACGCGTCCGTTGACACCCTCCTCCACCGACTGCTCCACCAGTAGAAACTCGGTCATTACCTCCGCGAGCTGCCCGCGCGCGGCGATCAGGTGCAGCACACCGTCATCGTCGAGGCGCTGTACCGCCGCGAGATAGAAGGCAAATGTCTCGTGGAGCTCGTCGACGACGAGCCGCGCCATCTCCTCGACCTCACGCGTGGCCGCCAGACGGGCCGTCAGGCGCGCGGCGGCGCGCAGCTGGGAGCGCAGATAGGCAAGCTCGCCGGCGGCCGCGATGCTCTGCACGCGCTCATCGGCGCGATAGCGGCGCAATGCCTCGGCGCGACGCGCAAGCTCGCGTCGACCGGCCGGTCGTTGGGGGTTGACGGAATGTTCACGCACGGTCGCCCCATCGGCCGAAAAGCCCCGCAACTTGAGGGTTTAACCATCCGGCTGTCAGATGTCCTTTAGCGGGTCCTCGGCGTACGCCTCGACGTCGCCGTGGCCGGCGCGGAACGCCGCCACGCGACGGCGCGCGTCGAGCGCGAGCGCTCGTGCCTGCTCGCGCTCGTGGGGCGCGAAGAAGCGGGTGAGCGCTAGCAACGCCGGGATCAGTGCGAGCCATGCCACTCGCAGTGCCAGGCCGCCAAAGCCGGTCGTCGGCAGCAGCAGCTCGCCGGAGACGGCCACTCCCGCAAGGATCGCAGTGAGCTGGGCCAGACGGCGCCACTCGAAGTCCACGGCAAACACGTTGCGAGTGAGCAGGTGCATGATCGCCACCATCGCAACGTAGGCACCACACAAAGCGATCCCCGCGCCGGCGAGACCGAGGTCGAGACCGCTCTTTGGCACCAGCACGAGCAGCAGCAGCACGTTGACCGCCAGGCCGGCGCTGGCGGCGGGAATGTTGCGCTGCATCACGCGTGCCCTACCGGTGATCACGATCATCACCTGATAGAGCCCATACAGCGTCCAGCCGAGCGCCAGCCACGGCAGCGCCTTGTGGGCGCCGAAGTATTCAGGGTGAGCGAGCAGCCGCACGAGCCAGCGGCCGAGCAGCGCAACCGCGGCGACCACCACTCCTGTCGCCAGTACGAAATAGGTGGTCACCAGCGAATACAGGCGCGACGCCTCGACGTCGCTGTCGATCGAATACGCAAGCGGAGGCCACGCGTACTGGAAGCCGCGCACGAACACGAACACGACCGTCGCAAGCTGCACCGCGATCGCGTATTCGCCAGCGGCTTCGTGACTGACGACGCGAAAAAGGTAATAGCGATCGATTACCTGCAGCGCATACACGCTCGCATCCGCGGGTACCGTCGGCAGGCCAAACGCGAGCATCGCGCGCAGGTCCCCACCGTGGACGCGCAATGACCGAAGCCGGGAGACACTCGCCTCGCCGAAGCGGAGAGACACTCGTTCACGCTCGCGTCCCCCATTCGGCCAGCATCCCCGTTTCGACCAGCGCTTGCGCAGAGTCCACCACAGCCCGAGCACCACGAGTGCGCTCGCACCGAAGTTGCCGAGCAACAGGCCGCGCGCGCCCTGATCGGCGAACACAACCAGCGCGATCGTGAACGCCACAGTCATCGCCACGTTGGCGCCCGAGGCGACCATGTAGGCGCGCGCGCGCTCGTCTACGCGCAGCTGCGCGTAGACCATCTCGATGTTTGTAAACGCCCACAGCCCGAGAATCGCGCAGTCCATCAGCAGCGGATCCTCAGAACCGAGTACGAGCCTCGACAGCGGACCCGCCAGCACCACGCAGATCAGCGACACCACCGTCGTCGCCCACGCCACCGTGATGGTCACGGTGCGCGCTATGCGCTCACGGCGCTCCTGGTCGGTGTCGGTGAAGTAGAAGCGCACGAACGCCTCTCCCAGACCAAGGCGCAGCACGATGCTCGACAGGATCACCGTCGTCAACAGCAGGTTGTACGCGCCATAGGCGGCCGTCGACGCGTGCGCGGTGTACAGCGGCAGCGTCAGCACCGCGATGCCCTTGGCCACGATTTCCGCGGCCTGATAGGCCGCGCCCGTCTTCACGAGTCGCTTCAGGTAACCAAGCACTCCTCAGAACCTAACGGGCACACCGGGCCTCTATCGTCCCGGCGCGGCGCGTCACCCCGGCGCGGCGACCGGCGAAGAGGGCGAGCCTTCGGATGCGCTCGCGAGATTGTCTCCCGCAAAAATCCCGTTGCGGGCCCTCGCAAGCGCCACGCCGATTCCCAGCAGCGTCCAGGTCAGGGGGTCCTCCAAGAAGTCCGCATACACCCACGTGTGCAGCACGAGCGCCGCGAAGCAGGCGGCGATCGCGATCCGAGGGGGCGCGCGTCCGGCACCGGAGAACAGCGTTATGAACGCGACCACCAGCAGCGCTGCGTATAGGAGGAATCCGACGATCCCCTGCTCGGCGGCAATCGTCACGGGAATCGTGTGCGAGGCCGAGGTGGCATTCGCGGCAGTTGCGTTGCCGTGGCGCTTGTATTCGCTTTCAAACGAGCCCGACCCATAGCCGATCAGTGGTTTTTGCGCGAACAGCTCAAGGCCCCCAGAGATCAGTTTGGTGCGTCCGTTGGTGGCGTTGTTGGCCGAGCCACCGGACCCGTTCAGACCAAAGTGCAGATTCGAGGGCGCCGCGAGCACAACCACCGCGCCAATTGCCGCAAGCGCAAGCGACACGTACACGGTGGCGCGTACATCCCAGCGCCACGCCGCCAGCACCGCCAGTCCCAGCAGTAGCGCCGCGATGCTCGACTGCGAAAAGCTCGTGATCAGCCCGCCCATCAACCACACCAACACCAGCGCGCTCAGCAACTGCGTGCGGCGATCGCGACCCCACAGCACCGCCGTCGTCACGGCGATCATGACAAGCGCGAGAAAGCGCCCGTAGATGCTTGGATCGAAGAACAACGAATTAACACGAAAATAGTTTCCATATTCGTTGGACGCCACAACCTTTGGGTTGAGGAACAGCGCTTTGCGGTAATACTCGACGAAGCCAATGCCAGCGAACACAACGGCCAGCGCGGCCGCCGTGGCAACGCAGGTGAAGAGCAACTGCCGCGTCCAGGGCGCCTCGCGCAGCAGCACATACAGCAATCCAAACGGCACATAGAAGAACACGATGTTCTCCGCCGCCTTCTCGATGTCGCTCGAGTAACTGGCCTGCAGCGCATACAACACGACCATCGCCAGCAGCAACCAGTCCAACAGCATCGCGGGACGGGCGGGAGGGGCTGAGTCATAGCTTTCTTGGCGTTTCAACAGGCGCGGCAGCAGATGCGCGAGCACGCCCGCGGCCACCACCGCATACAGCGGCAACAACAGGTTCACCGTGCGCCCGTCGCTCGAGATCGGTAGGCGAAACGGCAGCGCGATCACGGCAAGCACGGGAAACGCGCGCGGGTCGCGACGCATCGCCAGCGTCAGTACGGCGATCGCCACGGCGGCGGCGATCGCGATCGTGAGCAGCACGCCCGCGCTGGGTAGCGTGGTCGCGATCATTGCGCGCAGGCCTCCTCCGAGCGCAGATGCACGCGGTGCATATGCCAGCAGGCGAGTTGGTGGCGCGAGCGGCGTGTCATGGCTTCACCAGGGTGAAGTTCTTTGGCAGGTAAAGCGAGCGGTTCTGTTTGCGCAGGCTCAGCCGCACGCGATATTCCCCTGCGGGAGCCAGCCGACCGTGGTTGAACGGCAGCAGCGTCGTATAGCCGTCGGCGTGCCTCAGAATCGTGTGGCGACGCGCCGTTCCCTCGCGGCCGTTCCAGCGCAACGACAGGATTTTATAGCGTGCCACCGGCAGCTCGCGCACGAGCGTCGCGACGCTGTCCCCCCCCACGCTTTCGATCGTCACCGTCACATCGTCGGCGGCGGCCAGCTTGAAGGCGATGCGCTCTTCTTTGATTTCGCCACTCGACGCGGGCGCGATCACGGGGGTCAGCTTGGGTTCCTGCACGAGCGTCGGCGTGTGCTTGAGCCGCTGAGTGATGAGCAGTGCCGCGAAACAGCCGAGCACGAGCAGTGCGAACACCATGTATCCAAGGCGGTCGCTGGGAGGAGCATCTCGGCTTGCGAGAATGCTGGCTCCCGACGGCCCCGCTCCCCCCGCGCCGCCCGGCGACGGGCCACCGGCGGGGGGCGAGGCGCTCAAGCGCCGCCGTCCCGGGCGAAGCGCTCGACCGTGTCCGAGCGCAGTCCCAAACGCAGCGTCTCCAGCGACAGCACGTCCTCGGGCACAATGTTGCCGAGATTGCACTCGCAGTCAAAGCGATGCAACAACCACACTTGCTGCTCGCGCCGCGGCGCCTCGAAAATCAGCTTGTCAGCGTCAATCGCGTGCGCGATCTCGTCGATCAGACCCGTGCGGACCTCGCCGTCGGCCCTGTAGATCCCGGCGGTCCCCGACTCGCGCGCCTCGGTGATCACCTTCCACGCGCCAGCCTCCAGGTCACGCTCGATCTGCTCCACCCAAACATACGGCGCCATGATGAAATCGGCGTCCTTGCTGCCGACCTCCGAGAGCACCGTGAACTGGCCTGCCAGTGTGCGAATCAGATGAGCCTTCACCTCCGGCTCCAGCGCGATCGTGCCATCGGATATCTCGACGTGGCGCAGTCCCAGCTCGCGCAGCCAAGCGACCAGGCCCTCCACGCGACCCTGCTTGATCGCAAGCTCCGTCAGCGTTCCGCCAAGCACCACCGGGACCCCGTACCTTGCGTAGAGCTCCAGCTTGGGCTTCAGGTTGGCGGTCACCAGCGCCGTGCCCCAGCCGAGCTTGACGATGTCCACGCTGTCTCCCGCGGTTTCCATCAGGCCATCAACCGCGGCCAGCGACAGGCCGCGATCGATCACGTGCGTAATACCTCGCTCGCGCGGCTTGATCGAGCGCGTGGGGATGTCGAGAAAGTCGCTTATCGGATCCTCAACCGGTGCCGGCTTCCGCGCCGCCCGTCGGAGCTTCCGCGGCCCCCCCGGCGGGCGCTTCGCCGCCGCCGGGCACATTGCCACCGGCCGCTTCGGCTCCAGCCGCGGGTTCGCCGTTGCTCTGCGAGGCGGGCACGAACAGGGCCGCTTGGTCGGCGCCCGCTACCACCACCACCGTGGCTGAGCCGGCGAGCGCGGAGATGGCTCCTTCGATCGGCTGCACGTCCATCACCTTCAGTGCCCTTGCCACCGCCTGTCCGTCGGCGCTGTGACCCGCGGTGTACTCGACCACGGTGTTCGCGTGGGCGCCTCCGGGCGGCACGGTGGAAGATGCTGCCGCGTGCGCGTATCCGCTCTGGCGCAACGCGCTGGCGAGATGGTGCGCGAGACCGTTAGTTTCAGTCCCGTTGAGCACGGTCACCGCCAATTCAGCCGGGTTGGCAGCCGTCGACTGCGTCGCGGCGGCGGGCTGTGATTTCGCCGCCGGCGTGCCGTGTGTGGCGGTCGGAGAGGAGCCGCCGCCTTTCAGAACCGAGAACGCGAGCACGACCACCAGCACGATCGCGATCACACCTCCGACAATCATCGCGGTCGCACGCACGGGCGAGCCCTCCGCTTTGAAGTACTTCGGTCCGTCTCCACCGGCTGGCACCGCGGCCGGAGGTGCGGCGGCCCCGGCGGCCGTAGCCGCGCGCGACGGCCCCGGCGAGCGCGGTGGAGCACCGGCGGAGGGGGCACCAACGGCACGCGATGGAGTGCGCTGCGCCGACACCGCCATGGCAGGGACGGGGGTCGCGGGAGCGGGGGTCGCGGGGGCGGGTGGGCGCGACGCGGGCGGCGGTGGGGTCCTCACGGGCGCGACACTGTCGCGTGGCGCGGACGGAGCTGGCGAGGATGACGCGACACTCGCCGGAGAGTCAAGCGCGACCGCTGGCACGCCGGGAGCACCCGGAGGCGCTGGCGCCGAGGGAGACGGCGGCAACGAGGGGCGCGCGGCCACGCCGGCGGCCCGGGCCGCGGCGGTCGCCGGCGCGGGGGCCGTTAGCCCGTGTTGCTCAACAGCGGGCTGCGCCTCCCCGGTCGTGGGGCTCGGCGCCGCGACCGGCACGGGGGGCGCACCGGCGGCAACACCCGCGGCGGCGACAGTGCCTGCGACGACACCAGCGGGAGTCGGTGGCGGCGAAGGAGCGCCTGCGGTCGGTGGGTTCGCCGACACGGCGGTGGCGGCGGTGGCGTGCACCGCCGTGGACACAGGCGCGCTAACAAGCGGTGTCTTGCGCGGAATCACCCTCACCGGCGAGGCTGCACCCCCGGGCGCCACGGCGGCACTCGCGCCGGGGGGGCGAACGGGCATCGGAACGCCCGCGCGCTGCTCGAGCTCGGCGGCACGCTCGGGGGCGCGTCCCGCCCACTCGCGCAAGCGCTTGATCTCGCGTGCCTGCGTGAAAGCGAGCAGTGAGATGATCGCAATGCCCAGCAACGCCGCGAACGCGGCGATCGCACCAACCTTGGTGAACGAATTCGACAGCGAGAGCGCTAGCGGCAGCACAGTCATGAATCTGGGGAGTCTATGAGGGCCGCAGGCGCATCCGCGCCGCGTCCCGAGACAGACTCCGATAGCTCGGCGCGCACGGCCGACAGCTGCGACACCTTGGCGGCGAGCCCGGCCGCGTCGCCCTCGTTTACGAGCAACACGATCTCGTTGAACATCGCCTCGACCGTCTCAGGCGCCAGTGGCTCGCGTTCGGCCAGCATGATCTTCTCGGCCGAGGTATGACGCGGCTGCTCGTAGCGGTTGAACAGCTCCTCGCTCAGCTTCTCGCCCGCGCGCCTGCCGACGACCTCGACCTCGACATCGCGCTCGGGATCGAGTCCCGAGAGCTCGATCATCGCGCGCGCGAGATCGACGATCTTGACGGGCTCGCCCATGTCGAGCACGAATACGTCCGCCCCGCGATCGCCGTCGGAGGCAAGCGAGCCAGAGCGGATGATCAGCTGCACGGCCTCGGGGATCGTCATGAAATAGCGCGTCATGCGCTCGTCGGTGACGGTCACCGGGCCGCCGCGCTCGATCTGGCGCTGGAAGATCGGCACGACACTGCCGGAGGAGCCAAGCACATTGCCGAAGCGCACCGCCGCGTAGCGAGTGCCCGCAAAGCGCGCGGTGGCCGCCTCCAGCGCGAACTCGGCGAGCGCCTTGGAGGCGCCCATCACAGTCGCGGGCGCGACCGCCTTGTCGGTCGACACGAGCACGAAGCGCCCGACGCCCATGTCGCCCGAGACGTGCGCCACCACGCGCGTGGCGATCGCGTTGTTGCGAACCGCCTCAACCGGATTGGACTCCATCAACCCCACGTGCTTGTAGGCCGCGGCATGGAACACAACGCTCGGATGATGCTCCGCGAACACCTCGCGCATGCGCTCCTCCTCCTTGCAGTCGGCCAGCACCGCGGCCAGCACGGACGGCTGCACATGACGCTCGTCGTGCAGCTCGCGCTGGATCTGAAAGAGGTTGTCCTCGGCGTGGTCGAGCAGCACGATTCGCCGCGGACCCACACGCGCGATCTGGCGGCACAGCTCCGCGCCGATCGAGCCGCCGGCGCCGGTCACGAGCACTGTCTCGCCGGCAAGATAGGCGCCAACGCTGTCGAGCGCCATCGAGACAGGCTCGCGGCCGAGCACATCCTCCACGCGCACCTCGCGCACCTGACGAGAGATCGAGCCGGGGGCGAGCGAGCTCTGATCCTGCAGCAGCTCAAACACGGTCGGCAGGGTGCGCACCGGCACCGAGCGCTTGCGACACTCGCGCACCACGCGCGCACGTGTGGAGCCCGGGGCCGAGGGGATCGCGATGATCACTTCGTCGGGCTCTGTCTCCTCGAGGATGCGCGGCAGGTCGCCTTCGGTGTTGCCGCGTACGGTCACGCCGTCCATGCGCAATCCGCGCTTGCGCGGATCGTCATCGGCAAATCCGACGGGCCGCAGGCCGAGCTCGCGGTTGCGCAGGATCTCGCGCAACACGAGTCGCCCACCGTCGCCGGCGCCGACGATCAGCACGTTGCGCTCGCGACGCCCGGCCGCACGGAACCCGCCGAGCGGCCGGCGCTCGTACAAGCTGCGAGCGACCACGCGCACGCCGATCAAAAACAGCAGCGACAACAGGAAGAACAGCGCGATCACACCGTTGGGCAACCCCACCGCGGTCGTGCCGCTGATACCGACCACGCCATTGTGGGCCAGCACGTGGGGGATCTGCACGGGATGCACCACCGCGATCGCAACCACCGTGAGCAGCACGATCGCAACCACCGCACGGGCCACCGCCTCGTAGTCGCGCTGACCCGAGTAGCGCCAGCGGCGCTGGTACACGCGTGCGAGCAACAGCACAACGAGACTCCCGCCAAGCACCCACCAAACTGTGCGTTCAAACAACTTCTCGTAGCGGCCGGTCGGCCCATTGTCGAAACGCAGCTCGAACGCCAGGTAGTAGGCGAGCGCCATCAGCGCGCAATCGAGCGCCAGCCTCGGAAGCGAGTGCCGGTGCAGGGACAGAGCCGGCGCGGTGATCCGTCGGCGCATTGCCTTGATTCTAGGGCCTAATGGGGCACTAGCGGTGACAGCAGCAGCTCCACGAGCTCGCGCGGGTCACGGCGCGTGCGCGACGCGTCGGCGGAGCGATTGCGCTTAGACAGATCCAGCTGCTCCACACTGGCCAGCTTGCGCAGGCGCCGTTCGGCGATCAGGCGCTCGTCGACGGCGCCGAGACGCCCCTCGAACGTGGTGTAGACGGGCGTGCCAAGCGCCACTGCCTCGCGATTCATCGTGCCGCCAGCGGAGATCACCAGATCGGCGAAGGCGATCAGTGACTGCGCGTCGATCGCGCGCTCGGGCACCGTGAAGCCCGGCACCCCGCGCAGTTCGGCGCGTTGGGAGTCGGTGCGGGGAAGCACAACCGACTGCACTGCTCCCCCTAGCGCCTCCCCGCGCGCGCGGGCTGCACCGCCATCGCGCAGGTGTGCAAGCACGCTCGCGAACAGGTCGTTTTCGAAGCGGTGATACAGCGACACCTCGGGCGGAGTCCTGACGACGACGATCGGGCGCGTGCGATCGAGCGCCAGCTCCTCGATCACGGCGGGATCAGGCTCGAAGTCGGCGAGATAGTACTCCTCCTTCAGCCCCTCATAGGCGCGCACCTTGCCCTTGGCGCCATAGCGATCCAGACGCTCGGGGGGGATCGCATCGGGCACCACCACCGCGCGTGCCAGCCGGCAGTTGACATGGTGCTGGACGGCCGCCCACTCGTAGTCGAACATGGTCGAGCAGGGAATCCCCAGCAATCGCGAGGCCACGCTCACGTCATTTGAGCCGTGGCCGAGCGCAATGTCAAAGGGGCGCTCCCGACCAGGATCAGCAGAGCGACGGACACCGTTTGGACTCGCGGCTCTCCGACCAACGCTCGCCGGTGGGACCGCTCCGGGCCGGCGACTTGCCGATTCGCGCCGCGCCCAGCGCACGAGCGCGGCCGAACGGCTTGCCAAACCGACCGCCTTATCCGCCAGGCGCTCGCCGCGATGGCGGCCGATCGCCGTGTGCTCGATCGCAAAGCGGTCGAGCAGTTGCAGGGTCTGGGCGAAGTCGCGTGCGGTCACCCGCACCTCGTGACCGTCCTCGCGCAGCAGCTCGATCACGGGTCGCATCACGAGCACGTGCGGGCTGTTGGTCAGGTCGATCCACACGCGCATTGGACGCGCACGCTAGCGCCGATCGGGGCGGCGGGTGACATTGTGCTCCACAGCCGTGCGGCAGACGCTTTGCCACCGCCGTACGGTAGCCGCTTTGCAAACGACAGGTATCGTTGCGCGCATGACCCACGTGCTCGTCCTGGCGTCGATCTCAGAATCGCTGGTCAACTCCATCTCGCACTTCGTGCGCGACGCGGGACTACCGGGGATCTTTGCGTTGATGGCGCTCTCCAGCGCCTGCATCCCGATCCCCTCCGAGGTGGTGATGCTGTTTGCCGGCTTCGCGGTGGCAGACCCCTCGCAGAGCGCGGCGCACCACCACATGACGATGACCGGGATCGTGCTCGTCGGACTGGCCGGCACGATGGTCGGATCGTGGGCGGCCTACGCGATCGGACGCGGAGGGCGCTTGGAGCTGTTCGAACGCCATGGGGCGAAGCTTAAATTGATTCCCACCCACCCCGCCCAGATCGAACGGGCCGACCGTTTCTTTCAGCGCTATGGCGAGATGGCGGTGATGTTCGGGCGGCTGATCCCGTTGGTGCGCGCATTCGTCTCGCTGCCAGCCGGGGTCTCGCGGATGCCGCTCGGACGCTTCACCGTGTTCTCCCTGATCGGCACGATCCCATGGGTGCTCGCGCTGGCGCTGGCGGGTCACGCGCTCGGCAGCGACTGGACAAGTGTGCGCAAGGGCTTTGAGTACGTCGACTACGCGATCGTTGCGCTTGTGGTCGTGGGGATCCTCTACGCGGTCGTGCGCCGCCGCACTCGCCAGTCGAGCCCGACCCCCGAGGACACGCCCACCGCCGACGTGAGCTGACGCAAGCGCGATGGCCAGTGCGCATGGGCTCCCGCTCCGCCACGCACTGGCACTCGGCTTGTTGCAGGGTCCCACCGAGCTCCTGCCGGTGTCGTCCTCCTCCCACACCACGCTGGTGCCGTGGCTCGCGGGCTGGCCCTATAGCGAGCTCGATCCACGGCTTCGCAAGTCCTTTGAGGTGTCACTGCACGCTGGCACCGCCGCGGCGCTGCTGCTGCGAGCACCGTGGGAGAAGCCCGACAGCCTGCCTGGCGGTAGGCGCGCGCGCGCTGCTGCCCCCACGGGGAGCACGAGTGCGAAGCTCGGGTGCGTGGCGGCTGCCGTGCTTGCGCCCGCGCTCGCCGGCTACACGCTCGGCGGACAGATCGAACGCCGGCTTGGCACGCCTGCCACGATCGCGGCCGGCCTGCTTGCCGGCTCTACCGCGATGATCGCCGGCGAGTACCGCGCGCGAGCGCTGCACGCGCGCGAGCGCCGCGACTGCTCCGCGGTGGCACACGTGGATTCGATGGACCCCAAGCCACGCGGTCCCGCCGACGCCGGCATGCGCGACGGACTCGCGCTCGGCCTTGCACTTGGCTTTGCGCAGGCGCTCGCACTGATCCCGGGCGTTTCGCGCAGCGGAGCCACGCTCGCAGCCGCGCGCGCACGCGGTCTTTCACGCCGGGAGGCCGATCGGCTGTCGTGGCAGGTCGGCCTGCCGGTGATCGCGGGCGCCACTGGGCTGCAGGGGACGCGGCTCGCTCGCGAGGGTGTGTCGCGTGAGATGGGGCTTCCGCTGGCGCTCGGCGCCGCGAGCGCATTCGCCTCGACGCTCGCCAGCACCACAGTGCTGGGTCCCAGGCGTCGCGTGGCACTGTTGCCTGCCTGCACGGTGTACCGCGCGGCGCTTGCGCTACTTGTGGTCCGACGAACGCGCGATAACACCAACCAGCACGCCCCACAAATCCAAAAAAAATAAAGACCTCATCGCCATCCCCCGCCTGGCGGGGCATACTCAGGCGTTCGAGGCCCAATCGTGAACAACGTCATCCTCGGCACCACACTCGGCGGTCGCTACCGCCTTGATGCGCGCATCGGCCACGGTGGCATGAGCACCGTATATCGCGCGTTCGACACCGTGCTCGAACGGGAGGTCGCGATCAAGCTTATGCACCAGGAGATCGCCTCGGACTCCGACCAGCTCGAGCGCTTCCGTCGCGAGGCGCGGGCGGTGGCCCAGCTCAATCACCCCCACATCGTGACCGTGATCGACGCGGGCGAGTGGAACCCACTGCATGGTTCCGACGGCGTTCGTGGGGGCGCCACGGACGGGGCGCCGTACATGGTGCTCGAGTACGTGGCGGGGGAGACTCTGAAGGAGCTGATTCGCCGCGACGCGCCGCTGGAGGTGCCCACCGTACTTGCCTACGGGATCGAGATCGCGCGCGCGCTCGGCGCCGCGCACGGGCACGAGATAGTCCATCGCGACGTCAAGCCACAGAACATTCTGCTCGGCGGGGAGGGAGGCGCGAAGATCACCGATTTCGGGATCGCGCGCACGCTTTCAGAGGAGGGACTCACGATCGACGGGCGCGTGCTCGGCACCACCGACTATGTGTCTCCCGAGCAGGCCCTCGGACAGCCCGTCACAGGCCAGTCCGATGTGTATTCGCTGGGTGTGGTGTTGTATGAGATGCTCACCGGCAAGGTCCCATTCAGTGGCCCTTCGCCGGTTGCCGTGGCGATGATGCACGTGCGCGAGGAAGTCCCCGACGTGCAGCTCGCGCGCCCGGAGGTGTCCGCGGCAACCGCCGCCGTGGTCGAACGCGCGACGGCCAAGGATCTCGATCGGCGCTATCCAGACATGGCGAGCATGGTGGCCGAGATGGAGCAGGCCCTGGCGATCGAGATGGCCCGTTCCGGGCAGGCCACCGGCGAGGTGACCGCCGTCTTGCGCACGCTGCCCGCGCCCGCAAGACGTCTGCTGCCGTGGCGCACGCGTCATCCAGCCCGCTGGGCAATCTCGCTGCTGCTGCTGGCCGCGATCGTGGCTGTGGTGATCGTGGCCGCGTTTAACCACACCCACAGCGGCACCGGCGTGGCGCCAGACGTTCATTCGGCGGCGGGCACGACGCCCGTGGTGTTGAGACAGACGGCCGCCAGCTCCTACAACCCGTTTGGCACGGGCTCCGAACATGCCTCGGCCGTCGCCAGCACCGTCGACGGCGATCTCAACACGTCGTGGAGCACCGAGCACTACCTGAACGACGACCTCGGCAAGGCGGGGCTCGGTATCGCGCTCGACGCGAGCCCTGGCGTCGTTGCGCGAGCGCTCGAGATTCAAACGCCCTCCCCTGGCTTCATTGCCGCGATATATGGCTCCACCGGCTACTCCACCAGTTCGAGCGCTGGCCCATCTGGCACAAGCTCCGTCGGTACGGACTCTGCCGGCGTGCGCGCTTCGGCTGACACGGGCGCCGCTTCGCCGGACGGCGGCGCCAAGGCCCTCGGCGCGCTTGGCTGGACGCAGCTTGCGCCTGGCAAAACCATCTACTCCCGCACGACAATCGCGATCAACGGGCAGGGCTTGCGCTACCGCTACTACCTTGTGTGGATAACCAAGCTTCCGCCAAACAGCGAAACCGCGCAGATCTCCGAAATCACGCTATTCAAGTAGCGCGACGCGCGTTGCCACTGCGCACACGTGAGCGGTGCAGGGATTAGAGCCAAATTGACGCACAACCGCAGCTATGGCGTGGCCGGGGGTGTGCCCGGCGCTGGCGCTGGCGTGGGAGTGACCGCTGCCGGCGTTGATGTGGTTGGTGTGGTCGTGGTTGGTGTGGTGGTGGTCTGCTGGCCAACGGCACCAACTGCGATCGTCACGCTGCCGCCCTTGGCGAGCTTGTGTCCCGCCACGGGACTCTGCTGCACGACGATGCCTACCTTGGACGGTTCGGTGACGGTGCGGGTTACCGTTGTCGAGGTGAAGCCGGCGGCGGTGAGCATCGCGACGGCCTGCACTTCGCTTTGACCGACCACCGAGGGCACCGCGGTCTGCTTGGGCGCTTGTGCCACGACAATCGTAACCTGCCCGCCCACGCTCAGCGAGGAACCGGCGCTCGGCGATTGGGAGATGACCGTGCCGGGCGAGGGTTCGGAGACTTCGCGCTTGACGACGGTTACCTTCAGCCCAGCAGCCGCGAGCGTCGCGGTCGCTGCGGCCTGCGATTCGTTCGCTACTTCCGGCACGCTCACTTCCTGAGGCCCGCTCGACACGAGCACGGTGACTGGACTGCCGACCTGCACCTCTGTGCCGGCGGTCGGGTCGGTCGAGATCACAAGACCCTTGCCGACGGTGCTACTGGACTGGCTCTGCGTGGTCGGTTGAAAGCCCTTTTCGCGCAGGATCTTCGTCGCTTCGGCACTACCCTTGTGGTTCACGTTGGGCAGCGCGAGAATCCCGGGACCGGAGGACACGACGACGTTTATGCGTGCACCCTTCTTGACGGCGGTACCCCCTGGCGGGGTGGTGCCTACCACCAAGCCGCTTGCCACCCGCGCGTTGGCGGCAAGCGAGACGACCGGCACGAGACCTTCCCGCTGCAGCGAGGTGAGCGCGACCGACTGGGTCTCGCCGGTGACGTTGGGCACCGTCGCCTCTCCCATTTTGGATCCGAGCGCAAACAGAGCGATCGCGGCGCCCGCGATCGCCAGCACCGCCACGCCCGCGGCTATCCACAGCGCGCGACGGCGCCGTCGCGCGCTGTCTGCCGGAGGCCGCCCGTCATCCTCTGGCAGCGGCGGCACGAGCAGCGCGGCGGCGGTGTCGTACGCCCTCGGCGGGGAGCCGTTGATCGCGGTCATCGGCGGCGGTGCGATCCCCTCGCGCGCCTGCTGGAGCGCGGCGATGAACTCGTCCGCGCTGGCAAAGCGCTGGGCTGGCTCCTTTGCCAGCGAGCGCATCACGACCGCATCGAGCGCGGAGCCCACCTCCGGGTTGCGCTGGCTCGGTGGAGTCGGCTCGACCGAGACCTGCTTGAGTGCGACCGTCACTGCCGATTCTCCCTCGAACGGCACACTGCCTGTCAGCAGCTCGTACAACACCACGCCGACCGCATACAGATCAGAGCTCTCGCTGACCGCGTGGCCTTGGGCCTGCTCAGGCGAGAGATATTGCGCGGTGCCCATGATCGATCCGGTGAGCGTCATGTCCGAGGCGCCCGCGCGCGCGATGCCGAAATCGGTGACCTTTGCGCGACCCTCCTCGTCAAGGATCACGTTGTGGGGCTTGATGTCGCGGTGGATGATCCCGCGCCGGTGGGCAAAGCGCGTGGCGAGCAATATCTGCACGACGATGTCGATCGCGTCGCCGGGTGAGAGCGGCCCGTGCTCGCGTACTACAGCCTTCAGCGAACGGCCCGGGAGATACTCCATCGCGATGTAGTAGGTGCCGTCCCACTCGCCCCTGTCAAACACCGCCACAACGTTCGGGTGTGAAAGGCCCGCGGCGCTGGAGGCCTCACGACGGAAGCGCTCGACAAACTCCTGATCCTCAGAGAAGCGATGGTGCAGCAGCTTGAGCGCAACCTGGCGTCCGAGCAGTGTGTCGTGCGCGAGATACACATCGGCCATGCCACCCGAGCCCAGACGCGCGGACACGCGGTAGCGCCCGTCGATGAGTGTGCCGGCCTCAACCATGCTCACAGCCTCCTCCGGGACGTTGTGGGCCGTTTGCTCGGCTAACCCCGGGGTGAGATGTCCCTCCCGGGGAGCTGATCGCCAGCTCAACCATGTAGCAGCGCTTCCATGACCTGCCTGGCCACCGGTGCCGCAAACGTGGCACCCTGGCCCGGGACCCCCTTGAGCGTCACAGCCACCGCGACGGTCGGGTTCTGAGCGGGCGCAAACGCGATGAACCACACGTTATTGAGCGCCGCGCCGAACTGTGTTTCAGCCGTGCCGGTCTTGCCCGCCACTCGCACGCCGGGGATCTGCGCGCTTGCGCCCGTACCCCCTGGGCTGTAGACCACGGCTTCCATCATGCCGGTGACAGCTGCCGCGGTCGAGGGCTTCATCACGACCGACTGCACTTTGGGGGAGATGCGTTGCACCACATGTCCGTCGGGTTCCACGATCGCACTGGTCAGATGGGGGGTCATCAGGGTGCCGTGGTTGGCTACCGCCGCCGCCACCTCGGCCATCTGCAGCGGCGTGACCGCGAGCTTGTCCTGGCCGATGCCCATGCGTCCGACATCGGCATCGGGGCTGGTCGGCGAGATCAGCCGTCCGTCCGGTAGGTACTCGCCACTGGCGGACATTTCTTCGGCCGGGTAGTCCAGACGCGGCTTGCGGTCGAAGCCGAAGCGGCGCATGTAGCGCGCCATCGTGGGCTTCCCGAGCTGCTCCGCCACCTGCGCGTAGACCGTGTTGACCGAGTGTGCGAGCGCTTCGGTGAGCGTTATCTGCCCGAAGCTCTCATTGTCGTCGTTTTTCAGCGGAAGACCCGAGATCACCACTCCGTTGCGGCCGCTGACGGTCGATTCCGGTGTGAACTGGCCCGTGTCGATCGCGGCGGTGGCGGTCACCACCTTGAACGTCGAGCCGGGCGCGTAGCCGTATTGGACAGTGCGGTTGACCAGCGGCGCACCCGGCTCTCTGGTGATCCGTTCGTAGGCGCTTTGCGAGGTGAGCGCGTTGGCATTGAAGCTCGGCGAGGAGGCCATCACCTCAACCGCCCCGGTCTGGGGGCGCAGCGCCACTATCGCGCCTTCGTGCTCGCCGAGCGCGGAGATCGCAACACGCTGGGCGTTTGGCTGTAGCGTGGTCAACACCGTGTTCCCCTGCGGCTTGCGACCTTGGATCTCATTGAGCACGCTCTGCACGCTCGTGCCGGTTTCGCCGTTGAGCGCAGCACTGCGATAGCGCTCCAGGCCGGTTTGAGCAAGCAGGCCGATGCTGGAATAGCCGATCGCGGGTGTAAACAGCGCGCCCGTGGGATAGATGCGCGTATAGAAGCCTTCGGAGTCTCGCACGCTGCGCGCCAGCACCTCGCCGCCCGCGGCGAGGATCTCGCCGCGGGCGATCCGCTCCTGATCGAGCAGGCCGCGCTCGTTGAGCGTGTTGGTGCGCAGCGAGGAGGCTTGGAAGATCGTCCAGCGCGAGGTGAACGCGACAAGCACAGCAAACAACACGACCACGAGGCCATAGAGGCGCACGATCGGACGGTTCACGGCGCACTCAACTGGCCAAGTTCAAGTTGGCGTATGAGTTCGGCGGCGTCGCTTTCCGAGCGCAGCGAGTGATCGAGCAGCGCCTGGCGGCGCGCCGCGGTGAGCGTCGAAGCGCTGACTCCCGACACGTATTCGACGTTGTAGAGCTTGACTTTGCCAGGCAATTCGTAGGGCACGCCGTTGAAGATCGTCACGAGCCCACGCTGGTTGGTGCCGATGAAGTACACCGACTGAAAAGCCAGATAGGCGGCCGACGCGAGCACTCCGAGGACGGCCAGCACGACCACGAGCCCACGCCAGCGACGCATGCGCGCGCGAACGCCGCGCGAGCGCACGGACGGGGGCGCGGCGAGGCGCGGCTGGCGCGGAATCACCGGCGCGCCCGCCGTCTCCACCTCGTCGGCCAGAGCGAGGTTTAGATCGGCGTGTTGGGTAGGGTGATCAGGTCGTTCCAGCGACGTCAGGGCGGCCAGTGGCGCTGGTGCGAGATTGGTGATGGTGGTGTGCCCGTCAGCATCACGATCAGCGTCACTCGGCACTTCCTCCAGACGAAACAGCACGACAGTGATGTTGTCCTTGCCGCCCGCCGCATTGGCGGCCGCGATCAGTGCCTCGCCGGCGTCGCGCAGCGACTCGTGAGCACCCAAGACGTCAAACAGCTCCGTCTCGCTCAGCATCGTGGTGAGCCCGTCGCTACAGATCAGATACACATCCTTTGCGCGGCCCCCGAAGGAGCGCACGTCAACCTCAACCGTCGCCTCGGGGCCAAGCGCGCGCGTGATTACCGAGCGCTGGGGGTGCTCCTCGGCTTCCTCGGGGGTGAGCTTTCCCTCCCGGATCAGCTCGTCGACGAGCGAGTGGTCGTCGGTGAGACGCAACAGCTCATGCTCGCGCAGACAGTAGGCACGCGAGTCGCCGACGTGGGCGATCGACACCTCCTGCTCGCCGACGTATACGACGGTGATCGTGGTACCCATACCGGCGTGCTCGGCACGGCGGTGGGAGAGCTCATTGATGTGCGAATTGGCCTCCTCGACCTGCGCGACGAGGCTGCGCTCGGCGTTTGAGCGATCGCGCAGTCCGTCGTGAAATGCTTCCACCGCGACGCGCGAGGCGACCTCACCCGCCTGCGCTCCGCCCATGCCGTCCGCGACGACAAACAGAGGCGAGCGAACAAGCAGCGAGTCCTCGTTAGCGCGCCGTTGCAGGCCGGTGTCCGTGCCACACCAATGCTCGGCCACACGCAGCATCAGTTGAAGCCTCGACGGGGCACCGAGCGGTTGACCGCACACACGGGCAACAACACCACCCAAGCCAGCTGAAAACCCGGCGCATCCATTCTCAATCGACCTCGAAGGTGAATTCGGAGTCGCCGATTCGCACTCGGTCGCCTGGGTGGAGTGGCCGCGGACCGTCAAGCAGCTCCTCATTTAGGTAGGTGCCGTTGGTGGAGCCGAGATCCTCGATCACCAGAATATGTCCCTGTTCGTACACGCGTGCATGGCGCGAGGAGGCAAACGGGTCGTTCAAGCGTATCTCGGCTCTGTCGCCGCGGCCGAACACCAGGTCGCCTTCGAGGTCGTAGATCATTCCGGGCTCGTGTCCAGGCGCACGCTCCACCGCAAAACGCGGGGCACGACCGGTCAGGTCGGCCGGGCCGAACGTGGAGGCCGAGTGTAGCCCGGTAGCGTCGGCCGCCACGATCGCGGGATGCGCGGAAGCGCGATCGGAGCCTGGGGTCTGCGCGCCGTTGCCGCGTAGATCTCTCAGCGCGCTGCGAGACACCCACAACAGGAACAGATAAAGAACGGCGAGGAAGCCGAACTTCAACATGACTGACACCGGCTCGAGGTTGTTCATGGCGCGATCTCGAAAAGAATCTCAGTGGAGCCCATCTCGATGCGGTCCCCCGATTGCAACTGGTGGATTCCGTGGATCGCGAGACCGTTTACACGCACCCCGTTGGTCGAACCGAGATCCTCGATCCTCCAGCTCGTGCCATCGAGGCGCAGCTCAGCGTGGCGACGCGAGATACCCGAATCCTCGATAACGACGTCGCATTCGCGGCTACGTCCGATCGTCGCACCGCGCGGAGCCACGAGCATGCGCCTGCCGGCCACGATCAACAGCGCCTTGGAATGTCGCCTCACACCGGCACCCTCGACCGCATCGCGAACCCGTTTGGAATTGCTGAAGATCATCGTGTTGCCGATCCCCCCGGCATCCCTGGATGGCACCCCGCCCGCGGCCGCTCCGACGCCGGCCACAGCTCCTGCGCCTGACTCCGCTCCGAGGCGACGGGGCGGGGCGGGGCGACGCTCGCCTACTGGAGCTGCAGATGCACTCGGGGAGGTGTGCTCGCGTCGAGGCTCGGCGCTGTCCTCCACTCTGACCGTGCGCGCTTGGATCCCAAATTCGCCGAGGACGAGGCGCTCGTCGGTGTGAAACTTGATGCTCGGACGCGAGGCAAGCGCAAGATCCTCACCGCGTGCGTGCTCGAGCAGGTAGGCGCACAGCTCGTCGATCACCTCATCCTCCACGCCCTCATAACGTGCGCGATCCTTGGTGGAGAGCCATATCGAGTACTCGTTTGGCGCATACACACGCGACACCGACACCGTCGTGTTCTCATCCATCTCGCGCGCGAGCTTGCGAGCGAGCTCCATTGGGCGGACCTCGGTCTTGAACACACGCCCGAACGTGCCTTCGACAAGACCGGCAATCATGTTCTCCAGTGTTCTAAGCGGATTCATCGTGGGACACCCGACTCGTGCCGGCGTGAGGTATCCACTCTAAGGGCCACGTGCGACGAGGATGCGCAGACAGCGTGCGCCGAGGAGTCAAATGGGGCCGCGCAGCGCTCGCGCGCAGACCGCCAGCGCGCAGCCTACCCCCGCGCCGAGCAGCGCTCCATGCGGACTTTGCTGACTTGCATGAGCGAGCAGGGCGCGATCCAACAGCGGTGTGGCAGCAAGCAGAGCCGTCGTCCAAATGAGCGCCACGATCACGTCGAGCGCAGCGTTGTGCCCACGCACAAGCCATGGCAGTATCGCCGCGGCAAGCGCCCACACGGTCGCGCCCAGCAGCAGCTCGGGCGTGAGCGTGGCGCCGAGCACGTGCGTGGCAGCCTTGCCGAAGGAACCCTCCCACACCGGACCCGGCGGCAGCCCACTCGGCGGGCCAAGCCACAGCCGCCGGTCGAGCAGCGACTCGGCCAGCGCCAGCCACCAGAAACCAAGCGCGGCCAGCGCGGCGCGCGCGCGCCAGCTCGAGCGCTGGGCGGCCAGCGCCGGAAACGCGCCGGCCAGCCCCGCGATGCCGAGCACGGGCGCCAGCGCGGCGGCGAGCCAGCCCGGACCTGAGCGCCGTGGCATCACCAATAGCGGTACGCCGGCGCCAAGCAGTAGCAACGACACCCCCACGCGACCGCTCGCGGCTTGCCAAACCGCGAGCGCGAGCAGGCAGCCGATCCAGATCAACCGCGGTAGCGCGATGAGTCGAGGAGGGTGGGCCGCAGGGAAGCGCCGGTCCTTCATGCCTCCCCGCAGCGCGTCCTCGAGCGCTTCATTGAGATCTGCAAGCGTGCCTCGACGGGCAGGATCGGCATCCAGTGCGGTGTCGAGCGCACGGGTCAGCTCGCGCGGAAGATCGCGGCGTCTACCTCGCAGCGACTCGATCGGTTCGCCGATGCGCCGAGCCGTCGCCGCGGGCGTGCGACCGCGTACGGGATTGACGCCGGTGAGCGCCTCGTACATGACCAGCGCGAGCGAGTAGAGGTCAGCAGCGCCATCAACCTCATAGCCCTCACTCTGCTCGGGGGCCATATAGGCGAGCGTGCCGAGCACGTCTCCGGTACGTGTCAGCGCATCGTCACCCGCCAGGCGAGCACCACCGAAGTCGGCGAGCTTCGCGGTCATGGGTGCAGCCGCGCGCGACGGCGTGTGGTGTGTCCTCTCGCTTGGCACAAGCACGTTGTGGGGCTTCACGTCTCGGTGGATCACCCCGCGCGCGTGGGCGTGCTCGAGTGCGGCGCATAGTGCGAGGCCTATTTCCAGCAGTTGCTCGTCGGCGAGCCAATCCTCAGCGATCAGCTGGGCAAGGGTGTCACCCTCGATCAGCTCTGAGATCAGATAGAAAGCGTCTTCGTCGGCGCTTGCCTCGTACAGCGACACGATCGCCGGATGGGACAGGCGCGCGGTTGCGTGCGCCTCGCGCATGGCGCGCTCACGGTCTTCGTCGGAGGGCAGCGGTATGCGCTTGAGCGCAACGATGCGATCAAGCAGCTCGTCATGGGCACGCCATACGGTGCCGAATCCGCCCGCGCCGAGTCGCTCCAGCAGCCGGTAGCGCCCCAGCAGCGGCTGGCCGCGCAGCAGCGAACGCTCGTCGGAGACGCGGATAGGGCCCTGAACGAGAGTCTTGGAGGAATCCACCGCGTCCCGCGTTCGCCATGGCCAGAGCCTTTCCCTGCCCGGCGAGCGCGCCAGCCGGGCATGGTCGAGAAGTTGCAATCCGCATTCCGGGTGGCGGTGGGGTCATACTGGTGAGCTTCACGATCCCTGCAAGGAGCCATTTTTGTCGTTCTTCGATGACGAGGACGATGAGCCGCCGACAACGGTCCGTCCGGCTCACACCCAACAGCAACCGCGACCCCAGCCGCGACAGCCCCAACGGGCGGGGGCAGGAGGTGGTGGGGCTCACTCGATCGACCACCACACGATGCTGGTCCGCCGGCGGATCGCGGCGGGCATCGGCGTGGTGCTGCTGATCGCGATCGTGCTAATCGTGAATGGCTGTCTGAAGCGCGGCAAACAGCAGAGTCTGGAAAACTACAACCAGAACGTCAACCAGATCGCTGAGGCGTCGGAAACACAGGTGGCCAAGCCGCTGTTCACAACGCTCGCGGGTGCCGGCGGCAAGTCGGCGCTGGAAGTCGAGACACAGGTCGATCACCTGCGCCTGGAAGCGCACGAACTCGCCGAACGCGCGAAGGGGCTGAGCGTACCTGGCGAAATGACGGCTGCGCAGCAGAACCTGCTGCTGGCGCTCGACCTGCGTGTGGAAGGGCTCACGAAGGTAGCGGCGCTGACTAGCGAAGCACTCGGCGGTCACGCGCAGACGGCGAGCACCAAGATCGCCGGCACCATGGAGATATTCCTGGCCTCGGACGTGATCTACTCGCAACGAGTCGTGCCGCTGATAGAAGAGGCGCTCGCGGCCGGCGGAGTCAGCGGCCAGAGCACTGATTCGAGTCGCTTTCTGCCGAACCTCGGCTGGTTGACCGCCTCTACGGTGCAGTCGAGCATCACCGGCCAGGCGGCGAGCTCAAGCGGCTCCGTGACACCCGGTACCCACGGGAGCGCACTGAAGGGCGTGAGCGTGGGAACCAATGCGCTGGAACCCTCGCCGACGCTCAACCACGTCAACGTCGGCTCAACTCCCACCTTTACGGCCATGGTCGAAGACTCTGGCTCAAACCCCCAGACAAACGTGAAGGTGGAAGTGTCGGTCACCGCCGAAGACAAGACGTTCAAGGCATCGCACTTGATACCCAAGACCGAACCGGGACAGACCAACAGTGTCGAGATTCCCGTGAACGGCGTCACGCTTGAAGCGGCCTCACGGGTGACGGTCAACGTGCTGCCGGTTCCGGGAGAGACAGATGTCGAAAACAACAAGGAAACGTATCTGGTGATCTTCGGGAAGTAGCGCGCAGGGAGGTCTCGTGCGCGCTACCGCCTGCAAGGGCGCCCCGCTTGCCTGTGCTCCCCGACCGCGTGAGCGGCTAACTTGTTTTCTGATGAGCGCCACGTCGCTGACCGACACGCAAGGAATCCTCGCGCTTGGGGCGCTCGGGGTGGCGCTGACCGCACTGACCGCGTGCGCCCTGCTGGCGCGTAGCGTACGGCGCCTGCGCGGAGCGCAAAAGCTGGTGCTCGGCAACAGTGCCGAGCAGGATGTGATCGCTCACAGCGCGTCGCTACAGGAGGCCTTCCAGGCACTCCAAGAATATGTGGGGGACATGGCCTCACGACTGGATAGTCGTCTCGATGGTGTCGAGGTTGCGCTCACCGGAGTCATCTCCCACTACGCGCTGATTCGCTATGACGCCTATAACGAGCTTTCCGGGCAGCAGTCGGTGTCGATCGCGCTGCTGGACGATCGGCGCTCGGGGGTCGTGCTCACCTGCATTCACCATCGCGACCAAGCGCGCGTGTATGCGAAGCAGGTGCACGACGGACAAGGCGAGCTCGAGCTCTCGCCAGAGGAGGCCGAGGCTGTTCGGGTCGCGCTCGGCGACCGTGTAGCCGCTCCCAGCGGGTCGCCCTCGCCGGGCAGGCGAGCCGTAGTGCCGACGGACACCGCCGATGCCACCGGCGTCTAGCGTTCACGGCCGGGGTGCCGAGGAGATCCCGCGCGCCGGCTATCTCGGCCCGGAGGGCACCTTCAGCGAGGAGGCACTGCTCAGCAGCATCGACAGCGCGTCTGTGACGCCCGTGGGAATGGAGACGATTCGCGACGCCGTGATGGCCGTGCAGAGCGAAGCCGTCGAGTGGGCGCTGGTGCCGATCGAGAACTCGATCGAGGGGTCAGTGACGGTGACGCTCGACACGCTCGCTGGCGATGCGCGAGAAGTGGCGATCGTCGGCGAGGTGGTGCTGCCCGTACGCCACTGTCTGATTGTCGGTGCTCCGACGCCGGTCGAGCAGATCCAGACAATTGTCTCCCACCCGCATGTGCCTGGCCAGTGCGCGCGTTTCCTGCATCGTGAGCTCCCGCGGGCACGCGTCGTAGCGGCCACCTCGACGGCTGAGGCAGTGCGACTCGTAAGCCAACGCAAGGACGATTCGTGGGCGGCGATCGGAACGCGGCTGGCGGCTGAGCTGTATGGATGCGCGGTGATCGCCGAGGGAATCCAAGATCGCGAGGACAACGAGACGCGCTTTGTGTGGCTCGCGCGCGCGAACTCTCCTTTGGGAGCACCACCGCTGCGAACGCCGGGCGGGCGAGGGAGTAAGACTTCGCTTGTGTTTTGGGGCGCGGGCGCCGACCGCGCGGGGTGGTTGGTGCTGTGCTTGAACGAGTTTGCCGGGCGCGAGATCAACCTCACAAAGATCGAGTCGCGCCCGATGCGCGAGCGACTTGGCCATTACATGTTCTTCGTCGACCTGGAGGGCTCCTCAGCCAAAGAAGTCGTCTCCGAAGCACTCGCGGGCCTGCGAGCCAGATGCGAGCAGGTGCGCGTGTTTGGCTCATATCCGGTTAGCTGACCGAACTCGTCAATCGTATCGCCCGACCAGATCGAGCGCGGGAGGGCGAACGGATCGCTACACTGCGGCGCTGAAGATGGAAAGCACGGTACCCACAGAGCCAGTGGGGTCCGTGTCGCCCTCAGAGCACCAGCGGCACGGACCGAACCCATCGTCGAACTCGACGATGGGTGGCCGGGTGCTCGTCCTCAACGCGACCTTTGAGCCAATCAACGTGTGCTCAGTACGCCGCGCGGTGGTGCTTCTGCTGAAGGAGAAGGCGGAGCTGATCGAGCGTGGGTTGTGGGAGCTGCACTCCGAGAGCTCCACGCTCGCTCGTCCTGTAGTGATCAGACTCATGAGCTACGTGCATGTTCCGCGCGATACCCATCGCCGCAAGATCACACGCCGCGCCGTGTTTGCCCGCGACGGTTGGATGTGCCAGTACTGCGGGTCGCGCTCAAACCTGACGGTCGATCACGTGATCCCGCGTTCGAAGGGCGGAACCTCCAGCTGGGAGAACATCGTTGCTTCCTGCGCCCCCTGCAACCGGCGCAAGGGGGACATGTTGCCGCGTCAGGCCGGAATGCATCCCCGCCATCAGCCTCGCACCCCGCGCGCCGAGATCTTCATCCGCGTTGCCAGCCCCACCATCCCGGCGGCGTGGCGACAGTATCTACCTGCCGCGGCCTGAATTAATCACGGGGGGCGCCTCGACTAGGCGCCCCCCGCTTTCAACTGTGCTGGACACGATCGCGCAGATCTGGCATTGCCAAGCACGCGGGCTGGCGCGCTTGCGACACTGCGAGCCGGAGGGACAAGTCCGGCGATCTACGCGATGGTGGCCCGGGTTGGAATCCGCTAGGCGGGTCCAGCCGAGTGCTTCGGCCTAACGGCCGGCCACCTCCAGAGTCCCGCAAATACTGTCAGCCAACGTAGGACCACCTCCTTTCTCTGGTCCCTCAAATGTAGCGGACGGAGATGACGATGTGGGCAGCTCAGTCCTCGGGCTCGGCAGACTCCGCCTCCAAGGGATCCGTTGGATCTGCAGGCAGCGGCGAAGCCGCATCGAACGGCAAGCCCTCCTGGGCGAGCTCGGCGTCATCCTCACCGCTGTCGACCACAAGCGCCACGGCGCTGACGACGTCGTCGTCCTTGAGATTCATGGCGCGTACGCCGGTTGCCGAGCGGCCCTGTTGGGATATTCCACCAGCCGAGGTTCGCTGGACCATCCCTCCGACGCTGATAAACACGAGCTCGTGATGCTCTCGCACCACGAGCGCGCCTGCGAGCGCGCCCTTCTGCTCGGTGAGGCCGATCGTCTTGACACCCTTGGCCCCTCGATTGGTCTTGCGGTACTGGCCGATCTGGGTGCGCTTGCCGTAACCGTTCTCGGTTACCACGAGCAGATCCATGTCATCGCGGGCAACGTCCATGGCAATCACCTCTCCCTCCGCGCCCACGTCCATCCCGCGTACGCCCGTTGTGTCGCGTCCCATCCCGCGGGCATCGGACTCCGCAAAGCGTACGGTGAGACCGGCACGGGAGACCATGATGACCTCGTCGCCTGATTCAACTCCACGCACGGCCAGTAGCTCGTCGTCGTCGCGGATATTTATCGCGATGATTCCGTCGGCCTTGATCGGCGTGTTGTAGGCGATCAGCTCGGTCTTCTTGATTGTGCCGTTGCGCGTGGCGAACACGAGGTACTTGGTCTCGGTGAAGTCGCGTGTGGATAGCACCGCCTGCACGCGCTCGCCCTCACGCAGTGGGAGCACGTTCACAAGCGCACGACCCTTCGCCGTGCGCGAGGCCTCGGGCAGCTCGTACACCTTTGAGCGATAGACCTTGCCGCGGTTGGTGAAGAACAGCAGGTAGTCGTGGGTCGAGCAGATGAACAGGTGCTCGATGAAGTCACCGTCCTTCATGTCCATACCGGTGATTCCGCGGCCCCCCCGCTGCTGCTGGCGGTAAGTGGCAAGTGGCAGCGACTTGATGTAGCCCGTGTTGGTGATCGTGATCACCATCTGCTGATCGGCGATCAAATCCTCGATGTCAATCTCGTCCTCGGAGTGGCTGAGCTCGGTACGCCGCTCGTCGCCGAAGCGCTCTGAGATCTCGCCGAGCTCCTCCTTGATGACGGCAAGCACTCGGCTCTCGTCGCCAAGGATGGCACGTAGCTCGGCGATCCTCTCGGTTACATCGGCGTGCTCCTGCTTGATCGAGTCAGCCTCCAGCGCCGTGAGCTGAGAAAGGCGCAGGTCGAGGATCGCGGTCGCCTGGATCGGGCTCAGCTCGAATCGCTCGACGAGCTGTTCACGAGCAGCTTCGCGGTCGCGCGAAGCGCGGATCAGCTCGATGATTGCGTCGAGGTTCTCCAGAGCGATCAGGAGCCCTTGCAGAATGTGCGCGCGGGCCTCCTTCTCGCTCAGCTCGTGCTTGGTGCGCCTGACGATCACCTCGCGTTGGTGGGCCACGTAGTTGTGGATCACCGATCTGAGGTTCAGCGTTCGTGGCACGTTGTCCACGAGCGCCACCATGTTCACGCCAAAAGTGGTCTGCATCGAGGTGTGCTTGTAGAGCTTGTTGAGCACGACCTTCGGGATCGCATCGCGCTTGAGCTCGATCACCAGGCGCATTCCGCGCTTGTCGGACTCGTCGCGCAGGTCTGAGATCTCGGGGATCTTCTTTTCGTGCACGAGATCGGCGATCTTCTGGATGAGGCCACCGTCGCCGCCCTTCTTGACCATGAACGGCAGCTCGGTGACGACGATCGCCTCCTTGCCCTGCTTCAAAGGCTCGATGTGGGCCCTGGCCTGCACGCGCACTCGGCCGCGGCCGGTCTCATAGGCATCGCGGATGCCGGCACGCCCGAGGATCACGCCGCCGGTCGGGAAGTCCGGACCCTTGACATGCGCCATCAATCCCTCGACGTCGATCTCTGGATCGTCGATGTAGGCGACCGTCGCGTCGATCACCTCGCGTAGGTTGTGCGGTGGGATGTTGGTGGCCATTCCCACAGCGATCCCCGAGGAGCCGTTGACGAGCAGGTTCGGGAAGCGTGCGGGCAGCACCAGCGGTTCCTGGCGGGAGCCGTCGTAGTTGGGCACGAAGTCGACCGTGTCCATATCGAGGTCGCGCAGCATCTCGGTGGCAATGCGAGCCAGACGAGCCTCGGTGTAGCGCATGGCGGCTGCCGGGTCGTCGTCGACCGAGCCGAAGTTGCCCTGTCCGTCGACCAGCTCGTAGCGCATCGAGAAGTCCTGGGCCATGCGCACGAGCGTGTCGTAGATTGCGGAGTCGCCGTGCGGGTGATAGTTGCCCATCACCTCACCGACGATCTTGGCGCACTTTGCGTAGGAGCGGGTGGGGCCGAGGCCCAATTCGTTCATCGCATAGAGCACCCGACGGTGGACCGGCTTCAGTCCGTCGCGCACGTCGGGAAGCGCACGCCCCACAATCACCGACATCGCGTAGTCGAGATACGCGGTGCGCATCTCGTCCTCGAGAGCGCGCGGCTCTACATTTCCGCCACTGAGAGTCTCAGGCGTCGCCATACTGGATCATCCCTCTCTAGACGTCAAGGTTGACTACAGCGCGGGCGTTGTCTTCGATGAACAGGCGCCGCGGCTCGACCTGGTCACCCATCAGCATCGAGAACGTGCGGTCGGCGGCGGCCGCGTCCTCGAGCGTGACCTGGGCGAGCGTGCGACTCGCGGGATCCATCGTGGTTTCGGCGAGCTGTTCGGCGTTCATCTCGCCGAGACCCTTGAAGCGTTGGAGCTTGACGCCCTTCTGCGCCACCGTCATCACCGCCGTGCGCAAAGCCTCGAAGGACGGTGCGCTCTCGTGCGCGTCGCCGAGACGCACCTCGAAGGCGGGTGTGCCGGCCATCTCGATCAGCTGGCGGTGCACGGAGGCGAGCTGGCGGTACTCCTGCGAGTCGAACAGGGCACGCTTGATGCGGTGCGTGCGAGCAAAGCCGGTGCGCGTCTCGGTCGCCTTTACCCGCAACTCCAGTGGATCCTGCTCGAGCAGCTCGGTCGCGTGCGTCTCGCCCTCCAAGCCCTGGCGTGAGAGCACCTGAATCGCGTCATCGGCGCTCTTGACCTGGTCGCCAAGCAATGAGGACTCCTCGAGGAACTGGACCATCTCGTGGCCATGAACGGCGCGTAGGGAGGACGACCAGCCCTCATATTGCTTGAGCAATCTGATGAAGCGCTGCCAGCGTGTGTCGGTGAGCTTGAACTGACTGGCATGACGATCGAAGATCGAGAGCTTCTCCCACTTGTCCGCGAGCAAGGTGTCCTCCAGCTCGTGCTCCTTCTCGATGTAGCGCTCGCGACTGCCCTGCTTGATCTTGTAGAGCGGTGGCTTGGCAATGTAGACATAGCCGGCTTCGATCAGATCCTGCATCTCACGAAACAGCAGGGTGAGCACGAGCGTCCTGATGTGCGCCCCGTCGACGTCGGCGTCGGTCATCAGAATGACCTTGTGATAGCGCGCGTTCTCCAGATTGAACTCATCGCGCACGCCGGTGCCGATGGCCGTGATGAGCGCCTGCACCTCGGTGTTCTGCAGCACCTTGTCGATCCGGCTCTTCTCGACGTTGAGGATCTTTCCGCGTAGAGGCAGCACGGCCTGGGTATTGCGGTCGCGGCCCTGCTTGGCCGAGCCACCCGCGGAGTCGCCCTCGACCACGAACAGCTCGGCGAGACTCGGGTCCTTGACCGAGCAGTCGGCGAGCTTGCCGGGCAGCGTCGAGTTCTCGAGCGCCGACTTGCGTCGTGTTAGATCGCGAGCCTTGCGCGCAGCATCGCGGGCCCGCTGTGCTTGAACGGCCTTCATGATCACCGCACGGGCCTCGCTGGGGTTCTCCTCCAGGAACTCCCCGAGACTCGAATTGACGATCGACTCTACGAATCCCGCCATACCGGGGTTGCCGAGCTTGGTCTTGGTCTGGCCCTCGAACTGGGGGTCGCGCAACTTGACCGAGATGACCGCCGTCAAACCCTCGCGGACGTCCTCCCCTGAGAGGTTGTCCTCTTTCTCCTTGAGCAGGCCGTGATCGCGGGCATACTTGTTGAGCGTGCGTGTCAGCGCCGAGCGGAAGCCCGACATGTGCGAGCCGCCCTCGCGCGTGTTGATGTTGTTCGCGAACGAGTGGACCGACTCCTGGTAGGAGGAGTTCCACTGCATCGCCACCTCGACCGCACCCTCCTCGCTCTCCCCCGAGAAGAACACGACCTTGCGGTGCACGGTGTCCTTGTTTTCGTTGAGGTAGGCAACGAAGTCCTCGATTCCGCCCTCGTACTGGAATTCGGCCGAGTGGCCCTCAGCGCGCTCGTCGACGATCGATATCTTCAGCCCACGGGTGAGGAACGCGGTCTCGCGTAGACGCTCCTCGAGCGTGTGGAAATCGAAGTCGAGCGACTCGAAGATGTCGGCATCGGCCAAAAACGTGACGGTCGTGCCCGTCGAGGCGCCAGCGGAGAGCTTCTCGCCGCGCTTTAGCTCTTCCTGTGGAACGCCACGCGCATACTCTTGGGAGAACGCGTATCCGTCGCGGCGGATCTCCACGAGCAGACGCTCGGACAGCGCGTTGACGACCGACACGCCGACCCCGTGCAGACCACCGGAGACCTTGTAGCCACCTCCATCGCCGAACTTTCCACCTGAGTGAAGGACCGTTAGCACCACCTCCACGGCCGGGCGACCCTCCTTCTCGTGCATCGCCACTGGAATGCCGCGCCCGTCGTCCACGACGGTGATCGAGTTGTCCGGGTGGATCCTGACGGACACCTCGGTGCAGAAGCCAGCCAGAGCCTCGTCGACCGAGTTGTCCACAACCTCGTACACAAGGTGATGCAGGCCCATGATCCCGGTCGAGCCGATGTACATGCCCGGGCGCTTGCGAACTGCCTCCAGGCCCTCGAGCACGGTGATGTCTTGCGCGTCGTAGCTCGCGTCGCCCCCCATCGATGGGTTGTTTACGCCACTTGTGGTGGCAGCCTTGGTTTGCGAGCGTGATATGTCGGTCGCCAAAAGTCCTCCGATGACGCGAGAACGCCCCGGCGTCCGGGTGTTTAGACCTCGGTCCGGGGCGTGGATAGTGTTGTGAGAATGATAGCACAGCAACCCTCCGGGCATACCCCCGGTGAGGTGCCGAAACCCCTGCAAATGAGCCAAAATCGCGGTGCTAAGCCAGGTCCGTCAGCGGGTCTCCTCAAAGCACCGCGAGACCGGCTTCTCACGCGCTCCACGGGGATCAGCCAGTGCGACAACGGAGCCTGTGGATCAACTCCTCGCCAAGCGCCTGGTTAAGGCTATCCACGAGCTGGGAGCCCATCAGATCGAGCTCCGCCGCCCACACGGCATCGGCACACGTGACCGTAAGCATGCCACTGCGCTCAGCCGTGGGCAGACCTGCCCGCGCGATCACCTCTCCGACCGTCTGCTCCCACACCTGTTGGACGCGAGCAAGCGTAGTGGCGGGAGCCAGCGCCGCCGTCAGACCGCCAAGCGCAAGCGAGAGTGGACGTGGAGCTAGGCGACTCATGCGGCTATCGCCTCCTGGAGGATCATTCCGGGTGAGATTCGCAGGCGTGTGACATCCGGATCCCCAGATCCGGGCACGTGGGCGAGGTCGGTGGTCGCCACAACGCTCTGTCCGCCGCCGCATAGCTCATGCGCGAGCAGTTCACGACGCCCCAGGTCAAGCTCGCTCATGACGTCATCCAGCAGCATCAGCGGCACGTGCTGGCGCTCACGCGCGAGCACCGCGCGCTCGGCGAGCAGCAGAGCCAAGAGCGCTAGGCGCTGCTCCCCCTGGGATCCATAGGAGCGCAACTCGCGGTCGTCGCGCAAAACCGCCAACTCGTCGCGGTGCGGGCCATGCGTCGAGAAACCCCTTTCCAGGTCGCTCGACAGGCGCTGCTGGAGCTCAGAGACGAACTCCTCGACGCTGGTAGCTTGCGAGCGTGGTCGATACTCGAGCCGTGGCTCGCCACTCAAACCTAGTTGGCGGGCACGATCGGCGAATGGATCGGCCAACAACGAGATGACCGCAGCCCGGTCGTCGCGCAGCGCCAATGCGTGGCGGGCCAACTCCAGATCCCACGTCGGAAGCGTGGCACGGGTGGTACGAGAGGCGCGAATGCCCGCGATCAGAGCGTTCCGCTGGGCCAACGCGCGTGAGTAATCGCGGCGTGTCGCGACTCTTGGTGGCCAAAGCGCGCTCACGAGTCGATCGAGATGGGCACGGCGCAGCGTTGGGGCTCCCTTGAGCAAATCCAGGCGGTCTGGAGAGAACACGCTTACAAGCGGTCTCTGCTCAACATCGGCCAGGTGCTCAACCGGGACGCCGTCGGCCGTCATGTGCTTTGGGGAGCCGGGTTGGAATCCGACGGTGAGCTCGTGGGGGCGCCCATCGTTTGAGAGGCGCACAACCACTCGAGCAGCCTGACCACCAAAGCGCAGCAACTCGCGCTCAGAGCGTGTGCGTTGGGAATGCCCGGTGCAACCAAAGTAGAGCGCCTCCAAAAGGTTCGACTTCCCGGCGCCGTTGGCGCCGTGCACGACAGTCAGTCCCTTGCCGAAGTGGGCCTCGGCACGCGTGTATGTGCGAAAGTCGCGCAGTTGCACGCTGAGAACCAGCACCTCAAGTTCCTTGCGGCCAGCCCGTGACGTGATGGACAAGCAGGTCAAGGACGCACCGACCACAGTGTGCTGAGCACATAAGGGAGGAAGGACGCAGAGATGCGCCGGCCATCACGTCACGTGTTGAGTCTGATTGGCATGATCAGGTATACGAAGCCGCCACCCTCGGGGGACTCGATCAAGCCGGGGCGCAACGGACTTATCAGCTTCAGTACAAGCTCCTCGGATTCGACGCTTTCCAGCCCGTCACGCAGGAACTCGGGATTGAAACCGATGTCGAAAGGCTCGCCGGAGAATGGGACTGGCAGAATCTCGCTCGCCTCGCCTACATCGGGAGTTTGGGCGGACACAGTCAATTGGCCCTCACTGAAGCCAAGTCTCAATGGCGCGTTCTTCTGGGCAAGCAGACTAACGCGGCGAACGACGTCTGCGATCTCTGAGCTAGCGACCCGCAGCTCATGCTCCACCGACTCTGGGAGTAGCTGACGGTAGTTGGGGAATTGGCCATCTATCAACCTCGAGGAGAGCACTATCTGGCCAATCTGAAACACGACCTGGTTCTGGCCGAGACTGATCCTCAACTCGGGCTCCTCGATCGACTGGACGATGCGAGCGAGCTCTTGAAGGGCTCGAGCAGGTACGTTGGCCTCGATCGTCTCCGGAAGCGCAGACTCCAGGGTCGCGTGCTTGACGCTCAGCCTGTAGGAATCGGTCGCAACCATCGTGAGCTCTTGTCCGCCGGCGGAGATCAGCACACCTGTGAGCACTGGACGCGTCTCGTCCTTGGAGACCGAGCGAGAAACTTGCAAAGCGGTCTCCACGAACGCTTGCGCTGGGAGCGTCATGCCTGTCTCCGGATCTGGGACCGGAAGCTCTGGGAAGTCCTCAGAGCGCAACGTGCGTAGATGAAACTTAGCCGGACCGGAGATCAGCTCGACATCTTGCTCGTGAGAGCGAAGCTCCAGCGTCACGTTCTCCCCGGGGAGAGAGCGTACGACTTCAAGCAGTAGACGAGCAGGCAGCACAGCTACGCCCGGCTGGACGATCTCTCCAGTGAGGGGAACTCGTAGACCAACCTCCGTGTCGGTGGCAAGCAGCATCGGCTGGTCTCCGGCTACGGAGATCATCACTCCGGAGAGAGCTTGTACTGAGGCTCGTGAGGATGCAACCCGCGTTGCCGTTTGCAACTGGGTCAGCAACTCATTAGTCGATAGGGAGAGCTTCACGTATGCACCTTGATAGATCTATAGGTTTAGTAGGGCTTGTGGAGATGTGGAGATCGTTGTGGCTGCTAGCAAACGATAGGTAGATCCTGTGGGAATCCTGTGGGCGTTGGAAGTGTCTCAAGCCGATCGGTCAGCAGTGGGTCTCGGTAAGGCGTGCGCGTAGCTCTTCTACCACGGCGAGGGAGGTTGGGTTGGCGGCGATTCGCTCTGCGGTACGTCGCCAGGCATGCAGTACGGTCGTGTGGTCACGCCCGCCGAATTCACGCCCGATAGCCGGCAGAGACTCGTGGGTGAGCTCCCGTGAGAGATACATTGCTACTTGTCTGGGCCAGGCAATGCGGGCGGTTCGTGCGGAGGAGAGAAGCTCCTCCGGGGACAGTCCGAATTGCGCGCAGGCGGCTATCTTGATCTCAGCGATGGAGCGAGCTGGTGGGTCTGGGTTGGGGTAGAGGCTGTCCAGTACCTCCGTGGCCAGCTCCGCGCTCAACGGTCGTCCTGTCAGTGAGCTGAATGCGACGACGCGGATCAGGGCTCCCTCCAGTGCTCGTACGTTGATCGTAATCCGCTTTGCGATGATCTCCAGCGCGTTTGGATCGGCGAGCTCGATGCTGTCATGGTGTGCTCTCTTGCGGAGGATCGCGAGCCGCGTGGAGAGGTCGGGGGGGCGAATGTCGGCTACTAGCCCCGATTGAAAGCGCTCACGTAGCCTGTCTTCGAGGGCTTGTAGGTCGCTTGGAGGACGGTCTGAGGTCAGGACTATCTGGCTCCCGGCGTCGTAGAGCGCATTGAAGGTGTGGAAGAACTCCTCCTCGGTCTTTGTCTTGCGCTCCAGGAACTGGACGTCGTCGATCAACAGCACGTCGACGTGACGGAAGGCGGCCTTGAAGGTATCCAGGCGCCCAGCTCCGAGCGCTCCAAGGAATTCATTGGTAAATGCCTCGCCGGTAGTGCTACGCACTTGCAGTCCGGGGTTGTAGGCGGTCATGAACGTGGCGATTGAGCATAGGAGATGTGTCTTTCCCACACCGGGAGGTCCACAGATGAACAGCGGGTTATAGGCGTGGGCCGGAAGCTCGCTGACGGCTAGAGCCGCGGCGTGTGCGAGGCGATTGGAGTCGCCGATCACGAACTGGTCGAAAGTGAGCTTGGGGTTGGCGCAGTCGACTGGTGGTGGCTGTGGAGGAGTTGTGGAGCGATCTGTGGATAGTGCATGTCGCTCTAAGCGATCGACATTGTTGCTCGGCTTCGGCCCGACTATGTCGACTGTGACGCTGGGTCCCAATACCACTGCTACGCACGTTTGCAGGGCGCGTCCAAAGCGCTCCCTGATCCATCCACATGTTTGCGTGGGAGCTTCAACCACGAGGCTGTTCGTCGTTAGGTCGATTGCTCGAAGCGGATCTAGCCAGATCCGGTAGACGGGATCGTCGATGGTCTGTGAGAGCTCGGCTCGTACTTCGCTCCAGATGTGATCGAGCTGTGTGCTCACGGCAGCGATAACCTTCTCCTTGCGGGGAGGAAAGTGGGCGGAAATCATTCGTGTGGGACCCGCGAAGAGCCCGGTCACGCGAATATATCCGAGCTCGCTCGCTCGCGCTGGTGCGACCGCCTCGCTCATCGCAAATGGCGAGAAATTCCGCTTCTGGGCTCCGCGCTGAAGTCCGGACGGGCATTATGCGACCTTGCGGTTGGGTCTCTATACTTGACCGCTCGGCGGAAGTCGGTCTGCCGCGACCGCCGTTATCGCCACGGTTACGGCAGGAAAACAAGCGCGGCCGGAGAACATCGATCATGAAGCGCACCTACCAGCCTAAGAAACGCAAGCGAGCCCGTACGCACGGGTTTCGCGCCCGTATGCGCACTCGCGCGGGACGGCTCACGCTCAAGCGACGGCGCAGCAAGGGTCGCAAGCGCCTGTCGACATAGCCGCGGTCGCGAGATGATGGGCAGAGCGCCTCGTCGTGCCCGACGCCTGTCGCGTAGCGCGGAGTTCGAGCGCGTGTACCGTCAGGGTCGGTCTGTGTCCAACCGTCACCTCGTGCTCTATTCGTTTCCCAACGAGTCCATCGATCGGCCTCGGCTCGGGCTGTCGGTTTCGCGCAAGGTGGGCGGTGCGGTCGAGCGCAACGACGTAAAGCGTCTGCTGCGCGAAGCTTTCGAGGGTGTGCAGGCCGAGTTGAGCGAGGGCCACGACGTCGTCGTGGTTGCCCGGCCTGAGGCTCGTGAGTTGGCCGAGCGTGAGGGTCTAACGGGGATCGGCAGTGCGCTCGGAGAGCTGCTCGGTCAGGCGGGCTTGCGCACCGAAGGAGCGGTGGCTCGTGAGAATTGAACGCACGGTTCATACGGTTCTGCTGGCTCCGGTCATGGCTTACCAACGTGTGATCTCGCCGGCGTTGCCACGACGTTGCAAGTACGAGCCGACGTGCTCACGCTATGCGGTACAGGCTGTGCGCGAGTACGGCATACTGAGGGGCCTTGTGCTCGCGTCGTGGCGGTTGCTGAGGTGCAATCCATGGAGCCACGGCGGGTACGATCCGGTTGAGGCTCAACGGCTGTTTGGGGTTGGCTCTGACCATTCTGGACGAGGGCCGCGGACATCCACAGCCCCAGCTCCACATGATCGATAGCTCGTAAGGCAGCTCCCAGAATGTTCATCTTCGCCAACGTCATCCAGGAAGCTTTCTCGCCGCTGATAAGCGTGTTTCAGTCGCTGCTGGTGTTTATCCACAACGATCTGGTTGGCGGCAGCTGGGGTCTTGCGATCGTCTGCATGACGGTACTCATCCGCGCGGTGATGGTGCCGCTGACGCTCAGGCAGTTCCGCTCTATGTCAGAACTCCAGCGCCTCGCGCCGGCACTGAAGGCACTGCAGGAGAAGTACAAAGACGACAAGCAGCGTCAGCAGCAGGAGGTCATGAACTTCTACAAGGAGCACAAAGTCAACCCGTTTGCCTCGTGCTTGCCGCTGCTGCTGCAGCTGCCCGTCTTCATCTCGCTGTTCTACATGCTGCGCACCGACCTAAAGAAGCACATCTGTGGGCTTCCGCTGGTCTCCCATTACAACGCTCTGCACCACACAACCATCCTGACATTCGCCGGGCTGCCCACGAAGTACGTAGAACAGACAGGCTGCCAGACGGTCGCTCCGGGTTCCGCCAGGTTCTTGTTCATACCGGACATCACGGCCAAGGCCACCGGCATCGCGCTGATCGTGCTGCTGGTGCTCTACGTGGGCTCTCAGCTTGCCTCCACGATGGTGATGTCGGCCACCGCCGACCCTACCCAGCGGCGCCTGATGATGGCCCTACCGCTGTTCTTCGTGATCATCCTCTACAAATATCCGGCGGGCCTGCTCGTGTACTGGGTGACCACAAACCTGTGGACGGTTGGTCAGGGCTACTTCGTGCGCCGCAGCATCGGTCCGCCCCCGACGGTGTCTGTCGGCAAGGGGTTGGCTTCACCCGACAGCGGGAGCTTGACAAACGGCAGGGCCAAGAGGACCGGTGTGGCCAAGGGGGAGCCGGCGCTAGCGGGTGCTGGCGGGGGGAGCACTCCGCCACCTCCGCCACGCAAGAAGAAGAAGCGCTCGGGTAGACGGCGATGAGCCAAGCCGAGGGGCTTCAGGAAGAGCGCGAGGATCCCGCAATCTTGCTGAGGGAGCTGCTGGAGGAGATCGTCGACAGCCTTGGACTCGATGTGGAGGTGCGCGTCGAGGAGTCCGATGGGATGCTCACGGGATTGGTGGAGGGCGAGGATGTCGGTTTGCTGATCGGTCGCCGCGGGCAGACGATCGATGCTGTCCAGCACCTCGCGCAGCGGATCGTGTTTCGCGGAGGCTCGCCAGACGCACGCGTGGTGATCGACGCCGACGGTTATCGAGCGCGTCGCGCCGATACGTTGCGGTCGATGGCGCTCGATGCCGCCGAGGAGTCGCTGCGCACGGAGGAGGCGGTCGAGCTTGAGCCAATGCCGGCGTCCGAGCGGCGCATCGTCCACGAATACCTGCGCGAGCGCGACGATGTGCAGACCCACAGCGAGGGTGACGAGCCAGAGCGGTATCTCGTTGTGGAGCCGGTCAACGACTGACGTCCCGAGTGTTTCCCGGGAGCACTCGGGAGATATGAACGGGCCGTCTGGTGTTCGCCGCGAGGAGTGGTCATTTCACGTGAAACACTCCGAGCATCGGCCGGCGGGGGACTCTTCGATGGTCGGTATTGAGGTTTCACGTGAAACGTGAGGCGCCAGCCAGACTAGCCCAGCTTGCTGCGCGGTTTGGCCTCGCCCAAGGTCAGTGCGAGCAGTTGGCTGCTCTGCTTGCTTGTCTGGAGGTGGACGAGCAAGCACCGACGACTGTGCGTGAGTCGTCTCGTGCCGTGGATGTGCACCTCGCCGATTCGCTCGTCGCGCTCGAGCTGGGGTTTGTGCGTGAGGCCGTCCGCATAGCGGATATCGGTGCGGGAGCCGGTTTCCCTGGACTTCCACTGGCGATCGCGCTCCCGGGCAGTGGGGTCAAGCTCGTGGAGAGCCAGGCGCGTAAGTGCGCGTTTATCGGGCGTGTGGTGGCTGCCGCCGAGATTCGGAACGCCAGAGCCGTATGCACGCGTGTGGAGGAGTGGCACGAGGGGATTGAAGCGCAGGATGTTGTGCTGGCACGCGCGGTTGGGCCCCAGCCCGTCGTTCTTGAGTACGCCGCGCCGCTGCTGCGTGTCGGAGGGGCGCTCGTGGACTGGCGCGGTCAGCGCGACCAGGAGGAGGAGCGCGCGGCGGTGGAGGCGGCTGAGCTACTTGGGCTGGAGCGCGAGTCGATCCGGCGCATGAAGCCATTTGAGGGTGTGCGCGACCACTACCTGCACGTCTACCTGAAGCTGCGCGAGACTCCGGATCGCTTTCCGCGCCGAGTTGGGGTGGCGCGTAAGAAGCCGCTTTCGGTGTGAGTTCTGGGTCCCACGTGTGTTGTAGTCGCGCGCGTGCTCGTGTCTGCCCGAGGACCGTGCTGCCTGCCCGGACGACCTTCGCCGGCGATCGGCGCTAGCGTGCCGGCGACGATGGGAAAGGTTTACGCGATCGCCAACCAGAAGGGGGGCGTGGGCAAGACGACGACGGCTGTGAACGTGGCCGCGTGTATTGCCGAGGCGGGATACGGGACGCTCTTGATTGACGTGGACCCCCAAGCGAACGCGACCGTTGGACTGGGCTTGCCACGCACGCAAGCGCCCGGGCTGTATGAGGTGCTGGCCGGGGAGAGCACGCCGGCGGAGGCGATCGTGGCCAGCTCGATTGAGAACCTCAGCCTCCTTCCAGCGAGCCCGGAGCTTGCCGGGGCCAACATTGAGCTGCCCCGCATCGACGCGTTTGAGCAGCGACTGCGGAAGGCGATCGAGCCGATTAGAGGTGAGTTCGAGTACATCGTGCTCGATTGCCCGCCCTCGCTCGGTCCGTTGACCGTGAGTGCGCTTGTGGCGGCCGACCGAGTGATCGTGCCTGTGCAGACTGAGTACTTCGCGCTTGAGGGCCTCGCGGGTCTGCTGGAGACACTCTCGCTGGTGCAGCGCGATCTCAACCCACGCTTGACCGTGGCGGGAATGTTGCTGACGATGCACGACAACAGGACAAGGCTCGGCCGCGATGTGGAGCGCGAGGTGCGCGAGCATTTCGCCGAGCTCGTGTTCGACACGGTGATCCCGCGCAACGTGAGGGTGGGAGAGGCGCCGAGCTACGGGCTGCCTGTGACCCATCACGATCCCCACAGTGCCGGCGCCGAGGCTTACTTCGAGCTGGCCAAGGAGGTGGCGGCCCGTGGCTGAGCGAGCCTCTGATCACGCCCTCGCGGCGTCATCGGCCCGGGGCCGTGCCCAGAAGCACTGTCCCCGGACCTCTTCCTTGCGAGGACGCGCCAGAGGCTCGCTCAGTGGCCCTTTGGATGTTCGTCGTCCATCAGAGACACTTGAGGTGCGCTCGTGACACCGCCAAAGCGCGGCATGGGTCGTGGGCTCGAGGCGATTCTGAGTGTGTCGGGCGAGAGCCACACGGCCGATGAGCTGCGCGAGCTGCCGGTGGAGCTGATCGTCGCCAACCCGAACCAACCGCGTCGCAACTTCGACGAGGACTCCCTGAACGCGCTGGCCGGCTCGCTCGGCGAGCGGGGGGTGCTGCAACCCGTGTTGGTGCGGCCCAAGCCCGGTGGAACCTATGAGCTCGTGGCGGGCGAGCGCCGTTGGCGCGCCGCCCAGATCGCGGGTCTGACAGAGATCCCCGCGCTCGTGCGCGCACGCGACGATGCGGCGACCCTCGAACTGGCGCTGATCGAGAACATGGCGCGTGAGGACCTCAACCCGATCGAGGAGGCCCGTGCCTGCGCCGCGCTTGTCGAGGAGCTGGGACTCACCCGTGAGGATGTCGGCCGCCGCGTGGGGCGCAGTCGCGTGGCGGTGTCGAACCTGTTGCGATTGCTGGACCTGCCCGACGAGACGATCGAGATGCTCGAGCGCGAGCAGCTCAGCGAGGGTCACGGACGCGCGCTGCTGTTGGCCGAGGACCACAGCGCCCGGCGCCGCCTCGGGCGCGACGCCGTGCGCGAGGGTTGGTCGGTGCGCACGGTCGAAGCTCGTGCGCGTGAGGTCAACAAGGCCGATGGGGTGAAGCCGGACAAGCCGTCCGCGCGCGCGAAACGTGGCGTGCACCCCGACCAGCAGGCGGCCGCGGCCACGATCGCCGCGACACTCGAAGAGGCGCTTGGCGCCGAGGTAAGGGTGCACGTCGATAAGAGCGGATACCGCGCGGAGCTGTCGTTCGCGGGCCCCGAGGAAGCGCTTGAGCTGGCACAGAGGCTACGGTCGACCGGTGGCGCGTGACGGCCTGCGACAGCCATGCTTGAACGCTAGAATCGGCGACCGCGGGCGATTAGCTCAGTTGGTTAGAGCGCTTCTCTGATAAGGAAGAGGTCCCTGGTTCGAATCCAGGATCGCCCATCGACGAATCCCTTGTCGTGGAGCGGGATTCGGCATTTAGTCTGCCTTGCATTCGGTGGATGCTGCGCTTATTTTGGCGCCTCGGCTGCCAATAACTGCCGATTCGCGACAAATCTATGGCGTGAAAAGAGCCTGACTTGCTTGCCGTTATCTCCCTAATTATCTCGCTCTTGGCATTTGCCATCAGCGCAGGCCGCCTAATTCGCCGACCTAAGATCAGCGCGTTTTGGAAGGAAGACGATCCAAGCGACGGCTTCCACCAGCCGATGGAGTACATCGAGATTGTCGTGACGGCACGGCAGCGTGGGCTTGACCTGCGGGAGATTGGGTTGCTCAGCCTCAAGGGCCGGTCGCCACTTCTACGTCGCTTGGACGAGGCCAGCCTTCTGACGGACACGCATCATCGTATGGTGCTCAATGATGAGCCCGCAACGCTACCCGATGGAGGAAGCCGTAGAACCGGCATCGATCTCGACAGTGCGATCGATGAGTTTCACGGACACGCTGGCAGCGAGTACGCCTACGTACTTGCCAGTGGGACGATCTATCTCAAGAAAACCAAGGCGCTCAGACAACATCCCGGGGGCCTGGTGGCCCTACGGCGTCTCGCGATGCATCATTGGCCGCTCCGTCGATGAGCGAGCGGAGATGCGCCTTCTCGCCCTCTCCGCGACGCATCGACTGGCGGTAGACGCGAAGGGCGAGGCCGGGATCGGTATGGCCCATCTCATCCATGACGACTCCTGGGTCCTCGCCGATGGCGTAAAGGATGCTGGCGAAGGTTCGGCGGAGTGAGTGAGGTGTGATCCGCTCGGGCAATGGCGGCAGCTCCCGTGTCGTGAGATTTGTGTTCGCTCGCTCTATCGTGGCTCGCAACACGCGCGGACGGAAGTTGTCGGGGCGCAGGCGTCCTCCGCGAGCAGTCGCAAACACGAAGTCGTCAGGGTGGATGTCGGGATGGCGTGTGCTCACGTCTGCCAGCTCCCGGCTCAATGCTCCGCGCAGCTTCACGCGCCGCTGACCGGCGTCCGTCTTGGATTCGCGGACATACAGCCATCCGGCGTCGAGATCCATGTCTCCCCATCGCAGCGCGCATAGCTCGCTGATCCGCAGGCCCGCGAAGACAAGGGTGGCGAGCATCGCTCGACGCTCCATGTGCTGCCGATCTGCGCGCGCATCACGATCCAGTTCGCCTGCCGCGTCTAGCAAGGTCGAAATTTGCGAGGCCGTCTCCAGGTAGCTTCGGCGTGGCGCTCGCTCCCGAACCCGCCGCTTGCGTCCTCTCGCGGGATTGCGTGGAATGAGTTCGCGCTCGACGGCGCCCTCCAGGATCGCCGCGAGCAACGTCACGGTCATGTTGATCGAGACCGGGGACAAAGGCTTGTCCTCGGCCAGCTTTGCCGCGATGTAGTGCTCAACCGTGTCGAACGTGATCTGATCGAGGCGCAGGCCGGCGAAGTGGGGCAGGAGGTGCGACTCCAGCCGCCAGCGATAGTTCGCCAAGGTGGAGGCGGCAATCTGCTTTTCGGTTCGTACCCACCACTCCTCGGCGTACTCGTGGAAGGTTGGGACGGGACCTGGCTCACTGGGCGGCGAGACGGTTTGTGGGGGCTGCCAGGTGCCCCGCTCAACGTCGGCGAGGACGTGGCGTAGCTCTCGCTCGGCGTCGGTCGCGGTGACCGGGCCGAGCGAGAGGTATCGGCGCTTGCCATACGCGGTGAAGCGCAGCGCCCGGTAGGTGAGCCCGTCGGCGCCCTGGTGTTCGATCACTCTGCCGGTAGCGCGACGTGCCATCGGCTCAGTCGTCCGCGAGCCTGGTCTTTAGTTCGGCTAGGAATCGGCACAGCGTGAGCACGCGCGCCGTGGCCGCATTCCGTGCGTCCCTCGCGGCATGTTCGCGGTCGAGTTCCTGCTTGACGTTTCGCTCTACGCGAAGCTGGCTCGCCAGTGCGGCCAGTAGCTCATCCCGGTAAGCATCGAAATCGACCTCGAGGTTCTGATCGGGCTCTCGTGTTTTCCAGCCGGCGAGCTGCAGGAGCGCCCTGATCGCGTCGAAGCGGTCAAACAACTCAACGAACCACTCCGGGTGCGCCTGGCGTTCGCTTCTGTCGGTCGCCTCGGAGATCGCTTGCGATACGTCGCCCAGCTCGATATGTAGGCCCGACCGCAGAAAATCAACCATCTCGGCGGGCACGACCAGCGCGTTGCTCATCTTCGGTACCTCCCTTGTCGTTGGAGGCGCCGGGAGGTAGGTCTGGCAGACGGGCCGCGCGAGTCTGGCTGTTGGTAGCGTGGTCTGCGTGCCGGGAGCCATGAACTCTCGGTGCCATGCGGGCGGCCGTCTCACCGGTGCGCCCGCACTATTTTTGTTCGAGCAAGTCTAGCGCAACTTGGCAGATTCGCCAATAGGGCTTTCAGCTCATAAATGTCCACCAACCGCCCAAAACAATCCGACCCGGACGAAGACCGGCGCATCTTTGGCCAGGCGCTTCGCCAACTGCGCAACCGTGCCGGTCTCACGCAACAGCAGCTTGCCGAACGTGCGGCGACCGATAACACGTACATCAGCCATGCGGAGGCGGGTCGCTTCGGTGTCGGATGGGACTCCGTGATGCGCCTTCTCAGGGCTGTGAACGCCACGCCGAGCGAGCTTGCCGCCGAGATCGAGCGGCAAGAAAGGCAAACAGAGGACTGAGGTCGCGTCCCGCGAGTCACTTGGTCTCCCTTGAGCGCACGGAGAGCACCGCTCCGGCCGGAGGCGAGTTGCCGCGCAGAGAGCGCCGCCGTCGCGGAAGCTTTAGGTCGGTCGCGGGGGGTTCGGAAGCGGTGCGTGTCGAAGACCACGCGCGAAGAATCTGGCGTGCGACTTGTACGTCGAACCGGAGTCGAGCCTTCGAGCCGGTGCCGAGTCGCACAGGGGCAAGTTGGTCGCGGTGTTCGTAAACCCATGACCGCTTCACGCCGAGTTCGGCGGCGAGGGTCGCCGCATCGACAAGCCGACGAGAGGCCGGGGGACGGACATCTTCATGGATCAGCTCGACTACACGGCGCGCCATGGCCTCAAAGTCCAAGCGGTCGAGCGCGACCGTGGGATTCGGCGTAGCGGGATCGTTGGGCCGTAGTTGCTCTGGGTCTCCCATCACTACTAATGACCGCGAAAGTCCCGAACCGGCCAACGACTTTTCCGACAGGCCCTTCCGGCAACGCTGATCCGCTTCCTCGCAGACTGGCACAACGGGTCGAGACCGGCCCGCGTCGTCGCGACATCGACCGCTATGGCTATTCTGGCCGCTTCGCCGCTCGCTGCGCTCGAACTGCAACGACAGACCAGATACACGCGCATCCGCCGAGCATCCGGCGAATTTCTGAATTTGTTGGCCGGTTTGCCGGGTTGGCGGTCATTAGGTGTAGTGATGAGCGCATCGAGCATCCCGGCGGACCGTGCTGGCGGCTATGCCCGCTACCTGGAGGGCAAGACCGTCGCTCCGGAGCGCGGCGACTACTACCTCTCCCCTGACGGCGAGCTGACAGAGGCACCGGGACGATGGTTGGCAGACCCTGAGACTCTTCAACGGCTTGGCATCCAGGAGGGTGAACCAACGCGGGGCGGGGACTTCGTGGCGCTGATGGAGGGCCGAGACCCCCAAACCGGGGGATGGTTGCGACCGGAGGGTGCGGGCGGTGGTCGTGGTGGCGGGATCGACGGGACGTTCAGCGCCCCGAAGTCCGTGTCGGTGGTGTGGGCGCTAGCGGATTCTTGGCAGCGCGAGCAGATCGAGCAGGCTCACGCGAACGCTGTAGAGCAGGCGGTCGGCTATTTGCGGGAGCGGGTGCCTGTGGTTCGTCGTCGCTATAGCGGCCAGGTGGTGGAGGAGCTGGCCAAGGATGTGATCGCTGTGGAGTACCGCCACACAACCGCCCGTGGCGTATCCGGCGCGAGCGCTCCCGACCCGCAGCTACACAGCCATGTCGTTGTCACTGGCGTGCTGCGTGAGGATGATCGGATCGCGGCGACGTGGTCGCGGCCCGTGTTCCGCTCGGCGGGCGAGGTCGGCGCGTTCTACCGCTCTGCTCTCGCCCAAGAACTTACGAATGTCGGCTATCCGATTGAGCAGGCGACGGGGAAGGACGGCAAGTATTTCGAGATCGCGGGCGTCCCCGACGAGTTGCGGGACGCCTTCTCGGGTCGTTCCCGTGAGGTCGCCCGAGCGGCGGAGCGTTTCCGTGCTCGTTACGGTCGCGCACCCGAGCGTGGGGAGCTACGTGACCTTGCGCTGGAGAACAGACGGTCAAAGCAACTCACCACCCGCCACGACCTGGAAGCCGCGTGGCATGAGGCGGGCGGCCGGTACGCGTTCGGGCCGGAGGAGGCCCTGAAACTCCTTGCCGAGCCTCAGCCACAGGCGAACATGCGGCCGGTTGAGGATCGCATCGAGGAGCGCCTGACCGAACGTCACGCCGTGTTCGAGACGCGCGACCTCTACACCGTCGCGCTTGAGCAAACGGCTGGCGAGCTACCGCCGCGAGAAGCACTCGATATCGCGCGGAGCATGGTTCGAGACCGGCGCGTGCTCACCTTGGAGGGCGGGCGCATGACGACTCTCGCGGTTCGTGCCCAAGAGCAAGCCATCGAACGCCGGGCGGCGAACCTCACTAAACCAGCCGGTCGGGACGTTGGGGATGCGGCGAGAGCGATCGCAATGCGTGAAGTCGCGGAGCGCATCGGCGGCCAGCTCACCGATGAGCAGGAGATGGCGCTATTCGTCCTCACCGGTCCCGAGCGCATGAGCGTGCTCGTCGGACCCGCAGGCACCGGCAAGGGTGTCGTGATCGACGCCGCCGTCAGAGCCGAGCAACTGGCAGGACGCGAAACGCTAGGGATCGCCGTCTCGGGATCAACTGCCGAGCGATTGGGCACCGACAGTCCGGCGCTTGCGGGAAGCACGCTCACACTCGACGCGCTCATCGCACGCGCCAAAACCGGCACAGTCCACATTGGTCCCGATACGACTGTCATCTTTGATGAGGCTGGGATGGCCGACCACCGGCGCCTCGACGATCTCACAAACCTCATAGAGCGCTCGGGCGCGGAACTGATCGGGGTTGGCGACGGAAAGCAGCTCCCCTCGATTGGTCCCGGCGGCATGTTCGACAGGCTCACCCAGGCCGCGCCGACAGTCGAACTGCAAGACATCCACAGGACGACCGACCCTGATGAGCGGCGAGCGTGGCAGGCGCTACGCGCCGGAGAACCCGAACGGGCGATGGCGCACTACCAAGCCAAGGGCAATCTTCATCTCGCGGACACCCGCGACCAGGCAGCCGAGAATGCCGTCCAAACATGGGCACGCCTCACCAAGACGCACGACATGCGTCAGGTTGCGTTGATCGCGGACGCCTCGAACAAGGAGATCGACAGACTCAACGCCCGCGCACAACACCTACGCGCCGAGCGCGGCGAACTCGGCCCCCGCGAGATATACCTCACCGACACCCACTACCCCATCCGCGAAGGCGACCACGTCGCATTCATCGCACAACACCGCCCACCACGACAACCCCGCGTTGAGAACGGCAGTCGCGGCGAAGTGACCCGCATCGGACGGGACGGGACCGTCACGCTCGCGCTCGACGTGTCAGACCGCGAGATCACGCTTAAGGGCAGCGACATCGATTCGTTGCGACTCGCCTACGCCCAACACGTCTACCGCCAACAAGGAGCGACCGTCGAACGCTCTGTCGTGCTCACCGGCGGCTGGCAAACCAGCAAGGAGTCAGCCTACGTCCAAGCCACCCGCGCCCGCCACGGCACCGACTGGCACCTCGCCCGCGACCAACTCGGCGAAGAAGGACAAGACCCCGACAGGATCGACCGCCTCGCTGAACGGATGGGAGACAGCCGAGCACACACGCCATCCATCGCCTACCGAGAAACCAACGCCCCCGAGTGGGACCCCACACTCGACCCGCTCCGCACCAACGATCTCGTCCCGCAATTCGCTCAGTCTGCCCCAAAACAGGAGCCGGAGCTCGCCGACCTAGAAATTGGTTTTGGGCGCTGACCAAATTAGACAACGCCATATCTTTGACTTAGGAGAGTGCAACGATCATCTGCGAGGCTGCTACTTGGGATGCGACGAGCGCAGCTCCGGCCCACGGGGCGACTTCACAAATACCACGCAGACTTCAGGTTGCTGACCGCTGTGGTTCGATGACCCATTTGGCATGCTTCTTTAGCCGCTTCCGCCGTTTGGCGTTCTTCTGTCCCCGCACGTCACCGTGAGCGGGCTCATCCGCGCTTTGGGACCTGTGGATGTCTTGCTCCTCGTATTTGCGTAGAAAGCCCACGTTGAGAGCGGCGACCCCCCAAACTTCTGCGTCGCCAGCCAGGGCGCTCTCGCCCGGCAAGTTCTGCGGCAGGCGACCAAGCGCAGACAACGTGTCTCCAAGCACCACGGACATCTCGTCATCACGTTCGCTGTCGTTACTCGGCGTTGAGTTGTCGAATGCGCCGCTCTGGAACTCCCACCGACCCTCGATTGCCTTGCAAGCACTGATCTTCACGAGCCGATATACGTGCTCGTCGTCGGCGATCGGGTCGTCAGGCGCAGGAAGCTGAGATCTCGGCGGTGTGCTCAATGTAGGAAGTTGATAGGCGGTCTACCACGCTGGCGAAGAGAGAGTCCCCAGAGCTGGCGGGCGCGTCCCAGTCGTAATCGCCGACCGAAACGAGTAGCTCGTTATCGCCGCGCCGCTGATCGAACACTGCCTCTACTTCCACGTCGGCATGTGCCCAGGCCAGCTCAATGCCTCCGCTGCTTAGCCGTCCGATCCACGGCGGACAGGTGTCCTCATGCATGACCCGGTCCATGAACATCAGAGCATCGCGGACGTCCGCAATGCTCAGCGGCTGCTCGGCTGAGGGGTCAATGGGCGCATCGTCAAGTTCTTCAAGCCGCCCCACAACGCTATCCCACCACGACGGGATAGGCGTCTCCTTCCGGTGTACTAGGCGAATCACTGATGCCGCACTCAAGCGGCGCTTATTTGCCAGATCTAGCGTGTGTATGTGGGTCGCCGTTTCCATGGCCATCCTTGGTCACTTTCCTTTCTTTAGTCCCCAGTAGCGATGCATCTCGGGAGTCGTCAGATCCTCGAAGCCCAGCACCACCCACTCATGCCCAATGTCGAGCCCCTTCATTACCCCATCGACGCTTTGCCGCTCCGGTTTTACTCGGGCAGTGAGGTTCACAAGATATATCGGCGTCAGGTTCGGAGGCGGCATACCTGGCGACGTCAATGTTGGCGACTTAAGGCGTGGTGGCGCGATGGCGGGGTTTACGTCCAGATGCAGGCGCCCTATGGGTGCGCCCTTGGCATTTGGTATCCGCCATCGCGCTTTAAGCTGAGCATCCTCTGCATCAGGCAAGAAGGCGGCATCCGAACGTCGTTTGAAGCGGTTGATGATGTTCGCGAGGTCTGGATGTGTTTGGCCCACAGCATCCTCTGCCGGACCTCCGGGGTAGTCGATCGGGTTGACATACGTCACTTCGGCCAGCTCGACGGGGTGCTGCTGGCCAACCTCGTCAAGGGCTTCAAACAGCAGTCGGAGAAGCTGCATAAATCGCTTTCTCAGGGTTGTGTAGCGTGGGTACTGCTTCCCCGGGATGGCATCACGCCAGTTGTACGTCAGACGGTGGGGTTGTAGTTGGACAACCTCGTCGCCCCTTTGACTCTCAAAAAGCACCCTCGGAAGATCAGCTGGGCCTTCCATCCGAATCTCAAACGAAGCTTGCGATAGGAGCCTGTCTTGCTCATCGAATCTCTCCTCGTTACGCGGTACGATCGTCTGACGAGACCGACGAGGGAGTTCGCCTCGAATTTGACTGGCGATGCGCCCGTATACCTCCAGGTCGATCGTGTCGGCTGGAAACTGGGCAGCCAGCAACACCTCAGTAACAGGCGCACGCTCGAAATGGACGAGATCGTGACGCGGCCGGCGGCGAGCGGTGGGTGACACTCCGTGGTTAGTCTACGCGATGCTGGGGCGGTTGTGCGGCGGCAGCCGCGCTACATAAGTTGCGGTAACGTCGGCCTATGACCACCACCGAGATCATCGAGCGCGCAGGCCAATTGTTGGCCCAAGCAGCGCCGCCCCAGTCGAGGGTGCTCCTGTTTGGATCGCATGGCCGTGGCGACGCCGGAACCGATAGCGACTTCGATTTCCTTGTGATCGAGCCGTCGGTTGCAAGCAAGGCCAGGGAGATGGTGCGGTTGCGGGAGGTTTTGGATCCTCTGCGCGTTGCGGCCGATGTTGTAGTCGTCTCGCACGACTACGCGGAGGAGTGGGGCGACGTTCCTGGCACGATGCTTCACGACGCGTTGACGGAGGGGCGTGTCCTCGCCGAAACATGATCTGCGCGATGTAGCCGCCCGGTTTGCTCGCAAGGCCCGTAGCGACGAGATTACGCTCGACAAGCTGGCGGACGACCCCGATGTGCCGGATGATGTCATCGGCTTCCACACGCAGCAGGCCGTCGAGAAGCTGCTGAAGGCTGCCCTCGCCTGCGCGGGAGTGGCGCCGCCTCGTATACACGATCTTGGGGAGTTGGTCGCGCTGCTCCGGGACGCGGACCTATCACCACCGGCTTCGGCGAGCGAGGCGCGCGCTCTTGTCCCCTGGGCAGTCGAGTTTCGCTACGACGACATCCTCGACGAACGACTCGATCGCGTCGCCGCACGCGAGGCTGTGGCGCGCTTGCGCTCATGGCTTGACGGACTTCTCCCCCCGACGGACGTTCTACCCACGGATGAGCCACCGCCGACTTTGCCTGCGATTGCCCCCAACATGGTGGCGGCCGTCGCGCGGCCCGGCTACGTAGTTCGCGTGATGTTCGCTGACGGCGAGATCCGCGATGTGGACGTCACCCCGCTGTTGGACACGGAGGTGTTCGCTCCCCTTCGCGATATGGCGCTGTTCGAGCGGGTCGGCGTGGATGACGGGCTGGGGACGATCACATGGCCAAACGGCGCCGACCTCGATCCGGACGTGATCTATGCGGCGCTTGACCGTGGGCCGCACAAAGCCCGGATCACGAAAGTCGTGTCTGGCGGCCTCGCCTGACATCGCTTGGGTTCCAGACGCTCCGCTAAGACGCGCGAGTCTCCAAGGGTCGCCCCAAATGGCAGCCCTGCCAATATCGCCCGAAATCGACCGCAAAACACGGACTTTTGAGCTGTCGGCTCATCGGCCGTCCAACTGCGAATCCCCAGTACCCATGCGGTATTCCGGCCTATCTACCGCACAAACCGCCCGTCCCTGATAAGGAAGAGGTCCCTGGTTCGAATCCAGGATCGCCCATCGATCTGGTCTCCCCTCTGGACCGCCTGTCTAGCGCCTGTCCGCCGATTTGGGACCTGTGTCCAAAGCGTACAGCGCGCCAGTCGTTGAATATTGTGGCCATGAATCGAGAGCAAGCTAGATCAGTCGAGGGCAAGATCCGGCTGTGGGTGCTGGAACAAGAGCGCGATCGGCGGATCGAGCGGCAGCTGGCCGGATCAGACCATCGCGCTCGCGGGCTGGTGCAGTTGAATGGCGCCGGCCGCGATGGCCGGCACGCCCGCTACTGAGCCACGCCCACTTCGCTCCCCGCCGACGCGCATACCCCAACCGACGTGACGTTAGACCAACCAGCTCGGCCGCGCGTGGCACGCGAGTCTCTACAGTCGAGCCGCGACCAGACCCGCAGCGAGCAGCACCATTCCCAGGGCGCACGCCTTCAGCGCCCCCTCCATCGGGGCGGCCAGGCGTGCGGCGTCGAGCTCCACGACCGAGCCGTCCGCGAGGCGCTGCTCGCCGCGCACCGACACCGTTCGCCGGCGCAGCTCGCGCACAGGGGTGCTGAGCCGGCGCTGGGCGAGGGTGAGCACGAAGCAGGCGCTCGCGGCGAGCAGCGCCGGCGCGCGCAGCTGCAGCGCGTTGACCCAATAGCCGGTCAGGGCTGGAAACGCGCCCCAGGCGGCGGCGAGCCAGAAGGCGGTGTGAAAGCGCCCGCCCAGCCACTCGAGATTGTAGGCGAGCACGATAAACACACCCGCGCCCACGAATGGGATCAGCGTGAGCGAGATCGTCACTGCCCCTACGACCCCGATCGTGACCGCGCCCGCCAGCGATACGCCCGCCAGCGCCGCGAGCGCGCGGTTGGAGAGGCGCGTGCCGAGCGGCCTGCCGTTCAGCTCGTCCAGCGCGTGCGCGCACACGCCCACCCCGAGCAGGAACGCGCACAGCGTCGCCACCAGTCGGTGGGTGTACAGGTGCGGAGCGACTGCGGCTCCGATCGCGACGTTGGCTAGGTTCCAGGCTGTGTAGGGCGGGTGCAGCACCGTCACGAGGTCCCGCCACCCCCCGGGGCGCAGAGCGTAGAACGCTGGCCCTTCAAGCCTACCCGGCGCCGCCACCCGGACCAGCCTCTCCCACAGTGCTCGTCGCCGCGGCGCTCGACGTGCCCGCCGGCGTGGCTGTGCCGCTCGGCTCGAGTGTCTGCTTGCACCCCCACATGACAACACCGCCACCGAGGCTCATCGGGCGCACGCGCACGTCCGCGATGCCCGCGGCTTCCCATAGCTCGACCACACGCGGGATCGGGTAGCGCTCGTAGAAGCTGGGGATGCTGTCGGCGAGAAACCGCCCCGTGTGGGCCCACTCGCGCGAGACCATCATCCCCAGCGTCGGCAGTCCTACGTGCGTGTACAACCTCCACAGCCACCGCCACACGACGTTCCCCGGCACCGCGAACTCGAGCGAGGCGATCCTCCCGCCCGGCTTTACGACCCGCGCCAGCTCCGCCATCGTGGCGCCCGGGTCGTCCACGTAGCGCAGCAGGTAGGTGAACGTCAGGTGGTCGAACTCACCGCCGCCGAACGGCAGTCGCTCCGCTTCGCCACGCACCAGTAACACCCGCTCTGCCAATTGCTCGTCGGCCGCAAGCCGCGCCTGCGCGCCCGCGAGCATCTGCGGGCTCTGATCGAGCCCCACCACCTCGCACCCGTAGCGGCGCACGAGCTCCTGGGCCACGAGCCCGGTGCCGGTCGCCACATCGAGCACCCGCTCGCCGGCGGCGGCGCCCACGGCCGCCACCATCGCGCGTCGCCAGCGCGGGTCCTGACCAAAGCTCAGGACCGCGGCCACACGGTCGTAATGGCGTGGCAGCGGAGCGAACAGCTCTAGCGCCTCGCGCTTGCGCTCGGTGGCTGGGCTCGCCCCCAGCTCGCTCACCGTGGGCTCTCGTGGTTGGCCATCCACACCAGCATGCCCGCTTGGCGGCTCATGCGCAAGGTCCGCAACGTCGTGCTCATCGGGGGAGGCCAGCGTAGACCCGCGGTGCTTGGGCACGCAACAGATATCGCAAATTTCCGTCCGGGCTAAGGCATCCCCCGCTCAGTGCCGATGGGGGCAGTGATCGAGATGCTGAGACTCCTGACGCCTGCCAACCCAGATCGCCGTGTCCGCTCTCCGCGCAAGCTTGTCGTGAGAGGGCTGCTGCTGTTCGCCGCTGCGCTGACCGGGATGCTGACGTTGTCTGTTGCGTCGGCGCTTGCAATGGTCAAGGAAGTGGAAGGGCATCCCTACGGCGTGACACCTCGCAGCACGACGGTCCATTACGCTGGAGAAGTCGCGAAGCCGACGAAATACGGTGAAGAAGGCTTTGCGAGTCCATCCGGACAGCCCGTTGTGCAGTCGAGCAACGTCTACGCCATATATTGGGATCCCAGCGGGTACAAGTATCACGGCGACTGGCAGCATCTTATCGATGGTTTTTTCAATAACGTCGGTGTTGGATCTGTAAAGGATTCGCTGTCAAACGTCCTCGCAGTAGACAGCCAATATGTCGATAAGTCTGACAAGTACGAACCCTACAAAATGACGTTTCGAGGGGCTTACACCGATACAGACCCCTACCCGGAGTCTGCTGGGTGTGTGGATCCTGCACCGCTCGTAGGCGCAGACAAGATCACATGTGTGACAGACGCGCAAATACAGACCGAGCTTAAGAGCTTTATCGCGCAGCACATGCTCCAGACGGGCATGAGCACAATCTTCTATGTGCTTACTCCACCCGGAGTCACTGTATGCCTCGACGGTGGAGGCTCGACCGGTCACTGCTCCGACTACGAAGGTACAGAAAAAAGCTACACGAACAGCTTCTGCAGCTATCACAACTATATTAACCCGACCGGCGCTGCCGAAGGCGATGGGAGTACGGTCCTCTACGCGGTCGTGCCATGGATAGCGGGAGGGATCGGAGACGGTCACCTCGAACCCGCTGATCAAACCTCCGGCTATGAATGCCAGGACGGCGGCTGGGAACCAACAAAAACGGGAGAGAAGAAAGAGGTCAGGAAGGCCAAAACGGTGGCTGAAGAAAAAGCCTTCGAAGCAATGGACGAAGAAGAACAAGCAAAACAGCTGGAAAAGGAAGAGTTCGAAGGCCCGCATCAGCAGGAGCCCAACCAGGTGCCCTGCCCCAGCCCGGATGGCTCTTGCGACACAGGACTGGCCGATCTGATCATCAACCAAATTGCGGTCGAGCAGCAGAACACTACTACCGACCCCCTCCTGGATGCCTGGCAGAATCGGTCCAACGACGACGAGGTAATGGACGAGTGCCGCGACTGGTTTGAGCTTCCCGTCGGCGGGTCTGGTGTAGCACAGGAATTCACCGGGTCAGGCACGATCTACAATCAGACGATCGGGGCGAGCAATTATTACCTCAACGACACCTTTAACCTTGCGGCTGTGGAGCTGGGCTATCCCGGCGTGCGGTGCCTAACGGGCCTCAGCCTCCTCCCCCAGTTCACCTCACCAAACACGGTGAAGGCAAATGAACTAGTCGGCTTCGACGGCATGGAGTCCGACATTACCCTGAACGCTGGCACGATCTACACCTACTTCGGACACCCGCAGCCCTACTACGCGACCTACACATGGAACTTCGGCGATGGTTCGCCCGTGGTTTCCGGTCAAGCTCCCGGCGCACCGTCGGTGAACTCTCCCGGCGTTACGCCGTGCGCGGAGCCGTGGGAAGCGCCCTGCGCGGCGAGCGTGTACCACTCCTACCAGTATGGCGGCACCTACGATGTGACGCTCACGGTCACCGATGTGGGTGGCAACACCGCGAGTGTCACCGAGCCGGTCACGGTCGACGGCCCTCCGGCGCCCTTGCCTGAACCGACCCCGACGCCGACCCCGACGCCGTCAAACACGACGCCCGGCGGCTCCTCCGGCTCGGGCAGCTCTGGCGGTGGCTCTTCACAGGGTCAGACGGGCACCACCTCCTCCGTGCCGGCCCCGATCGTCACGGCCGCGATCGCGTCCACGTCGCTGAAGAAGGTCAAGAGCAGCGGCATCGCCGTGCACTACACGGCCAACGAGCAGGTGGCAGGTAGTGTGCAGGTGCTGCTCGAAAGCTCAGTGGCCAAGCGTCTTGGCATAAAAGGACCGGTTGCAACTGGTCTCGCGAAGAGCTCGCCCAGCGAGATCGTGATCGGCACCGCCGTGATCGTCACGACCAAGGCCGGCAACGGCACCGTGCACATCAAGTTTGCCTCCAAGACGGCCGCGCGCCTGGCACGCAGCCACAAACTGAAGCTGATGCTGCGCCTTGTTGCGCGCAATGCCTCTCGCGTGCATCCATTGACGACGACCACGCTCAGCACCGTCGTACTCAACGGCTGAGCGCTGCTAGAGCCCCGGCGGGTGGCGCACGGCGTAGCCTTCGAGCGAGGGCTGCGAGACCAGCCAGCGCGACGCATATGGCCCGCTGCGCCCAGCGGTGTCAAACCACCAGCCGTCCACATCCATGAACGTGTGGCCGGCGTTTGCGTAGATCGTGATCCAGCGGCCCGGGCCCGGTTCTCCCCAGTTGGCCAGGTCGCCGGACACGAGCGGTGCGCTCAGTAGACCGCCTGCCGCGAGCGCGTAGCTCACAGAGCCCGAGCAGTCGTAGCCGTTGGCCACAAACGACGCGTGTCCGCCGCCCCAGATGTAGGGGAAGTCGGCGATCGCGTTGCCGCCGGCGACCACCCGCTGCACCGCTTCGGGAACGCCCGAGGGGATCGGGATCGTGCCGTTGCCGCCGACTGAGAAACCACCGGCCACCGGCGTGAGCACATGCTGCTGCGCGGCCCGTTCTTCGGCCTTGGCACGTTCCTCCTCGCCGAGCTCCTTGCGGATTTCCGCGTCGGACGCCGCCCCGGGGGCCACCGCGGCTTCGGCCGCGACGCTTGGTGTGGACGCGGCGCGATGATGTGTCGAGGCGGGTAGCGGAAAGCTCTTGGATTCTTCGGGGTCGCGTACCTCGGCGACCGCGACCGGCTTGCCTGAACCGGCGCTAGCTACGCCGGTCGCACTCGCACCGCTGTTTTTGCCTGCCGCGCCGGAGCCGGTCGCGCTTGTGCCCTTGGCCCCGATCGCGCCTGTGCTTCTCGCGCCGGCTGCGCTAGCGCTCGTGGCCCCTGCCGTCCGTCTGCTGCTCGCGGCGCTTGCCTCACTTGCCTGTTTGCCCCGCCTGCCGGATGTCACGGCGCTCCGCGATGCGCCTGCGCGCTCACCGGCGCGGCTTGCCGCAGCGGACTTCGCCGGATGCCCGCCCCCGTTCAGCAGCACTGCTGCGATGCCGAGGACGACTGCGACTACCACCACACCCGCGATCGCGTGGCGCGGTCGCAGCAGAGCTCCGCGCGAGTCCGGCTGGACCGTTGTGTCTGACCCGATGCTCACCCTCCAACAGGCTAGCGCTGCTTGCCTTCGTCTGGCTCCGCTAGCAAGATCAGGACCAAGCAGGGCCGCTCCGGGTGCCGCTTAGATACTCTGGGCGTATGCCCGCCCAGGAAACTGCCGTGGACGTACGTCCCGGCAGCGCCGCCCAGCGTGCCCACCCGCGTCCGTACATGCGGCTGCTGCACGGCATGCGCCGCCCTGCCAACTGGCTGCAACTGATCCGCTTTGGGATGGTCGGTGGCCTCGGGTTCGTCGTCAACCTCGCGGTCTACGCCCTGTTTGTGCACGCACTGAGCACGCCGTACCAAATCGCGGCCGTGCTGGCGTGGCTGGTTGCGGTCCTCAACAACTTCGTGATCAACCGTCACTGGACGTTCGATGCATCGGCGGGTCGAGTCCACTTCCAGGCGCTTCGCTTCTTCGTTGTCAGCCTGGCCGCGTTTGCGCTGGTCAATCTGGTGCTGCTGACGCTGTTGGTGGAGGATGCCGGGATGGGGAAGGTGCCAGCCCAGGCGCTGGCCGTGGCGGCGGCGACACCGTTCAACTTCCTCGGCAACAAGCTGTGGAGCTTTCGGATGCACCACTAGTGCGGCTTCGCTCGCCGCCCGGCGGGGCCGGCGAGCGAGGTTGGGTACCTATACTCTGGATTTCCCGGAGTGGAGGAATGTCGTGCAGGAAATGGTCATCTACGGCGTCAGCTTCGACATGGTCGGCAAGCAGCCGATAGTGCTGCTGAAGACGGTCGATGGCAACAAGTTCCTACCGATCTGGATCGGACACCCCGAGGCCGCGTCGATCCTGATGAAGCTACAGGGCGCGAGCACCCCCCGTCCGATGACCCACGACCTGCTGTGCGACCTGCTGGGAGAGCTCGACGTCAAGTGCACGCAGGTGGCGGTGACCGAGCTGCGCGAGAACACGTTCTTTGCCTCGATCACTCTGAGCGTGGGCGGCCGGGAGCTGGAGATCGACTCACGACCGAGCGATGCGATCGCGCTGGCGGTGCGCGCGGGCGCTCCGATCTTCGCGGCCGAGGAGGTGATCGCCGAGTCGGCGATCGAGTTCGAGCACAACGTCGAGGAGTCCGAGGACGTGGTCGAGCGTTTCAAGGAGTTCCTCGACGAGGTGACGCCGGAGGATTTCGCCGCTGGGGACTCCTAGACGCTTGCCTGTCCAGCAAACGTCTAGACGCTAGTGAGTATGCCGCTTGGCCTGGCGGTTCTCGCGCTGTGGCAGCTCCACGACCTGCGCTAGTCCAGGGTCCGGCACCTGCGCCTGTGATTGACCTGAGTGGGGGGGCGGCTCGGTGCCGGTGAGCGTGCCAAACAGGCCCACCTGCTCGCGCACGACCTTGCCGATGCGCCGGATGCCCTCGCGGATGTTCTCCTCGGGCACGCCCGCGAAGTTGAGGCGCATCGAGGACGCGCCGCGACCGTCCAGGTAGGCGGCTCGACCCGGCACAAACGCGACGCCCTCGCTCTCCAGGGCGCGTGCGAGCAGGTCGGTGGTGTCGATGTAGTCGGGCAGTGTGGCCCAGATGAAAAGGCCGCCCTGCGGCTTGGTCCAGCTGGCGGCCGACCCGAAGTGCTCGCCGAGTGCCTCAAGCATCACGTCACGACGCTTGCGGTAGAGCCCCTTCAGCGAATCCAGGTACGTCAGCCACAGCGGCTCGCCATCGCCGAATGCGCCGCCGTGCTCCCCGGCGCCGCGGTCGCTCCCACGCCGTGCCCCACCACGGGCGCGCTCGGCGAAATAGGCCGCCACGAACAGCTGGGTTACAGGCGAGCTGCACAGGTCTGCGCCTTGCTTGCATAGGTTGAGCTTTTCCATCACCGGTCGCGGCGCCACCGCCCACCCGAGACGCACGCCCGGGGAGAGGATCTTCGAGAAGGTGCCCAGGTACACGACGAAATCCGATGCGCCACCGCGCCCGGCGGCAAGCGCGTCGATCGAATGTAGCGTCGGCAGCGGATCGCCTTCGTAGCGCAGCAGTCCGTAGGGATTGTCCTCGAGCACCAGCAGCTCACGCTCGCGCGCCACCTCCACCAGCCGTCGCCGCCGTGGCAGCGACATCGTCACTCCGCCTGGGTTCTGGAAGTTGGGGATCGTGTAGATGAACTTTGGGCTGCGTCCCTCGGCTCCCAGACGGTCGAGCGTGGCCTCCAGCTCGTCGATCGGCATGCCGTCTGCGTCCATCTCGATCTGGACCACGTTGGCCTGGTAGGCGTCGAATGTTGGTACCGCGCCGGGATAGGTGGGCGCCTCCGCCACGATCGTGTCGCCGGGGTCGATCAGCGACTTGCACATCAGGTCGATCACCTGCTGGCCGCCGGTGGTGACCAGCACCTCGTCGGGGTCCACCGCCGTGCCTTCTGCGGCCATCACCTGCACGATGCACTCAACGGTGCACGCCATACCCTCGGTGGGGCCGTACTGCAGCGCCCGGGCCGTGGACTCCGCGGCGACCTTGGACATCAGCTTCGCGTACAGCTCGGGTGGAAATGTTCCCGTCTCGGGTAGTCCGCCGGCGAGTGAGATCACCTCTGGGCGTTCGGTGAGCGACATCATGTCGCGCATCGCCGAGCTGCGCATGCCGTGCGTGCGCTGCGCAAACAGGGCTTCGTAGCGCCGCAGTTCGTGGGCCGTCGGACGCGTGCGTCCGCCTGCTTGTCGCGTGTCCTTTGGATGTGCCCCAGAGGACACACCCTTCGGGGCGTCCATGTGCTTGGGTGGTTCCCCGCCGCCGGAGGGGTCGTCTATCGTCATGGCCGCTCCCAAGGTAGCGTACGCATCCCGTGGTACGCATCCCGTGCCTACACGCACACATAGATTCCCACAGGCGTACTCATTTCGTGCATAAATCATTTCATTCTGTAGAGAATCTCCGATTTGTATAGCCACCTCCACGCTCTCGCCGCACGCCCCGCCACCGCCGCAGAAGAACGATGAGCGGTCTCGTCTTCTACATCGGCCTCGGCCTCGGTCTTGCCGCCGCCTGCGGACTGCGACCGTTTCTGCCACTGCTGCTCGCCGGCGCGCTGGCCACCAGCGACACGCTGGGGGTGAGCTTCAGTCCCAGCTCCTTCAGCTTCCTGCAGGCCGACTGGTGGCTGCTGGTCGTCGCGGTCGCGCTGGCCCTTGCGTATGCGCTGCAGATGCTACTTGGCCTGGCTCCCGCGCTCGACCCGAGTGAGCCCTCCACGCGCCAGCGACCAGACCCGCTCGCGGCGTCGCTGGCCGGCCTGGGGGTGGGCGCCGGCGCGCTGTTGTTCGCCGGCACGCTCGCCGCGCACGGCGATGCGGCGTGGCCTGGCATCGTAGGCGGTGCTCTCGCCGCCGCGCTCGCCCAGCGCGCGAGCGGCCCGATCATCGTGCGTGCCCGCACGCGCCTGCCCGATCGCGGCGCGCGCGAAGCGCTCACGCTGTATCTCGACTCCGCCTCGCTGGTACTTGCCGCCGTGGTGGCGCTGCTACACCCCCTTGGCTACGTCGCGGTCGCTCTATTGGTGTGGTTTGTGTGGCGCATGCGCGCCCGCGCCGACCGAAAGTACGCCGGCCTGCGGATACTGCGGCGGTAAGCGTTGGTGTGCCCCATTTTTGCGACGCATACATATGTGGATACATATCGTAGCCACATATGTGAATCGCGAAAAAACGGCATAACACTCCCCCCGCCTATCCCCCGACCGCCTTCGAGATGACGGTCCAGCCCAAGCTCATCCTGTGCGTGATCGACGCGATGGCGCCCGCCATGCTTGAGCAGGCGGTGGCGGCGGGTGAGGTGCCGATGCTCGCGGCGCTGATGCAGCGCGGCACCTATGTGCCGAACTGCGTGGCGGCGTTTCCGTCGGTAACGCCCGTGTGCGCCGCGTCGATCGTGACGGGCGTCTGGCAAGACCACCACGAGATCCCCGGCATGTGCTGGTATCACCGTGGCGAGCAACGCTATGTCGAGTACGGGTCGAGCTTCCGTGCCTCTCAGCGCGTGGGCCTCACCCGCCAGTTGACCGACACCGTCTACAACATGAACGGCGCGCACCTCTCGCGCTCCACCCCGACAGTGTTCGAGCGCCTCGACGACGCCGACATTCGCACGGCGGGTACCACCTACCTGATGTACCGCGGCCGCCACCTGCACGAGCCGCGACGTGACAGCGCGCTTACGCGGATCGCCTCGACCGTGCTGCGCCATTCGGTGATGGGCCCGCGCGAGCTGTTCTACGCCGACATCTTCGCCAGCCGCCAGACCGGCTGTCGCTCGAATCTCGGTATGCCGGGAGTGCGCGACCAGCACTCGGGTTGCGTGGGCTCCTACCTGCTCGAGCACGAGCTGTGCGACTTCATGCTGCTGTCGCTGCCCGACAACGACTGGCACTCCCACCGCGCCGGCCCCGAGGGCCAGACGAAGTCGCTCGCGCTGGCCGACATTCAGCTTGCGCGCGTCATGAGCGCGGCGGGGGGAATCGATCGATTCCTGGAGGAGTACGCGGTGATCGTGATGGCAGACCACTCCCAGGCGCCGGTCGGCGAAGGGGTCGTGCTGCGCGACGCACTCTCCGAGCTGGAGGTGCTAGCGCCCGGCGCGCGCGGCAATGCGCTGGCCCGGCGCGCCGCATCCGGCGCCGAGGAGGCACCGCGTGCGATCGCCGTGTGCCCGTCCCAGCGCGCGGCGATGGTGTACGTGCTGGAGGAGGATCGACCCGAGCGTCTGCGCTCCGAGGTGGTTCGTCGCGCGCTGGGCATCGACGGCGTGGAGCTCGTGATGTGGCTGGAGCAAGACCGTCATGGCGCGGATGTGGAGGCGGTGATCGCACGCCCGGGATGTGGCGAGATGCGGTTTTGTCCGGGCGGGGATATTTTGGATTTGCGTGGGCGTGCCTGGGGCGTTGAAGGCACTCTCGCTGTTCTCGGCGCACAGCTGCGCGACGGTCGGCTGTACGCCCCCGATTACCCCGACGCGCTCGACAGAGTGTGGTCGGCGCTCACGTGCGCCACTTCCGGAGATGTATTGCTGTCGGCGGCCCCCGGCAGGGAGTTCGCCGACCTGGGCGGCCAGGTGCACATCGGCGGCGGCTCACACGGGTCGCTGCGCGGCGAAGACTCGCTGGGGGCGCTGATCCTGTGCGGCGTGGAGATCCCGCACGAGCCCGCGCAATGGGCGATTCGCGACGTGCCTGCGCTGATCGAGCGCCACTTCGCGTTGCCATCGCGCTAAGAACCTGTCCCAACCCGCTCTGAGCGGCTGTACCCTCGCAAGATGGCCGCCTGCCGCTCGCTCGTTGGATGCCTACTCGCGTTCGCGCTGCTGCTTGCCGCGCCGGCCACGGCGATGGCAGCGCGCGGCGTGCCATCGCGCCAGCTCGTGACGGCCATCGGGAAGACGCCCCCCGCCCCCTCACACCGCGGGCACGCCCCGCAAATCCAAACCCATACCCCCACCACCGAATCGACCGCGACCGTCGTTTTCAAAGAGTCCGCGACCGTGGCGAAATCAAGCACGACCACAACCGCCGCGGCTGAACCGGAAGCACCGGTTCCCGTCGCCGCCTCGAACATGCCGCCGGTCGGCCGCCATCTGTCCTCCGATCAGGTTCTCGAAATCGCCAACAAGCTGCCGAAGATGCGCGCCGTGCGCGCCGAATACCGAGGCTCCTTCGGCGATGTCTATTTGAAGGGCGCCACTCGCTGGCAGGTCAGCTATTTCTCAAAGCAGGGCAAGGAGATCGGCCTGGTGTACATCGCCGATCACAACGGCAAAGTGCTCGAACAGTGGACCGGCTTTCAGATCGCGTGGTCGATGGCGCGCGGCTATCCCGGCGCGTTCGGCAGGCACGTCAACGCGCTCTACATCTGGATCCCGCTGTGCGTGCTGTTCTTCGTGCCGTTCTTCGACTGGCGCAAACCGCTGCGCCTGCTGCACCTCGACCTGCTCGTGCTGCTGTCGTTCTCGGTGTCGCTCGCGTTCTTCAATCACGCTCACATCTACGCCTCCACACCGCTTGCCTATCCGCCGCTGGTGTACCTGCTCGTGCGAATGCTCACGCTCGCCCGCGTCGGCCGCCGCCCGAAACGGGGATGCTGGCCGAACGGGGGACGCGAGCCGGAGGCGAGTGTCTCCCGGCTTCGGTCGTGTGCGGGAGATGAGCAGCCCCGGCCGCCACTGCGCCTGCTCGTGCCGATCCCCTATCTGGCCGTTGGAGTCGTGTTCTTGTTGGGCTTTCGGATCGCGCTCAACGTGACCGACTCGAATGTGATCGACGTCGGCTACGCGGGCGTGATCGGCGCCGAGAAGATCGCCGCCGATGAGCCCTTGTATGGCGGCTGGCAGGCCAACAACGAACACGGCGACACCTACGGCCCCGTCAACTATCTGGCTTACATCCCCTTCCAACAGGTGTTCGGCGGGGGCCCGGTTTGGAACGAACTGCCCGCCGCCCACGGCGCCGCGATCCTGTTCGACCTGCTGTGCGTCGTGCTGCTGTTCCTGCTCGGCCGGCGTGTGCGCGGGCCCGGTCTGGGCATCGTGCTCGCCTACGCGTGGGTGTCCTACCCGTTCACGCTGTACGCGCTTGAGAGCAACTCCAACGACTCGCTTGTCGCGGCGCTCGTGCTCGCCGCCGTGCTGGCAGCCACCTCGCCGGCGGTACACGGCCACAGGGTCGCCAAGGACGGGCTCCGAAGGGCCGGGACGGGGATGTTCGCGGCGCTCGCGGGACTCACGAAGTTCGCGCCGCTCGCGCTCGCGCCACTGCTCTGCACCCACGGCCTCGGAGGGCTCTCCGGGGGACGGCGTGCGCGCGCGGTAGTGGCGTTCGTGCTCGCGTTCGCTCTCACCGCCGCGGTGGTGTTGATCCCCGCGTTCGCGCACGACTCGCTGCACACGATCTACGATCGCACGATCGCCTACCAGGACAGTCGCGAATCGCCGTTCTCGCTGTGGGGCCTGTACGGGCGCCCGCCCGGTATCGAATACGCGCAGGCGGCGGTGCAAGGAGCCACGCTCGCCCTCGCTCTGGCGGTTGCCTTCCTACCCCGTCGCGCCGACCTCGTCGGCCTGGCCGCGACCGCCGCCGCCGTGCTGATTGCTGTGGAGCTCGGCATCAACCACTGGTTCTACCTCTACATACCGTGGTTCTTCGGAGTGGCGATCTTCGCGCTGTTCGGGCAGTTCAGCTACGCGCGGGCCCCGGATCGGGACGCGCCATCAGAATCTGCTCGATCGAGTCAGCTCGCAGCCGCGTAGAGCAGCGCACCAGCACACCCATCAACCACGGGTCCTCGGTGGAGGTCTCAAAGCGCACCGGCATCTGTGTCACCAGCGACTGCACCGCCTGCTCGCGCTTGACGCCGATCACGCCGCCGCGCGGACCGGTCATGCCCACGTCGGTGATGTACGCGGTCCCTTTCGGCAGCACGCGCGCATCGGCGGTGGGCACGTGCGTGTGGGTTCCCACTACCGCGCTCACGCGCCCGTCGAGCAGCCAGCCCATCGCGACCTTCTCGCTGGTGGCCTCGGCGTGCATGTCCACGAGGATGTGATCCACACCGTCGAGCTTCTCCAGTGCCATCTCGATCGCGCTGAACGCCGAGGAGCCGGCCTTCAAGAAGAGATTGCCACTGAGGTTCACCACGCCGAGCCTCAGTCCATTTTTCTCGACGACGCACACGCCGCGCCCCGGCTGTCTGGGCAGATAGTTGAACGGCCTCACGATCTGCTCCTTGGTGTCCAAGTAGGAGTAGATCTCGCGACGGTAATAGGCGTGATTGCCGAGCGTGATCGCGTCCACGTCGTTGCGAAACAGCTCCTCCGCGGCCTTCGGCGTGATCCCAAGGCCCCCGGCCACGTTCTCGCCGTTGACGACGACGAACGTCGGCGCGTAGCGCTCGCGCAGGATCGGCAGGCACTCGATCAGCGTGTGGCGTCCGATGCTGCCCACCAGATCGCCCACAAACAGGATGCTCGCCGCGCCAGTGCCCGCCGTTTTGCCCGCCTGGCCCTCAGCCATACTCTGGCCATGATCGCGGGAGGGAGCCGAACGTGCAGCGCGTGATCGTGCCGCGCTGGGTGCAGCTCGTGCTGCTTCCGATCTCGCTGCTCGCGCTGTGGGTGCTCGTGCGCGCGGCGGGCAAGGTGTTGTTGGTGTTCGTGGTGGCTGCGGTCATAGCGCTGATCTTGAACCCACCGGTCTCGTTGCTCCAGCACCGCACGCGTTTGCCGCGCGGGCTGGCGGTGCTGGCCGTGTACGTCGCATTCTTCCTCACACTGGCCGGAGTGGGCTTCCTGCTTGCCAACCCGATCGCCAACCAGGTTCGCACGTTCACGCACAATCTTCCCCACATCGTGGACGAAGCCAACAGCCAGATCGTGAGCGTTCAAAGCGAACTGAACAAACACGGCGTGCACGTGAAACTCGTGAGCCAGGGCAAGACAGCACTGCAAACGATCGAGGACAAGGTCTCCAAGAGCGCTTCGAAGTTCGTCTCCTTCGGCGGCGCGCTGCTCTCCGAAGTGGCCAGCGCGCTGGTCGATCTCGTGCTCGTGTTCGTGCTGTCGGTCTACATGCTGGTCTACGGCCAGTCGATCGGCAAGCTCGCGCGCTCCTGGATGCCACCAGGTGACGGCACGCGCGCGGATGACTACCCCACGCTGACGCAGCACGCCGTATCGCGCTACGTCGGCGGGCAGCTGTTGTTCAGCGTCGTGATGGGCACATCCACGGGCCTCGCGCTGTACCTGTTCGGGGTACTGGGGATCTTCCCCGACGGGCGCAGCTACGCACTCGCGTTCGCCGTGTTCTACGGGGTGATGGAGCTCGTCCCCTACATAGGCCCGATCCTGGGGGCGATCCCGCCGGTGCTGCTGGCGCTGTTCACAGACCCGATCAGCGCGCTGTGGGTGGCGCTGCTGTTCGTTGGTCTACAGCAACTCGAGGGCCATGTGGTGGCACCGCAGATCTTCAGCCACACCTTGCGCATAAACCCGCTGCTGGTGATCTTCGCGCTGCTACTCGGCTTGCACCTGTATGGGATCGTGGGCGCGCTGATCGCGCTCCCGATCCTCTCGGTGCTGCGCGAGACCGCCGTCTACCTCCACCGCCACCTCGAGTTGGAGCCATGGGAGCGCCTGTCCCCGCCAGGGGGCTCATCCGGCGGGCTGCTTTGAGCGAGCCCGTCCTGCGGGTGGAGGGTCTCAGCAAGCGCTACGGCTCGCGCGAGGCGTTGCGTGATGTCAGCTTCAACGCTCACGCGGGTGAGATGGTGGCCGTGATCGGGCCCAACGGCGCGGGCAAGACAACGCTGCTGTCGATCCTCGCCGGCGTGCAGCCGTCAAGCGCGGGCAGCGTGAGTCACGCGTCGGGGGAGATCGGTTGGGTGCCTCAGCAACCCGCGCTGTACTCGAAGCTGTCGGTGGTCGAGAACCTGCGGCTGTTCGCTCGCCTCGAGAAAGTCGCCGACGTGGACGCGGTGGTCGCGCGGATGCTCGCGCAGACCGGTCTCGCCGAGCGGGCGCACGAGCGCATCGACCGTCTTTCGGGGGGCAATCGCCAGCGCGTCAACGTCGCGCTCGGGCTGCTCTCGGGTCCGCCGGTGATCCTGCTCGACGAGCCGTCCTCGGCGCTCGATCCCGCCCAGCGCGAGCGCCTGTGGGGGTTCATAGCCACACTCGCCGCCGCCGGCACGAGCGTCGTGTTCTCCACGCACATCGTCGCCGAGGCGGCGCGCTACGCGCCACGTGTGCTCGTGCTCGACCAGGGCAGCCTCCTGTTCGACGGCTCACCCGAGCAGCTCGCGCGCGCGGCTGAAGACGGCGAGGCGAGCGAGGACCGCTCTGACGCGAGCGAGGGCGGCGCGCTTGGTGCGGAGCAGGCCCCGCAAACCGGCGCTCGCGACTTCGAGCACGCCTTCGTGACCTTTCTGCGCACGCGGGCACGCCGATGAGGTGGCTACTGGGCAAGGACCTCTTGATCCTGCGGCGCTCGCGTCTGCTGGTGGCGCTGTTGATCATCTACCCGGTGGTGATCGCGCTGTTGATCGGCTTCGCGATCTCGCGCGGTCCCTCCAAGCCGCGAGTGGCGATCGTCAACGAAACGCCCCCCGGGGAGACGATCGTGCTCGGCGGCACACGCGTGAGCCTTGACCAGTACACCAGCGAGCTGTTCGACCAGGTTCAGGTGGTGCGCGCCCCCACGCGTGCGGCCGCCGCCGCGAAGGTCGCCTCAGGCGAAGTGCTCGCGGCGATCGTGATCCCCTCCGACATCGTCTCGAAGATCTCCTCGGGGGTGAGTCAGGCGCAGGTCGAAGTGATCTACAACGGCGATGCGCTCGAGCAGTCGTTCGTGCGCTCTACGATCGACTCCACGCTCGCGCAAGCGAACCTCGCCCTCTCCGAGCAGATCAAGAGCGTCGCCGTGCAAGACCTCAACCTGCTGCTCTCCGGCGGGCAGGTCGGGGTGCTTGGCACGCACGAAATCATTGGCCTGCGCAAGCTGCCGGGCACGCTCGGCGCGATCGCCCAACGTCTGCCTCCAGGCAGCGACCGTGCGACGCTGACGCGTATTGCCGGCTTCGCCGGTCTCGCCGCCAACAACCTCGGGATCGCCGCCGACGTGCTCACCACCGTCAGCCAGCCGATCACGGTCCACAGCAGGCTGCTGCACGGCAAACGCACGCCGCTCGACACCTACGCGGTGGTGGTCGCGGTGAGCATCTCGCTGATGTTCATCTGCGTGCTGCTTGCCGCGGGTGGGATCGCGCTCGAGCGCGAGGAGCACGTGCTTGCCCGCTTGACACGGCGCTCACCCGGACTGTCGGGGGAGGGCGCATCATCCGATCCGCCGTCTCGGATGGGCGCGGGGCGCCCGCTGGTCACACGCGAGGGACTGCTCGCCGAGAAGGCGCTGCTCGCCGCGGCTTGCGCGTTTGTGGTGGCGCTGGTCATGCTGCTCGGCGTGAGCGCGTTTGTGTCGCTCGACCTCTCGCGGATTGGACTGTGGGTGGTGGCGCTCGTCTTCGGGGCGCTCGGGTTCGCCGCGCTGGGGATCGCGATCGGCGCACTCGCGCGCGAGGTGCGCGCCGCGTCGCTGCTCGCGTTCCTGCTGTCGCTGCCGCTCGCCTTCCTCGCGCTCGTGCCCGCCGGGTCGGTGGCCACGGGGCTCTACGACGTGATCGGGGCGGTTTCGTTCGTGTTCCCCTACAAGGCTGCGCTACAGGCGCTCGACGCTGCGGTCAACGGCGCCTCCCCGGGGCTCTGGATCTCGATCGCGCACCTGGGTGGCCTCGCACTGTTGTTCGGCGTGCTCGCGCGGCTCGGGTTGCGCGGCGCCGAATAGCCCTGTCTCCTTCGAGGCCGGCGTCCGCACGGTTGCACGCCGCCACGATGCGGGCCGCCAGTGGGATCCGCTCGTGCCCCACGTGGCCCCGTCATGCCCACCTGCACCAGCGGGATCGGAGCACTGGGGGCGAGTATCCTCGAACGCGATGGCTTTTCCCACAACGCGCATGCGCAGGCTGCGCGCGTCGCCGGCGCTGCGCGGGCTGGTGCGCGAGACAGAGCTGCGCGCCGATCGACTCGTGCTGCCGCTGTTCGTCTCGGAGACCGCCGCCACTCGCGAGCCGATCGAGGGAATGCCCGGCATCGAGCGCCTGTCGCTGGACGGCGCGGTTGAGGAGGCCCGCGAGGCGGCCGCGCTCGGGTTGGCGGCGGTGCTGCTGTTCGGGATTCCCGCCGAGAAGGACTCCGAGGGCTCTGGAGCCTGGGATGAGCAGGGGGTCGTGCAACTCGCCACCGCCGCAATCAAGCAGGCGCTGCCGCAACTGCTCGTGATCACCGACGTGTGCCTGTGCGAGTACACCGAGCACGGTCACTGCGGAGTGCTCGACGTGCACTCCCACGGGGAGGGTGGGGACCCGATCATCGACAACGACGCCACGCTCGAGCTGCTCGCTCGCACGGCCGTCAGCCACGCCCGCGCCGGCGCCGACATCGTGGCCCCCTCGGACATGATGGACGGACGCGTCGGCGCGATCCGCTCAGAGCTCGACGCCGAGGGCTTCTCCGACACCCCGATCCTCGCCTACTCCGCCAAGTTCGCCTCCGCCTTCTACGGTCCCTTCCGTGAGGCCGCCGGCTCAGAGCCCGCATTCGGCGACCGCCATGCCTACCAGATGGATCCGGCCAACGGCCGTGAAGCGGTACGCGAGGCGCTGCTCGATATGGAGGAGGGCGCCGACATGGTGATGGTCAAGCCGGCGCTCGCCTATGGCGACCTGATCGCGGCGGTCAAGCAAGCGACACAGCTGCCCGTGGCGGCGTATAACGTGAGCGGGGAGTACGCGATGGTCAAGGCCGCCGCCGCCGCCGGATATCTGGATGAGCGCGCCGCGGTCACGGAGATCTTGACTTCGCTACACCGCGCCGGCGCGGATATCGTAATTTCCTACCACTCCAAGGACGCCGCCCAATGGCTCTCGCAGACGGCATAACGGACACCACCACACCAAAGCTTCGCAGCCGCAAGTACGGCGCGGCAATCCCGCTCGAGGACCTCGACAAGCGCCTGCTCAACCTGATGCAGGGCAGCTTTCCGATCGAGCCGCGTCCCTACCTGCGAGTTGCCGAGCTTGCCGAGATGAGCGAGGAGGAAGTGCTCGCCCGCGTGCAATACCTGCTCGACGAGCGCATCATCCGCCAGGTCACGCCGATCTTCGACACACGCGCTCTCGGCTACTCCTCGATGCTGGTTGCCGCGAAGGTCGACCCCGAGAACCCGCAGCGCGCCGCGCAGGTGATCAACGCCCATCCCGGCGTGTCCCACAACTATCTGCGCAACCACGAATTCAACCTGTGGTTCACGATCGCCACCGAGCCCGACTCGCCGTTGGGGCTCGACGGCACGCTCCAGGCGCTCGCCGCCGAGGCCGGCGCCGAGTCGGTGCGCCAGTTGCCGACGCTGAAGCTGTTCAAGATCAGGATGGACCTGGAGATGGAGGGTGACACCAAGGCGCTCTCCTCCTCCGCCGCGGCAACCGAGCCGATCGAGCTGGAGGCCCAGCCCTACGACGACTTCGACATCGCGGTGATCAAGGCGCTGCAGGGCGACATGCCGGTCGTCTCAGAACCCTACGCGCCCGCCGCCGCCGCGCTGGGGCTCGATCAGAGCAGCTTTCTCGACCATCTCACCGGCATGCGGGAGCGCGGACTATTGCGACGGGTGGCGGCGATCCTCTACCACCGCCGCGCGGGCTTCTCCGCTAACGGGATGGGTGTGTGGAAGGTGCCCGACGAGCAGATCCACGAGATCGGGCGCCAGATGGCGGCCATACGTGGAATCTCCCACTGCTACCAGCGCCCCACCTACGCCGACTGGCCCTATTCGGTGTTCACGATGGCCCACGGCCGCTCCAAGCAGGAGTGCGACGCCGTGCTCGACGCGATCGCCGAGATGACCGGCATCGAGGATCGCGCCACGCTGTACTCCTCGACCGAGTACAAGAAGATCCGCCTGCTCTACTTCACCGACGAGTTCAAGAACTGGGAACGCGAGCACGCTGGGGTCTAGCGGCCTCGCTCGTGAGACAGGTGGGAGCGTGGATGTCGTTACTTCTTTTTCGAGTTCGCCATACCGCTGAGCCATTCCTGACTGTAATGATTGCCCCCGCGGATTGCCCCCGCGCTGATACGGTGCCTGTCCCCTGCGCGCTGACGTCGGTGGAGCCCGGATGCCGGCCTCTCTGACGGACACTCGCTCAAGTGAGCTGTACCAAAGCGCGCTGAAATTGCTCCCAGGCGGCGTTAACTCGCCCGTGCGCGCGATGCGCGCGATCGGCCGCGATCCGATCTTCGTCGAGCGCGGTGCCGGCGCTGAGCTGACAGACGTGGACGGCAATCGCTACGTCGACTACGTGTGCTCATGGGGGCCGTTGATCCACGGTCACGCCCACCCGCGAGTGCTAGAGGCGGTGGCCGAGGCCGCTAAACGTGGCACGAGCTTTGGGGCGCCAACGGTCGGCGAGCTGGACCTCGCTGCCGAGGTCGCACGGCGGATCGAGTCGGTTGACATGCTGCGCATGACCTCATCGGGCACCGAGGCCACGATGACCGCTCTGCGACTCGCGCGCGCGGCGACCGGGCGCGAGCGGATCGTCAAGTTCGCCGGCGCATATCACGGTCACGTCGATGGATTGCTTGCCGAGGCCGGCTCGGGTCTCGCCACGCAGGGCCTGCCCTCCAGTCTGGGAGTGCCGGTGTCCGCTGCCGCGGCAACCACGATCGTGCCTTGGAACGACGCCGAGGCGCTGCTGGCGGCCACGGGCGACGGCGAGCCTCCGGCGGCGATCATCGTCGAGCCGCTGCCCGCCAACATGGGTCTTGTGCCCGCACGCACGGGCTTTCTCCAGCTGTTGCGCGCGCGCGCCGACGCGATCGGAGCGCTGCTGATCTTCGACGAGGTCATCAGCGGCTTTCGCGTAGCGCTTGGCGGCATGCAGGAACTGGCGGGAGTCGAGCCGGACCTCACGATCATGGGCAAGATCATCGGCGGCGGACTACCGGCGGCCGCGCTCGGTGGCCGCGCCGAGTTGATGGGAATGCTGGCGCCCGCTGGCGAGGTCTACCAGGCGGGCACACTCTCGGGCAACCCGCTGGCGGTGGCAGCGGGTCTCGCTACGCTTGGGATGCTCGACGACGGCGCCTATCTGCGATTGACGTCGTTTACCGAGGAGCTTGCCGCCGGCCTGCGTGAGGCTGCCGGCGCATATGGAAAGGGGGGCGCCTCCATCCAGATCGCAAGCGCCCCGGGCCTCTTGACGGTGTTCTTCAGCGAGGCTCCCGTCGTCGACCTCGAGGGCGCCAGGGGATGTGACCACGAGGCGTATGGCTCATGGTGTCGCGAGCTGCTGTCGCGGGGCGTGTATGCGCCGGCTTCGCAATACGAGGCGTGGTTTCCCTCGCTCGCCCACACCCCCGAGCAGCTTGAGCTGACAGTGTCGGCAGCCGCCGCGGCTTTTGCGGAGCTGAAGTGAGCGCGCCGGTGCTCGAGGATTCCTCGCTGGAGCGGCTGCGAGCCATGCTGCTGGAGGAGGGTGGACTGATGGCGAGCCTGGTGGACGTCGCTGGCCCGGAGGGCTCGCTCGCGATCGCACAGGCCGAAGGCCCTGCGCAGCTGGTTGCCTCGGGACCGCGCGTAAACGGTCGCGCCGCTGACTACGAGCTCTTGATCGAGACGATCTACGAGGGCTATCTGCTGCACTACCACGCGCCGCGCGTCGTGTGCCCACCCGAAGCCGATCTTGGCCTACTTGCCGGAGACCGCCTATACGCGCTCGGCCTTGCGAAGTTGGTCAATCTCGGCGACGTAGAGGCAGTGGCCGAGTTGGCCGACGTGATCACGCTCAGTGCGCTCGCCCATGGTGCCGGCAAGCCCGAGCTCGCCGCAGCGGTTTGGGGTGCCGGTGCGCGCGCGGTGGGCTGGGGCGCGAGCGCGCAACACGACCGTGCCAAGGCCCTCGCACGCGCCGGTTCGCCCGCCGCTCTGGAGGCGATGCGCGCCCTCGCCGCGGGTTGAGGCTCCCATCAGGACACCGTCCGTGCGCGCGAGCTTGAATCCGACCGTCTGCGCCGTTGCCGACCTGAGTCGCCGAGGGCGCGCTCACTCGATATTGTTCCGGCCGTGTCCGACAAGCACAGCCAGCACAAGTCCCGTTACACAATCGATCGACAGATCCCTGGAGCTTTCGAGGGCGAGACGGTTACACGCCGGCGGTTCATGACGATCGGCTCCCAGGCCGCCGGCGGGATCGCAGCCGCGTCCTTCGCGCTGCCGGCGCTCGGCTTTGCGATCGGGCCGATCTTCAAGGAGCAGCCGCACACCTGGGAGAGCGTCGGGCCGACCGACATGTTCCCCGACAACAACTACATCCCGACCGTGATCACGCTCACCCCGGGCATCGGCGAGGCCGGCAAGGGCACCGTGTACGTGCGCAAGCGCAACCCGGCGCTCGACACCGACAAGGCGGACCTGCACACTCAGTTCATCGCGATCACCTCTCGCTGCGCGCACCTCGGCTGCCCCGTGCGCTGGGTCGACGCCGCCGAGCGCTTCATCTGCCCATGCCACGGTGGCGTCTACGACCTGCTCGGCCTCCGTGTGGGAGGGCCGCCGGTGCGTCCGCTTGACCGCTTCTACACGCGTGTCGTGGACGGTATGGTGCAGATCGGCGCGCGCTTCAGCGTCAACAGCGAGCTCGAACGCTTCTCTCCGCGCGATCCCGGGGAGACGCTCGACGGCCTCGGGCAGTACCTGTACCCGTCCAGGCCCTCGGAGAGGAGGTAGCAGGCAATGGCCAGGCGTCCCAAGCTCCCCGCACCACCAGTCCCCTCTGCGCTGCAGGCACCGCCGCCGCGACCGGGTCACGGCAACGGTGCCACGCCGGTCGACCATGCCGCGGAAGCCGGCAAGAGCGTTGTCGACTGGGTCGACGAGCGCACTTCGCTGAGCGGAGCGGCGCGCTGGATGATGTTCCGCAAGGTGCCCAAGGGCACCAACTGGTTCTACACGCTTGGCTCGGCCACCATGTTCGCGTTCCTCTCCCAGGCCGTGACCGGAGTGTTCCTGGCGATGTACTACCGCCCCGATCCCTCGGGTGGCGCCTACGAATCGATCCGCCACGTCACCAACGAAGTGTTCCTCGGTCAGTTTGTGCGCGGCATGCACAAGTGGGGATCGAGCGTGATGGTGATCCTCGTGTTCCTGCACATGGGCCGCACGTTCTTCTTTGGCGCCTACAAGTACCCGCGCGAGCTCAACTGGGTGATCGGCGTGGTGCTGCTGATCCTCACGATGACGATGTCCTTCACCGGTTATCTGCTGCCGTTTGACCAGCGCGCCTACTGGGCCACGATCGTGGGCGTCAACATCAACGGCACCGGCCCCCTGATCGGCCCCTATCTGAGCGACTTCCTGCGCGGCGGCGGCGAATTCGGGGCGACCACCCTGTCGCGCTTCTACGCGATCCACATGCTGCTTGTGCCGGGTCTGCTGGCTGCTCTGATCGGCGCCCACCTGTACCTCGTGGCAAAGCTGGGCACGACCGCGCCGCCGTGGATCAAAGCCGAGAAGAACCCTGAGCTGCGCAAGGCCGACGCATGAGCGCGCTCGCCGGATGTCGGATCCCGGGCACACGCTCAACGATGCGCGAGGACTCGCTCCCAACAGAGCTTGACGGGCGCGCGCGATGAACAAGCGACAGAAGGAGGAGTACCTCCGCGAGTACGCGATCCTGAAGACCCAGGGCAAGCCGTTCTTCCCCTACGCCGTCATGAAGGACTCGCTGATGGCGTGCGTCGTGATGGCGGTCATCATCGGCATGTCGCTGCTGTTCGGCGCCGAGCTCGGCTCGAAGGCCAACCCCACGACCACCACCTACGTGCCGCGCCCGGAGTGGTACTTCTTCTTCCTGTTCGAGGTCCTGCGCGTGATCAAGCCGCCCAGCCTCGTGCCGCTGGCCACGATCGGGGTGCCCACGCTCGGGATGATCCTGTTGTTTCTGCTGCCGTTCTACGATCGCGGTCCCGAGCGCCGTCCCGAGCGCCGTCCGGTTGCCACGGTCACCGGCATTTTCGTGATCGGGGCGATGGCGCTGCTCACCTACCAGGGCGCCAACGCGGGCTCGCCGACGGCGATTGAAATGCCCACCCCGGCCGCCGTAGTGCAGGCGGGCGGTCACGAGCTGGCCGAATATGAAGCCGGCAGGAAGGTGGTTGCCCAGTCGGGCTGTCTGGCATGCCACAAAATCGGCGACAACGGCAACTCGGGTCCCGGTCCCGAACTGACTCACATCGCCTCCCGTCTTCCCGGTCCCGGTATCGCCCGCACGCTCGTCAACCCGACCGCGCCGATGCCCTCCTTCAAGAACCTTCCCCCCAAGAAGTTCGCGGCGGCCGTCTACTTCCTCTCGCAGTTGAAGTAGCACGGCAGGCGATGCCCGCTCAGCGACGAGCCGACCCGGAGGCGAGTACCGGACGGCTGGAGGCGAGCCAAGTACGGGCGATGTTCGACCGCATCGCGGGCGTGTATGACCTGCTCAACACGGTGATGACCGCCGGCCTGCATCACCGCTGGCGTGCTCGCGCCGTTGACCTCGCACGGGTGGCCCCCGGCAGTCGTGTGCTCGATATCGCCACCGGAACCGGCGACCTGGCGATTGAGCTTGCGCGGCGAGTGTCACCGGGCGGCGAAGTGATCGGGAGCGATTTCTCAGAGGGCATGCTCGCGCGCGCGCGCGTCAAGGCAGCCAAGGCGCTCGCTACCGCCGCGCTCGACCGCTCTGGCATGGCGCCCCAGGGGTTGCCCCACACGCACAACGGCTCCTTTGATTCGCCTCCCGCCGCCGCCGGTCTCGCTGCTCTGCGTTTCGAGTGGGGCGACGGACTGGAGCTTCCGTACGCCGATGGCTCATTCGATGCGGCCACCAATGGCTTCGGCCTGCGCAACTTCTCAGACGTGCAGAAGGGCCTGCGGGAGATGGCTCGTGTGGTGCGTCCGGGCGGACGGGTGGTGGTGCTCGAGCTGACCACGCCGACCCGACCGCCGTTGTCTCTGTTCTACCGCGTGTGGTTCGATCGCGTCGTTCCGGCGATCGGCAAGCTCACCTCGCCCCTGGCCGGGTTCGCGGGGAGCGACTCGCAATCGGGACTATCAACGGAGCAGGCCTCGATCGCGCACGCTTACACCTACCTGCCGAACTCGGTCAAGCGCTTCCATTCGCCGCTCGCGCTGGCAGCGGAGATGGAGCGCGCCGGACTGCGTGAGATCGGGTATCTGCTGATGGCGGGCGGCATCATCGCCGTCCACGGCGCTACCGTCCCTGGGTGAGCGCTTTGTACGCTGGCAACAACACGGCGGCGGATGTCGAGGCTGTGGAGGAGATCATGCGCCGCGGCGGCCCGGCCCTGGGTGAGCGCATGGCCGCGATGGAGGCCTATCTCGAGAGAGTCACAGCCGAGGCGGGCGTTCCGCTGGCCTCGTATGCCACGGCGACGGTTCTCGCGGGCGGCAAGCGGCTGCGCCCACTGCTTGTGCTGCTCGCCGCCGAATCGGCGGGCACCCTGACAGGCACAGCACCTGATGGGCGCATACCCAGAGGGTACGCGCAGGCAGGAGGATCCGACCAGGAGTCAGAGCGCGATCAGAGCCTCGTGCGTGCGGCCGTGGCCGTCGAGCTCGTGCACTCCGCCACGCTTGTCCATGACGATTTGATCGACGGCGCGCACTTACGGCGCGGGCACCCGACGGTGGCCGCCGTCGCGGGACGCCGAGCGGCGATTGCCACGGGCGACCTCTTGTTCTCGCGCGCCTTCGCCGAGCTGGCTCGCAATCGCGATCCCGAGCAGCTGCGCGCTCTCTCGGAGGCAAGCTCTGCGCTGGCCGCCGGCGAGCTGCTGCAGCGCGAGGACGCCTACGCGCCGATCATCGCGGTCGATCGGTACCTGGAGCGCTGTCGCCTAAAGACGGCGGCCCTGTTTGAGGCCGCCTGTAGGCTCGGCGCGCTGGTGGCGGTGCAGGGCACGACCACACTCGCGCTCGCGCTCGGCGAATTCGCCAGTCGGATCGGGCTGGCGTTTCAGCTGCTCGACGACGTGCTTGACGTATCCGGTCCAGCACAGCGGACCGGCAAGGCGCGTGGTACCGATCTACTCGATGGCACCGTCACGCTGCCGCTGATCCTTGCGCGTGAACGCGACAAGCGGATAGCCGAGGTCAATCTTGCCGCGCTGGAAGGCCCCGAGCAGGCGGAGGCCCTGTGCGAGCGGATCGCGTCCACCGGGGCGCTCGACGAGGCGCGTGAGCGAGCCCTGGCGATTGTTGCGGAAGCAAAGGCAGCGTTGCCGGCTTCGCTACCCGATGGGCGTCATGAGCTACTCGATCTCGTCGCCGATGCGGTCGTCGAGCGCTATTGCTGAGTTGTATCGACCGCACGGATGGTGCTTGAGGTCGTGCGATTCAGGAACTACGAGCAGGTATGAGAGTGACTGCTAGAAGTCATTAGGGCCGATCAGGTCCAGCTCGAGAGCGCGCGCGAACAGCTCGATCTCTTCGGTCATGTTTGCGTGCGTGAGCTGCTTGAGGTCGCTGAGTATGGCTCCCGTCGCCTTGTCCAGCTCCTCATCGAGCCGTTCCACAAGTGCCTGCCCGAACACGCCCTCGCGCAGCAGGCTGCAGTCTGGGCAGCGCATCGAAATGCGCCAGCGACCCGGTGACTCCTCGGCCCAGTCGAGCGGGTGCACAAGCCCTCCATCACAACGTGGACACACGTGCAGCTGCTCACCAGGCGACGCGGGCGCGCACGGCGGCTGCGAGCGCTCTCCGAGGCGGTGGCCGGTGCTGTCGAGATATACGACCTCGATCTGCCTGCCGCTCGGAAGTTGCACGTGGTGACGTGTGGGATGGTCGGGATCGCGCTGCATCGTCTCTCTCTCGCTTCATCGACCCTCGGGCGGCGGGCCTTTAGCGGGAGCATTCGTTGGCCAGTACGTGTTTCGCACGCTGTTGTGCGCCTCCCGGGCGCGGGAGTCTGGCCACTTCTCAGCGGAGCGGTGATAGCTTCAAATGGTCATGGCAACAGCCATCCGCACCGTTAGCCACGAAGATCGACTGAGCATCGTCGATCATCTCGAAGAGCTGCGCACCCGCTTGATCGTGAGCGCCGTCGCGTTCGCGATCGTGTTTGGCGTGTGCTTTTGGCAGAACCACGCGCTGCTCAGCTTCATCAACAGGCCGCTTCACAAACAGACCGAGCAGCAGGTCCTGCGCGGGGAAGGACCGGCGGGAGCGACCTGGCTGGCTCAGAAGGGAGTGCTCGAAGTCGCCAAAGACACACAAAGGGCGTTGGGTCTTCTCAGCGCGCCCGCCAGCGGCCTGCCCGCCGTGACAAGGTCGCAGCTTGCAGGCACGATCCCCAAGCTGCAGGCGGATGTCGCAAAGATCCCTCGCAGCCCGACCGGGCTCGACCCAACCACGCTCGGACCGGGCGAACCGCTGACCGCGACGCTCACGGTCGCGCTCTATTTCTCGCTTGTGATCGCGCTGCCGCTGATCCTGTTCGAGCTCTACGGATTCGTGCTGCCCGCATTCAGCCCCAGCGAGCGACGCGTAGTGATGCCACTGCTGATCTCCGTGCCGTTCCTGTTTGCGGCAGGCGCCGCCTTCGGCTATCTGGTCGTGCTCCCAACGGCTGTGCACTTCCTACAGAACTTCAACGCCAGCCAATTCAACGTGATGGTGCAGGCCAACCAGTACTACAAGTTCGCCGCAACGGTGCTCCTGGCGATGGGACTCTCCTTCCAGGCGCCCGTCGTGATCCTTGGCGCTGTGAGTGCAGGGTTCGTCACTCCGCGCCAGCTGCGACGCCATCGCCGTTATGCGCTGTTGGTGTGCGCGGCGATCGCAGCGGTACTGCCTGGAGACGCCTTTACGCTTGTGCTGGAGACGGTCCCACTGTATTTGCTCTACGAGGCGAGTATCCTGATTGCGTCGGTGCTCGCCAGAGGCGAGACGGCGCAGGCGACGGCTGCAGGGGATGGGCGCCCTCCGGAGGATCCACCGGGCGCATCGGGAATGCCCGATCCCTCACCGCCATCGTCGGGCGGCGGTCCAGGCGGCGCTCAGGCGCTCGCGGTGACACCGGCGGAAGCGCCAAAGACCACCGCAGCAGAGATGATCGACCACATAGACCCCAATCTGTCCAACTGATGCTGTTCGATCTAAGAGCACGCGGCAGGCGCCGCACCGTGCAGGTCGTCTATCTCGGCCTGGTCGTACTGTTTCTGATCGGCTTCGTCGGCTTCGGCGTCGGCGTCGGGGGCGGTGGCGGCGGCAGCCCGATCGAAGCCATCTTCGGCAGCAAAGAAGGATCGGCGGCCGCTGGGTACACCAAACAGGTCTCCGAAGCCGAAAAGCGCACCCGCAAGAATCCAGGCGAAGCGGCCGCGTGGGCGCAGCTTGCCGAAGCCCGCTTCCACCAAGCCAGCGGAAGCGAATACTACGACGAAGAAAAGCAGCAGTTCACGTCGAAGGGCAAGGAAAAGCTCGCAAAGGTGGTCGATGCGTGGAACCGCTATGTGGCGCTCAAACCGAGCAAACCTACGTTGACGATCGCAAACGACCTGGTCAGGGTGTTCGGCGAAGAAGGTCTCAACGAGCCGGCTGAAGCGGTCGCCGCTCTGCAACTCGTGATTCCTACGAGGCCGACGAGCGCTGCGCTGTATGGCGATCTCGCCAAGTACGCCTACCAGGCGAAAAACGTGAGCGTGGGCGACCTTGCGTCGCAGAAGACGGTCAGCCTCACGCCCGCCGCGGACCGCAAGAAGGTCGAAGCCGAGCTTGCCGAAATCAAGGCCAACCCGACCGGCAACCCTTCCAGTGAAACCTTTACGAGTACTACCAACGGCAAGGTCTATACAGTCAAAGTGGACTCCAAAGGGCAGGGCACGGTCGTAAAGACCAGCGCCGCACCGCCCACGCCCGTGAAGAAGAAATAGCGGCCGGGAGTGCAAGCGTGGCGGCTACAGGCGAGATCCCGCCTTACACGGCGCGGCTGCTGATCGACTGCGCCGACCAGCCCGGAATCGTCGCGGCCGTCTCTGGATTTCTGTTCGAGCGGGGCGCCAACATCGTCTCCTCCCACCAATACTCTTCCGACCCGACGGGAGGACGCTTCTACCTGCGCACCGAGTTCTATCTGGAGGGTCTCGCTGAGGACCGGGGGCGCTTCCGGGACAGCTTCGAGGCGCAGGTGGCGCATCGCTTTGCGATGGAGTGGAAGATCCGCCGGTGGGGCGAGCGCCAGCGCGTCGCCATTCTCGTTTCTCGCCACGACCACTGTCTGGTTGACATGCTGTGGCGCTGGCGTCGTGGCGAGCTCGACGCGCACCTCGTCGGTGTGATCTCAAACCATCCCGACCTGTCCGAGGAGGCCATGACCGCCGGTGTCGCGTTCCACCACGTGCCGGTCGGCAAGCACGACAAGCACCAGGCGGAGGAGCGGATGCTCGAGCTACTGCGCGGCAACGTCGACCTGGTGGTGCTCGCGCGCTATATGCAGATCCTCAGTGGCGAGTTTCTGGCACGGCTCGGCGCGCCGGCGATCAACATCCATCACTCCTTCCTTCCGGCCTTCGCGGGCGCTGATCCATACAGACGCGCACGCGAGCACGGTGTCAAGCTGATCGGTGCCACCGCCCACTACGTGACCGCCGAGCTCGACGAGGGCCCGATCATCGAACAGGATGTTGCCCGCGTCGACCATCGGCAGAGCGTGCGCGAGCTCGAGCGCGTCGGGCGGGATATCGAGCGAGTAGTGCTCGCCCGCGCGGTGTCGCTGCACCTGGAAGACCGCGTGATCGCCGACAGTGGGCGCACGATCGTGCTGTGAGGGCGCCTCGGCTAGAATGGCCGTCCGCACGCTCGGCCCATCGGCCGGCGTCCTCGCGGGCCGTTAGCTCAATTGGCAGAGCAGGGGCCTCTTAAGCCCAAGGTTGTTGGTTCGATTCCAACACGGCCCATTCGCGGAATTGCCCGGAAGTCTCTGGGATTCGGGTGGAAATGTCTGAGCGCCCCTCTGTTTGAGGCGAGCTAGGCGGCCGCCGACGCGCTCGCGCCGGGGCCGATGATCGACTCGCGGCCCGCGTCGGTCCACACGACCTGGTCGCGCCCCGGGCCAACGCCGATTAGCGTCACGGGCGCGCCGATGTGCTCTTCGATGAACTGCAGATACTCACGAGCGGCTTCGGGGAGATCGGAGAGCGTGCGGCACTCGCCGAGATCCTCTTTCCATCCGCGCAGCTCGGTGAGCTCGGCGGTTGTGTGGTGCAACACTGTTTGGTGGTAGGGGAAGTCGTCGAACTCCGCTCCCTCCGCGCCGCGATAGCTCGTGCACACCTGGATGCGGTCGAGGCCGGAGAGCACGTCGAGCTTTGTTAGCACGAGCGCCGTGAGCGTGTTGAGCCGCGCCGCATAGCGAAGCGCAACCAGGTCGAGCCAGCCAGTGCGGCGCGGGCGACCGGTGGTCGTCCCGAACTCGCCTCCGCGCCGGCGGATCGTCTCGCCCATCTCGTCGTGCAGCTCGCTTGGGAACGGTCCCGCGCCGACGCGCGTGGTGTAGGCCTTTGAGATGCCCCAGACCTCGTCGATGTCCTTCGGGCCCACACCGGTTCCGACACACGCCGCACCCGAGAGTGGGTTGGAGGAGGTCACGAACGGATAGGTGCCGTGGTCGATGTCGAGCATCGCGCCCTGCGCGCCCTCGAAGATCACCTTCTGACCGTCGTCGAGCAGCTCCCACATCAAGCGGGCCGTGTCGGCGATGTGCTGCTCCAAGCGATGGCCGTAGGTGAGGTACTCCTCGGTCATCGTGTGCAGATCGAGTGTCGGGTCCTTCTCAAACGGTCGCAGCGACAGACGCTTTGGCTCCATCGCCGCGACGATCTTCTTCTTGAGGATCTTCTCGTCGAGCAGGTCCTGTACGCGGATTCCCAAACGCGCCGCCTTGTCGGCATAGCAAGGGCCGATCCCGCGCCGCGTGGTGCCGATCTGCAGGCTTCCGAGCTTCGCCTCGCCAGCCGAGTCGAGCAGCAGGTGATAGGGCATGATCAGGTGCGCATTGGCGGAGATCCGTAGCCCACTCACGTCCACGCGTCGTGCTCGAAGAGCGTCGAGCTCCTCGATCAGCACCTTCGGATCGATCACCACGCCGTTGCCGATCACGCAGCGCTTGCCCGGGTACAGGATCCCAGAGGGGATCAAGTGCAGCTTCCACTCCTCGCTGCCGCGCACGATCGTGTGGCCGGCGTTGTTGCCGCCCTGGAAGCGCACCACCGCGTCGCCGTGTTCGGCGAGCAGGTCGGTGATCTTTCCCTTCCCCTCGTCGCCCCACTGGGCGCCAACTATGACTATTCCGGGCATCGCCTGATGGATTCTAGGGATTGCGCTCAGGCCGATCGCGCCGGCACGCGCAATCCGCGCCGCTCGTCGTCGCCGCACAACGGGATCAGATCACCGCATATCTCCACAAGGCGGGAGACGGTGCGCTCGCCAAGCCGCTCAGACAGCTCGTCAGGCATCAGGTTGGTCGTGGCAATGATCGCTTGCTGCGCCTCGTAGCGCGCATTGACGATTGAGTAGAGCTGCTCCAGCACCCAGTCCGTGCGGTTCTCGGCGCCAAGGTCGTCGATGTGCAGGAGGTCGACGGCGGTCAGCCGATCCAGCAGGTCGAGCTTGCCGTCGGGTGAGTCGATGGCTTCCCTCAAGAGATTGAGCAGACGCGGCAGCGAGTAGATCGCAACCGATCGCCCGGCGTCGAGAGCGGACTTGCTCACAAGCATCGCCAGTGTGGTCTTGCCGGTGCCCACGTCACCTTGAAACCACAGTCCGGCGCCCGCATCGAGATTCTCCTCGATCCTCCGCACATAGCGACGGACCATCTCCAGTTGACTGGGCGCGGTTCGCGCGATGTCTGTCACCGGCGGTCGGTCAAAGGAGACACCCTGGTACTTACGCGGGATGCGTCCCTCCAGGCTCCTGACACGAGCGGCGGATATCCGTCTACTGCGACAGCGGCAGTCGGTCGCGGTGTTGGTGGCCTCGTCCACCACGAACCCGCTTCCGTCGCACAGGCCGAGCGGACAGGCATTCGGGTCGCGCGAGCCCGGCAGATTGAGGATGTCCGCACTCATGCCGCGTAACGGCTCTCGCCTGCGTAGTTCATGAACTTCGGATACTCCTTCTGAAAGGTGAGCGTGACCTTGCCCACCGCGCCGTTGCGATGCTTGGCGATGATCAGATCCGCCTCGCCCGGGCGCTCGGAGTCCTCGTTGTAATACTCGTCGCGGTAGATGAACATCACCAGGTCGGAGTCTTGCTCGAGGTTTCCACTCTCGCGTAGGTCCGATAGCTGCGGACGCTTGTCCGGGCGCGTCTCGACGGCGCGACTGAGCTGCGATAGCGCGATCACCGGCACTCCCAGCTCGCGCGCCAGGATCTTGAGTCCACGGCTGAGCTCGCCCACCGCGGTAACGCGCGAGTCATAGCGGCTGTCGGTGCGCATCAGTTGCAGGTAGTCGATGATGATCAAGCCGAGGCCGTTCTCGCACTGGCTGTGCAAGCGGCGCGCCTTGGCCCTGATCTCGAGCATTCCGACGTCGCTTGAGTCATCCACCCACAGTGGCGCGGCGGCCAAGCGCTGGGAGGCCTTCAGGATCTTTGGCCAGCGTTCTTCCTTGACGCGCCCCTTGCGCAGCTCCTCGCCCTTGATACGCGCCTGTGAGGCCACGAATCGCTGAGCTAGCTCTGCCTCGGCCATCTCCAGGCTGAACAGTGCCACGGGCCGACCATGCTCAACCGCCGCGTTCTCGGCGATATTGCATACGAGCGCGCTCTTGCCCATCGCCGGGCGCGCTGCGATGATGATCAGGTTGCCGGGCTGAAAGCCGCCGGTGATCTCGTCAAGATCCTTAAAACCCGACGGAGCGCCTGTCAGCGACGTTCCTTCGATCGATAGTCGATGCAGCTTGTCGAGCTCCTCATGCAACACCTCCTCGATCGAGCGGAAGTCCTGCTGACGATCGTCGCGGGCAACCTCGAGCATCGTCTTCTCGGCCTGCTCGACAAGCTCGCGCGGAGCGCTCTGGCGCTCGAGCACGCTTGACTGGATGTCATAAGAGGCTGCCAGCAAGCGCCGCAGCAGTGCATTCTCTCGGACGATCTGTGCGTAGCGGCGCGCGTGCCCTGCCGCCGGCACGACGCCCGTCAGCTCGTCCACGGCCGCCGGTCCCCCGACGGCCTCGAGCTTGGCGGTCTGGCGCAGGCGATCGGTGACGGTCAGCACGTCCACCGGCTCTGACTCGTTATACAGCGCCAGCATCGCCTCGTAGATCAATCCGTGGCGGTCGCGGTAGAAATCCTCAGAGCGCAGCCCCTCTTCGATGACAAGCGCATACAGGGAGCGGTCCGACAGCAGAATCGCGCCGAGCACCGACTGCTCTGCGTCGAGATTGTGGGGTGGCGCGATCACGCCGATAGGCGTACTGGAGGCGTTGGATATCGAGGTGGGGCTCATGTCAGCGCGAGTCTAAGCCCCGGAGCCCAAGGGCTCCTGGGACGTTCCCGCAACTCGCAGAGAAATAATCGTCGCCGATAGCACGAACAGATGTTCGCAGCTGTGGCGGATCTACTTCTGCGCGACGACCATGGTCTTGACCGTGGCCGTCACTCCCTCGACGACGTCGACCACGACCATGTAGGTGCCGACGTTCTTGATCGGCTCAGGCAGGTGCACGTTGCTCTTGTCGGTGCGCAGCCCACGCGCGTCGCGAATGGCGCTCGCAATGTCCTGAGCGCTCACCGACCCAAACAGGCGCCCATCGGCGCCCGCCTGCTGGGTGATCGTGAGCACCGTCTTGTTCAGCAGTGCCGCGTTGTCGTTGGCTTTCTCGACGTATTCGCGCGCGGCTCGCTCGGCTGCCTGTTGGCGCTGGCGGATGACTTCGATTGCGCCGCGGGTCGCGGGCTGCGCGAGCTTGCGCGGGATCAGGTAGTTGCGCAGATAGCCCTTGGACACATCCACGACGTTTCCCTGCTCACCAAGCGCGTCAACGTCCTTGAGAAGTATGGCTTCGGGCATATTCGGTCTGTAGTCCTGGGTGTTGTAGGAATGAAGAGGGCCGAGATTCGCTGCGGGTGCGGCTCTGCCTGGTCTCTGCTAGCCGGGCTCTAGCGTTCGCGGTCTCGGTCGCCGCGTTCGCGTCGAGGGTGATCGTCGCGGCCACCCTCGTTTACGTAGGGCAGCAACGCGAGCTCGCGCGCTCGCTTGACCGCACGAGCGATCTGTCCCTGATGGCGCCGGCACGCGCCGGTGATCCGGCGCGAGCGGATCTTGCCCTTCTCGGAGATGAACTTCCGAAGCGATACGACATCCTTGTAGTCGACCTGCTCGACCTTGTCGCGGCAGTGCTGGCAAGGCTTGCGCCTTCCGATACCGGACCCACCCTTCTTATCTCGGCGCCGGACTGGCTTGCCGCGACCGCGCTTTGCCACTGGGATTCCTTGCTGTTGAACTAGAACGGAATGTCGTCGTCCCCGGCTTGACCGGAGACCGGTGCGGGCTGGAAGTCGCCGTTGTCGACCGGCACGTCACTGCCCTGAGATGCCTCGCTGCGCGTGAACCCTCCGCCTCCGGAAGGATCCTCGCGCGAGCCGAGGAACTGCACCGAGTCGGCAATGATATCGACTGCGCTGCGTTTTGTGCCGTCCTGTGCCTCCCACTCGTGCCACTCCAGGCGCCCGTCGATCGCCACGGGGCGACCCTTGGCGAGATAACGGGCGGCGTTCTCGCCCTGCGCGCCCCATACCGTCACGTTGAAATAGTTGGGCTTGTCCTCCCATTCGCCGGTGCTGCCGTTCTTGCGGCGCGTGTTGCACGCTAGGCGCAGCTTGCACACGGAGGAGCCGCTCGGCAGCGAGCGCAGCTCGGGGTCTGCTGTCAGGTTGCCGGTCATAACGACCCGGTTGATGTTGCTGGCGGCCACGGCTGTTCCTTTCGCCTCGTCTTGATATCTGTAGCGGACGCTACCGGGAACCGTCGTCGCGCGCGCGCGGCGACGTGCGAAACACCTCGTCCCAGTAGGGCGCGCTAATCCCGAAGCCCCGCGTGTCGTCCTGGAAGTGGTGGCGCATATGGCGTTCGCGCAGCATTCTCCCGATGCGCGAGCGGGGGCGGAAGTGGTGGACGTAGTAGTGGAGCATGTCGTAGGCCAGATACCCCGCGAAGAAGCCGGCGCCCACCCCTGGGGCATACCTTTTGCCGAGCGCGAGATACAGCACGCCAAACACGAACGCGCCGAGCGGGATGCTCACGGCCGGGGGCATCACCAGGCGCAGCGGATCGTTTGGATGCTCGTGATGGATGCCGTGGATGATCCAGTGCATGCGCGCCCCGAGCCCGTGGTCGGGCTCGAAGTGGAATACGAGGCGGTGTAGCCAGTACTCGAACAGCGTCCACAGCGCGTACCCGCCCGCAAACAAGCCAAGTGTCTCCAGGGTTCGGGCAAACGAGAGCTGCCACGCCGCCAGCGCGACGATCACCGGCGTGAATATCAGGATCGGCACGGATGGATGCACGCGCGAGAATGTGTCGAGCACGCGCGACTCGAACATCTGCGGGGATGCCCGCAACACGTCGGTCCTCCGGGCCGTTGGGCCGTCGCCGATCGACTGCTCGCTCATCGATGGGCGCTCCGAGGGCTGGGAGAGGTGCGAGAAGCGCCTGCCAGCAGGCGGGTGCCCCGAGGCGTACGCGCATCGCATGAGCCCGCGCCGCTCGGCGCCCCAGCAGTTGTTGTCGTTCTCAGCGGCCCCACGCCCCTGAGTGTATTACGCGACCGCGTGCTCCTCGACCGCCGCCTGCTCGGTCTCCTCGGGTGCGTGCGAAATCTCCTCGCGGGCGGGCGCAGCGCCGGGGCGCATGTCGGGCGCGGGAGGTGTTCCGGGCTTCAGCTTGTTGATGCGAAAGCGGATCACCCCGTCGGTTATATGAAGAGTCCGGTTCAGCTCGGCGATTAGCTCAGCTGTGGACACGTGGAACTGCAGTAGGTGGTACTCAGCCGTGGTCTTGTGATCGATCGGGTACGCAAGCGCTCGTTCGCCCCACTCGTCGTGGCGCTCGAGCTGACCCTTCGCCGCGATCGCCTCGCTCGCGTCAGCGACGATCTTTGCGCGCACCGACTCCTCGACCTGCGGGTCGAGCATAAGCACAAGGTCATATGTGGTGGCAGACACAGTCATCGCGGAACGCATACGGCGCGGCGGCGGATCATAACAGCGCTCAGCCGGCTACACCACGGCAAGCACCCCAGCCACTCGCGCTACGTCGCGTCTGGCTGTCCGTGTCGCAACCATGCTCAGGCGTCTACACGGCGGTGCGCTTGGCACGGATGTCGGCAAGCTGCTCGTCGATCCAATCGCCCGGATCGCGCGAGGTCACGATCTCCACCAGTCCACGCGCGCGCCGTGCGCGCTCCCCGGCGGACATGTCAAGCGCCGCGTGGATCGAGTCGGCAAGCTCCTGGATGTCAAATGGGTTGACCGACAGCGCATACTCGCCGAGCTCCTCGTGGGCCCCGGTGTTCTCGGAGAGGATCGACACGCCCGCCCGTTCGTTGACGATCGGACCCTCCTTTGCCACCAGATTCATCCCATCGAACATGGCGTTGACGAGCAGCACGTCGTAATGCTTGTACGCCGCCATCGCCTCCTCCAGGTCGTCGCGCAGCTTCAGCTGGATCGGCATCCAGTCGGGTGTGCCGTGGCGATGGTTGACCACTGCCACGAGCGCCTCGATCCGTTCCAGATACTCCGCATACTCGGGTACGTCTGTGCGCGAGGGCATCAGCTGCGCCACAAACGTCACGTGCTCGCGAAACTCGGGATGCTGCTCGAGAAACAGGTCGAATGCGGAGAACCCACGCAGCACGTTCTTGGAGAGGTCGGCGCGATCCACGCGCAGGATCAGATGGTCGCGTCGACGGCGCAACAGCTCGCGCTCGAACTCTCCCACGCGCTCGCCCATGGCCACCTGGCGAGCCGCGACGTGATCGATCGGTAGCGGATACGCCCGTACCCACACCTCGCGCTCGCCAAAACGCACCAGTCCGCGGTCGAAGTCCACCTCCAGGTCCATCAAATCGCGGCAGCACTGCAGGAAGTTGCGCCTGTATGAGCGTGTGTGGAAACCGATGATGTCGTTGGCCAGCAGACCCGCGTAAATCTCATGGCGGATCCGCGACGGCAGTACCCGCCACGAGTCTGACTGCGTCCAGGGAATGTGCACGAAATGGTGCAAGAACACGTCCGGGCGAGCCCGCCTGACAAGGTCGGGCAGCGTATATAGATGGTAGTCGTGGACCATCACGACCGGTTCCTCCAGGTCTGCGATCTCCTCGACGACGGCTCGCGCGAGATCCTCGTTGACCGCGTTGTAGCCGAACTCGAATGCCTCGATCTCATGACGGCGTATGTCAGGCGCATTGGAGAGATCCCACAGGTAGTGCTGGATGAACCACAGCATCGGGTTGGCAAACACGTTGTAGAAGCGGTCGTAAGCCTCAGGATCGGACGCCACGAGGCGCACCAGATACTCGCCGCCAGCGGGGGAGCGGACCGGGAACGCCCGCCCCGCGTGCTCGCGCGAGACGCGCGCGTCGTGCTCGTTCATCGCCGATGCCACCCAAACGGCATCACGATGCGATGCCAGGCCCGTCAGCGCCGTGACCAGCCCGCCCGATCCGCGCTGCACCTCCCCGCCGGGACCAAATGTCACCGGTCCCCGATTGCTCACCAGCACGAGCGGCGATCGCTGTGCCGGTCCGTCGTTCATGACAATTGCCGTCCCTGTATGCATGGAGGGTTCACGATTCTTCGAGCTCCCCAAAGATACGGAGATAGTCGCGCAGGTAGCGCGGTGTGAGGAAATGGCTGCGCACATGCTCCTTGCCCCTGCGTCCCAGCGCCTTGCCGAGCGCCGGGTCGCCTAGCAGCTCAAGCGACCGTCGCGCGCACTGGTCGACGGTCTCCACGAGAAAGCCGGTGACCTCGTCCTCTACCTGCAACGGGATCCCACCCACGTTGCCGCCGATGAACGGCCGTGCCTTCCAGATCGCCTCGGACACCGTCAGCCCAAAGCCCTCGCGAATCGACTTCTGTACGACCACATCCGCATGAGACTGAAACGCGTTGACCTCGATCGCCCCAACGTTGTTGAAGTTATTGAGAATATGCACGTCGGGGTCGCCGTCGGCGTGAGCGATTGTGGCGTTGAAGAAGTCCCAGCCCTCCGGGTCGTCGCTTGCCATCGAGCCGACAAGCGCCAGCTGCACGTCGGGTACCTGCTGCTTGACGACCCGGTAGGCGTCGATCACGCCCAGCGGATCCTTCCAGGGATCGAAGCGCGAGACCTGGCAGATCAACGGTCGATCGACATCGATCCCAAACTGCTCGCACACGTAGGAGGCGTCCTCTGGCGAGAGCGCCATGTTCTTGGGCATCAGTGGATCGATTGCCGGCGGCACGATGTTCACGTTGCCGCCCATTCCGGTGGGAACGTAGCTGGCCATATGGAAAAGCGACTGTGGATACTCGGCGATGTAGGGCAGCAGACGCTCGATCGTGGCCGGATTGGGGGTCGACAGGTCGATGTGACAGCGCCATACCCAGCCCCTGGCCTTCTCCGGCACCAGCTGATACAGGCCAGCCGGCTGCGGGTCATGTACCAGGCACACGTCCCAACCCTCTGAGAGCTCGCGCGCGTTCATCTCGTTGTACTGCTCCCAGGTGCCCCACTGCTCCTCGTCGAGGTCCTGCGGATTGCCCTGCAGCGCGTTGTGCATCAGCTTGGTCGCGTTGAAGAACTCCTCGCGCCCGTAGATCACCTGCCACTCGCAGTCCAGTCCGACGTCGCGCATCAGCGGCACCAGCGTGTACAGGATCTCTGAGACGCCACCGCCGAACGCGGTGGCCGATATGTGCACCACACGCTTGCCCTTCAGCGGCTCGGCGAGCTCGCGGATCTCCTCGATCAGCTCGCGCCCACAAATGTGGGTGTAGTCGGCGAGTGACTTGTGTCCTGTGGCGACGGGCTGGAGCACGGCGGACCGCACGATACCTAGGCTTGTCACGGAAGCCCGCCGCGGGGGCTATGGTCTGCGTCGATGTTCGACGGCCGCATCTACCGCGCGGCGTTCGTGCCGCTGCTGTTTGTCCTGGTGATCGTGGGGTTCTCGCTCACAGGTCGCTCTGCACCGCTCAGCTCAACGCTCGCGCCCGAAGCGTTCAGCGGCGCACGTGCGTTCGCTGATCTGCGGTCGCTGGCAAAGCGGTTTCCCGAGCGCCGGCCCGGCAGCGCCGGGGACAACCAGCTCGCGGGCGAAATCGCGCGCACGCTGCGGGGGTTGGGCGGCGCGGGCGGAACGACTGGGTCCGGCGCCGATGGGACATCGGGTTCTGGCGCGGATGGCTCATCTAGATCGGGAGCGGCCGGCGGTGGCTTCCTGGTCTCCACGCGTCTGATCCACGCTCAGACGATCGACGGCGCCCGCACGCTCACCACCGTGATCGCGCAGCGTCCCGGTTCCAGCAACGAAAGCCCGATCGTGATCGTTGCCCATCGCGATGCCGCCATGATCAGCTCTGTTGCTGAATTGTCGGGCACCGCGGTGCTGCTGGAGCTCGCGCACGTGTTCTCCCAGAGCGAGACGCGCCGCACGATCGTGTTGGTATCGACGAGCGGAGGCAGCGGCGGTTACGCCGGCGCCGTCGATTTCGCGCAGCACAGCGCACGTCCGCTCGACGCGGCGATCGTGCTCGGCGACCTGGCGGGGAACGCTGCGCGCACGCCGTTCGTGCTCCCCTATTCGAGCATTGCCGGCACGGCGCCCGAAAGTCTGCGGCTCACGTTGGCCGACGCCATCTCCCAGGAGGTTGGCGCTGACTCCGGAGCCCCGGGCACCGTTGCTCAGTTTGCGCACATGGCCCTGCCGCTGGCCACCGGTGAACAGGCGCCGCTGAACGCCTCCGGGATACCCGCGGTGCTGGTTCAAGTCAGTGGCGAACGTGGACCCTCACCAGGCGAAGGGGTAAGCGAAGCGCGTCTGCAGAGCTTCGGCAGATCGGTGCTCAGCGCGATGTACGCGCTCGACGAAGGTCCCAATATCGCCGCGCCGTCGTCCCCGCGCCTACTGCTTGGACGTCGCGCGCTCCCCGGCTGGGCGGTGAGGCTGCTCGTGTTCGCGCTGCTGCTGCCGCCGCTGCTCGTGTGCGTTGACGCTCTCGCACGCCTGCGTCGTTGCCGCGAGCCTGTGTCGCGCTGGGTACTGTGGACGCTCGCCGCGGCACTGCCGTTCTTCGTGTGCGCACTGTTTGCGATCCTGCTCGGACGGCTCGCGATCGTCGCTGCGCCGGGCGGTCAATTGCCCAGTCTGTCTCTGTCGGCCGATGGATCGGGACTCACGGCGGTGCTGGCGACGACGCTCGTGCTGGTGCTCGCGCTGGCTACCTGGCCTGCATTTGTGCGACGCGTTGCGCTGCCACTGCGACCCTCCACAGACGGAGCGGGCCTCGCGGTCCTGCTCGTATTGCTCACGGTTGCGCTGCTGACATGGGTGTTCAACCCGTTTGCATGCCTGTTGCTCGTGCCGGCGCTGCACCTATGGCTGCTTGCCGTCTCGCCCACCCTTCGAGTTCGGGCGCGCGGTCGGGCCCTGGCCCTCGGTGCTGTCCTCACCGGTCTGCTTCCGCTCGCGCTGTTGCTGATCGTCTATGCGCACGAGCTTGGTCTGGGTCTGGGAGGCCTCGCCGAGAGCGTTGTCCTGACGCTTGCCGGTGGACAGGTGGGCCTGTTTGGGGCGCTCCTGTGGAGTGTGGCGCTCGGCTGCCTGCTCGCCATAGCTCTGCGCGTCCTGGCATCGGCGCCCGCGGGCTCGTTGGACAGTCATGAGTGGGCGGAGGTCTCCACTCGCGGTCCTGTGTCCTACGCTGGGCCTGGGTCGTTGGGCGGTACCGAGTCCGCGCTGCGACGCTAATACCATGTCTCCGCCCCCAAACAAGCAGATCGACGGCGATGGACTGTCGCTGTCGCGCCCGCCGGTCGTCCAGGGTGCTAGAGACTCGCTCGGGGCGTACACAACGTCATCGCGGTCGGACGGCCACGCAACGTCGTCGCCATCGCGTTTGCGTCGTCGTCGTCTTCGACTGCCAACGGTGCTCGCATCGCTGCTGATTGCCGCCGGGGTGCTGCTGCTCGTGGACGCCGGCGTCACGCTCCTCTGGCAAGAGCCGATCACCGCGCTGTATGCGTATTTCAAGCAAGAAAACCTGCGTGGCGATCTGCATGCCCTGGAACACGCCGACCCCACGGCCGAGGTGCAACGGGAGCTTGCACGCTTGCATGAGCAGCGTAGGCGGATCGAGTATCTGGCGGCCAGTTTGCAGCGCCATGCCAAGAACGGTTCGGCCGTCGGGTTCATCCACATTCCCACAATCGGCGCAAATTACGTCGTCGTAAAGGGCGCCGGTACCTCCGAACTGGAGAGTGGTCCGGGGATCTACCCCGAAACGAATTTCCCGGGCATCCCTGGCACGACCGCGATCGCCGGCCACCGCACCACCTGGCTGGCGCCGTTTCGCGGCCTCGGCGGGTTGCGCAGGGGAGCGCCGGTCGTGCTCGACATGCCATATGCACGCTTCACCTACCGGGTAGTCGGCTCGCGCGTGGTGCTTCCCACCGATGTGTCGGTGATCGATCCGGTGGGCTACTCGCGGTTGGTGCTGTCGGCGTGCACGCCGCCGTTCAGCGCATCGCATCGGCTGATCGTGTCCGCCCGCCTGATTTCCACGACGCCGCTCGGCGCAGCCCGTGCGCGGCACACGAGCGTGCCGCCAGGAGCGGCCTTCAGCGAAGAACGAGCGCTCGAGCGATCTGGGCTACCACCGGTGCTCAAATCCCACCAGCGTTTGCTTGCGCCCCTCGTGTCGTAGCACCACGTCCGGGTCTCCCTCGCTGACGTGCCCGACCCATGTGAGCGTTGCGCCAACGCGCTCGCATGCCTGGCTGACGCGCTTGGCTCGCTTGCGTGGCGCACACACGCATAGCTCATAGTCTTCGCCGGCGCTCACCGCCGCCTGCCACGCGGGTATTCCAAGCCGCTCGGCGGTTCTCTGCGTCTGCTCGTCGGTCGGTAGTTGCTCGAGATCGATCTCGAGCACGACGCCACTGTTGCGAGCTATATGGCGCGCGTCGCTCGCCAGGCCATCGGACAAGTCGATCATCGCATGGGCTCCCGCGGGCGCGATCGCTCGCCCCTCGCGCAGGCGCGGAAGCGGCCGTCGCGGCCTGCCTCCGAGTGTGCCGGTCACACCGATCAGATCGCCCACCCGCGCTCCGTCGCGCCCCAACAGCTTTTGGTCACGCTCGGCCCATCCAACGATGCTCACGGTTGCAAACAGCACCGGAGCGCTCACAACGTCGCCGCCGAGGATCGCCGTGTCGGTCAGCTCCGCTAGCTCCCGGGCGCCGGCCATCAGCTCAAGCGCCTGGCTCTCACTCACGTGCGATGGTATCCCGAGCGCCATATATGCCTCGCCAGTTTGCGCACCCATCGCCGCGATGTCCGACAGTGAGCACGCCAGCGCACGCCAGCCGATGTCCTGGAAGCTCAGCTCGGGATCGTCAAGGCGGAAGTGGACCCCCTCGACGATCGAGTCGATCGAGCTTACGCACAACTTCAGGGCTTTTACGACCGATGCGTCATCGCCGATCCCGCGCACGACCCGCCCGCCGCCCGATGGCAGCGTGGCCGTGATCGAGTCGATCAGCGAGAGCTCGGGGCTCACGACCTTCTAACGATGCCGGTAGACGATTCGGGCGCGGTCGAGGTCGTAGGGCGAGAGCTCGCAGCGGACGCGATCTCCCGGCAGGATGCGAATCCGGAAGCGGCGCATCTTGCCTGCCACGTGCCCAAGCACTACGTGATCGTTGTCGAGCTTTACGCGAAACATCGCATTCGGCAGCGCCTCGATCACCTCGCCCTCGAATTCGACCTTGTCTTCCTTAGCCACGAGCTATATCCCGTCCGGGTCCTGTGTCCCATTGGCGCAGGCCCTGTGTTGAAGTGTGCACCGTCAAACTACCAGCGTTGGCACATCGAGGTGTGCTCAGGCACGCTGGGCATCCACCGGTTGGCCTGGATCGCACACGCTCGCATCTTGCGCGGCGCGCCGCCGCAGCGCGGAAATGCGCTTGCTCAGCGTGGCGGTTCGGCACCACCAGTGCCACCGACAGGTGCTTCGGGGGGTTTTGAGGAAGGGGTGGGCGTCGGTTGTGCCGGTTCGTGCACTGTCGGTCCGGGCGTGCTCTGGCCGGTTTCGCTTTCGCCGATATGTTTTTCGTTTCCGCCGGCTGGGCCGGTATTTGGCTGGCCGGTCGCAGGTAGCTGGTGTTCGCCGGGCGTGTTGGTTTTCTTTTGCGTACCGTTCTTGGGGTTGGTGCTCTGTTCGCCTTCCAAGGGCGCCTTGACCGACGTCTCTCCGGTGGTCGCGTATTTGCCGAAGAATGGTTGGTAGGAGATCGGTTCGGTTGGGGCGGCGAATTGGGTGCAGGACTGGCCTTCGGTAACGGCGGCCATGTAGGTGTGCCAGATTTCTGCCGCCAGATAGCCGCCTTGCTGGGCCTCGCCGTGCACGTCGGTCATCGGTATTGCCTTGTTTGGGTAGCCCATCCACACAGATGTCGAGTAGTTGGGCATATAGCCGTCTAGCCAGGCGTCGGTAAATTCGCTCGTGGTGCCGGTCTTGGCGGCTGTCGGACAGTCAATTGTCGAACGGGTCGCGGTGCCGCTCTCCACGTTCTCGTGCAGGATTTCGGTCTCCTCGGCGGTCACGCCGTCGGAGAGCACCTTCACACGATGCGGTGTGCCCCAATTCGTGTCGGTGTAGCCGTCTGGAAACACAACCTTCGTGATGGCGATCGGCGTGTTGCGGTAACCGCCATCGGCGAGCGTCGCGTATACGTTGGCCATTTCAAGTGGGCTCACGCCCACCGTCAAACCGCCAAGCGCCTCCGCGGGGTAGCTGTCCAGGTGCTCTTTCACGCCCATCTTGTAAGCCATCTGGGTGACGGTTTGCTCGCCGAGGTCGGCGGCCAGCTGCGCATAGACGGTGTTGTCTGAGGCGAGCGTCGCCTGCACCAGATTGATCGACTTGTCCAGCGAGGTGTTCTCGAAGGTTTTGACTTCGTAGGTGGGATATGCAGCCAGCCAGCCGGGCGCGAGCGTGTGTGAGAGGTAGTAGGTGCTGTTGGGATCCACCCCACGGGAGAGGGCGTCGGCGAGCACGATTGCCTTGAACGTCGAGCCGGCCTGACGGTGTCCTTCGGAGGCGAGGTTGTACTGAGACTGGTCGTAGCTCTCAGACTCCGCCATCGCCTCGATGTCGCCGTTGTGCGGGTCGATCGTGACGACCGCCGATGCCGGATCGCCCGGCTCGTCGAGTATTTCGGCGATCGCGTTGCGCGCCTCGCGCTGCATGTTCAGATCGATCGTCGTATACACCTTCAGGCCACCCTTCTCGACCTGGTTCAGGCCGTAGCGTTCGACCAATTGGCGGCGCACGAATTCAAAGAAGAAGCCTTCCTGGCGTTGGGTGTAGTAATTGCCGTGCTCCACTTCCAGCGGTGCACGCTCGGCCACGGCGGCCTGCGACCGGGAGATGTAGTGCAGTTCGGCCATCTTGGCGAGTACCTCGTTGCGACGTGTGCGTGCCGCTGCCGGGTACAGAAACGGGTTGTATTGGGAGGGCGCCTGCGGCAGGCCGGCAAGCAACGCGGATTGCTGGAGGTCCAGCTTGGAGGCACTCTTGTTGAAGAAGATTCGCGAGGCCGCCTGCACCCCGAGCGCGGTCTGCCCGCCGACGGTGCCGTAGGCGACGGTGTTGAGATAGTCGGTCAGGATCGACCGCTTGCTGTGGTGTTTGGTGTATTCGATCGCGAGCTTCGCCTCGTCGATCTTCTGCTTGAAGGAGTGTGTGTCGCTGCCCAGATACAGGTTGCGCATCAGCTGCATAGTGATCGTGGAAGCACCCTGCAGCGCTTCGCCGTGCAGAACGTCCTTGACCGCCGAGCGAAAGATGCCTGTCAGGTCCACGCCGTTGTTTTTGTAGAAGCGCTGATCCTCGATCGCGACCGTGGCGTTGCGCAGGTCGCTTGGCATCTGGGCAGTCGTGATCGGCGTGCGCAGTTCGTCGGACTGGATGAAGCCGAGAGGCTTGTCGTCGGCGGCAAACACCTGCGAGGAAGCGCCTGAGATACTCGCTTTGAGCGATCCGAGGCTGGGTGCCGAGTGGGCGATCGACAGTACGTAGCCCACTGCGACGATCGCGCCGACTACGACCGCGCCCGCGAAGCCGCTGAGGCCGATGAATACCAAGCGCGAAGCCCCCGAGCGGTTGCGGCGCCTGCGGCGCTGTCGTGCTTGTCTTGACATCTCTCTCGCGTGGGCGGGTGGGGGCCCTTCATGTGAGACTGTACCGTCTCGCGGTGTGATTTCCTGCCAGTAGCGCTGGCACGACGCACGCCCCGCGCAACCTTTCAGATGAGCTCCGACACCGCAGAGACGGCTATCGCAGACCACGCTAGTGACGTTGCCGCACAGGCACGTCCAGTCGTGCCGCAGGGCGCGGCGAGCATGCGCGAACGCATTGGCGCCGAGCGGATCGTCGCGGCGCGGGATGCGTGGCGCGCGCTATGGACATCGCGATTGCTCGTATGGCTCGCAGGCGCCGGAGCGGTCGCAATGCTCGGCTCGGGGCCCGTACGCCATGCCTTCGATCCACCTGGGGTCACAAGCGGCTTCGGATGGCTTGGCGACGTTTTGGCGGCCCCAGCGGCGCGCTGGGACGCGGATTGGTACCTCGTGATCGCGCACTATGGCTATCGCCCCGAGCTCGGCGCGCTGACCGCCTCGCGCACCGCTTTCTTCCCGCTCTACCCGCTGGGATTGCGGGCGCTCTCAGATGTTGGTCTTGCGCCGGTGATCGCGGGCATATTGCTGTCGCTCGCGTCACTGGCCGTCGGGCTCTATTGCCTGCACCGTCTGACGACACTCGAAGTCGTGCGCTTGGCCCGCAATGTGCGCACTGCCACCGCGAGCCCCGATGCGGGCCCGCTCGTACGTGGCGCGTCGCTTGCCAGGCTCGACGCTCGCGAGGTCGCGCGCTTGGTTGTGTTGCTGACGGCGTTCGCGCCGATGGCGTTTTTCTTCTCGGCCGTCTACAGCGAGTCGCTGTACCTGGCGCTGTCGGTCGGCGTGTTCCTATGCGCGCGCCGCGGCCACTTCGCAAGTGCCGCAATACTCGCGGCGCTCGCGAGCGCGACCCGCAGCACCGGGATCGTGCTGATGCTGCCGATCGTGATGCTCTATCTCTACGGACCGCGGGAGGACCGCCTTGCCGATTTCCCACAGGCCCGTGCCATACGTCCGCGCTACAGGCTGCGATTCGACGCTCTGTGGATCGTGCTGGCGCCGGTTGGCCTCGGTCTGTATATGGCCCATCTTGCGCTTGCCGGTGGAGACGCGCTTGCGCCGTTCCACGCCGAGGCGGTGTGGAGTCGACATTTCGCGGGGCCGTTTGGCGGTGTGTGGGATGGAGCCAAGGCCGCCTTCGAGGGCGTGCGCCAGCTGCTCTCCTTTCAACGCCGCCACGTCTACTACCCGGCTGCCGGCGGCAGCCCGTTCATCGATGCCGGACACAACCTGTTGTTGTTCGCGTTTCTGCTTGGCGCTGTCCCAGCCGCGATCGGAGTCCTGAGACTACTGCCGCTTGCGTACGGTGTGTATGTGCTCGCCGCGCTCGTCCTGCCAATGTCCTACCCGGTGGCACCCCAGCCGCTCATGTCGTTGCCACGCTTCCTGCTAGTGCTGTTTCCGCTGACGATGTGGCTCGCCGTGTATCTCTCCTCGCGCCCGCGTGTGCTCAGGTGGGCTGTGCTTGTCGGCTCGGGTCTGGTGTTGGCCTTCTTCGTCGGTGAGTTTGCGACCTGGCACTGGGTGGCTTGAGCATGAGCGAACAGCTCGACGATCTCACCGCGTCACCCGATCTCACGCCAGTCGCACTCGTGGATGGGTCTCAGCGGATGTTCGCGAGCGGCTCCTGGGTGGGACTGCCGACGAACGACTGGCCCGCGTGGACGGGCTTTGCGGCGCTTGCGGCCGCATTCATACTGGCGGTGTTCGGCGGTTTGATCGTGGATATCTCGGCGATCGCGCTCGGGGTGAAAATAAGCTCCAAACACACGCCCCCGGGGATCGAGTTGGTCGACACTGTGGTGCAGGACGTCGTGTTTGTGCTGACCGTTGTCCTGTTCGCGCAGCTCGGCGGACGCAAGGTGCGCTCGTGGCAGCTCGGTTTTCGCCCCACAGCCGCGCGCCGCGCGGCTGGACTCGTGGTGCTTGCCCTGCTTGCGTTCCTGATCTTTAGCGAGCTGTGGGCAGTGCTGCTCAACGAAAGCGCGAAAGAGAAACTACTCGAACAGCTGGGGGCCAACGAAACGGCGTTGCTGCTCACGCTTAGTGCTCTGCTGACGACTGTGATCGCACCGATCTGCGAGGAGACGCTGTTTCGAGGCTACATCTTTCCGGCACTCTCCAAATGGCGAGGGTGGCTTACGGGGGCGCTCATGACTGGAGTGCTGTTCGGCGGCGTTCACTTCGGCTCGGCGCCCGCTATCGATCTCGTGCCGCTTGGCATGCTCGGGTTCTTGCTGTGCGCGCTCTATCGCCGTACGGGCTCGCTGTATCCGGGGATCGCCGCGCACTCGCTGAACAACTCGATTGCGTTTGGGGCGCTGGAGAACTGGTCGGTTGGGCAGAGTGCTCTGCTGATGGTCGCAGCGCTCCTCGTCATCGGTCTGCTCGCGCTGCTGTTCCGCGCGCTCGGCGTGATCTCCGAGCCTCCGGGACGTGCCACCGTCGTATCGAGCGCGTACGATCGTCTGCGATGAGCTCTCCTCGCCCCGCATCGTTGACTGCGCTCATCCTCGCTACCGCCTGTGCGATCTGCCTGTATGGCGGCTGCGCAGGTGTCGCCCAGGCAGCACGAAAGCGGCCGACTCCGCCCCCGCCCGCCCCGCACACGCTGGCCTATCGCGTGCTCCACATGCGTGGAGGCTTGCGTCGGGGCGCTCACGGAGCCGCTGTGCGATTGCTCCAAGGCGAGCTCGCGCGCCGGCGCTATGAGGTGCCTGTCAACGGTTATTTCGACGAAGCCACCGCCCGCGCGGTGTTGGCCTTCCGCAAGATGACAGGCTTGCAGCGCATCGAAACCGCGAACGCGGGCGTGTTTCAGCTATTGCGCGACGGAGCGGGTTACTACCGCGTGCGCTACTCCCGCGACGGCAACCACGTCGAGGCCAACCTGACCAAGCAGGTGCTCGTCGAGGTGCAGCGCGGCGGGCGCGTACGGCGTATCTACACGATGAGCTCCGGTAAGCCCTCGACGCCCACCGTGCTCGGTCGCTTTCAGGTGTATCTAAAGACGCCCGGCACCAACTCCGAGGGGATGGTCGACTCTAACTACTTCATCCGCGGCTATGCGATCCATGGATACGCCGAAGTGCCGGTATACGCAGCCAGTCATGGATGCCTGCGCATCCCGATCCCAAACGCCGCGGAAGTGTATGCGTGGGTGCAGGTTGGCTACCGAGTTGATGTTTACACAGAAGGCGGAGTCTTCTAGTCGTATTCAACGCGAGCTATCGTGCTCGCCACGAGCCGGACGATACCGGCGCTAGCCGAGCGATCTCAGAGGCCAAGGCGCAGCAGCCGCGCGAGGAATGCCAGGCCGAACCCGTATACGAGCAGTACGAGCAGCGTGTCGATCAGATGGATGGTCCATTCGCTGGAACCAGACGTCAGGCCCGAGAAGGGCGAGGATAGCTTCGCGAACACTTCGTCGAGCGCTTTGTGCACAGAGCCCTCGTTCTTGGCTTCAGACGTGTTGGTTTTGAGCGCGGCCGATCCAGGCGAAGAGTTGATCTCGGTTGTTTGATGGCTCGAGGCGCTGCTGGTCTGATTCACCGCGAACGTCAGAAACCATGCGATCGCGATCAAGCAGATCGCCATCGACGCAAGCCGCAACACTCGGGCAAGCAGGCTGAACATCACAGCCGCAGGTTAACCATCGCACTGGACGGGGTGGACGGATGTCCGAGCGCCATACCGTCTAGATTGCCCAGGATGTCCGTACCGCCGCCCATCACCGGAGTGCTCGAAAGCTTCCGCGCTCAACTCGTTTCGGAGTTGCGCGCCCATGCGCTCGTGATCGGCGAGGTCACGCTCACAAGCGGCGCCATCGCTTCCTACTATGTTGACGCCAAGCGCGCGATCCTACGACCCGAGGGCTTCCGTGCGCTTTCTGTTTTGCTGGCCGCACGCGCTGAGGAATGGCAGGCCACGGCCGTCGGCGGCATGACGATGGGCGCCGATGCGGTTGCTTGCGCAGCGCTTGCCGGCGGGGCTCAAGCCAAGGCTTTTTTCGTGCGCAAGGACGCCAAGGCACACGGCCTGCAGCGCCGCATCGAGGGCCCCATGCTGACCCCCGAGGATCGCTGTCTGGTGGTCGAGGACGTTGTGACCACCGGCGGCTCTACGCTGGCTGCGATAGCCGCTCTGCAAGAGGCCGGACACAAGATCTGCGGAGTGGTCTCGGTGCTCGATCGGCTTGCAGGGGGTGGCCCAGCGATCGAGACGGCGGCTGGCGCTCCTTACGTCGCTCTCACAACTATCGACGACGTCTATCCGGAGCGCGAGGAACGCTAGAGCCCATCTCGCGGCTGGTCGTGTCGCGGCCGTTCCCAGTCGACTCTGCGCCGGTAGCCTTGTCTATGAGCCCTCGTAGTCCAATGGATAAGACGACCGCCTCCTAAGCGGTAGATCCAGGTTCGACTCCTGGCGGGGGCATGAGGGCGGATCGCTTGTGTTGGTGCTGGATTGGGTGTTTGGTGCGCGCCGCTGGCGCTCATTCTCACGATCGCGCTCGTTATGCTGGCGCATCTTGGAGCGAATATCTAGCGGCGTCCTACCGGGTGATGCCTTTGGGCACCGGAGCGGTGTCACTTGGAGATTAGGCGTGGAGGAGGCCAGCTGGGAGAAACCGCTCGAATGACTCGTGCGTGTGGAAGTAGCTGGAGTGGGTGCGCTTGATGGTCTCCAGGGAGTCTGCGCTCAGCAGGACAACCTCTACGTCGGAGCGATCTCGGGCGTCCTGCTCGGCCTGATCGTATGCGTCAAGCGCAGCGTCGTAGTCTGTGCCATAGGGTCGCACGTCGGCGTGGGCCGACGGGATGTCGTAGACGATCAGGAAGTGTTCGATGTCTGCTGGGCTCATGGCGTGGTCCCCTCCTCTCGGGGCAGGGTCCCTCTGATCTTCGCATACCGCTCGTTGAGTGCCGCCGCCAGCTCTTTGGGCAGCGACTCGCCTCGGTCTAGGAGCGCGAAAGCATCGGAGATGGCGGTGTAGTAGGCATGGATCTCGGCTGCGCCTGCGCCGAACTTGAGGCCGACTCCGATCTGCCGGCCGTCCTCCTCGACTTGGTTCGCCCAGGCGTCCTGCAGAACGGTGCGCAGTTGCACCTCGATCGGGTAGCCGCCACGACGGACGATCAGATGCAGCGCCCGATAGCCGGAGGGCTTCGGTTCGGCGATGTAGTCACGGACGCGGATGATCGTCCACGTCTTGCGTAGGCGGCGGCTCACGGCGTAAACGTGGGGAAGACTCGGTAGCAGTGCGCGAACGCCGCCAATATCCTGCATCTGTGTTACCTGCATCTTGGGCTCGCGTGCCAGCTTGTCGACGATCGTGGTCCAGCGCTTCAACCGCTGGGTGACCTCAGTTCGACCGTCTACGCGGCCATCCTCCCTCTCGACGTGGTAACGGAGGTTCGCGGCGACATTGGATAGCGGGCGTGCATGTAGTGTTCGCCACCACTTGACTGCCCGGAAGGCAAGGACGATTTCCTCCGCGTCAAGCTCCCTGGCTGCCCGATCAGCGCCGAGGCGAGATGCCGCCTCCGCCGCGTCCAAAAGGACTCGGCCGGCGCGGTTGACCTGGCCCTTGGAGAAGGATTGGTCGGCGAGCTTCCTCTGCTTGGTGGGTTCTGGGCTCACGAATGCAGCCTACGACCTGCTTGAGATGGCATGAACACCAGCTCGTCAACGTTTGGGCACTGGCTCGATTCCAGTGCCCAAACCCAGGCAAATCGCACCCAATCCCGCCGAAAGGGTTGGCCCGCCAAACTGTAGAATCGCCAGCAATCGCCTATAGATCCGGCCTTTCGGCCCTCCGCCTCCACCAGCCTCCTAAGCGGTAGATCCAGGTTCGACTCCTGGCGGGGGCATTGGAGGCGAATGCCCTGTGTTCGAGCGCTGCGTCTGCGGGAAGTGCTCTGCGAACCACTCCCAAACGGGACCACGCCCGATCTTGAGCGGGCCGATCAGGCTCATGCGTTGGCGCTAATCAGCGCGTCGAAAGCTAACGCCGGCGTCCGGGACACGTCGATGTAGATGGCGTTGCGCAGGATGAGACGGTCTTTGTGGAGATATTCGCTCACCAAGGACGACTGAAGGGAGCGCAGTTCCACAAAGTCGCGCGGGACGCGCTGAAGCTCATCACGCTCGGGCGCAGCCGACCCGAGAGCAGCCTCATGCGAGTGTTGCAAGCTCAGCCGCTTGGCTACGAGATCGTGCGTCAGAAGGGTTCGCACCGCAAGCTGGAAGCGCCGAACCATCCGCGATCACCTTCGCCTTCCACGACAGTCAGACGATTCGGCCATCGACCGTCAAGGACATTCTCTGCAATCAGGTCGGCCTTGCCGAGCGGGACGCCCTCGCGCTACTCTGAGGAAGCCATGACAGTGCGCGTGCTCTATCGCCAAGATCAGGACACCTGGGTTGCTTCCTCACCCGACGTGCCTCGTTGGACCGTGGTGGCAGACACCTATGTCGAGGCGCATCAGCTCGCCGAGGAGGGCGTGAGCTTCGCGCTTGAGCGCGACGACCTCACGGTCGAGCACTACGTTCCGGCTGGCGTCGCCGTCGCCGCGTAGCCGGCCTTGGCGACATCTCTGGCGACGTGCCGCTTCTGCCAGTGGAGCGATCGCCACTGGCAGATAGCAGTCCCGTCGGGGTGCCTCGGAGGCAGTCGCGCGCTGCGCATGGTCCCGGAATCCTTTGGAGCGGCCAGTGTTTCCGGGCTGCGAGCGCGGTCCCCTGACGTTCCTCCTAAGCGGTAGATCCAGGTTCGACTCCTGGCGTGGGCACTCGGCTCAATCTTCTGTGTTGGTGCGGGCTCCTGAAGGTCGGGCGCTTGTTGGCGTCATTGATGGTCACGCAATAGCCGACTAAAAGAGCTTCACCGGAGGGCCGCCGCGACTTCGCGCTTGGCTTTCTTGGTGTTCAACCGCTAGGCGCCGTTTGTGGTCGAGCCTGGCATGAAGGTGTCTGCGTAAGCGCTTCCATCCGTGCAAGCGCCGGGGTGGCCCTGCCCGTAGGTAGGCCACGACCCCGATGCCTAATGGTGGTCTGAAAGGATCCCGAGCGTTGATTCGATGTAGATGTCCGAATCCCGCGAGTCTCTTGCATATCATTGGGGTAGGCTGAGGCGATGACCGCGAAGGAGACAGTGCAGGCGCTCTACGCGGCCTACGCCACGGGAGACCCCGGTCGCATCGCGGCGTTGCTGCACCCCGACGTCCTCTGGGTGGCTCCCGCGGGCAATGCGACGCAGATAGCGCTAGGGCTGGGAAGTGCCGATGACGCGGGGCCGCCGCGGGGCCTCAACGACCTTGACCGTGATGCGATTGTGGCATTCATGGCCTACGACTACCCACGGTTCTTCGCAAACGTGGCGTTCGAGCCCCGGTCGATGGTTGGCGAGGGAGACGTGGTGCTGGCCGAGCACAGGATGTCGGCGACGCTTCCAAACGGTCGCCCTTACGTCAACGACTACTGCTTCGCCTACGAGGTCGCCGACGGCCAGGTTACGGCGATTCGCGAGTACATGGATACGCTCGGCGGCTGGGCGCAGGTATTCGGCGGCGATACCCCAGTGGTCCTGCTAGCAGGCACGCCGCCCAACTCGTGACGAGCGACGAAGCGCTGCACCATAGAGGCAGCGACTCCCTCGATGGCAAAAAGCAGTGTCCGTAAAGCAGGGCGACCGACACTCTCGCTCCGACCGGACCAAGCAGGCCAAACGCACGGCCGGTGCCCGCCATTGGCCCGCGCCAGCCTCCTAAACGATAGATCCAGGTTCGACTCCTGGCGGGGCATGGGCTATCAGTGGCCTACGCGATGGCAGGTTGGCCACCGCGCATGGAGCCGACCTGCTGGTCTCCGGCCTCGCGCTTCTCCAACCACACCACGAGCTCGTCGGCGGGAAGAGGCCTCGAGATGAAGTAGCCCTGGCCAACATCGCAACCGATCTGGAGAAGTCGTTCGGCAACCTCGACAGTCTCGATGCCCTCGGCTACCACACACAGATCGAGGTGGCGAGCCAGGTCGATTGTGGTGTGCGCGATCGCCGCGTCTCGCGGGCTCTCACATATGTGAGTGATCAGTGAGCGATCGATCTTCAGCTCGGTCGCGGGCAGCCTCGTGAGGTAGGCAATTGACGCGTGTCCGCTGCCGAAGTCATCGATCGACACGCCCACACCCAGTGCGCGCAGCGCATTCAGCACCCGCAACGCCTTCTCGACGTCGGCCATGGCGGCACTCTCTGTTACCTCGACCGTAAGCGCACCTTCAGGAGTCGCGTGGGTTTTCAGGAGCGATGCGATGTGAGCGGGAAGCGTTGGATCGTGCAGATTGCAAGCCGACAGATTCACCGACATGCCTAGCTCGAGCCCGGCTTGACGCCAGGCCGCGAGTTGGATCATCGCTTGGTCGATCACATACCTCGTGACGCTTCCGATCAACGCGGTCTGCTCGATCACCGACATGAACTCGAGCGGCGCCAGCATGCCTCTTTGCGGATGCTGCCAGCGCAGCAGCGCCTCGACGCCCGTCACACGGCCGCTCGCGAGGTCGATCTTGGGCTGGTAGTGGAGGACGAACTCTTTTTGCTCCAGGGCTGGGCGCACCTGTCCCAGCAGCTTCAGGCGTGCGGTGTCAAAATGCTCGTGTTCGGCGGCGTACACCTCGACCACACTGCGATACGAGCGAGCGTGCGCGAGCGCCATGTCCGCACGTCGCATGAGTGTCTCCGCATCGTTGGCATGACCGGGCGCGAGTGCGATGCCGATACTTGCCTCGACGTTGACCGCGACTCCTTCCAGCGCCACTGGATCTTCCATTGTCGAGCGGACTCGGGCTGCGGTCTCCAGGGCGCCGGCTTGGCCTTCGGAGCGTGGTTGAAGGATCGCGTACTCATCGTTGCCAAGCCGGGCGATCGCGAACTCGGGATCGAGACTGTCGCGCAGACGCCTGGCCACCTCGTTGAGCACCATGTCGCCGGCTTTGTGCCCGAGCGTGTCGTTGATCGGCTTAAAGCCGTCGAGGTCGAGCAGCAGTACCGCGACTTCGTCGCCATCGGCCGACCTGTCGTGCAGCGCCTTGGTCAAACGCTCGGAGAAGAGTGTGCGATTGGGCAGCCCGGTCAACTGGTCGTAGCGGGCGAGGCGATCGTTCTCCTCGGCCTGGCGACGCAGGCGTCGCGACGCCGATGCCACGATCTTGAACAAGATGGCCCATAGCAGCGACAGGCCCAGTGCCACGAGCAGGGCGATCATACGCACGTCGCTGCCGATCGCGGCCGCGATCGGCGTGTAGCTGAGGTAGATCTCGAATGCTCCCGCTGGTGGTTCGGAGGGTGCGAAGCGCAGTGGCACATACACCTCGACAAGTCTTCCCAGGCCGACCTCGCTCGCCGTCTCCGTGTGGGGGCTGGGGGTCACTACCGTGGCGGCATCCGGCCTGCCGTGCAAAGCGTTCTGAAGATCGTCGCTCTCGCCCGGATGGTGCCCGATCAGGGCGTGATCGTCGGAATAGAGGATTAGGCCTTTGTTGTTCCAGATCTTGATGCGTGCGAGGTCACGTGTGACCGAGCGTGCGCTCAACTGCTTGTCCAGTTCCCTTATGCCGGTGGCGCTCAAGCCGTGCTCGAGCTCGCTTGGCGTGAGTCTGGGCTGCACACCAAGTCGTGCCACGAGGCTGGCCGATTGTGTGGCGTCGGCCAGCGTGCGCGCGACGATCTGTCCTCGCAGAACCCACGCGAGCACGAACCCCAGTGCGACTACCGGTATCAGGCTGAGCAAAGCCACTTGGCCCGTGAGGCTAAGGCGCGTTCTGCTCGGACGCATGCTCAGCTATCGGCATATCTTCGGATAACTGAATAGTTGCCGCGCCTGAGCTAGATTGCCGGTGACTTGCCGGTGACGGAGGGCCCCTGAAGCGGATCGTTACTGGGGGGCTCTCAGGCCGCAACCGACACGCGGTCGCGCCCGGCGGACTTGGCCGTATATAGGGCTTCGTCGACGCGCGTCATCAGTGCGTCGGATGGTTCATCCAGCTCCTGGATCACCATTCCAGCCGAGCAGGTTTGCGCGTAGGGCACGCGTCCGCGTAGGCGATTGACGACCATTAGCGCATCCGCGGCGGTGCATTTGGGAAGCAGCAGGGCGAACTCCTCGCCGCCGATGCGCGCCAGGAAGTCGCCGCTGCGCAGCTCCTCGCGCCATGCTGCCGCTGTCTCCTTGAGCAAGCGGTCGCCGGCCGGGTGCCCGCGGGTGTCGTTGAAGTCCTTGAAGTGATCGAAGTCGAGCATCGCCAGCACGAACGGCTCTCCGTCGAGCAGCGCGCGACCCAGGTTCGTCTCCCATGCACGCCGGTTGGGTAGCCCGGTGAGCGCATCGGTGCTGGCCATGTCGGTCAGTCGAGAGAGCATGTCGGCACGTTTGATCGCCGCGGCCACCTCGTGCGCCAGTAGCGTGATCAGCGTGGCCCGTGTGCCGCCGGCGCGGATCTTCTGAGACCAACCGACAACGAGCACCCCGACGGGTTCCTCCTCGCTGAACACCGGCTCGAACAGCAGCGAGGCGGGGCACCCGACGGTTTCCCACATCCTTTGGTCAAACGTCCCCGAGGGATCGCCTTCGCTCCACAGGAACGAGCGACGTGACGCGAACGCCTCGCTTGCAGCCGAGCTTGCTCCGGCAACGATCTCTAAGGGCGCCACCTCGATTCCAGCCATCGCGGTCGTGCGCAACGCGCCGACTTTGCCGGTGGGCTCGTACAGCAACGCGATGCTGGCATTGCTGATCGACATGGCGGCCTCACATACCTCGACCCGCGCGTGAGGACTGCTTGACAGTCCGCGCATCACGGCTGCGACCTGCTCCAGAGCGCGCTCGCGGTGCTCTGCTTCGCTGACCTGGAAGCGAACCTCTGCGACCAGCCACTGGGTTGTGAAGCCGATGATCGCGCTCACCGCGAGGAACAGCACGCCGGCGCGGTATTGGCTGGTGGGGTATGCGGCTCCCCCAATAAACACAAGCGGGGCAAGGAAGAAGGCCGCTACCGCCGCTGTGACCACGCACAGCTGACGACGGTCGCCGTAGAGGGCGGTCCAGAACACCGGTAGCAGGGCGACTACCGCGACGCCCGAGTTCGATCCGCCGGCGGAACTGCGCAGAAACGTAACCGCCGCAAGAAAGATCAGCGACGGCGGTATCTCTCTCGTTTGTGCGGAGGCGCCCTTCAATCGGACCAGTCGCACCAATCCGGCAAGGACTCCCAAGCCCACCGCCGCTGCGTAGTCGATCCAGTTGACGGTCGATCCAACGATCGCCACGACCGCCGCAAGCCCTGCCGCGGCGGCGAATGGCGCGAGGTTGAGCGCGACGTGATCTCTCTCCACGGCCTTCTCGCCCAGCGTTCGTCGATCCCTCATGCTCAAGTAGTCGGCAGGCTTTCTACCGTGCTTTACCGCTGCCACTGATTCTGCCCTTGGGACGTGGGGGCAGTCTGGTCAGTGCCTTGGTCAGCCCACGCAGCGCTAAAACTGTCAGTTGTCGGTGCCGATGAAGTCTGCACGTCGCTGTACGGTGCACCCCCGATGCCTTTGCCGCGTTGCATGGACCCCACGATGCCTTCGAAATCCACCCAACGTCCGCTAGGAAAGCTCACGCGCCCGTTTAAGCCGGCGCTTGCCCTTGCGGTGATCGTCGTGGTTGCCATCTGCGCTCCGCTTGCGCTCGCCTCGCATCCGCGCCGTGGCGCCTTCGCACATGCGGCGATCATCGGGGGCGCCCCGGCGCAAGTTGGCATGTTCCCATCGCTTGCGTACGTGGTCGACTTTCAGGGCGCGGTTGCTTACCAGTGCACGGGAACGGTGATCGCTCCGAGCTTGATCCTGACGGCCGGGCATTGCGTCGAGAGCATGCAGACCGGGATCCCGTTCAGTCCGTCGGGCTACAGGGTTGTGATCGGCGCGGTCGAACCGTTGGTGCCCGGATTGCCTGTCTCGACGGTCCTGGGGACGATCGTGTATCCGCGGTTTGCTCGCAAGGTCGACGATAGCGACGTGGCGCTGCTGGTCCTCTCGACGCCGACCACGGCGCCGCCGGTCGCGCTGGCGGGCGCCTCGTTTGCCAGGCATCTCGCTGCCGGAGCGCCCGCGACGATCGTCGGCTGGGGTAGGACCTCCTACGAACAGGGCGCTCTTACCGAACACTTGCAGTCGGCCGGCACCGCAGTGCAGGCCGGCAAATGGTGCAAGCACAATGCGCCGCCCTTCTTTGCGCGCGGCGAGATCTGCACGATCTCCCCGCCGAGCTACCTCACCGGAGCATGCAACGGAGATAGTGGCGGGCCGCTATTGGTGTCGAGTCCGACCGGCCAGCCGATTGAGGTCGGCGTCGCCGACCACGTGTACGGCAGGTGTTCGACGCGACGCCCGTCGGTGTATGCGAGCGTGGGCGCGATCTCGTCCTGGATCCAGACCTGGGTCACGGCCTACAAGCTTGCCCCGACGCCAAATCCCGCTCCTCCGACGACCTTGCCGCCAGGGACCTCGCCCCAACCGGCACCTTCCTGACAACGTCGTTCAGGTCGCGGCCAGCGCCTGAGTGGGTGCCTGTCGATCCTGCCGGACCACGTTCTGGGCGCCGCCTCGGCGCATGCCCTCCTAGCCGGCAGGCAGACTGCATGGTGTGAGCCAATCCTCCACGCTGCCCGCCTCGTCGTCTGAGTTGCCACGCCGCCGCCGCCGGCTGGTACTTGCGATCTGCTGTATGAGCCTGCTGATCGTGGGGTTGGACAACACGATCGTCAACGTTGCGCTGCCGTCGATTGGGCGGGAACTGCACGCGTCGGTGTCGGAGCTGCAGTGGACGGTGGACGCCTACACGCTGGTGCTTGCCAGTCTGCTGATGCTCAGTGGCTCGATGGGTGACAGGCTCGGTCGCCGCCGCGTGTTTCAAACGGGATTGATCCTGTTTACGCTTGGGTCGCTGCTGTGCAGCGCGGCGCCAGGTCTCGGGTGGCTGATCGCCTTTCGCATGTTGCAGGCGGTCGGTGGCTCGATGCTCAACCCGGTCGCGATGTCGATCATCCGCAACGTGTTCACAGATGCACGAGAGCGTGCGCAGGCGATCGGCATGTGGGGTGCCACGATCGGCATCAGCCTTGCTCTCGGGCCGGTGCTGGGTGGGGCGCTCGTGCAGGGCGTGGACTGGCGCGCGATCTTCTGGATCAACATTCCCGTCGGACTGCTCGCACTGGGTCTCACGATGCGCTTTGTCCCGGAGTCCCGTGCTCCCCGTCCGCGGCGTCTCGATCCCGTCGGCCAGGTGCTTGTGGTCGTGCTGCTCGCCTCGCTCACCTACGCGATCATCGAGGCGCCGTCGGTTGGTTGGCTCTCCGCTCAGACGATCGGTTTGTTTGTGCTCTGCGCCGCGGCTGTGGGTGCCCTGGTGCCATATGAGGCGCGTCGTTCCGAGCCTTTGATCGACCCGCGCTTCTTCCGCAGCGTCCCCTTCTCGGGCGCGAGCGTGATCGCAGTATGCGCATTTGCCGCGCTTGGCGCGTTTCTATTCATCAACACGCTCTACTTGCAGGAGGTCCGAGTTCCCCACCTGTCGGCCCTGACGGCCGGGCTCTGCACGCTGCCGATCGCGGCGATGACACTGTTCTTCGCGCCCCTCTCCGGTCGCATCGTGGGCCGCCGTGGGCCGCGTTTGGCCCTGCTGGTCGGGGGGCTGGGCATCATGCTCGGCGGTCTGCTGCTGACGGGAATCGAGACGACCACGCCGCTGGCCTCGCTGCTACCGGCCTATTTCGTGTTTGGGATCGGCTTTGGCATGGTCAACCCGCCGATCACCAACACCGCCGTGCTCGGTATGCCCGAGGCGCAGGCAGGTGTGGCCGCCGCCGTGGCCTCCACCTCGCGCCAGGTCGGCCAAACACTTGGCGTCGCGGTGGCCGGTGCGATCGCGGCTGCCGGTGCCTTCGCGGTCGGTCCGGGCTTTGTCGGGTCCAGCCACGTCGTCTGGTGGCTGGTCGTCGGATGTGGCGCCGCGATCGTGCTGCTCGGGCTGCTCAGCACCACGGCTCGGGCAAACGCCAGTGCGAGGCGGGCACTCAGTCCTGCGGCTCATCCCCCTCATACAGCGACTCGCACGCAAGCTCCTGTGCTTTCCAACCCCAAAGCTTGATCTCCAACAGGTCGTGGCGGTAATCGTCCGGTGCGATCAGCGTGAAGCGCTGCTCGATCAGTTCGCACTGGTCAACCGTTGCGCGGCCGAGCTCGGCGGTGACCACTCGTCCGCCGCCCACCAGTGGTCGTCCCCATACGAGCGTCATCGCGGCAACCGCTCCTTCCAGTCCACGCCAGGAGCCGATCACCTCGTCGCACAAGTCGAGCTTCCAGTCGGGGTTGCGCTCGGCTGTCTCCTCGGTGAAGTCGCCACTGGCCAACAGCTCGGTCGGTTCGCTCTCCTCGCGGCTGACCACGAATCGCACATACCCAAACAGCTCATAGCCGGCAGAGGTGATCGACGTCGCTGGCACATAGCGGCGCCCGTGCCAGCTGCGGTCCGGATACCACACGATCTCCCCCGGCTCGCCGAGATCCTGCCCGTCGGTGTCAAGCCCCGCCCACGCGGCGCGCAGCTCCTGCTCCAGGCGCTCGGCCCAGCGGCCATAGGGCAATCCCTCCTGGGGAGGTTCGGCGGCAAAGCTGGGAACGACACGTTCGACGGGCGGCACGGCGCCAGACTACCGTGGAGGCCTCTGGACGAGCGCGCTTCATCCCATCCATCTGAGGAGACTCGGTGTGGGCGCACGCCCTCACGCCTCGCGCAACACCGCCGCCGCGTGCTCGGGTGCGACGATGTTGAGGTTCACGCCCGTGGAGAGCTCGAGCCCCGCGAGATGGGTCAATCGCGGTGCCACGTCGATCCGCCAGCAGAAGTGCTCGGCGCCCCGTGGGGCGGTTCTGACCCACATGTTCAGCGGTGGGCTCGAGCCGAAGTGGCGCGCCAGGCGACATAGGCCGTCGTGCAGCAGCTCCGCGCCGAGCGGCCCGTCGTCCTCGAAGCGCATGCGTGGCACGCGTGGCGCGAGCATCAGCTGGAAGGGCACTCGCGAGCCGTAGGGCGCGAGCAGCACCGCGTGATCGTCGATCGCCACGATGCGCTCGCCGCGTCGCACCTCTTCGGCGAGCAGGTCCTCGAGCAGGCTCCTGCCCATCGTGCGGGTTGCATATGCGCCGTAGCGCTCGCGCTCCCTGGCGACCTCACCGGGCACGAAGTCAAGCGCATAGAGTTGCGCATGGGTGTGCTCCAGCGACGCCCCCGCCTCGCGGCGCTCGTTGACGATCAGCTGCACATATGCGTTGTCGGCGTGCGTGCGCATCCGCTCGCGCCAGGCCTCCATCGCGCCCACGATGCGCTCGAGAGGAAGTTCCGCCAGCGAGCTCACCGACTCGGGCGCGTTGACTATCACCTCGTGCGCACCGCTTGCCGGCAGCGCGCGGAACAGGTCTGGCTGCGGGTCGTTCGGCGGCTCGGGGCCGTCGAAAGCGAGCGCCGGGTACAGGTTCGGCACGACCCGCACGGCCCACCCGGAGGTGTTGGCCGGCCCGCCGGCAGGACGCACCGCATACAGCTCCGGCGGGGTACGGTCCTCGTGGCCCTCGGCGAATGGATCTTTCTCGACGTCGATCGGCTGGGCCGCTGGGCAGCGCGGCTCGCCGCCGGGTCGCAGCGAGCGATCGCCTGCGACGATCACCTTGTGTCCGCTCAGCGGGTCGATTCTGATCTCGGGCATGTGGCGCACACGGTACGAAGGATCGGCTCGACTGCACAGCCAGCCTCGACATTCGCCTTTGCTTATGCGTGCAGTGCGTAGCGTTCGACGTCCTCGCGCAACTTCTGGGCGCTGGCGAACTGACCCTGCCAGATGAACCGCTGCCCATCGCGCGCGATGAACACTGTCGCGGGCGTGGAGGAGGAGTCGGTGATCTGCTCGCCGAGTTCCCCGCTCTGGTCGTAGTAGCTCGGGTAGCTCACCGGAAAGGACTTCAGGAAGGCCTTTGCTTCGCCGTGGCTCGTGTCCGCCGAGTCGATGCCGAGGAAGGCCACGCGTCGCCCGTATTCGGCCGATACCTGCTGGAAGGCGCCGAACTCTTCTCGGCATGGACCGCACCATGAGGCCCACTTGTTGATCACGACCGGATAGCCGCGCAGCGCGTCAAGGCGCGCGTGCAGCGCGCTGGAGCCCCCTTCGAGCAGAAGGTTTGCCTGGGCGTGCAGAGCTGCCAACGGTGTCGGCGAGCCACCCAGCAGCGAGCTGACCTGGGCGGTGCTCAAGCGCGCGCCGCTGGGAGTGTCAGTGTCTGAGCCGCCCGGCAGTTGGGCTATTCCGACGGCGATCAGGGCCGTCGCGGCCAGGCACGCAAGCGTCACGATCAGGCGGCGAGGGGTCATCTAGGAGAAGGGTGTCAGATGGCGAGTGGAGTCTGGGCCTTCAATTCCTCCGGGTTGTGTTGTATCCTCGGGTGACAAGGGAACGGGGACCTACCGGTGCCCGTGCATTGCCTGAAGCCTCACCGGCACAAGTGCCGGTAGTTACGAGTCACGCGGAACTATTTTCGCGACGGCTCCATCTCGAAGCCCAGAGCCTCACATGGCCGAGTCCACCGCAGTGGCCCCCGCGGCCGCGTCCATTCCGACATCCGCCGAAATCGCTCGTGCGGAGAAGCTCGTGCGCGAGCGTTTCCTGCACGAGGGAGAGGATCCGGCCGTCGCGCTCCTCGCCGGTTCTCCGCGCCGGCGAGCGCTCGATCAGGCGCTGCTCGAGCTGGGGGAGGGCGCCAAGCATCCTTCGACGGCGTGGCGGCGCGAGTTCTCGCTGCTGCTCGGCCTCGAACGGGTGCTCTCCGACGACGAGCCGAAGCTGGCCGACGGCACCGTGCTGTCGGCCCATCAGGTCGATGCGTTGTCGGGCACGCTCACCGCGCTGCTGGCCGAGGCCCAGCGCACCGCCGCAAACGGAAACACCCTCGAGGGCGCTGGCGGACGCTCCGCGGCAGCTGCCTCGCCGGAGCTGTTGGCTTCTGCCGCGATCCTCGGTCCCGACGGTGATGCTCTGAGTGGCGCTCCCGATGGCAAGCACCCCGACGGGCGTACCCAGTCGGGCACAGGCAAGCGGGTAGGCAAGTCCTCCCCTACGGACACCGATGGCGCGGCGAATACGCGGACGGCACGCGGCGAAGACGAGGACGAGGACGAGGACGACGCCGCCGAGGATGAGGAGGATCTGGAGGACGAGGACGAGGACGACGAGGACCTCGGACCCGTCCAGCGTGCCGCGCCCGATGAGGACGAGGACGAGGACGACTTCGAGGATGACCTGGAGGAGATCGAACCGGATCCGGAGACCGAGGTCGAGCAGGAGGTTGAGGAGGAGTCAGAGGAGGAGCCGCGCGATTGGGTTGAGGAGGATGAGGAGGAGGACGTCTCCGATGAGCCCGAGGACCCCAATGCCGCCAAGCGCTTCTGGTTCGAGCATGCCACCGGTGCGGGTAAGACCGTTGCCGCGCTCGGCTTCGTCGAGGCCTCGCAGACCGGCGGCATCCTGATACTCACCCACCGGCGCAACCTCGTCGACCAGTTCCACGGCGAGCTGCGCCAGCGCGGCTATCAGAAGCGCATCTCGCGTCCCCTCTACGTCGGCGAGGACTCGCCCAAGGGACCCGTCACGGTCGAGACATATCAGTGGTTCGTGCGCAACGCTGGCAGGATCTCGAGCGCCTACACGATCGTGATTTGCGACGAGGCTCATACTGCGCTCGGCGAGAAGACAAGCGGCGCGATCCGCGCGTGGACGGGCCCGATCTTCATCGGCATGACCGCCACCGGTGCGCTGATCGCACGCCACGTGACCGACCTGTTCCCGACGCAGACCTCGCGCTTTGACCTAGCCCAGGCAGCCAGACGCGGGGTGATCTCGCCGCTGCGCTGTGTGCGCATCTCCCCCGGCGTGGGCGTGCGCACGATCGCCAACGTGCCGTTGCGCCGCGGCGAGGTGGACACCGAGTTCGACCAGGAGGAGTTGGCAGAGCTGCTCGATCAGCAGCCGTTCAACATGGCCGCCGCCAACCTCTACAAGACGCGCTTCAACGGAGTGCCGGGCGTCGTCTACGCAGCCGGCGTCAAACACGCCTATAACCTGGCCGAAGCGTTCAGGGCCGAAGACATCAAGGCGATGGGCGTCTCCGGTGAGACCCCCAAGCGCGAGCTGGCCAACATCCTCGCGCGCTACGAGCGCGGCGACATCGACGTGCTGATCAACGCGCAGCTGCTCGCCGAGGGCTGGAACAGCCCGCGCGCGACTGTATGCGTGCACCTTGCCCCCACGGCCTCCAAGCGCATCTACCAGCAGCGAGTGGGACGTGTGACGCGTCGCCATCCCGGCAAGGAGGCCGGCCTTGTCGTCGACTTCGTGCATCCGGCCACCAAGAACGACGATCCGGTGGTGACACTGCACTCGCTGCTCGACCGCGACGTGTACCGGGGCGGGGCGATCGTCGTCGGCCCCGTGCGTCGCGGGCGTGGGCGGCGGATGCGCGTGGAGCGGCGAGTGCTGCCGGTGTGCGCCGAGGAGGAGCGGCGCTTCGAAGTATTCGAGCGCGAGCTGTGGCGGATCGCGGTCGAGAACCTCGACTACGGCGAGCAGCACGTGTGGGCGGCGCTTGCCGGCGCGCGCGTCACCCCCAACGGTTGGCGCAGGGCCCGCGCGATGCTGCACTTCGACCGCACCGGCGAGCTGAAGGCGCGCTTTTTGATCACCGCTGTGCAGCGCAATAAGAACTCGCAACTGCGCCTGAAGGCGATGTCGGAGATCGCCGCGCTGCGCGATCCCGACGCGTTTGACACCGCGATCGACATCGCCGGCTCCTGGCCGCGCGACGAGCGCCGCGAGGCCGCCAAGATCATGCTGCGGGCACTGGTGGAGCGGCGCATCGGCCGGCGCGACCAAGCCAACGCTTGGATCTGGCGTTTGGCCGAGTACACGCGCGACGTGCACGAGGAGTACGCGGTGCAGCGCTGGCCGGAGACCAAGCGTTTGCTCGGCCTGCTCGTCAACTCGGCGGGTGGCGCCCACGCGCGCAACGCTCGCCGGTTGGTGCACGCGTCGCGCAAGCAGGACCGCCGCCTTGCCGCGGCGCTATTGGCCGCCGCGCTCGCCCACACGCCCGAGGCTGAGGAGGTCCTGCGCGGCGCACGAACGCGCATGGCGCGCAAGCCGCCGGCGCTCGCTCGCGAGCTGCTTCGCAACTTCCCCAAGCGCCGTGCGCGCGGTACGCGCCGGCGGCGCAACAATCGCCGGCCCGCAAAGAGCTCAAACCGGCCCGAGGTGAACCTCCCCGGCGTCGAGGGTCGTGACGGCGCCACCGGGAAGCCTGACGACCAGGCGGCCCGCATCGTCGACTCCGTGCGCAAGTCCCTGTCCCCGAGCCCAGGAGACCTTACGTCCGGCTAGCGCGTCGAGTGCGCGCCATGCGCCGAGCACGGTCTCCGTTGAGTCGGCCAGGCGCCGCTGGAGTGCCTCGATCAGACGCTCAAGCGTCGGCTCGATCGCGCTGGGTGGAAGCTCGAGGCTCGCGGCGCGTCCGCGCAGATCCGCCGGCAACTCGTCGATCGACACGGCCACGTTGATCCCGATCCCGAGCACAGCCCAGTTCTCCTGGGGGCGACCCTCGACGAGGATGCCGGCGAGCTTGGCCAGGTCCTCTCCCATCACGATGTCGTTTGGCCACTTCAGGCGAGTCCGATGCTCGACAGCCTCGCAAACTGCCACACCAGCGATCAACGAGAGCAGCGGCGGCGACCGATCGGAGATCGGCCAGCGCAGTACCAGCGAGCACAGCAGCGCGCTGCCCGGCGGGGCGGCCCAGCTTCGTCCCTGCCGCCCGCGCCCGGCCGTTTGCTCAGCGGCCGTGACCAGCGTGCCGTGGGGAGCTCCCGCGATCGCCAGCGCTCGTGCGCGCTCGTTGGTCGAGTCGGTCTGGCGAAAGTGCAGATGCGGGTGGCCCAATGTGCCGATCTCAGGGGCGCCGCTCGGCTTCTCGGCGCTCACTGCGCTCAGTCCCCGCGCGAGCTTGCATCGACCAGCAGCGCGTCGAGCAACCCGTCGATGTCGTGTTGACGGGCCTCGACATGTGGCTCCAGGCCGTGCTCTCTGAGGGTGGCGCTCGTGGCAGGCCCGATCGAGACGATGCGAGCGGCGGGCGGGGGCGAGCCGGCCGCTCGCAAAAAGTGACGCACGGTCGAGGAGGAGGTGAAGGTGATGTAGTCGGCCGCGCGCGCCTGCGCCAGCGCACGCTCGGACAGCGGCTCTGCGACCGTTTCGTATAGCGCGAGCACGTCCACCTCGACGCCACGCTCGCGCAGCGCGTCCGGCAGTACCTCGCGCGCCTGGCTGGCGCGCGCTACGAGCGCACGGTTCACCTTCATGTCCGCCAGCGCGTCCAGGAGCGACTCGGCGACGAAGCGCTCGGGCACGATGTCTGCCACGACTCCGTGCTCGGACAGCGCGCGCGCGGTGCCAGGGCCGATTGCCGCCACGCGCACGCCCGCGAGCGCGCGCGCGTCGCCGGGTGGGTGGGCTCCGTCGTCCAGCCGCCTAAACAGGGCGTGTGCGGCGTTGGGACTCGAGATGCAGATCAGGTCATAGGACCTCGGATCGATCGACGGGCCGTCCAGCGTGTGCGTACGGATCGTGGGCGCTTGCACGACGCTGGCGCCCAGATCCTGCAGGCGTCGAGCCAGCTCACTGGCCTGCGAGCGAGCGCGTGTCACCGCCACCGTGTGCCCTGTCAGCGGGCGTGGCGGCAGCCAGTCCAAGCTGCCCGCCAGCTCCACGACCGCGCCGACGATCGTGATCGCGGGCGCTTTGACCTGCTCGCGCCGCGCGACCTCGGCGATACTCTGAAGCGTGCCCGTAACCGTACGCTGGTCGGGAAGCGTGCCGCGTTCCACCAGCGCCACCGGCTGCGCGGCGTCGCGTCCGGCGGCGATCAGCCGTGCGGCGATGTGCGGCAGCTGGCGTACGCCCATGTAGAACACGAGCGTCCCTGGGAACGCCGCGAGCGCTTGCCAGTCGAGCTCCGCGACCGCCTCCTCGGACTCGCCGTCACTTGCGTGCTCCCGACTGTCGTCGCTTGTCGGCTCACCGTCGCCCGCGCGCGCCTCGAGCCCGGGCACGTTTGGGGCTCCCTCGGCTGCGCTATCGCGAGTGTGCCCGGTGATCAGCGCAACCCCGGTGGAGAGACCCCGGTGTGTGACCGGGATGCCGGCGTAGGCGGCGGCGGCCACACCCGCGGTGACGCCGGGCACGACCTCATACGGGATGCCGGCCTCGCGCAGCGCCAGTGCCTCCTCGCCACCGCGGCCGAACACGAACGGGTCGCCGCCCTTTAGGCGCACGACCTGCTCGCCCGCGCTCGCTCGCTCGATCAGGAGCGCCTGCGTGTGCTCCTGGGGCACCGACTCGCCCCCGCCTTGCTTGCCGACGAACAGCAGCTCGGCGTCGGCGCGCGCACCTTCTAGCGCCGATGGGGGTATCAGGCGGTCATACAGGATCGTGTCGGCGCGGGCGATCAGTTCCAGCGCGCGCGCGGTCAGCAGACCCGGATCGCCGGGGCCTGCACCCACCAGGTACACGCGCCCAGCCTCATCCTTGCTCAAGGGCCATCTCCTCCGCGCGCTGAAGCAGCTCGACCGCACCGGCCGTCTGCAGTCGCTCCGCCATGCGCTGGCCCAGCTCGCTGGGATCGTAGAAGCCACCGAGCAGCTCGTCGGTCAGCCACTGCGAGCCGTCCGTCAATCCGACCCACGCGCGCAGGTGCAGGCAACCGCAGCCGGCTGGGGCCGCGTGCGCGCCCAGGGGGGTGTTGCAGCTGGCGCCCAAGGAGCGCGCCACGGCGCGCTCGGCCGCTAGACACGCGGAGGCATCGCGGTCGAGGATCAGCTCCACGGCTGCTCTCACGCGCCCGTCCTCGGCCCGGCTTTGCAGGGCGAGCAGGCCCTGGCCGGGGGCGGGCACGAAGCGCGCGACGTCCAGAGCGCAGCCGATGTCGCGCTCGCGGCCGAGCCGGCGCAGCCCGGCGCTTGCGAGCACGATCGCGTGTAGCGAGGAGGCGCCCTTGCCGCTGCTCTCACCCGTCTCGCAGACCTCTTCGGCGAGCTTGCGCAGGCGCGTGTCCACGTTGCCGCGCAGGCTCACGATCTGAAGGTCCGGGCGCGCGGCCCGCAGTTGTGCTGCCCTGCGCACGCTGCTCGTGCCGACGCGTCCGCCCACGGGCAGCTCTCCCAGCGAGCGCACCCCGATCAGGGCGTCCTCGGCGCTGGCGCGGTCGGGCGCTCCGAGTAGCTCCAACCCCTCGACAGGCTCGCCGGGTAGGTCCTTGGCCGAGTGCACGGCCAGGTCGATGTTTCCCGCCAGCAGTGCTCGCTCGAGCTCGGCGACCCAGCGCGACTTGTCGTTTCCGTTCGTGTCGCTCTCGCCGCTCCTGCGCACCACGACGATCTCCGGCTCGCCGACGTCCGGGTGAGCCTCCGCGATCAGTCCGGCGACGAGTCGTGCCTGGGTGAGCGCGAGCAGGCTGCCGCGCGTCCCGATCCGCATCCTGTCCTACGGGCCATCCGGGGAGTTCTCCCCGGCGGGATGGGTTGTTGTGAGTGGGCCGGCCAGGGAACTGTCTTTCCCTGGCGGGATAGGGATGGGGGTCATTGGCCCTTGCGGGCGCTATCGATCGATCGTACCTCGGCGAGCTTCGCCTGCTCGCCGTCGGTGGATACCTCGCCATGTGATGGTTCCTCGTCGAGCCCGAACAGCTCGCGCGCGAGCTGCAGGCTCGCGTGTCCGCGTTCCTCGGAGAAGCTGCGCAGGCGGATCGTCGGCTCGTGCAGCAGGCGGCCCATCACGGCGCGCGCGACCGCGTCGACACGCATCAGGTCGCGCTCGGAGGCGGACTCCCAGCGGCCTGCGTTCTCGGACAGGATCTGCTCGACGATGCGGTTGCCGTGCTCGCGTAGCGCGCTCACGGTCGGCAGCGTCTCGGCTTGGCCGAGCCAGCGCGCGAAGCGGTGGATCTCCTCCTCGACGATCTCCTCGGCCTGTGGCACGATCTCTTTGCGCGCGCCGAGGTTGCGCTGTACGACGGCCTGCAGGTCGTCGATGTCATATAGCGTCACGCCGTCCAGGTCTCCGCAGCGCGAGTCGATGTCGCGGGGCACCGCGATGTCGATCAAAAGTAGAGATCCCCGTCCGTCCCGTCCGGCGCGCTGGGCCATCACGAGCTCGAGCTCCTCGCTGCCCACGATCGGGTGGGGCGAGCTGGTGGAGCTCACCACGATGTCTGCCTCCAGCAGCTGTTCGGGTAGCCCGTCGAGGCCCACGACCGAGCCGCCGAAGCGCTGCGCGAGGCTGAGCGCGCGGTCGGCGTGGCGGTTGGCGACGAAGATCGTGCCGACCCCCTGCTCGGCGAGCGCGCGCGCGGTCAGCTCGCTTGTCTCGCCCGCACCGAGGATCACCACGTGGCGATCCTTAAGGCCCCCGAGCACATCCTGGGCGAGGTCGACCGCGACGGAGGGCACGCTCACGCGCGAGGAGCCGATGCCGGTCTCCGAGCGCACGCGCTTGCCGGTCGTGAGCGCCGCCGCGAACAGGCGGTTGGACAGTGGCCCTGTGACCCCTGCGCGCATCGCGGACTCGAACGCGCGCTTGACCTGCCCCTGGATCTCGGCCTCGCCGAGGATCATCGACTCCAGGCCCGAGGTGACGCGGTACAGCTGACGCGCCGCCTCGCAGTTGCGCGGCGAGTAGATCGCCGCGGCCAGCTCGGTGGGTCGGATCGACGCGCGCTGGGCGAGCATCCCGAGCACGTCGGCCTCGGCTTTGACAAGAGTCCCACCCACCCCGTCCACAACCAGGTAGATCTCGGTGCGGTTGCAGGTGGAGATGAGGACCGCCTCCTGCACGTCGGGGGTGTCGACGATCTGCCTGGCGAGCGCGACGGATTGCGACTCGGTGAATGCGAGTCGCTCGCGTAGGGCCACGGGCGCGGTCTTGTGGGAGATACCAAGCGCCAGCAGCTCGCCTGTGCCCTTCAGGGTGCGTGCCCGGCCTCCGCGATGGGGGGGATCCGTCAGGGCGCTCATACCTTCTCACGTTCCTTGTCGCGCTCTTGGGCGCTTAGTTCGCGCACCTTGCGCTCCACGCGGCCGAGGCGCACCGCCATGATCGCCACGTAGATCAGGATGATCGCGAAGAACACGATGTAGGCGGCGGCCACGTAGCCGTCGTTTGAGTGTTCGGGCAGAACTGTTGCGAGCAGGGTCACGATTGGTAGCCGAGGATCCGGGAGCGCGCTTTGAGCAGGATGCGCGTGCGCTTGGCGGCGAGCTCGTAGGAGCACAGCGTCGCAAACAGCAGTGCCATCGCCACGAGCGAGACCAGGAACGTGAGCGCCATCGGCGCCGGCAAGTTCGATGAGCTGCCGAGCACGCGCGGGTGCAGATAGGAGGCCGACAGGCGCACGGCGAGGAAGTTCATCGGCACGAACGCGCCGGCGGTGATCGCGAACACCGAGGCGTAGCGCGCCTGGCGCTCGGGGTCCTCGATCGCGAAGCGCAGCGGCTGGTAGGTGGCGTACAGCAGCATGATGATCAAAAACGATACGAGCGTGGGCTCGCTCCACACCCACCAGTGCCCCCACGAGCCACGTGCCCAGATCGAGCCCGTGATCAGCACCGCGACACCGAAGATCAGGCTCATGTGGATCGCCACATAGGAGCGCAGGTCCCAGCGCGCGTCGCGCGTGCGCAGGTGCGCGATCGCGAACAGGCCGCCGAGCACGAAGCCGCATAGAGTCACGATCGCAAGCGGCACGTGCAGGTAGAAGATCTTCTGTAGGAAGCCTTCTTCGGCTTCGATCGGCGCGTAGAAGAACACCAGGCTGAGCGACACGCAGAACGCGAGCACGGTGGCGATTGAGAGAGCGCGGAGTGAAGGGCTGCGCATGGTGAGCGTTTGGGGTCCGCCGCGGGTGGGCGGGGGCGGGTGGGTCTTAGTCCTCCAAGAGGAAGTCGAACACGGCGTAGGCGATGAGGCCGAACACAAGATCATAGAGCGCGAGCGTGCCAAGCCAGCGCAGTGGCAGACCGCCCGGGTGCGTCAGCTGGAGCAGCGGCGCCGTGGCACGCGCGCAGCCGATCACGATCGGCACCAGCAGCGGCAGTGCCAGCAGTGGCCCCAGGAGGTCGCGCGCGCGCGTGCGCACCGCCAAGGCGGCCACGAGCGTGCCGATCGCCGCGACGCCGAGATCGCCGAGGGCCAGCGGTGCGAGCAGACCCGGCAGCGCCTGGCCGAGCGGCGCGGCGAGCAGCAGCAGGGCAAACGCGGGCACCGCCACCAGCTCCAGTACGAGCAGGTAGGCGAGCAGAGCGACCGCCTTTGCGATCAATAGCGCGGTGCGGTCCACGGGTGCGATCAGAAAGCCGTCGAATCCGCCCTGGTCGGCGTCGGCGACGAACAGGCGGTTGATGCCCAGCATCGCGGCGAACAGCAGGCTCACCCACAGGATCCCCGCGGCCTCCTGCCCACTCACGCTGTTTTGGTTGAGCGCGAAGTGAAACACCACGAACGTGGTGACGGCGAACAGCGACATTCCGGGGACGGACTCCAGCGTGCGCAGCTCGACGAGCAGCTCCTTGCGCAACAGGGCGAGGACCACCTTTGTTGTTCCGACCGGTGCATGCACCGGTCGGCCAGGACGTGCATGCACGTCCTGGGACGTCGCCGCATGCGGCGACGTCTTCCCCATATTGGATGGTTCGCTCACCACCTCAGACTACGTACAGCGTCAGCGTGCCGCCGATCGCACCGTGCGGCGGCGTTCGCTACTGATCTCCGCCGCGTCGAGGGCCGCTGAGGCAGCTACGAGGTCCTTCGCGGGAAGCGGCCCGTGCTCAGCTTCCCATTCGGCAACCGCGATCAGGCCGTCCTCGACCGTCAAAGCGCTGCGCGACGCCTCGTTCAGCCAGGCCGACAGGCTGATCCCGCGACGCTGAGCGGCACGCTTTGCGGCGACCGCAACGGGCTCCTCCAAGGCGATCGAGAGCTTCTGAGTAGGCACGCCAGCATGGTAGCCCCGGTTCCTGCTGCGCGATGACGAGGTCTGCCGCGGCTCCGCTATCCGTGCAATCGTGAATCTCCGCTTGAGATTTGCACGGTTACCCCCTATCGATAAAGCGCCGCGACCTCACTCGGACCCACACTTGCGGCGTCCGCCAGCAGCGCCACGCGCCCGCCGCGCAGGCCGAGCACGAGATCCGCTTCGGCCAGTCCACGTCCCGGATCGTGGCTTGAGAGAACCCTTGTGCATCTCGACTCCAACCCGATCAATGGCTCCACCAGCTCGATTGCCGCCGGGTCGAGGTTGGCGTATGGCTCGTCGAGCAAGAGAAGCTCGGGGTCATGCAGCGTTGCGCGGGCCACGGCCACGCGTTGGACCATTCCTCGCGACAAGGTCCTGACCGGCTCGTCCGCGCGCGCTGTCATCGCCACGGCGGCCAGCCGCTCCTCGACGCGCTCCTGCGCGACGTTGTGCAGGCGGGCGTGGTAGCTCAGGTTCTCGCGTGCGCTCAGCTCCCGGTAGAGCAATGGCTCGTGGCCGAGCAGTCCGATCCGCCCGCGCACCTGCCACGCGTTGTCGGGCAGCTTCGTGTCGAGCACCGTGACCCTGCCCGAGTGCGGACGCAGCAGCGTCGCCAGCACGCGCAGCAGCGTCGTCTTGCCGGCGCCGTTGGGGCCGAACACCACCAGCGTTTGCCCCGTGGCGAGCGTGAGCGCCACGTCGTCGAGCGCCGCGCGCTCGCCGTAGTTGCGGGTCAGTCCGTCGATGTCCAGCACGGCCACGGATTGGTCGGGCGTGTGCGCGCTACACAGCGGCGACGGCCACGATTCCAGCCGCGCTCGTCGGTGCCGGCACCGGGTCGCCGTGCTCGCGCAGGCTGTCGATGTGCACTTGGACGCCTTCGCGGATCAGTCGCTCGGCTTCGCCGCGACTGGCCGCCGCGACACCCAGACCCGGTAGATCAGGGCAGTATGCGCCCCAACCGGACGGCCCCTGCTCGTAGATGACCACGTACTCGCTCATTGTTGTTCTTTATACCGCAGACAGGTGCTGTTCCTGCTCGGCTTGGGCTCGCGCGATCAGCTCGCGCACGTCCTGCTCATGGCCATCGCGCAGCAACGCGATCGGGTCGGGGTCGCCGTTTACGATCCCCTCGAAGAACCGCTTGCGGTCCTGGTAGGTGGGCAGTGTGCCCTTGGCCCAGCCGCGCACCTCGTTGAGCAGGACCGCGAGCTGTGCGTAGGGCTCACCGAACTGCTCTGCGATCTCGCGCTTGATGCGCTTGGCCAATGCCGGCGAGGCGCCTGCTGTGGAGATCGCGATCGCGAGCGGACCGGTGCGCACGATCGCCGGCAATATGAAGTTGCACAAGGGGGGAACGTCAACGACGTTGACGAGCATCGCGCGCCGCTCGGCGTCGTCGTACACCGCGATGTTGACGTCGGTGCCGTTGGTTGCGGCGATCACCATGAACACGCCCTCCAGGTCACTCGGCCCGGCGTACGCGCGCCGCTCCCATGCGATTGAGCCCTCGGCCGCGTACTGGGCGAGCGCCGGCTCGGCCTCGGGGGCGACCAAGGTCACCTCACCGTCGCATGCCAGCAATCCCTCGACCTTCTCGAGGCCGATCTCCCCGCCCCCCACAACCACGCAGCGGCGGCTCTTCAGCTTCAGGCACGCGATGTAGAACGGCGTGGCAAGCATGTCCGCGACGCAGCTCTGGTCGCAGATCCCCTTGCGCAGTTGGCAAACGCACTGCTTGCCTGCATAGGCCTGGGCGGGCATGGCTACAGGGTAGTCGTCCCGCGCGGTCGTCCGCATCAGGCCCCTTGCGGGTGCCCACGTCTAGTGCTTTGAGTGTTTTTGTTTTGTGAGTGTCGGTGTGGCTTGTCGGATGACTGGCGTGGCCCTCTTGACATGTGGGGATGTTTGTGTATAAGATGGGCTCATCCTGGCATCAGTTGGTGTTGGGGAACATAAGGTCGGGTTTGGGTCGGTCCCTGTGGTCGACACTCAACTGTTTTGACGGGGCCCTTGGGAGAGGGACCGGGTCGTAATTGAGAGAGGGAGTTGTTGTTCGCGTGGTTTCTTTGGGGAATAACGCTGTTGAGAGTCTGTGTGTCACTGATGGGTCCGTTATAGGACGCGTCAGCGTCGCTGACGCGTCTCTCTCTCTCTCTCTCTCTCTGGGACAGTTGCCTTCTAGGGCATAGTTCCCTTCGCCGCGCCGGTAGCGCGCGGCTGGCCGAGCGGAGGGCTCGGTTTGGTTCTTGGCGTGCTGGTGGGGTGTGTTGACGATGCCTGGTGTCGTCAAGGGCTTGCCATCGCAGTCCTCGCGCGCACAGTCGCGTGTGCAGCAGTCTTCGCGGGCGCGTGGCGTGCGGGCGCGTGGTGAGGGTAATGGGTTTGCTCATGTGCAGGTCGCGCAGATTCAGCGCGCGCGGATTCTCTCGGCGATGTTTGATGTCGCGACCGAGCGGGGTGTGGCGAATGTGAGCGTTGCGGATGTGGTGGAGCGCTCTGGTGTTTCGCGCCGCACGTTCTATGAGAGTTTCAGTGATCGCGAGGATTGTCTGCTCGCGGCGTTCGAGGACGCGCTGGAGCTCGCTTCCATGCGTGTGTTGTCGGCTTACCGGTCGGAGCGCAAGTGGTGTGAGCGGATCAGAGCCGGATTGTTCGCGTTGTTGTCTTTCCTTGGTGAGGAGCCGGTGATCGGACGCTTGTTGATCGTGGAGTCCTCGAGTGGTGGTTCAAGGACGCTTGAGCGTCGCACCGGTGTCCTATCGCTGCTTGCTGTCGCGGTGGATGAGGGACGCAGCGAGTCTGCAAACAGCGATTCGCTGCCGCCGCTTACCGCCGAGGGGCTGGTGGGCGGTGCGCTCGCGTTGATCCAGGCACGGACCGCCCGTCCCGAACACGGCCAAAGGACTCGTACCGGGAAGGCGCGTGGCGAGGGGTCGTCCTCGATTGTGGGGGGTGGGTTGGTCGGGTTGACCAACCAGTTGATGAGCATGATCGTGCTGCCCTATCTCGGGTCGGCCGCGGCGCGTCGTGAGCTGGAGCGGCCGGTCGAATCTTGTTCAAGCGTTTGTGCGGGCACGAGCGACGGTTCTACGGCGCGGCTGTTGGAGGACCCCTTCAAAAGTGCAGGTATGCGCTTGACCTATCGCACGGTACGGGTGCTGATGGCTATCGCTGAGCATCCTGGGGCATCCAACCGCTTGATCGGCCAGAGCGCCGGGGTCAGCGACCAGGGGCAGATCTCAAAGCTGCTTGGGAGGCTCGAACGGATGAGCCTAGTCACAAAGGGCGGACTCGCTTCGGGTCAGGGTCTACCCAACGCGTGGATCTTGACCGAGAAGGGCAGCCAGCTCGCGGATGCCATTCGCCTCCACACAGACGACGCGTAGAAGGAGCGGATTGCATGGATTTCACAACAAACACGAATAGCGACGGGAGGAGCAAACCAGTGTTCTCGAGGATAAGAAAACATTTTACGTTCGCAAACGTCGCGGTCACGCTTGCCATGTTCTTTGCGATCAGCGGCGGCGCATATGCCGCAAGCAAATATTTGATCACCTCGACCAAACAGATCAGTCCGAAGGTGCTCAAGGCGCTGCAGGGTAAGGCGGGACCAGCCGGCAAGGCCGGTCTCACCGGTCCGCAAGGCCCAGCCGGTCTCACTGGCCCAGCGGGCAAAGAAGGCACGCCCGGCAAAGAAGGACCGATCGGCAAAGGTGAAAAGGGCGAACGGGGAGAACTCGGCCCAGAAGGCAAAGCGGGCACGACGGGATTCACCGAAACATTGCCTCCCGGCAAGACCGAGAAGGGCGACTGGAGCGTGGGAGAACAGAGGGCGGCAGATGGTGTCCTACTCACCGCCGTCAGCTTCAACATCCCGCTCGAAAGCGCGCCCATCCCCATCTACGTCAAACACGGCGCACCAGCGCCGACACACTGCACTGGAAGCGTCAGCGAACCAGGCGCCGAACCTGGCTACCTCTGCGTCTTTGCCGGGGAAGAAATAAAGATGGTAGGAGGAGGAGAAATAGAACCTGGTCTCTTCACCCCCAAGATTTGCTCCACCCATAAAGAACAGCTCGGTTCTTCCTGCACGTTTAGCAAGGCCGACCCCGCCGCCGCCGATCCCACCGGCTTCATGCTCACGGCTCTCGCTGAAGAAACAGGCTTGGCCTATGGCACCTGGGCGGTGACAGCGCCCGAATGAGGCGGACGCGACGCGGATCACATGGCTCCCGGGCTGGCTCAGGCCGCCCGGGGAGGCGCCTCGGGCGCCCACCACGACAAGCACACCAGGCAAACCAAGAAACCACCACCAACCCGAAGCTCACTGACTCGAGCATATGTCCCACCCCGACGAGAAAGGCACGAACGTGACCCCCACAGAGCGCTCATCGAAGACGTCGTCCGCCGCGACCGGTCTCTTCGCGCGCCTGCGTGCCTCCGTACGCGGCCACGGCAGCGGTGCGCCCTCATTCATTCGTGGTTTCGGCTCCCTTCCATCAATTCGCCGCATCGCACTAGCGACCAGCTTGTGCTTCTCGGTCGGCGTCATGGTGCTCGCCGCCAGCTCGGCTCCCGCGTTTGCCAACGTTCCCTTTGGTCTTTCTTTGATAGAATTCAATGTTCAGGAAGTGAACGCGACGCGTTCCGCGTTGCACTTTAGCCTTGAACCTCCTACAGGGTCTGACTGGAAGGTCGAATACAGCGCCGTATCGGCGGACGGCCCCTGGACGCTTGGAGGTACAGGTTCGGCTGAAGATAGGGAAGAACATACTATCGAACTCAACCATCTCATACCTCAAACGCGCTACTACACTCGAGCGATCGCGACCAAGGATCCTGAAACGGCTGAAGCGGTAAGTGAATTCACTACTACCGCGATCTCTGTGCCGCTATTCTTGCTGCCGCATTCCCCGATTCGAATCGCTTCCCACGAGAATGAATGCGAAGGTTATTATGGAGCGGGGTTTGCCGCGAGTGGTTTCTGCCCCGTGGGGAGGCCCACCCCGACATCGTATGGCCTCGCGACCGAGGTCTACGCCAACGGCGCCAACACGAGCTACCGGTTCGAATATTCGACTAGCAAGAGCGACGTGGAAAGCGGCTCCGGAACGGTGGTCGCGGGCGCGTCGGGTTCGGTCAGCGCGGCTGAAGAAGTCAAGGTTGTCCCGGTCGACCTGGAAGGTCTCCGCCCCGAAACGACCTACTACGTGTCCGCTGTCGGCGACAACGAAAAGGGCGTAACTCGTACTGCCCCCATGTCTTTCACCACCCACACAGCCGACGCGCAGGCGGGCGAAGTAGTAGCCAATCCTGCCGGAAATTCTGCTTACTTGCGCGCGGGAGTGAGCCCCAATGGCTTCGAAACGCACTGGCGCTTCGAATATGCGACCTCCTCAGAAGGCCCTTGGAGTGACGGTCCCGAAGGCACGATTCCCCAGGCGCAGTCGGCCTTTGGTGGAGAAGAATTGTATGTCGAAGCCGAACTGACGGGTCTCAACCCAGTGACATCCTACTATGTGCGTCTGCTAGTCGAAAACGAACCCGAACCCGGTCATCCCGCCGCGTCGACGTCCGAAAAAGCCCGCGCCTTTCATACCTCTGGTCCGCCGGCTCCGGAGACGTTCGCCGTTCACGCGTTGCACGGGGAAGCATTGCGTCTGCTGGGCTATCTCGAACCGAACAGTTCTGGTCTAAATGAGCTTCAGACAGTGACGATCGGTGGCGCCCCGACCGGCGGCACGTTCACGCTCACGACCGCGTCTGTTGCTCTAACTGCGAGTCTGCCAAAGATCCCGTTTGACGCCAGCCACCAGGAAGTCCAGAACTCGCTTGAAGCTCTCCCGGGCGCTAAAGAAAGCGTCGAAGTCTTGGGTCCTGCCGGAGGCCCCTATACGGTCGAATTTATAGATGCTCTCGGAAGCACCAAGCTGCCGTTGGAAGCAGACGCGTCCGGCCTGACTCCGTCGAGCACGGTCGCTGTCGCCTCGGTCCACGATGGCTTTGGTTATGCCACGCACTATCATTTTGAATACGTCGCGCAGAAGAGCTTCGAAGAACACGGGTGGGCCAAAGCGCAGAGCACCCCCGAAGTCGAATTCAGCGGTGTGAATGGTGGGTACGTCGGGGAAGATCTCCCCCCGCTGCAGGCCGGTGGCAGCTACCGTTATCGTCTCACCGCGACGAATGCGACTCCCGGCGACCCTGTCGTTCATGGCAACGAACAGGCCCTGACGGCGCCCACGACGGTTGAAGCGGGGTCCGCGGCGACGTGTCCGAACGAACGCTTCCGTACCGGTCCGTCGGCGAATCTCTCCGATTGTCGTGCGTATGAGCAGGTGACGCCGCATGACAAGGAAGGCTCGATCCAGCCGTTCCGCTTCGAGGCTGCAATCGAAAATCAGGGTGCGGCGGTCGGCGAGGATGGGGAACATGTGGTGCTTTCTGAAGCGTACACTCATTGGGGGAGTGGGACTTCTGATGGTGGGAGCCCGTATTTCTTCACTCGCGGGTCTGATGGGGTGTGGAGGATGACGGCTGGGACTCCTCAGCCCGCGGCGGGTTTGGCGCAGTATAGGCCTGAACTGTTGAGCCCGGATTTGACGAGTTTCGCGTTTCCCTCGGATTGGGATACGGGGGTGAGCGAGACGCCCGACTTCGAATTCATGGCCGGTGCTCCCGGGGGCCCCTACACGACGGTCGCATCTGTCCCCCGCGGGCAGGTGGGTCAAAAGGGCGGCTGGGTCGGCGCCTCTGAAGATTTCTCGAAGTTGATCCTCGCGGTCGAAGATCGCACGCTCACCGGTCATAACACCGGTACCGCGCAGGGCCTCGATCTCTATGAATACGCGGGGGGAGTGTTGCGCCAGGCGAACGTTCTCACGGGCGGCGCGAAGGTCGGGACGTGCGGTGCGCGCCTGCCAGTCGGTCTCGAAAGCTATCGCGATAAGGCGACCAGCAGCCGCTATGCGGTGTCCGCGGATGGCAGCCGGGTGTTCTTCGAAGCGGTCCCGGGGTCGGTCTGCTCGGATTCGGAGCATCTGTATGAGCGTGTGAACGGCGAAAAGACGCTCGATCTTGGGGCATATACGTTCCTGGCCGCCAATAAGCAGGGGACGGAGGTGCTGCTGGAAAGCGCTGGCGGCATCTTCCTCGAGCAGGGCGAAGCGGCTGCTCCGAGGCTGCTCTTCATGGCGCCCGTGGAAGGCTCGACGCTTCAGATCTCCCAGGATCTCAGCACGATCTATTTGAGTACTGGCCAGCATCTCACCGCGGAAGCGCCGCCGGCGGGTGGTGGCAGCTATCTCTACCGTTACGACGTCGGTGGGGGAGGCTCGCTGCGGTTCCTCGGCTCGTTCCTCGGCAGCGACCAGTATGCGTCTTCGGGGGTGAGCCCGGATGGGCGCTACTTCTACTGGACGGGCTCAGCTGAGGGTGTCCCCGGCGGCGGCGTCCAACCGGGAACAGACGGCCTTCGCTCCGAACAGTTGATGCGTTATGACAGCGTCGAAGATGTTGTCTCGTGTGTCTCGTGCGCGTCCCCGTTCGACTCCGAACCGAAGAATAGCGCCGGTGTTGCCGCTCAACCGTCGGCTAGCTTGTACGGCTCGAATAAGGATAACACGCCGTATGAAACGTTCTTCTCTGGTGACGGGAACTACGCGTTCTTCACCACGACCGCGGCGCTCGTCCCGAAGGATGTCAACGGCGAACTCCCGTCCTCGGCTCATGCCGCGTCGCCGTCTGAAGATGTCTATGAGTGGCGTCGTGGGGGTGTCGATGGGTGCGCGGCGGTCCAGGGGTGTGTGAGCTTGATCTCTTCGGGCGGTGAAGGCTATCTGGTGTACCTGATCGGCGCCGCGGATGAAGGCCGTGATGTGTTCTTCACGACGCGTGCCAAGCTCGGCCCGAACGACAATGACAACGCGCTCGATATCTACGACGCGCGTATCGGCGGCGGGGAACCGCCGCTGCCGCCCCGTCCGGTCGAATGCGAAGGGGATGCGTGCTCGACGCCGGCGAGCGCCCCGAACGACGCAACGCCGTCGAGTCTGACGTTCTCTGGTCTCGGCAACCTGATGCCCTTGCCGCCGGTGAAATCGGTGGTGAGACCCAAGCAGCACAGACAGCGAAAAAGTCTCAAGCAGCACAGACAGCGAAAAGTCCGACACAGGACGAGGAGGGGCACGCGAGTGAGGAGCACGACGAGGGGACACCGGAGCGCCAGGCGGTCTTCGAGGGCGGTGAACCGATGAGGCTCAGAGCTCTTGCTGTGTGCGTGTGCGCGGCGGCTGTCGCGTGCCTGGCGCCGTCTCTTGCGCTTGCCATTCTGCCGACGCCGGGGCATCCCTTTGAAGTGATCCCCGGGTCGTTTCACTTCCGTTCGTCCAGCGACCAGGCCGCGGCTCACTCGGATTGGATCACGGAATTCGACTTCGCTCATACCAGCGAAGACGAAACGTATGGCGATCTGCGTGACACGGTCGTCAACCTGCCCGCGGGGTTCGACGCGAACAACACGGCCGTCCCGACGTGCACCAACGCGCAGCTCCTGGAAGGCGCAACAGTCCAGGCGGCGGTCCCGCACTGTCCGCCCGCGAGCGCCGTCGGGACGATCAGCCTCGATTTCGGTCGCGAACGGATCACGGTGCCGATCTTCAACATGCAGGTCACGAGCTTCGGTGTTACAGCGCAGCTTGGGTTCCTCGTGTTCACGAACCCGAACATCCTCACGGTCCGGGTCCGCCCGGGCGACACGGGTCTCACGGTAACATCGATCGACACGCCGCCCGTCGGCGAAATCCGTGATATCTCGGTCACGATCTGGGGTGTGCCGGCCGCCGAAGAACACGACCTGGAACGCCAGCAGGCCTGCCACCAAATCGGCACCGAAAAGACCTGTGCCAACCTCAGCGGCGGCCCGGTCGCGGCGAACGTTCCGGTCAAGCCATTCCTGTCGAACCCGACGAGCTGTGGGTCGTTTACCGCGTCGATGAAGGCCGACTCGTGGGAGGAACCGGAAAACTGGAGCGAAGCGAGCGACATGGAAGTCGGGCCGATCGAGGAATGCGAACGGGTGCCGTTCGAACCGTCGATCGAGGTGCAGCCCTCGACTCGCTCCGCGGAATCCCCGACCGGTCTTGAAGTGTCGCTGGTCGTTCCGCAGACGTGGGAAAGCCCCTATACGATCGCGACCGCGAACCTGCGGGACACAAAGGTGACGCTCCCCGAAGGGATGACGGCGAACCCGTCGCTCGCTGCCGGCCTTGGGTCCTGTACACCCGCGCAGTACGAAGCGGAGACCTCCTCGTCACTACCGGGCGAAGGGTGTCCCCAGGAATCGAAGATCGGCTCGATCGAGATCGAAACGCCGCTGCTCGAGGAAAAGATCGAGGGCGCCGTCTATATCGCCACGCCGTATGACAACGTGGCAGAATTCGGCGAACCCGCGCATCCCGGCGGGTCGCTGCTCGCGTTGTACGTCGTCGCGAAGGACCCCGAACGCGGGATCCTCATCAAAGTCGCGGGCAAGATGACGCCCAACCCGATCACGGGGCAGCTGGTGACGACGTTCGCGAACACTCCCCAGCAGCCGTTCGACCGCTTCACGTTGAAGTTCCGTCCGGGTGCGACCGCGCCGCTGGCCAGTCCGCCCTCTTGCGGGACGTATCAGACGCAAGCCGAATTGACGCCGTGGTCGGCTCCGCTTGAACCAAGACTTGTATCGAGTGCTTTTGAAACGACTCAGGGAGTCCATGAAGGCCCGTGCCCGTCCGGTGGCATCCCACCGTTCAAACCGCAGGTGGTCTCCGGCACCCAGAATAACGCTGGTGGTTCCTACAGTCCGTTCTATCTGCGCATCATTCGTGAAGACGGTGAACAGGAGCTCACGAAATTCACGACGATCCTGCCGCCTGGGCTAACCGGAAACCTGACGGGAATCCCGTTTTGCTCGGACGCGGACGTTCAGCTGGCTAAGGAAAAGAGCGGAGCGCAGGAGCTGGCGGAACCGTCCTGTCCAGTCTCTACCGAAATCGGTCATACGATCGTCGAAGCGGGCGTTGGCACGGTGTTGGCGCAAACACCGGGCAAGATCTATTTGGCTGGTCCGTATCACGGTGCTCCGTTGTCGATCGTGTCTGTGACGAGCGCGAAGGTCGGTCCGTTCGATCTCGGGACGGTCGTGATTCGTTTCGCGCTTGACATCAACCCGATCACCGCGCAGGTCGAAGTCTCAGGCGCACAGTCCGATCCGATCCCGCACATCATCAAGGGGATCATCGTGCACGTTCGCGACATCCGTGTCTACATGGACCGTCACGACTTCACGGTCAACTCGACCGACTGTGCCGCGCAAAACATTACCGACGCGATCACCGGCGCCGGCGCAAACCCAGCGAACCCTGCCGATCAAGACACGGTCGACGTCAGCACGCCGTTTGAGGCGGCCGATTGCGCGAGCCTCGCGTTCAAACCGGGGTTCAAGGTCACTACCACAGGCAAGACGTCACGCAAAATCGGCGCGGGTCTGTCGGTAGACCTTACGATGCCTGGAGCGATGGGATCGCATTCGAACATTCGCTCGGTCAAGGTCGACCTGCCAAAGCAGCTGCCCTCTCGGCTCACGACCTTGCAGAAGGCGTGCACGAACGCGCAATTCGAAGCAAACCCAGCGGGATGCCCGCAAGCATCAAAGGTCGGATATGCAGTAGCGAACACGCCGATCCTACCCGTGCCGTTGGAAGGACCAGCCTATTTCGTGAGCCATGGCGGCGCGAAGTTCCCCGAACTGATCATCGTGCTGCAGGGCTACGGTTTCACGATCGACCTGCACGGCGAAACGTTCATCAACAAGGCCGGGATCACCAGCAGCACGTTCCACACGATCCCCGATGAGCCCGTCGGCAGCTTCCAGCTCACGCTCCCCCAGGGAGAAGACTCGGCACTTGCGGCCAACGGCGACCTCTGCACGTCCAAGCTCACGATGCCCACCGCATTCGTTGCACAGAACGGAGCAGAAATACACCAAACCACAAAGATCACCGCCACCGGCTGCCCCAAGACCAAGAAGCACAAGACCAAGAGCAAAAAGAGCCAACACTCCAAACACGGAAAAGGCGGCAAGAAAGGATAGGCCGGCGGGATTCCCAGGACACTCCTACCTCAACCCCGTTGCATATCGCTCAGGGCTCGCGTGACACAAACAGCGTCAGGTCGCTCCAGTCTGATTGCTCGGGCCGTGCGGCAAGCGCGCGCGTGAGAGCATCGATGATCGCGCCGAACTCACCGTGGTCGATGCCGACCACGATCGCCAGGCCGGCATGGGGCCTGCACGCCTCGCCCCAGCGCCGGGCGATCACTGCGAAGTCCTTCACGTCGAAGGTGACCATCGCCCTAGTCTCCTCTACGGCGAGCTCGAGCAGCTGCTCGTCGGCCAGGCCGTCGAGTTCGCGCTCCTCGTCGGCGGCACGCACGTCGTGGCCCTGCTCGCGCAGCCGCACGGCTATGCGTCGTGCCGAGATGTGGGCGTCCAGGAACAGTCGCACGGTCTACCGCCGCACCGCTTGCCGCGCTCGTCAGCCGTCGTGACGGCTGACGGCGATAAAGGGGAACTCCGCTTCCACTTGCTCGATCGGTCGCCGGTTCTCGGCGATGGCGGAGTCGATCTCCTCGGGAAACATCTCGTAGTAGTCGAGCGCGAGGCGAATCTGGCGCTCGCTGGCCGAGCCTCCTTCGGACATGCGCTCGACCGAGCCCATGTCCCGGTGTGCCTCGACGATCTGCCACACGTCGAGCGCCGTCCCGATCACCCATGCGCGCCGCTCCCAGTCGGTTCCGCGAAAAGCAATGCCCGGAAACAAGCGCATGCGCAAGGCCTCCGCGGCGAGCGCCTCTACCACCGCGCCCCTGCTGCGCCCGGTGCGCTGCGCCTCGCGGTCTACGAGCATCTCCATACCCTTGGAGAGGCGCATGCTAAACGGCAACGACTTGGTGGCCACCCTGGCATCGTAGCACGAAGATTACGACGTATTAAATGTGTGTCGTTCCGGTTCCGGACACGATCGCGACGTGACCTCGTTAGATACGGAATAGCTGTCTGCGCCCCGAGCTATCTGCGTCCAAGCGCCCGCAGGCCGACTCGTGCCAGCGCCAGGCCGCCCTGGCGCCAGGCCTGCTCGCGGTCGCCCTCGCGCGTTGAGCGCAAGCGTGCGGCTGTCGTCGCCGCGCGTGCGGACAGCTCGTCATATGGCCCCCACCACAGCCCGCGGGTGCCTGAGGGGTCCCAGGTGATCAGCTTCTCCTGTGCGCACGCGCGCAGGCCCGCCTCGCCGAGCGTGCGGCCCAGGCCGCTGCCGGCGGCCGCGCCCCATGGGCCGCGCGACACGGCCGGGCTGGGAAGGTGGTCGTTGAGCCACACCATGCCGGCTTCGAGCTCGCGTGCGATCCGCAGCCCGCGGTAGCGGTCGGCGGTCCACACCGACGCGCCGAGGCCGTAGGGGCTGTCGTTGGCCAGCGCGATCGCCTCCGACACCGAGCCGACGGTCATCACGGCCAGCACGGGACCGCCGATCGGCTCGCGCATCAGTCGCATCTCGTGGGTCACGCCGGTGAGCACCGCTGGCGCGTAGAAGGCGCCGGGGCGCTGCCCCGCTGCGGCGCTGCTCGCGTCCGCGTGGAGCTCGCCCGCTGCTGCCGCCGTCACTCGCTCGCGTCGCGTCCCGCTCACGTTGTCAAAGCCCACAAGCTCGCTTGCTTGGACCGGTCCCCCGCAATGCAGGGTCGCGCCCTGCGCGACCGCCTCCTCCACCAGCTCGTGCACGTGCTCGAGACGCCGCTGTGAGGCCAGCGGACCGATCTGCACGCGCTCATCGCGCGGGTCTCCGACGCTCATCGCGCGCGCTCCGGCGACGAGCCGCGCGAGGAGCCGCTCTGCCACCTCGGGGGTGGCGTACACGCGCTCGACCGCGCCGCGCGCCTGTCCCGCGCCGGCGCACCCCGCCCACAGGGCAGCGGAAGCCGCGCGCGCGACGTGGGCGTCTGAGAGCACCAGCATCGCATCCTTGCCGCCGAGCTCGACGGTGACCTCCTTCTCGTGCGACACGCATTCGCGCGCGACCGCTCGTCCGGTGGCCGGTGAGCCCGTGAACAGCAGCTTGTCCACCGGTGCACGCGCCAACCCCATGCCCACGTCGGCGCCGCCGTGCACGACGCGTACCAGGCCCTCCGGCAGTCCGGCGCGCGCGAGCACGCGCGCGATCCGCTCGCCGGCCAGAGAGGCGCGCGACGCCGGCTTGAACACGACGCCGTTGCCGGCCAGCAGTGCGCCGGCGATCTGTCCGAGCGGTTGCGCAAACGGCGCGCTGCCGGCTCCCACCACGCCGACCACGCCGTATGGCTCGTACGCGATGCGGGCGCGCTTGGTCAAGAACAGCGAACGGTGCACCCCGACGCGCCGCGCTCCGAGCACGCTCGCCCCCTCTTGCGCAACCCACTTCAGCGCATCGATTGCCGCCAGCAGCTCCAGTGCCGCGACCTCTGTGCGCGGGCGGCCCTGCTCGCGAGCGATCGTCTCGCGCAGCTCGTCAAACTCGTCGACGATCGCCTGGGCCATCCGCCGCATGTAGCGCGCACGATCCTCGAGGCGCAGCAACGCCCATAGCGGCTGGACCTTCACGACCTGCGCGACGACCTCCGCCACCTCGGAGGCGGCGATCGTAGGCACGTGGGCGAGCAACTCGCCGGTTGCGGGGTCGAGCACAGCGTTGGCCCGCGAGGCGGGGGGCTTCGCGAGGTCTTCTGAGGCGTTTGCTCCGATCGTGTCCAGGCTCATTTGAATACTTCAAGTTTCGCGAAAGGGTGCCGACAACGGATGTCGAACCATGCACTTAGTGGCACACATTACGAGACTCGCTGGGTAGCGCGGAAAGGGGCACTCGTGTACAGGTTCGCTTGGAGGGGGAAAACCGCCCATCGAGGGGGGCAGGCAGGTGCATAGGTTGCGTATGGCGCCGCTCGGTGTATTGCGCGCGTTGACCGGTATATCGCTCGGCCTCGCCCTAGCGGCGGGCCTAGCGGCATGTGGAAGCTCATCGACAAGCGGTGGCACGGCCATCGTCCTGATGGGAACACCGCCCGATTCGCTTGACCCGGGACTGGGAGCGACCACGCAGTCCTATGAGGCGACGTGGATCACCTACACCGGTCTGGTCACCTACGCGCACGCCGAAGGCGAAGCCGGAGCAAAGCTGATCCCAGGTCTCGCCCAGACCCTCCCGACCGTCACCAATGGCGGCAAGACCTACACCTTCACGCTGCGCAAGGGGCTCGTCTACTCAAACGGCACGCCGGTCAAGGCATCGGACTTCACGCACGCGATCGAGCGTGCGATCAAGCTGGGCTGGACCGACAAGAGCTTTCTCACCGAAAACATCGTCGGCGGTGAAGCGTTCGACGCGGGCAAGGCTTCATCGATCGCGGGCATCCACACCGACGACGGCACCGGCGCGATCACGATTCAGCTGGTGGCTCCCTATGGCCCGTTCCTGAACGTGCTCGCCTTCCCGGCGGCCGGGCTGGTGCCGAGCACCACGCCGACGCGGAGCCTCTCAAACGAACCGCCCCCCGGCGTCGGGCCGTATGAGATCGAGAAGATCGTGCCCAACAGGTCCTTTGAGATGGTGCGCAATCCCAACTGGTCCAAGGACGCGATCCCCGGAATCCCCGCTGGGCACGTGAACGTGGACGTGAAGATCGTCTCCAACAACCAGACCGAGGCCGAGCAGGTGCTGGACAACAGCGCCGACGTGTTCGACTACAACGACACGATCCCGCCGACGCTGCTCTCGCAGGTCGAAAGCCAGGCCAAAGCACGGTTCGCCAAGGAGCCGACGGTCTCGGGCGAGTACTTCTTCCTGAATGTCAAAGAAGCGCCGTTCGACAACCCGCTCGCTCGTGAGGCCGTCAACTACGCGCTCAACCGCCAGGCGCTCGAGCGCCTGGACAGCGGGATGCTCGACCCCGCCTGCTTCTTCCTGCCGGAGGGGATGCCCGGCCACCCATCGGGCTCATGCCCCTATGGCGAGCCGAGCGCCCAACCCAACATCGCAAAGGCCAAGGAACTGGTGCGCCAAGCAGGTCTGGAGGGCACGCCCGTGACCGTGTGGGGCGGCTCGCGCGCGCCGCACAAGGAATTCGTCGACTACTACACGAGTCTGCTCAACGAAATCGGGTTCAAAGCGACCGAGAAGATCGTCGCCGACGCGCAGTACTACGAGACCGTCGGCAACCTCTCCACCAAAGCCCAGACCGGATGGCTGTCCTACAGCCAGGACTTCCCCAACCCGATCGACTTCTACCAGCTGCTCGACGCCAAGTCGATCCTGCCCCAGGAAAACCACAACCTCAGCCAGGTCGACGACCCGCACATCCAAAGCGAACTCGCCGCGCTCGGCCCCGTGCCCTCCTCGCAGCTGGGCTCGGTGCTCGGCCGCTGGCAGGCGCTTGACGAATACACAGCCAAGAAGGCCTACCTGGCGGTGTTCGGCTACGACGAGGTCCCCAAGTTCCTCTCCAACCGCGTCAACTTCAAGGCGGCGATCTTCCATCCCGTGTACGGCAACGACTGGAGCTCGCTCGAACTCAAGTAACGACCTGCTTGCTGGCGATGATGAGCTTATGAAGGTGCTCGCGCGCAACAAGGTCGCGACCGCGTTTGGCGCGCTATTCGTGGCGATCGTCGTGCTGTGCCTGCTCGCGCCGGTGTACGCCAAAGACATAGCCCACACCGGACCCGACGACAACCACATCACCGAAACCGTAAGCGTCGGCGGCAAGCTCCTCGACGTGGTCTCCCCCCAGGGCGTGCCGATCGGGCCGACCTGGAAAGCGCGCTTCTTCCTCGGCGCCGACTCCAACGGACGCGACGTGGCCGTGCGGCTGCTGTACGGGGGGCGCAACTCGCTTGAGATCGCGGCGATCGCGACGTTGATCACGATGGTGCTCGCGATCGCGCTCGGTACCCTCGCCGGCTATTCGCGCGGTCTCACCGACGGCGTGCTCTCGCGCCTGTTCGATCTGGTGTGGGCCTACCCCGCTGTATTGCTGGGCGTCGCGCTCGGGGTGGCGCTCGCGGTCGGTGGACTGAATCTCGGCCTGTTCACGCTGCGCAGCGGCTCGCTTTTGCTGCCGGCGTTCGTGATCGGGGTCGTGTGCTTTCCGTATGTCGCCAAGCCGCTGCGCGCGCAGGCGCTGTCGTTGCGCGAGCGCGAGTTCGTGGACGCCGCCCGTGTGCAAGGACTCAGACCGCTGCGGATCATGGTGAGCGAGATCCTGCCCAACCTCGCCTCGACGATCCTTGTGTTCATCCCGCTGGTGATCGCGAACGCGATCCTGCTGGAGGCCGCGCTGTCGTATCTGGGTGCGGGCGTGCAGGCGCCGAACCCATCGTGGGGCACGATGCTCGCCGACGGCATCCGGCTGATCCCCGGGGCGATCCACCTGGTGCTCGTGCCCGGGATCATGCTCGTGCTGACAGTGCTGTCGGTGAACGTGTGCGCCGACGCGGTGCGCGACGCGCTCGACCCCAAGAGCGCCGTGCGGGGACGGTTGTAATGGCCCGGTTCATCGCTCGCCGCCTGGGCTCGCTCGTCGCCGTGCTGTTCGCGATCACGGTCCTCACGTTCCTGATCTTTCAGGCGATCCCCGACGGCAACCCGGCGCTGCGAATGGCCGGACGCCTCGCGAGCGCGCAGGACGTGCACGACATCAGCAAGCAGTGGGGCTTTGAAAAGCCGATCTACGTGCAGTACGCAAAGACGATGGAGAAGGTGCTCGACGGCAGCGTCATCTCCTACACCCAGCAGGTCAACGTCGAGCAGGAAATCGTCAGAGACCTGCCGCCAACGGTCTCGCTGGCCATCGGCGCCGGTGTCATGTGGTTGGTGCTGGGTGTGCTGTTCGGGCTGCTCAGCGCGGTCTACGCCGGGCGTCTGCTCGACCGCGTGCTGACCGTGCTCGCACTGGGCGGCATCTCGATGCCCGTGTTCTTTCTCGGCGCGATCATGCTCTATTGGCTTGGCTACGAGTGGCACCTGCTGCCGCTCGAAGGATATGTGCCGCTCACGAGCGATCCATGGGGCTGGTTCACGCACATGCTGATGCCGTGGATCGCGCTGTCGATCGTGTCGATCGGCGTGTACTCGCGCGTGCTGCGTGCAAACGTGCTCGACGTGATGGGCGAGGATTACGTGCGCACCGCGCGCGCGAAGGGATTGTCCGAGCGTCGCGTGCTGATCCACCACGTGCTGCGCAATTCCCTGATGGGGATCGTCACGCTGTGGGGCCTCGATTTCGCATGGGTGATCGGGGGTGGGGCGATCCTCGTGGAGTCGGTGTTCAACCTCGGCGGCGTCGGCGAGTACGCGGCGCAGTCGATCGGCCGCCTGGACGTGCCCCCGGTGATGGTGATCACGATGCTGGTGGCCTGCGCGGTGGTGGTCCTGAGCGCGCTCGTGGACGTCGCCTATGCCGTGCTCGACCCCCGCGTCAGGCTGACGGGATGAGCAACGACACGCCACACCCTGAGGGGCGCCATCCATCGCAGGGACCCCTCCCTGACGAGGGACTCCCTATGGCGGGGGGCAGACAGGCAGACGGGCTGTTGGACGTAAACGACCTGAGCGTGTCCTTTGCGAGGAGGGACGGGGACGTGCAGGCGGTGGATGGCGTGTCCTTCCAACTGCGCCCGGCCGAGGTACTGGCGATCGTGGGAGAGTCCGGCTCGGGCAAGTCGGTGTGCGCGATGACCCTGATGGGGCTCACGCGTGGGCCAAACGCGACGATCGCCGGCAGCGCTCGCCTCGAGGGCCAGGAGCTGATCGGTGCATCGGAGGCCCAGCTGCAGCGAATCAGGGGCGCACGCTTGGCAATGGTCTTCCAGGACCCGCAATCCTCGCTGAACCCGGTACACCGCGTCGGCGATCAGATTGCCGAGCAGATTCGCGCGCACAAACCACTGGTGTCCAAGGGGCAGGCGCTCGACCGCGCCGGCGAGCTGATGGAGCGCGTGGGCATTCCAAGGGCGCGTGAGCGTGTGCGTGCCTACCCGCACGAGCTCTCAGGCGGCATGCGCCAGCGTGTCATGATCGCGATGGCGCTGTCGCTGGGCGCCAAGGTGCTATTGGCCGACGAGCCAACGACCGCGCTGGACGTGACAGTGCAGGCGCAGATCCTCGCGCAGCTGAAGCAGCTGCGCGAGCAGGAGCAGCTCAGCATCGTGCTCATCACCCACGACTTCGGCATCGTGGCTGACATCGCCGACCGGATCGCCGTAATGCAAGCGGGCAAGATCGTCGAGCAGGGCGGCGCCGAGGAGATCCTGTACGAGCCGACGCATCCCTACACGCGCGAGCTGCTGCGCGCGCTCACGCCTCCCCCGCGCCGCACCTCGCCCACGCATCGCGCGTCTGCACCACCCGCCGCCCGCCAGTCGGCCGGCGAAGAGCCTCCGTCCTCCGTCCCTCCGCACCCGGTCGAGGACGGGCCACTGCTGGCGATCGAGGACCTGCGTGTCAGCTACCCCGTACGAGGGCGCCGCGCCGCTCGTGTACAGGCAGTCGATGGTGTGTCGCTGAGAGTAAACGCTGGTGAAACGCTCGCGATCGTCGGGGAGTCGGGTTGTGGCAAGACGACGATGCTGCGCTCGATCGCGCGTCTGGTCGAGCCCGAGGAGGGCACGATCCGGATCGATGGCCGGGACCTCGCGCGCGCGCGCCGCGGGGAGCTGGCGTCGCTCCGCAGAGAGCTTGGAATGGTGTTTCAGGACCCGCAGGCGTCGCTGAACCCGCGCCGGCGGGTCGGGGCGACGCTGGAGAGGGCACTGCGGTCGCGTGCGCCACGGAGCGCCCCCCATGACGAAGGGCCCCCCAACGCGGAGGCCAAGTCCCCCATAGTGGGGGAGAGGCCCCCCAACGCGGGGGACAGGCAGGCAGGTGGGCTGGCAGGGAGCGATGTGCGCATCCGCGCCGGCGAGCTGCTGGAGCGCGTCGGCCTGAGCGCCTCGCTCGGGACGCGCTACCCGCATGAGCTCTCCGGCGGGCAGCGCCAACGCGTTGGAATAGCGCGGGCGCTGGCGGGCGAGCCGCGACTGGTGCTACTCGACGAGCCGGTGTCCTCGCTGGATGCCTCGATCCGCCGCGGCGTGATCGAGCTGCTGGGCGAGCTACAGGCGCAGACCGGCTGTGCCTATGTGCTCGTATCGCACGACCTGACGACGGTCGAAGCGGTGGCCGACCGGATCGCGGTGATGTACGGCGGCAAGATCGTCGAGCTGGCCGACGCGCATGAGCTGCTCGAGCGCCCAAAGCACCCCTACACGCAGACGCTGCTGGCCGCCTGCCCGCCTGTGCCCTCCAGGGTGCGCTTGCCCGGTGGCGTACGATCCTCCGGATGGATGGACCGGGAGACGATGCAAGAAGGCTCCTTCAGCGCCTGATCCGCTTCGACACGGTCAATCCGCCCGGCAACGAGCGCGCCGCGATCGAGCACCTGCAAAGGATCCTCGCGGACGCGGGCTTTCAGTGCGAGCTGCTGGGTGCGACGCCGCAGCGACCGAACCTGGTGGCGCGATTGAAAGGCGAGCGGGACGGGCCGACCCTCTGCTATCTGGGCCACGTCGACACGGTGCTCGCGGATGCGAGCGAGTGGACGCACGACCCCTGGTCGGGTGAGATCGCCGAGGGCTTCATGTGGGGGCGCGGCTCACTTGACATGAAGTCGCAACTCGCCGCCGAGGTCGCAGCCGCGGCCGGGCTCGCGCGCGAAGGGTGGCGTCCCGCGCGCGGGGAGCTCTTGATCGTGGCCGTCGTGGACGAGGAGACCGGAGGCGAGCTGGGCTCGGAGTGGCTGTGCGAGACCCACCCCGAGAAGGTGCGCTGCGACATGCTGCTCAACGAGGGCGCAGGCCCCCATTTCGAGCTTGGCGCGCGGCGCTACTACGGCGTGTGTTGCGCGGAGAAGGGCGTGTTTCGCTTCACGGTCTCAACCGACGGTGTGGCTGGGCATGCCTCGATGCCGAAGCTGGGAGAAAACGCGCTGTTGAAGATGGCGCCCGTGCTGGAGCGCTTCGCGACCCGTCAACCGGCGCTGCAGCCGACCGCCGAGCCGCTCGCGTTCCTGCGCGGAGTGGGCGAGGACGAGCACGATCCAGCGGGCGCCCTTGCGCGCCTGGGCGAGCAGGACCCGCGGCTGCTCACGATGTTCGAGCCGATGTTCGGCGTCACGTTCGCGCCGACCAGGATCTCAGCCTCAGAGAAGATCAACGTGATCCCCTCCAGCGCCGAGCTGCGCGTGGACTGCCGTGTGCCCCCCGGTCTCGGCGAGCAGGACGCGAGGCACGCGATCGAGCAGGTGCTCGGCGGGATCGACGGCCTGGCGATCGAGTTTGCCGGGTCAGACGGCTCGACAGCAAGCGACGGGCTGCGGATCGATTTCACCGAGCGGGTGAGTGGCAACCGCTCTCCGATCGACTCGCCGCTGATGGCCGCGCTCGAGGAGTGGGTATCAGAGCGCGATCCGGGCGCAACGACGGTGCCGACGGTCATGCCGGGTTTCACCGACTCGCATCGCTTCCGCGCCGCCTTCCCCGAATGCGTGGCCTATGGCTTCTTCCCACAGCGCCACCAGTCGCTGCTTGAGACCCAGGCGCTGATGCATGCCGCGGACGAGCGCATCGACGTGCGCGACCTGACCTACGCGTGCGAGTTCTATCGAGACATCGCCGTTCGCATGCTCTCAGCTTGACCGCTGACCTCTCGGCGCACACGCCGCGCGGCGGGCGTGTCGGCGCCTGGCGGCGGGCGTCCGCTTGCACGACCGATCAGGCCATGCCGCGCCTGCCATCGCCTTCATGCATAATGCTGAGGTGGAGCCACGGACGGTGACGCTAGCTACATCCCTTGTGACGGACATCCAGAACTGGTCCTACCAGTGGTCCAGTGTCGTGATGATCCTGTTCTTCGCGGTGATCATCTTCGTGATGATCCGCATGCTGAAAGTGATGCCGCGGGTCAAGCCGCAGCAGATCAAGCCATCCTCCAGTCAATCGGTGGCCTGGAAGGACATCGCCGGCGTGGACGAGGCCAAGGCCGAGCTACAGGAGATCGTCGAGTTCCTGCGCGATCCCAAGCAGTTCGAGGCGCTTGGCGCGAAGGTGCCCAAGGGCATCCTCCTGCACGGCCCCCCCGGCACCGGCAAGACGCTACTGGCCAAGGCCGTCGCACACGAGTCCGGCGCGCAGTTCTTCGCCCAGTCCGCGGCCGCGTTCGTGGAGATGTTCGCGGGTCTCGGCGCGGCCCGCATCCGCCGGCTGTTCGCGATCGCGCGCAAGCACGAGCCGGCGATCATCTTCATCGACGAGCTCGACGCCGTCGGCGGGCGCCGCGGCGCGGACCTCTCCGGAGAGAAGGACCAGACGCTCAACCAGCTACTGGTCGAGATGGACGGCTTTGCCACCAGTGGACGGCTCGTCGTGATCGCCGCGTCCAACCTCTTGGAGAAGCTCGACCCAGCGCTCCTGCGCCCGGGCCGCTTCGATCGCCAGATCTTCGTGACACCTCCCGACGTTAAGGGTCGACTGGGCGTGCTTGGCGTGCACACGCGCGGCAAGCCACTACAGGACGTGGACCTCGGACTCGTGGCCCAGCAGACCAGTGGGTTGACGGGGGCCGACCTCGCCAACATCTGTAACGAGGCGGCGATCTTCGCGGCGCGCCGCAAAGCGCGTACGATCACCGACCGGGACTTCGACAGCGCGCTGGAGCGCGTGATCGCGGGGGTGCAGTCCCACCGCGTCCTGAACGCCCACGAGAAGCGGGTGGTGGCCCACCACGAGGCAGGCCACGCGCTGTGCGGGGAGCTGTTGCCATCGGTCGATCGCGTGCACCGCATCTCGATCGTGCCGCGTGGGCGCGCGCTCGGCTACACGCTCAACCTGCCCGCCGAGGATCGCTATTTGAAGACGCGCGAGGAGCTACTCGATTACATGACGGTCCTGCTCGGCGGGCGCGTGGCGGAGCAGATCGTGTTTGGCGCGATCACGACCGGCGCGTCGGACGACCTCAAGCGCGTGGCGGACATCTCCCATTCGATGGTGCACGACTACGCGATGGGCAGCGCCGGCGTGGGTCGCTCGCCCGACGGGGACGTGCGACTGTCGGAGACCACGCTGCGCTTGCGCGACGAGGAGCGCCGCGAGCTGATCGACGAGGCGCGCAGGGCGGCGCGGCGGATGATCCTTGCGCACCGCGCGCAACTGGACGCGCTCGCCAGCGAGCTGCTCGAAAACGAGGTGCTCGACCGCGACGCGATCGAGCGGATCATGGCGGGCGTGCCGCGGCTGGAACGCCGGCCGGGCGTCGGCTTGCGCGTGGTGGCCGCCGCGAGTGCGATCGAGCGGGCGCCTTCCACGCACGAGTAGTCGCGCCCGTCATTCGCGCCGCTGCTCCTCGCCGCGCGAGATCGACGCGTCGCCAATACACTGACGCCAGCCATGTTCAACCGTATCGACCACATCGGCGTGGCCGTCGAGGAGATCGACGCTTCGCTCGCGCTGTACCGCGACGTCTTTAAGATGTCGGTCGCCCATCGCGAGATCGTGGAGGAGCAGGGCGTCGAGGCCGTGCTGCTGGACGTGGGCGAGAATCACGTCGAGCTGCTGGCGCCGCTCGGACCCGACACGCCCGTGGGCAAGTTCCTGGCCAAGCGCGGCCCGGGCCTGCACCATGTGGCCTACCAGGTGTCCGACATCGAGGCGACGTTGGCTGCCCTGAGCGAAGCGGGGCAGACGCTGATCGACAAGCGCCCGCGTGTGGGCATCCGCGGAGCGCTCGTGGCGTTCCTGGAGCCGAAGGACACGGGCAGAGTGCTCACCGAGCTTGTACAACCCGTGGAGGTCCACTGATGCCAAAGAGTCACAGGCGCATGAGCGTCGGTTTTCAGGGCGGCCAGGTGCTTGCGCTGCGTGTCACCGACGAGCAGTTGGAGGCGCTGTACCGTGCGCTCGGAGCCGGCGGCTGGCATGAGCTCGAAACCGAGGAAGGGCCTGTGCGGCTCGACCTCGGGCAGGTCGTCTATGTCCGCACAGAGGACAGCGACCAGCGTGTTGGCTTTTCTGCCTGAGCGCTGCCCGTGAGCACGCGCATCGGCATCGTGGGGCTGCCCAATGCCGGCAAGTCCTCGCTGTTCAACGCGCTCACCAAGGCGGGCGTCGAGGCGGCCAACTATCCGTTCACCACGATCGAGCCAAACGTGGCGGTCGTGCCCGTGCTCGACGAGCGACTTGTCGAGGTGTCACAGACCGTGGGGGCTTCGGAGATCGTGTGGGACACGATCGACTTCCACGACATCGCGGGCCTTGTGGCGGGAGCCCACAAAGGCGAGGGGCTCGGCAACCGCTTTCTCGCCAACATCCGTGAGACCGACGCGATCGTGCACGTCGTCAGGGCCCACACCGACGCAAACGTCGTGCACCCCGAGGGTCGCGTAGATCCGCTGGCCGACATCGAGACGATCGAGACCGAGCTGGTCTTGGCCGACCTCGAGCAGGCCGAGCGGCGCGTCGATCGCGTCGCCAAGCAGGCCAAGGGCGGAGACCGCGTGGCGATCGCCGAGGAGGCGTGGCTGCGCGAGGTGATCGGCGAGCTGCAGGCCGGCCGTCCCGCGCGCTCAGTCGCCCCGCCCGACGACGCTCCGCACGCGCTGCGCGACTTGGGTGCGCTCACCGCCAAGCCCGTGCTGTTCGTCGTCAACGTGGACGAGGGCTCCGAGGAGGTACCCGCGGTTGTGGCCGACCACGCCGCTGCCCAGGGCGCGGGCGTGGTGGCCGTCAGCTCGCGGATCGAGTCCGAGCTGGCAGAGCTCGAGGAGGAGGAAGCAGCCCTTATGAGAGCCGAAATATATTCCCACCCACCCGGCGAATCGAGCTTGCAGAGGGTTGTGCGCGGAGCCTTCTCGCTGCTTCGCCTGATCGCGTTCTTCACCGCCGGCGAGGCCAAGCCTGCGCAGTCCTGGCATCTGCGCGAGGGGCTCACCGCCTGGCACGCCGCCGGGCAGATTCACTCGGACATCCAGAAGGGCTTCGTGCGCGCCGAGGTGGTCGGCTGGCGCGAGATCGTCGACGCCGGCGGCTACTCCGGCGCCCGCGACCGTGGCACCCTGCGGCTGGAGGGTCGTGACTACGCGATGCGCGACGGGGACGTGATCACCGTCAAGTTCACGCCATAGATTGGAGGCGCTCGGTCAGGCGCTTCATGCCGATCTGCTTTGCCGCGGCCGCGCCGGCCGCGAAGTCGGTCGGCTTGTCGGGTGGGCGCTTCACATCGATCTCCACGAGCGTCGCCACCCGCTTGAAGGTGCGCAACAGCTCGGCATTCTCGCTCAGCGTGGCCGCCACGCGTGGGCGCAGAGCTCCCGCGCCGGCATCGGACGGGCTCTCGCTCCCGGCGCCCGCGGGAGCATCGGGAGCGCTTGGGCCGACATTCGCGCACTGGCGCTCGGCCTGCTCCAACAGCGCCTCCAACGTGCCGTAGTCGCGCAGCAACCGCGCCGCCGTCTTCGCGCCGATCCCCGGCGCGCCGGGCAACCCGTCGGAGGGGTCGCCTCGCAACGCGATGAAGTCGGGCACCTGTCCCGGCGCGATGCCGTATCGCTCCTGCACGTCGAGCGGTCCCAGCGCTACGCACGCCCCACCCTTTCCCAAATCCAAAACCGCGACCTGCTCGCCGACCGCCTGGTAGAGATCGCGATCCGCGGTCAACAGCAGGGCACGCCCTCCCGCTTGCGCCTCGACGCGCGCAAACGATCCCATCGCGTCGTCGGCCTCGAGCTCCTGTGCGTTTGCAATCGTCCAACCAAAGCTCGCGAGCAACGCGGGCGCGCGCTGCCACTGCTCGGCCAGCTCGGCCGGCATCGGGTCGCGATGGGCGTGATAAGGGGGGTAGGCCTCCACGCGATAGCGCGCCTGCTCTGCGCCAAAGCACGCGACCACCGCGCGCGGCGGATCCGACTCGGCTGCTGCCAGCAGCGCGTTGACGGTGCCAAGCAGCGCATTCACAGGCTGCCCATCCGCGCCCCTGATCGATTTCGGCAGCGAAAAATAAGCGCGGTACAGCAGCCACGGCACGTCGGCGATCAGCAACGGCTCGTCCACTGTCAGTCAGGTTAAGGCGTCGTGGCAGGCTCTGCGCGGTCGACGTGCGCGGCGGCAGAGAAACCAGCACGGCCGCGGCGTCCCGGTGGCTAGCGCGCGCTCACTCCGCCGGTGGCGCTCACGCGCGCCGGTTGGGCAACGGGCGTCGGCGACGCACCGCCGGACCCACCCACCGGAGTTGGCGCGGGCGCCGGTGTGGGGGTCGGCGCCGCCGGACCGCTCGCGTCCGGCTCTGCCTGCACACCTTTTGCGCTCTTCACGCTGAAATAGGCCCAGCTGGAATACAGGCCGAGGCGCGCCTCGAGTTCCGGGCCGCTCAGCAGCGTGTGGCCCTTGGAGCCCAACACCTCCGCCTGCACGATCCGCGGCGAGACGCCGCGCTCCAGCACCTCGATGCCCTCAAACGCGCCGTCCACCAGTCCGCTCAGCCGCGACGCGGCCGAGGCAAAGCTCATCGTGATCGTCCAGCGGTGCAAGGGTCCCTCGTCATAGGGATCGTCCACGCCGACCAGCCACGGCTCCGCTGCCGCACCCGGAAACCCATACTGGACGCTTTCGGTGTGACCGCCCGAGCTGGCGAAGAAATACGTGATCGCTGGTAGCCCGCCATAGGTGACGACCTGTCCCGCCGTAGCGGCCACGGCAGCGTTCGAGCGCGAGGTTTCCGCCGCTTTTCCGAGATACACCTGCGAGCGATCGTCAGAGTAGACGTCGAACCTCGAGCCACCCGCATCGGAGGTGATCGCATACGTGCGGCTCGCCACCGCCTGCGCCTCCAGCGCCGCCATCGGCCAGCTGGAGGACATCTCGGCCGACACAACGCCGCGCACATATTCTTCCAGCGGCACGTCCCTTACCTTCGAGCCCACCAGCACCTTCACGATCGTGTTGGCCGGCGCTTGCCCAAGGGCTGTGCCCGTGTAGTAATGGCCAAGGATGGCCGTATAGGACCAGCCGTGTTCGGCGTATCCCAGCGCGCCATCCTGGCTCATGCCCACGCCATGGCCGTCGCCCGCCCCGTCGATCACAAGCTCCTGTGCGCGCGCCGTGCCGGCCTGTGCCAACGCCGGCGCCCACATGGCCGCGCCTGCCAGTACCGCTGTGACTGTCGCCACGATCGACACGCGCCTGAACGGGGCGTGCAAGCGCTGATAAGTTGATCTCGTGAGGAGCATCCGTGCTCGTGGATACGTACCCGGTCAGCCGATCGCGATCTCGAAACGGCCAGTCGGCAAGAGGAATTGCATGAACTCTGGTTCGGATAGACCCAACACATGCTTGAGCGGCGCACGATGACTGGCACCGACACCCCGCCCGGCGCAGGCGAGCGAGCGGCGCTTGATCGTGTGCCGAGGAAGCTCTACATCGGCGGCCAGTGGCGCGCGGCCAGTGGCGGCGGCACGCTCACGGTCGAGGACCCCAGTACCGCCCAGCCGCTGATCGAGGTGGCCGACGCCACCCCCGAGGACGCGCTGGCCGCGCTCGCAGCCGCCGCCGACGCGCAGGCCAGCTGGGCCGCCACTGCTCCACGCGAGCGCGGGGAGATACTGCGCCGTGCCTATGAGCTGCTGCTGGAGCGTGTGGATGAGCTGGCGCTCGTGATGACCCTGGAGATGGGCAAGGCGCTCGGTGAATCGCGCGCGGAGATCTCCTACGCCGCCGAGTTCCTGCGCTGGTTCTCAGAGGAGGCCGTGCGCATCCACGGGCGCTACATGACCAACACGACCGGAGCCGGGCGCATCCTCACGATGCGCCAGCCGGTCGGGCCGTGCGTGTTCGTCACGCCCTGGAACTTCCCCACCGCGATGGGCACGCGCAAGATCGCCCCCGCGATCGCCGCCGGCTGCACGATGGTCGTCAAGCCCGCACAGCAAACACCGCTGTCGATGCTCGCGCTTGCCCGCGTCTTGGAGGATGCCGGTCTGCCGGGGGGTGTGCTGAACGTGATCACCGCACACCGCTCGGGCGCAGTGATCGAGCCGCTGCTGCGCGATCCGCGCACGCGCAAGCTGTCGTTCACCGGCTCCACCGAGGTCGGTCGCACGCTGATCGCCCAGTCGGCCGAGCAGGTCCTGCGCGTCTCGATGGAGCTCGGCGGCAACGCGCCGTTCCTGGTGTTCGAGGACGCCGACCTCGACGCCGCCGTGGAGGGCGCGCTCGTCGCGAAGCTACGCAACGTCGGCGAGGCCTGCACCGCCGCCAACCGCTTCCACGTGCACGAGTCGGTCGCAGACGAGTTCGCCGCGCGGATGGCACGGCGCATGGGCACGCTGAAGATCGGCCGTGGCACCGAGCCGGGCGTCGACATCGGGCCGTTGATCGACGAGCGCCAGCGTGGCATCGTGGCCGAGCTCGTGCAGGACGCCGTCGGCAGCGGCGCCAAGCTGCTGACCGGCGGTGAGCCCCTATCGGGTCCCGCCCACCCCGGCTACTTCTTCGAGCCAACCGTGCTCGCCGAGGTGCCAGCCGGCGCCCGCATCCTGCGCGAGGAGGTGTTCGGACCCGTCGCGCCCGTCAGCACGTTCTCCACCGAGGAGCAGGCGATCGCCGCCGCCAACGCCACCGAGTACGGGCTCGTGGCCTATCTCTACACGCGCGACCTGGCCCGCACGCTGCGGGTCGCGGAGGCGATCGAGGCCGGCATGGTTGGCGTCAACCAGGGCATCGTCTCAAACCCGGCCGCGCCCTTCGGCGGGGTCAAGCAGTCGGGTTTCGGGCGCGAGGGTGGCTTCGAGGGCATCGGCGAGTACCTGGAGACGAAGTACGTCGCGCTGGCGGTTTGAGCAAACATTTGAGGTGGGGTGCGTTTGAAGCGCCTTTTGGGGGGTAGCGGGCAGCCTGCGAGCCTCGCCAAAGGTAAATTTCCAGAGCCCAAAGACAGGAGCCGGTTCGCGTAGCTCGTTTCCGCCGACTCAAGCGGATGGCGATTGCGGTCGAATAGACGACTAGCCGTAAGAACGGAGTGCTTTTCGTGCGTGAAGTCACAAAGGTTGGCTTTCAACGGACCACCCCCAGCAGGGTGGCGCTGACGCACGGCCTCGCCACGCGCGAGCCGTCCTCGCCGCCAGAGGACGAGCGGAGCGTGCAGCTCCGCAGGCTGAGGGCGTTACTTGGCGGCGCAAGCGGCGGCGAGCAGTCCCCGCGCGTCGACGGTCCCGCTCCCAACTCACCGGCGCCCGAGGGACGCCATCCCGGGCGCGGCCCCTCGCGCCGCAGGGTCACGCTGCTGGCGCTGATCGCGATCGCCGCGATCGCCGCGCTGGCTGCGGGAGGTCCCGCGCTGACAGTGCTCGCCGCGATCGCGATCGCGATCGTTGCCACCACCGCCGGCTGGCTGCTCGGAGACGACCGCCGCCGTGCGCTGCAGAGCGAGGTAGACGAGCGCAACGACGACCTGCGCCGCGCTCTGTCAGAGCTCGAGATCGCGCAAGCCGAGACGGTCCGCCGCCTCTCGATGGCGGTCGAGTTTCGCGACGAGGACACCGGCGCTCATATCGAGCGCATTGGGCGCTTCTCCACGCTGCTTGCCGAAGCGGTCGGGATGAGCATTGAGTTCTGCCGGCGCATCAGCCACGCCGCGCCATTGCACGACGTCGGCAAGGTCGCGATCCCCGACGCGATCCTGCTGAAGCCCGGTTCGCTCACCCCGGAAGAGCGCGCGATCGTGGAGACCCACGCCGAGGAGGGACATCGCCTGCTGCGCGGTTCCTCCTCCTCGATCCTCGACATGGGCGCCACGATCGCGCTCAGCCACCACGAGCGCTGGGACGGCGGCGGCTACCCGCGCGGGCTGGAGCGAGAGAACATCCCGATCGAGGGGCGCATCGTGGCGATCGCCGACGTGTTCGATGCGCTCACCAGCCACCGCATCTACCGCGAAGCGTTCCCGGTGGAGAAGGCCGTCGAAATGATGTTGGAGGAGTCTGACCGCCACTTCGACCCGGTGCTCTTGCAAGCGTTCATGGAGGTGCTCGACAGCACCGGCACAGACGCCCGCACGCGCGAGCGCTCAGACCCGCGCTCGCTGATCGCCGGCGCCCTGGAGCTCTACACCGACGCGATGCGCCTCGGCGACGCCGAGCTCGCCGAGGAGGCGATCGCCTCCGCCCTGGAGGACGGGATCAGCCCGGCCACGCTGCAGGACGAGGTGGTCGCGCCCGCGATGCGCCGCGTCGAGGAGCTGCACGAGAGCGGCGAGATCGACGCCGACAGCGCGCAGCGCGCGAGCGCGATCACACGACGTGTGATGGCCACCATGAATCGCTTTTTGCTCGCGCACGGGTAATCTTCCGCGAATGCCACAACGCTCGATCGTCACCGGCGGCGCCGGCTTCATCGGCTCGCACGTCGCCGACGCCCTGCTCGCCGCCGGCCACGAGGTGACGGTCATCGACGACCTGTCCTCCGGCAGCGTCGCCAAGGTGCCCACGGGGGCGCGGCTGTGCGAGCTCGACATAGTCGAGCGCGACGCGCTCGAGCGCGTCTTTCATGAGGTGCAGCCAACCGCCGTGTTCCACCTCGCTGCGCAGGCGTCGGTGACCGCGTCGGTGGCCAACCCCGGCCGTGACTGCGCGGTCAACGTGCTGGGCACGCTCAACGTGGTCGACGTCGCCACCAAGCTCGGTGCGCCCGTGTCGTTCACCTCCACCGGGGGCGCGCTGTATGGCGACGAGGCGCCATTGCCCACCACCGAGCAGCGCATCCCCGCCCCGCTCGCACCCTACGGCGCGTCGAAGTGGGCGGCCGAGGCGTATCTGAGCACTTGGTCGCTGTTCTCGGGAGTCTCGCACGCGGTGTGCCGCCTAGGCAACGTGTACGGCCCGCGCCAGAGCCCCCACGGCGAGGCTGGTGTGGTCGCGATCTTCTCCGAGCATCTGCACACGGGCAAGACCCCGAAGATGTTCGGCCACGGCAAGCCCACGCGCGACTACGTCTACGTCGGCGACGTCGTCTCGGCGCTGATCGCCGCCAACGGCACGCGCGGCACGTTCAACATCGCCACCGGTGTGGAGACCGACGTGGCGACGCTATGGAGCGTGCTCAGGGAGGCGGCCGGGTCGGACATCGAGCCCGAGCTGGCCGATCTGCGCCCGGGGGAGCTCAAGCGCAGCTGCCTGGACACGAGCCTCGCTGAGCGCGAGCTCGGGTGGCGAGCCACGGTTGAGATCGGCGATGGATTGCGGCGCACCTACGCGGCGCTGGTGGAGGAATTCGAGGGCGTCGCGAGCTGAGGGAGAGGGGTTTCGCCTCCCGGCTCGCTCATCCCAGTATCCCCGCCCGCCGACTGGGCTGTGTGCCTTGGCGGAACTTCTTCTTGTAGCTAGCCGGAGGATCCGGCAATAGCGGGTCTTCCTGGTTGGGGGCGACGAGCAGCATCCCGAAGGTGGGAAAGCGCGGTTCTTTGCCTTCGGCGTCGAACAGCCAGATCGGATAGTTGGAGAGCATGCCGCCGTCGACGATCATGTGCCTGCGTCCGTCTTTTGGGTTCTCCCGGATCACCGGGTCGAAGAAGATCGGTATCGACATGCTCATGCGCACCGCCTCAGCCACCGGTAGGTCGTCCGGTGCGATCCCCAGCTTCGTCGCGTCGCGAGGCAGGACGAGCATGCTGTGGTCGGTGAGATCCGAGGCGATCACCTGCAGCCTGTACTCGCGGTTGGTTCCCGCGGCTTCGGCGTCGCGGAAGTGGCCGAACGTCGTCTTGCCCTTGTCCTGTAGAAGCTTGCTGATCCAGTTCAGGAAATACTGCCCGCTGTGCAGACCGCGGTCCCTGAGGACTTCGATCACCTCACCCGTCGCGGTCCCCAGCAAGTGGAAGCGCGGACGGTCCTCAAACAGTGGGAAATGCATGTCTTCGAGGACGAGTTGCTTGAGCTCTTGCCCGTCATAGCCCGCGGCGACCAGTGCGGCGGTGATCGCCCCCGCCGAGGTCCCGGCCACGCACTCGGGGCGATAGCCGTGCTCGTACAGCCCAAGGAATGCGCCCGCCAGACCGATCCCCTTGACCCCACCGCCCTCGAACACCAGATCCACCGGCTGTTCGCTCATGCTCCCCCTCCTTTTCGTGTTTCCCGTTCGCGACCGGTTCCTATGGAAAGTCCATCATAATGACTGGACTTACATAGTGAAATAATCGGGGGAGGGAGGCTGTGTGTGCGTCAGCTGAGTCGACGTCGGGCCTTCTGCACGGATGGTAGTGCGCTCTTGGCCTTGGTTAGCGCTCGTGCGCGTAGGTCCACGGATGCGGGTTTAGCGGCGATCGTGATCTCCTCGCCGGTCGCGGGGTTGCGTCCTTTGCGCGCCTTGGAGGCGGGCTTTACGCGCACCGTTAGCTGTACGAGCCCGCCGATCTTTACCTTTTCGGCGTTGGCGATCTCATCGAGCACTACATCCTCGAGGGCGTCGAGCACGCGCTTGGCTTCGGCCTTGGTGATCTCGGCGCGGTCGGCGACAGCGCTGGCGAGTTGCGTCTGAGTCAGTGGCACGATGATCTCCTCCTTGTGGGGTCCAGAGCTGCGCAGAATAGTCATCCACCCGGCGGGACCTGGTAGCCCTGGGACGCCCTGACCGATCCTGGCTGGAAAGGGTTTGCGCAACGCGTCTGCGCACTGGGCCCACGCAGCTCCTTACCAGGCGCCACGATGTCCTCGCACACCTCCTCGATGAGAAACTCGGCCTTCAGCGCGAGACACGCACTATGTCCAGGCAGCTATTCGGGCAGACATAGTCGCTCTGGACGGTGACATCATGGGGCTTGTGGGACTACCAATCTGACTACGGTGTATGCATGTGTGCTGAGCGGCGGTTTATCAAGCGGCCGCATCCCTACGCCAGGACTGAATGCCGGTGTTCGTTGATGGCGCGTCCTGTGGGTGCTCAGCGAGGCGGTGCTCGACGCGCATGCGCACTTTCTCCAGCCATTCGAGCCTTCCGTGCAGCCGGGTGGTCACGTCCTCATCGATCATCTCGCGGGCGAGCGTCTCCCACTCGCTAGCCTCGGCGGGCGGGCACGCGTTTTCGCCGGTGTAGGCGTCCAATTGGTCGATGCAGGCTTGTCTTTCGATGTCGATGTCCTTCAGTAGTTGCTGCGCGTTCTGGGGCCCCGTAAGTGTGAGCTTGAGGTAGAACGGCTCACGGTGCGGACGCGAGCGGAGGGAGTGCGTAGCGAGCCACTTTGCGAACGCATGCTCGCCCTTGTTCGTTATCCGGTAGGTCTGTAAGCCTCCAGGGGTTTCTGGTGGGCCCAGGCGCTCCACCCAGCCTTTGCTAGCAAGGCTCTGGAGCATGTCGTATACCTGACCGCGGTTGATCGCCCATCCCGGCCCGAACAGTTCGCCGAAGCGGGTCGCGAGTCCGTAACCGTGACTTGGACCCTGCATCAGCAAGCCCAAGATCGCATATCGGGTGTCTGGGACCATAACCGGACGGAAAGTTTGGTTTCCGCAGGTCGCGACAATACTACATAGCCTACGAATCCGATTCTTGGCATAAGGCAGGAATACGGACCCCGTGGGGACGCTCGCGGTATCGTAAGCACGCTGTGGTGCTTGAACTTCGAGACGTTGGCAGAGTATTCAGCCGGGGAGAGCGCCTCGTCGTGGCGCTCGATCACGTCAGCCTTGAGATCGAGTGTGGTGAGTCTGTTGCCATCTATGGAGCAAGCCGTTCGGGTAAGACCACGCTGTTGCGTATCGCGGCTGGCGAGGAGACGCCCACCTCGGGCTCGGTGCGTTACGACGGCAAGGACTTGAGTGCCCTCAGTAAGGGCCTGCGCTCGAATCTCCTGCGCTCGGAGGTCTCCTGGGTGCCGGCGTCGGTGGACTTCCACCCGCGCCTGACTGTTCTTGAGCAGATCACGCTGGCTGGCTACGTGAGATCACGCAACCATGCCCGTTCGGAGGAGGAGGCCCGTGAGGTGTTGAAGACCGCGGGGCTCGAGCAGGGCGCCGAAGCGAGACCTTGCGAACTCTCGGACGGCGAGCTGCGTCTCGCGACGCTCGCGCAAGGAATCGTAAAGCGTCCGCGCTTGCTGCTGGCCGATGTGCCCGCAAGCACCCTCGATCCGATCGAGCGCGACCGCATCCTTGACTTTCTGCGCAGTTATGCCTCAGAGCGAGGCGCCGCAGTGCTGTTCAGCGCTGCTCACGCTGATGAGACGCTTCGCTGTAGCCGGTTTGTGCGACTCGATTCGGGGCGCCTGACTGTTCCGTCGCGACTGCCTCCGCGCGGCGATGTCATCGAGTTTCCTATGCAGAGGGCGGCTGGCGATGGCTTCGATGCTTGAACTGGAAGGGATTTGCAAGTCCTATCGTACTCCCGCGGAGATTGTCGTCGCCCTGAACGAGGTTTCGCTCGTGGTCGAACCGGGCGAAGTCGTGGCGGTGCTAGGGCCAAGCGGATCCGGCAAGAGCACGTTGTTGCTGCTGCTCGGGGCGATGCTCTCTCCAGACAAGGGCTCCATCCGCTTTCGCGGCAGCGATCTGGGTGCGATGTCAGAGCGAGAGCGGGCTCGTCATCGACGCCGCGACGTGGGGTTCATCTACCAGGACTACAACCTGTTTCCTGGAATGAGCGCGCTGGAGAACGTGGCCTTTCCCCTGTGGCTGAACCGCATCGGATGGCGTGAGTCGCGGGCGCAGGCGGGCGCGTTGATCAATCAGGTGGAACTCTCCCACCGTGCCAGCTTTCTGCCGGCACGTCTGTCCGGCGGTGAGCGCCAGCGCGTTGCAGTCGCGCGCGCTCTCGTGGCCAAGCCGAGTCTCGTGCTTGCCGATGAGCCCACCGGCAATCTCGACCGCGCGCGCGGCGAGCAGGTGCTAGCCGCCTTGCGCGAGCTCGCACGGGGTCAGGATGCGGCCGTGATCTTGGTGACCCACGACGCGCGCGCAAGCGACTATGCCGACCGAATCTACGAGCTGAAGGACGGACACCTGCACGAGGGTGTAGACGACGAACGGTTTGCGACGGGCTAGCTGGTCGTGGAGGCGGGCAGCATCAAGGAGCTTGCAGCGAAAACGGACTCAGGGTCGCCGCGCGCGATGAGCGGGGAGGGTTCTCGCTTTTATCGACTTCGCCTCCTACCAGTGGTCTGCCGTCTTTACTGGTACCGGCTGCGACAGCAGCCGGCGCAGGAGGCGCTGGCTCTTGTTGGCATCGCAGTCGGGGTAGCGCTGATCTTTGCCGTGGAGATCGCCAACACCTCGGTGCCTGCCTCCGTACGGGTTCTTGAGCACGGCATCGCTGGCGGTGCGAGCCTTGAAGTCGCCGCTCGCTCGCCGGAAGGCTTCGATCAAGGGCTTGTGAGCAAGGTCAGGGAAGCTCCGGGAGTCCGCGGAGACGCCGGCATCCTCGATGCTCGAATAACGGTGGTTGGTCCCCGCGGCCGGCTTCCCCTAACTCTGGTGGGTGCCGGTCCCGGTATTGTCCCGATCGGCGGGCCACTTGCGCGCAATTTCCCGTGGCAAGCACTTGTAAACAATGTCCCGGCGGGCGAGCCCGCCGGTCTCGCCCGCCGGCTGCAGGATGCCGAAGTGGAGCCGATCGCCCTTCCCGAAGGCGCCGCGCGCGCGGTGGGTGCGTCTGTTGGCCAGCTGCTTTCGGTCGACGTGGCCGGGCGCTCGGTTGTCGTGCTCTGTGGCGGGATCTTGAGCGCCCATCAAGTGGGTGCTGCGGCAGAAAGCCCGATAGCGGTTGCCCTGCTCTCTGTGGCACAGACGATCACTGGCCTTGCCCACCGCGTCACGCGCATCCTGGTCTTGCCCAAGCGCGGACGGGAAGCGCTCGCGAGGCGTATTTTGATGCGGCGCTTTAGTGGCACGCTCAATGTGCGCTCGAGTAATAGCGAGGTCACCTTGCTTGAAGAGGCTACGCACTCCTCAAATCAGGTCGCCGCTCTATTCACCGCTTTGAGTGTGGTAGTGGGTGTCCTGTTTGCCTACAACGCGATGTTGCTATCGCTCCCCGGACGGCGGCGTTACGTGATGCGTCTGCGCAACCAAGGTGCGTATCGTTATGAGCTAGCCAGTCTGATGGCACTTGAAGTCCTCGCTCTGGGGGTCGTGGCTTCGCTCGTTGGACTTGTTCTCGGCGATCTGCTTTCGAGGAGCGTATTTGGTTCAGTGCCTGGCTATCTTGCGGCGGGTTTCGCGATTGGTACCCAGCGCGTAATCACGCCGGTGGCGGTGCTCGTCTCGATCGGCGGCGGCATACTCGCGGCCGTCGTTGCGACTGTCGGTCCGGCGATCGGAACGCTGCGAGGACGACCATTGGAACAAACGAACGAGTCTGTGGAGGCGTCGCTCTCTCCTGGGTGGCTCTCAAGACGCGTGGGACTCACTGTGGGGATGGTCGCGATCATCGTGACGGTTGTGGTCGCGCTACTAGTTCCGGGCAGCAGCCTTATCGCGGTCGGCGCCTTGGCGGTTGGGCTCGGCTTCGTGCTTGCGCCGACTGTGCCATGGCTAATCCAGCGCTGCGTGGGAGTCGCGATTCGTCTGCGCAGTCCATCTGGTTATGTCGCCGCAATTGAGTTGAAAGCCGCCCCCATGCGGGCCACGGCGGTCGTCGCGACCAGTGCGATCGCCGTGTACGCGATCGTCGCGATTGGTGGCACGCTAAATGACATTCGTCGAGGTGCAGAAGCGGCCACACGAGACATCGTGGGCGCTGCGCCGGTCGGCGTTTTGGCCAGTAGGTTGGAAGACGATCCATTCCCGGTACAGCAGTTTGAGCCGGGGCCGGTGCTGGCGCGTCTTCGGTCGGTGAAGGACGTCGCTCGGATTGAATTGCTTCAAGGCTCGTTCCTTGATACTGGTCGTCGACGCCTTCTCGTGATCGCCAAGCCATCAGATGATCCAAGCCCGGTGCCGACCTCCCAGATCATCGTAGGATCAGCAAATAGAGCGGCGAGCTTGTTCAGGCAGGGGGGCTGGGCAGCGCTATCGGCAACGGTGGCCTCCGAACGAGGCATTCATATCGGCAATCCATTTGTGCTGCCTACCCCGTCGGGATACGAGACGTTCCGACTGGCGGCAACAATCACCAATTACGGTTGGCCTCCCGGCGCTATTTTGATGAACAGCAAGGATTACACACGGTTGTGGCGAACCAAAAACGTTACGGCTATGCGTGTCGGTTTGCCCCCCGGCGTAGGTGCTGCGCAGGGTCGCCGGGTCATCGAAGGGGCGCTTGGGGGAACAGGTCTGACCGTCAGGACGGGACGCCAGGATGAGGCTAGTATTCGCGCGGTTACAAACCAAGGGCTGGTCCAGTTGGGGCAGATCTCCACACTCCTACTGGTCAGCGCGGTACTTGCAGTTATCGCGGTGATGTCAGGATCGATCTGGCAGCGCCGGGGACGGCTGGTCACGCTAAAGCGGATAGGTATGTCTAGGGGCGGACTGGTGGCCACCATATACCTCGAGACAGGTATTGTGGTACTGCTCGGATGTACGATCGGCGCCGTGTTCGGCCTGGGGGCTGAGCCACTTGCCACACGGTACATACGCGAAAGCACTGGATTTCCCGAGATTTTCTCACCCGCGTTTGGTTTGGCCATTAGCACGCTTGTGGTGTCGATAGCAATCACGATGCTTGCCACGGGATTGCTCGGCTATCTCGTTACACGCCGCTCGACTTCCGTGTGAAAGGCAGTAATGGGGCTTGCGAGTCTAGATGCGGAGCTGCAGACCGACGTACTCAAGGAGGTATGGGACTATGCCGTGCGCAGCTCGAGCAAACAGACCCGCTCGAAGGTTCTGCTGACTGCCGAGACTGCAGCTCGCGCGGGCAGGACTGACCGGTGTGCGCGTACCGACATAGCAGCAGTCGCCGTTGAGATGTTCCATCTCGCGACCCTCCCGCACGACGATGTAATAGACGACAGCAGCATCAGGCGCGGGATAGTAAGCCTACCTGCCCGCTACGGAGCGCCACTCGCCGCTGCTGCGGGCGGGCTGTTCTTCGGGAGAGCACTGACGCTGTTTGCCCGCTGCGGACAGGACGTTGCATCGACCGCCGTGGAAGCTGCAGACCGTGTGTGCATAGGTCAAATGCTCGAGCTACAAGACCGATATAACACCTCTAGGACACCTGCGCGCTACATCGAAGCGATCAGTGGCAAGACAGCAGGCATGTTTCGACTCGCCGCCGAACTCGGAGCGATGCTCGGAGGCGCCGACGAAATAATGCAGCTTCATCTCACACAATATGGGATCGCCTTGGGAGTAGGATTTCAGCTTATCGATGATATCCTCGATTTCACAGGAAACCAGGAGCAGATGGGCAAGCAAAGCGGCAATGACCTGAGTAACGGCAACTACACACTGCCGGTAATCTATGCGCTTGAGGAATGTCCAAAGGTAGGTTCACTTCTACGAGAAGACGCACCAATCGAGAACCTGATCAACGGGGTACTCGAAACAGAGGCAATTATACGCGCGAGTCTCGATGCGCAAGATTGGATCTTGCAGGCCAAGAATGCAGTACGGACGTTGCCGGAAGCCCGAGCATTGCTGATGACCGCGGACGCCGAGTATAAACGGTTGAGCGTGTAAGTCATGGCCACGAACTCTCCCGTGCTGGATGAGGCAGAGGTCGCGGTCGTCGGTGCTGGCCCGGCGGGATCGATCGCCGCACTTACACTGGCCGAGCGCGGGCATGATGTTATCCTGATTGATAAGCATTCATTCCCGCGAGATAAGGCGTGTGGCGATGGACTCACTAGCTCGGCGGTTGCTTTTCTGAACGAGCTTGGGTTGGATCATGTTCTGGCCAGTGCACAACCGATCGAAAATGTAAGAGTCTTTGTGGACTGGAGAGAGCGCGAATCCGTCACGATGCCCGCTGGTTTAGCTGGCCGGTCGCATCAATCGTGCTGTATTCCTCGCGAACAACTCGATCACGCGTTGCTCGAAATGGCCTGCGCCGCGGGGGTGCGTCTGATACATGGATATGTGACCCAAGTAGTGCAAAGCGACGGGAGTGTGGTCGGCGTCGAGTTCACGCGCGGATCCGAGCGGCTGACGATTCACGCACGTCACGTCATGGCGGCCGACGGCGCCACTTCACGGCTGCGTCGTCAGCTGGGTGGCGTTTCACAGTCAGGAACATTTGCATATGCTGTACGCCAGTATGTAGGCAGCGACCGGGAGTTCACCCCGTCATTCGAGATATATGCGCCCCTCCCGGGCGACGTGAGGAACTACGGCTATGGGTGGGTTTTTCCTGTTGGCGAGAAGATCGCAAACACTGGCGTCGGCTACCTGAGCACGCGAGGGTTGCCGCATCCGCGATCCATCAATAAGCTTCTGGACTCATTCTTGACAGCTTTGCGGCAGTATCAGGACTTTCGCCTGGGCAACCTCAAGCCCATCGGACGAGCGATTGGCGGTTCATTTGGAGGGGATTTTTCGGCCGAGCGCTGCCAGCTCGGCGGGGTCATCTTCCTGGGCGATGCGGCGCAGACGACAGACCCTATAACCGGCGAGGGGGTCGACCAGGCAATGAGAAGCGCTTACACCGCGGCTCTCACCCTCGATCGTGCAATACGGCGAGGCGTAAGGCACATAGAGGTTGGTCAGGCAATCGGGCGCGCCAATCTCAGGCTCGGCCAGGATAGTTCGATGATGGCCCGACTAGCACACGAGCTGCTAAAGCGACGCGACGCACAGCAAGGAGACTCGGCAGATCGCCCGGGCGCTTCGGGTTCGCTGCTTTCGACCACGGCCGCGATGCTGACCGCAGGCATTGCACACCCTTCGCCAATGGCTACGCCCGTTGGGGAACTCGCATCGCGGCTCGACTGTGTGGATCACCTGGACGCGCTCGACCAGAGGCTACGCGAAGTGATCCGCAACGAGTTCATCCTGGCCGCAGAGCTGCTCCAGCGCGAGGTGTGCACCGGTCTCGGGCCAGTCGCAGCGCTTATGGTCATCGCCAGCGAGCTGGCCTGCGGGTCAAAGCCAGACACCCGGTCGGTGGATGCCGCGGTGTGTGTCGAGCTGCTTTCCGCATATCCCACGATGCTGAGCCGCATGAGCACGGCAGACACCCGGTACGCAAGTACGAACAACGCACTGGCGGTGATGATCAGTGATTACAGCCTATGCCAGGCGCTGGCCACTGCACCTGATCTGGGCGCGGAGGTCAGCGAAGCTATTGGCAAGACGATCGAGGCCAACAGCGAGGGAGCCGCGTTGCTCGCGCGTGACCAGGTCCAGGTATCGCGTCCAGTGGGACAATACATGGAATGGGCGCGTCTCACAAGCGCTACTAATCTCTCACTCGCCGCTAGTTTCGGTGCTCATCTGGCCGGCGCTGATTCCTCAACGTTGATTGCCTTTCGAGCCGTGGGCGAGAGTCTCGGGCTTGCGGTACAAATCTGCGAGGACATCCTTGCGCTAACTGAGGATGACCCCATGACAGGTCGTCATCCTCGAAATATTCTTGAAGAAGGCCATTTTTCACTGCCAGTCGCGCTCGCGCTCACAGAAGATCCACCTCTAGCTCCTCTCTTGGTGGGTGAGAAGGAAAGCGCTGAGTGGGATCAGATAGCAGGCCGTATAAGACGAGGAAAAGGATTGACCCGGGCCGCGAATATCTGCAAACAATACGCCGAGCAAGCCGAGAAGACGGCAGTAGAAATGGCGTGCGATACCAGTTCGCTCATGGCGCTCTGTAAGCTACCAGTGCAGTGTCTTACGCCACTTTACCTCGCTACCAATAGCTGAGTCGATTCTGACTGTCGAGCCAGTCGGTCCGGTTGCGTGTCACCCGGGCCGCCGAGTTGTGACCATTATGGACATGACCACGGGGTGGGGCCGAACGTGGCTGGTGCGACTAGAGAGCGATCGTCTCGCACTAGGGGAGATCGCCGACAATGGCTTCGAGTGGCACCCCTGGAGACGGTCGTCGTCGAATCAGCGGTGCCGGGTGCAGCGTCATCCCGAGGATACAGACGTCACCTGTCAGTAAACAGACTAAATGTCTAAATAGATACCGGTAATCCTACCGGGTAGGGCTACCGGATAGCCCTACATCTTGACGGCGATGCTTCTAGCGCCTAGCGTCACTTGACGTGAATGCACGCGACCACCAGCCGAGCAACACTCTCTTTCCTAAGGACTTCCAGTACTTTGCGTACGAGATCGAGCTCAGCCGGTACACGGTGAGGAGAGAGATCGACTGCCTGGGGGATGGCCTAGCCGCCACGCGGCGATACATACTTGAGGCGCCCGATGCTATTGGCTTGCATTACGTCGAGCTGGGCAGCGACACGCTCGAATTCGTCTCGATCTCCCGCCAGAACGACGGACCGGACGCCGAAGGCTCGTCGCGAGGATGAGCTGATGAGCCCGCGAGTAAACACGCGCTTCGAGGATGACGAACTTCCTGTGTTTCTGGGTCTGCAGGAGTCTCGTTTTTCCCAGTCTTTGGAACGTGGTCTGGCGATCTTGGAGGGTTTCACTCCAGAGCGTCCCTGGTTAGGGATCACGGATATCGCTGATCCGCTCGGTATGAGCCGCTCAACGACGCACAGGTACGTCATGACCCTTGCGGCACTCGGTTTCTTGGTGCAGGGCGCCAACCGAAAGTACAGGCTCAGTGTGCGGGTCACCGATCTAGGCATGTCGACGTTGAATTCGACTGGTTTGCGTGAGCACTCGCGTCCCTATTTGGAGGAGTTGCGTCGGCGGACCACCTACACAGCGAGTCTAGCTATGCTCGATGGGCCTGAGATCCTGTATGTCGATCGGGCTCCTAGCTTTCGCCGTGGGCAGAACAAGATCGATCTCGGTCTGCGTCCTGGTTCGCGGTTGCCTGCCTATTGCACTTCTATGGGCAAGGTTCTGCTCGCTAACTTGCCCGAGAGTGAGCAGCGCGATCTGATCGACAAGATCACGCTTACGCGTCGCGGACCGAACTCTATTGTGAGTAAGAAGGCGCTGCGCTCCGAACTTAAGCTTGTACTCGATGAGGGTGTAGCCGTTAATGATGAAGAGCTGGGTGTGCCACGAACGCAGAAGGAGGGTCGATGTAGAAGGTCTGGCCGTTTGATGCGGTGCTGTGCAGGAGATGGAGGTAGGTCCTCCGGGGTCGCCCTACAGGGGGTGGCTTCAAACCACCGCGAGCTGCGTCGGTTAAGAGCCGGGGTGGTGAGCGTTGCGGATAAGGCGTGCCTTGAGTGCGTCAGGTGTGACCCAGGAAGGCGAACGTGAGTGAACCACTGATGACGTGTCGAAACGTCGTTGATGACATCAAAACCGGGTTTGCTAGCCCGGATCTTGCATGAAGCTGTTTGATGTGAGTGTTTGGCCGAGTGGTGGTGGGTGTGGCCAGTTGGGGTCGTCGCGGAGGATCGGGTTGTGGGTGGTTGTGGTGCGGCCAGGGGCGTGGCGGCGGTTTTGCGGGGTACGCGGGCAGGCTTCGTGGGGCGCGTCGCGCCGGGGTGAGGCTCGTCATCTCGGGGCCGGCGGTCGGGTCAGGCCGGAGGCGCCGGGAGCGCTCTGAGGCGCTTGAAGGCGATCGTGAGATCCTGGGACCAGGGCCAGTTAGCTTGTATGCGTAGCGTCGCGGTGCGTGCGTGGAAGGAGAGGCGCGCGGCGACGTGCAGCAACCGGTAGCGCAGGCGCTTGGGCTCGGCGCGGGCGAGCTCGCCGGTGAGCAGCAGGCGCTGGGTCCACACGATGAGGTCGTGTGCGATGCGCACGAGCTCGAGCCAGACACGGTTGTGCTCGAAATCGCGGAACGGCATGTTGCGTAGCCCGGTGTCCTTGTCGTTGCGAATGTGATCCTCGACTCTTGCGCGACCGCGGTGATCGCGCTCGACGTGGGCGATCTCGCCGGGCTGGTCTGTGAGGATCGCTTGGAAGCGATGCCCGTCATGGTCGGTGAAGGAGAGTTGCGCGCCGGGGTGCGCGCGCTCGCGGCGGACGATCACCCTTGACCCCTCCGGCCAGCCCGTCAGATCGAGCTGTCTGGTGATCTCGCAGACCTGCCCGTTGGGGCGCGGACTGCCGTCCTGGTCGAGCGCTGAAACCCAGTCACTGTCAAGGATTTCGAGGATCGCGGCACGGACCGCCTCGTTCAGTTCATAGCCGACGGAGAACTCGATCCGGCCCTCCCGACACCAGTCCAGCAGCTCATGGCTGGCACCAGCGGAGTCGACGCGCAACAGCAGCTTGATGTTCTCGATGTGCCCGGCGGGGATCTGCCCGATGGCCTGCTCGGCGACCTTGATCTGGTCGGCGGCGGTGTTCGCGCCGGCGTTCCCCGGCCGCAGCTCGCCGGCGAGCGCTTCGCTGGTCTCATCCGCGTAGGCGAGCATCGGGTGAAACCCGTAGCCGCCCTTGAAGTTTCCGGCCGCGCCCTCCTTCTCCGAATGCGAGCCGACGAGCGTGGCATCCAGGTCGATCGTCAAACGCTCCGGGGCGCCCACGATCTCCCACACGCGCGCTCGTGCCCTGGCGTGAGCATCCCGCAACCGCTCCAATCCCTCCGGGTCCCGGGCGATCCGGTCGACGAGCCGGAACGCCGTCGAGGACGACGCGACACCCCCAAACAGCGACTCCTGATCGCCGAGCGCCCCAAGGTCAGCCAAACAGTCCCCGCCGTCGGCGAGCATCACCGCGAGGTCACGGACCACGCGACCCTGATCGTGCCCGGAACGCCGCTTCTTCAAGCCTGCAAGCCCCCACGACAGCGCGCCCGTCAGCCCCGTCTTATCAGCCATCCGGGCCAGCAAAGCGCTGCCCGCGTGCGACACCAAACCCTCTCCGTCCGGCACGACATCTACTGTGAAACTGCGCCCATCGCGTGTCACCTTCAAGGTGATCCCTCCCAAGCTCGATTCCAAGGTCTCAGCAACCCCAGAATCCCAGCTCGGGCGGACAGTTCAGCGGCCCCGACCATCGGGGCCGCTGCTGCTTCATGCAAGATCCGGGCTAGCTTGGTCCGGGATGAGTCTGGCGGGTGCCTGTTGATTGGCCAGATGGTGTCCGGCATGGAGGTGGCGCGAGCTTGGGTCAGGCTCTTGCATGGAACGTGGGAACCTGTCGTCCCGCGAGGACGTCCGGCTAGTGGTCTTTGTGACCTGCGGTCGGTAGTGGTCAGCGGGAGAACCCCAAGCAGCAGGAACTGTGAGGGGGAGAGTACCGATGTGGGGCACAGGGGCGGACCGCCTGGTAGTAGTGGTGAAGGTCCTGTAATGGGACTGGAGCGAAGCAGGCGGGTCATTCTGGCTTGCTTGACGGTCAACCGCGATTGTGTGGGAGGAACTGGTGGGTAAGCCACAGTCGAAGGTGAAGTCGTTTGCTATTTCTAAGCAGGTTGTCTGGAGGGCCTGGGAGCAGGTTAGGGCTAATCAGGGGGCCGCTGGTGTCGATGAGCAGTCGATCGCGGAGTTTGAGGCAGACCTGGAAAGGAACCTGTACAAGCTCTGGAATCGGTTGTCCTCGGGTAGCTATATGCCGTCGCCGGTCAGGGCGGTGCAGATACCAAAGAAGGATGGGCAAGGGGTCAGGGTTCTCGGTGTTCCTACCGTGGCTGATCGGGTCGCTCAGACGGTCGTCAAGCTGTATTTGGAGCCGGAGGTGGAGTCTGTGTTCCACCCTGATTCCTATGGCTATCGGCCAGAGCGCTCCGCATTGGACGCGGTGAAGGTTTGTCGAGAGCGGTGTTGGAGATGGGACTGGGTGATCGATCTTGATATCCGGTCGTTCTTTGACATGCTTGACCACGAGCTTATCCTGCGAGCGGTAGCTCACCACACTGATCAGCGGTGGATATTGCTCTATGTGCAGAGGTGGCTTACTGCCCCGTTCGCACAAGAGGACGGCACTTTGGTGGTACGGGATCGGGGAACCCCACAGGGCTCTGCGATCTCACCTCTGCTGGCTAACATCTTTCTGCACTATGCGTTTGATCTGTGGATGGAGCGGGAGTTCCCGGCTGTCCGGTTCGAGCGTTATGCAGATGATGTCATTGTCCATTGTAACGGTGAGCAGCGAGCGAGAGGCGTGTTGGACGCGATCGCACAGCGGATGGCGCGTTGTCACCTGGAGCTTCATCCAGAGAAGACGCGTATTGTGTACTGCAAGGACGCAAATCGCAAAGGCTCCTACGAGCACGAGCAATTTACGTTTCTGGGGTTCACTTTTCGTCCTCGACTAGTCCGGAACAAGGGACGCGGACAGATGTTTGTCAGCTTCTCTCCGGCTTTGAGTAACGACGCTGCCAAGGCGATACGCCGAACGGTCAAGCGCTGGCGACTTCACCGGAGGAGCATGAGGACGCTCACAGACCTAGCGACGTCCTGCAACATGGTTGTGCAGGGGTGGATCAACTATTACGGCGGCTTCTACCCGCGCAAGCTGATCCATTCCCTCAAACACATTAACCATTATCTGATGCGTTGGGCCATGAAGAAGTACAAGCGCCTACGCGGCCATCCCACACGCGCATGGAAGTTTCTGGAGACCGTGGCAGCACGGCAACCAGACCTCTTTGCTCATTGGAGGATAGGTGCGCAACCCTAGACCGAATGAGAAGAGCCGGATGACGGGAGACTGTCACGTCCGGTTCCGCGAGAGCCGGGGGGTGCAACTCCCCCCGGCGACTCGACTTAAGGGGTTGGTATCGATTGCTGCTCCGCTTCGAGGGGAGAGTCGTGAGGTTGCCGCGGCGATCAACTTGGTGGCGCACACGTCGATGATTTCGCTGGAGGAGATGGCGGACAAGCTTTCGCCGCATTTGTTGGCCACGGCAGACAACATTTCGGCTCGCCTGGGCTATCGGCGCGACGACGAGGGTACGCGATGAGTCAAGTAATTGCGGTCGTTACCAAAAGGCGTAGCAATAACCGATATGTACAAGAATTGTGCTTGCATCGTCAGTATCCGTACCGGTTGAGTAGGTGTCTGCCTGTGGCATCTGGACGTGATATTCGGACGGGGTGTTCGTCTTGTGTTGTTAGAGCTTCGATCGCAAATAATTCAGTAAACCGCTCTCGTATAAAGTGAGGTCTGGGGAATGATTCAGTCGAGCCTGGCAATGTGGCGACAGCGGACGGGTCGGGTGGGGTTACTGTCGAGTGTTTGCAACATGGTTGGACGGGCGTGGGTGCTTGTTTTGTGTGTTTTTGTCGTGTTCTCTGCATCCGCGTGGGGGTCATCTGGTTCGACCCGTGTTTCTGTTAAACATAATGTGCGTCATTCTGGTCGTGCGCTGCGCCATAGTCGACGTGTGGGCCAGCGTGTTCGGGCTCGTCGTGTGCGGCGTCATAGTTATGGGTCTCGTGGTGTGCGGCGTGGTGGTCATGGGTCTCGTCGTGTTAAGCATCGTCGGGTGGCTCGTGTTGCTGATGGGTTTGGTGGGAGCTTGGGTGGGTCTGGGTTGAATGTGTTGACTGGTGGGGAACAGGCGAGTTTGGCTCGTGACGCGGAATTGGCGAGTCCGCCGGTGGTTGATGAACGGGTTCGGTCCCAGACTGCTTATGAGGGGTTTTCGAGTGGGCAGGCGCAGGCGTTGGTCGATGAAAAGTTCGGTGGTTTGATTGAAGGGGCCGAAGGTGGTCTTCCTGTGTTGGCGGCTGGGGAGCGGATTGTGGGATTCCCGTCGGATTTTGGGGCGACGGTCGAATTGCCTGGGGGTGGTCATGGGGCGTTGGCTAGTGTGGGGCCGATGGCTGTGGAAACGCCGTCTGGTCGCGTTCCGGTTGATCTTGTGCCGCGTGCGCAGGGAACGGGTTTCGAACCAACGACACCTTCGAGTGGGTTGCATGTTCTGGCTGGTCGTAATTTGAGCGAAGGTGTTTCGTTGACGGATGCTGGGGTTAGTCTTACTCCGGTTACTGCTTCTGGTAGTGGGTTGCAGGCCAGTGGGGTGGTTGATGGGGCTAGCGTGTTCTATGGGGACAGCGAAGCTTCAGCGGCCGGTGTCGCCGATGTCGATAGTGTGGTGAAGTTTTCTCCTGAAGGGTTTAGCGAGGATACGGTGTTGCGTAGTTCGCGTTCTCCGTCGCAATTGTTTTTCAGGGTTGGTATGCCGCAGGGCGCTGAATTGGTTGCGGTCCCGGGATCGGGATCGGCCGTGGTTCGTGATGCTGGTCAGACGCTTGCGGTGGTGCAGGTGCCTGAAGCTCATGATGCTGAGGGTTTGGTTGTGCCGGTGTCTATGGAAGTAGCGGGAGGTATGGTTGTTGTATCGGTTGCGCTTGGGGAAGATCAGTATACGATGCCTGTGGTTGTCGATCCGACTGTCAGCGATTCTCATTTGAGTGAAGTGGGTAAAAATTCAGATTGGGCTTTCAAACAAAGTGGTTCGGCTTTTCTGAATGTGAGGGGGGAAAATAATCTGTATATAGAGACGGCTGATGGGGCGTTGGAAAAAGAACGTTATTTGGAAAAGCAGAACGCGATCGATGAGTATCCGACACAAAAAGAATCGAGAGTCTATGAGTTTACAGCGATTACGACTTCGAGTCTTCCCAGTAGGCGCAATCTTGAATATACTGGTCTGGAAGGCAAGCTAGATATAGCCAATGCCGGGGAAGTAATAGAAAATGTTGGTGGTCAGGCTGTCGTGATGCCGCTAAGCGGGTTAGCTGAAAACACGTTGTGTGTGATGGAAGGTTGCGCGGTTCCCTCCGTTGCTGGCGGTGAGGCTAATGGAGCGTTTATGGAGTTGTATGCAGCGTCTGCGGGAGAATCGGAAACGGGTATCGAGCTGGAGAGTGGGTCTAGCGTGGGGATTGTCCAGGAAAAAGGACCGTCGGCTGCGGTTGATACCAGCGATGCCAGTTTCGGTGGGTTGGCTAACGCGGTTCGGGCAACCGGTTGGATAAAAGCTAGTGCTTACGCTATTGGTGTTACAGCGCTTGATCCGGGAATGGGTATCAATGAATTTAGTGTGACTTCGCCGCAGTCGCCGGGTTGGGGGCACGGTATGAAAGAAGCCAGGGGTTGTAATGGCTTGGAGTGCAATGAGTGCTGGAATTATGCGAGCAGGTGCGAAGCGGGTGACAGTACTAGCGGCGAACCGCTGATAACAAGCTTGACCGGTTTGGCAGACGGTGAAGATACGATCGAAACGAAGGTGAAGGATGCCGTCGGTTTGAGCGCGACGGCCACCAGTAGTCTTGTGAAGGTTGATGATACTCCACCGCACAATATTGTGTTGTCTGGGTTGGGTCCTGGTGGACAGGTTGGTTCGGGTGAATATCAGTTGAAAGCCGAAGCTACAGACGGTTCTGGTAGCACGCCGAGCTCCGGTATGAGCACGTTGGCATTGTGGATCGATGGTCACGAACTGGGTGTTTTAAGCGCATCGTGCCCCCTGGGTCCCTGTACTGGTCATAGTGGGACGTGGGCGATCTTTGGCCATAACTATGCGGCAGGTAAACATATTGTGAGTATTGTGGCGACTGATAATGCTGGGAACGTGGCTAGCGAAAGCTTTTCGATGATTGTTCATCCGGCTAGCCCTGTGGCTCTTGGGCCGGGATCGTTTAATCTTCAGTCTGGTGAATTCACGTTGTCGGCGACTGATGTGTCGATGCCGGGTGGGCTGACGGTCACTCGTAGTTATAATTCGCAGCGGTTGACGGCGGGAGCGGAGGGTTCGCTGGGGTCTCAATGGGTGATAGGTCTTGGTGGCCAGGAGAGTCTCATAAAACAGTCCACGGGTAGCATGGTCTTGACTAACAGTTCAGGTGCGCAGGCAATCTTCGCACCGAACGGGTCCGGTGGTTACACATCCCCTTCAGGGGACGCGAATCTAACATTGTCTACTAGTCCGTGTGAAACTGGACAGTCAGAATTCAGGTTGGAAGATGTGACGGCGAGGACGACGACGTGCTTCAAGGTGCCCTCCGGTGGGAATGGTGAAGTGTGGACGCCGCATATTACGCAGGGGACCGCTCCGACGGATACTGTGACTTACTCGTATGAAACTGTTGAAGTGCCGGCGGGTTCGAATAATTTTGTGACGCGTCCTAGCGAGGCGTTGGCTCCCGTGCCGGCTGGAGTCGGACCGTGCGCACCTGAATTGAAAATAGGTTGTAAAGCGTTGATCTTCCATTACGCGACCAGTACCACGGCTGCAGGTGAAGTGCTAGGGAACGTGGAAGGTGACCTGGAATACATTGATTATATAGCGTATGAACCGTCGAGCAAAACGATGAAGACGGTCGAAGCGGCTCGTTATCTTTACGATGGGCAGAAGCGTTTGCGTGCTGTTTGGAATCCGGAAATCAAACCTTCGCTAAAGACTTATTACGGGTATGACAGTGAAGGTCATCTTACTGCTCTAACGCCACCCGGTCAGGAGACGTGGGGGATAGTGTATGGGACGACTAGCGGGGGTGGATCGGCGGGTTCGGTATTGAAGGTAGAGCGAGCACCATCTTCAGCGCCAGTATGGAGCGCAGGGAACGTTGCGAACACTGTGATGCCGGAAGTTAGTGGGTCTTCGACGCTTGGTGTGCGAATGGCTGTAACGGAAGGTAAATGGTCAGGTAGCCCAATCGTATACGGGTATCAGTGGAAGGATTGCAGTCCCGGGGGCAGCGAATGCGTGGCTATCCCGGGTGGGACTAACGCAAATTACACTCCGACTAGTAACGATGAAGGACACCGGTTGGCCGCGGTCGTGACCGCGACAAACGGTGGCGGGTCGGTATCCGTAACAGTCCTCGCCTCGACTAAAACACCTATTTTTTCCTCGTCGTTCGGGTCGTTTGGTTCGGGTAATGGTGAGTTGCGTGAACCTGAGGGTGGGTTGGCTGTTGATGGGTCTGGGAACGTGTGGGTGTCTGATACTGCGAACAGTCGGTTGGAGGAGTTCAATAGTAAAGGCGAATTTGTTCGTACGGCCGGTTCTTATGGTGAAGGCGCGGACCAGTTCCTCACCACATATGGTGTGACTATCGATAGTAAAGGTAATGTTTGGGCGACTGACACGAGCAATGATCGTGTCGAGGAGTTCAACAGCGAAGGCGTATTCTTGAAAATGTTTGGTTGGGGTGTCGCCAACGGTGAAGCCAAACTAGAGACGTGTACTAGCTCGTGTCGTGCTGGTTTACAGGGTTCTGGCAATGGTGAGTTCTTTGTTCCTGAAGGAATAGCGGTGGATTCTAAAGGTGACGTGTTCGTCGCTGATCGTGGGAATCATCGCGTGCAAGAGTTTAATTCTGAACTAGCGTGGGTTAGAAACCTTTCGCAGGCTGAAGAACACGAAGGCCCATTCTATTTGACATTGGATTCGAGCGGTAATCTTTGGGTTACTTACTCGTGGGATAACAAGATCGGCGAGTTCAACAATGAAGGAAAACTAGTCCGCACCTGGGGGACAGCGGGTTCCGGGCCGGGAGACCTATCAGACCCCTACGGTGTTGGTGTCGGTCCCGAAGGCAACGTATGGGTAGCAGAATACGGTAACAACCGTGTCCAGGTCTTCACTCCTGCCGGTGAATACATTTACGGGTTCGGTAGTCATGGTAATGGTAGTGGCCAGTTTAATTATGCGCCGCACGGTATCGCGTTCAGCAGCACAAGCACGATATACGTGCTAGACAGTGGTGTCTGGTGGGAAAACACCGGTAACAGTCGTGTGGAGAAGTGGACTATGCCTTCGACATCAGAAGGCGAAGCGCGCCCAGTGCAACCCGGGAGCACGGTCGAGTATGATGTGCCGGTGTCCGGTAGCGGCGTGCCTTATAAAATGGGCAGCAAAGAAGTAGAAGAATGGGGACAGAAAGATCTACCTAACGAAGCTACTGCCGTGTTCCCGGCGGACAAACCGCAAGGGTGGCCTGCGAGCAACTATGAACACTCCACGGTCTACTATCGCGACAGCACTGAACGAAACGTCAACGTCGTAAACCCCACCGGCGGGATAAGCACCGAAGAATACAATGCGGAGAACGACGTGATCCGCTCCCTGACAGCCGATGATCGCGTGATCGCTACCAAAGAAACCAAACCTGTTGAAGCCGCAGAACGCTTGGATACTGAGAGTGAATATAACACGGAAGGCAACGAGCTCTTAAGCACGCTCGGACCAGCCCAGACAGTCAAGCTCGCTAACGGTAAAGAAGTACTCGCGCGCAGCCACACAACCTATGAATACGATCAAGGAGCGCCCAGTGAAGGCGGACCATACAATCTAGTCACAAAAACAAAGCAGGCAGCAGAGACCGAAACCGAAGGCGAACAAGACATACGAACCACGTCAACCTCCTATTACGGACAAAGCGACCTGGGATGGAAACTACGCGAGCCAACATCGATCACAACAGACTCCAACGGTCTGAACCTTACGCACACCACCGCATACGAAGAAGCAACAGGCAACGTTACAGAAACAGGCACCCCAGGCTCAGACCCATCGAAACACCCAATATACTCCTCATCGTTCGGATCGTTTGGTTCGGCTAATGGTGAGTTGCGTGAACCCGAGGGCGGGTTGGCTGTCGATGCGTCTGGGAACGTGTGGGTGTCTGATACTGCGAACAGTCGGTTGGAGGAGTTCAATAGTAAAGGCGAATTTGTTCGTACGGCAGGTTCTTATGGTGAAGGCGCGGACCAGTTCCTCACCACATATGGAGTGACTATAGATAGTAAAGGTAATGTTTGGGCGACTGACACGAGCAATGACCGTGTCGAGGAGTTCAACAGCGAAGGCGTATTCTTGAAAATGTTTGGTTGGGGTGTCGCCAACGGTGAAGCGAAACTTGAGACGTGTACCAGCTCGTGTCGTGCTGGCTTACAGGGTTCCGGTAACGGCGAGTTCTTTACTCCTGAAGGAATAGCGGTAGATTCCAAAGGCGACGTGTTCGTAGCCGATCGCGGGAATCATCGCGTGCAAGAGTTCAATTCTGAACTAGCATGGGTCAGAAACCTTTCTCAAGCAGAAGAACACGAAGGCCCGTTCTATTTGACAATAGATCCCAACGGTAATCTTTGGGTTACCTACTCCTGGGATAACAAGATCGGCGAGTTCAACAATGAAGGAAAACTAGAACGCACATGGGGAACAGCGGGTTCCGGGCCTGGACAGCTATCAGACCCCTACGGTGTCGGTGTCGGTCCCGAAGGCAACGTATGGGTAGCAGAATACGGTAACAACCGTGTCCAAGTCTTCACTCCCGCCGGCGAATACATTTACGGGTTCGGTACCCACGGTAACGGTGGTGGCCAGTTCAATTATGCGCCGCACGGTATCGCGTTCAGCGGCACAAGCACAATATACGTGCTAGACAGTGGTGTCTGGTGGGAAAACACGGGTAACAGTCGTGTGGAGAAGTGGACCGTCCCCTCACCAGCACACACAGCCACCCACATCACCCAAACGATCTACTACACAAAGGCAGCGAACACGAAATACCCGAATTGCGGGGAACACCCGGAATGGGCGAGCATGCCGTGTCAAACACAGCCCGCTGAACAACCAGGAACCAGCGGACTGCCGAGCCTGCCCGTCACGACATACGCCTACAACATGTACGGCGAGCCAACAAAAACCGTGAGCACAGTAGGAACAAACACCCGGACCACCACAAGCACCTACGACGAAGCGGGACGACTGCTAACAAGCGAAACATCATCCACGATCAACACGTCCCTACCAAAAGTCACATACAAATACAGTTCTACCCAAGGTGCCCTCACAGAACAATCAACAAGCAGCGAGTCGCTCAAAAGCGAATACAACACGATCGGAGAGCTCACAAACTACACGGACGCTAGCGGCAACACCACCACATACGAATACGAAAAAGAAAAGGATTACAGGCTCCTAAAAACCAATGATGGCAAGGGTACACAAACCTATGAATACGAACCAGCGACAGGGGAGATCAAAGAACTAACCGACTCCGCCGCCGGAAAATTCACAGCCACCTACGATCCCGAAGGAAACATCGCAAGCGAAACATACCCCAACGCGATGACAGCCACCTACACCCTAAACCCCGCAGGACAGATCACAGGCGTCCAATACGTAAAGACCGCGCACTGCGCGAAAACATGTCCAGAAACATGGTATAGCGACAAGACCGTCCCATCAATACACGGTCAATGGGCCACCCAACAAAGCGAACTCGAAGGAACAACAACGACACACAACTACACGTTCGACGAAGCGGGACGCCTCACAGAAGCAACAAGCAACACCGGCGGAAAAAACTGTATCACCCGCCTCTACACCTACGATGAAGAAACAAACAGGACCAGCCAAACCACGCGTGGACCCGCAACAGGCGGAGGATGCGCAACCGAAGGCGGAGAAACACAAACACACACCTACGATCCAGCGAACCGCCTAACAGACACCGGTATAGAATACGACCCATTCGGAGACATCACCTCACTACCCGCCAATGATGCTGGAGGATCAACACTCACCAGCACCTTCTACGCCAACGGCATGGCCCAAACCCAAACCCAAGCCGGCCAAACAGTCGGCTACCAGCTAGACCCAGCAAACAGACCACAAGAAATAGTCTCCACCGGCAAAATCATTTCCACCGAAATACAACACTACACCTCGCCATCCGCCAGCATGCCAGCATGGACCGGAGAACTATCAACCAACTACACCCGCAATATTCCAGGGATCAGCGGAATGCTCGTCGCCACACAACACAACAGTGAAGAACCAACCCTACAAATAGCCAACCTGCACGGCGACATCATCGCCACAGCCAAAAAGTCAGAAACAACCACCACCCTAGCCTCCACGATCGCAGAAGCAAGCGAGTACGGAGTCCCAGCCACCGAAACACCACCCAAGTACTCCTGGCTCGGCACACACGAGATCCCGACTTCGCTACCATCAGGCGTAACAACCATGGGCGCACGCTCCTACATCCCACAACTAGGCCGCTTCCTCCAAACAGACCCCCAACCCGGAGGATCAGCAAACCAATACGCCTACACCTACGGCGACCCACTCAACAACGACGACCTCACCGGCGAATACACAACCAAAGTCTCCTCATGGGCAATGGCAGACGCACAACGCATAGCCAACGAAGGAGCCGCAGCCGCACGCATAGCACAAGAAGAAGCCGAGCGCGCAGAAGCAGAACAAAAAGCCCGCGAAGCAAACATGTGGGCCACAATATACGCCGCCGCAGAACACCCCAACATAGAAACCCCAGGAAACGAAGAATGGGGCGAAGAAGAATGGTGGGAAGAAGAAGGCGAATACGGCTGGGAATACGCGGCCTACCACCAGAGCGGGGAAGGTAGCCAGGCTGGGAAGCAGGAAGCGCACGTCGAACCGACGCTCCTGGTTCAGCCGCTAATCACGGAAACGGCTGGTGAAAAGGAGGGTCAACAGGACGACAGTGTTGTCCGGCTCTGTCAAGGCGCATCAGATGGGCAGGGGCAGCTGGGGCCGTGCGCGCGGTACACAAGTGTGGAAAGCTGGGTGACAAAACACATTATTCGACCTGTTAAACATCTATGGAAATCTACGGGGGGCTATATCTCTACCGGTCTAAAAGACACTATGAGTGCTACGGGAGTAGGCTGGAGGGAACTTATAGGTGTTGGCAGGGAAGTCGTTAATGGGTTGAGAGAATTGGGAGATTCACTCGGTCCAGAGCCTATTCCTGGTTGATGGTTCTGGTGGCTGGGGAATAGATCATGCTCCGCAAGTTCCTTAAGATAATTGTCGACATTCTGGAAGCGGCATGGCGTGCCCTACCATAAGCAGTGCGTAGCAGGTCGCTCGGCTCAGGATGCGGGTTCGGCTGACGGTCGCCGGATCTACTGGCCGTGGTTGTCGTTGTTGCCGCTTGGGCTCGGTGCTTGGGCTCTAATTGTGGCGGGTGTGCGATGTGGCGTGAAGCGCTGGATTGGATTTGGGGTACTGTGGTTGGGACTCGCGCTCGCCGGATGGATTGCTGTTGCGGTGGAACCGTCCGGACGCAAGGGTGAAAACCTCGTTGGGGGGCTGATCGTCTCGGCGTGGATAGGTGGAGTAATAACGTCGTTTGCTATCCGCCCCGGCTACAGGCGACGTATGGGTGGGTTTCCGCGTGCCCGTGCTCCTTGGCCGAAGCCAACTGCGCGTTCGCAGGAGTGGTCGATGCGGTACGCGCTGATTGTCTATGCGATCACTTTTTTGGGAGTGAACGTTGTGGCGGTCGCTCTGTACTTTGGCCTTGGTGTTCGGCTGCGGGTGGGGTCCGGTGTGCTGTTGGTGGACGGTGTGCTTCTTTGCGCATTGTTGCCGTTGAGCCGACGCGGCCTCACGCGCCAAGACCTCGGTCTGCGTGCTGCGCCTGGCGCGCGATCCGTTGGGCTCGTTATGCTTGCTCTCAGCGTGTATCTCGCGGTGGGAGGTTTGTGGCTTATCCTCGTACATCCCCACGCCCCTGCAAACACGCTTGCTGATGTCAAAAATCAGAGCGCGATCAACATTGCTCTTGCGATCTTCGCGATCGCGGTGAGCGCGCCGATCGTTGAGGAGATTTTCTTTCGTGGGTTGCTTTATCGCAGTTTGCGCAACCGGCTCTCGATCGTGCCCGCTGTCCTCATTGCAAGCGCGCTCTTTGGGTTTGTTCACATCACGAGCTATCCGCTGGATACGCTGCCGGTCAAGGCGGCCTTCGGTGTTATCGCTTGTCTACTCTATGAGCGAACAGGCTCGTTGCTACCCGGTATCGGCCTTCATGCGTTTGTTGACGCGAGCGCGATTGCTGTGGCACTCACGGGTAGCGACCTGATCGTGATTGCGTGCTCAGTGCTTGCGGTGGTCGTCGTGATCGTCGGTGGGTGGATAGGAAAGCTGGCCGGTCGGAGCCGGGCTGATCCTTGTCCGGTGGCTTTTGCGGAGGATTCGTCGTCTAGGCTGCCCAGCGTGTGGCCTCGTGTCTGAGGAGGATGTTCTCGATGACGATCTTGATGATGTGCTTCTCTTGGTAGGCAGGATTTTGAGAGTACGATGGTTGAGCGCTTCGTTAATATTGCGCAACCGAAGGCGGAGAAACACAAACACACACCTACGATCCAGCGAACCGCCTAACAGACACCGGTATAGAATACGACCCATTCGGAGATATCACCTCACTACCAGCCAATGATGCTGGAGGATCAACACTCACCAGCACCTTCTACGCCAACGGCATGGCCCAAACCCAAACCCAAGCCGGCCAAACAGTCGGCTACCAGCTAGACCCAGCAAACAGACCACAAGAAATAGTCTCCACCGGCAAAATCATTTCCACCGAAATACAACACTACACCTCGCCGTCCGCCAGCATGCCAGCATGGACCGGAGAACTATCAACCAACTACACCCGCAATATTCCAGGGATCAGCGGAATGCTCGTCGCCACACAACACAACAGTGAAGAACCGACCCTACAAATAGCCAACCTGCACGGCGACATCATCGCCACAGCCAAAAAGTCAGAAACAACCACCACCCTAGCCTCCACGATCGCAGAAGCAAGCGAGTACGGAGTCCCAGCCACCGAAACACCACCCAAGTACTCCTGGCTCGGCGCACACGAGATCCCGACTTCGCTACCATCAGGCGTAACAACCATGGGCGCACGCTCCTACATCCCACAACTAGGCCGCTTCCTCCAAACAGACCCCCAACCCGGAGGATCAGCAAACCAATACGCCTACACCTACGGCGACCCACTCAACAACGACGACCTCACCGGCGAATACACAACCAAAGTCTCCTCATGGGCAATGGCAGACGCACAACGCATAGCCAACGAAGGAGCCGCAGCCGCACGCATAGCACAAGAAGAAGCCGAGCGCGCAGAAGCAGAACAAAAAGCCCACGAAGCAAACATGTGGGCCACAATATACGCCGCCGCAGAACACCCCAACATAGAAGCCCCCGAAGAATGGGGCGAAGAAGAATGGTGGGAAGAAGAAGGCGAAGAATACGCGGCGTACCACAAAGGCACCAGACACGGGGAAGCACACACAGAAGAAGCACAACTAGTCCAACCGCTAGGCGAAGGGTCAGGAGACAGTCAGGGTTCTAGCGAAGTCACAAAGCTCGTTGCTTTGTGCAAGAGCGAACTGAATAGTGTGACCGGAGCTAGTCAGCACGGCGCTTGCGCTCGGTATGTCAGTCTGTGTTATAAAGGCGCATTTGGAAGCTGTGGCCGCTTTGTGAAACAAAGCGCCCATTCGAACTTCAGTAGATGTGAAGTTGACTTTGCTGGGTATTGCTCAAGTGCGGCGCAAGTTTACGCGCGATACAAAGCACAAGTTGCCTATCAGCAAAATGTTGTTGGGAATTTGCGTGAAGATGGCTCTCGCATTTCGGAAGCTATCAAGTATGCCAAGCCGCCTCCTCCGTGAGCATGAGACGGATCCTCGAGTATTCGCGGTACGCCTTGATTAGGCTCACGGCCTTTCTCGACCAGCTCGTGGACGCGCTGCGGTTCTGGCCACCTTAACTCGGGTGCGACTTCCAGGTTGCCCTCGACTCTGCCAACTTTGCTTGCATGATCTAACAGCAGTCATAGCTCTAGCGTGAACATACTACCTAGCGACATTAAAAAATATGGCAAGCCCCACTTCGCTTTGATCGCTGCGTTGGTTTGCGCAGGATGTGCACTATTGCTTTCACTGGTGGTTGTGGCCGACATACTAGTGCGGGTTACCGGTAGTGAGAAGCCTCGGTGGGGAAGCGTGGTCGTAGTCATTTCCGCCATTGGTTTCATGCTAGTCTTGATACGACCATGTCTGCGCTCGTGGCGTGAGCGAGGAGGATTTCATTTTAGGGAAACAAAAACCGGATCGTCAGGTGTATTGAGTCCCCGATTGCTTACTATAAAACGGTTCATTATCGGAGGCTTGCTCGCGGTTGGGGGTTTGGTTTGTGCGACGGTGACGCGGCTCTACCGACCGATCCCAGGTACATATCTCCACGCTGCTACTGGAATGCCGCGCCTTGTCTATTACATTCTTGGAGGCGTTGCTTGGACGCTGCTCATTGGTGGATGGGTGCTGATTATGGCGGCAATTACAAAGCAGTGGGGGTCAGAAGGACCAAAAAATGCAGGACACATCGACCCGGGAAGGTAGTCTAAGAATACGTCTTTGCATGTGAGCGATCATCGCGGATGCTCTAACTTGTACAATCATCGATGAGCTTATTATCTCTACTTAACGCAACTATCCTACGCTATGTGCCCATTCCGGGGCACCTGTCGTGACCCGCGCTCGTGTGTCTGTCTCCTCGCTGCTTGGCGGTATGCTGGGTGGTGTGCTGGTGGCTTGTGTGCTCGCTGGCGTGCTGTTCATAAGCGGAGGGCTTGGCTCTTCCCATACGACTGTCACGGTGCAGGGCACGCCGATCGCGTTCTCCTCACAATCAGTCGCTGCGCACAACGATAGGAATGCTGCTGCTGCGGTGTACGCAAGCGCTGCGGCAGGCGTTGTGTTCGTCAATGCCTCGGATGTCACCGTGTCGCAGTCCACCAGTGAATATCTGAAGGGCGAAGGCGGTCAGCGGGGCACCGCGGCAGGGTCCGGACTCGAGATCAATGCAGACGGAGCGATCCTTACTAACTGGCACGTGGTCTCGGAAGCGTCGAAGATCACAGTCACACTCGACCACGGCCGCACAATGTCCGCGAGAGTAATCGCCAAGGACCCATCCACCGACATCGCGGTCCTTCAAATACCGACGAATGGTCTCGTGCTGCGCCCGCTCAAACTCGGTGACTCGAATACAGCGCAGGTCGGCGATCCGGTGTTCGCGATCGGCAACCCGTTCGGGCTCGCAGAGACGCTCACAACCGGTGTGATCTCTTCCCTCGGGCGACAGATAGCTGCGCCCGATGGCGCCACGATCGACAATGCGATCCAGACCGACGCGCCGATCAACCCCGGCAACTCGGGTGGCCCGTTGCTCAACGAACAGGGCGAAGTAATCGGCATCAACTCTCAGATCGAGACCTCAAGCGAACGGGGAGGCAGCGTGGGGATAGCGTTCGCCATCCCGATCGACACGGCCAAGAGAGAGCTGGCGGTGCTTGAGAAAGGCTGAGCCGCGCGGGCGGGAGGTCGTTGGTTTTCAAAACCGTTTACCTCCGGAGCCCGATGCAGTGTCCAGAAGTGATCGTTGTCGCTCTCGCGACCTCCCACATGACCATGAATGAGGGGCAGCAAACGCTTCGGCCTGTTCCAAGGCTGGCCGAGCCAGAGGACGCTGTATTCCTGCTGCGACGCGTACGAAGAGCTGTGTGTGCCTGAGCTCAGTCGACGTCGCGCCTTCTGCACGGACGGTAGTGCGCTCTTGGCCTTGGTTAGTGCTCGTGCGCGCAGATCTTAGAATGCGGCTAAGGCACGCGAGTGTGCATCATCGTCGTTCTCAGTCATGTAAGGTTGAGATAATGGTTGGGGAGGAAGATGGCAACGTGTGGGCCAGAGTGTGGATGTCGTACGGCAAAATGACAATGCCGGTCACGGCCTACCTTCAGGCGTGTCTAACCCAACACCGCTCGCGAACCGCGTCGTCGCTACTTGTGCCAGCGCATACGGCCGAATTGTGCGTGCGTCGGCGCCTGTGGCGACGAGGCGAGCGGACGGTGGCCGTTTGGATCACGGCACTGCTGGCTGTTACGGTCGTAGTGGCCGGTTGTGGGTCGACGGTCGCGCACAACCGTGCCAACGGGACGCGCACCACGTCGCCCGCCGAAATAATCAAGAGAAGGCTGGAAGCAAGCACGAAGGGAGAACTGACATATCTCAGCTCATCCCTAAGAGGTCCGACACTAGCGAGGGTTGGACTGCCGGGTGGCGATGTGATCACGATCAGCGTCATGCGATGTGCGCCTGGCAACGCGACGTGCTATCAGCTCGCGGAATATTGGGAAGAACCAGCAAGGGATGCCCGTAGTGTGCATGTCAAGAAGCATGGGATGACGAGCAACGGCTTCATCGGCACGGGGCCGGTGATCGCCCACCCTGGACCTGGAGAACGCATGACACTGGATATGGAAGTGCGACATGGTTGTGCTGGACCACGTCAACATCGATACCCGTACGCGTTGGCGTTTGGAGTTCTGCGTGATGACAAGGACACCGTCATCGATCGGGCTGATGGTAGGACAATAAGAATGAAGAAGGTGGTGATCCCCGCGCACCTGCACCCTGAAGGCATGCTGATGTACGGGCTGCTCCTCCCAGGTCCCAACGATATCGAGCTGCGGACGCCAAACAGGGTCATCGTGAACCGAACACGCTGGGCGGGATCTAATGAAGAGGCGTCCTGTCGCTGAAGCAAGTAGCTTTCGTGACTTTGGTAAGTAGCATCCAGACTGTCGCCGGAGTGGCCGTGTACGAGAAAGATACCGAAGAACTTCTCACTACGATATTTGAATATGTCGCGAGTTAGCGTGAGTGGATAGGAATAAATCATGGGTGATGATGCCGTCCGTACTTCTGCGGGGCCGAGTGGTGTGCGTGCTGCGCATTCTGGTTGCTGGTGGGTCCAAGCTATAACTACGTTCTGGGTATGTGTGTGTCTTCTGTTCGTGACGTCTTGCGCCAAGTCGGAGAAGGCGACGGATGGGCGGACAGGCAATGGCAGTATCGGCACAGTTGTAGTGAGTCAGAACGTGGTCTTACTTCTACCATTTGTTACTGGGGGGGAAGGTGGGTGGTGTATCACGATTAAACCCGAAGCCTGTCCGGAAGTGCGAACACCAAATAGCCAGGTAATTGCCGAAAATTGGAGTGGTGGAGGCCCTCCGCCGGTGACCTACGGTTTTGCTCTGACCACAAGCAAAGTAACAGCTGTATTAGTCGCTGGCGGTCCTATGGTTGCGACTCGTTCTGAGCCTATGTCGCCTGATCAGCTACGCTCTGTCGTAGTCGAACTGGTAGATGCGCCAGTTCGGTACGTACCAGAGTTTAAAATGGAGACAGCTGTGAGGACTCTGCGCTCACTTTATTTTACACCCCTCGATTCAAAAGGTGTGCCTATACGACAAAATGCTGGACAACCCTTACCACAGGCATTCACAGCCCCCGGATTTGAGTGGAATGCCGGGGTCAGTGCGCCGCTGGGTATCTGCGATTTGCGTGTAACGAAAATTATTGGGCTCAAGTTTGAACAGGGGTTTGGGGTGACCAGCGTAAAGCCTCACGATGGGTTGCTTGGGCGACCGTTCATTTCATGTGTCAGCGAGTCATATATTTTCGCGGGTTGGCCGGTGCTTGCTAGTGTGCTACTGGATGCAGTTAGTCCCGGTTCGTCACCGGCGGCTCTGCCGGGTATGAAACCATTGACGGGGCATCCGGGGGTATTCCAGACGGTTGTCGCCGGTGGCGATGCCGTTGCTAGGCGTATTCCCCACGCATGGATTCTTGCTGTTAAGGGCGAAGGACTATCACAGCGTCTCGCGCTACTCGAACATCTGCGAGCGACGGTGCGTCTATGAGATATATTTGTAGGCCCACCCTCAGCAAGCCGGTCGCGGTCAAGATGAGCACTGTTTGCATACAGAGGAACGGTATTCAAATTACGCCGCAGGTTCCTACTCGGAAGCAACCACGGAGCCTGTTGAGTTCGGATCCTTGCCCCTGAAGCTCGTTGATGCTATTGACCGATAGGGTCGATCAGTCTGGCGCGAACGAGTGATGCTGGCCGGTAGGCGCTGCATCTTCTCGAGGATCCAGCCGGCCTGTATGTCGAGCTTCTGCGGCTTATGCAGCGGGTCGTGGCGATCGCCGCGCCGGTTTAGGGCCATGGGGCGAGGAGGGCTGCGAGTTCGGGTGTTGTCTCGGCGAGTGCGTCGGCTCCGGCGGTGAGTAGCTCGTGTTCTGAGCCGATGCCCCAGAGAACCCCGATCGCGGGGATGCTGTGCTCGTTGGCGGCTGCGATGTCGTGCTTTCGATCGCCGACCATGACCGGGCGCGCTTTGGGCGCGAGTTCGCGCAGAGCGCGTCCGACGGTGATGGCCTTTTGCTCGTTCTCGCTGTCTAGTTCGGGGCCGATCACAGCGACGAAGAAGCGGCGCAGGTCCAGGGCGTCGAGCAACGGTTCGGCCAGCGCGTACGGCTTGGATGTGGCGATGATGAGCGGTAGTCGCGCTGAGAGTTCAGTAAGGATCTCGCGGATCCCGGGGAATACGATCGTCTCGCTCGCGGCCAGCTCTCGGTAGCGAGCACGATACGCATCGACGCATGGCTGAACGAGCGACTCTTCGCTTACCAGCGCATGGAATGCTCGGTGCAGGGGAGGGCCGAGATACGGTGCTTGAAAGTAGACATTTTGGGGTATAGTGAGTGGATGCCTACGAGGCGTTTCAGTGAGCTGGCGGAGGCTGCGGCAGACCGGTTCGGGCTCGTCACGATCGACGATGCACGGGAGGTTGGCTATGGGCCAAAGACGCTCGTAAAGCTGGCTGGGCGAGGGCAGTTGGAACGGGTGAGTAGAGGCGTCTACCGTGTCCCGTTCATGCCTGGCGGAGCGATGCAGGCCTACATGGCGGCGGCGTTGTGGCCCCAGGGCACACAGGGAGTGCTCACGCACGACACAGCATTGGATCTGTGGGATGTCAGCGACGTGAACCCCGCCAAGATCCATGTCACCGTGCCACGCGGACACCGCCCGCAGCGAGCGATCCCCAGCGCGTACGTAATCCATCGTGAAGATCTCGACCCGGCTGAGGTCACCGCGATCGAGGGGGTCCCTGCCGTCAAGCTCGCTCGCGCATTGCGCCAGTGCGCCCGGGAGCACCTCGGGCGCGATCTGCTCGAGCAGGCCGCTCGTCACGGGCGTGCTCGCGGGCTACTGAGTGCCCAGGAACATGAGACGCTGGTGCGGGAGCTCGCGCTAGAAGGCGTCAGCGGAAGAGCATGAGCACGACGCCCAAGCGCCCAAAGACGGTGAACAGGCTGCAGCAGCTGATCACCGAATGGGAGCGCGAGTCTGGACAGCCGGTGCGGCGCCTGAACCTCAGGGTCGCCTCAATGATGCTGGCCGGCGCACTGCGACGCGCAGTAGACGATGACGGAGCCGTCGTGTTTGTCACAAGAGGCGGCGTGGCGATGGAGCTGCGAGCCGGCGAAAAGGCGCGCGTAACCGGGGACGTGGATCTCGTCCTGCGTGGTGACCCCGAGTCCTTGCTCGCGCATCTCGATGCCTCCCTCGCGGATGACTACGAAGACTTTTCTTTCGAGCGCAACGAGCCCCAACCCCTGGAACTGCGTCCACACGTTCACAGGATCCGGGTAAAGGTCGCGTTTCGCACCAAGCCCTTCATGACGCTCGTCGTCGAGGTCGCGCCTGTCGAGGCCGGAGGCGATGAGATCGAAGAGATAGCCGCCCACGATCTCAGCACCGTCGGCCTCGACGGTCCCGACATCATTCCGGTGCTCTCCGTCTGCTGGCAGATCGCCCAGAAGCTGCATGCGGTCAGCGAGCCGCCACTACGGCCCGGCGGGGAGAACCCTCGCTACTGGGACCTGATCGACCTGCAACTCCTGCAAGCCCTAGCCGGGGAGAACCTTGCACCCGTCAAGGACGCCTGCCAGCGCGTATTCGTCGCGCGTGGCCAGCAATCCTGGCCGCCGCACATCACTATCTACCCCGACTGGAGTGATCGCTACACCGCCATGGCCAATAGCCTCGGCATGCCGATCACCGACCTTAACGAAGCGGTTGAAGTCACCCACGCGCTCATCCATGCCATAGACACAAGCTGAACACGTGTATCTCCTCCGCAAACACAGGACAGATCACCAACTCCGAGAAACGGGCCAGATCACCCGCACCTCCCAAAGATCGGCCTGCCAGGTCTCGAACTCCCCAGTAGCTGCGCGGCTGAGCGGTGATCTTCGGTCAGGCTCGCGGCGTTCATCCGACGGCGCGGAGACGCTAGGATCGGGGTCGCGGCGAGATAGCTCAGCTGGTAGAGCACTCGACTGAAAACAAGTGTCCCCCGCCTTGAATCAGCGGGTCTGCGGGCACGGTGTTTTTCCTGCTAATCGGCGGTTTTTTATCGCGCTCGGCGGGGCGTGTTTCGGGCGTTTTGGGGGCCGTTTTGGGGTCGTTGTCCAAAACGTTGTCCAAAACCCCGTGTGCGTCGGCCGTGCTGCCGTAGACCTGCTCGCGGGCCTGTCGTATGAGCCGATCGAAGGACGCGCCGTGTTCGCGCTTGGCGCGCTGCTGTAGCTGGTTGTACACGTCCATCGTCATCTTGCTGTCGGCGTGCCCGACCTGATCCATCACCCACTTGATGTCGTAGTTGTTGGCGAGCAGCGCGATCGATATGTAGGTGCGGCGGAGGCTGTGCGGGGTGATGTGGGGAAGGGGCGGCATTCCCCGCTTGAGCATCTTCTCGCTGGCGAGCACGGCGGCCTCGTGGACGATGGTGCCGACGCGCTTGCGGCTCATGCGCCGGCCGCGTTCGTTCTGGAAAAGGAACGCCTCCGGGCCGGTGTCGTTTCCGGCGCGGCGGAGCCGGTCGATGTGCATGATGAGCACTTCCGCTAGGTAGGGGCTGACCTCGACGACGCGGATGCCGGTCTCCGTCTTTGAGTCGGGAATATTGAAGCGTGCGCCTTCGGGGTCATGCAGGCGGAGGTGGCCGATGCGGATGCCCGATAGCTCGCTGTTGCGCACGCCCGAGCGCCCAAGGGTGCAGAGCATCGCCTTACGCCCGACGTACACACCGACGCGGAGCGCGCCGAGATTGCGGACGTGGAAATGGACCGTGCCGGGCGTGACGCCCAGCTCGGCGGCGATTCGTTTCTGCCGCTTCCCGTTGGCGAGTCCGAGCGCGACCGCGGCGGCGGTCGAGCCGGGCTGAGCTTCACGCGCGGCGACAGCGAAGCGCTCCAGTGAGGGGTCTTGCTCGTCGGCTGCGTCTTCGAGGAAGGCCAGCTCGTCCATCTCTAGGAAGGTGCGCTTGGGCTTCGGGACGTGAATCTTCAGCCGCTTGCTCCGCGCGTGATTGACGGGGATCAACTCGTCCTCGACGGCTTCCTCCAGTATCGCGCCGAGGCAGCTCAGCAGCCCGCGTATGGAAGCCGGGCCGAGTGGAACGAGCTTGCGGTTGCGCTTGTCGCGGAGGTCCGCGCCGGCATCGAGCGCCTCCTTAAGCTCGTGAGCCTCTTTGATCTTGTGCGCCTTGAATGCGGCGCATAGTTCTTTGTCGATTTCGTCGAGGCGGTAGCGACCGAAGAACGGCAGCAGGTGGCACTTCAGCATCGTGCGATAGCCGGCGTGCGTGTTCTTGCTGATCGGCTTCTCGCCGATTAGACCTTCGAGCTTGGCTTTGAGCCAATAGGAGGCGTATTCATGGAACGTCGGCATTTGCGCGAACTGCTTTTCGGCGGTCGGCTTCGCCTTTGGCCGCTCCCAAATGCCGGCCTCGATGCGCGCGAGGATGTTCCTCAGCTCGACGCGGCCGGTGCGCTCGCTCCACCCGCCACCGCAGCCGCAGTCGCAGTCGCGCTGCTCGTGCAGCATCAGCGTTTCGCGTTTGCCGTCGGCGGTGAACCGTAGGCGGAAGCGGAGTGTGCCGTCTACCTGTTGTTCGACCTTGAGGCTTCCTGTGACGGGGCGTGCCATTAGGCACGCCCCTGCGCGCAGGGTCTACCGTATGGGTACATCGGGGGACCTCCCGGTGTCGGGCCGGGGGCGGTGACACGCCGCCCGGCCACTACTTGATTGTCGTGTGGATGGTAGCTCCGTGTAGGGCAACAAATCAACGCCTGAGCAGCGTTTTCTTGGGGGTTTGCGCCGTGCCGATCGTGTCCGGTCAGGCGCGGGTTTCGGGGCCGGGGTGGCGAGCTGGCGGCTGATCGCTTCGAGGTCGAAGCGCAGGCGCCCGTGCTCGCCACCGAGGCGCACGCCGCCCAGCTCAGCGCTGTGCGCGTACACCCAATCGCGGTCAACTCCGAGCTTCCGAGCGACCGTCGCGGCGTCCACGAATCGCTGCTCGCCGTCGGGCTGCTGCTCGCGCAGTAGATCGACGATGCGGGCGGCGATCATCTCTATGTCCTGGTGGTCGAGCGTCACGCCCGGACCCTCGCTCGCTTCGAGGCGCGGCAGGTCGGCCGCCGTGCCGCCCAGTGCGTGATCCGGGCGCGGGCGATCGGGACGTAAGCAGCCTCGCGCTCGATCCCGTGGAAGCGGGCGCCCTCGAGCACGGCCGCAATGCCGGTGCTGCCGGACCCCGCGAATGGGTCGAGGACGAGCCCGCCGGTCGGTGTGACGAGCCTCACGAGCCAGCGCATAAGCTCGATCGGCTTGACCGTCGGGTGGACGTTGGCGACCGGGTTCGCGGCGCACATTTGCTCGTTGTGTGCGCCGATCTTGAACGTCTGCACCACCTGGCGGGGGAGCTTCTCGCAGCCGGCCTCGCGCTCCCGCCGGGGCGCCTTGGCGCAGTAGAAGAAGCGGTGGCGCTCGCCCAGCAGCCCGATCGGGCAGTCGGCTTCGCACTGCTCATCGGTGCAGCCGGCGCCGTGCGAGAGGACGAGGTTCGCGGGCCAGCGGCCTCGCTGGCTCGCCGTGATCCGGCGGCCGTGGGAGCGCCCTTCGGTCGGGCAGTCCTCGGCCGTGAGCGCGATGCGGCAGCCGTCGATGTTCATCGCCCCGGTCCCATGCGTCGCGAGCGTCTCGTCGAGGCTGCCCTCGACCGGCTTGCGGGCGAGGATGATCGGCTCCCACGCTGGCTTAAGTCCGGTGCCGAGTCCGTCGGGAAGCAGGCGCGTCGCGGGGTAGCCCTGCCCCTGCAGCCACATGAGCACGTCGCGGACTTCAAGGCCGGCTTCTTCGAGGCCGCAGGTCAGCCGGTGCGCCGTGCGCGCTGCTGCGAAAGCGAGGATATGTCCACCTGGCTTGAGGCTGTGCAGGCACGCGGCGCTCCACTCACGCGAGAACTGCTGGAAGCGCGCGTTCGGGTTCTCCGTCGGCGGCCGGCGGCGCTTCTTACCACCGGGGTTGAGGTGCGCTGGCCGGTCCCACTCGACCCCGTTGACGCCGATCCCGTAAGGAGGGTCGGTGATCACGGCATCGACTGTGTTCCGGTCGAGCTTCGCGAGCCCGTCGAAGCAGTCGCCTTCGACGATTCTCCACTTGCGGGTTGTGATTCGCTGGCTAGGGCGAGGCATCGTTCTTCGTCTCCTGGGGTTGTGGTTGGCCGAGCCAGTCGACGGGCTGCTCGGGTTGCTGTGCGGTGAAGAAGACGGGCGCGAATGGCCCGGAGCTGGTGAGGTCATCGAGCGCCGCGAACGACACCGGGATCGCGACGCCGCCTCCCGCTGGGTCGGATGCCGACAGCGCGAGCGTGCGCTGCAGCCGTTGACGCATCCGGGCTCGCGGTTGGTCGGCGAACACGACGAGCAGGTGAGGCCAGGATCGGTAGTAGCCGCGCCACGCGGGCTCGGCGGATGCGTCGGCGGATGCCTTGAAGTGGCGCAGCCTCGTGTAGCGGGTGAGCTTCGCGGCGAGCTGCTCCGCGGAGAGCGTCCCGCGGTCCAGCTCGACGAACCGCTGGTGCAGGGCGAGCCCGCCGTCGGCGGCCGTTTGGAGGTACGTCAGCACAGCGTCAGCGATGACAAGCTCGGCGGGCCGGCGGCCTCGCGGCGGGGAGATTGGGTGCGCGACCTCGTTGCGCCAGGAGTCCGGGCCGCACTCGTCACCGTGCTCGCGGGCTGCCAGCACGAACGCGACGCCGACCTGATTGACGGCGATCGTGTGCTGCTTGAGCGGCCCTTCGGCCTGCTCTCGCGTCGCGACCTTACGCCGCGACTGCACGACCGCTCCTGCGGCCTCGACTGCGTCCGCGCCCGTGGCGGTCACGAACCAGAGCGACAGCCGGCGAGGGCTGCGAATCCGCTCGACGAACCCTCGGCGCTCCAGCAGCCCCAGGACCGTTCTCGTCCACCGCTGCCCGGCGTGCGGCGTATAGAGGGCGTGCAGCTGCGTCGTTGACAGCAGGCGGTGTTCGTAGATGCCCGCGAGCATCGACGTCGCGATCGGCGGCAGCGGACGAGGCGGGCGAGCGGTCATGGCCTGCCTCCGGCGAGCACCCGCCGCGAGGCTGGGCAGGGCGCCTGGCGCCTACGCACGGCGATGGGGGTCCTCGGCGCGTGGTCGCCTCGTAGCCGCCGCATGAAGCTGACTCCGGGCGCCTGTGCGCCCGGCGCGGGCGCCGTCCACGGCTCATCGGCCGTTGCTTTCCCGCCGCCCGCGTTGCCTTCGAGGTACTCCTTGATCCGTTCGTCGAGGGTGTCGAGCGCGGCGACCGTGTCCGCCGCCGCCACGCGCCCCGACGCCTTGTCGATCGTTGCCTGGACGTCTCCTAGAGCGTCTGGGTGGAAGGCGTCGGCGAACTGCTCCTCGACGGACTCGCCGCTGAACATGAAGGGCCTCGTGAGCTGCCCGTGGTGCGTGACCTGCGCGATGAATGTCCACCTCGGCAGCCCACTGATCGCCGGGGCTGGCGGGTCGCCTCCCCACTCCCGCGCGATCAGCGCAGCCGCGTGAGCGTTGAGCGCCGTCGTGATCAGATGCGAGCGGTTCGTCGTCAGCGCGTTCAGCGTGTCGCTCGTCAGCCGCTCAGGGTTCTGGTTCAGCATCGTGGCGCGAATGCCGTACTTCGCGGTCTGCTCAAGCAACGCCGCGAGGTTCCCTCCCGACGCGCCGTCATAGGTCTGCACCTCGTCGAGGAAGACGTAGAACGGCAGCCGCTGCTCGGGTGGCATCGATGCGCGCCCCTTCGCGCCGTGCAGCAGGTCGTAGACCAGGAGGTTCGCGACGAGCTTGTCCTTCGCGCCTCCGGCACCTGGACACGCGAGCACGATCCTGCGGTCGTTCATCGCGCGCGCAATGTCATAACTCGACGTCTGTGCGCCGAGCAGCGCCGCGAGCTGCGTCGATGAGCGCAGCCGGTCGATGAGGTTCGTAACCGGGGTAATCGCCTCTTCGCTGAGACGCGGGAAGCGCTCCATGAAGAACTGCCGGCGCGGCGGCGAGAGGAACGGCAAAGCGGCGGCGAGCCACTCCGGGTTCCCCAAGATCGACGGTATCTGGAAGATCGTCGGCTGCAGCCCATCGGGCAGCACACCGGCGAGTTCGATCAGCGCCGCCGTCGCCTGCCCCGTCAGCGTAAGGGCTCGGTTGTTGCGCTCGCCCCACTGCAGGGCCGAGGCGAAGCTGTCGACGATCGCCTCGACCCGACGCTCGGCGGCCTCGGGGTCAAGGCCCCGCGCGGCAAAGAGGTTCCAGCCCGGCTGCCCACTTCGCGATCGTGGGCCGACGAGGTCCAGCTCGATCACACGCTCGGCGAGCCCTTCCTCGGTCAGGCAGCTCTTGACCCTTTGCACCGCGTCCTGGTGCGGGTCGAGGAACATGCCGCCGTGACCGCTTCGCACGAGGTGAAGGAACTGCGTCAGCGCCAGCTCTGTCTTGCCCCACCGGCTCCGTCCCGCGGTGTAGGTGAAGAACGAGTCCTCGACGCGCAGCCCGACCCTTCGCTGCCCGTCCTCGCCCTCCACCCGGCCGAGCGGCACGAGGTCTGCTTGCCCGGTGAACGTCGGGAGGACCCTCGGCGCGGGATACACCGCCGGGCCGAGACGCAGCACTTCCGGCGCGGCGCACTTCACCGTGGGCGGCTTGAGTAGCCCCGCCATCTCGCGAGCGGTCACGTAGTCGCGACGCGCTGGCCGGAACAGGCCGGTCCTCATGCGGTGGTCAAACCATCCGCGGCGGCCGGGAAGGTCCGACCCAGCGAACGCGAGGCCGAGGAAGCGAACACCGACGACGCGCAACGAGTTCGCGCCAGCGAACCCGTCGAAACACGACAGCAGCCCTTGAAGACAACCGACGGCCGTCCCGCGCTCCGGCGAGCAGCAGCGGATCAACACCTGCAGACGGAAGATCGGCTCGGCCTGCACCAGCTTCGCTGCGATCTCCTCGCGCTCGGCGCGCTGCTTGACCATTTCCGCCGGGCGACGACGACCACGCCCACCACCACCGCCGTCGAAGTCGAACATGCCATCGCCGCCGGGCTGCCGCGATGAGTCATCGCCACGGCGAAGCGCCTCCTTCAGCAGCCGACGCCGAAGCCGGCGGCGCGTCGCCGCGGTCGTGGGGAGCAGGTCGATCGCGACCTCCGCGCGCTCCCGGTGCGCGGGATCAAGCCGCGCGAGCACCCGCGCGAAGCCCTGCAACGGATCGGGGGTCAACGGAAGATGCGCGAGCGGTTCGCTGCTCGGCCGCGCGAGGCGCAGCTCAGCCCGCACGACCTCCACGCGATCATCGCCCTCGACGGCGGGCTCCGGGTTCGCCTCGATGACCTGGACCTGCACTCGATCGAACACGCCGAGCGCAGAGCGCACCGCCGGCAGCGCCCGCGACGGGACGCTCAGCGAGTAACGCATCTTCCCCTCGGGATCGCAGTCCAACAGCACCCGGACCGCCCTCGCGCGAGGGTCAAGCCAGCCGCCGACGAGCCTTCGCACACGTGAGAGCTGGGCCGCGCAGCGAAGGACCGCATCGAGCGACGGGTCGAACGAGTCCGGGGCGAGCACCACCAGCCGAGTCCTCGAAGCGAGCGCCCTTCTCGTCGCCACCATCCGGCACACCAAAGCGGACGCCACGACGACCACGGCCGGGATCAGGACCAGCGGCGCGAGCGCCTGCGCTCGACCCAGCAGCCCGACGGGCGAGCGGGCGGCGCCGAGCACCGAGAACGCCACGAGCACAGCAACGACCGCCGCGAGCGGCCGGGGGTCCTGGGACTGGCGGCCACTCATCGCCGAGCACCGCCCCGCCCGCGCGCCCGCGGCGCCGCGCGCCGGCCGTTACCAAATCTGCCGGCCAGCCGACGCGACAGCGACGGCGGGACGGCGCAACTCCGACCAGCGGGCGCCGGCAGCGCCAACGGCGAACGAGCGGGCACAGCCAGCGGCGAAGGCGCCACCAGGCAACGACGACCAGCGACGACACGATACGCGAGCGGCAGCCAGCACCGGCACCTGCACGTCACCAGACCACCTACCGGCAGGGTCACACAACGGCCATTGGCACGCCAGTTGGCCCACGGCGCACCCGGCGGCTTATCGGAGCGCGAGCGGAGCGCCAGCCGCAGGGGATCTCTAGTCAGCGGGTGACAGGGCGAGGATTCACTAGCGGACACAGAGAAGTCGCCGCGCGCGAAGCCTCGAAAAGCCGCGCGCGTGCAGGGGAAAGCAGGCAACGCCCGCAAGCCGCAACGGAGCCTCAAACGGCACCTCAAACGGACCCTCAAACGGACCCTCAAACGGAACTCGCCAGTCACGGCCGCCGCCCCGCTCTACTGGCCCGACAACGCCTGCGCGAAGGTGACGTAGAGACGCGCTGTCGCGCCTCGCACGATTCGCAAAGCATCCCCGGCCGGCGGCGCGTGACCTCGCCCGCCCGGTTGCCGTGGACGTCGTAGCCGCCCCAGCGACACCAGCGGACACCTGCCGCCTGCGCCTCACGCTCCAGTCCTTCGATGCCCGCGAAAAACTCCGGGTAGAGAGCCTTGAGCATCGCTCGCTCCTCGCCGGCTTTCGCGAACGCACCGCAGTTGCACTCCCCGCTTCGGTGCAGCAACGCGGCGGCCGGCGACTCGGGAAGATCGTGCCCGCGGCGATAGGAGCGCATCTCCTCGCCGGTCCAGTCGATCAGCGGCGCCGCGAACACCGCCGCCTTGCCCGGCAGGCGGTTGATCGCCTCGCGCTTGGAGCGGCGGCGTGACTCCGCGCGACGGATGCCCGACAAGAACAGCACCCTCGCGCTGCGCGGATGGCCGACCTTGCTCTCCCTGAGCAGGGTCATTATCTGGCGTTCCTTCAGCCTGTTATACGAGCGGCCATGCGCGCCCGGCCCAGGAAAGCCGTGCGGTATCTGGCCGAGCTCGCCGCCCGACGCCCGGCCATACCTCCGCGTGTCCCTCGCGACGAACGCCTCGATCGAAAGGCAAGGCTCGACTGCGCGGGCGGCGTCGTACCGAGCCCACCACACCCCGTCGCCGAGCACCATGATCCGGTAGGCGTCGCCAGCGCGGAGGACCCGCAGGGGCTTGCCGATCCAGTCGGCGTATTCGCGGACGAACTCCGCGACGCCGGGAACAGCGGTCCCGGTGTCAACGAACGCGAGGCCGTCGTAATGCTCGCGGCATCGGTGCGCGAGAACGGTCGAGTCGTTCCCGCCGCTGAAGAGGCACCACACCGCGACCGGCTGATGCTCGCCCCGCGCGCGGGCGATCAGGTCGTCCGGGTCCTCACGCTCGACCCCGCCGACGGTGACGACCTCGAAGCTCACGGCCGCCTCCCCTTGCTGGCACGTCGAGGTGCGCTGGGCCGGATCGCCTGCTCGGCAACACGGTGCGCGAGCGGCGGCGGGACCGCGTTGCCGACCTGCGTGAACTGCCGGGTGCGAGCGCCCTGCCACGGATAGTCGACGGGGAACCCTTGGAGGACCGCGGCTTGCTCGACCGTGACTCTGACCGCGTTGACGCCACGGCGCTGCTGGTAGCGGCCTGGAGGGTCGCTCGCGTTCTGCTTGTGCCCTGGAGGATGAACGCGCCTGTCGCAAGCGACGGTCGTCGCCGGGCGCTTCCCGGCCCATACCGGGGTGCCCTTCGCGAGCATCGTCGGCGCGGGCTGCTCGACGGGCCTGGGCTGCGCGCCGCGCTGGCGAGGCTCATAAGCGCACGGAACCCACTCGACCTTGTTCGCCGCATGGCCGAAGTGAACGGTCGGCGCTGGCTGCCCGCTGCCGCGAACCGAGGCGTGCGCGTGCGTGCCATTCCGCCAAGCCCAGCCGCCTCGCTCGACACCCTCACCGGGAGGAAGCTGACGGCCGACGAGCGCCCCATCCCGCGAGCGCCTCGTCGTGACGAGCGTCGGCGCTGGCCGCTGCTCAGTCCAAGGCTCGACGTCGTGTGCCTGCCAGCGGTCGACTCTGCTCGTGACCGCCTGCGCCGGAGCCTCGGTCGGATCGAACCCCTCGTTGATCCTGCTGCCGCTGCGACGAATCTCAACACACGGCTGCCTGGTCCAAGAGCGTGTCCGAGCGGTCAGAGTCGGCGCCGGGTTACAGCCGGGACGCCGGTCGCGCTTGCGGTAGGTGCCCGTGTCGCCCTTCGCTGGCTGGTTGCTCTGAGTGTCGTTGCGCCTCGGGAACCCGACCTGATCGGCGGCGCTCCAGCCGAGCGCTTGGGCCATGCTCACCCACGGCAGCAGGCCAAGCTCCTCCTGCGGCGTCTCTTTGCGCCTCGGCTGGTAGGAGCGGTGCGTCGCCTCGGGCAGCTCGACTGGCCCGTCGAGCGACGCGATCAGGAACGCCCGTTTGCGGGTCTGCGGGACGCCGTAGCGCTCCGCCGAGAGAATCCCGGCGGCGGTGTGGTAGCCGTGAACGGAGAGCAGCCCGGCGAAGATCGTCCATAGCTCAAGGACGACAGGGACTTGCTCGAGCGCGATCCACCTCGGCTTCAACGCGAGCGCATACCGCAGCGGCTCGACCGTGAGAAGCGACCTCGGATCGGCGCACCCGGCGAGGCGCTCGGCGCGGCTGTCATGCCCGGCGGCCAGCTCATGCGCGCACGCGATGACCAGCGGCTTGTCCTCCCGGCCGAGGCCCTTCCCGGCAGAGCTGTACGCCTGGCACGGCGGCGAGCCGACCATCCCCCAAACAGGAGAAAACTGGCAAGGGTCGAGCGCAGCAAGATCCGCCTGCAGCACCTCATGCCCGGCGGCGGCCGAGGTCGCGCACGCCCACTCGTCCACCTCGATGCCGAGCGCGTTCAGGCCGAGCATCCGAAGGCCCTCCGCCCAGCCGCCGGCACCGGCGAACAGGTCAAGGATCTTCCCCGGCTGCCGGCGGCCACGAGTCGCTGCGCGACGAGTCGGTTTGCGAGCGTCGGCATCATCGCCTCCCGCTCGACCCCGCTCGGGGGGGGGGGGGGGAGGAGGGGGGGGTAGGTTGAGTGCGCTTTGGAGTAGCGCAGCGTGCGCGGCGGCTCGCCGCCTTGCTTGACGGTGTGGACATGCCGCTCACCTTCCTGTCAGCCGATCTCTCGGCCTGGTTGTTTTTGCGTTGTGGCATCGCGCCGTCACCCGTGCCCTTCGGTGCTCGGTGGCTGCGCGTACCCGTAGATGTGCTGGCCCTGGACGACCGCTTCGCTCGGGAGGAACGGGCCGGCTATGCCGACTTCGTTGTGATCGTCGTTGCCGTCGATCGTCGTGATTCGCCCGTCCTTGTAGACGCTCTGCACGATCGCGACATGCACGCTTTCGGTCGGGCCACCGCCGAAGAACACGGTGTCGCCGGGCGCCGGTCTAGCGGTCGGCGGAAGAACTCTGCCGCCGTGTTCCTTCGCCCAGGTGTAGAGCGACCCGGAGTAGCCGTAGGTGGCGGTCGAGCCGGGCAGCGGAACGCCCGCGCGCTTCCAGACCCAGCTCGCGAAGAGGCTGCACCACTCCTCGCACGGCCCGAAAATCGTGCAGTTACTCCCAGGCGGATGCTCGCCTTGCCCGAGCTGACTTTCGGCGACGCGGACGATCCTTGAGCTGCTGGCCGGCGTCGGTGGCCCCGAGCTGGCTTCGCAGCCGCCGCTGACTGGTTCGGCGAGCGGCGGGCTCGTCGCTGTCGGCGCACCCGACCCGGTGAAGCCGTACTGGACGGCTCGGGCCATGACCTCTTCCGCATACGCCACGGTCGAGTCGCCGCACGCGCCGTAGTAGCGGCAGGCGGCTTCGTGATATTCGGCGAAGGTGCCGCCCGTCGGTGGGGCGCCCTTCGCTTCGCGCAAGATCCTCGCGGCCGTGAAGATCGCGTCCGCTGGATTGTTGATCGACAGCGGATGGCCGGGGTCGGCGTTGACGGCGTAGGTTTCCCACAGCGTCGGGCCGGAGCCTGGGCTGCATTCGCTTCCGCGCACGTAGGCGATCTGCATCGGTCCCGCGCAACCGGCTTCGTTGGTGCCGGCGCACTCGCCGTTGCCGCACTCCTGCGCACCAATGCTCGCGAGGAACGACCAATCGATGTCGAACCGCTCCCCGGCTCGCTCGTATAGCGAGAGGCGTTCGGGCGGGATGCTTTGCAGCGCGTAGGCCGACGGCGTTGGCCCTTCAACGGAGGGTGCCGGTGCTGCCTCTGGCGAGCAGCCGTTGAGGCTCGCGCCGAGCACAGCGACCGCGACCGCGAACGCCAGCAGCATCGCGATCCCCGCCGTGGAGAACCCTGCGATCAGCCACATCAAGGCAGCACGGCGCATCACGCACCCGCCAATCCGGTGACGAGATACCGGCCGCCGTGCTCGGCGAGCACGACCCTGATCGGGTATGCGACAACTTCGCTGTCCTTGACAAGCCCGGTGACGACGACCTGTGCGCCCGTCGAGCTGGTGGCGCGTACAGCGACCAGCCTCGGGTGAAGCCTGCGGAGCGCTGGCGGAACCACGCGCGCTCGCCTCCTGAGTGCGTCGGCGAGGCCGCTGGCCGCGTCCTTCACGGCGCTCGCCGGCCCGTGCCCGTAGGCGAACGCGAGGTAGCCGTCGAGGAACGTTCGTGCGGTACGAAGCGCCTCCGCAGGAGCTGCTCCGTCCTTCACCGGACCGACCGTGTTCGTCGGCGGGTGTGGTGCGCGGGGCTGTTGGCTGGCGGGCACGCCGGTGCTGGTCATCGCGAGCAGGAGGGCTGCCGTGATCAGCACGACGGAGATCGCGGTGAACGCTGCGCGCCGCTCGCTCTCGCCGATCGGCCTGTCGAGCTGCCGGCGAATCCATGCTGCGGCGGCGCTCATCGTCGTGCTTCCTTCTCGATCGCCTCAAGGCGCGCTCGCGCCCGCGTCGCGGTGTCACCGTCGTGCGTCGAGCCGAGGTAGCTGCGGCCGGCGCGGACCGAGGCGAGCCCGACGTCCGCGAAGGAGCGGCAGAAGGGATCGAGGACGAGGCAGCGCCCCCGGTCGTTGGTGTGCGAGCACGCGGGCCGCGACCGAGCTGCGTGGTCGGGTCCGCCGGGCAGCCGTCGCCAAGGTGTGCCGCAGACCCCGCACGCGCGAGGCGAGGTGCTGGCGCGAACACACCAATCGATGACCTCCTGCGGCGGTTGGGCCTCGCCAGCGGCGGGCACGCACCACGCGCGTCGCTGAAGTCGCCGGGCAGAGATCGCGCGGCTGCGCTGCTGCGAGCAGGCTCCCTCGCCTTGCCTCGCCGCCGGGGCGCGCAGCGCAAGCCGGGCGTTGAAATGGAACTTCTGCTGCTTGGTGAACAGCGCGACCGTCGAGTGCCCGACGATCAGCGAGAGACGGCTGCGGTGCAGGGCGCGATCCTGGCGAAGCCATCCGGCGTCCTCGACCAGCTGGAGCGCCTGCGGCTGGCTGCCACGTCCCGGCAATGAGAGCCAGAGCGTTCCGTCGTCGCGAAGGACGCGGCGAACCCTGGCGAGAATCGCGATCAGGCACGGCGTGGGTAGGTCCCTCGGCGGGCGCAGGAAACACGTCTGCGCCCAATCGGCGGGGAGCTCGCTCAGGAGGGCGAACGGGTTTGCGGTTTCGATGCGCCAGCTCATGGGTGTTCGTCCTCCTGGTTTGCGGGGTCAGCCGCGCCGGTGCCGTATCGCGCTCTGAGCAAGAGCGAGACGGGCTCCTCGGCACCGATCGCGGGGGCGGTAGATGCCGACGGCGGCTCATCGCGGGGTGGGCGCGCCGCGGCGGCGGGCTCAGGGGTCGGCTGCGACGGAGGCCCGTCGCCGAAGTCATCGCCGCTCGATCGCTGTGGCGGGATGCCCGGCGTCGTGGTGCTCGCCGACGCGACCGGCGGCGGAGGCTCGATTGCGACGGGCACCTGTGGCGCTGACGGCGCCACCGGCGGTGGTGGTGGCGGTGCGGGGCGGGTCGGGGAGGTTCTCGCGCTCGCCTCTGCCACTGGCGTCGTCGGCGCGTCGCTCCTCGTTTCGGGGGCAGAGCCTTGCGGGCGGGCGGTCGTCGTGTTCGCCGTCGCGGGGGATCTAGGGATGCCCGTGTCGCCTTGGGGCAGCTCGTCCTCGGGAGGCTGAGCAGCAGCCCGCGATGGGCTCGACGGCGATGGCGGAGCGTCGCTCGCGGGCGCCCGATCTGCCGGACCGTCAGGGTGAGGCGAGGTCGCGTGCTCCCCGTGTGTGTCCTCGTGGTCGTAGCTCTGGCGGGGAGTCGGGGCGCCTGGCCCGTGCGTCGGCGTTTCGTTCGGCGCTGGCGCCGTCGTCGGTGGCTCGTCGTCTCCGAACTGCTCGTCGCCGCTTGGGCCGCCACCGGAGGGTGCGCCCGTGGGCGGTGGTGGTGTTCCGCCGCTCGGGCCTGCGCTCGATGGTCGAGCTTCTTCTCCGCCGGGCGTCCCGCCGCCGGGGGAGCCGTTGGGCGTGAGCGTCGGGAGTTTCCGCGGCAGGCGCGGGAGCCGAGGCAGGTTCGGCGTGGGCATAAGCCGCGCGAGGCGCGTGGCGTAGTAGAGGTTCGCGAGGCGGTTGGTGCCGTCGTTCGCTGCGCGTGGCCCGACCGTCCCGGCGAGTAGGTCGCTCGTGAGGCGGTTGCGTTGCAGGAAGACGGTCCAGAGGAACGCGGCCTGCAAGGCGAAGGCGAGCAGCCAGCCGAGGTTCGAGGTCGCGTCGTCCAGCGCGGAGCAGACCGCGAGGACGATGGCGAGGATGAGGCTGTAGATGACCTTCCGGGCGAGGTAGCCGGCGAGCTTCGATACCCATGCGCGGAAGAACTCGTGCCCGCGGCCGGGGAAGATGCCGATCAGGAGCGCGACCGGCGCGAACGCGAGCAGCGTCAGCAGCAGGATCTGAGCGAGGATGACCCCGACCGCGAGCGCGCCGAGCAGCAGATAGGCGCCGATCTCGCCGAGCAGGATCACGATGGCGAGCAGCAGCCGCTGGTACTGGCCGCCCTTGCCCATCGCTTCCGCGGCGGGCTCGTCGGACGGGCCTAGCGGGTAGGTGCCGTCGCTCTTGCCGGGGTCGGACGCTGGGAGGTCTTCGTTATCGCCGTGTTCGAGCGCTTCGTGCTCGGCGCCGCGGCGGTGTGACCCCGGAGGGAACTGGAGGAAATGGGTGGCGTACTTGTTGCGGTCGTTGATGCACGTCTTGCCGTTGGCTTTGACTTCGGTGCCGTGTTCGAGCTGGGCGGCGAGCTGCGTGTCGGTCGCCGGGTTTGAGCTGAGCGGTCTGACTGCGACCGATTGCGGCTTTCCGTGGCTGACGGTCGCGCAGTGCTCGATCCCGCCGAACTCGAGAACCGTCCAGGGGTTCAGGACGAGAAGTTCGAAGAGCTGGTCGCTCGCTGCTGTCTTCGCCTGCGATTCGTTGCCGACGCTTCCTTCGCTGCCGAGTGACAGCAGCGCCGTGGAGAGCTGATTGGAGAGCTTGCTCGCCGGGGCGATCGTCTTTTCGGGCTGGGTGACTATCCCGATCGCGAGGACGAAGAACAGCGCCGAGACGGCGAGCGCCCCCGCAGTCTCCGCGTAGCGGCGCTGGATGAGCGCCTTCCACATCGCCCAGCAGCCGACGAGGGTGATTGCCGCTATCAGCCAAGGCGTCCCGAAGGTGCTCTCGTACAGGTTGTGGATCGCCTGGGAGACCGGCGCGAGCGCGCCCGATCCCGGCGTTGACCCGTTGACCAAGTCGAGGTTGAACGCGAGCGCGAAAAGGAGAATCACCCCGTTTGCGAGGAATGAGGTGATTTCCCACAGCACCTCCGCGCCGAAGTACGCGATCATCGGCGCGACCCCGGAGGCATCGACGCCGCTGGTAAAGCCGACGCTGATCGCCGGGAAGTACTGGTCTAGCTCGTAGTTCCCGACGGGGTAGCGGCCGACCCAGCCGCCGGGCGGGAGCTGCGGCGCCGGATCGATGTTGCTGAACACGTCAGCGGCGTGCGCTGAGGGGTGCGCCCCGAGCAACGTCAAGAACGTCACGAAGAAGAGGACGATCAGGCTGCGGCGATGACGGCCAGCCCACCTCGCCGGCCGGAGGATCAGGGTCTTCATGCTTCGCTCCTTCCGAACTGCTGGGGTGTGGTTCCGAGCGCTTGGAGGAGGTGCGGGTAGACGAGATCGATCTGCACCTCCCCTACGCGGCCGTGCAGGTCGCGCATCAGGCAATGCCCGGCGCGGAATTCGCGGACCTTGCCGATCAGCTCAGGCGTCGGGTCAAGGCCGATGAACCGCAAAGCGGCGGCTGCTGCGGCGTCGCTGTCCTGCCCGAAGACGAACACGACGCCGATCAGGTCGGCGAGGTCCCCGAGGTCGGCGATCCTGTGAGTGCCGAGCAGCAGCGTCGCGTTGTACGCGCGGCCGAGCCGGACGAGACGGTGAATGATCTGCCGGCCCTGCGGCGAGGCGAGCAGGAACCAAATCTCGTCGAGGCCGACGATCTTGTGACGCGAGCGGTCCTTGGAGATGAGCTGCAGCGCGTAGGCCGCGACCAAGCTCAACGTCGCGACCGAGATCCTCTCCGCGCGCGTGTAACTCTCGCGAGCTGCCGTCGGTTCCGGCAGCGAGAGGCCGGGCATGCGGATCGTCGTGACCGGCATCGCGGCCTGCATGTCGCTGCCGGCGCCGCCACCGAACCCGAGCCTCGCGAGGCCGAAGTCGCGGATTACCTCAAGCGCCTCCCCGGCCTCCCTCGCGCCGGCACGATCGGAGGCCAGGAGCTGCTCGACAACGCGCAGAAGGCTGCGTGATCCCTCGCGGACGGTGTCCTTCACCGCGAGCGAAACGGCGTTCTCCCACTGCGCGGGGCTGCCCGGCAAAAGCTCCAGCAGGTAGCTGCAGGCCAGCTCCTCGCGGATGTCCTCAAGCCCGATCCGCAGCGGATCGAGTCGCCCTTGTTGGGCCTCGGCGCCGGACAGCTCGAGCACCTGCAGCCGGTCGGCCAGCTCGGGCAGGTTCTCCCACCCGTGGTCGGGCTTCGGATCGAAGTCCACCACGAGCGATCCCCGGCGCTCGGCTGCGTACTCGATCGCCTGCGAGGCGACCGTCTTGCCCGACCCGAGGGTGCCGATCAGAAGGACCGCTGAGGCGCGATCTTCCCTTGGTGCCTGTGTCGGATCGAAGCGGACGGGAAGCGGTGCGCCGACGGGCGTGTACCCGAGATATGGGCCTCGCTGGGAGCCGACGATGCGGCTCGCCGTCGGGACCATCGCCCCGAACTGCTCGACAGTGAGCTGCTGGGTGTAGTCGCGCATCACACCCACCCGTCCGCTCGCGGGAGGTGCTCAAGCCAGAGCTGGTACTGAAGGCCGACCGGCCTGTGCAGCGCGAGGTCGCCGTACTGCTCCCGCAGCGCCGCGACCCTGCGCTCTAGCTCCTCCTCGGTCGGGGCGCCGACCGCGAGACCGATCTGCCCGTAGAGCATCGGCGGGTGCCCGCCGGCCTGCAGTTGCGCCTCGTATTCGCGAGCGAGGACACGGTCGACGCCGGCAAGGACGCTCGGGCCGTGCGCGGCGCCATGAACCTGCTCGTAGAAGGCGTGCTCTACGTCCGCGATCCGCTTGCGGACCTGGGTGAGCGCTTGCCGGTTGCCAAGCCAGCGGCAATGCGCGACCGCGTCGACCGGCCACGGCAGCGACTCCAAAGGCGCGAACAGCACCTCCGCTGTCCAGCCGGGGAACTCAGGTGCTTCGGCCAGCGCTCCGACACACAGCAGCGCCTGGTAGGAGCGGCCTCGCTCGCTGTCCACGATCAGCGACTGCTCGCGCTCGGTGATCGCGGCCTGCGCGCACTGGCGAAGGTCGCTGCCGAGCGGCTCGAAGGAGACGCCGCCGCCGGGCGCGGAGACGATCAGAGCATCCGGGGACCAGTGCCGGTCAAGGACGGGCTCGCCGATGCCGCGGCAAACCGAGCGGCGCAGCAGCCACTGAAGCTCTACGGTCCTCGCACGCCGCGAGGCGATGACGCCGTTCAGCCGCTCGAACGTGCGCTGCTCGCGCGTCTGGAGTTCGGACAGCTCGCCGCAGCTGATCGGCGAGGCCGAGCCGATCCCGGCCGCCTCCTCGACGCGGCGACGCACCTTGTCGACGCTCCTGACCAGGCCGGAGCCGACGCCGGTCGGGCTCTTGCCCGCGAGGGATACCGCGAGGTAGCACTCGGGGATGTGCGAGCCGAGGTCTCGCAGCCTCGCCTGGTGCCCCTCCAAGAACGCTTGCCACGCGGCGGGGTCTTGGTGGCGGCCGTCGAGCAGACCGGAGGTGTGCTCGACGTACTCATCAGCCGGATACGCGCGGCTGACCCGCCACAGCGAAAAGTCCGCGCCGACGGTGTGCGCCAACCGCTGCAGTCGCCGCTGGAGCCCCCACTTGCCGCCCGTCGGCAGGTACGGGTAGGAGGTCATCGCCAGCCGGTAGAGCGCGGCGCTGTCACCGCTTCGCCCGAGCAGCACGTTGCCGTGCGCGTAGCGCAGGGAGAAGGTCGTCATGGCCGGACCTCCACGACCTGGCCCTCGTCCAGCTCGATGACTTCTGCCAGCCGCTCGCCCGTGCGCAGGCGATGGCCGTCAGCGCGGCGGACGATCAGTCTCCGACGGCCGGGGATCGCGACCACCGGCCGTGCGAACACGAGCCGAGCGGGGCCGCGCACCTTGCCGTGGTGAAGCACCGGGGAGTGCTCGTCCGGCGCGACCCACACCTTCGGCGCCCAATCGTGGGCTTCGTCCTCGGCGCCGATCGCGGAGTCGAGCGAGCGGCGAGCCGAGCGCATACGAAGCGCCGCCCAGGAGGTGAGATAACGGTGCGCTGGGCGTCCGTCGGGGGCTGCCTGCCCGGCGAGCGTCGCGATCATGCCCGGCGCGATCAGCAGCCGAAGCGGCCAATCGAGCCAGTCGAGCACGACGCCCGCCAGCAACGTCCCGGCGAACCCAGCGAGCACACCGAGGACCGCGCCAGGCCAGCCGTGTGAGCTTGCGCCGAGCAGCCCCACGACCGCCGCGGTCACGACCGCGAAGAAGATCGAGCGCTGGCTTACGACCAGCACCACGACCAGCGAGCAGAACGCCCAGCCGAGCCACTCAAGCGGCACGCCGCCCGGCACAGGCAGCCGCCGCCCGTCGATCGCGTAGACCCGCCGGTCGGGCTTGAATATCCGCTGGTAGGAGCGGATCGGATGCGTGGAGTCACTCATCGCAAGCAGCTCCCCGTCAACCGAAGATCTGTTTGCCGATGGCTTCCGCAGCGGTGGCAATGTCCGCCGAGGCGAACACCATCCACGCGACCACGATCGCCGCGAACAGAAAAACCGCCAGCTCCGTGTACCGGCGATTGACGAGAAACATCAGGCTTACGACGCCCACGATCCCGCCGTACAGCTCGGTCGCGTACCCTTTCAGCAGGTTCGCGACGTTCTGCCCGACGTTGTTGCCGGACGCGAATGCCGCGACCGGGAACATCATCAACGCACAGATCGCCAACAGAAGGGCCAGAAGCCCGAGACGTCGTTTCTGTGAAAACACTGCAATCACCGCCTTTGCGCACTCGTTGATCCGGTGCTAGCGGGCTGCGTCGCAGTAACCGTCACACCGCTTGTGGTGGTGGGCACGCGGGATTCCGTGTTCAGCATCGAGAGCGCGCCGCGAATCAGCAGCAGCAGCACGCATCCCCACAACAACGCACGAGCCGCGATACGCGCCAGTCGCTTCACGCCGTCCGTCTGTGGCCGGGTGAAGCGGTCCTGGCTCTCACCTTTGT